>CAVXVR010000004.1:0-1091196 GCA_963765285.1 Terriglobia bacterium
GCCAGCTCAATCGCCATCGACTTGGTCAGTTGCACAATCGCCCCCTTCGCCGCGCTGTACGAGGGCACCAGCCCCGACCCAAAGTACGAATACATGCTGCCGATATTAATAATCTTGCCGCCTTTTTTGTGACGAATCATGATTCCAGCCGCGATCTTCGAAAGCAGAAAAACCGCGTTGAGTTGCGTCTCGATAACGTTGTCCCAATCCGCAGCCTTCTCCTGCAGAACCCCGCCGCTCAGCGATACGATGCCGGCATTGTTCACCAGGATGTCAACGCTACCCAGCTCCTTCTCGACCCGTTTCAGCGCCGGCTCCAATCCGGCGCGATCGGTCACATCAACCTTCAAAGCCAGCGCCGGAGTGCCGATAGCCTTCAATTCCGAAAGCACCTGCGGGCTCTTCTCCTCATTCCGCGCCAACACCGCGACGGCCGCCCCAGCCTCCGCCAATCCCAAGGCAATGCCGCGCCCGATTCCGCCGTTGCCCCCAGTCACCACAGCTACTCGGCCGCTCAATCAAATAATGCAGGCGTCTTCGCCATCCAAATCCCCCATTCGCCATAGCGATCTTTTTCAGTAGCGCAGTACGACAGGCAGTATAGGCCAGCACCAAAGAAAAGACCGCCCCGCAAGGCATTCCACCCAATCTCTTGTCATCCCGACCGAAGCCTGAACGAAAGCGACGGCGCAGCGGAGAGCCTGCCCTGAGCGAACGCCGAGTGAACACGAGGGGGAGTCGAATGGGGACCTGCTGTTTTTACTCTCCCAAGGTGCGTTGAAATGGCGTGCGTATAACATGGTAGAAAGGTAGAATCTGATGGTAGAATATCTACCGTGAGCTTAAACATTAAAAACAAAGACGCCCACAAGTTAGCCCGGCGGCTGGCCCGGCTCACTGGAGAGAGCTTGACTGAAGCGGTTACCGAAGCCGTCCGCGAACGGCTCAAGAAGGTGGAGAACAAAGACAAACACACTGCCAGGCTCTCCGACCGGCTGCTCGAAATCGGACGGGACTGCGCCACCCATCTGAAGGAGCCCTATCGCTCGGCCGAACATGGCGACCTTCTCTATGACGAGAAAGGGCTGCCCAAATGATTCTCGACACTTCGGCTCTGGTCGCCATTCTCCGCTTTGAAGCGGAAGCGCCCGAGTTCGTCAGAATCATCGAGCGCGCCCCTCAGCGTGTATGTCGGCCGTTAGCTACGTGGAAACCGCAGCGGTGATTGATGGCAGCAAAGATCCCATCGCGAGTCGCCGTTTCGACGAATTGATCGAGACCGCGCAGATCGCCATTGAGCCGGTCAGCGAAGCGCAAGCCCACATCGCGCGCCAGGCCTATCGCGACTTCGGGAAAACCAGCGGCCACCCCGCCAAACTGAATTTCGGGGACTGCTTCTCCTATGCGCTGGCGAAATCCAAAGGAGAGCCGCTGCTATTCAAAGGCCGAGACTTCTCGCACACGGACGTGAAGTCGGCGCGGGCCTGAGCCGGGTAGCCGAAACCCGTCCCCTTGAGCCGACCCCCACCCTCGTTGTGATCCGCGTCGAGCCGGAGCGCAGCGACGGCGCAGCGGATGGACCTGCTGCTTGCTCGGCGCGCTTGTCATCCCGACCGGAGCCGGAGCGAAAGCGACGGCGCAGCGGAGGGATCGGGTTTTCTCGTCAGCTTGGATGAGCCCGTGCCCACTCAGCCGACCCAGGCTTGAGTGGGCCGCCAACCCAGCGATCCCTCTCCGCTTTGATCGGTATATAATCCCCCCGTTCCACCTTCCCTCAAATTCCTTCTGTTTCCGGACGAGGAATTTCGGCCCACGGGTCCCTTCGAGTCCTACAAGATCGTGCTAGCTGGAAATTCTAAGGAGACAGCATGAAGAATTGGCTTGCCCTAGCCCTGTGCCTAGCCCTTCCCATCGCCGCACTAGCGGGAGATAACGGTTACAAGGTCACTTACGACGGCGGCTCGCTCCCCGACGCCAAAGCTGGAACCGGCATGAAGGTCTACATCGAAGAGAAACAAATTAGGCTGGTGAAAGATAAAGCTGAGGTCGTAACCATTCCCGCCTCAGCCGTCACGGAAATCAGTTACGGCCAGGATGTTCATCGCCGGGTAGGAGCAGCCATCGGGTTAGCCGTAGTAAGTCTGGGCATTGGTGCGTTGATGGCTCTGACTAAATCCAAAAAGCACTTCGTCGGCCTGACCTGGGCGGACGGCGACAAAAAGGGCGGTCTAGCCATGCAGTGCGACAAGAACGACTACCGCGGAATCCTTGCCGGTCTGGAAGGCATAACCGGCAAAAAAGCGGTCGACTCCGAAGCCATGACCGTTAAGAACTAAAGCGCGCCCTAACCCCCGTTGTCATCCCGACCGAAGCCGGAGCGAAAGCGACGGCGCAGCGGACGGATCCTTTGTTTTGGGGTTGACTCGGGGGACCGTGCCCGCCCCCGCCCCGTTGTCACCCCGACCGGAGCCGGAACGAAAGCGACGGCGTAGTGGAGAGCCTGCCCTGAGCGAACGCCGAGTGAACACGAGGAGGTAGTCGAATGGGGACCTTATGTTTTGGGTTTGACTCGGCGGGCGGTGCCCGCCCCACCCCGCCCCTTGTCATCCCGACCGGAGCCGGGAGCGAAAGCGAGGGCGTAGTGGATGGATCTGGGTACTCCTGTCAGCTCAACGGAACCAGTGGCCCGCTCAAGCCGGTTTGGCCAGACCGCCGAATTTCGACAGTTCGAAAGCGTGTGCAGGCCCCCGGTTCCCGTCTAATGCGGCCGGAACGTCTTTCCCGTTTCCAGCAGAGTCTTCAACCGGGAAAGAATTCGGGGCCAACCGTCCGCGTTCTGGACGTACGCCGGGTCGTCCTCCGCAAAGCCGTCATTCGTCACCACAACCTTCACCGCCTCTGTTTCCTGAGTCAGTTCCACCTTCACTCTCGACATCACCGCGCCGTTGCCGGTGCCAAACTTGTATTCGAAGAGCTTCGGTCGGTCTACCCGCAGCACCTCACCCGTAACATAACGCACCGGCTTCCCATCCTTACCCGGACCTGAGAATGTCATCGCCCCGCCGGGTCTCAAGTCCACCTCAAAGTCCACACCCATGAAGATTATTCGATTCGCCTCCTTCGAAACGAATCCATCCCAGACCTTCTCCACGGGAGCAGCAATGTAATACGTAAAAATCAGGGGTGCCTTCGCCATGTCAATTCTCCAGGGATTCCTCTCAAATCACGCCTATGTCCTTGACTCTAGCAAAACAATGGGACCTGGCCCAGCAGCTTCCGGCGGGAGCGCGCTCCAGCCCGATTTTGGCCTGAGTGGGGCCTTTCCCCAGGCGTAAGCATGACCTTCATGCCTTGAGGACTGAAGCCCTTTCACAAATCCAGAAAAGAAAGGGTGGAGATTGAGCGCGAATGGACGCGAACAAGGCGCGAACGGACATGCGACCCGGAACATCACTCCCTCTACCCCCTACATGCTTACCCGGTAATCACCTCATAGGGTTCCTCATTGCAACATCCCCCCTTCTGAAGTAGGATGCATTTCCTTCCCTCAAGGCGCCCAGGGCCCCGTTCGCAAACTCAGGAAGATTGGATTGTTGTCAAAGGTGCGATCATTAGTGGTGGACGGCATTGCTATGCCCAACGGTATCCACAGTAGCGCGAGCACAATTAGATATGCCAACAACAACTTCGCTTAACGTACAGGATTTAAGGCTGGAATCTGAAAAATTTTCGGAGAATTCCTCAGCTTTCCGAAGGAGCCGCCATCGGCGCTCTGGTTTCGATCAATCCAGATTGGTTCTGGGCGCTTACCGAGAGTCTGCTCAATGACGGATATCACCTCACTGAGAATATTTTGGTCTTAGCCGGTGGAAAGAGTGGGACTGACATGGAGGTGAAGGAGGGCAATCGGCGTATCGCGGCTCTAAAACTGATCTTTGGTTATGCGCGACGAACCCTAGTCAATATGCCGACACATGTCGAAGCGATGATCTCTGGTCTGAGCGACGAATGGAAAAACACAAATCGACTCGTGCCCTGTGCACTTTATCAACAAAATGAGGCTGCAGCCGTTGACCGAATTGTGCAACTGACCCATGGAAAAGGAGAAAAGGCCGGTCGTGATCGGTGGGGTGCGGTACCGAGAGCTCGTCACAATCGGGATCGCAATCGACAAAGTGAACCTGGGCTGGACTTGTTAGAAAGCTATCTCAGGCACGGGCAAAACATTACTTCTTATCAGAAACAGAGGTGGGCGGGAGAGTACAGCCTCAGCGTACTTGACGAAGCCATTACACGTTTGGCCCCTAGGATCGGCCTCACGTCGGCCCGTGATCTTGCAGATAACTATCCGAAGATCAAATGCCGAGCTGCACTTGAGAAAGTGCTTCACGACATCGGAAGCGAGATGGTGGGTTTCGGAGAGGTGAGAAGTGCTGACTTCGCGGTGGCAGAGGGGATTCCAGCCCCCTCTGGCCAGCAGCCGTCGACTAACAGCGGGTCTCCGGGGGGCGGCCAGGGGCAAGGCGCATCGAGCAGCACACGGGCTGAGGCGTTACCAACGAAAGGCTTCGCGAAACGGAAAGCAGTTTCCATCGACGACCCCCGTGCTGTTTCACGGGCGCTGAAAAAATTCGCCCCGGTCGGCAACAATCGAGAGAAAGTTGTCAAGCTATTGAATGAGGCCAAAACGCTTAACGTTGGCAAATATCCACTCGCTTTTTGTTTTCTTCTACGGAGTATGTTCGAAATCTCTGCCAAGGCGTACTGCAGAGATCATTCCAGAGCCGGTGGCCCCTCGGCAGCGAAGGCGAGCGGGGAAGAGCGTGCTCTTACCGATGTACTCCGGGACATCACCAAGCATCTGACGAAGAACAATAAAGACAAAGTGATGGTTAAGGCACTACATGGGGCCATGACGGATCTTGCAAATCCAGCGGGCCTTCTGTCCGTAACGTCGATGAATCAGCTTATACACAATCCAAAATTTGTGGTCGATGGAACGGGCGTGAGCACCGTGTTCGCGAATATTTTTCCGCTACTCGAAGCAATGAACAGCTGATTTCTAAATCGATGAATCGACATAATACGCCTCTTCGCTACCCGGGCGGGAAGCAGCGACTCGCCCCATTCGTGGTTGAACTCCTGCGGATAAATAAGCTCCTTGGCGGCCACTATGCTGAACCGTATGCCGGGGGAGCGGGCGTCGCAATTCACTTGCTATTAAGCAAATATGTCGAACACGTTTACTTGAATGACTCATCTCCAGCGATCTATGCATTTTGGCGATCGATTCAGAGACAACCGGACGAATTTTGCCGCAGAATTGCGAGTGCTTCATTGACCGTGGAGGAGTGGCGCCGCCAACGGCACATTCTCACGCACTGGAAAGACTTCCCACAAGTAGATTTCGGCTTTAGTCTCTTTTTCTTGAACCGCTGCAACCGATCTGGGATACCTAATGGCGGCGTTATCGGTGGCTTGAGCCAAAAGGGCCCTTGGAGGATGGATGCCCGCTTTCCCAGGAACGAGCTAATTCGTCGGGTTGAGGCGATAGCAGCTAGGCGGGAACGAATGACGGTCACCAATCTCGACGGTGAGGTGTTTATTCGGGCACGCGTGCCTACGCTACCCCGAAAGACGTTTGTATATTGTGATCCCCCCTATTTTCACCAATCGCATCGGCTTTATCTGAATTACTACAAACCTGAAGATCACCTCGGACTCGCAGAAACAATTCAGGAGCATCTGAAACGACCCTGGCTTGTGTCCTACGACAACGTCCCTGAGATTCGCAAATGTTATGCGGCAAGGCGGTGCGTTCATTGCAAGGTGCAATACAACGCGGCACGAGCGTATACCGGCACGGAACTTTTCTTCGTTTGCGATCGCCTCAAGCTACCCGCGGACGCTTCGGGTATGTGGCTAGCCGGAAGGCGGCACAAGGCTGCATTGAAGTCTTAAATGGGGGAGCTCGGGAAATGGCTGACCGAGGACGAAGCCTCGCTAGTACAACCTCTCGTAGCGAAATAGGGGCGTCGTCATGACAACCCTCTCAGAGGTCTGGGACAGCGCGAGCGAAGACGTATGGGTGCAGGCTCTTAAGAAGTATTGGGAATGCGTAATGCCCCCGAACCTCGCCCTAGAACGGGAGATGGACCAACTGGACACCGAAGCCGTGCGACGGATGGATGCTCAGGAGTGGTATGACTTCCTATTGATGAAGTATTTCCGATGGAAGTTCACAGCACCGAACCGTTATGCCAGCACCACGAAGTCACTCAAGGCCTTCGCGCAGCCTCCGTTCCTGTCGATGCTTTACAGCTTCAAGGAAAGGCTGTTTTTACTGGACAAAGAGGACATCAAAAAATGTCTAACGGTTGCCACAGCGATACCAGGACTCGGGCCTGCCGGCGGTTCAGGGTTATTGGCGATCCTCTTTCCAAAGGATTTTGGAACCGCGGACCAGTTCGTGGTCAATGCACTGCGAGAGATTCCCGATCTTCCGGAACAGGACGCGGTCTCCGGAATACGGAACCCCGAGTCACTGAAGCCTGACGAGGGCACGCTACTTATAGGAATTATGCGGCGGAAGGCGTCGGAATTGAATACTTTGCTTGGAACAACGAAGTGGACGCCTCGAAAGATCGATATGATCCTGTGGGCTTTTGGTCACCGAAGCTCGACTAAGTGCTCGCAATAGGCGAACCGGCTCCCTTTGCCCGTCACCACCAAAACGGCCTGCCCATCGCGATTTTCGACGGGCTGGGATAATGTCTCTCTCAAAATGCGATCTTCCTATAAACGCAACGAATCACGCCAGATCATATCTTTTCGTACGTACACTAAGATGCTGACAAAGTGTTCCGGCCGGAACGTTTTGTAAAGTTGCCCAATGTTCCGCACGGAACACATTGCGACGCCCCGTTCCAATGTTCCGCGCGGAACACTTCGCCGCTTCCGCTATCCGATTGCTGGCAACTCGCTGGGGCAGTATCATGGGAGGCATGAATCTCGGCTTTCCAGAGATGATTTTCATTTTTCTTCTGGCTCTCATCATCTTTGGGCCCAAGAAGTTGCCGGAAATCGGCCGCCAGATTGGCCGGGCGCTCAATGAATTCAAGCGCGCCTCGAACGAGTTCAAGTCGCAGATCGAATCGGAGATCAGCAACCTCGACCTGGAAAATCAGCGCCAGACGATCCTGCCGCCGTCGCCGTCGCCATCCATGCCTCCCGCCGGCTCCGTCGCTGCCACGAGCAAGCCCGACGTGATCGTTACTTCGCCAGCCAGTCCGGCAACCGCTTCGGCAACCAGTCCGGAACCCAGCCCTGAATTGAACGCTGCCAGCAAGGCTCCCGATGCCTGAAGTCGCCGCTGAAGTGCCACCCGCTGGCCAGCCCGATGAACCCATGCGGGCCATGAGCTTCCTCGAACACCTCGAGGAATTACGCAAGAGAATTATCTGGTCGCTGGTGGCGGTGACCGTCGGCTTCTTTGCCTGCTGGAAATACGCCGACAGAATTTACGACTACATGCAGCGCCCCATCATGGAGGCGCTGCACCGCAACGGCATGTCGGAGAAGCTGGTCTACCTGAATCCCACCGAGCCTTTCAATCTCTACTTGAAGGTGGCGTTTCTCGCCGGGCTTTTCGTGACCTCGCCGTTCGTTCTCTACCAGGTGTGGCTGTTCATTTCGCCGGGACTTTATCGCCACGAGAAGCGCTATGTGTTTCCGTTCATGTTTTCGACCGTGGCGTTGTTTCTTTCCGGCGGACTGTTCGGCTACAAAATGGTGTACCCCGCGGCGCTGAATTTCTTGATCGATTACGGCAAGCAATTCCAGCCCATGATCACGATCGGAGAGTACACGGATTTATTTTTGACCATCATCATCGGCATGGGCTTGATTTTCGAGCTGCCCATTCTCGTGTTCTTTCTGTCGCTGATGGGGATCATTTCCGCGGGATGGATGTGGCGCAACGTGCGCTATTCGATTCTGGTGATCTTCATCATTGCGGCGGTGGTGACTCCGACCACGGACATTCTGAACATGTGTCTTTTCGCCGCGCCCATGGTTGGACTGTATGTGCTCAGCATCGGGATCGCCTGGATAGTTCATCCTGCGCAGCGTCGAGCGCGGCAGGCGCGAAAAGGCCAGTGAAGACGATAAGGAACGGTGTCGCGCTCGGCTTGATGTCGTGGTGCGCTCTATTCGCCAGCGCGGCGGACAAAACGGCTGCCTCGTCGTTTAACGGAACGCGCGCCCTGCAATACGTGCGGGAGATCGTGGCCTTTGGACCGCGGCCCATTGGCAGCGCCAATCACAGGAAGGTCGAAAACTATATTTATGCGCATTTGAAGGGTGATGTGGTCGAAGACGATCAGTTCATAGCGTCCACTCCGGCGGGCGAGCTTCCGGTGCGCAACATCATCGCGAAATTTCCCGGAACAAAAGATGGAATCATCGTGATCGCCGGCCACTATGACACCAACTATCCTCTGCGGGACACAGGATACGTGGGAGCAAACGACGGCGGATCGTCCACCGCGCTGTTGCTGGAGCTGGCGAACCAACTGCGGGGCAAGAAGCGCGAGGGATACAGCGTGTGGCTGCTGTGGACCGATGGCGAAGAAGCGGTCAAAGCATGGACCGCCACGGACAGCGTGTACGGAGCACGGCACGTCGCGGAAAAGTGGCAGAAAGACGGCACGATAAAAAAGCTCAAAGCCTTCCTGCTGGTCGATATGATCGGCGACGCGGACCTCAACGTGGACCGCGATGAAGGCTCTACAGCCTGGCTGGAAGATTTGGTCCACCAGGCAGCCACGCAACTGGGCTATCAATCGCACTTTTTTGGACGCACCATTGGAGGAGTTGGGGACGACTACACTCCCTTCCTGCAGCTCGGTGTGCCCAGTGCCGACCTGATTGATTTCGACTACGGTTACGGCAATGTCTTCTGGCACACGCCGCAGGATACTGTCGACAAACTCAGTCCCAAGAGTCTGGAGATTGTGGGCAGCGTGGTGCTGGAGACCGTGAGATTGCTGGACGAAAAGTAGTTAGGGTTCTAACGCCGGGTGCGCCGCCGGTGAGGGGAAATTTGGGGATGCGTCGAGGCGTTCTTGGTGGTATTCGGGAGAATTCCCTGAAATTGCTGATGCGAGCGACGGGGCACAAGGGGTCCTTCGACTCCGCAAATGCTTTCGCGAAGCGAAAGCATTTGCTGCGCTCAGGATGACAAAGTGGGTGGGAGCTTGGGTTGATTCTGTTCTGGATTCTATTCAATCTGTTCGTGGTGGCGATGCTGGTGCTCGACCTGGGCGTGTTCCAGCGCCGGCCCGGGCACACGGTCAACTTTCGTGAAGCGACAATCTGGAGCCTGATGTGGGTGGTGCTGGCCGGGCTGTTTGCCGTGCTGGTCTTTTTCTGGCACGGGCGGACGGAAAGCCTGGAGTTCGTCACCGGCTATGTCATCGAACTCTCGCTGAGCATCGACAATCTGTTCGTTTTCCTGCTGATCTTCCGCTACTTTCGCGTTCCCGGCGAGTACCAGCACCGGGTGTTGTTCTGGGGAATCCTGGGCGCGCTGGTGATGCGCGCCATCTTTATTCTCGCCGGCGTGAAACTGATCCAGAGATTCGAGTGGATTACTTACGTCTTTGGGGCGCTGCTGGTGTACAGCGGTCTCAAGCTTGTTGCGCCAGGGAGAGCAGGAGATCCATCCCGATGCGAATCCGGTACTGCGTTTGTTCCGGCGCATGATGCCGGTGACGGAGACATATGAGGGCGGGAACTTTTTTGTCCGCCGCGGCAGGCTGTACGCCACGCCTCTGATGGTGGTGCTGGTTCTGGTTGAGACCACCGATTTGCTCTTTGCCGTCGATTCCATCCCGGCAATTCTGGCCATCACGCTGAATTCGTTTATCGTGTACACCTCGAACGTTTTTGCCATACTCGGCCTACGATCGATGTACTTCGCTCTGGCGGGGCTGATGGATAAGTTCAAATATCTGCATTACGGATTGTCGGTGGTGCTGATGTTCGTGGGCGGAAAGATGCTGCTGACTCATTACTACAAACTCCCAACTCATTGGGCATTGACCGTGGTGGCCGGAGTATTGCTGATTTCCGTGCTGGCGTCTATGGTCCAGGCGAAGCGGGCTGAGGACAAGCAGGCAAGTTGAAGAGTCCCGCGCCTGGCTGAAAACGCCCGCTACATTTCACCAGAAGATGAGTGGTGCGGTTTGAATGGGCCCGACCCCTTGTCATTCCGACAAGCCGCGGAGCGACGCGGAGGAATCTGTTTTTTCCGGCAGCGCTTCAAGAGTCGTCAGCCAAAGCAGATTCCTGCTCTGCGCTGCGCGAATCGTCGGAATGACAAAAATATTCAAACTTCAGCACCATCGAAAATCACTGTCTATCTGAGGTTGAACCGTGTTTACGCTATGATGAAACGCGATGACGCGAGTACAGATTGCGGTGCCGCCGCGGCCGTATGAGGCGATCATTGAAAGCGGCGTGCTGGAGCGCGCGGGCGCGGAAATACGAAAAGTGGTGCGGGATCACAGCAGAATGTTTGTAGTCACCGTGCCGCCCGTGCGGAAGAGATGGGGCAAGAAGCTTCAGGCGTCGCTGGCCGCAGCGGGATTCGAAGCGAAGATTCTCGAGATGCCGGACGGTGAGCGCCATAAACGGCTGGCGAGCGTCGAGGCGCTGGCGGAAAAGTTAGTGGCGCTGCGGGCTGAACGGAACTGCGTGGTGATCGCCTTTGGCGGCGGCGTGGTGGGCGATTCGGCGGGATTTCTGGCATCGCTCTACATGCGCGGCGTCGATGTGGTGCAGATTCCGACCACCGTCCTGGCCCAGGTGGACGCTTCGATCGGCGGCAAGACGGGGGTGAACCTGCGGGCCGGTAAGAATCTTCTGGGGACGTTTCATCAGCCGCTGGCGGTGCTGATTGATCCTGCGGTCCTCTCTACTTTGCCGGAGCGCGAATTTCGAGCCGGGCTGTACGAGTCGCTGAAGTGCGGAGTGATCGGCAACCCGAAATTATTCCGGGCGTTGGAGCAGTGCAGCGTGAAGAGCTTGCGCGCAGACGCGGAGAAGCTGGAATGGGTGATTGCAGAGTCGGTCAGGCTTAAAGCTGATGTCGTTTCTAAAGACGAGCGCGAAGGCGGGCTGAGGCGTGTGCTGAATTTTGGCCACACCATCGGACATGCGCTGGAGGCGGCGACGCAATACCGCCGGTATCTCCATGGGGAAGCGGTGGCCTGGGGCATGATCGCGGCGGCGCGGATCGCGGCTGGCAAGGGAAAGCTTGCCGGGGAGACGGCGCAAAGGATTGAGCAAGCAGTTCTCCGGCTCGGGCCGCTGCCTGAAGTCGACGCTCGCGGTGCGCAAATTGTGCGGCTGCTGCAAGGGGACAAGAAGACTCGTGAGGGAGTGGTGCATTTTGTGTTGCCGCGCGAAATCGGACGAGTCGAAATCGACAACGACGTATCGGAGCAGGACGTGATCGATGCGGTGGAAGGTCTACGCCGGATTTCGGGAGCCAGCAAGTCTCGCGGCCTGCGCCGATGAATGCGATCGAAGTGACTAAAGCGGAAAAAGAGATAGTAGTGGGCGCGGCTCCTGCCGGCGTTGGCGAAGGCGCCTCGGCGGGCCGAGCGGTGCAGGAAATGTTCACCGCAATCGCTCCGCGCTATGATCTGCTCAATCATCTGCTTTCCTTCAACATTGATCGGCTTTGGTGGAGTCGAACCGCGCGGGCCTTTGCGCCCATCCTTGCTCGCCCGTACGCGCAGGTGCTCGACGTGTGTTGCGGCACCGGCGACATGACTTTCGCTCTGCGGCGTCTGGCGGGAAATAGGTCCGGACGGATTGTGGGTGCGGATTTTTCTCACGCCATGCTGGTACGGGCCGGCATTAAGAGTAAGAGCGACACGAAGAGCCCGGGTTGGGTCGAGTCCGACGCCCTGCGACTGCCTTTTGCTGATTCGAGCTTTGATCTGGTGACCTCGGCGTTCGGGTTCCGTAATCTCGTCGGATTACGATGCCGGCTTGCGTGAGATCGTCCGCGTTCTCCGCCCCGGCGGGGAATGCGGCATTCTGGATTTCGGCGAGCCGGGCGGAGCGATGGGCAGGCTCTATCGCGTGTATTTCAAACACGTACTTCCGAGGATAGGAACTTTGGTCTCCGGAGTGAAAGGGCCATATGCATATTTGCCCGCGTCGGTGGAGCGCTTTCCTGCGCCGGGCGAAATGCTGGAGCGGATGAAGGCTGCGGGGTTTCGCGAGGCTTCGTGGACGCCTTATACGTTTGGCATCGCGGGATTGTATCGAGGGAAGAAATAGAGTGTGGAGCGGGTTTGTTCAGTGGATAAGGTTTGGTCGTCGAGCTTGGTTCGACCGGACAGCCCCTTCGACTTCGCTCAGGGCAGGCTTGGGCGGCTGTCCCCACGTATTCTCATGACAACCCTGCTGCTTTTAGCAATTCTGCCAGTTTGCGAATGTCTTCTGAGTTGGTATCGCTGATGGCGATATAGCGCAAGCCGCCCTGGCTCCAGCTTTCTAAATTGAACGAAGCGTGTTTGCGCAGCCCAGAGAGCGCGCGCAACGATCCGTTCACTGAATCTTCCTGGAAAATAAACACGGTGATGTAATGCTTGCGGACCTGGTAAACCAGCTCCGCTCCCGGCGCCTGGTGGAGATAGGCCACGCGCCCGCCCACCAGCGTGTAGTCCGTGTTCTGCAATTCGGGCAGGTTGAAAGAGAAGGGAATCTTTCCTTGAAACCAGGGCTTGACGGTGTGACGATCGGTAGAAACCACATCCACCGGATTCGAGCTGGCGAGCGTGGCAATGTGCAAGTCTGTGAGTTCGGCCAGAGTCTGGTCGCGGCGCAGGTCGTGCTGTCCCACGAAAGCCACTAAGATGCCGGCAATCAGCAGGACTGCAATCACCACCGACGAAGTCAGCCAGATGCGAAAGACCGAAGGAATCGGACGCCGTCCGGCAACGGACTGCCGAACCCGTTCACGGAATTCCGGCCGCGGGCGATAGCGCGCGCCCGCTGCGGATTGCATTGCCCGCTTCATCTGTACTCGACTCAGAACTTCGGCGGCACAGGAAGTGCAGCCTCGGATGTGCCCATCCAACTGCTTCGTCTGTTCGGTGGAAAGTTCACCGTCCAGGTACGCGTCGAGTTGTTCGGTGTATTGGTCGGTCACATCAACCCCCAAGTCTCTTACGCAGGTCTTCGCGCAGTGCTTTGCGGGCTCTAGCCAGGCGGGACATCACGGTGCCGATCGGGATGGAGAGTGCGGTGGCGATTTCCTGATACGACATTTCCTCGACGTCACAGAGCAACAAAATTTCACGGAAGTGCAGGGGAAGCTCCGCGATGGCCGTTTGCAACATCTCGTGCTGTGCGCGCTGAAGATAGAGTGTCTCGGGCGTTCCCCCCGCGGCCGGCAATTCCGGCGAATCTTCGGCATCGAGCGGGACGTGCGCCGAAGCCTTGAGTCCGCTGCGCGAGGTGAGGAACGTGTTGCGCAAGATGCGATACATCCAGGCCCGAAAATTCGTTCCTGGGTGGAAGGATGCGAATCCCTTCAGCGCTTTGACGTAAGTTTCCTGCACCAGATCCTCGGCTTCGGCACGCTCCTGGGTGAGCCAATGGGCGAAGTTGTAGAGCTGGTCAAAGAGCGGCATGGCCAGCTCTTCGAAGGTCGCCGCCGTCAAACGCTCCTCTGCCACCTCTGTAGAGTAAACCAGGGGGAGGGTGGTTTATTCCCTCGTTGCGAAGGAATTGTGTTTCGGAGCTGGCTTTATTGGCGAGAGCCTGCCCTCAGCGAAGTCGAAGGGAATCTGTCTCTTGGCGGCAGGGAAACCTAGATTCCACGCGCATAGAGCCGCGCTCGGAATGACAATTTCCGTCCAGGCTATTGGGTTGCTGCGGGGGCGGATTGAAAGGAATCGGCATAGGCGTCGGCGATGGTGAAGCGGATTATGTCTTCGTATTTTGATCCCAGGAAATTCTTCAGGCGGTCGGTATTCATGATGTACTGGCCGGTCATGTAGGGCCAGGCCTCAGGAGGAATGGCAGAAATGCCGGACTTCCAAAGTACCTGTAAGACCAGGTGGAATGCCCGTTTTCCCGGCACGCGCCACAGCCTGGCGTGTGCCATGTCGATACAGCGTTCGAAGGTGAGAGGAGCGCCGCGTCCGGCAACATTGAGGACGGTCAGGCGCTGGGCTTCGGGTTCGGTCTTGCGCAGGATATGCGTGATCAGGCGGGCCATGTCGTCGACGTGGACGAACTGAATCTGGTTGTCCAGATAGCGCGCGCCGTAGGGCAGCATGCAGGGCAGGCGCTTACCCCGGCTGCGCATTCCTGCCGCCCGCGCCCCGGGTCCGTTGGGAGTGCCACGAAAGGCGCCGAGCAAGTAGTTTTCAACGCTAGCGCCGGCAAAAATATGGGGACGCAGCATGTAGGCGCTACAGCCGCGCAAGGCCGGCGCGCGTTGGCGTACGACCCGGTCGGATTCCATCTTGTGCAGGGCGTAGGGCAGGGTATGCGCGCCGAGTTGAGAATCTTCCGTGGCCGGTTCCGGCAGGTCTGAGCCGTAAACTGAAACACTGCTGGGAAAGATAAATTTTTGAACCAGGGTCTCGTCGCGATTGGCTTCGGTGACGGCTTCCATGACGCGAGCCGTTCCCGCCACGTTGATGTGCCACATGCGGTCCACATCGAGGACGTTGGTCCGCACCGCGTCCATCACGAATGCGAGATGAATCAGTGCCGCGGCGCGAGTTTCCCGCAGCAGCAGGTACAACTCGCGGCAGGAAGTCTCTTCGCCCAGGTCCATCTGTTCGAAGCGGACCGGGGAATCGGTTGCCGGAGGTTTGAGATCGACGCCGACGACGTTGAAATCATCGAGGTGCGGCAAGAGGCGGAGCCCGAGGTTGCCCGAGACGCCGGTGACGACTACGGTTGGTTTGCTTTCCGCCATCTCATTTAGGACCCGTATCCGGAGACTTGGGCATCGGCTGTGCCGGACTGGGCGGCGAAGCCAGGCTGGGCCGCATTGGCGCACTGGGAGCCGCGAAATATGCGTCGTTGAACACCGGGGTGGCGGATTGGTCCAGGGCGCGCTTGAGTTCCTGGAACCGCTGCGACCGCAGAGCAGCGATGATGTCGGGCTTGGCTTTATCCAGCGGGATCGTATCTTTCTCTCCCATTTTGTAGACCATGTATCCCGTGGGACCAGCCAGCACTGGAGAAACCTCGCCGGTTTTCAGGTTGAACACGGATGCCTGGTCCGAGGGCAAACTCGTCTGCCGCACCTTGCTCATCTTGGTGCTGGGAGGAGGTGTCTTGAGTCCGGCGAACGTGTAAGCCTCCTGTTGCAGTTTGTCGAAATCCTCTCCTCCGGCTGCGCGGGTGCGCACGGAATCTGCCTCCTGCTTCATGGCGGCTTCGGAATCCTGCTCAATCTTCTTGGTCTGCTCGTCGGTCAATTTTTCTTTGGGAGGATCGAACTGTTTGCGTTGCGGGATGAAGATGCGTTGCAGGCTGGCCTCTTGAAACATTGGCGCGTTCTTATGGTAATAATCCTCGACGTCTTTATCGGGAATCTGCATGGCCTCCTCCTGCAATTTGGTTTGCAGCTCCTTGGCCAGTAGTCCGAGACGGGTAGCTTCGAGGGTCTCTTGAAAGCGGACAGTTTTGTCTAACCCTTGCTTCAGAGCTTCGTTGGCCATTACCAATGCGTTCGCGTACTGGGTAGCGAGCTGGCGGCGGTTGGCAGGGGTCGCGTTCGGCGCAAAGGCCTCGACCAGGCGATCGAACTTTTCCCGCGTGACCACGGTCTGGCAATCGGCGGTATTGCCCGGGCCGGAAGCCGCCTGCGCGCAAAGGCCTTTGATGGTGATGACGGCGGCGTCCGGTGGCACTTGGGCGGACGGGGCTTGGGGAATGGCGGCGGGGGCGGCGGGCCTTTGCGACAGCGTAGGAGTGGGTGATGAGCCTGCCTGGCCCCAGGCTAAGCCTCCCAGCAACAGCCATATTAATCCGCGATAATTCATAGATTCAGAAATCCTCCATCGATTCGAAAGGCGCAGCAAAAATCCTAGCACAGAGAGACCGCTGTGCCGCTTCCACTCGCCGCGAGGTGCACCCATAGATACGAGGTCAGCTGGAGGGGGAGATTGGCCGCGGAAGCTAAGAACCACCGATCGGCAGGCCGCTATAATGCCGTCATGCCGCACAGTCCCATGGTGCACGACGCGGAAGCCATGCGCAGCGAGAAGCGCTCGGTGGCGGGGAATTCCGTGGTGGCGGCGGTGGCCATTACGACCTTGAAGGTGATCGTCGGCGTCAGCACAGGAAGCCTGGGAATTCTTTCGGAAGCGGCGCACTCGGGCCTGGACCTTATTGCGGCGATCATCACGCTGCTGTCGATACGCGTTTCCGACAAGCCTGCGGACGCGGAACATCAGTATGGCCACGGGAAAGTGGAGAATTTTTCCGCTTTTATTGAAACCGGGCTGCTCCTGCTGACTTGCATCTGGATCATTTACGAGGCCGTGCAGCGGCTGTTCTTTCATCACGTGGAGATCGAACCGAGCCTCGCCGCATTTTTGGTGCTGTTTGTTTCGATGGGAGTGGATTTCTGGCGCTCGCGGGCTTTGGGCCGCATTGCCACCAAATACGACAGCCAGGCATTGGAGGCCGACGCGCTCCATTTCTCGACGGACATTTGGTCGAGTGGCGTGGTTGTGCTGGGATTGCTTCTGGTGATGGCGGGGCGGGCCTGGGGTGTAGGGTGGCTGCGGGATGCTGATCCCGTGGCCGCGCTGTTCGTGGCCGGGGTTGTCGTCTCGGTCAGCTGGCGGCTTGCGCGCCGTACCGTTGACTCTTTGCTGGACGCGGCTCCCGCCGGAGTGAGAAACAAGATTATCGCCGCCGTTTCGAAGGTTGACGGATTGCTCGAAGTGGACCGGGTGCGCATTCGCCGGGCGGGCAACCGTTACTTTGCCGATCTTAATGTTGGCCTGGCGCGCAACGTTACGTTCCAGCGTTCGGAGCAAGTAGCCGATGCCGTGACCAACGCTATCCAGGAGATTCTGCCCGATGCTGACGTGGTCGTCCGCTCGGTGCCCCGGGCGGGACGGTCGGAGAATATCTTCGACCGCATTCGTGCCGTAGCCACGCGTCACAATGTGAATGTGCACGACGTCAGCGTCCAGGACCTGCGCGGGCGTCTGCATGTCGAGCAGCATCTGGAGCTGGACGAGCAATTGAGTTTGAAAGACGCGCATGACCGGGTCACGCTGCTGGAGGCGGAGATTCGCGGCGAGGTTCCGGAAGTTTCCTCGATCCTGACGCACATCGAAAGCGAGCCGGCGACCATTGAGCCCGCTGAAGAAATTGTTCGCGACGCTCGCCTGGAACGGCAGCTCAAGGCCGTTGCGGCGCAATTTCCGGAGATTCTCGATGTGCACGACGTGGAGATCAAACGGGTGCGCGGGCGGCTCTATGTCTCGTGCCATTGCACCATGTCAGACGATTTGCCACTCTCGCGTGTGCATGACATTCAGACAGAATTGGAAATTCGCTTCAAGCAGGACGCTCCGGAATTGTTTCGCGTGTTGATCCATCCCGAGCCGCGGACGGACAATCGAAGGTAGGGTGTGTCGCGCTCAAATTGAGCAAGTCAGACGGGAACGAAACCGGTTCTAGCCGCGAAGCGGCGGAATGCGAAAGCCTGGCACGGTAGTGCCGGGGGGCGAAGGTCAAGAGTCCCGAGTCCCGTAGGGACGGCATCCCTGATTGGAAGGGAAGTTGGGAGGAATCGTGAGCGAAGCCAAAGCCACCTGGAAAGAAAACGTGTGTTTCACCGGAGTCGCCGGCAGCGGCCATCCCATCATCGTGGACGGCGACCACAAGGCCGGCAACAGCCCCATGGAACTGGTCCTCATCGGCCTGTGCGGATGCACCGGCTACGATGTCGCCAGCATTCTGCGCAAAAAGCGCGAGCCCTTCACCAGCCTGGAGGTGCGCGCCGAAGCCGAGCGGGCTCCCGAACCGCCCACGGTCTTTACGCAATCAAGTTGACGTACCGCGTTGGCGGCAAGGTGTCGCCCGCAGCCGTTGAACATGCGGTGAAGCTTTCGGAAGAAAAGTATTGCTCAGTCTCTGCCATGCTGCAGAAAACGGCGAAGATCAGCTATCAAATCGAATACGTCGCGGAATAATTCTCCGAAACCAGCTTGCCCACTGACTCGCGCAAACCGTACCGCGGATATCTTTACATCGCCACGGCCACATTTTTCTGGGGAATTTCCGCTACCCTGGGACGGGCGGCCTTCACCGGCCGGCTTCTTCCCGGCGGCCAGGCACTGCGGCCGATCGATCCCCTGATTCTTTCTCAGAGCCGCGCGACATTTTCGTTTCTGGTCTTGCTGGCGGCGCTGCTGATCTCGCGCCGGGGACCGTCGCTGCGCTTCTCAAAGCGCGACTTGCTGCAGGCTGCACTGCTGGGCGTGTTCGGCATAGCGCTGTCGAATTATTTCTACTACCTGGCTATCCAGCGCGCGAACGTGGCTACGGCCATCACGCTGCAATATACGGCCCCGGTTTGGGTGCTGGTGTACGCGATCGCCAGGAAGCAGCAGAAACTCACGCTGCAGCGCGTCGCCGCGGTCGGGTTTAGCGCTTGCGGGAATCGCGCTGGTGATCGATGCCTTCGGCGCCGGCGGTTTGCGGCTTGACGGCCCGGTGTTATCCCGGCGCTGCTCGCGTCGTTTTCTTTTGCTTTTTACAACATTGGCGGGCACAGCATTCTGGCGCGCTACAGCCGCTGGACGGTGCTGCTCTACACCATTGGGACTGCGTCGCTGTTTTGGATCTTCGTCAACTCCCCGTGGAAAATTGCCGCGGCGCACTACTCTGGCGGCCAGTGGCTGTTTCTTTTGCTCTTCTCCCTGCTCTCGGTGCTGGTGCCGTTTTCGCTTTACTTCGCCGGTCTGCAACATCTGGAGCCGACCCGCGCCATTGTGGTCAGTTGCCTGGAACCGGTGTTCTCCATTGTGATCGCAGCGCTCGCGCTCGGGGAAGTGATGCGGCCACTACAAACGCTTGGCATCGTGCTGGTGTTGGCGGCGATTCTGCTGGTGCAAAGACCGGAGCGGAGCGCGCAGGGAGCGGTTTCGGTGATCGAACCGGTGGATTAGAAACTCGGGCATTAGCCGTCTGCTGTAACTCCAGTGCGCAGTATCTACCTGTGGCCCGGGTCCGCACGATGATTCTGGATGGCCTAAAGGTTTGGCAGGTTCTTCCGATTAAGAAAAGAAGATCGCGCCTCAGTCGGAGCCGAGGACTCTTAGGGTGCGGTCAAATCTGTTCTCGGCAGACCTGCCGCGATTGAGGGTAATCCTTGTGAATTTCGAAGATGCAATCTCAGCCCATACTCAATGGAAAATGAAGCTCGCAACCTACATATCTAAACCAGATCACAGTCTGAATGCCGCGGTCGGTCGGGGCGGACAATGGATGTGAGCTGGGAAAATGGCTCAGGGGGGAAGGTCGCAAATTTAGCAAGTTGCCGGAGTTTTCAAAATTAGTGTCGGATCACACCCGGTTTCACAAAGCCGCAGGTGACTTGTCTCTAAAGCCGATCACCGGACAAAACATGACGCCGGAGGTTGCTCTGGGAGGACACAGCGAGTATGCCTCCGCGTCGGCCGCGGTGGTGAAGTCACTGATGGCTATGAAAGCTCACCTGTGATATTCACTCCAGATGCTTTCCCTTGGTCTCTGGCAGTTGTGTAGCCACAGCGCACGCCAACAAGAAGCCCGCCGCGCACAAAAAGAACGCCGAACTCAATCCTCTCGTTTGACCCACACGTCCAATCACAAACGGCGCAACCGAACTGAGAGCCCGAGCGCCGTTATACGTGAAGCCCAGCGCGCGGGCACGCACGCTGGTGGGGAATATTTCGCTGGCGATAATGCCGGAGCCGGAAAAAAATCCCGTGCCGAAGAATGCGACGACCGTGCCGAGCAGAAGTAGCGTCCACGGTTGCCGTGCCGTGGCATAAAGCGCAACTAGAAGGCCCGCCAGGAACGTGTACACAATAAATGCCTTACGCCTGCCGAGATAATCCGCAACCCAGCCGAAGCTGGCGTATCCGGGAAACATTCCGCAAAGATTGAGCACGACCAGAAGCGTGGTGGTTCCCATCACGCCGAAGCCGCGGCCACCTTGCTCGACTGGCAAAGAAAGATATGGCGGCATCCAGGTAAACAGTCCCCACCAGGCAAACATGCCGAAGAAATTCAACAGTAACAAGGCCAGAGTAGGTTTTAGAAACGGCGCCTGAAAGATCCGGACAAAACTTTTGTCGCGAATTCCGGAGATTGTCGCCGCGTGGAGTTGATGTTGCTCCTGCCACATTCTGGATTCGGGCACGTCCTTCTGAATCCAAAGCGTGAGCAGGGCGGGCAGGACGCCGACAAAAAACACCATGCGCCAGTCGGCGTAGTGCAGCACGATTCCTGCGACCACCGCCGCCAGCGCGTACCCAATCGCCCAGGAACTCTGCACGATGGAGATGGCTTTGGCGCGCAGTTCCGTCGGCCAGGTTTCGGCGACCAGCGTTGCCCCGGTGTTCCATTCGCCGCCCATGCCCAGTCCTAAGATGAAGCGAAAGCCGGCCAGCATGAGCACTGACGTGGCCAGACCCGAGGCAAACGAGCAAACTGAATAAGTGAGAATGCTGAGCATGAGCGCGCGCTTGCGACCGATGCGGTCAGCGACGAAGCCGAAGCCTACGCCTCCGATGCCCGAGGCCAACAGGGTGAGGCTGTTGAGCAGGCCGGCTGTGCCTTTCGCCATGCCGAGGTCGTGCATAATGTGCGTCAGCACCAGGGCGTAGAGCATGGCGTCGAAGGCATCGAGCATCCAGCCGAGAGCGGCGGCGAGGAGGGTGCGGCGCTGGGCGGAGGTGACTTGCGCGAGGACGGGGGTCGCGGGCATTCGGAGGATTGTCAGGGTTCGATTGGCCGTTGGCAAGGGGACGTGGTTCGGGAGGTGCCGGCTTTGACTCCCGGCTGCCAGGGCGATCCGCGCGAGATCCTTCGCTCCGCCTGAAAAACGGCTGCGCTCAGGATGACGCCGCTTACTCTAATGAGCGCCTCGTGGCGCCGCTTGCAGCAGATGAAAATACCTTCTGGCTCGTTTAACATCCTTCGCGATCTGCTCGCGCAACGCCTCGACCGAGGGGAACTTGATCTCATCGCGCAGGCGGTCGAGAAAATGAATCTCAACTTCAGTCTCCGGAGCCAGCTCCAGCGGATGGAAATTGAGTAGATGCGATTCGATGGCGAAGGAATCGCTGCCGAAGGTGGGGCGATTGCCGACATTGCTTACCGAGTCGAAACATTCCACTCCAATTCGCGTGCGAGTAATGTAGACGCCGTCTTTGGGAGCCAGTTCTTCGTAGCGGCTGAGATTAATCGTTGGCACCGTGTACCTGGAGCCGTATCCGCGGCCCCGGCCCGGAGTAGAGAGAATACTGAACGGCCGCCCAAGAAGATGGCGTGCGCGACTGACGCGGCCTTCGCCCAGCAAGCGCCGGATGTGGCTGCTCGAGACCGGCTCGCCCCGCAGCTTCATCTCCGGATAGACGTGGACCTCGAATCCCATGCTGCGTCCTAGTTCCTTCAACACCTCGATGGTTCCGGCCGCTTTGTGGCCGAAGCGGAAGTTGTAACCTTCATGCACTTCGCAGGCGTGGAGTTTCTTTTTCAGAATTTGTTCCGCGAATTGATGCGGAGTCATCAGCGACAGGTCGCGCCCGAAGGGAAGCAGCAAGACGGCATCCAGCCCAGTCGCTGCGAGCAGGCGGATTTTCTCCGGAGTCGGCGTAAGCAGCTTCAAGCCGGAATCTGGCCGAAGGATGCGGACCGGGTGCGGTTCAAACGTGACGGCAATGGCCTTTGCCGCCCGCTCGCGGGCGCGGCGCACGATTTCACTGAGAACGTAAGCGTGTGCGCGGTGCACGCCGTCGAAGTTGCCGACACTCACCAGCGCCGGGCCAAATCCAGCGGGAACATCCTCGAGTTTGTGAAAAACCTGCATGCGAACGTTAAGGGCGAAACCCGAACGGAAAAGAACAAGCTCAGATCTCGAACTCTAATTTCATGCCGTCATACGCCAGCCGCACGCCCGGCGGCAGGGAAGCGTTTGTCGCCTCATGCGGCAAGTCGTGGCAGATGTGCGTGAAGAACGCCCGCTTCGGCTTCACGCGCTCCACAATCCTCAGCGAATTTTCCACCGTCGAGTGTGTGGGATGCGGCTTATAGCGCAATGCATCCAGAAACAAAATGTCTAGGTTTTGCAGCCGCGCGAGCGAAGCCTCGGGAACTTCGCTATGGTCGGTTAAGTAAGCTGCGGATCCAAAGCGGAAGCCGAGAATCTCGGTCTCGCCATGAATCACGGGAACCGGTTCAAAACGCGCGCCGAAGAGTTCCACCGCACCCTCGATCGGCCGCAGCTCCACCTGGGGCAAACCGCCAAATTTGTAAGTCGCGTCGAAGATGTAGCGGAACATATTACGAATAAACTCGGCGTCGGCGGGACGCGCGTAGAGCGGCAGCTTGTTGGGCTTGTGCTCGAAGCTCAGCGGGCGAAGGTCGTCGATTCCGAGCAGGTGATCGGCGTGGGTGTGGGTATAAAGTACCGCATCGAGGTGGCGGAGATTTTCGCGAATGGCCTGCTCACGAAAATCGGGAGTGGTGTCGATCATCACCACTTTGCCCCCGTACTCGAGCGAGACCGAAGGGCGGGTGCGGCGGTCGCGCGGGTCGGAGGAACGGCAGACGGCGCAGTCACAACCAATGGTCGGCACTCCCATGGAAGTGCCGCTGCCCAGCACGGTAAGGACTGCGTTCATCGTTTTGCGGGATCAGCGCCCGCTGCCTGCGGGGGGCGCGCGAGGGTATTGGTCACTTCCACGTACGCCATGCGCAACTCATAGAGCGAGTTCTGCAGGAAATTCTCTTCCGCGGGCGTCAAGTTGCCTTTGGTTTTTTCGGAGAGCAGTGACATGGTGTCGATCGTCTGGCGGGCGCCGATCAGGTCGATGTGAGGCTGTCCGCCTTCCTCGCGCATCAGGCCGAGTTGAAGCATGGCAGTCATGTAGAGCGACGCCAGGAAGCGCTCAAACGTCATCTGCAGGTCGCGCGAGGAATGTCCGCTGAGTTCGACGCGGGCATCCAGATCGCGGGAAGACTCGCGATACGCATCGGCTTGCTGCTGTTGTTCGGCAGCGGTGGGCGGAGGCGGCATGGACGGTTCCTGGGCGGACGCGATTGGGACTGCCGCCGGGGTCGGCACAACGGCTGGCTCCACGGCCGCCGGCGCAGAAGTCGAAGATTCTTCTGATGTGGTCTCGCGCGATTCGCCGTCGGTGGTGAACAGCCGGCGATCAGTGACTTTGAAGCTTTCTTGTTTTTTCTCAGGCATAGAGTTTCTTTCGCTTGCGAATGACGTGATCCGGCCGCCCAGCTTTCAGGACGCGCCGTCGAAAACACCCTTGAAAGGCAAGTCGGAGACGGTTGCTTTGACCCCAACGATCCTTAATTCCTTACCTGGCGTCCCAAACTCCCGGCGCACGTAGCCCAAGGCAACCGCGCGATCTGCGTTGCCCAGCGGCAGCAAGGCAGCGCTGGTGATCTCTCCTACATCTTTGCTTTCGGCTTGTATCTTGGCGCCGGGCGAGGGCAGCGGGCCATCGATCTCAAAGCCGCTGAACTTGCGGTGCACCGCGCCACGGGAGCGTATCCGTTCAACAATCTCCTGACCGATATAACACCCCTTGCTGAAATTTAGAGCGCGCTGCTGCTCGGTTTCCTGGGGCAAATCGCGCTCACGGATATCTTGTCCGTAGCGTGGAACACCGCTGGCAATGCGCAGCAGTTCGAGCGCATCAGAGCCGACCGGCGGGGCCCCGGCTTTAGCTAGCGCGTCGTGCAGCGACGACTCTTGCTCCGGCTCAGTCCACAACTTAAAGGATTCGAAACCAGGGTTGTCGCCCCGGATCACGAGCAAATTTGCGCCACGCCACTGCAAGGTGACAAACTGCAACGGCGCAAGCTCGGGCAGGTCGATTCCCGTCGCTTTCATCACCGATTGCGCCTTTGGTCCGGCAATTCCGATTCCAGAAAGTTGGCCGGTGACGTTGCTCAGATCCACGTCATCCATGATGATGTAGCGATCGAAAATCTGCAGCGTCTTCTCCAGCAACGACCGCTCGATTTCCACCAAAATGGAATCGCCACGATTGAGAGCGTACAGATCCGCCTGAATGTGGCCTTGCGGATTCAGCAGGAAGGCGTAGACGCCGTGGCCGGAAGCCAGGTCGCGGATGTTGTTCGTCACCATGCCGTTCAGCCAGCGCACGCGGTCGCCGCCCGCGATGGCGACACGAGCGCGGTCGTCCAGATTGAAGACACCGCAGCTTGAGCGCAGGGCTTCGAACTCGGCTCGCAGCGTGTTGAGGTCTGCTCCCGTTCGCGGACGGTTCTGGTCAAGGGCTGTAACGGTCATGTGCTCCTTCGATTATAGCCAAGTAACGCGCATCTGGCAGAGAGCGCGGGAGTCCACGCGCAGGGCCCACAGGCTCTCGCAATCACAGCACCAAATCGGGCGGTTCCACTTCCGCCCGGACCCGGACGAAGCCACGGATTCGCGTGATGAGCGCCGTGGTGCCAATCCCTGCCTGTCACTATGATCAGAAAGAAATTCGGGCGTAAAGGGAGACCCTCATGAAGCTGTTCCAAATTGCGATGGCCGTACTGCTGACCTGTTCCGCGGTGGCCGCTGCCGAGACAGATGCGCAAGCCGCCTTCGACAAGATGAAATCCCTCGCCGGCACCTGGGAAGGGAAGAGCGCCGACGGAAAATCCATCTCGACCAAGTATCAACTGGCCGCGGGTGGAACGTCGCTGATGGAGGAAAGCTCCGAAGATCACATGGTGACCATGTTTTTTCTCACTGGCGGCCGCCTGGTGCTCACGCATTATTGCGGCACAGGCACGCAACCCCATATGCAAGCGACCGTCTCACCGGATGGAAAAACCGTTGCCTTCGAATTTGTGGATGGAGTGAACATCGCGAACATGGATAGCGGCCACATGCACCGCGCCGTGTTTACGCTGAGCGATCCCGATCACTACACCGAAGAATGGACCTGGATGCAGTCCGGCAAGTCGGCCGTGGAGCGGGTTGAAATGCACCGGAAAGAACCGGCGACGACGGTGGCAAACGGAACCCGCTAGGCGTTATCTTCGTTAACCCGCGCCACCCTGCTGCGTTCCCCGTCCGTTGTGTTACCTTTCCACGAGTGAGCCAGAAAAAACGCATCGCGGTGATTCCGGGTGACGGCATCGGGAAAGAAGTGATTCCTCACGCCGTGAATGTGATGCAGGCGGCCGGTGCAGCCGTCGAGCTCACCAACCTCGACTGGGGCGCCGATCGCTACCTCGCTGACGGTGTCACCGTCCCGCCCGAGGGCTTCGCGGTGCTGGGGCGCGAGTTTGACGCGATTCTGGCCGGAGCCTTCGGTGATCCGCGCGTCCCATCCAACATCCATGCCAAAGAAATTCTGCTGGGCATGCGCTTCAAGATGGATTTGTACGCCAACGTTCGCCCCGTGCGCCTGCTGGACGCAGCGCTCTGCCCGCTAAAAGGAGTCGAGCCGAAAGACGTGGACTTCGTAGTCGTCCGCGAGAATACGGAAGGGGTTTATACCGATGCGGGCGGTGTGTTCAAGCAAGGTACACCTGACGAAATTGCCGTGCAGGAGGACATCAACACGCGCAAGGGAGTGGAGCGGATCATCCGCTTTGCCTTCGAATATTGTGAGCGTAATACCAGGCTGGATGGGGCGCCGCGTAAAAAGGTACTGATGTCCGACAAGTCGAACGCCATGACTCACGCGGGCGGCTTGTGGCAGCGGGTGTTCAAGGAAGTCGCGCGAGAATATCCGCAGATCAAAGCTGAGCACATGTACGTGGACGCGCTTTGCCTGCAACTGGTGCGCGATCCCTGGCAGTTCGACGTGATCGTCACCAACAACATGTTTGGCGACATCGTTACCGATCTTGCTGCCGGACTTCAGGGTGGGCTGGGCATGGCCGCAAGCGGGAATATTCATCCGGGGAAGACTTCGATGTTTGAGCCGGTGCACGGTTCTGCGCCGGCAATTGCGGGGAAGAACGTGGCCAATCCTTTCGGTGCGATTCTGACGGCGGCGATGATGCTTGGGCATCTTGGACTCACGGCGGAGGCGGCCAAGATCGAGGTTGCGGTGCTCGAAGCCGTCCGCCAGAAAAAACTCACCAAAGACGTAGGCGGCAGTTTGGGGACGAAAGAAGCAGGCGAGTGGGTGGCGGGAAGAGTGGGACGCTGACTGCCGGCGACCGGTATGTAGTCCCTCAATAAGTCTGTCATCCTGAGCGGAGCGGGCGGATTCGCGAATGCGAATCCGCTAGCGTAGTCGAAGGACCCCGGCGCTGCGTGAATTGTTCCTGGCGTGTCAGGGAATTCTCTCCGTGCCGCTGCCCCGAGACGAGATCACAGATAGAGAATTCCCTGATGGGCCGCCCAAGAGCTAAGCCCGCAAGGGGTCCTTCGACTTCGTGGCTGCTTCGCTTCGCGAAGCAGCCACTGCGCTCAGGATGTCAAGGTAAAGAATCCCTGGGGTTATCCTCGTCAGGCTTGTTCAATCCGCCAAGCCCCGATATGGTTGTAAGGATTGCCAAACTCAAACCTCACCTTGATCGCTGACGGCGCCGGACGGGGCCGCCATCTACCACTCAACCGTACCCTGGCCGGGCTTGCTTTTTGCGCGCTGTTTCTGGCTTCGCTAGTCTGGAGCCAGGCGGCACCACAAACGCCGTCGGCGTCACCCGCGTCGGCTCAAGCGGAGAAACCGGCGGCCACGCCCGCCACCGCCCCACGCGCACCCGACAGGAAGAGCGAGACGAACGCGGGCGAGTCGCCCGCGCCCACGCAAGCTGAGCCTGCCCAAGAAACCAAAATCTCACCTGCCGAGGCCGAAGAACTCTTTCGCTCAGTTGACGAGATCCTGCGCTTTGCCAGCAAAGACACTGCGCTCCCCATCAAGCATGAAGTGAAGCGCAGGTTGATTAATCGTGACGAGGTCGCTGCCTTCGTCGAGCAGCACACCAAAGAGGACGAAGATGCCAAGCGTCTGCGCCGTTCTGAAGTCGTACTGAAGAAGTTCGGCCTGTTGCCGCGAAATTTTGATCTCGGCACTTTTCTTGTAGCTCTCCTGCGTGAGCAGGTGGCGGGTTACTACGATCCCAAAACCAAGACCGTCAACCTATTGGACTGGGTTGACCCTGACCGCCAGAAGCCGGTGATGGCGCACGAACTGACTCATGCCCTGCAAGACCAGTCGTTCAATCTCGAGAAGTACATGAAGGCAGGTAACGCCGACCTAGACAAAAAGAAAGACCTGACTCCCGCCGACATCGAGAACGACGAAATTGGCACGGCGCGTCAGGCGGTCGTGGAAGGGCAGGCGATGGTCGTACTCATCGACTACATGCTCGCTCCCATGGGCCAGTCGGTCCAGGATTCTCCTCTTTTGCTTAAGGCCCTTAAGGACAGCATGCTGGTGGGCACAGCCGATTCACCTCAATTCCAGAATGCGCCGATCTACCTTAAGGAAGCGTTGACGTTCCCTTATCGCTATGGAATTGACTTTGTGGCTGAAGTGTTGACCAAAGCGGGAAAGGATAAGGCATACGCAGGGCTCTTTGAAAACCCTCCGCAGACAACGCGGCAGATCATGGAGCCGAGAACGTATCTTTCTGGTGAGCGCCTGGAGCCGATGCGATTGCCCGACTTCAAAGAGGTATTCAAGACTTATGAACGCTTCGACGTGGGCGCGGTCGGAGAGCTCGATGTCGCCGTGTTGATCGACCAATATGCCGGAGTAGAGACCTCGCGCACGCTCTATCCTCACTGGCGCGGGGGCTATTACTACGCCGTTCGCCCCAAGAGTGACGCTGCGGCACCGCTGGGTCTGCTCTACGTTTCCAGATGGTCGAGCCCGGAAAAAGCTGCCGAGTTTGCGGCCATCTACGCCAAATCCCTGGGCCAGCGCTACCGGCAAGTTCGTCGCGACACCCAAGCGGGCGCGCCGCCGGAACTGGATCCGGGCACTCTCGAGACGCTGACCGGAAAGCACAATTGGCTCACCGAGGACGGATCAGTAGTGATCGATGCCGAAGGTTCGATGGTGCTGGTGACAGAGAGTCTCGATCAAGCCATTACAGAGAAACTGGATCAGCAATTGTTCACCGCGACGGCCGCAGCGGCGGCTAAGTGAGTGCTCTTGCCTTCTGTATAATCACCAATTCGCAATCCGACTACTAAGTTTGGGGAGCATTTGTGCCGCAGGCGGAAATCGGCATCATCGGGGGAAGCGGGCTTTATTCGATGCCCGGCTTAAATAAGGTAAAGGAAGTGCGTCTCAAGACGCCATTCGGAGCGGCCTCGGATGCGTACGTTCTGGGAACGCTCGAAGATCGTAAAGTCGCGTTTCTCGCCCGGCACGGCCGCGGGCACCGAATCCTGCCGAGCGAGTTGAACTTCCGCGCCAACATTCACGGCTTCAAACAGCTTGGCGTCGAACGGATTGTCTCCATTTCAGCGGTGGGCTCGCTGAAGGAAGAGCACAAACCGCTCGAGTTCGTGATCCCCGACCAATTCTTCGACCGCACTCGGCATCGGGTCGATACTTTTTTCGGCAACGGCGTTGTTGCCCACATCGCTTTCGCTGATCCCATCTGCGTGGAGCTGGCCAAAGTTGTAGCGGGCGCATCTCAGAAGGCAGGCGTGACGGCTAAGTTGGGCGGAACTTACCTGTGTATGGAAGGCCCGCAGTTTTCCACCAGGGCGGAATCGAACATCTACCGCAGTTGGGGCATGGACGTGATCGGCATGACCAATCTGCAGGAAGCCAAGCTGGCCCGCGAAGCCGAGCTGTGCTACGTGACGGTGGCCATGGTAACCGACTACGACTGCTGGCACCCCCATCACGACTCGGTGACGGTGGATCAAATCGTGGCGGTGCTGCTGAAGAACGCCGAGAACGCGGCGAAAGTTGTGCGCGCTGCCGTGGCCGCGATGCCCGCTACCAGGTCGTGCAAGTGCGGCTCGGCACTGGCCCACGCTATCCTGACCGACCCCAAGAAGATTCCCGCCGCAACGCGGAAGAAGCTGAAGTTGATTCTGGGAAAGTATGTGAAGGTCGGCCGCAGGTAACGGAACGTCCTAACGGAGAAACAACTTCACGATGAGCATTCTGGTGGTTGGCTCAGTCGCATTCGACGACATCACGTCGCTTTCGGGCAGCGTCAAAAACATCCTCGGCGGGGCCGCCACCTACTTCTCACTGGCCGCCAGCTATTTCACGCAAGTCCGCGTCGTGGCGGTGGTGGGGGAGGACTTTGGCGCGGAGCAGGAGAAAGTTTTTCACAAACGAAGCGTCGACACCCGCGGTATCGAACGCGCCCAGGGCAAAAGCTTTCATTGGGGCGGAACTTATAGCCACAATCTGAACGAGGCCAAGACAGACTTCACGCATCTGAACGTTTTCGAGAGCTTCCAGCCGCGCATACCAACAGAATACGACGACACGGAATTTCTCTTCCTGGCAAATATTCAACCGACGCTGCAGGCAAATGTGCGCCGGAGCATGAAGCGCGTCCGGCTGACCGGCTGCGACACTATGAATTACTGGATTCAGGGCACGCCGAAAGAATTGGCCGAAACCCTCAAACTAGTCGACGTGCTGCTCATCAACGACACAGAGACGAAAATGCTCGCCGGCGAGACCAACCTGCCGCGCGCAGCGCACAAAGTTCTCGCGATGGGCCCGCAGGCGCTGGTGATCAAACACGGCGAGTACGGTGCAACAATTTTCTTTCGTGAAGGCGCGTTCGGCATTGGACATCACCCATTTCGTGCTCCCGCTCTGCCCATAGAAGAAGTCAAAGATCCAACTGGCGCGGGGGATTCGTTTGCGGGCGGGTTTATGGGCTACCTCGCGGCGCAAAAAGAAATAAGCCGCGAAGTGCTGAAGCGCGCCCTCTTCTATGGCGGAGTGATGGGATCGTTCGCCGTGGAGCGCTTCGGGACCGAGCGTTTGCAGTCGCTCACGCGCGACGAGATTGACGCCCGCTTTCAAGTCTTCCGCGAGTTGACCCATCTGGAATGAAAGACGGCTCGAATACCCGCCGTTGGGACGGTGCGACCGCGCTGGTGGCGTGGTTGGCCTTCTGCATCTCGGTTCTCTCCTTTCTTTACTATTTTCGCCAGGGCGAAATACTGCTATACGGCGATGCCGTGGCCCACATCAACATTGCGCGCCGGGTGTTCGATTCACGCACCCCTGGGTTGCTGCAGCTCGGTACCGTCTGGCTGCCCTTACCCCATCTGCTGATGGTTCCTTTTCTGCTCTCCGATTGGGCCTGGCAGACAGGGGTCGGCGGATCTCTCCCTTCGATGGCGGCGTTCGTCCTGGGTGCGGTCGGCATTTTCCGGCTGCTGCGCGGTACGATTCGCCCTTCTTCGTCGGATATTTTGACCAGGGTCGTTCCGTGGCTGGGTGCGCTCATCTATGCGGCCAATCCGAATCTGATTTACCTGCAGACCACAGCCATGACCGAGCCACTCTATCTGGCGTTTTTCATCTGGTCGCTAGTCCATCTCCACGAGTTCAGCCAAGCGTGTGGGAAGACAAGAGAGGGCGCAACCGCCGATTGTTCGTCGCTGACGAAGTGTGGATTATGCCTTATGGGCGCATGCCTCACCCGCTACGACGGATGGTTTCTGGCAGCAATCGTTTGCCTCGCAGCGGCAATCGCAGTGCTGAGATCAAAGCAGGAGAATCCCCAATTCAGGCGCGGCCTCGTAACGCTCGTACTGCTGGCGGCGGCCGCTCCGATTGTCTGGCTCAGCTACAACGCGATCATCTACCGCAATCCGCTGGAGTTTGCCAACGGGCCCTATTCGGCGCGGGCCATCGAGCAGAAGACTGCCGTTGCAGGTGCTCCGCTGCACCCCGGGGCGAGGCATCTTTCTATTGCGGCCGGTTACTTTCTGAAGTCGGCGCAACTGAATGTCGGGGAAAAAGTCTGGGGAAGAATGTGGATCGTACTGCTACTCATGGGGACTTTGCTCGCCTCGCTCCTCCGGCCCTATACCACTCCGTTGCTCCTGCTTTGGGCTCCGTTGCCTTTTTACGCGCTTTCCATCGCCTACGGCAGCGTGCCACTTTTCTTGCCGGTGTGGTGGCCGTTTTCTTATTACAACGTGCGCTATGGAGTTGAGCTTCTGCCGGCGTTCGCTGTATTTGCGCCTTTAGGTATCTATCTCGTAGGAACTCTGATCGGCAAAATCAAGGCCAGGATCGCGATCGTCGCTGCACTGGCGCTCTTTGTTTTGGGAAGTTATGCGTCCATCTGGCGCAACCCGGTGTGCTTCGGCGAGGCTTGGACCAATTCCCGAGGCCGATTGGCGATTGAGGGAGAAGTGGCTGAATTTTTGAAAGCGCTGCCGGCTGACTCTACGCTGCTGATGTACCTGGGAGACCACGTGGGCGCCTTGCAGCAGGCCGGCATTCCGCTGCGGCGCGTGATCAACGAAGGCAATCATCGAACGTGGAAGCAACCCTCCGACCCAGAAGGTCTCTGGGAGCGCGCTCTCGTCCGTCCGGAGCAGTTTGCCGACTTCGTCATCACTTTTGAGCATGACCCGGTTTCGGCAGTCCCCAAGAACCAAATCACAGCGCTGGCCGTGATTCACTCCACCGGCCAGCCGCAGGCCACAATTTACCAAGCGCACCGCCAGCACTGATTTCGCAGTACAACTCCACCGCCCCACCCGCGAATCACAAGCGTTACCTGCTGGTTTCAAGCGGCCTACTTTCGCGGTGATAGAATCCACTCAATTTGCATCTTGAGGTGCGCGCTCTTTGGACCACGTGATTCAAGCCATGGGCGGGCGGATGGCCCAGGTTCTTTCCACCGCGATTGCGCGTCTGGCGGTAGCGGCGCTGCTGGGCGGAATCATCGGCTTGGAACGCGAGTTGCGCCACAAGCCCGCAGGCCTGCGCACGAACATTTTCATTTGCTTCGGCGCAGCCATGTTTACCGTGCTATCCGACCAACTGGCCGCCGGATTCGGCGGCGATCACACCCGTATCGCCGCCCAGATTATCCCTGGCATCGGATTCATTGGTGCGGGTTCGATTCTCCATGCGCGGGGATCGATCACGGGCCTGACCACGGCGGCCACGCTCTTTGTCGTAGCTTCGGTGGGCATGGCGATCGGCGGAGGGCTCTACATCACCGCAGTCTTCGCAACTGGCGTGATATTGATCGCTCTCGCCCTGCTCGGACAACTGGAGAGGCGGCTCAAGCTGAAGTCCCTGCGATTCACTTTTGAGGTGACAGGGAAAAGTACCGAGGCCGTGCTGAACGAACTGAGCCACCTCTTGGACGCAGAGGAACTTGCCATGGAAGATGTCAACGCGGTCAGCTTGGATGGGTCGGCTCGCGTCGCATTCTCCATCAAGTGCGTGCGTCCGGAGGCCGACCTGTTGACCATCCGGCTTCACGAATCGAGTCTGTTCTCGAGCGTCAAACGGATCGGCGCGATCGAGAGCGAATGAGCCCGGGCCATCGCACTCTGCCCTTCGTCAAAGCCAACGCCTGCGGCAACGATTTTCTGCTCATTGACGGTACATATGCTCCGGCGGACATCGCCGCCTTCAGCCAGCGCGTCTGCGACCGGCATTCCGGAGTCGGCGCTGACGGCGTGGAGTGGATGTTCCCGCCCAGCGATGGGAGCGCGGACGTTAGAGCACAGCTATTCAACGCCGACGGCTCGGAAGCCGAGATTTCCGGCAACGGCACTCGATGCGTCGCAGCGTACATTTCGTCAGAGCAGCGCAAGGAGAAAATTGTTGTCCAGACTGCCGCGGGAGTGAAAACCTGCCAGCTCATTTCGTACAACGGAGCGCGATACGAATTCGAAATCTCGATGGGCGAGCCGCAGGTGGGAAACGAGTTTCCTCTCAAACTCGCCGTTGGCGAAGTGCGCGGAACCCCAGTTTCCATGGGTAACCCGCACTACGTGGTGTTCGTGAAAGAGTTTGCAACAGGCTGGCAGGTGGAAGCGGCCGAAATCGGGCGGAACCAGCACTTCAAGCACGGCGTCAATGTGGAGTTTGTCGTAATCAAAGATCGGCACAATCTTGAAGCCCGTTTTTTCGAGCGCGGTGTGGGAGAAACCCAATCCTCTGGTACGGGATCATGCGCCTCGGCGGTGGCGGCAATCGCCACGCAGCGCACCGAATCGCCGCTGCGCGTGCACGCTGCAGGAGGAACCCAAACAGTACGCTGGGACGGCCAGGTTTTTCTCCGTGGACCCGCCGAGATTATCTGCCGGGGAGAGTTTTTCGTTTAACATTCACTGAGCGCCAACATGTCTGCCGATTTACAGCCCGAACGCCGCAAGCCGCCTGCACTCCAACCTGGAGACACCGTCGGCATCGTGGCCCCGGCCAGCAATATCAAAGCTGATTTGCTTGCCGCAGGTTGCGATGCGTTGCGCGGGTTGGGCTATAAACCTTTCTACTTCGATTCGATCCTCGAACGGGAGCTGTACTTCGCCGGCTCAATCGAGCGGCGGGCCCGCGAGCTGGAAGAGATGTTCGTACGTGACGATATCCGGGCGATTCTCTGCGCCCGCGGCGGATATGGCGCAAATTATCTGCTTCCCGTCCTTAACCTGGACAAAATCGCCACGCATCCCAAAATCTTCGTCGGGTACAGTGACATCACCAGCCTGCTCACTTATTTTTCCGACGTGGCTCAATTTGTGACTTTCCACGGTCCCATGGTCACCAAGGATTTCGCCCTGCCCGAAGGACTTGACCTCAACTCCTGGCAAGCCGCCGTCAGCGGAACCGGGCCGTGGGATCTTAATTTCGATTTAGGTTCAGGAGTAAAGCCGCTGATTGAGGGAAGTGCGCAAGGAATCTTGTACGGGGGATGTCTTTCGATGCTGGCCGCGTCTCTGGGTACTCCCTACGAAGTGCGAACCGCCGGGACTGTCTTGTTTATCGAAGATGTGGCTGCCAAGCCTTACCAGATCGACCGTATGCTGATGCAGTTGAAGCTGGCCGGTAAGCTAGCCGATGTACGAGGCATTGTGTTTGGCGAGATGCTGGATTGCGCGCAAACTCAAATCCAGGATTACACTCTGGAGGAAGTCGCCCTACGTGTTGTTGGCAATTTGGGTGTCCCGGTTGCCTATGGTGTGCGCTCCGGCCACGTATCACGCCAAAACATTACGCTGCCGTTGGGAGTTCAAGCGGCTCTGGCCGTGAACCGCGAGGGCGTGAGCCTTAGAATTCTGGAATCAGCGACGACTGAGGCGTCCTCCGTTGCGCAACAAGCGTCAAGGTGAGCCACGGCAAGGAAGAAAGTGTGAGCTTGAGACCGCAAACCCATGCAGCCTGACAAACACATTCATCTGATCGGAATCTGTGGCACGGCGATGGCCTCGCTCGCCGGGATGCTGAAGGAACGCGGCTTCCGCGTGACCGGCTCGGATGCAGCGGCCTATCCGCCGATGTCTGAGTTTCTGGCCGGGCTGCGGATTCCGCTTTCGCAACCGTTTGCCGAGGCCAATCTCAACCCGCGCCCCGATCTGGTGGTCGTCGGCAACGCTATTTCTCGGGGCAACGTTGAACTCGAATACGCGCTCGATCATCGAATCTCGTTCTGCTCTTTGCCGCAGATTCTTCACGATGAGTTTCTGTGCGACAAGGAAGTGCTGGTGGTCGCGGGCACCCACGGCAAAACCACTACCACATCAATGCTGGCATGGATCTTCGACGTGGCTGGCATGCAGCCCTCATTCCTGATTGGCGGCATCGCTGAAAATTTCGGTCGCAGCTTCCAATTAGGATCAGGAAAACATTTCATCCTCGAAGGCGACGAATATGACACGGCATTCTTCGACAAGGGACCGAAATTCCTGCACTACTTCCCCGACAGCGTGATTCTCACCTCGGTCGAGTTCGATCATGCCGACATCTACAAAGATCTCGACGCAGTCGAGACCGCGTTCAAACGGCTGGTAAATCTGGTTCCGCGGCGAGGCCGCATCGTTGCCTTCGACGAGGGTGAGCCTCTGAAGCGGAGCCTGGCGCGCGCCTTTTGCCCGGTGGAACGTTACGGTGCCAGCCCAGACGCTGATTGGCGCATCACTGATCTCCGACTTGAGCCTGAGCGCACGAAGTGGGCGGTCCACCACCAGGGAAAGCATTGGGCCGATCTCGAATTTCCGCTCGCCGGCGAATACAACGTGTGGAACGCCACAGCCGCCGCGGCCCTCGCAGCGGGATGCGGTATCCCAAAAGATCAGATTGCCACCGCCCTACAAAAATTCAAGAGCGTGAAGCGCCGGCTCGAAGTGCGGGCGCAGGTGGATGGCATTACTGTCATTGACGATTTCGCCCATCACCCGACGGCGATTGCGGTCACGCTTCGAGCCCTACGGGCGCGCTATCCAGCGGCGCGGCTCTGGGCGATTCTTGAACCCCGGTCGAACACGCTTCGCCGCAATATTCTGCAAGATGACCTGGCTGAAAGCCTGGCTCTGGCGGACGAAGTTGTGGTCGCCAATGTCTTCAGGTCTGATGCTATTCCTGAGGCAGAGCGAATGGACCTCGCGGCTCTCGCTGCCACGGTACAGAAGCACGGGCGCAGAGCGCGCATCGTTCCTGAAGCAGACGCAATTGTGGCCCAGGTTGCGCCGGAGATGCGCTCCGGCGATGTGGTAGCAATTCTCTCCAACGGCGGTTTCGGCGGAATTTACGAGAAGCTACCCGAACGTCTGAAAGCGATGGCCGCCGCCCGTTTGTCGAATACCTCGGCAAAGGCTTCGGCCAAAGCGTGATTCGATTCATTCGACCTCAACGGCTGCTGGCAACAGCCCTGCTCACGGCCCTTTCGGTAGTTGCGGCGGTTGCTGAGAGTCAACAGAATTCTCCTCCGCTTCAATACGAAGTGTCACTGGCCAATCCTGCCGCGCACCGAGTACACGTTCACATCAAGCTCCCGTCTGGTGCCGATCAACGGGACCTGCAGCTACCAGTCTGGAACGCGCTGTACCAAGTGCGCGATTTTTCCCAATACGTCACCTGGGTCAAAGCCAAAGACAGCGCGGGTGTGCCGTTGTCCGTGAAGCTCGTGGACAAGAGCCTCTGGCACGTCGCCGGTGTCTCCCAGGGCGCTGATGTGGAATATGAAATCATCGCCGATGAGAGTGGCGCTTACGGGGCGCAACTCAATGCCGCCCACGGCTTCTTCAACCTGGCGGAAATCCTGATGTATCCCGTCGACGCGCGTTCCGCTCCAGTTCAACTGTGCTTCCGAGATATTCCTGCAGGGTGGCGCATTGCGACCGCGCTCGTTCCTGTCAGTGGCACTGATTTCTCGGCAGCGAACTACGATGACTTGGTGGATGCCCCAGTCGAGGTTTCAGCATTTCAGGAATCGGACTTCGATGAAGCCGGCGCTCATTACCGCGTAGTCGTAGATGCCGACCCCTCCAGCTACGATATGCTGAAGATCGTCTCCACCGTGCGCCGCATCGTGGTTGCCGCCACTGCCTGGATGAACGACCGGCCCTTCCAAACGTTTCTCTTTCTCTATCACTTTCCAGCCGCCTCGCCCGACGCCGGCATGGAGCACATGTACTCCACCGCAATCGACATCAACGCAAGGATCATGGCCCAAGATGCCCTGGCCCTGCCGGAGACTACGGCCCACGAGTTTTTTCACCTCTGGAATGTGAAGCGCATTCGGCCGCAATCTCTCGATGCCGTGGACTACACCAAAGAAAACTACAGCGACGCTCTATGGTTCTGCGAGGGCGTGACCAACACGGTTCAGGATTACATTCTCTTGCGCGCCAAGCTGCTTGATGAGCCGCACTATCTGTCTCGCCTGGCAGAACATATTGAAGAACTGGAGCTGCGATCGGCGCACTTGACCCAATCCGCCGAAGCCTCCAGCCTCGATGCCTGGCTCGAGAAATATCCTGCCTACCGGCAACCCGACCGCAGTATTTCCTACTACAACAAGGGGGAACTGCTGGGCGTGATGCTTGATCTCGCGGTGCAGGAAAAAAGCCACGGCTCGGTCTCACTGCGGAACGTGCTGCAATGGATGAACCAGAACTATGCCCGCCAAAGGCGTCCTTACGAGAACTCCGAGGGCGTAAGACGAGCCGCGGAAGCCGTAAGCCACAGCGATCTGAAATGGTTTTTTGAGAAGTATGTCGAAGGCACGGAGGAAATCCCGTGGGATGATTTCTTTCGTCCCGTGGGCTTGCGGCTCGTCCGCTCTGCGTACACAGTCGCCGACGCCGGATTCGTGGCCGCACTCGACGCCGGCAGAACTCCGGTCGTCACCTGGGTCGATCCTGACGGCGAAGGTCAGCGTGCGGGGTTGGAAATCGGCGATGCCATTGTGGAAATGAATGGACAGCCAGCGGGCGTCGATTTTCCCTCGAAGATGGCTGCGCTCGCCGCCGGCGCCCCGCTCCGGCTAAAGGTGCGCAATCGCAACGGAGAGCACGAACTGCGCTGGAGAATCGGACGGCGGGAGGAGATTGAGTTTGAGTTGAAAGACGTGGAAAATATCACGCCGCAACAGAAAGCTCGCCGGGCCGCGTGGCTGACCAGCGAACCGCAAGGAGATTAAGCTCGGTTGATCCGCACTATCATAATGCTCTGCTATTGGATTGCCTGGCTGCCGCCGGCGGCGTTAGTGGCGTTTCCGTGGACGTTTATTACCGGCGATGTCAGCTTTCTTTATCGCCTGGGAACCTGGATCGCCTGGAGCGGCGTGCGGCTGGCCGGCGTTCGCGTGCACGTCGTCGGCCTCGACAAGCTCGACAAAACCCGGCCCTACATTTTTATGTCGAACCACGTTTCCAATGTCGACCCTCCGATTTTGATCCCGCTGATTCCAGGCCGCACTTCTGTTCTGGTGAAAAAAGAGTTGTTTCGTTACCCGGTGTTGGGCAGGGCTATGCGCCTGGGCTCGCTGGTTCCCGTCGACCGCGGAAATCGTGAGGCCGGAATTTCGGCAGTTCGCGAAGCGGCGGAAGTGATGCGGCAGGGCATCAATATGACTATTTACGTTGAGGGCCATCGCTCCGCTGATGGCAGGCTGATGCCGTTCAAGAAAGGTCCATTCTATCTGGCCATGGAATGCTCCGTTCCGGTAGTGCCGGTCACAATCGCCGGGACCTACGAAGTGATGCCCAAGCGCAGATTTGCGCTCAAGCCAGGGACGGTCACGGTAACTTTCCACGACCCCATCGAGCCGAAAGACTTTGCCAGCCGCGAGCATTTAATGGAAAAAGTGAGGGCCGTGATCAACGAAGGACTGCCGCAGGAATATCGGGAGAATTCAACTCCGGTCGGCAATGGCACGTAAAGCCCCGTTGGCAAACCCTCCAAATAATTGTCATTCCGAGCGCGGCTTTATGTGCGAGAGTCTGCCCTGAGCGAGGTCGAAGGGAATCTGGGTTTCGCTAGACCCCTACTCGCGTTTCGCCCTCACCGCCCGGGCGATCTCCGGCAGCTTGCTCAACAAAGCCGAATACTTCAGCCACAACTTATGGTCCACCGCCGGAGCGCCGCTCACAATGGCTCCGGCTTCAATGTTTCCCGCGACTCCGCTCTGCGGCGTGACGATCGCCCCATCTCCCACTTGGCAATGGCCTACGACACCAACCTGCCCGGTCAGGATCACGTTCTTGCCGATTTCAGTCGAGCCCGCGAGCCCAACTTGAGAAGCCAGCAGCGAATCTTCGCCGATATGCGAGCCGTGTCCCACTTGCACCAGATTGTCTATCTTGACTCCACGGCCAATGTGCGTTTCCCCCACGCTGGCACGGTCGATGCATGAGTTGGCCTGCACCTCAACGTCATTCTCGATCACCACCGGCGCGGGCTGCACAATTTTGTGCCAGTGTCCGGAGTCGTCCTTGGCGAAGCCGAAACCATCGGCGCCAATGACGGCGCCGTTCTGCAGAATCACGTTATCGCCCAATCGGCAATTTTCACGTACCACAGCGTGGGCGTGGGCGAAGAAGTTATTGCCAATTCGCGTTCCGCGATAAATCACCACATGAGCCAGCAGCACGGCGTTGTCGCCGATCTCGGCGTCCTGGTCGATCACAACATAGGGGCCCACGTGGGCGTTGGCGCCCATCCGTGCCGAGGAATGAACCACCGCAGTGGGGTGAATTCCCGGCGCGTACTTCGGCCGTTGGTAGAAAAGCTCAATCGCCCGCGCGAACGCCAGATAAGGGTTCTTCGACCGCAACATGGCTGCAGGGATGGCAGGGAAGTCCTCGGCCACGATGACAGCGGACGCTTTGGTTGTCCGTGCCGCTGCGCCGTATTTGGGATTCGCCACAAAAGTAAGCTGTCCGGAGCCCGCGTTCTCAATTCCCGCGACTCCCGTAATTTCCGTGTCAGGAACACCGTTTTCCAGGCGCGCACTAAGGGCAGAAGCGATCTGCGAAAGTTTCATGAGAAAGTCCGTGATGCTGTTTCGACGGGGAGATTGTAATGGAAAGCAGGATTCGAGTGAGGAAACTGGTTCAGTAAAAGAAGGAATCAAACAAAACCGAGTGCCGAGAGCACCAGGTAGACCGCCTCAGCCGCGGCCACCGAAATCAGCAGCGCCTGACGTATACGCGAACGCGTGATCGCGCTTTGCAGGCGGCCGTGATGCGCATGCACCAAATTCGCAGCCTGATCTGCCGGCTCCGTCGTGCCCGGAGCAGCAAACTGAGCCGCCGAGGGGACTCCAGCCGGAGCCACGCGCACCGTTGACGCGAGAACCGTACGCCTTTCTGCGTAAGGAACTCTGGGTAGCGCGATCAACGATGACCATGGCACCACCTGCACCGCTCCTGGAGGCGCCATCTCCACTGGCTTCGCAGTCAGCTCGAGGGCGGGCAAACGCTCCGGCGCCACCCGGTCCGCCATACTGCGCAGCAACGATTGCCACCACTTCTGGCTCAATTGGTCGCTGATGAGCTCGCCCACCTCGACCGGCCGCGACTCCAGCTCGAGGGGCGGCAAAGTCTCCGGCGTAATGACATTGCCAAGGTTGGTGAATACCGTGCGATACCACGGCAGGCTGAGCACATCTCCCACCATCATGCCCACGTTGATCGGACGGGAAGTGAGCTGTAAAGGCGGAAGCTTTTCCGGAGCGACCCGATCACGAACGTCGTCAAACAGCCGTCGCCACAGCGGACGGTTCCAGTTCGGCGGCATCAGCAGGTTCAGATCCGGGTTTTCAGCTTCGGTCTTTTCCGGCTCGCTCAACGAAATCCTCTTCAGATAGTTCAATGTAACATTGTGCGCTGGCTCCTCGCCAGCATCCGCCCTTCACTCCCCGAACAACTGAACCTGCCGCGTATCCGTCGGCATACCCCTGCGCTTACGCCGTGTCGCCCCAATTACAGCCAACACGGTCAGCGACTCCAAAGCACTTCTCGGCACAAAGATGCGCTGTGTATTCGAACGCAAATCCGGAGGATTGATGAGAAACCCTTCTCCCCCGGAGAGACTCAGGTCATTCGGCATCATGCCTTCCAGAATCTCATTGTCCTTGAACTTGAGCCGCACCCAAAGCCCTTCGGTCCGGGGACGGCTGGTGAACGTCTTGCGGCTCATTGGCTCCGACTCGCCAAACTCCCGCACAAAGTAAACGCCCTTGATGTCCTTGAGATCGATAGCCACCACGTTTCCCGCGGTGTTGAGCAATTCCAGCTTCCCCTCCCGCACATAGTTGGCAGGCGCAACGTACCCATTGATCGAATCTCGGTCCAGCTTCCGCACTACGACTTTCTTATGGGTTGAGGGCATGATCTCCGCGTTTCTGGCCGCCGCTGCAAGGGGATTCTCGCATCTTTAGGGTACAAAACGGGTTCCATGTATGTTCGTTGTAGCCAAATTGTCAACGTTGTGGTATTTTCAGCTTGCTTGTCACGTCCCGTCTCCGGAATACTAAGTCTATTGGATAGAGTCACTTACATGGGAGTGCCAAAGGGCGCTTTGCTTTCCCAGAAAATTTCCCTGTGGAAAACTCGCTCTTATTGATGGTCAGGACATGGCAGCATCGCGCCCGTAAGAATGGCTGATTACATTTACACGATGGAAATCCGGCTGACGCCGGATCAGCAGCGCGGCGTCATGCTGGTCCAAGACGTCGCTCGGGCTGCCGGGATGAACATTTACCTCACCGGGGGCGCCGTCCGCGACATCATCAGCGGATTCCCCATCCGCGACCTCGATTTCACCGTCCAGGGAAATCCTCTCAAATTGCAAAAAGACTTGGAGCGCGCCGGCGCGCGGATTGTGGCTTCGGACGACGATTTCAAAACGCTCCATCTGGCTCTGCCCGGCAGCGTCCGCGCAGAGATCAGCATGGCGCGCATCGAGCGCTACGAAAAAGCCGGCAAGCCCCCGATTATCACTCCCGCCACGATTATCGAAGACCTGCGCCGCCGCGACTTCACCGTCAATGCCATGGCACTGTCGCTGAACCCCGGATCGCGCGGTCTGCTGATGGATCCCTTCAACGGCGCAGCCGACATTGAAGCCAAACTCATTCGCATTCTCAGCAACTACGCGTTCGTCGAAGATCCGTCGCGTCTGATTCGCGCCAGCCGGTTTGCCGCGCGTTTCCACTGGCCTCTCGAGGAACGCACCCAGGCGCGTTTTGAGTCAGCAAAAGAAAATAACTACATCGAATACATTACTAACCGCGCCATCGGCTCCGAGATCGAGCAACTCGCCTACGAAGACGATCCCTTGCATATTGTGAAAGTGCTGGAGAAAGAAGGCTGGCTCAAGGTCCTCAACCCGCACTGGACCACAGCCAAAGTGGACAGCGCCAGCCTGGGTCAGCTCCTCAAGACCCGCCAGCAGATGAACGAACTGGGCTACACCCCCGATCCTGCGCCCGCGGTAATGGAATTTCTGACGGAGCGCCTCGGCGACAAAGACATTTCCGATCTGCGCAAGCTGATTCCCCGCAAAGACCTGGTCGAAGCCTGGCGCGACCTGCGAGACCACGCCAAGGAACTGGCCAAACGCCTCACCGGAAAAGAGGCCGCCACGCCATCACGCACCTGGAAGCTGCTCTCCGAAGCGCGCCCGGAAATGATTCTGTTTCTCGCCGTGACCGCTCGCCAGCAAGCCGTCACCCAGAAAATCAAGAACTTCTTCACTAAATGGCGCCAGGTGCAGCAGAAGATTCCGTTGCCTGAAATGGTCGAACTGCACATCACGCCGCAACTGCCGGAATATCCCAAGATCGCGCAAGACGTATTCATGCTGCTGCTCGACGGAAAACTGCGCTCCCGCACCGAGACGCTGAAATTCCTAAAGCCCCTGGCGCCACCTCCGCCGCCACCACCCCCGCCCCCCAGCAAACGTGGCAGAGGGGCCAAAGCGGCTGAAGCCGCCGCGTCAGCCGCTCCAGCGCCAGGAAAGAAGGGCAAAGCCGCGGTTGCTGCCATAACCCCAGCAGCAATGAAGACGGACGCCGCAAAATCCGGAACTCCTTCCAAAGCCGCCAAGTCCGCGGTTGAGAAGCCCAAGCCGGCGCCCAAGCTTGCACCCAAGGCAGCTGAGCCTGCCGCCAAGAAATCCGCTAAGAAATCAAAGAAGCGCTAAATAACATCAGTGCCGAGCCGTTTTCCTTCGTGTACCTTCGTGCCCTTTGTGGTTAAAGCTCTACCGCAACTTGACCAATATTTGACAAAGCCAGGCCGCCAAACAGCGCTATAATCAAGGCATGCGCCGCAGGTGGGCCCTTGCGCTAGTGGCATTGCTGATCGCGCCTGCCGTGTGGGCACAGCGCGGTAGCGGCCATGGCGGCGGAGGCCACTCCGGTGGCTCGATGAGTCATTCTGGATTCGCTAGCCACGGTCCGGCAATGGCCGCGCCAACGACAACGACCGGCCACGGCGGCATGACCTGGAGCTCGCACCCAACTGGCGGGCAGTTTCATTCCGGCTTCCACAATCCACCTTTTAATCGAGGATTTAATCGGCGCTCCCGCTTTGTTACCTTTCCCTGGGGCTACTACTACCCTTACTATTCGTACTACCCTTACGCCGATTACGGATACTTGAATTGGTCGGACTCAAATTCCTATCCACCTTCCGATCAGTATTCGTCGGACAATTATGTTCAGGCCGACCCGCGACAGCAGGCCGAGATCGATCGCCTGGAAGATGAAGTCGAGCGCCTTAAAGAGCAGCGGGAAGCGCGTACTCAGCCACAGCAGCAACCAAAAAGCGAAGCCCACGACCCGACCGTGCTCGTCTTCAACGACAAGCACACCCAGCAAGTGGAGAATTACGCGATCGTCGGCCAGACGCTCTGGGTGTTTAGCGAACTCCGCGCCACCAAGATTCCTCTTTCCTCGCTGGATTTAGACGCTACTACGAAAGCCAACGACGAACGCGGCGTGGACTTCCGCGTGCCGAATTAACCTGCCTAATTCCACAAGCTGTGGATAACTAATCCCAGCACTCACTGCCCCTTCCCGCTAGAATCAGTTCAAAGTAAAATCAAAACAACAACCTAATGGATCAATTCGTACACCTTCATCTCCACACCGATTATTCGATGCTCGACGGCGCCTGCGACGTGGAAAAGCTCGTCCAGCGAGTGAAAGAACTGGGAATGCCCGCGGTCGCCATGACCGATCACGGCAACATTTTCGGCGCGGTCCACTTCGTGAATGCTGCGCACAAAGTAGGCGTGAAGCCCATCGTCGGCTGCGAATTGTACATCTGCAAAAAAGATGACCACAACATCGAGCGCACGCCGCCCGATAATGACACTTACAACCACCTGCTGGTGCTGGCGGAAAACGAAGAAGGCTACCGCAATCTGGTCAGGATCACTTCCGAAGCCTCGCTTCACGGCTTCTATTACAAGCCACGCGTCAGCAAGAAATTTCTCGCCGAACACTCCAAAGGATTGATCGGTCTTTCCGGCTGTCTCAAAGGCGAGGTCGCCGAATTTCTGACAGAAGGGAAGTACGACGCAGCGCGCCAGGCTGCCGCCGGCTACCGTGATCTTTTCGGCAAAGAAAATTTCTACCTCGAAATCCAGGACCAGGGCCTGGAGATGGAACACCGCATCCACTCCGACCTGTTCCGCCTGGAAAAAGATCTCGGCCTCCCGCTCGTCGCCACCAACGACAGCCACTACCTCTGCGAAGACGATGCCCACGCCCAGGATGTGATGGTCTGTATTCAGACTGGCAAGTCCATCCACGACACCAATCGCATGAAGTTCCAGGGCACGGGTTTCTACGTAAAGAATCGCGACGAAATGTTTCAGGTCTTCAAAGACGCGCCGGATGTTCTCTCACGCACTTTGGGGATCGCCGAGCGCTGCAACTTGCGCCTCGAAAAAGTCGGCAATCCCTTCCCGCATTTCGACGTGCCCGCGGGCTACTCGCTCGACAGCTACTTCGAGCACGTCACACGTGAGGGATTCGCTCGTCGCTTGGAAGTATTACGCGAGCAGGAACGTCAGGGTCGCCTGAAGCACAGCCTGACCGAATACGAAGCCCGATTAAAGCGTGAACTCGACATCATCCAGCAGATGAAGTTTTCCGGATATTTCCTTATCGTCTGGGATTTTATCCGCTATGCCCGCGAGCACGATATTCCTGTCGGACCGGGCCGCGGTTCGGCTGCCGGTTCTCTGGTCTCCTACGCGCTGCGCATCACCGACCTCGATCCCCTGCAACATCAGCTCCTCTTCGAGCGCTTCCTCAACCCCGAGCGCGTCTCCATGCCCGATATCGACATCGACTTCTGCATGCGCGGCCGCGATCAGGTGATCGAGTACGTCACAGCAAAATACGGCCGTGACAACGTCGCCCAGATCATCACCTTCGGCACCATGCAGGCGAAAGCCGCGATTAAAGATGTTGGCCGCGCCATGGAAATCCCCTACGCGGACGTTGACCGTATCGCCAAGATGGTGCCCAACCAGCTCAATATCTCGCTGGAAAAGTCGCTCGAAGAATCCTCCGCGCTGCACCAGGTCTACGAAAGTGACGCGCAGATTCACAAGTTGCTCGACACCGCCCTCAAGCTCGAAGGCCTGGTCCGCAACGCCGGTGTTCACGCCGCCGGAGTCGTCATTTCACCCCGCCCGCTGATCGAACTCGTCCCGCTCCACAAGACCAAGAACGATGAAATTGTCACTGCCTTCGACATGGTCGCCATCGAAAAGATGGGCCTGCTCAAGATGGATTTTCTGGGTCTCACCACCCTCACCATTCTTGAGGATACGCTGAAGTTGATCGCGCAGACCCGCGGCGAGCGCCTCACTCTCGAAGCCATTGCACTTGAAGATCAGGAAACCTACGAAAAAGTCTTTCACAAAGGCCTGACCTCCGGCGTCTTCCAGTTTGAATCGCACGGCATGCGAGACGTGCTGCGGCGTTATCAGCCAAACTCCATTGAAGACCTCACCGCGCTGAACGCCCTCTACCGTCCCGGCCCCATCCAGGGCGGCATGATCGATGACTTCATCGACCGCAAGCATGGAAGAAAAAGAATTGAATACGAGCTTCCGGAGTTGCAGGAAATCCTTCAGGAAACTCTGGGCGTCATCGTCTATCAGGAACAGGTGATGCAGATCGCCAACAAACTGGCGGGCTACTCACTCGGCGAAGCCGATCTGTTGCGACGCGCCATGGGCAAAAAGATCGCCTCCGAAATGGCCGCCCAGCGCGAGCGCTTTGTCACTGGCGCAGTGCAGCGCAATTATCCGCCGAAGAAAATCGAAAAGATTTTCGATCTGATGGCGCAATTCGCCGGATACGGTTTCAACAAATCCCATTCCGCTGCCTACGCGCTTCTCGCCTATCACACCGCGTATCTGAAGACGCATTACCCGGTGGAATTCATGGCCGCACTGCTCACCTCCGTCACCGGCAGCACCGACGACGTGGTGAAGTACATCAACGAATGCCGCGAAATGGGCATCGCGGTCGAGCCGCCTGACATCAACGTCTCCGACGCCAACTTCACGCCGCACGGAGGCGCAATCCGCTTCGGCCTCGCCGCGGTAAAAAATGTCGGCGGCAACGCCATCGAATCGATCGTCGCGGCGCGCAAAGAACTGGGCAAGTTTTCCTCGATCTTCGAATTCTGCGAAAAGGTCGATCTGCGCCTGCTTAACAAGCGCGTTCTCGAATCGCTCATTAAGAGCGGCGCCATGGACGCCCTCGGGCGCCGCGCTCCGCTCATGGCGGTGCTCGACAAAGCCATAGAAGGTGCGCAGAAAACCCAGCGCGACGCCGAATCCGGCCAGCACGGCTTGTTCGGCGTGTTCGACCAGGAGGAAGTCCGCTCCAACGGCGATCAGTTGCCTGAAACTCCCGATTGGGATGAGCACCAGCGCTTGGCCCACGAGAAAGAAATCCTCGGCTTCTTCATTACCGGGCATCCTCTCGAGCGCTATCGCGACAAGCTCGAAGACCTGCGTGCTCTGAGCACCGCAGAAATCGGCGCTATGAAGTCTTCCACGGGGAAAGATGAAAACATCACCACCGCGGGCCTAATCACCAACGTGCGCGTCCTGAAATCGAAGCGCGGCGATTTCTACGCTCAAGGTACGCTCGAAGACATGGCGGGCGCAGTAGAAATTCTGGTGTTCCCCGAGGCCTACAAAAAACTGCAGGAAAAACTGAAACTTGAGATGCCGGTGCTGATCCGTGGCGGCGTGCGCATCGAAGAAGGCGCCAACCCCAAGCTCACCGTCAACGAAATCACGCCGCTCGAAGAAGCCAAGGTCCCATTGCCCCGTTCCCTGCGCATTCGCGTGCCTCTCGAGACCGCCCCGGAATCCACGGTAGACGCTCTTCACGCCCTTTGCTCCGAACGACATGGCGAAGCCAAGGTGTTGTTTGACTTGGAACGTAAAGGCGATTTCATGGTGGTGATGGAGGCGCAAGGCTATAATGTGCTGCCGGATCGCCACTTCATTGCACGCGTGGAAGAACTGTGCGGCAGGGGTGCGGTGCGGGTCATTGACTGAAATCTGCAGCGGATGAGAGTTTCCATTCAGAGCGGTTCTACCGCACAAAACGGGAGCATGACCGGCGCCCAACTGGTGGTCACAGGCACGGAGTTTCTGCTCTCGATGGTGGAAGCGCGCTGGACGTCCCACAACGGAAACGGGACCAAAATGGATTCGCGAGCCCAACAGGAACTGGAAAAAATCGAGCAACAGATCAGCCGCCTCCAGGCTCTCGCCGGCCAGGACGAAGAGACGCGCCGCGAGATTCGCCAACTCCACGACCGCGTCGAATCTCTACGAGTGCAGGTCTCACGCGATCTCGGTGCCTGGGACAAAACCGAACTGGCGCGCCATCCCCAGCGTCCTCATACCCTCGACTACATCGAGCGCATTTTCACCGACTGGAGCGAGATTCACGGCGACCGCGGTTTCGGCGACGATCCCGCCATCGTCAGTGGCATCGCCCGCTTTCACGGCGAGGAAGTCGTCGTTCTGGGCACGCAGAAGGGCCGGGACATGAAGCAGAAGGTTTACCGCAACTTCGGACTGCCCAATCCTGAAGGCTATCGCAAGGCCTTGCGCGTAATGAAAATCGCCGAAAAATTTTCCCGTCCGGTGATCACGCTGGTTGACGTCACTGGCGCCAATCCCGGCGTTGGCGCCGAAGAGCGCGGCCAGGCGGAAGCGATTGCCCGCAATCTCCGCGAGATGGCGCGCCTTAGAGTACCGATCATGACGGTCGTCACTGGCGAAGGCGGCAGTGGCGGCGCGCTGGCCATCGCCGTCGCCGACCGCGTGCTCATGCTTGAAAACGCTATCTATTCCGTGATTTCGCCCGAAGGTTGCGCATCCATCATGTGGCGCGACGCCACCAAGAAAGAACTCGCGGCTCAGGCTCTTCACTTGACCGCTACTGACCTCCAACAATTGGGTTGCATCGATGGCATCGTGCGTGAACCTGAAGGCGGGGCGCACTTGGACCACGAAGCCGCAGCCAGATTTCTCGACGAAGCCTTACAAAAAGGTCTGGCCGAACTGAAAAAACAACCGGTTTCCGATCTGCTCAATTCGCGCTACAAGAAATTCCGCAACATGGCCCAGTATTTCCGCACCGAAGGCTGAAGCCGCCGGCGGCGTAAAGAATACAGCCCAGGCCGCAAGCCCTGAGTGGAAAAAATTGTCGCCCAAGCCTGAGAGGGTGGAAGAGCTCAATCCCTGGGTGAACAATGAACTATCTGGGTACCGACTACGACCTCGACGCTTCTCTGCTCATTCGCCCTGCCGTATAATCATTAGTTAACGTTGTCACTTCATGTCACGCCGGACGGCGAAAGCCGCTCCCATCAAAGGAAGGACCTGTAATGGCCACCACAGATGTTGCGTTCCACGGCGCCTCGGGTGACGTGGAACCCAAGCGCGTCGTCAACAACATGAGCATTCAGGTTGCGACGGTGAACGGCTCAGGATCGCAAAGCTCCAACTCAGTTCTGCTGCGCGGCATTTTTCAAATGGGCGTGCCGGTTTCAGGCAAGAACCTGTTTCCCTCGAACATCGCCGGCCTGCCCACCTGGTACACGATTCGCGCCAACAAAGACGGCTACATTGCGCGCAAAAAAGAAATTGATTTTCTCGTGGCTATGAACGCCGAAACCGCCCAGGAAGATGTGATGTCGCTTTCCGCGGGCGCTGCAGTTCTCTACGACGAGCCGCTCAATCTCAGCAGTCTTCGCTCCGATCTCGTTTTTTATGCCGTTCCGTATGACAAATTAGTTGCGCCCGTGTGTCCCGAAGCCAAGCTGCGCAAGCTGGTCAAGAACATGATTTACGTCGGCGTCCTGGCCAAGCTACTGGAAATCGACATGGCGGAGGTCGAGAACGCGCTCCGCAAGCAGTTTTCCAAGAAGGCGAAAGCGGCTGCGCTCAATCTTGCCGCGGTGAAAGCTGGATACGACTACGCTGCCGCCAATCTGCCCAAACGCGACCCTTACTTCATTCAGCGCATGGATAAGACCGCCGGCAAAATCATCATCGACGGCAACTCGGCCGCCGCTCTGGGCTGCATGTTCGCCGGAGTCACGGTCGTCGCCTGGTATCCGATTACGCCGTCCTCCTCGCTGCCCGAGAGCCTCATCGAATATATGAAGCGTTTTCGCATCGGCCCCGACGGCAAGGCGACCTTCGCCATCGTCCAGGCGGAAGATGAACTGGCCGCGATCGGCATGGTCATAGGCGCAGGCTGGGCCGGAGCCCGATCCATGACCGCGACCGCCGGTCCCGGCATCTCGCTCATGGCGGAATTTTCCGGCCTCGCCTACTACACCGAAGTTCCCGGAGTCATATGGGACATCCAGCGCGTCGGCCCTTCCACCGGATTGCCCACCCGCACCTCACAAGGCGATATTCTTTCCACCGCCTTTCTTTCTCACGGCGACACGAAACATATTCTTCTGATCCCGTGTTCGGCCGAAGAGTGCTTCAGCATGGCGCCCGAAGCGTTCGATCTGGCCGAGCAATTTCAGACGCTGGTCTTCGTCATGTCCGATCTCGACCTCGGCATGAATAACTGGATGGCCGATCCGTTTACCTACCCGGACAAACCCATCGTGCGCGGCAAGGTGCTGACTAAAGAAGACCTCGACCGCCTCGGCGGCTTCGCTCGTTACAAAGACGTCGATGGCGACGGCATCGGCTATCGCACCCTCCCGGGCACGGACCACCCCGCCGCCGCCTACTTCGCGCGCGGCAGCGGACACAACGAAAAATCGCAATACAGCGAGCGTCCCGACGACTACGAGCACAACATGGAGCGCCTCAACCGCAAATTTGAAACCGCGCGCTCCTTTGTGCCTCGGCCCGAAGTGATGGGCAACGGCAAGGAGAAGATCGGAATCATCGCCTACGGCACCTCGCACTGGGCCATCATCGAAAGCCGCGACCAGCTTCGCAAGGAGTACAACATCGAAACCGATTACCTGCGGCTGCGGGCGTATCCCTTCACCCGCGAAGTGCACGAATTCGTGAAGCAGCATGACCGTGTCTACGTGGTCGAGCAGAACCGCGATGCCCAGATGCTCAGCCTGCTCAAACTCGATCTCGAACCAGCGCTCGTAACCCGTCTGCGCAGCATGGCCCACATTCACGGCCTACCGATGGATGCGCGCTCAGTGACCGACGAACTCTCGTCCATGGAGGGCAAGTAAATGGCGACCACACCAGCCACCACCCCGCCGAAAACCAACCGCATCGGCCTCGCCGTGCTCGATTACCGCGGAGGTAAAACCACGCTCTGCGCCGGTTGCGGCCACAACGCCATCTCCGAACGCATCATCGACGCCATGTACGAAATGGGCGTGCAGCCGGAGCGCGTGGCCAAGCTCAGCGGCATCGGATGTTCTTCCAAGAGCCCCGCGTACTTCATGGGCCGCGCTCACAGCTTTAATTCTGTGCATGGCCGCATGCCATCGGTCGCGACCGGCGCGGTGCTGGCCAATCGCAGTTTGCTGGCGCTCGGCGTCAGCGGAGACGGCGACACGGCCTCCATCGGCATAGGGCAGTTCGTGCATCTCATGCGGCGCAATCTGCCGCTCATCTACATCATCGAAGATAACGGCGTGTATGGCCTAACCAAGGGCCAGTTCTCGGCCACCGCCGATATCGGCTCGAAATTGAAGACCGGCGTGATCAACGATCTGCCGGCGATCGATACCTGCGCCATGGCCATCACGCTGGGCGCAACCTTCGTAGGACGCTCCTTCTCCGGCGACAAGAAGCAGCTGCATGCCATGCTCAAAGCCGCCATCGCCCATGAAGGCACGGTGATGCTCGACGTGGTCTCGCCCTGCACCACGTTCAACGATCACGAGGGCTCGACCAAATCCTACAAGTACATGAAGGACCACGAAGAGCCGCTGCAGGAAATCGACTTCGTGCCCGCCTTCGAAGACATCAGCGTGGAGTACGATCCCGGGACCGCGTTCGAAGTCACCATGCACGACGGCTCGCGCCTGCGCCTGCGCAAGCTCGAGGAAGAATACGACCCGGGCGACCGCATCAAGGCCATCACCCGGCTCAACGAGGCCCACGAAAAAGGCGAGGTCCTGACCGGAGTGTTCTACGTCAACACCAAGACGCCATCGTTCATCGACCTGCTCAACATGACCGAGAAGCCTCTCGCCACGCTGCCCGATTCAGTCGTGCGCCCGGGCAGGGAAGTGCTCGAACAGGTGATGGAAGAGCTGAGGTAGGGCGTTCTCGCCAAATGTTCCGTACGGAACCTTAGCGCAAAGTGTTCCGGCCGGAACGTTGTAAATATTTCCTTGTACGTACAATAATGTGTGAGGTGATTGGGGGGTGGACTTCCAGGAACCGCCCGAAGTGCTGGAGGCCCTTGTCGCGCGCCACGTAGGACGGAACGCTACTGCCGCTGGTGTTAGCCCTTTCGCAGTAGTCCCTTGTTTGCGGGCCGAAACACGCCTAGCATGTCGGATCGAAAGCTGCCACAACCATACGATTGATCCGCGATGGCGGTCCCCTCTATGTTCCTTCAGTGGCTGCCGCAGCTTGATTTCGACAACCCATAAGGATTTCGACAAGCCCGTAAGGTTGTGACCAGAAGAGAAGAACAAGAAAAGGAGACCACTCATGCTCCCAGCTCGAGTTACACCTTGGCTATTAGTGTGTTGCGGTGTCGTCTACGCTGCGATGTGTCAGTCGGCTGAGGCAGGGACCCTCTGCGTGAATCCTGCCGGTTCCCAAGGCTGCTATACAACTATCCAGGCGGCCGTCAACCATGCATCTGCAAACGACGTTATTAATGTCGGGCCGGGTACCTACACGGAAGAAGTGGACGTGGGCATTCCAGTTTCGATCACCGGGGCGGGCGCCAATGTCTCCATCATAGACGCTACTGGCCTCGCGCACGGCATTTTCGTGGATGGGTTCGACCACCACGGTCTCCGCAGCGTGACCGTCGCCGGGCTGACAGTGGAGAATGCCTTGTTCGAAGGGATTCTGGTGGTGAGCGCTTCAGACGTGACGATCCGCGACAACAACATCGTGAATAACGACAAGAGTTCGGGTCTGCAATTTACCGGCGCGCTGACCGGCTGCCCTGACCAGCCCGGGAACGGAGTGTACGAGGACGACGAAACCGGCGACTGCGGCGGCGCGCTTCATTTGGTAGGCACAGCAAACTCGATCGTTTCCGGCAACGTTGTCACCGGCAACGCCGATGGTGTTTTGATCAGCGACGAAACAGCGGAGAGCCACGACAATCTTCTTATTCACAACGTGGTAAAGAACAACCCATTAGAGTGCGGTATCGTGCTGGCCTCGCATCCGCCCTCGGGGGCCACGTCGCCACCGTTTGCCCCGCACCATGGGGTGGACCACAACACGGTTTCTGAGAACATCTCCAGCAACAACGGTGTGCAGGTTGGCGGCTCGGGAGTGGGACTCTTTTCAGACGGCGCTGGCCAGGGCCGCGTGTCAGGCAATGTGATCATCGGGAACACGCTCACGCACAACGGACTGGGAGGAGTCGCTCTGCACACCCACGTGGGGCCAGCTTTCGGCCTTCCGGCTGATGACATGGGGGGGAACATGATCATCGGCAATGTGATTACTAACAATTCAGCTGACCTGGACGATACTGCCACTCCGGGCCGGGTGGGAATCAATATCAATAGCGGAGGCGGCGGTTCGCCTGTTCGTAATACGACGATTTCCCGGAACGTAATCAGCCAGGAAGATATCGACATAGCGGTCAATACACCGGCGGAAGTCGATATCCATCTCAACAATCTGCTCGGGAAGAAAATAGGTGTGGGCGACGTCTGCGCCTTCGACGGTGCGACCGCATGCACCGGCCGCATTGACGCGACCGAAAACTATTGGGGATGTGTGACTGGTCCCGGTAGTCCAGGATGCACGACGTTCAACGCATCTAGGATTCTATTCGCACCGTGGCTATTGAAATCTGTGAGTGGCAATTAACTACTTCGGAGTGGCGCGCGGCGCACTGTGTCCATCAAGAAAAAAATCCCCGCCCAAGGGCAGCTTGGACGGGGCACCCTTAGAACTGTCATCCGGAGCGTAGGGGAAGTGTGCGAAGCACACTTCCCCGGAGTCGAAGGACCCCGGATCCGCTTGCGGTTGCCACGGGCCCACATGGGAGTTCTCCGTACAGATCCTTCCGGCACCGTTCGCGGAACAGGAAATTCCCTGAGGGGCCGGTGGCAGCGCACGCCGGCAAGAGGTCCTTCGACTGCGCAGCGGCTTGGCTACGCCAAGCCGCTGCTTCGCTCAGGATGACAATGGGGCGAACGGGTTCCGAGGAATTCTTCCCTATTTGCTGTCTGCGGCATTGCCTCCCACCCTGGCAAAGAACGCAAGGGTAGGGCACCCCTCCCCTCAGTGGGCACGGCGCAAACAATAAACCTCGGCAGCTGAACCTGCCCGCCCGAATTCGCTGTCTGCAATGCCTCCCTCCTTGTTCTATCCAACAGGATAGTGCCCAACTATCCAGTTGGTTTGTAATCCCGGCAGAGCTATTCGGCAGCCGGAGCTGAGCCTTCTTCCTACTAACGAGATACCGCTGAGAATCTCTTCCCAGAACCGCCTTCGCTACTGGCCTTCGGTTTGCAGTCTTGTCAAATGCCGAGGTATGAGAGAGAGCATCCTTGCAAACAACGCGAGGCTGGCCAAGTATTGTTTCGCGCAAGATGAAATCACCCGCCAACTATGCTCTTCGCAGCAACAATCCCTTGACAATCAAATGACATCGCGGCCGCATCGCGCCAAGTTATGCGGCGTCTAATCCGCAAGCCCAGTGAAAAGCAGGATGATCACTGGGCAAAAAACTTACGCGGAGAAATAAAATGAAAAGCACTTTACTAGCACTAGCATTGACTGCCGCCGGTTTGACCGGCATGGCGCCGCGCGCGCACGCACGCGCCGGCGAAAGCATTACCTTCAACATGGTGAAGTCTGCGGGCGCGGCTCAATGCCTCAAAGCCAACGCTCATGGACGAGTCACGCTCAGCGATCTGGGGCCAGTTCAGAACATGCACGTCGAAGTGTCGAATCTTCCGCCGAACACGGAGTTCACACTGTTTGTCATCAACACTCCGACTGCACCTTTTGTTCCGGCGTGGTACCAGGGTGACCTGACTACCAATGAAGATGGCAACGGGGTCATCGATGTGACCGGAAAATTCGACAGTGAAACCTTCATCCTTAATCCCAATGCGATTCCTGCTTCGATCGCGGTCCAACTGGATCACCTCGGGATCTGGTTTGCGGATCCGACAGACGCGGCCAATAACGGATGTGCGGGCACGCCGACGCCATTCGACGGAGACCACACCGCGGGCATCCAAGTGCTTAACACCAGCAACTTCGCCGCTACTAAGGGGCCGTTGCTCAAGCTGCAGTAGCTGACGCGTCGTTTCTTGCTCCACAGGGTGCCCCGTCGAAGCCTGGCTGGACGGGGCACCGTCGCGTGGACGTTGATCGGGAAGCGATGGTAAGCTTTCGGTTCATTTATCCTGAACGGAAGACTTCTGATGGAATCTGTTCCTGCTGGTCTGCCGCAAATCGGCCCGCGTGCCGTCGCGCAAGCGGTGGTCACGCCGCTCACGCGCGCCGCGATCTTTCTGGTAGTGACGATTAACCCGGGCGACGAAAGCCGGGCGGCAGTTCGCTCGTTCTGTGGAGACCTCGCCGGACTGTTGCGCGCGGTCGGGTTTCGTGACCTTGAGGGCGGGCTCACGTGCGTTTTGGGATTTGGGTCGGAAGCCTGGGATCGGATATTCGGAGACCCACGGCCGGCGGGGCTGCATGTATTCCGCGAGTTTCGCGCGGGGGCGCGACAGGCCATCGCTACGCCGGGCGACTTGCTGTTTCACATCCGCGCCAAGAACATGGATTTGTGCTTCGAGCTGGCGACGGAAATCATGGCGAACCTCGGAGATGCGGTTTCGCCGGTGGATGAGGTGCATGGATTCCGCTACTTCGACGAGCGCGATCTCCTCGGCTTTGTCGACGGAACTGAGAATCCGACGGGCCAGGCAGCTATCGACGCGGTGACGGTGGGCGAGGAGGACGCCAGTTTCGCCGGCGGGAGTTACGTCATCGTGCAGAAATATCTGCACGATCTGGCGAAATGGAACGCGCTTTCCACCGAGCAGCAGGAGCGCATCATCGGGCGCAAGAAGCTGTCGGACATCGAACTGGACGATTCGGTCAAGCCAACCTCGGCGCACAACGCGCTCACCACCATCGAAGTAGACGGGAAAGAGGTCAAGATCGTGCGCGACAACATGCCTTTCGGGCGGGCGGCGCAGGGTGAATTCGGCACTTATTTTATTGGCTATAGCCGGTCGCCCGGTACGATCGAACAAATGCTGGAGAATATGTTCATTGGCAAGCCGCCGGGCAACTACGACCGGCTGCTCGACTTCAGCCGCGCGGTCACGGGAAGCTTGTTTTTCGCGCCTTCCGCGACATTTCTGGATGATGTCACTGAAGACGAGCCGGCGGATCTAACGGCCGCCGCCGACCCAGCGGTTAAAACCTCAGAGCCCGGCGGCGACAACGGCGGTGCGCTGCGTATCGGTTCCCTTAAAGGAGACATTCCCCATGAATAACCTGCATCGAGAGCTTGCCCCCATTTCCGATGCCGCCTGGGCGCAGATCGAAGAGGAAATAGCGCGCACCTTCAAACGGCACCTCGCGGGACGGCGCGTGGTCGACCTGCACGGGCCGGAGGGCGGAATGCTTTCTGCTGTCGGCACCGGACATCTCAAAACGATTTCGGCAGAGAAGGACGTGGTCCACGCGAGACAGCGCGAAGTGAAAGCGCTGGTCGAGCTGCGGGTTCCATTTGACCTGAATCGCCAGACCATAGACGACGTCGAACGAGGCGCGAACGACTCGGACTGGCAGCCGGCGAAGGACGCCGCACGCCAACTGGCTTTTGCCGAGGACGGCGCCATCTTCGAAGGCTATGCTGCGGCTGGAATCGAGGGTATCCGGCAGGGGACCAGCAATCCGGTCATGACGCTCCCCGGCGATGTGCGAGAGTACCCCGTAGCCATCGCCCAGGGTCTGAGTCAGTTGCGGCTGGTCGGCGTCAATGGCCCGTATGCAGTGCTGCTCGGCGCCGACGCATACACCGCGCTCACCGAGACCAGCGATCACGGATATCCCGTGCTGGAGCACGTCAAGCGGCTGGTGAAGGACAAAATCATCTGGGCGCCAGCTATTCAGGGCGCATTCGTAGTCACCACGCGGGGCGGCGATTTTGATTTACACATCGGCCAGGATGTCTCCATCGGCTACTTGAAGCATACCGACGCCAGCGTCACTCTATACTTACAAGAGACGTTCACTTTCCTGATGCTGACGGCTGAGGCCGCGATCGCGCTGGGTCCACCAGTGAAGTCATAGAAACCTGACGATGCGTTCTGCCGGCGAGAAATCATGATGCTGCGCGCAACCAAGGTCTCGCTGGTGTTCGCCGTGGCGTTCTATTACACGATCGTCGTTTTCACCAACTTGACGGACTACGGCTCCAACTTCCAGTTCGTCCGTCACGTGCTCATGATGGACTCAACCTTTCCCGGCAACCACGAGATGTGGCGTGCTCTGAACGCGCCTGCCTGGCACACGGCTTTTTATGTCAGCATCATCGCCTGGGAATCAATCGCGATGCTGCTTTGCTGGTGGGGAGGAGTGCATCTGGCGCGTGCTCTGTCGGCGCCTGCGGTGGTCTTTCATCATGCCAAGCGAGTTGCCGTGGCCGGTCTTGCTATCGCGCTCTTGATGTGGCTGGTGGCATTTTTGACGGTCGGCGGCGAATGGTTCCTGATGTGGCAATCGAAGGCGTGGAACGGCCAGGAGGCCGCCTTCCGTATGTTCAGCGTGGTTGGGATTGTGTTGCTACTGGTGGCGCAGCCGGAGTCGGATGGGCAGCCGTAAGAGCGGAAGTGAGACGGGAATCGCCAACGGAACTGTCATCCTGAGCAGAGGGGAAGTGCGCGAAGCGCTCTTCCCGGAGTCGAAGGACCCCAGATCAGTTAGCGTCGCCACGAACCCGGATGGGGATTCTCTGCACGCATCCTTTGACGGCTTTCGTGTCGCCAACTCCTCGAGAAGTCGGTGCATGCAGACGAGGCACTTTCAAGAGGTCAAGAAAGCGACCGCCACGCCAAGTCAACCGCCAATTTACTTCTCCCGCTCGCCCGAGTGTTCGGGATTTTCGCCAGGCTCGGGGAAGTCGGTGTCGGCGTCTTTCAGCATCGCGTCCTGATCGCGATGCCCGAGCTGCCCCTGCATGGAGGTATTGCCGGACTCATTCGGTTCGTCCTGTTCGACCGCTCCTTTGCCGAGATCCTCGTCTCGATGCTTATGCGTGGGATGAGTGCTGGAATCGGTCATGGGTCGGTGCCTTCCTGCAGGGGTCTGGAAGCCCGTCCCTGCGTTTGTAGCCTACTGCGAAATTTTGCTTCGCGAAAGAGGGGCGGCCCTGTATATCTAGAGAAGAATTAACTTTTATGAAGTTCTCTGCTTTAGGCGTCGTTCTGGCTCTGGGCTTTGGTTCGCCTTCGTGGGCGCAAGTGCAGGTCGATCCTTCGGCCATGCCGGCGAGAAAGCTGGCACAGCGCCATCACGCGCATCCTGCTGAGCGTCATCAGGCGCATGCCGCCGATCGTCATACGGCGCATGCGGCTGAAAAACACAAGCCCCACCCTGCGGATCGCCACGCTGCACATTCCACGGACCGTCACCACAAAGCGCAGAGCGGCGGATAAACCGAGCCGCGCCTATTACCTTGGTTTTCCTGCTCAGCTGAAACCGATCTTAAAATCCTGAGAGATGACTGCCCCTACCACCTTGTTCCGGCCTTTCGCGCGGCTGGTGAAAATCACATTTCTGGGCCGCGAATTTGAAGTTCCCGAGAACAATCCGTTGCTCCGCTGTTTTCAGTACTTGGCGCCCGGAAACGATTGCCTATGGCCGGTTCTGCTGGAACGAGGACTGCCAGTATTGTCGCGTGACCTTCGATCTGGGCGAGGCCTCTACAAGCCGGGCAGCGCTTGCGTGCAAATTGATGGTGGAGGACGGCATGCGAGTGACAGAGGCCAGCACCGAGATCAGATACTGTTTGAGAGCATTAAAAAGCCCGCAGCCCGGTTCGGATCCGACCTAGCGCGGCACAAGCTGCCGGCTGACCGGACCCGGACCGAGCTGCGAGCGAAGTTGACGCTGCAGGTGTGACCTACCGTGGATGCGGGCCTTCGCCCCGGTTCCCAGACTGCTGCTTTTGCTGCAAGTGTTGCTGCTGCTGAACGTGCCTCTGCTCCATCTGTTGCGTCTGTTGCTGGTGCCGTTGTTCTACCTGCTGATTCCTGGCTTCATTGGCGTTCTGCCGCGCCATCTTCTGATGCTCCTGGTCCTGCTTCTGCTGGAGCTTCTGATGTTCCTGGTTCTGTTTGGCGAACAACTTCTCCTGCTGCTGCTGGTATTTCTGATCGCGCTGCGTGTTTCCGGTGTTGGGAGGAGCCGGGCGCTCATGCGCCGGAAGGTCGCTGGGATGAACTGCGCCCGGGCGTGGCACGTAGTTCGCGGAACGCTCACCTGGCGCGTTGCCCGGCCGCTCCGTTCCGCCACGGTTGGCCGTGTTGTACGGCGCACCTGCCTCTTTGGCAGGTTCGACTCCGTGCTCATTAAACGCACCGGGCCGGGGAGTCGCGGCGATGGGTGGTCTGCCGTGGTTTTGCGACGCCCGCAGCTCGGGATTCGACCGCGCCGCCTGCATGTGTTCGTTCTGCGCCGCTACCGGACCGACATGCCGCTCGTGCTCGGCCTCTTCTTGTTCGCGCGTGGGGCGCACGTCGATGCCGCCATTGCCGCCGTTATAGCTGACCCGGTTCACCACCGTTTTGTTGATTACCGTCGTGTTGTAAACGTTGTGAATGTTGGTGACGTTTATGTTGTTGACGGAACGGTTATAGAAAAAGTGATCGTGGTCCCAACGCCCGCCCTCATAGCCGTTTCCAAAGTAGCCGAAGCCGTAATTGATACCGCCATAGAAACCGACACGCGGGCCCCAGTAGCCTTCATGGAAAATAAATGCCGCGCCACCCCAGCCCCAGTAGCCCGGGGTCCAGAGAAAGCCGGGTTGCGGCGCCAGCACCCAGGTGCCGGGCACCCAGTAATAGTCGGCAGCATCGTAGTCGTAGGCCCAATAGCCGGGCGTCCAGATATAGCCTTCGGCCGGACAGGGCGGCTGTACGTACACCGGCAGGGCCGGCGGCCCGATGTGGATCGCGATGCCGATCTGAGCAAACGAAGCCGCCGACAGGGCGAGGACTACAAGTGCGGAGAGCAAATAACGAGTGGAAGAGAAAATACGCATTTTGTTTCCTCTTGCCTCAGCATCCTTCGCTTGCCCGGTGCTGCTGTGCCGCTGCGGGTTGCGCGGATGTGAAGCGAATTTCTGACCCAAAATACTCATTCCCAAGTTCCAAATTCTTGCGTTGCCCGTTGTTGCTTCGTTTGAGAAGAAAGAACCCCGGCCTCAGTTGAAAGTTGCGACACCAAAGGTCGGCCTACTGCTGCGCCTTCGGCGCTGCCGTTGACGCTCCCAGCTTGCGCAACCGCTCCCGCGCTTCCGTCGCCTCGTTGGTACGTGGATAACGCTGAATGAGATGCCGCAATTCCGCGGCACCTGCATCTTTCTGCCCCAGTTCGATCAGCGCGTAGCCCTTCTTAAGCTGCGCGGAGGCCGCCTTATTTCCGCTGGGAAAATTCTGCAGGACTTGATCATAATCCTTGGCCGCCTGCTGAAAGTTTCCCTGACGGTACTCGATGTCGGCCAGATAGAAGTACGCGTTTCCCGCGAGGTCGGTGTTGGGGTAGAACTTGATGTAGTCCGAGAATTCCTGCATGGCCAGATCGTTCTTTCCACCCTGATAGTCACGCAGCGCGTTGGTGTAAAGCACATCGGGAGGCGGGGCCTGGGCCTGCTGCTGTTGCTGCTGCGCCTGTTGGGCCTGTTGCGCCGCCAGGCTCTGCTGGGCCGCCTGCATGTCTTCAAGCTGCTTGCTGACTTTTCCGAGGCGGACCTTCAACTCATCCAGGGTGTCGTTCAACGCCTGGATCTGCCCGGATAGCTGGTCGACATGCGTGCCGGCATCGCCCTGCTGCTTCTGCAGCGTGTCCTGAAGGCTGGTAATGGCAGCCGCCGCCTTATTCATGCTGTCGGTGTTCTGGTCGAGCAGGTTCTTCATAATGCCCATGCGCTCGTTGAACGACTGCGTCATCTGGGTCATTTGCGCCTTGAGGTCATCCACCGAGGTCTGGAGTTGGATCATCTCTTTGCTGGCGCCCCAGGCGGGAGCGATCTCGAGAAACAAGACAGCGGCGACGACGACACTCAAATAGCGCGGGGATAGCGATCTCATAGTCGTTTCCTAAGATGCAGAATGTATGTCTACCGGGCCAGGCACAAGCCAGAAGTGGCTGATGGATGCAGCATAGCGCGTCCCGACGAAGTTGTCTCGCACAGGGCTCGGCGGCCGCTTCCGGCTGCGCATGCAGCCGCCGAACCCTGCCAGTTTTCTTAACCCTACTTCGAATAGACGAAATGCCCGCGGCGGTTCTGCTGCCAGCAAGCCTCGGTCGATTCGGTGCAGAACGGCCGCTCTTTGCCGTAGCTGATGGTCTTGATGTGGTCCGCTGCGACTCCGGCCTGGACCAGTGCGTTGCGCACCGAATTGGCGCGGCTGTCGCCCAGCGCCAGGTTGTATTCGGTGGAACCACGCTCGTCGCAGTGTCCCTCAATTGTGAAGCTGATATTGGGATGCTGCTTTAGAAAGCCGATATCGCTTTGCAGCGAACCTTGCTGGTCGGCGCGAATGTCGCTCTTGTCGTACTCGAAGTAGATGTCCTTGATATTCTGAGCGAACATCTCCTCTTCGGTGGGTGAGGCGGCGGGTGGAGGCGGTGGTGGCGGAGCGTTCACCGTGACCCGCGCCGTAGCTTGTTGCGAACCGCCGTCACCTTTTGCGGTCAGGGTGTAGGTGGCGGAATCGGCCGGAGTTACAGATTGCGATCCGTTGGCCGAGACCGCGCCAATGCCCGATATGCTGACGTCGGTCGCGTTAGTCGTCTGCCAGGTCAGCGTGGTGGACTGGCCTTTGTCAATGGTGTTGGGATTGGCGGTGAGCGAAGCCGTCGGCGCGGCCGGGGGCGGCGGAGGCGGGGGTGGCGGAGGCGCCACTTTCTTCTTGCAGGCGCCCAGCATCATTACGGCACCAATTACTACGACCAGCGTAATCCACTTCATCTTCATTGTTCGCTGCTTCACTTTTTCCTCCCTGCGTAGTCGCACGCTCTTCGGGAGACGCGCGGTTCGGGTCCGGCACAAGCGGGATCACTTCTCCGCATCGCCGGGCGCAAATGATATGAGAAACACAAATTCATGAGGCCCTCTACTTCCAACTCCAGTTCGGCTGCGTGTTGCCGCCACTTGTGGTCAGCGCCTTCTGGTTCGTCCCGTCAGCCAGCATGGTCCATATCTGCTCACTGCCTGACCGGCTGGACTGAAACACGATGTGCCTGCCATCGGGAGACCAACTGGGAAAATCGTTTCGTCCGCCGTCATGGGTAAGCTGCACCCACTGCTTGCTGGCGATATCCATGATGTAAAGGTCCTGCGCCCCCGGCGCTCCCGGTCCATAGTGGCGGACCCAGGAGATCACCAGAAATTGCCCATTGGGCGACCACGCCGGAGACACCGCGTAGCCTTCGTCGGTTACCCGCTGCACGTTGGTGCCGTCGGCTTCCATGGTGTAAATCTGAGGAAGGCCGGTGCGTCCGCTGACCCAGGCGATCTGGGCTCCGGTCTTGCGGTTCCACGTCGGAGAAACATCCGGACCCTTCGATGAGGTGAGGCGCTTCAGGTTTGCGCCGGACGAATCGACCGTGTAGATCTCTGGAGTACCGCCGCGAGACGAAGAGAATGCGATCTGTTTGCCATCGGGAGACCACGAAGGCGAAAGATTCGTCCCGCCGAACTTGGGGAAGCTCACCAGCCGGTCCAGGTCGAGCGAGTACATCAGAATTTCCCAACTGCTCTTTTGCAACGAACTGAAGGCGAGACGCGAGCCGTCGGGAGAAACTCTCGGAGAGATCGAGATCGAACCCAGGTGAGTGACTGGATGCTGGTTGGCGCCGTCATAATCCATGGCCCAGATCTCTTTGCGGCCAGCGCCGGCGCGCACAAAGTAAATCTTGGTTTCGGCAATGCCTTGGATGCCGCCACCCAGACGGAAGATGATCTCGTCGGCGAATTTGTGGGCTGTGGTACGGGCGGCATCAGTAGTGGCCGCGTCGGTGTACTGCTTGCCGAGAACCTGCGGCGAGGCGACGTTCTTCACATCGTAGAGCCAGCCTTGCACTGTCAGGCCGTTGCCGGCAACGCCCAGATTGCCGAAGACCAGCATGGCGGCATTCGGAGGGGGCGATCCCCAAACGTCAAACTTCACGTCAGCCGGCGTGCCCACTGCGCCGAGCGGATAGAAACTCTTCGAAACCATCTCGAAGATGCCGGCGTTGTCCAGATCATTCCAGAGAGTGTCGTTGAAAACCTTCAGCAAGTCGGGATTCTTGGCATCTTGAGTGGAGGGACTAAAGTCGGGGACGGCGATGCGGATTTTCTGCACGCCGAGACCGGTGCCGGTGCGGATCCAGTCCTGCGCGAGGCAGGGAACACTCACGATCACCGCAACCAGCAGGGCCAGAATCTGCCGGGTTGGGACGAAGTCGATTTTCAAGTGGCGCAAGCCGGCCATCCAATCGCGGACACCGGAGGCAAAACACCTACCTGCATTACTGGGATGTATCCATGTTAGTAGAGCGTTGCTTAATTTTTGCACATTTGGCCGATTTTTCCACCACGAGCTATAAGTCATTCCCCTCCCTTCGGTGGCGCCTGTTATCTTTTGTAATCGAACCAGAACTCTACCGATACCTTATTCCCGGAATAATCCGAAGGCAACGGACCAAAAGTGTCAATGCGCTGAATCGCGCGAACCGCCGACTGGTCAAGCGAAGGCACGCCGCTGGACTGCTCGACCTGCACATTGCTGGGGCGTCCGTCGCGCCCGATGTCGAAAACCAGATAAACGCGCTGAGCGTCGGAGATGCGCGGGTCAACCTCGTATTTCAACCAATTCTCGGAAACTTTCTGCTGCACCACGTGCACGTACCAGGCATAGCGCGTGCCGAAATCGCCACCACCGCCGGTGAAACCGAAACCGCCCTTGGCGCCGCCAGCGTCGAATGTTCCATAAGGCCCACTAACCGGCCCGCCTTGCCCGAACGGTACAACGTTGTCCGCTTCCTCGACCGGCTGGGGAACCGGTTTTCTCTTGCTGGCGCTGGTTTCCGGTTTGGTTTTTTTCTTCGCATCTTTATCGGGAATCGGGATGGCCTCGGGCTCAGCCACTTCCGGCTTGGGCTGGGGAAGCGACTGACTGACTCCCTTCGATTCGTTGGCCAGCACATTTTGGGTCTGTTCCGGACTTGCTGGGAGTGGAATCGTGCTGACTAGCGTGACTCCGATGGCATCTCCTCCTCCGCCCGCACCCCAACCTTCCCCGTGGCTCGCGGGCGCGACCACGGCGTACAAGATGATCGAACCCGCCACGGCCACGTGCAGAACTACCGACAGAACCAAATTGTGGCCCCAGCGGTCGTGTTCGAAAAAAATCTCAGCGTTTGCTTGCATGAGTGTCAAGCGGCTGCGTCACCACGCTCACATTGGTGATGCCGGATTGCTTCACTGCGTCCATAACCGTGGCGAAAGCGCCGAAGGGAACGTCCTCATCGGCTCTGATAAAAATGGACTGGTGTTGGGGATCGCGAATCTTCTGCCGCAGTTTCGCTGCAATTTCGTTGATGTTGATGGGATCGTTGCCCAGAAATACCCGCTGCTTCTTGTCGATACTGATCACCACGCGCTCTTCCGTGATTTCCTTAACGGTGCGCGTTTTAGGCACGCTGACCTCGATGCCCGACTGCAGCACCGGAGCGGTGACCATGAAGATGATGAGCAGAACCAGGACCACGTCCACCAGCGGCGTGATGTTGATATCGGAGAGGGTGGTTTGCGTGCGTCCGTTGGAAGCCGTGAAGGCCATTAGCGGCGCACCTCCGAAGGCTCGCCACGGCCCACCGCCTGGGATTGGGTATGCTCCACGGCATTCAGCATCTCAAGGGCAAAATCGTCGGAGCGGGCGGCAAACTCGCGGATCGATCCGCCGATCAGGTTGTAGGCGATTACTGCAGGAATAGCAGCGACCAATCCCGCGGCAGTTGTGATCAGCGCCTCGGAAATGCCCGGAGCTACCGCACGCAGGGTTGCAGCCCCGGCTGTACCCAGGCCGTGGAATGCGTCAATAATTCCCCAGACAGTGCCGAACAGGCCGACGAACGGGGTGACCGCTCCCGTGATCGCCAGCCAAGCCATGTTGCGCTCCAGGCGAGTCATCTCTTCCGAGGCCGCGATCTGCATGGCCCGCTGGATGGCGAGCGGACTGCGAATGATTCCGGTGGAGACCCCACCTTGGCGTCGGTATTCCTCGAATCCGCCCTCGAACACGCCCACCAGAGGGCTGGGACGGAACTGCTCCGCGACGGCGGCCACATCCTGCAAACGCTGCGCTTTACGGAACGCCCGCATGAAGCGCCCACTCTGAATCCGCGCCCGGCGCAAGCGGCCCCACTTGGAGAGAATAATGGCCCACGAAACCAGGCTGAACACCAGAAGAATCAGGAGGACGATTTTGGCGACCGGACCGGTCTCACCGACCAGATCGACGATTTCGCCGCCAACCACAACAGCAAGAAAGCTATCCAGAGATAAAGGCATGAGGTTTAAGACGGTGGCCTATGAATTATAGAACACGGTGACGGGCTCGCTCCCGTTTCAATGGGACAAGAACCCTTACGGTTACGGCAGCTTGAGACTTTCCGCCCGAGCTAATTTCTCCTGCTGGCGATCGAACGTGTAGAGAGCGTCCGCTTGGAGGACAAGTGCCGAAGCCACATGCAGGAGGTCCAGAGTGCGAGTGCCGAGCGTGGCTGTTTGTTTGCGTGCCAACAGCTTGGCTCGTTCAAAAATGCCCGGCGAAAGCGGCTTGAGCGTGAAGACCCCGGCCTCAAGATCGCGGCGAAAGAACGCATTGGCAGCCTTGATCTCGCTGGTGTCAAGTTCTTTACGGAAGACGCGAAGCTGAAGCGCGTTCATCAGTTCGAGCTCGCCCAGGGGCGTAATGAGCAGTGGCAGCCGGGAGTGCGTCATCAGCTTGGCTGCGCTCGAAGAATTGGCATCCAGTGTGTAGAGCGAAACCATAAAGCTGGTGTCGGCATATCCGCTCAATGGCGGTCTCGTTCACGAGCCAGCAAGTCGGCTCCGCGGACTTTCAAGACCTTTTTCCCATAGGTCTGCTTCAGCCTTGCCAGGAAATCCGGAGCTGCGGCAGGGCTCGATCTTTCCGCCGGAATCAGCGTGGCAATGACTCGGCTGCGTTTCGTAATCTGGATTTCCTCGCCCGCACGCAGTAAATCTTCAATCTCGGCGAATCGGTAGCGGAGGTCGCGCACCCCGGCTTTTCTCATGTGATACATCATAGCATCACATCAGAAGGATCGCAAGCAACTCCAACTGGAAACTGACAACTGACCACTGGCAACTGCTTTTCATGCTATCCTGCGCTCAACTTCGTCCTCTAATTCGACGTCCCAGGACAGCCGGTGCTCATAGAACTGCGCCTTGAGAACTACGCCGTCATTGATAACGCGGTGGTCGAGTTCGCCTCTGGCCTGAACCTGCTGACCGGAGAAACCGGCGCGGGAAAATCCATTCTGATCGATGCTTTGGCCCTTCTCCTGGGCGAAAAAGCCTCCACCGATGTGATTCGAGCCGGAGCCGACCGGGCCGTAGTCTCGGCCGTATTCGAGGCCGAAGCCGGTACTGAAAAGAGGGTCGCAAAGATTCTTGAGGCCAACGGCATTGACCTGGAAGGCGAATCCATCATCCTGCGACGGGAGATCGCGTCGGGGGGCAAGGGAAGAGTTTTCGTCAACAATCAACCGGCCACGGTGGGCGTGCTGCGGCAACTCGCGCCGCATCTTGCCACTATTCATGCCCAGAACGAGTCGCTGCTGGCGTTTGATGCCGAGGCGCGCCTGAATTTGCTTGATACATTTGCAGGCACGCAGCTTGACCCTACAGCCGAGGCCTTTTCCAAATGGAAAACCATTCGGAAAAGGATCGAGGAACTGGAAAACGATGAGCAAGACCGGCTGCGGCTGCTTGATCTGTGGACGTTCCAGAAGAAAGAAATCGAAGACGCCAGGCTGCACCCCGGCGAAGACGAGCAATTGGAGATCCGAAAGCGTGTCTTGGCCAACGCCGAGAAAATTTACAACGCAGCGATGCAGGCATTCGATTTGCTCTACGAAGGCGGTGCGTCGACTTCGGCCTCGCTGCGTGCGGCGCAAAAGCATATCGAGGAATTAGCCCGCTATGAGCCGAGGTTTGTCGAAGCCCTCGCGACCCTCGAGTCGGCCCGCATCGGTGTGGAAGACGTCGGCGGCAGCCTGCGTGATTACGCCGGGGGCATCGAGGCATCGCCCGAGCACCTGGCTGAAGTCGAAGACCGCCTCGCTACCATCGACCAGCTCAAGCGCAAGTATGGATCAACGCTTGACGAAGTGATCCATTTCGGCGTAGAAGTCGCGCGCAAGCTTTCGGAAATGGAGAACAAAGACGAAGTTCTCCGCCAACTGCGCGGTCAGCTCGCCCAGGCCGGAGAAGAATACCTCCGCGCCGCCCGCGCCATTTCCAGGAAGCGTTACGAATCAGCCCGAAAGCTGGAAAAGCTGGTGGAAGGCGATATCAACGATCTGGCGATGAGAGCAAACTTCCGCATTGAAATCAGCGGAACCGACGAGGAAGGGAACTGGACCGGCTCGGGCTTTGACCAGGTGCTCTACGTGATTTCGACCAACCCCGGTGAGCCCCTGCGCAAACTGGAAGAAATTGCCTCCGGCGGAGAACTCTCGCGCGTGATGCTCGCCCTCAAAGCCAGCGTGGACGCCGGGTCGAGTAAGAAGAAAAGCTTAGCCCCGCCACGCACCCTGGTCTTCGACGAGATCGATACCGGCATCGGGGGCAGTGCTGCGGAAGCCGTGGGCAGGAAGTTAAAGTCTCTATCACACGGCAATCAGGTGCTTTGTGTTACCCATCTCCCGCAGATTGCTACCTTTGCCGATCACCATTACGTGATCGAGAAGCGAATTGCCGGCGAACGTACCAAGACCACGGTCCGGCTGATTTCTGGGCACGAGCGTACCGAAGAGGTCGCCCGCATGTTGAGCGGTGCCAGGCTGACCGAGACGTCCCGCAAACACGCCGAGCAGATGCTCAAAGCCAATGCCTGAACTCCTGGGGAAATCAGGCTGCTGAACCACCCAGATAGGCTTGGCGCAGTTCGCTGCATGGAATTACCATCCGCTGCTAATCCTATGCGTTGCTTGGGCTTACGTTGACCAGATGGGTTCTTTCCCGATACCTTACTTGCCAGACACCCACGGGAAACGTGTACCCTATAGGTTAAGGAAATCAAGCATGGTTAAGTCAGGCAGAACTGTCCCCGATCAAGACGAGAAAGTCGTACTGCTGTTGAAGCCGCGCGGGTTCTGCGCAGGCGTAGTACGGGCGATCGACATCGTGCGGATAGCGCTTGAGGCTTTCGGTCCACCCATCTACGTGCGCAAAGAAATTGTGCACAACCGTTTTGTGGTCGAAGAGTTGCAGGGCAAGGGTGCAATTTTCGTAGACAGTGTTGAAGAGGTACCTGAAGGTGAGCGAGTCATCTACAGCGCGCACGGGGTTTCTCCTGAAGTGCGGGAGGCCAGTGAGCACCGCAAACTGCGGGTAATCGACGCAACCTGTCCCCTGGTCACCAAAGTTCACGTGGAAGCGGTGAAGTTCGCTCGCGAGGGCTATTCGCTGGTCCTGATTGGCCATCGTGACCACGACGAGGTAATTGGCACCCTGGGCGAAGCGCCTATCGTGACTCAGGTTGTTGGCTCGCCCGAGCAAGTGGAATCGTTGACGGTTCCTGATCCCCAGCGTGTGGCGTATTTGACCCAAACCACGCTCAGTCTGGACGAGACCACCGACATCATTGCGGCTTTGCACAAGAAGTTTCCGCATATTAAAGGCCCCGCCGCTCAGGATATCTGCTATGCCACGGAAAACCGGCAGGTTGCCGTGAAGCAAGTGGCTTCAGAAGCCGATCTGCTGTTGGTCGTCGGCTCCGACAACAGCTCCAACTCGAACCGCCTGGTAGAAGTTGCTCGCAACCTTGGCACCAGTTCGCATCTAATCGATAGCTTCCGGAATATCCGCCCGGAATGGCTCGATGGAGTAAAGACTATTGCCCTGACCGCTGGAGCATCGGCTCCCGAGTGCCTGGTCGAAGAAGTGGTTCAGTTCCTCAGCACCAAGGGTTTCTCGAACGTCCGCGAAGTGGAGGTCATGCCTGAGAATGTGCGCTTTGGCCTGCCCCCGGAGATTGTGGAAGCGATCGCCAGTGCTCCCGCCACGACGGGCGCGGATTAGGACACGATTCGATGGAAGAGACCTCTCCCAGTCCCTTTACTTCTGCCGTCCCGCAGATACGCTTCGGAAAGATAGACGACCTGGCCAGCCGAGTGGCTGTGGCCATCGACGGCGCGCGCAATCGCCTGTTCTCCCAACAAAGTGAAGAAGGGTATTGGTGCGGAGAGCTGGAAGCGGATGTAACGCTGGAAGCCGACTATCTTGTCTTGCATACCCTGCTGGGCACTGGCACTGCCGAGAGATTCCAGAAAGCCGCAAACTACATCCTGCAGCACCAGAACGAGGAAGGCGGTTGGAGTACTTATCCCGGCGCGCCCTCAAACTTGAGCGTTTCCGTGAAGGCCTATTTTGGCTTGAAGTTGACGGGCTACAAGGCTGACCATCCGGCCTTGGTCAAAGCGCGCAAGAAGATCCTGGAACTCGGCGGGGTCACGGAAGTGAACACGTTTACCAAAATTTATCTCTGCTTCTTTGGGCAATACGACTACGACGCCGTTCCCGCTATTCCTCCCGAGATTGTTCTGTTTCCAAAATGGTTCTGGTTCAACATCTACGAGATTTCATCCTGGTCGCGCGCCATTCTGGTGCCGCTTTCCATCTGCTATGCCAAGAAACCGTTCAAAAAGATTCCCGACGATATGGGCGTGGAGGAATTGTTCGTAGGCGGCCGCGATAAGGCACGTCTGCGCTTGCACTGGGCCAAGAAGCTGATCTCGTGGCGGAATTTCTTTCTGTGCCTGGACCGGATCACGCACTGGTTTGAGGCGGTGCATATTCGGCCGCTCCGCTCGATCGCGCTGAAGCGGGCCGAGAAGTGGGTGCTCGAGCACTTTGAAATGAGCGATGGTGTGGCGGGAATCTTCCCCTCAATCATGAACTCGGCCATCGCTCTGCGCTGCCTGGGTTACTCGATCGACGACCCGCAAGTGATTCGGGCGATGGATGAATTCGAAAAGCTGGGCATCGAAGAGGACGATAGCTTCCGCATGCAGCCCTGTAAGTCTCCGGTGTGGGACACGGCCTATGCTGTGTTTGCGCTGGGCCAGAGCGGGGTTCCGGCCAATGATGCGCGTATGATCCGCTGCGCCGACTGGATGCTGCAAAAGCAGGTGCGCACTGCGGGCGACTGGAAGGTGAAAAACCCCAAAGGCCAGCCGGGCGGCTGGTACTTCGAGTTCAACAACGAGTTCTACCCGGACGTGGATGATACTGCGATGGTTTGCCTGGCCTTGGCGCACGTGGAACATCCCAACGGCCGTTATCAGCGCGAATCGGTGCAGCGCGCCATCGACTGGGTCCTTTCCATGCAGTGCCGCAACGGCGGCTGGGCGTCGTTCGACAAGAACAACGACCGCATGGTTTTCGAACACGTGCCCTTTGCCGACCACAATGCCATGCTCGATCCGGCAACGGTCGACGTGACCGGCCGCACTCTGGAAATGCTGGCGGCCTACGGGTACGACAAAAATCATCCGGCAGTGAAGAAGGCGGTGGATTTTATCCGCAGAGAACAGGAGCCTGACGGTTCCTGGTTTGGCCGCTGGGGAGTGAATTACATCTACGGAACCGTGCTGGCGCTGCGAGGGCTGGAGGCGATCGGCATCGACCATCACGAGCCTTTCGTGCAGCAAGCCGCCGAGTGGTTGCGCATGGTGCAGAACTCCGACGGAGGCTGGGGAGAAAGCTGCGGCTCCTATGATGACCCGAATTCCAAGGGCATCGGAGCCAGCACACCTTCGCAGACGGCGTGGGCGATGATGGGTCTGCTGGCGGCCAATGACACGCGCAGCGACAGCGTTGCCCGCGGTACGGCGTATCTGTTGCGTACTCAGAGGAAAGACGGCTCCTGGGATGAACCGCACTACACCGGCACGGGTTTCCCCCGGGTCTTCTACCTGATGTACCACCTGTACCGGCAGTATTTCCCACTGATTGCCCTGACCACTTATAAGAAAGTTATGGCGGAGAAGAGCGGCGCTTAGCACTCAGCAGTCAGCATTCCAAGGGCTGAGTGCTGAATGCTGAATGCTGGCTTTCCTCACAGGCGCGACGGGATTTGTGGGCAGCCATGTGGCCCATGCGCTGGCCGCGCAGGGCGCCGATCTGCGATTGCTGGTCCGCGCATCGAGCGATACCCGGAATGTCCGCGATCTCAAGGCGGATCACGTTGCCGGCGACCTGCGCAATCCGGCGTCGTTCGAGAAAGCCCTGGCCGGGTGCGATGTGCTGTTTCACATTGCCGCCGACTATCGCCTGTGGGTGCGGGACCCACAGCAGATGTACCGCTCGAATGTCGAGGGCACTCGAGCAGTGCTGGAGGCGGCGCGCAGGCACCGCGTCCGGCGGGTGGTGTACACCTCGAGCGTGGCTACCATGGGGTTTTCGAGCAACGGTCACGCAGCGGACGAGACTTCCCCGGTTTCTTTGGCCAACATGATCGGTCCCTACAAGCGGTCGAAATTCATGGCGGAGGAAGTGGCGCTCGCGGCGGCGAGAAGCGGAATGGACGTCGTGGTGGTCAATCCCACGACCCCAGTGGGCGAGCAGGACGTCAAGCCCACACCCACGGGCCGGATCGTAGTGGATTTTCTGAAGAAGAAGTTCCCGGCATACGTGGATACGGGGCTGAACCTGGTGGATGTGACGGAATGCGCCCGGGGCCATATCGCGGCGCTGGAGAAAGGTAGAAGCGGCGAACGCTATATTCTGGGGGGCGAGAACCTGACTTTGAAGCAGATTCTCGACAAGCTGGCCGCCATAACCGGGCTGCCGTCGCCCAGGGTCAGACTCCCGTACGCGGTAGCCCTGGCCACTGGGGTCGTAGATGAGATGTTCACTGGTCATATACTTGGCCGGGAGCCGCGTGCGACGATTGATGCGGTGCGCATGGGCAGGAAGAAGATGTTTGTGACGTCGGCCAAAGCGGAGCGTGAACTGGGATGGAAGACGGTTCCGGTTGACGACGCCTTGCGGCGCGCCACAGAGTGGTTCCGCAGCAATGGATATGCTTGATACGGAATGCCTGAAGACGAGTGAACCTCAACCCAGCGACCCGTGGCCGATGGGTGGAACGACTGTAATTGTGGTTGCGTTGGCGAGAGAAGTTGCTCCACTCGTAAAGGCCTGGTCCAAGAAGGTGCTGGATCACGCTGGCCGTGAGTTCGAGATCTTTGAGAACAAGAGTGTCATCGTGATTTGCGGTGGGATTGGGGCCGAGGCTGCCCGGCGGGCTTGCGAAGCCGCGATTGCGAACTATCACCCGGACGCCCTGGTCTCCGCCGGATTCGCTGGAGCATTGACAGCTTCTCAAAGGGCAGGAGACGTCCTCTTTCCGGAGCAGATAGTCGATGTCAGGGACGGCAGCCGCTTTCACGCCGTTACCGGAGAGGGCAGGTTGGTAAGTTTCTCTGAGATCGCCGGCCAGGAACAGAAAGCCAGTCTAGCCAAGGCGTATGAGGCAAAAGCGGTCGATATGGAAGCGGCGTCGATAGCACGTTGTGCCCAAATGCATGGCCTCAGGTTCATGGCGGTCAAGGCCATCTCGGACGACGTTCATCAGACGCTGCCCGACATGCGGCCTTTCATTGACGGCAGCGGAAAATTTCAGACCGGGCGACTAATCACTCATGCGGCCCTCAGGCCCTGGCTTTGGCCGCAATTGATCGTGCTGGCGCGAAACAGCGCCAAGGCTTCGAAAGCGCTTTGCGGCGCGCTGCAACCATTCGTCAATATGTGGATTTCCCAGGCCTCGACAGCGGGCACCAGAGATTGAAGCACTAAGACTAATGGCGATTGCCGGACAATTCGCTCTGCAAGACGAAACCCAGGCCGTGCCTTCGTCTATGTTAGCCGCCGTTTACCGCGGCATCGACGATGTCAGGATGGAAACTGTTCCCGTCCCCAAGATCGGCGCGGGAGAACTGCTCATTCGCGTCGACACCTGTGGCATTTGCGGGACTGACCTGAAGAAAATCTCCACCGGCTCGCACTCCGCGCCGCGCATCTTCGGTCACGAAACCTCCGGCACAGTGGCGGTCGTTGGCGAAGGCGTGCATGAATTTGAGCTGGGTGACCGCGTGGTTGTGTTTCATCACATCCCCTGCGGCGAGTGTTTCTACTGTCGGCACAAAACCTTCGCGCAGTGCCCCACCTACAAGAAAGTTGGATGTACCGCCGGCTTCGAGCCGTCGGGCGGCGGCTTTGCGGAATATGTGCGGGTGATGGATTGGATTGTTCGCCGTGGAACGGTGCGCATTCCCGATCACGTCTCATTCGAGCAGGCGTGTTTCGTTGAGCCGGTCAATACCTGCATGAAAGGGATCGAAACGCTACGTCTCGAGCGGGGCGAAACTGTCCTGGTAATCGGGCAGGGGCCAATCGGTATCTTGTTGAGTGTATTGGCGAAACGGGCAGGCGCAAAGGTTATTACTTCCGATTTGTATCCCCAGAGGCTTAGAATATCTACAAGCTTCGGTTTGGAAAATCATGTGGATGCGTCACGCGCCGATACGGTAACTGTGGTGCGTGAGCAAACTGAGGGCCGTGGGGCCGATGCCGCTATTTTGGCAGTCGGGGGCAACGGCCTGATCCGAGTCGCCATGGACGCGGTGCGTCCTGGCGGTCGGGTGTTGTTATTTGCGCAGACAGTGCGCGGGGAAGCCACCATCGATCCCGCGGCGGTTTGCGTGGACGAGAAAACTTTGTTGGGGTCATACAGCGCTTCGATTGAGTTGCAGGAAGAGGCGGTCAAGTTTGTGATGGACCGCGAAATGGACCTGGAACGGCTGATCAGCCATCGGTTTCCGCTCTCTGGCTCAGTGGAAGCTTTGCAACTCGCTGCCCATCCCCAACCTGATTCGATGAAAGTTGTGATCCAACCGGGCAGCAAGCGAGGAAGTCGCTAGTGAATGGAAAAATGACGGCCGCGGTCCTCTACGGTAAAGAGGACGTGAAGATTGAGAGAGTACCCATTCCCCATCTGGGCGAAGGGGAAGTGCTGGTCAAAGTCGGTGTAGCGTTGACCTGCGGAACTGACCTCAAGGTCTATCAGCGCGGCTATCACGCCCGCATGATTGTACCCCCGGCCTTATTCGGCCACGAACTGGCCGGAGTGATCGAAGAGGTCGGCCACGGTGTACGCGGATTCAAAAAGGGCATGCGAGTGGTGGCGCTGAATTCCGCGCCCTGCCAGATGTGTTTCTACTGCTCCAAGCACCAGGAAAATCTCTGCGAAGATCTGCTCTTTAATAACGGCGCGTACGCCGAGTACATTCGCATTCCCAAGCGGATTGTTGAAACCAACATGCTGGCTGTGCCGCCCGACGTCACCTATGAAGAAGCTGCCATGGTCGAACCCCTGGCTTGCGTGCTTCGCGGATTGCACGAGACCCGTCTGGAGATCGGCGACACGGTCGTCGTCATCGGCGGTGGCCCCATCGGCCTGATGTTTGTGCAAGTCGCCAAAGCCATCGGTTGTAATGTGATTTCCGTGGTGAAGCGCGATTCGCAGGTGAGCGCGGCCAAGCGCATGGGCGCGCATGAGGTGGTGCAGATCACCAAAGTGAAAGATCCGGTTGAAGCTGCCCGCATGCTTTCTCCCGAAAAGCGCGGCGGCGATGTGGTGATCGAGGCTGTCGGCCGCCCCGAAGCTTGGGAGTGGGCGATTGACATGGTGCGCAAGGGCGGCACGGTGAATTTCTTCGGCGGATGCGCCAGCGGCACCAAGGTGCAGCTCGATACCAACCGGCTGCATTATTCCGAAGTGACGCTCAAGGCAACTTTCCATCACACGCCCGAGACCGTGCGCAAAGCTTTCGGCCTGATCGCCGAGAAAAAAATCAAGTCTACGGACTACATTACCGGCGAAGCGCCGCTTTCACGATTGCAGCAAGTCCTGCGCCACATGCTCAATCGCAACGGAGACATCAAGACCGCCATTATCCCCGGCCACTGACGGCCGGTGCTTCGATCCTTGTCCGTACGGCGCTCTGCCTGATGGCAGGGGGCGGTAAGACCGGCAAGGGAAACATCACATATTTCTCCACGGGGATGGGATGTATTTTCTATGACCTTTCAGGAAGCCTTGCTTCTGGAATACGACCTGGAGATGAAACCTACGCGGCTTTTGCTGGAGTGCGTTCCGGAAGATAAATTCGCCTGGAAGCCGCATGCCAAGTCCATGTCACTGGGCCGCCTCGCCGGGCACGTGGCAGAGCTGGCAGGACGGCCCATAACTGTGATAGGCATGGACACTGTCGTGCGGTCGCCCGGTCAGCCACCCTACGTGCCGGCTTCAAAGAAAGAATTGCTGGAGAAGTTCGACACCGGCAGTGCGGAGGCCAGGAAATCCATCGCTGGTTTGACCACGGATCGCCTGGATCAGGTCTGGACCCTGAAGTTCGGTGAGCAGACGCTGTTGCAGATACCGCGGGCCATGGCGCTGCGCCGTGTCTGTCTGAACCATTTGGTGCATCATCGCGCCCAGCTCGGCGTGTTTCTACGCCTGCTGGAGGTTCCAATCCCCGGAATGTACGGGCCTTCGGCGGATGAGGCGGTTGCGAAGTAATAATTAGCGAAAACCCATGTCATCAATTGCCACGGACGGGCGAGAAGTCGGGTCTGGTAGCGCTGCTCTGATAGGCTGGCGCAATCTGCCCCCGGAGTACGCGATTCCGGAGCACGCGCCTGCCCTGGCGGACGCGCAAGAGTATTGCCGCCGCCTGGCCCGCACTCACTACGAGAATTTTTCTGTCGCCAGCTGGTTCCTACCCAAGCATCTGCGCCAGCATTTTTTCAATGTTTATGCCTATTGCCGCATCTCCGACGATTTGGGGGATGAAGTGGGCGATGCCGAGGCATCGCTCGAATTGCTCGATCAGTGGGAGCGTGAACTCGACGCGTGTTATGAGGCTTCGCCGCGGCATCCTGTTTTTGTTGCGCTGGCTGAGACCGTCCGCAGCCTGAATATTCCCAAAGCGCCGTTTGCCGACCTGCTGAAAGCGTTCCGCCAGGACCAACGGGTCACGCGCTATGAAACCTTTGACGATCTGCTCGGGTATTGCCGCTACTCAGCCAATCCTGTGGGACGGCTCGTGCTTTACGTGTGCGGCTACCGCGACGCCGAGCGCCAGCAGCTTTCAGATTTCACCTGCACGGCCTTGCAGTTGGCGAATTTCTGGCAGGACGTCACTATGGATTGGGCCAAAGGCCGCCTGTATCTTCCGCTGGAAGACTTGCGCAAGTGCGGAGTCAGCGAGGCCGACATCGCTTCGCAGAAAAATACCCCCGCCTTCTGCCAGATGATGCGCTTCCAGGTGGATCGCGCCCGCGACTGGTTCCAGCAGGGTCTGCCCCTGGCCGGAAAAGTTGATAAAGAACTCGCCATTGACATCGGGTTATTCAGCCGGGGTGGGCTGGAGGTTCTCAATGCCATCGAGAGGCAGAAGTTTGCCGTCCTCGGCCGCCGTCCTGCGATCTCAAAACCGCGCAAACTGGCTCTGGTGGCCCGGGCCGCGCTGGGGAAGTTCTTGTGAGCGCAGCTGTGCAAACTGCTCCCGCGCCCTACTCCCCGACTCCGTCGCAACTCGCCGTGGCCTACTCGGTGTGCCGCAGCATTGCACGGGCGACCGCCAAAAACTTCTACTATGCCTTTGTCGTGCTGCCGGGGCCCAAGCGGCAGGCGCTATGTGCCGTCTACGCCTACATGCGGCGGTGCGACGACCTTGCCGATGACCCCGCGCTCACTCTGGTGGAGCGGCGGCAGAAACTTGCGGAATGGCTGGTTGCTGTCCACAAGGCGCTCGCCGGCCATCCCACAGATGATCCGGTCTTGCTGGCGCTCACCGATTCGCAACGCCGCTATAAGATTCCGGCGCTGCTGCTTGACCAGTTGGCCCAAGGCACGGCGATGGACGTGCAAGAAGTTCCTGCGGAGAGTGCGGCAAGTGGAACCACTCCGCAAGTGCAATATCAGACTTTCGAACAGCTCCGCGGCTACTGCTATCACGTGGCTTCGGTGGTCGGCCTGGTCTGCATCCGCGTGTTCGGATATCGCGATGCGGCAGCCGAACCGCTTGCCGAAAAGCTGGGGCTGGCCTTCCAGCTCACCAATATCATTCGCGACGTGAAAGAAGACGCCGCGTTGGGGCGAATTTATTTACCGCAGGAAGATCTTGACCAGTTTGACGTGCGCGCTTCAGAGCTTTTCTCCGGCAAGGATTCAGCCCGCCTCCGCCTGTTGCTGGGTGCTGAGGCAGAGCGTGCCCGGGACTACTACCGCGCCGGCGACGAATTGGTCCCGCTGGTCGACGAAGACAGCCAGCCTGCACTGTGGACGTTGCTGACTATTTACCGCCGCTTGCTCGAGAAGATCGCTGCCCGTCAATATGATGTTTTCAGCGCGCCCGTCCGTCTGAGCACTCGCGAGAAGCTCACCATTTTAGGGAAAGGCCTGTTAAGACGCCTGACCTGATGCCGCAGCGCTGGACACAATCTCCCAAGGTAGCTGTCGTCGGAGGCGGTTTGGCCGGCCTCGCCGCCGCCTGCGCTCTGGCCGATAGCGGGCTGCGCGTCACCCTCTTTGAACGTCGCCCATTTCTCGGTGGACGCGCCTCCTCCTATCATCACCCTGGAACTGGCGAAGTGGTCGACAACTGCCAGCATGTACTCTTCGGCTGTTGTACCAATCTCATCGAGTTTTACCGGCACATCGGGGTGAACGCGAAAATTCGCTGGTATGACTGGATGACGTTTGTGGAGCCGGGCGGACGTGCTTCGGTGTTGCGTCCTTCGTTTTTTCCCGCGCCTTTGCACACGCTGCCGTCGTTCCTGCGTTTTCCCTTCCTGAATGCGCGTGACAAGCTGGCCATCGGCCGCGCCATGATGGCCCTGACGCCCGCGCCGCTGCCCGACACAGGAGAATCATTCCTCGCCTGGCTGCAGCGCCACGGACAGACCGAGCAATCCATCCAACGCTTCTGGAAACCCGCGCTGGTGAGCGCGTTGAGCGAGGACCTGGATCGCGTATCCGTCCCTTCGGCGGCGCAGGTGGTGAGGGAGACCGCGAAATCGCCGGCCGCGCGGACCATGGGCATTCCCACGATTCCTCTGGGCGAACTTTACGGCCAGGCAGGCGATTACACCTCTACCCACGGAGGTGAAATCCGGTTGCGCTCCGCCGTCGATGGATTCCGCGCGGAAGTGGCGGGCGTGAAATTGTCAGTCGATGGCAATGAGGAAAGTTTCGACTTCGCCATTCTCGCCGTCCCGTTTGAAGCACTCGCCCGCATGCTGCCTGAAACTTCGGCCGCCGATCCCTTGCGAAAGATGCTGAGCCAGTTCGAAACCTCACCCATCACCGGCATCCACTTATGGTTCGATCGTCAGATCACCGATCTCGACCACGCCGTGTTGCTCGATCGCACTATCCAGTGGATGTTTCACAAGTCGAAACTGCTGGAGCGGGGGAGGGTAGCTGGCAGCAACGGTTCCATTGCCTCAGCTGCTCAGCCCGACGGCAGCTACGTGGAGCTCGTAGTCAGCTCGTCGAAGAGTCTGGTCGACAAATCGAAAGTCGAGATCACGGACCTGGCGTTAACTGAGGTCCGCGAGTTTTTCCCCGAAGCGCGCGCGGCGAACCTTTTGAAGTCGGCAGTGATCAAAGAAATACACGCGACGTACTCTCCCCGGCCTGGCATTGATGCCTTTCGCCCACAACCCGAAACAGTCTGGCCCCGCGTCTTTCTAGCCGGCGATTGGACCGCCACCGGCTGGCCCGCGACTATGGAAGGGGCAGTCCGCAGTGGGTACCTCGCAGCACAATGCGTGGCGCGCGCTGCAGGGGTGCGCGATGCGGCATTTCTCGTGCCGGATCTGCCAGCCACGGGCCTCATGCGGCTGTTCGGATGAGAAAAGACCCCGCCGAAGCGAAACTTGAGCGGGGCACCCTTTAACGCGAATCCGCTATAGACAGAGGGACTAGGCCGCCAGCAGCGCCACTCCACCCGCCACCAGCAGCGCCGCCATCCACCGGCGGTGGTCGACGCGCTCATGCAGAAGGATTCTCGCTGCGATAGCGTTGGCGATGAAAGTCAGGGAAGCGGAAGCTGGTCCGACCAGACTTACGTCTGCCCACGAAAGAGCAAACAGCAAACTGTAGAACGCCGCCGCCATCGCCAGAATTCCCAGCAGGAAGCTTGGCTTGCTGAGAGCGCGGCCCACCACTGCAAGAACGCCTGCCCGGCGGCGCAATTCGCCTACATCGCCGACTTGTTTCATGGCACGCGAGAGCAGGACGTCGCCTGTGGTCGAGGCAAACACCACCGCAAAGATGGCTCCCCAGGTATAAGCCAGCTTCATAGCTCCGACCTCGCGCCCACAGATTCTGGAACGGCTTTTGCTGCGCCCCTGTTCTCATCGCTTGCATGATGGTGGGTCAATGCCGGCCCCTGCGTGACAAATCCAACACCCGCCGAGATCAGCAAAATTCCCAGCCAGCGTGTGGTCGAAATTTGTTCGTGGAGAAAGAAGTGCGCGATCAGTGCCAATAGCACATATCCCAACGAGGTAGCAGGAAGCACGTAGGTCAGGTCCGCCCAGGAGAGTGCTGTGGTGTAGCAGACGAAGAAGCCCAGCAGCAGCAAGATTCCAAAAGCGACCGAGGGATTCAGAATGGCGAAGAGTACGCTGGTCCAGTTCTCCAGCGAAACATTGCCCACCTGCTTCATTCCATGCGAGAGCAGGGAATCACCGGCAGCCGCGAAAAGGGTGACTCCGGCCAGCACCAGATACTTGCGGAAGGTCACGGCATCCCTTAGGTGTTGACGGGTTGCGGTGTGGTCGTGGGCTCATGCCGCTTGTCTTTCACCCACTTGTGGCGCATGGCGCGCACTTTGAGAAAGGTCTTGGCCTCTTTGTAGAGGCGCTTGCGGTCGACCGAACTGAACGCCGCCTTCCGCAGAATGCGGAACACGGCCTTCGGCCGAAAGTAGTATTCATCGTAGAAACGATGGACCGCTTCCAGAATGTCATCCGCCGGCAAGCCGGGATACTGAATGTGGGCGAGCTGGTGGCCGCCTTCATCCACCATCTTAGTGTCTCCAACCATGAAGCCGTTCTTCACCGCGTAGTCGTATAGTTCGGTTCCGGGATAAGCGTGGGCCACCGAAACCTGAATGGTCTCGACATCCAATTCTTTGGCGAACGCGATTGTATTGTTGATGGTTTCGTGCGTCTCACCCGGCAGGCCCATGATGAAATCGCCGTGCACCACCAGGCCCAGCTTGTGGCAGTCCTTGGTGAACTGGCGGGCGCGCTCGACCGTTGCGCCTTTCTTGATGTTCTTCAGAATCTGCTGATCGCCGGACTCATAGCCCACTATCAGCAGCCGGCAGCCAGCTTCTTTCATGGCTTTCAGAGTTTCGTAATCAGTGGTCACGCGCGAGGTGCACGACCAGGTCAGCTTCAAGGGCTTCAGCTTGGCGCACAACTCAATCGTGCGCGCCTTCTGAATGTTGAAGGTATCGTCATCAAAGAAAAATTCGCGGACGTTCGGCCAGTACTCCTTCGCTTTGGCCATCTCCCGTGCCACATCGTCGGAGGACCGTTTCCGCCAGGGATGCCCGCTCAATGTCTGCGGCCACAAGCAGAACGTGCACTGCGCCGGGCAGCCACGCGTGGTGTAGAGCGAAACAAAGGGATAGAGCAAAAACGGCACGTTATAGCGAGTAACATCGATATCACGTCGATACACATCGGTGACGTGGGGCAGCGCATCGAGATCCTGAATCTGCGGCGCGTCGGGGTTGTGCACCACCGACCCATTCTTCAGGAAAGACACGCCCGGAATTTCTTCCAGGGGCTTGCCCTTGGCGTAATCCACTACGGCAAAGTCAAATTCCTTGCGGCAAACGAAGTCGATGGCCGGGCAGTCTTTGAGCGATTTCTCCGGGAGCACGCTCACATGCGGGCCCACGAAGGCGATTTTGATCTTCGGGTTGTTGTCCTTGATCTTCTGTGCCAGGCGAATGTCTCCGGGAAAACCTGGCGTGCTGGTAAACAGCACCAGAAATTCGTAGTCTCCGGCGATCTTGATGGTCTCTTCGGCCGAAATGTGATGGGGCGGCGCATCAAGCAGGCGCGCTCCTTCCAACATCCCCGCAGGGTAGGCCAGCCATACCGGATACCAGTAGGACTCGATTTCACGGGTGGCGGGCCAGCGTGATCCCGCCCCGCCATCAAAGTTCTCAAAAGACGGAGGATTCAGAAACAGAGTTTTTAAAGGCATAATTGTGAATAACTTATGGTAACACTTCGTGAATCTCTTGTACCGGATCCCCGGGTATCTCCAAGGTTCACCCGTTGGATGCGGGAAAACCTGCCTGCCGGGATATTTTTGAGCACACCACCCCTAACTGTCTCGATAAACTCAATTTAGAGGACATTCCGGGCGATGGACAAGCCCTTTGCGCCGAACGGCTTCCAAGGGGGGTCAAACCGGGAAAACGGGGACCGAATTGACGCCTTCTGACTACGGTTGAATCGCCGGTTTCGAAATTCCGATCCAATTCTCCAGGTCACCGGTTTCCCTCAGCAGGCTGATCCGCGCCCGCTGAAATTCCAATTCTGCGCCTTGCAGGGCGACGTAACGCTCGTCCGCCTGGGCGCGGGCATCGGCCAGGTCTCGCACCGTGGCGCTTCCGGAGTCGAGGCGCACTCGCACTGCATCCAGGTTGCTCCGCGCCAATTGCGATTCAAGATCAGCCACCTGCTCCGCTGCCTCCATCTGCTCGACCGACCGTTGCAGCCTCAGCGTTTCCTCAGAAACCTGATTTCGGACCGCGTCCGCATCTTTCTTGGCACGCAGGGCGACGGCATCAGCACCCTCCGCATGCGCGCGCTGCGACCAATTAAAAAAAGGAAAACGCATCGCCACGCCGATTGTGGCGTTGTGCTTCTGGAAAGCTCCCTGGCGGAAGAAGTCCTGGTAATGATTGAACGTTGCCAGCAGGGCATACTGGGCGGCAAAGTCCACCGTGGGCCACAGAGCGCGGTGTTCTCCGCGGGCACGAAAGCTCTGCGCGATCGCGTGCCCATCCGCGGCTTGCACCGCGGCACTGCTGCGCACGGCTTTGCTTGCCAGATCGTCGGCCTGCTGGATCTCAGGCAGGCGCGGAATCGATTCGGGCACAATCTGAATGGAACCGACTGGAATGCCCGTCAGTTGCGAGAGATGACGCAGTAGCACGTCAATTGCGCCCTCCGCCTGCGCCACCCGAAGGCGGGCCCGCGCCGCGGCGAGGCGCGCTTTGGTCTGATCGAGCGTGCTGTCAACTCCTTCTTCGACGCGTCTTTGAATTTTGCCTGCCATCTCATTCGCATCCGACTGGTTCTGCCGCAAGTGTTCAATCAGCGATTCCCACCTGCTGAGTTCGGTATAAGCGTACGCGGCATCCTGGATCACCAGGCTGCGTTGCTCTTTCGCCTGCAGGTTGGAAGCGTCCACCTCGCTCTTGGCAGCGCGCACGAATTCACGCAACGCGGGATTGAACAGGGCCGATTGGGAATTCAAATTCACGATGGAAGGCGCCGAGCCTTCCAGGCTGAGCGGATAACCCCAGGTCGCGCCCAGGCCCGACCCGATTACGAATTGCGGGATGTACTGGTTATGCGCTTCGCGATACGCCGCCATAGCGCGTTGTACGTCGGCAGCCGCGGCAGCAGAAGCCGTGCTGTGGCTCAAGGCGAGTTCCACCGCGCGTTGCAGGGTTAGCGACTCCGCCTGGGCAACGACGGGCAAGAAGCAAGCCATGGCCAACAAAATTCCCGAGACAAGCGACCAATGCCGAGCGCGCATCAGCTTAGGATAGGCATCCACAGGATGGGTATCAACGGGAGAGGTGATTCAGAGCCTCCCGCGCGCGCGAATAATCCCTGGCCAGGGCCAGCGACGCGCGGTATTCACGAGCTGCGCCTTCTTTGTCGCCCTGCTTTTCCAGCACCGTTCCCAGCCAGTAATGCGCCTTGAACGCCGGCGCCTGTTCGACCATGGAACCCGCCAAATAACGGCGCAGCAGTTCGGTGGCGCCCGAAAAATCTCGATTCGCGCGGATCAGAATTTCTCCCGATTCCATCAAAATTTCCGGCCGGTCGATGGGGGCGGAAGCGGCCTGATGGACTGTTTTTTCCATCTCATCCCATTTTTGCTGGTGACGATAAAACAGCGCCAGATTGAACCACGCATACGCGCCGCCATTGCTGGCCGCGATGGCTGCCCGATACTCCTGCTCCGCCTGCGCCAGTTCTTTTCTCTTTTCCGCGAGACGTCCGCGAACCCAATGCCCCATCGGCGGGTCTATCTTGTCGAGGATCTTAGCCTGCGCTTCTGCTTTGTCGTGTCCTCCGCCAACGATGCCGGGAGCTTCCAGATAAAACTCCGCCAGGTCGGTGCGCGCCTCGGCGTTGTTCGGATCCAGTTGAACCGACATCTCAAATTCCGTTCGAACTTTCTTGGCCAGGCCGGCTGCCGTGAGAAAACTTACTGAATCGGCCTTCTCTCCATAGGCCCGCCCCAGCCAAAGATGATAACGGCTGTTCTGCGGGGCGAGTTGCACCGCCTTTTCGCATTCCGTGATGCTGCGGTCCCAGACGCCCAGCGCGAAATAAGAACGGCACAACAGGTGATGAGATTCAGCGTTGTTAGGCGTGCTGGTGAGCTGCCCCTGGAGCGATGCGATCGCCTGGTCCACTCTTCCCTGTGCCAGCAACGACACCGGAGTCTCGTTGGCCTGAGCCAGCGCACCAAACAGCGCCAGCAAGGTCATGATCAGGATGTTTCGCCAGTGCAGCATGGATCAGGGAACGACCTTTACCAGCAGTCCATCGTGCAACGGTTTCGAATTCGTGGAAACCAGCGCAACCTGCGCTTTATCGGCAAGCCCGCCGCTCACCTCCGCCTGGGTGAGATTGGCGATCGACATCTGAATGTCGCGCCGCTTCAATCGATCGTCGGCAATCTGAAATACGTAAGGCTGGGCATCGTCCTGGCGAATCGCTTCCCGCGGAACAGTCAGCACGCCGCTATGTTCCGCCGTGATGATGGTGACGCCCACGTTGGTGTTGGGCAGCAGCTTGAAGTCGCCGTTCTCCACCGTGCACGTGGTCTCGCCGATGTTGCGGGCTCCGCGGAGTTTCACGCTGGCCGGCACCGAGGTGAGCTTGCTTTGCCACATTCTTCCCGGGACGCCGTCCCACGTGACCTCGATCTTTTGCCCGGGGGAAAGCCGCCCCACGTCGGGTTCATCTACGAAGGCCCGCACCTGGACTTTGGAAAGATCGGCAAGTTGTAGGACCAGATCACCCGGATTCAGATAGTTCCCCTGGCGAACCGGCAGGGAATAGACCACACCAGCAAAAGGCGCGCGGATACTGAGCTTGCTGACGACGTCTTCCGCAGCCGAGTAGGCGCTCTGCGCTTCCACCTGTTGCGCCTGAACGCGTGCGACCTCCGGTTGGGAGTAACGGTCTTTCTGCTTTTCCTCCAGCAGCTTGACGTCGGCTTGCGCCCGCGCCCACGCATTCTCTGCTGCGGTCACCTCCCCCGCCGAGGCGGCGCCGCTTTGCTGCAACCGCCGCAAGGCGTCAAGGTTGCGCTTGGCCGCATCTCGCGCGGTGCGCGCTTTTCCCAGTTCCGATTCAACCGTCAGCACTTCTTCCTGCGTACCCCCGGTGCGCAATGCGTTTATCTCGACGTCAGAGGCACGAATCTGCGCCAGGGCCCGCGCTGCCGCGCTGCGGGCGTCAGCATCGTCGAGCAGGGCGAGAAGCTGTCCTCGCTTGACGTGATCCCCCTCTTTTGCCAGGAGCTGTTTCACGGTTGTCCCGATGGGAGAGCGGGCCTCGAAGTTCTGCAGCGGTTCCACTTTTCCGTTGGTCGAAACCACGCTGCGAATCGTGCCTCGTGAAGCCATCGCCGCCCGGACGGGAACAGGGTCTTCGCGCGACATAAAAGAGGCTAGCAACACTACGGCGATTACGATGCCGGCTGTCCATACCAGCCACCGGTGGCGGGCGAAGAAGCTGCCTTTGTTGGGTTCCGCTGTCATGAAAGAGACAATCGCGACTACTTTACCACCTGATTCCAGCCTCAAGGCACTGCAAGTCTTAATCTGTTAGATGCAGGCAGGCACGGGAAAATACCAGAACATAACCGGTTCTCACTTTGCCCTCGGCTGGCGGTTAGAATGTGGTCATGGCCAACTCCCGCTACACTCCAGAACATGCCAAGGCCGGACTGGACGCAAAATTTCCCGAGATTGAAACTTGGCCCAACCAGTTTCCCGGCTACGAGATCGTGGTCGACGATCCGGAGTTTACCTCGGTCTGTCCCAAGACCGGATTGCCCGATTTTGGCGTCCTGACTATACGCTACATGCCCGATAAACACTGTCTCGAACTGAAATCGCTGAAGGAGTATCTACAGTCTTATCGCAACCTGGGCATCTTTCAGGAAAATATCGTCAACCAGGTGCTCGAGGACTTGGTGCGTTGGGCGAAACCCGTGTGGGCGGAGGTGAAAGGCGATTTCCGGCCAAGGGGGGGGATTTCGACGGTCGTGATAGCGAAGTGGCCGAGGCCAAAAGGAAGCAGTCGCCGCTGAACACGTGGTGGCGGATGCCTCGTCCGCCACCCCACCAAACCGGCTCTAGCTCCGAGCCACGAGACCCTCCGGGACCTCACACCTCGCCCCCATGCTATATTCACTCGCCTGTGCCCTCCCCCAAACTCTACCCTCGCACGGCCCTAGTCCTGCTCACCGCCCTGAATCTGCTCAACTACATTGACCGCAATGTCCTGTTCGCGGTACAGCCATTGATACAGAAGGAATTTCTCCTCTCCAACACCCAACTGGGGTATCTCACCAGCGCGTTCCTTGGGTTTTATATGCTCGCGGCCCCGTTCACCGGCCCGCTGGCCGACCGCTATTCGCGGAAGCTAATCATCGGGTTAGGCGCGATCTTCTGGAGCGGCCTCACCCTTCTCACTGCCGTCACCCACACTTACCACGAACTGCTGCTCCGTCACACGCTGGTCGGCATCGGAGAAGCCACCTTCGCCACCATCGCTCCAACCTACGTAGCCGACTTGTTCCCGGAAGAAAAACGCGGGCGCGTTCTCGGCGTCTTCTATCTGGCGCTGCCGGTCGGCTCGGCGCTGGGCTACGTGCTGGGCGGTAAACTCGGAGCAATGCACGGCTGGCGTTTTCCCTTCTATATCGCCGCCCTGCCGGGATTTCTTCTCGCCATCGCCATCCTATTCTTGAACGAACCGGAACGCGGCCACTTCGATTCTTTGAAGGAGACGCCGGAACAAGCCGTAACTTTCGAATACCGCGGCCTCCGTTTTCTGAAAGCGTCGTTGCTCACCTACCTGAGAAAGTTATACTTCGCTCTGTTCCGCAATCCCGCTTTCTGGACAGCCACGCTAGGCATGGCGGCCATGACATTTTCCCTCGGCGGCATCCAGGTCTGGATGCCCACTTTCTTGTCACAAGTCCGCCACTACTCTTTGGAATCCGCCAATCTGATGTTCGGCGGCATCATTGTTGTCGACGGGATCCTCGCCGCACTGATCGGAGGCTGGCTAGGCGACTACTTGCTGCCTCGCACCAAAGGCGCCTATTACCTGATTTCAGCCGTAGGCATGGCCGTAGGTCTGCCCGATCATGGTCGTCGCTCTATTTTCTGCAGGACGCCTCATGCTTCCCGCCATTGCCATCGCAGCTTTCTTTCTTCTGCTCAACACGTCTCCACTCAACGCCGCCGTGCTCAACTCCGTGGGCGCGCACATTCGCGCCACCGCGATCGCGGTCAACATTCTTATCATTCATCTCCTGGGCGACGTGCCCTCTCCGACTCTCATCGGCTACGTCGCTGACCGCCGCTCGCTCCAGATCGCCTTCATCCTTCCGGTGATCGCCATGGGCATCTCTTCTGCCATACTGTTCTACGGAATGCGATTCGCCCCCACCATGCAGGTCCACAAGAACGTCAGCCCAGCAGGAGCGCCGGCGGCGTGATTTATTTTCACTGGATTGCAGGTTCTCTGCTGGCGCTCATCTGGCTGTCCCGTGTGGTCGAAGCTGCTGTGGGCATGCCCAAAGTTACGGACGTATCCGGTCCCGAGTGGAACCGGAGACCCGCAACGTCGCACGGCGATCCATCGGTCAGCATCATCGTCCCCGCGCGCAACGAAGAAGCCGATATCGAACGGACGCTGCGGCAATTGCTTCTGCTCGACTACGACAATTATGAAATCATCGTCGTCGATGATCGCTCCACCGACCGCACCGGCGAAATCATGGACCAGGTTGCGGCGAGACCAGACACAAGAAAGCTCATCAAGGTGATTCACGTCGCCAACCTGCCTGCCGGCTGGCTGGGAAAAACTCACGCCATGTGGCAGGCCACCAAGCTGGCCAAAGGCGAGTGGCTGCTTTTCACCGATGCCGACGTTTTGTTCAAACCTGACTCCGTCCGCCGCGCGCTGGCCTATGCCGAGGCGGAGCCCGCCGACCACGTCGTGCTTTTCCCCCGCATGATCATGAAGCGTCCGGGTGAACGAATGATGATTGCATTTTTTCAATCGCTTTTCGTTTTCGGGCACCGCCCCTGGAAAGTCGCCGATCCCAAGACTGACGACCACATCGGCGTCGGCGCGTTTAACCTGGTCCGCCGCACCGTCTATGACGCCGTGGGCACCTACGAACGCCTGCGGATGGAAGTGCTCGACGACATGAAGCTGGGCAAAGTGGTGAAGAAAGCTGGCTTCGCCCAGCGCAACGTCTTCGGCGGTGATTTGATTTCCCTCCGCTGGGCGCAGGGGGCAATGGGCGTGGTCAACAATCTCACGAAAAACTTTTTTGCCGTGCTCTCGTTTCAATGGCCCCGCGCCCTTGCTTCCTGCGTAGCTCTGGCGTTTCTCAATCTGATGCCCTTCGCCGGCGTTTTTCTGGCGCACGGATGGGCGCGCCTCCCCTACGCTGTCGCACTCTTCTCGATGTTCTCCATTTACGCGGGAATGTCGAGCAAGTCGGATATCCCTCCGTATTATTTTGTCCTTCATCCCGTCAGCACAGTGCTATTTCTCTATACTGTGCTGCTTTCGACGGCGCTCACCATGGGACGTGGCGGGGTAGTGTGGCGGGGAACGCTGTATCCGCTCGACGAACTGAAGCGTGGGTTGGTCTAAGAAAAACCCAAACCCTTGTCGTTTCGAGCGCCTACTTTTGGCGCGAGAGCCTGCCCTGTCTGGCCGAAGCCCCGAGCGAAGTCGAGGGGAAGTCGAACGGAATCCAGGTTTGCCTTGCCTTCAGCCACAGCAGATTCCTCCTCTTCGCTTCGCTCATCGTCGGAATGACAAAAGGGTAGGTTCCCCGTCCTGTGCGCCCTCGACACCGTACTCAAATTGGAACTCCCTGTAATGCAGAATTCATCTACCGACCAAAGACATGTGTTTCAACCTATATTTCCTCAAGCGGGAACTGACAAAACCTCTGCGTTGTAAGACAATCAACACACCGTGACAATCGATGTCCCGAAACCAGCCGCGCCCAGCCAGGACAAGCGCTGGAAAATTGTGGATGCGACTGTGCGCCGCGTCGGCCCGCACTCGCGCGGACTCATCGAGACTCTGCACACGGTTCAGGAAGCATTTGGCTACCTCGACGAGACCGCGCTGCGTTACGTCGCGGCGTCGTTGCGCGTGCCGCTCAGTCGTGCCTACGGTGTGGCCACGTTCTATCATTTCTTTACCCTCAAGCCGGCCGGGGAACATACTTGCGTCATCTGTCTGGGCACCGCGTGCTATATCAAAGGCGCCCCGCAACTGGTTGATGTCGTAAAGCACGACCTGGGAATCGCTCTTGGCGAAACCACAGCCAATGGAAAGATTTCCGTTCTTTCTGCGCGCTGTTTAGGTTCCTGCGGGCTGGCCCCGGCGGTGGTCTACGATAGCGTGGTAGCCGGCAAAGTCACTTCCGCTCAAATTCGACAGCAAATGGCAAAGTGGAACCCGCATGACGCCTGAAGAGCTGGAACATATCGCTCACACCGAACGCGAGGCCCAGGCTGCCGTGAAGCAGACGGTGAACGTGTGCGCCGCCGCGGGATGCCTTTCCTGCCAAAGCCAGTCCGTAAAAGACGCGCTTGCCAAGGAAGTCGTCGCTCGCGGCTGGGAAGGACGGTGCAAAGTCAAAGGCGTCGGCTGCATGGGACTCTGCGCCGAAGGCCCGCTGGTCTCAACCAGCGATGGAACTCTCTACCAGCGCGTGGCGGCGTCTGACGCACCCGCGTTGCTTGATTCCCTCGAACATGCCCCCGTGAATCGCCTGCTCTGCCCGACTGACGTTCCATTTTTCCAGCGGCAAAAGAAAATTGTGTTGGAAAACAGCGGCGTAATCGATCCGGAGCGCGTTGAAGAATACATCGCGGCGTCGGGATACCAGGCGCTGATTCATGTCCTCACCGAGATGACTCCGGCGGAAGTCATCGCCCAGGTGGTCAACAGCGGCCTGCGCGGACGCGGCGGCGCGGGTTATCCCACCGGCCTGAAGTGGAGCACGGTTTCGAAGGCCGTGGGCACGCAAAAGTTCGTGATCTGCAACGCCGACGAAGGCGACCCCGGCGCTTTCATGGACCGCAGCGTGCTTGAGAGCGATCCCCATCGTGTTCTCGAGGGCATGCTGATCGCCGCCTACGCCGTGGGTGCGTCTGAGGGATACATCTACGTTCGCGCCGAGTATCCCCTGGCTATCGCCCGGCTGAAAGTGGGCATCCGCCAAGCCGAGCGCCTTGGACTTCTGGGAGCGAACATCTGTGGCACGCGCTTCAGTTTCCGCATCGAACTTCGTCTTGGAGCGGGCGCCTTTGTTTGCGGCGAAGAAACCGCACTGATCTCATCGATAGAAGGCAAGCGCGGGAATCCCCAGCCCCGTCCGCCCTATCCTGCGCAGGAAGGCCTGCTGGGTCAGCCCACGCTCATCAATAACGTCGAGACCTTTGCCAACATTGCTCCTATCATCCGCAACGGGGGCGAGTGGTACGCGAGCATCGGCACCGAGAAGAGTAAAGGCACCAAAGTGTTCGCGCTGGCCGGCACCGTACAGAACACCGGCCTGGTGGAAGTGCCCATGGGCATTACTCTGCGCGAGATGGTGTTTGAGATCGGCGGCGGAATTCCTCAGGGCAAGAAGTTCAAAGCCGTGCAAACCGGCGGCCCCTCCGGCGGATGTTTGCCTTCGGAGTGCCTCGACATGCCGGTCGACTACGAATCCCTGGCCCAGGCCGGCTCCATTATGGGTTCGGGCGGCATGATCGTGATGGATGAAAGCTCCTGCATGGTTGACGTCGCCAAATATTTCATGGATTTCTGCATGACCGAATCCTGCGGCAAGTGCATTCCGTGCCGCGTCGGCACCTACCAGATGCATCGCCTGCTCGATACCATCACCAAGCTGCAAGCCACCAACAAAGATGTCGAGATGCTCGAAGAACTGTGCGATCTGGTCAAGCACACCAGTCTCTGCGGTCTGGGCCAGTCTGCGCCCAATCCCGTACTGAGCACGCTTCGCTACTTTCAGGAAGAATACAAAGCCCACATTGATCACCAGCAATGCGTCGCAGGGGTGTGCGGTAAAGGAGCGCAGGCATGAGCCCGGCCCCGAATCCCGCCGCCGTCAAGACCCTGAAAATCGACGGGCGCGACTTCAGCGCCCGCGAAACTGAGACCATCCTCGACGTGGCCCGCCAAAACGGAGTGCCCATTCCGCGGCTTTGCGAACTCGACGGTCTCTCGAACGTGGGCGCATGCCGCTTGTGTCTGGTGGAAGTGAAAGGGTCCAACCGGCTGATGGCTTCCTGCGTGACCCGCGTCGAAGAGGGAATGGATGTCACCACCAATTCCAAGCGCCTGGAACGCTACCGCAAGGGCATTCTGGAATTGCTGTTTACCGAACGCAATCACATTTGCTCGGTTTGCGTTTCGAACGGTCACTGTGAACTGCAGAGTATGGCGCAGAAGCTCGACATCACGCACATTCACTATCCTTACCGTTACCCCCACGTCTCAGTCGACGCCTCTCACGACCGCTTCGTCATCGACCACAACCGCTGCATCCTGTGCACCCGCTGCGTGCGCGTGTGCGATGAAATCGAAGGCGCCCACACGTGGGACGTCATGGGTCGGGGCATCGATTGCACGGTCATCACCGATCTCAATCAGCCGTGGGGCTCTTCCGACACTTGCACTGGCTGCGGCAAATGCGTCCAGGTATGCCCCACCGGGGCGCTATTCGAGAAGGGCCACTCCGTCGCCGAGATGGAAAAACGCCGCGACTTTCTGCCCTACCTGCAATTGATGAGGGGGGAAAGAGAGTGAGCAAGAAGCGCCTGGCTACAGTGTGGCTGGATGGCTGTTCCGGCTGCCACATGTCGTTTCTGGATATCGACGAACGCCTGCTGGTTCTGGCCGAAAGCGCGGATCTCGTTTATAGCCCCCTGGTGGACGCCAAAATATTTCCCGAAGACGTGGACCTTACCCTGGTCGAAGGCGCAGTCAGCAGCGACGAAGATTTGCATAAAATTAAGATGGTCCGCCAGCGCACCAAGACTCTCGTTTCGCTCGGAGATTGCGCGGTCACGGCCAATGTTCCGGGCATGAGAAATCCGTTTTCCACCAAGTCGGTCTACGACCGCGCCTACATCGAAAATGTGACGCTCGATCCCGGCATTCCCGATCAGGTGGTGCCGCGGCTTCTGCCTCAGGCCAGACCCATTCACGAATTTGTCCCGGTGGATGTTTTCGTTCCCGGCTGTCCGCCCTCGGCCGATACGATTTTCTACGTTGTCAGCGAATTGCTGGCTGGCCGCCAGCCGGACTTGAGCCCGAGAACGCGCTTTGGAGCCTAGCCATATGGCAGGACAACCCCGAACCATCGTGATTGACCCGGTCACCCGGATCGAAGGCCACGCCAAGATCACGCTGCATCTTGACGATCACGGGGAAGTGGCCGACGCGCGTTTTCACGTCACTCAGTTCCGCGGCTTTGAAAAGCTGTGCGAGGGCCGTCCGTTTGCCGAAATGCCTTCCCTGATGGCCCGCATTTGCGGAATTTGCCCCGTCAGCCACTTGATCGCGTCGGCGAAGGCATGTGACGCGCTGCTCGCGGTGCGCATTCCGCCTACCGCCGACAAGCTGCGCCGCGTGATCAACATGGCGCAGATCGTGCAGTCGCACGCCCTCAGCGTGTTTCATCTTTCTTCTCCCGACCTGCTGCTGGGCATGGATGCCGATCCCGCCAAAGCCAATCTCTGGGGAGTGTTCGAAAAAGACCCGCAAATCGCCCGCGACGGAATCCGTCTGCGGCAATTTGGCCAGCAGATCATCGAGCGCCTCGGCGGCAAACGCATTCATCCCGCGTGGGTAGTGCCGGGAGGAGTCAGCGAGCCTTTGAGCCAGCAGGACCGCGACTTCATTCTCGCCGCGATCCCAGAGGCCATCGTCATCGCCGAGCACACGCTGAGCTGGTTCAAGAAAATTCATGAGCGGTTCCGCGAAGAAATCACCGCCTTCGGCAATTTTCCCTCGCTTTTTATGGGAATGGTGAAAGAAGACGGCGGCATCACTTTTTACGATGGAAAGCTGCGCTTCGTGGACGCCGCCGGAGAAACTATTGCCGACGATCTTGATCCCGCTCGTTATTTCGACTACCTCGGAGAAAAAGTCGAGCCCTGGAGCTATCTGAAATCCGCCTACTACAAACCCAAAGGCTACCCCGACGGAATTTATCGCGTCGGCCCGCTGGCGCGTTTGAACGTCGTCACCCGCTGCGGGACCCCCCGTGCCGACCAGGAACTGGCAGAGTTCAAGGAAATACAGCGCACCGCAGTGCTCAGTTCCTTCCATTACCACCAGGCCCGGCTCATCGAGATTCTGTATTGCATCGAGAGACTGGAACAGCTGCTGAACGATCCGGAAATCCTCTCAAAACACGTCCGCGCCGAGGCCCGGCCCAACGCCTCCGAGGGCATCGGTGCTTCCGAAGCCCCGCGCGGCACGCTGTTTCATCATTACAAAATCGACGACAACGGCCTGATCCGCTGGGCCAACCTGATCATCGCCACCGGGCAGAACAACCTCGCCATGAATCGCAGCGTGCTGCAGGTGGCCAAGCATTTCGTCCACGGAGAGCGCCTGACTCCGGGCGTGCTCAATCGCGTCGAAGCGGTGATCCGCACCTACGATCCCTGCTTGAGCTGCTCGACCCACGCCGTGGGGCAAATGGCACTTCGCATCCAGCTGCTCGCCCCGGACGGCGCCGTCGTCGATGAAGTAGCCCGTCCCTAAGCCATGCCGCGAGTCTTAATTATCGCCTTCGGCAATCCGCTGCGCTCGGATGATGGCCTGGCGTGGCGCGCCGCCGAAGAACTAACTAATCTCGGTCTTCCCGCCGATATCGAAATCATCACGCGCCATCAGCTCACTCCCGAGCTGGCGCTTGAGGCCAGCCAGGCTGAGATGGTCCTGTTCGTTGACGCAGCCCAGTCGGGAGTTCCCGGAGATATCGCCCAATCACCGGTCAAGGCCGAAAGCTTTTCTGCGGCCTTCTCCCACCAATGTTCACCCGCTGCCATTCTAGGCATGGCCCAGGAGATATACGGCAGTTCTCCCCAGGCATTCACAATTTCTCTCTGCGGCGAATGCTTCGATCACGGCGAGACGCTCTCCGCCAAAGTCGAAGAAAGTTTGCCGCGTCTGATAACGCTAATCCGCGACTTGGCCGCTGCGTCGCTTGCGAAAATTTGACTCCTCAACCGAGGAGTCATCCCGAAGCCCCGCGTTTTCTCCAGCGGGGCGAGGGATCTCGCGCGGATCATCTCGCGCGGATCTTCTCACACTCACTCCGGCTCGTTTTTAGGCACATCCATCGGAACCTTCACCGGCTGCCGTTTCTTGTAAGTCTTCGCCGCCTTCGGACGGCTGAACGTTCCCGCGCTGTAGTGGCCTTTATTTTCCACATCGTAATTCTTCGGCATGGCTGGAATTCGCGCCGCCGCTCCGCTCAATTGCCGCGACTCCGCCAGAATAATCTCCGCCCGGCCGTCGTATTCTTTCACCGGCCCGTGAATTTCCACCGTCTTACCCTGGAGTTGGCGAATATCCCCGACATTCTTCAGATCAGAAGGGAAGACCACGACCGTGAAAGGACAAACCCGGTAATCCTGGCAGAAATCAAGATAGTGCACGCCACGGTTGCCGCGCTCAACCCGATAGACCACGCCAGTCACGCAGCGCGTCTCACCCAGATGGTTCTGGGCTTCGCTGACAGGAATGCACTCGGCGCACGCAGGCAAGGCAAGCAAGATCAAAGTCACGAAGCTTCGAAAACGGAAGGCCATATGCGTCGCCCAGTGTCCTCTGTGCCCTCCGTGGTCAATAGAATTTGGAGCCCAAGAAAACAGCGAGCCGCCCGTAAGTCCTTAGTGTCCTCAGTGTCCTCCGTGGTTGAAACAATCGGGGAACGCCAGAAGTCTATAACGCAGGAAAGGAAGTCAGTGCGGATCAAGCAAAAAAACCCGCAATTCCCGAAACGGTCTTTCCCGAAACAGGAAGCGGCGGCCGGTGCGGACTGCCCATCCGCCCGGCCCTCGCGCAAACGCTAAAAAGAGGGAATTAGTTGAACGACTTGACCGCTGCCGCTTCGTCGTCCTTCACATCAAAGACGGTATAGAGCTTGGTGATCTGCAGCAGATCGTGGACCTTCTTGGTCAGGTTGAGCAGCTTGAGGTCGCCGCCCTGGTTGCGCACCGTGGTGAACGCGCTGACCAACTCTCCGATGCCCGAGCTGTCGATGTAATTCACATCGCCAAGATTCAGCAGGATCTTTTTCTGGCCCTTGGACAGCAGTTCGCGGACCGCGTCCTTCAGGATCACGCTGCCTTCGCCGAGGGTGATGCGGCCGCTGCAATCCATGATGGTGACTCCATCCACCTGACGAGAACTGACCTTCATGCTCACTGGGAAGCCTCCTTGCCGCCCCCGGATGGCCCGTGGACGTGTTTAATGAGTTTGATTTCCGTACCCGCCTGGGAGGGGTGAATCTGCACCTCGTCCATAAATGAACGAATCAGAAAAATGCCCCGCCCCGACGTCTTTAAAAGATTTTCTGCCGCCAGGGGATCGGGAATCTTGCTCAAATCCATCCCTTTACCCTGGTCCCGGATGGTGATCACCAGGTCCTCGCCAATCCGCTCAAAGGCCAGACTGACCTTCTTGCCGGGATCGTAGGCATTGCCGTGCAGCACGGCGTTGACCGCCGCCTCGCGCACCGCCATCGCGATCCGCATCACCTCGTCGTCGTCAAAACCGGCCTCAGACGCAATGCGAGTGGCGGTCCGCTCGGCGCTGTCCACAGTCTCCAGCGTCGAATCCAGCGTATAGCTGACCCGGTGATTGGTCATAGCCCACAATCTGGGAACCAGCCGGCGGACGTGTACTTGCCCTGCCTGACCCGCCCGGCTCGCCCTGAACCTGTATGAAAGAGACGGTTTGCGGCGAATGCGGTAGTTTGCCCTTCCCCTGTGTAAATGTCAACGCGAAGGTTACCACGGGGCCGGCCCGCAAGTCCCACGGCGCTGTCATCCTGAGCGCAGGGAAGTGCGCGAAGCGCGTTTCTCCGGAGTCGAACGACCCCATACCTGTGTGCGCTAGCACGGATTCATCCAGGAGTTCTCTTAGCAAATCCAGTCCCCAAGTTGGTGCGGCATGGTTCCGCGATGCGTCGGCGACGGCACATACAGCCAAGGAATCCTTCGACTGCGGCAGCGGCTTGGCCCTGCCAAGCCGCTACTCCGCTCAGGATGACAATGCTGCCAGAGTGCGCACATTCTGTCTGGATTCTGACGAAGCACTTGAGTATGCTCGGGGCGATGCCAACGCTCGCCCTCTCCGAACTATTGGGCTCCCCGGTGTTCGACGCCGGTGGGGGCCAATACGGACGCCTGCGCGAGCTGGCTCTGCTTCCTCAGGAAGACCGCGCCCGCATAGCGAAGCTGATCGTCAAAACCAAGTCCGGCCTCCGTATGCTGCCCTTTGCCGCGGTCACCTCGATCAACGGCGGCATCCGCACCGACGCGGCCGCCTCCGACTGGATCGCCGCTGGCCCCGGCGAGGGCATGCTCCTGCTGGAGCGCGATCTGCTCGACCAACAGGTGATCGACGTTTTCGGCCGGAAAGTGGTCAGGGTAAACGACCTCGACCTTCATGAGGAACTGGTCGCAAACCGCCCCGTGCTCAGAGTCGGCTCGGTCGATGTCGGGCCCCGAGGCGCGGTCCGGCGCTTGCTTAAAGGCCTCATCCCGTTGCCTGCTTTGCGTGCCTTGCTGCGCCAGATTCCCCCGCGTCCCATCCCTTGGGATTTTGTCGACCTCATTGAAACCGACCCCGCCCGCCGGGTCAAACTGAAGATCTCGCACGAACGTCTGGCGCGCCTGCACCCCGCCGATATCGCCGACATCGTCGAAGATCTCGCTCCCGACGAACGCGAAGCGGTGTTTGAAACTCTTGATGAAGGCGTGGCCGCCGAAGCGCTGGAAGAGGTCGAACCCAAAGTGCAGAAGGCCATCGTCGAGTCTTTGGACTCCGAACGTGCCGCCGAAATTGTCGAAGAGATGCAACCCGATGCGGCTGCCGATCTGCTCGCCGACCTGCCCGCGGAGCGCACTACCGAAATTCTGGACGAAATGCAGCCCGCCGAGCGCGAGGAGATGGAGGAACTCCTCGAGTTCAAAGAAAACACCGCCGCCGGCCGCATGACCACGGACTTCCTCGCGTTGGCCGTCGATAAAACCGCCCAGGATGCCATCGACGCCTTACGCTGTTTCGAGGGCCGCGTCGAGACCATGAATACGATTTATCTGGTGGACTCACACGGTACGCTCGCGGGCGCGGTTCCCCTGGTGAAGATCGCCGTGGCCAAACCCGACACGCCGCTGCTTGCCCTGACTCAGGAGCCCTTGATCTACACCCACGCCGGAGCAAGCGAAAACGAAGTGGCCGAATTGTTCGACAAATACAACCTGCTCAGCGTCCCGGTGGTCGACGACCACAACCGGCTCACCGGGGTCATCACCTTCGACGACATCATCAGCATGCTGCGGCAGAAACTGTGAGAAGCCGACCCAGCAACTCGTATGGTCCCGTCTAGCCAGCAAAGACACTCATTATTGTCTGATGGCATGATTTTTATTTGGGCTATCGCTTTGGCGAAGCTTGTTTTTCACACCTACTTCAACAACCGCTATGGCTATTTCCGCGACGAGTTTGACTACATAGCGTGCGCCAATCATTTGGCCTGGGGATATGTTGACCAGCCCCCGCTCATTCCTTTCCTGGCCCGGGTTTCTCTCGTAGTGCTGGGAGATTCTCTGCGCGCCATTCGCTTCCTTCCCGCCCTGGCATCCTCGTTGTTGATCGTGCAAACTGCGCTCATCGCGCGGGAATTTGGCGGGAGCCGTTTCGCGTTGCTGCTAAGCGCCATCACTGTCGCAGTCGCGCCACAATACCTTTCGAATGCCAGTCTGCTGGGAACAAACTGCCTGGAGCCGAATCTCTGGATGGGCTGTGCGTATTTCGCGATCCTTGCCGTCAATCGCAGCCAGCCGCGCTACTGGCTGTGGTTTGGCGTGGTTGCTGGTCTGGGGCTGCAGGAAAAATATTCAATTGCCATGTTTGGGTTCGCGGTTGTGGTGGGGCTGCTATTGACTGAGCAGCGGCGCTTCTTTTTGAATAAATGGATATGGCTGGGCGGCCTAGCCGCGTTTCTGATTATCTTGCCCAACTTGCTCTGGAACCTGCACTACGATTGGCCCTTCCTTCAACTCATCCGGAACATTCGCGCCGAAGGGCGCGATGTAGTGCTTCCCGCGGGACAGTACTTCTTTCAACAAACGTTGCTGGTCAACCCCCTGACAGCCCCGATTTGGTTGACCGGCCTGTTCGCCCTGCTTTTTTCCAGCGAGCTTAAGCCGTATCGTTTTCTTGGTTGGTCCTATCTGGTCTGCTACGGCGTTTTCTTCGCGCTGCACGGCAAGAACTATTACCTTGCGCCCATCTATCCGATGCTCCTGGCAGCCGGCGCTGTGGTCATCAACTCCGCTCTCGATCGTCCCAGACTGAAGTGGCTCAAGCCTGCCATCGCCGTTGTCTTATTGGCCAATGGCGCGTATCTTGCGCCTGTCGTCGTCCCTGTTTTGTCGCCTCACGCATTCATTGCGTACATGAAATATCTGCCGTTCAAACTTCCCGTCATGGAACATGCTCACGCACGCGCAACTTTGCCTCAGTGGTATTCCGACCAGTTTGGATGGGAAGAGATCGTAGCCGAGACGGCAGAAGCCTGGAACCGCATCCCCGCGAATGAGCGCCGGCAGTGTGGCGTCTTTGCTCAGGATTATGGGCAGGCCGGCGCGATTGACTTTCTAGGCCGGAAATACGGTCTGCCACCGGCGCTTAGCGGCCACCAAACCTGGTTTATTTGGGGTCCACGTGGCTATTCCGGCGACTGCATGGTCGTGCTGGATGATACAAGGGAAAGACTTGAGCAGCTATGGCGGCAGGTCGATTACGTAGGCACTTCCGCCAGCAATCCTTACGCGCTGGAAAAGAATATCGACGTGTTTATCTGTAAAGGTCCAAAGTTTGGCACGCTGGCTCAGCTCTGGCCGGAGTTAAAGCGCTGGCGTTGACTTCCCGAGGGAAGACAGAACGGTTCTGCTTGCCTGTGAGCGATGGATGGATAAGCATTAAATTTCCAGCACCCCTTGCAAATACAACCGTGCTCGCCCTGCAATCTTCACCCGGTCCCCATCCATCCGGCATCGGAACTCCCCGCCCCGCGTGCTGAGCTGTTGCGCCTGCAAGGTTCTTTTTCCCAACCGCTCAGCCCAATAGGGAACCAACGTGCAGTGTACCGACCCCGTGGCCGGGTCCTCATCAATACCCACCGACGGCGGGAAAAACCGCAGCACATAATCCACGTCTCCGCCCGGAGCCGTGACAATGGCCCCTCCTGTGCCCATCTCGATCTTGGCCAGAGCGCGGATGTCGGGCGATAGCGCTCGCACCTGCTCCGCGTCCTCCACGACCACCAGATAGTCTCGCGCCTTCATAACCAACGCCGTTTTCAGCCCGAGCGAGGGCAACAACGCGGCCGGAAGCACACACTCTTTCGCTGGCCAAGCCGGGAAATCCATCTCCCAACGTTCTCCGTCGCGTGCCACGCTCAACACCCCGCTGCAAGTATGAAATCGCACCGGCCACTCTGTTTGTCCACGCAACTCCAGAACGAACGCCGACGCCAGGGTCGCGTGCCCACACAAATCATCTTCGACCGCTGGAGTAAACCAGCGCAAATCGAACTCCCCATCCTCCCGCGCCACAACAAACGCGGTCTCGGAGTGCCGGTTTTCCGCCGCAATCTTCTGCATCATCCGATCCGGCAGAAACGCAGGAAGGATGCAAACTCCCGCCGGATTCCCCGCAAAGAGCTCTCCGGTGAAGACCTCGACGTGGTAGTAAGGAATAGCCATGGGGGCTCGTGGTGAGCGAGATAATTGTAACAATGCCGCTCCGTGTCCTCCGTGGTGAAAAATCGGGTCTGTGTCCTCAGTGCCCTCTGTGGTCAAAACCAGGAAAGGGAATCCACCCAGAATTTTCGGAGAATAATCTGCTCCCCCAGCACATTTCAGCTACCCATACTCCAGAACTCCGTTTATCCTGACAGGTCATTTTGGCTTTATGCCTGCGAACTGGCCCCATGAAATTCTGGAAACGCTGGAAACTCCGGATCCTGCTGTTCTTTGCCGTCGTCGGTCCGGGATTCATTACCGCGAATGTGGACAACGATGCCAACGGCATCTACACCTACTCAGCGGCGGGCGCGCAGTTCGGCCACATGCTGTTGTGGACCATGATCCCGGTCACCCTGGCCCTGATCGTGATCCAGGAAATCGCCGCCCGCATGGGCGCAGTCACCGGCAAGGGCCTCAGCGATCTCATCCGTGAAGAATTCGGCTTCCGCATCACCTTCTTCATGATGATCGGAATCCTGATCATCAATTTCGGCAATGTCGTGGGCGAGTTCGCCGGCATCGCCGGTAGTCTGGAACTGTTCGGCCTTTCCAAATACATTACGGTGCCAGTCTGCGGCGCAATCGTCTGGCTGATTGTGGTCAAAGGCCAGTACAAGACGGTCGAAAAAGTCTTCCTGGTGGCCTCGTTTTTCTACATCACTTATATCTTCGCCGGAGTCATCGCCAAACCCGCCTGGGTCGATGCCCTGAAAGCCACGATCGTGCCGCCGCCCAAGCAGATGTTCATCCGCCAGGATTATCTCTACATGATCATCGGTGTCATCGGCACAACCATCGCCCCCTGGATGCAGTTTTACCTGCAGTCTTCCATCGTCGAGAAGGGAGTGACCAAGCGCCAGTACAAAGCTTCGCAACTCGACGTCATCACTGGCTGCATCTTCACCGATGTCGTTGCCTGGTTCATCATCGTGGCCTGCGCCGCCACGCTGTACGTGCACGGCTTTCACAACATCGCCGACGCCAAAGACGCCGCCCAGGCCCTCCGCCCGCTCGCCGGAGACTACGCCTACATTCTTTTCGCCATGGGGTTGTTCAACGCTTCGCTGTTCGCCGCATCCATCCTGCCGCTCTCCACGGCGTACACCGTCTGTGAAGGATTGGGTTTTGAATCCGGAGTAGGGAAGCGCTTCAGCGAAGCCCCGGTCTTCTACTGGCTCTACACCGCCCTGATCGTGGCCGGTGGAGGCGTCATTCTCTATCCCAATCTGCCGCTGGTAAAGATTTCCATTCTGTCGCAGGTGGTGAACGGAATCGCCCTGCCGCCGGTGCTGGTGTTCATGCTGTTATTGGTCAACAAAAAAGAGCTGATGGGCGAATACACGAATTCCCGTCTCTACAACGTGATCGCCTGGGTCACCACGGTCATTATGGCGCTGCTCAGCCTGGCGTATATCTGGACGCTGCGGACGAGCTGAAAATAGATCGCTATCAGACCCGAGACAGAAAAAACGCGTGGAACGGCCGCTATTGTGCCTGCCGGCGGAATTTCCAACTGTAAGCGTGCTTCGGATACCGGCCCATGAGCTTGCGCCAAAATCCGTGAGCGCGATGGAACCCCGCAGTGTTGGGCAAAAACATAAACGGACATTGCCCCGGGACCACTTCCATGCCGTGCTCGCGGCAGAAATCGACCGCTTTCTGACTGACCGCGCCGCCTTTGGTTCCTGCGCGGTACATCCAGACTAGCTTGATGCCCGCTTCGGCACAGTCCTCGACTACCTTTTCCGTGACCTCCGGCGAAGTCATTAACAGCGCTGCTTCGACGGGAGTCTCGATGTCTTGCACGTTAGCGTAGCAACGCCGTCCCTGCACCTCTAGCGTGTTAGGGTTCACCGGCACCACGTCATACCCACGGCGGCAGAGTTCCTCGAACAGCTTCATGCTGAAATTCTCGGGGTCGTGCGAAATCCCTACCATCGCAATCCGTTGCTGCGCCAGGAACATCTTCGATGGTATCGAGCGATGTTCGTTGAGTCGCCATATGTCCTCCTCTGCTGGAAACCGATGATTCCTGGCTTCCTCGATCCTTCAACGTCACCGAACGAGCCGGTTTGGTCCCGCAGAAGCCCTGTTCCCATCAGCGCGCGCGCGGCCGCAAAAATCGGGCAATTATTGTCGGGCTTTCCGGGCGCCCGGACAGCGTGTTGGGCGGAAGCCGGGAAAAATCTACCTTGGATCGAATTTCCCCGCAGTGACGCGAATCACGGGAGAATGGCAATCCTTCATGGGCACGGTTGCCGCTCATGTGACCCGGGTCACTGCGGGCGCAACTGTAGCCATTAAGCTTGAGTAGTGAATCTGCAGGAGAGGGGATCGTCGATGTCCAAAGCATTGCTCCTGATCGGCGGAATTCTGAATTCACTATTCTTCGTGATTCATGTCCTGCTGGGCTACCAGCTTTTCCATCTCACCCAACTAGCTCCGCCGTTTCGAGGGCTCATAGAAGCGCTCAACGTCGGCGGAGTGCTTTTTATTCTCTTTTTTGCCTATGCGTCGTTCTTCTATGGGCAGGAACTTCTGAGCACCGGGCTCGGGAAGGCAGTTCTGCTGCTTGCTTCAGTCTTATATCTGTCACGAGCCGCGGAAGAGTTCTTTTGGCTCAGGTTCACACCGGCGATATTCGCTCTATGCGTGATCGTGGGCGCGATTTATGCTGCCCTTCTGGTGATCGCAATCCGGCAAGGTCACGTACCGCAGCAAGTGAGCATCGCCGCCGGACCTACGGAACTTCGCCGGGCCGCCTAGGCAGTCATTTAAGGGAGCCGAGCCGGGAGCGTCCGCCCGCCACGCGAGCTTTCGCTACAGCACCTTCCCCTCCGCCAAATCCCTAACCAACGTCTGGTCCGCCTCCAGAAAATCGTATTCCCGCAACTGCGACCGTTTCGCCCACTGCATATCCTTAAAGATTTTGTTCTCCAACTCTCCCTTATATTGCCGCACCACAAAGAAGCGAAGCTCCACGCTCCCGCCGCCCTTGTAATCATGCCGAATACGCGCCACTTCATCCCCAACCTCAGCTTCGATCCCCAGTTCTTCGTCCAGCTCCCGCCGCAGCGCATCGCGAGGCTGCTCTCCTTCTTCGATCTTGCCTCCGGGAAACTCCCACTTCAGCGGCATGGTCTGGTAGCGCGTGCGCTGGCACACCAGAATTTCTCCGTCTTTCACGATCAGTGCAGCCACCACTCTCTTCATAAGCAGGATGCCAATCTAATCGAAAATATTCCGGTGACCGAGAGGCTGGACTCCACCATGTTGCCGCACGCCGGGGCTGGCGCGGCCGAAGGGCTTCAGCTACTCATGCGGGGACCTTTTCCAGATGCTTGCCGACGAGCGAGGCACAATACTCCACCAGTTCCTGGTCCTCTTCGCTGAAGGCCGCCGGGAAAAAACTGTCAATATCCAATTCACCAGCCACTTTGCCACGCCGAAACACCGGCACCACAATTTCAGATTTGGTCTCAACCGAGCAGGCCAGATAGCGGGGATCTTTGCTCACGTCATCTACTACGACAGTCTTGCCGGTGGAAGCCGCGGCGCCACAAATCCCCTGATGCAGAGGAATCCGAGTGTGCGGCGTCATCGCTCCCTGGAATGGCCCCAACACGAGCATCGGAGGCTCTGCCGGGACCGATTTTTCCAGCATATAAAAACCCACCCAGTTGTACTTCGGCATGCGATCGTGCAGTAGCTTGACCACTTCCCACATGAAGTCTTCCGCCGAACCGGATTGCGCAGCCACCCGGTCGAGTTCTTTTACGATTTCTTCTATCTTGGACGGAGTGGACATAGAACAGCTCAAGTTTTCCCGGAACCTGGTTCAGGCCCCGGCTCTTTTACCTCGGCGATACATCTTAGCCCGGAGACTTGTGGAAAACGTTCTGGATGAACCGCCGCAGCCAACGCCCGCAGACCTCGGACCAAAGTGGGGGCAGGCGTGTTGAGAAACTCGTCACGAATGCAGTAGACCCGTCCCTGCAGTACGGCGCGCATTCCCGCCCAACCGCGATCGCGCGCGATCTTTTCCAGAGGAACCCGGTCGCCCGCCCCGCACCAGGCAGCGATTACCACATCAGGATCTTCACATAACACCACTTGCGCAGTTGGCTTCGCGCCCGGCTTGCCCACGAATTGGCCGCCGGCGGCCTCGACCAATTCCGCCACCCACTTCTGCGACGAAATGATCGGCTTGCCCCACTCTTCGCAAAACACGCGGGGGCGGCTGGCGCCGTTATTCTGCGCACGGACCGACTCGATCTCCTGCTGCATGTCTGCGATCACTTGCTGGCCGCGCTCAGCCGCGCCCATGAGGCCTGCGATGGCCGCGATGTCTGCATAGATATCAGCCAGGCTCTTCGGCGCCAGCCCAAGAAAGCGGGCGCCCGACTTCATAATCTCAGCCACCGCCTTCTCCTGATAAGGAACGGCCGCGATAACCAGGTCAGGCCTCGCCGCCAGAATCTCTTCGCTCTTGGCGGTCCAGGAATCGGCCACAATGCTCGTGTAGGGGCGGGTCTCAGACCCGCCCGTCCCCATGAGCTCCAGCAGTTCTGCACAATATTTAGTGCAGGCAACCACCCGGTCCAACTTGCCAATCGCCGCCAGAATGACGGTGGCGCTAGGCTGAAGGCAAACAACCCGCCGCGGAGTGTAGTCGCTGGGCATGGGCTTGATCTTAACCGACGCTCCTGTAGCGCGGGTCTACAGACCCGCCCGGACAGGGCCTGAGGCGCGCCCCGACACAAACCTGTCAAGCCCCCGAAATCTCGGATTTCCCCTCAACCTGCTGATGCAGAAGGAAATATTTCGTCTCCCGCCATGTCCCATTTACCCCTCGGGACTTGTTATTCTGAATATATGGGGTGAATCTCTCAAGCTGGGGATTAACCCTTCCAAGGTCCGGCTCTAACCTGATCTAACTCACTTACAAAGCAAATTTGGAGGAATCATGCAGCGGTTCTGTGTGCGCTGCCGTCAGGAGATCCCTGCCCAGCGCGTTGTACGGGGCGCGTGCTTCTGCTCGAACGAGTGCCGGCATTCAGATCGAATCGAGCGCCGCCAGGCGCTAGCTGGCCGTCGGTGCCGATTATGTGGGCGACCGTTTTCTAGACCTCGGAATCGGCAGGATGGCACTTAGGTTCGTCCCAATCGAGGAAGGTCTTGTGCGCCGAGCGCACACGCAAAGGCGGGGCATCGTGGGCGACGGGCTGCCAAGCCAGAATATCGTTACAATTTCAAAATGTACTCTCCCCAAGTTCTCGACCACTTCGAGCATCCGCGTAACGCGGGCGACCTCAGCAATCCGGATGCAATGGTGCAGATCGAGAACCCAGCCTGTGGGGACGTTCTTCAGCTTACACTTCGCGTGGCCGATGGCTGCATCGCTGAAATCCGCTTTCTTGCGAAGGGATGCGTTCCGGCGATGGCCTGTGGCTCTTTGCTCACCGAACTGGTCCTGGGCAAAACTTTCGAGGAAGCCCGCGCGTTACGCCGGGAAGAGTTGATCCAGGAAATCGGAGGACTGCCGCAAGCCTCCAGCCACGCAAGCCATCTTGCCATGGATGCCCTGGCGGCCGCGCTTGCTAATCTACCGCAGTGAGAAAGTACGGGTGCCTCCGTTGCGACCGCAGCGGGGCCTGCAAATTTACCGATTTGCGATTCAGTGGTTTATCATCAAGTAGATGGGCTCGCACTCTTTTCAAACCGACGACCCGCGGCTGCAGCCGATCCACGCCAAAGTCCAGGCCGGCACACGCCTCGATGAGCAAGACGCCCTAGCCCTCTACCGCAGCGGCGACATTCTCGCCGTCGGCTGGCTGGCCAACAGCGTTCGCGAGCGCATGCACGGTGACAGGGCGTACTTCAACGTCAATCGCCACATCAATCCCACGAATGTATGTGTCGCCGCCTGCCGTCTGTGCGCCTTCGGCCGCAAGAAAGACGCGCCCGGCGCTTACACCATGGCTCTCGAAGAAGCTTTCCAGACGGCCGCTACCGGTTACACCGAAGCCGTCACCGAATTTCATATCGTCGGAGGCCTGCACCCCGATCTGCCATTTCAATATTTTCTGGATCTTTGCTCCGGCCTGAAGGAACGTTTTCCGCAAGTGCACCTCAAAGCCTTCACCATGGTTGAAGTGGCCTATCTCTCAAAGCGGGCGAAGCTCTCCATCCAGGAAACTCTCGAGCAACTAAAAGCCGCGGGCGTCGACTCGCTGCCCGGCGGCGGCGCTGAGATTTTCTCCGACCGCATCCGCCACATCATCTGCGACCACAAGATTGATGGCGATCAGTGGCTCGACACCGCCAGACTGGCCCACCAGATCGGACTCAAATCGAATGCGACCATGCTCTACGGCCACGTGGAAAACGATGAAGACCGCGTCGATCACCTGCTCAAGCTGCGCGCCCTGCAAGACGAAACCGGAGGCTTCCAGACCTTCATCCCGCTGGCTTTTCATCCGGAAAACACCGCGTTGCAGCATCTGCCCAAAACCACCGGCATGCTCGACATCAAACAAATCGCCGTCAGCCGCCTGGTGCTCGATAACTTCCCGCACATCAAGTCGTACTGGCAGATGATGACGCCGAAGATCGCGCAGATTTCACTGCGCTTCGGCGCCGACGATATCGATGGAACGGTGATCGAAGAAAAGATCTACCACGATGCCGGAGCGACCACGCCGCAGGGCATGCGCCGCGAAGAACTCGTCCGCCTGATCAAAGAAGCCGGCCGCGAACCGATTGAACGGGACACGCTCTACCGCCCCGTCACGCGCACGGAGACGTCAGTTACTGTTGCAGTTTAGAAGGAATGACGCCTCGCTGCCTGATACAACCCCCGCGAGAAACGCTCGCGCACATCGGTTCGATTAGCTTAGCGACTCCTATACTTTGATATTCTCTGGGCGCCATTGGCTCTGGAGCTCATCATCGCGTGCCTCAACAAAAGATTCGCCCTCGTCTGGTACCCCCTGCCAAACGTTTTCAGCCAGTTCAAAACATCCACGTCTAGCCGTATCGTCACCGGCCTCTTCGGAGGACGGTAGAACTTCCCGATCTCAGCCCGGCTCCAGTCGACCACAGCGGGCATGTCCGAGAAATCAATGTCCTCGTCCTTTTTTGTCGCGATAGCGGCGATGTCTCTTTTTTGCTCCTTGGTTAGCTTCCTCATATGCGTTCCTTTCATGCGCTTGGGCGGAACGTGCGGAAAAGCCGTCTCAAAACGTACTTCGTGCTTGAGCAGATTTCGGCGGTTTTTGTGTTCGTCCCACTCGAAATGCATGGGCTGACTCAGTACGAAAGCAGAATAATCTGAGAATTCGCATATGTCAATACATATGTACGTACATAAGAAACGCACGATCCGTTTTTCTGAGCGGTCCCTGTTCCATATCAGCTGTGCTCGCCTTGTCCAGTTCGGGAAGCATGCCGTCCCATCCCCCAAAATCCCCCTTGCCTCGTTGCCTCCGGGTGTAGAATCAACTTGTAGCAGAAAGCTTCACGGGACCCGCCACCCGTTTCCGAGGCCGCAGATGAACGTCCACATCAGCTACAAGCTGCATCGCACACCTCAACTGGAAAAAAACCTCAACCATCTGATTGACAAGCTGCGCAAACGGCTGCAGGTGTTTCGCCCTGAGCTGGTGCATTTGAAAGGAGCGATCGAGCAAAACTCTCCGCGGGAAGGAACCACCGTTTCTCTGAACCTGCGCCTTCCCTCCGGCCAGCTGGCGGCCCAGAAATCGGCAACCGCCCCCGAAGCCGCTATCAAAAGCGCCTTCGATGATCTCTTGCAGCAGGTTACTCGCCACAAAGACCTCCTGCGCAGTTCGCATAAATGGCAGCGCCGGCGCACCCAGAACGGCCGTCTTCAAAGCCAGGTTCCGTTTGAACAGACCATCGCGGCCGTCCAGACACCCACCGTTTCGCCCGAAGACGTCCGACTTTACGTCAATGCAAACCTTTCGCGTCTCGAGCGCTTTGTAGAACGCGAACTGGTGTTTCGAGAAGCCGCGGAACAGATTCTGCCCGACGCTGTTTCCAAAGATGAAGTCATCGATGAGGCTGTCGCCCGTGCCTTGGGCGATGACATCGAGAAACCGGAACGCCTTTCACTCGAGCCCTGGCTCTACCGGCTCGCCATCCACGCCATCACGGATCTGGCTGCGCGCAGCCGCGACATAGTGCCGTCGGTCCACCTGGGAGATTCTGCCCGTACTCCTAATGTCCGTGCCAGCGACGAACCCGGCCTGCAGTTTCACCAGCCCGACGAGACCTTGACCGAAGAAAACGTCATCGCCGATCGCCGTTTGTCGACGCCGGAAGACATCGCCTATTCCGACGAAATGATCGCCCTGGTGCAACTGGCTCTTCACGGCGCCAAGCGTACCGACCGCGAAGCTTTTGTGTTGAACATCATGGAAGGATTTTCTGCCGAGGAGACCGCCGTGATCACCGATCGCCGGCCCGAAGAAGTGCGCCTGTCGGTCGCGGCCGTGCGCGAACATCTGCGGCGTTCACCTCCTCTGGCTGACCGCTTCAAGAACACAATGTTTCACAACGCCGCTGCGGACTAACCTCAGGAGGAACCTGGGATGATTACTCGCGAACAACTTCGTGAGCTGGCTCAATTCCAATCGGAGGGCGCGGAGTGCGCCCTGAGTTTTTACTACCAGCCGCAGACGCCGCGCGACCGGTCGCACCGTGAAGAATCAATCCTGGCCAAAGACCTGGTGCGCTCGGCCTTGCGTGCAGCAGAAAAGAACGGGAAAGATGGACGCCTGCATGCCGACTTGAACCGGATGCTCGAGCTGGTCGGCGAGTTCCGCGACACTCGCGCACATGCCAAGGCCATATTCGCATGCGGCGACCACAACATTTGGCTGGAATTCGACTTGCCCCGGCAACTTCCCGGTACTCAGCTCTTCGTGAACCGGCGGTTCCACCTCAAGCCCCTGGCCCTTTTGCTGGGCGCGCAGACCCGCTTGTGGCTGGCGTTGGTCGATCGCCACCGGGCGCGCTTCTTCGATGTGCGCCTCGATGAACTCAAGGAACACGAAGCACTTTTCCACCCGCTGCCTCATCGTGGCCGGGGCGATGGCTATGCGGGCTACGACGCGGGCCACTCCGAACGCAGTGTGCGCGATGAAGTTTTGCATCACTTCAAAAACGTTGCCGCTCACTTGCAGGAGATGCTGGAGAAGAAAGTTTTCGATAACCTGATCATCGGATGCCAGGACACCAACTGGCCCGAATTCGAATCTCACCTGCATCCCTACGTACGAAAGCGCCTGCTCGGGCATTTCTCAGCCGAGCTCGGAACCATCACCGAGGAGCAAATCCGCGAACAGGCAAGCCGCATTCAGCGCGAAGCGCTCGATCGGCGGCGACAGAGCCTGGTGCGCGAAGCGCTCTCGCTGGCGAAGAGCAATGGCCGGGGCGTCACCGGATTGCGCCGCGTCCTCCGTTCCCTGGAACTGGGCGAAGTGCAAACCTTGCTTCTTGGCGACAAGTATCGCGCCCAAGCGGTTCAATGCACGAATTGTGGTCATCTCGACGCCCACATGGTCCACTTCTGCCCGGTCTGTGGCCGCAGCACGCAGGAATTGGAGGATGTGAGTGATGCCATCATTCCCTCAGCCATCCTGCGCGATATCGAATTGCTTTACGTGAAAGACGATCCCGACTTTGACATGGCCGGCAACATCGCCGCTCTGCTTCGTTTCCGCGCCGACCAAAGCTCCGGCAGCCGCATCGCGGCCGCGTCGTAGTCACATCCTCGTCATCCCGAAGCCCCGCGTTTTCTCCAGCGGGGCGAGAGCCTGCCCTGAGCGAACCCCGAGTCGAACGAGGGGAAGTCGAACGGGGATCTTGCGTGGAGCGCTACTACCGTCTATCCCCCGTGATATCCTTTCCCGTTTTCCGGACACCATTCTTGCCACGGAGGCCTCCATGACCATCTCGCGCCGCGATTTTCTTACCTCAGCCGTGGTGGGTTCGCTTTCCGTAGGATTAGCCGGTCAGGAATCAAAGCCCGCCCCGCAAAAAAGCGCGTCGCCAAGTCCTTCCGGCCGCCGTCCGATCATCATTTGTGCGCACAACGGCTTCAATTACCTGGACGATGCTTATGCCTTCCTCAAGAACGGTGGCGACACGCTCGATGCAGCTCTTCGCGTAGTCAAAGGGCCCGAGGACGATCCCAAAGATGACACCGTTGGCCTCGGCGGCCTGCCCAACGAAGAAGGCGTGGTCGAACTCGATGCCTGCTGCATGCACGGTCCGACCCGCCGCGCCGGCTCCGTTGGGGGCGTCCGCAACATCAAGAATGTTTCCCTGGTTTCGAAAGCCGTGATGGAACACACCGGCCACGTGATGCTGGTCGGCGAGGGCGCCGAACGTTTTGCCGTAGCCATGGGTTTCCCCCGCGAAAATCTGCTGACAGAAAACTCACGCAAGATCTGGCTGCTGTGCAAGGAATTCCATGCCACGGAAAGTTGGTGGGGACCGGGGCCGTCCGATCCGCATTGGCGGCCTCCAGCCACGGCGCCGCAGTCTGAGTTATGGGAAGAACGTTTTCGCCGCCTATACGAAATGGCCAGGGATATCGGCATTGAACCGGAATCCCGCTGGGCCGCGATCCGCCGCGTAGTGTTTCCGCCCACGGGCACGATTCATTGTTCCGCGCTCAACGACAAGGGAGAAATTTCCGGCTGCACTACCACCAGCGGGCTGGCTTTCAAATTACCCGGACGCCTGGGCGACTCCCCCATCATCGGTGCGGGCTGCTACACCGATCAGGATGTGGGTTCCGCCGGCGCGACCGGCAGCGGGGAGGAGAACATCAAGGTCGCAGGTGCGCATACCATCGTCGAAAACATGCGCCGTGGCATGACTCCCCAACAGGCCGGGCTCGACGCGCTTCAGCGTATTGCCCGCAACTACAACAATGACGCGACCAAGCTCCACTTTTTCGACATGACGTATTACGTCCTGCGCAATGACGGAGCCTATGCCGGTGTGTCGCTCTGGGAGGGTTACGCACCCGGTAAGCCGCATCAGATCGCGATCCACGACGGCACCAGGAGGTCCGAAACTACGACAGCGCTATTCAAAGGATGGTCGCAGGAATATCCACCCTTCCCGCCCATCCCCGAAGACTTGAAGAAGAACTCAGAATACTTGGGATAAGGGCAAGGCCCACGTAGCTTTAGACGCCCCGTCCGGGGTGCGAGCTTTAGCTCGCCGTCGGAGTCAGCCGAGAAAGGCGTAAGAATGTAGCCCACAGCCTCCCCTGAGCCTGTCGAAGGGGCGTAAGCCGTGGGTAAGGCGGGAAACAACCCCAGTCCCCGAAGGGGGCGAAAGTGCAATTGCGATCCAGACTACGCGCTCCGACGCCAGCCCCTACTCCGTCGTCATAATAAACAGTGGCTTCATCTCGAAACTGTGATAGTGCGGCCGCAAGCGCTCGGTGTTGTAATTCTCCTTCACATTCACCACTTTCTTGGACGCAGTCACACAATCGATCGGCATATTGTCGTACCGGCCATTCTGCAGCACCACCAGCCGCCCGTGGACTTTGCTGAGCAACAGATCAAGCGCTAGATTCCCAAACGCCATCGGGGCGATCGAATCGATCGCATCGGGATCGCCGCAGCGCACCAGATACCCGAGCTTCTGGTTAATGCATTCGATGGTCTTGCCATTGTTGTACTTTGGAGAAAGCTCTTTCAGTTTTTCGGAGACCAGATCGCCGATCCCGCCGAGCTTCTTGTGTCCGAACGCGTCGGCCGCGCCCGACTCGTAAACCATTTCTCCACCTTCGAACATCGCGCCTTCAGAAATCAGGACAACCGAATAGTGGCTCGGGTTCTGCCGCCGGTCGGCCACCAGCAGCTCGGTCAACTTTTCAACGTTGAATTTGTACTCCGGAATCACACAGCGGTTGGCCGCACCCGCCATAGTGGGAAGCATGGCGGTAAATCCCGCGTAGCGGCCAAAGACCTCCAGCACTAGAAAACGTTCATGGGATCCGGCTGACGTGCGCAGGCTGTTGGTCAACTGGATGGTCCGCGTCACGCACGTGCTGAAGCCGATGCAATAGTCCGTGCCCGGCACGTCGTTGTCCATGGTCTTGGGGATTGCGACGACTTTGAACCCTTCCTGGTACAGGCGCACGCCATAGCTCAGCGTGTCATCGCCGCCGATGGGAATCAGAAAATCAACCCCCAGCCACGCCAGGTTCTTGAGCACCTCTGGAGTCAGGTCATTCTTGTCAGCACTGTAGGTGCCTTTAAGGTGCTCGGGCACGCTCGATTTCTTGACCTTGCTAGGGTTGGTCCGCGAGCTGTGCAGAAAAGTTCCGCCGGTGCGGCCGGCGCGGTTGACGACTTCCTCGTTTAACAGCTGGTAGTTGGCGCTGTTGTCGTAATCCTTTTCGCGCACCATGTCCACCAGCCCGCCCCAGCCGCGGCGAATCCCAATGACCTCGTACCCTTCCCGCATGGCGCGGATGGTCACAGCGCGAATCGCGGGGTTCAGGCCCGGCACGTCGCCGCCGCCGGTAAGAATTCCGATCACACCTTTTCGAGTATTAACATTTGCCATAGGACGCCAGACTAGCCTCCGGACAGGAATTACCTGCGATAGATTGCACTGTGGATTCTCAAACAGTATAGCGTGAAGAACGCAAACGCTTCCTTTGGTTAGACGCTGATAATCTCATCGGCGTCATCCCGAGCAAGCCGTTCTTCAGGCGGAGCGCGGGATCTCGCGCAGATCGTCACGCCGTTTTGGGGCGGAGAAACGACCAACGACCAACCGCCAACGACTGTCTACACGAACCGCACTTTCACATCGGGCTTCTTCGCCAGGTTGATGCTGTCAATGAACCGCACCTTCGCTGTGCGCAGCGTCATGATGACCGAAGACGTGCGCACGCCTTCGCCGAAAAAGCGTACGCCCTTCATCAGCGCTCCGTCAGTGACGCCGGTGGCAGCAAAGATGAGTTGTTCACCGGGGGCCAAATCCTCAGCTTTATAAATCTTTTTCTTGTCCTTAATTCCCATGCGGGCGATGCGCTCTTCGAGCTCAGGCTTGTTGATGACCAACCGCCCCAGCATAAATCCATTGAGACATCGAATGGCGGCCGCAGTAATCACGCCTTCCGGCGCGCCACCCGATCCCATGACCGCGTGTACGCCGGTGCCGATCACCGCCGCAGCAATGCCGGCGGAAAGATCACCGTCGCCGATGAGACGAATGCGCGCCCCGGCGGCTCGAATGTCGGCGATCAACTTCTCATGCCGTGGACGGTCGAGCACGATCACTACCAGGTCCTCCACGGTCCGCGACATGCGTTTGGCAATGCTCTTAAGGTTGTCGGCCACAGGCGCGTCCAGATCAACCGCATCCTTACACGAAGGGCCGACGACGATTTTCTCCATGTAGCAGTCGGGCGCGTGCAACAAGCCTCCGCGCTCGGAGGCCGCGAGCACCGTGATGGCCCCCGGCGCACCCGTGGCGCAAAGATTCGTGCCTTCGAGTGGGTCGACGGCGATGTCGATCTCCGGAACCTCAGTGCCATCGGGAAACTCAGCGCCGACCTGCTCACCGATATAAAGCATGGGAGCTTCGTCGCGCTCGCCCTCGCCGATGACGATGGTGCCGCGCATGGGGATATTGTCCATGGTTTTGCGCATGGCCTCTGTGGCTACCTTGTCGGAAAGCGGGCGATCGCCCTGGCCCATGGTGTGAGCGGAGGCAATGGCGGCAGTCTCCACCACGCGCAGAAATCGTGAGGCCAGATCGCTCTCAATATTTTCGCCGAAGGTGCGGGCCTTACTTCCGCGGCGCGGGTTGGTTGACATGACGGCCTCCGTGATGGAACGAGCGGCCACAAACTATACCGCCAACCAGCGGGGAGGGGAAGGGCTGGTAGCTTCTCAGCTCGTGAGCTCTCAGCCTTCAGCCGTCAGTCGTCAGCAAAAAGATTCCCCTCGCAAAACGGCGGTGTGTTCCGGCCGGAACGTTGTCAATATCTATGTGTACGTACCAGTATGTAGTAAGCCGCTGGAATCGTTGGATTTGTCACGAAAGTTCCGTTTCGGCAAGGACGAGATCAGCCGCCCATCGAAGGCGCGAACGGTGGGCCCGCGTGTGCTCAGCGGTTGGGCTAGTGTCAGAAGCCACGGTTACGCATTGCCCATGTCAGCGCCGAAAGCAGGGCGAACCTGGGGCACCGGGCATGAGGTTACCAAAGTCAGACTTGCACCATCCAAACCTGCAAGCGACAATGGAGTGACCGTCAGACAAGGAACCCAATGGCCGTAGCCAAGCTAAAGCGTCAGAAAGAAGATCGGCTGGATGAACTGGCCGAACGCTTCGCAACTGACATCAGCAAACGTGCCGCCAAAATGACTCCCGAGAGGCGGGCGCAGGCCGATTCTGAAACGAAGAAGATTGCTGCTCGCGTGCAGCGTCGTACTCGGTGAGTGCGGTTTCGATCTCCTCCTTGGAATAATCCCAACTCTTCAGAAGTGGCCGCAGATCTTCCCGCGTCCCGCGCCGAAATATGAGCAGCACAGCGTCCCGTCTTTCTGCCCTTTCGTTGATCGCGGCGGTGTTGATCGGCTGCTTTCTGCCTCGGCCGCGCTCTTCGCGGATTACGTCGTTCAGATCGTCGCGTTTCTTCACACGACTCCCGTCTGCTGACTGAATACATCTAGAACGCGTCGATCCCCGTTACGCTCTGGCCGATGATCAGGGTGTGGATGTCGTGGGTGCCTTCGTAGGTCTTCACCGATTCCAAGTTCATCATGTGACGCATGATGGGATAGTCGTCGGCTACGCCGTTCGCGCCCAAAATATCGCGCGACAGGCGGGCGCATTCCAGGGCCATCCAGACGTTGTTGCGCTTCGCCATGGAGATGTGCTGGGCTCCGGCCTTGCCGGCATCTTTCAGGCGGCCGACTTGTAAGACCAGCAATTGCGCTTTGGTAATTTCGCTGATCATCCAGGTTAGCTTTTCCTGCACCAACTGGTGTGACGCGATGGGTTGGTCGTGGAACTGTTTGCGGAGAAGGGAATACTGCAGCGCGCAGTCGTAGCATGCCATGGCTGCGCCCAGAGCTCCCCAGGCGATCCCGTAGCGGGCTTGATTGAGGCACATCAACGGAGATTTCAAGCCTCCCGTGCCGGGTAGAAGATTGGATTCGGGTATGTGGACATCTTGCAAAGAAAGTCCTGAGGTTACCGAGGCGCGCAGCGACCACTTGCCGTGGATGTCTTCGGCGCTGAATCCAGGACGATCGGTCTCGACCAGGAAGCCGCGAATCTGGTTGTTTTCGTCCTCCACTTTGGCCCAGACTACGGCTACGTCTGCGATGGTGCCGGAAGTGATCCACATCTTTTCGCCGTTGAGGACGTATTCCTTCCCGATCTTTTTTGCTCGTGTGCGCATGCCGCTGGGGTTGGAGCCGAAGTCAGGTTCGGTGAGGCCGAAGCAGCCCAGCTTTTCGCCTTTCTGCATGGCGGGAAGCCAGGTTTGTTTTTGGTCTTCACTGCCGAAGGTGAAAATGGGATACATCACGAGGGCTGACTGCACGCTGACGAAGCTGCGCACGCCGGAATCGCCGCGTTCCATCTCCTGCATCACCAGGCCGTATTCCACGTTCGACATGCCGGCACAGCCGTAGCCCTTGAGCGATGCTCCGAAGAAACCCAGCTCGGCCATAGGTTTTACCAATTCGCGAGGAAAGCGGCCCGCGCGGTTGCAGTCTTCGATGATGGGGACGAGGTTGTCTTCGATGAACTTGCGCGACGTGTCGCGGACCAGGCGTTCGTCGTCGCTGAGCAGAGCGTCGAAGCCGAGGAAGTCAACTCCGCGGAACTTTATGGCGGACATGATGCGTCTCGATTCTGTTTCTTCGCCGCGGACCGGCGGATGGAGGAAACGTTTGAAGGTAACAAAGGGTGGGAGGGGCGTCAATTCAAACGAGTGTAAGGGTCCCGCGCGGGATCTCTCGCCCCGCTGGAGAAAGCGCGGGGCTTCGAGATGACGCCTCGGAGAAGAATGAAGAAAGTGGGTAGAAAAAGGGGTAGCGGGGGCGGCCGCTACCCGGTTTTTCATTCAACCCAACGCGCGCCCTTCGACCGGCGTTCGCGTTTAGTGAATGGTCACTTTAGGCCCGCCCGATCGGGCCTGCATGCCAGGGGCAAACAAGTCGCCGGCATTCGGGATGCAATATCCCGAAGACTTGGAGAAGCCCCTGGCACCTACTGCCGGGAAGTTGAAGATGATGTCGTCCGCCTTGCCGTAGTAGTTGAGGTCGGTCGAGAGATTGCCATCAACCACGTTGAGAGACGGATGATCGAAGGGAGCGGCGTCGCACTGAACCCTTGGATCGGTAAGAGACATGAGGAAGCGAACCATCGCGGCCACGTCGTCGGTTTGGTCGCTGACGCCCTGAGCTACGCAAACCGCGAGCGGGGCGCTGCCGATGGGAGCATCGCAGTCACTCAGTCCCAGCGGACGGATGACCCCGGTGACGTTGGTGTTGCAATCGGGTTGCGTGCCCGCAACCAGACTCGCGTAGGGTGTGTCGCCGTCCGGGCCGGAACCGGAGTCGTCGCCGGAAGAGCAGGACGTGCCGTGGGCATCGAACCCGCCGAGGCCGTGGTCAAGTACGTTTCGCCGGCTGAGACCGCGGTTGTAGAGAACCATCACCTGGCGCAGGTTCGCATAACCGCCCCAACTGAAGTACGGCGGCGTCAATGCCACGTTGCGCAGCGAGGGAATCTTGCTCGATCCGTCGACTTCCAGTTTGAGGAAGGGGAGGGTTACTCCCGTTTTGTTGGCGGCAACGGCCTGCTGAAGGAATGGATCGAGCAGGAAGGAGGGATCGTTGCCATGAGCCAGATAGGCCTTGTACTGCCGGCCATAGGACAACGGGTTGTTGTACGCGTCTACGCGGCCGCTCTGCAGGTCGGTAAATGCGGGACGGATCCCGATGTTAGCGAATCCGTTATCCCGCAGATCGACGTGATTGTTGATGTCGGTCACGGTGATAAAAGGTGGGAAGGGAACTCCCGCGGTGGTGGTTGCCTCAGAGAAGGTCGGAGCACCGTGGCAGAACAGACAACCCACGCCGAAACTGCTAAACAACTGGCAACCGCGAGCCAGCAAGGGATCGACCGTACTGTCAGCGGCGCAGCCCCCTGGTCCGCGAGGGATGGTGATGTGACCTTTCGCGAGTAAGGTGTCGTACTCACTTTGGTTGGAAATCAGGCTGGCTTCATACAGCATGATGGAAATTCCCCAGAACATGGAGAAGTTGGTTTCCATCTGGGAGTAGCCGGTGCCGTCGTAGATGAGAGATCCGTTGACGATTCGATAGGCGGATTTTGCCGACCACCATCTGGGATCGAATGCCTTCTTAATCAGCGCCGCGTAGCTGTATTGCGGCCTTAGACCGTTGCCCGCGGGATTCGCGAGAGAGGCCAGGACACTATCGGTATTGGAAACCTTCTGCAGGGCGAGCGGAGAGGTAGAAAGCAGTTTCCGGCCGACGTCGGCGAAGGTTCTTCCGTTGCAGGACATTTCGACCGCGTTGGTGGGAGGTCCCATCGCCTGCGAAGCCAGGGCGCCATTCTCCAACGTCAGATAGGTCAACGTGGGACTGTAGGAACCATCCAGCATGATCAGGCGGGCGTTGGGATTCGCATTGATGTCGCGCATGCCGAAGACGCCCACACCGTTGTAGGTATTGTTGGCCCGACCGTCCCAGAAAAGGCGGTTGAAAAGTCCGGAGTTGACTACGGTCGGCGTATTGCGCGGTTCCACCTGCCGGGAAGCGAAATTGTTTACATGGAAAACGCTGCCATCGTAGTTCTTGCAGGAGTCTTCCTGTCCCATGACGCGGACAAAGTTGAAAGTAGCGTCGACGACTCCCTGGGAGGAAATGCGATCGTTGGTGGTGGTGATGATCGGCGAATCGCGGACGGTCTCGTCGGAGAGCAGGTGCATGGGAAAGTCGTCCGGTTGCAGAACGTAGTTGGGGCCGGCCTGGTGGTAGGAGGGCATGAATCCCGGCAACACACCGCCGATGTCGGAGAGGACGGAGCCGAATTGCGTGTCCCCGCCCACGCTGATTTCACCACCGGGTGTGACGCCGACCGTCAAATCGTTAAAGCCCGGATTGAGCTGGTTCTTCAAGCGGGTGTCGGCGCCCGCGTGGAAATGGCAGCTGGCGCAAGCGTTACCGTCGCTGCCCGCTTGCTGATCCCAGAACAGGGCTTTGCCCAGGGCGATGGCCCATTTGGTGCCGCCGGGGTTGATAATGCCACCGCCTTCAGCAATCTCGGAGGGCAATGGCGGCGTGAGCGAAGTTTGAGCCAGAGCCAATCCGGACAGGAGCAAGCAGAACAAGACAGCGGCGGCCCTTTGGCACACCGCGAAGACACAAGATTGTTTTGTAACCCCCAAGCGCAAATACATCGCCTTCCTCCTAAAGTTGGCGTCCCCTCAACTGAAGCGCGCCTGCGGCGCACTCCTTTGCTTGCAGGCATTTGAGCAATGCGCGTCGTCCGCAACCTGCAACGGACGGCGCGATCCCACAACAAGTCGCCGCAGCGCAACGCTCGCCGCGGCATTGAATTCCACGCGAAAGCTTCGGGGGATCAGGCTCTCTCCGGCGGATACCGGGACGTTCAGGCACGCTGTGGCTTCGGGGGACGCACTACGGAACCGAAGGCCCAGGCAAGAAAACGCAAGGACTCGCGGCTCGCTGCTCCGTCGTGCATTGGCCAGGCAGCAGCCTTTGGCGGGGAATCTTTATCCGGGTAGGATCGATTGTCAAGAGGGATAATTCTTGCGGCGAAAACTGATGAGGGTTGCGGGCTCTCCTAAGTGGTTAAGGCAGAGATGTTTATCCCACTGGGATGGAACTGCGGTAGGGGTGCGAGACTAATCCAAACGATGCAGTCCTTCCGCAGCTGAACTATGTGGCGGTGCAAGGTCGGCCTTTAGTTTTAAGACCTGACCAATTCTTGACAATTTTTTTGCAAATATTTCCAGCAAGTCGGGCCGACGGCATCTAAACTCGTAGTCGAAATGCAGTCAAATTGCTCGCAGAATCGGACTCGAGATTGTATTCCCAAGGGTGCCCGGAAGCTTGGGCCGAACAAGGGCGTGCGAAGAGTCATGGCAATTTGTGGATGGGTGCTTATCCTGGGTTCGAGGATGTTCGCAGCAGATGTTCCAGTGGTGCGTGCTTCCCTGGAACAGGGTTTTCATATGATGTACGCTCTGGACTTTGCGGGTGCGCACCAGGAGTTTGTTTCCTGGGAGCAAGAGCACCCGGAAGATCCGATGGGGCCGACCGGCGAGGCCGCCGGCCTCTTGTTCTCGGAGTTTCACCGGTTGGGAGTTTTGGAAGGGCAGTTTTTCGAAGACGACAAGACCTTCGGCTCCCGCAAGAAACTGGATCCCGATCCCGCAGTGCGCGATCTTTTCAGCTCGGCTGTCGACCGTGCGGAGAACGTCGCCAAGGCACGTCTGGCCAAAGATGCCAAGAATCGCGACGCGTTATTTGCCATGACCCTGGCTTCGGGTCTGCGAGCTGATTACGCGGCGTTGGTGGAAAAACACAATCTGGCTTCTCTGCATTACACCAAGCAGGCTAACGATTGGGCAGCGCAATTACTGGCGGTGGATCCGGACTGCTACGATGCCCATCTGGCGACCGGGGTCAACAATTACATCGTCGGCAGCATGTCGGCGCCAGTCCGGTGGTTTCTGCGCTTGGATGGGGTGGGCGGCGACAAGAAGGAAGGGATCGCGCAGTTGCAGATGACGGCGGAGCATGGACATTTTCTGGCGCCATTTGCCCGCATCATGCTGGCCATAGCCTTCGTGCGGGAGAAGGAGCGTGCCAAAGCGCGCCAGTTACTGGATTCTCTGCGCGAAGAATTTCCTTCGAACCCACTTTTCGCACAGGAAATTGCCCGCCTCGACGCCGGCCACTGAACGCCAATCCTATTGCGCAGCTTTGATTGTGGGTTTTGACTCCCACATCGCTCCGCGATGCCTGTCGCGTTTCTGCTCCCTTAGTTCCAAGCCGCTTTCATCGGAAATTCATTCTTTTGTAACAGTTCTTTAACAATTGGGCCGTAGAACTTAGACAGTCTACACCTATCTACTACAAGGAGGCGATCGCGTGATACGTCGAATTGCGCTGTTGTGTGTCGCTCTGGCGTTACCCGCCGTTGGGCAGACCACATTAAACGGGGCGGGCGCAACTTTTCCTAATCCGATCTATCAAAAATGGTTTAGCGAATATCACAAGATTCATCCGGATGCACAGTTCAACTATCAGTCCATCGGCAGCGGCGGCGGCATCCGCCAAGTTTTGGCTCAAACGGTGGATTTCGGCGCCAGCGATGGGCCCATGACCGACGAGCAGCTCTCTCAGGCCAAGACGAAAATCCTGCACATTCCCACCGTTCTGGGTGCGGATGTTCCCGCTTACAACATTCCAGGCGTAACCGCGGAATTGAAGTTTACCCCTGAGGCTTTGGCTGGCATTTTCCTGGGGAAGATCACCTCTTGGAATGATCCGGCCATCGCCAAGGCCAACCCTGGCGTGAATTTGCCCAGCCAGCCGATTATTGTGGTTCATCGATCGGACGGTAGCGGGACGACCTACATCTGGACGGACTACCTTTCCAAGGTGAGTCCCGAATGGCAGGGTGGTCCTGGGAAGGGTACCTCGGTCAAGTGGCCGGTCGGGCTGGGGGGAAAAGGGAATGAGGGAGTTGCCGGATTGATTCGTCAGATGCAGGGCGCGATGGGCTATATCGAACTGATCTACGCTGTGGAAAACAAGATAACCTACGGTTCGGTGAGGAATAGGGCGGGGACCTTTGTCCTAGCTTCGCTAAATAGCGTCACCGCCGCGGCGGCTTCGGTCAAGAATATGCCGGCAGACTTCCGGGTGTCCATTACTGACGCTCCCGGCAAAGATGCATATCCTATTTCCAGTTTCACCTGGCTTTTGATTCCAGAGAAGTCGAAGGATCCGGCCAAGGGGAAAATTCTGGTCGACTTCCTCAATTGGATGGTGGACGACGGACAGAAGATGACGGCCGAGTTAGCCTACGCTCCGCTGCCGGAAAATGTCGCAGTCAAAGTGAAGGCCGCGATCAAGTCGGTGCAGTAACAGAACTCAATGGTATGAATCCCGAGCCAGACTCCGATGCTGGCTCGGGATTGTTCTATACTGTCGTTTGATGAGACGAACGCTGGCCGGCGTTGGCGTCCTGCTTCTGGCTATCTTGTTGCCGAGATTGCAGGCGGTGGAGAAGCAGTACCAGACCGGCAAAATCATCAGTGTAGAGAAAAGAGCCCACACCCGGGTGTTGTATTACCTTGTAAACACGCCCATCACGCAGGACGATCCGTATTACGAGGTGGCGATCCGATTCGGAGATCAAATCTGCATCGGGGAATACACTCCGCGGCATGCCGCCGACACCCCGCCACAGACGTGGGAGGCCGGTTCCGAGGTTCTGGCCAGGGTGGAGAAGCATCACATGTACGTGAAGGGAAGCGGTGGCGCCGAGTGGGACCTGGCGATCGTAAAACGCCTACCTGGATCTGACGGCAAGAGTACCGCGGACCCCGCTCCCACCAAGAAGTAATATGGGCGTAAACTTGGCAATCTCCCCGGTACCACGCTAAGTTATGGCTCGCATTTCATTGGACAACCCGGCCTACTTCATCAACCGCGAGGCCTCCTGGCTGGCTTTCAACCGCCGCGTTCTGGAGGAGGCGCAGGACGAAAATAATCCTCTACTGGAGCGGGTCAAGTTTCTTTCCATTTCAGCCAGCAATCTGGATGAATTCTTCGAAGTGCGGGTCGCCGGTCTGTTGCAGCACATTGAAGATGGCTACAGCGAAGCTGGGGCTGACGGTCTCACGCCTGTGCAGGAGCGGGACGTAGTCTCGAAGATGACCCACGAGTTTGTGGACGAGCAATACCAGTGCTGGAACGAAAAACTGCGGCCGGCACTGGCGGAACATGGCATCCGGGTGCTGGGACTGCACGAACTGGATTCCACGGCGCGGGCGTACGTTGAGGAGTACTCTGCCGGGGAGCTGGATTTACTGCTTACCCCCGTGACCATCGATCCGGCCCATCCCTTTCCACGGGTGATCAATAAGGCGTTGTGCGTGGCGTTCTTGCTGCGGCGCCGGCGCAGGTCTTCAGTCACTTATACCGGCGTAGTCACGGTGCCGCGGGCTTTGCCCCGTCTGGTGCGCCTTCCTTCCGAAGGTACGGTCGATTTTATCTTTCTCGCCGACCTGGTAGCTTTCCACGCTTCGCGCATGTATCACGGCTACGACATTGTTTCCTCGGCAGCGTTTCGAGTAACGCGAAACAGTAATCTTTATCTGGCGGAAGAGGAATCGAGAAACCTGCTGGAGTCGGTGCGCACGGAGCTGCATAACCGGCGCAAGGGCGATGCCGTGCGGATGGAGATCGAGGCCGATTCCGATCCGGAGATCATCGAGCGATTGCGTACCAACTTCGAGCTCGATCCCTGGCAAGTCTTCTCGGTGAACGGTCCAGTCAACCTTTCACGCCTGTTCAATATCTACGAGCAGACGGAGCATCCCGACCTCAAGTTCAAGACGTTCGTGCCGCGGGAGCTGCGGCTCACCGCCAAGTCGCAGGATCTATTTGAGGAACTTCGTCGTCATGATGTGTTGTTGCATCACCCCTTCGATTCCTATGACGCGGTGGTTTCGTTTATCGAATCGGCGGCTGAAGATCCGCAAGTGCTCTCCATGAAGCAGACGCTTTACCGCACGAACGAGCACTCGTTGATTGTTCCGGCTCTGATCTCGGCGGCGGCCAAGAAAGAAGTGACCGCGGTGGTGGAGCTGAAGGCTCGCTTTGACGAAGCGTCGAATATTCGCTGGGCGCGTGATCTGGAAGACGCGGGGGTGCAGGTATTTCACGGGCTGGTCGGACTCAAGACCCACTGCAAATTATCTCTGCTGGTGCGGCGCGACCCCGACGGCGTCACCCGCAGCTACGCCCACCTGGGTACAGGGAACTACAACGCCGCTACGGCGCGGATTTATAGCGATCTCAGTCTGCTCACCGCGGACCCGCAAATTACCAGTGCCGTTCACGATGTGTTCAGCTTTCTCACCGCCTACGCCGAGCACCCCAACTACGAGCCTCTGCTGGTTGCTCCCATCGATCTGGCGGAGCGCTGCCTGGCGCTAATCGAGCGGGAAGCCGACCACGCCCGTCACGGCCGGCCGGCGCACATTATCGCCAAGATGAATGCGCTGCTCGACAAAAACGTCATCGTGGCCCTTTACGCCGCGTCCCAGGCTGGGGTGGAGATCGATTTACTGGTGCGCGGCATGTGCGCCTTGCGCCCCGGAGTGCGCGGAGTGAGTGACCGGATTCGGGTGCGCAGTATCGTGGGGAGATTTCTGGAGCACAGCCGGATCTTTTACTTTCTCAATGGCGGCGAGGAAGAAATCTACCTGGGCAGCGCGGATTGGATGCCGCGCAATTTGTATGAGCGCGTGGAAGTGGTCTTTCCCCTGAAGGACGCGCTTTTGCGGGAACGCGTGCGCCACGAGATCCTGGCGGCTTATCTGGCGGACACCGCCAAGGCCCGGGTTTTGCAGAAGAGTGGACACTATGTGCGTATCTGGCAGGCCGAGGGCAAGCGCAAACCGCCGTCTTCGTTGTTTAACACTCAGGAATTTCTGATCGGGGTCGCCGAAGGAAAGCTGTCTCCGGATACAATTCCAGAATTGAAGGCGCCGAAAGTGCGCCGAGCCGTGGTGCGAAAGGAAAGATAAACCGAAATGATTCTTTACTTTTTGCGGCACGCCAGCGCCGGCGAGAGTCTCAGCAATCTCAAGAAGGACGAGAAACGGGCACTGGACCAGAGCGGAGTGGAACAGTGCGGGTATGTAGGACGGGCGTTGACCGCTTTGGACGCGCAGGTCGACCTGATTCTCTCCAGTCCCTTGAAACGCTCGGCGCAGACGGCATCGCTGGTCGGCAACGAAATGGGCTACGAAGGGAAGTTGCAACTAGAAGATGCCTTGCGCCCCGGCACCAATTTCACCGATTTTCGTAAGATGCTCGACAAATATAAAGCGCAGGAAGCCCTCATGCTGGTCGGCCACAATCCCAATTTGAGCGAATTTCTGGGCCGTTGTATCAGCGACGGCGGGTGCGAAGCCGCCGTCGAGCTAAAAAAAGGGGCGGTGGCCAAAATCGAGATGACACGCAGCTCGGCGGTGCTGCACTGGTGCCTTACGCCCAAAATGCTGCGGGCGCTCTACGCCGCGGCAGCGGAGAGTTCACGGCCGAAGACCTCACGAAAATAGTCTTTGTCTCTTTCGACTGCCCACAGTTCCAGATCGACGCCGGTGCGGGTCTTGGCCTGGAGTTCGAGTTTGACCACGGCCTGCCGCACCTGCACGTTGGCCGTCCGCACGGCGCCGCTCCGGCCCAGGTTCAAGGCCCGCGCCAGCCGCAACAACAAGGATGCTTTACGCACGTATTCCCGGTCCACCGGCGCCAGTACCTTGATGGGGCCGTCGCCGGGAATGGGCCGCGATTTCCCAAGGTAACGGGCGATGGCGGCAATGATGTTCCTCTGGGCCGGGGTGTATCCGAGAATCTCAGAATGCGCGATGATGTAGTGGGCGTGACGGTGCCGGCCGTTCCGGTTTACGTAGTCCCCAACTTCATACAGCATGGCCGCGGCCGAAAGCCACTCCGCGTACTCCTGCGGAAGCCGGTGGACCCGCTTCAATTTTTCGAATAACTGCATGGCCGATTCGCGCACTTGCAAGGCGTGATTCATCTCCACCCGATAGTGAGCAACTGCAGCGCGAAGCGAATCCCAGCGTTCCGACTCGAGCTGCCGTCCTGAGCGGGTGCTGTGGTCATATTCCGCCGCCATCTGGGCCAGCAAACCGTCGCGCAATCCCAAAACCGAGTAGCGAAAGCCCTGGAGTTGGCAGCGCTCCAAAAGTTCTGCGTACACGATTGCGCCCGGAATGATGATCTCAGCCCGACGCGGCCCGACCCCGGCAAGTTTTCTGCGTTCTTCCAGGGGCAAACGGGACAAAACTTTGGCGATTCGCTGCATTTGTGCCCGCGACACGCTGTTGGCCCGCGACCGTTTTGTCTTGTACAGGCCCTGACACACCACAGTCAGAGATGCTGCCGTGCCGGAAGTGGCAATGACGGCTTTTGGCCGGGCTCGCACGACGCGTTGCGAGATCCGCGCAAATTCGCGCTGCACAAAACGCCCCAACCGCCTCAGCTCAGACTTGCGCGGCGGGTCGTGGGCCAGGAACTCGTTGGCCAGGCGGACTGCGCCGAGAGGCAGACTGATGGTTTCGCGAATGTGGCCCTTGATGGATACCGTGAGTTCGCAACTGCCTCCGCCCAGGTCGACCAGCAGGAGCGGTGAAGCATTTACCCGCAGATTGGAGATTACGCCTAGGTGGATCAGCCGGGCTTCCTCCAGTCCGGAAATGATTTCCACTTTCCAGCCGGTTGCTGAGCGCACCCATTCCAGGAAAGCGCGGGAGTTGCGAGCGTCGCGCAAAGCGCTGGTGGCGACCACGGTCACGTGGTCAGCGCCGGCGTCCTGGACGGCGCGGTGAAAGCGGCGAAGCACTTTCACGGTTTCTTCCATGGATTGTGGCGAAAGAAAGCCGGAGCGGAATACGCCTTCCCCCAGGCGGGTGACTTCGCGGTCCTCGTGTACGTCGTGGAGTTTGTGTCCCACCAGCCGCGCGATTTTCAGGCGCACGGAGTTCGACCCGATATCGACTGCCGCAAAGGTCGGCATGGCAGGAGGGACTTAGTTTAACAGCGCACTCACCGCATTCAACCAGGAGGAGAAGATTTCCACCTTGCGACGCGAGAGGATGATGTTACGCCACTGCCGACGTGGAGGCGGTCGCTCGGGCGGCTGGCTTTTGGGCTGAAGGTGCTCGCGGTTCCAGAATGCTGGGCTTCTTGCTTCCGAGCGCGGCCCGGGTTTCCATGAGGGAGTGAACGGCCTGGCGGAATTTGGATCGAGTTACATTCCGGAGCGCAGCCACCAAGGGCGAACCCGGCACTCCGCCAAACATATCTTCCGCGCGGGCACTGAGCTGCAGCCAATCGTGCCAGTCACCCAAGACATCCTGCATGCGTTTGAGCTGGGCTATGAACTGCTTCACGGCGGCGTCTTTTCCTGCCAGCTCAGCCAGATAGCGGGCGCGTTTGCCCACGATCCGGTACTGATGGAGAGTCTTCTCGCTGATCGGGCCGCGGTCGGCCGCGAGTTCCGCCACGCGGCGCTGGGCCAGGGCGAAGACGTCAGTCTTTTCGCTGCTCTTCAACTTCGGCGCCGCGCGCCTCAAGCGCCTGCGGATCTCGGCCACCGTTTTCGAATCAAAAGCTCCAGCCAGCTTCTTTTCCCGTTGACCTCGCTCTTCCACGAGTACGCGCATTAACTGTGACTTTCGCCCGGGTTCCTGGGAAATCTTGAGGCTGCGCAGGGCCGCGATCTGCGCATCCAGGTCACGGACGCGTCCGGCTCTCTTGCGCAGTCGGGCAAGCAGTTTCAGCAACTTCTTCTGATTGCGGCCAGGATTGGCAGATATTTCTTCGAGCGTGGCTTCTACGCGCCGGCTGCTGATGCGGAACCCGTGGACATTCTCCGCCGTAGGTTTGCGCGCCAGCTTCTCGAGCTGCCGGTTCAGCTTGCGGAATGTCTCTCGACTACGTTCCTGATCCATACGATCTAGCCAAACTGCGGGACAAAAAAATACTGCTTGATCCTGGGAAATGCAAATGCAAGATTCAGCGTGCCGTCCATGCGCGGGAGGCTGGCGAACGGCAGGAACTAAGATGGCATTTTAACACTCCTGTAACACAACTTTGCTAGCTTCCCTGTGAATGGCTAATTCAGCCTTAGGAGCGCCCCACCTGCCTGGACCGCAACCTGTTCTAAGATCAGAAGTTGCGGCGAACGGCAAGCTTCAGGCCAGGCCTCTGAGCGGGGTCGGGGATAGCCGCTTGGCTGATCGCATCTTCAGCTATGCCATGCTGGCTTGCGGTCTCTCCGTGCTGGCGCTGGTTGGGCTGATCGTCTACGAACTGATTACCAAATCGAATCTTTCCTGGCACGCCTTTGGCCTGAAGTTTTTCTTCCGCAGTGAGTGGGATCCAGTCAACGACCAGTTCGGTGCGCTGCCCTTTGTTTACGGCACGCTGGTGTCGTCGATTCTGGCCTTGGTGATAGCGGTCCCTCTGGCTATCGGCGTGGCAGTGTTCATCACCGAAATGTCGCCGCGTTGGCTCAAAGGGCCTCTAGCTTTTACGACCGAGCTTCTAGCGGCCATACCGAGTGTGATCTACGGTCTTTGGGCGATCTTCGTGCTGGTTCCGCTGTTGCGAATGTACGTGCAACCGTGGCTGGCCAAGTATCTGGGCTGGACGGGTTTGTTCAGCGGCCCACCTTACGGCATCGGGATGCTGGCGGCTGGGGTCATCCTCGCCATCATGATCATCCCGATTATTTCCTCGATCACCCGCGAGGTGATGACTGCAGTACCGCAACAGCAGAAGGAGGCCGTTTTAGCGCTGGGTGCGACCCGATGGGAAATGATCCGCACGGGCGTGTTGCGCAATGCGCGCGCAGGCATTCTCGGCGGCATCATTCTCGGACTTGGCCGCGCCCTGGGAGAAACCATGGCGGTCACCATGGTGATTGGGAATCGTCCCGAGGTTGCACGTTCTCTTTTCGCGCCGGGTTACACCATGGCCAGCGTAATCGCTAACGAATTCAGCGAGGCGACCGGTGACCTGTATTTGAGTTCGCTGATCGAAGTCGGGTTGGCCCTGTTTCTGGTGACCATCATCGTGAATGCCTTGGCCCAGCTTCTAGTCTGGTCGGTTACCCGTGGAATGCCTGCGAGGGGCAATGCCTGAAACTGCAACGCCAGGTGGCACCGTTGTCCCAAGCATCGGCCTTGGGCGCAGAGTGACGGATGTAGCGGTTACGGGGGCCGCTGTCGCGGCTGTCCTTCTGGTGTTGCTGCCGCTGGGAGCGATCTTTGTATACCTGGTCTATAAGGGCATCGGCTCGCTCAACTGGGATTTCCTAACCCAGATTCCCAAGCCCCCGGGCGAAAATGGCGGGGGCATGGCCAACGCGATCGCTGGATCGGTTTATATCCTGCTGATTGCCAGCACAATTGGTGTTCCAGTGGGTATTGGCGCTGGAATCTATCTTTCAGAATATGGGCGCAACCGCTTGGGGAACGCTATTCGTTTCACAGCCGACGTATTGAACGGTGTGCCATCGATTATCGTCGGCATCGTGGCCTATGGACTGGTGGTCTTGACGCAAGGTCACTTTTCGGCGCTTGCCGGCGGAGTGGCTTTGGCCATCATGATGATCCCCACCATCAGCCGTACCACGGAGGAAATGCTCTTGCTGGTCCCTTCCCAGGTACGGGAAGCTGCCTATGGCCTGGGAGTATCGCGCTGGCGCACCACCTTGTCGATTACTCTGCGTACCGCCACTTCAGGCGTGATCACCGGAGTGATGCTGGCCTTTGCCCGGGTTGCGGGTGAAACCGCGCCCCTGCTTTTCACCGCGTTCGGCAACCAATACTGGAATTGGAAGATCAGTCAGCCGACCGCGGCTTTGTCGCTTCAGATCTTTTCCTACGCGATCTCGCCCTTTGATGACTGGCATCGCCAGGCGTGGGCGGGAGCGCTAATTTTGATCATTTTGATCGTGGTTTCCGTCAGTGCCGTGCGTATTGCGGCAAGTCGCGGTATGCTCAAGGGAGCGTAATTGAGTTATGGGTGTTGGCATCCAAGTCGAAAAGCTGAATGCCTGGTTCGGCAAGACCCAGGCCCTTCAGGACATAAGCATCACGATTGCCGCGAATCATGCGACCGCGGTCATCGGACCGTCTGGCTGCGGTAAGTCGACCTTTGTGCGCTGCCTGAATCGCATGCATGAGACCATCCCGGAAGCCCGTGCCACCGGCCGGGTACGCATCGGCGATATCGAGGTTTACAACGGCACTTCGGCGGTGCAAATTCGGCGCCGCATTGGGATGGTGTTTCAGAAGCCGAATCCATTTCCCACCATGTCGATCTATGACAACGTGGCGGCCGGCTTAAAGCTTAACGGGTTCACCGACCGCAAACGGCTCGACGAGATCGTGCAGCGCTCGCTCACCTACGCGGCCTTGTTCGACGAAGTCAAAGACACGATGCACAAGAAGTCCGGGGCCAGCCTTTCGGGTGGTCAGCAGCAACGGCTTTGCATTGCGCGCGCCCTGGCGGTCGAGCCGGAAGTATTGCTCATGGACGAGCCCTGCTCGGCCCTCGATCCCATTTCCACCGGCAAGATCGAAGAACTCATTTTTCAACTGAAAGAGCAGTTTACGATCGTCATTGTGACGCATAATATGCAGCAGGCGTCCCGGGTGGCTGAGTTTACCGGGTTTTTCCTCCTGGGAAAGCTGATTGAGTTTGACAAGACTGAGAAGATTTTTACCACTCCGTCCGACAAGCGGACTGAGGATTACATTACAGGCAGGTTCGGATAATGGCGCGCACCCGCTTTTTGCAGGGACTGGACGAACTCCGCGCTCGCTTGCTCCGCATGGGCGGGCTGGCTGAGCAGGCGGTGGATCGCGCCTGTCAGGCCTACAAAGATCGCGATCTCAACCGCTGCCACCTCGTGCTTGAGGGCGAGTCGCAAATCAACGCCATGGAGCGCGAGATCGACGAGCTGGCTTTCGATCTGCTCGCGATGCAGCAGCCCATGGCGGTCGACCTGCGCTTTATTTTGGCGGTCACAAAAATCAACTCAGATCTCGAGCGGGTCGGCGATCAGGCCGTCAATATTGCGGAACGCGTTATGGACATGGTGGAGCTGCCCGTCGTCGATCTGCCGGTGGACATTCCGCGCATGGCTGCGGCTTCTTCCGCCATGGTGCGGCGCTCTCTCGAGTCTTTCATCGAAGGAAAGGCCGAGCTGGCTCAGGCTGTGCTGGAAATGGACAACGTCGTCGATCGTATGCGCGATGAGGCTTTCATCATGCTGGTGAAAGCGATGAACGAACGCCCCGAAGTGACCCGTCAGGCTCTGGATGCGTTGCTCATAGCCCGCAACCTCGAGCGGGTGGCCGATCACGCCACCAACATTGCAGAAGACGTCATTTTCTGGGTGAGGGGAGCGGACGTTCGCCATAATGTTGGGCAGGAGCAAACCCCATCCCACGAGGAAGTTAGAGAGATCCCTTAAGACGATTCTTGAAGCAGGCCGTCTTCCAGACGATTCATTCGCGCCTAGCCTTTTCATTTCTCCGTCCCGGTTGTAAAACTTCTTCGCAGATCCAGCGGGAGGTTTCTTGAAACGATCTATTTCTTTTTCCTTTCTCTTGCTGTCGACCATTGGCGTGTCGTTGCTGCTTGCGCTGAACTCCTTGTTTGCCCAGAACGAAAAGTCCCACGAGATTTCTTTGCCCACCAGCAAACAATTGACCGTGCCTTCGCCGGGACATATCGGTTCGTTGAATAGTTTTCCGGCGAGTGTTGCGGTCAGTCCGGACGGTCATTACGCCGCCTTTTTGAACGACGGCTATGGCACGCAGGCGAACCGCGGATTCCAGTCCATCTCGGTGCTGGATCTGGAAACGAACCAGATTGCCGAGTTTCCCGATGAGCGCCTGCCGGAAGACGCGCACCAGAGTTACTTTCTTGGCTTCGGTTTCAGTTCTGACGGCAATCATCTGTATGCGTCGATGGGCTCAATCACCGATCCTACCGGCGAAAAGCCCAACGGCACGGGAAATGGAATTGCCGTGTACCGCTTTCAGCAGGGCAAGGTCACGGCCGAGCGTTTCATCAAGATCGCGCCCCAAAGCGTGGCCGCCGGCAAGAAGATCCCATACGGTTTGCGCAAAACACCTGCGGGAACAGCCATCCCTTATCCCGCGGGCCTTTCCGTGATCGCGGGGAAGAGCGGCGACCGTTTGCTCGTGGCAAATAATTTCTCTGACAATGTGGTGCTGCTCGATCCCACAGACGGCCGTGTTCTCCAGCATTTCGACCTGAGCACGCGCGAGATGGTTCCCTCGTCTTACCCTTATACAGTCGTCGCCACTCGCGACGGCGGCCGCGCCTGGTGCAGCTTGTGGAATGCCTCTCAGGTTGCAGAACTCGATCTGGCGACTGGCAAGGTCGCGCGTTGGATCAAATTGAATGAACCGAAAGATCCGATGGCTCCCGGTTCTCACCCCACTGCTCTTTTGTTGAGCCCGGATGAAAAGCTGCTCTACGTGGCCCTCTCGAACGCAGACGCGGTCGCCGTCGTCGCCACTGATACAGGTTCGCCCGTTCACCTCTTCAGCACCAGCGTAAGAGACCAGAAGCTGGCCGGAACCTATCCCAGCGCTCTGGCTCAATCGGCTGACGGCAGCCGTTTGTTCGTGGCCGATGCTTCACTAAATGCAGTCAGCGTATTCGACACGTCAAACTCGAGCAAGCACACGTCCACTGTCCCCTCCAGCTCCGTCGCCCTGGGGTTCATTCCCACCGATTGGTATCCCAGCGCGCTCGCGGTTCGTGGCGATGACTTGATCATTGCTTCCGCCAAGGGTGAAGGGACTGGCCCTAACAATTTTCCCGGCCACACGGCTTATGAACGCCGCCACCGCGAGAATGCGTATATCCCATCGCTGCTTGCTGGTTCAGTTGCGCGCCTTAAAATCTCCGACGTCGAGAAAAAACTCGACGATCTGACTGCTCAGGTCGTGTCCGACAATCTTCTCCGCCACGATCCCGGCAAAATCCTTTTTGCGCAAGGCACGAATCCCATCCGCCACGTGATCTACGTCATCAAAGAGAACCGCACCTATGATCAAATTCTCGGTGACCTGAAAGTCGGCAACGCCGACTCGAAACTCACCATGTACGGCGCGGATATTACGCCCAACGAACACAAGCTGGCATTGCAGTTCGGCGTGCTCGACAATTTTTACGACAGCGGAGAAGTCTCCGGCGACGGCCACGACTGGTCCACCGCCGCCATCACCAGTGATTACAACGAAAAGACCTGGCAAATCGCTTACCGCAGCAAAGAGCGCAGCTACGACTTTCAAGGGACGGTGGCCGAGGAATTGCCCCTGGAAAGTGGCCAGCCTGACGTCGATGCGCCTTCCACGGGCTACCTATGGGATAACGCCGCCAGCCACAACCTGACTTATCGCGACTACGGTGAGTTTACGGCGTCGATATGGTGCAAGTCGCCGAGGGAAAAAGAGATTCCGGCCTCGCCGCAACAAGGCCCGGTGTCGCCGCTCGAAGGCGCATGTCAAAAGACTGCAATAAACAAAGGCGAGAATCTGCCGCCAAACGTTGGCGACCCGCACGGATCAGCGAGCCCGTGGTCCTGGCCGGTTCCCGTGCAGAAAACAAGCAAGGCCACGAAGGCCGTCTTGCGTGACCACTATGACGCGCGCTACCCAGAGTTTGAAACCGACTATCCCGATCAGCTCCGAGCTGACGAGTTTCTGAACGAATTTGCCGGCTTCGTGCAAGCCCGTAAGGAAGGCAAGGGAACCGAGCTGCCGAACTTTGTCCTGCTTTACTTGCCCGACGACCACACCGGAGGCACTCGCCCGGGACACCCGCGCCCGGCGGCCTCTGTAGCGGATAACGACCTTGCCCTCGGCCGCGTTGTCGATGCCCTTTCCCGCAGTCCTTACTGGGATGACACAGCGATTTTCGTCGTGGAGGATGACGCCCAGGATGGCGCCGACCATGTGGACGCGCATCGCTCTATCGCTTTCGTGATCAGCAAATATTCACCCGGTTCGCTGGAGAAGCCGTTCGTGGATAGTGGCTTCTACACTACGGTCAACATGATCCACACCCTCGAAACCGTGTTGGGCTTGCCGCCTATGAATCAGAACGATGCCCACGCGCCGCTGATGGCGCCGCTGTTTTCCGGGCCGGGCAATCAGCCGGCGTTTGCCGCCGACTGGAGCAACCGCGACAACGGTCTGATCTACCAGATCAATCCTGTTAAAGGCCAGGGGGCGAAGGAATCCGCCAGGATGGATTTCTCCCGCCCGGATGCGGCCAATAACGTAGTGCTGAACCGCATTCTGTGGCGCGATCGGATGGGCAATGCGCCCATGCCGGCGCCCAGGTACACGGTATTCGCCAAGACCAAAGCCCGCGACGACGACTAACCGCTCGCGTAGGGACGGGTCGGAACCTATCCTGAGCGAAGTCGAAGGAACCCGTCTGGCCGAGCGACGCGAGGTGTGATTGGCCCTTACTTACTTGCCGCCTTCCCCACATCCACCTCGGCAAATGAAAACGCCAAGGCTACATTCGGAAATTCCTTCCCCGCCACTTCCACGTACGGATACACGAAGTAGTTCAGCGGGGCTCCGTCCTGCTTAGGACTCAACTCCAGATCGCGTCCGACGGTGAACTGCACCCGATTCACATCATGCGCTCCGAAAAAGTAGTCCCGCTTTTCCTGGTGCTTCCAGGCTTCGGAAATGTCGACCGGAATCCATCCATGCTCCGGCTCAAAGAACTCCGCCCAGCAGTGGTAGCCGGCAATTTCTGATGAGCGCTTGTCCGGGGGCAATGGGAACCCGATTTCAAAGCGCGCCGGAATGCCCTGTGACCGAGCCATGGCGATGAACAGCGAGTGGAAGTCCGTGCAATTGCCCTTTTTCGCGTCGCAGGCATAGAGCACATCCCCGTGGCCCCACCCCGTTCCCGTCTTGTCATACCGCATAGTGGTAAAGACGTAGTCATAAATCGCATGGGCTTTGTCGAGCGGCGTCGTCTTCCCCTGGGTAACGGTCACCGCCAACTGCGCCGGCAGTCCGGTTACGGGCACCAGTTTGTCGGGTTCCAGGTACTCTTTGCGCTGTTTCTCGCTGAGCCGTACCTCGGCCAGGTGGGGCCGCTCCAGGCCCAACGTCAGGTGCTCATGCCGTACCACGTCATACACCACCTCGAAGTGCAACTCTGCCTGTTTCGCCTTGCCTGTCTCGGCGTAATACATTTCGTTGCCGTTCTTGGACTCATGGGTTTGCTTCAGCGGCAAATCGCCGGTGGCGGAGATCACCTTCACTTCCTGATAGGCGTCAGTGTGCGCCTCCGGAAACCAGATGCGTAACTTTTCCCCTGCCGGAACGTTCTTTACGGTGAATCCGTAGTGAAATGTGAAGTGGCGCAACTCCTGCGCGCTCGCCAAAGCGGTGACGAACAGGAACATCGACAGCAATATCTGACGCGGCATAGGCGATCCTTTCCTCTGAGAACCAAGAACCGGGAACTGATCTTTCAAAACCAAGCGTTGCAAACGGCGCACCCGCGTTTCGAGGGCGGACCGTCAAGTGAAGCCTTGGCGCAGGACTGGCATGGGAGTATCGAGCCGTAATTTTAATCGAAAGTTGAAGGAACGGGCATTAACGCTAGGCTAAAATCTTTCCATGCCCCCGGCTGTCGAAACCCGCGATCTGCGCAAGACTTACGACGGCAAAGTCGAAGCGGTGCGTGGACTAAGCCTCGAAATTGCCACCGGGGAATGCTTCGGCTTGCTTGGCCCCAACGGGGCGGGGAAGACGACGACCATCGAAATCCTCGAAGGCTTGCTGGCTCCGACCTCGGGCCAGGTCACGATTCTAGGCCATACCTGGCAGGAGAATCCACGTGAGCTGCGCGAATGGCTGGGTATCTCGCTGCAGGAGACGCGGCTCTCCGAAAAGCTGACAGTTCGCGAAACCATCGAGCTGTTTTCCAGCTTTTACGCTCAACCGCGCCCGGCGATCGAAGTTCTGGAGCTATTGCAACTGGAAGAAAAAGCTGATTCCTGGGTGGGCAAGCTTTCCGGCGGCCAGAAGCAGCGGCTTGCGGTGGCCACTGCCCTGGTGGGCAATCCCAAGCTGCTTTTTCTGGATGAGCCAACCACCGGGCTCGACCCCCAGAGCCGCCGCCAGCTCTGGGACATCATTCGCAAGTTTCAACGCAGCGGCGGCACGGTTCTGCTGACCACCCACTACATGGACGAAGCCGAACGCCTCTGCGACCGGCTGGCGGTCATCGATCACGGGCAGATCATTGCCGAAGGAACTCCCGCGGATCTGATTGCCCGGCTCGGTGGGCATCATGTGGTGGAATTCGCGGTCGCCGGCGATTCGGATGGCGAGAGCCTCGAAGTTTGGCGTGTGCTGCCAGGAGTCGAATCGGTACGCAGCGATGATGGGTTGGTCAGTTTGAACGTGCACGAACCGCATTTGACTATTCCAGCGTTGCTCGACGCTGTCGACAAGCAGGGCTCTCAACTGCTTCACCTGACCACGCGCCAAGCCAGCCTGGAAGACGTGTTCGTGCGGCTTACCGGCCGTCACTTGAGAGAGGATTGAAGATGTTCGCTTGGCATGAATGACGCATCCCAGTCGAGATCGAGGGGGGAATCGTGAAATATCACAGCTGTTTTTCGTTCGCAATTCCTCTGTTGTATTGATTGTCGCGGTTTCTTTGGATACAGCCAGGTCGAACCCAAGCCTGGAACAGAACCAGGCACGGTTACGCCCTTTCCGCCGTTGGCGCAATGGAGGGAGGCCGTCCTCGCCGGAGACAGCGTGGGTTTGAAAGTCTTGTACAGCACAACTCCCGCCGCGCGAGTAATCACTCCGTCGGGAGAAACGAATGCGGACGCTGACATCAGTTTTTGGTCAGGGCTGAGGGCACGGAACATAAAACTCGAGATGCTGGAATCTCCCTCCACGCCGCCTGGCGTTCAGCAGGTCGTAATGCAGGCCGATGTTCTCTCCGCCACGCCAGCCGGTGACAAGATGGTTTACGTTACCCAAGCGCAAGTTTGGCAGAAACAAGGAGAGAACTGGCGGCTGGTTGCAGTTAAGCGCACCGATCCGGCCAGTCTGCAACAGCCGGCATCGACTGCAACAGAAATCTATCCCGCCGTGGCGGACGCGCATGCCGAAATCAAGAAAGCGGAAGAGTTGGCAGCACGCGATCACAAGCGTGTCCTGATCGTGTTTGGGGCCAATTGGTGCTACGACTGTCACGTACTCGACCTGGCTTTTCACCGTGAGGACCTTGTTCCCGTGCTGACCAAGAACTACGAAGTAGTTCACGTGGACGTCGGGAAGGGTGACAAGAATCAAGACCTGATGAAGCAATATGGAGTGCCCATGGATAGGGGAATCCCAGGGCTGGCCGTGCTGGAAAGCGACGGCAAGGTGGTGTACAGCCAGAAGAATGGCGAGTTCGAGAATGCCCGCAGCCTCACGCCGGAAGCGTTGCTCCAGTTTTTGAATCAGTGGAAACCAGCGGAACGCCAGAGCGAATGATGGCCATCGCCCACCAAACACCGACCGCAGAACTCAAATCGGCGCCACCCCTTCGCAACGGCCGCTGGTCCGGCTACACCCACCTCCTTATGGCTCGCCTTAAGGAACTTGCGCGCGAGCCCGAAGTGGTCTTCTGGGTGTTTGGTTTTCCCATCCTCCTCGCGCTGGGCTTGGGCATTGCCTTTCGCAATAAGCCCGCCGACGCTACTTCCGTTGCCATTGTTTCCGGCCCCGGCGCTGAGGATGCCCTTGCCATGCTGCATAAGTCTCCGCAAGGCTCGCCCATCCGGGCTGAGGTGGTCGATGAGCCTCGGGCTCTACAAGGTCTGCGCCTGGGCAAATACGACATGGTCATCGCGCCCGACGGCAAAGGAGGCTTTCAATATCGCTACGACCCAGCCCGCCCCGAGAGCGTTCTCTCTCGCGCCGAAGTGGATAATGCCCTCGAAACCGCCGCCGGCCGCAAGGATCCGCTCGCCACGTCGGTTGTGGCGTCCAGCGAGCCCGGTTCGCGATACATCGATTTTCTGATTCCCGGCTTGCTAGGCATGAACCTGATGAACGCCGCCATGTGGGGCATCGGCTTCGCCATCGTCGACATGCGCCAGCGCAAACTGCTTAAGCGCTTCGTGGCCACTCCTATGCGCCGCAGCGATTTCCTCTTAGCCTTGACCAGCAGTCGCCTGGTTCTCATGTTGATCGAAGTCGGCCTCTTGCTCGGCTTCGGCGTGCTGGTGTTTCACATGCGAGTGCTCGGGTCACTTGTGACTATCCTGATCGTGGGAACGATTGGCGCGCTCTCCTTCGGGGGCGTCGGCCTGCTGACCGCCAGCCGCGCGCAGAAAATCGAAAGCATCAGCGGGCTCATCAACCTGGTGATGATGCCCATGTGGATTTTTTCCGGCGTCTTCTTTTCGTACGAACGCTTTCCCGCGATCACTCAACCCTTCATCAAGGCTTTACCACTGACTGCCCTCAATGATGCGCTCCGCGCCACCATCCTTGAGGGCGCGCCGCTCGCCGCCCAGGGCGGACGCCTGTTGGTTCTGGCGATATGGGGCGGAATTTCCTTCGTCCTAGCCTTGCGCTGGTTCCGCTGGACTTAAGCGTGCCCGGTTTCGGCAGCCCATTTCTGCGAATCGCGTAGAATGTCGGACGTCACATCTCAAATTTATGAAGCAACTTTTGCTGCTTGTCGGACTCTTGTGCGGAGCTCTCTTAGTTGTCGCGGCCCAGAGTGCATCGCCGCCAGATTCAACCGCGAGTGGAAACGACGAGGTAGCCCGCATCGTCGGCTATGCCCAGACGCGTGGCGGAGCTTTGTCGTTTCTAGAAACCCTGACTGACACGGTCGGCGGGCGCGTCACCGGCAGCCCGCAATCTCACGCCGCCTCCGAGCTGATTCTCAAAACCCTGAAAGATGCAGGTTTCGACAACGCCCACTTTGAGGAGTACAGCTTCGAATCCGGCTGGCAACGCGGGCCGGCTCACGGGGAAGTGCTCAGCCCCAGCATCGCTCCCCTGTATGTCGGCTCTTATGGCTGGGCGCCCGGTACGCCCGGCCGCATCGAAGCCTCAGTCGTCGATCTCGGAACACCGGCCGGCAATGAACTGCCAAAAACCGCGGCAGGCCTGCGCGGCGCTGCAGTCCTGGTCGACCTCCACAGCATCGGCAACGCGCCCACCCCGGTCATGCGCGCCCTGATCACTCGCCAACTCGCCCAAGCCGGGGCCGCAGCGTTGCTGATCCCCTCCGACAAGCCCGACCGCATGCTGTATACGTCGGCATACGGTCTTTATCCCCATGCGCCTCTGCCAGTGCTCTCGATTGCCAGAGAAGACACGCTCTTCCTCCGCCGCCTGCTCACCAAAGGCCCGGTCAAGATTTCGCTGGACATTCAAAATACATTCACCGGCCCGGCGAAAGAACGTAACGTGATCGCCGATCTGCCCGGAACCAATCCCGACGAGATTGTCCTGGTCGGGGCGCACTTCGATTCGTGGGACCCGGCCCAGGGCGCGGATGACAATGGTTCTGGCGTGTCGGCGGTGCTCGAAACTGCCCGTATTCTAAGGTTGCTGGGAGTCAAGCCACGATGCACCATCCGCTTTGCCTTCTTTTCCGGAGAGGAGGAGGCAAATCTGGGATCACGCGCCTATGTGGACCAGCATCACGCCGAGCTGGATCATCTGCGAGCTTTCCTGCTGATGGATGACGGCGCACAAGTGCCTCTAGGCTTCGCCACCAACGGCCGCGATGATCTGTTAGCGCCCCTGCGCGAAACCCTGAAGCCATTGGTTGCGCTGGGTGCAGGCGCCGTTGACGCCGACGCCGACATGGAATCCGACAATGCTTCATTCATGGTCGTGGGCGTCCCCAGCCTTACCCTGCAAGTCGAGCCGGGAGACTACGACGTTCGCCATCACGCCATCACCGATACGTTCGACAAGGTCGATCCGCGCAAGCTGGCCCTCGATACGGCCGTGATGGCGGTGGCCGCGTGGTCTGTTGCGAACGCCGAAACCCGCCCTGGACGGCGTCTGTCCGCGGCGGAAGTCAAAGAGCTTCTCAAGAGAACCGGGCTCGAATCGGCGCAGGAACTCCAGTTCGGCCCATTGCAGCCATGACGTTTTGCCGCGTGCTACAATTTGAGCCGGTTAGCGGGCGTGAGGCGACCTGAGCGTAGCGAAGGTACGCCGGAAGCCGGCTGGCGAAATCCTGAGCGCAGCGAAGGATCTGCAGTCGTACGGGGCGGGAGTAGTTCAGCGGTAGAACGCCAGCTTCCCAAGCTGGATGTCGCCGGTTCGATCCCGGTCTCCCGCTCCAATGTTGTAAGATCGCCCTGTCCTGATTGAGGTCAATCTCATGGCTGAACCAACTTATGAGGAACTGAAAGCCCGTCTGTCGGAGCTGGAAAAACAGCAGGGAACGCGCCGCACCGGAAGCCTGGAATTCCGCGTCGGGGAAAAAGGCGGAGTCAGCGTCTACGGCCTGGGCCGTTTTCCGGTCACGCTTTATTACGAGCAGTGGATCCGCCTGCTCGACTCCGGCGACAAGCTGCGCGAATTTCTCGAAGAGAACAAGTCCAAGCTGAAACTCAAAGGCTAAAAACAGAAAGGCCGGAGCGGCCCGCCGCCGCTCCGGCCCGGGGCCGGTAGGCCTTTACCTCAGGCCGCCAGGGCCTCAACAAACCTCTCGCACAGGGTGGTCTCAACCACATAGTGCTTGAACGTAACCGGCGTGGTCAGATAGGGCCGCAGGATCGCTTCCACCTTGGGATATACATCTCTCTCGTACTTCTCGGCGTCCCATTTCTCCATCCACAGCGTGACCGTGATCACCTTCTCGGTCTTGTTCTCCGGGAAGAAGGGGAGGATCTCCAGAAATCCCTTCTGGTCTTTCAACAGCGGCAGAACCTCCAGACGGATCTTCTTTACGAACTCTTCCTTCTTTTCCATCTTTGGGATGAACTCAATAATGCGAGCAAACATGGGAGAATCTCCTTTTTCCTTTGGAATTGGGAGACCCGAAGCTTCCTCATTCAAACCCGGGGGGAGTTTTCGAGTCAGCGCTGGGCCGTAGCATACTTTTTGGAAAGACCTGAGTCAGTGACGCCAAACACTCCTGTCGGTGACTGGACGCACTCCAAGTCGAGAGGCCTATACAATTCGTCTGTTGCTCTTCCCTGGAGACGTGAAACCGGGAAAATGAGAACCGAGAACTGACAACTGATTCGAATTTCGTCGCGCCGGAACCACCATGTCCTCTGACGACATCCTGACTCTTCCGCCTCCGCCCGCGGATGCTCGTATTCCCTACGGCACCGATCCCAACCAGTTTGGTGATTTGCGCCTGCCTAAGGCCCCAGGGTCCTTTCCCGTCGTCATGAACATCCACGGCGGCTACTGGCGTTCCAAGTACGATCTTGCCCACGCCGGCCATCTCTGCGCCGCTCTCACCGCCAAGAACCTCGCCACCTGGAACGTGGAATTCCGGCGCGTCGGCAACCCTGGAGGAGGCTGGCCGGGAACCTTTGAAGACATCGTCAGCGCCTACCGTTTTCTCCCTCAGATCGCTAAACGCTACAACCTCGACACAACCAGGATTGTCGTGATGGGCCATTCCGCGGGAGGCCAGCTCGCTCTTTGCCTGACAGCTCATGAGCCCGCGGTCAAACGCGCCGTCTCGCTGGCCGGCGTGCTCGACCTTCAGCAGGCCTTCGAGCTTCACTTGAGCAACGACGCCGTGGTGGAATTTCTGGGAGGAAAACCCAAGGATGTTCCTGAACACTACCATGAGGCCGACCCCACGCGGCTCAAGATTCCGCAAGCCACGCAATGGCTCATCCACGGTGCCGCCGACGGCACGGTTCCCGCATTCTTCAGCCGTAATTATGCGGAACAAAAGAAAGTTTCAGGAGAGGATGTTCACTATCTGGAGATTTCAACCGCCGGACACTTCGAGCTGATCGACCCACGTTCCTCAGCCTGGCCGAAGGTCGAAGATACCGTCCGGCACCTGGCGGGATCCTAGTGGAAATTAGAAGAAATTTTAAAGCTCTTCTCAGTGTCCTCTGTGTCCTCCGTGGTCAAGATCGGTTTAACCTCAGTGTCCTCCGTGCCCTCCGTGGTTAAGAGTGGTGAAAACCTAAGCCACCTTCCTGACCACCAGCGCCGAATTCTTCGATCCAAATGCGATGCAGTTACACACCGCGTGCTCAATCGCCCTCTTCCTTCCGCTCTCCGGCACGTAGTCCAGATCGCACTCCGGATCAGGTGTCTCCAAATTGATAGTCGGCGGAATCTGGCCGCTGTGCATCGCCACAATCGTCGCCGCCACGCCGGCCGCCCCGCAAGCGCCCTGGGGATGGCCGATCTGCGATTTCAACGCCGACATCGGTACCTGACCCGCGCGTTCTCCCAGGACCAGCTTCAAAGCGCGCGTCTCGATCCGGTCGTTTAACTGCGTCGAAGTGCCGTGCAAATTGACGTAATCCACATCGGCCGCTGCGATGCCTGCATCCGCCATCGCCATGCCGATGGCGCGCGCCGGCTCTTCGCCGCATTCCTGCAGGCGCACGCGATGAAACGCCTCGCATGTGGAACCGTAGCCGCAAATCTCCGCCAGCATTTTCGCCCCGCGGGCACGCGCATGTTCGTATTCTTCCAGTACAAACATCCACGCTCCCTCTGCCACCACGAAGCCATCCCGATTTACAGAAAAAGGCCGTGATCCCCGCTGCGGCGCATCGTTCCACGAATCGGTGAGAATCTTCATCAGAATGAAGCCCTTCACGATGCCTAACGCGATCGGCGCATCCGCCCCGCCACTTAACGCCATATCCAGGCGTCCGGCCCGAATTTGCCGCACTGAGTATCCCAAAGCATCGGTTGAGGAGGTGCAACCCGTGGTCACCATGTGGCTCGCGCCCAGCAATCCGAACCGCACGCTCAGGTCGCTCGAGAGCGTCCCCATTACTCCGGTAGGCACGCAGAACAGGCTCATCTTCTTGTATTCCTGATGAAAGAAGAGACGATACTGTTCCTCGGTAAACTCCTGCGATCCGCCTCCCGAACCCATGATCACGCCGAAGCGCCGCTTGTCCTCCAGGCTCAAAGAGTTCTGATCCAGCCCGGCTTCACGCAATGCCTCGCTTCCGGCCGCCAGCGCAAGAGGGAGCACACGCGACACATGCTTGCGCTCGCGCTTTTCCACCCACGCGAGTTCGTCAAAGTCCGGAACTTCGCCGGCGATCTGCACTGGGATTTCCGACGGGTCAAATCTTGAAATCCGCCGCACGCCGCTCCGGCCCGCAAGAATTGCCTCTGAAAACGCGGCGTTCCCCACGCCATTGGGGCTTACCGCGCCCATGCCTGTAATAACTACTCGTCGTCTCAAATTTGGCTCCCCGCCCGCCCTTTGGTCAAACCAGCGAGCGCCTAAGGATTCAACCAGCTTACCCCCGAAGCACGGTAGACGTACGACCGCCGTGTCAGGAGACTGTCATTCCTAACACTTCTGAGGTTCAACGGCAAGCTGATCGTTGCAATGGTTCCTGAATGTGGAAGCCCGGTTAGTCGGCATCCTGTCTGGTCATCCCGAAGGTCCGCGTTTTCTCCAGCGGGCCGAGGGATCTCGCGTGCACGAAGAAGCAACTTACGCAACATAGTCGATCTTGTAACGCCACCTAACCATAGTAACTTTCCCTTATTTTTTCCCGATCTAGAATCTCTAAAGCACGCAGGCCAGCATGGAAGACAAGAAAGTTATAGCCGACAACGACATATCCGCCCTGAGCACCCCAGTTCCGATTCGGGAAATCGAGGGCCGCGAGTGGTGGTTGTGGGCCTTTGCCGTTGCCGTAACCCTGGTTCTGTTGTTGGGCATGGTCTCTTTGACCATTCCCGGTCTGCACCTGCGCCCGGGCAGCACCGACTGGCTCGACCTTAAAGAGTGGATACGCGGCCTGGCAGCCCTGGTGCTGATGTTCGATGTTTACACTCTCTACCAGCACTTCCAGATTCAGCGCATCCGCCGCCAGCTCACCGAACGCGACCAGCTTTTCCAATTGATCACTGAGAATGCCGCCGACATGATCGCGGTGGTAGACGCCAAGGGCAAGCGCCTCTACAACAGCCCTGCCTATCAATGGGTGCTGGGTTATTCGGCGGAGGAATTGAAGTCCACATCGCCGATTGACCAGATTCATCCCGAGGACCGCCAACGCGTGATTCAAGCCGCGGAAAAAGCCCGGCTCACCGGGCGAGGGGAGCGGCTGGAATACCGTATCCGCCACAAAGACGGTTCCTGGCGAATTCTCGAATCCACGGCCAGCGCCATTCGCGGTCCCAAGGGCGACACCGCCGGCCTGGTCATCGTGAACCGCGATATCACCGAGCGCAAGCTCGCCGAGCAGTTGCTGAACCACGCCTCCTTCCACGATGGCCTGACCAACCTGCCCAACCGCGCTCTCTTTCTTGATCGCTTGGGGCACGCTTTAACGCTGGCGCAGCGGCACCCAAATTACCAGTTTGCTGTGCTCTTCATTGACGTCGATCAGTTCAAGGTGATCAACGACAGCCTGGGTCATTCGCAGGGCGACGAGCTGCTGATCCAAGTCGGTCAGCGACTGACCGCGTCTCTTCGCGGCATGGATACCGTGTCCCGCCCGCAAGACGCCGACCGCCCACGTTCCATCGTAGCCGACAACACGCTTGCCCGCCTGGGTGGAGATGAATTTACGGTGCTCTTGGACGACATTCGCGATCCCAGCGACGGCATACGAGTCGCACAGCGAATTCAGGAAAAGCTGGCCGCCCCGTTCCTCATCAGCGGTCAGGAAGTCGTTGTGACCGCCAGCGTCGGAATTGCCTTGAGCAATGCTGTTTCGAAAGCCGAAGAATTGCTCCGCGATGCCGAAATCGCTATGTACCGGGCCAAGCAGGCCGGAAAAGCTCGCTGTGAGCTTTTCGATCCCACTATGCATTCGGCCGCGGTCAAACGTCTAAGACTCGAGACCGATCTTCGCAAAGCCCTCGAACTCGACGAATTTAGCGTCTTCTATCAGCCCATCGTCTCGCTTCAGACTGGCAAGATCTGCGGCTTCGAGGCCTTGACCCGCTGGCAACGTCCCTCGGGCGTGGTGATGCCCAACGACTTTATTCCGGTCGCCGATGAAACCGGCCTGATTCTCCCCATGAATCGCTTGCTGATGCAGCAAGCCTCGCGCCAAGTAGTGTTGTGGCAGTCGCAGTTTCCCGCTGATCCGCCACTTGCCATGAGCGTAAACATCACCTCCAAACAGTTTGCCCAGCCTGAGTTGGTCGCCGAGATTGCTCTCATCCTCGAAGAAGCCGGCCTCGCGCCCCAGAATTTTCAAGTCGAGATCACTGAAACCATAGCCATGGGCGACGAAAAAAGAGCCGAGGAAATGCTGGCCGAGTTTAAAGCGCTCGGCGTCCGCGTGAGCATCGACGATTTCGGCACCGGTTATTCGTCTCTGAGCCGCCTGCAGCGCTTCTCTGTCGACTCCCTGAAGATCGACCGGGCATTCATTTGTAATATGGACACCGAGCCCGAAAGTCGCGAAATGGTGCGGCTCATCATCATGCTGGCCCACAATCTCGGACTGAAAGTCGTCGCCGAAGGCGCGGAAACCGAGGAGCATGTAAAACAACTGCAACAGCTCGGCTGCGAAATGGCACAAGGCTACTTCTTCTCACGCCCGGCCGACCCGCACGCCATGTCGACGCTGTTGAGCTACTTCCGCCGCGGGACTCCAGCCCTTCAGCCCGCACAGCAGAGCTAGTAACCCGTACAAAATTGAAAGTGCATGGGGTCGCAAGCGCTTCCTACCCACTCGCCGCCCCACTCAAACCCGGCGGAACGAAAAATTTCAACTAACCCCGCATCCATATTGCCGGTTGAACCCTGGGCGTTGTCGTCAGTATTCAGATCAATCGCGATGCCCCAGGCATGGGTCGACAGCTTCGTGCTCCGTCTCTGTGGACGAAAGGAAAAGCACCCGCCAAAGCTTTCGATTTTCGCCTGCAGCCCTCGTTTTTCGATTTCGCCGAAGACCATTGCAAAGACCGGTGCGATCCGCTTGTGGCAAGTCATCTGAGTCACGCTGGTGGATTTGTCCCACGAGAGTCGCAGAGGGAACGGAAGAGTAAGCCGCCCAAGAAATTCGCTGTACCAACGCGCATCAAGACTGCCATCGGCGTGAATGTATTCGAAAATATCGCCAAAGTTAGTCAGGAGATCCTCCAGTCCGTGCGGTGCCGCAAGATCCTGCACGTTCTCCATGCTCTGTGTCCTCCGAGTCCTCTGTGGTGAAATAAAGTGCAGTCCTCTGTGTTCTCCGTGCCCTCCGTGGTAAAAATGAACTGCAGTTTTCACCGAACGAGGGAATCTGTGGCCTACGAAGACTTGCGTGAGTGGATTGCCGCGCTAGATCGTGCTGGCGAGCTAAGGCGTATCCGCACTGAAGTTGACCCAATCCTTGAAGTGGCCGAAATAACTGATCGTGTGAGCAAAGGCAATGCAGACGCGGGTTCCCCACCCTTGTCGGGTTCTTTGCGGAAGGGTGGGGGTGTTGCCCTCCTCTTCGAAAATCTCAAAGGCCATCCCGGCCAGCAGTTGCTGATCAATCAGTTCGGCTCAGCGCGCCGCATGAACCTTGCGCTGCAAGTTGATTCGCTCGACGAAGTGGCCGATCGTATCCGCGTCTTCATGGACGTCAAATCGCCGCAGGGCTTTCTCGATAAAGTCAAAATGCTGCCCATGCTCGCGGAGTTAGGCAAATTCTTTCCGAAAACCGTCCCCACCGGGCCCTGCAAAGAAGTCATTCGCAAAGACAATTTCTCGCTTGACTGGTTTCCCATCCTGCAGTGCTGGCCGAAGGATGCCGGCCGCTTCATCACGCTGCCGTGCGTGGTCACTCGCGATCCAAAAACCGGCAAGCGCAACGTGGGGATGTACAGACTCCAGGTGTTTGACGAGCGCACCACGGGAATGCACTGGCAGCGGCAAAAAGTTGGCGCCGAGCACTACCGCGAAGCGCTGCGTCGCGCGGCACAAAACGCACCCGAGGGTGGCCCATCCAAGCCCGGTTTTGGCTTGGGTGGGGATTTTTCCAGATCATCCGTCGACATCATGGCCCGCACCTCCGGCGGCTCAATGCTTGCCGAGGAGTCAGCCCGGCGGCAGGATGGAAGTGGCGGTCGCTATCGGCACCGACCCTGCGCTCACCTTTTCCGCCATCGTGCCTGCGCCGCCGGACATCGAGGAATATCTGATCGCCGGATTCCTCCGCCAGAAGCCGGTTGAGCTGGTGAAATGCGAGACGGTCGATCTCGAAGTTCCCGCCAACGCAGAAATCATTCTCGAAGGCCATGTTCATCTCGACGAACTTCGCACCGAAGGCCCCTTCGGCGATCACACCGGTTTTTACTCGCTCGAAGATCTGTATCCGGTTTTTCACGTGAGCTGCATCACGCACCGCAAGAATCCCATCTACGCGACCACCATCGTCGGCAAGCCTCCGCAGGAAGACGCCTGGATGGGCAAAGCTGTCGAGCGCATTTTTCTGCCACTGATGAAGCTGACCATCCCCGAGCTGGTCGATATCAACCTGCCCATCGAAGGCGTGTTTCACAACCTGATGATCGTCTCGATCCGGAAATCGTATCCCGGCCAGGCACGCAAAGTGATGAACGCCATCTGGTCGCTTGGCCAGGCCATGTTCACCAAATGCGTCATCGTCGTGGACGAAGACGTCGATGTGCAGGACCTCGGCGACGTGACGCTGAAAGTTCTCAACAACATCGATCCCGAGCGCGACATCCAATTCACGCTCGGCCCGATCGACTCGCTCGATCATGCATCGCGGCTTCCGAATTTCGGCTCGAAGATGGGCATCGACGCCACCCGCAAATGGGCCAGCGAAGGATTCACGCGTCCATGGCCCGATGAAATCGTCATGGACGCCAAGACCAAGGCGCTGGTCGACAGCAAGTGGAAGGCGCTGTCGAAGGAGTTAGGGATCGAGTGAAGCTGTCAGCTTTCAGCCATCAGCTTTCAGCCATCAGCTTTCAGCCAAACTCTGGCTGCGGGGATTGTTTGACGTTGCCTTCGGGACCGTTTGGCTTTTAAACTAAGTGCAGCTGCTTTATGTCCACCACGAAACAACAGGTCGAATCTCTGCTGCAGAAGTTGCCCGAGAACTGTTCGCTTGAGGACATCCAGTACCACCTCTACGTCCTCGACAAAGTGCGCCATGGGTTGGAGGACGCCCGCCAACAGGGGGCGCTCTCGCAGGACGACGTGGAAAAACGTTTGAGCCAATGGCTCACCGAGTAGTCTGGTCGCCGCGCATTCTCGCGGATGTGGAAGCGATCGCCTCCTATATCGCGTCCGATTCAACCTTCTACGCGAACGCCGTAGTGCGACGAATTGCCGCTCTAACCCGGTCGCTCGCTGCCTTTCCGTTGTCAGGCCGGAAGGTGCCAGAGTTTGACGATGAAACTATCCGCGGATTCGATCAAATCTTAGAGTGCCCGTGTGGGGACGGGCCCTCGCGCGTCCAAGCCGAGCGCAGCTCGGCGGGTTCCTGCGGGTACCTTATGCCCCAATAGAAAAGGCGCAAGCCGAAAGGCCTGCGCCTGATTTCTTAACCCTACACTTCAGAATAGCAAATTGGACTGGGAGAATGGGACATGGGGGCGAGGTTTATATTTCCGGCGGAATGATGAGGTTAGGGGATTTTGGGGGTGCTCGGGGGCTTGACAAGATTGGGGTGGTTGCACCGGAAATGGTGCAGTGGCATTTCACGAAAGGCTCGGATCGCTGCGAATTTTCGATCCCTTTTGCGGCTGCGGAAACTTCCTCGTCATCGCCTACCGCGAGCTGCGCCTGCTCGAAATCGAAGTGCTCAAGCTGCTTCGCCGCGACGAGCAATACAAGATTGCCGCCGTTTTCTCCCGCGTAGATGTGGACCAGTTCTACGGCATCGAAATAAGCGAGTTTCCCGCGCGTATCGCCGAGGTGGCCCTTTGGATGATGGACCACATCATGAACAATCGGCTGACGGTTGAGTTCGGCAATCCCTATTTACGCATCCCGCTCAGGAAGTCGCCACACATTCACCCGGTCGACGCCCTGGAGGTGGACTGGGCCGACATTCTTCCGCCCGCTCAATGTTCGTACATTTTGGGCAATCCCCCTTTCGGCGGCGCGAAATACCAAAGCGAAAAGCAGCGCGAGCAAGTCCGCCGCATCGCCCGCCTGGGAGGCTCAGGCGGCACGCTCGATTACGTAACGGCCTGGTACATCAGGGCGGGAGAATACCTCGCAAACGGCCGCGCTCGCATCGGCTTCGTCGGCACCAACTCCATTACGCAAGGCGAGCAGGTCGCCCAGCTCTGGCCGGTATTATTTGGCCGCTGCGGGCTGGAAATTTCCTTTGCCCACCGGACGTTTGCTTGGGGCAGCGATGCTCGCGGCAAGGCGCACGTGCACGTCGTCATCATCGGCCTGACGCGACGCGACGACGAGCCCGCCATCAAACGGCTTTTCACGTATGACGACATCAAGGGCGACCCCACGGAAAGCCGCCACGCTTCGCTGACTCCTTATCTCTTTGACGGGGGCGGCATCGCGGACCGCCATCTCGTGGTCGATGAAACCTCGCAGCCGTTGAGCGGCCAGCCAAAGCTAATCATCGGCTCAAAGCCGATCGACGATGGAAACTATATTTTCAATGCGGAACAGCGCGCCGAGTTCCTCGGAACAGAGCCGCAAGCCGAGAGGTACATGCACCCCTTCGTGGGGTCGGAGGAATTCATCAACGGTGGGGAACGATGGATTCTTTATCTTGAAGATGCACCGCCAGGCGAGCTTCGCGATACGAAGGAGGTAATGAAGCGCATCGCGTCTGTAAAGGAGTTCCGTAAGAAAAGCAAAAGCAAAGGCACGCAGGCGCTAGGCGATATGCCAACCAGGTTCCATGTCACTGTGGTTCCCGACGGGCCTTTCTGGTGATCCCGAAAGTCAGTTCGGAGAGGCGCGACTACGTTCCCATAGGGTGGCTGGAGCCGCCGACCGTGCCAAGCGATTTAGTATTTGTATTGAAAGATGCAAGCCTCTACGACTTCGGCATACTCACCTCGCGCATGCACATGGCGTGGTTGCGCTATATCGGCGGCAGGCTGGAGAGCCGATATCGCTATTCCATCGGCATTGTTTACAACCCCTTCCCTTGGCCCGATGCAGACGAGCGGCGGAGCGCGCACATCCAAGACCTGGCGCAAGCCATTCTCAATGCGCGAGCCAGATTTCCCGGCGCAGCCATGGCCGACCTTTACGATTCGGACGTAATGCCTGGGGAGCTTCTTCGCGCCCACCATAGCCTCGATGCCGCCGTGGACAAACTCTACCGTGCCGAACTGTTCCCAGGCGACCGCCAGCGCGTAGAGCATCTGTTCACGCGTTACGAAAAGCTGGTCGCGCCGCTGACCGCGCAGCCCAAGAAACGGCGGGCCCGGGGAGAAAAGCGATGACGCTTAGGTCGAAGGCAGGGATCCTTCGACTGCGTAGCGGCTTGGCGAGGCCAAGCCGCTACTTCGCTCAAGATGACAAAAGGTGGCGTGCGCTGGATCGGTCAAATAGGAAAGCCCCGTCCCAGCAGAGCCTGGACGCGGCACCCGGTCGTCGAACATCCCCACTCAAGCCAAAACCGGGCTTGAGTGGGCCACCGCCTGCTAACATTCCTGCGGCGATCACGAAACTCCCGCGGGCTGGGCGGGTGAGTCTTCATGGTGGCGCAATTTATCCAATCCTGCAGAATGGAGAAAGCCGAGATGAATATCGCTTTTCTGATTGGAAGGATCATTTTTGGCGCGTATTGGTTAATGGCCGGTTTCAATCACTTCAAGAATCTGAACTACATGAGTGAATACGCGAAGGCGAGGGGAGTGCCGTCTCCCAAGCTGGCGGTGGCGGGAACCGGAGTCATCCTGCTGGTGGGCGGTTTCAGCATGTTGCTGGGAGTCTATCCCAAGGCCGGGATCGTTCTGCTGATCGTCTTCCTGCTGGGCGTTTCGTTCCAGATCCATAGTTTCTGGAAGGTGGACGACGCGCAAATGAGGCAAATCGACCTGATCAATTTCACGAAGAATATGGCACTGGTGGGGGCGCTCTTGATGTTCCTGCTGCTACCGCATCCGTGGCCGATGAGTCTGGGGATCGGTTAGCTGGGTGGGACGCAAGATGGAAGTTCCCACCGTGTCCTTTGCCGGCATTCGTGACAGGAATTCCCCGGCGGGCCGGTGGTGCGAGATGCTACAAGGGGTCCTTCGACTGGGTAGCGGCCTGGCGAAGCCAGGCCGCTACTCCGCTCAGGATGACACGCGCAATCCTGGCCTGATTGCCAGTCCTTACGCCCCTGAGTACAATCCGTAGGCTCAACCAGGAGGACTTATGAAGAAGACGATTGCTGTGGCAGTACTGTGTGTGCTTGCTCTGTCGATGGGGATTGCTCGGCCGGCTTTCGCGAAGATGGGCGGCGGGGCGGCGGACGAGATCAAGAAACTTGAAATGGACTGGGCGGCGGCGACGCTCAAGGATGGCCCGGCTGCGGTAGACCAATATGAAGCCGATGACATCATCTCGACCGATCCCACAGGCCGGGTGACGGACAAGACTCAAGACAAGAAAGATTTGAGTTCGGGCGATCTGAAGTTCCAGTCCATTGACGTGAGCAACCTGACGGTCCATGTCTACGGCAACACCGCCGTGGCTGCCGGAACCAGCACGGTGAAAGGGAGCTATAAGGGACAGGATATCGGCGGCACATATCGCTACACCGATGTGTGGGTGAAGCGAAATGGGAAGTGGCAGGCAGTGGCGTCGCAGTCGACCAAGGTGCAGCAGTAAACAATCATCAAAGTGCGCCATCCTTGGGCGGAGTCGAAAGGCTGCCCTTTGCTGACGTTAGTCGATGGAAATTCCTCGTTGGGACGATGGTAACGCATGCGGGTAAGGGGTCCTTCGACTACGTAGCGGCTTGGCTCCGCCAAGCCGCCACTCCGCTCAGGATGACAGGGGGGTACTCAGCGGCTTCGGTTGAGACCGGTCCAACGACAAGAGAGGAGCTTGGCTTATGCTGGCGATTGAGACCAAGCAAGTGCAGCCGGACATTGTGGTGCTGGAAATAGCCGGAAGAATCACGATCGGCAGGGAATGCAAACAACTGGAATGGGCGGTCGAGAACCTGCTGCGCGAGAAACAGAAAAAAGTCATCTTCGATCTGGCCAGCTTGACCCACATTGACAGCACGGGAATTGGAATCATCGTGATGTCGGCCGGCCAAATGAAGGAGGCGGGAGGAGAGTTACGGCTGGCGGGCGCCACCGGGCACGTCGAAGAAGTGCTGAAGATGACGAACATGCACCAGATCGTGGGATTGCACCCCACGGCCGTGGCAGCGGCGGCAAACTTCTAGGTTCAAATCAAAAATCCCCGCTCTGCGCAAACAAGGACGGGACGGGGCACCCGAATTAGTTGGGAGAGCCTACGGTGGCGCGCTCTTCCCCGGGGTGGGCTGTCACATCGCGCACGAACTCCCGCTTTACAGCCGGCTCGCCATTCCTGGATTCGATCACCCGTACCCGGCGCGCAGCCATGTTGACGGGATCGATGCGCGCAATCTCGCCGTTTTTCACTACGACCTGAAAGCGAAACCAGTCGGTGCGGAACAGGCGTCCCGAGGCGAAGAAGGTGGCGGAGACGGCAATGGCTCCTTGAAATTCGTCTCCCGTGGCGGCGATGAGCCGTTTCTGGATGCTGTCGGTCCAGGTCGTGCCGCCGATCAGAGGCTCATTGAGCAGGCAGCGCAGGGAAGGCACAGCCAGGGCGAGCTTGCGCAGTTGCACCATCTGGAGCAGCACGGAAATCTTGGCCAGGTTGGTCACGATGATCTTCGCGTCGCCGTCGGAAGTTCTTTCCATCTTGATATGGAGCTCGGGCGACCACTCGCGTTCAAACTCCTCGCGCGCCAGGGCCAGACTCTTGTCTGTCGTTTTGGCGTAACGCAGCGTCGCCCGGGCCAGGACTATGCTCAGGATGGTGGTCACCATGGTGGTGAGGAGGGGAATATAGGCCAGGATGCTGGAAACCGGGACTGTCCATTTCAAGTGCATGGAGCAGTCTGGCTCAAGCCATCCTTTACGCCCAGATGCATGTGGTATTAGTGGCGGATGGGAGGTGGTCTTACAGCCTTCGTAACCGCGGGGTAACCAGGTGGAGGGGAGTTAGGACGCCTGTTCCAGCCTCGAGTACCGTGCCGCTGGAATGGTCCCAGGTCTCGCAAAACCGGCGAGACCCGGGGCACCCAACGAGAATCACTACCTATGCTGCCCGCGATGCTCCTTGAAACGCCGGGACAAACTGCTCGGCTACGAACACTTCGTAGGAAGTGGGAGTCGAGTTAGTGGGCGAGCGCGGTTCCAGCATGCGCATGTAGCCTGAGTTCATCGAGGCGCACATCTCCAGAAGCAGATTGGCGAAGTCGGCAGACATGCCCATCTGAGTCAAGGCTCCGCGAAACTGATCGTCGCTGAGCTGAACATACGGCAGGCCGGGTTTGCCGATCGCTTTGCCGATGATGCTGGCGACTTCGGTCATGGTGAGATCGCGTTGGCCATGTAATTCGAGGATCTGTTTTGGCTGAAAGTCGAGACTCAGGAGTTTTGTGGCGGCGATTTCGGCGATGTCGCGCGTGGCAATCATGGCGATCTTCAAATCCGGACGCAATGGGCCGCCCGTGATTCCCATGGCCTGAATGGCGCCGACCTGGGCGAGAGTGTTCTCCATGAAATACCCGGGACGCAGGTGCAGAACGGTGAGTCCGGCAATCTGGTTTAGTTTTTGTTCGAGGTTATGTAAAGCCACGACCGGGCCGACTTTGTCTGACTTGTCGGCACCGACACTGCTGAGAGACACAGCATAGGGGACTTTGTTGGCGGCCAGGGCGGCGGTGATCGCGTCGCCGACCTGTGCCTGATAAGCACGGGTGGCTGAACTGGTGACAAGGGGTGGAATCATGGCATAGACCGCACGGGCTCCGTTGAATGCCTTGGTGACGGCTTGCTCATTGGTCAGGTCGGCTACGAACGGCTCTGCGCCCTCCGCGACGAGTGCCTGCAGGCGGTCTGCAGTTCTGCCAATCACACGAACCTTCTGACCGTTGGCCAAGAGCTTCTTGGCGATGATGTGTCCAGTATTTCCGGTTGCTCCAGTAATAACGTACATGGATACCTCCGCCTGCTTAAGATGACTTGGCGATGAACTTGGCTACAAAGAGTTACTCGCCGGTTCCGTTCAGCGCGATCATATATGGCTTGGGCGCCGCTGAAACCACGATGGTGAGGTTGCCCAGGCGCGGGCCGGTGGTGGCAGGCTTAAAGGTGACCTGAATCGTGCATTGCGCACCAGCCGCCAGAGTTGTGCCGCAATCGTTGGTCTGATCAAAGTCGATGCCCGAGGCGATGATGCGTTCGATGGATACCTCGGCGGACCCTGGGTTGCTGACAGTTGCGGTTTTGGGTTGCCCGGTTGTGCCAACGACTTGTGAGTCAAAGTTCAAAGTTGTGGGCGCGATGGTAAGTTGCGATTGACCGGCAACCTGCGGGAGGACGGGCGAATTTAGGTCCTGATTCTGCGCTCCTGCCGTGAGCATCAGCATGAGGCAAACGGCCTGCGCGGGCCAGAGTTTCAAGTGTCCCCCGACGGAAAAATCGGCCAAACGGCTATTGTAACCAAGGACCACAGTCTATCCCGTGGCTGTGGGAACGCGAGCGGGTTCAGGCAGGCAGGGATCGACCGGTTGCCCCTGAAATGGTGCCCGAGCGTAGACTGCATTGTTCCCTTGAGGCTGCACCCATGGAAGGTTCTTCCCCGCGTTGGTCAAGCGCGGCAGTGGCAAAGTCGTCGGCAGTACAGAGCGCCACACCCCGATCAGTATTGACCGGCGTGGCGCTGGTTGCGCTTGCTTTCCTGATGTTTTTGGCCCAATGGCACTACGGTTTTAACTGGTCGGATGAAGGCCTGCTCTGGTACGGCAGTCAGCGTACGGCGGTGGGGGAAGTTCCGCTACGTGATTTTTTCAGCTATGACCCGGGGCGATATTACTGGACGGCAGCGGTTTTCAAAGTTTTCCGCGGTGACGGGCTCTTCGAGCAGAATATGGCCGATGATCTCTTCGGGCTGCTCGGGCTTCTGGCCTGCTACTTTGCCATGTCCCGGCTAGGAATTAATCGGGCATGGCGTGCGGCGATGCTGTTTCTATTGGCGGTGATGCTCGGCTTTCCCCGCTACAAAATATACGAGCAAGTCCTTTCGCTGTTCTCCGCAATCGGAATAGCTTTTCTACTCTCCAGCCGGCCCAGTCCCGGGCGGTGGTGCATTTTCGGAGTCCTGACCGGCCTTGCCGCGTTCGTGGGACGCAACTCGGGGGTCTACCTGGCCGTCGCGGCAATTCTTGCACTGATGTTGCTCAAGTCGGCAGGTGAGAAGCTCCATCGCGGCAAGCTGCTGGCTGCGTTGTCGGCGGGAGTTATCGTGGGCTATTTGCCCATGCTGTACATGCTGGGCCGCGTCAACGGATTTGCTGCCGCGTTTTTTCAGTCGCTCTCGGTGGTCAACCCGCAGATTCCTCTTCCCATCCCATTCCCATGGCACAGGAATGCGATTGGTTTGCATGGCCTTGATCTGTTGCAGGTGACGGCGGTTTCTCTACTGTGCTTAATCGTGCCTCTCATGTATGGGTATTTGATTGTAAAGTGGTGGACGTCGAAGGCGAATTTCGAGGGCCCGTATCGACTGGCCTGCGGAGCATCCATCGCCGGCTTGCCCTATTTGCATCACGCTTTCAGCCGGGCTGACTTCTTTCACATTGCGGAAGCTATATTGCCGTTCGGGCTGGCGGCCGGGGCGTGGGCCGTACATCTTTGGAATTTGAAAAAACGGCGATTGGCTTTGACTGTTTTTCTGAGTAGCGCCACGCTAATCGTGGTTGCCTGGCTGCCGAGAGAGCCTGCTATTTCTTATTTGCGCGCTGTGGCGAAAAATCCGGCATCGGTGGAGCAGATTGAAGTCTCCGGGAGGAATTTCGAAGTTCCCGCGTTCCAGGCACAGATTATGCGGGTGACCAGAGATGCGTTCCAGAAATGCGGCGGCTCCAATGGCAACTTTTTGGCAGCACCGCACTACCCGGGGATGTACGCCTTCCTGCAAACTCGCGCTCCGTTCTGGGAGGTGTATTACTTATTCCGGCGGAACGAAGACTTTCAGGCCCGGCACCTCGAGGCTCTGGTTAAGAATGGGACATCGCTGGTGCTCATCAACCCGCAGGCGACGGTTGACGGATTGGAGCGACTAAGAATCGGCGGGACTTATCCTAAACTGCTGCCCTACATCCGAGATCACTTTCAGCACCTGGAGACGGTGCCTCTTCCGGATGGATTTGAAATCTATTACCTGCCGGGGAAATGCCCCAAGCTCTGAATGCGTCGAGATTCAATTTCAACGGTTGAACGAATTTACTGTTTTGGTTTTGCGGGCGCGGGGGCAGGCGCAGGCGCAATTTCGACCGGAGTCGGTTTGTCGGATTTTCCCATATCCACCGCTACCACGCCCAAACCTCCGGCGCCGTCGAGGCCTTCAACCACGCGGGTTTCTTGATTTTCGCCGCCGCTGGCGCGGACCGTATCGACGCTTTCTACGGTGACGCGCAAGCCTGCATTAGGATCTCCCGGGTTGGGCTGCTCAACCTGCTGTTTGGTGACTGCGCCGCCATCGGAACGGGGTTGGCGGACCGTCGTGATGCGCTGGTCGAGATGCAGGCTGCCGTCGGGGGTTGCTCCCGGAATGTCTGTGGAATATTTCTCGACGGTGTCGCGCTGCTCTCCCGCCGCGCCCTCAGCCTCTTTGTGAATGGTGCGCGAAACTACCGACATGTTGCCTTCGGAGTCCGGCCGCAAAACCCGTTCTTCGGTGGTCCGCTGCTTCCCGTCCTGAGTGATTGTGCCCTGCCGGGTTTCGCCGGTCTGCCAGTTACCATTGCCATCGGAAACCAAAGTTGTGCGCTGGTACTCCGTGGACTTGTCGTTGATTTTCGTCTGGTGCTCGACGATCTGAGTGGCTGGGGTGAGGCCTCCGTTAGCGCTGGGGACAAAAACCGTGGTATGGGTTTCCTGGGCATTGGGGCTGGTTGGCTTGGTATCGGCAAGTTCACGGCGCACCAGCTGCATGCTGCCGTTAATGTCGGGGTTAGATGTGGTCCGCACAACTTTGACTTCGCCACCTGGCAGGCTCTGGGTCTCGGCTTCAGTCACCTGGCTCAGCACCCGTTCGCCGTCCGGGCCGCGAGTATAGGTGCGCTGGATGGTTCGCGTGGTCGAGGCGCTGACCTTCACCGACTCGGTCTCAGTATCGAGATAAGGCTCGTAGCCTCCGTTTGGGCCGATGCGCTGAACGCTGTGGGAGTCGAGAGTCTGGTTTCCGGACTGGCTGTGCCAGTCGTTGGTGCGGGTGGCGTTTTCGTTGGTGACGTTCACGTCGGTGGAGCTGGACCAGGATTTATCCGAATCGGTGGATTCGGGGCCCTGAGCGCGCAGAGCGAGGTTCAAGCCGAAGAGCACAAGCAGAACTGCGATGCGAGCTAGCTGCCTCCGAAGACGTGATGACATAACTGGCTCCAACGTCAGACGCTAAGATGATTGTCTGCCTTCAGGCGCGGCAGTGTCTAGGCTATAGTTGGGCAGGATGTGGCAGTGTCTGGCCTGCGATTGCGCAATAGTACCTTTGTGCCGTCTTCCGCCGCTGCGGATTCTTCGTTTTCGCTTTGAAATAGAGTGAGGAAGGACTGACGGGCCGGGCGGGAGGGTGGGATGAAGACCATCGGAATCGTTGGCGGGATTGGGCCGGAATCTACCATCGACTATTACAAGCGAATCATTACGGTGTACCAGGAACAGCGGAACGACGGCAGCTATCCCTCGATCATCATCAACAGCATCGACTTGCAGCGGATTCGCGGGCTGATTGAGGTAAATGAACTGGCAGGGGCAGCTGAATATCTGGTATCCGCAGTCGAAACGCTCGCACGGGCCGGCGCCGTTCTGGGGGTTCTTGCAGCCAATACTGCGCACATCGTGTTCGACGAAGTCAACAACCGCTCGCGGATTCCGCTGCTCAGCATTATTGAAGCCACTTGCGATGAGGCCAAGTCTCTGGGCCTGAAACGGGTCGGGTTGTTCGGAACTCGTTACACCATGCAGGGGAAGTTTTATCCGGAGGTGTTCACGCGGGAAGGGATCGCCATCATCGTGCCCCAGCTGGATGAGCAGAGCTACATCCATGAAAAATATTTCGACGAATTCGTAAAAGGTATTTTTCTTCCGGAAACACGGCTGCGCCTATTTGAGATTGTTGACCGTATGATTGAACGCGACCAGATCGATGGGTTGATTCTGGGAGGCACGGAATTGCCGTTGGCGCTGCGTGATTCGAGCCATCATGGCATCCCACTACTGGATACGACCGGAATTCATGTGAAAGCGATCGTGGCCAAGGCCAGATTGTGAGGCGCGTTGCTAGGGAGCGATGGGCAGTTTGATGGTCTCTTTGGCGGTGGCGAGGACGATAGTGGTTCTGGTTCGCGCTACGCCATGCTTCGCCTTGAGCTCCTGCGCCAGGATCCGGTCGAGATCATGGGTGTTGCGGCAGCGCACTTTGAGTAAGTAATCGTCGTCGCCGGCGACATGATGAGCTTCGAGAACCTCTTCCATTTTGCCGATGGCTTTCAAGAAGGCGGAGCGGGAACGCTGGCTGGCGAGCGTGACGGAAACATAGGCCAGCAGCGGATAGCCGAGTTGCTCGGGATCGGGGATCGCGGCGTATCCCCGGATCGCACCTTCACTTTCCAATTTGCGGACCCGGTCGGCCGTGGCCGGGGCGGAGAGACCCAGGACCTGGCCGAGTTCGGCCCAGGTGGCGCGGCCATGCTGCATGAGGAAGGCAAGCGCCTTCATATCCAAGGAATCCATTCATAATCTCCTATGAAACGTAACTAGTTGCCATAATGCTCACCCGAATGATAGGCTGTGTCAAGTAGCACCTTTGAATCCTATGGCTTATTACGACGCAACTTTCGATAGCTGTGACAAAGCCCTGTTTGGCGATCTTTTCCATCGTGCCGGCTCGCACATTCCGAGCGGAGTGGCGGTTCTGGCCGCGACTGATCCCCAAGCGGGCCCGTTTGGTTTTATGGTCAGCACGCTGACGGCAGTTTCGATCGACCCGGCGTTGATCTCGGTTTGCATAGAGCAGACCGCCAAAGTCCTGGCAAAGCTCCGGCGCGCTGGACGGTTTTCGGTGAATGTGCTGGGAGAAGAGCACGCAGATCTGGCCATGGGCTTCGCCAAGCACGGCAGCGAGCAGTTCCAGGAGTTGAAGTGGAGTCTCGATGACTTCGAAGTTCCCATTCTCGATGACGTCGTGACGACTCTGGTCTGCGAAATCAAGCAGGAGATTGAGGCTGGGGATCACCAGATCGTCATTGGCGGGGTGAAACGCGTGTTGCTCCACGGGGGCAGGCCGCTGGTTTACTGGCGCAGGGCCTTTCAGCGGGTTCGCCTCGAGTACGCTTTTCTGGAGAATGACGCCAGCCTGGCCAAGTTCGTGGCGGAGTGGGAATCCGGGTCACTGCCAAAGACCCGCTGGACGCACGGAGCGCACGTCGCCGCCACCGCGTACTATGCGTTCGACCATTCGGCAGAAGAGGTCTTCGAGCTGATGAGAAAGGGCATTCTTCACTTCGCCGGCTGTGTGGGTATACAGAACACTGAGACCAGTGGGTATCACGAGTCACTGACACGTTTCTGGGCGAACCGGTTGGCCGAGTTCGTGCAGAGTGGCCATTTTTCGTCGCGGCTGGAGGGGGCGCGGGCCGCGGTGGAGGCATTTGGCGAGGACCGCGATCACTATCGTCTGTACTACAGCTTTGATGTTGCCCACGACCGTCAGGCGCGGCGGGAGTGGGTGGCGCCGGACCGGGACCCATTGGTCGCCAGCCGCGATCTGAAAAGCCTTTAACCGCAAGCGTTACCACCGTTCGCCACCGGCCAGAGCGGCGGGCCCTGCCATCCGTTATACTAGTGACCATGCAGGTCTTGAAGGACATTGCGGCGATCGCCAGGGGCATGAGCATCACCTTCCGGGAGATGTTTCAGCCGACGATCGTGGAGAACTATCCCGACGGGCCAGGGCCGCTGAAGGGTGCGAAATTCGAGGAGCGCTTTCGCGGTATGCACGTGCTGCAACGCGACGAAAATGGCCTGGAAAAATGTGTGGCGTGCTTTCTGTGCGCCGCCAATTGCCCCTCGAACTGCATCTATATCGAAGCGGCGGAGAACACCGCCGAGCACCGGGTGAGCGGGGCGGAACGCTATGCCAAGGTCTACAACATCGATTACAACCGTTGCATTTTCTGCGGGTACTGTGTAGAGGCCTGTCCCACGGACGCAATCACCCACGGGCACGGATTCGAGCTGGCCACGTTCAATGCAAGCAACCTGGTGTACCGCAAGGAGCAAATGCTGGCGCCCGCGCCAGCACACATGGGAGCCAACGCGGTGTTCAATCAGGCGGAAGTGGAAGTGGGAATGCCGCCGCTGCCGGTGCCAGGGAGCTGAGAGTTCGAGCGATTGGGTGCAAAGTTACAACGCCGGTCCCCAGCGGGCCGGCGTTTGTGCATGAAGAGCAGCTCTTAGCTGTTAGCTCTTGGCTTTTAGCTGATCGGTGAGCTATCGGCGGTTTGCTCACGAGAAGTTCAGTTCTGTCGTGGGACATCGTTTCTGCCGAAGTTTGGTTATGGGTTCGGAGCTAAAAGCTAAGAGCCAAAAGCCGATGTCTGATTTCCTACAAACCGTGCGCGAGCGCGTCGTGATCTACGACGGCGCGATGGGGACGAATATTCAGAAGCGCAATCCCACTCTGGATGACTATTGGGGCAAGGAGAATTGCAGCGAAGTGCTGGTGTTGAGCCGTCCCGATATTATTCGTCAGATTCATGCGGACTTCTTCCGCGTGGGTTGCGATGTAGTGGAGACCGATACCTTCGGCGCGTCTCGCGTTGTGTTAGCCGAGTTCGAGCTGCCGGACCGGGTGGCGGAAATCAACATAAAAGCTGCGCAACTGGCCAAGGAGGTCGCGCAGCAATTCTCGACCAAAGACCATCCGCGATTTGTTGCTGGATCGATTGGGCCGACCACCAAGCTGCCCTCGCTGGGGCATATCAGTTTCGACGATATGGTCGCAGCGTATGAAGAACAAGCCTTGGCGTTGATCGAAGGTGGCGTGGACATTCTCCTGGTCGAGACGGCCCAGGACCTGCTGCAAGCCAAGATTGCAACCATCGGCGTGCTTGAAGCAATGAAGAAGGCCGGGAAACGCCTACCGGTGCAGGTGCAGGTGACGTTGCAGGAATCGGGAACGATGTTGTTAGGCACGGAGATTGGCGCTGCGCTGACGGCGCTCGAACCGTTTGACGTGGATGCGATCGGGCTGAACTGCGCCACCGGGCCGGCGGAGATGAACGACGCGGTACGTTTCCTGGGGGCGAATTCCACTAAACATATTTCCGTGCTGCCGAATGCCGGGCTGCCGCAGAACGAAGGCGGGCGGGCGGTATATAAGTTGACGCCGGCCGAACTCGCGCAGTTCCACAAGCATTTTGTGCAGGACTACGGCGTGCGTATTGTGGGCGGATGCTGCGGCACGACGCCTGAACATCTGAAAGCTGTGGTTGATGCAGTGTCTGGCATTGAGCCCGCGAAGAGGGAAGTGAAGCCGGTGGCGGCGGCTTCGAGCGCCTACACGTCCGTTCCGCTTGATCTGGAGCCCAAGCCGCTGATTGTTGCGGAAGAAATGAATACCACGACGCGGGTGGAACATTTCCGTAATCTGGTGCGCGGCAAAAAGTACGACGACATTCTCACCCTGGCAAAAAAGCTGGTGAACGACGGCTCGCACATGCTCGATCTCTGCTGCGCGATTGTCGGCGAAGATGAAAAGGGATACATCACTTCGATTCTGGAGAAAATTGCGACTCGGGTACCCGCGCCCGTGTTGGTCGATTCGACCGAGGCGGATGTGGTGGAAGAGGCACTGAAGCGCATTCCGGGTAGGGCGATCATCAATTCCATCAATCTGGAAGACGGCGAGAAACGGACTTCGAAAGTGCTGCCCATGGCCAAGCGCTACGGTGCGGCAGTGATTGCGCTGACCATCGATGAAGAGGGAATGGCGCTGACGGCAGAAAAGAAAGCGGCCATCGCGCGGCGCATTCATGACCTGGCGACGACAAAATATGGCTTGCACCCCACGGACTTGATTTTCGATGCACTGACCTTGCCGATTTCCACCGGACAAGACGAATATCGCTCGGCCGGGATCGAAACTCTGAAGGCCATCGAGCGGATCAAGAAAGAATTGCCCGAGGTAAAAACGATCCTGGGCGTGAGCAATATTTCTTTCGGACTTGATGTGTATCCGCGGCGGGTGCTGAACTCGGTGTTCATGCATGAAGCGGTCAACCATGGCCTCGATATGGCCATTGTTAACTACACCAAGGTCTATCCGTTGTACAAGATTCCTCATGAAGAAGTTGAGCTGGCGCGGAAGCTGATCTATCGCGACGAGTCGGCGGGCGACCCGCTGCAGGTTTACATGGCGCATTTCGCCGGTACGAAGGGTAAGCCTCAGGCTTCGACCACCGCGCATGTGGAGACGCTTTCGATCGAAGACAAGCTGAAGTTTGCCATCATCAATGGAGAAAAATCCGTGGGCGAGGGGGCTCACAAGAAGTCGCTCGCCGAGTTGCTGGAAGAAGCGCTCACCCAGTACAGCGCGCTCGATCTGATCAACACGGTGCTGCTTGATGGCATGAAAACTGTGGGCGATCTGTTCGGCGCGCGCAAAATGCAATTGCCTTCGGTGCTGGATTCGGCGGGGGTGATGAAAGCGGCCGTGGCCTATCTCGAACCCAAGATGGAGAAGAGCGCCGATTCGCAGAAAGGGTACGATCGTTTTGGCCACGGTGAAGGGCGACGTGCACGATATCGGCAAGAATCTGGTTGACATTATTCTGTCGAACAACGGATACAAGGTGGTGAATCTGGGGATCAAGCAGCCGGGGGACATCATTATCCGGGCAGCTCAGGAACACAAGGCCGATGCGATCGGGCTGAGCGGGTTGCTGGTGAAGTCCACGCTGGAAATGAAGTATGTGATCCAGGACCTGGAGCGGCAGAAGCTCGAGTTTCCCGTGATCTGCGGCGGAGCGGCGCTGACGCGGAAATATGTGGAAGACGATTTGCGCCGCGAGTACTCGAATGCGGTGTTTTACGCCGATGACGCGTTTGGCGGATTGCATATCATGCAGGACCTGGCCTCGCCCGATGGCAAGAAGGATGCGCGCTTGCTGGAAGGGCGCACGGTGAAGGAGTACGCCAAGGCAGTTGCGGTGGATGAAGAGACCGGGCCGGTGTTTGCGGAGCGCAGCCCGGTAGTAAGCGACGCACCGAATATTCCCGAGCCTCCGTCTTGGGGCGTGCGGGTGAAGAAAGATTACGACCTGCGCGAAGTGTTTCGTTACATCAATGACACGGCGTTGTTCAAGAACCAGTGGCAGTTGAAGACGGCGTCGCAGGAAGATTATGTCCGGCTGGTGGAGGAGAAGTTCCGTCCGATCAGGAAGCAGCTGGAAGAAGAAGTGATTGCGAGCGGATTGTTTGAGCCGCAGGTGGTGTGGGGATATTTTCCAGCGCAAGGCGATGGGAATGATGTGGTTGTTTATGAAGCGGGTCATATAGGGACGGGGCTTCGCCCCCTCCAGACGGGGCAAAGCCCCACCTCTACACAGGCAGGGGAGTTCTTGAGATTTACCTTTCCCCGCCAGAGGGAAGGGCGGCGGCTGTGTATTTCGGACTTTTTCGCTGCAAAATCATCGGGCAGGATGGATGTGATCGGGCTGTCTCTCGTGACCATTGGGCCGAAGGCGTCGGTCGAGACGCAACGGTTGTTCGAAGGGGGCGAGTATACGAAATATCTTTACCTGCACGGACTCAGCGTCGAGACCGCCGAGGCACTCGCCGAATATCATCACAGGCTGATGCGCGCGGAGCTGGGCATTGGGAGCGAGGATTCACCGAACATCCGCGATTTGTTCCATCAGAAATATCGCGGCTCGCGGTATTCGTTCGGCTATCCGGCGTGTCCAAACCTGGAAGACCAGACGAAGCTGTTTGCGTTGCTGCATCCGGAAGAGAACGTTGGCGTGCGGCTGACCTCAGGGTTCTTACTTGATCCCGAGCAGTCGACTTCGGCGATTGTGGTGCACCATCCGGGAGCGAAATATTTTGTGGCGTAGAGAATCGGACGGACGGTGACGGTCGCCGATCGCGCGCTTAAACCCAGTTATCAGTGGTCAGTTAGCAGAGCTCACTTTCCGGCCAGCTGCTCCCCCATCCAATTCAGAATGGTCGCAATCAGCGGGTCGTAGAACTTTCCATTGATCTGGCAGCCGTGATCCATGTCCTCGATCTGCAGATATTGTGCGTGGCCGGGATGAACCTGGTTGACGATACGTACGATAGCTTCGCTGTCAGTCCGGCTCATGATGTTGTCGCCGGTGCCGCGAATCACGAGCACCGGCGCCGTGACTTTCTGCCAGGCTTCGCCCAGGTTGAGCGCCTGGAGTTGCTGGTAGAAGGCCGCGGGGCGGCCGTATTGTCCGTCAGGCGAGTCGTACCAAAGACTCTTCCATTCGGGACGCTGCGCAATCACCTGGCCCGGCGTCATACCTTTAATCAAGTAAAGATCGTAGAACTCGACGAAGGATTTCATTGAAGAATTGACTTCCGCCGGAGATGTTCCTGCCTCCATCATGCGGCGGCGCTCGATATCCAGCATGTGCTCGTACCAGGTACGGCCCCAGGAGCCCGTACAGATAAAGCCGCGGACCGGATGATCACGAACCACCAGCGGTGAAAATCCTCCGCCATTGCTCATGCCGAAAACAAAGATGCGGTCGCGGTCGATGAAGTCATACTTGCTGAGGGAGTCGTAAGCGGCCTGCCATCCTTCCATCTCGCTGTTGAAATCAGCTTTGGAGCAGTCTCCCTGGCTTTCGCCCACGCCGGGCTTGTCCATGCGGAGAGTGGCGTAGCCAGACTGATCGATGAGCCGGCGCATAAGCGCGCCAAACCCATCGGTCTCGCCGTTGGGGTACTCCATACTGTCGCAGCTCAGCCATCCCACGAAAAAGATGACGGGGACTTTTCCAGCGGCATTTTTTGGACGACTCACAAACGTGCGGAGCTTCTGGCCCTGGCTGTTGCTCACCCAGTCGTGGAGCACATCGGCGTTCGGAAAGACTTCGTGCTTGGGTGAGGTTTGAGCTTGAACGGCGAGCCGGGAACTTTGCGCGATGAAAGCCAACACAATAACAAGCACGGTATGTCTTGGTCTGAGCATGGGCACGCACCTCGCCGGAGTTAGACGCAAACCCTGACGGGCGGTTAGGGAACGACGCGGTTCTGCTAACAGGGTGGGGAGCGGGGTTTTCAAGAAACAGTTCTTAAGTTCTTCGTTCTCAGTTCTCAGTTGGCCCGAAGGCGCTGTGCTAGGATAACCCCATAGAATAAGGCTTTAATGACCCGCCGATTGCATTGCTTCTGTAAGCTTGTCCTCCTGATGGTGCTGGTTTCAACCATGTCTTTTGCTGTTGAAGCAGGATGGGTGGAGGTACGCTCGCCGCATTTCTCCCTGGTGACCGATGCGGGCGAAAAAAAAGGACAGGAGACACTTCTGCGCTTCGAACAAATGAGAGCGGCTTTCGGCTCCCTGATGACCAAAGCCCGGGTCAATCTGCCGGTGCCCCTGCAGATCGTAGCTTTCCACACCTCCGCCGAGATGACCGACTTTGTGCCGCGCTGGAAGGGTAAACCCACCCAGGTGGCGGGCATGTTTGAGGGCGATGACGACCGGACATTTATCGTCCTCGATTTATCCGGGGAAAATCCCGGGGAGGTAGTGTTTCACGAGTACGCCCACCAATTGCTCAACGGCAATACGGGTTTCCAATTCCAGCCGTGGTTTGATGAGGGATTTGCCGAGTTTTTTGCGGGCATCAGGATTAAGGGCAAAGAGGCCATGGTAGGCGCGGCCCCGGAGCGCGATCTGCAGATACTGCAGCGGGAAAAGTTAATGAAAGTGGCCGAGTTGTTCCGGGTGCAGCATGATTCCAGCATTTATAACGACAGCGGAGACCGTCGTTCGCTCTTCTACGCTGAGTCATGGCTGGTGGTGCACTATTTGTACGATAAGCAGTTGTTCCCCAAGCTTGATCTTTATTTCGACCTGGCGCTCAGAAAGAGCGTGCCGATCGAAGATGCCATAGAGCAGGCGTTTGGTATCAAAGCGACCGACTTCGACCTGCTCCTCGGGCAATACCTTAATACGCAGCGTTTTGCTTCCTATAAAGTCCCGGCTCAGTCAGGGGCGGAGATCGCCACCTATCAAGTGAGGGCGCTGAACCTGCCCGATGTCCAGGCTGTTCTTGCCGACATGCATCTGCATTCTCCCGACTACCGCGACCGGGCGAGAGACGAGTTTGAGGAAGTGCTTAAAGTCGAACCGGAGAATGCCGCAGCGTTGCGCGGGCTGGGGTATTCCTACTTGCTGCAGCAGGACTTTACCCAAGCCGGATCATACTTCGCCAAGGCTCTCAAGCAGGCCCCGGACGATCCCCGTCTGCTTTACTACTCATCTTTGATGATTGAACAGGAGCAGGGGCCGGGCTTGGGAAATGACCGGCAGGAACTCGAGATCATCCAGAAAAGGCTGGAAAGAGCGGTGGCCCTTGACCCGGAGTTCGCCGACGCTTACTGCCGGCTGGCGTTCACCTACGTTTCGCAAGGCGAGGCCGAAGATGCGCTCGAGGCGATGAAAAAAGCTGCGACCCTGAATCCCCGCAGTCAGGCGTATGCTCTCAACCTGGCAGAGATGTACCTGTTCAATCACAAGGTGGATGAAGCGAACGCAGTGCTGGAACCTTTGGCGCAGGCTGTCGAGCCGCGTTTTTCCGCACAAACCTCACAAATGCTGGAACGGGCGCGGCAGGCACGGCTGGGGACAGCCGGGGCCCCTTCGGCGAAAATGCGACCGGCAATTGATCCGGCGCAGCCCGCAACTGCCGGCGAGACGGGCGCGGCGGCCTTCCTGAAAGGCAGACTCACGGCAGTGGATTGTTCCAGCGAACCGGAGGCAGTACTGACCGTTGCCGCTGGCGACAAGACCTGGAAGTTCCATGCTCGCGACGGCACGCGGGTGATCGTAATTGGCGCTGACAATCTTTCTTGTCAATGGACCAACCGGAGAGTCGCCATCAACTACCGCCAAACCGGGGAAACCACGGGAGAACTGGTTTCCGTGGAGTTGCAATGAATCGCGCCAGCTAAACCATGCGCAGCAAGCTTGTCATCGGAACTGTGAGCGTGCTCGGGCTGTTGTGCGTTATCTACGCGGGAGATTACGCGGTGTTGCGTTTCCGGTTGGCAGGAAATTCCAGCGCTCTAGGATCCGTGACTGTGTATCGCTATTACGCTATCCAGAAGAAGGCGAATAAGGTGGAATACGTCTTTAACGGGACGGAGAACCAGACTTGCGCGCACTCATTATTCCCGCACATGAATTACCGTCCCTGCTGGTATCTGGAGCGGCACAGCGAGCAGCGGACGAATATCTGACTCGTCGCGTTACACGCGCTGAACCGTCACGGAGCGATGGTACTCCACTGATTGACTAGGTTGGTGGCATCGACCGTGCCCAGCCCGGTGGCAAAATCCCATCCCTTGGTTGTGCCGAAAGCCGGCAGGTATGACGAAGTGGACGTCGACAGCACGCCGTTGATGCCGCCAGCTCTGAAGCAGCTGGCGCTCCCGATGCAGTTCACGTCGATGTCGCCTTGCGTCACATCGCGGAAGACGCAGGTGCTGGCGACACCGCTGCCGAGCGTTGAGTTGCAGGCGGTGCTTCCTGTTTTGCCGTATTCCGCGGCGGCCAGCGCGTAGTAAACCGGGTTGGGATTGCCCTGGCGCGCTTCCATTTTCTGATTTACCAGAGCCTGGATGCCGGCCAGGATGGGAGAAGAAAATGAGGTTCCACCAGCGCCCGACCAGTTGTAAGGATAAGTGCCACAGGGGCTGCCGCCGTTGGGAATGTCGGAATCACAGAAGACATAAAAGTGCCCCCAGACGCCGTTAGCGGCGAAGAGGGAAACGTCGGGAATATCGCGGACGCCGTCCTTCGGGACCCCGAGAATGCCGGACTGCCACAAGGGCTTGGCGTAGCCCTGGCAGGTTCCGCTGACCACTCCGCTGATGGTGGGTGAACCGGTCGCGCAACCACTGGGGCCTCCGCTTCCACTCACCGTGGTGAAAAACTGCTGGCCTCTGCCGCTGTTACAAAAACCTCCGCCGCCGTAAGTGACGCCCGAACCGGTCACGTAGGTCGCAATAAGTACACTGGCGCAGGAGTCGTTCCAGGGAATCTCTGGAATGTACGACAAGGCTGAACCGTAGGTGGAGGTGTTGGTCGCGCTCCAGTACGTGCTGTTTGTACCGGCGTAAGTGTCGCCGAAATCGGTGCCACCGACGGCTACGTTATAGGGAGTGGCGCCCCATCCGGTGACGCCGACGCCGTGAATTGCCGAAAAAGATTCAGGGTCGCAACTGGATGCGCCTTCGTCGCCCGACGAGACGAAGACGGAGACACCTTCTGCGACCGCCTGTTGGAACGCCGCATTGAATGTGGCGTTGGCGGCCTCGCCATTGAATGCCTCGCACTCTCCGTAACTCATGCTCATGATTGCAGGTGGGGGCGCGGCGGCGTTGAGCAGGTTCTGAATGGCGATCAACCCGCCAAAGGTCGTGTCGGTATTGGCGCAAGATACCAGTTCAATATTCGCGTCTGGCGCCGCTGCACTGGCCCATTCCGCATCCAGGGCAGCTTCAATATCATCGCCGTTAAGCCCCGGATTCTTGCAGGGGTTGCCTTTGAATGCCGGGTGGACCTGCGTCAGTTTCGCGTTGGTGTATTTGGAAAGCCCGAATTTCTTGCGGAATGTATTCCAGTCGCCGCCTTTGAAGTTGGTGTCTTCGACCACGACTATGGTCTGTCCCGTGCCGGTGACGCCAGAGTTGAACAGGGGATTCAGGTCATAAATCGTGGCCAGGTCGGCTGGTACCATAGCCTGCTCAACGCCTCCGAAAGAATCAAAGGTGTACTGGGTCCGCATGCGATGCATGGCGTGAGGTTTGAAGTCGTGCAGGGATGCCACGCCCACCACGGCTGGGGCGAGAGCAGCGGGAATCCGTGGGTCGCTCACGTTCGCGAGGTGATTCTTGCCCCCTACCTCCAGCCGATGCATTTCAGTCTCAAACGCGCGGTGTACCATGCCGGCCGTGCCTGAGAAGTCAATCACCATGCCGCTGGGATAGACCCCATTCACTTTAAAACCGTGTCCCACGAGCCAGTTTGTAACTGCGTCGAGATCTTCTTTGGCCGGGCCGTAGAGCTGGCCAAATTGCTGCGCGTTAAGCCAACGGTGGTAGTCAGGGGAGCTGGGCTTGTGGAGCTCATCGATGAACTGCCTCAGCGCAGCTTCCTTTTCTGCCGGGCGGCGCAGCTGCAGCAACATGTGCTCCAGGTAGAAGTCATCTTCCAGGCGGCCGCGGTCCCTGCCCAGATGAACTTCCGGCCGAGTGTTTCCTCCCAGAGTTACTCGCTCGGCATCGTCAATTCTATGGGTGATGAGACGCCTCGACTGCGCCGGCTGGAGGTCCGTCTGTGCATTGGAAGCGAGGGCAAAACTGAAAACAACCAGAGCGGCTACGGACAACCGGAGAAACGAAATTTTGCGCGTCATGCCTTCCTCGTTCGAGGGTGGTAGGAGGTGCACGGTTAAAAGAAAGACATCGTTGTTAAGTTCTCAGGAGCGCTGCATGCTGCACCGACCTGAGGGAGTGAAGCAGGGGAGGAGGGAGGGCAGCCTGGGAGTCCCGTTCACCGCACCGGACTCGAACTGCAAGGTACGAGCCTCCGGCACTCGATAGTAGGCCACGGGATGGGCGCGCCGGTCAACCGAAAAACCGCCTGGACGTACTTCTGAGTGTGACTAAAAAACGGAAGGTACTAGATCGTTCGGGTAGTATGGGCGGCTAACCAAGTGCGGATCAATTGTTTGAAGAAGACCTAGGATCCCGTAGGTTGTTGCTCTTTCTGTTTTTCTTCCCAGCGGAACCGCGCCACAACCAGGCGGATGTCTTCGTAGGTAATCTCCGCTGGCACCGCATCTTTGATGGGCCGCAGCGCTTCAGTCCCCAGACGCGCGCAGGCCGCTTCAATTTCGGTTTGTCGGTTCTTATCAACCCAGCCGGGCTTGAACTCCAGGTCCCCGCTTTCCACCAATTGCGCGACGGAGTTGACGATGGTCGAGACCTGGCGTCCGCGGATGACTGCGATTTCAGCGAAGCTCTGACCTTGCTCCAATAGCTGCTTGGTTGCGGCGGCCGGGCGCGAAATTTGTTTGGGTGGGGCGCTGGCGCGGGCACCGGTGCGAAAACGTTCGAGCGCGGCGAAAATCTGCGGGCCGTACATTTGAGCTTTGCGTTCGCCGAACCCTGTGATCTTCAATAGCTCAGGAATCGAACTTGGTCGTCTCTGGCAAATTTCTTCCAGCGAAGAATCGTGCATCACGACAAACGCGGGAGAGCCTTGCGCCCGCGCCGTATCGCGCCGCCATTCGCGGAGGTAGTCCCGCAGGCCAACATCCACGCTGGGCATGGGAAGAACCTTGGCGGCGGTTTTCTTCTCGGCGTCTGGCGACTCTTGTGGGACTCCGCGGCAGATGTCGCAGGTCTCGCACGATTGCCATTTCGGTTTTTCCCCGAAGTGCTGGCAGATTTGCCGTTGGCGGCATTCTTTCGAATCGGCGAATCCGCGAATGTCGTGGTAACGCTGCCATGCCCGATTTTTTTCCTGCGGATCGCCAATTTCCTTCATGAAGTGCGCCAGCAGCGCCGCGTCGCGCTTTTGCCAGAGCAGAATGCAGTCGGCGGGATTGCCGTCGCGGCCCGCCCGTCCAGCTTCCTGGTAATACTGCTCGAGCGACTTGGGCAGCGACATGTGAATCACCGCCCGCACCGTCGCCTTGTTGATGCCGAGGCCGAAGGCGATTGTTCCCACCAGAACGCGCACTTCGTCCGACATCCAGGCTTCCTGGTTGCGCTTTCTGACGGCGTTCTCCATTTTGCCGTGATAGCCGATGGCCGCGACGCCATTCTCCTCGAGGAAGTCGACCGTCTGCTCCACGCGGGCGATGGTCGGTTCGTAGATGATGACGTTGCCTTCGCTGTAATTGCGCAATAGCGATAGGAGCCGGGGCATCATTTCGTGCCCCTGGCACTCTTTCACCGCGTAATGAAGGTTCGGGCGATGAAAGCTGGCAATGTACTTGTGCGGGTTCTTGAGCTGGAGCTGATGCAGGATGTCGTGCCGCACCCGCTGAGTGGCGCTGGCGGTAAACGCCGCAATGGGACGCTCGGGGAAATGTGCGCGCAGCCGGCTCAACTGCCGGTACTCCGGGCGGAATTCGTGTCCCCACTCGGAAATACAGTGGGCTTCGTCGATGGCGAAGAACGCCACCGGCACGCCTTGCAGCCAGCCGACGGTGTCCTCACGCGCTAGCCGCTCTGGGGAAAGATAAAGCAGGCGGTATTCCCCGGCGCGAGCTTTCATCATGACCTGGGACTGTTCGTTTCCGGCAAGCGAGCTATTGAGAACCGCCGCAGGAATTCCCATCTGCGCCAACTGCGCTGCCTGGTCCTGCATTAGCGCGATGAGTGGCGAGATCACGACTGCGGTTTTGCCCAGCACCACGGCCGGCAACTGATAGCACAGCGACTTGCCGCCGCCTGTGGGCATGACGACGCAGGTGTCCTGTCCCGCGACCAGGCTGCGCACCACACGCTCTTGCAGGGGACGGAACGCACTGTATCCCCAGTAGCGTTTGAGCGGCGTCAGCAGGTCGGCGTCGGACATGAAGGACAGTATAGGGCCGGGGGCAGGGAAGTGAGAGACATGCAATACCGGAGTGTGCCGATTCGGGAAGGCCCTGGCACGACGACGGATGCCCCACCTTTCGCGATTTTCGAAAGGTGGGGACAACAGCGCTCAACTTCTTGGGATTTTATTTTGCCGTTTGATAATTCTGAGACGTGTTTGAGTAGAGTGCATCCTAATCCCACCTTTGCACAACCCGCAAAGGTGGGCCAGCCTTCCACACGCCCAATCCCTTTGTTCTCAGCCGGCTGCACCTAGCATCTTCCAGGGTCTGATTACCATCTAATTAACCAGAGGGTTAATAAACATGAAACTGTCAAGGGTGAAGCTCACAGGGCTCTTCTTCCTGGCAGTGATCTTAGCGGTGCCCGCGTGGGCTACTCGCACGGACGCTTACTCAGCACTACCAGGAACTCTCAATTACGTGGAGGGCCAGGTCTCGATCGGCGACCAGACGCTCAACGGGAAATCGATCGGCTCGGCGCAACTGCAACCGGGCCAGACTCTGACCACCACGAACGGAAAAGCGGAAATGCTGCTGACCCCGGGCGTGTTTCTGCGGCTCGACAGCAATAGCTCGGTCCAGATGGTTTCGCCGGGCCTGACCGATACGCGCGTCACGGTGGCGCAAGGCCGAGCCATGGTCGAGGTGGCGGAAATTCATCCGCAGAACAATCTTCAAGTCAGCGCCGACGGAGCCACGGCCCGGTTGTTGAAGACCGGCCTGTACGACGTGGATGCGGCTGGCGATCAGATCCGCGTGTTCGATGGCAAAGCAGTGGTCCAGGAAGGCGACCAGCAGGTTACGTTAAAGGGCGGACACGAAGTTGATCTAAGTCCAGACGTCAAACTGAAAGCGAAAGGCTTCGACAAGAAGGCGCTCGCCGGCGACGATCTTTACCGCTGGAGCAGCTTGAGGTCTTCGTATCTGGCCGAAGCTAATGTGGACGCGGCACGCGTTTATGTGGCGAACGGCTGGTACGGTCCGGGCTGGATTGGCGCAGGATGGTACTGGGACCCGTGGTTTGGAGGGTACACCTTCATTCCGGGGCGGGGAATTCTCTATAGCCCGTTCGGCTGGGGATTCTACTCTCCGCTGGTCGTGTACCGGTCGCCGTTCTTCTATTCCGGACACTACTACCGGACGTTCGGGCCGGGCTATCGCCCTGGATTCGTGGGACGCCCCGGATTCCGCGGGCCAGCGAACGGCTTCCATTCAGGTGCTGGAGAGCCTCGAGCGTTTGCGGCGCCGGGGGGCGGCTTCCATGGTGGAGGCGGAAGGCGTTAAGCACGACTCAGATGGTTGGGCTGATGAGCGCGAGGCGGGGGCGCGAAAGCGCCCCGTTTTCTTGCGGGCGAAAACAGCTGTGCCATTCCTTCCTCGTCTGAGGCTTTCATGCGTCAGTCCACTGAGCTCATAACCACAAAGGGCACGAAGGAACACAAAGGAGAACCTCCAGAACTTGGCCTTCGTGAAACTTCGTGTCCTCTGTGGTTGTGGTTTTCCTGGTCTAAGTCCGCTGGCGCAACTGGTAAGTCGCCAAAAAAGACTGGCGGAGAGGGAGGGATTCGAACCCCCGATACCCGTTAAGGTATGTCCGCTTTCGAGGCGGATCGTTTCAACCGCTCACGCACCTCTCCGGAAACGAGTTGTCAGTGGCCAGTGGCCAGTTGCTAGTAAGAACCAAACGGCTAACGACGGCTCCTGAAGAACGCCTGCAACAATTCTGCGCTGCGGCCCGCAAGCACGCCTCCTTGAACCTCCATCTGATGGTTCAGTTGGGGGTGGTTAAGCACCTCCAACACGGAGTGAACCGCACCCGCTTTAGGGTCGTCAGCTCCGTAGACCAGGCGCTGCAGCCGCGCATGCACCATCGCGCCTGCGCACATGGCGCAGGGCTCAATTGTAGCAAACAGTTCGCAGCCGCCTAGGCGGTGGTTACCGACGTTTGCACCTGCTTCGCGCAGGGCGACGATCTCCGCGTGGGCGGTGGGATCGGAGTCGGTGAGGTTGCGGTTCCAGCCGCGACCGACGATCTTGCCGTCGCAGACTACCACGGCGCCGACTGGGACTTCGCCGGATTCCAGCGCGCGTTGGGCGCAGCGCAGGGCTTCTTCCATCCAGAGTTCGTCCGCGAACTTGTCGTTAGTGGTCGATGGTTGGTCGTTAGTCACGGAAGCATTTATTGTAGCGGCTTTGTGCGTGACGGCTTCAGCGACGCGCCTGGTTCGTCGCGCTGCGCGCGAGATCCCTCGCCCCGCTGGAGAAAACGCGGGGCTTCGGGATGACTCCCTTGGGAAGGTAAAGAGTCACTTCTGGCAAGCGAGGTCCGCTACCCATGTCTGGGCTTTCATTGACTCGCCAGAAGGCGGGCACTAAGATTGCTCGGACTTCATGATTGGCCAGACCATCTCGCATTACCGCATTGTGGAGAAGTTGGGCGGCGGCGGGATGGGTGTGGTCTATAAGGCAGAAGACATCAAACTCGGGCGCTTCGTCGCGCTCAAATTCCTTCCAGACGATGTCGCGCACGACGCTCAGGCGCTGGGGCGTTTCCAGCGCGAGGCTAAGGCAGCCTCGGCGCTGAACCATCCCAATATCTGCACCATCCACGAAATCGGCGAGCAGGGTGGCCAGACGTTTATCGTCATGGAGTACCTGGACGGCCTGACTTTGAAACATCGCATTGGGGGCAGGCCCCTGGATCTGGATGTATTGCTGGCGCTGGCGATTGAGATTGCCGATGCGCTGGATGCTGCCCATGCGGAAGGCATTGTGCACCGCGACATCAAGCCGGCAAACATATTCGTGACCAAGCGCGGGCACGCCAAGGTTCTGGATTTCGGTTTGGCCAAAGTCACGCTGGCTGGAAACCAGGCGAGCGACGTGGCCGGGGAAACGTCGATGCCCACGGCGGGAGTCAGCGCGGCGCATCTCACCAGTCCCGGGACTGCACTCGGCACCGTGGCTTACATGTCGCCCGAGCAGGCCCGCGGAAAGGAACTGGATAATCGGACCGACCTTTTTTCGTTTGGTGCAGTTTTGTATGAGATGGCGACGGGCACAGTTCCTTTCCGAGGTGAGGCGTCGGCGGTGATTTTCGAAGCGATCTTGAGCCGGGCGCCGATTTCACCCGTCAGGCTGAACCCCGATTTGCCGGCAGAATTAGAACGAATTATCAACCGGGCGCTGGAGAAAGACCGCAATTTGCGTTACCAGCACGCCTCGGAAATTCGGGCCGAACTGCAAAGGCTAAAGCGCGACACCGATTCGAGCCGGTCGATTGTCGCCAGCGCTGACCCCGCGCCAGTTCCAGTGAGCAGCGGCGCCGTGCCGGTCGCGACCCCGACGCCCGCTTCGGGCACGAGCGTTCAGACCGCCAGCGCGGGATCAGTTCCTGCGCAGGCTCAGGTCTCAGGCAGCGCGACCAGCGTTCCCGGCAAGCCGCGTTGGCCCTATGCGGCTGTCGCTGCTGTCGTCGTGATCGCGGCTGTGGCTGGGGTCTTCTTTTATCGCAACCGAACCCAGGCTCTAACGGAGAAAGACTCCATCCTGCTGGCTGATTTTGTGAACACCACGGGCGACGCCGTCTTTGACGGAACTTTAAAGCAAGCGCTGGCGGTGCAACTGGAGCAATCGCCATACCTCAACGTGCTGCCGCAATCCCGCATTCAAGAGGCGTTGCGCTTTATGGGGCGTCCCCCTGATGAACGTGTGACCAATGACGTGGCGCGCGAGATTTGCCAGCGGGAGGGCGTGAAGGCAATGTTGACCGGCTCGATTTCAAGTCTGGGCAGCCACTATGTGATTGACCTGAACGCGGTCAATGCGCAGACCGGAGATTCGCTGGCCCGTGCACAAGTTGAAGCCGAGAGCAAAGAGCGGGTGCTCAAATCGCTGGACAGCGCGGCCTCGACGCTGCGCCAGAAGCTGGGCGAATCTCTCGCCTCGGTGCAGCAATTTACCACTCCGCTCGAGCAAGCGACTACGTCTTCCCTCGAGGCCCTCAAAGAATTCAGCCTGGGGCAGGCGGCGCATCAAAACCTGGATGATGAAGGAGCCCTCCCGCATTTGAGACGGGCGATCGAGCTGGATCCAAATTTTGCCCTGGCGTACGCGACGCTGGGTGTGGCCTACGGCAACCTGACTCAAGGAGGCCTGTCGCGCGACAACATAACCAAGGCGTTTGATCTGAAAGACCGGGCCAGCGAACGGGAAAGACTTTACATTTCCGCGCACTACTACGACGAGGGCACCCGGCAGACCGAGAAGGCAGTCGAGGTCTATGAGCAGTGGAAGAAGACCTATCCCAGGGACACCGTGCCCTGGGACAATTTGGCGGGCCGATATGAGGGGATCGGACAGTTTGAAAAATCGCTGGCTAATGCCACCGAAGCCACGCGCCTCAACCCCAAGGACACTTTCGCTTACCAGAACCAGGCGAGCGCCTACGAACGCCTGAATCGCTTCGATGAAGCTAAGGCGGTCCTGGAAAAAGCCAGCGCCCAGGGTCTGAACGCGCCCACTGCCAGTTTCACCCTTTATGACGTCGCCTACCTCCGGCATGACGAGGGTGAAATGCAGCGTCAACTCGAAGCGCTGAAAGGAAAGCCTTACGAATCGATCACCCTGTTCATTAAGGCGCAAGGAGAGTGCGCACGGGGGAAACCGCAAAATGCGCGGCAAGCCTATACCCAGGCGCTCAGTGTAGCTCAGCATTTTGGCATGAAGGAGTTCGGCGCGTCGCTTCGGTTAGCTCAGGCGAGCTGCGAGGCAGAACTGGGGAACCTGGCGCAGGCCGGGCAGGGGGCTCAGGAAGCGCTTGGCCTTTCCGATGACCGCGATTCGCGGACGGGAGCAGCCCAGGTTTTCGCACGAACTGGTGACACAGCGCGGTCGCAAAAGCTGATCGATGATCTGGCGAAGGAGTTTCCCACTGACACTCTCCTCAACGCCGTTTCGCTTCCCGTGGCGCGGGCCATGATCGCGCTGCAGCAGAACAAGCCGGCGCAGGCGGTCATGGCGCTGGAGTCGTCCATCCCGTACGAGCTTGGCGCGGGGCCGAGTGGCGCCGGTTATTGGCCCATGTATATTCGCGGCGAGGCATTTTTGAAGGCGCACGATGGCACCAAGGCAGCCGCGGAGTATCAGAAGATTCTGGATCACCAGGGTATCGATCCCACTAACCCGCTCTATGCGCTTGGGCGCTTGGGATCAGGGCGTGCGTATGCTCTCCAGGGGGATACGGCCAAGGCTAAGACCGCTTATCAGGACTTTCTGGCGTCGTGGAAAGATGCTGACCCTGATGTGCCGATTTTGAAAGAAGCCAAGGCGGAGTATGCCAAGCTGCAATAAAGCTCGAGGCTGCTCCGCCAGGAGTCATTCGAAACCCATTCGCCATCGATGCGCGCCAGATCCCTCGCCCCGCTGGAGAAGACGCGGGGCTTCGGGATGACCGCTATAAGTTCTTAGTCTTCACGGTGCAAACGGTAACAACAACTTACGACAGCCCTTTTTCTACGACGCCGCGGTTTAGTGATATTCTGACAGCGACATGGGGATACAGAACCTGCTGCGCAAAGTGTTCTTTCTGGACCTGATCAAGGGAATGCGGGTTACCTTCCGCTACCAGGATCCTAAAGAGATTTACACCGAGCAATATCCGCTGGAACGGCCGCAGGTGGCGGAGCGCTACCGCGGCGCGCCCCGGCTGAACAACAATATCGATACCAACGAGACCATGTGCATCGCCTGCGACCTCTGCGCGCTGGCCTGCCCCGAGCATCTGATCGTGGTCTCGAGCGCCCGTAACGAGCAAACCCGCCGCAAAGAACTCACCAACTTCACCTACGACCTGAGCCGCTGTATGTTCTGCGGGCTCTGCGAGGACGCCTGTCCCGTGGACGCGCTGGAACTGACGCAGGATTTCGAGCTGGCCAGCTACACTCGCGAAGGCGCCATCTGGAACCGCGAAATGCTGGAAAAAGGCCCGCAGCCGACACAATATAGAAAGTAGCTATCAGCTTTTCAGCCATCAGCTGTCAGTAAAACCAAGTTCAGAATCTCGCAAGATTCTCGGACGTAGCCGGCGTGGGATTTGGCTGAGAGCTGACGGCTGAGAGCTGAAAGCTACCCCGGTTGTTGCTGCGTCATGCAGTGCATCGCGCCGAAGCCCCAGATCAAGTCTCCCGAATAGATGCCGACGACTTCGCGGTCGGGGAAGAGATCGGCAAGAGTGTCGAGAGCAATGCGGTCGTTGGGATCGTTGAAGACGGGAACCAGAACCAAACCGTTCGCAATATAGAAATTGCCGTAGCTGGCGGGCAGGCGGCGTTTCTCGAAATAAACCGGCGAGGGCATGGGGAGTTCGACGATAGCTAGTTGCTTGCCGTCCTGATCGGTGGCGGCGCGGAGGCGGCGGATGTTTTCGCGCAGCGGTTCGTAGTTGGCGTCCTTGGGATCGGATTCGACTACCGTGACCACCGTGTCCGGTGAGACGAAGCGGGTGATGTCGTCGACGTGGCCGTGAGTGTCGTCGCCGGCGATGCCGGAGCCCAGCCAGATCACGTTCTTGATTCCAAGATATTCCGCAAAAATCTTTTCGTAGTCTTTGCGCTTCATCGCCGGGATTGCGCTGCTGGGTTTTGCTGAGCAGGCATTCTTCGGTGGTGAGCAGAGTGCCCTGGCCGTTGACGTCGATGGAGCCCCCTTCGAGGACCACGCGGCGTTTGCCGAACATCGCTGTGATTTCGTGAGCGCCGGCGGCATTTGCCATCAAGCTGCCGATTTTTTTGTCGCGCTGGAAGTTGGAATACTTGGCCCAGGCGTTGAAGCGCCAGGTGATGGCGGCGAGTCCCTCAGGGGCTAAAGCCCTCGTCCTTGTGGAATCCCTGTCGGCACGACTGAAGTCGTGCCCTTCCCGGTTGTTTCGCGTCGTCGAGCTTCGCTCGGCCGTCCCCACGTGGTCATGTGTAGGGGCGGGTCTTTGACCCGCCCGGAAGGATCCGAGACCCGTCCCTACGCGGACAAACGTGCAACCGGAATCACGAGTCCACACTCGATTAGTGAGCCAGCGGTGAAAGCGGACCTGATCGCTCAGCGCGTTGGCCTTGTCGAGGACCTTGCGGGCCCGCTTCTCAGAAGTTGCATCGTTGACGATCAGTTCGACACGCTCATGCCGGGCGAGATGACGGATGATCTCAGCATAAACCCAGGGAATCGGATCGAACTTTCCCGGCCAGTCGTTGCGGTAATGGGGCCACGCAAGCCAGGTGGCGGCATGCGCCTCCCATTCGGCGGGCATGCGGTAGCGGGATGTGCGGTTCTTAGACACCAGAGCTTTACGTAAACCGCATCTCGTGATTTCTGAGATAGTGACTCTCCAACTACGTAACTATGATTGAGACTCCAAACGGAACCTGCAATTCTGTGAACATCTCGAGGGATGTGTGGGGTACCTCGATTCCGGCGGTGTCGCAATTAGACCGATATCCGAGGAACACATCAACGGTCGCGGATTTCTTGAGCTTAAGTAAGTATCGCTTGTGTGGCTTCAATACCAGCCATAGCGCCTCGATGTGTTTGTGGAGGGGCTCAGATTTGTCAACAGGAGGGGTGTACGACCACATGTCATGGGGATATGCCGCGGCTCGGCGGTCGCGCCTCTCACCCTTCCGGTGCGAATGTGTGGGTCGGAGGCCAAGTGTAGTTGAAACCTCGTTGAGGGTTCGGATTTCGCCGAAAATGCGGAGCGATGCGGAGTACTCAAAATAGGTGCTCTCCTGACGTTCGGTTCCAGCAAGGAGCCCCCGAAGGGTTCTGTACGATTTCTCCATACAACGTTGATGGTAGTGCAGTTCACGCCTCAATCCAATAAAACTGAGGCGACATTCCTTCAAACGCGTCGCACCGCTGTGCCTGCTACCTAATCAATCATCCTGCTCGTAATCGGCGCGTAACTATCAATCCGCCGATCGCGCAGAAAAGGCCAATTGCGGCGAATCTCTTCAAGTGCCTTCAAGTCAACCTGCCCGATCAGCACTTCTTCTTTGTCGTGCGAGGCCTCTGCCAGCACTCGCCCGAAGGGATCGCAGAAGAACGACCCTCCCCAAAATTCCAGACCCGGACCGTCGGCGGCTTTGCCGCGAATGTCGCCGGTTTCATGGCCGACGCGATTCACCACGGCAACGTAGACTCCGTTGGCGATGGCGTGGGCGCGCTGAATCGTACGCCAGGCATCGTGCTGGGCATCGCCAAACTCCGCCTTTTCGGAGGGGTGCCAGCCTATGGCGGTCGGATAAAACAACACCTGTGCGCCCTGCAAGGCCGTCAAGCGTGCGCCTTCGGGATACCACTGGTCCCAGCAAACCAGCGTGCCGATTTTTCCGGCATGGGTGTCGACCGCCTTAAAGCCGAGATCGCCGGGAGTGAAATAGAACTTTTCGTAGTAAAGCGGGTCGTCGGGAATATGCATTTTGCGGTAGACGCTGGCCAGAGAGCCGTCCGCGTTAAAGGTCAGCGCCGTGTTGTGGTACACACCGGGAGCGCGTTTCTCGAATACGGAAGCTATGAGCACAATGCGGAGCTGCTTGGCCAGGGCAGAAAGCTGCTGCGTGGTCGGGCCGGGGATGGGTTCGGCTAGATCGAACAGGGAGGAGTCTTCGCGCTGGCAGAAATATTGCGTCTGAAAAAGTTCAGGCAAGCACACGATATTCGCGCCGCGGGCGGCGGCCTGATGGATTTTGTCCACCGCGCGCTGCAGGTTCTTGTCCGGATCGGACGTGGCCGACATTTGAATCAGACCGACTTGATATTTTTCTGGCGGCACTCGGGATCGTCTCCAGACGAGGTCATAGAATACCAGTTCTCCGTTCTCCGTTCCCGGTTCTCAGTGTGGGCTTATAGCCATAGCGCGTGCGCTTCTAGTAGAGTATTGCAGCGCAGGGATTTCGCGCGAAAGGAGGTGCGACTTTGAAGCATGGCAATCATGACGGCACCGGGAAGGACCGCCATTTACACAATCCCGTCGAAGACCGGCTGATTCCGCTCGAGCCTCTTGACCTCTCAAGCATTCACTCGATTGATGATCTTGTGCGGGCGATGGCCAGGACTGCCTTCACCGGGCGGCAGGTGGGAGAGGCAGCGGATGTGCTTGAAGCCATGGCCCGCGACAAAGATTGTTTTGTCGTGATGACCTTGGCAGGCGCAATGACCGTTGCCAAGCAGGGGCTGGTCATTGCGGAATTGATTGACCGGGGCATCGTGAACGCCCTGGTCTCGACCGGCGCGCTGATGGCGCATGGCTTGGTGGAAGCGACGGGGCGGGCCCACTTCCGCTATAACCCAGAGGTTTCCGATGAGGAACTTTACGAGCAGGGCTACAACCGTGTTTACGATACGCTGGAGCCAGAGCAGAACCTGGATGACGTAGAGCGAGTGATGTTTCACGTGCTCGAGGAATGGGACCCCAGCGAAGTGCTTTGTTCTTACAAGCTCAATCATGCGATCGGCGCGTATCTGGCGAAACACACTAAGGAACGTGGAATTCTGAAGTCAGCGTACGAACAAGGAGTACCGGTGTTTGTGCCGGCTTTTACTGATTCGGAGCTGGGGCTCGACGTGGCCCTTTCGAACCGCATGCGGGAAGGAGCCGGAAGGCACAAACTGCGCTTCGATCCGTTCGAAGATCTGGAGCATTTTGCTTCGACGTTGCTACGACAAAAGCGGCTGGGGATTTTCACCATCGGCGGCGGCGTGCCCCGTAACTGGTCGCAACAGTTTGGCCCATTCATTGAATTGCGCCACCGGCGCATGGGCGAGAATGTCCCGCTCAAGCGTTACCACTACGGAGTGCGTATCTGTCCCGAGCCGGTGTATTGGGGCGGGCTTTCGGGAAGCCCTTATAGCGAAGCGATTTCGTGGGGGAAGTTTGTGCCGCCGGCCGAAGGCGGGAAATTCGGGGAGGTCTTTGTCGACGCCACGGTGGGCTTGCCACTAATTGTGGCGGCGGTGCTGGAGCGCCTGGGCAAGACCCACGACACTCACAAAGGCAAGAAGGCATTGGCCCGTAAATAAGCCTCTGGAATTTTCTCGAATCACGGGCTCTAGTCGAAGATCAAGACCGCTGACGCAATCACGGTCGTCCACAAGCCACGCTTGTCGCCTACGGCCGACTGCGTCACATTTGCAGTCCGAACGATTTTGTTGGAAATCCGGTAAATCTCCTTCTTCTCATCCCACGAGCGGTCGGGATCGAACTCCACGTTGAGCGTAGTAGCCAACATTTCGGCCGCCAGCTCCTCGGCATAATCGCCGGCCGCATCCTCGGTCTCGCCGAACGAATGGTGCTCGCTCAAGTAGCCGTAGGTATTGCGATCGGCAGGGATAGCCACGCCGATGCTCGAGGCGAGCAGGCGATGAGGCTCATGGGTAGAATTTTCCGCGACCACGGCAAACACCACTTCACCGGGACTCAGATATTTCAGTCCCTGGGATCGAGCGAGCAGTTTGCACTGTGGTGGGAAGATGGAGGAGACGCGAACCAGATTCTGTGCGGCGATACCGGCATCCCGTAATGCCAGCTCAAACGAAGTGAGGCGCTCCCGATGTTTGCCGACCCCCTTGGTAAAGAAAATCCGCTTGGGGACCATGTCTTTGGACAATTCGCTTTTCCTCCAGAGAAAGTCGGGTAAATTTTGTCAAACATAACATAGCGGGTTGGCCCAGCCATATGAATTTTGGGTTACACGGGCAAAAAAATGAGCGGCGGAGCCCGGTTCGGGTTCCGCCGCTGCCGCGCCCGGGACTTATTTGGGGGAGGGCCGGGTGCGGATGTCGAGGCGTCGTTTTACTTGGCCGCTGAAACGGACTGCACCTGTATCGTATCGCCGTCCGCTGTGCCGGTGACTTTCGCCGCTTTGTCGGCCAGCTTGTCGAGCGTGTCGAGCGCCGCTTTGTCCTTAGTATCGAGGGCGTAAACCTTGTCGCCCACAACCAGCGCATATTTGGAACCTTTGCCCACACAGGCGCGCGTACAGTCGGCGCCGCCGCCTTCCATCATGTGATGGGCGCCGCACATGGCATCGCTGACCTTGCCGGTGAAGCTCTGGGTTTTCGGTGTCGCCCACGCGGGTAAGAAGGCCAATCCAATACCCAAAGCCAAGACCCCAAAGCGCAGGGAAAGTTTGCTCGAAGCACGGTTCATTACGTCGTATCTCCTTTGCGGGGGCTCTCGCCCTACTTTAGATGCCCGAGGCGGCGAAAAGCTCACTAAAGATACATGAAGATTGCTCCAGGGTGTTAGGGGTCTAATGGGCATCGCCAGAAGGCGTAGTCAGGGGTTGTGCTCCAGCCTCTCAGTGTGCCTGGAGATCGAAGCGCAGCGTCACGTCGACCGTCTTATCCTTCTCGTCAGGGGTCTCGTGGAAGGTAATTTTCCACGGACCTTCGGGCAAGAGTTTCTCAGTCGCCTTCAGAAACCGCTGATAGTAGCTGCTGTCGTAAGGGTCTCCGCCGCGCAGCTTCCAGGCCTCGTTCAGCCGGGCAGTAGTGTGGGAATCGAGACCACGGATGTCCACGTCCCCCATCGTGAACACATCTCCTTCGTGAACCTGCAGCACATACTTGACGGTGGAATCGGCGTCATCCATTTCGGGTTTGGCCTGGAGCGAAGCCATCATGTATCCGCGAGTTCCGTAGAGTTTCTTGATCGCGCCGAGGTCTTCGTCAAGACGTACGGCATCGGCGGGCTCGCCGAGCGGCTGGTGGATCAGATCGCGAAGTTGCTCTTGGGGAAATGCAGACGCGGCGGAAAATCGAATCTCTGTGACCTTGTACTGCAGGCCAGCGGTAACCGGGAAAGTGACGTCTACGGAGAGGTCGCCCGCTTTGTCCTGAACGATTTTCGGCTCTGCATCGCCAAACCTCGCCTTGAGATAACCACGCTGCAGATAGACCGGAAGCAAGTCGAACCTGGCCTGCACTTCGAGCGTCGAGCGAAGATACTCCTCGCCGGGAATCTTGTGTGCCCCAGCCTGCAAGAGGGGCAGAATTGATGGGTCCGCTCCGGTGAATTCCACATTGCGGATGCGGATATTGGGCCCGGTGATCTTGAAAACAAACGACTCGACCGGACCGTCCTCGTGTCCGAAACGCAGGTAGTCGGCCCGGCCCTGTACGTTATGCCCGATGGCAAGGACCTGGAGCGCATCGGACACCTGGTCAGCCAGGTTCCCCGCGACCGGCAGTTGACCCTCGAAAAGGGGCACTCGCGAATGAAGCTCCTTGAGCAGTTCCTGATCCGACAACCAGACAAAATTGTCGAAGCGGGCAGGAACGAATTGGCCGGTATCGGTGACCTGCAGATCGAGCTTCGCGCCGTCGCCGGAGAACTTGAAAGCGTAAATGACGTCACTGAATGCGCCCGTTTCGCCGAGTTGCTGGCTCGCCTTCTTGAAGTCATCCTCACTTGCCGTTTGACCAACCACCAGGCCAGAAGCGGCGACGATCTGTTCAGGCGCATAGCGCTTGGAGCCGGTGGCCTTGATGGAAATCAGTTTGAAATCGGAAGGTAGCTGTGTCTTAGATGCAGGCTTGCGGGAAGTTTGAGCGGACAGGACGGAAGCAGACAGAACGAAACAAACCACAGCAGAGTGAGAAAGTCGGGAATGCACGCGAGGGGATTTTATCGCAAGTCGATGGTGTAGGGCCGGATCAGAGACCCGTGCCCACACTAGCGCGTAACTACGGCGTCCGCGGTCTTGAGCTTGACTGCGGTGTCAATGAAGGCCAGGGCCGCGCGGCTGAGGGCTTTGTCTTTGCGAAAGACCAAGGCCAGATCGCGGCGGATCTGAGCGTCGGAGATAGGAATCGCGGCCAACACATTGGCCCGCACATCCTCCTGCACGTGAGAGCGGGCGATGAAACCGATGCCCACATCGGCGGCCACGAAGCGCTTGAGCAGTTCGCTGGAGTCGAGTTCCATAGCATAGCGAGGCTTCAGACGGCGATCGTGAAACAGGGTTTCGAGAGCATCGCGAGTGTGGCCTGCCTTGGGCATGACAAGAGGGAACTGGGCGGCTTCGGCGATGGTGGCAGACTTGATCTTAGCCAGAGGATGGCTGGGCGGGGCGATCAGAACCAGCTCATCACGGTGGATGAGGACGACGGTTAACCTAGGATCGTTGATGGGTAGTGAGATCACTCCGAAGTCCACGGAGTTGTCGATCACCGACTCCAGAATTTTGGCGTAGTCCGAACGTTTGATGTTGACAGCCACGTCGGGGTACTGGCGTTTGAACTCTGCGAAAACCTCGGGTAGAACGTGCAGGCAGGTGCCTTCATTGGCGCCCACAATGATCTCGCCGCGAGGCACGCGCTCGGCTTCTGCAATGGCGGTTAACGTGGTTTTGCGGGCTTCAAGGGTTTCTTCTGCATATTTCTGAAAGATCTTGCCGGCAGAGGTGATGGAGACTTTGCCGCCGGAACGGTCGAGAAGTCGGGCGCCGACCTCTTCTTCCAGAGCGCGAATCTGGGAAGAGATGGCGGGCTGGGTGCGAAAGCGCTTCTCCGCCGCCCGCGAGAACGACGACAGGCGCGCTACGGCGAGGAAAGTTTCCAGTTGATCAAAGTCCATGAGAGCTTCCGCACGAGACTGTCGATATTCCAAACTGGCTACGGTTCCACATTCGAGTGGAGCCATTTACTTGGAGATAATCCTCGCTTATCGGCTCCATAAAAACAATCAATTTCCCGCTGTCGTCTCGTGCCCATACACTCAGCGGTTCTGCAGAGCATCGATGGCCAGGCACGTGCATCTCCACATTACAATGGACCATCTCCTAGCGGCAGGCGAGAGTTCTTCTCAATGCAGTCTCGAAAGTAACCAATCAGGAGCGTTTCATGGCTGATGCGAAGACCGTGATGGAATTCGTCAAGCAGAACGGAGTGAAGATTCTTGACCTCCGCTTCACTGACTTGCCGGGTTTGTGGCACCACGTTTCCTATCCCATCGAGCAACTGTCGGAGGCCTCGTTTCAGGAAGGTTTCGGCATGGACGGTTCGTCGATTCGGGGCTGGGCGGCGATCCATGAGAGTGACATGCTGCTGATTCCGGATGCCGGCACCTACACGCTGGATGCGTTCACCGAAGCCCCGACGTTGGTGATGGTTTGCGACGTCGTCGACCCCGTCACCAAGCAGCGCTATGATCGCGATCCGCGCTACATCGCCCGCAAAGCCGAGCTGTACCTGAGTTCGACCGGGCTGGCCGACACGGCCTATTTTGGGGCGGAAGCCGAGTTCTTCATCTTCGATAGCGTGCGTTTCGATCAGCGCGAGCAGTACGGGTTTTACTACATCGACGCGGAAGAGGGCCGCTGGAACTCGGGACGCGTAGAGAACAATCTGGGCTATCGTCCACGCTTCAAGGAAGGCTACTTTCCCGTGCCTCCGACCGACCACTACCAGGACTTGCGCAGCGAGATGGTGATGACCATGCAGAACTGCGGCCTGGAGGTGGAATGCCACCATCACGAGGTTGCGACCGGAGGGCAGACAGAGATCGATTTGAAATTCGATTCGCTAGTCCGCTCGGCCGACCACATGATGCTCTACAAGTACATCGTCAAAAATGTGGCCAATCAGTACGGCAAGACTGTAACCTTCATGCCGAAGCCGATTTTTCAGGACAACGGCAGCGGCATGCACACTCATCAGTCGCTGTGGAAGGACGGCAAGCCGCTGTTCGCCGGCGATGGCTATGCCGGGCTGTCGCCGATCGCCCTCAATTACATCGGCGGCCTGATCAAGCACGGGCCGGCGCTGGCGGCGCTGATCGCGCCGACCACCAACTCGTACAAGCGCCTGGTGCCGGGATTCGAGGCTCCGGTGAATCTGGCTTACTCGCGACGCAACCGCTCAGCGGCGTGCCGCATCCCGATGTATTCAGCATCGCCCAAGGCGAAGCGGGTGGAGTTCCGGCCGCCTGATCCGAGCTGCAATCCGTACATGGCATTTGCGGCCATGATGATGGCTGGGCTGGATGGCGTGGAGAACAAGATGGATCCTGGCCAGCCGCTGGATAAAGACATCTATGATCTCGGGCCCGAGGAACTGGCGAAGGTTCCTTCCATGCCGGGTTCGCTCGAAGATGCTCTCGATGCTCTGGAGAAAGATCACGGCTTCCTGCTGAAGGGCGACGTTTTCACTGAAGAGTTGCTGGGAACGTACATCGAATACAAGCGCACTAAGGAAGTGGACGCGGTGAGGTTGAGACCGCACCCGTATGAGTTTGCGTTGTATTACGACATTTAGTGAGCGGCTTAGTAGTTCTACACTGCGCCGCTGGCTTGCGCTCTCTCTGCGCGGGGCTGCAGTTTGGGCAATTTGGCGGAGTCTGATTCGCGCACCGCTTTGAAAGCCTGGAACACGCCATGACCGGGGGACATAGCACCCAGGCTGACGTAGGATTTCTCGAGCACCATGAGTAGATATTTCTGAGCCACGGCGCGGTCTGAAGGATGGATCAAAGCCCACCAACGGCGCATGGACTCCTGAACCTCAGCTTCCGTTTTCTCTCCCTCTACCATTGCGTCAATCAGCTTGTAGACCTTGCTTTTGACCGCTTGGTAGGAGATCGAGACCTCCTGTGGCATTTCAGGGCTCCTCTTTATTGCTTGTCAGTGCAATAGTTTCGCCAAACCTATCTACCGTGGAAGCCTACACTTAGGGGTGCACGCTATCCGGGTTGTTGGAAAAAGACGTAGCCCCGCTATGGTTTTACGTAGAGACAACCGCACGACGATAGTCTTCCTCCCGCAATGGAACGCTAGAGTACAATGATGCCCCGCTCTGCTGGCATGGCTGGATTCTAACGTTCGGTTGGCCCTTGTCCGGCCGCCGCCAGTGCATTTCCCAGTTTCAAGAACTCGATGTGCCGGGAGGCCCGATGAAGCGCCTTTGGTGGATTCTTGTCGTTTTCGCTGTGAGTGGCACGCTGGTGGCCCAAGATGGAACCCCGTCCGAGAAAGAAGACCGGATGTTCCTGCCACGCGACATGTTTTGGGGATACGCGCAGTTGGATCTGGCTCCGCCTCATAACGAAATCGACCCCAACCTCTGTGCTGGGAACGCAGGGCAGTATGGCGGGGCCAATGCGCCATGCAGCATGTTCGCGCGCTACATGCTCTCCGGATTGCTCGAAGTGCGGCCATTTGGCAAAGGCATCTTTCGCCGATTCATGCTTTTTGGCGAGCCGAGCTTTCTGTTCGGCAAGAATATTCCGCAGACCCTGTACACCTGGTCGCCGGATGCGATCGGAATCGAACATTCCTGGGGTGTTGGTATCTATCTGGGCAAAGGTTTTGAGCTGCGCGTGACACAACATTTTCTGTTTGATCGCCTGGGTGCGCGCGACAAGAATCTGGGCCCGGCCGACTTGGGAAACAACGGGCCCTGGGGAAGATACAACGCAATCGGCGTGCGGAAGTATTTTGGCACGCGCCGCTGGTAACGGGCGAGCGAGGAAAGCGGTTTCACGTGCTATGCTGAATTTCCGAGTGCAGAACCTTGTCTTCATTCAAGCTGCCAAGCCAGACCAACTCACCGGCTGGGTCCGCGTCGCCGAGGCATGACAGCAGAACAGTAGCTGGCGGACCGGAGGGCCACTCCCGGACCGCTGGAATTGAGATTCCTTTTCAGAACCGCGACGGCGCCTCGAAAAACCTTTCCCGGCTAACCGCATGCTTGTCTCCGGCCCTGGCGACGGTTTTGCCGGGGCTACTGGCGGAGTCTCCCGATCCGGACTCTGCTTTGCTGTGTCTTGACCGGATGGTGGGCGAATCCGAAGAGGTAGCGCGGCTGCTGAACCGCTATCCGTTTCTCGCTCACTACGCCATCGTGATTTTCGGGCACAGTCGTTTCTTAAGCGAAACCCTGATTCAGAACCCGGATCTTTTGCAGACATTCTTGCGTGAGCGAACTCTGGATCGGAGCATGTCGCGGGAGGAGTTTCGCGAGGCACTGGCCCGCTACCGGTCCCGATCTCTGGAAAATGATCTGGCGCTTGTGCTGGCCCGCTTTAAGCGCCGGGAGTATGTCCGCATCCTGCTGCGGGACGCGCTAAAGATTGCGACTTTGGCCGAAACCACCGCTGAAATTTCTGCCCTGGCCGATGTGTTGATCGAAGAAGCTTTGCGCGAGATCGACAGTCAACTGCAGCGGCACCTGGAAGGTCCGCAACATCTGGATGCGGAAGGCCGTCTGGGCAATACGCCCTTCGCCATCCTCTCACTGGGAAAGCTGGGTGGCAACGAGCTGAACTACAGCTCGGATGTGGACTTGCTTTACATCTTCGGGGATGGTCAGGAACCGCCCAACCGACGGTTGTCCAGCCGCGAGTATTTTCTTCGCCTCGCCCAGCAGGTTACCGAGACACTCTCCCGGATGACGTGCGAGGGCGCTGTATTTCGCATCGATCTGCGACTGCGTCCTCAAGGCGGCGAAGGCGAACTGGCGGTCAGTGTTACCGAGGCCCTGCGCTACTACCGGGCAGCCGCGCATGACTGGGAGCAGCAGGCCCTGATCAAAGTGCGATACTCGGCCGGGGACGCGACTCTGGCGCGGGAGTTTCTCCGCGGCACTCAGGCGAACGTGTACACCGAGGAAATCAATTTTGCGGCGGTGAAGACGGCCCTGGTGGCGCGGGAAAGAATACAGAAAAAGCGGAAGTTCTCGCTGGCGGGCGATCAGCCCTCAGAATCCATCAACGTAAAATTGGATCCCGGCGGCATTCGGGACATTGAGTTTCTGGTGCAGTGTTTGCAGCGAGTCTATGGTGGATCGGAGCCCTGGCTGCGCTCGGGAGGCACGCTGTTCTCGCTGCATAAGCTGCACGACAAGGGGCATGTTAGCGGCAAAGAATTCCACGACCTGACGAGCGCTTACGAGTTCCTGCGGCACCTGGAGCACCGTCTGCAATTACGCCACGGGCAGCAGACCCATCGGCTCCCAGTCACTGGGCCGGAGTTGCGAATCGTGCAGCGTTCAATGGAGGGCTACGCCAAAGGCGAGGGCCAAAACCTTGATCTGGTCACGGCGGTTCGGCGACGCATGGCGGCGGTGGCAGAAATCTATCAGCGAGTCATTTACCAGCAACAAACCCGTCAGGGGCAGCAGGCACCACACGGAGAATTTGAGTTACGCGGCGCTCCAGAGCCGGCGGCACTCGATCATTCAAGCCAGCAAATGCTGGAACGTTTGTCGTTGGATTCTCCTGCTCTCCACGAAGTGGCACATCGCTCCGATCTGAGTCCTCCAGCGCGGAGAAACCTGCAGCGGTTTCTGAGCGCGGCGTTCACCAGTTCGCAGCGCTACGGAAGCATATTGCGGTCCCCCGAGGGCGTGCTGCGGGCGCTGACACTGTTTGAGTCGAGCGAGTACCTCACCGATATTCTGATCCGTCATCCCGAGGAAGTGGCGACTCTTGCCGAGTTAGGTGAGAGTGCCGCGCGGTGGCTGGGGCCGTATTTGTTCGAAGGTTTTGCGACCGAGGGCAAAGACAAAGACTACGCGGGGGGCGACCCGGTCTTTGCTTTCCTCGCAAGTTCGCCGGAATCGCATAGCGAGAAGTTGGCTTTGTTGCGGCAGCATTACCGGCACCGAGTGTTGGCGTCGGGGGCAAAGGATATTGCCGCAGAACGCGGTGTCTTCGAATCGTTTGCCGAAACCACGGCCGCGGCCGAGGATGCAATTACGGCGGCCTTTTCCATAGCCGGTGCGCCGCATGGCATGACGGTAATGGCCCTGGGCCGGTTAGGAACCCGGGAATTTGACGTACTGTCGGACGCCGACGTGCTGTTTATATGCGAAGACGGGGCAAACCGGGAGTTTGCTACACAGGCGGCGGAACAGATGGTGCAGGTGCTGGCAGCGTATACCCGCGATGGCATGGTCTTCCCCGTGGATCCGCGCCTGCGGCCCCATGGAAGCGCAGGGGAACTGTTGGTGACTCCAGCGCAACTGGCAACCTATTTCAAAGATGAAGCGCAGGCGTGGGAAGCGTTGATGTACACCAAACTGCGCTTTGTGGCCGGTTCGCAGGCTCTGGCAGAACAGAGCAGGGAAGCCCGCAAGATATTGTTTGCCCGGTTTGCCGCGGACCCTCACTTCCTGGATGCCGTGCGCGAAATGCGCCTCCGTCTGGAAGGGGAAGTGCCCGAACCAAACTTTAAGGTTTCTCCGGGCGCGATCTACGACATCGATTTTCTGTCCAGCTTTCTGCTGGTGAAACACGGCTGCGGGGAGCAGGAGGGCAATCTGCGGGACCGACTGTGGCAGTGCGCGGCCCACGGATTTTTAGAGAAAACCGACGCCGCCGCGCTGGACCACGCCGCCGAACTACTGCGCACGGTAGAGCATGTAGTACGCCTGGTGGTGGGGCGCGCCGGCAAGTGGCTTCCTGCCAGTGAACATGCAAGACAGGTGACAGAGCAACTGACTTCGCGAATTCTGCGCCAGGAATTTCGGCACGGTTTAGAGGCAAAGATCATGCAAACCTGCAGCCGCGTGCGCGAGATATATGAGCGGGTGCTGGCTGCGTTCTGCGGACGCAAAATACGCCAACCCTTTATAATGATCGGTTTCCGCACTCGACCCTCGGAGGTGTGTATGTCGGCTGTCTATAACGGTCTGGCGGTTCCTGCAAATGGCGCGCGCATCGCCTACAGCGGCGGGCGCTATCAGGTGCCGGACAATCCCATTATTCCTTTTATTGAAGGCGACGGCACAGGCAGGGACATCTGGAAGGCCTCCGTGCGGGTGTTCGACGCGGCGGTGGAGCGAGCCTACGGAAAGAAGCGGCGTGTGGCGTGGTACGAAGTGTTCGCAGGAGAGAAAGCCAAAGCCAAGTTTGATACCTGGCTGCCGGACGAGACGGTGAGCGCCATTCGCGACTTTCGCGTCGCGATTAAGGGGCCGCTGACCACTCCCGTCGGGGGAGGAATTCGTTCCCTGAACGTCACTTTGAGGCAGGTTCTCGATCTTTATTCGTGCGTGCGGCCAGTGAAGTACTACAAGGGCACCCCTTCGCCGGTAAAACACCCCGAGCGAATGGATATTCTCATTTTCCGCGAAAACACCGAGGACGTTTACGCCGGGATCGAATGGGAAGAGGGAACACCGGAAGCCGCCAAGCTGATCGAATTCCTGAACAAGGATATGTTGAAAGGCGGCAAGAAGCAGGTTCGTCTGGATTCTGGTGTGGGCATCAAGCCGATCTCGATCACCGGCACCAAGCGCCTGGTTCGCATGGCGATTCAGGAGGCGCTCAAGACCGGGCGGAAGTCAGTCACGCTGGTGCACAAAGGCAATATCCAGAAGTTTACCGAAGGGGCGTTCCGCAAGTGGGGATACGAGCTGGCCACGGAGGAATTCCGCGACAAAGTTGTGACCGAGCGCGAAAGCTGGATTCTCGACAACAAAGACAAGAATCCGAACATCACGATCGAAGAGAATGCGGCGCTGACCGAGCCGGGACTGGAATTTGCACCGGAGGAATTCCGCCAATCGGTCTACAAGGAAGTAAAAGCCGTGCTGGACGCGATCTACGCCACCCATGGCAAAGGTGCGTGGAAGAAGAAACTCATGATCAATGACCGCATTGCCGATTCTATTTTTCAGCAGGTGGTCACGCGGGCGGATGAGTATTCTGTGCTCGCAACGCCCAATTTGAATGGCGACTACATTTCTGACGCCTGCGCCGCGCAGGTGGGTGGATTGGGGATTGCGCCAGGAGCGAACATCGGCGATGGCTTCGCGATTTTCGAAGCCACACATGGCACAGCACCGAAATACGCTGACAAAGACGTCATCAATCCTGGATCGGTGATTCTTTCCGGCGTGATGATGTTTCGATTTCTGGGATGGAATGAAGCAGCAGACCTGATCGAACGCGGGCTGGAGCGCACCATCGAGCAGAAAAAAGTCACTTATGATTTCGAACGGCTCATGGAAGGCGCCACCAAAGTGAAGACCAGCGAATTCGCCGGCTGCATCATCGAAAACATGGGCGCAGGGGTACTGAGCGCTGTCTAGGAATTCTTAACCACGCAGGACACAAAGGTAAAACGACGGCGAAGATGTGGCAGGATTTCCTTCGTGTACCTTAGTGTCCTTCGTGGTAATTGCTTTTCGTCTTCCTCATAGAAAGGAAATCATGCGCAAAAAAGTCACGATTGTAGGTTCTGGAAATGTCGGGGCGACAGCGGCTCACTGGATCGCCTCGAAAGAATTGGCTGACGTTGTCCTGATTGACATTATCGAAGGCGTGCCCCAGGGCAAAGGGCTCGACCTGCTCGAAGCCATGCCGATCGAAAAGCGCGACTCGCACGTGCTGGGCACGAACGATTATGCGGACACAGCGAACTCCGACATCGTTGTGGTTACCGCCGGCATCCCCCGCAAGCCCGGCATGAGCCGCGACGATCTGCTGAACACCAATCACAAAATCATGAAGGATGTCGTGGGCAAGGCGGTGCAGTATTCGCCCAAATGCATTCTGATTATCGTTTCGAACCCGCTCGACGCCATGGCCCAGGCCGCGTATAAGATGAGCGGCTTTTCCCGCGAGCGCGTGATCGGCATGGCGGGTGTACTCGACTCCTCGCGCTTTCGCACCTTCATTGCGGAGGAACTCAAGGTCAGCGTGGAGAACGTGACGGCCTTCGTTCTTGGCGGCCATGGCGACACCATGGTGCCTTTGCCGCGCTATTCGACGGTTGCTGGCATTCCGATTACGGAACTCATGGACACGACCACTATCGAGCGGCTGGTGCAGCGCACCCGCGATGGCGGGGCAGAGATCGTGAAATATCTGAAGACCGGCTCAGCTTACTACGCGCCTTCCGCCGCTGTAACCGAGATGGTCGAGGCGATATTAAAAGACAAGAAAAAGATTCTGCCCTGCGCGGCATATCTGGAAGGCGAGTACGGGATCAAAGGCCTGTACGTGGGCGTACCGGCGAAGCTGGGCGAGAAGGGAATTGAGCAGATCATCGAGATCAAACTCACGCCGGACGAAAAAGCCGCACTAGACAAGAGCGCTGCGGCGGTGAAGGAGTTGGTGGGAGTGATCGGGGTGTGAAATCGGGACAGACTAGATTCGGCCTATCATTGACCATAGTCATTGACCATGGTATAAATGCAATCGTGAAAGAAATTGCCATTTCCGAATTCAAGGCTAAATGCCTGGGCATCCTCGAGCAGGTGCGCAAGACCCGCAAGCCGATTCGTGTGACCCGTTTCGGCGAACCCGTGGCTGAGGTCATTCCTCCGACCTCGCGAAAGCGTCCTCAAGACTGGCTCGGGTGTATGGCGGGAAGCGCAGAAATCATCGGCGATATCGTCGGGCCAACCGGCAGCGAGAGCGATTGGGAAGCGGGCCGCGATTGAAACTTCTTCTCGACACCCACATTTGGATCTGGAGCGTCTTGGAGCCGCATCGGTTAACCCGCCACGTTAGTAGGGAGCTAACCAGTCCGGCGAATGAGCTTTGGCTGTCTTCGGTAAGCATATGGGAGGCAATCTTGCTTCATCGCAAGCGGCGAATCAATACGCCGTCAGATTTTTCGGAATGGGTTGAACACGCTATGAGTGTAATTCCAGTCACTGAGGCCCCATTGACTTTTGACGTTGCTCTCGCAGTCCAGAGAGTGAAGTTGCCTCACGACGATCCCGCCGATCAATTTCTGATTGCTTCCGCAAGAGTCTTCGGCCTAACGCTCGTCACCGCCGACCGTCATCTCCTGAAGGCAGAGGGAGTCTCGGTTCTCGCGAATTGATGGGATTGGAAAGCTACCCCCTCTCGATCACCACCGATTGCACCACCACATCCTTCAATGGTTTGTCCTGCTTGTTGCGCGGGGCGTTGACGATTTTCTCGACCACCTCCTGGCCTTCCACCAGTTCGCCGAAAATTGTGTGCTTGCCGGTGAGCCAGGTAGTCGGGGCGATGGTGATAAAAAACTGCGAGCCGTTGGTATTCGGCCCGGAGTTGGCCATAGCCAGCTTGCCCGCTTTGTCGAACTTGTGGGGCGAGTTCCTGGTCTCGTCTTCAAATTGATATCCGGGACCGCCGAAGCCGGTGCCTGCGGGGTCGCCGCCCTGGATCATGAAGTTGGGAATGACACGGTGAAAGATCGTGCCGTCGTAGAGTTTGTCTTTACTCTTCTTGTGCGTCACTGGGTGGGACCACTCCCGCTTGCCTTCGGCAAGCTCGGTGAAGTTGGCCACGGTCTTGGGCGCGTCTTTGTCGAACAGGCGGCACACCATGGAGCCTTCGGATGTATTGAAAATGGCGTAAGTACCGGATGGGCGAGTCATGAGATCCTTTCGTTGTCGGTCGTTGGTCGTTGGCCAAATCCTCGCAAAGTCTTCGCAAAAGAAACTGGCGCTACTGCGGAGTCGCCGTCTTCGGAGCTGTCGTCGCCGGCTTGGCCGCGGGCTTTCCTGCCGACGGCTTGGCCGCCGTGGGCGCCGCGCCGGCCTTCACAATTGCGATGTGAGTGATCTTCACCGGACGGTAAGGCCGGTCGTTGGGATCGCGTCCCATGCGGGCGATTTCCTTTACCAGCGCAATCGAGGCTTCGTCACATTGGCCGAAAATGGTATAGCCGCCGTTCAAGCTCGGATACGCAGCCTCGGTGATGAAAAACTGCGAGCCGTTGGTGTCCGGGCCGGCATTGGCGTAGGCCAGGCGGCCGGGGCGGTCGAACTTCAGATCGGGCGAGGTTTCATTCTTAAAAGCGTAGCCGGGATCGCCGCTGCCGTTGCCCGCAGGGTCCCCGCCCTGAATCATGAAGTCCGGGATGACGCGATGGAAAATCGTTCCGTCATAGAGTGGCACGCCATGCTTTTTGGCGTGCGACACCGGGCTGGTCCAGTCTTTGGTACCGTTGGCCAGGCCGATGAAATTGGCCACGCCGATGGGCGCTTTGTCAGGAAATAACGTGCAGGTCAATTTGCCTGCGCTTGTGTTGATGATGGCTGTGGGCCCGGCAGCAGCGGGCTTCGCGGTGGCCGCCGTCTTCGTGGTGCTCGCTGGTTTTGCCGGCGCGGTCTTTGGCGCCGGGGTTGTCTGCGACCAGCTACAGGCCGAAACCAGAATCAATACAGATAAAACAGCGGTAATCGTTCGCATGGAAACTCCTCACGGTTTCTTGTGCCTCAATTTGAGAGCATAAGGGCAAACAATTCTACGACAGCCAGAGGAAAACTACTTGGATGCCTGCGCCTGCAGATCACGGCTTACCTTCTCGATCTCGCTGAACACTCGCAGCAGGTTGCCGCCAAGAATCTTGTGAATATCGGCGGGACTGTAGCCACGGTCGAGCAAAGCCTGGGTGATCTTTGGCAGATCAGCCGCCGAATCCATGCCCTGTGGCGTGGCCCCGCTGACTCCGTCAAAATCTGATCCCAAACCCACGTGGTCGACGCCCGCTGCTTTGGCAATATGGTCGATGTGGTCAATCAGAGAATTCAGAGGCGGGCGCGGAATTTTCGCCATCCACTCGCGTTCAATGCGATCCCGGTCGACGTAACTAACCGGTAGTCCCGCGGCCGCCCGCTTCGCCATGTAGTCAGCGGCTGCGGCCTCGCGATCTTGTTTTTGGGCTTCTGCCGCTTTCCGGAAGTCTTCATCGACGAAAGCAGAAAAGAAATTCACCTGCACCACGCCGCCGTTCTTGGCCACCGCCCGCAGCATCTCGTCGGTCATGTTGCGCGGGTGATTGGTCAGTGCTCGTGCCGAGGAATGCGATGCAATCACTGGCGCTTTGGTCGTGGCGATTGTGTCCCAAAAAGTCTTGTCAGAGACATGGGAGATGTCGACCATCATGCCCAGGCGATTCATTTCCAGCACAACCTGCTTGCCGAAGTCAGTGAGGCCGTTATGGTGTTCAATCTTTGCATCGCTGATGTCACCGGACGAATCGGCCCATTCGTTGGTATTCGACCAGCTCAACGTCATATAACGCACGCCGAGGCGGTAGAAATCGCGCAATAGGCGAATGTCGTTCTCGATCGAGTGTCCGCCCTCGATGCCCATGAGCGCGGCCAGCTTTTTCTGTTTGTGCGCACGCTTGATGTCTTCGACAGAGAACGCCATCATCATGCGATCGGGATGGCGGGCAGCTTGTTCGTAGACCGAATCAATCAGATCGAGAGTGCGTTTAGCGAAGTGCCCCTGATTCGTGGCAGGCTCGACCCAGATGGAAAAGAATTCTGCGCCCAGATTGCCGGCACGCGCTTTATCGAGGCTGATGTGGCCGACATCTTTGGGGTCGGTTGAACCGATGTCGTAGTTGTCGTCCACAAAACGCTGCGGCGTGTCGGCATGCGTGTCCACGATGATGGCGGAGTTGTGAATCGACCTGGCTTTCGGGCTGACGGCCGGGGCAGGGCTTCCTTGAGCAGCCAGAAATACCGAAGAGCAAACGAAAGCAACGACGAGAAAATATCGAGGGCGACTGAGGATCATGAGTTGTCAGGAAACGCGAATGGAGATTGTATATGGTAAAAGGGTGCGAAGAAAGCCAAGCTCCCTTTTATTCGCGCGGGACAAGGGAATTTCTCTGCGGTCTTTGCGTTCTCTGCGGTTAGGAGCATTTTACCGCAGAGCTCGCGGGGGCGCTGAGGAACGGGGAGTGGAACAGAACATCGGGCGCAGACTAGCGCTGGAGGGCGGAAACTTCGTTCTCGCCTTCAGCGGATTCGCCGGCCAGCATCTTGGCTTCGCGCCAGTCTGAGTAGGTGTCCGAGACCATCACGTGAAACACAATCTGATGGCGCTCTTCTTCGGGCTCAATCATGCCCATGTTCTTGAGCGGCATCATGTAATCTTCGACCCATTTGATCTGTTGGCGGCTCATGCCACGGCGCTGCAGATCGACCGTGATACCGGCCAGGTGAGAAGAAGCCAAATCGCCTTCTGCCGCGGCCGCATTGCGGTTGTGGCGGCGAAGTCTTTTCTGCACCTTCACCGTGCGTACGGCGGAGTTCACCTGGATCTGGGCGTGAAACTGGTTGTAGTAGGCACGGCTGAGATCATCAACAAAATCGCGAGTCCACGGACGGCAAAAACGCCGGCTGGGATCAAGCCGGGGATCGAAGCGCAGGGCCGGGCCGGCCACGATGGGCACCAAGTCGCCATCCGTTTTTAACTGTTCGAGCTGCGCGTCGTCCTGAATACGCGGCAATTCCAAACGGTCGACTTCTTCGTTCTGGCGCACCATGGATTCGTGTGACGGGCGAAAAGCTGGGGTCCAACGAACACGGCGAACGCGAGCGCGGCGTACCGGCGCATGATGCACGTGCCGGGGCGGGACGTACTGGTCAAGCCCGAAGCTCTGCCCGCTCATAGCCACGGCCAGGGATAACAGAAGTAATGCGGCGCGTTGCATGCTCAATTTCACGAAGTAGCCTCTATCTCTCGACCCGCCCTGGGCACTAAAGCGAAACAGGCGGGTATTTTAAAGCCGGATCGCAGAAACGCAAGGACTTATTTCGCTGATCCGGGGGTGACTCGGGAGTTGCCCCCTGATTACCCTCGATTACCCCGCCTCGACCAGCGTGGCAACCGTACTGTAGGAGTGCAAACGCAGTGCCAGTGTTGAAAGGCGTGGCCCGTGATGAAAACTGCCTAACTAACACATTTTGGGTGCATGAAATCTGGGGTAACCGGGGCCGAGGTTACTCGACTGACAATGTTTCGCGCTCCGGATGACAATTCCCGGCAAGTGGGGGACGAAGGTTTTCCTTCGTGTAACTTCGTGTCCTTAGTGGTTGCTTGTCTTACCTGTAAGCCTGCGCTGGATGCGGCCCGCGAAGCGGTGTCACTTCCTGAACAAATCACCAATGGCTTGTTTCATGACGTCCCCGCCGACTTCCGCGATAGATCGCGTCAGCGGAATGTCCTTGGGGCAGATTTCCACGCAGTTCTGCGCGTAGCCGCAATCCTGAATGCCGCCATCGCCCATGAGAGCGACCAGACGCTCCCGCTTCAGAGCGGCGCCCGTGGGGTGGGCATTGAACAGTCGAACCTGAGAAATTGCCGCGGCCCCCACAAATCCGGTTTCCTCGTTGAACTGCGGGCACACCTCCATGCAGCAACAGCAGGAGATGCAACGGGAAAGCGGATAGGCCGCCTCCTGTTCTTGCATGGTCAGGCGAGGACCGGGGCCAAGATCGTAGGTGCCATCGATCGGGACCCAGGCTTTCACCAGTTTGAGGTTTTCGAATAGAACGCGGCGGTCGACGGCGAGATCGCGGACAACAGGAAACTTGGAAAGCGGCTCGAGCCGAATGGGTTGCTCGAGTTTGTCGACCAGGGCCGAGCACGCCATCCGCGCCTTGCCGTTGATCAGCATGGCACACGACCCGCAGACTTCTTCCAGGCAGTTAGAGTCGTAGGTGATGGGCGTGGTGGCCTTGCCATCGCGGGTGACAGGGTCGCGGGCGATCTCCATCAGCGAGGAGATGACATTCATGCCGGAATGCCAGGCCAGCGAGAATTCTTCCCAACGCGCTTCAGCGCTGGGAGTCGCCTGGCGGCGGATTTTGAAGAGTACGGTCTTGTCAGCCATTAGCGTTCTTCGTAGCGCCGCCGTCTCGGCGGCGAGATGTCGGCGCTACTGTTTCAATACTTCCTCGGCCTTGGCGGAATCAACGACACATCCACCGGCTCAAACTCAAATCTCGGCTCATCCGCGTCGGGCGCAAACGTCGCTTTGGTGGTCTTCAGCCAATTCTTGTCATCTCGCTCGGGGAAATCGGGTTTGTAGTGCGCACCGCGCGATTCGTCGCGCATAGCCGCTCCCTGCGCGATCACTCGCGAAAGCTGCAGCATGTTGTAAAGCTGGCGCGTGAAAACCACAGTCGTGTTCGCCCACTGGGTGCGGTCACTTAAATTCACCCGCCGGAAACGCTCCAGCAACTCGACCAGCTTAGCGTCGGTTTGCTTCAGATTCTTGTTGTAGCGGATGACCGTGCAGTCTTTGGTCATCAACTCGCCCAATTCCTGCCACAGCTTGAACGGATTCTCGTTCCCGTCGTTCTTCATCAGCAACGCGTTGTTGTCTTCCTGCTTCTTCTTCTCGGCCTCGAAGTGGCCGTTGCTCGGGGCAGCCGCAGTGTTGCGCGCATACTGCACGGCCGCCGGCCCCGCGATGAATCCGCCCCAGATGCAGGAGACCAGCGAGTTCGCTCCCAGCCGGTTGGCGCCGTGATACTGATATTCGCACTCGCCCGCCGAATAAATCCCGGGAATGTTGGTGGCCTGCTTGAAGTCCACCCACAACCCACCCATGGTGTAGTGCATGCCGGGAAAAATCTTCATGGGCGTGTCGCGCGGATCATCGCCGACAAACTTCTCGTAAATTTCGAGTATGCCTTCCAACTTGCGGTCGAGAATCTTGCGGTCGATGTGCGTCAGGTCGAGGTAGACCATTGGCTTGCCATCGATGCCGAGATTTTGTTCGAAGACCACTTTGAAGATGGCGCGAGTGGCCACGTCGCGCGGCACCAGGTTCCCATATTTCGGGTACCATTCTTCCAGAAAATACCAGCGCTCTTTTTCTGGAATCGACTTCGGATCTCTTTTGTCGCCCGGAGTCTTCGGCACCCACACTCGCCCGCCTTCGCCCCGCGCCGACTCTGACATCAGCCGCAGTTTGTCTTCACCTGGAATACACGTGGGATGAACCTGAATAAACTCGCCGTTGGCGTAGTAGCAGCCTTGCTGGTAAAGCGCCGACTGCGCCGACCCGGTGCAGACTACGGAATTGGTCGACTTGCCAAAAATCGCGCCGTTGCCGCCGGTGCAAATGATGATGGCGTCCGCGGGAAAGGTGCGCACTTCCATCGAGCGTAAATCCATGGCGCAGATGCCGCGGCAGACACGGTTGCCATCGAGCACCGCCGACAAGAACTCCCAGTGCTCGTATTTGGTGACTTTGCCCTCGGACTCGTAACGGCGCACCTGCTCATCGAGCGCGTAGAGAAGCTGCTGGCCGGTGGTGGCGCCGGCGAATGCAGTGCGGTTGTAAAGTGTGCCGCCGAAGCGGCGAAAGTCGAGCAATCCTTCCGGGGTTCGGTTAAACGGCACGCCCATGCGGTCGAGCAGGTCGATGATCCCCGGGGCAGCCTCGCACATGGCCTTCACCGGAGGCTGATTGGCCAAAAAGTCCCCGCCATAAACTGTGTCGTCGAAATGCTGCCAGGTGGAATCGCCTTCGCCCTTCAGGTTCTTGGCAGCGTTGATGCCGCCCTGTGCGCAGACCGAATGGGAGCGCTTCACCGGCACAATGGAAAATAAATCCACCTGCCCGCCCATTTCGGCGATCTTGATGACCGCGGCCAATCCCGCCAGACCGCCGCCTACCACGATGATTCTAGGAGCTGTTGCCATTTGACTAAGTTGCCCCACGAGCCGGAGTTCAAGCCGGCTGTTACCGCATCACAACTGATTCCATGTTTGAGACCGGTTCCAAAGGCTGCAAGGGAGTGCGCAGAAACGAATACATGGTCACCGCGCCCACCAGCATGAACGTCAAACCGATCACGAAACAGACATAGCCGAACCTGCGGCGCGCTGCATCACCGGTGGTGATGCCCCACTTGGCCGCGAATAGCCACAACCCGTAGGCGAAATGCCAGGAGGCGCAGAAAATTCCCACAGCATAAAACGCCACCGCCCAGGGATGCTGAAACTCCATTTGCACTTTCCCGAACGCCGCTGCCGGGTGGCTCAGCAAATGGGTTCCCGTGAAACGCAGGTGCCAGGTGTGCCAGACCATATAGAAAAATGCGATGGCGCCGGTCCAGCGTTGCGCGGAGAACATCCAGTTACCGGCCCAGGGATAATCCTTAAGATTACTTTCCCCGCTATACCAGATGTAGAAGCCATAGAGGGCGTGGTACAGGATGGGCAGCCAGATGCCGAACAGCTCCAGTCCAACAACAAACGGGAAGCTCGACAACAATTCGACTTGCTTGGTGTAGGCCGCAGGGCCATTGGTGGCGAAAGCATTAGAGATGAAGTGTTCAATCAGGAAGGCGCCGATTGGAATGATCCCGCTCAGCGAATGCAAGCGGCGCAACCAGAACGAATATCCCTGGCCTGCCCGCAACGGGGCTACTCCGCTTGCTACTCGAACGGCAGCCGGAGGGCTCGCTGTGGCCAAACCGATGCTCCTTATGACTTCAGAAATGATACGAGAACTTTTTATTATCGGGGCGCGAGAGAAGGGAAGTCAAGGAAGGTGGCTGGGGTGGATCGGTAACAGGATACCCGGAAAGAACAACAACCACAAAGGACACGAAGGTACATGAAGGAAACCGCCAGCACTCAAGCCTTCGTGAAACTTCGTGTCCTCCGTGGTTAAAAGCTCTTGTGAGATCACCGAGGACACGGAAAAAATCGCGAATCAGGTAGGTCGCGCGTACCATTCCAGAACCTGCCGGAAGGCCGCGCCCCGATGGCTGTATTGCGCCTTTTCTTGGGCCGTAAGCTCGGCGAAAGTTTTCTGGATCTGCGGGAAACAAAATAATGGGTCATAACCGAAGCCGTTCGAGCCGCGCGGGCTGTCCAGAATCACGCCCTCTGCCGTCCCGCGGAAGACTCCTAATATCTTTCCATCCCGCGCCGCCGCGATCACGCACACGAACCGTCCTGTGCGCTTTTCTTCGGGGACGTTCTTCAATTCGCGCAGCAGCCGGGCGTTGTTGGCTTCGTCGCCGCTGTTGCTCTCGGCTTTTTCGGGATCATCTGAGGCATAACGGGCCGAGTGCACGCCGGGAGCGCCGCCCAGAGCGTCCACTTCCAAGCCGGAATCATCCGCGAGAACGATTTCGCCCGGGGCGTAACGGCTATAAGCCTGGGCTTTTTTGCGCGCATTGGCTTCGAAGGTTGCGCCGTCTTCGACTACCGCTGGAAGTGAAGAAAACTTCGGAATCGAAGCGATCTCGACGCCGTGTGCCGCCGCTGCGCCCGCGAAATCGCGCAGCTTGCCCGGGTTTGAGGTTGCGATCAGAATGCGGCGCATAAAAAAACTTAACCACAGAGGGCACGGAGGACACAGAGCTTGCCCTCAGTGGGCCACTAGCTTCGACTGCCTCGGCTTGAACCGCTGGACGCCAAGAATGATGGCAAGAATCGTAGAGCCCAGGGAGACAATTCCCCCCAGAGTCCGGTCCCAGGTGCGCAGGAACGTAACCCGCACTTGGTTCTCGCCGGCCTCAACGGGGATCAGCATCTGACCCGTGGCTTCCTCGCTCTGTGCGCTCACGATGTGGCCGTTTACTTCAACCTGCCAGGCAGGAAAATTAAAAAGATGCAGCGCAAGCATCGCGGGGCTGGCGGACTTCGCGATGAAAGCCTTCGTCTCCGGTGCCCATCGTTGTACCTGCACGTTTCCTATAACCTTCCCGGTGAACGTCACCTGGGGTGCGTCATGTTTCACTTCGTACGGGTCTGCGCCGGCAGGAAGATATTCGTCCGTTCCTTCGTATCCTATGCCGGTCCGTTGATTCTCCACCATCTCGGCGATGTCGAGTTTCGTATCCCACCATGGCGGCTGCAATCTGTGCCAGCCAAATCCCAGCGCCACCAGCATGGCGCCGTAAACCAGCAGACGCATCGGCCAGCGCTTCCAGGCCATGGCCGCCAGCAGCGCGAAAACGACATTCAGACAGAGCAGCCAGCGCCAGGGGAGCTGCACATAGCGCAGCACGGGAAGAAATCGCCAACCGAGGGACGTAAAGCGAAACGTCAGACCGGCAGCAACGGCGCCCCACGCCGCCAGGGCCCACCAAAGCCGCGGGGCACGCTTCTTCCAGCGCCGGGAATAGAAGGCCGCCGCCGCGACCAAGATTATTTCCCACGCTGCCGCGAGCGAGACCAAAAGATTGAAGCGGTAGTGATCTAGATCGGCGGTATGGGTAAAAAGAAAATTGTCTTGCGGCCGGACGCCCGGCGAGAGCACCTGGGCGATTTGCACCCAGCTTTGCTCGAAAACCACGGGCACAAGATAAAAGGCGGCGAGGCCTGCGCCCAACCCGGCCGCGAACCCTGCCCAAAGCACGACTCGCGGATCGCGGCGAAGCCAGACCTGTACGACCAGCAACAAGAGCAGGGAGAAGTTCACCATGACGGCAGCCGGAACATTGGTCAGCCAGGCGGCTGCGCACACCAGCGCGAGAGGCAACGCGGCCCGCCGTCCGTCGCGTTCCAGGCGGAGCACATACAACACCAGCAGAGGCAATAACGCTCCTGCCAGCAGCTCGGCGAACGCGCTTCGCCAGTAAACCACAATCAGGTAGTACGGATTGACGGCATACAGAACCGCGGCAAAAACAGCATCACGCCGCCCCAGCCAGTTCCGCGCCAAAATGAACATCGAGCACCCGGAGAGCGTGAGGACGATCCAGATGTAAACGACCGGCACGAACCGCCAGGGCAAAATCACCCCGAGCAACGCCCCCAACGTCCAGGAAGCGGGAGGATAAAAAGTGAATCGCGCTTCACCGAAGCCCCACTGCGCCAGGTGGGCCCAGCGGGGATAAAGGATGCCTTGCTTCCACTGGCTGGAAACGTCGATCCAGGAATTCATGTGAAACTCGAAGTCGTGGCCAGAAGGAATGCCGAAGAACGAAAAGGGCAGAACCACGGCCAACCCTGCCGCGGCAATGATCAGGAGTACTCCGAGCGTGAGCCTCGCATGGGTGGGCGCCAGCAGTGTAGGCCGCACCAGCGCAACAGGATGAGAACCGACTTGACTCAGCGATTTCCTCCAACGGGAGATGCTCCGCAGGGGAATTGTTGCTTACTCAAGGCGATGTGGGCAAATCCTCATAAGTCGGTTAAGCAGCACAGAGGGAACTTTCGCCACGGATTTGTGGAAAAATCCCACGGATTTTTACCGCAAATTCATTTCCACGCAATATCTCGTACAACTCGGCTGGTTACACTGCAACCACTAACGAGGTGGAGCAAGCCCACGAGGGGCGCTAAAAGGCCCACGCGAGAGACGGCGCGTGAGCCTTTTGGTTTTTGGGAAAATGCATTGGACAGTTTTGGGGTTAGAACGCGAGGTGGGAAGGCGAGGCTAGGAGGACGCGACTTCCTCGGAACTTCGCTGTTTACGAAGTTGCTCCAGGAATTCTTCCTGGCCGAGTGATTCGTGGTGGCGCAATAAATCCAGCAGCGAATCTTCCGATTCGCCGCCAGCAGATTCAGGAGAAGGCCCGGCGGCGGTACTTCCCGGATTGTTGTCGCCATCGCCCGCCACCAGCGCGTGGGGCGAAATCAGCAATTCGGGCAACACGCCCGGTTGGCTGGTCAGGGAGGCGATGAACGTGCCCACTTGGTCGCGCTGCTCCTGCGTGCGCGAGGCGAATTCGATTCCCATGCCGAAACTGGGATGCATCACCCGCACCGTGCCTTCGGCATGCACTTCAAGGTCATCCACCTTCAAACACAAAACGATTCTGGAGTTTTCCGGGAACGGTGATTCGCTTTCCACATAACAGCCGCCCAGGCTGAGGTCGGTCAATTTGCAGTGCGCCACCGGTTCGGAATCTTCGGGTGGAAGCTCGGGAGCGTTGACGGCAACCCAGGCTTTCAGTGTGGAACGAAGTCCTTCTGACAAGTCGACAAAGCGAACGCCCGATTCGCCATTGGGATTTGCCCAGGCGACTTCGCCGCGCGCCTCGATTGCGTTGTTTCCTCCGGGAAGGCTGAATTGAACGGCGAGGCTGGCCGAAGGGTAGAGCGGCTGCGCCGCCAATAAATCCAGGCCTTCTTCACTCAGATCAAGCAGAATGCCTTCCATTTCTGAGCCGTTCTGCACCCGGATCTGCATGGGCAGCTGTACCGAGACGCGAAAAGCGCGGCGGCGTTCCCGCTTCATCAACGCCGTGGCGGCGCGCAGGGTGGTTTCGGACTGTGCCGCGCTGAGCGGTTTGTAAAGGACGAAATTAGCTCCCGCGCCGAATACGTTGCGAACTTTGGTCTTATCGCTCAGCAAAGCAACCGTAAGGGCGTGGCCGTCGGAGGATGCCTGATAGGCGTTTTGCAGCACCAGGGCTGCGCTGTGAGGATCGTCGTAGTCTACGATCACCAGATCAAATTTCTGTTCGGTAAGACGACAGAGCGCGTCCGGATATCCGCAGGCTTGGTTGCCCAAGCCGAATCCCGATAGCACGGGAGTCAGCACGGCAGTGGCCTGCTCGTCTTTTGAAACCAAAAGCGACTGGAACGTCATGGGAACCAATGTTGCCTCGTCTCGCGCCGCGGTCTCGATTATGGCCAGCGCGGAACGCGGGTTGCGGGCTTGGCGGCTGCGGGCTGCGGGTTTGAAGCCGAGCCAGCCTTGGCGGCCATCGCGCTGGGCTGATCATCCATTTCGGGCAACACCGAAGCGTCATCATCCTCACTCTCGGCGAGCAGGGGAGCTACTTCCCGCAGCTTTTCTGCTGCCTGCTGGAGCGCTTCGATCTGTTTGCCGAGCTGGGCGTACTTGGCTTGCTTCCGGCGCAGAACCTCATGAATATCCTTCATGCAACCCCCTTCCGCGAATTTAAGCAGCCCTGCCGGGGGCGTCAACGGCAATCCCGGCAGATGCGATTACGTGGGTAACTACGGCAAGCTGTGTGGTGTGATTTCGATCGGCTGTAACCGGCTAACAAGGCGGGCCTTACGTCGAGGAGGAGGGTCTGTGGGGTTCGCTGCGGGTGAGATTACCCGCTCGCGACCTTGAAGGCGCACGGCCCTCCCCGGGGCAATGAAAAACCCCGCCACTGAGTGGCGGGGCCGATGAGTCGAAGTGGTTTTGTTGGCAAAAACCGCTAAGCTGGCAACTTATGCAATTTTCAGTCTACGCCGCACCAGACCGGCGATCCCGACCAAACCCGTACCCAACAAGCCCAGCGTACCAGGTTCTGGGACCGTGTTCACTTGGGTGTCGCCACTGGCCAGGCTCGCCGATCCACCGAAGAAACCATGGCCGGGGATCGCAAATGTGGTCTGGAAAGTGGAACCGTTGTTGAACACTGCCGTCAGGAAGTACTCGTTCTGGCCGTTGAGCTGCGGTTCCAACGTCCAAGTTGCCGAAGTGAATGTCGCGCTAAAAAGCGCGCCGTTCGGAAGCCCGTCTGAACCGTTACCGGTAATGGTAATGGTTCCCGGCCCAAGAGTCGCTCCGTTTGCCAGGCTGCCGCTGATTACGCCGCCGGTAACGATGCTGACCGAGCCCAAGTTGGTCCCAGCCAGGTTGCCCAAACCGCCGTAGTTGTCGACCGTCTTGAGAACGGAAGTGACGGTTACGCCGCCGGAGCTATTGGTCTTAACCGTACCGGTGCTATTGCCAAAATCGATGCCATTCGCAAAAGCCGCGACTGGCAGTGCCAAAGCCAGAATCGCCAACAGAACTACTCGCCTCATAACTTCCTCCTGAACAGGTGCCTTAGTTTTCTGTCTCTCGCGACCCCACAACAGAAAGGCCGTCGCACAACTAGAGCCACGCAAAATACCACTGGTCCTAGTGCATGCTGACTTCCAAACTGGGACGATTCAACCATGTTGAATACAAAGACTTTATCTCGAATTTCCGTGCTCTTTGATCGCAACGTATGCAAATGACTGCACACTTGCAACAAGCTTTTGCGTGCGTTCTTCCAAGTCGGAACCTGGCGAGTCATGGTGATCAATCTCTAATCGGATGCCCGAACTCCGCGACCAGCTTGCCAAACCAGCCGATGAGGCGCAAGCAGAATGTGAGCCCGCGAACCTCGAAAATTGCGAAAACTGTGCATAACCGCTGCCGGGACCCATAGCCAATTCGTGCTAGTCCTTGGCACGTCCGTGGGATTTACAGTCAGCCTCCTCAGGCGTAATTTCACTCTCGAGCAGTTCTGGGGGAGGGCTGTTCGGGCGTCCCAAGACTCTAATGAGTCGTTGGGGCGCTTCTTATTTGGGGCTGAATTCTGGTGGAATCTTGCTACTTACCAAACAAGGGGCGGCGGCTCGGGCTCCGCGGAGCCATCCGCCCGAGCATCGGATGCCCCGTAGTTCAGTTTCGCAGCCGAATCGTGCATCACCGCCTGGCCTCGCCCCATCACGGTTGAGTATTCCCTTTGGACCTCCAGCTTGTGCCCCATGGTCGAAAGCTGTTGCACAACCTCAGGGGCTACCCGCGATTCGATTCGAATGTTGCACCCGCGCTTCGGACTGACGGTGAAGCGGGCTGCTTCCAGTGCCGCCTGGATATTCATGCCGTAATCCACCACATTGGAAACAAACTGCGCGTGGGCCAGCGGTTGGTTCGCGCCGCCCATGATTCCGAAACCTATTTGCTGGCTTCCGTGTTCCATGAATGCCGGAATGATGGTATGAAACGGACGTTTGCGGGGCGCCAAGGCGTTGGGGTGGGTGGGATCAAGCGTGAAGAGTGCGCCGCGATCCTGTAGCAGAAATCCCATACCGCGTACAGTAATGCCGGAGCCGAAAGAGTTGTAGTTGCTCTGGATCAACGAAACGATGTTGCCATCGTGGTCCACTGCGGAAAGGTAGGTTGTCTCACTGAACGGAGGGGCGCCTTGACCAACCTCGCAATTGGCCTTGCCGGGATCGATGAGTTTCGCTCGCTCTTTGGCGTAGGCCTTCGACACCAGCCCTTTGACTGGCACTTTGGCGAACCGCGGATCAGCGTCGTATCTGGCCAGATCGGCGTAGGCCAGCTTCATCGCCTCGATTTTCTTATGAAGTTCCGCCACGCTCAGCGGGCCGTCCGGCGAGGGCGGCGAAGTTTCCATGATGTTGAGCATCTCCAGCGCCGCCATGCCCTGGCCGTTGGGCGGAAGCTCATAGACCGTCCAATCGCGATAGGTCGTCGAGATCGGTTCTACCCATTCCGGAGTAAATTCGGAGAGATCGGCGGCAGACATCGTCCCGCCCAACTCCTGAGAAGTACGCAGGATGGCCTGTGCAACTTCGCCCCGGTAAAAAGCGCCGGCGTCCTGTTCCGCGATCAGGCGGAGAGATCGCGCTAGATCGGGGTTCTGAAAAATTTCTCCTACGCCCGGGACTTTGTCGTGGGGCAAGAAAACCCGTTGGCTCTCCCGGTCGTGGCGAAGATCGGCGTCGGGATCTTCCCAGAACGCGTGAATTAGTTCAGGAACCGGATAGCCCTTCTCGGCGTAAAAGATGGCCGGCTGGAATAAATCTCTCCAGGGCAAATGGCCGAAGCGTTCGTGCAGCGCCTGCCAGCCTGCTACCGCCCCGGGCACGGTGACAGAATCAATGCCGAACTCGGGCATTTTAGCCGCGCCCTTCGCCTCCAGATATTGGATGCTGAGACCTTGAGGCGCCCAGCCACTGGCATTGAGTCCGTAGAGCTCCCTGTTTTTCGCGTCCCAATAGATGGCAAACAAGTCTCCGCCGATGCCATTCATCATGGGTTCAGTCACACCCAGGACGGCGTTGGCGGCAATCGCCGCATCCACCGCGGAGCCGCCTCGCGCCAGCACTTGAGCGCCGGCGACGGAGGCTTGCACATGGCTGGTGGCCACGATGCCGTCGCGCGTGATCACCATGGAGCGGGCGTGAGAGCGATCTTGGGCTGACATGGCTGGAACCAGAAGCAGCATGGCGCAAACTTTGCGGAGCGGGCTAAGCATTGAGCACCCTTCGATCGAAATGTGGAGAGCGCATTCTGTGTGGAGCGTCGGCGCTGTCAAGCCCAAGGCTTGCCCAGGTCAGTAGCGTCCTAATTTACTGTGACTCGTTTAAGTTAACCGCCGCACTCGTCAGTGGTGGAAATAGAACCGGTTTCCATCGAGATCCTCAACGGTGAACTGCCTTAACCCCCAGGGCTTCTTTTCTAGAGGCTCAACAATGTTCGCGCCTAGTGCTTGCAACTCCTCGCACGTCGCGTCGATATTTTCAGCGAACGCCCAATGAATCGCAGGCTCAAATGGCAGAGCTCTCTTCCGAAAGAATATGGCCACGTTTCCGCGTGATACGGCCCCGATTTCTTTGCCAGGATAGAGCCAGCCAATCTCGAAACCGAGTGCATCCCGATAGTGCTGCTGCGCGCGTTCAACATCTGTCACAGGCAGTTCTGGTACCAGGTGGTTGATAGACGTCAGAGGCTTTTTCGTGTTCATGAGGCTCTCCTCATGGGCATCATAAACCGTGCCAATGCCCACGCACGGAGTCGTTATTCACCCGCAGCGGACGGAACTGATCCAGCCGAAAAAGGTTCGGTGAATTCGAATGAGGACACTACCGGAAATCCTAGCACTTTACATTCCCACGCTTTGGGATATGATGGGCGACCAACCAGCGCTCTGCACCGGAATCGGTGCAGAGCGCAAAGCAAGCCGATTGCCCTAGACGCGGCAGGACGAGGGGGTCTTGTCTTACGGTTTACGGTTGGCTTTGCTGAGGAATTCGCCCGCCCGCCCGGGCGGTCTGGTGCTGGTAGACCCCGACCCAGGAGAAGTGATATGCCTTCCGCCGCCACGCGTCTCTCACTAGGAGTACTGTCTGTCTTCCTAATCCTTTTTGTTCCAGCGCTGGCTTGGGGGCAGGGCTCGGCACAGCCGCTCATCGTCCAGCCTGTGGATGAAGGCCAATTAATTCCACTGCCCGGAAACACTTATCCCCTGGCGCGGGCCGAATTCGACCGCGGAGCAGCCCCGCCCGATCTTCCGGCGCAACGCATGCTGCTGGTTCTGAAACGCAGCCAGGAACAAGAAACTGCTCTCCTGAGATTGCTTGACGACCAGCAGGACAAAGCATCACCCAGCTACCACAAGTGGTTGACCCCGGAACAATTCGGCAGGCAGTTCGGGCCCGGTGATCAAGACATACAGACGGTGACCTCATGGTTGCAAGGCCACGGTTTTCAGGCCATTCAAGTCACCAAGGGTCGCTCTATCGTCGAGTTCTCAGGGACTGCCGCGCAGGTGCAGGAAACATTTCACACTGCGATCCATAAATACGTCGTGAACGGAGAAGAGCATTGGGCAAACGCCAGTGATCCGCAAATTCCGGCGGCACTGGGGCCCGTGGTGGCCGGGGTTGCGACGCTGCACAATTTTTTCAAGAAGCCGCAGATCAGCCGGCTGGAAAAAGTTCCGGCCACATTCGCGCATGGAACCCGGCCGCAGGTGACGTTTCCCAATCCGACCACGCACGCGTTGGGACCGCAGGATTACGCCCAGATCTACAACATCAATCCGTTGTACCAGAGCGGCACCAACGGTAACGGTGTGACCATTGGGGTGGTGGGTCGAACCAACGTCAACCTATTCGATGTGTTCGACTTCGATAACGCTTTCGAAATTAATACAGCTGGCCTGACGGTGGTGCTGAATGGCCCGGATCCCGGGAATCTCGGCGGCGGCGAAGAGGCAGAGGCTCTCCTGGATACGACCTGGTCTTCGGCTCTGGCACCCGGGGCACGCGTGAACTTGGTGGTCTCGAGTTCCACCAACACTACGGACGGAGTGGATCTCTCCGAGGTGTTCATCATCGATAACAATTCGGCGGACGTCATGACCGAGAGCTTCGGTTCCTGCGAAGCAGTGCATAGTGGCGCCGAAATTGCCGCGCAGGGTACACTCGCCGAACAGGCTGCGGCACAAGGGATCACCTACACAATCTCGACCGGCGACGCGGGAGCAGAAGGTTGCGACAATCCCAACTTTGAACAAGTCGCGACCGGACCGACGTCGGTAAACTATCTGGCGTCTACTCCCTTTAACGTGGCCGTCGGCGGCACGATTTTCAACGAAGGGGCGCAAAGCAGCAGGTACTGGACTTCATTGTTGCCGCTTTCCGAGACAGCGATTTCCTATATTCCGGAAAATGTCTGGAACGAGAGCTGTGCCGTTTCCACATGCGGCAGCGCGAACGCCAACATTGCTGCCGGGGGCGGCGGAGCGAGCGCTTTTTTCTCCAAGCCATCGTGGCAGGCAGGCGTCACTGGAATTCCTAATGATGCCGCGCGTGATCAGCCCGATGTGTCTTTGACGGCCGCCTTCCACGACGCGTATCTGCTCTGCTTCGAGGGTTCCTGTGAAGACAACTTCATTTATTTCATCTCGGGCACTTCGGCGTCGGCGCCGTCCTTCGCCGGTATCATGGCGCTGATTCTGGACAAAGTGAGCCAGGGCCCCAACCCACCACCCAGCCCCCGTCAGGGACAGGCGAATTACGTTCTTTATCGGCTGGCGTCGCAGGAGACGCTTTCGCAGTGCAACGGTTCCAGCACTGCCACCTTGCCAGCCTCCAATTGCGTCTTTAACGATGTCACCGTCGGCAACAATGCAGTCCCCGGAGAAGTGGGCTATGGCGCGCCCGGCGCAAAGTACACCAGCAACGCGGGCTACGATCGGGCAACTGGGCTTGGATCGGTAAACGTGACCAACCTGGCGAACGCCTGGAGTTCGGCAACCTTCAATCCGACCACCACCACCTTGTCACTCAGCCCCTTGACCAGCATCACTCACGGCTCGCCAGTGAATGTGAACATCTCGGTTACGCCGAATACTGCCGGTGGAACACCCACTGGCGACGTTTCCCTGCTGCCATTTGTGAACGGAGCGAGCGTCGCGCCGACTGGGCTCGGCCTGTTTCCTCTGACCAATGGATCGGTTTCTTCCACCATAAACTCTCTGCCCGGCGGCAACTACGTAGTCGCAGCGCGCTATTCGGGCGACGGGACGTACGCGGCCAGCACCTCCGCGCAAACGCCAACCATTACCATCTCATCTGAGCCCAGCACCACCACGATTACCGCTCAGGCCTTCGACCAAAACGGAAATTCGCTGTCCCTGGCTAACGTGCCTTACGGGAGTTTCGTTTATTTGCGGGCGGATGTGACCGGAAAATCCGGGATTGGGACAGCGACGGGGGATGTCTTTTTTGAAGACACCACAGCATCAGTCGGAGAATTCGCACTGAACAGCGAAGGCAACACCTCAACCCCGCAGGGCATTCTAACGCTGAAGGGCGGGCAGCACTCCATTACTGCCCGGTACATTGGGGATGCGAGCTTCAAGCAGAGTACTTCTTCGCCGGCCAGCATTACGGTGGCCGAAGCCTCGACCACAACCGCGGTTTCTGCTGGCGCATCCCACCTTGCCCAGGGGACCAACGTTATACTCACCGCGACCGTAACCGCTGCCGCTAATTTCGGAAATCCGCCCAGCAGCACGGTCAGTTTCTTTTCCGGCGCCACTCCGCTGGGAAGTGCTCCAGTTGCCCTCGCTTCGCAAACGGGAAGCCTGTTTACGGTCACTGGCAATTTCTCCACAAACCAGTTGCCAAACGGCCAGGACACCATTACGGCGCAATACGGAGGAGACGGCAACTACACCGGCTCGACCTCTGCGCCTGTCACCGTCAGCGTGGAACCGGACTTCTCGGTTTCCGCGGGAGCCAGCAACCTGGTCATCAGCGCGCCGGGAGCATCGGGCACACTGGCGATTACCATTACCGGCAATCCCGGCTACAACAGCACCATCAACCTCAGTTCCGCGTCCTGCAGTGGCTTTCCGCCGGAGAGCCGGTGCAGTTTCACTCCAGCCTCGCTCACGGGCAGCGGGCAAGTCACCTTGACGGTTGCCACCACTGCCCCGCGAACCGCCTCGCTCCATCGATTCGATCGATGGACTACCGGGTTCGGATTTGCCTTTGCCGCCGTGCTTTTCTTCGGCCTCCCAGCCAAACGGAGGCGATTGGGTGCATTGCTCTCTGTGGCAGTGTGCGCTTTCGTTCTTACGTCGGTCAGTTGTGGTGGAAGCAGCAACAGCGGAGGCAGCACTGGCGATCCGGGAACGCCTCCCGGTCAGTATCATTCAACAGTGACGGCTACCACGACCACGGGACTTAGCCATCCCCTACCGATCATCGTCAACGTTGGTTCGTAGAGAATTGGTGCGCCTCAAACACGCAAAGGCGGAGCCTTGCCCCCGGACGTAGGCACTGAACTGTCTGCTGACACCGGCAACCGAGCGTATGACCCCGGTTACTAGAATTGCGGCTATACCTGCGCGATCATGGCTGGAACGGGGCGGTGCTCGGCGCAGGCCGCAACGTCCCCGGTTGCAGCGAAAACAGAACTTCCGGAGGTCACTCTTAGAATGAAAGTCCGCCACAAAGGGCTCGCGAGAATTGGATCGCGCCTCGGAATCTGGCTCGTCGGTTGTGCGCTGGCGGCAGTTCCGCAAGCGGTTGGGCAGAACGTTTCCAACAATCCCGCTGCCGACCAGAGCAAGCTCATCGCTCTGGAAAACGCTTGGAACCAGGCGCAACTCCATCACGACGCCCGGGCGTTGCAAGACCTGATCGGAGAAAACTTCGTCTATACCGACTACGACGGCACGGTGATGAATAAGGCGCAGTTTCTCGCCGACCTGAAGGACCCGGCGTATCACGCCACCCTGATTGCAAACGAAAACGTGAAAGTATTTCCTTACGAAAATGTGGCAGTTGTGGTTGGGGTTTACCACACTAAGGGAACCTACAAGCGTGAGCCGTTCGAGCATTACGGTCGGTTTACCGACACCTGGATTTACCACAACTTCACCTGGCAATGCGTCGCCAGCCACACGAATTTGATCAAGAAATAAGGGGAATCCGCGTGCCCATCACCGACGTAACTGCCCAAAAGTGCCAGGTTCACCGCTAGACGCTACCAATTCGATGTTTTTGCGGTCTATCTCTTGCTATCATTGCACTAGATTTGTGGCCCATGGATCTCCACTTTTCGAACCCCATCCCAACCTCAGCGATGAGGTAAACCACAATATTGTGCAATCAGAAATTGAGGGTGGCGTCTACCTGGAAGAGCTTCCGCCCGCGACGGTGCTTCAGATCCGCACGCAGAATCATTGCTACACCGCGGTCCTGCTGGGACGCAGCAATGTGTTGCTTTCCGGTCATCCCCAATATTGCCCGGAACCGGTTTTGGTGGTGATCGCGGGCTCCACTTGGGGCGGGTCGATGTTGAAGCTGCATTTTGTCGGCCGGGGCATGCACTTGGAATTTCATCATCCCGAATACCGCACGCCGATTGTTACTTCTTCCATTCAGGAAATCCGCGAGTGCCGCCAAGCTAACCGCGCGGGCGTTGAAGCGGTGATGTAAAGCGGCTTCCTCCCGCGCAGTAGCCACCGAGGACAGAACTTCACCACAAAGATCACTAAGGTACACGAAGGAAATCCTTGAAACCGAAGCCTTCGTGGAACTTCGAGTCCTTTGTGGTTAACCGGTTTTCCTGACCTGAAATCGAGTTGACATCGCCATTTGCGTGCAGTAAACCAGTTAAAGCGTAACTCGGCCTTAGGGCTTGTTTTCGCTTGGACAGCCTGCGACCAATTCATCCCTGTTTTGCGGAAGATCCGGGTACCGGCTCGGAGAGAGCGACTCTCATGTCCTTGAACGTTTTCGATCGCGGCACCACGGCAAACTCACGGCTATAAGCAAGAGTTCCGATTGAGGAGGAAACGATGGCAACGACACTGTCGAATATTCAGCAGGATAAAGTCACGGCCTTTGTGAGCAAAGACCGCAAGATGCTCATCAACGGGAAATGGGTCAATGCCGCCTCGGGAAAGACTTTTCCCACCTACAATCCCGCGACCGGTGAAGTGCTGGCGCGCGTAGCCGAAGGCGACCGCGAAGATATCGACCGGGCCGTGAAGGCCGCGCGGGCTGCTTTCGAATCCGGCGCGTGGCCCAAGATGACTCCTTCGAAACGCGGCCGTCTGCTTTGGAAGCTGGCCGATCTGGTGGAAGAAAATCTCGAAGAATTTGCCGAACTGGAGATGCTCGATAACGGCAAACCGCTGAAGATCGCGCGCGTTGCTGATATTCCCCTCGTAGTGGACATGTTCCGCTACATGGCAGGATGGGCCACCAAGATCGAAGGCAACACCATTCCGCTTTCCATGCCCGGCAAATATCTTGCCTACACGCTGCGCGAACCGATCGGTGTGGTTGGTCAGATCATTCCCTGGAACTTCCCGTTGCTGATGGCGGCTTGGAAGCTCGCGCCTGCTTTGTCCGCGGGATGCACGGTGATTCTCAAGCCGGCCGAACAAACCCCGCTGACCGCCCTACGGTTGGGCGAGCTGATTCAGGAAGCCGGATTTCCCGACGGCGTAGTGAATATCGTTCCGGGATACGGTGAAACTGCGGGCGCAGCGCTGGCCGCTCATCCCAATGTTGACAAGATTGCCTTCACGGGTTCGACGGAAGTGGGCAGGTTGATTGTGCAGGCCGCGGCGGGGAACTTGAAGAAGGTTTCGCTCGAGCTGGGCGGGAAGTCGCCCAACGTGGTTTTTGCCGATGGCGACGTGGATGCGGCCATCGCAGGCGCCTCGATGGCGATCTTCTTCAATCATGGACAATGCTGCTGTGCCGGATCGCGCCTCTACGTCGAGAAGTCGATTTTCGACAAAGTGGTCGATGGCGTGTCTCAGGAAGCCCAGAAAATTAAAGTAGGTCCGGGCTGGGATGCGGCCAACGATATGGGTCCGCTGGTTTCAGAAGAACAATTGAACAAGGTCTGCAGCTACCTCGAGTCAGGTATTTCGGAAGGCGCCAAGGCGACCACAGGCGGTGCGCGTCATGGCGACGAAGGCTATTTCGTGAAGCCCACGGTGCTGGTGAATACGACCGAAAACATGAAAGTAATGCGCGAAGAAATTTTTGGGCCGGTGGTGGCGGCGATTCCGTTCGACGATCCCAAGGATCTGGTGATCCGAGCGAACGATACGGTTTACGGCCTGGCCGCGGGAGTCTGGACGCGCGACATCGGCAAAGCCCATCGTGTCGCCGCCCAGCTAAAAGCCGGGACGGTCTGGATCAATTGCTACAACGTCTTCGACGCAGCGCTACCATTTGGCGGCTACAAGCAGTCGGGCTGGGGCAGGGAAATGGGCCACGACGCGCTGGAGCTGTATACACAGGTCAAGGCGGTGTGCGCTGCCCTGTAACTTGGGCATCTAAACACAAAGGCTGGCCCACCCTTGCGTTTCTGCAAGGGTGGGAGTTCGTGGCTAAAATCCCGAGCGAGAAGACCATCGCGGCCAGCAAGACTCTTCTGTCTTGGCACAGAGGTTCGTGGTACCCACCTTTCGAAAATCGCGAAAGGTGGGGCAGCCTCTTCATCCGCATCCAAAAACCAAAAAGGGCGCGCGTGGCGCCCTTTTCGTTAAAACAACCTGTGACGCTGCCCCAGCGTCACAGGCATGCCGGTTAAAACCTACTCTGCAAGCACCACCACGGGGGCGTTCTGTGCCAGCTCACGTTCTCTCTGCGGGTGGCTCTTGGGGAGCTCTCGCCCTGCGGTGCTACCCATGGACCAAACCTGGGTCAGGAAATAGGTCCCCTGAGTGCGGCGGAAAATCAGCTTGGAATTATTTGACGCCGTGGCCGATTCGCAGCGGTGGGATGAAACCACGCTCACCGTGTTCCCTCCGCCCTGGATCAACAGCACTTCGCCGCCGTAAAGGGTCTGAACCGTGTATTCTCCGGCGGGAAGCGCTTTGCCAGAGACGATGAAGTTGAAAGGCACGTTGGCCTTCATTGCGATGGTTTGGGCGTGGACGAGTGCACTCGACAGCATCAGGGCCAGGCCGATTAGAACGAACATTTGCTTTTTCATAAATCCTCCTTTTTATCGCCGCCGTTTTTTTGAAACCGTTGTCACCTTTGCTAAGGCAGGTGGTGTGCCAAAGTTGAAAGCGTCCGCGGAGGAGTCTGCTGGTGACTGTAAGGCATTGATTTCCGTGAGCTTGCCTTTTGGGTCCCACATAACAGCAGGACCCGTCTTTCGCCGAAGCACGCTTTCGCTAACCCAACGGTTAACGTTCACCCGCGCTCCGGTTAATTGGGGGGCAAAGCTCGGCGCTCTCCGCGGGCTCTGCGGTGAAAGGTCTGGGTTGCCCATATGCGAAGAGAGGCGAAATGTGCTAAACAGCAACCAGGACATTCCATGAATCCCAGGCTTGCGGGTATCGCCGGTCCGTTTCAGGGCATAGCTTTCGTGCTGCCCGAGGGAGAAGTGTCGATCGGACGCGAGTCTTCAAATCAGCTATCGGCCGCCGACGCCGCCTTGTCACGCCGCCATTGCGTGCTGGTTGGCAAGAGCGGGCAGTTCACCATCCGCGATCTTGAAAGCCAGAACGGAACCTATGTGAACGGTATGCCCGTCGCCGAGCAGCGCCTAAATCATGGGGATCAAATCTGCATCGGCAACTCGCTGCTCGCTTTTCTGCTCGAGGGAAGCGAAGTGCGTCCGCAGACCAGTCCTGTGCTCTTCACCGAAACCGCCGGGTATGAGAATTTCGCGGTCCTTCTTCATCCGGAAAAGGACCTTGCTGCCGCGCCGGAGAGAGTGATCGAAAGCCCGCTCGAGTCTACCCGCTTGGCCCGCGACTTGAACACGCTGATGAAGGTGGCGATTGGAATCGGTGGCATTCGTAATCTCGAGTCGCTGCAGTGGCAACTGATGGGTCTGGTATTCGATGTGGTGCCGGCAGAGCGCGGCGCGGTGCTGCTCTTCGACCATCCGGAAGGCCCGAGTTCAGCCGTCGCCTGGGACCGCGTGCGCGGTCCCGGCCACGCGGTTGAGGTGAGCCAAACCATTGTGCGGCAGGTTACGCACGACCGCCGCGGCCTGGTAGTGAGCGATGTGTCCGGGAACAAGGCCATCCGTGAAATCGGCACGGTGTGTGAATTGGGTGTGTGTTCTCTTCTCTGCGTGCCTCTGCTGGATTCAGGCAAAGTGGCGGGCGTGATCTATCTCGACACCAGAAAGCCGGCGGAGCGCTTTGATGAAGATCATTTGCAAGTGATGACCGCTGTGGCCGGCATGGCAAGCCTGGCGCTTGAGAACGTGCGCCGCTGGGAGCGGTTGCAGCAGGAGAACGAGGACCTGCGCGCGGAAATCAATCTGGAACACAACATGGTGGGCAGCGGGCCCCGCATGCAGGCGGTGTTCGATTTCATTCGCCGGGTTGCGCCCACCGAGTCGAACGTTCTGATTCTGGGGGAGAGTGGAACTGGCAAAGAGCTTGTGGCACGCGCCATCCACCGCAACAGTCCCCGGGCGGCCCGCCCCTTCGGCGCTATCAACTGCGCCGCGATCACCGAGTCTTTGTTAGAGAGCGAACTTTTCGGACACGAAAAAGGCGCTTTCACCGGAGCCAACGCCCAGAAGAAGGGAAGAATGGAAGCGGCGGAGGGCGGAACCATTTTTCTCGACGAGGTGGGCGAGCTTGCTCCCAGCCTGCAGGCCAAGCTGCTGCGCGTGCTGCAGGAACGGGAGTTCGAGCGGGTGGGCGGCACGCGCCCCATTAAGCTGGACGTGCGAGTGATCGCAGCCACCAATGTGAATTTGTCGGAGTCGGTGAAGGCCGGAAGTTTCCGCCGCGACCTGTTCTACCGGCTGAATGTGGTCGCGCTCACCATGCCGGCGTTGCGCGAAAGGCGTGAGGATATTCCGCAGCTGGCCGGCTACTTCATCACCAAAGCGAGCCGGAAATGCAACACCCGCAGCAAACCATTGTCGGCCGAGGCAGGAGCTCTACTGGCCAGCTACGATTGGCCCGGCAACGTGCGCGAGCTGGAAAACGCAATTGAGCGCGCTCTGGTGTTGGGTTCGACCACCACCATCCTGCCCGAAGATTTGCCCGAGTCTCTGCTTGAAGCCGGGTTGCCGGTAGCGACAGGGGCGACCAACTTCCATGTCGCCATCAAGAACTTCAAGAGGCAGATCATCTTGCAGGCCCTGCAACAAGCCCACGGCGGCTATATCGAAGCAGCCAACGCGCTGGGGCTGCATCCCAACTCTTTGCTGCGGTTGATGCGCACTTTGGATTTGAAAGGCGCGGTGAAGGGCGGCGTTCCGCCCCAAGAAGGCGAGTAAGACTGACGTACAATACCTGCCGAACTGGAGGCTCCCTTTGCCCAAGCAAAGCTCCCCGCGCCCACAAAAGTCACAGTACCCGCGTCGCACCCTTTTCAGCCGACGTTTGCAAAAGACAATTGTTGCCCTTCTCACATTCCTTCTGGCTTGTTCTGCCTTCGCTTTCCCCCAGGAATCGCGCCCGTCCAAGGTCGAGGCCAAAGATCAATCATCCGAGTTCGTGACGCGCTCCGGATCCAGACTGCTGCTCGCTGGCAAGCCCTTCCGCTATAGCGGCCCGAATATCGAATGGCTCGGTCTAGAAGCCTATGGCCCGCACGATCCCGTAGGCCCGCGTTACCCGAGCCGCTTCGAAATCGACGATGCGATGGACACCGCTAAAGAAATGGGCGCCAGAGTCGTCCGTTCGCAGACCATGGGTGATTCCGTTGGTTGCGATCTCTGCATCGAGCCGAAGCTTGGCGTATTCAATCAGGAGGCGTTCGCCTCCATCGACTATGCGATCGCAGCGGCGCAAAAGCGCGGAGTCCGGTTGATCATGACTCTGGTGGGCGATTGCGCAACCTGTTCGGGCGGCGGCATTGGCCAATACGTGGAGTGGCTGCACAAAAAGAACTTCAGTGACTTCTTTACCGACCCTGAAATGATTCAGGCCTATGAAAAACACGTAGAAGCTGTTCTGAACCACAAGAACGCGCTGACGGGACTGCGTTACAAAGACGATCCCACGATCATGGCTTGGGAGAATTGCAACATGTGCGGCTTCGTGGTGCTGCTGGCGTCACAATCTAAGGATCTCGGCCCGGTCATTGCCTGGTCCGACACGATCGGCAAATTCATTAAGTCAGTCGACTCGCGCCATCTGTATCTGGACTCCACCGGCATTTTCCGCTTCGATAAGCGTTCGCTTGATACCAAAACGCCCGACCTGATTACGCTGGAATATTATCCGCACTGGGATGCGCTCATCGGCGCGGGAACAAAAACTACAGCCAAAACATTCTCCGCAGACGCGGCTGAGATCACGGGTCACGGCAAGGCGTACATTGCCACGGAATTTGGCTGGGACGTAACCGACTGGCCGACGCGAGACGATCTCGAAGAAGTCCTCCATGCACTGGAAGCCGACCCAAATATTTCAGGCGACGGTTTCTGGGCACTGCAGGCCCACGTGGACAATTTTGGCTGGCAGGCAATTCCGGCGAACGTCAGTAATCCGGCATACGCGAGAAACGGCGAAAGCGGCCAATGGTGGGCGCTTTACTATGGAGGGATGAATACGATCGTCAATACGGCGGACGACATGCGGGCGCGCACGCAGCAACTGCGAGCGCACGCCTTCCGCATAACGGGAACTCCAGTTCCGCACCACGCTGTGCCTCCGCCTCCGATTCTCACAACCGTGCTTCTGGGGGGCTTGTTGGGATGGCGTGGCTCTGCAGGCGCGATCACCTATAGCGTCCAACGCCGGGCGGGAGACACCGGGGAGTGGGAAACCATCTGTGACAAATGCGTTACCGACGCGGATCTTCCCTGGCTCGATCCCAAACCGCCGGCGGGACTTGGCTTCGGCGTGCAGTATCGCGTGATCGCTTATAACGCAGATGGCGTTGCGAGCACTCCGTCTGCTCCGCGGTAACACTGTGCATAGAGATCTGGGTAGATCTTAAAGCACCGATAGCCACCAGCAGACAACGTGAGCGGCAGAAAGCTAACGGAAATCAGATGGTCTTGATGCTGCAGGGGGCGCGCGACGTGGCCGCTCCCGTGGCGCCCACACCGCCAGTTCCGTTACGCGACCTGAACCCGGGCACTTGCTTTTCGCGTGCTGGAACGACGGTTAGCGAACCACCGGTTTTTGTGCTGCCGGAATCGCCTGGATTTCCGCCGGCGTTAGACGGGAGAGATCGCAATAGCCGTAACCCTTCAAGCAAGCTGCGTAATTTCGTTTGTGCTCGGCGTCGGCCAATGTCCTGGCTTCTGCGGGAGTCAGTTTTGAGTAATCACAGGTTTCCTGGCCGTCCCGGCAAGCGGAGATATTGCGCTGGTGGTCTGCAACCGCGGTCTGACCAGCTTCCAGAGAGGTGAGTTTCGAGCGGTCACATTCGTCCCATCCATTTTCACAATTGTGCGCGTTGCGCTGATGGTCCGCGGCAGCTACTTCCTTGCTTTCTGCAGCCGTCAGTTTGGAGTGATCGCAGATCCCGGTGCTGTCTTTGCAGTCCGACAGGTTCAGCTGGTTCCTGGCCGCGTCCACCGCTCCTGCTTCCGCCGAAGTCAGTTTGGAGCGATCGCAGGCGCCTACACCGTCTTTGCAGTCGGATAGATTGCGCTGGCGCTCGGCCAGGGACGAATCTCGCGTTTCGGCCGAAGTCAGTTTGGCGGGGTCGCAGGAGTGCATACCGTCGTTGCAGGCGGCAACATTACGCTGGTGGTCGGCCACGGCTAACGCTGTCGCTTCTGGTTCTGTGAGTTTCGAACGATCACAGGAAGCGTAGCCGTTCCTGCAGTTCGCCACGTTGCGCGTGTGGGCAGCAACGGCCACGTCAGCCACTTCCGGCTGGCTCAACCTGGAGCGATTGCAGGAGTCGCGTCCTGCCTTGCATGCCTCCAGATTTTGCGCAGAGTCGTTCTTCACAGGGACACTGTTCGCAAGGTCCGCGGACTGAGCAAAACCCACGATAGACCAAAAACTTAGGCAAGCCACTTTCACCCAAAAACACTTTCTTAGATGAACTCGCATATTGTCTCCTCGTCAGACGGCCGTCCCTGTCAACAACGACCGGCTCGTCACCCTAAACATCAATTACACTGGCCGGAACCGCCAACCGGTTCCGGCCAGTGCAACCCCGGTGTGCTGGGGATGTCGTCAATTACTTCTTGTCTTCGTTGGCCTCGGCCACACGTGCCTGTTGGCCGGCCTCGGATATCGCTTTCATGAACGCATCTGCACTCTTCGGGGCTGCGACCTTGCCCGAAAGAATGTTGCGGAACGTCATGTGCTTGCCATAAATGGCGCGCGTGGAATCGTTGTCCTGCTCCACGACTGCACCTTCGAGAGTCAGGCCGGCGAACACGCCTTTGGAGCGCGAGTAGGTCAGCATCTCAGTGTTCATCTTCCAGTCAGTTCCCGCGGAGGCATGACGGCCTACTGGGCCTGCCGCAACGGATCCTTCACCGGTCAACTCGAATTTGCTGGAAAGCAGATGCTGTAAGCCACGGTCATTCATGACCAGCATGACCAGGTCCACGCCTTCGACGCCGATCTGCAATCCCCAGCTACCGCCGCCCACGGAAACGAATGCCGGCGCGCTCCAGCCCTCAGCCGTACGGCAAGTGGCGACGCCGCGTCCGTGCTTAGCGCCGAAAATGAAGCCGCCCTTAATGAGATCTGGTACTACCAGGATGCATTTTGCACCGCTCAGCACTTCCTCAGGGATGCCTTTGTCCGGGGTGGACATAATCGCGTGCAGAACATCCACGGAGTTTTGCAGGCGGTTAATCGAATCTTCACGGCCCGAGCTGGCCCAGGCATACGTTCCGAGCAAACCTATGAAGCCCATCAATACCGCTGAGAGTATCTTTTTCATGAATTGCTCCTTCAGGAGAAACAGAACTAAGAGGAGAAAACTTCAGATGGGCTGACTTAGCTCAGAAGACCTGAAAGAGAGAGAAGAACTGCTCATCTCCAGGTTCATCATCGGCTAAGCAGAAACGAATAGCTGGTCTGAATTGCTCACTTCGGCGGCGTTGGCGCTCCAGGCGCGCGCGTCGATTTCGGTGACACCTCAGTTTCTAGCCCTGCCACGTTCACGGGTTTCTTAGATCGATTGGCCAACCCCAGCAGAATTGACACCGGAAGCCGTAGCGTTCGTATCGTAGGGTCAGTTCGACTCACGGCGTTAACCACCGCGTAATCGCCCTCCACAAAAGGATCGGAAACCAGCTCAAAATACTCGCCGTACATTTTTATCTGCTTGGACGCGATGAATCCCAGGGACTTTATCCGCACACAGTTCTCGGAAGCCGATGGGCCGCTCGGATGAGTCTTAAGACCGTCTGTCGGCGCTGTGGGCGTGGGTTCTACCGGAACATCGACTTTGTGCCGAATCATGCGACCTCCTGAAACTCAGTGGGGAACGCGGAGAAAGTTCGCGGAGCGGACTTGCTCCGGTGGGCCTGAAAGAGGGTGGCCATGCCCCCTCTCCAGCATCATGATCGCTCACAGCGCAAAGAATGGCTGGTCTGAATTGCTCACTTCGCGGCCCTCCTCGGAAGCCGCTTTTGTCCATTTTCAACAACAACATCGGCCGAGTTTCGTGCAATGTGAGCAATCCTGCACAGAAAGGAGCTCCCGGGTCTGTCATGGTTACCTGTGGGCATTGAGTCCGGCGAGAATCTCGTGGATTGCTCCCGGTATCGCCTCTGACAGCAGAACAGTTTTCCGGCTTAGATAGGGACAAAGAACGAAGGTGGATCGGTGGAAAGCTTCCGTCGTCCGTTCCGCGAGCGGCTCCGCAGACGTCTGGCGGCCATCGCCGACTTTCTCGGCAAGCTGCGGACGATACTCATACCCCCGGCTCAGGAAATCCGCTCGCAACGGATGTGCCCATTTTGCGGCCTAATCACGCCGCGATCCAAACGAATCTGCATGGAGTGTGGGAAATCGCTCGCAGGAATTAAGCTCGAACACAAAGATGCGCGGCAAGGATAAACAACGAGGGAGACAATCATGCTTTGGACGATTTTCATTGTGCTAGTGATTCTGTGGCTCCTGGGTTTCAGCCTCCACATAGCCGGTGGCCTGATTCACCTGCTGCTGGTTGTGGCATTAGTGGTACTCGTGATCAACCTGATAAGCGGGCGGCGAGGCGTCGTCTAGGCACCAGCTGGCCTATTTGTGCTGGAAGAGTACGCGAAGGCCATGGGTCGTAATTTCCTGTAGCGTTCGCAAAGCCGCCAGGCCAGAACTCTCGGGGCGAGAAACCTTGGCTGCGGCCAGTTCTCGGTCAAGATGTGTTTTGGTGGACGGATGTCCCGTGCTGAGAGTGCACTTCTCTTTCGGTTTCGCGCGGCACATGGGGCAGCGGACCGACAAGATCTGCCGCAAGGTGAGCGTTCCTGGTCCCGCTTCTGCATTATTCGACATAGCCAGTTCGAGCGATGGTCAATGTTGCTCTAGCAACGCTATTTCAAAGCGCGCGCCGGCGATCGAACTGATTCGGTATCGGCGTCGGCAAATGGGACAAGGCAACATGTTGGTTGATCGCTGCTGCGGCTTGCGTGCGGCGATTGCCGTTCAGGCTGCTGAAATTGAGAGTGGTCACGCTCTGCTCGCAGAAGGTGCATTTGAATGTAGTGCCGCCGTTGACCGCTTTGGTTGTGTAATATCTCACATCTTCAGTGTAGTTCTTCTAACTGCGACTGCTTTGGGGCATTAGGTGTGCAACCTTCGGGTGGAAGAGCTTTCGATTCGAGAGGCCGGATTTGGAACCGAAAGTGGTCGACGATCCAACTCAGAACTGGAAGGTGCCGTTGCGGATGCCTTGCCACACCTTGGCCGAAAAGGGCGCGATTCTGTGGTCGATTGCCAAATCAGCAGCGTTGCCCCAGGCAAGAATCCGTACCGGCCCGTGATCTGCCAGGTCGTCGTAGATGTGTTTTGGCCGGAGTCTTCAGCTTTCTCGTCTGCCTCCGGGCCGGCTTCACGTTCAGTACAAAGTGGACAGTCGCTAATAGGAAGTGGGGCCCGTCGGCCTTGGCCACCAGCGCATCCACCGACTTCAACACGCCCTCCGGCAGTTCCACATCTTCGGCGAGCATGACGATAGGAACCTCTGGTTTGATTTGCTTGATCTCATCGGCGATGACTGTGCCATCCAGAAGGCCCAGGTGGTACTCGAGCACGATTGCGTCCACTGGGCGCGCCATAAAAAGTTGCAGGCCCTCGTGACCGTTGGTTGCGGTTACCAGTTCGTATCCGTGTTCCTGCAACAAACTCAATTGAGCCGGGTCTCGGTGTATGCACAGCAGGGTGCTGTTAGTAGCCATGCCGGCGATGGTATACAGCCCAGCTTCCCCAGTCTGTCCCGAATTGCTCACAAGGCGCGCGCCATCCGGCGTCAGGCGAAGAAGAACCAAGTACGACGACCATTTTGAGCGATGACAGATGCAAACCAAGTGGGGATAGTCCAACGGGGGGAGAGTCAGCCAAGAACTCGCGGAAGCCTAGGATTTCAGTTTTTAGGGGGGAGCGGATCTTTTTCCCCCGGGTTCTTGTCCAGCCTCACGCAGAAGGCTCAAGATGTGCAGGGCCCGGGCGATAGCGTCTTGCTCTTTTCCAGGGTCGCCGGGCGCCTTTGACAAACTTCGTGATCGCTCGAGAATCGCGGCCTCTGCGTTCTGGATCCGCTGTCGTAACTTGCTCCGGTCAGACTCGAAGACTGCGGCGCGGTAGAGTTTTTCCCAATCCTGCTTGAGAGAACGCGTAGACTGACCTCCGGGCGCGACCCACGGGTGTTTCGAGTCATTCGGAGTTCTTGTTCCTTGTGTCCCTGGTTCTTGGGTGTTCCGCGCAAACATGCAATCTGAACTCCTTGTCGCGCTGCAACTCAAAATTCCGCATCATTTCATCGAAGGAATTGCCCGTGGGCGCGCCGGCAGAGTTGAAGACCCATGCGCACTCAGAGCAGCCAAAACCCCGAAACTGCTTTTGCTCAATCCACACCAGCTCCCGGCCCATAGCTCCCTCGTCGTTGCCACCAAGGCGGACTGACCGCGTGCCTGGTAAGGGACGGGCGGAGTCTATATGCGCCAATCTGGATGGTCTGTCGGGCATCCTACATACAGGGAGGATTTTGTTGGTGTGCGCTCTATTTTGCGGCTTGGTTCGAAGGCCCGCCGAGCTTGTTGCAACGAGGGTTCGTTGCTCCTGAAGCGGTCGGTATTGCTCAGTATCCGGGTTGCATTCAGCATACGGTTGATTGCGGTCTATTAAGGACGGTTTGTGGAAGGCAAAGGACTCCAAGTCGTGCAGTCTGGCGAGCGGACGAACGCCGAAGGCAAACCAGTCAGCAACCTGATACTTCTATCGATCTCCGATAGCGACTACGGTGAACTTCGTCCTCGCCTTGAATACGTCAGCTTGCCAAATCACCTTGTGCTTCACGAGGGTGGTGGAAGGCTCGAATTTGCCTATTTTCCCAATCGAGGGTTGATTTCTCTTGTAGTCGTCATGAAAGACGGAAAGACCGCCGAAGCCGGCATTGTCGGCAATGAAGGTTTCACCGGAACCCCGGCCGCAGTCGGTCTGAGCCGCAGTCCGCTGCAAGCCGTGGTGCAAATCACGGGGGATGGCTTTCGCATAGAGGTTGGAGTTTTGCAAGACATTCTGGAATCCGCTCCGCACCTGCAATTGATCCTCAGCCGCTACGCGGTAGTGCAGGGAATGCAGGTTGCACAAACCGCCGCGTGTAATCGGCTGCACGACATCAAGCGGCGCCTGGCGCGGTGGTTGTTGATGACCCAGGACAGAGTCGATTCAGAATTGTTGCCCATCACCCATGATTTTCTCGCAACCATGCTGGGCACAGACCGGCCGAGCCTGACGCAGGCAGCTGGTGTCTTGCAGAAAAAGAAGCTCATCCAGTACACCCGTGGCGCGGTGAAGATCGTGAACCGCAAGAAGCTTGAAGACGCGGCCTGTGAGTGCTACGGGATCAGCCAACAGTATAATGGCGAACTGGGCTTGAAATAAGTCTGCGGTGACTGAACCTGTCTTTATTTTATTTTCGAAGCGACGAGTGAGACTAGTCGTGCAGAACCACGTTGAGCAAGGAGCTGTGAACTTGCAGCCCGCCTTCCACGCCTCCGGCATAATGAATGAAACCCATTTTCCTGAAGCGGTTCATGAAAAAGCTCACTCGCGAACGGGTAGTGCCGACCATGTCGGCCAGCGTTTCCTGACTGATCTTCGGGACCACGGTCTCCGGCACTCCTTCCTTGCCGAAATGCGCGAGCATCAGCAGAACACGCGCCAGCCGCTTTTCGCTGGAATTGAATAGCTGATCGACCAGATCCTCCTCGTAACGGATATTGCGGGAGAGCAAATACGCCACGAACATATCGGAAAACGTATGTTCGCGATGAAGCGCGTCCATCATGGCCCGCTTCTCGATCCGCAGGAGCTGGCAATCCGTCATGGCAGCCGCGGACCCCATGCGTAGGGCCTGGCCCGCCAGCGAGCCTTCGCCAAAGAAATTCCCCGTGCCCAATATGCCGATGGTGGCTTCTTTGCCGGTCTTGGATACGACCGTGAGCCTGATCTTGCCTTTCTGAATATAGAAGACAGCGTCGGCCGCGTCCCCTTGTGCGAAGATTCCTTGTTTTTTGGCGAGAGCCACGCTCTTCCTGCCCTGTCCGATGGTCGCAAGGAAGGTACTGGGATCGAAATCGCGACTCTTCTTGGATGCGGCAACGGGACTCATCAGGTTCAATTGTAGTCCCAAAGCGCGGTTTTGCTGGGTTTATTGGGTAAGCGATAAGACGAGGTTTAGCCAGCGCACCTCGGACTGGCTGATCTGCGGCCCCGGAAGGCTACTTGTCCGAAGCGGTCAGGCGCCGATCGCGATGAGGTTCGGTGCGCGGTTGCCCGGTACTAAGCTCGCATCTTTCTCCCGGCTTGGCACCACAGGTGGGGCACCGCACTGCGAGTGCTTGTTTTTCGGTGACTTTCATGCCTCGATAATGCGGGTTGCCCTGGCCGTAATGATGTTCAATTTTGACCAGTGTGTTCAAAGAAGAATTGGAGTTTGTGGGATGCGACAGAGGAATGCTTTGCAGAGGTAAGCTGTTGGGAAAACGAAAAGCGCGAGCCCAGAGGTGGACTCGCGCCGGTACTGATTAAGCTGACTGTGCCTCAAGCCACAAGACAGAGCCTATAGCGTGACGTTCAGAGCAATATTCACGCCGGGATACATCGGGTTGCACAGGTAATACACACCGTCTATGTCGATGACATAAACATTCTGCGTGTAGAGCCAGTTGCTCGGCCAGGGATCAACGAATCCGAACCAATAGCCACCGTACTGGAAGCGGCGATTCCGGCTGTAATCGGCTTGGCTGACACGAAACGTGTGCTGTTGTCCAAAATGGGCACGGTAACGGTCTTCGGGGATGCGGCCGCCGCCATGATTATCGGCGTGCTGTGTCTGCTGTTCGGATTTAGCCTGCTGCTGGTGTTGCTGCGCATTGTTCTGTTCCTGCTTGGCGTTCTTGTCCTGTTGCTGCGCGTTTTTCTCCGCCTGCTTGTTGTTGTTATTCTGGCGTTGCGCGGAAGGCTTTTCTTGCTGGGCGCTTTTTTCCTGCTGCGGCGCGGGTTTCTCTTGCCCGGCCTGCTTCTCCGGTTTCGGGGCTGGCTTTTCTTGCCTGGCCGCCTTCTGTTGTTGCTCAGGCTTCTCCTGCTTCGGCGCGGCTTTCTGCTCTTGCTTTGCGGGTTTTTCCGGTTGCGCTTTCTGCTCCTCGGGCCGGGCTTTCGGTTCCTCCTGCCCATGCTGTTCCTGCAGTGCGTACACTGGAACAACCGCTCCGAGGACTAAAGATAGTACTGCGGTACTGATCACTCCGATTTGTTTCATGGTGTTGCCTCCGTTATCGAATCGTTTCGTACTCCTGCTTTCCCCAAGATGCCTTGTCGCTGCGACGAGCCCGCGAGGTCGGCTTACGCGATTCTTCATGTCCCAACATGAATTCTGGAAAGCGAATGAAACAGCCCAAAAACATTCAGCAGCCACAAAACCACCGCAATCACCACGACGCCGTTCAAAATCGACTTGATCGATCCCTGCATCGGAATGAAGCGATTCACCAGCCACAGAAGCACACCTACCACGATGAGAACTTCCAGGAGTTGAATTAACGGCATGATGTTTGACCTTCCTTCTTTCGCGGGCCAATACCTCTCATCCGCCGGGAGGATTGCCCTGATTTCGATGTTTTCGAGAGCCGAAATCGTGGTCCACCGCGAGTTTCCACGGCTTACACACGGATGAAGATTGCCGATTAGCTGGATGTGGCCGCTCGGACCTGACTCGGTCGGGACCTGGCGCAGCAGCCTAAGAATGAGAGCTACGAATCAGCAGTTCGTGGCTCCGTCTACACACTCAGAGAACAGATGATGACAGGTGTCAATTTCCGCGTCTGAGCAAGATAGCTCACATCCACAAAAGGCGGGAACGTTGAGCGTTGGGCATTTATCTCCGGGTCCTGGCGGCGTGGGCCTTGCGTTGAGAGCAGTGCCGCCTGGTCGCTTTACCGCTAGAGACAAATAACCGATTATTCCGGGCTGCTGATCTCGCGGTTCAGGCGCAAGAAAGCGGCTCCCACCTCGGGCGAGGCGCGAAACGTAGTCTCACGGATAAGGCGCTGGTACGCCGCTTCCGCATCGATCAGCCCGCGCCTTCCTGCCGCGAGCAGAACTCCGAGGGTGCCAGTGGTCGCGATCCGGCGACGTTTCGCCTCCAAGCGGCCTTTGCGTTCGTCGATTAGCAAAAGATCGGCACCCCGCTCCTCGGCGAGCTGAATCGCCTCGCGTTCACCCACATCCAAGACGTTCAACTCCGCGTCCGCTTGGGGCGCAACGGTGTGGACTTCAACCCAGGCGGGAATATTTCTTGCCCAACTTGCGACCGCGGGCGGTGCCGCAGGGTGGCGCAACTCTTCGATAACAGCCGCGGGGACTAAAACCCGGCTGTAGAGCTTCTGGAGTACGGACTCGCATTCAATTTGAACGAGGTAGTTCAGTGGGGAGGCGTCGGCACAACGATCATGCCTAGCGGCGATCCTCAGGACCGTGATCTAGCTTATTCAAGGCTTCAACATCCGCCGCCAGATCCTCAGCACTATAGGCATGATCGAGAATGTTCCGTTGTTTGAGAAAACCCTCAAACTCAAGGCGGGAGCTAAATCCCAGAAGTCGGCCAGCCTGAAATGCCGTTAGCTTGCCCGACCGGTATCCCGCAAGTGCCAAGGCTTCGACCGCCTCGCGCCCCGGATCTGGGCGTTGCGCCAGGTCATTTGGCAGTTCGACCGTAATTTGCACCGTCATTTCCCTAGATCCAACCTAAGCCTAGCACGAATGCGCGGGCTGGCGCAGAGTATCCAGAACGGCTTGCTAGGGAACAGTGCATGCTGAGAGACTCGAACTTGAGGCGTTTTGCGGGCGTGAGCGGAGCGGGAGCCCGCAGCCGAAATCCCGAGCCTGGCGAGGGATCCGGCGATTGAGATGGTGCGCCCTGAGAGATTCGAACTCCCGACCTTCTGGTTCGTAGCCAGACGCTCTATCCAACTGAGCTAAGGGCGCGACGACGTTGATGCGGCGCTCTGATTATATCGAAGATTCTTACACCTGATAAGCGGCTCGGGCACTTGTTAATGGGTCAGTTTGACCTGGCACTACGCTGACTGTGCTTGCAAGCAAAATCTCTGCTATAGTGCCGGGTCTTGCGAAGGGATGCGCTCGCGGAGTGCGAACGAACTCACGGAGGGTTGAATGAGAAAGATCGCTCAGCTTTTGCTCTTGCTGACTGTGGTTGTGCCCGGGTTTTGGAATTCCGCAGTAGCGCAAACGCCGCCTCCTCCGCCTCCCGTGCCAGCCGCGGCACAGGGCGTGGCGGGACAGCCTTTTGACGTCAAAGCTGCAGTCGATGCCTATCTGGCCACCATTCCCGCCGACAAGCGCGCCCGCTCCGACGCTTACTTTGAAGGCGGGTACTGGCTCATCCTGTGGGATTTTCTGGTCCTCGCGGTCGTGTTGTGGCTCATGCTCCGCTGGCGCATCTCGGCCAAGATGCGGGATTGGGCTGAGCGGGTCACGCGTTTCCGAACGTTGCAGACTGCAATCTATTCGGTGCAATTCATCCTGCTACTGTCGATCGTCACCTTTCCCTGGACAATCTACGAGAGCTATTTCCGCGAGCACAAATACGGCCTGCTGAACCAGACTTTTGGCCCTTGGCTGATCGATCAGTTGAAGCTGGTAGGCATCAACGTCGTGCTCGGCGCATTGTTTATCGTTATCCTGTTCGGCTTGATCCGGTGGTTGGGGAAGACTTGGTGGATTTGGGGCGCGGTGTTTTCCATCGTATTCTCTGCATTCATAGGACTGATCGCGCCGATTTTCCTTTTCCCCCTGTTCAACAAATTCACCTTCCTCGAAGACCCCCATGTGAAAGGTCCGATTCTGAGTTTGGCGCGCGCCAACGGGATTCCCGCCAGCGAGGTGTACGTGTTCGACGCGTCGCGTCAATCCGACCGCGTCAGCGCCAACGTGAGCGGCCTCGGCGGAACCATGCGCATTTCGCTCAACGACAATCTGCTCAAGCGCTGCTCGCTGCCGGCGATCGAATCCACCATGGGCCACGAAATGGGGCACTACGTTCTGAACCATGTCTACAAGGGCTTGGCTCTCAACGGGATTGTGACCGTGGTGGCTTTCGCGTTCCTCAACTGGGGAACCAAGGCTTCGCTGGCGCGCTGGGGCGAGGCCTGGCGTGTGCGGGACGTTTCCGATGTAGCGGTTCTACCCCTGCTTGCGCTCTTGCTCTCCGCTTACTTTTTCGTGCTGACCCCGGTCAGCAATTCAATCACTCGCGTCATGGAGTATGAAGCCGATATGTACGGGCTGAATGCTGCCCAGCAGCCGGATGGCGAAGCCGAAGTCGACCTGTTGCTCGGCGAGTATCGCAAGCTCGATCCCGGGCCGGTCGAGGAATTTATTTTCTTCGACCATCCCAGCGGACGGACGCGAATCAATGCCGCTATGCGCTGGAAGGCGGAGCACCTGCCACCGGGCCCGACGGCGCAGGCAGTAACCTCTAAGCCTTAGTTACTGGGTTGCCGCGCTGGGCGCGGTTTTCAACACCGAATTCGGCAAGAATCTTGCAGCAGAATTCTCCCGAAATGGGACGAAAGTAAATCTTTCCCGTGCTGGGCAATTCCTACCAGGCCGACACGGTACGCCGCCCTTTAGTTTCATTACTTTGGGACTGGCACCGGAGATGCTACCTACTCCGGCAGACGAAGTGGCGCGCAACGGGGCGCTCTTGAAGATAACTTCGGCCAGAGGTTTTCTTGAGCGCCCCTTGCTTTTTTCCCCGCCCGTCAGCCCTCCCCCGAGACCTTCCGAATTAATCTTTCCTTCTGTCCGTGTTTGATTCTCCAGCTCCGTATCAGGGCACGGGCTTCAGCCGTGCCGTCAGTTACAACGAATGCCAATTTCGCGCCTGAGGGGCGCAATTGCCAACGTACGACGGGTCCTGATAGTGGCGCCGGCCGGCGCGGCACCTAATTTTCCGCCGATTGAGACGGCACGCCTTAAGGCGTGCCCTGATACGAACCTGGGAAAGACGTGGAGTGCGGCGAAGCTCAGGAATTCACTTAATGCCCTCGCAAAGGATCCGCAAGGTGCCGATCAAGCCAGGACGAGTTTTTCCTCAATATCCAAACCCGCGCCGCGCAGCAGCCCAGCGATCGCCGGCTCCTTGAGCCGGGAGGCGTCAAACTCCACCCGAACCACCCTCGTAGCTTCATCAAGGCTGATCCGTCGGATGCCGTAGACTTCAGAAACGCCATCGAGCGCGCGCATGGTCGCCTCGCGGGGCGGGGATACGTAACGGTAGGCGACATCCAGTTGCGTCATCGGGGTTTCCTCCGGTACGTACAAGATACAACAGTCGAAAGACTCGTGGTTGAATCTAATATGATTCGTAGTTCGGGGTCCGAGAGGGCAGATTCCTTTATGGACAAGCTGGCCAGATCAGAAGAGATGATCACCGATCCGGTGTGCGGCATGACCGTGGATTTGTCCACGGCGAGGCATTCTGCTGATCATGCAGGCCACGCCTATTATTTTTGCTCCAGCCGGTGTGTGGAAAAATTCCGGGCGAATCCTGAGCTTTATCTCAAAGCCAGACCGAAGGGGATGTCATCGTCGCCTTCGGCTCCAGCCGGCATAGTGATGCTGAAGCCCGCGCTGGCGGCGAAAGCGCCGCAGGGCGACCCGGCATACGTTTGTCCCATGTGTTCTGAGGTTCGCGAATCGAGGCCCGGGCCGTGCCCCAAGTGTGGCATGGCGTTGGACCGGGAATCGCCCTTGCCTGCGACGCAGGTGGAATACACCTGTCCGATGCATCCCGAGATCGTTCGCCCCGGCCCGGGATCGTGTCCTATTTGCGGCATGACACTTGAGCCGCGCAACGTGACTGCGCAGCAAGAGGAAAACCCTGAACTGCGCGACATGACGCGCCGCTTCTGGGTCAGCCTGGTTCTGACCGCGCCCCTGCTGGCGGTTGCGATGGCGGACATGTTGCCGGGCATGCCAGTGCAGCGCGCCTTGCCTGCGGGCTGGCTGCCGTGGTTGGAGTGCCTTCTGGCAACGCCGGTTGTGCTTTGGGGCGGATGGCCTTTCTTTCAGCGGGGCTGGGCGTCGATCGTCAACCGTTCGACCAACATGTTCACCCTGATCGCGATGGGCACGGGCGTCGCTTACGTCTACAGCCTGATCGCGACGGCGTTTCCCGGCATCTTTCCGCTGTCGTTCCGCGAAATGAATGGAACGCCGGCAGTTTATTTCGAGGCGGCGGCGGCGATCACGACCCTCGTGCTGTTGGGCCAGGTGCTCGAGCTCCGCGCCCGCAGCCGCACCAACGTCGCGCTACGAGCTTTGCTCGATCTGAGTCCGAAGACCGCACGGATTCTGCGCGAGGGAAAAGAGGAAGATATTCCGCTCGATCAGGTGAAAGCCGGTGACCGGTTACGGGTGCGCCCGGGCGAGAAAATTCCCGTAGATGGCGTCGTGCTCGAAGGCGCCAGTTCCGTAGACGAGTCCATGATCACGGGCGAGTCGGTTCCGGTAGGGAAGGAAACAGGCAGCAGAGTGATCGGCGCCACGGTCAACGGAACCGGTTCGTTCATCATGAGAGCGGAGCGGGTGGGCAGCGAAACGCTGCTGGCGCAGATCGTGCAGCTGGTGAGCAAGGCGCAACGCAGCCGCGCGCCGATTCAGCGACTCGCCGACCGCGTCGCGGGGTGGTTCGTTCCGGTGGTCATTGGCATTGCGGCGCTGACCTTTATCGTTTGGGGATTGTTCGGGCCTGAACCACGTCTGGCGCACGGCTTAGTGAATGCGGTTGCGGTCTTGATTATCGCGTGCCCTTGTGCACTCGGGCTCGCCACGCCCATCGCAATCATGGTCGGAACAGGACGTGGAGCGACTGCAGGTGTGTTGATCAAAAGTGCCGAGGCGCTCGAAATCCTCGAGAAAGTTGACACGCTGGTAGTCGACAAGACCGGCACGCTGACGGAAGGGAAGCCGCGCCTGGTTTCGATATGGACTGTCAGCGGCCAGAACCAGAACGAGTTGTTGCGCTGGACAGCGAGCCTTGAGCAGGGCAGCGAGCATCCGCTTGCGAGCTCAATTGTGGCTGCGGCCAGGGATCGAAAGCTGAGCATCGGCGAAGCCTTGAGCTTTAGATCGCTCACCGGCCGCGGCGTCGTGGGAGAAGTAGACGGGCAACAAATGCTCGCAGGCAACGAAAAACTTCTCCAGGAAATGGGCGTGGCGTTTGATGACCTGGATGCGAGAAGGTCGAAGAATTCCGGGGAAAGGGCCAGACGGTGATTCTTGTTGCGCGAGCCGACCGCGCGATTGGAGTGCTAGGAATCGCCGACCCGATCAAGGCGTCTGCCAAACAAGCGTTGCAGGACCTGAAGGCCGAGGGTTTGCGAATCGTCATGCTGACCGGAGACAGCCGGAGCACGGCCGAGGCTGTCGCGCGCCAACTTGGGATCGACGAATTCGAGGCTGGAGTGTTGCCCAGCGACAAGGCCGCGTATATCGAGAAACAACACAAAGCCGGCCGCATCGTTGCCATGGCCGGCGACGGCGTCAACGATGCTCCTGCGCTGGCCCAAGCCGATGTCGGCATCGCCATGGGGACGGGAACCGATGTCGCCATGGAAAGCGGCGGAGTAACCCTGGTGAAGGGAGATCTAGCGGGAATTGTACGTGCGCGCAAGCTGAGCAAAGCGACCATGCGCAACATCCGGCAGAATCTGTTCTTTGCGTTTATCTATAACTCGCTGGGAGTGCCCATCGCCGCTGGAGTGCTCTATCCCTTCTTCGGGCTTTTGTTGAGCCCGATTCTCGCGGCGGCGGCCATGAGCTTCAGTTCGGTCTCGGTGATCACGAATTCGCTGCGGTTGATAAAGGTCGAGTTGTGAAGGGCCAGTCATCTATGCGTCCCGCTCCGGTGGGGTGCTTTACGGTGTGCGGACCCGCATAGCGACTTCGGCTCCGAGCCGTCGGAAGTCTCCAATATCCCACGTGTAGATGATTTCCGCGCCGGCCTTCAGCGCACATTGGGCCAGGAGAGCATCGTAAATGGTCCCGCCTTCTATTCCTTCTCCGGCAGCGGTAATGATGGCCTCCCAGTATTCTTCCGGGTCGAGGGAGACCAAGCTCAGCCGCCTGGCCAAATCGGTCAGAAAAAGTATGGCCTGGTCTCCGCTTACGCGATGTGTCCGCGGCATCCGCGTAAGTGCGGAGTAGAGCTCCGCGAAAGTGTGTGCCGCACAGCAGGCGTTCTTTTTGTTTGCTCGGAGAAGGGCAGCAAGACTGGCGTCATGGTGGGGATGCTCGTCGAGCAGGGCGGCAAGAAGAGCCGAGGTGTCAAAGAAATATTTCACCGGAACTTTCCCAAGATTTTGTGGTCGCGCTCGTCACGTACCCGGCGGACGGTGTCACGCACCGTTTCTGCCGAGATTGGGGCACCTCCATGAAGAACCCATACCCCGTTTTTCCTCCGCATACGGGCGTTGCCTCGGGCTGGGCGCAGAATGAGTCGCTCACCTGAGACCTCTAATTCGAGAGCATCCCCAGGACCCAGCTGCAATTCATCCCGAACCGGCTTGGGAAGCACGAAACGTCCGGCTTTATCCAGCGTAATAGTGGTAGGCATGTTGACATTATACCATGCCATTTACCATTCAGAATGGCATCTTGAGCACGCAATTACTGCGCCGCGGCCAGCACGTAATCCGTCAGCAGCTTCTCGGTCTGCTGGTGCATGCCCTTGGTGTTGTAGTTGGTGCTGGTGATGACCACGACCATGTCCAGGCCGGGAAAGACCGCGACTTTGTTCCCGCCGTTGCCTGACATGAAATATGCAGGATACGATTTGCCTCCCGCCTGAAAAGTCTTGAGCCACCAAAGATAGCCGTATTCAGTTTGCTCGTCGACCCGGGCATGGGGTTGGGTCGAAGTTTTCACCCAACTCTCGGAGACGAGCTGCTGACCCTTCCATTTGCCACCGTCCAAATAGAGTTGCCCCAGCTTCAACAGATCTCTGCTGCGCAAACCTAGCCCTCCCCCGGTTTGCGCCTCACCCATGGCGGAGAATTTCCAGCCCGTCTTTTCGATTCGGAGAGGCGAGAACAGATTCTGGCTCGCGAACTCCGGGACAGAAACCTTGGTCAAACGCTCCAGCACCCGCCCCAGCAGAAACACGCCCGCTGTGCAGTAGCTGAAGCTTCGTCCATAGACGGAATCTTGCGGCTTGGGCACCCAAGAGGGAAACCCGCGAATGGGCAGGTTGAGCACGAAGCGGGTCCAGTCTTCGGTCACGTACATGCGTTCTTCGTTCCCGCTCGAGAAGTCGTTGTTGTCGTCACACTCCAGCAAGGAACTCATCGTCAGTAGATCTTCCACAGTAATTTTGTCTTTGCGAGGATCGTGGTTTTCGTAACGTTTGTCAGCGAAGGTCGGCCAAACACGGTGATCGACGCCGGAGAGCAACTTCTTATCTATGGCGATGCCGATCAGCATGCTGGTGATGGTTTTGGTGGCGGAGCGAGTGTCCATCAAGCTGTTGGAATCGAATCCGTTGAAGTACGCTTCATAGGCGAGTTGGCCGTGCCGGGCGACCAGGACGCTGCTGATCTTTTGAAATTCACCCGAGCGGATCGCGGTCTCCATGGTTTGCAGAGGTTCGGCGGAGAGACCGTTTGCCGCAGGGTTGGTGGCCCAATCCACAGGGCCGGGCTTGGCGTCTTGAGCGCTCGACGCCGAGAGGAGAAGCAAAGTCCAAAACAATGTCGCAAAGAGTCTGCCTATCATGCTTGTTCCTCCGCTCCATCATGGTCGGCTATACAGACGAGTGCCGGAAGAAACGGTAAGCCTTAACTCGTACCACGCTGCCAATTGACACCTCTGCTGCTATATTCAACAATTACTTAAAGATTCAACCACAAGTGAGGGAGGCGTTATGGCCGACGAAGGCATGGAGCCGGTGGAAGTCCACGCTCCATCAGAAGGCGGTGCGGGCAAATGGATTTTGTTGTTATTGGCGGTGGCCTATATTGCAGGCTCGCTCTATTTTCTTTTCACCCTTAAGACACGCCTCGACCAAATGGGTAAGGATCAGGTGGCCAGCAGCGCCCAGATTGCCGAACTGGGCAAGCGCATGCAGGCGGCCGAAGCTGACGACGAGACGCTGGCCCAACAGATCGGCATGACCAAGAAGGACCTGGCAGCCAAGTCGGCAGAGATTCTGCGCCAGCAAAAAGCTGCCGAAGCCCGCCTGGCCGAAGAACAGAAGCAGCAAATTAGTGCGGTGACCGGTGAAGTCGCCGGTGTGAAGACGGATGTAACTGGCGTCAAGGGCGACGTTGCCACTACCAAGGCTGATCTCGAAGCCACCAAAGCGAAACTGCAAAGCGCAATCGGCGATCTTGGAGTGCAGAGCGGCCTGATCGCCCACACCCGCGACGATCTTGAACTTCTCAAGCACAAGGGCGACCGCAATTATTATGAATTCACCCTGGTAAAGGGCGCCAAGCCGCAGCCCATTTCCACCGTCAACCTGCAACTAAAAAAGACGGACCCCAAGCGCGGCAAGTTCACGCTGGACGTCAACGCGGATGACAAGAGCATAGAAAAGAAAGACCGCAACATCAGCGAGCCGATCCAGTTCTACACTGGCCGCGACCGCATGTTGTATGAGTTGGTCGTCTGGTCGGTCGACAAGAACAAGGCTACGGGCTACCTGAGCACTCCGAAGAATGCGCCGGTACCGGTGACCGCGAACTGAGCGGGTTTTGAATTCGGAGCAGTAGCCGGTGCACGCCGGGCTCCTGAAGGTTTTTCGCCAGGCGGGGAGACAAAGACGCATGGTTTTTCCCGGCGCGCACGTGCTGCTGCAGATCGTTCTGCGGACCGCCGTGATTTACTGCGTTGTGCTGCTGGGCGTGCGGTTGAGCGGCAAACGCGAAGTCGGGCAGATGACGCCCTTTGACCTGGTTCTTCTGCTGTTGATCAGCAACTCCGTGCAAAATGCGATGACCGGTCCGGACACGTCCGTGTATGGGGGCGTCGCCGCGGCTTGCACGCTGCTGGTGCTCAACTACCTGATCGCCAATCTTTCCGGCGCCAACCGCCGTTTCCGCAAGTTCATCCAGGGTGAGCCGAGCTTGCTGATCCACGACGGCCAGATCATGGAAGCGCACATGGCCCGGGAGCATGTCAGCATGGATGAACTCCAGCGCGCCCTGCGGGAGCGCGGCATCGCGAGCTATCACGATGTTGCGTTGGCCGTGCTGGAGGTGGATGGCTCGATCAGTTGCCTGAAGTACGACGACATTGAGCCGACAGCAAAGACTCATCTGGCGCGCCGCAGATTCCTGCAGAAACACTAATTCAGCTAGCGCCGGCGTCTCGCCGACGAATCGCGTTGCCGGGACGGCGGCGTTACTTCGTAAGCGTCACCGGCAGAGCCTGATCGTAAGGTTGGATCACGACGCTCAGCGACTTCCGCTGGTCGAACGCGTCTTTGGTGACGTGAAAACCGAAGATGACGGTGCCGCTGGCCTGGCCCCCGGGCGCGATCTTGGTTTCCGGCGGGATCGCAGAAAGTGTGCCCGCCTTGAGTGCGGGGAACGCCTGGAAATAGCGCTCAAAATCAACCGCCGATGCGGCCTCGTCGCTGACTTCGCCGCTATCGGTTTTCAGCGTGCCGTTGATGGTGTGGATCCAGAGTGGCTTCTCGCCCGTGTTGCGCAAAGTAATGTTGACTGCAGCCAGCATCAGGTTCTGGTCGGGAACTTCGACGGCCGTAATATTATCGATGGAGCCACCGCCCTGCGGTTTCGCGCGCGTCAGAAAGGCATACACGCCCAACAACAGTGCGGCCACGGCCAGCACGATGATGACGACCTTCGCGGGAGGCAGATTGCGCTCGGCCGTGCCGAACTCAACGCCCAGATGCGGCAACGGCGGAGGCTCGGGAGAAGCGGGAGTGGTCGGTGGTTTAGGCGGCGCAGCAGGCGTTTCTTCTGGCATAGTGGTCTTTTTACGCCAACAATTTTAACCCCTCCGAGGACAATTGACGCCTATCCAAGTTAAGGCTGAAAGCTGATGGCTGAAAGCTGACAGCTTTTTCACCACCCGTGCTTCATCGCCTTGGCAAACTTCTGTGCCGGCAGGGTATTGAGCACATCGCCCTTGGTGAGCCAGGCACGGCGGGCCTGCAGAATGCCGTAGCGAATCTTGTCGAGATGCGAAGTGTGATGGGAATCGGTGTTGATGACGATCTTCACGCCAAGCTCTTTGGCTCGCCGCAAATTGCGGTCGCACAGATCCAGCCGGTCGGGATAGGCGTTCAATTCCATGGCAACTTTCTTCTTCGCGGCAACTTTCAAGACGGCGTCCAGATCGAAAGCGTAAGCGTCGCGGCGCAACAGTAGCCTCCCGGTGGGATGGCCGATCAGGGAAGTGTTGGGATTCTCCACCGCTTTGAGCAGGCGGTCGGTCATCTCGGCGGCACTCTGATTGAAGTGTGAATGCACGCTGGCGATCACAATATCCATCTGCTCGAGTACAGAGTCTGAAAGGTCCAATGTGCCGTCAGCCAGAATATCGACTTCGATGCCGGCAAGAATCGTAATACCTTCGATCTGGTCGTTGGCTTTATGAATTCGCTCGATGTGCTCAACCGCGCGCTTGTCATCAAGTCCGTTGGCAAAGGCAAGATTCTTGGAGTGGTCGGTGATGGCCATGTACTTGTAGCCGCGTTCCTTGGCTGCCTCGGCCATTTCTTCGATGGTGTTGCGTCCGTCGGTTTCCACGGTGTGCATGTGCACGTCGCCCTGCAGGTCGTCTCGCGTTATGAGCGCGGGTAGGGCGTGCTCCGCAGCAGCGTCGATCTCGCCCAGATTCTCCCGCAGCTCGGGAGGAATGTAGTCCAGCTTGAGCTTGGCGTAGATTTCTTCTTCCGTCTTTCCTGCGACGGGTTTCTCGGTATCGAGCATGGCCAGGCTGTACTCGCTGAGCGTGTATCCCATCTTGAGGGCGCGCTGGCGCAGGGCGACGTTGTGCGCCTTGGAGCCGGTGAAGTACTGCATGGCCGCGCCGAACGAATCCGGGGGCAGGAGGCGAACATCCACCTGCATGCCGCCGCGCAGGCGGAAGCTGACTTTGTTGTCGCCGCGGGCAATGATTTCCATCAGGCCAGGCAGTTTGATGACGTGTTCGATGAGCTTCTGCCGCTCGGCGTCATCGCAACATGCTTTGCCGGTGACCAGCAAATCGAGATCACCGACGGTTTCTCTTCCGCGCCTGAGCGAACCGGCAGTGGTTATCTTTTCCACGCCTGGAAAGCTCCGCAGATGTTCGGCGATCTTCTCGGCTTCGCGCTCGGCTGCATCGAGCAGAAAGCGCCCGGCGATGCGGCGGTAGTCTTCAATCGCCTTGAGCAACTTCTGTTCCTGCTTTTCGCCCATGCGGGGCAGTTCACGAATCTTGCCCTCGCGGGCCAGTTTCTCTACTCCGGCAAGGTCGGAGATCTTATGTGCGCTCCAGATCAGGGCAATCGTCTTGGGGCCGAGGCCTTGAATCTTGAGCAGTTCCAGCATCGATGGGTGATATTTCTTGAGCAGCTCGGCATGCGCGGAGAGCCGGCCTTCTTTGAAAATCTCCTGCAGATTGTTCAGCATGCCCTTGCCGATGCCGGGAATTTCGAGAACTTTCTTCGGCTCGCCGATCAATTCAGAAATCTGCTGTGGCAGCGCCTCGATGGCCTCGGCGGCGTTGCGGTAAGAACGGATGCGGAAGGAATCCTGACCGTCAATTTCCAGCAGGTCGGCGGTTTCGTAGAGAATGCCGGCGATGGCTTTGTTATCCATGCAGGCTTAAAGATTAAACAAGATGGAGCAGAAGGGCCAGCGCGCCTTCCATCTCAGAAGACACGCCAGCTTGCAACGGCGTGGCGGGCCGTTCTGGACGAGATATTAACGGCGGCAATCGGGCACTTGCGGCGAACTGGGAGGGAGTCTAACGCAGGTGAAAAGAGGCTTTAAGAAGCCTTGGTAACGTTAGCCGCTTGCGGGCCTTTCTGGCCTTGACTGATCTCAAACTCGACCTGATCGCCTTCCTGCAAACTCTTGTACCCTTCGGTGGTGATGGCGCTGTAGTGCACAAAAACATCGGCGCCATCGTCCCGTCCGATAAAGCCGTACCCTTTTGCGTTGTTGAACCACTTCACCGTGCCTTTCAAACGTTCCACAAACGCCCCCAACGGGCCCGTCCCGTAACGTCCAAGACGTGCCCACCTGATTCGTCGCCATTGTGCGTCGGGAGGCAGGGACTGTCAAGAGCAGAAAGCCTTGAACTGCCCTATCGGTGCGGCTTTCGGAGGTTTTGCTGATAGCTGAGCCAAAGCACCCCGCAGATGGTTTTAGCATCGCGGATGGTCCCGCGCATCACCATCCGGACAGCGGAGGAAAGTGGGAAAAACTTTGCGAGAATTACCTCATCGGCCTCCGGCTGAGCGACTCCACTGTGCAAATGTTTTGCCAGGTAGAGCGACATCGCCTCGGCCACGAACCCCGGACTAGCCCAAAAGCGTAGGATTCGCTTCCAACTCTTGGCGGTGTAGCCGGTCTCCTCGATCAGTTCGCGCTTCGCGGCGGGCAAAGCGTTTTCGCCCGGATCGATGCGCCCGGCAGGCAGTTCCCATAGAAACCGCCCCGCGGCGTGGCGATATTGCCGTTCGAGCAGGACCTGCGGCTCAGCGTGACGATCATCGACTGCCAGGACGACGACTGACCCGCTGTGACGGACGATGTCGCGGCGGGTGCGGATTCCGGAGGGCTCAAGTACCTGATCTGTTGTGACCCGAAACGCGGGACCCTTGTAAACCTCGCGCGAAGAAAGCACGCGGGCTTTGCTCGTGGGGCGGGATGATTTGGCCATAAAGACAATATAAGGGATCAGATTTCCTTCGTGTACCTTCGTGTCCTTCGTGGTTGATAATTTTTTCTTACCACGAAGGACACAAAGGACACGAAGGTGTTCATGCCGTGCTCACGCATAATGAGCAGGGGAATTTTGCGGCTAGCGGAACGTCCCTGCTATGCTGCCCGCGATGCCCGTCAAACCGAAAATCGCAATTGTTGGAGCGGGAAGGTTGGGGAGCACACTGGCTCAAGAGTTGGCTCGGCACGGATATCGGGTGGAAGAAATCGTTTCCAGCGGCCGCCGAGGATCGGCCCGCGACGCCCGTGAACTGGCAAAGAAACTCGGGGCACGCCTGACGCATACGCAGACCGCTCGTCTCGACGCCAATCTGATCTGGTTCTGCGTGCCCGATCGCTCGATTGCCCGAGCAGCGCAAGAATTGGCGAACGTAACCGAGTGGAAGGGGAAAATCGCTTTCCATTCCGGCGGAGCCCTCACCAGTGATGAACTCGACTCGCTCAGGCGCCGCGGAGCGGTAGTAGCCTCCGTCCATCCGTTTATGACCTTTGTCCGTGGCTCGACGCCGTCGCTTCGTGGCGTCCCTTTTGGGCTGGAGGGCGATGCCGCGGCCCTGGGCGTCGCGCGGCGAATCGTGTGTGATCTTGGTGGTGAAGCGATTACGATTTCTAAGAACCGCAAGGTTGCATATCACGCATGGGGGACCTTCGCTTCGCCGCTTTTCGTTGCACTGCTCACAGTTGGGGAACAAGTGGCGCGTCAGGCGGGACTCTCAGTGCCGGCCGCGCGCAGGAAGATGCTGCCGATCATCCGGCAGACCTTGGAAAATTACGCCAGGCTCGGCCCGGCGGCCGCTTTCAGTGGGCCGATCGTACGGGGTGATGCAGGGATTGTTCGTCAACACTTGCGCGTCTTATCGAGGATTCCGCAGGCCAGTGCAGCGTACAAGGCGCTGGCCCAGGCTGCGTTGCGCTATCTTCCGGCGGAGAATTATAAGGAATTGAAAAAGATTCTCGGCAAATAAGCTCGCCGGCTAGCTCAACATCAAGCGTTCAATCTTGGTTGCTTTGCCACTCGCGGCATCACAGTCCACGACCACCGCGCACAGACGAACATCTCCAGTGGCAGGTTCAAAACGTACCGGCATGTTGTTGAGAAAACGGGCGACTACCAACTCTTTCTTCACGCCGATCACGCTCTCGAAAGGCCCGGTCATGCCAACGTCAGTAATGTAAGCCGTACCGCCGGGCAACACGCGTTCATCGGCAGTAGGAACGTGGGTGTGCGTGCCGACCACCGCCGTGACTCGCCCATCCAGATACCAGCCCAGCGAAATTTTCTCCGACGTGGCCTCGGCGTGAATGTCGACGAACACGATTTTGGCCTTGATCTCTTTCAGCAAGCGGTCGGCGGTACGAAATGGGTCGTCGTTGGACGCCATGAAAACCCGGCCCTGTAGATCGATCACCGCGTAAGGCACGCCATTCTTCTTCCCCTCATACACACCCCAGCCCGGCATGTCCGCTGGATAATTCGCGGGACGCAGCACCCGGCGTGCCGGACCATGGCGGTCGCCGTCCGCCGTCTGGAAATAATCCACGATCTCCCTTTTGTCCCACACATGGTTGCCGGTGGTGAGGACGTCGATCCCGAGGTCAAACAATTCTTCGGCAAGCTGAGGCGTAATGCCGAAACCTGCCGCCGAATTTTCGCCATTGGCGATCACCAGATCGATCGCGTGATCTTTGACCAGGCCCGATAGACGCTCCCTGACGATGGTCCGTCCCGGGCGGCCGAAAATGTCGCCGATAAAGAGAATGCGCATAGTGGCGCCGGCGTCCCGCCGGCCAAAACAGAAATAAAGTGGTGCGTTCGAAACGAACTTCGATGGTAACACGCAGTAGTGGAATGGCCAGGCGGGTCAGAGACCGGCCCCGACACCGGTCATTGCACGAGCTCTGCGGTTTTTAGAAACTCGTAGCTGCCGGCGGGATTCAGGGTGATGCCTCGCACGCGCTTCGAGTGCACCATCACATTGTCCAGATACCAGAGGTTAATGTAAGGCAAATCTGTCGCCAGAATCTGCTGCAGTTCGGCGTAAATTTGCTTACGCGCGGTGAGATCAGTTTCGCGGCGCCCCTGATCGATGAGCGCATCCACGCGCGGATTGGAATAGTGGCCGCGATTGGCCCCGTTCGGAGGAAACTTCGCCGAGTCGAAGCAATATTCAAAAATGTCCGGGTCCTGATTGCCGCCGATCCAGCGCAGGGAATAAAGCTGAAACAGGCCGCGCGTGACGTCGGAGAAAAACGTGGCCGATTCAAACGTCCGAATGTCGAGCACGATTCCCACGTCTCGCAGTTGCTGTTGCAGGACTGCCACCATCAGGCGCGTGCTTTCTTCCGTCGAGGTTTTCATCGTCAAATGGAAGCGGATACCGTCGGTGGCGGCGTAGCCCGCCTGGTCGAGCAGTTGGCGGGCGCGGGCCGGATCGTAAGAATAACTGGTGAGGCTGCCGTCGTACGCCCAGCTTTCCGGCGGAAGCAGGCTGTTGGCGGGTCGCGCCAATCCCCGGTTGAGGTATTCGATCATCGGCCGCCGGTCGACGGCGTAGGCCAGCGCCTGGCGCACGCGCCCATCCTTCAGAATTGGATCGCGCATGTTGAAAGCGAGATAGGCCAGAATCGTTCCCGGAGCGGTCAGAACATCGAGAGTTGGCTCGCGCTTCAGGGTGAAAACCATATCCGCAGGAAACGCGTTGATGGCAGCGTCGGCGCTGCCTTTGCGCAGTTCGAGAGCGCGGGTTGTAGTATCCGGCACAACCATAAAGCGCACTCGCTTGATTTTCGCTCTCTCGCCCCAGTACGAATCGTTGCGTTCGATCACGACTTCCTTGTCTGGCTCGGCACTCACAAAGTGGAACGGCCCTGACCCGATGGGATGTTGAGTGATTTCGCCGCTCGCCCCGTATGGAACGATTCCCATAGCGCCGTCAGAAAGGTTCCACAGCAACGGGGCAAAAGGTTCCTTGAGATGAAACACCACGGTGTAGTCGTCTGGCGCCTCGACCGTATCTACAAAACGGTACGCGCCACCTTTTGTGCTTCGTATTTTTCCCTGAAGCAGCGAATCGAAAGTCCATTTCACATCACGGGAGCTCAACGGCCGCCCGTCGTGAAACTTCACCCCCGGATGCAAGTGAAAGATGTAAGTGCGCGCGTCCGGAGTCTCCCAGCGCTCAGCCAGTCCGGGCGCGACGTTCAAGTGCTGATCGCGAGTAAGCAAGTCGTCAAAGAGAAGATCGTCGATTCGTTCTGATTGCGCATCGATGCCGGCGCGCGGGTCGAGATTTACCGGGCTGCTCTCAATGATCATCACCAGCGTGTCGGGATCAGGCGGGCGGGAACAGGAAAGTGTAGAGAACAAGAGAATCGCCAAAACGCCCAGACAGAATGATTTCGCAGAAAGCCACAGTCCTGTCATCTCGAGCGAAGACGAAGGCGCGCAGGCGCGCCGAGGCGAGTCGAGAGACCTTGTGTTTTCTCGCCATCGTCCCTCATGCATACGAAATCTTTCCCAAAACCGCTGCCCGTTTCGCTCCCGTTGCCGAGGGCACATTCGACGGTCGGCGATGCCACGTCTCATAGGCCAGCAGGGCAAACGCCACTGCTTCTTTGGCCTCGACTGGCAACCCGAATTCGTCCGACACGCGAAGCTTCAGTCCGAGAGGCCAAAGCTCCGTCGCCAGCATCGCGAGTAGAGTGGCGTTCTTGGCCCCGCCGCCGGAAACGACAAACTCAGCAAACTTGGCTCGTGGCAAAACGAAGCGGCGAAGGGAATCAACGATGGAGCGTGCCGTCAACGCTGTGGCAGTCGCCACGACATCGTTTTTGTTTCGCCCGTCCGCAGAGGCGCAGAAACTCGCGAACGAACTCTGCTCCAAATTCCTCCCGCCCCGCTGTCTTCGGAGGTTTTCGCCGGAAAAAGGGTGCGACGCAAAAGAGAACTGATAACTTTTTCGTTCACCGCGCCGGACGCGGCAATGCGCCCATCGCGGTCGAACGGCTTTCGAAAGAGCCTCTCCGTCACCGCATCGATCAGCATATTCCCCGGGCCGGTATCGAAAGCCAGTACCCGCTCCGGCCTAGCCCCCGCAGGAATCGCGCTAAGATTCGCGATGCCGCCGATATTCTGCACAATTCGTCCGATGCGCTCATCGCGATAGAGCAAATCGAGGAACGGAACCAACGGCGCGCCCTTGCCTCCCGCCGCCATGTCGGCTGGACGAAAATCAGAAACCACCGGCACGCCAACCCGCGCTGCAATCACCGCACCTTCGCCGGTCTGCCAGGTAGTTGCAATTTTGCGCTTAAGAAAACTCGCCGGCTCGCCCTGATGATAAATCGTCTGCCCATGACAGCCGACCAGTTGCGCGCGCACGCGAAACCGCCGCTGCGTGGCCAGTACGGCGTCAGCATAAAGTTCGCCCAAAAGAAAATTGAGCCGCGCCAGATCCGCCACGCTGGCCGACTTGGCATTCATAGCGGCCAGCACAACGCGCCGGACCTCCTTGGTATAAGGATGGCTGGCATGCCCGATAAGCGTGAGGCTTAGTGTGGCGCGGGCGCTCCCGCCCGCGAGCCGTTGATGTGACCCGGACCAGTGCCACTTCAATCCCGTCCGCCGAAGTTCCGCTCATTACTCCCGCGACAATCACGCCTGAACCTGCCGCTTGATGGTCTCCAGCCGCACCTGTTCTCCGAATTCCCACAACTGACGCGAAATCTTCTGCACTCTCGCCAACGTAGGCACAAGCGTTCTCCGGCTCACCTCGGGTGATCGTCGCTTAAACGCCAGGACTCGGGCCACCGATTCCTTGACCCGCCGCGCGAACTTGTGGTCGCGCTCTGCCTCCTGGATCAGCGTCTCGAATGAACAAACGATCCCTCCTTCCATGTGACACAGCAGGGCCAAATCGCCACCAGCACGAACAAATTCGACCGTCGCCTGCTCGATTGGCGCGGCTTTCAGCACGCCGCCCATTTCCAGATCATCGGAAACGATCAATCCACGATAGCCGACCTTGCCGCGCAATACACCGCTGATCCATTTCTTCGAGAGCGAAGCCGGGGTGCGATCATGGGTGACATCTGGATAATTTGCATGCCCCACCAGAACCATCGGCAACTCGCGCCGCATCGCCCGATAGGGATACAGATCTTCCTTCCACAACTGCCGCTGCTTCTTGGCCACGCTAGGCAGCTCGTGATGCGTATCCAGATTCGCTTCGCCCAGTCCAGGATAGTGCTTGCCGCATCCGGCCACACCAGCGGCTTTGAGTCCGGCAAGAAACTCGTGCGCGTATTTGACCACCTGCTTAGGATCGGCTGACACGGCGCGCGATCTCATCACTCCGCGCGAAGCTGCAAACGCCAGATCGAGCACGGGAGCGAAATCGACATTGAAGCCCAGCGCGCGGCAGGAGTCGCCGATCACGCGTCCATGCTTGCGGAACAGTGTTGGCTTGGTGGTAGCAAACACATCGGCGGCCGAAGGTGCCGGTCCCAGAACATTTCTAAACCGATCTACCAGCCCGCCTTCGAGATCGACGCAGGTAAACAACGGAGTCGAAACACAGGCCTGGCAGTCTTTTATCAGTTTGTGAGTCTGCTCCGCGCCCACGATGTTGCGGGCAAAAAGAACTACGCCCGCCGGTTGGATGCGCGTGAGCAGGGAACGCAGCGGCGGCGACATCTCGGTGCCGTCGAAGCCGAGGATGAGGATCTGGCCGATTTGCATTTCTGGCTTGGAAGTTCGACCACGGTCTAAGGTCATGTGCGATTACTATTTTCCGCCTACACCGCGGTTCCTCTCCTCTGGCTCAAGACATTTCTTCATCGCGTTGGCGTTTTCGCAAGTAACCAGACCGTAAACGCGATTCCCGATACACTTACCGCGATTCCAACCCAAGCCAGCGTCGCAGCGGTCAGGCTATCCGAACCGAGCAAGCGCCACTTGATCAGCAGGACGATCGCGAAGCCCCATGAGATGCAAAAGGCAACAGCCAAGCCTTTCATCACCGCCGGTCCATATGACGGTGGGCAAACAGTCAGAAATGCCAGCGCAGGGAAAAAGAGACCTGTGGGTGTCGCAGCCAATAGGAGGCCGGGAACCAGCAGTCGATTTCCTGACAGCGCCGAGCCGCTCATTCCACCTGCTTCTTCAACTCTGCCAGCAAATTCAACGCCTCGAGTGGCGTCAGCCGGTTCAAATCCAGTTCCCGCAGCTTCTCCAGCACCGGCTGCGAGAGCGCAGTGAAAATCGTCAACTGCGCCGGCGGAGGCTCCGCACCGGGCGACAAATGCCCGGTCACCTGCTGCTCTGCCGTCTCATGTTCCGCCAAAACTTCCCGCGCCCGCTCGATCACTTCGTTCGGCAATCCTGCGAGTTTTGCCACTTCAATTCCGTAACTCCGGTCAGCGGCACCCGGTTCAACTTTTCGCAGGAAAACAATTCCGCCGCCAGTCTCTTTCACCGAGACGTGGTAATTCTTCACTCCCGAAAGCCGCTCCGCCAATTCCGTCAGCTCGAAATAATGCGTGGCAAACAGAGTCTTGGCGCGCGTCCGGCCATGGATATACTCAACCGCCGCCCAGGCGATCGCCAGGCCATCGTAAGTCGACGTGCCCCGTCCCACCTCGTCCAACAAGATTAACGACCGCGGCGTCGCGGTATGCAGAATAGCGGCCGTCTCGGTCATCTCAACCATGAACGTCGATCGCCCGCGCGCCAGATTGTCGCTGGCGCCGATGCGGGTGAACACGCGGTCCACGATGCCCAGGCGCGCCGAACGCGCCGGAACAAACGATCCCATCTGTGCCATGATCACGATCAGCGCCGTTTGCCGCAGGTAAGTCGACTTGCCCCCCATGTTCGGCCCGGTCAGAACGAGCACGGTATGCGTAGTCGAATTCAGATACAAATCGTTAGGCACAAAGCGCTCGTTGCTTCCGGCAAATTCCTGCTGCTCAATCACGGGATGCCGCCCCGCGACGATCTCGAGATCTGACGATTCATCAAACTGCGGCCGGCAATAGTCGCGCACCGCAGCCAGATGAGCAAACGCCGCCAGCAGATCGACCTCAGCCAGCGCCAGGGCAGTGTGCCGAATCCGTCGCGCCTCGGCCGCGATGGCCGAGCGCAATTCCGCAAACAGCCGCCGCTCGATCTCTACAATCTTTTCCTGCGCGTCGAGAATTGTCGATTCGTACTCTTTCAGTTCGGGCGTGGTGAAGCGTTCAGCGTTTACCAAAGTTTGCTTGCGTTCGTAGTCCGCTGGCGCCAGATGCAAATTCGGTTTCGAGATTTCAAGGTAATAACCGAAGATGTTATTGAACTTGACCTTGAGCGAATTGATGTTGGTCCGTTGCCGCTCGCGTTGTTCGATCTGCGCCAGAAACTGCTTGCTGTTGCGGCTCAGGTCGCGAAGCTGGTCAAGCTCGGCGTCCACACCCGGCAGCGATCGCGCCGCCATCGTTGAGCGAGATCGGCGGCTCGGGGACAATCGTCTTCTCGATTCGCTCCCGCAGATCGGCAAGTTCGTCGACAGAGCCATGCAGCGCCCGAAGCCGTTCCGCCCACAGTCGACCCATCGCGCTCCGCACTGCCGGAATCTTAGCCAATGACGCCGCCAGCGCCAGCACATCCCGCGGATTCGCAGTTTCCAGTGTGACCCGGCTGAGCAAGCGTTCGAGATCAAGAATTCCGTCGAGCGCTCGCCGCAGTTCCTCGCGAGCGATACTATCTTTGACTTGCGCCTCCACCGCATCCAGCCGTGCGTTGATTTCCGCCAGATCCACGGATGGTCGCAGCATCCACGAACGCAGCAGACTTTTGCCCATGGGCGTGACGGTAGCGTCGAGCGATCGAAACAGAGTCAGCCCGGCATCCGCTCCAGCAGACAGCGGCTCGATCAACTCCAGGTTGCGCACGGTGACGGCATCAAGCACCAGGCAGTTCTGTCGTTCGTAAAAGCCAATGCGATCTACGTGGTCGAGTTTTCCGCGCTGGGTCGAACGCACGTAGTACAGAACCGCCCCCGCCGCGGCGGCGGCCGCGGGTTTGCCAGCCAGGCCGAAGCCCTCGAGCGAAAGTACTCCAAAGTGATTTTCCAGCAGCGGAATCGCGTGATCCGGCGCAAAAATCCAGTCGTCGAGCGGGGTCTCGGTGCAGCCACTGTTTGCGTGGGGCCGGGTCGCAGACCCGGCCGGCCTCGCCAAGTTCGGCGCCTCGCTCCGCTCAAACAGAGGCGCGGAGGACGCATACAACACTTCCTTCGGTCGCAACTGGGCCAGCTCTTCCTGAATTCTTTTTGCAGCATCTTCTCCTGCGAACTCAGTAGCGCGAAACTCGCCGGTCGAAAGATCGAGCGCCGCAAATCCCACCCGATCGCCGCTGCTCGCCACCGCTGCGAGAAAGTTATTCTCTTCGGAGCTAAGCGACGAATCCGCCGCCGTTCCCGGCGTCACCACCCGCGTGACCTCGCGCCGCACCAGCTTCTTGGCCAACCGGGGATCTTCCACCTGCTCGCACACCGCCACCTTGAACCCACGGCGGATTAGTTTGGAAATGTAGCTTTCCGCAGCGTGGTAGGGCACGCCGCACATCGGCACCGCCAGCCCCTTTTCCTTGTTCCGCGAAGTTAGAGTGATCTGCAATTCGCGGGCGGCGGTGATCGCGTCTTCGAAGAAAAGCTCGTAAAAATCGCCGAGGCGAAAAAACAACAGCGCGCTGGGATGTTCTTTCTTGATGGCAGCATACTGCCGCATCAATGGTGTGGACGGCTCATTCATTTCGGCAGGCTTCGTTGCGCGGATTATAACAAATGGTCGATTCCGTCCGCGTGACGTGCAATCACAGTTGACGCACTCGCCACCGCAATGTTTACCTTACAGCCATGGAACTGCGCAAAGATCCGATCACCCGCTCTTGGGTGATTACGGGAGACGATGTTCCCGACCAGCCGCCCTCGCTTCCGACGGCATGCGTCTTCTGTCCCGATTCCGTAGCTTCACCGCAACTTGTCTCGACCATGCCGGCTGCTGACGCAAGCCCCTGGTCGGCGCGAGCGGTCGTGCATCCCACCCCGCTCTACCGGATCGAAGGCGAGCCTTCCCGCCGTGGCGAGGGCATCTACGACCGCATGCGTTCGGTGGGAGCGCACGAAGTACTGGTAGAGAATTCGCGCCACGACCGCAATCTATGGAATGCGAGCGATGGAGAGATTGAACGCTTTCTATGGTTGGCGGCGCAGCGTATCCAGGATCTCAAACGCGACATGCGCATCAAGTATGTGAGCATTTTCAAGAACCACGGACCCAGCGCGGGCCAGGAATTCGAGCATCCCGCGTCCCAACTGACCGCCACGACTTTTGTCCCGCGCCGAGTGCTCTACGAACTGCGCGCGGGGCGCGATTACTACAAACAGAAAGAACGTTGCGTGTTCTGCGACATCATTGCCCAGGAAACGCACCAGAACCTGCGCGTGCTCGAACTGCGTGGCGAATTTATCGCGCTCTGCCCTTATGCCCCGCGTGTGCCGTACGAGACCTGGCTCTTGCCGCTGACTCACGAAGCGGCATTTGAACGCTTCGGACTCAGTCATCCCGCCAGCCTGCGCGATCTGGCCGCCCTGCTGCGGCGCACTTTGCAGCGCATTCGTACCATCACCGAAGATTTTCATCTGGTGTTACACACTTCGCCCAACACTTTGCACCGGTCCGAGAGCCTGGACTACTGGAAAACCATTGACGATGACTACCACTGGCACATCGAGATTCTGCCGATCATCGCGGCCAAGGCCAAGTCGTACACGTTCAAAGAAGTTTATTATTCGCCGGTGGCCTCGGAGACTGCAGTGAAGCGGCTGCGCGAGGCCAAAATCGAAGGATGAATTGCGTAGCGGCGGGTCTCTGACTCGCCCCGGGCCGAAGATCCGGTCCCACACGACAAAACAATTCCATGACCGTGCGCCGCATCAAGACCTACACCGGTGGCCAAGGATACGTCTACCAGTACTACTTCGTGGGCAAGCGCGCCGCGTTCCCCGAGGATCCGAACGCCCCGGCGTCTGAATATATTTTCGACGTTACCGCCGACCGCAAAACTACGTTTGCCGTCAGCGTCTTTCTTCCCGATGCAGCCCTGCGCCAGTGGGCCGGGAAACACGGCCGCGCACTCACCGACGCCGAGCAATACGGCGCGGTAAAGATGAAATTGTTTCAGGCGTTCGACGAGATCGAAGACATGCTGGCCAGTGGCCGCCGCCTGGTAGTCGATGCCAAAGTGCTGGAGCAGGTTCTAACTACGCTGGGAGTGCAGTAAAGTCACGGCCTGAAAAACTGGGAATTGAGAACCCGCGACTGAGATCTGTTTTTCCAGGATCCAGATTTTCCAGAAGCGGGGGGCTGGCGTCCGTTTCCCGAAAGTAACCCCAACGATTTCCATCAGTTTCTGCCCCGTGACCAGTGCAGACTATAATCACCGGAGGCAGGGAAAATCCTGCCGTTGAGGGCTTTCCCTTTAGCTATGCCTATACTTTGGTTGCGAGTCGCGCTCGCTTGTTATGCGTTCGGTTTGCTCTACGCGCTCGTGGCCTTAACCCGGGCCGCCGAACTGCTCAACCGCATCGCCTTGCACGCGGCTTATTTGGGCATGATCTTTCACTTCGTCTCCCTGACCGAAACCATGGTGCAAGCCGGACAACTCACGCTGGCGTCGGTGCACAATGCGGAATCGGTCCTGGGCTTTCTCATCATGGTCCTGTTCATGCTCGTGTATGCCGTGTACAAGACCACTTCGCCCGGCATTGTGGTTTTTCCCCTGGTGTTTCTTTTGACGTTTGTCGCGGCCACCGGCCAGCAACCGTTTTTGCAAATGCCGCCCGGCGTGCGTAAAGGATGGCTCGAAGTCCACATCGCGCTGATCCTCACCGGCTATGCCGCTCTCATCGTCAGTTTCTGCACCAGCCTGCTGTATCTGGTGCAGGAGCGCGCCTTAAAAGCCAAGCGGGCCAGCGGTCTGCTCTCGCGCCTGCCCGCGCTTGAAGTCATCGACGAAATCGGTTTCCGCTCGCTGCTGCTCGGGTTTCCATTTATGACGTTAGGCTTACTGGCGGGCACGGTCGTCGCCCAAGCCACCTATGGGCGCATCGATTTTCTCGATCCTAAAATCATGCTTTCGATTTTGATGTGGGCGGTGTACCTGCTCCTGCTGTACACGCGCTGGAGCGCGGGATGGCGCGGCCGCCGTGCCGCTTACCTGGCCGCCGGAGCTTTCGCCATGGCGTTAGCGGCTTGGGCGGCGAATTATTTCAGTACGATTCACAAATTCTCACAGTCATGAACTTTCAGCTCATCGGGATTAACCACACCACCGCGCCCGTCGAAGTGCGGGAGCAACTGGCCATCCCTGAGTCGCGTCTCGCCGATGCTCTGAAGCAACTGCGCCAGCACCCCGGTGTGGATGAAGGGCTCATCCTGTGCACCTGCAACCGCGTGGAAGTCCTGGCGCAAACCCGCAACGGCAGTGCCGACCTACGCTCTTTTCTGCGAGATTATTTCCGCCTCGATCCGGCTGGCTACGAGCCGCATCTGTACGAATATCACGAAGCCGAAGCCATCCGGCACATGTTCCGGGTCACGTCGAGTCTGGATTCCATGGTTGTGGGCGAACCGCAGATTCTAGGCCAGGTGAAAGAGGCCTACGCCACCGCTCGTGCCGTGGGCGCCGTGCACTCCCAGCTTGACTTGCTGCTTACGCGGGCTTTCGCAGTCGCCAAGCGTGTGCGTACGGAGACTGCTGTCGGCTCGTCTTCGGTCTCTGTGGCCTCGGTGGCGGTGGAGCTAGCCAAGAAGATTTTTGGCTCTCTCCGCGGCAAGCATGTGTATTTGGTGGGCGCAGGGAAGATGACCGAACTGGCGGCGCGGCATCTGGTAGCGCACGGAGCCGAATCGATTTTTGTCGCCAACCGCACCTACGAACGCGCCACCAAACTGGCAGCCAAATTCAACGGACAAGCCATTCTGTTCGAACAGCTCTACGAAACCTGCGATCGCGCCGACATCGTGATCACTTCTACCGGCGCGCCATTCGCCATCTTCCGCAAAGAACACGGCGAGCTTTTCCTCAGTCGCCGCAAGAACCGCCCCATGTTTTTCGTGGACATCGCTGTTCCCCGCGACGTCGATCCGGAAATGAACAAGCTCGATGGCATCTTCGTCTACGACATCGACGACCTCCAGCAGGCAGTCTCGAGCCACGTCGCCGACCGCAAGAAAGAAGCCGAGCGCGCCGAATCGATTGTGCAGACCGAGGTAGTCCGGTTTCAGGCGCGCCTGCAGACGCTGGACGTTGTGCCAACGATCGTGTCCTTGCAAGACCATCTAGAAACCATTCGCCAGGCAGAAATCGACCGTGTCCGCGGCCGCCTGGGCCCGCTCTCGCCCGAACAGGAAATGGCCATCGAAACCCTCACCCACGGCATCGTTAACAAAATCATGCACACTCCGATCAGCACCTTGAAAACGGCGGCGCGCGAAGCCGAGGCGACCACCGTCGTGGAGCTGGTTCGCCGCCTGTTCAATCTGCAGGAAAAAGAGAAGAAATCAACCTCTTCACGTTCGGACAAAGAAGCGGGGATGCGGGATTGATGTCGGTGTCTGAACGCGAATCTTTCAGCTCGGGCACAACCCTTAACCCCTGTCATCCTGAGCGCAGTCTGGCGATGGGCGAAGCGCATCGCCAGACGGAGTCGAAGGACCCCTTGCGTGCCGACACAACCAGCGCCCATGCGAGGAGTTTTCTTAAAGTGCTGTTCCGAATCCTTTCATGAACGAGCCCCGCAACAGTCACGCCGCTTCAACCCGAACCCGCATCGGCTCCCGCGGCTCTCAACTCGCCCTCTGGCAGGCCAACCACATCTCCGCCCTTCTCCGTCAACGCGGCCTCGAAGTCGAGATTCAAGTCATCCACACCACCGGAGACAAAATCACCGACGTCGCCCTGGCCAAAGTCGGCACCAAGGGCATGTTCACCAAAGAAATCGAAGAAGCGCTGGCCGAAGGACGCGTCGATCTCGCCGTGCACAGCTTAAAAGATTTGCCCACCGAAATTGCGTCCGAATTCGAAATCGCCGCGATCACGAAGCGCGAAGATCCTCGCGACGTGCTCTGCTCACGGAAATTCAGCAGCATTGAAGAGCTGCCCCAGGGAGCCCGCGTAGGCACCAGCAGCCTGCGGCGTCAGGCCCAACTCAAAGCCGTCCGCCTGGATCTCGAGATTCATCCCCTGCGCGGCAACGTCGACACGCGCCTGCGCAAGCTCGAAGCCGGCGACTACGACGCGGTTATCTTGGCCGCCGCAGGCCTGAACCGGCTGGGTAAGACGGAATTCGTAAAGCAAGTACTTCCGCCGGAAATCATGTGCCCGGCCGCGGGCCAAGGCGCACTGGCCATCGAAATCCGGCGCGGCGACAAGGCCACGCAACGGCACCTTGAGTTCCTGGACGACGCCTCGGCCCGCGCGACCACCACATGCGAACGCGCCTTGCTCGAGAAAATGGGCGGCGGCTGCCAGGTGCCGATCGGTGCGCTGGCCCAAGTTCGCGACCGCGTCCGGAATGGCGGTCTGCACCTGGATGCAATTGTTGCCAGCCCGGACGGAACTCAACTCTTACGCGAATCCCGCGACGGCAGCGATCCGCTCGAGCTCGGCCAGAGTCGTGGGCGAATCGCTGCTGCAGCGCGGAGGCGCCGCGATCCTGAAAGAAGTCTACGGTCACAGTGCAGCCGCGCCCCAGCAACCATGAGCAAGAATGTCCTGCTGCAACTCCTGGGAGGCAAGCAAGACGCCTCCAAGCTCAGGCGCTTGGTCAACCTGTGGCCCCCGTTCATCGGCGCAGGCATTCGCATCACGCACATCGCACCCGACATGCGGGCCATCGACGTCGAAATGAAGCTGCGCTTCTGGAATGCGAACTATGTAGGCACGCATTTCGGCGGATCGCTGTTCGCCATGACCGATCCCTTTTACATGCTCATGTTGATGGCGAACCTGGGCCGCGACTACATCGTCTGGGACAAAGCCGCTACCATTCGGTACAAGCGGCCGGGGAAGGGAACAGTACGGGCTGAATTCCGGCTGGCCGAGAGCCAGATCGAGAATATTCGCGAGAAACTGAGGACGCTGCCAAAGTATGAGCCTGTATTTTCCGTGCAGGTGAAGAGCGACGATGGTGCTGTGATCGCCGAAGTTGAAAAGGTCCTACATATCAAGAGGAAACCAAATGCGGTCTAAGTCTAGGAGGCGACCCTTGGCCGGGATGCGTATTCTGGTCGGCCGCGCGCGACACCAGGCCAGCGCCGTTTCCTCAGGATTGCGCGAGCTTGGCGCCGAGGTCATCGACATTCCGTTCATCGAAATCCGCCAACCGAAGTCGTATCAGGCGCTGGATGTGGCGCTCAGGCTCCTGTCCGAATATGAATGGCTCGTCCTGACCAGCGTGAACGGCGTCGAGGCCGTTTGGGAGCGTTTGAAGAAGCTCGGAATCAGCAACAGGCAACTCCGCCATCTGAGAATTGCCGCCATCGGACCTGCGACAAAAAAAGCGATTGAAGAGCGCGGCCTTCGCGTAGACGTCGTTCCGAAAGAGTACGTGGCGGAATCTGTAGTCGCCAGTTTGCGGCGGCGGGTGAAAGGGAAGCGCGTACTGTTGGCCCGGGCCAAAGTCGCGCGCGATGTGATTCCCCGCGAACTGCGGCGCGCTGGCGCAAAGGTTGACGTGGTCGAAGCCTACGAAACGGTATTGCCGCAAGCCTCGCGCAAGCGGCTGACGAGCTTATTGAAAGATCCCCGCCGCCCTGACGTGATTACGTTTACCAGTTCTTCCACGGTCAGGAATTTCGTCGCGTTGTTGGGACGAAAGGATCGCGGGCGAGTCGCCCGCGACCACACGAATGCAATCTGCTTTGCGTCGATCGGCCCGGTCACTTCGGCCACCTTGAAAGAGCTGGGACTTAGGGTAGACACTCAGGCAAAGGCATACACGATTCCGGGGCTGATTCGGGCCATCGTGGCCTGGGCGAAGACGGCTGACGGAAAATCAACGACTTAGCTGCGGGCTATCCGTTTCCGACAAGATCGGCCGCGAGCCAGTCGCTTGACTGTCTGGCTTGTCTTTCAGAATGCCGCGTAATCGCGTGCTAAGGCCACTAGGAGGCTGTGCTACTGGGTAGGACGGCCGAAAGGCCGTCGGGCGGAAAGTGAAGGCTTAAATCGCTTCGCGATTAGCTAATAGTTATAATTCTACGCCATTGTGGAGACCTTTCCTCAGCAGCCAACAAAAACAGATTCCTTGGGGCGCCTGCGGCGCCCTCGGAATGACAAATTGGTTAGAGAACGAAGGTGGATGGAGGACGGTTACTCCGTGAGCACGCAGCCGCAGTCTGCGGGAGGGACGTGTGCTTGCAGGAAGTTAGCGACACGTCTGTACGCATCAATCTGATTTTCCACGCGCGAGAATCCGTGGCCTTCGTCTTTGTAGACCTTTAGCTCAACCACGCCGCCGCGTTTCTTGATGGCGTCGACTACTTGCTGCGATTCTTCCTCCGGGCATCGGGGATCGTTGCCGCCGGCAAGCAAAAAAAGCGGCGCCTTGATCTGGTCCACGAAAAAGATCGGTGAGCGGTCATGGTAAAGGTCTTTGTTTTTCTCCGGATCGCCCATGGTCGCAATGTCCATCTCGCGCAAGACCGGGTCTTCGTTCTGAATTTCTGTGAAGTAGTTGACGAAGGGCACAATGGGTACGCCCGCCGCCCAGACGTCCGGCGCTTTGGTCACCGCCATCATGCTCAGGTAGCCGCCGTAGCTTCCGCCCATCACGATCAGCTTCTTGGGATCCACGTAGCCGGTCTGCTTAATCCAGTCTGCCGCGGCAAGCACGTCCTGCAGGTCGCCGCCGCCCATGTCGAATAAATTAGCCTGCTGAAATTCCTTGCCGTATCCCGTTGAACCGCGATAGTTAGGGGCAATCGCGATGTATCCCTGATTGACCATGTACTGGACGAAGCGATTAAACGAATCAACCGTTTGGGAAGTGGGCCCGCCGTGTATGTACACAATTGCCGGACTCACCTGCTGGCGGGGAAGATTACAGGGCATGTATACGAACGCCGAGATCGTCCACTTGCCGTCGCGGCTTGGGTAGTGAACCAGATACGGCTCAACCATGTCCTCCGGGCGGACGCCGGCAACCAGCGAATGTGAGATCTGTTGCGATTTTCCGTCGGCCAGGGAATACACCCAGAGGTCCCTCGGCGCGCGGGCGCCGTTATGGTAGTAGAGCAGGCGCGAGCCATCGCGGGTGAAGGCTGATTCGGCTCCGCCCAGCGAATTCACCCCTTTGGGCAGCGGCAGGGAAGTGGTCTTGCCGGAATTGAGGTCGTGCCGGTAGATGTCTTCGTAACCCTCGACATTTGCGGTCCAAGTCACGGACTTGCCGTCGGGTGAAAAGCCGCCCGCTGAAATCTCCCACTTGTCTTGGGTGAGCCAGTCGATCTTCTTCGAGGCGATGTCGAGCAGGCCGACGTTATCGTACCCGTTGGCGGCGTTGGAGGTTATGAGCAGCTTTTTCCCGTCGGGCGAGAGATCGTGGGCAGTGTAGAGTTTTTCACCTTGATGCGCAGTGAGTAACGCGCTCTTCCCCGTCGCGAGTTCCGCGATAAAGATATTTGAGTCGGTGCCCTTCGCTTGCTGCTGTGTGTAGGCGATCCACTTGCCATCGGCAGACCAGATGGGATTCGCATTCATCTTGTCTTTAGGCGTGTCGGTAGTAATGTGCTTCACATCTTTCAGCAGGATGTCATAGACATCGATTTCGTATACGGACGAAGTCTTCGGCTTCACCATGTACGCGACGTAGCGCGAGTTGGGCGACCAGGCGGGACTCTCTTCCGCGATTTCGCGGGTGTTGGTCAGGTTGAGCACCTGCCCGGTCTTGGGCGAAACCAGGAAGATGTCCCATTGCTCGTCGCCGTCGTAATCGGACATGTAAGCGATCCATTTGCCATCCGGCGACCAGGCCGGTGAGGCCTGGCGCTGGTCGCTGATAGTGAGCTGCGTCGGCCAGCCTCCTTCGGCTGCGACGAGCCATAGATTGTTGCGTCCGCTGATGTTCGAGACGAACGCGATGATCTTGCCATCGGGCGACCATGCGCTTGAGCCGATCGCATGGGTCATGTAGAGCTTTTCGATGGTGAGAGTCTTTTCCACCTGCGCATCGGGCCTGGAGGCGACCTGTTTTGGGTCGGTGATGGCTGGTGGAACGGGCAAAAGCGAAGACTGGGTCAGGGCGAAGGTGCTCATATTGATGACGATAGCAAAGAGGATGAGGGCGCGCATGGGTTCCGTTAGTTTGAACAAAACACCTAAGTCTAACAAAGTGCACGTCCTTATTTTCATTTGTCATCTTGAGCGAAGAAGCTTCGTCGTAGCGCGACGAAGCTGCGGAGTCGAAAGACCTCTTGTGGTGGATGGCTGAGACCGGCTTCAAAGGGAGTTCTCTTAGGGGACGCTGGGTGTTCATCGTGCGTCCCGTCAAAGCACGGGAGAGAATGCCTTGACAAGTCAGTGGAGCTTGACACAGTTGCGGGGTCCTTCGACTGCGCTGGCGCGTTGGCTTTGCCAACGCACCATCTTCGCTCAGGATGACAGAGGTTAGCGGAGAACTGACCAGAGGCTACGCCTTCGCGTTTTTATGAAGTTCCACCGTGGTCCAAGTCTTATCCGCGGCGTGGCAGAGATTTTCCAGCGGGCAGTCGGCGCATTTGGGCTTACGTGCGATGCAGAGCTTCCGTCCGTGCCAGATGACCTGATGCGAGAAGAGAGTCCACCTTTCGCGCGGAATAATCTTCATCAAGTCCTGCTCGATCTTTTTGGGATCGTCGTTGCGAGTGAGTTCGAGCCGGCGGGAAATGCGGTGGACGTGCGTATCCACAACAACGCCTTCATTTTTCTTGAACCAGGTTCCCAGCACTACGTTGGCGGTCTTGCGGGCGACGCCGGGAAGGGTGAGCAGTTTGTCCATCTCGCCCGGAACCTGGCCGCCGAATTCTGCGACGATCTTTTTGGCCGCGCCTACCACCGATTTCGATTTGTTGCGGAAAAAGCCGGTGGAATGAACATCGGGCTGAAGTTGTTCGGGCGTGAGCGCAGCGAAATCCTGAACGGTTGGGTATTTCCGAAAAAGTTCCGGGGTGACCGTGTTGACCACAGCGTCCGTGGACTGGGCGGACAGGATAGTCGCGACCAGAAGCTCCCAGGCGCTGTGGTGGTGCAGGGCGCAGGTCGCTATAGGGTAAAGTCCTTCCAAACGAATAAGGATTTCCCTGATGCGCTCAGAGGCCAGCGGTTCGTAGAGTTTGCGGACTTTCTTGCTTTGCGATGCGCGAGGTGAAGTTGCCCCGGTCGAACCTATATTGAGACCCGCGGCACGCCCTGCCTTTGGCAGCAACAACTTGGCAGGGGAACCGCGCTTGGCTGGCACTCCAGCCTGGCGGCCGGTTTTGGCGGGTTGGCGAGGTACGACGCCGCGTGGCATGGCGGATTTCACGACCGTCGACGACCGCTTATGGTAGCAGAAGTGATTGCGGATCATCAGGGACTCTCTCTAATCGGATTTTTTCGTCGCGAGGAAAAGGGTTCGGACCGCCTTTTTGTTTGCAAATGTGACCCGGGGTGAGGTAGAGTCCCACGGTTTCTACGCCACGCGTGTTCGAGTTGTTTGAAGTATGCAGTCGGAGTTCCAGAAACACTTCGTCGACCGCCCAGAAGTCGAAGGCCGGAGTTTCAGCAAAACTGAACCCCCCGTTTCTCCGGCCAGTGATCCCTCGCAATATCTAGCCGAACAAAGTCACGACCTGCTCTGTACGCATGATCTTCACGGGCGTCTGCTTTCTGTTGGCCCGCGTCCTGCGCGACTGCTGGGTTACACGGTGGAAGAACTGCTGCAAATTCCAATGCGTGAACTGGTTGCTCCGGAAGGCCGCGGCGAGTTCGAATCGTATCTAAGCCGAATTCAACGGGAGGGGATGGCGCACGGTCTTTTCACACTACTCAGGCGAACCGGTGAAAGGCGCGTGTGGAGATATCACAGCGTTTTGCGGGCTGAAGCTGGCGCCGACCCCGTGGTGTGGGGCATCGCGCACGACTTGACTGAGCAAAGGAGTGCGGAAGCAAAGTTTCGCGGGCTGCTCGAAGCCGCACCCGACGCCGTGGTGGTGGTGGACGAAAAAGGCGCGATGGTCCTGGTGAATGCCCAGCTCGAAAGACTGTTCGGCTATGCGCGGGCGGAATTGCTGGGCCGGGAAATGGAGATGCTTGTGCCCGAGCGCTTTCGCGGGCGGCATGGGGGACATCGTCGCGCTTTTCTGCGTGAACCTCGCGTGCGGCCTATGGGCGCCGGTTTGGAACTGAGCGGGTTGCACAAGGACGGCCACGAGTTTCCCGTCGAGATCAGTCTAAGTCCCCTGCAGACCGAAGAGGGTGTCCTGGTCTCCGCCGCCATCCGCGACATCACGGCGCGCCGGCAGGCAGAAGAAAGAATGCGAGAGTATGAAAAAGCCCTGGAAGGCCTGGAGGAGATGATCGTGGTGGTGGACCGCAACTACCGCTATGTGATCGCGAACCGGGCATTTCTGGACCATCGCGGGATGAAGAAGGAACAGGTCGTAGGGCATTTGGTTGCGGAAGTGGTGAAGCCCGAAGTCTTTGAGACGATCATCAAAGAAAAGTTGGACGAATGTTTTCAGGGTAAGGTGGTCGAATATGAGATGAAGTACACGTATCCTCAGCTTGGCGAAAGAGACTTATTTATCTCCTATTTTCCCATCGAGGGTCGGGACCGCGTGGACCGGGCGGCCTGCGTTTTGCGCGACATCACTGAACGTAAGCGGGCGGACGAAGCGCTGCGCCAGAGCGAGCAACGCTTCCGCGTGGCCTTGCAGGGATCCCCGATTACGGTGTTTAACCAGGACCGGGACTTGCGCTACACCTGGATGTACAATTCGCGATTTGTTTCGGCCGCGCCGCAAGACTATCTGGGTAGGGCGCACGACGATTTTTTTCTTCCCGACGACGCGGCCCGACTTACGGAAATTAAGCGGAGGGTGCTGGAAACAGGGATGGGAAGACGCGAACCGGTGGAGCTCACCGCCGGTGGCCGGAAGCAGTACTACGACCTGACGGTCGAGGCTCTGCGGGATACGGAGGGCCAAGTCACAGGCGTGACCTGTGCGGCGGCTGACATCACCGAGCTGCGCGAAAAAACCGACAAGCTGCAGATGCTGCTGGAAATCAGCAGGGTGCTGGCTTCCCAGCGGGACTGGACGGAACTGTTGAGCAGGATCTCCTCCTGTCTCCAGCCGGTGTTTAGGCAAGACCTGGCCGCCATCAGCTTGTATAGCGCCGACAAAACTACATTGCGTGTGCGCGCGGTGCAGAGCGAGCGGGGCGGAACATTTGTGGACATCGGCAATGAGGTGCCTGCCAACGAATCGATTTCAGGCCGGGTTATATCGGCCCATGAAGCCGTTGTGTTTGGACGGACCGAACTGGAATCCATGCCGTACCTTCTTGCCAAGCTCGCCGTGAAGGAGGGCATTCAAACCGTTGCCTGCGCCCCGCTGGAGGCGGGAAACGGCGCCTTGGGCACCATTGCCCTGGCCAGCCGGCGGGAAAGCGCCTTCGGAGCGGTAGAGGTCGATCTCTTAAAGAAAATCGCCGGCATGGTGGCCATCGCCCTCGACAATGTGCGGGCCTACAACGAAATTGCGCAACTGAATGAAAAGCTGGCGGAAGAAAAACTCTATCTGGAAAAAGAAATCCAGACGGAGCAGCATTTCGAAGAAATCATCGGTGACAGCCTGGCGCTGAAGCAGGCCTTCGCGCAGGCCCATCTGGTCTCTCCCAGCGATGCCAACGTGCTGTTGCTGGGCGAAACCGGGACAGGCAAAGAACTCATCGCCCGATCCATTCATCGCATGAGCCCCAGAAAGGACAAGACTTTCATCAAGCTGAATTGCGCCGCCATTCCCTCGGGGCTGCTGGAAAGCGAGCTGTTCGGACATGAGAGAGGAGCGTTCACCGGGGCAGTTTCGCAGAAGGTGGGAAGACTGGAACTGGCCGATCATGGGACGCTGTTTCTGGACGAGGTGGGCGAGATGCCGCTTGAGATCCAGCCCAAACTGCTGCGGGTTTTGCAAGACCACGAATTCGAACGGCTGGGCAGCACGCGCACGCTGCGGGTCGATGTGCGGATCATCGCGGCCACAAACCGCGACTTAATCAAGAGCGTGGCCGAACGCCAGTTCCGCAGCGACTTGTTTTACCGGCTGAATGTTTTTCCCATCAAGTTGCCGCCACTGCGCGAGCGGCGGGAGGATATTCCCAAACTGATTTCTTATTTTGTCCACAAGCATGCCGCGCGCATGAACAAGAGGATCGAAACTATCCCCAGCCGGGTGACCGACGCCATGATGCGCTGGGACTGGCCGGGCAATGTGCGCGAGCTGGAAAACTTTATTGAGAGATCAGTCATCCTGACTCCGGGGCGGTCGCTGCGCGCCCCGCTCGGCGAGCTGAAACTCGCCCGAGAAACGGGTTCCGCAGGTACGCTGGAAGCACAGGAGCGCGAACATATTCTGCGTGCCCTGCGGGAAAGCGGCGGCATGATTTCCGGGCCACAGGGGGCAGCGGCGCGCCTGGGAGTAAAGCGTACGACCCTGCAATCCAAGTTGCAGCGCCTGGGGATCTCCCCACGGGAATACCGGGCAAGCCCGCTCCGGCCCGGTTCCTCTGGCGTAATTGACGGCGGCCACGGAGCTAGGTAGTCTGAAAGCGCACGCAATCAAAAATTGAGGAAAGCTTGTGGCGGTGAAATCCATCCAGCTCGGACAGGTGTGGCGCAGTGACGCCGACGGCCAGGATTATCTGGTCACCAAGGTTTACAGCGAAGTGTTCACCCAGTATGCGGTGCTGCGGCCCGCCGCGGTCACGGCTCCTGAAGCCCCCACGACCCGCGTGAAGGTGGTGAAGAATGCCGGGGGCGCCGAATTGCCGGGATACACCTTTACGCAAGAAGGATCGTTCTAAGAATAACCACCAAGGACACGAAGGGGCACGAAGGTAAGCATCTGGGTTTCCTTCGCGCTACTTAGTGTCCTTCGTGGTTAAAGGCACTTTTCCATGTCTGAAAAAATTCTTGCCACGCTTTTTGTGTTCATTAAGTCAGTAGTGGCGCTGACCGGCTACGGCGGAATTACCCTGCTGATGGCGATCGAATCGGCGTGCATCCCGCTTCCTTCCGAGCTGATTATGCCGTTTGCCGGCTACCTGGTTTACGAAGGGACGTTTAAGCTCTTCTGGGTCGCAACCGCCGGGGCGATCGGATGCAACCTCGGATCACTGCTGGCGTACGAGATTGGATTCTACGGTGGGCGGCCGCTGGTGGAGCGCTACGGGCGCTGGATCATGATGGGGCGGCGCGAACTGGATTGGGCGGACCGGTTTTTTGCACGCTGGGGATATCTGGCGGTGTTTATCGCGCGGTTGCTGCCGGTGGTTCGCACGTTCATTGCGCTGCCTGCCGGAATCTCCCGCATGCCGCGGGGAAGATTTCATCTCTATACTTTCCTGGGGTCGTGGCCGTGGTGCTTCGCGTTGGCTTGGCTGGGCATGAAGCTGGGCGAGAACTGGCGGACACTGGGTAAGTACTTTCATGAGATGGATACGGTGATTGTCGTGGTTTTAGTAGCAGGATTTGTTTATTTTGTCTGGAGTCACTGGCAGGGGCGGATGAGGGCGGACGGGTAGGGAATCAGCTTTCAGCTGTCAGCTTTCAGTAAAGGCGTTTCCTAGCGGAGGATTTCATGGTGAAACACAGAATCTTGGCTGGCCTGTTGCTGGCCGTCGTTGCGCTCTCAGGGACAGTTTTCGCGCAAAACTCACATCCGCCCTCCGACAAGCCCTTCGTGGTCGAGTATTACTACAAAACCAAGTGGGGACATGCGGATGAGTTCTTGAAGCTGTTTAGGAAGAACCATTATCCGCTGCTCAAGAAAGAAGTCGAGATGGGGCGCATGGTCAAAGTTTGGATGGACCAGCCGCGCTATCACACCACTGAAGACGGCCGGTGGGATTATCGTGTGACTATCGTCTTCAAGAATGCGACTGTGGCGAATGAGCCGTTCGACGAAGATGCGCTGAAGAAGCAGCTGTTTCCCGACCAGGGTACTTACGAGAAGGAAGAGCAGCGGCGGTTTGAGATTCTCGACGCGCATTGGGATTTGCCGGTGAAGACTGTGGAGTTGGACGGGAAGTGAATTCAACCACAGAGGCGCACAGAGAACGCAACCCAGCAGTTCTCTGTGTTCCTCTGTGGTTATTGCGTTTGGTTCTCTCCTAGTCCAGCTTCAGCGCCTTGGCCATCAACTTCTCGTGCCATTTCCAGGGCAGCAGGCGCTTCATCCAGAGCTGGATGTGGGCGTCGGGGCCGATCAGGTAACGCAGCGTGGGATTCGGGTCTTGCGCGATGCGGGCGATCAGGCGGGCCACGGCGATCGGGTCGCGCTTTTGAATATTTCTCACGGCTTCGCGCATGCGCAGGCTGCGATGATAGTTCGGCGAGCTTTCCTTGGTTGCCTTCTCGCCCATGACTGCCCCGCGGGTCCAGATGTCAGTTTGAAATGAGCCCGGCTCGACCAGCACAACTTTGATTCCGACAGAGTTGATTTCCAGGCGCAGGGATTCGCTCCAGCCCTCGAGCGCGTGCTTGGACGCTTCGTAACTGCTGATGCTGGGCGCTCCGCACAGGCCACCAATCGACGAAACCATGATGATGTGCCCGGATTTCTGGCGGCGCATGACGGGCAGCACGGCCTGAGTCATGGCCACCGCGCCGAAGAAATTGGTGTCGAACTGGCGCTGGATTTCTTCCAGCTTTATGTCTTCGGCGAAACCAGCCATGGCGAAGCCGGCGTTGTTGACTAGGACGTCGATGCGGCCGTGGTCGCGGAGTACTTCTTCGACAAACGCGGGAATGGAAGCGAAGTCAGTCACATCGAGGCGGCGGACGTCGATCTGGCCAACGCTGGCAGCGGCCTGATCGAGTGGGCCCCGGCGGCCGAGATCGCGCATGGAAGCGACTACGCGGAATCCGGCCTTGGCCAGCTCTACGACGGTCAGCAATCCGATGCCGCTTGAGGAGCCGGTGACGATTGCAATCTTGTCTTTCTCCGGGTCGGGCATGCAACCTCCTGAGGGTGAGGGCCTTTTTATCACAGCTGGAAGCTGGGAGTTGTGCGAGAATTAAGGAGAGCAATCCCGCCGCGGCAGGAGGTTCTTATGCTGCAGAGCAAAAGCCGGTTCGCCCGGAATCCCTACTTTCACTCCCACCCGTTACATTCGGCGTTTTCGCTGATTGGGGCTTTGGTGTTGATTGCGCTGATTGTGTGGATGATCGTGCTGGTTCCGCAGGCGCATTAGAGTCGGAAGACGAGAAGGCTCCGGTCACTGTCCGTTTCGATCGGACGGCCATTCGTTACTTGCCCACTTGATGAGCAGAATGATCACAACAATGCCGTCAAAAATGAGGCCTAGCGGATGGTAATAGTCATACCAGAGGTTTATCCCGACAACCGCGGCCACGATCACCCAAAGGCCGGGGCTCTTCTCGAACGGATTCGCACTCTTTCCCACCGAAATAAGTATAAGGGTGCCCCATCAGTTGATGGGCCGAGGACGCAGCCTAATGTTCCTCTCATGCCGTTGAACTGACATTTTCCACGTTCCGCTTCCGTTGGTTGCAATTCCCTCCGCAATACGAGAACATAACCGTTTGCCTGACAGCCTCCAGCACTCATAGTGGAAATTCCTCATCAAGGAAGCGTCTGAAAATATGCCTACGCGGCCGAAGAACGTAAAAACGAACGTAAGAACGAAAGCCCGAGTCGAATTCAAGAAACAAGCAAGCTCTGAAATTCAATCACCTAAGGGCAAGCTGGGAGTGATGATTCCCGGCATGGGCGCCGTGGCCACGACGTTTGTCGCGGGGGTGGAAGCGATCCGCAAAGGGTTGGCCAAGCCGATCGGGTCGCTCACGCAGATGGGCACAGTGCGGCTAGGCAAGCGCACCGACGGAAGATCGCCCAAGATCAAAGAGTTCGTGCCGCTGGCCGGGCTTGAGGACCTGGTCTTCACCGGATGGGACATTTTCGAAGACAACATGTACGAAGCCGCCTCGAACGCTGGCGTGCTCGAGCAGAAACTGCTCGACCAGTTGAAGCCGTTCCTCTCGTCGGTGAAGCCGATGTCGGCGGTATTCGACCACAACTACGTGAAGAAGATCGATGGGCCGAACGTCAAGAAGGGCAAGACCAAGATGGATCTTGCCGAGCAGTTGCGCGACGACATCCGCAACTTCAAGAAAAAGAGCGGCGCGACCCGGCTGATCACCATGTGGTGCGGTTCGACGGAGTCGTACATCGAGCCGACGGAAGCACACCAATCGCTGAAATCGTTTGAGAACGCGCTGCGCAAGAACGACGAGATGATTGCGCCGTCGATGGTCTACGCCTATGCCTCGTTGATGGAAGGCGTGCCCTTCGCCAACGGCGCGCCGAATCTGACTGTCGATTTGCCCGTGATGCTGGACCTTTCGCGGGAGCACAATGCTCCCATCTGCGGCAAAGATTTCAAGACCGGGCAAACGCTGATGAAGACGGTGCTGGCTCCGGCTTTCAAGGCCCGCCTGCTCGGCCTCAGCGGCTGGTATTCCACCAATATTCTGGGCAATCGCGACGGGGAAGTGCTCGACGATCCAGGCTCGTTCAAGACGAAGGAAGAGTCGAAGCTGGGCGTGCTGGAGCACATTTTGCAGCCGGCGCTATATCCCGATTTGTACGGAAATATCTTTCACAAGGTTCGCATCAACTATTACCCGCCGCGCGGTGACAACAAGGAGGGTTGGGATAACATTGACATCTTCGGATGGCTGGGCTATCCCATGCAGATTAAGGTCGATTTTCTTTGCCGAGATTCGATTCTGGCTGCGCCTATCGTTCTGGATCTGGTTCTGTTCCTCGATTTGGCCCAGCGCACCCCGGAGCTGCGCGGGATTGGCATTCAGGAGTGGCTGAGTTTTTATTTCAAGTCTCCGATGACCGCGCCGGGGCTTTATCCGGAGCATGACTTGTTTATTCAGTTGATGAAGCTGAAGAACACGTTAAGGCACTTGAAGGGCGAGGAGTTGATTACGCATTTGGGGCTGGAGTATTACGATTGAGTGGTGAGAGTTGTGGTGGCCCGCGCGGGATCCCTCGCCCCGCTGGAGAAAACGCGGGGCTTCGGGACGACGCCTTTGAGCAGGGATCGGGCTTTTCCAAGAGAATCCAAAGAATCTTAGGGGCTAGGGATGATTGAGAGACTTAAGGAAATCGGCGGTTCGGGGCTTGGGTTCAAGGCCAGTGGCGAGATTACGCCGGAAGATGTCAAAGGTGTCGAGCCGCAAATCCAGATGGCGATCAGTCAGAGCCACAAGCATCCCATTGGAATTCTTTTCGACCTGACGGCGCTGAAGGATGTTGAGTGGAAGGCGCGGTGGGAGGAGATGCGGTTTCTCAGCAAATACGGTGGGCCCATCGCGCGGGTGGCGATCATTGGCGCGCGAGTGTGGGAAGAATTGATGGGTGATGTCGCCGGCGCGACCGTTCTGATGCAGGCCGATATTCGTTACTTCAAGCCTTCGGAAATCATGCATGCCTGGCACTGGGTGAAGACTGCCAAATATGCCGAGGACTTGCCGGTGCGGCAGATCGTGCCACCGGGGCACCTGATGAGCGGCTACAATCCGGAATATACAGATATCTAACTTGCCGCCGGGGTGTGGGGAGTCTGGTCGAAGACTCTTTTCAGTGCTCATTCCACATCGAGCGCCATCCTTAAGGCGCGATTTAGGGCGGAGAGCTTGATTCCGGAAAGAAACCCGACGAATTGAGTGAGATCGTGTTTGCGAAGGCTCACCAGGTTATCGCACATGATCCAGTTCTGGTGCTTGAGTCCTTCGTCCGGCCCCACGCCCACTTGCGTGGAGAGTTCCTGGCCGCTGCTGAAAACCGGCGCACAAATCACAGTGGAAAACTTGGAATCGATCAAGACCTGGCGGCTTACAACGACGAAAATCCGAAATTGCTTGGGATCGCGACCGGGCTTCGCTACACGATAGAGTTCGCCGCGCTTCACGCCTGCTCCCCTGTCAATCTTCCGGCACCTGGTATTCCAATACCTCAGCTGCCTCGGCGTTGAGTCGATCGGCAGCCCGATTCAGATTTTCAAGGTCGCGGGCCTGCGCCTCCGCCCGCTTCCGTTGTCGCAGGTAATGCCGCAGGACTCGCTCAATCAAGGCGGAACGGGAATGCTTGGTTCCAGCCAGTCGGTCGATGCCGTCCAGTATCTCGGTTGAGAGTGTGATAGAAGTCTTCTCTTTCATACTACCTTTATATTACCATCACCCTTTGAGCCCTACGCCAGTTTCTTACGGCGGTACTCATCGAACTTCTCCAGAAACCGGTCGATGTCCTTTTTTTGCAAATAGTAGGGTGTCGACAAGCGCAACTTCGAGGGCTCGCCGCCCCGGATGCGGATTTTGTGGTTCTGCCACAGCCAGTGCTCTAGATCCATGCGCTGGATCGGAGGAACGTTCACGGTGACGATGGCACACCGGAGCGCCGGATCAGGAGAGGTCCAGGATTCCGACGCCGCGCTTAATCATCTCTCCGAGGATGTAATCGGCAAGTTGACGATGGCGGCGCTCGATGCGATCGAGGCCGATGTCGTTGGCCAGCTTGATGGCAGCGCGCAGACCCGCACAGTGCGGGCACGTTCGACGAGCCGATCCGCTGGAAGCGTTCGGCGCGGAGTTTCGGTTCGTCCCAACCCTCGGTGGCGATGGTGTTCCAGACGCGGTCGATGACTTCATCGCGAACGTAGAGAAATCCTGAGCCCTTGGTGGCCTGCAGCCACTTGTGCGGGCTGGAAGAATAAAGATCGCAACCGAGATCAGCGATATTGAGCCGCATCATGCCGCAAACGTGAGCCCCGTCGACAGCGGAGAGGATCCCCTTTGAGCGGGCCAGGGCGCAGAGGTCTTTTGCGGGAAGGACCACCCCTGTCACGGTCGTGATATGGCTGAAGAACATCACCCGGGTGCGGGTGGTGATGGCATCGTTGAAGAGATTCAGGACCTGAGCGGCGCTCTTCACGGGTTTCGGCAACATGACTTTCTTCACGACAATCCCGTAACGTTTGGCCCGCAGATTCCAGGGATGCTCACCGCCCGGGTGCTCCTGGTCGGTCATCAGAACTTCGTCACCGGCCTTGAGGTCGATTCCGTTGGCGATGTAGCTGTTGGCCTCGGTGGCATTGCGAAGCAAGGCGATTTCGTCCCGGGAGCAACCGACGAAGGCAGCCAGCGGATCGCGGAATTCGTTCCAGGCCGCGTATCCCCAGATTGGGTAATCTTCGGGATCCTGCTGGTCCATCTTTTCGGTTGTGGAGTATCCGTCAAAGATGGCGCGCAGCACTGGCGCCGGGCTGGAACCGACAGTGCCATTGTTGAGATAGACCTCGTCTTCGGGAATAAGAAACTGGCGGCGGAGTTCTGCCCAGTAGACATCTTCGTTATTTTGGTAGAGAGAGGGCTCGGGCAGGTGAGCTGGAGCCTTTTCAATCTGGGCCAACAGGCTGTTCCGAAAGGCCAGGGTTGCGGCAACTCCGGTCGTCGTGGCAAGAAAATGGCGACGGTCGAGCACGGGACACCTCCCGGGAAGGTCGCCATGTTACGACTGTGGGGGACGGGTGGCAAGCCAGGCGGTTTGGTTCATGACGGCTAAACGACTGACGGGGAAAGGCCCGGATAACCCGGCAGCCGCATCCTGCGTCCAACTAATCAGCACCAAACTCTCAGGGGTTGCTGTCTCCGGGCAGGCGTATAATCTAAATCGCAGGGTTCTGGCCTGGGGTGGAAATGAGGCAGTTATGAAGTTACGGGTGTTGGCTATTGCGGCAGCGTTCCTGGCTTTCAGCTATTTGGCGCCTTGGGGTTTGGCCGATGATCAGGGCACACCAACCAACCAGAACTCCTCTGCGGCGCCAGCTGCCCCGGCTGCAACTCCGCCGCCGCCGATTCAGGCTGCCGACCCGGACAAAGTCAAGCATGATGGCGGTAAAGATGACGTGGACGCTGTGGGAAACCGCAACGTTGGCTGCAAGACCGGGGTAGGGAACTGGGTTGGCGTCGAAAAGCAGATCGCCATGGGCAAGCAGGCGGCGCAGCAGGTGGAAGCGCAAATGAAGCTGGTCAACGACCCGGTGATCGGCGAATACGTGAATCGGGTGGGCCAGAACATCGTGCGCAATTCCGATTCGCAGGTGCCTTTCACAATCAAGGTTGTCGACTCGGATGAGATCAACGCATTCGCTCTTCCCGGTGGCTATTTCTTCGTTAACTCTGGGCTCATTCTGGCGGCAGACGAAGAGGCGGAGCTAGCGGGAGTAATGGCGCACGAGATTGCTCACGTGGCGGCTTGTCACTACGCCCGTGAGAGCACGCGAGCGAACTTGATGCAGATGGCGTCGATTCCCCTGATTTTCATCGGCGGAGCGGTGGGATATGCCGGATACGAAGCCTCGGGCCTGGCGGGCATGATGGGCATTATGAAGTTCTCCCGCGGCTTTGAGGCGGAGGCCGACTACCTGGGCCTGGAATATATGTACAAGTCAGGCTACGACCCAAACGCCTTTATCAGCTTCTTTGAGAAGGTGCAGGCGCAGGAGAAGAAAAAGCCGGGGACTTTGGCCAAGACGTTTGCCTCGCATCCGCAGACTCCGGACCGGATTGCGGCGTCACAGAAGGAAATTGAAACTATTCTACCGGCGAAGCCGCAATACGTGGTCTCGACCTCTGAGTTTGAAGACGTGAAGACTCGTCTGGCCGCTCTCGAGAACCGGCGCAAGATGAACGACAAGAAGGATGACGGCAAGAAACCCAGCCTGCGGCGGGCGTCGACGACCGACAAGAACGGATCGGATGATAAGGGAACTACCGACGACGACCATCCGACCTTGAAGCGCCGGGACGACAGCAATAACAACTAGAATTAATCTGCGATGAGAACCGGCGGCTGCGGCCGCCGGTTTTGCTTTTGCGGCCAGGCATCCGCAAGGGTGGATTCGTTGCAGAACGAAAGCGGCCGCGAGTTAGAACTCGCGGCCGCTTTTCTAGGAGGCTCCGGCCAGCTCCAATCAAGCAGCGTGTTTTGCTACGAAATCCTGTACGCGATTCTGGCGCTCAGGCGAGGGGTCCAACACCTTCATCTCTCGCCAGTCGTAGGGGAATTCTTTGCCGCAGTCGAGGCACACCACATAGGTTCCGGTCAATAAAGATGCTGCGTTCCGCTGCGCACCTTTCCGGACAGTGATTGGGAAGCTGTAGTGAGAATGCCAGCAGCCAAATAAGCTATCGAATAATTTCGCGATCATAACCGGACCTCCCAACCACTTCTACGGGAACTTTCTTTCCCATCTACAGCTCTGAACAAAGAGTTAGATTCAAACACGGGGAAAAAGGTTCGACAAAACAACTACGGATGATGGCACGGCTGAATTGGTACGCTACGAAATGGCTTGAAATGATCGGGTTAGAAGAAGGTAGATTCGGACAATCCGATTCGCGGCACTTTTTATTCACAGGGCAACAATCTGCTCGGCGGAGGGAAGGCGATCAAAAAATCAACTTCAGGCCGAACTGAACGTTAAAAGGTTCGCCTGGACCAATGCCGGGGGCACCGTTGTAGTCGCCGATGGTATCGAGAGACAAACCGAATCCGTTTTGTTCGTTCGGCCCTGAGAAATACGGGATCGGAGGCGCCAGGTTGAGACGGTTAAGCAAATTATAGATTTCCGCCCGGAACTGGAGAGCGAGCCGCTCGTTCACCTTAATGTTGTCGACGACGGAAAGATCTATATCACCGTAGCCGGGGGCGTAAAGCTGGTTCCGTGCCATGGTGCCGAAGGTTCCCGGGACCGGCGAAGCAAAGGCAGCCGGGTTGACCCACGACACAAACTTGAAACCATCCGCCGAAACTAGGCGGTGAGAAACATCGGCGAACGGGTCGCCGACCTGGTCCACGCGCTGGGCATTTTCGTTGGTCCCGGAATTGTCGGGAGTGGAGAAGATGTTGAAGGGCTGGCCGGTATGAAAAGAGAGCAAGGCGCCCACTTGCCATCCCCCTAGCAGCCACTCCGGACCCCGGGCGGGTTTGGGAAGTTTATAAGAGAACAGGCTGGTGAAGTTGTGCCGCGTGTCGTAGTCGCCGTTCCCGTAGTCGGCTTTAAGGTCAAAGCTGTTTTGCGGCAACGCTCCTCGATACCAGGTCATGTCGTCGAAGGAATGGGCCCAGGTATAGGCGATTTGCGAAGTCAATCCGTGCCAGCTCTTGGCCTTCAGGGTGGCTTGCAAAGAGTTGTAGTTCGAATTGCCGTTGCTCTCAATCTGGTTGATGATGCCGAAGTCGGGAAATCGCGAAAAATAGGGCCGCCGCTGTAAGGCCGTGGAGGGATCGCCCAGGGAAGGCTGATTGATGTCGGCGAGAGTCAGCAGCCTGCGGCCCTGGCTTCCGACATATCCGACGGCCAACAGAATCGAGTCGCTCAGCCTCTGCTCGACGTTCAGGTTGTAATTGTAGTTGTAGGTGGTGCGGAAGTTCTGGCTGACGGAGAAAATGTTGAACACATTTCCGCAGCCATGGCCGGTCGGACATGTCGATCCGGCCGCAGGAAAAATGTACTTGGGCCTGGGGCAACGTGTAACCGTCCACCTCAACTGCGGAGATGGGACTCGCGCCAGCCGGATTACTCAACACCCCGATAGCCCCGTTATTCTGTGGCTGGTTATTCAGAAACGGATTCAAGTTCGGTTCATCGTAATAAATCCCGAAGCCCGCGCGCACCACAAGATTCCCCTCGTCTCTCGGGCGGTAGGCAAAACCAACGCGGGGAGCAACGTTTTTTCGATCCGGCGGGTAAAGAGAGGAGATGCCGGCTCCCTGAAACAGCAATGGCTCCGCCGCCGAGGGAACGAACGTCGAGAGGTCCTTCTTGCGATCGTACAGCGGACCGAAATATTCGTAGCGGACTCCATAGTTAACACTGAGCTTGCGACTCACCTGCCACGCATCCTGGAAGAAGAGGGCGTAGGTGTTCACATACACCAGGCGGTCTTGATTCCCCAGGGCGATGGAGGAAGTATGGACCTCGCCGGCCATAAAATCCGCCAGGGTCAGGATGTTGAAGTCGTAATTGCTGGTGTCGATATTTTGAAAAAAGCCGGTCTGGTTCGAGAAATCTGGGTACCAGGGACCCTGGGTGCCGTCGAATAGGAAAGTTCCCAGGGAAAGGATGTGGTAAAAGTCATCGACTTGCGCTCTCCGGTACTCGCCGCCGAACCGGTACTGATGCTTGCCTACGGTGTAGGAGAGCGTATCGCTGATGAGGCCGGTGATGTCGATACGGCCCTGAGGAGGGGTGAGCCCGGTCTCATCAAACTGACCGATTTGCAGGTTCGGAGCGCCGCTGAACTTGACGCTCGGACTGAGATAGAGCCCGAATGAGCTTGCGTCGAAGCTGGGGTTGAAATCGTGGAACACCTGGTTGAAGTAGTTGACTCCAAGCAGCAACTGGTTGGTGAATCTGGGAGACAGAACGGAGTTGAGAACCAAGGCGTAGTTCTGAACGTGAAGCGGGCCGACCTCATAGTAATACTTCAAATTGGAGCCAACCGGGGCCACCTGACTGCCTTCGCCGGAAAACCACCGCAAGGAAATGCCGTTCTTCTCGCTCAGTTTGTGGTCGATTTTGATGACGCCGTTGTAACTGTAGCCGTAGGCAGGGTCGGTGCTGTAGAAGTTGCCCGGCCCAGCCGGACCCTGCAATGCCGACGCTGGCCAGAGGGTCTTTAGCATCGCCGCTGAAACGGGATTCTCTGCCACTCCATACGACTGCATGACGCCGAGAGCGGCCTGCTGGTAGGCCAGCGAGGGTTCCGTGGCCAGGCCCTGGATGCCGATGGTGAATTTCTGCTTTTCGAAGGCGCCAAAGAAAAATGTCCGGTTCTTGATGATGGGCCCACCCAGGGATCCGCCCCAGTGTTCGTTCCTCATTTCCGGCTTGTGGGTTCCGGGGGGAAGAAAGACCGGCGCAGCCGCAAACGCCTCATTCCGGTTGAAGTAATAAGCGGAACCGTGAAGGTCGTTGGTACCAGATTTGATCACCAGGTCTACAGTGCCGCCGGCATTGCGGCCGGCTTCGGAACCGGACTGGGTCTGCACCGAGAACTCGTCGATGGCGTCAATCGGTAGCACTGTGCCCGCGATGTCGGCCACGCCCCCCTGGTTGACGGCAGGAACGTTGTGCCACAAATCGTTGTTGTCGACGCCGTCGATTTGCCAGTCCATCTGATTGGGGCGTGTACCGTTTACCGCGACAAAGCCTCCGGCGGAATACCCGCCAACCCCCGGCTGTACCGCGATGAGCTGAGTGAAGTCACGGCCATTCAACGGGGCATCTTGAAGGGCGATTCCGGCTACGGTCGTGGTCTGGGTGGGCGTCGCGGTATCGAGTCCAAGCGTTGCTGCGGAAACTTCGACCGTGGCGGAGGATTGGGCCACGGCAAGTTTCACGGCCAGGGTATAAATTGTGCCGGCGCTGACCGCAATGTTGTCGGTTGTAGATGTGGCGAATCCATTGGCCGTAACCGTGACTTTGTACAAGCCCAGCGGAAGGTCTTGAAAAGCGAACTGGCCATCGCTGGTTGCAATCGTGGCGTGCTCAATAGCGGTCGCGGTATTTTCGGCAACGACTTTCGCTTTGGGTACGACCGCCCCGGAGGGATCGGCAACCGTGCCGTTGATTGCCCCACGGAAGGTTTGCGCGTGCGCACCGGCGAGCGTGAGTAACAGGAGGCTCACGATTCGCGATAGACGTTGCATGGCGCACCTCACAGATGGAGCCTGTATGTTACCGGGGCTGGGCCGAATTAATTTTCGCGTACTCTGCCTGGGCCTCTTTCAGAACGGGGAGATCGGGATCTGCATCTTTCCACAGCGTGAAAAAGTGCTGGTAGGCGTCGCGGCTCTTCGCGGTATCGCCTTGAAGCGCATACGCCCGCGCCAAGCCCAGCCGGGCTAGCGGGCCCACAGGAAATTCCTCCACGATTCCTGGGTGATCGATGAGCTTTTGAAACTCTGTCGCTGCGGCGCTGCCATCGTGCAGCATCAGGTACGCCCGCCCGCGCTCGTATATCGGGACCAAGCCTGGCGCGCCCAGCTCATAGGGACCCATCGAACTCAGCAGCGCGACTGCTTTTGCCGGGTTCTTGTGGCTCAGGGCTATGATGGCACGAGTCGTGGGCAAGAAAAAGAGCTGCACCCACGTATCCAGAGGAAAGCGCTTGTTCAGATCCGCGGACAGCATCTCGGCGCGTTCGGTATCACCTGCCCAAGCCAGCACTGCTGCGGACACCACTAGAACTTCCTTGTTGTCGGGCGCCAGCTTCAGTGCGGCGTAGGCATCGGCCCGTGCTTGGCGCAAATCGCCCAGGTAGGCTTCCGTGAAGCTCAAGCTCTTATGCGCTTGCGCCCGCATATCAGCCTGAATATCCACCGCGCCGCTCTGTTTGGCGGACTCCACCGCGCGCTGGCGCAGCTCCCGCGCCTTTCTGAGTCTCCCGTAGTAAGCCTCCGTGGATGCCTGCAGATCGAGCGCAAGGGGCCGGTCGCTTGCGGCGGCAGATGCGGCGACTCGCGCCATCCCGTCCGCATCGCCCCTGAGGAAGGCCAATGTGTGGCGGGCGGTAAGCAGATCCGCGCTTTCCAGCTTGCGCTCTTCGGCTTGCTTAAGCATTGCCTCAGCCTCATCCAGACGGCCGAGAGCCATATATAAGTTTGCGAGGAGGTTGTAGTTGTCCTCGTCGTCCGGTTCCCGCCGCCGCGCCTCGAGCGCTTCTTGCAGCGCTTTTTCATAGTCGCCGAAGACGCAGTAAAATACTGCCAGGTTGGAATAGGGTTCGTCGCGACGGGGATAGGTTTGACGCATCACCTCCCAAACCGCAGCTGCCTTTTCTAGCTCACCGGTGACGTCGCGATAATAGTGACCCTCGATGTAGAGTCGTTCCGACTCAGTGACCTTGTCTCGTAACTCGTAGGCTATGCGCTCGTTCTTGGCTGACCTGCGCGCATCGCCATTAACGGCGTAAATCGCCGCCAATCGAGCGTAAGCCGTAGCGAACTTCGGGTCCAACTCGACCGCCTGCTGGAGGAATGGGATTGCCGCCTCCCTGCCCTTCTCAGACAAAGCCTTCATTGAAAGGCTGTAGGCACGCAGGGCGGGGAGCGATGGAGTGGTGACCTGCTCCAGAGGCGCATCGAATTGTTGGATCGATTTGAGCGATTCTCCCAGATTCTGGCGCATTTTGGTGGCGGACGCTCCCACGGCTTTGAGCACATGCTCCTGACTATCGGCTTCTACTTGCTCGCTGCCCAGGCTGTCTCCGGTATGGCAGTTCAATGCGTTCAACCCGACGACGAAGTGCGCTCCTAATTTGGAAATTGACCCGGCGAGAACCGCTTTGCTGCCTATGCGCTGGCAAACCTCACGAGCCAGGTCGAGGGTGAGATTCTTGTCCTTGGGTTGTCCCATTAGCTGCAACTCTTCGCTTACCTTTTGGTCAGAGAGGACATTGAGGAAGGGCGATTGCTCCAGCTGCACGCGCAGACCTTGCTTGAGAGCGTCATCGAACACCGGATCGCCGGTGGTGTTGGTGAAATCGGCCAGCACGATGGTGTCTTTGTCCGTGAGCCGGCGGGTTTGTCGGGAGTGCCAGTAAAGCCCGCCGCCCAAGACAGCGCCTAGCAAGGCGACGACCGGCACTGCAATCATCCACCGACGAGTCGGCCTCGGTTCGGGAACAGCGGTTGTCCCCTTGCCATTCATGCTGCTGACCGGCGCAATAAAGCGGTATCCCCGTCGAGGCAGAGTTTCAATAAAGCGCGGGCTCTCAGCCGAGTCGCCCAGCGCCTCGCGCAGTTTGTTGATCGAGGTATTCAGGCTGTTGTCGAAATCAACGAAAGTGTCGGCCGACCATATCCGCGAGCGCAGATCGTCGCGCGTTACCGGTTCGCCGGAGTTTTGCAGAAGAACGGTGAGGACCTGAAAGGGCTGTTCTTGAAGCTTGATCCGAACACCCTGCTTGCGAAGCTCTCCGGCGCGCACGTCGGCCTCGAAAGCCCCAAAGCGAAAAACCTCGCGGGATCGGGTCTCAACGGGCATCTCCATCCTCGCCCCGGTGGACTTCGAGTTTAGCACCGGGAATGGCTAATGAAGCCGGGTGTACTCTGCTTTGGCCTGTTTCAAAATGGGGACGTCGGGGTCGGCATCTTTCCACAATGTAAGAAAATCCTGATAAGCGGCACGGCTCTTGGCGGTATCGCCCTGGAGCGCGTAAGCGCGCCCCAGTTGCAGGTAGGCTAGCGCGCCGATCGGTTCATTCAGAACAATACCGCGATGGTCGAGGATTTTCTGAAACTCGGCGGCGGCTTCGCTGCCTTGATGTGCGGCCAGATAGGCTTCTCCTCGGAGATAGACTGGGTACAAGTTGGGCCAGTTGTGAAAACCAAGCGCCGGGAGAGCCCGAGTTCGTAGGGAGAGGCGGCGCCGAGAATCACCAGCGCCAGTTGGGGGTTGGAGTGAACGAGTGCAAGCTTGGCGCGAAGAGTGGGAAGGTAATTGAACTGCACGACGGTGGACTCCGGAAACTTCTTGTCCAAATCATCAGCCAGGGCTTGTGCCTGGGCCGCGTGACCTGTATAGGCAAGGGCCAGCGCCCGGCCGTAGTCCACATCCCGCCCGTTTGCATGTTGGCGCGCGGCCGCCGCCTGTAGCCGTGCATCGGCAGCATCGCCGAACAAGGCTTCCCGCACGGCGGCTGCGGCATAGTAATCTGCAACGGTTTCCTCCGCCCCGGCCAGCCCCGCGGAATCCGTGGCCTGCCGTAAGACCTCTCGTGCTCTCCCCAGATGCCCGAAATAGGCCGCCGTGTCGGATTCGAGCGCCAGCACCAGGCCATCGTCTTCCGGCTTTGTCAGCGGCACTGGTTAACCGCGCCATCTCAGAAGCGTCGCCCCTATAAAAGGCAATTTCATAGAGAACTGGGGCGAGGACCGCGTCCTGGCCCTTTGCTTGCGCTTCTCTGACCGTAGCCGACGCTTCCTCGACCCGGTTTAGGTAGAGATATCCGAAGGCGAGAAGTCTGTAAGGCCAACTGTCGGGCGGACTGAGACGCAGCCACTCCCGGCTCGCTCTTAGAGCTGCTTCGTATTCGCCGAGAGGTCTCAAGCACAGCAGAAGGTTGCCGGGAAAGTCGGATTCGCGCGGGAACGTCAGGACGCCAAGTTCAGCGCTGCGCCGTGCTTTTATCAGGTCGCCGGTCCCAAAGTAGTAATAGGTCGCCTCAATGCGAAGCCTTTCCCGCTCACTCAACCCGGCTCGCAACTCGAAGGCCTTCCTTGCGTTTTGTTCTGCCAGAGAAGGCTCGGCGGAATAAGCCTGCCCCTCGTAAGCCATGGCGAAATTCGGGTCGAGTTGAGTAGCCCGCTGTAAAGAGGCCAACCCAGCGGCGACGTCCTCAGTATTCGAGGCGAAATTGTAAGCTTGCAATGCTTCAAGAGACGAAGTGGTCGCTTGCTCGAGCGGTGTGTTGTACTTCTGCACGCTGCTCAAAGACTCTCCAAGTCTCGTGCGCATTTCCGCGGCGGCCTTCCCGAGCGCATCGAGAACGTGACTTTTGTCGTTCGCCTGTCCTTCTACGCTCGCCAGCAGGTCTCCGTTCGTACAGTTCACAGCCTTAAGAATTAGCGTATATCGGCTGCCGATCAGCGCAATCGAACCGTTAAGGGCAGCCGCGCTGCTCGTGCGTTGACAAACTTCGCGGGTGATTTCAGGCGTGAGCCGGGTATTTATCGTCCGTTCCATCATCCGCAAGGTCTCATGGATTCCTTCTTCTGACACAAGGCTGAGGAAGGGGGACTGCTCCAACTGGACGGAGAGGCCCTCCCGAAGCGTGCCGTCGAATACGGCATCGCCCGTCGAATTGGCGAAATCTCCGACAACGATGGTGTCTTTGTCGGTGAGCCGCCGCGTTTGGTGGGAGCGCCAGAGCAGTCCGCCCGCAGCCAGAACCGCCACCAACGCTAATCCTGCCAGCGCGACCATCCATCGGTGAGCCGGCTGCACCGGCATTGCAGCAGGGGCGCTCTCTTTCTTGTTTATGGCGCTAACCGGCGCGATGAAGCGGTAGCCGCGGCGAGGCAGGGTCTCAATAAAGCGAGGACTTTCAGCCGAGTCGCCCAGCGCCTCGCGCAGCTTATTAATGGAAGTATTGAGGCTGTTGTCGAAGTCGACGAAGGTGTCGGCCGACCAAATACGGGTGCGCAGTTCGTCGCGAGTTACCAGCTCGCCCGGGTTCTGGAGAAGAAGGGCGAGGACCTGGAAGGGTTGTTCCTGAAGTTTGACCCGCACGCTCTGCTTGCGAAGCTCCCCGGCCCGCACATCCAGCTCGAAGATCCCAAAGCGGAAGCCCTCGCGAGCTCGGGTCTCAACTGACATGTTCCACCCAGTAGGGCATGAGTTTAGCACTGCCACTTCCTGGGCTGAAATCACGGATAAGGGAAGACTGCAACAGGCTGATACTACGAGCGTTAGAGCGGCTTAGAAGTAATCAAGACGCAATCAAGACGCCGTCCATTGAGCGCGGTTAAGACCTGGCTCACTTTCGCCTCCAGCACGGAGGTGGAATGTGAAAAGAATGATCGGAGTTGCTTTGGCGGGAATGGGGCTGGCGGCGGTTGGACTGGCTCAGGTGGCAACAGACCCCAAAGCGGTTGCCGAGGTAAAGGACGTAAAGCAGACCTCGATCTTGGCAGCCAGCTACACCGTCCAGGGAGCCACTCCCGTGCAAGAAGCCCTGTTACGCCGCCAGATGCAGGCGATGCGGCCAGACATTATTCCCAGCCGAGTCATCTTCGTGCCCCACTGGAAGTATCTCTACGCGGCCAGAACCTACAAGCTTCACGTGCCGACTGGGATGGCGAGCAAGATGTTTACGCACCTGGCCAGCCGCACGGTATTCGTAGACAACGACTACTACGGCGGCGACGAGTCGCTGGGGTATTGGATGGCGCATGAACTTGGGCACCTGGCGTCCAGCAGCGCCGATGAGAACGATGCCGAAAAGGCTGCCAAGTCTTACCGAAAGCGTCTACGAGACGCGCAACTACTCAGCCTGCGGTAAATCGCTGGTCAAAAAAACTCGACTCGGCTTGCCGGTCACACTTCGCGTGGGCCGGTTTTCTTTTTCGCCTGACACTTGGCAACGATGGCGGTACGAAGGCGGGTGCGAAGATCGTCGGGCAGTTCGTAAAGCTGGGAGTCGCGGTAGATTTCGATGGTCTTCTTGGTGGTGTCGCAAACTACATAGCAGTTGTGGCACCAAGCCAAATGGTCGTCCAACTCTGTCTTGGTGCGCTCGTCGAGGACACCGTCGAGGTAGTTTGTCAGCTCGTTCAGGAATTCAGAGCATTTCACGGTTTGCCATCTCCACTCTCGCGTTTCTGAAAGTAACGGCTGAGCCGTTCCCGTAACTGCAACCGGGCCCGAAGCAGCCTCGACTTGACCGCAGGAATGCTGAGGTCAAGCGCTTCGGCTGTTTCCTCGGTCGAGAGACCTTCCACGTCTCGCAACACAAATACCGTCCTAAAACTCGGCGGTAGTCCCTGAGTCGTTCGCGTCAAGATTTCCCGCAACTCGGCCTGCGAATACTGCTGCTCCGGGTTGGGGCTCCAGTCCGCGACTTCGCGGGGGAGCGAATCTTCCTCGGTCTTGACTTCTTCGTCCAGTGAGACCGTGCGCTCGGGCCGGCGACGGCGCAACTTCATCAGCGCCTCGTTGACCGCGATTCGCACCAGCCAGGTATAAAACTTCGACTGGCCCTGAAACTGCCCCAGGTTGGTGTAGGCCTTCAGGAACGCATCCTGCACCACGTCTTCCGCATCTTCGCGGTTTTGCGTGATGTGTTGCGCGATGCGAAATACGTTCCGGTCGTAACGCCGAACCAGCTCTTCAAATGAGCTGACGTCGCCGCCCTTGGCCGCCTGAACCAGCGCCAGTTCATCACTGACGGGCTCACTTACCTTCTGTTGGATGGCTGTCATTCTTTATCCGATGCAACAATTTTGCCGCCTGGGGCGCCTGGGACGGTGTTGTTATTCTACTTGGTAACCCGGCGTTTGGCGTAGGTGTTTTGACGTTTCCATAAAGGATTGGTCTGCGCTAAATTCGGTCGTGGCTCGGGGTCGACCGTGAAAAGGGTCGGATCGGCGGGTCAGGGTACCCGGCAGAACACGGCCTCCCGTCACCGGCGCGGGGACGATAAGTACCATATAATCCACGCTAGAAGAGGACGAAAACCAGAGCCTTTCTAGGGCCAAAGTAACTTTACAGGATCATGTCCGAGAAAACTGCGACAGAGCAAATCGTTGAACGGGCCGTAGCCGAAGTGCTGGAAGGCCGAGTTCCGCAACTGCGCGACGAGCTTGTCCGCCGCGTGGTTGATGAGCTTCCCGCACAAGCCAACGGGAATAGGGCTGGCGCGCCCGCCTCAGTAGAGGGCGGAGCCGGCCAATTGCTGAGCGGGGTCACTGCCATCCAGGCGGGAAACAACCAGCGCGAAATCTTGCGAGCCTTGCTCGATCACCTGATCCATTACAGCGGGCGCGCGGCGCTGTTCGTGATGAAGTCCGGGACGGCGACCGGTTGGCAGGGGCGCGGATTTAGCAAGAATGATGACGATTCGATCAAGGATGTAGCCCTGGATGTGACCATGGGTCTGGCTGAACGGGGGTTGCAATCCCGAAAAGCTTGCAGTGGGAAGGCGAGCGAGATCGACGAACAGTTTGTTGCCAAGTTTGGTGCGCCCGCCGATGGCCGGGCAATCGTGCTGCCCCTGGTCCTCAAGGAAAAAGTAGCGGCCTTGGTATACGCCGATGGAAGCGTTGAGCCGGCCGGAAAGATGGACGCGGCCGCATTGGAATTGTTGGTACTGGTCGCGAGTGCCTGGCTGGAAGTGACTTCACTGCGCAAGCATGCGGTGAAGGAATCTGCCGCCGACACAGACCATGTGGAGAAAGCAGAAAGCGCCGCGCCGCCGCCCCAAGCGGCTGCGACATCGGATCCGTTTGCCGCCCACGCGCCCCGGCACGCCGCTGCTGCGGCCGCTGGCGCCGGGGTCGCGGAAGCATCGGCGACGGCCGTGGTCAGCCAGTCCCACGTAACCGTCGAGGCTCCCACAAACGGTGATGGTCCGTCCTCCGAGGATGCTGACCTGCAGCGCAAAGCGCAACGTTTCGCCCGCCTGCTGGTGGATGAGATCAAACTCTACAACCAGGCCAAGGTCGCCGAAGGGCGCAAGCACAAAGATCTTTACGACCGGCTGAAAGAAGACATTGAAAAGAGCCGTGCCACCTACAGGAAACGCTACGGCAACACCGCAGCTGCGAGCGCCGATTATTTCAATCAGGAACTGGTCCGCAGTCTGGCCGAGGACGATAGTTCCCTCATGGGCGCCAGTTTTCGGCGATAATAGACGTAGAGTGGTGTTCCGAAGGCGGCCATCGGCAAGAGTTGTCCTCTACAACTTCATAGCACTAGGTCTGTGTAGCTATTTAGCCGCTTCGATCTGCCTTTTTGCACAGTCTGACACTCCCAAGCCCTCGTCCCCGCCTGCGCCGGGGACAACCAAGAAAAAGAGCAGCAAGCCGGCGACTACCAGGAAAAAACCGGTAAAGCACACGTCGCCTCGCCTACGCCGGTTGCGCCAGGCGTTCGTCGCTTCCGCCAGCCTCAAGCCTATGGCGCAACAACTGCTTCAGGATCGCACCCCGGCGGCTTACGCGGGAGTCGAGGCCTATGCCCGTCGCCACGCCAAGGAAGACGCGGGGGCATTGGCCTGGTTGGTGGTGGGCTATGCCCACGTCCTGGATCGCGATTACGCCAAGGCGATTGATCCGCTGAATCGGGCCAAGCCGCTATCGGGCGACCTTGGCGACTACGTCGACTACTACCTGGGTGTCTCGTATTTTCAGACGGGGCGGATGGCCGAGGCCCTCTCGACTCTGGCTGACTTCGACCAAAAGTATCCCGAATCGCTGCTGGTACGGGATGCGCAAATCCAATATGCGAACACGCTTTTGGCAGATGGTCGTGGGGCTGAAGCGATTCCTCTGCTCGAAAAGAACCGCACCCCGACCCGGTCGGATGTTGAGCTGGCTCTGGGTCGCGCTTACGCGGCGGCAGGGCAGCTGGCAAGAGCAGTCGGAATTTTGCGCAATCTGTACATTACTATGCCGCTGAGTGCCGAAGCCGGTCAGGCTGATTTCGAGTTGAAAAAACTCGCTGCATCGACGCCCGTGTCCCCGTTAGGCGTCGAAGGACGCAGAACGCGCGCCGAGCTTTTTTCGCGCGGCAAACGATATTCCGAGGCCGCCAGTGAATATCGCAGCGCGCTCGACCAGGCAAACGCCAGCGAGCGACCCGCGATTCAACTGGCCTTGGCCGAGGCTTTGCGCCGCTCCGGACAGAACCGGGATGCAAAGAAGTTGCTGGACTCTCTACCCAGCTCCACGCCCGACATGAATGCAGAGCGTCTCTTTAATCTGGGAGAGATCGCCCGGGCGTCCAACGACGACGACAGTTTTCTGCGCCTGCTGGCCGAGTTGCGGCAGACAGCTCCGGAAAGTCCTTGGCTGGAGCAGGCTCTGTTATCTGCCGGGAATATTTATCTGTTGCGCAAAGACTATGACCATGCGATTGATGCTTTTCGGGAAATGCAAACCCGCTTCCCCAACGGCAACCGCGCTTCGTACGCGCACTGGAAAGTGGCTTGGCTGAGCCTGCGCCAGGGCAGAAATACCGATGCGAAGGAAGGTTTTGAACAGCAGATTGCTTTATACCCCGGTTCAGCAGAAGTCCCGGCGGCGCTTTACTGGCGTGGCCGGCTTGCAGAAGAGGATGGCGAGTCGGGTAAAGCGCGGGCCTACTATCAGAAGCTCTCAGAGCGCTATCGTAATTTTTATTACGGCGAGCTGGCGCGGCAGCAACTCAAAAAGTTGAAAGACGACGGTCCCCCAGCTCAGTATGCGTTGCTCGACCGTGTGCCTCCCATCGATTCTGGAGGAAAGGTTGCGCCGGATCCCGTTCCCACCGACAGTCTGCGAGTTCAGAAAGCACAATTGCTGGCGAACGGCGCGCTCCTGGATTTTGCTTCCCGCGAACTGCAAGCCGCGTCTATGGAGGAAAAGGCCAATTGGGGTCCCTCTGAAACTGCGCGCATGTACGAGGAGGCTGGCCGCTATGATATGGCGATCGAAATCCTCAAGCACGCCGTCCCGAATTATTTTGCTGTCGATCTGCCCACTTTGCCGCGCCCTTACTGGGAAGCCCTGTTTCCCAAAGCCTATTGGATGGACTTGAAAAAATGGTCGGTGGCTTCCGGCCTCGATCCGTACCTGGTGGCGTCTCTCATCCGGCAGGAGTCGGAATTTAATCCCAATGCAGTTTCGCGCGCGAATGCTGTAGGACTGATGCAGTTGCTGCCTAAGGTGGGCAAGGGAGTGGCCAAGCAGGAAAAGCTCAAACACTACAACTCCCAGCAGCTCTTTGTGCCGCCGGTGAATTTGCAGCTCGGCACGCGGTATTTTCGCACCATGGTGGATAAGTTCGGGTCTCTCGAATACGCGCTTGCAGCTTACAACGCCGGTTCCGACCGGGTAGGGGACTGGCTGGGACAGGCAAAATACCGCGATGCTCCTGAGTTTGTAGAATCCATTCCTTTTACCGAGACCCGTGAATACGTGCAGGCGATTCTGCGCAACGCCAATGTCTACCGGCAACTTTACGGAACGCCCTAGCCGTCTACGGAATTTTACAAATTTTCACGTTGCCTCACAGGGCGGGGCGACTACAATAAATCCCCGCCCGCTTCGAGTAATCCTTAATTTGATTGACAAAAGGAGAAGTCAGATGACAGTTTCAAAAATCCCCCCTGGTTTTCACACCGTGACTCCGTCGTTGATCGTGCGCAATGCGGCGCAGGCGATCGATTTTTACAAGAAGGCGCTGGGCGCAGAAGAAATCATGCGTATGGTAGGCCCGGATGGCTTGGTCGGCCATGCCGAAATAAAAATCGGAGATTCCATCGTTTTCATCACCGATGAGTCCCCTGCGATGGGCACCAAAGCGCCCCAGACTTTGGGCGGCACGGCCAGCAATCTGTATATCTATATTGAGGATGTCGACTCGGCCTTCAAGCGGGCCGTGGACTCCGGTGGCAAGGCAACCATGCCCGTGACCGACATGTTCTGGGGTGACCGCTTCGGGCAGTTCGTGGATCCCTACGGCCACACTTGGGGTCTAAGCACGCACACTGAAGATCTCAGCGAACAGGAAATAGAAAAAAGGTCGGCTGATTTCTACGCCCAGATGGCGCAGAAAAAATCAGCGTAGCGTTCTTAAAAGACAACCATGCCACGAAGGACTTCCTATCCTTCGTGGTTTTTGTTTTGGTTGTTTATGCCGATTTTTCTGTCGCCGGCGACTTGTCAAACAAAATCTCAAACACCAACAATCCGGCGCCGATGACGATGGCGCTATCCGCCACATTGAATGCCGGCCATTGATACGGACCGATATAGAAGAGCAGGAAATCCACCACCCGGCCTGTGAGCAGCCGGTCCCAGAGATTGCCCAAGGCGCCTCCCAGAATCAAGGCCAGGCCGATTCCGGTCACATTCATCGAGTGGCTGTTGCGCCACAGCAGCGCGATCACGATCACCAGGGCGACCAACGAACATAAGACCAGCACTCCAACCGTCCAACTCGACGTGGAATCAGCAAACAGGCCGAAGGCAGCGCCGCGGTTTTCTACGTGAGTCAGGCGAAAAAATCCAGGGATGATCTGTATACCGTCATGCAGTGGAATCTTCTTCGCCACAACCCACTTTGTTGCACGGTCCAGGCAGACCACGAATAGCGCGAGTAGAAGATGAAATCGGCGCATGGCATGGATCTGGGTCATCACAGGGTCCAGATACATCTTAAATGGCGAGGGAACTTCTGTGTTTTCCGTGTCTTTTGTGGTCAGAAAGCCCTGGAACCACGGAGGATACAACCGTCACGCCGCAGAAGCAGACCGGTTTCCCTGTCCTCAGACGCTGAACGCGGGCACTGTTTCGGTGCAGCGGACGGCACGAGCAAACCCGTGCCCTTCCGGCAAAAACCTTTCTCCCGCCTCAAAATTCTAAGCCGTCGCGCTGAACCTCACCGAGACTAGTTTCGATACGCCCGGCTCCTGCATGGTGACACCATAGAGCACAGGAGCGATGCTCATCGTCTTCTTGCTATGCGTGATCAGCACGAACTGGGTTTGCAAGCTCATTTCTTTAACCAGCTCGGTGAAGCGCCCAATGTTGGCCTCGTCGAGCGGGGCATCCACTTCGTCGAGAATGCAGAACGGGCTGGGCTGATATTGGAAGATCCCGACCAGCAGCGCCAGCGCGGTCATTGCTTTCTCGCCGCCCGAGAGCAGAAGGACATTCTGCAGCTTCTTGCCCGGAGGGGAAGCCACAACATCGATGCCGCTGTCAGCGCTATTCTCCTCATCGGTCAGACGCATGAAGGCATGTCCGCCGCCAAACAGCTTGCGGAACGTGGCCTGGAAGTTTTCGTTGATCCTGGCAAATGCCTCCGCGAACTTCTGGCGCGAGAATGTATCGATCTCGCGAATCGTAGCCAGGGTGTTCTCGATGGAATCGAACAGATCCTTGCGCTGAGTCTCCAGAAATGTGTGGCGTTCGGAGATTTCTTTGTATTCCTCGAGGGCCATCATGTTGACCGGGCCCATGGCATCGAGGCGAGTACGCATCTCGCGGTAGGCCTGATCTTCAAGCGTGAGTTGTTCACCCGTGACAAGGGAAACGGTGGAATCCGCCATCAGCGCTTGCCGTTCGACACCCAGTTCGTTCAGGCAAGTTTCCGCCATATATTGCCGGTCGGATTGCAATTTGGCAGCGGCGGCTGAGAGTTCGCCGCGGCGATCACGGGCCTGGTCGAGCAGCTTGCGCGCATCGTGAATGGCCGCATCCAGCTCAGCCAGACGGGCGCGTACCTGCTCGGATTCGAACTGCAACAGACCATCACGCGTCTCGCAGGCGTTGCGTTCCGTCTCTAAATCGATGAGACGGCCCGCGATCTGTTGATTTTCAGTCTCCCTCGTAACTTTCTCGGCCGCAGAAGACTCGATCTGACGAGCCAGCGAACTTACTCGTTCCTGCACTTCCCGCAACAGCGATTCGACGCGCTCTAAAACGGACGCCGCAGTGCGTTGCCGTTCTTCCAAAGTGGCGGTTCGTGCCAGGCAGTGAGCAGCTTCCTGAGCGACTTGGTCGCGGCGGGCCTTGAGCACTCCCAACTCTTCTTGGGCGCTGACGGCTGAGAGTTCGAGATCCGTTCGCCGGTTCTCAATCGCCGCAAGCTCAACCCGATACGTACCGATCAGGTTCTCCTGCTCGCCGCGCTCGGCCTCTAACCGGCCTAGTTCCTGCCGGCACACTTCGACTCGCTCTGCCACGCGCGCCATTTCAGAATCGAGCTGCTGCAACAGGTGGCCAGATGTCATGGCCTGCCGTTCCGCCTCGCGCTTTTCATTCTCGAGACGGTCGAGCAGGGAAGTGAGGTCTTTGATTTCGCGGCCCAGAGTCATTACGTGCATCTCTTCTTGCCGCAAGCTTTCTTCGAGTTCTGAAAGCAGGCGCAGCACATCGCGCAGCTCGCGCTTCATGGAAAGCGGGCCTTCCGCCCGCTGCTTGCCGCCTGTGACGGTCACATTGTGGAAGCATTCTCCGGAATGCGAAAGAAAGAAAGCGTCTGGATTTTCCAGAGCCAGATCGCGGGCGAACGCGGGGTCGGTCACGATGTAGCCGTCGCGAAGCTTCGGCAGAATCACTTCCAAAGATTTGCCAAAACCGTCGAGAACGCGAATCGTGTTCTTGAGCGGAACGATCGATTGACTGACCGGCCCCGATTGCGCGTTGGGATCGACGGCGAAGGAGAACTTTGCCTGCGAATCTTCAGGATGCACCAGGAAAGTCGCCCGCCCGTCGACGCCGGCCCGCAGCAGGCGCAGGCCCTCGTCGGCGGCGTCCCACGACTTCACCACGATGTAGTTGAGTTCATCCCGCAGGAAGTCCTCGACCATGTTTTCGTAGCGCGGCTCAACTTCCAGAAAGTCTGCCAGCACTCCCACCGGCGCCAATCCACCCTGCATGCCGCCCGATTGGAACAAGCGCCGCACGGATTCGGTGGAATAGCCGTGTTCGGCAATTACAGATTCCAGCGAACTTTTCTTTCCCATCGCGGAGGCGTAATCAGCACGAAGCTGATCCAGACGGTTCTTGCCTTCGCTCTCCTCCTGGCGTTTGGATTCGAGCGCGTACCGTGTCTGGAGAATTTCCTCTGCCAGACCTGAGACTTGCTGCGAAACGCTCTCAAATTCAAGGGCGAGCTGGCCGCGGCGTCCGCCGAACGCGTCGGCGTGCGACGCAGCCGCGGCCATCTCCGCCTGCAGCCGTTGCGCTTCGCGGTCCACCCCCGCCAGCCGTTCTTCCGACTGGGTGAGGTGATTGCGCAGATTGGAAGCGGAAGCTACGGCTTCGAGGATCGCCGCGCGTGACTGCTCCTGTCGTTGTTCCAACTCCGCAAGAGCCGTGGAGGCGGCGGTCGACTTCTGCTGCGCTTGCCGCAACTGCTCATGGGCCGCAGTCACATCGGCGGCGGCCGAATCGAGAATCTGCCGATTCGATTCGGATTCTTCCTCCAGGCGGACCATGCGGTGTTTAGCCTGCGCCAGTTCGGCTTCATAAGACGCTGCGCGCAATGTGAGGTCCGCGCAACGCTCGTCGTTGTGGCGGCGGCGTGCCTGAGCAGTTTCAACTTCAACCTTGATCTGGTTCAGCCGCTCGCGGTTTTCCCGCGATTCCGATTGGATCGCGTAGTCGCGTTGTGTGCGCTCGGTTTGCTCGACCTCAAGCTGCTGCCCCGCTTGGGTCTGATGACGCATTTCTTCCACCAGGGCGTTGATCTGTGAGTCGAGGGCCGCGCTCTCCTGCTCGAGATGGGCAAACTTGCTGGCCAGCACCAGGCGCAGCTTGGCCCGCATTTCTTCGCGAAGCCTGGCGTACCGTTCCGCCTTCGACGCCTGCCGCTTCAAAGAATTCATCTGCCGCGTAACTTCTTCGAAAATGTCATTCACCCGCGCCAGATTTACTTTGGATTCCTCAAGCCGCGCTTCTGCCAGCCGCTTCTTGGTCTTGAACTTTGTTATGCCGGCGGCTTCTTCGATAATTGCCCGGCGATCGGTCGGTCGGCTGCTCAGAATCTGCCCGATTCGTCCCTGCTCGATGAGCGCGTAGGACTCCGGCCCGAGCCCCGTGCCCATAAACAATTCCTGAATGTCGCGCAGCCGGCACAGCTTGCCGTTGAGCAAGTATTCGCTGTCGCCGGAGCGGAAAAGCCGCCGGGTGACGTGGATTTCGCCGGCGTGGAATTGTTGCTGAAACTTGCGCCGGCGAATTTTCAGAACCACGCGGTTGGGATCGATCTTGACGGCCGCAGACGTGATCGACACGACTACCCCGGCGAACCTGGGCTCATCGTCCGGATAAACTTCCGCCAGCACATTTCCGTCGCTCTGCGGAGCGTCGCCATCTTCGGTGCGCCCGGGCTGCGCTTCTGCCATCAGGCGCTCGGTCTCTTCTGCGGCCCGCGCCCGAACTTCGGCTTCGTCCCAGTCGTCATTCCTGAGTTCTGCCCCGGGCATTTCATCCAGGATTTCGACTTCGGTCGGCTCACCCGCATCTTTGCCGTCGTATTCCTGAGGATTGATCAGCGTGAGCGATACTTCCGCCATGCCGGTGGGCTGGCGGTCACGCGTGCCGGCGAAGATGACGTCCTCCATGCGCGAGCCGCGAAGCGTCTTGGCCGATTGCTCGCCCAGCACCCAGGAAATGGCGTCAGCAATATTCGACTTGCCGCAGCCGTTCGGCCCGATGATGGCGGCAATGCCATCGCCGTGAAATTTGAGTTCAGTGCGGTCGCAGAAAGACTTGAACCCGAGAATTTGCAGCCTTTTCAGTTTGAGCAACGGTTACTCCTTGGAGCCACAACAGCACGTGAGGGGACGGGCGCCTCGCGCCGTCCAGTCGAGCGAAGCTCGACCTGATGCACGCTCACAGCCGGGTTAATCAATCAGATTCCCCCAACTTGTCTTCGTGGTAAACGCCACCCAGGCTGGACACAACGAGGCACAGATTAGCCCTACTGTAACGGCGAAATCGCCCCAGGGTCAAGCAAGAAAACACTATATCTGGTATGGCCTTACGAGCGACTACGTCATTTTGCACACACATTGCAGCCAGCGCTTGGAAAATGGGTGGGGAGTCAGGAGGGAGGGAAGAATCGCGAGAGCGGAACTAGGCTAGCGCAAGCGTAATTCGGAAGCAAGGCTCAAGTGATTCACGGGGGCGTGGTCGTTATTCGAACTGGCGCAGGCGCCCCATCATGAGCTCCCTCGCGCGTTCCGGAGCGATGCCTTCGCGATGTTCCCTGGACAGGGGATGGTCAGTCGGTTCCAACTCAAAATGTGGACGGAGGTCGAGTGATTGGTTCTGAGCGTACATTTTTAGGCTCAGTGTATCTGGGTATTCGGGGATCTGATTACTTAACCAGGAGAACATTTCTGGCAATTCAGTGCGTTTCGAGTCTTCGCCCGTTTTTACTACGGTTTCAAAATTCTCTCGACTGAGAGAACCCCACACTCCCCAACGAAAGGTCTCAGCCGAGCCAATGATTGGCAGATGGATGACTCCGCGGATAAAGAAATCGCGATCGTCAATCGCACAGTAATTCTCGTCTAGAAAAGTCCTGCGTTTCTTCTCACCCCAATCTGGCAACAAGCGGGCGCGGTTGTTTTCTCTCTCATTCTCGTCCGACCAGTAATAGGGCGAATCGTAGCTAAAATCGAGGCAGGGACCCGTGTGCCACTCATCACAGTGGCCGCACTTCCAGCGAAGGTCAGCCAAGTCGGCGAGCGTAATCGAGGTTCGTGTGTTGCGAATACGAGCTCGTTCGTAACAGCCTGAGCAGACTAGAGAGATCTTTAGTAGTTTCTCTGATTCTTCAGTCCAACCGTTGTGGGTGGCGCGTATGAGTTCGCAGTCATCACACCAAGCATCGGGGAATGGATTGTCGTTGGTAGTCTCGTCCCGGTTGAATCCGAGTCCGTCGGTCTCTCCGACAAGATGCGCACATACGAATGCTTGCTCACGATCGCCGTGGGCCGCGCACTGTATCTTCTGAGCCACCACAAGTATCCTCTAGGGAGAACGCGTCTAACGTCAACGGCAGTCGTGCGGATCTACAAGTCCCGCTCCTTTCGACTGCGGCTCCCCGACCTCTGCTAGCGCGAAACTGAGAACAAACTACTCTGTTTCCAATCGTCGAGCTTCTAGATCGGCCGCCCGCAGATCGCTTCCGTGTGCCAGAAACAGCAATGGCCCCGCCAACGCGGAGCCATTAAATCCTGTGGTGCAGGCACTCTGTCCATCTCAAGTATCGGTAGCCTGCCTGCTGATGTCAAGTAACTCGGGGAGATTATCTCTGTGTTCTCTCCCCAAAATGAACTCCTTGTCCTCCCACTGACCAGAAGGAGAATGGACCCGACGGGATTCGAACCCGCATCTGCGACTTGGACAGAGTGCTATGTTTCCGTTACACCACGGGCCCACACGAAAGTATTCTCATGACCCCGGATGTTGGCAAGGATAAGGGTCACATTTCTTGCAAGGACGTTCCAAATCGGGAGCCGCGCTGGTTAAAGTGTAAGCAGAAATATCCGTGCTAGAATGTGTTTATGGCGAACACACGCAGCGCAACTCTGAGTATCCGCTTGAAGTCTGATACCAAGAAGCGTCTGGCGAAGCTGGCCAAGGCTTCCGGACGCAGCTCGAATTTCCTGATTGCCGATGCGGTCGAGTCGTACGTGGCCGATCAGGAACGCATGTTGGCCGAGGTTCAGCAAGCCGACCGGCAAGTGGCGTCCGCACACTACATCCGGCGCGAGGACATGAAGGCCTGGCTGCTCTCTTGGGGCACTGAGCACGAGTTGCCGCCGCCCAAGTGCGTGTGCGGCAAAGTCCACCATAAGGCCCCGGACGGCGAGGTCCAGGACGACGACGAGGTTCAGAAAAACGAAGCGCCGTGCCAATAGAGATCGTCTGGTCTCCGGTAGCGCTGGCGCGGCTGAAAGAAATTCGGGCTTATGTGGCGCGAGATAAACCCGAGGCTGCGGCCCGTCTGGCTACGCGCATCGTCGCTGTGGTCGAGGCGCTCAGAGAGCATCCTTACCTGGGCCGCGTGGGCGCACAGCCGGATATTCGTGAGTTGGTGATTGGCGGCACGCCGTACATCGTTCTCTACCGAGCGCACGCTAAGCGGGTCGTTATTTCCACGATTTGGCACGGGGCGCAGCAGAGATAATGGGAAGCGCCTGGGCTGGACGGGCGACGCGCCCGTCCCCACATGGACATTGCTTTTATTCTCCCAGCTTCTCGAAGAACAGGCAGATCGATTCAATCCCGCGATAGAAGTTCGGGATGTGAAACTTCTCGTTGGGGGCGTGCAGGTTGTCGTCGGGCAGGCCGAAGCCCATCATCACGCTGGGAATCTTCAGCACGTCCTGAAAGTCGGTCACGATGGGAATGGAACCGCCGGAGCGGATGAAGACCGTGTTCTTCTTGAACACATCGTGCATGGCCTCGGTCGCGGCCTTGATGTAATGGTTGTCGGTGCCGACCACGCAGGCCGGGCCTTTGCTCCAGACTTTGATGTTGATCTGAATTCCCTTGGGCGTGAGCTTCTTCACGAAATTCTTGTAGCGCTTGAGAATGTCGTCCGGGTCCTGGTTGGGCACCAGGCGCATGGAAACTTTGGCCGCGGCCTTCGCCGGAATCACGGTCTTCGCGCCGGGAGCGGTGAAGCCTCCGGGCATGCCGTGAACTTCGAGCGTCGGCCGCGCCCAGGTGCGATAGAGAACGGAGAATCCCGGCTCGCCGGTCAGCACCGTCGAGCCGACTTCGGTCTTGCGATAGTGCTCTTCGTTGAACGGCAGCTTCTTCCACGCTTTCAGTTCGTCTTTGCTGGGAGCTTTGACTTTGCTGTAGAAGCCGGGAATCAGCACCTTGCCTTTGGCGTCTTTCAGCTTGCTGATGATTTCGATCAGCGCGAAGAACGGATTGGGCGCCGCGCCGCCGTACATGCCGGAGTGCAGATCGGTCTTCGCGCCGACCGCTTCGATTTCGGTGTAGACCAGGCCGCGCAGGCCGACGCACAGCGTAGGAAGATCGGGCGCGAATAGTTCCGTATCGCAGACCAGCGCGAAGTCGGCTTTCAGCTTGGCTTTTTCCTTGCGCACGTACGCGGCGATCGATTCGCCGCCCACTTCTTCTTCGCCTTCGATAATGAACTTCACGTTGAGCGGCAGCTTGCCGCCGTGGCCTTTCATCAGAGCTTCGATGGCCTTGACTTCCATCCAGAGCTGGCCTTTGTCGTCGACCGCGCCGCGGGCGTAGATGTTGTTGTTGCGCTCGGTGGGCTCAAAGGGCGGCGAAATCCATTCATCCAGCGGATCGGGCGGCTGGACGTCGTAGTGCGCGTAGCACAGCACGGTCGGCTTGCCGTGAGCGTGCAGCCAGTCGGCGTAAACCAGTGGATGGCCTTTGGTCGGAATGATCTCGACGTTCTCCATGCCGATGCGGCGGAGTTCGCTGGCCACGTAATCGGCCGCTTTCTGCACGTCGGATTTGTGCTCGTCGAGAGTGCTGATGCTGGGAATGCGGAGAAGATCTTTGAGTTCGTTTAAGAAACGCTGCTGGTTGGAACGGGCGTAATCGACCGCCGGGGAAGCCATGGGTGTGTCCCTTTCTCGCGCGAAGCGCAGGGGAGATATGTAGGAAAACAACTAAGTATATACCCCGTGAGCTGAGAGCTCGGTTGTGCACGCCGAAAGAAGGCATCACGAATCATCTTTGGTGTTCGGAAGAATTGGTGGGATTATTGGAGGCGAAAGCACGCGAGGCGGGAAAATGAACGACTGGAGATTCTTACTGATGGGCTTGCTGTGGCTCGCCGTCGCGGCAGCGCTGATTATCTACCCGAGACAGTGCCAAGCACTGTCAAGGCGATTTGAAAAAGGAGAGACTACGATCCCATTCCCGCCAATAGCGGGTGTGCCGCTTTGGATAGTGAGGCTTTTTGGGGTCGTCTCGGCAGCTGGTGCTGCCCTCTTTTTCTACCTTCTCCTCAGATAAACGGTGAGGTTCAAAACAGCCCAATACCAGGTTTCGTCACTCGATATCCAGCGAAGAGATCACGCATACCCCAACCGCGCCCGCCGCCCCCAGTACGCCATCGCAACCAGAACCAACGCCGCGAGCGCATACTCTCGCGGGCTGCTGCTCACGAAGTCCAGCCCCGGTGTGTGGTTTGCCGGGCCGGCATACCACCAGACCGTGTACAGCGCTTCAAAGAACTTACTCGAGCCGCTCCAGACTCCGAGCGCGAGCGCCAGGCTGGGAATGAAGAGCGCTCCCGTCAGCCAGGGCACGAAACTATTCCAGTCCGCGCGCGAGAAGTGCGCGCAGGCCGAATCCTCCGCCGGTCAGCAGGGCGAGCACAACGCCCGCGATCCACACCGCCGGGAGTTGCCGGGTCAGCGCGCCTTCAGAAGAAAATATCAGCGATTGCGTAGCATACCGCGCCTCGCGCGAGCCCATCTGCGACCACACCAGCACCGGCCATAGCCAGGCAAAGACCAGAACGCCGTGACGAGCCTCCGCGGTGGGAGACGCCAACTGGGCGACAAATAATCCGCCGGCCACCGCATACCACCACCAGCGCTGGCCTTTCAACATCAGGCGCAGCTCCGAAGCAATGAGCGGCGGCAATCGCCACCCGCCCGCCCGCCGGACTAGTGGCGTGAGATGTGCCGACAATGCCGGACGTGCTCATTACGGCTGCAGCCTCGCCATTTTGCGCCGGGGTCGAGTGTGCCGGTGGCATTGCGGCCCTGCCTGCGCCAGCCCACGACCGTTCATACGCGGGATCAAAGCGATCAAAGAGTGCCGAGGCCAGGAAAGCCAGGCCAACCGCGACGAGAACCCAGAGCACGCGCATGGTGATGATGTGCGCAGTCCAATCCACTCCGGTCCAATCAAAAGTGCGAACTGCGTGCTCGCCGCCGATGGTCAGGCTGAAGCTCTCCTTGGTGGCAGGGTCGATCTTTTTCAGCGCGTCGTGCATGCTGCGGTAGAAGACTTGTAATCCTATGGGATCATTCATTCCCGTAACGCTGATGCCGAGGCCCACCGTCCACGCAAAGAAATAAATCACATTGCCTACGCCGCCGCGCAAAATAGGCAGAGTCTCAAATAGAACCGCGACTGCGGCTGTAATCGCCATCGCCGGGAGCGCTGCAAACAGAAATGGCGCCCACAGCTTCCACAGAGAGATTTGCTGGACCTCGGCGCGGAGCAATTGCATGACGACGGCCGCCAGCATGAGCACCACAACCATCGCAGCCAACACGGCAAAGTTGCTGAGCGTCTTGGCCACGGTGTAGAAACTCTTGCGCATGGGAGTTGCGGCCAGAATCCGTCCGACGCGCGTGTCCACGTCGCGCTGAATCGAGTTCTTCACTACATAAAATCCCACCAGCGAAAGAAACGTCGAGCAGCACACGCTCATCAATGCGCCAATCCAGGCCGAGTTGTAGACGCCGCGGTATCCGCTACCCACCACCATCCAGATCTTATCTGCGGCAACGGCGTAGGCCAGGTATAGGGCCGCTGCCAGGGTGAGCAGAAAGCTGTAGCGTCGCACTCGCTCGAGGAAAGTCGGCCCGCACCATCTGGTAGAGCACGTAGGCATGGTTCATGCCGCGGCCCCGCTGCGATGGTTGGAAAGGCAGAATAAGATAGGCGTCTTCAAGAGTTGGCGCGACCCGCTGTGCTCCGTTCGGCGGTTCTGCGGCCAGCACGCGCACGTGCACACCATCGCTGCGCCGCGTGGTCCCGCTGATCAGATAGCGTTGCTTTGCCGAACTGAGTTCGTTGCTCGGTACCACCCACTCCCAGACTTTGCCCTCCACTTGCCGCAAGAGTTCTTCGGGGGAAGCATGGGCCACCAGCGTGCCCTTTGAGATAAGCGCGATGTCTGTCGCCGTGGCTTCGACGTCGGAGACGATATGGGTCGAGAGAACCACGATGCGCTCTCCCGAAAGTTCCGAAAGCAAATTGCGGAAGCGCACGCGTTCTTCCGGATCGAGCCCAGCCGTGGGCTCATCGACAATCAGCAATTGAGGATCGTTCAGCAAAGCCTGCGCGATGCCGGCGCGCTGCTTCATCCCGCCGGAAAAGCCGCCCAGCGGACGCTTCCGGACATCACTTAGATTTACCAGGTTGAGCAGCTCATCAATGCGCCGTCGCGCGGACGCGGCGTCGAGACCCTTGACCGCCGCCAGATATTCCAGAAACTCAACCACATTCAGATTCGGGTAAACGCCGAAATCCTGAGGCAAATAGCCGAGCACGCGGCGGATCGCGTCCGGGTTTTGTGCGAGATCGGTTCCGTTCCACGCCACGCGGCCTTCGGTGGCGCGCGTGATCGTGGCCAGAATGCTCATCAGCGTGGTCTTGCCGGCGCCGTTCGGACCAAGCAGCCCAAGCACACCCGGTTGCAGTTGCAGACTGAATCCACGCAGGGCCCAGACATTCCCTTTGTAGCATTTGCCGACTTGATCGATGACTAGCTGCAAAGACCCTCCCCGTTGCACAACCTTTGTGGACTGTTTGCGCCCGGCAGCATATAGGACGAGAAGCAGGAGACAAAAGTTCCGCGAAACTGTTTCGCGACGAGCAAAACCAGCAACCACAATGGACACGAAGGAAAATCCACAAGTACCTTCGTGTACCTTCGTGCCCTTCGTGGTTAAGTGCGTGACTTTAATCCGCCAATTAATTCTGTTCGTGATTCCGATGCGAGTATTATGGCAGGCGAAAATTCTTCGGGAATGTTGCGCACACATCCTTCATCAAGGAGTTTTATGGATCGGATTATTCCGGGCGTTACCGGGGCTGTGATGCGTGGCTTGCTGGCAGCAGCCGCGTTAGCATTCGGCACGTCTATCGCTCCTCCAGCCCACGCCCAAATTCCAGTGACCGATGACCCGCCAGTATACGGTCCGTACAACGGCGTGTTTCTTCCCGATGGCGAAGGCCTGAAAAAAGCTTTGGTCAAGGAAGACACGGTCCTGCTGGCCGATTCTCCCTGGACTCTGTATTGCTGGGTGTGGCCCCAGGAAACCATGAGCGCCCCGAGCCTGGTGGCGGGATTGGGCGAGGTAACGGAGGAGTATCCGCGATATCTCGCGGCCGGGCTGGCGGAGAGTTTGTCGTATCGGCAATTAACCCGCCTTCCGGCCGCTACATTGTCGGCCTCAGCCAGCTCGAGACGAGTCGACGGCGAGGTTCATATTCACGTCCAACTCCAGAATCGCGGGAGCGGCCCAGCTCTAGCCAACAAACTGACGCTGCTGAACACGGGCGGTTCGCGAATTCTTCCCGCCTACCTGACCGACAACTACGTTTCGTTACTGCCCGGGGAAAGCCGCGAGATTGAGATTGACTATCCCGCCGCCGCAACACAGGGTGCACCGCAAGTGTCGATTCGCGGTTGGAGTCTTGCGCCGATGACGATTCCTGTGACGGCACAATAATAGGGAGTTCTCGGCGATCACTTCGAGAAGCGGCCGGCCGCAAACGGGGAAAGATCGTAGTCAGGCTTCACGCCGGTGACGACCTGCGCCATCACATGCGCTGTGACCGGAGCGAGCAAAATCCCATCGCGGAAATGTCCCGTCGCGACAAAGTAGCCGGGAGTCTCGGTCTCACCGAGAATGGGAAGATTATCAGGCGACCCCGGCCGCAATCCTGCCCAGGCTTCATGCACACGTGCGTCACGAAGCGCCGGAACCAGGCGAATGGCGGCCTGGTGCATGCGCTGGATCGTCTCCGGATCAGTCCGCTTGTCGTAGCCGGCTTCTTCCACTGTGGCTCCGATCAGAATGCGCCCATCGCTGCGCGGGACCAGGTAAATCTCAGGCGCGCGAATGACGTGGCGTATCAAGCCGTGCATCGCGACGACGCATAGCATCTGTCCCTTGACTGGCCGGGCAGGGAAGCGGTGTGGGGGAATCTGTCCCGCCCAGGCCCCGGCACAATTCACCACCACCGGAGCGTGGTAGCTGGTCTTGGCCGCGCTCACGCCGGCGACGCGTCCCCCCGACAGGAGGACCGCATTGACCTCTGTGCCTGAGGAAACATCAACGTCACGGTGTTTCGCCGCTTTCAACGTCGCAGTGCCGAGTGCGCGCGGATCGACGCTGCGTTCCTTCAAGAGAAATGCTGGCCGTTTCCGATCGGCCAGCGCAGGCTCCAGTTCGGCCAGCGGCTCCGGCAATAGGCTATTCGTGGTGAAGCCCGGCCGCTCGTGCACATGCTCAGGCGGAGGAAACACCAAAGCACCTTGATCCCGCAAATCGACATCGGAACCAGACTCGTCCTGGATCTCATGAACGAACTCCGGGTACATGCGTGCGCTCGCGGTTGCCAGTGATTGCAAGGCCACCGGCGTCTCGGCCGCGCAATCCACCAGCATGCCGGCGGCGGCGTACGACGCTTCGCGCCCCGGCTCACCGCGCTCCACGACCAGAACTGTCGCTCCCCGTTTGCGTAGCGCGATGGAAAGCGACAGCCCGATGATGCCGCCACCGACGATGATGACGTCCCAACTTTTCACATCAAGCATTGTAGAAGCAGGCAGGGCATTCTTGGAAAAGTGCCGCAACGCTGGAGGCCAAAACGAGCCAACCACGAAGGACACGAAGTCTCACGAAGGTGGTTTTCCTTCGTGTACCTTAGTGTCCTTCGTGGTTATCTTAGAACTGCGCCGCAGACTTCACAGCTTGCTCAGGAAATCCACGATCTCCGGCTGGCTCCAGTCCACAGCGCCAATGAATTTGCGGCGCAGCACGCCATTGCGATCGATGATGTAAGTCTCGGGAAATTTGAACGTCCCGTAAAGATTGTTGCTTTTTTGGTCGGGGTCGCGGACGGTGAGCAAGTCAACGTTGTGGTCCTTGAGAAATCTGCGATAGGCGTTCTCGTCCGCATCTACGCTCACGGCCACGACTTCTACGCCTTTGGGCTTCATCTTTTGTTGCATTTGCACCAGTGAGGGCATCTCGTCCACACAGGGTGGACACCACGTGGCCCAGAAATTCAGGACTACAATTTTGCCGCGCAATTCGTCGAGGCTGACCTTGCGATCGGAATCTTGCACGGTGAAGTCAGGAGCAGCGTTGCCAATATGCGGAGGACGGCTGCCGCCATAGCATCCGGTCCAAACTGCGATCAAGGCGGCGAGCAGGACCCCAGCCAGGGTAGAAGGGCATCTCACAAAAGCTATAATAACCAATTCGGGCTATATGTCGGCGGCAAACTCAGTCTCGGCGCAGCCTCTGGTGTCTGTCATCGTTCCCGCGCGTAACGAGGAGGCCTCGCTGCGCGCTTGCCTGAAATCGCTGCTGGCGCAGACTGGTGTCAGCTTAGAGGTCGTTGTAGTGGACGACGGCTCGACCGATCGCACGCGGGAAATCGCGCAGTCGTTCCCCGAGGTCCGCCTCGTAGATGCCGGGCCTCTCCCTCCGGGCTGGACTGGCAAGAACAATGCCGTGACCGCAGGTGCGAAGGCCGCTCGCGGAGAGTGGCTGCTGTTCACCGATGCGGACACCGTACACAAACCGGGATCACTCGTCCTCGCCCTGGCGGAGGCAGAAAAGAATGATGCGGCCCTGCTTTCCTATTCCCCCGAGCAGGAAGTGCGCGGCTTCTGCGAGCAAGCGGTGATGCCGGTGATCTTCGCGGAGTTGGCGGCAACGTATCGGCCAGCGCGGGTCAGCGATCCGGCATCGCCGGCAGCGGCGGCTAATGGCCAGTACATTTTGGTTTCGCGTGAGGCGTACGACGCAGTTGGCGGGCATGCCGCCGTAGCGAACACCCTGCTCGAAGATGTCGCGCTGGCACGGGCAGTGAAAGCGTCAGGCCGCAAAATCTTTTTCCGTTACGGTGGCGACGCCGTCCGCACCCGCATGTATCGCAGCTTTGCTCAGCTCCGCGAAGGCTGGACGAAAAACCTGGCGTTGCTGTTTCCCTCGCCGGTTCGGCTCGCGGTCTTACGGCTGACAGAATTCCTGCTGATTGTGGCGAGTGCCGGGATCACCGTCAGGGAAGCCCTGGCGGGGCGTCCGGCCGTAGAGATGGCGGCGGCAATTGTTTTTCTCGCTGTAGGCGCCGGTTTTGTGGCGCGGATCGGCAGAGCGCACTTTCCCGCCCGCCTGACGGCGCCGTCGCTGCTAGGGCTGCCGATATTCTCGTATCTTCTGCTGCGCTCGGCGTCGGCGCACCGGCAAGGTAACGTAGCCTGGAAAGGAAGAACCTACGGGGGGGCACCAAATCACGTGGGGACGGCCCCCCTAGCCTGCCCTGAGCGAAGTCGAAGGGGCCGCCCGGTCGAGCGCAGCTCGACTTCTTGACCACAACTTTGTAGGACACAACGAATGGTTTACCTAACCCGCAAAGCCGAATTCGCTGCCTCGCACTACTATCACAATCCGGACTTCACTCCGGAAGAGAACCAGCGCATTTTTGGCAAGTGCAACAACCCTAATGGCCACGGACACAACTACATGCTGGAGGTTACAGTGAAGGGCGAGGTCGATCCGCGATCTGGTTTTGTGGTCGACTTGAAAGAATTAAAAGAAATCCTGCACCGCGAAGTGCTGGACGCGATGGACCACCGTTTCCTCAACAAAGAAGTTCCCGAGTTCGCCAAACGAATTCCGACCACGGAAAACCTGGCAATCGCTATCTGGGAGCGCCTTGCGCCAAAAATGACAGCGGCGCAATTGCACCGCGTGCGCCTGTATGAGACGCCCGACCTGTTCGTGGATTTCTACGGAGAAGCATGAAGGCCTATCTCACGCGTCGATACAGATTCTCTGCTTCCCACCGCCTGCACAGCGAAGAAATGTCGACGGACGAGAATGCCTCAACCTACGGCAAGTGCAACAATCCCTACGGGCATGGCCACAACTATGCGCTGGAAGTCACGGTCAGCGGGCGGGTGGATGACACCACGGGAATGGTTTGCAATCTCATGGATCTAGATGGCTTCGTGCATCGTGAAATCGTGGATCGCTTCGACATCCAGAACCTGAATACTCTGCCGGAGTTTGCGCAAACCGTCCCCACGACCGAGAACCTTTGCACTGCCATATACGATATTTTGCGCCGCGGCTTCACCCACGCTCATCTGGAGAAGGTGCGCATGGAAGAGACCATGATGAATTCGTTCGAGTTTGCAGGCGGCGAGATTCGCGAGTAAGGAACCGGTTACCTGGGGACGGCCGCCCGTAGCCTGCCCTGTTTTGCCGAAGCCCCGAGCGAAGTCGAAGGGGCCGTCTAGCCGAGCGAAGCCGGCGACAGAAGTACGGAAGGGAAGATTGCCCAATATGACGTCATCTACCGAAACCTCAACTCTGACCAGCGCCGCCTTTGAAGACCTGGTGCGGGAAATGATTGTGCGCCTGGGAGAAGACCCGGCTCGCGAAGGCCTCGTCCGCACCCCCAACCGCGTGCGCCGAACGCTCGAATTCCTCACGCGCGGATATCAGGAAGATCCCCAGGCGCTGCTTCAGAAGGCGCTATTCACGGTCACCTACGACGAAATGGTGATCGTGAAAGATGTTGAGATGTTCAGCCTGTGCGAGCATCACCTGCTGCCCTTTTTCGGCAAGGTTCATGTCGCTTACATTCCCAATGGCAAGGTCATCGGGCTGAGCAAGATTCCCCGGCTCATCGAAATGTTCTCCCGCCGGCTGCAAATCCAGGAGCGGCTGACCACGCAGATCGCTGAGACCATTCAGCAGGCGATTCAGCCGCAAGGTGTGGGCGTCGTGATTGAAGCGCGGCATCTCTGCATGATGATGCGCGGTGTAGAGAAGCAGCATTCCGCCGCGGTGACTTCTTCGATGCTGGGGTGTTTCCGCCAAGAACTCGAAACCCGTTCGGAGTTCTTGTCGCTGATTCGCAACCGGGCGAACGGAATCTAAGTTTCTACCAGGTTCCGTAGCGATACCTTCGCGGCCGCTCAGGGAAGACTTTGATCAGCAACACTCCGGCGATGAATCCTCCCACGTGCGCCCAGAAGGCGACTCCGCCACGCTGGGGGGCTGCCGCGCTCGAGGTGATTGTCCCGCTGATGAACTGGGTTACGAACCAGAAACCGAGCCAAAGCCAGGCGGGAACGTAGAAGAAAAATATCAACGGAAACCAGGTCAGCACCCGGGCCTTCGGATAAAGCAGAAAGTAAGCCCCCAGAACGCCTGCGATGGCGCCGCTGGCGCCTACGGTGGGAAGTCGCGAATCGGGGCTCAAGGCCACTTGCGCCAGGGCCGCCGTCACTCCACTCAGAAGGTAAAACACCAGGTATGGGAAATGCCCAAGATGGTCTTCGATGTTATCCCCGAAAATCCACAGAAACCACATGTTCCCAATCACGTGCATCCATGAACCGTGAAGAAACATGGAGGTAAATACCGGCAACACCGCAGTGGCAACTGGCACATGATTCACGCCCGATGCCACCGCTACGAGCCGCGCCGGGATGAGCCCAAATTCGTAGATCAGGCTACGCTCGCTGTACGGACTCAGCATGAACTGGCCGTAATAGATCACCAGATTGATTGCGATCAGGAAATAGGTCACATAGGGCGTGCTGAAACGCGGCTGATCGTCGCGGAGGGGAATCATGCGGGAATTAGGGATCGCGTCATTGCGAAGTTTGTTAGTGTAGGAATGGTGTCGTAGCCGCTTGCTGCAGCCCGGCTCCGGGTCACCATACAAAGTACCAAATTCCCCATCAGCACATTGCGAAATCACCCGTGAATGGAATCCTGATTCTCGATAAGCCCTCCGGAATGACCTCGCATGACGTGGTCAACCGGTTACGCCGGATCCTCGGGCAGAAAGCGGTGGGGCACCTGGGCACGCTCGATCCTCTCGCCACGGGAGTGCTCCCGCTGGTTGCCGGAAACATGACCCGTCTGGCGCAGTTCTACACAGCTTCGGAGAAGACCTACGAAGGAGTAATACGCTTCGGTTTTGCCACCGACACTTACGACTCGGATGGCGAGCCTCAAGGCAGGCCACAAACAGTTGAAGTATCACTTGAACGGTTGCGGGAGCGGGCGAACCGTTTTCGCGGCGTGATCGAGCAGATGCCGCCGCCATTTTCCGCCAAGAAGATCCAGGGAGTCCCGGCATACAAGCTTGCCCGCAAGCACAAAGAAGTCGCCCTCAAACCGGTGCAGGTCGAGATCAAAGAATTCGAGATTCTGACCGCCGAGGGAAGCCAGGCCAGCTTCCGCGCGCGGGTTGCCTCTGGCACTTACATGCGGTCGGTGGCCCATGAGATGGGCCAGGAATTAGGCTGCGGAGCTCACTTAGAGTCGCTACGAAGGACGGCTGTAGCTGAGTTCGAGCTGGCGGACGCTCACACGATAGAACAACTGGAGGCCGCGGCAGACCGGGGCCAGATCGACGAAATGTTCGTTCATCCCCGCAAGCTGCTGCCGCAATTTCCCAGCGTAACTGCGAACGATGAGATGGCCGCCCGCATCCGCAGCGGCCGCGCCGTCAACCTGCCGGATGTGTCACGGTCGAAAGAAGTCAAGGTCTTCTACGGCCAAAGGGAACTGATCGCGATTGCCACGCGAGTGGCGGGAACGCTGTTTCACGCCAGGATCGTACTGGCAGCGGAGGCGGTTCATTCGCAGGCGGGTGGTTGACGTGCCCGCACTTCCCAGCCCACAATCGCAATGTCCGATAACAGGTATTATGTAAAGTTACACGAGATGGGCAGTTGCCGGCCGGGTGACCTGCAAAAACTGGGTATAGGCCTTACATCTTATAGCGCCCCAGATCCTCGTCATTCAGCCCTTCCAGCCACTTGCGCAGCTCTTCGGCGGTGACGCGGTCTGAGACATTGGCGGCCTGCTTGGAGTTCTTCAGAACTTCGTCTTCCACAAAGATCGGGCAATCCACCCGCATCGCGAGAGCAATGGCGTCCGAAGGCCGGGAGTCAATGCTGATCACCTCTCCGTTTCGTTCCAGCCAGATGACCGCATAGAACGTATCTTCCTTTAGTTCGGTGACGACCACTTTGTGAACCTGCGGTTTCCAGCCCGACCAGCACGTTCTTGATCAGGTCGTGGGTCATCGGCCGGGGCGTGGTTACTTTCTCAATCTCAAGCGCGATGGCGTTCGCTTCGTAGATTCCCACCCAGATCGGCAGCACCGTGTCGCCGGCTGTGTCTTTCAGGATCACGATGGGCATATTGCTAACGGGATCCATCATAAGTCCGCGGATTTTCATCTCGACTTCCATCGTGATCTCCCGGAATCTCGGACGACGGCAACTCCCTCCGCTTTTTATACCACCATTTCTCCGAAAAGGCTGTTGGGGAAGGCCTCGGTGGTAACGACGGCGACGTAGCCGCCCACTTCGGGGTTCGTGTCGGCAGGGGCCCGGAAATTCATCACCTTGTTCTGTGACGTCCGGCCGATCCACTGCCCGCGCGCTTCGTTCTTCCCTTCAACCATTACTTCAAATACTTGCCCATGATGCCGCTGATTGCGCCGCTTCTGGATTTCGCGCTGCTTCTCCTGCAAAACCGTCAAGCGCCGCGCTTTCTCCTCGTCCGGGATCGCATCTTCCAGCTTGAGCGCCGGCGTGTTCGGCCGCGGAGAATACTTGAAGCCGAAAATGCTGTCGAATTCAACCTCGTTGAGCAGAGCAAGCGTCTGCTCGAAGTCGGCCTCGGTCTCTCCCGGGAAGCCGACAATAATGTCGCTGGTAATGCTGATTTCGCGCTTCGCCGCTTTCATCCAGGTGATGCGCTCCAGATATTGTTCGCGGGTGTAGAGGCGCTGCATGGCGTCGAGTATGCGGGGCGAACCGCTTTGCACCGGCAGGTGCACGTGATCGCAGAGCGTGGGAACTGCTTCGATCGCTTCCACAATGTCGCGGCCAAAATCGCGCGGATGCGAGGTAGTGAAGCGCACCCGCTTGATTCCCGGCACCGCTCCCACCGCCGCCAGCAACTCGGCGAATGTCTTCTTCCCTGCTGGATCTTTGTACGAGTTCACGTTCTGCCCGAGCAGTTGAATTTCGGTGTAGCCAAGGTCGGCCATCTGCCGCGCTTCCGCCAGGACTGAATCTGAAGTCCGGCTGCGCTCCTGCCCGCGGGTAAACGGAACAACGCAGTAGGCGCAGAACTTGTCGCAGCCTTCGATGATGGTGATGTATCCGCGGTGCGGATTGGTGCGGGCGGTGAATTCGGTCTCGAAGCATTCTGTCGGTTTCGCGGTCGTCGAGCCCGGTGACGCGGCGCTTCCCTGCCTCGATCTGCACCAGCATGTCCGGCAGATTCCGGTACGACGCCGATCCGCACACCAAAGACACATGCGGCGCGCGCTCAAAAATCTTCTCGCCTTCCTGCTGCGCCACACAGCCCAGCACGCCAAACTGCTTGCCCTGCGCTTGCAGCTTCTTGTAATCCGCCAGGCGGTGAAAGACTTTCTGCTCGGCTTTATCGCGGATGGAGCAGGTGTTGTAGAGAATCAGCCCAGCCTCGTCCACCGTCGGAACCTGGCGATACCCCTGCGAAATGAGCGTGCCAATGACCTTTTCCGAGTCATGCACATTCATCTGACAGCCAAAGGTCTCGAGGTAGAAGGTCTTCTGCGAATCCCCACCCATGAGGTCAGTATAGCGCGGGGTGGCGGGGGATTGTCTTGCGCAATCTTAGGAGAGAACGGGCGTAATCCTTGTCATTCCGAGGGAGTTTCGGTCCCGAGGAATCCGCTGTTCGAAGCCGTCGCAAAATTCAAAGGCCCCGGTAGTCGTCCGGGGCTTGCCTGATGCCAGTTGGTACGCCGCCTATCAATTTGAGTGTAGCAGAGGCCAGAAGTCGCGAAGTCAAAGTTACTTAGGGTCTTGCGGCCGCTGAAAGATGGTTTTGTGGACCCAAGTCTCGTAACAGCGGCGCGAGCTGGGCCACCCGTCGGGAAACGATGGGCAGTCTGTTGCTAGCGTGCGCCCGTCGCGGTCGCTTGTAGTGACGTCTCCGACGAGCGGCTTCGGAGCGCGGCCATGAGGTTCCGGAGATTCGGCAGGTTCGTAGATTTGCTCTTGTAGAGAGACAGGGCTCCTTCGTTAAGGAGTATGCGGTTGCCGCGGGCGAATTCGGGCATGCCTTCGTAGACTGGGGCAAAGAGCGGGATTCCCAGCTTCAGGCAAGTACGTCCCGCCTCCATGCTTCCGCCGCTTTCACGAGCCTCAATTAAGACCATGGCCCTGCACAGCGCGCAGATTGTCTGATTTCTTAGCATCGCGTTGTGAACGCTCCACGTTAGGCCGGGCGAGAACTGGCTAACCACGACCACGCGCTCCCAGTCCCAGAAGTCTTTGAGTTCTTGTTTTACCCGGAAATGAAGAATTCCATCGGCAAGAATTAGCGCCGTCGTACCGCCAGCCTTCAAGGCGGCACCGTGAGTTGCCATGTCCACGCCTGCCGCATAGCCGGAGACAACATTGATACCCTCGCCGCTCATAATGTCTGCACACTCTTGCGCGACGGCAAGGCCCTTCTCGCTGGCTTTCCGTGAGCCGCAGAAGCCTAGCGACGGCTTCCTGAGCAACGCGGGATTCCCCATAAGGAAAAGCATAGGGGGAGCATGCTTTCCGAGCTGCGCTCGAAGAGAATCAGGGTAGTCCGGGTCCTGAAAGGTCAATACTGCAACGCCTCGATCACGGAGCTTCTCCCATGTTTCGAGGGTCTTTGCGGAATTCGCCACCAGGTCGCGAATTTGCTCACCGCTCAGTAAGGTCCCGAACTTCTCGGGATCGTCCACGAACGCAACGGGGGATAGGCGTAATTCGGCGGCAATGGCGACGATTGCCCGGAGACGTACCGGGCCCACACCAGGGACTTGTAAAAGCCGAAAGAACGCAAACGCCTTGTCTTGGTTCTTCATCTACCGCCCCGTGAGGTCACGTTATCGAAGTTGCCGACTGTCTTTTCACAGGCCAAACTGAGTACCGTCTTCGCCCCTGCCTCCAAGAGTAGCATCCCGAGGTAGTTGACAGAAGCTCCCGACTGGTAAAGATCGTCGATGATTAAGACGCTCTTGCCCTTCAAAGCGTTGCCGTCAATCTCTATCGTTCCTTTAAGCTGATTGAGTTTCTCGTCGACTGGGGTGGCCTTCAATTGCCCCCTTGCTTTCCTTGTTTTGACTGCATCGCGGAGATCCTCCTTTTTGAACTCCGCAGCTACCTTGCCAGCCAGATACCGCGGAAGATCAAAGGGCTTACTCGGACGGGACGGCGGCATCGCTACTACGCAGTTTGCGGAGTCGTAGCAGTTCACTTTTTGAAGAAATTCCAAGCACACTTTTGCCAGCTTTCGTGCCGCGTCTCGGTCGTAGTTCGGATTGCCCTCGTACGGCTTAGCTTTTCGGCAGAGATCGCCGACGACGGTCTTGGACTTCTGCGGGTCGCCGCCCTCCATTCGGTAGTCCAAGGCGAAGGACACGCTCAAGCAATCACGAATCGCGACATGATCGCCAACGGCTTTAACCCATTCTTTCGCTTTTTCAACGGACTCTTCGTCGTCCTGCGAATCGTTTAGGAAGATGATGCAGCGACGGTTTTTGCCAGGGTGAGTGTGGTGGTTAATCCACCGCACATTGCCTGAAAGGCAGTTCTCGAAAGGTTTCCGGAAACGGGAGGACGAGGCGACCAGTTCTCGCCCGAACTTCCGGGCGGGTGCAGGGCGTCCTGCCAGTCCACGGCCAGTTTCATTCGCCGTGGGCTCCACTCCACCATTTCACGAATTCGTTCCTCAGTGATCGGCCGTTGGATGGGTCCAAAGTCGATGACTAGGTCGTCGATGTCGTCATCTACCGTCAACTACGTATGCCTCCTTCGGCTCTCGCCTCTCGCACCCAACTCTTGCACGCGCGCTCACTCGGCGTGCTTTGAGAGTGGCGTGCCCCTCTGCGAATCTGTAGTGGACAAGACCGGGACCTGTCTTCGATTGTTACTGCCCGGGGGTCTAAAGGGAACCTACGGGGGGAAGAAGTAAATCCTACTCCAGAGAAACTGGGCCGTGCAAATGGAGGTTATGGGTGGACAGCTACGGGCGACTCCGCTCGGATTGACGGGGGAATCTTTCGGCATGGCTGAATCCAAGTCCTGATCCAAGATCGACGAACGCCAGATCGTGCTGGACCCGTCGCGGCGCTGAAGGTGTCCTTGGTCGCGCCCTTTGGGCGCGGGTTCGTGGTGCGCTGCGTACCCGGCGCTTACGCGCCGGGCTGACGTATGCCGCTCCTTCGGAGCTGGACTGTGGTGGCTCGTCGTCTGGGCATCTGCAGGTCCACAAAACCAAGGTATTCAAGAGACCTATCCAAATGGTTAGAGGCACTATCCGAAATGCGTGAAGCGGGGTGAGTCGAGAGAGAATTCGAGCCGCCAGGCCACTGAGAACCTGTGGCGATGGAACCTAATCTCTCTGCTCCTGAACGGGCGCTAAATTGCAAATGCGAGGCACGATGGCGGTGAGAGATTTGGAGTTGGAGGTGCGTATGGCGCAGAAACCTATGTCCGAGTCGGCTACGTCCACACAACCCCGTGCGGATCTGACGGGTTACTCAAAGACAGAGGAAGTCCGAGTCACAACAACGATCCTTGGTGAGGTGGGAGGCGTTCAGGTCTTTCTCCGGCGGCAGGCAGCTCCTGGCGGAACAATTGAGTTTTGCCAAAGATGCTGGACTGATATCAAGACAGGAATCACCACCTGCGTGCCGATTGATTGCCCTAAGACAGTAGTGGGCCCGGCAGGCCCGGATATTCTTGCTTAGAAAGGGGGCGTGGCCTTTTTGAAGGATCTCCGCCCCAAGTATTTCGTCACGAATCTCGGGCGCAGCTCATTTTTCCTGGGCTGGAGCACCGGCTCCGGTCGGGTAACAGGGGTAGAATCTTTCGGCGTGGCTGAAGCCCTGCCCTGTTACAAGACCCACGAATGCCGGGTCGTGCTGGGGTCGTCGCGGCGCTGAGGGCGTCCTCGGTTGCGCCCTTTGGGCGCGGGTTCTTGGTGCGCCGCGCACCCAGCGCTTACGCACTGGGCTGCCGTATGCCGCTCCTTCGGAGCTGAGGTGTGGTGGCGGCTTTCGAGCGAGGCTGAAGCCAAGCACGCCCATAAATACGAAAGCCCCGGTAGTCGTCCGGGGCCCGGCAGATGCCAGTTGGTACGCCGCCTATCAAGTTAAGTGTAGCAGGGGCCGGAAGTCGGGTCGAGAGCCGTGCGGAGGATGACGGAGTCGAACCGTTGCGGCTGACGAGGCCACTCGACCGTTTGATAAGCGGCGTCCAGTACCCACTGGCAACATCCTCCAGGCGCAGCCTATCTAGTTCAACTGTCGCGCGGCGGCACGGTCAGCGCAATTCCACGAAAGTAGCTAGCTGTGTACCCGGCGCTTACGCGCCGGGCTAACGCATGCCGCTCCTTCGGAGCTGATCTCCGGCGCCGGTCGGGATGACAAATGGGGATAGGTTTCTTGGGCATGGCTGAAGGCGTGCCCTTCCCTTTTCCTTCGCGGTTGTCGGGGATGATGCAAACGATTGATTTCGCTGCGGCCTGCACCAGATGGGGATGACCTTCGTGCCATGCCCGTGCCGGGGCGGGCCATTGGCGGCCTTGCTCCCTGCGGCTAACCTACAAGGTGTGAGCTGTGTTGCAGCAGGAGGAACAGACTTGTTACGCAGACTCTGGTTGGATGAACAAGGCCAGGATATCGCTGAGTATGCCGTGATGTTGAGCGTGATCCTGGCCATTGTTGTGGGTACGATTCGGTTGATTGGATCGAATGCCAACAACGTCTTTTCGATGGTAGGAAGCACCGTCCAGTAAGCCGATCTTCCTGATCGGTGGTATAGGGCTGCCGCCATGGCTGAAGCCATGCCCTTCCGGCGGCGAACCTGAGCTGAGGGACACTCCCTGAAGTAAAGTCTTCTTTCGTGGATCGAACCGTCCTCGAAAGTAGCTATGCGGCGTGCTAGATAACTCTCACGCTGTCAACCTGCAGAACTTCCGATCAACAACTTAGTCCCGCGTGTTTTCTGCTTTTTCTAATGTTCCGTGCGGAACACTTCGCGAGTCCGCGCGTGGAGATCTGCGCGCCACGCCGGCCTCCCGCTTTCTTCGGGGACAGCGCGGTACGGGCGGGGCTTGCCCTGAGCTTATCGAAGGGACGCTCGCGGCTCCATGGCAACATCTTGCCGAGCTTCGCTCGACGAACAGCCGAGGGCGGCTGTCCCTACGTGGTTCGAGAATTGAGTTGACGGGCGCCTCAGGTATGCCTAGGCTGTGAGGGCTCACCCTGGTTAGTCCGCTCGCATTGTCGCCCCGATGCGCCGCGTTCTTGATCTCGGATGTGGTACGGGCAATCTGCCCGTCAAAGCCAACGTTGAAGTTGACGAAGTTGTCGGAGTCGACATCGACGAGCGGAGACTTGCCCTCGCGCGCCAGCGCTTCCCGCTACGCAGTTTTCACTGTGCCCGTGGCGAATCCCTTCCCTACGCCGACGCCAGCTTTGACCGGGTCGTATCAGCAATTGCCTTGCCCTATATGGATATACCGAAGACTCTGGCTGAGGTGCGGCGCGTTCTGGCGCCGGGGGGAAGTGTATTTTTCAGCGTGCATCCGGTTCGCTTCACCTTGGGCGAGTTGTGGAAATGTGCGCCCAACCCGCTCGCCATGGCCTATCGCTGTTATGTTTTGCTCAACGGGCTGGTCTTTCACGTCACGGGCAGAAATCTGCGCTGGGCCGGCCGCACAGAATCGTTCCAAACCGAGCACGGGTTGAGACTCGCCCTGGAACGGGCGGGCTTTGGCGAGGTGGTTTTCTCCCGCCCGGTGGGGAGACTGCTTGTCGAAGCAAGAACTGCCGCGGCTGAGGGTCGCGGTCGAGTTCCCGCAGCCATCGGCTTCCCGGTTAGCTCGCGGGCGCGTCCCCGGCGGAAAGCCTCTGGCGGCGAAAATTCCAAGCGCAACTTGCCACCGGCAAGCTAGAGACGCTCTACTTCAAGAAAACTTCCTGCAACAAGTCCGAGGTTATGATTTCACGAATTTCGGCGCGCTTTTCGGCTAGCTGTTGTGCCGGCGCTTTGCCGCCAAGAATCTTGTCGCGAACCGCTTCGCCTTTGGCGGTCAGGCCATCCAGGGCAGCAAAATTTTTGTATTCGACGGCTACGCAGATGTCCCAGTCTTCCGGGCTGCTCTTGGTGGCTTTGAGGAAGACTTTGTAGTCGAGGACCGTTCCCGCCTTTTTCATGTCTTCGTACAGCGGCTTGGTGGAGGTCTGCAGGGTGGTGAGATATTCATCCATGTGGGTGGGTTTGACGCGGATCAACTGGACCCGCCAGACGGGACCTTCGGTGTAATGTTCCTGCCCGAACAAAGCGGGCACCAGCAAGAGTAGAAAGACTACCAGACCACAGAGCTTCTTCATCGGCATCTCCTGAATTGAATAGTTTGACGGCGCGAGGATCATACGCTGAGTGGAGAGATGGGGGAAGCGAAGACTCGGCCTTGGTCGCGGCTGAGCCTTCGCCTTCTGATTATGCCGCCGTCGATTCGACCCGCAGTACAGACCCTGCGCGTTGCCCGCTGAGGGCGGTGGGAACTTTCCACGCTTTTGCCTGGGCAATACAGATCACGTGGAAGATGAAAAACAGCGGTACCAGAAACGTGGGAATCAGACTCAACGGTAACACCGTCATGGCGCCCATTGGCGTGCTGTGCGGGCTAATTAACCGGGCGGTGGTGCCGAGGCTAACTGCCGTGACCAGATCGGTGATTCCGAGCACCTGCCAAAGAATGAAGCTGGTGCGGTGAATGGGACGAGCGAGTTTCCAGGCTACCAGCGTGGCTGTGGCCCCGATGAACATGTCGCCGTAGCCGGCGGGCCACGCAAACAGGGCAGGAAGGACGCCACGGGCCTCCAGCAGGAGGAAGGTGAATCCGATAATGCGCCAGACCTGTACCGCGGTCAAAACTTGTGGATTCAAAGATAAGGTGAACTCGCGGAATTTCGGCGAGACCAGAAACCACAGCGTGAAGACGAGAAGTGGTATCCCTGCGGCCAGCGCAACGGCTATTCCGATGCGGTTGGAATTGTTTTTGAACAGATCGAAGGCCGAACCGATCAGAGCGAACAGGAACCAGGCGGCGATCAGCCCAGCGGTAAACTTGCCATAGTTTTTCATCGAGAGCCTCCTTGAGTCGTAGCTAGCGTGGTTACTTGATGGGTGAGGTGGAGAAGTTCGTCCCACACTTCCCTTCCGAGTTGATGGCGCAAACGTGATTGAACTTTTTCCCAGGCGGGCAGAACGCGGTTGAGTTGGGTTTCCCCGGCTTTCGCCAAGCGCAGCCAGCGCTCCCGGCGGTCTTCGCCGCGGCGTTCTGCGACCCATCGCTGGCGGCTCATGATTTTCAGAGTTCGAGTCAGGGTGGTGCTGTCGATGGCGAGGATTTCGGCTAGCTGGCTTTGCGTCAGCTCTCCGGCGAGCGAAAGCGCCTGAAGGACGCTGAACTGGGTAGCGCGCAGGCCAAGCGGGCGGAAAGCATCGTCATAAAGCTGAGTGAGCGCCCGTGAGGTGCGGCGGAAGTTGCCGCACATGCAGGGCAGCAGCGGTAGGGGTGATTGGTTCATGCCACGATAGATGTATATACATGTATTGTGGATGCTGAAAAATATCCGCTATTCTTTTAGGCGGATTGCATGGGCCCATCGGTCGGGAGGCCTGCGCGCTGCGCGCAGGCCTCCACTTCCTCAGGATGACAAGAGTGGGGCTCGCCCTGAGCTGGCCGAAAGGACGCTCGCGGCTACCCGCGGGTGTCGACGGTCTTGCCCTCCTCGACGAACGCCTGCACCCAGCCCAGCACGCGAATCCAGCCTTGCGAATGGCCGACGGCCATTCCCTGCGGAGCTCCGGCAAAGCCTTCGTGGCGAATTTTTACCATCGTGCCTGTGCCCATCTTTTGCGGGCCGCGGGACTGCAAGCCGTGAACCTCGCGCGGCTCGAGTTCCCAATGAACAGTAGTGGTGTGTGGACCCATGAAGCTAGCAATCCAGGTGTAAACAAGCCGGCGCGGCGGATCGATGGCGAGGTACTCGCCTTCCACAGTAAACCCTTTGCCATCGGCCCCCATGCCGGTGCTCGACCACTTGCCACCGACGCGAAGGTCACCTTTCCAGTCGGTGACCCGATAGACGCCCTGCTGGCCCCACCATTGCGGCGGCTGCTTAGGATCGGTGATCGCCTCGAACACGCGCTCCGGTGGAGCGGCAATAAAGATTTCAGCAGTGACCACGTCTTGATCGGGAGTAATTGCGGTAGTTGCCATGTGTTGGATCCTTTCTATGTGTTCTGGTAACGCGTTTTAACAATAGCGAGAGTCCGCAAGAGGTTCACGCTCCTACCGGGGAGCGAGTGCCCACGGTCTTGCGTTCTTCTTCCAAGAACGCCTGCATCCCACCGAGCACGCCGACCCAGCCTCGGGAATGGTCGGCAGCCGCTCCCTGGGGCGCTCGGGCAAAGCCTTCGTGGCGGATTCTTACCATGGTTCCGGTTCCCATTTTCTGCGGGCCGCGGGATTGCAAGCCGTGCACCTCACGCGACTCGAGTTCCCAATGCACCGTCGTCTTTTGGGGACCCATATGGCTTGAAATCCAGGTATAGACCAAACGCCGAGGAGGGTCGATTTCTAAAAACTCCCCTCCCACGGTAAACGGTTTGCCATCAGCGCCCGTGCCGGCGCTCAACCACTTGCCGCCCACGCGAACGTCGCTGCTGTATTGCGTGACGCGACAGCCACCTTCACCTTTTTGCTGGCCCCACCACTGCGGCGGCCGCTTAGGGTCAGTAATAGCCTGAAATACCCTTTCAGGCGGCGCGGCAATAAAAATCTCTGCCGTGACGACGTCTTGATCGAGGCTGACTGCGCTGGTCGCCATATAAAGTCCTTTCTTATTTGTTCTCGGTAAACTTTTTCAACATCGCGAGCACGCCGGGCCAGCCGCTTACGTAGTCTTTGCGGGCAAAGTCTTCGTTTGCGAGGCCGCTATGCGTTACTTTCACACGCGTTCCCTTGCCTTCCGGAATCAATTCCCAGCGCACCAATGTGGCCAGCGAAGGATCGTCGTGCCAGTTGGCGTGCCAGGTGTAGACGAGCGCGAGCGGCTTGAGTTCCATAATCTTGCCGCCAGCCCGGAATTCGAGAACGCCATTCATCGGCTTTGCAGCGGGATGAGTGGCAAAACGCCAGCGGCCGCCTTCGCGCGCATCCATCTCGAACGACTTCACCGGGCAGGATGGATCGGTGAACCATTGCATAAGCTGCTCCGATCGAACCAGCGCTTGCAGTACGCGGCCGGCTGGGGCTGCGATGAAGACTTCTGCAATGACTGTGTCTTCGGCGGCCGTGGCGTTTGCCTTGGTGGTCATGCTCTCTCCTTGAAATCCATTACCCTTTTCGTTCAAGTTCGAATCGCGCCACGGTCTCTTTGCCGTGGTCGGCAAAGTGCCACTCTTCAATGTGATGGTTGGCATCGATCGAGGTGAAGATCACCTGCTGCATGTGGCCGGCATCGGGCCGGGCAAGGTTGGTGGCGTCGAGAAAATTGAAAGTGATGGTCTTTCCATCCGGTGACGCCGTGGCTGTCATGCGAGGCTGATTGCCGATTGCGCAATAGTGGGTGAGCAGCAGGCGCGCGCCATCCATGTGAATCATGCTGATCATGTCCTCCTCATGCCCTTTCATCGCGGTCTGGATCTCGCTCACGAGCACCCCGCCCGAGGTCATGCGATATGAGACCTCGACGGCGCCTCCCATATTGTCTTTTCCCTGCCACGTTCCAGTGAAGGCTTTCATCTGGTCGAATGATTGCTGCGGGCCAGACTGTGCAGCGGCCGACAAAGCCGCCAGAAGGACGAAGCTTGCCACAACGATGCGATGCAGTTTCATGTTCATTTCTCCTTGGGTGAATTGGGTTTTTTGGCCGGCGGACCGGCCTGAAGCTCTTTTGCATACTCCGTTTCCACAAATGATTTCAGGCTGGCCAGGTTGGCGTTCCAGAAGCTGCGATACTGCTCGATCCAGGTATCGACGGTTTTCAGCGGTTCGGGATTGAGCTGATAAACCCGCAGGCGCCCTTCCCGGTGTTCGCGGACCAGGTGCGCCCGGCGCAGCAGGCGCAGGTGTTTCGAAATGGCTGGACGTGATACCGGGAAAGCCCGGGCAATCTGCCCGGCGGGCTGACTTCCCTGCCGCAGCAGGTCGAGGACGGCGCGGCGGGTGGGGTCGGCCAGGGCGTTGAAGGCCGCTTCCCGCGAATATGTAACCGAACGGTCACGCATAATGCGTAACCATAACGTTACGCATAAGCTCTGTCAAGAGGAAAAATTAGAAATTGAGACTTGCCCAGGGAGTGAGGACAGCGCTCGTCCGCAGCACGGCACCCAGGTCTCGCAAAAGCGGCGAGACCTGGGGCACCCGGCAGGGACTAAAGCCCTTCTGCTGGTTCGAATTGGCACAGCTGAAGCCGTGCCCTCCCACTGAACTCAGCTAATCGCCTTCTTCACAAATTGCCGCAGCCCGACAATCAACAGCAGTACATCGAAGAAAAGCAGAGCGGCGACATCGGCTCCGGTGGGGAGGTGGGGGGATTGGGGAACCAGCGTGGCGCGTAATCCCTCGCTGGCATAGACGAGCGGGTTGAGCAGCACAATCTTTTGCAGGATGGGGAAGCTGGCCAGCGCGCTCCAGGGATAGTACGTACAGCCGAAAAAGATCATGGGAGTCATCACCATGCTGAACATGAGCCCGATGTGCTGCTGATTGACGCTGCATCCCAGGGCCAGACCGCCGCAGGCGGAAAAGCCGGCCACCAGCAAGGTCACCAGCGCAAAGTTGAGCGTGGAGTGGATGCTGATATCGACCGGCCGCAGCAGAAGCCACGCCAGGGGAATCACGACCACGCCTGCCACTAATGCCTGGATCGTGCCCGCCACGACTTTCTCGATCGCCAGCCAGGAGATATTAATCGGCGCCAGCAGCCGGTCTTCGATCTCGCGGGTGAACTGAAATTCTGCGATCAGTGGCATGGCTACCGCCCAGATTCCGGTGAAGACCATGCTGATGGCCATGATGCCGGGCAGCAATAAGCTCTTGTACGCCGGAGGCATATAACCGCTGCGGACCATGACGCGGCCGAAGATAAACACGAACATCAGCGGTTGCAGAAAAGTTTGCAGGAAGAGTTGCAACGCATTGCGCCGCGCCACGTGAGCGTCACGCGCCAGCAAGGCCCAAAACGTTCTCCAGTTCAATCGCGCAAGCTCCTTCCAGTGTGGTGCAGGAACAAATTTTCCAGGCTGGGCTCGAGGATGTGTACGTCTGACAGTTCTGCCCCGGCGGCGGCGGCCAGGTTTGCGATCTGCGGGATCAGCGGGCCGCCACGGTCCGCGTAGACGTCAGCTCCGGTCGTATCGGCCGGCCGCACTTCGGTGACGCCGGCAAGCGATTGCAACCGCTCGAGCAATTCAGTCGTGCGATTGCCGAAATGAAGACGCAACAAAAATCCGCCGGGGATCGCAGCCTTCAGCTCGGCCGGAGTACCAAGCGCGATTCCGCGCCCGTGGTCGATGATGGCGAGCCGTTGGCAGAGGGCATCGGCTTCTTCCATGTTGTGAGTGGTCAGCAGAACGGTTTTTCCTGCCTGATTGTATTCGCGAATGATCTGCCACAAGAGAATACGGGTCTGCGGATCAAGGCCGGCGCTGGGCTCATCGAGGAACAGCACCTGCGGGTCGTGCATCATGGCGCGGGCGATGGAAAGGCGCTGCTGCATGCCACCAGAAAAACCGCGCACCATCTGGTCGGCGCGGTCGGTCAGCTTGAATTTTTCCAGCAGCGCGGCGGCGCCCTCGTTTCGCTCTTTAGCAGCGAGGCCGAAATACGCTCCGTGGAATACGAGGATTTCGCGGGCGGTCAGCGAGAAATCAAGGTTAGGCCGCTGCGGCACGACTCCGATCAGGCGCTTGACCGCGACTTGCTCTTTCCATACCTCACGGTCTCCGATCCAGACCTGGCCCGAATCTGGCCGCACCCGCGTAGTGAGAACGCCGACCGTAGTGGACTTCCCTGCCCCGTTTGGACCAAGCAGGCCAAAGATCTCGCCCCCAACGACCTCGAGTGAAAGGCCGTCGAGGGCTTTGATTTCCGGCTTGGACTGCTTGCCCTGTTTGCCCCCACGCGAGGCAGAACCGCCACCACCCGCGGCAAACGGCGGCGCCGAGTGGTAGGTCTTGCGAAGATCCTGAATGCGAATGCCGATTGCCATCAAGAAATCCTGTTCAACAAGGGTAGTTCGGAGACGAAGGAGCCGTCGAAAGTATAATTCAGGGCCGACGACGGATTTCGAGGTTGTTCGAAGTAGGACGGTTCAAGTCTTTTCACCACTCCCCACCAAATCAAGAAATGCCTGATGCACGCGCGGATCGGCGGAGAGTTCAGGGTGAAACGTGGCCGCCATGACGTTCCCCTGGCGCACTGCGACTGGATCGGCGCCCTCGGTGGCGATCACTTCGACCCCCGGGCCGACGCGCTCGATCTTGGGGGCGCGGATGAAGACCATTTCGATCGGGTCATTGCCCAGTCGACCCTCGCGGATGGAGCTGTCAATCTGGCGTCCGTAGGCGTTGCGGCGGATGCCGATGTCGAGCGCACCCAGGCCTCTTTGCTGGGGATTCTCCACTTCGCTGGCCAGCAGGATGGCTCCGGCGCAGGTGCCGAAGGTTGGTTTCACGCGGACAAATTGTTTCAGCTTCTCGAATCCGGCTTCGCCCAGCAGCTTGAGAAATGTGCCTGACTCGCCGCCGGGAATCACCAGGCCGTCGATCTCGTCGAGCTCTTCGGGTTTCCGTACGAGCACAACCTCAGCGCCCAGCTCTTCGAGCCGGCTGCGGTGCGCGTCGAAATCGCCTTGCAGAGCTAGTACGCCAATTTTCATGGCAAAGAATTGTGGCGAGACCGTTGATCTAATTACATTCTACGGGCGACTACCCGCCGGCGAAAGGCCCCAGACGAGGGCTTGTGGCGTTGATGACTTTGCCTTCCGCGCGAGCCTGGTTGAGTTGCGCCCGACGGCGACCGTCTCTGGTGCGATAGAACTCCAGGCCGCGATACATATCGCAACCGGAGCAGGTCGAATTCAGAGTCCCGGTGCCGAAGCTTCCTCGAAGGGAGCGAACCGCTTCTCCCGACCAAATCTCCGCCAGGTCGGATTGCATAATGTTGCCAATGCCCAAATCCCTGGTCGCGTCCATGGCGGCTACGCAGCTGCAACCCATGACGGTGCCATCGGGCAGCACCATGGGCCCGTTGTACGTGTTCACACAAGCCTCGGGACGGGAGTTGACCACGCGCAATTTCATGGCTGCGGGCAGGATGTCGCGCGTGATTCGCCCATTGGCCGAGGTGAATGACCAGGTGAAATCAACCTGCGGCTTATGCGCCAAAATCGGCTGAAAATCAGGATCGGACATCACCGCATCGAGCGGGCGGTCGGGTCGCAGCGCAATGGTAATCGCCACCGGCGACCCGAGCGCGCCGTTGCGCTGAACCAGCTCGGTTACGTTGCGCCGCATGCGTTCATAGGAAGCGTTGCGGTAGACGCGCCGGTACATTTCCGCCTGGAAACCCGCGGTGCTCACGTTCAGAGCATTGACGCCGGAGAGCAGCACAGCATCCACGCCGAACTTGTCGAGCAAGATGCAATTGGTGGTAAGCCAGATGCGGTCTACTTGCGGCAGCGAGCGCAAGTAACGGACACGCTCCAGAAATTTCGGGTCGATCAAGGCGTCTCCGACGATGGGAGTGAGTCCGACGGAGCCGCCACCGAGGTTCACGTAATCGCTGACGGCTTTGCGGAAAACTTCGTCAGGCATGAACTGCACTTCCCGCTCCTGGAATTGGTATGGGCAAAAGACGCAGTCGGCGTTGCACAGGTTGGTCAATTCCAGGTGCAGTTCGAAGGGCCGCGCCGCCATCGAGGCCAGGGTTCCGTTGAGGGGGTAGAGACGTCCTGCCCAGGCATCCGCTTTTCTCCACAGAACGCGAGCTACCTTTTCTGCGAGCAGCCGATTCAACCTTGGCATGATGATGCGAAGATGATAGCAATAGTCATCCAGGCGGACAATGAGTATAGCGTCCCCATCTTGCCGGTTGGCGTCGGCCTGAGACTACGAGCATGGCGGATTTTCCCTACAATGACGCTCAGATTGCGGAATTAGTCTCTGAGTTCACCGCTCCAGACACTCGCGAAGCGGTTGAACTCTCCTCTCTGCCGAAAATTCTCAATGGGGCGGGTTATTTTATTGATGTAGGCGCTAACGTCGGGCTGTATACGTTCCATGCGGCGAAGTATCTGCGCAATGCGCGGATTCTTGCGATTGAAGCGAACCCGTACTTGATTCCGGTGTTGACGAAGACAGTTGAAGATTTGCGCCTGCACGATAGTGGCGGCAACCATTACGAGATCAAGGAGGCCGCGGTATCAGACCTGCCGGGGACACTCGACTTTTATGTCAGCCGACTGCCCACCCTCAGTTCAGTATTTTCCAACACTCCCGCGCAGACGCTGAAGGTGCCGACGGTTCGTCTGGACGATTTTTACCGGGCCGGCTTACCTACCGTGATCAAGATAGATATCGAAGGCGCCGAGTATCGGGCGATCCGATCGGCTTCTCGATTTTTGCAGTCCAAAGAGACTTCTTTCTTTGTGGAATTGCACGGCTGGGGGGACAAGACCTTAGGTAAATATCCCATCCATGTGAGCTGGCTGTTCTTGCGGAATGGTTATGCGCAGCGCAAGATTGGCACGCATTATTGGTTTTATCGGGCGCCATGGCGCCAACGCGCAACTTCGTTTTTGCGCCAGTGCCCTTATTTGGGATTGAAGTATCTCGTCTTGTGCCATGGCGGCGGCCTTTACGCTGCAGTCGTGAATTGGCGGAATCGCCGAAGTGGGGCATAGGACGGCCATTGTCCACATAGGGGACATGCCGCGTTATCCTCCGGAAACTTCATCCCAGATGCGGTGGCCGTGGGTTTCGCGCAGCAGGAAACTTCCGACTATGAACGTCACTGCCGCGACGATCATCGGATAGTACAGACCAGCCAGAATATTGCCGGTCGCCGCGCACAACGAAAGCCCGATCAGTGGCAGCAGCCCGCCGAACACGCCATTGCCGATGTGGTAAGGCAGGGAGAGCGACGTGTAACGCACCCTCGCCGGGAACGCCTCGATAAGATAAGCGGCGATCGGGCCGTAGACCAGGCAAACGTAGAGCACCTGAATGAATACCAATAGGACCAGGCGGACAAGATCCGGGTTCGGCGCCTCTTTCGCCGGGATGAGCGCGCCGGAGGCATCGGTGGTCATGGGTGTGAGGCTAATAGCGCCTGTGACTTTGTTGCGCGCCGATTTGACAGTCACAATGTTGTTACCCGCCGCCCGCTGCATCGCCTGATAGATCGGAATGTAAGTAAGCACCGCGAGCAGACAGCCGGCCATCATCAGCTTCTTGCGGCCAATACGGTCAGAGAGTGCGCCCACCACCGTGAAGAAAGGCATGCCCAACAAAAGCGCGATCGCCACCACGATGTTAGCGGTGCGGGGGTTTATCTTCAGGACGGTCTGCATATAAAAAAGCGCGTAGAACTGGCCTGTGTACCACACCACGCCCTGTCCGGCAGTCGCGCCGAAGAGCGAAATCAGCACCTGTTTGAGATTGTCCCATTTGGTGAAAGCATCTTTCAGTGGTTGCGTCGAAGTCCGGCCGGAGTTCTTGAGCTGAGTAAAGATGGGAGACTCTTTCATCTTCAGGCGGATGTAGAGCGAGATTCCCACCAGGAAAATCGAAATCAGAAAAGGAATTCTCCATCCATAAGCCTGAAATTCCTGCGGGCTCATGGAGGACTGGGTGACCAGAATTACGATCAGCGATACGAACAGGCCGAGGGTCGCGGTGATCTGAATGAAGCTGGTGTAAAAGCCGCGCTTGTTGTCAGGGACGTGCTCGCCCACATAAACGGCAGCGCCACCATATTCACCGCCCAGGGCAAGGCCTTGCAGTATGCGGATAGCGATAAGCAGAATGGGAGAGAGCCAGCCAGCGGTAGCGTAGGATGGCAAAAGACCGATGGCAAAAGTGGAAAGGCCCATGATCGAAAGCGTGACCAGAAAAGCATACTTTCGGCCGACCAGGTCTCCGATGCGGCCGAAGAAGAGCGCGCCGAAGGGGCGGACCAGAAATCCCACGGCAAACGTTGCCAGGTAAGCAATGAGCGCGAACGTGTCGTTGCCGGGAGGATAAAATTTCAGCGCCAGCACTGCCGCCAGGCTGCCGAAGATATAGAAGTCATACCACTCGATCATGGTGCCCACGGCCGAGGCCAGGATCACTCGCCAGATGCTGTATTCCGGGTCACCGGTATTGGGGAAAGTGATTGTCTTCTCAGCCATGGTGTGTCCGCCGCTGGGCCGGGAATATTTATCACAAGGTCACGGCTTCGGCAACCCAGTAATTTTGGGGATTGGTGCAGTAAATTAGGTTTGTCATTCCGACGATTCCGGTAGCGAAGAGGAGGAATCTGTTATTGGCCGACACCTTATCGGAATGACAAAGGTAAAGGAGTTTATTTGAACTGCAATCTGGAGTCATCATGAGCGCCAACCCCCTTACGTTCAGTTCCCACGGCTCTCTGCCGCAACACAACATCGGCGCGGACCCGCTTGAGGCAGCGAGCAGCAAGGTACCGCAGATCGCGCTGGCCTTCTGGGTCATCAAAATTGCTGCAACCACGCTTGGCGAAACCGGTGGAGATGCTCTCTCCATGACTCTGAACCTGGGCTATCTGCTCAGCACCGTAATTTTTATGGCGTGCTTCCTGATCGCGCTGGCGGTGCAGGTCAGGGCGAAGCGATTCCATCCTTTCCTGTATTGGACAGTGATCGTTACCACCACGACGGTCGGCACCACGATGGCGGATTACGCGGACCGCTCACTCGGGGTCGGCTACGTCGGCGGTTCGCTGATTCTGTTTGCCCTGCTGATGATCGTTCTGGGAACCTGGCGGCACTCGGTGGGTTCGGTATCGTTCACCAACATTAGTTCGCCCAGGGTTGAGATTTTCTATTGGATCACGATTCTCTTCTCCAACACCCTCGGCACGGCGCTCGGCGACTTTCTCGCGGACACTTCTGGAGTGGGGTACGAACGCGGAGCGCTGGTTTTTGCCGGGGCGCTGACCCTGGTCGCTGCCGCCTACTTCTTCACAAGGGTTTCGCACACCCTCCTGTTCTGGACGGCTTTCATTTTGACCCGCCCTCTGGGCGCGACCCTTGGAGATCTGCTAACCAAGCCGCGTGAACACGGCGGGCTCGACCTGAGCCGCATCAGTTCATCGCTGGCGATTGCGGTGTTTATGGTGGCTTGCATTCTGCTGACACGGCAGACCGCGGGCCGGCATCCGGGAGATGAGTAGGCTTGGGACAATCGGGATGATGAACGGCGGTAGTTGGCTTTACCGGCCCCGCCTTAGCCCCTCAGAGCCGGTCCTTCCAATATCCGGGCTTCCGCTTATGATGTGCGAGCGCAACGATACTGATGCCAGTGGGCTCGTCCCGGTAAACTAGGGAAAACGGAAAGCGGTAGAAGATGAATCGTCTCGTACTGTAGTGATACTCGGGCCAGCGCCGGGGCCATCGGGCAATGCTTTCAAGTCCATCGTAAACGGCAGATAGAAACCTGACGCTCGCCTCGGCGCTGCGCTGCCTATACCAGTCATCGGCAGACTCGAATTCGTGCCAAGCTTGAGGGTGGAAGCGGTACGGCTTACTTTCCGGCATCTGACAACCGGGCGGCCAGACGGCGACGTACCTCTTCGTACGGAATCATCTCGACCTTGCCCGTGTCAATTTCTTCGATCCGGCGTTTGATTTCTTCCGACCAGGCTGCTTCCACGCCTTCCTCGACCGGTTCTGGGTCGAGGCTCTCGAGGAGCGATCCCGCCAAGGCCGCTCGCGCCTCCGGCGGAAGCGCAAGAGCCATCTTTAGAAGCTCGGAAACCTCTGGGCTCATAGGTTTATTTTACGCCCCAAGGCAATAGTAAGCGGCGACAGCGAAATTAGCTTGACAGGCAGAGGCCTGTTTTATATAACCATATTGTTATGGAACTCGTAGGTTATGTACGGCCTTCCTCGCCCGGCCTCGATGCCACCTTCGCGGCGCTGGCCGATCCCACGCGACGGGCCATCCTGGCTCGACTGGCCAAAGGCGAGGCCTCGGTAACCGACCTGTCCGAACCGTTCGCTATGAGCCAGCCGGCGATTTCCAAACACCTTAAGGTGTTGGAACGGGCCGGGTTGATTTCGCGCGGACGGGATGCGCAAAAACGGCCGCGGCGGCTGGAGGCCCGCCCCCTGCGCGAGGCGGTCCAATGGTTAGAGAACTATCGCCAGTTTTGGGATGCGCAGTTCCAGCGCCTGGACGCTCTTCTGCAGGACCTGCAAACCCGCGGCCAAGAAAGTGATCAAACTCGATTGAAGATCAAGACTAAGAAAAGCACGCACTCTAAGCGAGTAAAAGGAGACTAAGAATGAAGAACAGCTCAACCTTCAACGTTACCGCGCACGGTGAACGCGAGATCGTGGTCACGCGTGTCTTCGATGCTCCCCGCCAGCTGGTATTCGACGCCTACACCAAGCCGGAACTGGTGAAGACCTGGCTGCTGGGACCGGACGGCTGGTCGATGCCTGTCTGCGAGATCGACCTGAGGGTAGGCGGCAAGTATCGTTATGTCTGGAGAAATGACAGCAACGGAAACGAAATGGGCATGGGCGGGATCTATCGGGAGATCGTGCGGCCAGACCGCATCGTTGCCACAGAAAGGTTCGATGAAGCCTGGTATCCGGGCGAGGCGGTAGACACCATCGTGATGGTCGAACGAAACGGCAAGACCACGCTCACGCAAACGATTCTGTACGATTCCCGCGAAACCCGCGATGCAGTGATGAAGTCGCCGATGGAGCATGGCATGGCCGCGACCTTTGACCGATTGGAAAAAATCTTGCCGTCACTGGGGCGCGAAGCACTGAGCGCGTAGATCCCTAACAGATGCGACGTCTGACGGAAGATCCCCGTTCAAGCACAGCTTGGACGGGCACCCTCGGGCGTCTGGAATGTCCCCACGATTCCTGGGTGACAGAAGCTGGTGGCCGATGTACTCTGAGTCGCTCGATTTGAGCCGATCCCGGGATCCCAGGCTTGATCTATCGATAAGGAGCGCACTATGGCATCCTCGGCCACCGCCACCTTTTTCACTACTCCAGAAGGAGCCAATTTCAGATACGTCTTCCTGATTCGCAACACAAGCTCCGGTCTATTCGATATATATGGCTGCCTGATTGCTGCGCAATACAATGTTCCCCTCGTTCCCGGGGGTCTGCAGAACATAGTCCCGATCAGTTCGCCGCCGGGATGGCAGCTCATTCCCTCCACGCCACCCTACGGCTTCCTGTCGGGACAAACCAACTTTGCCGGAACTCCAGCGGCATCGGGTTACATCGTGCCCGGCGTGGTTGGAACATTCGCATTCGAAAGTTCGACGCCTCCTCCCAGCTCCCTGCCCTTTGGCTGCTGCTTTTATGACGAGAACAACGAATGGGGATTCGCCTACGATGGCACCGCCAAACATGTGACCTGTATTCCACCATCGGAGTTTCCACGGCACTGGCCCTGGCCCTATCCGCTGTTCGCAGTTGAGCACCGGCCGCGCTCCCGGAAAGACACCATGCGTGGGACCACCGAGCGTACTATCGGCGGAGAAGACGGTGCGCCGACGGTCCGCATAATTTATGACCGCTTCGGCAACATCGTGGAAATGTCGCCCAATGCACCCACCATTTCGCCGCATCGTGGGCCTAGCTGAAGGCCGTAGCGGTTGAATCTGTTAGCCGGATAGGCTTTTGCACCGGTTGCGATGGTCACCAATAGCGAGTGGACATGGCTTCGAGCTGCCAGCGTTTCAAGGTCGGCGATATCGAATGCGTTGCGGTCAGTGACGGCACGTTCCTTTATCCAACTCCGTGGCTCTTTGCCAATGTGCCGCCTGAGCAGGTGGAAAGTAGTTTGCGCACGCACAATCTTCCGGTTGCTAACGTCGAGAGCCCTTATACCTGCCTTCTGCTGAAAACCGGGAAACATCAGGTGCTGATCGATACCGGAGCTGACGGCCTGGCGCCGACCACTGGCAACCTGGTGAAGAATCTTGAGGCCGAAGGCATCTCTCCACGGGAAATTACAAATGTGGTTTTGACCCATGGCCACCCCGATCACATCGGCGGAGTGCTCGAAGCGAACGGTCAGCCGGCGTTTCCCAACGCGCAGTACACAATGTCCAAGACCGAGTGGGATTTCTGGACCGACCCCTCTGCTTTGCACGACGTGGCCATGGACGCGCACATGAAACAACTGTTAGTCGGGGCAGCCCAGAAGAACTTGCCGCCGCTTAAAGGACGTATCGAACTTCTTGATGGCGAAAAAGAAATCGTGCCTGGAGTCCGGGCCGTTCCCGCCCCCGGACACACCCCGGGACACTTGGCCTTATTAATTTCCTCGTCCCGCGCGCAGTTGTTGCACATGTCCGACGCAGTGCTGCATCCGCTGCTCATGGAAAATCCCGCGTGGCGCAATATTTTCGACCTGGATCCCGAAGTCGCTGCGAACACACGGCGGGAATTGCTCGACCGGGCCGCTGCCGACGAACTCAACGTTCTGGCTTATCACTTCGCCTTTCCCGGCATGGGCCGGGTGGAGAGCAAAGGTCAGGCATGGACTTGGCAAGCCGGAGTTGACTCCGATTTTCTAGCGGCCTGACGACCTGGCCGCGATTGCCGTCCCATAATTCCCCTAGAGCGGCAGTGCGCTGGGAAAGCGCGTCTGAAAATCCAGCAGCCCGACCCAGTCGGGAGTGATCGTTACGCGAACCATGGACGAGAGCATTTTCCCGAGTTGCTCGACCCAGGCTTTCCCCTGCTCGGGCCCGAAGTAGCGGTCGGCAGCCATGGCGTACTCCGGCACGATTCCGCTTACCGGTTCGAGGCGGGCATTGCCGCGAACCAAAAGTACTTTGTGGGGGAAAGTGTTGTCATCGATGGTGAGCGCGACTCTCGGGTTCTTGGCTAGTGCCTTGACTTTGGGCGCTTTCTGCGGCGTGCCGATCACAAACTCCTTTTCATTCCAGTGAAACCAGGTAGGAATCACGCGCGGTGTGCCGTCGATGGCAATATAAGCCAGGCGGGCGGGAATCGTTGAGGTCAGAAGTTCGCGCGCTGTGGGATGCCGCAGAAGGTCAAGGCTTCCTTGTTGGACGGGCATGATTTTGCTCCCTTCGATTGCCGGTGTGAGCCAGTCACCAAGTTGGCCGCGTCAGTATAACTGCGAATTCAGTTGGGGAGAACGTCAACGTCTATGCAGAGCTTGGACCCCGCACTGGCTTTGGTTAAGATTGACCGCTATGCGCAAGAAAAGTAGTTCGAGAGGCAAAAGCAGCGCCGCGCCCAAGACCGTAGAGGAATACCTCGCGCGTGTCCCGGAACCTGCCCGCAGCGCCTTGAAGAAGATGCGCGTCGTGATCCGCTCGGCCGTGCCATCCGACGCCACTGAGACGATCAGTTACGGAATTCCTGCGATTAAATACAAAGGAACGCTGGTGTGGTTCGCCGGGTTCTCCGATCATTGCAGCCTGTTCCCAACCGCGGCGGTGATACAAGAGTTCAAGCACGAACTCAAAGAATACAAAACGTCCAAGGGCACGATCCATTTTCCCTTGGACAAACCTCTCCCCGCAGCCCTGGTGAAAAAGATTGTGAAGGCGCGGGTCGCGCAGGTCCGGGTCGCTCAGGCCGAAGACAAGTGAGCGCGCACGAGCTACGCCGGGTGAGCCTGTGCGCCCGCGGCTGCCAGCTCTGCTGACCGCCTCGCCGGAGCCAGCGCGATCAGGGTTGCACCGAGAATCACGAACACAGCGACACCCAGCAGCTCTCTGCGCCCGATCTTATTCTGAAGTACCTGCACGGTCATAACTGCGCCGTGAGCAAAGCTCGACCAGGCGGTGAAGGCGATCAGGCTGCGATGCGCCGACGGATTGCGCGCCGCCAGCAGCAGGAAAATACCCAGGGTTACGTAGAGACTGAGCATCATCGCCAGCGCGGGCTCCTGCCCAAAAAACATCGTCAAGGGATAAATCCCAGCCGTAAAGAGCAATCCCACGACGACCAACACAATCTGTAAAGCCCGTTCTCGAACCATGGCGCCCTCCTGAATGAAGGAACGTAGAAAGGCAGCTTTGTTCCCCGAATCTTAGGGATGGGAAGTACACGTCAACCAAAGCGGCGCAAGGCAGGCGCTTCCAGGCCAATCCCACGCCGCTCCAATCGACTGCAAAAGACAGACTGAAAGGCTGACTATTTCTTACGCCGCTTTGGGCGGCCGATAGCCGCATTCGCCGGCTTTCTTGAACGCCTGCAGCGCTTCATCTTGCGAGAGCAATGGTACGGTGCGCACGCTCTTGCACGCGCCGCCCGCGGCAAACGCGATGGCGATCGCCGCCGCCGCAACGTTATCCGGCATCTCGGTAATTGAGACCACGTCATATTCCCCAAACGCGAACCAGCCAGTAACCACCTTGCCGCCCAGCTTTTCGATGGCCGACTTGACCACGTCGAGGCGGTTTTGCGGATGCGCAACGATGGCCGCCCAACCCTCGGGCGCGTAGGCGACTAGATTCAAGTAATGTGGCATAGAGCCTCCTCTTAGCTACGGCTGCGAATCATCCCAGAGGGCAGGCTTGGAGTCAAGGCAGGCGATAAAAGGGGAGAGTTTGGTTTCGTAGCTTCGGGCCGGGTCCCACGTTTGCCAAAACCGGGCAAACATGGGGCACCCAAGATTCAATCAGAGTGCACGTTGCAGGGGAACCTGGGCCACACGCCTGACTTAGCGAGACCTGGGAGTTGCGGCCTAGCGATGAGTCCACGCAGGTCTAGTACGCTCTTTATCAGTGCGCCGCACTTAGCTTTTGGAGCACTTCCTTCGCGCCGCGACGAATCTCGTCGCGATAGGGGTCCGTATCGGTCCATGAGGAGGCTGGTACGGTGTGAGCATCGAGCAGGGCCAATGCCTTTTTCGCATGCTGCTGGGCCAGATCTTTCTGTTCATCTTTCAAATACGCTTCCGCGAGGGTCTCGTGTGCGTCGGCCGACTCCGGGTAAGCGAGGATGAGCAGTTCCAAGACCTCGACCGCTAATTTCGGCTCGCCTGCGCCCATATAGCCTTGGCCTATCATGCTAACGGTAACTTCCGGGAACAACTGCGCCTCGGGATCTTTCCGGCGGGCTTCCATCAATTGCAGTGTGACCTGGGCCACCCCGCCGGGCATCCGGATTTGATCGATGGTCGCAGCGCATGCAACGGTATCGGCGGGCGCGTGACCTGGCGTTTTGATCAGCGTGGTCACAAACCAGTTCACGATGATGCCCGGCAGCTCGGGATGAGGTTTGAACATGTCGGTTCCGTGGCCGCCGTGGGCGGGAACCTTGCTGGCATCGCTGGTTTCGTACCATATCCAGGGCGCCTCTTGCGCTGCAGGGTAGTGCACGAACTTCTTGCCCGGGTTGGAGGAGGTGATGTAGAGCAATTCCATCGCCTCTTGTGTGGGAGGGTATTCATCGTCGTCAGACATGACGAAAAGTCCGGGCAGTTGCGACGCCTGCCGCAGGAATTGCAGGCCGTTTGGGAAGGTATCTCCGGAAAGCATTACCAGCGATTTCACCTCAGCGGAGTGCCGACGCGCTGCTTCGATGGAAGGGTCGACGCCGAATGACCCGGCTCCTCCCACACCGATGACATCGCGCTTGACGCCGGGCTGCGAAACCAAGTATTGAAACGCTGTGTCAATGTCTCTAGGCCGCATCGTGCCTACTTTTTCCCGCTCCGCGTCCGTCAGCTTGTCATGAGGTATGCCGCCGCTTTCGCCGTATCCACGCAGATCGAGTGTAAGCGTGTTGATTCCAGCGGCCGCCAGTTGTGTGGCCAGATCGTCCCACGACTTGCGCGTCCGGTTAGCCTGATGCAGCAGCAACACGCCGGGACCGGGCTTGGCCGCGGCAAAGAAACTTGCCTTCAGCATGGTGCCGTCGGAGGCCTTCAGGTCAACCACACGTGCAGCTGGCGGCTGCTGCGCCAGAAGCGCGCTCGCGGCAAGCAGAGTGACTGTAACTAGCGCGAGTTTAGACAATGTCGAAGACCGCTGCATGGCAAGTCTCCTTAGATGGTCCGTTAGACGTCGCGCCGCTTCTGAGGTTAGGGGATACTTTCAGCTGGTTCTTGAGGATGGTTCGAACTTTTCAATTGCCCTTGTGGCGGCTGGTCTAGAGCCGGGTGCCCCAGGTCTCGCCCTTTTTGCGAGACGCGGGACTAGTCGTATTTCCCGTCCAAGTTCCTGATCGTCGGCACGAATCTAAATCCCAGGTCTCGCAACTGCAGCGAGACCTGGGGGGCACCCGGCGGGGACTTAGCCTTACCATCCCCGCGTCTGGAGCATGTGGGCTTCGTCCAGTGCGCTCACGGCCAGGCCTTTCATTGCGCCCGTGAGGTTTTCGCTCACTTCAAGTAATACTTTAGGATCGTTGAAGTGGGTGGCGGCGAGCACGATGGCGCGGGCTCGCTTGGCGGCTTCGGCGGGCGGAGCAAAGGCGCAAGTTTCGTCGTTGGGATGTTTCTCCACGGCATGGATGCACGACGTACGTGCTCCCATGAAGATGCCCGAGCCGACGAAGACGGCTTCGGCGCCAAGCTGCATTACGAGAGATGCGTCCGCGGGCGTGGCAATGCCTCCGGCGGAAAAATTCGGTACCGGCAGCTTGCCTGTTTTGGCGACCATTTTGATCAGTTCGTAGGGCGCGCCGTGTTCTTTGGCTTTGGCGTAGAGTTCCTCTTCGCCGAGAACGGTGAGAATTTTCATCTCCTGGACAATTTGCCTCATATGCTTTACCGCGTGGACCACGTCTCCGGTGCCGGCTTCGCCTTTGGTGCGGATCATGGCGGCGCCTTCGGCGATACGCCGCAGAGCTTCTCCGAGATTGCGCGCGCCACACACGAACGGGACGGTGAAGGCGTGCTTATCGACATGATGGGCTTCGTCGGCGGGGGTCAGCACTTCACTCTCATCGATGTAATCGACCCCAAGCTCCTGGAGAATCTGGGCCTCGGCAAAATGTCCAATGCGGCACTTGGCCATGACGGGGATGGAAACGGCCGCCATGATCTCGCGAATTTTTTTGGGCGAGGCCATGCGGGCCACGCCGCCTTCGGCGCGAATCTGGGCGGGCACGCGCTCGAGCGCCATGACGGAAACAGCGCCGGCTTTTTCGGCGATGACGGCCTGCTCGGCGTCCGTCACGTCCATAATTACGCCGCCCTTGAGCATTTCGGCGAGGCCGGTTTTCAGGCGAAGGCTGGTGTTGCCACTCTGCGAGTTACCATTCTGTGACATAAACCCTCTTTTCGACGAGTAACGAGAATAAACGACGATTGGACTTGCCAAAAGGTCCATTTAGACTAATCTTTACATACCACTTATCTTATGCCCAAAGAAGCCAACACTCTTCCCTTAAGCTTGGCGGCGCCGGTACCGGGCAGGCCGCTATACCGCTGGCTCTACGAAGAGCTGCGCGCAGCGATTCTCGAGGGACGCCTGCCCCCGGGAGCTCGCGTCCCTGCCACGCGGGATGTCGCAACGCAATACGGCCTGTCACGCGCCACCGTGGTTGCCGCGTTCGAACAGCTCAAGTCCGAAGGCTATGTGGAAGGCAAGGTCGGAGCTGGAACTTACGTTAGTCAGGTGCTGCCCGAGGAACTGCTCCAGGTGACTCCGCCCAAAGCGCAGCGCGTCTCGCAGACACGCCCGGTCGGGTGGTCGGCCTATGCTCGCCGCTTAACTCCGTTTCCCGGCAGCGAGCCGCGTACCACTCACGCTTTTCGCGCCAATCAAGCAGCGCTCGACGCGTTCCCTACGTCGCTGTGGGCACAAGTCGCGGCGCGCCGGCTGCGCCGGGCGTCGACCCAACTGCTGGCCGGAGGCGAGGCTCTGGGATTCCGACCGCTGCGCGAGGCGGTTGCCGAATATCTCAACGGCGCGCGCGGTGTGAAATGTTCTGCCGAGCAGGTGATCATCATCTCCGGCGTACAGGAGGCGCTGGAGCGCGCCGCCCACCTTCTGCTGGATCCCGGAGATCGCGTCTGGGTGGAAGATCCGGGATATCCGGGAGCGGCGATCGTCTTCCGGGCGGTGGGCGCGAAAATCTGTCACGTCCCAGTGGATTCGGAGGGCCTCGATCTGGATCGCGGGCAGCGACGATGGGGCCGGGCGAAGTTGCTCTACGTAACGCCGGCTCATCAGTTTCCCCTGGGAGTAACTATGAGCCTGCGCCGCCGGCTGGCCTTGCTCGAATGGGCGCGCCGTTCCCATACCCTTATCTTCGAAGATGATTACGATAGCGAATACCGCTACGCGGGGCGTCCGATTCCAGCGCTGCAAGGGCTCGATCGTGCAGGCGTCGTGATTTTTGCCGGCAGTTTCAACGAGGTGCTTTTCCCCGCCCTGCGACTCTCGTATCTGGTGGTACCGCCCAGCATGGTGGACCGCTTCGCAGCGGCACAATCGGTGAGTATGCGCCATGCGCCGCTGCTCGATCAGGCGATTCTCTGCGATTTCATCACCGAAGGGCACTTCGCGCGCCACATCCGGCGCATGCGGGAATTGTATGCCGAACGGCTGGGTGTGCTGCTGGAATCGATCGATCAAGAATTGCCCGGACTGCTCGAAACTCCGAGCGTGGAAGCGGGTCTGCAAACGGTCGGCTGGCTGGCTCCGGGAATCAACGCCGAGCGTGCCGCTGCCGAAGCGGCCAGACGCGAGGTCGAGGTCGTCCCGTTGAGTCGGTATGCTTCGCGAGAACTTCCCCGGGAGGGGCTGGTTCTGGGTTTTGCCGCAGTTGATGCGAAAGAACTGCGGCGGGGAGTGGAGCAGTTGGCCCAGGCCCTGTCACGGAGCAGACAACGTCAGTAGTTGTGAATGGGATAGACAAGACCAGTTTCTAGTTCTCGGTTCCCAGTTCTCAGTTGCGCTAGCGTTCCACGAATTTGGCGAACATGCGATGCGGATCGATGGCGATGAAGAGGCCTTTGCTGCGGGCCAGGACCTCCCCCTTTTGATTCAGAATCTCAGCCATATTGGTATGGCGGCGGCCGCGGACACTTACTTCGCGCGACTCCACGCGCAACGGTTGATTCAGCGGTACCGGCTTCAGATAGTCGACTGTGATGCGGGAGGTCAGCGCGATGACTTGACGCAGTTTATTCACTTTGCCCATGGCTTCGTCGAGAATGGTGGCGATGATGCCGCCATGGCAATGTCCCGGAGGTCCGGTGTAACGCTTGCCCAGGCGGAAGCGACAAACAAAGCGGTGGCGTGGTTCGTCGTAGGTGAAGTTGAGCAACATGCCTTCGGGATTGTTCTTTCCACAGGCGAAGCAGTAATTCTTTTGCAGCCGGGCGTAGCGGGTGTCGTGTCCGTGGCCACGGGTCTTCTTCAGCATAGGATAAGGATTCTATCCCGTCGCGGCAGAGCCCGGTGGCCGCTTCTCTCTTGCGTGTCGAATGCTGTATACATATCGGTCGCACATGCAAAGGAATCGGGGTTTACAGTGACCATCTCCCGCCGACTCATCCCTGTTGTGGCTTTCCTTCTCCTGACGATGGCTGCAACGGCCCAGAAGAAAGACGCTGAAAAGAAAGCCGCGCCCGCCGCCCAGCAAGAGAAGAAACAGGACGAAAACCAGAAGGACGAAAAAAAGAAGGGCGGCATGACCGCCGACAACTTTAGCGGCCTGCAGTTCCGCTCGATTGGGCCGGCAGTCGCGTCAGGGCGGGTTGCGGCCTTCGCGGTCAACCCCAGGAATCATGCCGAGTATTACGTTGCGGTGGCTTCCGGCGGAGTGTGGAAGACGATCAACGACGGTACTACCTGGACCCCTGTGTTCGACCGGGAAGGCTCGTATTCCATTGGCTGGATCACCCTCGATCCGAATGATGCTTCTGTGGTCTGGGTGGGGACGGGCGAGAGCAACAGCCAGCGCAGCGTGGCTTATGGCGACGGCGTGTACCGCTCGGAAGACGGCGGTAAGAACTGGCAGAACGTGGGCCTGAAAAAGTCGGAGCACATTGGCCGCATCGTCGTTGATCCCCGCGACAGCAAGGTGGTGTATGTGGCGGCCGAAGGTCCACTGTGGGGGCCGGGGGGCGATCGCGGCCTTTATAAGACCACCGACGGCGGCAAAACCTGGAAGGCGGTTCTGACCATCAGCGAAAACACGGGCGTCGTGGATATCGCTTTCGATCCCGCCAATCCTGATACCTTGTATGCCGCGGCGTACCAGCGCCGGCGGCATGTTTTCACTTTGATCGATGGGGGCCCGGAGAGCGCCATCTACAAATCCACTGACGCGGGCGCGACGTGGAACAAGTTGAAATCGGGATTGCCCACGGAAGACATGGGCCGCATTGGTCTCGCGGTATCTCCGGTTGATGCCAATGTGGTCTATGCCACCATCGAAGCGGCCAACGGAAAGGGCGGAATTTTCCGTTCCACAGACAAAGGAGCAACCTGGGAGCGCCGTAACGAATTCGACCAGGGCGCAATGTACTACGGGCAGATTGTTCCCGACCCAAAGAATGTGGACCGTATTTATGTGATGAACACATTTCTTCGCGCTTCCGACGATGGCGGCAAGACCTTGCGCAAGGTGAATGAACGTAATCATCACATCGACAACCACGCCATCTGGATCGACCCGAACAACACAGACCACTGTCTGGTCGGGAGCGATGGTGGTGTGTTTGAGACCTACGACAATTTCACGAGCTGGAGGTTCAAATCCAATCTGCCGACGGTGCAGTTCTACGACATCGCGGTGGACAATGCGCTTCCCTTCTACAACGTCTGCGGCGGTACGCAGGACAATTTTTCCTGGTGCGGCCCATCGCGCACGAAAAGCCTCAACGGCATCATGAACTCCGACTGGTACGTGACTGCGGATGGAGACGGCTTTCATTCCCAGGTTGATCCTGAGGATTCCAACACGGTTTATGCCGAGTCGCAATATGGCGTGGCTGTGCGCTATGACAACCGTACAGGGCAGAGCATCGTGATACAGCCCCAGGAAGGTAAAGGCGAGCCACCGTTACGCTGGAACTGGGATTCTCCGCTGATCATCAGCCCGCATGCCCATACCCGGCTGTATTTTGCGGCCAACAAACTGTTCCGCAGTGACGACCGGGGAGACACTTGGAAGACAATCAGCCCCGACCTTACGCGGCAGGTGGACCGCAATACCCTGCCCGCGATGGGAAAGGTTTGGGGGCCGGACGCGGTCGCCAAGAATCAATCTACTTCCTTCTACGGAAACATCGTCGCCCTGGCCGAGTCTCCGAAGCAGGAGAATCTGATTTACGTGGGGACAGATGACGGCCTGATTCAAGCATCCTCTGATGGCGGCGCGAGCTGGACCAAGTACGACAAGTTCCCCGGTGTGCCGGACAGCACGTACGTCAGCCGCCTTGCCGCCTCTCATCAGGACGTCGCGGCGGTTTATGCCGCCTTCGATAATCATAAGAATGCAGACTTCAAACCTTATCTGCTGAAGTCCTCCGACCGCGGCAAAACCTGGACCTCCGTTGCAGGTGATCTGCCGGAGAATGGTTCCGTTCTCGCTTTTGCTGAGGACCCGCTGAATCCGAACCTGCTCTTTGTGGGTACCGAATTCGGGGTTTTCTTCACCATCGACGGCGGCAAAAAATGGATCCAGCTTAAAGGCGGCCTGCCCACGATTGCAGTGCGCGACGCTGTGATCCAGGCGCGTGAAAGCGATCTGGCGATCGCCACGTTCGGACGCGGATTCTACATTCTGGACGACATTTCACTCCTGCGCCAGATCAAGCCTGAGACCCTGGAACAGGCAGGGACGTTCTTTCCGGTGAAGGATGTGCTCCTGTACATCGAACGGCGCTCTCTGGGTGGGCCGCGAAAGAGTTTTCAGGGAGATGCGTTTTACGCGGCCGACAACCCACCGTTCGGCGCAACCCTCACCTATTACTTGAAGGATAAGGTCAAAACAAAAAAAGAGGCGCGCCAGGAAGCGGAAAAAGAAGCGGCCAAGAAGGGACAGACGCTGCCGTATCCTACTCACGACCAGTTGCGTGCGGAGGCGGAAGAACTCAAACCCGAAATCTATTTCGTGATTTACGACGATTCGGGCGCTCCGATTCGGCGCGTGATTGCGGAATTGAGTGAAGGCTTTCACCGCGCGGCGTGGGATCTGCGCTATTTTGCGCCGTCAGAGAACGAAGAGCCTCCCGAGGAGGAGTTTTTCCCGCCGGCCAGCGCCTCGGGGCCACTCATCCTTCCTGGCAGGTATTCGGCCCGTCTTTTCAAGCGAGTGGATGGCGTGGAGACGGAGGTGGGCAGCGCACAAAACTTTACGGTCGTAGCCGATGGTGCCTTGGGCGTGAGTCCTGCCGATCACGCGGCCCAGGAGGAATTCAATCGCAGAGTGGCTCGATTGTATCGTGCGGTCGCGGGAGCGATCAGCGCTGGTAACGAAGTCGAAAGCCGCCTGAAAGCCATTCGGAAAGCTCTGCAGGATACGCCTGCAGCCGGGCCGCTCTCGGCGCAGGCTGACTCAATCGAAAAAAATAACAACGTTATCCTCAGAGCTTTGCGGGGCGACGTGGCCATCGCGGCGCACAGCGAGAACGTTCCCCCTTCGATCAACGATCGGGTGAATTACATCATGGAAGCGGCCCGGTTCTCGATCACTCGCCCCACGCAGACCCAGCAGGACGCTTATTCGATTGCGGCAGAGGAGTTTGCTCAGCAACTCGCCCACCTGCGCTCGCTCGTTCAAACTGACCTGGCGAAGCTGGAAAAGGACATGGAAGCCGCCGGTGCGCCCTGGACGCCGGGTCGCGTTCCCGATTGGCAGGAAAGCAAATGAGCGGCAAACACTCCGTCGAAATGGAGGAATGTTGATATGGGGAGACGGTGGTTTTCGATCCTTTTGGTTTGTTGCATCGCGATCACTCTCGGAGCCCAACAACCGCAGACGAGACACTTTGACGGGAAAACCTGGTGGAGCCACGTCAAGGTGCTGGCCGATGACAACATGGAAGGCCGAGAGACAGGCAGCGCCGGCCTGCGCCGGGCTGAGGCTTACGTTGTCGAGCAGCTGACCAAATCTGGCGTCGAGCCAGCAGGTACCGACGGGTTTTACCAGCCCGTGAAGTTTGTTTCCCGGCAAATTGTGGAGAAAGATTCCAGCGCCGCGCTGGTTCGTAATGGCACTGTGGAACCGCTGGTGCTGGGTGAAGACGCCTACTTCAGCACGCGCATCGATCTGTCGCCTGAAGAAGTCAATGCCCCGCTGGTCTTTGTGGGCTATGGCCTGCGGGTGCCGGAAAAGAATTACGACGATCTAGCCGGACTCGATCTGAAAGGAAAAGTCGTGGTGATGGTGAGCGGCTCGCCAGAAGCTATCCCATCGGCGCTCGCCTCCCACTATCAGACTGCCGGCGAACGCTGGAAGGCGCTGCGGGAAGCTGGGGCAGTTGGCATAATCGGTATTCCGAATCCGGCTTCGATGGATGTTCCGTGGAGCCGCATGGCTTTGAACCGGGCGCACGTATCCATGGATCTGGCTGGTGCGGAGTTCCAAGAGACGCTGGGGGAAAAGTTGTATCTCACATTTAATCCCGCCACTGCGGAGAAATTATTTGTCAGCTCAGGCCACACGTTCGCGGAGATTGCAGAACTTGCGAAAGGGCGCAAGCCACTGCCACGGTTTCCTTTGTCTGTTTCCATCAAGGCCAGGGCTAAAGTGGAGATCGAGCAGTTGGAATCCGCGAACCTGGTTGGGAAACTGCCAGGCACTGACCCTCAGCTCAAGAACGAATATGTGGTTCTTTCCGCGCACATTGACCACATCGGCATCGGAGAGCCAGTCAAAGGCGATCGCATCTACAACGGCGCCATGGACAACGGCTCGGGCAGTGCCTTGCTGCTCGACATGGCGGCTTCGCTCAAAAAACATCCCGAAACTCTGCGCCGCTCGGTTCTGTTTCTGTTCGTGACCGCGGAAGAGAAGGGGTTGCTGGGGTCCAAGTATTTTGCGGCGCATCCGACCGTCGATCCGAAATCGATTGTTGCCGACATCAATGTGGATATGTTCCTGCCCATTGTCCCTTTGCAGGTTCTAACCGTGCAGGGGCTGGCGGAATCCGATCTCGGCGATCAGGCCCGCGCCATCGCGCAATCGTGGGGTGTGCGCGTGCAACCTGACCCCCAGCCGCTGCGCAATGTGCTTGTTCGCAGCGACCAGTACAGTTTTATCCGCCACGGGGTTCCGGCGCTGGTCATGGACATTGGGTTCGATGCGGGATCGCCCGAGCAGCAGATTTTTAAGGATTGGCTGACCTATCGCTATCACGCGCCTTCAGATGATCTGGGTCAACCTGTGGACCTGTCCGCGGCTGCTCTCTATGAGGAAATTGTGCGGCAACTGCTGATTTCCGTGGCCAATGATGACAAACGTCCACAATGGAAGCCGGACAGTTTCTTCCGGCGCTATGCGGCGGCGGGGACGAAGTGAGGGGTTGCGAGCGGGGGATGGGGTGGTGTCTGTGCGGTGTCGGATTCGGCGGCGGTTCCGCTCCGCGCCAGATCCCTCGCCCCGCTGGAGAAAACGCGGGGCGTCGGGATGACTTCCTGGGGATGAAGCGCGACAGAATCCAAACTGCACACACCCATCGGGGCATCGAGAATTAAGTTTGTGATAAACTTCCGGGCCATCCGCAGATTTTTTCTTGCAGAGGCAAGCTGCGGGGGTGTGCAAATCCCACGACGGTTGGGGGTCTGGTAGATGGGCCTCGCTCTGCTGGCGCTGATCTGGCTGATCACGTTCCTCAGCACTTACTTCTTTGCCGCCAAAACCTGGTGGCTTCCCCACGGAGTTTCGACGGCAGCGGCTTTTATCGACGGACAGTTTGCCCTGACCTATTTATTGATGGGCATCGTGTTCGTGGCGGCGCAAGGCGCGCTGGGGCTTTTCGTCTGGCAATATCGCGACCGCCCCAACGCCGCCAAAGTCGACTACTCTCACGGCAATACCAAGCTGGAGTTGATCTGGACCACGCTGACTGCTGTCCTGTTCGTGGGATTGAACCTGATGGGCAGTAGCGTGTGGGCCCACGAGCGCTTTGAGCCGGCCAAGCCGGGTTCGGTTCCTGTAGAAGTGACTGGCATGCAGTTTGCGTGGTATTTCCGCTATCCCGGCCCGGATGGAAAATACGGTCCCACAAGCCCCAAGCTGATGGACCCGTCAGCAGGCAACGAAGCGGCGATTGGATTGGATGCGGCCGATCCCGCGTCCAAAGACGATGTAGTCACGGGCACCATGTTTCTGCCGGTGAATCGCGAAGTCGATCTCACGCTGCGGGCCGTGGACGTGATTCACAGCTTTTTTGTTCCTTCGTTTCGCTTCAAACAGGATGCGGTGCCGGGGCTGGCGATCCACATGCACTTCACGCCGACGGAGATCGGCAGTTATGAAATCGCCTGTGCTGAGCTATGCGGCCTCGGCCATTACAAAATGCACGGCATGGTGAACGTGGTCAGCCAGGAAGATTTTGACAAGTGGCTGGCACAACGGGAGGCGGAGAAACAGTAAATGGCAACTACGGCTACCGTCCATTCACACGCGGCCCCTCAGGGCTTTATTCGCAAGTATGTATTCAGCCTCGATCACAAGGTGATCGGAATTCAGTATTACTTTCTGGCGCTGGTCGCGGTGTTCGTGGGAATGCTTCTTTCCGTGCTGATGCGCTTCCACATGATCTGGCCGACGGCGGTGTTGCCTTTATTCGGCGAAATCAAGCCGGAGACCTACCTGCAGCTCGTGACCATGCATGGCACCATCATGGTGTTCTTCGTGCTGACCACAGCGCCGCAGGGAGGTTTTGGAAATTACTTTCTGCCCATTCAGATCGGCGCGCCGGACATGGCGTTTCCGGTCCTGAACATGCTTTCGTTCTGGACCACGTTTGTGGCTTTCGTGATTATGCTTGCCGCTTTCTTTGTCGTCGGCGGCGCTCCGTTGCATGGCTGGACGGGCTATGCCCCGCTCAGTGCATTACAAAGCGCAGGACCGGGTGAGCAGTTAGGCGCTGATCTGTGGATCACGAGCATTGCGATTTTCTGTATCGCATCTCTGATGGGCGCGCTGAATTTCATCACGACAATTCTGGATCTCAGGGCCAAGGGCATGACCATGTTCCGCATGCCTCTGACCTGCTGGGCATGGTTCATCACCGCGATTCTGGGATTGCTGGCTTTTGGCGTTTTGCTTTCGGCTGGAATCCTGTTGCTGCTGGACCGGAATCTGGGCACCAGCTTCTACGTCCCTCTTGTGGTCGTGAACGGCCAGATCATGGCGCATAAGGGAGGTTCGCCTCTTTTGTGGCAGCATTTGTTCTGGTTCTTCGGGCATCCTGAGGTTTACATCGCGATTCTGCCCGGCATGGGCGTGGCGTCCCAGATCCTCTCTACATTCGCGCGCAAGCCGATTTTCGGCTACAAGGCCATGGTGTACGCGATCATGGCGATCGGCTTCCTGGGGTTCATGGTCTGGGGCCATCACATGTTCATGAGCGGCATGAGCCCTTACTCGGCGTTCGCCTTCTCGATCATGACCATGGCGATCGGCGTGCCCTCGGCCATCAAGACCTTCAACTGGCTGGGAACACTTCACAAAGGGCGTATTCGTTTCCAGACGCCCATGCTATATGCCATCGGTTTCGTTTCGTTGTTCGTTTCGGGCGGGCTGAGCGGACCGTTTCTGGCGCAGCCGGTGCTCGACATTCCGCTGCACGACACAGCGTTTGTGCCCGGACACTTCCACTTGATCATGGGAGTAGCGGCGATCTTCGGCATTTTTGCCGCCACTTATTATTGGTTTCCCAAAATGTTCGGCCGCATGATGAATGAGACCTGGGGTCGAGTGCACTTCTTCATTACGCTGGCCGGAACCTACGCCATCTTCATGCCCATGCACTATCTCGGCATGGCCGGCCAGCCGCGGCGCTACTCGCAATTCACGGAGCTGGCTTATCTGCAGCATCTGATTCCGCTGAACAAGTTCATCACCTATGCGGCCATCATTACGGTCGCCGCGCAGTTCATTTTCTTGTTCAACCTGCTTTGGAGCATGTTCAAGGGGCCCAAGGCGAGCGACAATCCCTGGGAAGCCACGAGTTTGGAATGGACAACGACAACTCCCCCGCCGCATGACAACTTTGGCGGACATACTCCGGTGGTGTACCACGGGCCCTATGAGTACAGCGTGCCGGGTGCTGCGAAAGATTACATTATGCAGACGGATCCGGCTGGGGTCACTGCACACTAAAGGCCCGCGGGCGGGGGCGCCCGCGCCTCACTCGGCATGATGAGTTTGACTCCTACTATTCCGGTCAGAGATCCCGAGCTAGGGCACGGTGGAAGCGGTGCGCATCCTCCTGCTGCCGACGGGGGCGGCGATGGCGGACGCGACAACGGTTCTCCGGATTACGGCGGGCGGCTGCGGCGTGCTCGCCTGGGAATCATCACCGCGCTGGTGGCCATCGTCATGGTATTCGTCGGGCTCACCAGCGCTTATGTGGTGCGCCGCGGCCTGCCCAGCCTGGATGAAAAAACCAGCACTTACGTTCGCGATTGGATTCCTGTCAACCTGCCGACTGGTTTGCTGCTGGTGAACACTTTGTTGTTGCTGGTCAGCAGTGTTACGGCGGAATTGGCTCGGCGGCAGATTACCCGCCAGGCGGCGTTGGCTCCGGTGCAATCGATTCCCGGAGTTTCGATCGGCCACGAGCGCAATTTCCCGTGGCTGGGAGCGACGGTCGTGCTCGGCGTTGGCTTCCTCGCTGGCCAATGGATGGCTTGGCGCGAACTCGCCGACCGCGGCTTCTACGTGGCCACGAATGCCAGCAGTTCGTTTGTGTATCTGCTGACCGCGACGCATGCTGTCCACCTGGCAGGAGGGATGCTCGCGCTCTTGTACGCCTCGATGACTTCCCTGCTGAAGCGACCGGTGGAAGCGAGGCGCATCGTGATCGATATCACGGTCTGGTATTGGCATTTCATGGCGTTGCTGTGGATTTACATTTTTGGCTTGCTGGAATTTCTGCGGTAGCGAATCTGACGCGAAGTTTCTAGGAGAGCGAAACCATGTCTGATGTCGCCGTGCAGCACGGGGTGGCGGACGCGTACGAGCCCTCCCTGTTTGGCACCTACTCGAAGAAGGTCGGGATGTGGCTGTTCCTGCTTTCCGATTCCCTCACCTTCGGGGCGCTGTTGTTTGCCTATAGCTACGGGCGCATTTCGAATCCCGACTGGCCCACACCCTTCCACAAGGCGAGTATTACGAACGCCACGATCATGACGGGGTGCCTACTCTCCAGTTCACTCACTATGGTGATGGGCGTGCTCGCGGCGCGTCGCGGCGACCGCAGCTGGACGCGCAACTGGATACTTTTCACCATGCTGTTCGGCACCGCGTTCATCGTGTTGCACGGCATGGAGTGGAGCAAGCTGATTGACGAAGGCCTCCGACTACCCCTCTTCCCCGCCGCCGGTCACGAAGTCAATGCCGAGTTCCGGAGCGTGACGCAAGTGGTGCCGCAGTTTCCGGCGACGTTTTTCACGCTCACCGGAATGCATATGCTGCACGTCACGATCGGGGTCATTTATCTCGGAATCGTCGCGCTGCGCAGGAAGTTTTTGCCCATCCTGGCTGTCATCTGGCTGGTTGGTTGGCTGGCCATTCCGAAGGACAGCGTATTTCACTATCTGATTCATGTGCTGCTGCTGGGTTTGGTTGTCGCAGCCACGATTATTTTCCTCAAGCCCAAAGATTATGACGCGCACGATGTCGAAATCTCCGGGCTGTATTGGCACTTCGTAGATCTGGTGTGGATGTTCATCTTCCCACTGGTGTATTTGATGTCCACCAGAATTACCGGCTAACCGCAGGAGGAGAGAGACATGCACGACGCGGCAGTTCATGACGACAGTAAAGGCCAATACTTCTTTGTGTGGGGAGCGCTGCTGGTACTCACGGCCGTTGAAGTTGCCTTGGCCTACAATCAGGTCTTCGAGCCGGTACGCATGCTGGAAGCGCTGATGATCCTCTCGATTATCAAGTCGGCTCTGATTATCGGGTATTTCATGCACCTGAAATTCGAGATCGCAGCCATGAAATGGACCATGATGGTGGCGGTGGTGGGATGCCTTTGCCTGATGTTCGTTTTCTTCGAGGATGCGTTGCGCATCGTTCACCTGGGAGTAAAATAGGGTCTCAATGAAACTACGCTTGGCAATCTTCGGCTGCTGGTTAGGATTGTGGGCGGCTCCTGCTTTCGCGCAGGGCTGCGCGATGTGCTACAGCAATGCCACGGCAACCAGCAAAGAAGGCCAACGCGCGATCAGCCGGGGTGTGCTGGTGCTGCTGCTTCCTCCTGTGGGGTTTATGACGCTGGGGGCGGGAATGGCTTTCCGCTACAGCAAGAAACGGGACCGGGCGCACAGAGACGACTAGGATCTGATTCCCGTTTCGGACAGCAAACCTGTTTGTTCCTTATTTTCCCCTTACGATCTCATCCAAACTCCTGGGCCAGTTTCAGCTGGGAGAGAAAGCAGGGATACTCTCCCTAACACCAAAGTCATCGTCTGGCGCAGCGGCAAATCCAAATTCCGTTGACTCGCGCCAACCGTTCATCGCATACTTAGATCGCACCATGGCAGGGAGAAGGCTCCGAGAAATCGGGGCCTTTTACTTTTTACTCACCGTTCGGTGTTCTACGAGCGGCCCTCGCATTTGCCGCGGTCACTCTGCTTTATAATAGAAAGATTCCGTAGCCCTCCTGAAGCCTTCAGAGAGCCAGCACTTACCAGATCCCCTCTCGACGGCGGGAGCGGGCTGCGGCGGCCTTCAACAGATGTCCACGGAAACTATTGTTGTTCGCGGGGCGCGGGTCCACAACCTCAAGAATATTGATTTTGAGATTCCGCATAACTCGTTGACCGTCGTCACCGGGGTGTCGGGATCGGGGAAATCCTCGCTTGCTTTCGATACCGTCTATGCCGAGGGGCAGCGCCGGTACGTCGAGTCTCTTTCGGCGTATGCGCGCCAATTTCTGGAGCGCATCGAGAAGCCTGACGTCGATCTGATCGATGGCATCGCTCCGGCAGTCGCCATTCGACAGAAAAATACCACGCGCAATCCGCGTTCGACTGTCGCCACGGCAACTGAAATCTACGACTACCTGCGGCTGCTTTTTGCCCGTATCGGCCGGACTTATTGTCTGCGTTGCGGCAACGAAGTGAAGAAAGACACAGTGGACGAGGTCGCTGCGGCGATTCTGGCGCTCGGCGAAGGCACCCGCTTGAATGTGCTGTTCCCCCTGCCTGCTACCGAGGCGGTTGCAACGGACACCACCCAGGGAAAACCACGAGTAAAGAAGGCCGAAGGTAGCGCAGGCGTCTCGCCGGCGCGAGCGCCCGCAGGACGCCGGCGGGACACTAGCGCTACGGTCGACGACCAACTCAAGACTCGGCTGTTTGATCTGCGCAAACGTGGTTTTAACCGGCTCTATCAGAACGGCCAGATATTCGAGTTCTCGACGCCGGAATCGCTGTTGGAGCTGAATTTCGCACAGCCGGTCTTCATTCTGGTCGACCGGCTCGTGGTCTCTTCTGACGCCCGTGGACGCATTGTTGACGCAGTCGAGATCAGCTACCGCGAAGCTGGAGAAGTGATTTTCGAGACTGTGCCGCGCGACGGCGAGGCATCCGAGCGCAAGCGCTTTTCGCAACGCTTCGAGTGCAAGCTGTGCAATCTACGCTACGAGGAACCTGAGCCGCGGCTGTTTTCTTTCAACAATCCTTACGGCGCGTGCCCGCGCTGCCAGGGGTTCGGCAATACGATCGACTTCGATCTGGATCTGGTAATTCCCGACAAAAGCAAGACGCTGAACGAAGGCGCCATCGAGCCCTGGACCAAGCCGAAATATCGCCCGTCTGTTTACCGAGCTAAAGCGATTCGCCCGCCAGGCGGAGATTCCGCTGGATGTTCCCTGGGAGGAACTCGATCCCGAGCAGCAGCGCGTGATTATCGAGGGTGAAGGCAAGTTCCGGGGGTGCGTGGATTCTTCAATCATCTGGAGCGCAAGAAATACAAGCTGCATGTCCGCGTCTTCCTCAGCCGTTATCGCGGGTATTCACTGTGTTCAACCTGCGGGGGAGCGCGATTACGCCCGGAAGCGCAGCAGGTGAAAATCTGGGGCAAGAACATCTGCGAAGTCTCCAGCATGACGGTGGAAGAGGCGGCAAAGTTTTTCGCTGAGGTGAAGCTTAGCCCTGAGGAAGCCGGAATCGCAGAAAAACTGCTCGAAGAAATACAGGAGCGCCTGACTTTCCTGAATGAGGTTGGGTTGGAATACCTTACCTTGAACCGCCTGTCCTCGACGCTTTCCGGCGGCGAGGCCCAGCGCATCCAACTGGCGACGTCGCTCGGCTCACGGCTAGTGGGAACCCTGTACGTTCTTGATGAACCTTCCATCGGCCTGCACAGCCGTGACACCCATCGTTTGATCAAGATCCTGCATGATCTGCGCGATCTGGGCAATACGATCCTGGTGGTGGAGCACGATCCTGACGTTATGCGGGCCTCCGACCGTATTATCGACCTCGGCCCAGGGGCCGGCGAGAACGGAGGCAAGCTGATCGCGGAAGGAACCTACAACGAAATTCGCAAGACTCCCACTTCGTTGACGGGACGTTATCTGACGGACGAGTTACGTATCCAGATACCCACGGTGCGACGTCAACCGGGAAGGCAGCAACTCAAACTCTCCGGCGCCCGGGTGCATAATCTCAAGAATCTCGATATCACCATTCCTCTGGGAATGCTGGTAGCGATCACGGGAGTTTCAGGCTCCGGCAAGTCGACGTTGTTGCACGATGTGCTTTACCCGGCCTTGGCTGCGGCAAAAAGAAATACCAACGGTGACCTTCCTGCCCTGCCCGGTGGAGTTGAGCTCGAAGGTGCGGAATTTATCGACGACGCTGTGCTGGTCGATCAGTCTCCGATCGGCCGGACGCCGCGCTCCAATCCGGTCACGTATATCAAGGCCTTCGATGGTATTCGAGACGTGTTTGCCTCGGTCCCGGAAGCCAGAAAGCGCGGCTTCGGCACCGGGCACTTTTCTTTCAACGTGCCGGGAGGCCGTTGCGAAACCTGTCAGGGCGACGGCACCGTGACGGTAGAGCTGCAATTTCTCGCCGACGTGGAATTGATATGCGAGGAATGCAAAGGTACGCGCTACAAGCCGCAAGTGCTGGAAGTTCGCTATCGTGGTAAGAACATTCACGAAGTGCTCGATCTAACCGTCAAAGAGGCGTTGCACTTTTTCGCCGGTGTGCCCAAGGTGGCAGAAAAACTGCGGGTTCTTGAGGAAGTTGGGCTGGGCTATCTGCGCTTGGGACAGTCGGCGACCACGCTCTCCGGCGGCGAGGCGCAACGTATGAAGCTGGCAGCGCATCTGCAACCTGCGGCGCGGCAAGCAGGCCGGGCTCAGGCTTCTGATGACGGGCGCAAAACGAAGCGGAGGATTTTATACATCTTTGACGAGCCCACCACGGGATTGCATTTTGATGACGTCAGCAAGTTGCTCTCTGCGTTCCGCAAGCTAATCGACGCGGGAGGATCGATTCTGGTAATTGAGCACAATCTCGAAGTGATCAAGACCGCCGATTGGGTGATCGATCTGGGGCCGGAGGGCGGCGAACGAGGCGGCTACGTGGTTGGGTCGGGAGCGCCGGAAGACATCGCGAAATTGCCCGGCTCGTACACCGGTCAGTTTCTGGCGAACGTTTTGAATGGAAATGGGTCACGAAACAATGGGCGCAAGTGACAACCAGGTCCGCACGAGTGTGTCTTCGGTTCGTTGGCGTTTCCGACTACAAGGCGCAATCGCTTGCGGACTACTTCTGTTCGCAGCGTTTGCCCTGACCCCTCCTTCAAGCTTCGCGCAGACTACCGGCAAAGCAGTTCGTCACGTTAGAGTCGAGGAAGATGATCCTGCATGGCCGCCGGAGTTGACCCAGGCAGAAGCTAACATTGAGAAGAGCGATTACGTTACCGCCGAACCGCTTTTGCGCAAAGTGGTCGAGCGCGATCCCGCAAACTACCTGGCCTGGTACGACCTCGGATTTATTTTGAACGCACTGGGCAAGACAGAGGACTCGATTGCGGCCTATCGCAAATCGGTTGCCGCGAAACCCGACGTGTTCGAGTCCAATCTGAATCTCGGCCTGATGCTTGCCAAAGCTGGCCAGCCGGGCGCGGACCAGTTTCTCCGGGCAGCTACGTCGCTCAAGCCGACATCAAACGTAGATGAAGGCCGGGCCCGGGCCTGGCTTTCGCTGGCGCAGGTGCTTGAAGCCAGCAAGCCCGACGACGCAATTGAGGCTTATCAACAAGCATCCCAACTTCAGCCCAAAGATGTTGAGCCTCACCTTTCCGCCGCACCGCTTCTGGAACAACAGAACCGCTTTGCCGATGCAGAAACTCAATACAAGGCGGCGCTCGCCTTAAACCCGAGCTCGTCCGATGCTCTGGCAGGTCTGACAAACCTCTACATGCGCGGCCATCGTTTCACAGATGCGGAAGCAGTGTTGCGCAAGCTGGTTGTGCTCCGTCCAGACGATGCTGCCACGCATATGCAACTGGGACGCATGCTGGCGGCCGACGGCCAGCCCGACGACGCGGTTGTGGAATTGCAGGCTGCGCTTAAGCTGGCCCCGGGCGACGCCGGAGTGCAGCGCGACCTGGTGGACGTGTACGCTGCGGCCGGAAAATACGTCGAGGCAGAAACGCAATGCCGCACGCTTCTCGAGGCCAATCCGAACGACCCCGGGCTGCATCTTCTGCTCGGTGAGACCCTGCTGAAAGCGCGCAAGTTTCCTGAGGCACAACAGGAACTGCTCCTAACTGTGCAGTTAAAACCAGATTCCGGGCCGGCTTACGGTGACCTGGCGGCCGCGGCGAATGAGAACAAGAACTATCCTCTGGTGATCAAAGCGCTCGATGCGCGGGCGCAGTTTCTTCCGGAAATTCCGGCCACTTATTTCCTGCGGGCTACCGCTTATGATCACTTGCACCAGGACAAGCTGGCAGCGCAAAATTACCATCGCTTTCTCGAGGTGGCGGGCGGCCGGTTTCCCGACCAGGAGTGGCAGGCCCGGCATCGTCTGATTGCGATCGAACCCAAGAAGTGAGCCCATGTGTACGCGGCTGATCCTCGTGCTGTTAGCCCTGCTGCTTCCCGCTTGTGCGCGGACGGATGAGAGCCTGGAGCAACTGCTTACCCGGGCAGAATCAAGCCGATTGGAGGATCGTCCTCCCCTCTATGTAGAGGCGGCACGGCGTCAACTCGAAGCCGCCGATCAGTTTTACAATGAGGGCAAGGTAGAGCAAGCTCATCAGGCTTTGCAGGATGTGGACGCCTATTCCGATAAGGCGCGGGACGCTGCTCTACAATCGAACAAGAAGCTGAAGGATACTGAGATTGCCGTGCGCAAGATGGCGGGCAGGTTACGCGACCTCGAAAACACCGTGGCCTTTGACGAGCAGCCAACGGTTCAGGCCGCCGCCGTCCACTTAGAGGGGATTCGGACCGAACTCCTGCACCGCATGTTCGGCAAGAAAGGGGGCAAATGAACTGCACTTGCGCTAAGGTTCTTGCCGGTCTATTTCTACTGCTGCTACTGTCCGCGGCGTGGTCCCAGCAGCGGCATGATCCGTTCACTCCCGCCGAGATTGCTCAATTACGCGATGCCGCATACGAACCCGATCTGCGCCTCAAGCTGTTTCTGCAATTCGCCCGCAACCGCCTGACGGCGGTCGAGCAGGTGCGTTCTGATCCCAAGGTCACGGACCGCGGTGCAGAAATCCACTCCCGCCTGCGCGATTTTGTCGAAGTCTACGACGAGCTGAACGACAACATTGATACTTATGTCGACCGTAAGTCTGATTTGCGGAAAGTGCTGAAAACAGTCATCGAGGCAGACAGCGAGTTTCAGGCCCGGCTGCGCGCCCTGAAAGACGCGGCGGACGCCAGCAAGGAAGAAGAGGAGAAGTACCATTTTTCACTTTCCGAGGCACTGGACACAGTGGACTCCAGCATTCCCAGCCATCGCCAGCTGCTTGCCGATCAGGAGGAGGCGGCGAAACACAAGAAGAAGGGCCAAACTTGAGCCGGACTGAGGGCTGGATCAGCGAAACCAATCTGTGACAGAACGTCTTTTCCAGATCTTCCAGGAGGCCTACCAGGAGTTGCGGCCGCGCGCACCGATGCCTGAGCTGTCGGTGGAATTCTTTGCCTTCGCCAATATCAACAACACGATCCGCTTGCGCGAAGGGCGGCTGCTGGTTCGAGTTTCCGATCTGCTGGAAGGTGCGCCAAAGCCCGTCTTGCATGCCATTGCGCACATCTTACTGGCCAAGATGTACCGCAAACCCATCGAGCGCGGCCATGCCACTCGTTACCGCCGCTACGTCTCCAGCCAGCACATCCGGCAAAAGGCCCACCTGGTTCGCCAGATGCGTGGCCGCAAACATGTGGTATCAGCGCAGGGCCATACTTATGATCTTGAAACGATTTTCGACAATCTTAACCAACGCTTTTTTTACGGATTGCTGGCGCGCCCGCAAATGACCTGGAGCCGCGATCACGCTCGCGCCAGTCTCGGTCACTACGACCCTGCCCACAACGCGATTGTGGTGAGCCGGGTTTTTGATCATCCTCGAGTGCCGCGTTATGCGGTGGAATACATCGTCTATCATGAGATGCTGCATCTGAAACACCCGGTAAAGTTACGCGGCAGCCGCCGCTGCGTGCATTCGGTGGAATTCCAGGCAGAAGAAAAATTGTTCCCCAGCCTGGAAGAAGCCAAACGCTTTCTGAAGCGTCTATAAGACGAACTCTCCGAGGAATCCGCCTCATGCTCAGAATGGTTCTCGGCTTGGCAATCTCTCTCGTCTTCGTGAGTACCGCGCTCTTCGGTCAAGCCGTTAATCCTCCGAATGGTATGGCACTGGTCGGAGGCACGATTTACGTCAGTCCTATTGAAGAACCGATCCGGGACGGCGTGGTGCTAATTGAAGACGGAAAGATCGCGGCAGTTGGGAGCAGGTCAGCAGTGAAAATTCCTCCAGCCTCCCAGCTGCTCGATTGTTCCGGCTTCACGATTACCGCCGGGTTCTGGAACAGCCATGTGCACTTCTTTGAGAGAAAGTGGGCGAACGTGGCGGCAATTCCGGTGCCCGAACTCAGCGAGCAGTTGCAGGAGATGCTGACACGCTACGGGTTCACCAGTGTGTTCGACCTGGGTTCCATGTGGGAAAACACGCGGCGGCTTCGCGACCGCGTCAACTCGGGCGAAGTGGCTGGACCAAGAATCCGTTCGACAGGCGAGGCGCTGGTCGCGCCCGGTGCGGTTCCGGCCGACCGAATTCTCAGCGTTTTGGGCTTCATGAGCTTTCCTGCCCCCGAAATCACCGACGCCGCACAGGCTACCGCAGCAGCAAGAAAGCTCCTCGACGAAGGCGTGGACGGGATCAAGGTGCACTTGCAACCCCCTCCTCCACCCAATCCGCCGTTTCCGGAGAACGCTATCGCGGCTGCGGTGAGCGAGGCCCATCGCGTGGGAAAGCCTGCCTTCGTTCACCCCAACACCGGCGCGGATGTGCTCGCCGCGGTACAGGCCGGAGTTGACGTGATCGGTCACACGACTCCCCGTTCCGGCCCGTGGGATGCAACGCTCATTGCGGCCATGAAGCAGAAGCACGTAGCCCTCACTCCGACGCTTACCCTCTGGAAGTACTATCTGCGCCACGACCGCGCATCTACGCAGGAGCAAACGGTCAACACCGCCGTCGCTCAGTTGCGTGCATGGGCTGGCGCTGGGGGCACAGTCCTTTTCGGAACCGACCTCGGCGCCATCGATCCGGACCCGGGTGAGGAGTACGAGTTGATGAGCAAGGCGGGAATGAGCTTCAGGGAGATTTTGGCTTCGCTGACCACCGCGCCCGCCGAGCGCTTTGGAGAAGCGAAACTAATGGGGCGAGTGGCCGTGGGGCTTCTGGCAGATCTCGTTGTCCTGAAGGGCGATCCGGCAAAGAATATTCAAGATCTCCGAGCTGTGCAGTACACCTTGCGTGACGGAAAAATCATTTACCAGGCCAGTGAGTAGTATGCGGCCCCTGATTCTGCGCGTTGACGCTCACGGCGTGAGAAGACTATCCTATATAGTTGAAATTGAAATTCATTTTCAAAATCATAAGGGTCTGATTTCCTCATGTTGCAGGCATTCATTGTGACATTGCGCGAGGGCGTCGAAGCTGCCCTCATTGTCGGCATCACCCTCGCGTATCTGAGCAAAATCGGCCGTCCTGAACTGAGGAAATCAGTCTATTCCGCGCTAGTCGCGGCGTTTGTGGGCAGCATCGGAGTTGCCGTTCTTCTTTCCCGCCTGCATTGGAACCAGGACATTTTTGAAGGCTGGATCATGCTGGTGGCGGCGTTTTTCGTCGTTACCATGATCGTCTTCATGATGAAAACTGGGCGCCGCCTCAAAGGGCAGATCGAAGGCAAAGTCGGGTTGCTGGCCGGTGAAAATGCGCGTTTCGGACTCTTCCTGTTCGTTTTTCTCATGGTGTTGCGCGAAGGCGTGGAGACTGTCCTGATCCTGGGGGCAGTTTCGCTGAATTCCAGCGAAATCCTCAGCTTTTTCGGTACGGCCCTGGGTGTCGCTGCCGCGATTCTTTTTGGCGTGATGTTCGTCAAAGGCAGTGTCCGCATCAACCTGCAAAAATTCTTTCGCGTCACCACTGTGATCCTGTTCTTTGTGGCGGCCCAGCTCATCATCTCCGGCTTGCATGAGCTTTCCGAAAATGGTGTGCTTCCCTCTTCCAAACGGGAGATGGCGATCATTGGCCCGATTGTGCGCAACGACCTTTTCTTCTTCGTGACCATCTTTGCCTTGGCCGCCCTAATGGTGCTGTTCGAGGTCAAACGGCGTCAACCCGTGGCCGTCCCCGAGTCTCCTGCCGCGCGGCGCAAGGCTCTGTGGAGTGCCCGCCGCGAGCGTCTCTGGATGGCTTCGGTCTACGCCAGTTCGTTTCTGTTTATCGTGCTGGTGACGGCTGAGTTTATTTACGCGAAGAGTGTCAGCGCGCTCTCGCCGGCTGCAGAAGTCACCTTCGTCAACGGCGAGGTGCGCATACCGCTCACCCAGCTTTCTGACGGCGACTTGCATCGCTTCCAGGCCAGCGAGAATGGGACTGAAGTACGGTTCTGGCTCTACCAGAAGCCGGACGGGAAGATTGCCACGGTGTTTGATGCCTGTGAGATTTGTGGCGGGGTCGGCTTTTACAAAGGTCCCAACGGCGTAGTCTGCAAGAACTGCGCCGCTCCCATTAACGGACAATCGGTCGGCATGGCCGGGGGCTGCAATCCCATACCCTTGAAGGCGGAACAGACTTCGGACGCCGTCCTCATCCGCGAGGCCGAGGTCGCCGCCGGAGCCCGTTTGTTCCAGTAAGGATTCATGTTTCCGCGGCTTGTCTTCGAATCATTCCGGCGGCAAAAGCGGCGCAAGCTGCTGGCGGGTGCTGCGATCACGCTGGGCGTGGCCGTGGCCACCGCCATGATTGCGGTGGCGACCGACATCGGCGACAAGATCAATGGCGAATTGCGGACGATCGGCGCCAACATTCTGGTGACTCCTCAGGATGACACGCTTGATCTGGAAATCGGCGGAGTTAATCTCAAACCTCCCAGCGATGGCGCTTACCTCAACGAGGCAGACCTGCCCAAGATTCGTGGCACGTTCTGGCGCAACAACATTGTTGGTTTTTCTCCCATGTTGCAGGCCGGAGTCACGGTTGGGGACGTCCAAAACATCACGCTGCTGGGGACCTACTTTTCCAAGAGGCTTACGTTCGGAAAAGAGGGTTTCGTCACCGGAGTCCGCACCACGCACCCATGGTGGAAGGTGGAGGGCGATTGGCCAGTCGACGATTCGCAAGACATCCTGCTCGGCCAACACCTGGCTGCCAGGCTTAAACTTAAGGCTGGCGATCAGGTAGAGGTGGCCGGGCAAGAACATGACATAGCGGGGATTCTTTCAACTGGTGGCGCGGAGGACGATCAGATCGTTGCGCCTCTAAATCTGGCGCAACAAATCCTGGGAAAGCCTGGCGCTGTGCGCCGCGTCTATGTGAGCGCCCTGACCAAGCCCGAGGATGCATTTGCCCGGCGTGATCCCCGCACCATGAGCGGAGCGCTTTACGATCGCTGGTATTGCTCTCCCTATGCAGCCTCGATCGCATACCAGCTCCAGGAGGCCATACCGCATTCGCACGCGGAACAGATTCGCCAGATCGCGCAAAGCGAAGGCACGGTCCTCTCCCGGATCGAAGGATTGATGCTGCTCCTCACGCTAGCCGCTCTCCTCGCTTCCGCACTGGCGGTCTCTGCGGCCATGGCGACTGCCATGTTTGAGCGGCGCCATGAAGTGGGCCTGATGAAGGCCCTGGGTGCGGGCAATCTCTCGCTTGCCGCATTGTTCTTTACCGAAGCTGCTTTGCTGGCTCTGAGCAGCGGATTGATAGGCTTTGCCGGCGGAGCCATCCTGGCACGACAGATTGGCTGGGCGATCTTCGATTCACAGATTGTGATCCAACCTGTACTTTTGCCGTTGGTTCTAGTCATGGCCGTGATCGTAACCTTCGCGGGCAGCGCCGTCGCCATTCGCCGGGCAGTTAAGTTTGATCCCGTGCATGCCTTGCGAGGTGACGCATGAGCGCCCACTCCTCTGCCGGCCTTGGCCGCGCCTCCGCGCCTCATGCCTCCATGTTCTGGCGCATGCTGGTTCGCGCCGCCGTGCTTCGCCGTGGACGCGCGATCTCCGCTCTGCTGGCTATGGTGGTCGCCGCCGCGGCTGCTACTGCCATGCTGAATCTCTACGTCGACGTGCAGGCCAAGTTGGGCAATGAGTTCCGCAACTACGGCGCCAATGTGATTCTGGTCGGCAAGGACAATCATGCGCTTTCCGGCGATACTCTGCGGACCGTCGATGCGACTTTGGCCGGCCGAGGCCTGGCCGTGCCCTTCGCCTACGTGGTCGCGCGGACTGCCAGCGGGCAGCCGATCGTGGTGGCAGGCACCGACTTCGATCAAGTGCGCAAACTCGACGGCTGGTGGTCCGTAAGCGCTTGGCCGAATGCGCCCGCGCAGGTGCTGGTTGGTGTGCGGGCCAGTGCGGTGGTAGATCCGCAAAAGGGCCCGTTCGATCTCACTTTTCAGGGACGTCCCATCCATTTGACGGCCGCCGGCACTGTCCAAACCGGCGCAGCCGAAGACAGCCGCATCTATCTTGACCTGGCCAGCTTTCAAACCTGGACGGGAGTAGAACCTTCGGTTATCGAAGTAGCCGTCTCAGGGTCGGCAGACGAAGTCTCGGCCATGGCTACAGCGCTGGCGAAGGCTCTTCCCGAGGCCGACGTGCACCCGGTTCGCCAAATCGTCGAGACACAGGCCCGCGTACTGGGAAAAATGCGCGCCACGCTTCTCGCGACCGTCGTCTTTATCATCCTCACTTCCGCTCTCTGCGTGCTTTCTACGCTTACCGGATGGGTCTTCGACCGGCGGCACGATTTCGCCATCATGAAGGCTTTAGGCGCTTCCGCCAGGTTAATCTATGGCTTCTTCGCGGCAGAGGCCGCGGCATTAGGGCTGGCTGGAGCTGTGCTCGGCTTTGTGATAGGAGTGGGGGCGGCCGCCTGGATTGGCCGGGTTAATTTCCACGCTTCCGTGGTTCCCCGATTTAGCGTTTTGCCTCCGGTTCTGTTAGGCAGCGTGGTGGTAGCCTTGCTGGCGGCCATTGTGCCGATGTGGCTGCTACATCGCGTGGAACCTGCTACCATTTTGCGGGGTGAGTAAGCGAAAGAAATAGGCAAAGGGATGATCAAGCTCATCGACGTCAGCCGGCTTTATCCCGCCCAGGCGGAAAAGGGCGGTGGTGTGATTCGTGCCCTGGATTCGGTTTCTCTTCACGTCGAGGCCGGGGAATGGCTGGCGATCATGGGTCCTTCCGGTTCGGGCAAATCGACGCTCGTGAACCTGATCGGTTGCCTAGACCGCCCTACCGCTGGCGAAATCTGGCTTGACGGCGAGAATGTTGCTACTCTTCCTTCCTCCGAGCTTACCCGGGTGCGGGCGGAAAGAATCGGCTTCGTATTTCAGCAATTCCATCTCATCCCCTATCTCACTGCGCTCGAAAACATAATGCTGGCGCAGTATTTCCATAGCATGACGGATGAGCAGGAAGCGTTGGACGCACTTGATCGCGTAGGTCTGCGTGAACGCGCCGGGCATCTGCCATCGCAGCTTTCAGGCGGTGAGCAGCAGAGGGTTTGCATCGCGCGTGCCTTGATCAACGATCCTAAAATTGTGCTGGCCGACGAACCCACCGGCAATCTGGATGCTGTGAATGAGGAAATCGTACTGCGCCTGTTGCGCCAGTTGCATCAGCAAGGGCGGACCATCGTGATGGTGACCCATGATCCCGTGGTTGCGCGGCTAGCCGACCGGCGTATCGAGCTGCATCATGGCCGTATCGCCTCCTCGGAAGTCTTTTCCATGGTGGATGAAGAGCAATTTGATGAAGTCCTGGAAGAGCTGTGGGCTCTGGCCGAACATGGGGAGATTGCCGAGGTGGGGCGCATGGAGGTGCATGGCGCTTTGCCGGTAAGCCTGGCGGTCGAAAAGATGACCGAGATGGGCCTGGTAGCGACCGTTCCGCATCCTCCGGTGGCACATGATCACAAGCCATTCGTAAATCCCTGCCACGATGCATTGAAGCCTGACGCCGTTTCGGTTGGCGACGGCAGCTTGATCGTAGAAATGACCCCGCGCGGCCGCCGCAGAGCAGCTGACATCGTTCGCCGCCATCGGCTGGCAGAACGTCTGTTTACCGACAGCCTCGCCCTCGATAGCGAAACGGAAATCGAGCAGCAGGCCTGCAAGTTCGAACACATTCTCTCGCCCGAAGCTACGGACAAGATTTGCAGCTTTCTGGGCCATCCCCGGACATGCCCGCACGGTGCGGCGATCCCGCCGGGACCATGCTGCGGGGAGGTGACGGAGTTCTCTGCCATCGCTTTGCCCAGCGCGGAACGGGCCCACTAAGCTTCGCGTGAAATCCATTTCTCCAGCGCAAGAACATTTGCCCTCAAAGCGCAGACCCTCCATCGGCGTGTTCGATTCCGGCTTTGGCGGCCTCACCGTCCTTAAAGCTTTACTTGAACTCATTCCCGATGCCGACTATGTATATTTTGGCGATACGGCCCGGCTTCCTTACGGCTCGAAGTCGCCCGAAACCGTAGCGCGGTACGCCATCGGTGCTTCCCACTATCTCGAGAGGCACGGCGCGCAGATGCTGGTAATTGCGTGCAACACCGCAACGGCCTTGGCCCTGCCGCAGATCACTCACGCCGCCAGTTTGCCGGTGGTGGGAGTAGTTGAGCCGGGAGCCGAGCGGGCCGCAGCCGCCAGTCACAACCACCGCGTGGTGGTAATCGGCACCGAAGCTACGGTCAGCAGTCATGCATATCACAAGGCGCTCACCGCGCGCGGAATTGAGGCCAAAGAAAAAGCATGCCCGCTGCTGGTTCCGTTGGTCGAGGAAGGCTGGATCGATCACTCAGTCACAGAGCAGGTTGCCCGCATTTACCTGACTGAAGCCTTTGCCGATGGTTTCGAGGCGGCGGATGTTCTGCTGCTGGGCTGCACCCATTACCCGCTCCTGCGGCCGCTCTTGCAGCGCACCGCGCCCGGGCACATCACCATCGTGGATTCGGCCGAATCTACGGCGCAAGTAGTCAAGGAACTACTGCATCGTTCCCCACCCCAAACCGCGGCCGGACACGAGCGCCGCCACACGCCACGTCTGAGATTTTTCGTCACCGATTCGGTGGAGAAATTCCGCCGCCTCGGCGAACACTTCCTTGGTGCCCCGATCGATAATGTGCTCCACGTGGATTTGAAGGAATAGGAAGTGCCGGGAACGTGCGACGCAAAACAAAAACGGCCGCTGCGTTAGCGGCCGTTGCCCCGGGTAAGATGTCGAATCAGTACAGGTGGAACGCCACCTCGACGTTCACGGCGACTGCGACGGGCTTTCCATCTTTCATGCTGGGCTCAAACTTCCAGGCTTTGACGGCCTCCATGGCCTTTTCATCGAGGCCCAACCCTAAAGTCCGAATTACTCGAATGTCGCGAGGCCTCCCGTCGGTGCCCACTACAACATACAGAACGCACGTTCCCTGATACTTGGCTTTGCGGGCTTCCTCGGAATATTCAGGCTCCGGTTTATAAATGATTCGTGGCTCCGAAACGCCCCCGCCCACTCTAAATAGGCCACCGCCAATTCCGCCACCCTCACCCGGGCCAACGCCAGGTCCTGTGCCAGAACCAACGCCACCACCCGAACCCGAACCGATGCCGCCACCCGAACCTGTTCCATTCGAAGGAGGGCCCGAGGGCAAGTGAGACATGGGGTCACCCAGGTTCGGAAGGTTGACCTGAGCCAGCTTGATGTCCGGCGGAACGACCACGGTAGGATCAACTGCCAGTTTGGGATTCGGATTTCGCACCACAACCACCGGCGGTGTTATCTGCTGCATGGAAAGCTTTGGCAGTTTGCCTTTGGAGGCTTCAAACTTGTCGCGATCACCACCGCCGCCACCGCCACCCACCGGCGCTTTCGAGGGAGGCAGGGCAGGCATATCGTCGGCGGGCGCGATCAGCGTCGTCACTTCCGTAGGGTGAACAATGTGGCGCACCAGATTGCGAGCGTAAATAGTCCCGACGATAATCGCCGCCAGCGTCACCAGGTGCAGAATGGTGGAACCCAGCACGCCGTTTTTCTTGTAATTGTAGAAACCCCAAATGTCCTTAACCGGGATTGGCTTGGAGGTCAGGACCAGCGGTGGCAGCTTCTTGGGAAAGAAGAAGTCGTCGAGATTTTGAGACAGGGATTTCCACAGCGGCTGCTCGCTATCTTTGGGCAGCAATAAATTCAGTTCGGGTTCAGGCGCATTACCAGGAGCTATTTCGTGAGCGGCCATATTGAGCTATATCAGGCTCCGCAAAAGCGCACCCTATTCAACTGATGTGCACCTTTGGGGCCAAGTTGCTTGCCGGACGTTTCAACCCTGAATTTATGACGGAGCAAGACCCCTAACCCCCGCATTCCCATAGCATGTTAGATGCAGGCAGTCAGGCTAGGTCACCCGCTTAAGGAAAATTGTACACGTTTTTTCGCTGCATCTTACAGTGCTTTTGCGAGTGCCTCCTTCCTGCTGTTCCCTGCCTGGGCGCCAGGTCAATGGACGTTCGTGCGCCCGCTCCCTATAATGAAAAAAATCAACTATTTGGGAGAGAAAACTGCGTGCCGCTTGACCTGAAATCCACCATCAATCTGCCTCGAACTGGCTTCTCCATGAAAGCCAATTTGCCGCAGAACGAACCCAAAATGCTGGCCCACTGGGAGCAGATGGGGATTTATGAGCGCCTGCGCGAGACCCGCAAGGGTGCACCAACATATGTGCTGCACGACGGGCCTCCGTACGCCAACGGACCGATCCACCTCGGCACGGCTTTCAACAAGTGTCTGAAGGATTTCATCGTCAAATCCAAGACCATGGCGGGATTTGATTCCCCCTACGTCCCAGGATGGGACTGCCATGGCCTGCCCATCGAAATCAAAGTCGACCAGATGCTGGGCGGCAAGAAACTGCAGATGAAGCCGGTCGATGTGCGCCGGGAATGCCGTAAGTACGCCGAAAAGTATCTGGATCTTCAACGGAGCCAATTCAAGCGCATTGGGGTATTCGGACGCTGGGACAACCCATATTCCACCATGACTCCGCAATACGAATCGGTGGTGCTGGAAATCTTGTACGCGTTCGCCGAAAAAGGTTTCGTTTACAAGGGCTTGCGCTCGGTCTACTGGTGCATCCACGACAAAACGGCGCTGGCCGAAGCAGAAGTCGAATATGAAAACCATACGAGTCCAACAGTGTGGGTGAAATATCCGCTGGCAGAAGATCCCGCGAAGATCGATCCTGCTTTGGCCGGCAAGAACGTGTTCACCGTCATTTGGACGACTACCCCTTGGACGCTGCCGGCTTCGATGGCGGTGGCCTTCCATCCGGATGAGGAGTATGTCGCCCTTGAGTCGGAGTCGGAAGGTGAGGTTTACATCGTCGCGCGAAAACTGGCCAAGGACTTCATGGACCGGATCGGCCTCACTGCGCCGCATGAGCTGGCGCATTTTCCGGGGACGAAGCTCGAATATGCTAAGTTCCGTCACCCGTTTCTGGATCGCTTGATCCTCGGCGTCCTGGCGGATTACGTCACCATGGATACGGGCACGGGCGTGGTCCACACCGCCCCTTCTCACGGCGCTGAAGACTTCACCACCGGCGTGAAATACAAACTCGATCTTACCACCAACGTCGACGAATCCGGCCTCATCCAGAACGGACTACCGGAGTATGACGGCCTGCAGGTTTTCAAGGCCAATGCGCCGATCGTCGACCTTCTGAAAAAACGCGGCGTGCTGATGCACGCGGAGAAGGTCGAGCATTCTTATCCTCATTGCTGGCGCTGCCACAATCCGATCATCTTCCGCGCGACCGAGCAGTGGTTCATCTCGATGGAAACGCCCATGGAGGGTGGCGGCACGCTGCGCAGCCGCACTCTGGAAGAAATCAAGAAAGTAAAGTGGGACCCGGCCTGGGGCGAAGAACGAATCTCGAACATGATCGCGACGCGGCCGGATTGGTGCATCTCACGCCAGCGCATCTGGGGCGTCCCCATCGCGATGTTTTTGTGCGAAGGCTGCGGCAAGCCGCTAAACGACGCCGCCATCAACCGCAAAGTGGTGGCACTATTCGCCCGCTCCGGCGCCGACGCCTGGTTCTCGCCCGAGGCCGATGCCATCGCTGCGAAGTCCAAATGCCCCAACTGCGGGGAAACCAAGTTCGAAAAGGAAACCGATATTCTCGACGTCTGGTTTGAGTCCGGTTCCAGCCACGCTGCGGTGCTCGGTCACGAGCCCGATCTGCCCTGGCCCGCCGACCTTTATCTCGAAGGCGGAGACCAATTCCGGGGTTGGTTCCACTCTTCCCTGCTCTGCGCCATGGGCGCGCAGGGCAAAGCGCCGTACCGCATGGTGGCCAGCCCGGGATGGACACTCGACGAACACGGCCACGCCATGTCCAAGTCTCGTGGCAATGATGTTGATCCGGTCGACATCGCGAATCGGCTAGGCGGAGAGATCGTACGGCTCTGGGTCTCATCGGTCGATTTTCGCAAGGATGTGGTTGGCTCAGAACAACTGATGCAGCGCATGGCGGAAACGTACCGCACCTTGCGTAACAATCTGTTTCGCTATGGCCTGAGCAATCTCTACGATTTCGAACCGCAGCGCGATGCGCTTGCCTTCGAAAAACTGGAAGCGATCGACCAGTACATGCTGCGGCAGACGGTTGCGCTGGCGTCCGATGTGACGCGCTGGTATGAAGAATTCGCTTTCCACAAAATCTACCAGCGGGTAAACGACTTTTGTGTGGTCGAGTTGAGCGCCTTCTACCTCGACGTGTTGAAGGACCGCCTGTATATCTCTGCTCCCAACTCTGCCGGTCGCCGCGCCGCGCAGACCGCGATCTGGCGAATCGTCGAGACCCTGGTGCGCCTGCTGGCACCGATCCTTAGCTTCACTTGCGACGAGGTCTGGCAACACCTGCCCAAGGACAACTCCCGCGCCTCGAGCGTGCACCTGACCACGTTCCCCGTGGCCAAGGACGTACTTGGCGACAGCTCGGTCGCTGCGCAAGATCAGAAACAACAAGAAGACTGGGCTGCCTTGCTGGCAGTCCGCGAGCAAGTGCTGAAATCCCTCGAAGAAGCGCGTAATCAGAAACTGATTGGCAAGAGTCTTGAGGCACAGGTGCAGCTGACGGCGGCGGACCCCGTTTACTCTGTGCTGAAACGTTACGCCGATCAGTTGCGTTATCTTTTCATCGTCTCAGCCGTGACCCTGGTGCAGGGCTCGGGAAACGGCAGTGGCGCAGTCAGCGTCCAGGTGGCGAAGGCGGCCGGAGAAAAATGCGAGCGCTGCTGGAATTATTCCATTCATGTGGGCGAGGACAAGTCCTATCCCACGGTCTGCGAACGCTGCAGTGCGGTACTCAAAGAGATAGGCCCCGGCGCTGCCTGAGAATACCTCTCATCTTCCACGTGCCGGATCGGCGCGATGTAGAATCGAGGATTATTGACGGCATGAGCGAAACTCGTGCCCTTCCCGCGTTCGTCTATTCCGAACCGCAGAGGTTTTGCGACAAGCCCAGATTTCCTCTGCCGTCCTCAGTTTTTCCACAATGCCACTCCCGCAAAACGCTTGTCTGGCGGGCCGTTCACTCGCTCCAGCAACTGTCAACCGGTTTGTATTCAAGGGTCAACGGAGTAGTCCCAAAATTCTCCCGTGGGCCGTTGACAAAATTTTCTGTAGGACTAGAATACGCGACGTTTTCTACCTGTAAAATTTCATCATGAGCCCCGAACTTCTCGACACCGTCCTTTTGCAAACCGACTTCCCGGAACTGGAACTTTACGCCAGCGGCAAGGTCCGCGATGTCTATCGCCTGGACAACGATCGCCTGTTATTCGTTGCCACCGATCGAATCTCAGCTTTTGATTACGTTCTCGCCACTGGCATCCCCCAAAAGGGTCGCGTGCTGACCCAGATCTCTTTGTTCTGGTTTGAGTTTCTTCGCGATGTGGTGGCGAACCATCTCATCACCGCGGATGTGGAGCGATATCCCGAAGCGGTTCGCAAGTATGCAGACCAACTGCGGGGACGCTCCATGCTCGTCATGCGCGCCGACATGGCGCCGGTAGAGTGTGTGGTGCGCGGTTACATTTCCGGTTCCGCCTGGAAAGAGTACAAAACGACGGGAAGAGTCTGTGGCATTGAATTGCCCAAGGGTCTGCGCGAATCCGACCGTCTTCCTGAGCCGATTTTTACTCCCGCCACCAAGGCAACAACCGGCCATGACGAGAACATCACGTTTGAGGAGATGAAGCGTTTGGCGGGTTCCGAGTTGAGCACACAACTCCGGGACCTGAGTCTGGCGATTTATGAAAAGGCGGCGAAGTATGCCCTGGAAAAAGGGATCATCATCGCCGATACCAAGTTCGAGTTCGGGACGACTGCCAAGGGCATCACCTTGGCGGACGAAGTGCTCACCCCCGACTCCTCGCGCTTCTGGCCTGCGGACAAGTATGAGCCAGGGCGCGCCCAGGACTCGTTTGATAAGCAATATGTCCGGGATTACCTGGAGGAAATCCGCTGGAACAAGCAGCCCCCGGCCCCGGCGTTACCGGCCGAGGTGGCTCGCCAGACCAGCGAAAAATATCTTGAGGCCTATCATCGGCTCACGGGCCGTAAGCTCGATGTCTAACGGTCCCTTGGCGACAGGAAGATCCGATGAAAGCCGCTGACTGGATGATTCTGGTAGTCATTCTGGCTTCGACCATCCAGGCCATTCGCTCCGGCTTTCTTCGCGAAGCGTTTGGCCTTGCAGGTCTGGTGTTGGCGTACCTGCTGGCGGCCTGGAAATATGCGTCACTGGCCGGCTGGCTGGAAAGTTTCTTGAAGTCACAGGCGTTTGCGGAAGTTGCGGGATTTCTGATCATTTTCTTGTCGGTCACGATTCTCGCCAGCGTAGCCGGACGGCTCGCCCGCTGGGCGGCGAAAGAATCCGGGCTGAGCTTTGTGGACCGGATTTTGGGCGGGGCGCTCGGTTTGCTGCGCGGATGTCTGGTCGTAGCCGTGGTTTTGATGGCGATGACGGCGTTTTCTCCGGCGTCGCAGTGGTTGCAGGACTCGCGGCTGGCGCCCTATTTTCTGGTGGTGGGGCGGGCTGCGATTTGGGTAGCGCCTTCGGAAATGCGCGCCCGCTTCTACCAGGGGCTGGATTTGTTGCACCATGCGGCGCAGCCGGTGACGCCCCCAGCGCCGCGAAGGTAACAGGCCCGGAATTTCATCTTCAGACAGCAGCGTATGCAGGCGAATCGTCGCCGAGAAAGCGAGATGCCGTGAGAGACCAGCTCGAAGCCCTTATCATGCAGATGTACAAGAGCAACATTCTGTACAGCGAGGCCGTGCGTGAGTTTAAGAAGAAGTTTATTGTGACGGTCCTGCAGGAAAACAAGGGAAACCAGTGCCGCGCCGCGCGAGAGCTGGGCATGCACCGCAACACGCTGAGCCGCACCATTACCGAGCTGAAAATCGATGTGCGGCAGTTGCGCGATGGCGTCCGCCGTCCTCCGCGCAGCGCCCGGCCCGTGGCCTACGATAAAAAAGCCGTGCGCTAGGCGCATCGAAGACATCTTCAAAACTAAGAAAGGGCAGCCGATATCGGCTGCCCTGTTAGTTGGCCGGAAAGTTCTCAGTGGGCGGGATGATGATGTACCGGCGGTTTCTTGGCCGGCGTGGGAGCGGCTTTGGTGAGCAGCGCGCCCTTCTCCATCGTCATCACGAATGGATTCGCCGTGTACGAAGCTGGCGTACCCTCGAAGTCGAGCGTGCCTCCCTCTTTTGGCATCAACTTGGCCGGAATCGGTCCCGTCATGGTGAGAACTATGTCAGCTCGTTTGGCGTCGATGTCGTCGGAACTAGCCGCGATCTGCAATTCGGTCGGAGAAACTACCTGCAGAACCGTAGCCTCCATTTGCAGGGGTACGCCCTTAATTACGCTCCAGACTTTGTCGGCGTCCTCCGGCGCGCCGGCGGAAAGCACCAGTTCCCACTCGGCGAAGCTCAACTTCTTGATGTCGTCGGGGGTTTTGTCTTTGACTAAATCGTGCGCCTGCTGGGCCGGGGTCGGCGGGACGTACTTGGTGATGGTGAAGTTGGCGGGAGGAAGAGGGGTCGTGGCCGTCAATGCCAGCAGGTCATTCCAGCCATCCTCGGAACCGTGATACTTGAGGTAGCGACTGTGGCCGAATTTGATGACCTCAGCCTTGGCTTTGGGATCGGAGATCAAGTTCGCTGCCCGCGCAATGAAAAACAAACCATTGACGTCGTCAGAAGGAGTCGAAGGCGGAAGCGAGGCTACGGCAAGCGGGTAAATATTTTCTACGTTGTTAGGATCGGCCTCGACCGCTGCGCGAAGATATTTCTGTGCCGCAGCGTAGTCCTTCAATTGCAGTGCGGAAAACCCAGCCACACTATTCAGTAACCCGCCAATCTGCGCTTTCTGCTTGGCGAAGTCGGCGTCCGAGGCGCCGTCGGGTTTTGGCATATTGGGCAGCGCCGCCAAGCCACGTTCGGCATGCTGCTTGGCCTCCGCCCACTTCTGACTGCCCTTCTCGAGATAGGCGAGTAGTACCAACGCTCGAACGTTGTTGGGATTCACGGTCAGCAACCGGTTGGCGACGTCGACTACCTTCGCCTGGTTACCGGTCTGCTGATAGGCGCCCATCAGCACATCCAAAGCGTCTTCCTTCATAACGCTGTTCGGATACTGCACCAGGAAGGCTTCCAGTCCGCTAATTTTGGCGTTGGCGTCGGTCTGCTGCAAGGCGCTGACGTAGGCGTTGTACTCCGCTGGGTCTTTGATTTCTTTCTTCTGCGGTTGGGTTTGTGCCGACGCGGCGGGTTGCCCCTGAGCTGGCGGTGCTGCAGTTTGACCACTGGCCGCCGCAGAGAGCGCCAGCACCATAGCCACTAGACTCGTCTTCATTCGCATGGCTCCTTGAAAACCTTTGGGAATTCAGCGACTCACCACCGAACCCGGACATCCCCGAACGTTCCCTCGGGTTCCCCTGGCGCCTAAGCTCCAGCCTACAAACGGAAGCAGTACCCTTCACGGGTAATGCTCTAATCCGCCACGTGAGGAGTGCTTTTCGGGTTTGCCGGATTATAAGGATGTACTTCGTCTAAGGCAAGCGTACCTCCATTCGTCCCGTACCTTGCCTGTTAAGATGCGGTAATCCAGCCCGCCGATGGCCTCTCCGGCCTGACGCCCGGCCCTGATCGGAGCTGAACATGACCAAAACTGACGCATCCCCGCTTGCGGGACAGGTAGCTGTGGTTACAGGAGCTGGGCGCGGCATCGGAGCCGCGATTGCCGGCAAGCTGGCACAGATGGGCGCGATGACCGTGCTCTGCGGTCGCCGCCGCGCCCCTTTGGAAGCCACTCTGGCAGCCATTTCAGCCGCGGGCGCCCGAGGTGAAGTGAGCGAATGCGATGTCACCAACTTGGGCTCCGTGGAAGCTGTCTCTGCCTACGTGCAACAGGCATTCGGACGGGTCGATATTCTGATCAACAATGCCGGTGTAGGTGGTTTCAGCAAGCCTCTCCATGAAATGCCCCCGGATTCCTGGGAACAGGTCATCAATACCAACTTGCGTGGCGTGTATTACTGCATCCGGGCCTTCGCTCCCTTGATGATACGTGCGCGCCAGGGTCACATCATCAACATCTCTTCCCTGGCGGGGAAAAACCCCCTGCCCAACGGAGCGGCGTATGCGGCGTCCAAGTGGGGATTGAACGGCCTTACCTACTCGACCGCCGAAGAGCTTCGCACTCACAATATCCGCGTCGCCGTGGTCTGTCCCGGTTCGGTGGACACCGAACTGAGCCCTCATGCCGGGAAGGATCCAAAGAAGCTGCTGCGGCCCGAAGACGTGGCCCACGTTGTGGCCATGCTCGTGACTCAAGCGCCGCAATCGTTCGCCAGCGAGGTGCTGCTGCGTCCCACGCTCAAACCATAGCGTACCGGAGATGAACCGTTCGTTACCTTCGTGCCTGCCCGCGCAACCCTATGGCCGTGATATTTCCTACTTGTGCAATAAACTCAGCTTTCCCCTGTGTGGGTCGCAGCGAACTGAGGAACACAACGATGACATCGGCCGGAGCAGCAACGGCTCTAATCGAATCCGACAATCCTGCTCCGAACGGTCCCCGGGCGAGGTTCGTTCCCGGCTGGTCGGTGCTCTTCTTTTGTTCCGGCTTTCCGGCGCTTCTCTACCAGATCGTGTGGCAGCGGGCTCTGTTCACCCTTTACGGCGTCAACATTCAATCGGTGACGGTGGTCGTGACCGCCTTCATGCTGGGCCTGGGGTTGGGCAGTCTGGCGGGGGGCGCGATCACAAAACGCAGTGAACTGCCTTTGCTCGCCATTTTCGGGTTCGTGGAGCTTTCGATTGCAACCTACGGAGTACTTTCCCTGCGAATTTTTCATTGGGCGGCGGAGTACACCGCTGGCGTAGGGTCGCTGCAGACCGGCCTGATTGCTTTCGCGTTGGTTCTTGTCCCCACGCTGCTGATGGGGTCAACTCTGCCGATTCTGGTTTCCTATGCCGTCCGCACCTCGCGCAACGTAGGCGCCTCAGTGGGTCTGCTCTATGCAGTCAACACTTTGGGTTCAGCGGCGGCCTGCATTTGCGCGGGACTGTTCCTCATGCGAAACCTGGGCGAACACGGTTCCGTGGCCCTGGCCGCAGCGGTCAATGGACTCTGTCGGACTGAGTGCCCTCGCGTGGCACGCACTGAGCGGAAAGAGAACAGCTGACCATACCGTTGGCTCGCAGCAAGCTCCTGATCAGGTTTCTACGATCGGACCGGGATCTCCGGCTTCCACGACGCTCACTTTTAATTTTTCCTTTGCCCTGCTGATCGTGGGCGTCGCAGGCTTCATCTCTCTGGCTTACGAGATGGTCTGGTACCGCCTTTTCTCCTACTACACTGCCGGCAGCGCCAAAAGTTTCGCGTTCCTTCTGGGTGCCTATCTCACGGGACTCGGTATCGGCTCGCTGGTCTGTCAGCGAGTGTGCAAACGAACTCGGGATTCGCGCGAATTGATGCAACTGATCATAGGTTGCGTTCTCACCGCGACGGCTTTAGGGTTCTTGGCCGGGCCTTTGCTTTCTCACGTCTTCTACTACCTGGCGAACTACGAATGGAGTTTCGTTCTCGTGGCTCTTGCCGCGGCCTTTCTGGGGGCGGTGTTTCCGCTTCACTACCCATCTCGCGGTGCCGCCGGACCGGCAGGCTGGGTCGCGCTTGAGCTTTTTGTACCTGAGCAACATTATCGGGTCCGCCCTTGGCAGTTACCTGATAGGTTTTGTGGCCATGGACGTACTTCCGTTGAAACGAATCGCCATGCTGCTGGCCTGGGCAGGCATCGCGCTGGCGGTCGTCATTTTGCTCAACGCGCGATTGCCCGGCAGAGACATCGCAGTCGGCATGAGCGCAGCCTGTGCGCTAGCGCTTTTTACAATGCTGCCCTCCGGCCGGCTTTTCGACGCACTCTACGAGAGGATGCTGTTGAAGGAAAACTATCCACAGGGCATGCATTTCGACGACGTGGTTGAAAATAAGAGTGGGGTCATTGCCACTACCCAGGGCGTGGTTTTTGGCGGCGGAATCTACGATGGCCGCTTCAATGTAGACCTGGTGAACGACACAAATTACATTCAGCGCCCTTTTTCCTTGAGCTATTTCCACCCCAATCCCCGCGAGGTTTTGATGATCGGCCTGTCCTCGGGATCATGGGCGCAGGTGATCGCCAACCATCCCCAGGTCGAGCATCTGACAGTCGTTGAGATCAATCCCGGATATCTGGGCCTGATTGCCAAGCACCCTGAGGTAGCGAGCCTGTTGCAGAACCCCAAGGTCCGCATTGAAATCGATGATGGACGACGATGGCTGGTTCGCAATGCCAGCCGCAAGTTCGATGTGATTGTGATGAACACGACCTATCACTGGCGGGCGCATATCAGCAATCTGCTGTCCACTGAGTTCCTGCACTTAGTGCAACAGCATTTGAACCCCGGGGGAGTCGAGTTCTTTAACAGCACGGGATCGAATGAAGTGCAGGCCACCGCGCTCCGGGTTTTCCCTTACGGAATCCGCCTGGCGAATTTTATGGTAGTCAGTGAAAGCCCTCTGCAACTGGACGCCGCACGCTGGGAGCGGGTCCTGACCCACTACACGATCGATGGCAAACCAGTCTTCGACCTTGCGCTCCCCGCTCATCAGACCAGACTGCAGAAGGTGCTTTTGATGGCCGACACCATGGACGTGGATATTCCAAGATTCATGACGCTGGAGTCTGCTGAACATGTCCGCGAGCGCACCCGGCAAGCGCGAATCATTACCGACGACAATATGGGGACAGAATGGATGCAATGACCTGCCGGCATCCAGGGGACGATCGTCTGCAATTGTTCACTTCTTAAACAGGTTCTCGAATGCTTTGCGGGCGTCGTCGCCCCGCCCGGCCGTGGGCGTCGAGGTTTCCTTCTCCATTGTCACCCGCATGGAATAGAAGGTGCATTCGTTGCGCTGGTCCTTGCGTGCAATGCGTTCCGGAATGGGCTGCATGCATTCGAAACGGCTGGAAGGGTCGAAATAGGTGCACTGCTTGCAGGAATGCAGCTCGAAACCACACTTAGGGCATTTGGCCAGCGGGTCTGTCGTCGGCTGCAAAACCGTGCCACACTGAGAACAGCGGGAGACGGTGCGCGTACCGGGCATTTGCAGAGGCCGGGGGCCGAAAGTGTCTTTGCGCGCCGGTTTTTCGCCGCCGCCGCCGCCCGATTTTTTCTGCGGTTCTTCCCGGGTGTCCTGATATCCGCGTTGCCGATACTTCCGGTCTGACACAGGTCCTCCGCTGCGGCTGCCATTGTCTCGCTTGTGCCTTCGCGCTGCAAGTTTCGAAAGCAACTGCCTGACCGCGCTTCTCATCCTAAGCCATGGCCAAACGTATAGGCCGCAAGTTTGTATTTCCATAACGCGAGTGCTACCATTCGCGAGGTACAGTCGGTGATGGAGGTCGAAATATGTCTGACAATAATGGCAACAGTTTCGTGTGGTTTCTTGCCGGGCTGGGCGTTGGTGCGCTGGTGGGTGTACTTTATGCCCCGCGCTCGGGCAGCGAAACCCGCGATGTGCTGCGTGCCCGGGCTGACGAAGGCCGTGAATATGTACGCGAGCGGGCGCGGCAGGCCCGTGAGCAGGCCGCCGATTGGGTCGACCGTGGCCGCGAAGTCGTCACCCAGCAGAAAGAACAGTTCCGCTCCGCCTTTGAAGCCGGCAAGCAGGCCTATCAGGAGGCCACGACTGCCGAGGGCGGCTCGCAGAATTTGTAAGCAGGAGCTCTCTGCCGCTCCGAGTCGTCTGACTGACCGGCAGTGGAACAACTCATGATGGATTATTTGCCCATCTTTGTCGGCGTGACTGCGGCGGCGGTTGTGTTGCAGGCCTGCATCCTTGTCGCCATGTATCTGGCTATGCGCCAGAGCAGCGCCCGGATTGAAGCCTTAGCCACGGAAGTCAAGACCAAGATCCTTCCGACCGCGGACACCGTCCAGGCAACGCTTGTCGAGTTGCGTCCCAAGATCGACAGCATTGTCAGCAACGTGAACGAAACCAGCGAAATTGTGCGTGGCCAGATTGCGCGCCTGGACGCGACGGTGAGTGATACCGTCGATCGCGCCCGTCTCCAGGTGATTCGCGCAGACGAGTTGCTCACCCGCACCATGGACCACGTAGAAGAGACTACAGAGCTGGTACACAATACCGTGATCTCACCCGTGCGCAAGCTCGCTGGCCTGATGCAAGGATTGAATGTCGGCTTTGATGCGCTTCTCGCCGGTCGACGGCGCCGGCGCAATACCGCAAGTGTCCCTCAGGACGAGATGTTCATCTAGCTTTTCCCGCCCGTGGGTAATTAAGGCTCTAGAACGCGCAGAACTAATTGTGTTCCGCCGCGCAGATGAATGTTCTCGGTGGCTGAACTGATGGCGGAACCCTGGGCGGTGTTGCTGAGAGAAATCCCTTTCATTCCCACCACCCCCTGGCTGGTGGGTCCAAGCGGTGGGGTTGAGTTCTTGTTCTGGCCGTTGTCGGCCGGGCCTCCGAGACCGCCGAGGGTGCTGGCTGGCCGGGAAGGATAGCCGGTAGAGGCATTCCTGCCTGGATTCCCCATACCGTCCGGCATGTTGCCGTTCAAATTGGGCGACTCGGTGGATGCGTCCGGGATGCCGTCGCTACTGGTCCCGGAAATTTGCAGCGGTGCTCCCAGGGCCTGAATCGTGGCCTTCAGCGGAATTTCGCGGCCGCCCTTGAGCACGATGCGATCAAATGCAATCTCCACCATGGATCCCGGGGCCTGCTTTACCCCCGTTTTGGCGTCGGTGATGTGTCCAATAATTTTCGCGCCCCGGGGAATTTCCACTTTGCCGTGCGACAGCAAATCCATGGTAAGCCGGGCTTCAATCTTGTCGTCTGCTTTGGCCTTCTTGGCATCGACGGACTTGGCAAGCTCGGCCACAATCGTGCCGCCCGGACTAGCTGGCTGTGAGGAAGCCTTATCCGCCGAGTCTGCGGCCGGCGCTGGGCTTTGAGCTAAGGCCAGGTTCGTCAGAACAGTCACAGCCAACAAAATCAGCACGCCCGCTTCAACATATTTCCTCTTTGAATGCTCAGGCTTTCTTTTCTGCACTCCCTATTTTGGATGCAGCTGGCGGAGGAAGATTTGCCACCGAAGGACAAGCTTCGCTTACAAGATCCAGCCGCCGCCCACGACCACGTCACCAGTGTAGAAAACAGCGGCCTGGCCGGGCGTAATCGCACGCTGCGCTTCGTCGAACGTTGCCAGGATTTCGTCCGAGCCCGATCTCTCGATAAGCGCTGCCGCAGCCTGATGGCGATGCCGAATCTTGATCGAAACCCGCAGCGGTTCATGGAGATCGTCCACCGAAATCCAGTTCAAGCGATGCGCCCGCAAAGTCCGCGAGTAAAGTTCCTCTTGCACGCCCACAATCACTTGTCGCGAATCGCCCTTGATCTGAATTACGTAGAGCGGCGTCCCTGTAGCCACGCCCAGTCCCTTGCGCTGGCCCACAGTGAAGTGATGGATGCCGCTGTGCTCGCCGATGGTTTCCCCGGTTGTCGTCACCAGCTCGCCCGAGGTATCCGGCAGCGCCTCTCCCTGCTCTCCCAGATAAGCATCGAGAAAATTCTTGTAGTCGCCGCCCGGAACGAAGCAGATTTCCTGCGAGTCGGGCTTCTCGGCCAGCGCCAACCCATGCTGGCGGGCCAGTTCCCTGACCTCCGGCTTGGTCATCGCGCCCAGAGGAAACAAAGTCCGGCTGAGCTGCTCTTGCGTCAGGCCGAACAGGAAATAAGTCTGATCTTTGGCCAGGTCCGTGGGACGCCGCAGCAGCCAGCGCTCGCCCGTCTCATCGAATTCAACCTTGGCATAGTGACCCGTGGCAACCGCGTCCGCTCCAATTTGCCGGGCAACAATCAGTAACTGATCAAACTTCAAGTGGTTGTTGCACAAGCTGCACGGAATCGGAGTCCTCCCAGAGAGATACTCCTCGACAAACGGCCGCACCACGTCGCGCTCGAAGCGCTCTTCCTGATTGACCACGTAGTACGGAATGCCAATGGTCTCGGCCACCCGCCGCGCATCGTAGACATCATCCAGCGAACAGCAGCGGCCCTGCACTGCCTCCGGCATGCCAGGATGCCCAGCCAGCCGCCGCTGGTTCCACAGTTGCATGGTCAGGCCGACGATGTTATGTCCCTCGGCCCGCAGCATGGCCGCCACGGTGGAGGAATCGACTCCACCCGACATGGCGACGGCGATGGTGCGAGAGGGCATGTTTCTATTGTAAATGGAGATGAACCGTGTGTGACCCGGAGAACTCCCGCCCAGGCGATGCCTGGACAGTGTACCCTCAGGAACTATTGACCGTTATAGCTTAATTAGCTAAAATAGTCAGTCGAGATGGGATACCATGTCCGCCCCTGCTAAACCCCGCGCCTCAGTCACCGCCACCGAGGCCAAGAATTCCTTCGGTCACCTCCTCGAAAAGGCCATGCAGGGCGGGATCGTCGTCATCACCAAGCACGATGCACCCAAAGCCGTCCTCATTTCCGTGGACGAATACACCGCTCTCGCCAAGGCCTCTGAATCCCGGATCAATACCCTGAGCGCTGAATTCGATTCCCTTCTCATGCGCATGCAGGTCCCGAAAGCCCGGAGCGCGATGAAGAGCGCCTTCCATGCTTCACCCAAACAGATCGGAAAAGCCGCAGTTACGGCCGCGCGGAAACGTGGCTAAGCGGCGGCGGGTCTCCTGCATCTATGTGCTGGCGGGAGCCAATGGCGCCGGTAAGAGCAGCCTCATGGGGGCGATGCTGTTGCAACAAGGCGTGGAGTACTTTGATCCCGACCGCGCTGACAGAGCGTATTTTGCTGGAAAATCCTGGCATATCCCAGGCGGAAGCCAACATCGCAGCCTGGCACGAAGGCAAGCGGCTACTCGAACACGCCGTCGCTGAAAGACTCGATTTTGCTTTCGAGACTACGCTTGGAGGAACGACCATCGCCAGTCTCCTTGACCAGGCGCTCTCGCAAGGAATTGAAGTCAGAGTTTGGTATGTGGGTCTGGAGGGAGCGGATCTCCACCTCGTGCGCGTGCGGTCCCGGGTCGCAGAAGGCGGACACGACATACCAGAGGAAAGAATTCGGGAACGATATATCCAGAGCCGGCTCAACCTGATCCGGCTCCTTCCGCGATTGACTGAGCTTCTGGTCTATGACAACAGCGAGGAAGCCAATCCCCGCACCGGAGCACAGCCTCAACCGCGACTCATTCTTCGCATGGTTCAAGGCAAAGTGCGGGAGACCTGCCCACTGATTCGTGTTCCCGAATGGGCAAAACCGATTCTCGCGGCAGCCCTAAAACTGAAAAGCTAAGCTTCATCTCACCGCCAGCTTACTTCTGCCGCGCCTCGGCCTCCGCCAGCCATCCGCGGCGGAGTTTTTCAGTCGGTACGCTCGACAAATAAGGTTTGATATCGAGAATCGGCGTGCCATCGAGCATATCCACACCGCGAACATGCAGATTGGCGCCCTCGCGGCGAAGCAGTTCCACCACCGTCAGCCCAATCGGATTTGGACGGTATGGCGACCGCGTCGCAAACACGCCGTGCGGCCGATTGTCTGAAGGCGGTGTGCCGAGCAACTCGAACTCTTTTGAACGATCGAACTCCCAGAGAATGAAGAGATGCGAGAAGCCCTCGATGTCGGCAAGTCCCGGCGCGAAATCCGGCAAAATCTTGAGCACGCCATCGGCTTCGTGTTTCGCGCCTAGACCCTTGGGGATTTCGCTTCCGGCTTTGTATGGGCTGCTTACGAATCCAACCGGGTGAGAAGTGAACATCGGGATCGCGCCTCCTGAATCATCCTCTTCCGCGGAACCGAATGATTTTCCCCCGATCGCGTTTAGAGGGCCGACCGGCGGGCAACTGCTCGAACTGCCTCATCGCCTTGCGCTCAGCTTCCACCTTCAGGCGCTGCTCGCGGCTCTCTTCGGTCTCGCGGTAGAGAGTCTGCGCAACTGCAGCCGGGCCGCGGACTTCACTGAGCAGCATGACCTCCACCTGGAAGTCACCGCCCTCGTTGGTCACTTGTAGCATGTCCCCGACGCGGACCTCGCGCGATGCTTTAGCGGATTGTGCGTTGGATCGGATTCTGCCGAGGCCGCAGGCCCGAGCCGCCAGCGCCCGCGTCTTGAAAAATCGCGCGGCCCAGAGCCACTTGTCCATTCGCACGGAGGGCATGGGATATTTTGCTATAGAACCAGGGCTTCCCCGGAAACACCTGCTAAGACCTCACCACCACCCTGGGGTAAACCGGCGACAATTCTCGCAGGCGGGCAACGGTGGCGGGAATCAGGCTCAGGGCGAATTCCATGTCTTCGGCTGTATTCTGTTTGCCCAGGCTGAAGCGCAGGCTGGCGCGGGCCCGCTCCTGAGGCAGGCCCATAGCGGTCAAAACGTGCGACGGCTCAATGGCCCCGGAAGAACACGCGGCACCGGTGGAAACTGCCAGGCCCTTCAGGTCGAGCGCAATCACCAGCGCTTCGCCTTCGATGTAATCAAAATAGATATTCGTCGTATTCGGAACCCTGGGCGCCCCGGTACCATTCACGCCCGACGCTTCGACTTCACCCAGAATCACGCGCTCGATGCGGTCGCGCTGTTCAGCCATGCGGGCCAGGTCGCCTCGAGCCAATGTCTGCTGCGCCATCTCCGCTGCCGCGCCGAGACCGACGATGCCGGGCACATTCTCCGTGCCCGCCCGCCGCGAGCGTTCGTGGCTTCCACCATAAAGCATCGGCTCAAGTTGTGTTCCCTTGCGCACGTACAGTGCTCCCACGCCTTGGGGAGCGTGCATCTTGTGCCCGGATATCGAAAGCAAGTCGCAGCCTAAGCGCTTCACATCGACTTCCACTTTTCCCGCGGCTTGCACCGCGTCGGTGTGAAAATAGACATCAGCCTCGGCGGCAACTCTGCCAATCTCTTCCACCGGCTGCAGTACCCCGGTTTCATTGTTCGCCATCATGATGGTGATGAGTTTTGTGTTCGGCCGCAGGGCGCGCCGCACATCGTCGGGATCCACCAGGCCCCGGCTGTCCACCGGAACGTAACTGACTTCGCAGCCTTGCGCCTCCAGGCGCTTGCAGGAATTCAAAACCGCATGGTGTTCGATGGTCGAACTGATGATGTGATCGCCGGGGCGCGCGAGCCCGAAAATCGCCAGATTGTCGGCTTCTGTTCCTCCGCTGGTGAACACGACCTCAGAAGCCCGGCAGCCCAACAGCTTCGCAACCGACTCGCGAGCGCGCTCCACCGCCGCGCGTGTCTCCTGCCCATGATGATGAATGGAAGACGCGTTGCCGAAGTGTTCGGCAAAGTACGGCTGCATGGCCTCAAGAACCTCCGGTAGCACCGGAGTGGTGGCGTTATTGTCGAGATAAACCCGCCTCATGAACCCTCACTTCTCATTTTACGCCCCACCCAAGTACCGCTTCCGGAGCGCATACCCACGGGTTACTAAAGTTCTCTGAACGCCGCTCTGGGAGCGGCTTTCGACACGTTGGCGGCGCGGAAGATTCCTACCTTTGGGGAAACCGGCTGTGAAAGTATTTTCACACCTGCCCCGCCTCACGCCCTAACGCAAGTATTTTCAGTCTCGCGCATTGGCGCGGCAATTGCTTCTATGGGATGTGGCAAGCAGCAGTTAAGTAGCAGTTAAGTAGCAGTTTAGTAACAGTTACCGAGGAACCTAAAAGTATGCGTTATGTTCGCTTTTCGCCGATCGTTTTCCTCCTTGTCGCATTTGCGGTCACGCCCGTTCTTGCCGACCCTATGGTTTCGATGAACTTCGTTGGCCCCGGCGGCAACAACTCGGGTGGGGTTTACACCTACCCGTACTACTTCTCGATCAACGGGAGTTCGACCTATACCCCGCTGGTCTGTGACGCGTACAACAACGAAATCGGGACGGGTGAGACCTGGAACGCCATTGTGACGCCCCTGCTCAACGCGGGCGGAATGTGGGGCAGCAGCAACTTGCTGGACTATAAAGCGGCGGGACTGATTTTCGAAGGCATGCTCTGGGGTAACATCGACCCCAATGCCGGCAATTGGGCGATCTGGGGACTCTTTGCTCCCAATGCCCAGGGCAACTCGGCTTTCATCAACAGCGGTGCCGCTGGCCTCGAAAGCACTTACCTGACGCAGGCGTGGAATGCGCCCAACAGCGCGTTCAATGGACTAGTGATCTACACTCCCGTCGCCGGGTCGCAGAGTTGGGGCGGCACGCCTCAGGAATTTATTGGACTCGTACCGGTGTCTGAACCGGGATCGCTGAGCCTGATGGGATTGACCTTGTTGGCCCTTGCGGGCGCAGTCGTTTACAAGAAGCGCACGGTTGCCAGCGCCGCAGCGTCAGCATAAGCAGGCTTTCGACCCGAAATCTTGTTAACAAACCATTGGCGCCGCCCTCACGCGGCGCCAATGCCTTTTCCCTTGCAATTCGGTTTGAAGCGGCCTACGGCTTCGATTGTAAATCCGGCTTGCTTGTGTCCAAATCCACCGGCACAGAAACGTGCTCGTGAACGATCAGCCATTTGCCCTTGATCTTCTTGTACACATCGGTCACGCGCACGGTCAGGTCCACCGGATCACCCTTCTTTAACTTTCCGGTCATATGCTGAATACTGTGGCTGTACGCCAGGCCGTGGCCATCAGTCGTAACCGACAACTCGCTTAGGACAAAGGTTATGGGACCGTCGAACAAGGCAAGAGTATCCTGCCAGTCCTTCTTGTACGCGGCGAATCCAACATACTGGCGCGGAGGGACTACATCAAAGACCAAAAGCTGGTCACTTGGAGCGTAGGCTTTCATGATCGCATCCAAATCCTTCGCGTTGAACGCATCCTGAAAGCTTTGCTCCAGTGCCCTGATTTGCGCTTCATCGTTCGCCTTGCCAAATGACGGAGCGGTAAGACCGCACAAGATCAAAACCAATACGGCAACTACGGAAGTCTCTATTCGTCTCATGCATCTCCTTCTTCGTACGCAGAATTTTATGGATTTCAGCGCCGACTATTATAGGCGCACGAGACCGCCTTCGGCTTTCTCGCTTGTGGGAAGCAGGCTAAAGCTAACGCTGTTCGATTGGGATGTAATGCTGTGGGTAGGGCGGGCCAATGTAGTCGGCGCGCGGCCTGATCAGGCGATTGTCGTCAAGCTGTTCAATCACGTGCGCCGCCCAGCCGCTTATGCGTGAGACGGCGAAGACCGGTGTGAACAGATCCACGTCGATGCCTAGAGTGTGGTAGGTGGAAGCGGAATAAAAATCGACATTCGCGTTCAGCCGTCTTTCCGCCTTCACACATTGCTCAATCTTTTCAGACATCTCAAACCATTTGCTCTGCCCGCTCGATTGCCCCAGATCTCGCGCCATCTTACGCAAATGAGTCGCGCGCGGGTCCTCGGTATGGTAGACGCGGTGCCCGAAGCCGGAAACTTTCTTCTTTTGCGTCAGCATATTCTTGACGAACTGTACCGGGTCCGCGCCATTCCGATCGATCTCCACCAGCATGTGAAACACGGCTTCATTTGCGCCGCCGTGTAGTGGACCCTTCAGCGTGCCGATGGCCGAGGTGATGGCGGAGTGCATATCGGAAAGCGTCGCCGCCGTAACCCGCGCCGCAAACGTGGAAGCGTTCAGTTCGTGGTCCGCGTGCAAGATAAGAGCAATATCCAGGGCATGCTCTGCTGTCGCCGAGGGGCGCTCGCCGCTCAGCAGCAGCAGAAAATTCGCTGCGTGGCCGAGCTTGCGGTCCGGGTCGACCACACTCTTCCCTTTGCGGATGCGGTCATACGCCGCCACGATCATCGCAATCTGCGAGGTCAGTCGGATGGCTTTGCGGAGGTTGGCTTCGTGATCGTTCTTTTTGTCATCCGCGTCATAGAACGAAAGCATTGAAACCGCGGTGCGTAGCAGGTCCATGGGCTGAACGTGCCGAGGTGTCGTGCGCAGCAAAGTAATGATCGCCGGATCGAGGGTGCGTTCTTCCGCCAGGCGTTCGCGTAGCTCCTTCAGTTCGCTCTGCGGCGGCAGCCTGCCGAACCACAGCAAGTAGCAAGTCTCTTCAAACGTGGAGTTGTCAGCCAGTTCGTGAATGTCGATGCCGCGGTAGGCGAGGACGCCCTGGTCCCCGTCGATGTAGCAGATACTGGAGGTGGTCGCGACCACGCCTTCCAATCCCTTGGGGGCACGCGCGGTGGTCAGACTGGACATGAAACCTCGCTCGAGTGGTTGGATTCCTGTTGTGACTCCACGGAACGCCACGCCCGACGCGCGCGGTCGCAACTAACGTTTATACGCTAAATATCGTGCAGTTTCCAAGCCGGGCGGGCGCTCGGTAGTGCCTCAGTTTCCCTTCTTTCCCGGTTATACCCAAAGGTACACTCCCGCACAGGAGAGCTATAGGGCTTCGCCCAATTCCCGGGTACAATCTGAGCCATGTCCCGGGGAAAACTGATCCTTGCTATTGCAATTGCCACAATGCTGTTGGCGGCGGTGGCCTTCGCAAGTGAGGCGACTTCGAGTCTTCCCCTCGTTCCCTGCCCTGAAGGCACGCCGTCGGCCCCCTCGTGTACTCCTTCCAAGTCAGAGCTGAGAGAAGCCAAGGTGGCCTTTGCCAAAGCGCTGAAATTTCAGCACAGCCAGCACTTGGCCGAGGCCCTCGATCAGTATGAGATTGCCGCCCGGCTCGCCCCCCAGGACGTTGCATACGTCACGGCCCGCGAGATGGCGCGCCAGCAACTGGTGTTCGATCATCTGCAGCAAGGCAATGCAGCTCAACTGGCCGGACGGCCGGTGGAGGCGCTGGGCGAATTTCGCGCGGCCCTGAATCTGGATCCCCAAAACGACTTCGCACAACAACGCCTCACGGATGCGTTGGGCGAGTGGGCGCCCAAGGATGATCCGCGCCCACAGGTGTTGGCCGAAGCGGGGGAAATCTACGTAGTGCCCGATGCAGTCAGGGCCGACTTCCACTATCGGGGCGATAGTCGCGGCTTGCTGACCCAGGTGGCGTCGGTGTTTGGGATAAGTGCGGTACTCGATGATTCGGTTGTGTCCCGCCAACTGAATTTTGACGTCGATCACCTGGACTTCTACAGCGCCATGCGGGTCGCTTGCGCGTTGACTCACACCTTCTGGAGCCCGCTGGCCACCAAGCAAATTGTCGTCGCGGCAGAGTCGCCCGACAATCACAAGCAGTTCGACCGCATGGCTTTGCGCACCTTCTATGTTCCGGGAGCCAGCACACCCCAAGAGCTGACCGACCTGGCGAACGTAGTGCGCACGCTATTTGATATCCGATTCGTGCAGTTGGGAGCGCAAAACGGCACGCTCATGGTGCGTGCGCCGCAAACGCTGATGGACGCGGCCACCACTTTCATGCAAAACCTCGATGATGGACGACCGCAGGTCATCCTGGATTTGCGGCTTTACGAGATCAGCCATACCGTCACCCGGAACATGGGCCTGCAAATCCCCAACTCTTTCACCATGTTCAATCTCCCGGTTGGGGCGTTAGCCCTGTTGGGCGGGCAGAATATTCAGGATTTGATTAACCAATTGATCTCCAGCGGCGGCATCAATCAGGCGAACTCCTCAGCCCTGCAGGGCTTGATCGCTCAGCTTACCGGCCAGCAAAGCTCCATCTTCAGCCAGCCTTTCGCCACTTTCGGAGGCGGTTTAACATTCATGGGTCTGACTTTGGGTACCGGGATGGCGCAACTGTCTTTCAACGACAGCTCGGTCCGCACGCTGGAACACGCCACCATGCGAGTGGCCCAGGGCAACGATGCCACTCTCCACGTGGGGGCTCGTTATCCCATTTTGAATGCCAGTTTTGCCCCCGTCTTCAACTCACCAGCGATCTCCTCCGCCATCCAGAACAATAGTTTTCAAGCGCCGGTTCCTTCTTTTAGCTATGAGGACATCGGCTTGAGCGTGAAGGCAAAACCGGTGGTGCACGGCGATTCCGCGGTGAGCCTGCAATTGGAACTGCAATTCCGTACTCTGTTGGGTCAGTCCTTGAACGGCGTTCCGGTGATCGGCAATCGCGAATACAAGGGCAGCATTACTCTTAAGGACTTAGAACCAGCCGTGATCGCTTCCGCGGTTTCGCGTACCGAACAAAAAAGTCTGTCCGGGATTCCCGGCCTGGGGGATGTGCCCGGCTTGAATCGCATCATGGCCACCAATAGTAAGGAAGTGGACGACGACGAGTTGCTGCTGGTAATCACGCCCCGCATCATGAGCCAGCCAAGCCACTCGGCCCACACTGAGATTTGGCTGCCCCATTAGGACGCTATCTTGACTCTACTGGATGGTGAAACTACTCCTGCAGGCCGCATCGGCCTTCTGCACAAACGGAGCCACTGTTGAAAAGAATTTCGACTCAGAGGACTCTCCCCATGAGCGCCACAACGGGTGCGTTCCTGATTTCAGCTACTACGAATCGCTATTTCTTGGCGGCAAAGTCCACCAGGCCCTTCAGCACATCGTAGGGCACGCCGCCGACATTACTGATCTTTCGCCCATTGATAAAAAGAGTGGGGGTGCCGGTAACTTCCACGGACTGGCCCAGGCTGATCGACCGTTGCACCCGCCCGGCGGTCTCCGGCTCGGCTGCACACGCGGCAATGTCAGCGCCTTTCACCCCTGCCTGATCGGCCAGAGCCGTAAGCTTGGCATCGGCGTTGTCGGGAGTGATTTCGGTCTGCGCATCGAACGCGCTATGAATAAATTTCCAGAAGGCTTCGTTCGAGGCTCGTCCCACGCAGTCGGCGTAGTATGCCCCCTTGGTGGCCCAGTTGTGCATCGGCAGAGGGAAATTTTGGAATACCAGGCGGACGTTCTTCTCCTCTTCCACCAGTTTGTCGATCGTGGGCTGGCCTTGTTTGCAATACGGACACTGCAGATCGCTGAACTCGAAAATAGTGACCGTGGCGTCCGCTGGCCCCTCGGCGAATCCGCTCATTTCCTTGAGCAGCTTCTCGCTGGTAGGCGCAAAGGGATGCACGCCGAAGGGGATGATCTCGCCGACAACGGCATGCAAGCCGTCGGAGGTGACATAGAACCGCTCCAGCTGCTGGCCTTGGGAATTGCTGAACAGCACCTGTACCTCGACCAGACCCTCGGCGGAGGCGGGTTTGACACTCACAATTTTCCAGGTCACCGTGGGATCGTGACCGAAGGTTTCGTGCAGGAAGGAATTGATCGTTTCCTCCGAGGGCAATCTGACGCTGAAGGCAGGAGGCTCTTCGGGCTTTCCCGCCGCCTTTTGTTGCCCGCTCAGCAAAGTCGTAAGCGAGAGCAAAAAGCCCAACACGGCTAGAAACAAAGAACGCTTCATGTTTTCCTTTCAATTTATGGCTGCTGATACGCAACTATCTTTCCACTGCGCGAGTTTCTGGCTGCCGGCCTGGCCGCGCTTCATACGTCCGCCTTGGAGGCAATCGGGAAGCGTCGTCCATAGCCGAACGCCTTTGCCGAAATCTTCAGTCCCGGGGCAGCCTGCTGACGCTTATATTCGTTGCGGTTGACCATACTGACGACTTGCCGCACCAGCGCCAGGTCAAAATTGTGATCGGCTGCGATCTGCTCGGCCGTGTGACCCTCCTCTACATAATCCTCCAGGATCACGTCCAGAACTTCATACGGCGGCAGCGAGTCGCTGTCTTTCTGATTCGGCCGCAACTCGGCAGAGGGTGGTTTTTCCAGGCTGGCGTGCGGGATCACTGGACGCAGCGAATTCACGTAATGGCTGAGCCGGTAAACCAAGGTCTTGGGGACATCGGAAATCACCGCCAGCCCACCCACCATATCTCCATAAAGTGTGCAGTATCCCACGCCTAATTCGCTCTTGTTTCCTGTACTCAGAACGATCGCTCCGAACTTGTTCGACAGCGCCATCAACAAACTGCCCCGAGCCCGCGACTGAATGTTTTCCTCGGTCACGTCTTCTTTGTATCCGGCGAAGGCTTTGTGCAGAGTCTTCCGGTAGGCTTCGAAGATATCAGTGATGCACATGACCTCAAATCGAATGCCCAGGTTTTTCGCCAGCTCGCGTGCGTCGTCGATCGACCCCGGCGAAGAATACGGGCCCGGCATTCCCACGCCAATCACATTCTCCGACCCCAGCGCATCGGTTGCGATACAGGCGGTGAGCGCCGAATCGATGCCTCCACTCAGACCAATGATTACCCGCTGAAATCCGCACTTGCGGACATAATCGCGTGTCCCCAGCACCAGGGTCTGATAAACGCTGCCTTCTTCGCCTTCCACCTGAGCATGAATCTCGCCGGTCATTTGGTCGGAGTCGAAGAAGATCAGGTCTTCTTCAAACGATTTGCCCTGGGCAATCACCTCGCCCGCAGGATTGAGCACCAGGCTCGAGCCGTCAAAAACCAGGCTGTCATTCCCACCCACCTGGTTCACCATCGCTACCGGCACTTTGTCATTACGCGCCATGGTAGCCAGCATGCTGCGTCGCAGTTCGCGCTTGCCCAGCCAGAACGGAGAAGCTGAGATGTTCAGCAGCAGATTGCCGCCTGCCTGGATCAGGGCTTCGACGGGATCAAATGTGTACAGCCGGCGGTTCCAGAAATGCTTGTCGTTCCAGGCATCTTCACAAATCGTAAGGGCGATCTGTTTGCCCCCGAAGGGCAGCAGAGCCTGATTCTTGGCCGGAGCGAAATTCCGCATCTCGTCGAAAACGTCATAGGTAGGCAGCAGCATTTTCGACTGGATAAAAGCCACCCGCCCATCCCGCAGCAAAGCCGCTGAATTCATGGCTGACTTACCAGTCTCGGCCTGGGCCGGAGTCACCAGCCCGCAAATCACCGCGATCCCTTGCGTCTGCGCAGCAATGCGGTCGGCGGTTTCGCGGTTCCGAGCAACAAATGACGGCCGTTCCACCAGATCGCGAGGCGGATAGCCGCAGACGGAGAGTTCGGGAAAGAGAACCAGACCGGCGCCTGCGGCCTGAGCACGCCGGGAAAAATCTATGATCTTGGCAGCATTGCCGGAGAAGTCCCCGACAGTTGGATTGATCTGGCCGAGCGCGATCTTCACACTTCTAGTGTAAAGGGACGATGCGGGAGCGCCAAGTCAGGGTCGCGAGACGCTGGGCTGGCGAGTCTAGTTCGACACCAACTTCGGTGGGCCGATATCCGGCGGTAGTTGCGGTGGTGCTTTGCGCTGGCCCGTGGGTATGCTATTGGGCGCGTCGGGATCCGGCTCTTCGCCCGGCCGGCGCAGCGTCGGGGCATTGGCCGGACGAAAATCGGGCTGGTCGGCAGTCTTTGCCACGGTGGGTTGCGGCTCCGTGTCCACTTCCTTTTCCGTGCGAACAATCTTTTGCCCATCCACCTTCATGGTTTCCACCCGCGCCACTTCACTATTCACGAAGCGCACAAAATCCACGTCCTGGGGCGGAACGCCGTAGATCCACTCTTCGTATTCGACGTCCCCGTCTTTCTCGCGGTCTTTTCTGGGTGGCCGTCCCTTGGCAGCGATCACCATCTCACGGTCCATCCCGACCAGAACGTTGTGGCTCTTGATCGCGTCCCGGACTTTGGGTGGAAGAGTCTCCAGATAAGCCTCAACCGCCGACTTGGCGTTGAAATCGAATACTGGCCGCAGCAGGTCCTTGAGTTGCTGCGGCTTCAACTCCGGTACATAGCGGTCGAAGATGAGATCCACGTAAGAGCCGCGGGGATTGTTGGTATCGGCCTGGTTCAGCGGCGCACCGCCGGTGCCGCTCATTTGAATGTGCTGGTACCATTTTTGCTTCTTTACCGGGCCGCCGTTGATCTCGAGATGTATGTGATTGTCTTTGATCAGAATCTGCGTGATCATGGCCTGATCGCCCGGTTTCACCGCCGGTCCCCACATGGTGATCAGCTGTTGAAGTTCTTCCCCCTGCGGTGACAACTGACCGTCCTTGAGCGCCAGCCCCTTGCGTCCCATGGGAAACTGCGTGCGAATATAGACCAGTTCCGCAGTGAAGGCGTGAATCAGGTCCTTGCGTGTTTCTGTGGAGATGTGGGGCGGAGGTGAGGCGATGTCATCCGCGATTGCCGGGGTCAAGTAAGAGAAAGGAAGCAGGAAGAACAGAGCCGCAAAGCATGGCTTCATGAAGCACCCCAGGGCCGGACTTGACCCGATTATAGCGCCGTTTTAGGGCGGGAAAAAACCTTTTGGGCCGGGGGAAAGGTTCGAAATAGCTGCCTAGTTTCCGGTCTGAGAGACCTGCAGCCCGTCCCTTGCCACTTGCAGCGGGAGGACCCGGGCGCCGTTGCCGCCGATGGCAGTAGCAACCCGGCTGGCAGCGCCTTTTTCGACCAGGAAAATAACACACCCTCCACCACCCGCTCCGCATACTTTGGCCGCTCTGCCCCCGTTTTTTCCGGCCACCGAGATCAGCTTGTCGATCAACGGGGTGGTGATGCCTGGGGCATTCGTCCGGCGAAGTCTCCACTCCTCGCGCAAAAGGCGGGCAACGTTATCCCAATCAGCGCGCAACAGGGCTTGATGCATGGCGCGGGCGATGTCACAAATGTGCTCAAAATTACGGAAGACGTGCTTGTCTCCATTGATGTGCGCCTTGAATACTTCCCAGTTGTTGATTCCCGACTGCCGCGGCGCACCCGTATAGGCGAGCACAAAACGCGACTCGATCTCCTCCGGGGCCACGGGCACGGCTTCACGATGAATGCCGTCCACATCCAGATGGATGGCGCTCACGCCACCGTACAGAGCGGGGTAATAATCCTGGCAACCGGTGGGAACATTGATGATCTGCGCTTCCACGTTCTGGGCGATGACGCGCATCTGCTCGAGCGTCAGATTTCGGCCGGTAAGCCGGGCCAGGGCAGCGGTCGTGGCGATCATCAGTGCGGAGGAACCCGAAATACCTGCACCCGCCGGCGACTCGGAATCCGTCTCTACCAGCAGCCCTTCGCGGGGAACGAAAAATCGCAGCAAGTGGGCGGCGATGGGCAATCGATAGCGCCGGGCCCGCTGCAACTCCCGCAGATCGGCAAACCGTTCTTCCTTCCGGGTATCGACAGAGCGCAGGACAATGCGCTTGCCTTTGAGCGGCGTCAGGCGGCAGGAAGTCAGGATGTTTACGGCGAAATTCACCGTCAACGCGCCCGGATGAAACAGGTAAAGTGGCCAGAGATCGATCGTTCCGCCAGCCAGATCCGCGCGGCAGGGCGCCTCCGCCAGGATCACCGGCCCTGCGGGAACCAGATTCGGTTTGCCCATGGGGAGTTTGTATCACGAGTATCGCCTCGTCGGGGATACAAGACAATCAATTACTCGACGGGCTCAAGCTCGTGGTCTCGCAACGGTTCCGGATTACGCGCAGAATCTTCTTTTGAATATCAGTCATGACGGCATCCGTCCAAAGATGCGCGTACCAGTTGAAATCAGTCGAAACCCGGTGACGGCTGGTGAGGTGCAGGCGGATTATGCCGTTTGAAAGCGGTTCCAACACGTACTCACCGCGCAAAACGTCGAAAAACGGGCCACCCACCGTTACATGCTCATCCAAAGTGGTTGGTGGGATCTGCATGGTTTCGGGGTGGATGGAAAATGCCAGACGGTGACTCGGCTCCCATGTGTCAACTGTTTCGGTGAACATTACTCCGCCTTCAAAGGAAGCATGACGCACTCCTCCGTTTCCCTCAAACGAGAGGGTCGCCTCCACAGGATTGGGAAATCCGATGCGGTGGCTCCATGAAGGCTGCAATTCCTCTGGGCCGATGCGAGAAACACGTTCGATGTTCTGCCAAACAACGTCAGAGCTCGCATGGATGTCGGTTGTGCTTTCCACTGTGCGCACATCCGAGACAGCGAGAACCTGGTGCTCCCAGGGAGTGATCAGCAGCGGCAGCACCATGACGCAGGCTAACGGGACTGTCGTCAACCGCTTCCGTCGAGAACGCAGTAAAAACCCCGCAGTCACGCCGCCGATCATCCCGCACGCCAGGCCAATCGGGACAAACATTACGACACAAATCAATCCTTCCCACAGGGCCAGGATGGTCCCAGCTAATCCGGCTAGAACCGCCATCGAAGAGAGTGCGAGCCACATCAACACCGATTGTGGCTGGCGGCGCTCGACCACATAAACCGAAATAAATCCGACGGCGAAAGGTAGAAAAAAGAGAAAACCCACCGACATTACGATCAACGCCTGGCCGCGCGGCAAGAGCTGCGCACCCCACCGGATGAACAGGCCATAGGACGCCCCTGTGGCCACACCTATCGCCAGCAGCGTGCAATTCCGCCGTGCTTCGCCTGGTTCCATGCCCTCACTCTACAACAAGAAAAGTCAGGGTTAGATTTTTGTTGGCTTCAACAGATTCAAAGCGGATGAAAATTCGAAAAGCAAATCAGGGTGGAAAGCTTACTCCAGATTCAATGCCTTCTTGATCGTCCCGCGTTCTTTCAGGATTTTCTCCTGCAGTAGCGTGATGGCGTAGATAAGCTGCTCCGGCCGTGGAGGACAGCCGGGAACGTAGACGTCGACCGGAATCACCTGATTCACGCTCTGCACCAGCGCGTAATTCTGGAAGACGCCGCCTGAGGTGGCGCACGCGCCCATCGAGATCACCCACTTGGGCTCAGGCATCTGCTCCCAGAGCTGGCGAATCACGGGCGCCATCTTGTTGGAAACGCGTCCTGCCACAATCATCAGATCCGCCTGGCGGGGGGAGGGTCGAAACACTTCCGCGCCAAAGCGGGCGATATCGAAACGTGACGCTCCCATGGACATCATCTCGATGGCGCAGCAGGCGAGGCCGAACGACATTGGCCAGATGGAGCTCTTGCGCACCCAGTTGACCGCGTGGTCAAGCGTGCTGAGCACCACTCCCTCGGGCGTAGGATTGCCGAAGGTCAGGTCCTTGACCACCCGCTTGCCGTTTTCGACAGCTACGTAAGAACCGAAATCTGCGCCGTTGCTCATCGCTTGTATTTTAAACCACAGAGGTCACGGAGGTCACAGGGTAGTTCCATTTCAAACCACTGAGGACACAGAGGACGCAGAGTTAGGGATTCAACACAATCTTCCCAAACATCTGACTCTTTTCCATGCATTCATGGGCCTCGCGGGTTTTGCTTAAAGGAAAAACCCGATCGACAACCGGCTTAAGCCGCCCGGCAAAAACATGCCCCAGGACTTCGTAGAGTTCACCCATCGTGCCCATGTAGGAGCCCAGTATCGAGAGCTGGCGTGAGTAAACAAACCGCAGGTCGATTCCGACAGTCGGGCCGGTAGTCGCACCACACGTGACCAGAGTTCCGGCAGGTTTGAGGGATTTAACGCTCTCCTCCCAGGTTGCCGGGCCGACGTGCTCCACTACAATATCCACGCCTTCTTTGTGAGTGATTTTCCGCACTTCATCGGAAATCTTCTGCTTGTAATGGTTGATGCCGTAGTCCGCGCCGAGCGCTCGGCCCTTTTCGAGCTTGGCCTCGTCTCCAGCGGTCGTGATTACGCGCGTATTGAACAGCTTGGCCACCTGGATTGCCGCAATGCCCACGCCGGAGCTTGCCCCCAAAACCAGAACGGTTTGCCCCGGACGAACCCCGGCCCGCCCAACGAGCATGTGCCATGCCGTCAGAAACACCAGCGGCACACTGGCTGCCTGATTAAAATCAAGACCGTCCGGGATCGGAATCACGTTGACCGCGGGCACGGCAATCAGCTCACAGTCGCCGCCATCTACGCGATTACCGAGAACGGTGAACACCGGACACTGATTCTGCAGCCCGGCAACGCACTTCGCGCAGTGGTTGCAGAAGCTCATGGGCGCCAGCAGGACGCGCTGACCCGGCGTGAAACCAGTTACGTATTCGCCGGTCTCGACAATCTCGCCAGCCATGTCACTGCCGAGGATATGCGGCAGGGTAACTCCGGGCAGTCCTTTGCGCACCCAGATATCAAGGTGGTTCATGGCACAGGCTTTTATGCGAACCAGTATCTGATCTTTGCGCGGTCTGGGATCAGGAACATCTTCGTAACGCAAGACTTCCGGACCGCCGAATTCGTGAATGCGGACAGCTTTCATGAAAATAACCCTCTCACTTGAGGCATCAAATTATCACAAGCAGTGCGCGTACGACGCTCGTGCCGTGGCCGCGGGAAAATGTAAAATGTCGTGCAAGGATCCAAGAAAATGAAAATTCAGTCGGCCCCCCCGCATAACCGAATTCTTCTGGCAGCCTTTTTCTGGTCGCTCCTTACTGTCGTATCCGCGATCGCCGCTGCCGCCCAAGCTGAGCATCCCACGCTTGCCATCGGCGCCTCCGCTCCGGATTTCTGCCTCCCCGGGGTGGACGGGCAAACGCACTGCTTAAAAGACTATGGCTCCAGCAAAATCCTTGTGATCGCCTTCATCTGCAACCATTGCCCGACTTCGCAACTGTACGAAACGCGCATCAAGCAGCTCGCCGCCGACTATAAAGACAAGGGCGTAGCGTTGGTGGCCATCGAGCCCAACAATGCTGACGCGGTTCGCCTCAACGAGATGGGTTACACCGACGTGGGTGATTCGTTCGAGGACATGAAGATCCGCGCCGAGTTCCGCCAGTTCAACTTCCCGTATCTGTACGACGGCGAAACACAGAAAGTGACTACCGCCTACGGGCCGACCGCCACACCGCACATTTTCATCTTCGATGCGGAGCGAAAACTACGCTACGAAGGCCGCATCGACAACAACACCCGCGAACCGCTGGTCACCGTCCGCGATGCACGCAACGCGTTGGATGTCTTGTTGGCAGGCAAGCCCGTAGCGGTCGCCAAGACTCCTTCGATCGGCTGTTCGACCAAATGGCTCTCCAAAGAAGAAGGCCGCCGCGCCGAGATGGCCGCAATCGAAAAACGTCCAGTTGACCTAAAACCAGTCACTGCCGATGACCTCAAAGCTCTACGCAAGAACTCTACCGGCAAGCTTCTGCTGATCGACTTTTGGGCTACCTGGTGCGGTCCTTGCCGCACTGAGCTGCCCACGTTCGAAACCATGTACCGTATGTACGGACATCGGGCGTTCGATCTGGTGACCGTGGCCATCAACTATCCCGACGAAATGCCGGGCGTGCTGAAGGTTCTGCAAGACGAACACGCAACCAACACAAATTTTGGCCTGGCCTCAACCGACCTCTATGCGCAACTAGCCGCATTCGATCCCGACTGGAACGCTGCGGTTCCCTACACCGTGCTGATCCGCCCCGATGGCGAAATCGTCTACAAAGTCCAGGGCGGTAATGTCGATCCGCTCAAGCTGAAGCGGCTCATCATCGCCAACCTCGCAGATGACGACTACCAGGGTCATTCGGCTTACTGGAAAAGCGCGATAGACGCGCAGAAGTGACCGAAAAACGCCCGCTCGTGTTATCGCGAAGCTTTCCAAGCAACCGCGTTGACGAACCCCGCTCCGCGCCCCTAACATGGCAGACCGCGACTCCCCACCGATGATCGGCCAAACCATCTCGCATTACCGCATCATCGAAAAACTCGGTGGCGGCGGAATGGGCGTGGTTTATAAGGCCGAAGACACGGAACTTGGCCGCTTCGTCGCTCTCAAGTTTCTGCCCGATGACGTCTCGAACGATCCTCAGGCTCTGGAGCGTTTTCGCCGCGAGGCGCGTGCCGCCTCTGCTCTGAACCATCCCAACATCTGCACGATTTATGAGATCGGAAAACATGGCGACCAGAACTTCATTGTCATGGAGTTTCTCGACGGAGTGACGCTGAAGCACCGCATCGCCGGCCGCCCAATGGAAATCGAGGTCCTGGTTCCGCTGGCAATTGAGATCGCCGACGCCCTCGACGCCGCGCACGGCCAGGGCATCGTGCATCGCGATATCAAGCCGGCCAATCTCTTCGTCACCAAACGTGGCCACGCCAAGATTCTGGATTTCGGGCTGGCCAAGATCGACCCAGCGGCTGGTTCTGGCAGCCAGGCAGGGGCGGAAGCGAGCGCGACAATCGAGAACAAGAATCTGACCAGTCCGGGGGCGGCGCTGGGCACGGTCGCCTACATGTCACCCGAGCAGGTGCGTGGCAAGCCGCTGGACGCTCGCAGCGATCTGTTCTCGTTCGGCGTTGTCCTCTACGAAATGACGACGGGCGCGCTGCCTTTTCGCGGTGATACCTCCGGCGTGATTTTCGACAGCATTCTGAATCGTGTGCCGGTTGCGCCCGTGCGGCTCAATCCTGAAGTGCCAACAAGGCTGGAAGACCTCATCAACAAGGCCCTGGAAAAAGATCCGAAGCTGCGCTGCCAGAGCGCCGCCGAGATGCGCGCGGACCTCGAGCGGCTCAAACGTGATTCCAGCTCGGGACGCGTCGCAGCCGTAACCTCCGACTCACCCGCTGGGCTTGCCACCCATTCCAGCCAATCCGGAAGCACTCGCTCGGCTGAGCTCGCGCCCGTCATCGCTCGGCCCTCCATCGCACGCAAGTTGATCCTGGCTGGGGCCGTGCTGTTGATTCTGGTGCTTACTGTCGCGGGCGTACTTTATCGCCGGGGGTTCTTCCGCGCGGGCCTTGCAGAAACGGGCTTCCAAAACCTGACCATCTCCAGCCTGAGCTCAACTGGAGACGTCACGCTTGCCCGCATCTCGCCTGATGGCCGTTATCTGGCCTACGTTTCGAACCAGCACGGAAAGTACAGTCTCTGGGTCCGTCAAGTTGCGACCACAAGCGCGGTACAGACCGTCTCGCCCGGCACCGACACTATCATCGACGTGACCTTTACGCCGGACGGAGGCTTCCTGGATTACACCGTGTTCACCGGACAGGACGCCAACGGCAAGGTTTACCAGATCCCGCTTCTCGGCGGCACGCCGCGACTTCTGCTAGACAAAGCCGACACTGGGGTGTCTTTTTCTCCCGAGGGCGACAAAATTGTGTACACGCTGCTCGACATCCACTCCAGCGAAGTCCAGCTAATGACGGCAAAGCCAGATGGCAGTGGACCCCGCAAGCTGGCGGGGTATCCCGGTTCGGTGGCATCAGGCGGCTACCTCGTTCGATGGTCGCCAGACGGGCAGCGTATCGCAGCTCTGGACCAGAATGGGAGTGATCCAAATGGATTGAATTCCGGACTGCTGGAAGTCGACATCGCCACCGGCAAGCGCAAGGCAATGGCGGGCAGGCATTGGCGCACGGTGTTGGATTTTTCCTGGCTGCCCGATGGCAGTGGCCTGTTATTGGCGGCCATGGCTAAGACGGGGGCTGCACCGCAGATGTGGATGGTCTCGTATCCCGGGGGCGCGGTCCGCCGCGTTTCGAACGATCTGAGCCGGTATTTGTCTGTTTCGGTCTCGGCCGACGGACGCACCATTGCCTCGGTGCAGATGAATATCAGCAGCAGCATATGGATTGGCCCCGCGAATACGCCGGATCAAGCCAAAGAGGTAATTTCAGGCAGGCTGGATGGAAATGCCGGGATGGTTTTTTCTCGAGATAACCGCATTGTTTACACCGGCAACCATTCCGAGAATTGGGACCTGTTCATGGCCGATGCCGACGGAAGCCACGCCCGCCAGCTATCTTTCGACCAGCACTTCCACGGGATACCGGCGGTTTGTGACCATGGCCGGAGCATTGTCTACACTAGTGATCCCGAAGGCACGAACCACTTATGGAAGCTCGATCCGCAGACGAGGTCTTCTACAAAATTGACCGATGGCGCCGGGGAGTTAACGCCTTCTTGCGCAGGAGACGGCGAATGGATCTTCTATTGGGGACAAGTCGCCGGAGGAACGTCCTATGTGTTTAAGATGCCCGTTTCGGGTGGAACTCCGGTTCAGGTGTCGGATCGGATTGCCCTGTCCCCTGGTTTCGTGTCTCTGGACGGCCACCATTTGGCCTTTGTCGCCCCACGGAAAGATGGGAGTATCGAAATTGCGCTGGTCTCGGCCGAGAAAGCTACGCCGGAGTCCGCAGTGTCGTCGCCGCCCACGATCGACTTCACCGTCAGCGCCGGATGCTGGATGTCGGACAACCGGTCCTTAGCTGTCGTGGATCTCCGCAGCGGTGCGCCCAATCTTTGGTCGCTCCCATTTTTTGGCGGTCCACAGACCCAACTCACTCACTTCTCTTCGGGCGTGATCTGGAACTGTGCCTATTCGGCGGACGGAAAGTTAGTTGCCCTTGCCCGCGGGTCACGCCAGAGCGACGCCGTGCTTTTCACCAGCGCAAAGTGATTATCGTCCTGTTACCTAATACCTACGGCCTTGTCATCCTGCGAGCCCGCGCTTTGCTGGCGGGCCGAAGGACCTCATTCCGCTCGATCTTTTGTCCAATTGACTTGCCCTATTAACCGACTGATAATCAAGGCCAGATGGATCTCTACGAGCAGATCGTCAAGCTGCGCCAGGAAGGGCGCCGTGGAGCGGTAGCTACTATCGTCAACGTGCGCGGGTCGGTACCGTCGTTTGAGACTGCCAAGATGCTGGTGCGCGACGATGGCTCGATTGTGGGCACTATCGGTGGCGGTTGCGTCGAGGCCGAAGTCTGGCAGGCGGCCCGCGACGTCATGGAAAACGAGAAGCCACGTACGCTGACTTTCGATCTGAACCAGAATCCCAAGTACGATACCGGGCTGGTCTGCGGTGGAACGCTGGATATTTTTATCGAGCCGGTTCTACCTCCAGCGTTACTTTATATATTCGGCGCAGGCCACGTTTCTGTAAACCTTTACAAGGTCGCCACGAGCGCCGGGTTCGACGTTACCGTGATCGACGACCGCGAATCCTACGCCAACCGCGAGCGCTTCCCCGAAGCCAAAGAAGTCATCGCCCAGGACTTCGAGTCAGGCGATGGCGCGGATCACTACCGAACGAATCTTCGTATCTGGTGATCGTCACGCGCGGCCATCGCGACGACATGCGGGTGCTGCGCTGGGCGGTACAGACTCAGGCGCGTTACATCGGCATGATCGGTTCAAAACGCAAGACGATTTCCATTTTTCGCGAGTTGACCAAAGAAGGCTTGGCGCCGGAACTCTTTGAGCACGTACACGCGCCCGTTGGTCTGGATATCGGCGCGATCACGCCGGAGGAGATTGCCGTTGCCATCACGGCTGAACTGATTGCCGTCCGCCGCAGCGTCGAGCGCGTCCTGCCGCACATGAGCTGGTTCCACCGCCGCGGCGGCCAGTCGTCCAACACTGTGGAAGCATCGGCAATGAGAGAAAAATCGGAAAACGAGTAGCGCCGCCATCTTGGCGGCTAGTCCGCGGACGTCACCCATACAGGCCGGCGGGACGCCGGCGTTACGGTCGCGCCCAAACGCTCCCTTTTCTGCTATCTTCCACTCATGGGCCGTGCTCCCAGTCTCTGTGGAGTCATTCTTGCTGCCGGGGAATCCTCGCGCATGGGCACAGACAAAGCCCTGCTGCCCTGGCCTCCGGGTGAAAGCCAGCAGACTTTTCTCTCGGCATCAATCCGCCTGCTCAACGCTTTCAATGACATGGTCATCGTAGTTGTGGGCAACAATGAAGCAAGTCTCGCGCCAGCGGTCTATGCCACCAGCGCTGTCCTGGTGCGCAATCCCGCGCCAGAGCGTGGCCAATTGAGTTCCCTGCAAATCGGTTTGGACGAAGTCCTCAACCAGGGACGCGATGCCGCCATGATCACGCTGGTCGACCGTCCCCCGGTCGCCGCCGCCACAGTCAAGTTTTTGTCCGCTGCGTTTGAAGCCGCTCTCTTGCAGGAGAAATGGGCCGTCGTGCCTGAGTACCAGGGCAAGCGCGGGCATCCCATCCTGGCGGATCGGGAAATGATCGAGGCGTTTCTGAGAGCGCCGGTGTCTTCCAGCGCTCGCGAAGTCGAGCACCAGAACGAGGCGCACATCCAGTACGTTCCGGTCGACGATCCCTACGTGGCGGCGAACGTGAATACTCCAGAAGAATATGCCGCGCTGGCCGGAACGCCGGTGGCAAGAACAAAATAAGACTCCACAATCATGAATGCCCAAACCCCGATTTCTTCCTCCTCACCCAAGGCTTTTCCTGCCAATGCAGGGGAATTCGTAAGAAAAGTCACGCAACTCAAACCGCAGCTGGCGGTTTTCGATTGTGACGGCACCCTGTGGTCGGGTGACGCGGGAGAAGGCTTCTTTTCCTGGGAACTCGCCCAAAATCTGCTGCCTGACGAAACTGCGGAGTGGGCACGCAAACGCTATGCCGCCTACCGCGAAGGCAAAGTCAGCGAGGACCAGATGTGCGGAGAGATGGTCACCATCCATCGCGGCCTGACGGAAGGCGAGGTGGAGCGCGCCGCCATCCGATATTTCGACCAGAACGGCGTGGCCGACATCTTTCCCGAGATGCGCGAGTTGGTAGAACTTCTAAAGCAACAGGGCTCGGACGTTTGGGTGGTCTCGTCGACCAATGTATGGGTGATTCGGGCTGCGATGCGGCATTTCGGAATTGCTCCCGACAAAATTCTGGCCGCCTCGGTGCACATCGTGGACGGTAAAATTACCGACCGCCTGGTCCGCGTGCCCAGCGGAGAAGGCAAACCCGCGGCCATTATGCAAGAGATTGGCCACGCTCCAGACGCCGCGTTCGGCAACTCCATCTGGGATGTGCAGATGCTGCTGCTCGCCCGGCACCCGTTCGCCATCAATCCTACTCAACAATTGCAGAACACCGCCAAGCTGCGGGGATGGACGATCTACTGGCCCGACGGCACAACCAAGCCGAAAGTGTAGGCGCGAGCGTCCCCCTCGTGCGGCGCGCTCGATCGACTGGGCGGCCGTCCAATTCCCGTCAGCCGTCAGCTACAATCGTAAGGCAGAAAAACTCGTCGCACAACCCGAGTGAACGGAGCGTCCCCATGGTGATCAGTGAAATGTCCGAAAAAGAGTGCCGCGATATTCTGTCGCGCGGCGGAATCGCCCGGCTGGGCTGCGCACGCGACAATCAGCCCTACGTGATTCCAACTTATTTAGTCTACGAATCGGATTATTTCTATAGCCTCGCCACCCTTGGGCAGAAGATCGAGTGGATGCGCGCCAATCCCAACGTCTGCGTGCAAATGGACCAAATCGGCAGTGAGTCTGAGTGGGTAAGTGTGGTGGTCAACGGCACCTACGAGGAATTACGCGAGCCGCAATATACCGAGGAACGAGTCCACGCGCGCAAGCTGCTCGAAAGGCATCGCCGATGGTGGCAGAACCCTTTGGCCGAACGGCAACTGAAAGCCGGAGACGATTTGATTGCTCCGATTCTGTTCCGCATTCATATTAATTCGATGACTGGCCTCCGGGCCTCCGCTGAGGGCGCATAGCGCGATCAATGCCGGCGGCGGGGCGGAAAAAGCCGAACGACCGAGTGGCGCGGCCACCCCTTCGCCAACAATCACCTCAGATCCGACGTCACATTGATGGCTTGCCTTTCAGCTCCACCAGGATCAAATCCATGGGCTTGTCGCCGGTGTTCTCGGGAAGGTGGGTGACGGGAGTGATGGATTGCGCATCGCCGGCCTTCACGTTCATGATCTGCGTTTTCCCGTCCGGAAAGGTGAACTTCGTGGTGGCGTCAGTGAGGAATACCGCAACCCCGGCAGGGTGGCTGTGCATGACTGACTTTTCGTGCGCGCCGTAGTGTACTCTCAAAATCCGCACCTGATCGTTTTCGCTAACCAGCGTATAGTGCTTCGAATCAACCTTGGTCGCGTCCTGTGCCGACAGCATGGGGACGATACAAACGCAAAACACCAAACCACAAAGTGCGATTCGCATGTTGCTCTCCTTAGAGTTTTTCAAAACCAACAGACTTTGGATTTACAAGCGCGCGATCAAGAAGGAACCGTGGAAGTGCCTGAAGCTTCCCACTGCGCGCTCTTCCCAGGACGATGTCAGAAGCAGACGAACTGTACTCCGATCGCGGAAAAAGTCAACGGTTGGGCCGTTCGCCCGGTGCATCATTTCAGTTGTCCCGAGAATCTGTGGTTATAATGGTTCGGTTTCGCGGCCCCCTCCCGCCGCATCGGAGATCACTTGCTCTTGTCCTTCGACACTCGCGAAGTCGGACGCGTCACCGTCGTGCGCTGCAATGGCCGGATTGTCGCGGGAAAAGAGAGCGATTCCCTCCATTCCCATGTGACCTGGCTGTTGCGCGACCGCCGCTCCATAGTCCTGCATCTGGGCGAAGTGAAGTTTGTGGACAGCAGCGGACTGGGTGCTATGGTTCGCAGCCTCACCGGCACGCGCCAGGCCCGAGGCGATCTTAAACTCTGCAATGTGCCGGAAAATGTCCGCAAAGTTCTGGAGCTGTCGCGCCTGACGAAATTGTTCGACTCACACGACTCGGAGGAGAACGCGATCGCCGCCTTCTACCGCCCCGGCGCCCGCGCCGAAACTCCAGCGCCCACCGGCCGCAGCGTGCTGTGCCTCGATTCCAACAATGATGTACTGGCCTACCTCCGCGAACTGCTGCGGCGCCATGGACACGACGTCCACACCAGCAACCGCCTGGGCGACGCCCTGATCCTGATGCGCGTCACGCGTTTTGATTTGGTGCTGGCTGCTCCTCAAATGACAGCATCGGAGGCCACGCAGCAGGCTTTTCAATCCGCGTGCGCCGGCCTGCCTGTAATCGAACTGGAAACTGACTTTTCCACCCGCGAGGCTGGCGAGGCTGCCGCCGGGCTGCTGGAGAAAATTGAAGCTCGCCTCAACCGCAAGAGCGCCTGACCCCGTTTTGAAGCTCAGGGCAAGCTTTCAGTCGTGCCGCGAGAGGTACGGAACTCGCCTTCGCGCCGATCCGGCACAAGGCCGTGCTCTTAAAGTTTCAATGCGCCTTGTCTATTCCCGAACCCGTCGCTTCCGGTTTCTTCTGCCCAAAATCCAGCCCGAAGTGCGGTTCCGACTTCGTCCCCGTAATCTTGATCGGCACTTCGGTACCCGCGCCATGCTTGCTAAAGAAAGGATCAACCGGCTTGAGCAGGATCGACTTCCATCCCCCCACCATGTTCGAAAGCTTGGCGTCAAAACGCGCATGGCCGTGGAAGTCGAACTGATTTCCGTCGAGGCTGTATGTGCCGTCCAGATTCACCCGGGTGCCCGGCATTTGAAAGAGCAAGTCCGGAAGCGTGAGGACGGAATCCTTCAGGGTGAAATCGCCTCCCATCTGCGACTTCACGTTATCGGGGATATCATCGGTCGCCAGCTTTGGTTTGCCCTGACTGCGTTCGCTCAGCGCATCCACCTTGCTTTGAATGTGTTCGTTGGAGAAGTGCGCGCCAGACACCTGGAAATGTCCCTTTCAGATACAGGCGGTCCGCAATGTCGCCTTGCCCGGGAGGAATGTCGAGCTTGGTTTGCAGGTGAACCTTACCCGTCATTACCGCGGGATCGGTACGAACTGCAAGGCGCAGCAGATCTTCAATCTTGCCGCCCGGAATATCGACATCCAGCGAAATGTGGTGGCCCGGAGGGTCAGCCGAACGAACCACTGATCCGGTCGCCGTGAACGAAGTACTGAGAAGCGTCGCCTCGACCGGCTGCAGATAGGTATCGCCGCTGGTGCCGTCGATGATCGCATGGAATTTTGTTTTCAGCGGCACCGGCCGCCCGCTAATGTTAATGCTGAAATTTGGCGTATCCGTCTGGCCATCAGCCACGATCCTTCCCAGCGTTCCTGCGTAATGGCCGGTAGAGGAGAGAATGCCGCCGATACCCTTCAGCGTGCCCAGATCGGCGTTGGTGAAAGTGTAGTCGCCGCGCACCGCGCTCTCGCGCGGCTCAGACGAATCGAACGGTCCGAATTCGCCTTTCGAAGCAACATCGCCCACCGGCTTCGGGTTCACCAGCGTCGCCGTGAAGCTGAGAGGCCGGTCAGGGCCGATATCCTTCATTATAAGATCCTGAATGTCGAACTCGAGCGGCAGCTTGTCAGGGCGGTTCGTGTTGATGATGAGCGCAGCTTTATCCGAGCGGAACTGGTCGACCACAAACCTGATCTTGCCGCCCTTTGGCCCCATGTTGCGGAACTGCTGGCGATCCTGCTTCGGTGGAATGTTGAGCTGGAGGCCTTTGATGTAGACCGTCCCGATGTGTGCCGGAGAAGCCAGCAGGCTCATCACTCCGGCGCGAAAGCGAAATTCGTCCACGCCGATGAGGGGCTGCACTCCCGCACGCTGAATGTCCGGGTCGGTTTGGCCGTAAATCATGAGTCCCTTGCCGGAAACAACCAGGCCCTGATAAACCGAGACCCGTAAATCGGCCAGCTCGACCCGGCTTTGAAAACGGGTAGAAAGCGTCTCAATCACTCGGGCGCGCAGCAACGGCTCGGCGTGGTGGGCAAGGATCGACAGGAAAGCAACAAAAACAAGGATCGCCAGTAAAACGATGGCAAGAATTTTTCGGGCCCGAGTTCGGAACAGGTCGGCGAACGGCGGCATGGTTTAATCCCGCAAGAATAGTTTGGCTGCGGGCATTTTCCAAGCCACGCATAGGACTGCGCCGTCTCCGGCCCGATCACGGCGCGTTGGCTGCGGCCGCCGCTGGCGGCGCAAAAGCGTCCACCAACGACAGAATCTTCATAGCAGACCGCAACTGATCGAGACTGGCCGAACTCTTCACCTCGATCTCGACCGTTCGCCCCGGCACTAGGATGACGTAGTTATCCGAATACGTTGCATCCAACTCGCCGAAAGAAACATAAACGTCCCGCGCCACCACCTCTGACGACAGCCGAAGACGATAAGCGCCTCCAGCTTGCGTTAGTTCGCTGTTGATTTTCGGCGAAGGCAGTTGCAGCTCTTTTTGCGGCATGAAGAAAAACGTATTGCTTGAAGCCACCTGATTGCCTACGGTCAGATCCGTAATGATGAACGTCTTGGCCGGATCAAAACCTTTCAGCAACAGAAATTCCGAGAGGGGAAGCTGAAGATAAACTTTGCTCGAAAGCGCTGTCACATCGATCGCCTGCGTTTTTTCCGTAAGCACCCTGCCGTCAAATGCCATCAGCCGCACGTTCAAACTTGCCGAAACGGAAGCAGTTCGGTCTGACACCACATAGACTGCCACACTGCCTTCCTCCTCGTGTGGCGAAACCAACAAATCGTTGTAGAAGCGCCGCGCATAATACTGCAACGCCTTCCAGCGGGCGTAATAATCCATGCTGGCCCATGAAGCCACTGGCCAGCAATCATTGAGCTGCCAGTAAATGGAGCCCATAGTCCGCGGACGATTACGCCGCCAGTGCTCGGCGCCGATCTTGATTCCCTCCGCCTGCAGCACCTGGCTGGCATAAAGCAACGACGCAAAATCCTTGGGTTCCGTGTAATAGCGCAGCATGTAATCGTGAATGATCGAGTTGCCTTCGTTATTCTTCTGATGCGCCAGCATCACCGGAGTGAAAATGCTGGTGCGGTCCTCGGGCGCGGTGAAGGCCTCGACGGTTCGCATCTCCGGAAACGACTGGAACCCGTACTCGGTCACGAATCGCGGAAAATGTTTCTCATATTCGCTGAACGGCACCCGCCCGTGCCACACGCTCCAGTCGTGATAGTCGCCGGACTGGTAAGCGGGCGAGACTTCTTCGTAATCGGCGCTCGGCGAACTCGGCCAATACGGCGTCTCCGGGGCCAACCGGCTCGCCACGCGGTTCAGAATGCCGCTGAACACCGTCAGATAGTCTTGCCACATTTGCAGGCGGGCTTGTGGAGACACCTGGTCCCGCCCATTCCACTTAAAGGCCTCTTCAGTTTCATTGTTACCGCACCAAATGATGATGCTGGGATGGTCGCGCAGCCGCCGTACCTGATACTCGGCTTCCAGCTCTACGTTTTGCTTCCACGCGTACGGCCCGGGCTGCCAGTCGTTGCCGAACATAAAATCTTGCCAGACCATGATTCCCAGCTCATCGCACAGGCTGTAAAACTCATCGGTCTCGTAATAGCCGCCGCCCCAGTGGCGAATCATGTTCATGTTGGCGTCGCGGGCCGATTGCAGAACGCGGCGATAGTCTTCCGTAGTTACCCGGCTGGGGAAACTGTCGAATGGAATGACGTCCGCTCCTTTTCCAAATACCGGAATGCCGTTCACCAGGAATTCAAATGACCGTCCCCATTTGTCCAACTCGCGCCGCAGAACGATCGAACGCAAACCTGTGCGGGTCGAGGCTTGATCTTCTGCGCGGTTGCCGACGTTAAGTTGAGCGCTAAATTGATACAGCGGCTGAGCCCCATATCCTGCCGGATACCACAGCTGCGGATTATCGATGTCGATTGGGAAATCGATGTGGTTCACGCCGGCATGCAGCGCAACAGCTCGCGAAACCTCCATCTTCTTTCCCGCCTGCGGGTAGTTGACCGTCACCTTTCCGCCGCCATCTTCGCTGGACGTGACTTCCACCTGCGCAATCAAGTGAGCCACGCCCGCCGTTACGTCGCGTTGCGCGATATGCAGATTCGAAATTCGGGCCGCGTCCCACACCTCGAGCTTCGCTGGCCTCCATACGCCACTGGTCACAAAGCGCGGGCCCCAATCCCACCCATACTCATAAGCCGCTTTGCGTATGTAGGTCTTCTCGGCGGTGTGGGTCTGCTCCTGCCATTTGTCGGTGGCAGCGATTTCGGCAGCCACTTTGATCGGCGAAGGGAAAACAATGTGAAGCTGATTCACCCCTGGCTTGAGCGCCGCTTTTGCGTTGACCCGCCATTCGCGAAACATGTTGTCCGCGGTGAGCACAAGCTGATCGTTCAAATAAACCTTGGCGTAAGCATCGAGTCCTTCGAAGACGATTTCAATGTTCTTGTGGCTCAGCACGTCCGGCGTGGCTTGAATCGTAGTGCGGTATTCCCAGTCCGCATTTTCAATCCATTGCAGTTTGGCCTCATTGTCGCGGTAAAAAGGATCTGGGATCAGCTTATTGCGAAGCAAGTCGAGATGAACGTCTCCGGGCACCTGCGCTGGCCGCCACTCCCCGCTGTCGAGCTGCCGGAATTCCCAGCCGGAATTCAAGGCAATGTCATGCCTCTGAATGGTGACTTGCGCCCCCGCACAAATTGCCGAGAGAACAAAGAAGGAAAAAAGTAGAAATGCACAAATCGTCACGGAATGCCGCTGTCGTCGAGCCATGATTTTTCTCCGGTTGATAATTCACCCAAATTGTATGCGAATGCCGCTTGGTCTGTTGAGAAACCAAGTGCGAGCCTAGTCTCCGGTGCAAATCATCATCAGTGACGGCTGTCACGCGGGCGCAAGTTTTTCTCTGATGCCGGGGGCCCCCACTCTTGCCGCGGTTTGTGCGACAGCGCGGGGGTTTTGACTTTTTACCCACCCAAACTCGCACCATCCCTATGTTATAAATCTCGCACATGCCCAGTCACCAGGGATCAATTCGCTTGTTCCGTGCGGCTGGCGTAGAAGTATTTCTGCACTGGTCCTGGTTTCTGGTGGCGACTTATGAGATAAGCACCCGTAACAGGCGGTATTCCTCTCCCGTTTTCAACGTCATAGAGTACCTAGGCCTATTTCTCATCGTGCTGCTTCACGAATATGGCCACGCGCTGGCCTGTCGGCAAGTTGGGGGAACGGCCAACCAGATTGTGCTCTGGCCCCTCGGCGGCGTCGCCTACGTGAACCCGCCGCCTCGCCCCGGCGCCACCCTTTGGAGCATCGCCGCCGGCCCGCTGGTAAATGTGGCGTTGATCCCGGTCTTGTTGGGGATCGGCGCTCTAGGCGGGACCTTGGGATGGGCCCAAACCATGCCCGATCTCCGCTTGCTGGTGCACTCCGTCTGGATCATCAATGCCGTCCTGCTGATTTTCAATCTGTTGCCCATCTATCCTCTGGATGGCGGCCAGATTCTGCGCTCCCTGCTCTGGTTCGTACTGGGCCGCGCCCGCAGTTTGATGGTGGCCACGATCCTGGGCTTCATCGGCGTGGCTGGGTTCATCATCCTCGCCGTCTGGAGCCAGTCGCTCTGGCTGGCCGTTATCGCAGGCTTCATGTTGCTGAATTGCTGGGGCGGGCTGCGGCACGCCCAAGCCCTATCGCGTCTGGCAAAGCTGCCCCGGCGGGCTGGCTTCGCCTGCCCCAAGTGCAAGACTGCGCCGCCTCTGGGGGAGTTGTGGAAGTGCGGCAAATGCGGCCACCCATTCGACACTTTCGCGACCGGCGCCGTCTGTCCTTATTGCAGCACTCGCTATCCGGTCACCGCCTGTCTGGAGTGTGGCACGGCGTCACCCATGAGCGAATGGGCCGCCACCCCGCTAGTGCCTACCAATCTGTAGTTGGTTCCGGCGGAATAGCGATGGTGGTCAGAGGATCACCTAATTCAACGAAGTCACTGAAGTGGGATCAAGCAGCACGAAGGAGCAACCGCTGTATTCATAACATCCCAGAATCCCGCGGCGCACGAAGCGGGTGGCGGCGCCGTTCGGAGCCGGAAAATTAAAATCCACGGTCTTCAGTTGTTTTCCTTGAAGTTTCATTTTGTCGGACCCGCTGATGAACTTTGTGTCCTCAACTTTGAAGGCTTTGCTCTTCCCGTCCGACGCCAGCAGCACAAAGAACTCCGCGCTCTCCGTGCCCGGCAGGAAGCGAGGCAATTTGAAGGTGCGTTCGCGGACTACCGCATCGGTCACATCGACCGTGCTCTTCGGCTTTGCCGTAGTGCCAACCAAGCGATCCAGATTCTTCCGGGCTGTCGCGACCTCGTCGCTGTACTGCATTTGCGGCCCTCCACTCGATATCGGAATGCGGTATATGGCGATGCGGCACATCTGGATAGCGCGCTCGGTCTTGTGGAGCCGGTCGTAAACCTGACAAAGATGCCCCGCCACGACTCCGTCCTGCGTCAGCCTCCACGCCGCGAGTAGATATTCTTCCGCTTCCTCCAGTTTCGACATGCGCTCATCTACCCAGCCCAGCGTGTCCCAATACGCCGCTAGGGTGAATATTCTTCGTACATCTTTCATGCTCAGGTCGGGCAGCGTAATCTCTTGCGAATCTTCCTCTGCCTCCCGCACCGCTTGCTTCGCGTAGTCGAGAGCAAGCGGAAGTTCAAGGTCCGCGTTGGCCATCTGATAGGCTGCGCTGTTCAGGAAGTCCCCTCGCGCATTTAGGTCACTGAGCTTGCGGAACGCCGCAGCAGCCTTTTCCCGTTGACCCGCCAGCAGGTAGGTGAAGCCCATGTTGGCATACAGTTGAGGCCGTCGTCCGTTCACCTTCACAGCCGCCTCGTAAGCTGCCGTCGCTTCGGGATAGCGCTTCAATTCCACAAGACAACCGGCAAGATTCGTAAATCCGTCCGCGTCCTCAGGGTAGGTCTTCACAAAATCCTGTAGCACGGTAAGCGCATCATCGAATCGCTTAAGAGATATCAAACCCGAAGCGAGGGCAAACGGAATAATGGGTTGCGCCGGTTCCGCATCCATCGCTTTGTGAAACGCGTCGACCCCGGCTTCCACCTGCTTCTGAGTAAGCAGGGCGCCGCCCAGCAACACCCAAGCCCGCGCGAATTTCGGATCCGCTGCAACGGCGCGATATAGAGAAGAAACCGCACCCGGCAAGTCGTGCTTTTCCAGTTCGTCGCTCGCTTCGTTTTCCAGCCGTGCCGCTTCGGCATTCGAGCTATCGGGCAGGTTCCTGAAAGGGCTAATTGAAGTTACCCTCTGTTTCTCCTTGCTGCCCGCAGCCACCGACGTACCCGCCGCCCGCGACAATGGCACGAACGCACCGTAGTCGTCCCGCATTGCCTTGGCGAACTGTTTGTATTCCTCCCGCTCGCTCGCCGGCACCTCGCGCATCAACGTCTTCAGGTGGCGCTCGCTGACTAGCTTGCCATCCTTAAAGACGACGGAGGAGTCGTACTCCGCGAAGTCCTTTTTCAGGTGGATGGCGGTGGGCAACTCCGGCCGGTAATCGAGCGGTAGCAGCACTTGACTATTAAATTGGACGTCCATCGGTGAACCCAGCCATATTGGCCCCAGGGGCAACAGTTCTTCATCGGTCGGCGGCAGCAGAATAAACGGCACCGGTACCACGATGCGCCGGTTCGCCCAGTCGCCAAAATCTTTGCGCGTGTACTTATAGGAGAAATGAAACGGTTCGTCTGTCTTTTCGGGCGAACTCGCGGTCGCCTCGCTCACCTCTCCGCCGAATCCGAAACCCGATGAAATCCGCTGCGTCAGCTCTTTCCACTGCGGCAGCGGCATCTGTCGAAAGCTGCTGCGCAGCAGGAACTCGATGTCACCCCGCGCCGTAAACTCCGCGTTGCCCTCGAGCACGTCGGCATCGTTCAATTTCGCATCCATGTTGAACGTCTGGGTTGCGGGATACGGCAAATCTGCGGGAGTGTTCATCAGTGCCGCGGGCTTATCTTTCCAGATCACGAGCGCATGCTTGTCGCGCAGGGGCGACATCAAATATTGGTAAGGTCCGACTTCGGCGGTCGTGTCCAGCCACACTAGCCCGCCATCTCGCGGCACGACTGTGATCACGTGGTCAAACTGCCCCGGGGACGGCATATCTTCATCCGTCTGCAACCTCGAGTTGATCAGCGCCGGATATGCCGGAATCCCGGCCGCCGCCAGCAACGACGCCAAAAGTGTGTGCTTGTCCTTGCAATCCCCGTACTGGTTCGCCAGCACTTCGGCCGCGCTATGCGGCTGGTAACGGCCAATGCCGAAGGAGACGCCGATGTAATGGAACTGCGTGCTCACATAACTGTACAGTGCCCGTAACTTCGCGTCGTCGGTTGCCGCGTTCCTGGTCAACTCGGCTGCCTTCGCCGCCACCTCGGGCGTCGGTTTGACCCGCTCATTCTGCAAATCCCCGTACCAGCGCCCGACCTCCTCCCAGTTCGCGAAGCTGCTCATCAGCACGTCGGGCTGGGGCAACCTTCCACGCGTCAACTGCCAAAGCAGTTCCGTTCCCTTCCTCTTTTCGTTCGCGTCATCTTTTTTGTGCTCAAGGTTCGGGTGATGCCAGGTGTAGACGCGATATCCATTGGCCTCGCTGATCGCGGGCGGAAAGGCCGTGCTCTTCATTTTCACCGCTCGTGCCCGCGGCACGCTGATCTCGAGCTGTTCGTCCAATACGATCAGGTCGCGCGCAAAGCTGTACTCTGTCCAAAATTGTCCGGGCGCCAGGGGTTTTGTAGTATGGGTCGCAACCTGGTACTCGAGAACATCTCCCACACTCAATCCCTTCACCGCGATGTGCTTCTGGTGCAGATCGCTGTACAAAGGCGCCTGCCGCGTGATGTCCGCGGGCATATCCTGCACATTCTCGGGGGAGTTTCCACCACCGATCCGTCCGGCTTGCGGACCCGGAGGTAATGGATCTGAAACGTGCTGGTTCCGCTTGCATAGGTGAAGCTCAGCAATCCGTAGCGCTGCACCCCGGCCTCAGACTGGACGCGCACCTGGGCCGTCTCCTCCTGGAAAGAGGTCCCGTCATTCTCGAACTTCTCCTTGTGAAAAAACTGTTCGACGACGAAAGCTTCCTGGGCATAGTCGGCCTTGGAATTGCCAGGTTTCGCCGGCGACGGCGTTTGCGCGACCAAAGTTACGGCCAGAGCAAGCAACAGGAAAGACAGAATGCAGAACGATCGCGACATGAGTAGGCTACAATTATTCAGCTTCTCGGCAAAAAGGCAAGTAAGTTCGGGTGTAGTTACTGGAATTTGAGACACTCGCAAAACCACTTACTAGCTGCTCTAGTTTGGCGAGGCGCACCAGAGCTGTGAAACTCCGGCACCTGCGGCCAGCCGTTCGATACTTTCCAGAGCGGGGCGGTTTGTCCCTGCCGTGCCACCAGGTATCCCGCGATCGCCTGTTTGGAATGCGCGCGGCGTCGCCCATGAGCGAGTGGGCCGCCGCCGCGCTGGTTCCTGCGAAAATGTAACCTTCGAGGTCCCGAGTCTATCGAGACACCCAGTCTCGCCAACGTTCTGTGGCCGCGGTTTGTGGTTTAATCTCTCCCCATGAAGAAATTCGACTCTCTCACCGAACGTGAAATTCTGGCTCTTGCTATCTCGCTGGAAGAGGAAGACGAACGCGGCTATGCGGATATTGTGGAAGGCTTGCGGCAGGATTATCCCGGATCGGCGGCGATGTTCGAGGGCATGCGGCAGGAAGAGTCGGACCATCGACGGCGCCTCATTGAACTCTACCGGCAGAAATTTGGCGAGCACATTCCGCTGATCCGGCGGCAGGATGTGCAGGGATTTGTGCAGCGCAAGGCGGTCTGGCTGATGCGTCCGATGGGCCTCGATACGGTCCGCAAGCAGGCCAGCGCCAACGAAGTAGAGACCAGGCGGTTTTATGAGAAAGCGGCGGCGCTGGCACAGGATGCAAGCGTCCGCCAACTGCTGGATGATCTGGCCAACGAAGAGCGCTACCACGAAGCGCGCGCCTACGAGTTGGACAAAACGATTCTGTCGCCCAACGTGAAGGAAGACGAGGAGCGGGCGGAACGGCGGTTATTCGTTTTGCAGATTGTGCAGCCGGGGTTGGCCGGATTGATGGATGGGTCAGTCTCAACATTGGCGCCGGTGTTCGCTGCTGCCTTGGCGACGCGCGACAGTTGGGATGCGTTCCTGGTGGGGCTGGCGGCGTCGGCCGGCGCCGGCATCAGCATGGGCTTTGCCGAGGCCCTCTCCGATGATGGCAGCCTGACCGGGCGAGGACATCCCTGGATTCGCGGACTGGTCTGCGGAGCCATGACGGCGATCGGCGGCATTGGCCACACACTCCCCTTCCTGATTCAGAATTTCAGCCTAGCTATGACCATTGCTGCCCTGGTGGTGATCGTGGAACTGGGGGCGATCACTTGGATCCGGCATCGCTACATGGACACGCCCACGATCACTGCGGCATTGCAAGTTGGGCTGGGCGGAGTGCTGGTGTTTCTCACAGGAGTGTTGATCGGAAGTTCGTGAGTGAAACATGAGTATTTTGGCGAACAAATCAGTTGCCAGTTCCCGGTTCTCAGTTCGAGCCCGGAAGGCATCAGTGGCGCAAGAGCAGGTCTGCCGCAACAAAGAGGAAGAAAACCACAGAGATTACCCCATTCATCGTGAAAAACGCTGCGTTGAGTTTCGAAAGGTCGTCTTTGGAGACCAGCGAGTGTTCGTAGGTCAGTAACACGGCTACCGCAAACACTCCCAGCACCGCCAGTTTGCCCAGGCCGAAAACAAAGAGCAAGGCAACCAGAAGAAGTAACATCGCCACGTGAAATAGGCGCGCCACCCACAGGGCATTCTGAATGCCCCAATGCCGCGGGAGCGAGTGCAGGCCAGCCTCGCGGTCGAAAGCGTAATCCTGGCAGGCATAGAGCACGTCGAAACCGCTCACCCAGAAGGTAACCGCAGCGGTGAGCAGCAAAATGCGCGGATCGATTGAACCGCGCACGGCGATCCAGGCGGCCGCCGGAGCAATCCCCAGGGCGAACCCCAAGACCAAATGTGACCATCGCGTGAAACGCTTGGTATAGGAGTACAGGAGCACGATCGCGAGTGCGAGCGGAGATAGAAGCAACGCAGCGCGGTTGAGCTGGGAAGCCGCCAGGACGAAAACAGCGCAGGAAATAACCACGAAGGTGGTCACAAAGGCCGAGGTGAGCGTGCCGGCGGGCAAAGCACGCGCCTGGGTGCGGGGATTGACCGCGTCGATGGAAGCGTCGGCCAGACGATTGAAAGCCATGGCCGCAGAACGCGCAGAGATCATGGCGACGACGATCCAGAATAACTGGTGGATTGTGGGCCAGCCATTGGCCGCCAGCAGCGCGCCACACAACGCGAATGGTAAGGCGAAGATGGAGTGCTCCCACTTGATCATTTCGAGCGTGACCCGGAGGCTGCGAAAGAAAGGCACGAAGGAATTGTAAAACAGTGCGGAGCTTTAGCGTCGAGCGCCTGGCAGCGGGTGTGGTGATCGAGCGCGAGCGGGGCCCTGAATCTTCGGGTTAATCAGACCAGTTCCCGGTTTCCAGTTCTCCGTTCTCAGTTCGAGGGGATGAGGGGGACGAAGCGGCATCCCTCCAGAACGCGAATTACAGGCCCTGCTTCCTGCTTCGTGATCATTTGCAATTCTTGAATGTCCGGGGGACCGATGGGAATCACCATCCGGCTGGCTTCGCGCAATTGGGCAAGAAGAGCCGGCGGAACCCTGGGCGCTGCCGCCGAAACAATGATGGCGTCAAATGGTGCGTACTCGGGCAGACCCCTGTTACCGTCGCCGACAAAGACCCTCACGTTTGTGTAATTGAGTTGAGCCAATTTCTCTTCCGCATCGTGAGCCAGGCGCGGGTGACGCTCCATGGAATAGACGAAGGCAGAAAGCTCGGCGAGAAGTGCGGTCTGGTAGCCCGAGCCGGTACCGATTTCGAGGACTTTGTCCGAAGCCGAAAGCGCTAGAGCTTGTAACATCATCGCTACGATGTAAGGCTGGGAGATAGTCTGTTCTTCGGCTAAAGGAAGAGGGTGATCTTCGTAGGCCTGGTTCCACAATGCTTCCGCCAGGAAGTGATGACGAGGAACGCAGGCCATTGCCTGTAAGATGCGCTCGTCGCGAATGCCGCGGGCGCGAAGCTGATGTTCCACCATTTGCAAACGCCGCGTGGTGAGACTGGTTTCGGGGGATGGCATGACTGCGATCAGGATAACGCCAACCAGTTACTTCTTCCGCTTGCGGAACCTTACGTCAATACTGACCACACCGTTCAGGTCGCGAAGGGCAACAATGGACACGCTGCGCGTGAGGTTGTATTCGACCTGGATGATCTGCTGGGACGATTGCGCGACGTTGGTAGTGTAGGTGACTGTCAGGTTGTTCTTGACCTGCTGTTCGATGGTGACCGCCGGGCCAGTCTGGGTGGGCGAGGTCTCGGTGACCAGTCCCTGCGGATCGATCTTGATACGACTGACTCCGAACAACCGCTGCACGCGGTTGCCCACGGTCGAATTAAGGGCGGCGTTGATGAGTGCGCTGGAGGCAGCCTGACTGAAAGCCGACTGATTGGACTGTTGCAACTGCGCCGATTCTTCCGCGGTCTGCCCAAAAGCGAGCAGCGAAATAATGTCACCCGGCGGTAGGGGAGGTTCGGAACGGTAAGTCACACTCGGCTTATCGATCGAGCCGGTCAGGTTAAGAGTGATGTCATAGTCATGGACCTGGGTGGAGGCTTGCAAGTCGAGTGTGGGGGTGGTGGTCACCGGATTGGTGAAAGTGATATCGCCGCGTTCGAGCGTGTACTTGGTTCCGCTGAAGTTGACCCAGCCCTCGACAATATCCGCCCGCCCCAAAATCACCGGCCTGGCCGCGGTGCCGCGGACCCGCAGATCCGCATCTCCTGATAGCCTTACCGCAACGGTCTGCATTTGCAGTTCTGGGACGGAAGTCACATGAACATCCAGGTGAACGCTATTGAGCATGGGATTGCTGCTGGGCAGGGTCGAGGTTTGGAGGCTGCGCTGGAGATAACCTCCGAAGTCGAAACCGGGCGTCATACCCAGCCGGGTGATCGTGATATTGCCAGAAAGCGTGGCAGAGGCCGAATTCCCGATAAAGTTCAGGTCAACATCGCCCGTGGAGCTTATTCCCGGGGGATAGCGCAGGCGAATGCCCTGCCCCTGCACGCCAACGCTAAAATTGAGCTGGCGGTTGTAGGAGCTTAAGTAGCCACTCAGCGAGACCAGCCCTCCCCCCATATGGGCGGTGAGATTTTCAATCTGCAGGCGGTCCTGGTTGAACACCAGGGAGCCATTGATATCGCTCAAAGCGGTGGGCATATCCAGGTAGGCGACATTGCCGTTTTCAAGTTTCACCCGGCCTTGCAAAACCGGTTTGGCGGCGGTGCCGGAAACATTTGTATCCATAGTGAGCACGCCGGATGAGGTGAAGTCGGGGTCCAGGCTCTGAATGAGTTTCAGGTTCAGCTGACCCTGCGCACGCAGATTCAGCGGACGATCTCCGGTCAATTGCACGTCCCCGCTGGCTGAGAAGTCCGTGTGCTGTCCGACCAGATGAAACTGTTCCAGATTGAACGACTGCCTGGAAACCGAAAAGCGAAGCGGTCCGTTATTCGAGACATCGATGCCCTCCACCTGCGCCGCCAATCCGGTCAGATTGCCGGAAACCTGCAATTCCCGGAGGTTCTTAAGCGGTCCCTGCACGCGAACGTCCCCTTCCACGGCGGAGTGACCTGTGATGTGCCCGCGCAGGTAGGTTCGGAGGAGCGAATCCACATCCAGATGATTAAAGTGCAGGGTCACATCGGCCGGCCAGTCATCGTGCACCTGGACGCCGCCTGCTAGCTGAAGGTTCGCATGTTCGAACTGCGACTCCCCAGTGAGCTTAACCTCCGGGCCCTGACTAGCGGCTTTCAGGGTAAAGTTGCCGGTCCTTTCGTGATCCAGCGTGAGATCTCGAACATGGACGGTCAGCCTGAATCGCCGGTTGCGCGAGCGTACCCGAACCAGATGCATTGAAATCCACCCTGCCTTCGACCGCCACGCGGCTGGTCTGAAGTTTGTTGATGCGGGCAAGATCAAAGTTCGTCCCAGTCAACTGAAAGTGAAAATCGTGAGTGGAGAGATTGTAGGCAGTTTCGCCCGCGACCCGGGCATCGTAGTAGGACAAGTGAATGTTCTTGAACTCGACTTCCTGCTGGCTAAGCCGCACATCCGAGTCGACACTTTGTATCGGCACACCATAAATTGCGGCATTCGTGAGTTGCACGTGGCCTTCGCCCTCGGGCTGCGCAATGGTTCCTTGCGCCAGCAAGTGCAGCTTAACGGCGCCCGTTACGGGATAGTTACGTCCGGCGAGCGCGAAGAGTTCCGTGACGTCGGCATCATCAAGTTCAGCCTGCAGCCGAAAGGTGCTGGAGTCGGTTAGTTTCCTTTGGTCGAGGCGGATACGTATATCCGCATTCAAATTAGTGTTGGCTCGCAGCAATCGGGCATTCCGCAGGGCGAAAACGCGCGAAGAAAGGCGAATGTCGGTCGCCAGGCTATCCCAGTGCGTAAGCCTCTCCGGCGCCTCGGATGAAGCGGGAATCAGCACGTCGAACCCCTGGGATTGCAGGTTGCCGGTGAAGGCAATGTCGCTGAGCTTTCCATTGGCGATTCCCGCGAAGGAGGCGCTTCCGTGCAAAGTGACAGGAACGGGTGCGTCATAACCAGCCGCGACCAGAACCGGCTGCCACTCTGCCAGGTCGGTGGTAGTTACAGAAAGTTTCAGGCTGGCGCTGGCAGAAAGGGTTCCGGAAGCGCGAACCTGGGTGGCGCGGGTATTAGCGGTGAGTTCGCTGATCGTGAGTTCGTCAGGAACAGGGCGATAGGTACCGCGAATGCGAGCTGTGACCGGCAATTGGCTGGGCAAGACTTTGGAGGGAGGAGCCAGGTCAACCGCCAGGGCGATCTCTGCGTTGCGGGGCGAGCCTCTCCAGCGGGTGTCCATGGTCCCGCTGGCGGCGGCGGCCAGCTTTACGCGGCTGAAGGGGCGGGCAGAGGTAGACAATGCGGCCGCGATGTCACCAACCTTCAAATCCTTCAAGCGCAACCTGACAGTGCCCTGCGGCTCGGGAACATTCTTGGCAGGAGGCAGCTTGCGAGCGGCGGGTGTTCCCTGCCACCCAGAAACGTCGGCGTCTCCCGTCACACTGCCACCGAACACCTGGGCCTGGATCTGGGAAAGAGAGAGGTGTTGCGGATCCAGTGAAAAGCGGGTATCCAGATTTACGTCGTGCAAACCTACCGGTAGAGTGCGCCAGTCAAAACCGTTGAGTAGTAGCTGGCCAGAAGAGGAAAAGGTCTGGGCTGACCAGGAGCCACGGCCGGTGGCATGAACGATTCCCTGGCGAACTTCGCGGCGATGCGCAACGGCCGCAACCTCTGCAAGATCGACGGTCAAATCGTAGTCCGCATCGATCTTTGGCTGGCGGAAATCTTCGACCCGGCCCTTAGCCTGCACATGCGAGCGGCCGGAAGTCAGCTTGAGAGAGTGCAGTTCCAGGTAGTTCTGTCCCAGATAAAAATGAGCCTCCGCCGTCCAGGCCACCGGGCGGTAACTCTGGTAAATCGTATCGACCTTACCGAGCAGGACGTTGGTCTCGTAACGCCGGCGCAGGACAGAGTGGGTCATGTCAACGTAGATATCATTGGCTCTGAAATCGAGCGGTATCTTCTGGTCGGCCAAAAGAAGTTCGCCGTGGCGGACTTGCAGGTCGCTGATGGAAAGAGAAAACAGCTGCTCGACTGGATTTTTGCTTTGGCGGCCGGGATGAGGCTGCGGTTGGTTGGTTTTGCCATCCGGATAGACGATCACATGTAGCACCGGTTGGTCGACAATTACCGAGGCAAAACCGAAGCGGGCTTCGAGCAACGAAATGACCTTAATCTGAGCGATCAAATTGCTTACATGCACATAAGGAATGTCGTTCGCCGGTTCGTTTCCGTGAATCGTCAGGCCGCGCATTTCCACCTGCAAACGAAAGGGCACGGTGTGCATGCTGGCGAGTTCGACGCGGCCACCGCTGACCTGCTCTAATTCGGAAACTACGCGATGGAGGATCATCGCCTGGAAAGAATCGGTGGTGACATACCAGGCCAGACCCAAAAACAAGGCAACGCTCAGCAGCGAAGCCATCAGGAAGTATTTTAGAAGCCTGCGTTTGGGGCGTGGGGCTGGGGACTCCGTCATTGCGCCTGACCCTGAGAGTCAGACGAGGGGGCAACGGTGTGGATCTCACTTCCGGCGCGCAAGCTGTGCAGCCAGGTCGTCAATAGCTCGCTGACTTTCTGCTCGGTGAGAAGCTCCTTGATCCGGGGCGTGACTTCCGACAGGGGCACGTCTTGCGCGTGCGATTGGTGAAGCTGCGGCAACAGCTCCTGGTTGTAATAGCGCTGGATGCTGCTGGCGTCGACGGTGACTGAAGCCCGCAGCCGTGCTTCCACCAGGGCCATGAGATCGATCTGCGCGGCCACGCGATCTCTTAGGCCTGCCTCGGTAAGACTGTATCGGCCAAGGGTGGCGAGCCAGCCTGATTCGGTCTCCGCTCCGGGGTATTGCTTGCGGATTTCTGCAATGCGCTTGGCTACTTCTTGCTCATCGGGAGAAGGCGCGGGATTCGAGAGATGCACCTGCTCGCGGAGCAGTTCCTGGTCAATCAGACGATCGAGGCATGTTTTGCGATCTTCGTTCGTAATGTGATCCAGGGGCCGTCCGCCGATGAAAGTCTCATAGCGAACCGCGTCATCCCAGTCGCTCTGAAGAATGACATTGCGGTTAACCGTGGCGACGATACGGTCGATGATCTCGCCGGCGCGGGCCGGCAAACCAGCGGCCACGAGCAAAACCATCGCGAGGAGAGTGTGACTTTTCCGGCTCATCAAAACGTCTGCCCAATGCTGAAGAAAAAGTTGAAATGACTCGCGCGCTGCGGCACGAAGACCGTATTCACGGGACACGCACCGTTGGCCGGGCTACCCTGGCTGCTCTGACAACTTTGAAACGATGGCGGGTTTAGATTGTACCCGAAATCCAGGCGAATGGGTCCTACCGGAGTTTTGTAGCGTACGCCGACCCCGACGGCGGAGGACAGGTAGTTAAAATTACATTGGGACGGCGCACCCAGGGGAGGCGGTTGCCGGCAGAGCTGCGTGTCCTTCTGTCGCCACTGCCCCAGACTGTGCAGCATGTCATTGCCACTGGTAAATACGTTGCCCAGATCGTGAAAGATGGTAAAGCTCATGTTTTGCTGCACGAAACGAAGGGTGGGCGGGGGCAGGCGCAATTCGAGATTGTTCAGAAACAAGGCGGTGCCTCCCAGAGGAAATCCGGTGATGGGATCGCGCGGACCTGCCTGGTTTAACCCGAACCCGCGATGAGAGTTGCCGCCTCCAGTAAAAAACCGCTCTGCCAAAGGCAGGCAGGTAATGTTCCCGGTCGTGGGGCAATCCTGTCCCGGTGCCGGCATGATGGTGTTGCCGAAAGGGGGCTCAACACCGATACGGGTGGAGCGGGCTATCACGTATTTCTTATCCCCCGGGCGGTTCTTGCCAAAAGCGTAATAGGTCGAATTTTGCACCAGCACCCGGCCGAAGTCAGCTTCGGAAGCAAAGTGGCTGTCGGCCACGCCCGCATCCACGGTGGAGTAGCTGCCTTTGGTGCTGTCCAGATCGTTGTCGCGTTTGTTGCGAACGTAACTGAAGTTGGGCATGCCGACGCGGGTGGGCTGGGAGAGTAGCGGGACCTGATCCGAACTGATCTGCAGGTCGCTGGCTTTGACTCTTCTATAGGTGAACCGGTAGTCCAGCAGAGTGGAAGGCGGGCCATCCGGGCCCTTCCGGCTGACCACTTGCTCCACCTGCGCCGTGCCCTCGAGGCGCTGCGAAGTAAAGGTAGTGACGTCGAGAGTGTTGTCGTAGAAGGTTGTGAGCGTGAGGGTCCAGTTGCGGCTATTTAGCACGCGAGGCGCTTGAAAGCTGAGGAGTCCTCGTTGCTGCAGCCGCCCAACATTGGCTTTGAAAGTGAGCGTTTGATTGCGACCACGAAAATTTAAACGGGTCACGCCGAACGATACTCGTGGACTCACGCCGGTCGCCCCCAAGGGCTGAGTGCTGCCGACAGCCGGTTGGCCAGTCTGAAACTCCAGTCCTACACCGTAGTTGAAGGTGTAGCGTTTGGCCTCTTGCACGTCCACCAGCAGATTTTTGTACTGCTCTTTCCCGTCAGGATTCTGCACCGCGGTGTTCACCTGGCTGAAGATGAGCAGGTTGTAGAGATTTTGCTGGGTCTTGAGCATCTGAATCTGGCTGATCGGATCACCGGCTTCCAATTGCACTTCCCGGTCCACGACGAATCGGCGGGTATGCACCAGGCCGGCAAGCACTACCTGGTCCACAAATGTCTGCTCACCCTCATGAATCGTATAGACCACATCCATGCGATCAGGCGAGCCAGGATCGGGCTGGGCTGCGGCCTCAAAGGTCGCATCCGAGAACCCGCGATTGAGGTAGAAGTTCAGAAGAATGTCGCGATCGGAGGCGATATTGGATTCAGCATAGGGTTGCCCGGGTACGGTGTTGAGCTGAGGAAACTGGCCTTGCGTGATCTTCTGGTTGCCCTCAATATGAAGCTGCGACACTAACGTCTGCGAACCCTGATCTATCACTAGAGTCACCGCGATTTGATTATCACGTCCCTGATAATTGTCCTCGACCCGGCTGGTGACCTTGACTTGCTGGAAACCACTGTCACGAAAGACCGCTTCGAGGCCCCGAATATCCTGGGTGAGCAATGCCTGACTGTAGCGGCCGTGCGCAAAGAGGCGGCCCGCAGGCTGCAACTGCAGTTGCTGCGTTAGTTTTTCCTGGGGAAACCACGTGTTGCCGGTGATCTGGACCTTGACCAGCTTGTGTCGCGAACCCGGGTTTATGTCATACAAAACTCTCAACTGATCGCCGGACGGACTGGATTTTTTCTCGAAAGTGACTTTGGCATCGAAATAACCCCGGGCTTGCAGGTAGTTCAGCAGGTTGCGCCTGCCTTCGTTAAGCAAATCGTCGTCCAGAGCCCCCTCTTCATAGATTGGAACGTTTTTCTTGAGCGTGCCCCGGCTGATGCGAAAACCTTCCGTGATCAAATCGACTTTGGGGCCGGGCGTGATCGCCAGGGTGTAATCGACGGCATTGGCTTCCGGGCGATACTTGCGGCTGGAAATCGCCACCTGCGCCAGAAATCGTGTCTGTTTTTGAAACTTGCTTCGCACGCGATCCAAGGCGCTGCTGACGCGCTGCGCAGATACAGCGTCGCCCGGATGCAACTTCGCGATATCCTGGACCTGTTTCTGGGAATAACTGAAATCTCCCGTGGCGGTGACTCGTCCGACTTGCGCCCGCGCGCCCGGCACCAGAGTGAAAAGAATATCCACTTGTTGCGTTTCCGGGTGTCTCTTCTCCTCTTCGCTGAGCCGGGAGAGGTAGTAGCCGTTCTCTTCCATCAGCAGGCGAATGCTGTCTCGCGCCCGGGAGATTTTCTCCGCAGTAAACAACTCTCCGAGCTGGAGTTTGGAAGCGTTGGCCACCTGGTTCGCGGCTGGCGGTGCGGGCGCACCTTCCACATTGACCGTTCCGATGAAGTAGTTGGGCTGTGTGATGAACGCCAGAGAAACCTCTGCGCTTGCGGTACGCTCAGCTTCCACACGGATGTCGGCAAAACGCCCGGTCGCATTGAGAACTTGAATACTTTGGCGAACCAGATCGCGGTCGAGCCGCTGGCCCACTTTCAGCGGGATCATATCGCGCATCCGGTCCCGGTCAGCATCCGAGACATCGGGAAACGCAATGTCGGCGATCGGAAGATTCTGGTAGGACGTACTGCCGCCGGTCGTGGATTGGGGCGTTCCTTCGGGCGGCGGCTGCTCCGAATGTCCGGCCGCTGGCGGCGCTGGCTGTTGATCCGCAGCGGAGCGGGCAAACCCGGGCCGAGCCAGAACAGTCGCCAGGGCCAGCGTAGTCAAGATTGTGGCCAACGCCGCCTTCAAAGGCAAACCGGCTCCTCAACACAAGGGTAGGTGCTTGACTGATTCGATGAGCGCGTCTTTGACAATGTTGTATTCGGCCCGGGAAACCGCGTGGCACCTATAATAATAGGTCGTGCGCTGGAAAGAGTGATCAGTTTGGACCCGGAACAACGATATTCGCGGCAAACGCTCTTCGCCGGAATCGGCGTTGAGGGCCAACGCAAGTTGGCGGCGGCGAGAGTGGCCATTGTGGGATGTGGCGCCACAGGCTCCGCCCTGGCATCTCTGCTGGCGCGGGCCGGCGTAGGCACGCTGCGCATTATTGATCGCGACTACGTGGAGCCGAGTAATCTGCAGCGCCAGGCGCTGTTTGACGAGGAGGACGCCGCCCAATCGCTGCCCAAAGCGATTGCGGCAACTCGCAAAATCACAGCCTTCAACTCTGCCATCGTCGCCGAACCGCAGGTCGCCGATCTGGTTCCCAGCAATATCGACGCCCTGTTGCGCGATGTTCATCTGATTTTGGATGGAACCGATAATTTTGAGACGCGCTACTTGGTCAACGACTTTGCAGTGAAACATTCCATCCCGTGGATCTACACGGCCGCGGTCGGGAGTTACGCCGCAACGTTGAATGTGCTCCCGGGGAAGACCGCTTGCCTGGCCTGCATTTTCCCGGACCTTCCGCGCGGAGCCTTTGAGACTTGCGAGACGGCCGGCATTTTGAATACGGCAGTGAATCTGGCAGCTTCCATCACCGCCACGGAGGCCTTGAAGCTACTGGTCGGCGCGGAAACCCAGGTGCGGCGCACGTTGCTCGCTGTAGACGTGTGGCACAATGAATGGAGTGAGGTTGTGGCTTCTTCCCCTCGTGCTGGTTGCAAGGTCTGTGGCGCGAAAGAATTCTCTCATCTTGCGGGTGAAGGTCGCCCTCACATCACGCTTTGCGGGCGCAATTCAGTGCAAATTCACGAGCGGGAACGGCCGGTAGATTTTTCTGAAATCACGCTGCGCCTGCAACCCCACGGGGTTGTCCGCCACAACGACTTTGTCCTTAAGTTCTCGCGCGAACCTTACGAGATCACATTGTTTCCCGACGGCCGCGCCATTATCAAGGGAACAACCGACACTGCCGTGGCGCGAAGTCTGTACGCCCGGTATGTCGGGAGTTAGTCGATGCTCAACGCTGGACGATGGTCTCGAGGGCATCGAAAAATCCGGGATAGGAAATGACTGCGGCATTCGCGCCTCGGATTGTGGTTTCGCCTTGCGCTCTCAGGCCGGCAATAGCGAACGCCATGGCGATACGATGATCGCCGAACGAATCAATCTCCGCGCCATGCAGTTTCTGGCCGCCGTGAATTTTCAGGCCGTCTTCCCTCTCTTCGACTTGTGCCCCCATGGCGCGCAAGTTGACGGCCACCGCCGCAATGCGGTCTGACTCCTTCACCCGCAACTCGCGGGCATCCCGAATCTCAATTCCCTGTTCCGTGTAGGGAGCAATCGCCGCCAGGACCGGGATTTCATCAATCAGCGCCGCCGTATCCGCACCGGCGATGGTGGCCTGGCGAAGCTCTCGCCCTTCCACTCGCACTGTGCCGCGCAGTTCACCATGCTGCTCTTCCATACTCGTTATCGAGATTCCGACCCCAAGGGAAATCATGATCTCAAGCAGACGAGCCCGGGTGGGATTCAACAGCAAATCGCTGATCACGAGTTGAGAGTCGGGAAACAGCGCTGCTGCGCACATGAAGAAAGCGGCACTGGAGAGATCGCCTGGGACGGTAGCTTCAAGCGCGCGAAGCTTCTGTCCGCCACGAATGCTCGCCGTATTGCCTAGCTGGGTCAAGTCTGCACCAAAGGCACGCAGAGCCAGTTCTCCATGATCGCGCGTGCGAACTGGCTCAGTGACCGATGTCTCGCCTTCGGCAAACAGCCCGGCAAACAACAATGCGGTCTTCACCTGCGCGCTGGCAACCGGCATGGAGTACGCAATCCCTTTCAGGCCGCCGCCAGTGATACGCAGGGGCGGCCGGTTTTCTGGGCCGGCGGAGATTCGGGCGCCCATCCGTTCTAGAGGCACTATGACCCGAGCCATGGGACGCCGTGACAGAGACTCGTCGCCGACCAGTTCACTCGTCAACGCCTGACCAGCCAGGATGCCGCTCAGCATCCGCATGGTCGATCCGGAGTTGCCGCAATCGAGTGGCGCCTTGGGAGCAGCCAAATTTCCGCCGCGACCCTCGATCACGACGCGGTCACTGTCTCGCTCCCACTGGATACCGAGGGCCTTCAGACAATCCAGACGTGCTGCCGCAATCGGCTCCGGTTGAGAAATTCTCGAGTCGCGTGGTTCCCTCGGCAAGGGCTGCCAGCATGGCGTAGCGATGCGAAATCGATTTGTCCCCAGGCAAGGAAAGTGTGCCCATCACGTTCCTGGCCGGGCGAACCACAACTGTAGTGGGAGATTCCATGGCTGGCTTAGGTGGCCGATGGCTGAATCAGGCGAATGCTTTGCCCTGCTCCGCGGCTTCCTTGAGAATTTCCGAGGGAACTTCCTTGATGGAGAGACCGAACTTAAACATCGGCGTCTCGCTGCCTCGCCCCCAGCGGTGGACTTCCCAATGGGCCCGCATAAACCTGACATCGGAATTCGCCGTGAGGTCGAGAAGCAGCGGATGTTCTCCCCGATAGAATTTCTGCGGGAAAGCAGCCAGCGGCTTCGCGCCCCAAGTGGCTCCATCGGGCGAGCCGAGGATGCTTAAGTCAAGAGACTCCTGTTCCACAATGTTCGTAATGTTGAGGCTAAGCAAGAAGACGCGGGACACCGCCGAGGTTACGTCAACTGTCGGCCCATCGCCCTTGGCGTTGACCACCGTTTTCTCGGCAACTAGGAAAGTGTCAATCATGGCGAGAGAATTGTAGCAAAGGCCGGTAGCAGTTTCGCGATCGCCACCAATCAGAGGTTCACAACCGAATCTAGAAACTGACGCAGGGCCGTCCCGACCATTTCCGGTTGCTCCCATGGCGAGAGATGACCGGCTTTAGGCACGACTATCATTGCGCTGCCCGGAATGTTGCGCTGCATCAACTCGGCCTCAGGCCGCCCGGTCAAAACATCCTCATCGCCGGTCACGATTAGCGTAGGAACGTTGATCGTTTTCAAGGTAGCGACGGAATCCGGGCGCTCGGCCATGCCGTACTGCACTTGGGCAAGGGCTTGGGAAGACATTTTCTGCATCATTCGCAAACCGGCTTCGACGCGGTCCGGCCTGGTATTCCGTGTCGTCTGGCCAAAATAACGTGGCACCATGCTTTGCAGAAAGGGTTCAACTCCCCGCGCCACGACATCGGCAGCTGCTCGCGATCGTTCTGCTTTCGCCTCGGAAGTGTCCGCAGTTGCTTTGGTATTGCATAGCGCCAGCGCCTGGACGCGCTCCCGGGCCCGCCGCCAGAACTCAAACAAAATGTAGCCTCCCAGAGAGATTCCCACGAATGCAGCTTTATCAATGCCGGCATCACCCAGAATCGAAATAAGGTCGGCGGCGTGTTTTTGCATAGTTGCCGGACCCTCGCCGATTTCAGAGTCACCGTGGCCGCGGAGGTCCGGCAGAATCAGCCTGTAGCGCGAGGTTAGCGCCTGAGCAGAAGGAAGCCAAAATTCATGACTCGCGGTAAGCGGATGCAGCAAGACCACCGGAGGCCCGCTGCCCAAGATCTGATAGGCAATTTCAGCGTCGCCGCTATGAACGTGGTTCATTTGGCAAAAGTGCAAGCACATGTCGCCTGGCGAAGCAGCCCGAGTTGAAACGTCATCACTGAGGATTTGTCGCGTGTTCACCTGCGGGCAGCGCAAGCGCTTTCGGCTCTTCCGGCATTATGATCCATGCAATGGGATAAGCCAGCAGCCCGACGCCGGTGAAAACCGCCACCAACAGCCAGATCAGGCGAACCAGCGCAACATCGAGATCGAAATACTCGGCAAATCCGGCACAGACCCCGGCGATTTTGCGTCCCACGCGAGGGCGCAGCAAACGCTTGCGGGCCAGAACCGCACCCACTCGCTTGCCGCAGTAGGCACAGTTGTTGGCGTCATCCTGAATGACTTTGCCACAATAATTGCAATACATAACTCCCTCCTTCCTAGGATACGCAGGTTTCGCCGGTTAAGTTCCCTTCCTACTCACGGTAAGCATCTTTCACATGCTTGCGCGCGACCTCGGCGGGCAGCGTATTCGCGTTGGCCGCGATCACGGCCTGATATTTGGCCACGGCCTGGTCGCGCTTCTGAAGCTGGTCGTACATTTCCCCGGCGCCCAGATTCGCTCTCTGCAGCACGTCGGGGTCAGGACGAGCCGCATGACTCATCAATTCGTAAGCGGCCGCCGCGCCCGTGTAGTCCTTTTGAGTACGCAGCAGGTCCCCCAGGCTGAGCGCGGCGCTCTGATAGACGGTTCCGGGATAGAAGTTTTCCTGGCCCACTTGCCAGACTTTTCGATAAGCGGCGGCAGCTTCCTGCGGCCGACCCAGCGAGCGCAGTAAATTCCCTTCCTCTAGGGCCATAAGCGCGTTCCGCGGATAGCTGGCGATCAAGTCGCGCGCCACCGCCAGGGCTTCCTCATTGCGCCCCTCGCGGCGCAAAAAGACCACCAGCAGGATCTTGGCATCCACACTGGTTTCACCTTTGCCCTCGGCACACTCTTGCAGATATTCGATGCCTTTCTGCTTGTTGCCTCCGAGCCCCACCATGGCGGCGGCGACCTTGATGCCCCACGGAAGGCTTCCGAGTACGTAGTTGTGTGCGCCCACAATGAGCTTTGCCTGCACGTCGCCTGGAGCCAGCTCGAGAACGCGTTCGTGGTCGTGCCTCGCGCCCAGGGCGTTCCGCAGGGCTGAAAACCAGGCACGTTCCACCAAGGCGGTGTAGGTTGCGAATTGAGCTCGCGTCACCCCTCGGGCGTAGAGCGCGTCGACGTCTTTGGGATTGGCCGCCAGCCGCTTCTCTTCGAGATCAAGTGCCCGCTGCACCAGGTCCCTGATGCGCTGTTGCACTTTAGGATCTGCGGGACGGTGGGCGGCGTGAATAAAACTGTCATTGGCAAAATCGCCGGAGTTGAGCGCACCGATGCGGTAAAGCTCGCGGAACAGCACCGCTGTCAGCAAGTGATTCACCGCGAAAGGATCGTCGGGGTGGCGGGCTGCGATCTGCTCGAATTCCTGAACCGCGCGATCGTAATCCAGATTGTAAAAGTGATCGAACGCAGTAACGTTCAGCGGGTCAGTAGGACGGTATGAGAGGGTCTCGGCCGCCGCTGAAATCGGTGGGGCGATCATTCCAAGCGACAGCACGGCCAGCAGCGCAATCCCGCACAGTGGAACCCTCAGAAGCAAGTCGGCAGTCTCGAGTCGAAGGTGTTGTGTCCTTAGTGTACTCGAACAGATTCGCGGTGTGCGAACCAAGAAGGTCATCTGTACGCTTCCATCAACGCGAAACGGTGACCTTATAATCAACCGCGACACTTCTTTCCTAGTGAACGCGGTAATTCTTGCCCATGCTGCCTGCGGGTGGGGGCGCAAGAACCGTGCGAATAGGCGCAGTTTCAATAAGTTATCTTGCGGAAGCTTTGGCTATCGGCTTGCGATGTAGAAAATATAGGAAAAAGAGGTGGTTATGTCTGAAGTTGCGCGCGACGCGTCCAAAGAGTTCTGGCAGCCACCGGCAAGCCAGCCGGGTTCCCTCATCGGCATGGTAGAAGTCTGCGACGGTTGCGGCACCGAATTCATGGCGGGCGCCCGCTTCTGCTACTTGTGCGGGACCGGCCGCGAAACCGGCCTCAGCGGCAAGTGGAAATGGCCCCGCAACCTTGGATTTCTCGAAGCACTCGAATTCCACCGCGTGAAACAAGGTTTAGGTTTGGGAGTGACGTCGCTGGTCGCCTTTCTCGCGGGCATCGGATGTCTGCTGGCAGTTCTGGCGGTCAGTGTTATCTTCACCGCGCAGACTTGGTCTGATTTTCAGGCAATCCAGTCTTACCGCATGCAATGGCTGTTGGCTGCGGTGGCAGCTTTCGTAGCTGGAATTCTCCTCAAGAAGTCGCCTCCTGCCAAGGACTAGATTCTTCTTCCCGTCCTTTTCCCGTTTCACACCAGTGCTGTTCGGTTCACACGACCGGTTCGGTGTCAGCTATTAGCGCGCGCCGTTGCTGGTGCATGCGATAAAGATGGTGCACCGGTGCTATGCCTCGGCCCAAAGGATGCCCGTGGGAAATAGCCCCAGAGACGTAGACCTTCGCTAAGAGAACTGCCTCTGGAAGCCCTCTACCCAGGGCCAGATGGCAGGCCAGCGCGGACGCGAAGGCACATCCGGTCCCATGCGTGAAGTTTGAGCGCTGTCGTTGCGACTTGAAAATCTCCTGCTGGACGCCGCGCCTGCTGGTAAAGCTCAAGAGATCGATCGCTTTCTCAAGATGCCCGCCGGTAACTACGACAGCCTGCGCCCCCATCTCATGCAGCCGGACCGCCGCTGCTCTCATTTGCTCGGGGTTTGAGACTTCCAGACCGGTCAAGGCCGCAGCTTCATCCACATTTGGAGTGATGACGCTTGCCAGAGGCAAGAGCCGATCTATCAACACCCTCGTGCCTGCGTCGTCGATCAGAGCGGTCCCGGAAGAAGACCTCAGAATGGGATCGACAACGACCCCTGGCGGCTTAGCCTCCCCCAGGAAATCGGCTACCGCCATTGCGACCCTACCCGACCCAAGCATGCCGACGTGAACGGCGTCGATTTCGATGTCCCGCGCGAGTTCGTCGAGGGTCTCGCGGATTAATTGGGGCGAGACTACCTCCACCCGGCGCACTCCTTGCGTCGATTGAATTGTGAGGGCGGTTATACAGGCTATTCCGTAGCAGCCGTGGGCCGCCATGGTCTTAAGATCAGCCGTCACCCCGGCACCCGACGAAGGGTCGAACCCGGCAATGGTGAGCACGACGCGTGGAGTTTGGGGCATATAGGAAATCTAGCGGAAATAAGCGCCATTGCAAATGCCAGAGCCAATCCCGCACTTCTTTGGTTTGTTTGGCAAGATCGCCCCGGCAAATGATTGATAATTCACAGTTACCGTCGATCACAGACATTTTTCTCTCAAGCTACTGAAAACAAAAGCAATGTAATAATTTCTGGGCATCGATCGGAGGCATTATTTACCATATGATAAACATGTCAATGGCATTGTAACCAGTAACATACGAACCATATCTTAAGATAAACAGCAGGTTACGTGAGATAACCATTACTCCCTGATTACCTTTTCATGTCCCGTTAGCGATTGACAGCTGGCCGAACCCCCCGGTAGCATCTCCCAATCCTTGGCAAACTGGTAGGCGAGGTCGGCATCTACAAGTCCTCGGCAATCTGGGGTAGGGAGGTACGTACTGAGGTACGACTTTAGAGATGAGAGGTGACTGAATGCGTAGACGTATTGCTCACGGACTGGCGATCCTGTTCTTCGCCGGCCTCGGGGCAGCTCAGGGGCCAACCAGCTCAGAGTCTGCAAAGACCCGAAGTAGCCCGATTCCGATTTCAAGGCGATCCAAGGCCTATCAGGTGGGTACTGCCTCCTGGTATGGAACCGACTTTCAAGGCAAGGCGACGGCCAGCGGTGAACCGTACAACATGTACGACCTGACCGCAGCGCACCCGAGTCTGCCGCTTGGATCCCAAGTGCGGGTAACCAATCTGCGTAATGGCAGATCGGTTGTGGTGCGCATCAATGATCGCGGGCCGATTGTGCCCGGACGCATCATTGACGTCTCCTACAGCACTGCCCGCGTACTCCAATTTAAGGCCCAGGGCTTGCAAAGAGTCCGCCTGGATGTGGTGCAAGAGCCACAGAGAATGGCCGTGTTGCGGCCCATCACCTACCGGCCGTAGCAGATTTCCTTCAAATCTCTTACACTCTTTTTGAATGTACGATCCGCGACAGCACTTGATCGTGGCCCTGGATGTTTCGTCCGCGTCCGCCGCAAGAAAAATTGTGGCGGACGTGGGCGACAGTGCGTCCACCTACAAAGTGGGCATGCAGCTCTACACGGCTGAGGGGCCGCAAGTGGTGCGCGACCTGGTGACGTCCGGACGGCGGGTCTTTCTCGATCTCAAGTACCACGACATTCCCAATACTGTGGCATCGGCAGTTACGGAGGCGGCGAAGCTGGGCGTCAGCATGTTGACGCTGCACGCGGCAGGCGGCGGCAAGATGCTTCGCGCGGCCAGCCAGGCGGCGCGGGAGGCGAATCCGGCGTTGTTAGTGTTGGGAGTAACGGTTCTCACCAGCATGGAAGACGACGATCTGAACAAGGTCGGGCTAAGGGGTCGCGTGGTCGATCAGGTATTGCGCCTGGCGGCGTTGGCCCTCACCGATGGCTGCCATGGCGTGGTCACCTCGGCGCGTGAAGCTCCTGCGCTGCGCAACGAATTTGGCCACGAATTCGTGATCGTCACTCCGGGCGTGCGACCCGCCGGGTCCGATCGTGCCGATCAGGCAAGGGTGGTCACACCCGCGGAAGCGATCGCCGCCGGCGCAACCTACATTGTGGTGGGGCGTCCAATCACTGCGGCCGCCAATCCGGCCGCCGAGGCCAAATCGATTCTCGAACAAATGAGTCTGGCAGTCAGTGCTTGAACGAGTATGTGCCCTGCGGCCTTCCGCCTACCTGCCTACAACTTTTCGTAGAAATCACAAGCTGAGCAAGAAATAAAAATCCCGCCGGGAACGCCGCGTTCGCGGTCTTTTACGCGCTTCACGATGCGGGTTGATTTGCCGCACTTCGGACAATCGGTACTCTTCGAGGTATCCATTACCTTCTTGCGGTCTGCTGTTTTGGCGATCTTAGCCATTCATCCTCACTCTCTTCCGTTTTCAGCAATTTTACAGTAAGGTTGCGGACATTGTCTTGCGGGCCCAGCTGCGACAATGATCCCCTGCCCTAAGGAACAATCTCTGTGAGTGATGCTGAGCGTTTTGCGCCCGGATGGCCGGGTATTGCGCCGCGCTGGACCTCGAGCGCGAAGACCGGTATCGGCACCGCATTAAATCTTCACAGCAAGGTCTGGTTCACCCTGAGCCACGGGATTGTGAATGAGATTTATTTCCCCCGCGTCGATCAGGCCTGCACCCGTGACTTGGGACTCATTGTTACGGACGGCGCCAGATTCTTCTCGGAGGAGAAACGCAATTGCACGTTTGAAAATGCTGCCATTGAACCAGGAGTTCCCGTTTATCAACTGACCAGCACCCACTTGCAGGGTCGATACCGGATCTTGAAAGAAGTGATGACCGACCCCTATCGCAATGTCGTGCTGCAGAAAATCCGCTTTGACCCCCTGGAAGGCAGTCTCTCCGATTACCGTCTGTATGCCCTGCTGGCTCCGCATCTGGCGAATTTTGGCACGGGCAACACCGGCTGGGTGGGCGACTACAAGGGCGTCCCGATGCTCTTCGCCCATCGCAGCGACACCGCGCTGGCGTTCGCCTGTTCCTCTCCGTGGCGCAAGATGGCGGTGGGATTTTCGGGTTTCTCCGATGGCTGGCGCGATCTCTCGCGAAATTACCAGATGACCTGGGACTATACCCGCGCCGAAAACGGCAACGTCGCGCTCACTGGGGAGATTGATCTGGCCGCTTGCGGCGGTGAATTCCTTCTAGCCTTGGGTTTCGGTGGAATCTGGTCAGAGGCGGGACAACATGCGCGATCAAGCCTGCTCGAGCCCTACGAGGACCTGCGGGATCAGTACGTCTGGCATTGGCGTCATTGGCACGAGGGATTGCTGAAGTTGGATCATCCTGCGCGGGAGCGTGATCTCTACCGGGCAAGCGTGGCCGTCCTACGTTCTCATGAATCAAAGGATTTTCTGGGAGGCGTGATCGCCAGCCTCTCGATTCCCTGGGGCTTTAGCAAAGGAGACGAGGACCTGGGCGGATACCACATCGTATGGCCTCGCGACCTGGTGGAAACCGCCGGAGGGTTTCAGGCGGCCGGCTCCGAGCCCGACGCCTTGCGCGTGCTTCACTATCTGGAGGCTACACAGGAAGCTGATGGCCACTGGGCGCAGAACTTCTGGCTGGATGGGCGTCCTTACTGGGGCGGCGTGCAAATGGATGAAACCGCATTTCCCATTCTGCTTGTCGACCTGCTGCGGCGCGAAGCCCGTTACGCCCTCGGAGAACCTAGACGCTGGTGGAATCTGGTGCGCCGGGCCGCAGGTTACATCTTGCGGAACGGCCCGGTCACCCAGCAAGATCGCTGGGAAGAGGACGCCGGCTATTCGCCATTTACCGTCGCTGTCGAAGTCGCGGGATTGATTTGTGCAGCCGACATGGCGGAAGGTATCGGGGAGAAGGAGATCGCAGATGCTCTCCGCCAGACCGCGGACTGCTGGAACGAAAACATCGAGCGTTGGTGCTATGCCACGGGCAGCGATTTGGCGCGGCAGTTGGGAGTCGAAGGCTACTACGTTCGGATTGCGCCGCCTGAGACTTGCGATGCCGCGTCTCCCTTGGAGGGATTTGTGGCCATCAAGAACCGGCCGCCCGGCCAAAGTTCCGATGTAGCCACGCACCTCATCAGCCCCGATGCGCTGGCGCTGGTGCGCTTTGGACTGCGGGCACCGGACGATCCGCGCATCCTCAACACCATCAAGATCATCGATTCCCTGCTGCGAGTGAATCTGCCGCAAGGCCCCTGCTGGTACCGCTATAACGGAGATGGTTATGGCGAACACGAAGACGGCTCTCCCTTTGACGGAACCGGCGTGGGACGGCCTTGGCCGTTGCTGGCCGGTGAGCGCGCCCACTACGAACTGGCGGCAGGACGACCCCAGGTAGCCGAACAGCTTCTTCGAACAATCGAGTTTTCTACCGAAGGCGGACGCCTGATTCCAGAACAAGTGTGGGACGGGCCAGACATTCCGGAGCGCGAGCTGTTTCTGGGAAAGCCCACCGGCTCCGCCTGTCCTCTGGTCTGGGCCCACGCGGAATACATCAAGCTACGGCGCTCGCTACGCGATGGCAAGATTTTTGACCAGCCGCGGGTGACCGTTCAGCGCTATCTGGTTGGGAAAACCCGAGCAACGCATTTCGAATGGCGGTTCAACAACAAGTGCCGCACGATGCCTCGGGGGAAAAAGCTCCGCCTGGTCCTGCCCTCACCCGCACGCATTCGGTGGAGTACGGACGGCTGGAAAACTCCCCACGACCTTGACACACGCGATCCCCTGGGGGCGTATCTGGCTGACTTGCCTACGGACGACCTGGCATCGAGCCGCGAAGTGGTGTTTACTTTTTACTGGCCGCTGGAAGAGCGTTGGGAGGGAGTTGATTACACGGTGACGGTCGAGTGATTAAGAACAGTGTGCGTTCTTCGGCTGTTCGGCTCAGTCCGTCAGCGTCCACTCGCTGCGCGAAATGTTAGAGTAAAGTGCTCCCGCACAAATGGCGGCAATCAGCAATAAGATCAGACCGCTTCCGACCGGCCCCAGCAAGACCTGCCCTAGCCCGAACAGGGCGAGGTACACCATGGCACAGCCCAGGACCCAACAAAGGAGATTCCGGCCCAAGTCTCGCGTTGCGGGAATTTCCGGCGCCAGTTCGGCAATGTGTTTCCATCCCGTGATTTGAGGCCGTACTTTCCTGTAGAACTGCAGCAACAGAGCCTCGGGCTCGGGTTTCGTAGCAAAGGTCACGATCAGCCAAACCAGCGTTGTGACTAGAGTTGTGGTCAAAGCCGATTTGGCAAAAACCACCGGACTGGTACCCGAGAACGGCGCTGCCCAGCGCAGCAACACGGTCATGATCAGCGCAGTGGTCATCGCGGAGATTTCGCTCCAGGCGTTGATCCTCCACCAGTACCAGCGCAGGAGGTAAACGGCACCGGTTCCCGCTCCCACTTCCAGCACAGCTTGCCAGCCCGACCGGATGTCGGCCAGCAAAACCGAAACCAAAGCCGAAGCGATCACCAGAAGAATCGTTGCCAAGCGAGAAACGCGGACGTAATGCGCATCATCCGCATCCCGGCGAATAAAGCGCCGGTAAAAATCCGAAACCAGGTAGGAAGCGCCCCAGTTCAGTTGTGTGGCGATCGTAGACATGAATGCAGCCATGAATCCGGCAACCACGATCCCGCGCAGCGCCGGAGGAACGTGCTGGCTCACGACAAGCATGTATCCGGATTCGGGATGTTCGAGGTGGGGATAGAGGACGATTGCCGCAAGCGCAGTCAGGATCCACGGCCAGGGACGCAAGGCGTAATGGGCCACATTGAACCAGAGAACGGAAAGCAAGCCGTTGCGTTCATCTTTCGCGCTGAAGATCCGTTGCGCGATGTATCCGCCGCCACCCGGCTCCGCCCCGGGATACCAGAATGCCCACCACTGCAATCCAATATTCACTAGAAAAGTCAGCACGGGCAGAACCCAAAGAGCTTCGGCGGAAATCGGGCGTGAAAAATCCGGAAAGAATGCGGTCGGGTCTCCGGTTCCCGGTCCAGCAGCGGTTCGCATTTCGGCGAGCCGGGCTAACAGCGTCGGCATTCCTCCTGCCGCTGAGACCGCGAACCACGCAACTCCAATGACAATCGACATCTTGAGCGCAAACTGGAACAGATCGGTCCAGAGCACGCCCCAAAGCCCGCCCAGAGCCACGTAGACCCCGGTGAACGGAATCAGGAATAAAACGCAGATCGCGAGCGCTTTCTGATCGCTGACCCCGAGTGTGACGGCCACGATACTCGTCATGGCCTTGGTCACCCAGCCCAGGATCAGGCAGTTCATGAGCAGGCCGAGATAGATGGCGCGAAATCCACGCAGGAACGCGGCAGGCTTGCCGGAATAACGCATTTCTGCAAATTGCACATCAGTCAGCAAACCGGAACGCCGCCACAGTCGGGCAAAGAGAAACACAGTCATCATGCCGGAGAGCAGAAACGCCCACCACAGCCAGTTCCCCGCGATTCCCTGGGTATAGACGAGGCCGGTCACCACGAGCGGCGTGTCGGCGGCGAACGTCGTCGCCACCATCGACGTTCCCGCCAGCCACCAGGAAACATTGCGACCAGAAACGAAGTAGTCGTCAACACTCTTGCCCGACCGCCGCCGGAAGTAGAGTCCGAGGAAGAGGGTGATGGCCAGATAGGCGATGACGGCTGACCAATCAAGCAAAGTGAAGTTCATGCGGCAAAGAATACACGAGGCAGGAACGACGGAGAAGAAAACGCACGTTAGCAAGCGGAAGCGCGAGAAGACCTAACCTGTGTAGGAAAGTTCGACGACGGTGCAGTCGTCGCTCAAGGGCGTGCCGCCGCAGAAATCGGCCACGGCGGCGAAAATTCCTTCCAGGGTCGGATTCTTGGCGGCCACAGTTTCCAGCCGTGAATCCTCGAAAAAGTCTCCACGGGCATTTTCCGCTTCGGTCACACCGTCGGTGACCATGATCAATCGGTCGCCGGCGTGCAACTGGCAAATGTCACTTTCGTACGTGGCGTCCGGAAGCAGGCCGACCGGAAGGTTCCCATGGCGGGGCCGAATCACTTCGTTATTGCAAACCAACAACGGCGGAACGTGGCCGCAGTTCACGTATTCCAGCTCACCATCGCGCCGGATACGCGCCAGGATTAACGTCGCGTATTTCTCACCGATATGTTTATGGGTGAAAAAACTGTTGGCCGCCGCCACAATGTCTTTCAAAGGAATGCCGGCGCTGAGCTGGGAATAGATCATGCCTTGCAAAGTCGAGGCCAGCAGCGCCGCAGACACTCCCTTCCCGCTGACGTCGGCCAGTACGACCGTCAGTCCCTGTTCGGTGTTCACCGCGTCAAAAAAATCGCCCCCAATCTCTTTGCAAGAGAGATTGCGACCCTTGAGGCGGGCAAACGGGACATCGGGAATCGTCACCTCCATCAATCGCTGCTGGATGGAGGCCGCAATCGAGAGTTCTTGCTGATAGCGGCGGGCGGCCTCTTCCGCCTGCACCAGGCGGGCGTTCTCGATCAAAGAGGCAGCTTCTGTCGCGATGGCGCGCAGAATGTCGTTGCTTACGCTCGAGATATCGCGGGAAGCGAACCGCGAATCCACATAGAGTGCGCCCATGACCTCGCCCGTGTTGGGTTCGGCCGGCGGTGTGGCCTGTGGTTCGCGAGTGGCTTGCACCTGGGGCTTGCGCAACGGAATGCAAATCACGGTGCGCAGGTCGTAGGTCACAATGCTTTGCCGGCCGGCGAAGTCCAATGACCGGCTGGTATCGGTGAGCACAAACTCAGAATTGGATTTCAGCGCATCGTCCAGAATAGAGTGCGAAATAGTCTTGTCATCCAACAGCAACTCGCCTTTGGAGTTCCGTCCGGCGGCCAGGCGCAGCGTGCCTTCTTCCGTTTTCATGAAAACGTAACCGCGTTCCGCGCGCGTGAGTTTGAGAGTTGCGTCCAGCAGGATCACCAGAATCTCGTCGAGCACACCGGTTGTGTTCAGCTTGCGGGCCGCCTCCAGAAATAACGTCAGCTTTTCCAGGTCGGTGGCTTCGGTGGAAATGTGAATGCCGGAGATCTGGCTCAAGAACTCGCGGGCCGTATTCGAAGTGGCATGCTGAGGATGAAAAATGACGTAGGCCACATCGCGGACGCCAAACTCCACCCGGTCGTTGCGCTCCAGAGTCCGGCGGTCGACCCGTTCGCCGTTGACGAAGGTTCCGTGCTTGCTGCCCTGGTCAAGCACGTAGAATTGGCCGTTTTCTGAGGCAATCACTGCGTGGTCGCGGGAAACACGAGGATCAGCGATCACCAGGTCCTTATCCACCTTTCGCCCGACGGTGAATGGAGTGTGGTCGAGGTTCAGCGTGCGTTGCTCATTGCCCTGGACAAAGACGACAGTGGGAAAGAGCCCCGCACCCGGTGAAGACTTAGGTCCCGTAATCGGTTGGAAAGCCATTTAGCGCTAACAAACACTCCTCAGTGTCAATCAAATAATGACAGGATTGGCCTTCGGCGGGAAGGGCCTGCACTTCGGCTACGTTGCCGCTGACGGCCGCCTCAACCTGGCCAATGCCCCGATACCTTAGGCGGTCGCGCCTCCCGCGGATGCCAAAGCCTCTTCTTCTGTGTCGTACACTTCGAAAACGCTCAGCAACTTGGTCGTATGCAGGACGTCGCGCAACCGCTGGCTCGGGGCCGCCAGCTTGATGTGTGCCCCCTCTGACTTACTGGCGGCACTCAAGCCTACCAGCATTCCCAGGGCCCCACTGTCAATGTAAGTCACTTGCGAAAGGTTCACGACCACGTTGCGGGTGCCACTGAGAGCCTGGCGGACCGCGTCGCGCAGACCGCTGCTGTCTTCTCCGAACATGATTCGCCCCTGGCAGCTGAGGATGGTAATTCCGTTGGCCTCGCGCTTGTCGATCTTTAACTTCATCCCACCCCCGCGCACGCGCAACCCAAAGTTCAAGAAGCGTACCCCTGTACATGCGGCAACGCAAGTCGCGCCTTGAGGCTATTCCGCCCTGAGGGCTATTTTCTCCCTGCTCAACAGCCTGCGGGTATAGACCAGCAAGAGGGCGAGAACCGCCAAAGGGATCTCTAAGCTGGTGTAGAGCGGCAGTTGCCAGGCCCGTTGAATCGTTGCGGCCGGAAGCACCACCGATGCCATCGTGAGCCCCGCGGCCGCCAGCCAAGGCCACAAGATCAGTAAAGCACAAACCAGGACGGCGGCCCGTTGGGGCCATTCGCTCCCCCAGATTTCTCGGTAGCCACGCGACAGCAGGAAAATTCCCGGCAAGAGGAGGAGCTGGTTATAGGGCGCGAAGGTGGGAATAACCAGCACAGTTGCGGTTAAGACCATCGACGACACGAGGGCGAAGGGCACGCTTTTTGCCGGTTGGCGCTTGACCAGCCAGCATGCCCAAACAACCCCGAGCACAATCAAAGAGGCAACTATCTTTCCGACTGCGGGCGTAATCAGCACGTCGAGCGCTGAGCCTGCGCCGCCGGCGTACTCGCGATAGTCGCTTACAGCATCCCGAAAACGGCCGATCCACCCTGGCAGCAGCAATTCGCCGCCTGCGATCAGCGCGGTCATGGTGCCGACGAATCCCCAGACCAGGTTGCGCCGGGCGCGCCAATCGGCTAACCCCCAGACCATCAGCCAGCCGGCAAAGGGCAATGTGAGCTGCGGCTTGATAGTTGCCAAGGCTAGAAAGATCCCCGCCAGCGCAAGATAGCCGCTCGCAAGCAATGCCGCACAACCGGCGATCAGGCCGCAGACGAGCAGGCTGAGTTGTTCAAGCTTGAATCCTTGAAGGGCCGGAAAGCTGCCTAGCGTCAACACTACCAAAATGCCTGTCGTGGTTGAGTCAGGCCGCCAGGCTAGAAACCGCAACCACAACCACACGGTGGCTGCGGTGAGAGCCACGAGCAACCAGCGAAAGATAACCTGCACGGCAGAAAAAGGCAGCGGGAGAGTCGGAGCCAGAACGAAAACGACATACACAGGATAGGCAAAGCCCTGCTGATCTATAGGATCGTTGGGCCGGTTCGGGTCAAGCGCGCGGCCGTAATACCCCTCCTGGATCTCACGAGTGACTTGCGGGCTGTAGGGGTCGCGATGATGCAACAACAATTCGCGCGCGCCCAGCCAGCGAGGATAAAGGTCGGAAAGATTGCCGCGGGGACGGCTACGCGCCAACGCATCCGCCTGCTGATAAGGAATCAAGATGTGTTGCACGTAGAACCACATGCTGCCGCCCATAAGAATCGCCAGAAGGAAGCCGAATTTTGAGTCTCTCCGCAAGTTGCCCGCTCACAACCGAACGGCCACATGTTACAACGTATGCGGAACGCCCCCTTTCTACTATGCGACTGCGCCTGCTCGTTGCGACAGCCATCGGCCTCGCCAGCGGAATATTTTGCTGGTTCTTGCAGGTGCGCCTTCATCAGGGAGCGGCGGATTTCAGCTGGGCGCTTCGAGCTGCCCACTACTTGCTCGCCGGAAAGAATCCCTATGACACGCCGTTGCAGCAGTACCCGCTGACGGCAGGCGTCTTCGCGCTGCCCTTCATCTGGTTACGTCCCGAGGTGGCCGCCGGCAGCTTCTACGGCCTCAGCTCGGCGCTACTGGCGTTCGCCGTGACTCGTCACGGCTATCACCGATTGCTCGTATTCCTGGCTTATCCTTATTGGGCCGGCCTCCTGGCCGTGCAGTGGGCGCCGCTGATCCTGGCCGCCGCCTTCCTGCCTGTGCTATTGCCCGTGACGCTAGTAAAGCCGCAAGTGGGCTTACCCATTGCGCTGACTCATCTCAGCCGCCGCGGGTTGCTGGGGTGTGTTTTGCTTTTGGCGATTACGCTGATAATCATCCCACGCTGGCCCTGGTTTTGGCTTGGCCAACTGCGGAACTATCAGTACTTCGTACCGTTGCTGGTTCTGCCCGGGCCGCTGCTCGCGCTCTCTCTGCTGGCGTTTCGCCGGCGTGACGCCTGGGTGCTCATTCTTTCGGCTTTGGTGCCGCAGCGCTGGTTTTTCGATTCGTTCATTCTGTGGCTGATCCCGAAAACGCCACGCGAATTGCTTTGGACCGCATTTTTCAGTTGGGGAGCGGGAATCTGGCGCTGGTATCACGTGCCCTACAGCTTCACGCAAGTCGGGCGATGGACGGTGGTGTTCATTTATCTACCAATGCTGGGGGTGCTGTTGCTGCGTCGAATGTACTCGTCGTGGAGTTCAGAAGAATAAGAACAAAGGCCAGCAACACCCAACCCAGTAGTTGCAACTGGCCGAAACGCAAACTCAGTAAGAGATAGACCGGGCTACAGAAAAGCAGAAAAATGCAACCGTACAAACCGCTCTTCTTCCATGGCGCTATCGCTGGAGCATGGCTGAGAAATTCCAGGACGATCAAGATCGCCGGAAATAATATGCTCAGGTCATGCACGTAAATGTGATAACTGACGAGGACAGTCGCCATAAGGCCCAGGGCAAATGCTAGCGAAAGGGCCGAAGACGAAAGGAAGTTGGCCCTGCGCCATACCAAAACGATGGCTACGACAAGAATCGCGGAGACCACAAACAAAAGGATTTTCGGCAAGGGCTTCTCCACGCCATGGAACACAGCCTGCACCATGCCTCGGAGGTTGGCGATGTTTCCGTGCGGCATGTTCCAGACGTACCTGCGATCGTGCTCCGTCAGCCATACGTACTCCGGATAATTCAACAACCCCCGCCAGCCGGTAACGTTTGCTCCGAGGGTCATCAGCAAAACCGCAATCACGGCAAATCCGCCAACAATTTTCCTGCGCCACAAGACAAAAAACGGCAGCACAAACGGCAAAATCAGATTGAACTTGAAAAGACCTAACGCAAGCCAGGCTCCAGCCTGCCCCTCTGCATCACGCTTGAGGAAGGCGAACGCCACGGCGTAGCAAAACAAAAGTAGGATTGAGTCTTGTCCCTGAATAAGAGCGATGAAAATGGGAAAGAAGGCGAGGGCCGCGAGACACCACAACCAGAATGGTTCTTGCCCCAAGCTGGGGAACGTGGGCCTCAGGAGATAGAGGAGTCCAAACAGCAAGCTAAGATTGACACCTGCCCAAATGAAATAGGCGGTCAAGTAAGGCAAGCCCGCCAAGGGCACAAACAGAACCGCTTCAAACGGCGGGTGGTTAAAGGGAAGAATCGTGCCCCGCCGTTCCACCGCTGGTTCAGCAAATGAGCGCTGCACCGTCTCCTGCAGATTGTCATCGTATAACTGGTGTCCCTTCCCAACCGCCAGAATCTTCGCCGCGGTGTAGAAAATGCTGAAATCGGGAAGGCCGGCCGGGATCGACCGACGCGCCTGCCAAAGCACGCTGCTCTGTAGCGCCAACATGGCACCGAAGTACAGAGCGAGTTTCCACCGCGTCGATTTCGAAAACATGAGTGCGAGTCAAGGATAACTTTCAAACCGTCAAAGCGGAGGTAGGAGCGAAAGCACCCCCGCTCTCGCGCCCCCTGATTCCGGCGATCAGTTAACTCCCCTGAGACGTGTCTTGCCTCGAGCGGGTCGCCGACACATAGCCTGTGGGATACAGGCGTGTTAAACATGGCTTTATGTATCAATAACTTACATAATATCTTGGGAGCCAACGGCCCCGGGGCCTAGTCCATTCGTGAATGGCAGGCAGCACCTTCGTCTGCAAAAAGTTGCACTTAGGTTGCTAATTTCTGGTTTATGATCCGTTGTGTAGCTTGTGCGTTATCAAAACCTGAGTTCTTTGCTTGAATCAGGAAAACGAGCACGCCAAGGCGATTGCTTCGAGATTCGTGCCTGGGCAAGCCCTCCCCGGTCTACCTCGTTGATGAGGTTGTGCACGATGAATAGTTTGGGCATGTTGTGGAAGGAAGATGGCCAGGACATCGCGGAATACGCGATTATGCTGGCGGTTGTCCTCGCGATTGTAGTGGGCACGATCCGCCTGATCGGCTCCAACGCGAACAACGTGTTTTCGTCCGTGGCCAGCGCTGTCCAGTAGAGCGTTGGCGGCTCTGTTTCGCAGCCCTCGGAACTAGCCTCAGGATGAACCTGGCCGAGATTTTCGCCCAAACCAAAGTGTAACTCTCCAGTAGTTTTCTCCAACAAATTGTGGCGTGGCCTAGCCTACTCCGGGGTATCATAAAGGGAGAACAACGAAGCGGCTTTGACTTCCCGTGCAAGCCATTGATTCGCAAAAGATAAATGCACCATTGCGCAACTCTGGGCTGGCACGGACCGCGCGGTCCAGCGGGACCGACTTTTTAGGAGGATCAGCTATGAGAGACAATCTTCGAAGACTTTGGCGAGAGGAGGCGGGTCAGGACATCGCGGAATATGCCGTCATGTTGGCCGTGATCCTGGTGATCGTAGTGGGAACGATCCGGTTGATTGGTTCTAATGCCAACAACGTGTTCTCGTCCGTCGCCAGCTCGGTCCAGTAGTCCAGCCTGCAGAGCTTTCGGGCTACGAGTTCGCCGGTGAGTAACGCAATTTGAATCCTGCGTTGTCTCGGGAGCCCTGTAAGATGGTGCGTTCGCCCGGCTGGCCACCGGGTGGGATGCAAATGGGACAACCTGCGCAGCCGCCTTGCGGGGCGATCCGAGGTTCGTCAATCACGAAATTGTGTGGCAAGATGCAGTCGTGCTTTCCAGCCGGGCTGAGCCGTTGAGCAACCTGGCTTTGACTGGTAAGGAGTTTCGATGAATCGCAGTCGGCTAATGCTGATCGGACTTGTGGCCTTGGCCCTGGGAGCGTTCGTGAGCCTGGCCGTCTACCGTAACCTCCAATCCAGCGCGGGATCCAACAGCCAGCCGGGCGCGGATGTGCTGGTGGCCGCGAATGATTTGCCCATCGGGAGCAAGGTTGAGGACAAAGATGTGAAGGTTGTCCGTTTCCCCGCGGCCGACTTGCCGGCGAACTGCTACCACCAAAGAGCATCTGTCGTGGGCCGGGGCGTCATCCTGCCGATCAGTCGAGGGGAGTTTTTTCTTCCTACCAAGCTCGCCGGCGAGAATGCCGGTTCCGGATTGACCATGCTCATCCCGCCGGGAATGCGGGCGGTTTCTGTACGCGTCAATGAAGTGATTGGAGTGGCGGGCTTTGTGGTTCCCGGTACCCGCGTAGATGTGCTCTTGACGGGAAATGCTGCCGGCAACGGGCAGCAGGAACAGACCAACACCGTGCTGCAAAATGTCCCAGTGATCGCCAGCGGCCAGAAACTGGAACGAAACTCCTCGGGACAACCGCAGGTGGCTCCGGTCATCACCCTGCTGGTTTCATCCCGACGATGCGCAGAAGCTCACGCTGGCGCAAAGCCAGGGCAAGATTACCCTCGCCTTGCGCAGCCCGCTGGACACCAAACAGACGGATCAGGGAGCGGTTAGAACCGACTCGCTGTACAAGGGTGCCGTCGTAGCTGCTCCACCCGCCCCGCGGCCGAAAACAAAGCACGTCGTGGCCACACCCGCGCCAGTTTTGCCGTCGGCCTATCAGGTGCAAGTGATTCGCGGCGACAAGCAAAGCACCGACACGTTTGACGACAAGAGTAACAATCAGTAGCTCCGAGGCCTGAGACATGTCGATCGGCTCCCGGTCAGGGAGGAAAGCAAGAATGAACGTTGGCAAGTGGGCCGGAATGATGTCTCTGGCTTTTTTCCTTGTGTTGCTTACATCCCCGGCGAGTTCCCGGCAGCAGGCTCCGACGCCGACTGCGCCGGATGCCCAGCAAGCCCCCGCGCAACCCGCGCCGGAGTCGACTCAAGCGCCGGCGCCGGAAGCGCGAGGCTCGGCTCCGTTACGGGTCATGGTGGGCAAATCGCTCCTGATTAACACTACCGAGCGAATCAAGCGAGTTTCGGTCACAGATCCCGCAATAGCTGACCCGATTGTCGTGACTCCTACCCAGATTCTGGTGCACGGACGCGCGGCAGGCGAGGTATCTCTTTTGATTTGGGACGATCTGGAACGTTCCCGCAGCTTCGATTTGCGGGTGGACGTGGATACTACGGCAGCGTCGGAAGAAGAAAAACGAGTCTTCCCGGAAGAGCAGATTACGGTTACACCTTCGCGTTCCGCGATCGTGCTGTCGGGCCATGTCTCCACTGAAGATGTGCAGAAGCGCGCCGGGTTGATCGCGGAAGCCTACAGCAAGAATGTGGTCAACGTGCTGACTTTTGGCCCGGTCGGTTCCCAGGAAGTTCTTTTGGAGGTGAAGTTCGCCGAAGTGGACCGCACCGCCCTGACTCAGTTGGGCTTCAACATTTTCAGCACCGGCCTGGCAAATACTATCGGGACGACCACCACCGGTCAGTTTGGCAGCATCACTGGCGCGGGGGCCATTACGGACTCGTTTCCCAGCCCTCCTGTCACGGCGCCATTTTCCAGCAGTCTCACTGTCAACAACCTGCTCAACGTTTTCTTGTTCCGGCCGGACCTGCATTTGGGCGCGGTGATTCAGGACCTGCAACAAAAGAACATTCTGCAAATCCTAGCCGAACCCAATCTGATCGCGGTGAACGGCAAGGAAGCAAGCTTTTTGGCGGGCGGCGAATTTCCCTTCCCCGTGGTGCAGCCAGGGTCGGGAACGAATGCGGTCACGATCCAGTTCAAAGAATTTGGCGTGCGCTTGAAGTTTGTGCCGGTGATCATGCCCAATGGCAACATCCATTTGAAAGTGCAGCCTGAGGTCAGCACTCTGGACTTTGCCAATGCGCTGACCATTTCCGGTTTCACTGTGCCCGCGCTGAGCACGCGGCGGGCGGATACGGAATTCGAGTTGCAGGATGGTCAGAGCTTTGTGATCGCCGGATTGATGGACAACCGGGTCACCAGCCTGATGAGCAAGGTGCCGGGACTGGGGGATATTCCGGTACTGGGCAATTTGTTCCGCAGCCGGAGTATGCAAAAGAGCAATGCGGAGTTGATGGTGCTGTGCACGGCGCGGCGAGTTTCGGCCAGCACGCAAAATCAGACGCCGCCGGCGAATCCGCTGCCTTTACTGGACAATAAGAAGTTCGATGCCACCAAGCCGGACAGCATCAAGTAGGTGGCGAGACGACGAGGGCGAAACTAACAGCATTAAGGATTTCTGAATTATGCCGGAGCTTTCGGTAGTCATCGTGGCACAGGACAGCGAACAACGGGCTGTTCTCCAGGTTCTGGTAGATGGAACGAGCGTGGCCCGCGTGGTGCACACCTGTGCTACCTATCCGGTGGTGGCCAGCGATCCGGTGATGCGCAGAATCCAGAGCGCCAATGCAGATGTGATTCTGGTCGACGTGCCCGCCGGCAATGCCACTTCCGCACTGCAGGCGATGGACCTGCTGCAGCAGGAGTTGCCCAATTCAGCCTTATTCGCTGTGGGCAGCATGTCGCAGCCCCAAGTGATTGTCAGCGCGATGCGCTCAGGAGCGCGTGAATTCATCGAACGGCCCACCACAACCAACGACTTGCTGGAAGCTTTCGTGCGTCTGTCTACATCGCAGCGTAAAGTCAACAAAGAAGCTCCGCGGGGCACGGTATTCACGGTGGTCAATGCCAAGGGCGGGAGCGGCGCAACTACAACCGCGGTGAATCTGGCCCTGGCTTTGCAGTCCGAACACGGGCAGGTTGCGCTGGTGGATATTGCTTCGCTCGGACACGCGGCGCTGCACATGAGCCTGAAGCCGCTGTTCAACGTGGCGGACGCGATTCGCAATCTGCACCGGCTCGACAGTTCCCTGCTGGAAAGCTTCATGACCCGGCACACTGGAGGCCTGCAGGTGCTGGCCGGGCCCAACATGCCCACGGCCGTGGAACCTTCGACGGCGGAATTCGCGCGCCTGTTCGATCTGCTGGTGGGCCACTTCCGGTATGTAGTGGTCGATGCGTCGTCGCGCATGGACGCCACGACCCGCCTGGTCTGTAATCTTTCCAAGACGGTTCTGTTGGTCGCTCATGCCGATGTGGCGTCGCTGTGGAGCGCCTCGCGCGTGCAACAATATCTCGGTGAAACCGGGGGCCGGGAGCGGGTCTGGCTGGTGCTCAACCGCTTTCGCAAGATTCCCGGGTTTACCGAGTCGGATGCCGAAGCCGCCTCTGGAGTGAAGCTATTGTGGAAGATTCCGAACCAGTACTTTGCGGTGTCGACCGCGATTGACCGCGGGATTCCGCTGATGCATCAGAACCATACCGAAATTGCGCGCTCGTTCACGGGACTGGCAGCGCGCCTGACCGAAAATGACGTGGATGTGAAACGCAAAGCGTGGTCTCTCTTCAAGACGGTTTAAGTGACTTATGCCGAATTTGCAGGCGTTTGAAAGAGCCGATTACCAGCAGGTAAAAGCCGACCTGCATCGCAAGATTCTCGACCGCCTCGATTTGGAGAAATTGGGACGGACGGCGGGCGACGCGGCGCGGGATGAAGTCCTGCTGCTGATCCGCAATACGGTGAACAGTGAAGCGGTACCCCTCAGTTTTGCCGAGCGGGAACAGTTGGCGCGGGAAATTCTGGACGAAATTTTCGGACTTGGCCCGCTCGAACAGCTGCTCAAAGACCCGACTATTTCCGACATCCTGGTAAACCGCTACAACCGGATCTACGTGGAACGTGCGGGCAAGCTGGAGCCCACCGCCTACACTTTTAAAGACGATGCCCACCTGATGCAGATCATTGATCGCATCGTCTCGCGGGTAGGAAGGCGTGTGGACGAATCGTCCCCCATGGTTGACGCCCGTCTGGCGGACGGATCGCGCGTAAACGCGATCATTCCACCGCTCGCCATCGATGGCCCTTGCCTGTCGATTCGCCGGTTTGGCCGTGACCCGGTCACAGCGCGCAACATGATCGAGAACAAGACACTCACCGAGCCCATGCTGGAATTGCTTTCGGCGATGGTCAAGGGCCGCATGAACCTGCTGATCTCGGGCGGCACCGGCGCCGGCAAAACCACTTTGTTGAACGTGCTCTCTGGCTACATTCCCAACAACGAACGCATTGTCACCATCGAAGACGCGGCCGAGTTGCAGATGAAGCAGGAGCATGTAGTCCGCCTGGAAACCCGGCCACCGAATATTGAAGGTAAGGGCGCAGTGCGGCAGCGCCAACTGGTGATCAACAGCCTGCGTATGCGGCCCGACCGCATCGTGGTGGGCGAGGTGCGCGGCGAGGAAGCTTTTGACATGCTGCAAGCCATGAATACGGGCCATGAAGGCTCGCTTACGACGGTCCACGCCAATTCGCCGCGGGACGCGCTGGGGCGCATCGAGAGTATGTTCTCCATGGCCAATCTCAATATTCCAGAGCGCGCGGTTCGAACCCAGATTTCATCTGCGATTCATGCGGTGGTGCAGATCGCCCGGCTGTCCGATGGCACGCGTAAGGTCACGACTATCGCCGAGGTGACGGGCACTGAAGGCGAGGTCATTGCCATGCAGGACATTTTTTCGTTTGAACGGCGCGGCATTGACGAGAGCGGCCGGGTGCGCGGAACCTTCCGCGCCTCGGGAATCCGGCCGAAGTTTGCGGACCGGCTGGCGACTGCCGGCTGCCGCTTGCGGGCGGCCATGTTCGAATCGCAAATGGAGGTTTGAGAACCTGCCTGGGGCAGAGTCGGTATGCCATTTCTAATTGCATTCGGCGTGTTTGTGATTGTGGCGCTGCTGGTGTTCGTGGTCGCCTCGCTACTCGACGACCGCAACGCCCGGGCTCGCCTGCTGCGGGAACGTCTCGCATCGGTGGAGAAAGCCGCGGAGCGCGGCCCCACAGAAGAACTCGCGCTGCTGCGCGACGAGATGCTGAGCGAGATTCCGGCGCTCGACAAGCTGTTGCGCCGGTCGTCGCAGATCTCGAATCTCCAGACTCTCCTGGCGCAAGCCAACATGGGGATTCGCGCCGGCAATATTCTCGTCCTTTGCGTGATAAGCGCCGTGGCGCTCGGCATTGTCGGCTTTCTGGTCAGCCGGTCCCTGAAGGGCGGAGAATCGCTGCTGTTCGGGTTGATGGGAGCAATTCTGGGTGGGATTTTGCCCTATTCGTTCGCCTCCTACCGGCGCAGTAAGCGCTTCCAGAAATTCGAGGAGTTGTTTCCTGAAGCGATCGACACACTCGCACGAGCAGTGCGCGCCGGACATGCCTTCACCACGGCGATGGAACTCATCTCGAACGAGATTGCCGAGCCCGTAGCCTCGGAATTTCGCAAACTCTTTGAAGAACAAAAATTCGGGTTGCCGGTGCGGGATGCGCTTCTGAACCTGACTGAGCGCGTACCGCTGGTCGACGTGAAGTTCTTTGTTACAGCGGTAATGCTGCAGCGCGAGACCGGCGGCAATCTGGCGGAGATTCTCGATAATCTTTCTTATGTGATCCGGGAACGGTTCAAGATCATGCGCCAGGTGCGGGTGTATACGGCCCAAGGGCGGCTGACCATGCTGCTGTTAATGGCATTGCCCCCGATCATCATCGTCGTCATGCAGATCATGAACCCCAGTTTTATTCAGCCCTTGTTTAATGACCCGCTGGGGCACGCGCTGATCGTGGGTGGAATTACGCTGCAGACCATTGGGTATTTTGTGATCCGTAAGGTAATTCAGATTCAGGTTTGAGCTATGGCATTTGCGCTGGCAATCGTGTTGTTTCTGACCATCGCTCTGGTGGTGTTTTCCTTCGGAGCCGCGGCCTACGCCCCCTCGTCGGTTCTGGGGTCACGCCTGCGCGCTCTGGCCGGACAGCGCACGCAGGCCCAGCAGAAACCCGCCTTTAAAGAGCGGCTGGAGCATGCACTAGACCCGCTAAGCAAGGCACTGCCGCTGTCGCCAAGCGAGGTTTCCCGCACCCGCAAATGGCTCATCCAGGCTGGTTACCGCGATTCTCAGCACCTTACGATGTATGTCGGCTCACGGGTTTTATTCGCGATCCTCGGAATGTTCTCGGTGGTGGCTGTCGAAGGGACACTTGATCCGCTGATGATGATCGGCGTGGGCGGGCTCGGCTTCTTTCTGCCGCGGTTCATCCTGAAGCGCATGATCCGCGACCGGCAGCGGCGCATCACTCTGGGTCTTCCCGACGCCCTCGATCTCACCGTGATTTGCGTTGAAGTCGGCTTGGCGCTTGACCAGGCGCTGATGCGCGTCGGGCAAGACTTGCAACATGCGCACCCCGAGTTGAGCGACGAATTCCACCTGGTGAACCTCGAAATGCGTGCGGGCAAACCGCGCGCCGAATCTTTGCGCAACCTGGTGGAGCGCACCGGCGTCGATGACATTCGCGCTCTGGTCGGCACACTGATTCAGACCGATCGCTTCGGCACCAGCGTGGCCCAGGCGCTGCGCGTGCATTCGGATTCTCTGCGTACTGAACGGCGGCAGCGTGCCGAAGAGCAAGCCGCCAAAACCACGATTAAGATGGTAGTTCCCCTGGCGCTATTCGTCCTGCCCTCCATCATCTTCGTCACGCTGGGACCGGCGGTGATTCAACTGGTCCGCATGTTGATGCCGGAAGCGGCACGGTAAGGTTCCCCTTACAGGAAAATCTGGCCCAGGAGTTGTGATGCAATCGGGTTCCACGGGATATGCCTTCAATCGCACACGGCGGGCTTACCTCGCCACGCAATTGTCGGTTGCCGGGACGCACTGGCTTCGTTTTCGCGGCTTGATGTGCCTTGATGCCGCTAGGTTTCCCGCCGGAAACGGCCTTCTGATTACTCCCTCGCATGGCGTTCACACTTTTGCCATGCGCTTCCCCATCGACGTCGCCTACCTTGACAGTGACAGGACCGTCGTACACCTGGAGGAAAATCTGAAACCCTGGCGCGTAGCTCCGGTGCGTCTTCGCGCCACTTCTGTGCTGGAGTTGCCTGGGAGCACGCTACAGGCGACCCAGACCGCGATCGGAGATACGATAGAGATCGGTGTTGGCAAACTACCGGGAGATGACCGAGAGTGAATGACGTACCCAAATTTCTGGTGGAATGGTCGTCTCCCTGGCAGGAGTTCAAGACCGCGATCCGGCCGGCGATGGGACGGTCTCCGGAGCGTCTTGCCGGAGAAGCGCCAACCGGCTTGTTCCCTTATAGGGGAATTCTGGTTTCGTGGGTGCTCGAAGCATTCCTGCTGATCGTGGCCATTATCATCCCGACCAAGTTGGCGAGCATGCGGCCGTCTTTGCCGCCGCCGATGCCCAAGTACGATGTAATTTACTTTTCCGGCGACGAGCTGCCGCGCACCCAGGACGTGGGCGGCGCGCAATCTGGGCGTTCGGGGCGTTCCGGCGGCAAAGAAGCGCATCACCGCACCCAAACCATCCGGGTGGCGCGAGGCAATGCCTTGCGCGATACCGTTGTGGACGCGCCCAAGCTCAACTTGCCTGTCTCTAATTCAGCCGTAGCCAATCTACTTGCGATCAAGCCGGTTCCGGGGCCTGCGCCGGCGGAGGGTTTGGCTTCCGCCCGACACACCCCCACCCTGACGGCCACCGCCGTGGCCCCAACCCCTGATGTGCAACGGGAGAATTTGCGGGCTGCGCCGACTCTGAATTCTGGAGTGGTTGCGCCTACGCCGGAGGTACAGCGCGACAAGTTGCGCGGGACGCCGACGCTCAGCACCAGTGTAGTTCCGCCGAGTCCCGACGCACCGCAGAAGAATCTCGCCGCGCTGCGTCTGCCGGGTTCCCAGGTCACAGAAGTCGTCCCGCCGCCGGTGTCCGCACCGGAGCAGGCCACCAACCGGAATCCCCGGCTTGCGCTACCCACTCCCAACGTCGTGGCGCCGCCGCCCACGGTTACGCACGAAGTTGCTGCCCTCGGCCCCGGTTACGGGCCGGGCGAGTTGCGCAAGCAGGTGGTGCCGCCTCCGGTGCAGTTAGGCGGCAATTCCACGGACTCGCGAGCTGTTCTAGGCCCGGGTTCTCAGGGAATCGGTGCCGTGGCCGTGGTGCCCCCGCCCGCTCAGATTGGGGCCGGTGGTTCTGGGCAATCGCGTGGTACCGGAGGGTTGTCGGGAGGTAGCGCGGTTGTGCCGCCTCCGCCATCGGTGGCAGGCACGAATTCAATCGGCGGGCAGGGACGGGGAAATCGCGGCGCTGGACTGGGTGGACCTCTGGATGTTGGCTCGGTCGCTGCGCCAGCGAACAGCGGCGGCAGCACGGCCGGAACCGGAGTCGTCGTTTCCAGCCAGCCGGGCACGAAGGTTGGTGCGCCGGGAGGCGGAGGCGCAGGAGCCTTGGCCATGTCGCCCTCTGGCGGGTCGAAGCCCGGACTCGGTGGTTCCGGCGGCGGAAACGGTATTGGACGCGGCGACGGCCCGGGTGGAGGCTTCTCCGGCGAAGGCCCCGGAGCGGGAAAAGAAGGCGTCGGCCATGGATCGGACACGACGGCACGCGGAGGAATTTCTCCTTATCCAGGGCCGGGCGGCGCGGGTAATGCCGCAGGCGGAAAACCCGCGATGCCGGGGGTTTCGGTTGAAGGCGGCACCAACAGCGTCACGTTGCCCAGCTTCGCGAGTGGCGGCGATCCGCCCTCAGACCCCAGCCGGTCTTCCAAAGGTAAGGGGAAGACGGGTTTTGAAGCGACCGTAGTGGCTACTTCGCGTTCTGGTGGCGCCCTCAATTTCTACGGCGTCCTTCCGGGCGATCGCGTGTACACCAATTACATCGACACAACTGCCGGAACGGTGGTCATGCAGTTTGCCGATCCGGCGTCGGCAGAGCACCCGTATGCCGAGACTCTGAGCGCTCCGGAGGTGCTGCGTAAAGACCTGCCTGCCGGGCTGCCAAAAGCGCGGCTGGTCATAGTCGGCAATCTGGACACATCAGGCTTGCTCCGTGACTTGAAAGTTTACGAGGCGGGCCCTGCGCTGATGACCAGCAAAGTGCTGGCGGCGCTGGTCCATTGGAAATTCACTCCCGTCCTTCGTGGAGACCGGCCGATCGAAGTCAGGACGATCCTGGGATTCAATATTGATACCAACGACCGGTTCTGAAGCAAGCCCACTCCGAGTTTAATTGTCATGTCGACGATGAGCGCAGCGAAGAGGAAGAATCCGCTTTGGCTCGCGCCCCGCATAAACCCAGATTCCTCGCGCCAAAAACCGCCGCTCGGAATGACAAACTGCTGGTGTAAGCGATTAGGATCGCTGAAACAGCACCGCAGTCTGATCTTCGTAACTTACCTTCCATCGCAGTGACGTCCGCAGAGCACTCGCCAGCGGAGAATCTTTCGGCACTAAAACCCAGTTCACGTGATTGTCGTTGAGCAGCGCGTCCCATTCCGGCTCGACTCGGATCGTTCTCAAGTATTGCTTGAAGAACTCTACGCCGTAGAGGTCATGGCGGTCGTCCACGAAGACTTTTGATTGCGGGTATAGCTGGTAGATAAGATATCCGCCCCAGGAATCCAGGGTAAATATTGGATCATGCATGCCGCGCTCTTGGATCACTTCCGCGGCCTGCACCGGGAAGCGCTTGGCATCGAAGTGCGCATCCATCAACTGCACTGCGCCCAGCTTGCCTTGATGCAGACTGATGGCGATTCCAAGGAGGACCGTCATGATCGGCCAGAGGTGGCCGCGCCAACCTGCTTCCATGGCACCCACGCGAGATGCGAAAGCCAGGCAACGCGACAACATCGTGCGCATTTGGAATGGAGTGTCAGAACTCGCCGCGCTCGCTATGACCGCTTGCGACAACAGTGGCGCTATAACCAACGCAAGCAGTATCGAAGCCACAGGCAGATTTCGCGAGGCGTATAAGCCGCTGGCGCCCGCCAGAAGCAATACGAGCACATTGGACAGTCGAACCCGGGCGCGACTCAAAGCCAGCGTGACAATCGTGATCAGCAGCAGCGCCGCAAAACATTGTTGTGCCAACCCGTGAAAGTTCGGTGCGAGGAATTCGTCGATGTGGTTCATCAACCAACGGTCGGAGAGATACCGGTAGACATGCACGTGCAATTCGTACCCGTAGGGATTGGCCAGGCTTGCCAGCAGTGAAAGCGCCGTCACTATTCCCAGCTCGCGTAGGCCCGCCGCTGCCCGCGGCCGCGCATCCCCTTGACTGCGAAAATATTCGATCGTCGCACTTAGCAAATACACACCAAGCAAAGCGAATGCAAATACGAATCCGCCGTGAAGGTTGACCCAGAGCAGCATGAGAACCGGCAGCCAGAACAGTCTGCGGGCGCTTTTCGAACCGGACCGGTGCTCACAAGAATCGAGGATCTGAAACCAGACCAGGGTAAACAGCCAGCTCACCACATGGGGACGGGCGAAGAAATGAATGCTGGAAGAAATCAAAGTAAGAATCAGCAGGAGCAGCGCCACAGGCAAGAGGGCTCCGCGTTGCAACATCATGCGAAATAAGAACGCGAAGGTGAGGGCGATCAAACCTGCCGAGACAAATACCACTCCATTCAGACCGGCTTGCTCGTAAGCCGCAGCGATACCCAGGTCATACATCCACTCCCAGGCATACCAGGGGCGACCGGCGGTGCTGACCGAAAACGGGTCAGTGTGTGGGATCAAATGTGTGCGCAGAATCTGTTGGCCGTTGCGGATATGCCAGCCGGTACCGGCATCGCCCAGCAGCCGCATGGCCATCAACCCGCTGCTCAAAGTGACAAGTAAAATCACGAAAATAAGGTCCGCGACGGAGGGGACAAAGTAGCTCGGCCACCAGGAAGGGGCGGGCTTTGTCGCGGCGCTGGGCGGGCTGCTTTGCGGACGGGGCTCAACCTGCGGAACACTCGGCTCCACAATTTTCCTCGCCACTGCATGTTACCCGAAACTTCACACGCAAGACGCGATCAGTGAAACCGCAGGTAACCGATCCCTACACGCATGTGGTGCAGAAGCGAGTCCGAAAAGCTTGCGGCCACGGTCAGCCCAAGCATGGCGTGCACCAGGCCCAACGGAAAAATATTGCGGAAGCGCCGGAACATTTCGCAGAAAAACAAGCCTCCCAGGAGTGTTCCCACCGTCAGAATCGGGCTGGGAATGTGCACCGTGGCAAACAGAATGGCGGCCGCGACTACCGCTTTACGGCTTCCGATAAGGGTTTCCAACCGCAGGAAGAAAAACGACTGCAAAATAAACTGCTGTTCCATGGCCCACAGGGCGTATCGCCAGGCGGTGCGCAGGGGCAGACTATGGGTCGGCCCCTGATTGCCGTGGGTCAAGGCGGCCAGCGCCGGAATGGCCGCGATCAGGCAGATTCCGATCCCAATTGTCCAAAGGCTCCCGCGCAGCGTCGGCCAGGCGAGTCCCATTTCCCGGATGGTATAGCGCCCGCTAAAGGCCAATACAAAGATCACGATGCTGGTCAAGACCATTGCCAGAATCGCGAGGCGACCCGGTGTCCACAAAGACGCTTGCAGCAACAGATAGGCTATGCTGATTTCCAGCCATATGAACCTGCGGGCGGCTTGATCGGGCAGAATCCCGGGCGCGGCGGCAACGAGCACGGGGCCAGGGGCAGACGGCGAAAAACTTTTCGAGGCGGCGGACATCCAGTAGCAATCTTATAAAGTAGAGCCATGGAGGGCAAGACCACAAAACGGGTAGTTATTGTGGGAGCGGGCTTTGGCGGCCTAGTGGCGGCCCGTAGCCTGGCCGGCGCTCCGGTGGAGATCACGCTCCTTGACCGCACCAACCACCATACGTTTCAGCCGCTACTCTATCAGGTTGCGACGGCGGGCCTCTCACCGGGAGAGATCGCGGCCCCGATCCGCTGGATCTTCCGCAAGTACCGTAATGTCGAGGTCTTATTGGGTGAAGTACTGGACATCGATCTCGCGGGCCGCACCGTGAAGTTGCCGGAGGCTGAGATTCCTTATGACTATCTGATCGTGGCAGCGGGCGCGACTCACGCCTACTTCGGCCACGATGAGTGGGAGCCGCTCGCACCAGGACTCAAGACAGTGGAGGACGCGAGAGAAATTCGCCGCCGGGTGTTGCTGGCTTTCGAACTGGCGGAGCGCAAGGCTCTGGAAGGACAGCCCACTACTCTCAGTTTCGTTGTCGTGGGCGGCGGTCCCACTGGGGTAGAGTTGGCGGGAACCTTGGCCGAGATCACGCACCACGTTCTAGCCAACGAGTTTCGCCACATCGATCCCCGGGAGTCGAAGATTCTTCTGCTCGAAGGCGGGCCAAGAGTTCTCCCCGCGTATCCTGCCGATCTCTCGCGCAGCGCTGAAGATCAATTGCGCGCACTCGGAGTGGAAGTGCGTACCTCGGCCATGGTCACGGCTGTAGAGCCCGGAGCCGTGCGACTCGGCGAAAACCGGCTGCCGGCGACTGTCATTCTTTGGGCAGCGGGAGTCGCGGCCTCGCCATTGGGCAAGAAGCTGGGAGCGCCGATTGATCGCGCGGGGCGGGTGCTGGTGAATTCGGATCTCAGCATTCCGGGGCATCCCGAAGTATTTGTCATCGGCGATCTGGCCGCCTTAGAGGACGAAAACGGCAAATGGCTGCCCGGAGTCGCGCCCGTTGCCATGCAGGAAGGCCGCGCCACAGCACGCAACATCGAGCGGGAGATTAGTGGAGAACCGCGCCGCAACTTTCATTACTTCGATAAAGGCAGCCTCGCCACTATCGGGCGCGCAGCAGCCGTTGCGGAGTTTGGCAAGCTACATGTCTCCGGATTCATCGCCTGGCTGGCGTGGTTGTTCGTGCACATTTTCTTCCTCATCGGGTTCCGCAACCGGATCATCGTGTTCATCCAGTGGGCATGGTCGTATTTTACCTATGACCGTGGAGTGCGGCTCATTACTGGTGATACCGATCTGCCGGGGTGGACGGAGCATTCTGCTGAGCAATCGGAATCTGCCAAAAAGGGCGCGGCGTAGGCGGTCCTGAAATCTCGTTCGCGGGGTATAATCGCCGCTATCCATGGCTCTCACCTCCGGAACCAAGCTTGGCCCGTATGAGATCATTTCGCTCCTCGGCGCAGGTGGCATGGGCGAGGTCTATCGCGCCCGCGATTCCCGTCTGCGCCGTGAAGTTGCCGTAAAGATCCTGCCGGCGTCCTTCGCTCAGGACACCGACCGGCTGCGCCGTTTCGAGCAGGAAGCCCGCGTGGTCGGTGCGCTGAATCATCCCAACATTCTCGCCATCTACGACATTGGTACGCATGAGGCCTCGCCTTATCTGGTTTCTGAGTTGCTGGAAGGCCAGACTTTGCGACAGCAGATGGATGGGGCGCCCATCCCTCAGCGCAAGGCCATCGACTACGCCGTGCAAATTGCGCGCGGGCTGGCGGCGGCACACGAAAAAGGGGTCGTTCATCGCGATTTGAAGCCCGACAACATCTTCGTGCTCAACGATGGACGCGTGAAGATTCTCGATTTCGGCCTGGCGAAATTGACCCAGGCGGAGGCTTTTGGCTCCGCAGTTCCCGATCTGCAAACCGTCGATCATGCCCACTCCAACACCACACCTGGGCAGGTGATGGGCACGGTGGGATACATGTCGCCCGAGCAAGTGCGCGCGCAGCCGACTGATCATCGCACCGACATTTTTGCTTTTGGCGCAATCCTCTACGAGATGCTCACGGGCAAGCGGGCGTTCAAGCGGGACTCGAGCATCGAAACCATGAACGCGATTCTCAAGGAAGAGCCGGAGGAGATGCAGGAAGTCCTTCCCAGTATCACTCCTGGCTTGGATCGCGTCGTACGGCACTGCCTGGAAAAAAATCCCGCGCAGCGTTTTCAATCAGCCAGCGATATTGCGTTCGGCCTGGAAGCGCTCTCCAGCCAGTCAGGCACCAGCACCCGCCTGGCCGCTGTGAGCGAGCCTCCGAAGTCCCATTGGAAATTGGCTGCCGGACTCGCTTTGGCAGCGCTTGCCCTGGCTGGCGCCTACTTCGTGGGCGTCAAAAACCATGCGGCCGCGCTCTCGCCGCGCTTTCATCAGCTGACCTTCCAGCGAGGCACTATCTCCGGAGCAAAGTTCGCGCCCGATGGTCAAAGCATACTCTTCAGCGCGGCCTGGAATGGCGCGGCTAAACCCCAGGTTTACACCACGCGCACCGATGCTCTGATGTCGCGTCCCATCGATCTCCCGGGCAGCTCTGTCTTGAGCATTTCGTCCAAGGGAGAGATGGCGATTCGCCAGGAGAGTCAAGCGGATCCTTTTCCCCATGGCATGCTTTCGGTGGTGCCCTTGACCGGCGGAGCCCCGCGCGATCTGCTGGCCGATGTGATGTCCGCATCATGGAGCCCGAACGGAGATTCCCTGGCTGCGGTTCACATAGTGGCTGGGGACAATCGCCTGGAGTATCCGATTGGGAAAACAGTCTGGTCCACCAGCACCGGCAACATCACGGACATCGCAGTTTCACCAGATGGCAAATCTATCGCCTATTTTGACCACCCCAACGCCGGCGACACACGCGGCTATGTCGCCGTGGTCGATCTGTCGGGCAAAGCCAGGCGTTTGACCCACGAGTGGAGCGACCTTACCGGACTGGCCTGGTCGCACTCCGGGGACGAGATCTGGTTCACGGGCAGTGATGCTGGCATCAATAGCGCACTCTATGCGGTGAACCTTGGCGGCCAACTGCGGGACCTGTTGCATATTCCCGGACGATTGCACTTGTTCGATATCAGCAAAGACGGGCAGGTATTGCTTACCAACGAAGCCAGCCGCCTCGAAACCTACGGTCGCCATGCAGGCCAGAACAAAGACATCGACCTTTCCTGGTTCGATTGGACGATTGGCCGCAGCATTTCCCGGGACGGGCAGTGGGTGGTGCTGGAGGAAGACGGCGAAGGAGGAGGACCGGACTATTCCGTTTTTGTGCGCAAGACCGACGGTTCTCCGGCTATTCGCCTGGGCAGTGGAATGGGTCTCGATATCTCTCCCGATGGAAAGTGGGTAGCGTCGACCAGCGTGCGGCAACCTGCACCCACCGTGCTTTTGCCTACGGGCGCCGGCCAGCCGCTCACTCTGGCAGACGGCCAGTTATTCCACTCGCAAGGCTTGACCTTTCTGCCGGATGGCAAAGGTGTGATTATGATCGCGGCCGAATCTGGTCAGGCTCCGCGTACTTATATACAAATGCTCGACGGTTCGCCGCGGCGCGCAATCGGGCCGGAGGGTTTTCGAGGCGTCCTGGTCTCGCCCGACGGCAAGTATGTGGCGGGAAAGAAGGATCAGACCTTTTTGGTCGTGGCCTTAACCGGCAACCAGCCTCCTCAGCCACTTCCCTTCATTCAGGCCAAGGAGTCGGTGAGCGGATGGACTGCCGACAACAACGGGCTTTACGTTGGCGACGCATCTTCAACCCCGGTCGCAGTCTATGTGGTGGACATCAACAGCGGCCAGCGGCATCTGCATCACCAGAATTCTCCTCCGGATCTCTCCGGCGTTCCCGCGGTAGATTCGGGTCTCACGACGCCGGACGGAAAGTTCTATGTGTACGATGTGCCCCGCGTTCTTTCGTATCTGTATGTGGTGGAAGGTTTGAAGTAAGGTGGGCTGACTTTCTGACAATCGACATTCGGATCACGTCTCACGGGATTCGTATCAGGGCACGCCTTGAGGCGTGCCGCCTCGGACCGCTATACCGAGGGTTCGCGCCAAAATGGCGCAGTCGTGGCGGTTGCGCACCCAGGCGCGAGGCGAATTTCGGTTACCTGGGACGGCACGGCTGAAGCCGATGCCCTGATACGAAGTGCGCACTCATATTGGACTCAATCTGAGAGACAATAGGACTGAGTGGCTACAGCCCAGAATCCATGAAATCGCATTTCCATTTACGAATCTTCCCTTCTCTGCTCGCTGGAATATTCTTGCTCACCTTCGCCATCCCCTCTTCCGCCGAAGTGCTTAAGATCGTGATTAACGACGCTATCCATCCCATCACTGAGGAATACATTGGCCGCGCTTTGGAAGAAGCGCAACGCAACAAAGACCAGGCGCTCTTGATTGAGATCAACACCCCAGGCGGACTGCTCGAGTCAACTCGCGAAATCATCGAGAAGATTCTGGCCGCGCCCGTTCCCGTAATCATCTACGTCACGCCTAGCGGCAGCCGCGCCGCCTCGGCTGGATTCTTCATTCTGGAAAGCGCCGACGTCGCGGCCATGGCGCCGGGCACCAACACCGGCGCGGCGCATCCCGTGACAATCGGTGGCGGCAAGATCGACGACGTGATGAAGGAGAAACTGGAAAACGACGCCGCGGCTCTGATGCGGTCCGTGGCCGCCAAGCGCGGCCGCAACGTGGAGATCGCGGAGAGCGCCGTGCGGCAATCCAAGTCATTTACGGAACAAGAGGCGCTTTCTGACAAGTTGATCGACTATGTGGCCCCCACTGAAGAAGACCTGTTCAAACAGATGCAAGGAAAAACGGTAAAGCGGTTCGATGGCCAGACCACCACTCTGAACCTTGCGGGTCAGCCGATTCGGCCGTTCGACATGACCCTGAAACAGCGCATTCTGGCTTTCATCCTCGATCCGAATATTGCGTTTATCTTGCTGGCGATCGGCGCTCTGGCGCTCTATGCGGAATTCAACCATCCGGGCGCGGTCGTCCCTGGAACTGTGGGCGTAGTCTTCATTCTGCTCGCCGCGTTTGCCCTAAACCTGCTCCCGGTGCGCTTCGCGGCAATAGTGCTGATTCTGGCGTCGTTCGCGCTCTTCGCTCTCGAGGCCAAATTTGCCACTCACGGAGTTTTGGCCATCGGTGGAATCACTACCATGGTGCTGGGTGGACTGCTCCTGGTGGACTCTCCCATCCCAGAAATGCGCGTTCGCCTGGGTACTGCACTGGCGGTTAGTGTTCCCCTCGGAGCCATCACCGTGTTCCTGATGCGCATTGCTCTCAAGGCCCGCGCCAACAAGGTGGTCACCGGCGTTCAAGGCCTGATCGGGGAGCGCGGAGTGGCCCAAACGTCCCTTTCGCCTCAGGGCAAGGTTTTCGTTCACGGCGAACTCTGGGACGCGGTCGCCTCCAGCAACCTATCTCCCGGACAACTGGTCGTGGTCCGCCAAGTGGAGGGCTTGCAACTCCAAGTGGACCCAGATCCCTCTGCCCAACCCGCTCCAGCAAGCACGGCGGTCTGAGCGCGCCTCGCGCATCCGGCCTGACAACCCTGCGAAATCCGAATCACAGCCGCCGCAAGGCAAATTGCGCTACAATCCGCCCCAGAAGCATTCTGTCCCAGTTGGGCTGGAGGCACTCGTGGAATTAGGTTTCGGCTTTACTACCGTCGCCATCGTAATTGTTGTTTTGTACCTCTTAAGTTCGATCAAGATCCTGGCGGAATATGAGAGGGGCGTAATTTTCCGTTTGGGCCGATTGCTGGGGCACGAGAAGGGCCCCGGTATTATCTTCGTTTTCGCCCCGATCGATCGCATGGTTCGCATTTCGCTGCGTCAGGAAGCACTGGAAGTGCCTCCGCAAGACATCATCACGCGCGATAACGTCACCCTTAAAGTGAATGCCGTCATCTTTCTGCGCGTCATCGATCCACGTAAGGCAGTCGTCGAAGTTTCCAACTACGTCTACCAGACTTCGCAGTTTGCCCAAACGACGCTGCGCTCGGTCCTCGGCGAGCAGGAACTAGACGAACTGCTCTCGCACCGCGAAAAGATCAACCTGCGCTTGCAGAGCATCCTCGACACCCACACCGCGCCCTGGGGCGTGAAAGTGGCCAACGTCGAGGTGAAGCAGGTCGACATGCCGGAGACCATGCTGCGCGCCATGGCCAAACAGGCCGAGGCGGAACGCGAAAAACGGTCCAAGATCATTCACGCAGAAGGCGAGTTCTCCGCCGCGCAGCGTCTGGTGGACGCGGCCCATCTGCTGGCCACCGAGCCGGTCAGCGTGCAACTCCGCTACCTGCAAACCTTGACCGAAATCGGCGTGGAAAAGAATACGACTGTAGTGTTTCCGGTGCCGGTAGATCTTTTTTCCAGCATCCAGAAACTGATCTCCAAGTCTGAGGCCAAGGCCGGCTAGCTGTTCGGTGAGTAACTGACTGCATTGAACTAAGGAGACCACCGAGGTTGACCATGGCAGCTTCTGGCGATACCGAGATCACTCTGGGCACGGGCAAAATGCTCGCTCTATTCTTCGGCCTGGTGGCGCTCTGCGCCGTGTTCTTCGGCATGGGATTTTCGCTGGGTAAGAGCACAGCCAAGACCGCTTTGGTTCCGGATGTTGCATCCGGCTCGATTACGGAGAGCGGTCCTCGTCCTTCCGCCTCGAAGAACGTAAGTTCTTCTGCCTCCCGATCCGTGCCGTGAAATCGGTGGGCCAGAAGCTCCCCGACGCGCAGACTCCCAATAGCGCCGCCACTACGGAGTCTGCCACGGCGGCTGCGGGCGCGACTGCACCTGCCGATCCTCTCGTCGCCCCTCCCTTGAACGGTTATTACGTCCAAGTCGCCGCAGTCAGCAAACAGGAAGACGCGGAAGCCCTGGTAGACGCGCTCAAGAAAAAGCAGTACGCCGCCTTTTCCACCAGCGCTTCTGCGGACAAACTTTTTCGCATACAGGTGGGCCCTTTCGGAGACATCAAAGAGGCAGAGGCGATTCGGGCCAAGCTGGTGGGCGATGGCTACAACCCGATTCTCAAGAAATGAAGATTGCGGACCGCTTCACTCCCTGCTAAACCTCTGCTCTTTCCACGGATCACCGTACATGTGGTAACCGTTCTGCTCCCAGAATCCAGGCGTGTCATGATCGAGAAGTTCCAGGCCGCGCACCCATTTCACCGATTTCCAGGCATACAAGTGAGGAATGATGAGGCGCAGCGGATAGCCATGATCGGGCGTGAGCGGCTGCCCATCGTGCTGGGTAGCGAGTAAAACCTCATCGCGGTCCAGGTCCGCCAAGGGAACGTTGGCCGTAAATCCCTGCTCGGCGTGGATCAAGACATATTTCGCTGAGGGTTTTGGTCGCACTCGGGCCAGCAACTCCTTCATCGCGACCCCATCCCAGTGATTGTCGAACCGGCTCCAGCGGGTCACGCAATGGAAATCGCTTTCGCGCTGGATCTTGGGCAACGCGTTGAATTCTTCCCACGAGAGCTGCAACGGTGCTTCCACCAGTCCGTACACGCGAAATTCCCACGTCTCAGGATCGAACACCGGGACCGAGCCATAGTGCAAAACCGGCCACTTCAGGGTCAGCGACTGCCCCGGAGGCAGGCGTCCGGCCTGCTTCATCTGCCGTTCCAGTTCCCTCCGGTCTTTTCCCTCGAAGAGCATCGCGTCTGGCCTCTCTTATGAGATCAACTCCGCGTTTGAAGGTTGCAGGGGTTACTGAATTCTTAGATTGACAGTAATCAATGTCGTACCCGATCCTAGGATGCCATGAGCAACGCGGAACCCGACCTGACGAAAAAGCTGCAAGCCATCGCCGATCCTACCCGCCGCCGTATTTTACAGGCGCTGAAAGAACGTGGCGGCAATTCCATTGGCAAAGAAACCGGTCTGTGCGCTATCGACATCGAACAGCGCATGCAGCTTTCCCAGCCTACCATTTCTCATCATATGGCTGTTTTGAAGAACGCGGGACTGGTGAAGACACAAAAACTGGGCCTGTGGATGTGGTACCAGCGGGACGAAACTGCCATTCGGGAATTTATCCGGATTTTGCGGAAGGGCCTGTGATCAGCGGCAGAAAGCAGGCAACAATTATCCGGCAGCAGCAGCCTGAGTCTTTTGCAGCAAGCGCCGCGTCTGGGCGATAAGCTCACTCACTTCAAACGGCTTCACCAGGTAAGGCAAATTCTTCTCCTGCAGAAAAGTTCGGATCTCTGGCTCGAGCGCGCTGGAAAAGGTAAACAGCACGTGCCCCGCCAGACCAGCAGCTCTTTCGCTAATCCAGTCATGCACTTCGTTCGCGCTCCATCCTCCTGGCATCCTGCCGTTAATAATCAGCGCGTCGAACTTCTCACTGATCAGCCGCGCCTTCGCTTCTTCACCGTTCATCAGCGCCGTAACCTGTGCGCCTGCCCCGGTGAGCACGTCGCGCTCGAATTCCAGTACAGCCTCCTCGTCTTCCACCAGGAGTATCCGTCCGGAAACAGCGGATTCACGCGGCGGAATGACCGCTGGTTGCTGCACAGCCACAGCCCCCGCTGCCGGTAACCGGACTTCGATGACGGCGCCTCCTCCATCCCGGTTCCGTGCCGTGATCTCGCCACCGTGTTCTTTGATAATGCCGTAGCAGATACTGAGACCAAGGCCGGTGCCCTTGCCCACACTTTTTGTGGTGTAGAAGGGATCGAAAATCCGGTGCGGCTCCTTGATCCCGCAACCGGAGTCGTGAAATTCCGCATGCACCTGCCCGGCCTTTCGCGTACACACAAACTTTCAAATTGCCGCCGTTCCCCGCTTCCAGTATGGCGTCGACTGCGTTGTTGATGATGTTGAGAAATACCTGTTCCAACTGGTGGGGATCGGCGGTCACAGCCGGAATGTTGGGCTCGATCTGGCGTTCCAGTCCGATATTGTTCACTCGCAAGTCGTAGTCACGAAGGGCTAAGGTTTCGTCGATGACTTTGCAGATATCGACACTTTCCTTCTGCAATTTTCTCTGGCGGGCAAACGACAGTAGGTTTTGCACCACACGATGGGTGCGTTGCGCCTGCTTGAACAGCTTGGCGACGAAATCCTTAGCGCGATCTCCCAAGCCTTCGCTTTCGAGCAGTTGGGCATAGCCCAGAATCGCGGTCAGCGGATTGTTCAGCTCGTGAGCTACACCGGCGATCAACTGGCCCACGGCCGACATCTTTTCGCTTTGCAGCAGCTGTTCTTGCGTTCGCCGCAGGTCCTCGTAGGCGCGGCAGGTTTCTTCGTAGAGGCGGACTTTTTCGATCGTCGTCGCCAGTTGTCGTCCAATGGCCACCAGCAGGTTTTCATCGTTACTGGTATATTCGCGGGTTTCCCGGCTGCTGATGCCCATAATGCCCATGGGCTTGTCCTTACCCCATAGAAGAACCCATATCCAGGATTGCCAGCCGTCGGCGCGCACGAACTCTGCCACCAGCGCGGGAAGGTGTGGCAAATACTCCGCCGTGATCACTTCGGTGCGAGAGCGAGTTACCAGGTCCCCGAAACCCTCGGGAAATTTTGCCTCGGCGAAACGCGCCCGGTCGGCACTGCGCTGGCCCCAGCCCGCTCTTCGGCGGAATGTCTCGTTGTCCTCATCCGAAAGATAGACCGACCCGGTCTCTGCGCCGAGCAAGGAGATTACCTGGCGCAGCGTGAGGTTCAGAATTTCGTCAAGATCGAATGACTGGGTCGCAATCACGGCCATGGCGTTCAACGCGTTCAGCTCGCGGTTGCGGCGGCGAATCTCGTCCTCCGCACGCTTCTTTTCGGTGATATCCAGCAGAAAGCCCTGGTAGCGCTCAATCTTGCCGTCTCCGGTGCGCGTGGCAAAGCTGCTCTCCATGGCCGAGAGCAATGTGCCGTCTTTCCGCCGCAGCGTGACTTCAAAATTCCGCACGTAGTTGTTGCGCTCCATCTCACGGCGGAATACTTCTCTCTGCTCAGCCGAGCCATACAGTTCCGTATCGATATTCAGAGAAATCAGTTCTTCGCGGCTGTTGTGCCCCAGCATCCGCACAAAGGCATCATTGCAGTCGAGCAGCTTGCCTTCGGGCGTGGCCACAAAGACTCCTTCTTGCACCTGCTCGAACAGCAGCCGGTATTTTTCTTCTGCGATCCGCCGGTCTGTGGTATCCCGAACCACGTGGATGGTGCCTTTTTGCTTGCTTCCCTGTTCGGTGTACGAGGAGGTGGAGACCATGCAAAAGCCGCCGAAAGGAGCGGTCGGTTCCCTCGTGGAAGCCTTCATTTCCAACCGAGCAATAGGGACACCCTGACCATTTGCCGGGGCCTCTCGGCAGGACTTCCTCGCAGGTTTTTCCCACGACATCCGCAGGAGCCTGGGCCAGCCTTTCCAGCAACGCGTGGTTGGCCTTCATAACGCGGAACTCAGAATCATGTAACAAAACCAGGTCATGAATGGAATCGAAGGTATTGGCCCATTGCCGGTGAGAGCGCAAGACCTGCTCCACTAGTCGAAGGTTCTCCACCGCCAGCCCGAGTTGTTGTCCGGTTGTGGTAAGAAACTCCATGTCGTCCGGCGCATATTTCAGACTACGGCGGCTGCCCAATGACAAAACGCCAATCACGGATTTCTTCCCCAGGACGGGCACAATCACCACGTGATGAAACTTTTCACCTCGAAGCTGCGCACGTATGTTTTCATTTGCGTTTGCCGTTTTGACCACAACCGGCGTGCCTTCCTGCATAGCCTGGCCCAGAGATTGATACATGGGCAACGAACCACATTCCTGCAGGTAGTTTTGCGACAGGCCGATCTGCTGCGCAACCACCATGTTGTCGCCGTCCCGCAAGCGGAACCAGGCGGCTCTGGCATGCATTAGCTTCTTAAGTTCTTCGAGGGCCGTGACCATCATTGGGCCGTAATGCTGGGCTCGGGTAATGCTTCCGGTCAGCGCGTTGATCACGCCCAGCCGCTGGGTGCGCATCTTGTAGTCGTCAAACACTATCAACAGCATGCTGAGGCCAGCGGTGAGAGTGGTAATAAGACTCATCCCCGGGGGCAGATGGGTGCTGACCGGGTCCCAGGGCAAATGCATGAGCAGAAGGCTGATGCCCAGGAACCAGGGTCCGATCTCCCAGCGCGCCCAGCGGAAGCGAATCAGTTGCACCACCGCAGTGATGGCAACGATCCGGTAGGCGACTTCCAGGGCTACTCGCAGTGTCAGGGAGTCGGGCCACCACAGTGCCCTCGCCACCGCATAGGCCATGACTGTGATCGCGACCAAGAGCAACGCAGGCAGGAGCTTAAGAGCATGTGCGTACACGAAGATTGCGGCGGCGAACAGGCAAATCGCCAGCACAAACTCGGCTTGCGCGATGGCAGTGAGATAGCGTGCCACGGGACCGCTTTCCAGCGTCGCCAAGGTCAGGCGGGAGACAAAACAGGCCAGCCAGCCCACAATCCAAACCAAAAGGTAGCGTTCCCGAAAAGTGCGGAAGACGAGCAAGCTGGCGGCCAGCATGACCAGGACGGCCAGCTCCAGAGCCGACAACCTGGGCACACCTAGGCCCGGCACCATCCACCAACTGCACCAGATCGTCAGATTCATCGTGACTTGGCCGAAAATACTCCCTCCGTTAATAGCACGGCACGGAGGGTTACTAGTCGGCTTTCCCATGACCACTGGTTACTTTGGGAATCTCGGAAGTACGGTAGAATGAGCCCTACACTGGACTCCAGCCCCATGCCTTCCGAGCGCATCCTAGTCGTGGATGACGAAGAAACCATCCGCGACATCGTTTCCTCTATGCTTACGTCGGCGAACTATAGATGTCGTCAGGCGGGTTCCGGCATGGAAGCCCTGGCCTTGCTCGACTCTGGCGAAGAGTTTGAGCTCATGCTTTCGGACTTGATGATGGCCAACCTCGACGGAATCGGCCTGCTGGAACGCACCAAGGAGCGCTTTCCGGACATGCCGGTAGTGATGGTGACCGCGGTCCATGACATTTCGATCGCTCTTGGCGCCATCCGCAACGGGGCTTACGACTACCTGCTCAAGCCCTTCGAGCGTGAGCAATTGCTGAATACAGTGCGCCGCGCCCTCGAAAATCGCCGGTTGAAGGTCGAAAACCGCAAATATCAGACCGACTTGGAAAAGCTGGTCAGTGAACGAACTGACCAACTCCGAAAAGCCCTAGCGGACCTGGAACGCTCGTACGGCATGACGCTGGAGGCGCTGGGTGGGGCGCTGGACTTGAAAGACGCGGAGACAGAAGGCCACTCCCGTCGCGTCACCGCCTTCACGATTGCCATTGCCAAGGCGATGGGGGTCGCGAAAGACCAGATCGCGGTGATTGCCCGCGGAGCCTTTCTGCATGACATCGGAAAAATGGCAATTCCTGACGCCATCCTTCGCAAGCCGGCGAAGTTAGATCCGGACGAAGTTACGATCATGCGCGAGCATTGCTACCACGGCTACCAGATCCTCAAGAAAATTCCATTCCTGACCGAAGCTGCAGAAATCGTCTACTCCCATCAGGAGTGTTTCGACGGCTCCGGCTATCCCCGCGGACTCAGGGGTGAAGAGATTCCGTTAGGCGCGAGGATTTTCTCGGTTGCGGACACCCTTGATGCCATCACTTCCGATCGCCCCTATCGGCAGGCGCAATCGGTGGGGGCCGCTCGTGAGGAGATCCGGGCCTGGGCCGGACGCCAGTTCGACCCTGATGTGGTGGAAACTTTTCTCTCTATGCCGGAAAATATCTGGGGAGACTTGCGTAAGGAAATTGACGCCCAGATCCGCTTTGCCTATACAATCTCTGCCAAATCAGGCTCCTAGAGGCCGACATGAAAACCTTCCTCTCAGTTCTGTTTGCGGCAATTATTGTGGTTAGTTCTGCTTCCGCGCAGGATCGTCCGGCGGTAACCGCGCAGGCCAACACCGTGTTCGCCGGCGCCGACGGCAAGTTTGAGGCCAACCCCGACGCCGCGTTCATGCAGTTCAACATCTCCGCGCAGGCGGAAACTTCTCGCGCTGCTTACGATCAGGCCTCGAAGTCGGCTGAGCAGGTCCGCCAAATTCTGCGGGCCAACGGCATTGAGCCCAAATCGGCCGAGATCGGATTTTTCTCGCTCCAGCCGGTCTACGACTACAAGACGGCAAAACGCAAGCTCGTGGGCTATCGCGTTAATGCGAATGTCTCACTCAAGCTCAAGGACTTCTCCAAAATCGCACCTATCATTCAGCAACTCGCCGACGCAGACGTCTCGGAGAGCCAGACGATCAGCTATACCCTCGATGACATGGACGCGGCCAAGACCAAGGCCGTAGAAGATGCCTATCGGCGGGCCCGCGAATCCGCTACAGCCGTAGCGCACGCCAGCGGGCGCACGCTGGGCGATCTCTCTTATGCTTCCGTGGACACATTCGAAAGCCCACGCCTGATGGCCCCGGCTCCACGGATGATGGCGATGAAAATGGATGGGGGCGTTCCAGCACCCACCGAGGAGTTCACTCCTCAGACCATCACCATCACGGCTCACGTGAACGCGATGTTCACGCTGCGGTAAGAGCAGCCAACAGTTGTTCTGAAAACCGAACAATCTTGAGATCCTTCCGCCGCCACGACCCAGGAAGCGTAGATTGCCGGCTGTTCGCCAATCAGGCGAACGTGGAGGCAATTCATGAACCGAGCATTACTCGTAGGCATCAACGCCTATCCTGGGAACGAACTGCAAGGCTGCGTGAACGACGTCACCGACATGGCCGAGTTTTTGGTCAGTCATTGCGGCTTTGACGAAAGCGATATCCGGCTGGTTACGGATGATCGTGCCACTACAGAGGCCATCCTTGAGCGGTTAAACTGGTTGCTCGACGGCGTCAAGTCGGGCGACCGCATTGTGTTCCACTACAGCGGCCATGGCGCGCAGTTTCCGTTCCGCGACGCGAAGGGCAACGTGACCCGGGTTGACGAATGCATCTGTCCCGTGGACTTTGACTGGACCGAGCAGCACGCCATCCGCGACAAACAGTTCAACAAACTGTTCACACCAGTACCCCGCGGGGTGGAATTCGAGTGGGTCTCCGACTCCTGCTTCTCCGGCGACCTGGCCAAGGAGCTCTTGATCCAACGCAGGATTAAGGCGATGCCGATGCCGGCCGACATCGCGTGGAGGCTGCGCACTGCCGAAACCAAGGGCATTAAACCCATGGGCTTTGAACACGTAGTCGAGAATCTCAACGTGGTGCTGACTTCCGGCTGCGGCCAGCGCGAGACCTCCGCCGATGCGGTCATCGACGGGCGCCCTAACGGCGCGCTGACCTACTATTTCCTGCAGACGCTTTCCGCGCCCAACGGACTTACCCAGACCTTGGCGCAGGCCGCGGCCCGTACCCGCGCCGCGCTGCAAAAGAATGGCTATACTCAACATCCCCAATTGGAAGGCTCTGAAGCCCTGATGAACGAGCCTTTCCTGGCTGCCACTCAGGCCAAGGCTCCACCCTCCAAGGGACCCAGAAAAGTCGCGTGATCGCAACAGATGCCCTGTCCCGGTCGATCCGGCTGTTGGAGAGACCGGGCGGGGTACTGACGGTCTGCCTCGCCGCCCATTCTGCCTACCTGACAAATCCCGCACAAACCGCCCACCCGCAGAAGGATAACCAGCACCGGGGCAGCTCCCGCAGCAAGAACCTGAAAACATACTGTGCGCGCACCCGCCCCTCAGGGCACCCTAGCATCGGAAGGCGACTGGCACCGCCCGGTGCTCAGTCTTGCTGAGGGGGGATCCATGAAGGTTCTGGTTGTCGAGTCGGAAGAGGCGGTCTTGAAAGCGACCGGCGTTATGCTCAATAAACTCGGTTACGAAGTTGGACTGGCGCCGAACTGCAACGTGGCGTTTCAGCTCTACTCTGAGAAGGGACCGCATGACGTTGTTTTGATCGCTTTGAAATTCCTGCGCGGTTCGAGCGCTGGCGGGGCCAAATTTATTGACGCGCTGCGGCAGAAGAACCCCAAACAAGTCTTTGCGTTTATCAGCGCAGCCCCGGTTTTGAAAAAGCCATTCTCTTTACAGGAGCTGGACGACTTTATGGGAGCGTTCCGGCGGCCCGCAAGAAGCCGCTTCGGATAGTCAGGTTCGGGTGCCGCGGACTGTCCGCGCAGTGTCGGAACGAAATGTTCCGGCGGGAACATGTCGTCATGACGAGGGCAGGCATACAATTCCGTCATGACAGATAAATGTAAGAAAGCAGGACAGTAAAACCTCCATGGGCCGTCAGCGTACCGGCGGAGGAATCCGGTTGTTGTCGAGGGGAACGTCGCGCTGGATGACCATCTCCAAAGTCGTTCCGGCTTCCATTCGTACGTCGTTGCCGCGCGTGAGCATGGCGATGGCCGTGCCGACGGCACCGCCAACGCCAGCGCCGATTAAGGCCCCCTTACCGCCATTACTCAGCGCCCCAACCACCGCACCTGTGCCCGCCGTACTAGCCACAGTGCCCACCTTCTGGCCGGTCTGGCTGTCCTGACGGATGGTGCCTTCTTCGTCTTTCACGGCGGTTTTCTCTGACCCGGGAACCTGCTCCACCGCTCCGGGCAGCACCACTGTGTAGCCGCTGGGATAGATAAGGGTCGTGAAATGCATCAGCACTTCGGCTCGCCCTTTGACTCGTCCGGCGCGCTGGACATGACTAATTTTCCCCTGGACATAAGTGCCAGCCGGGATCACCACCCGGTCGTTGAACACAACGGGAAACGTGGTTTCCGCGTAGACGGAGTCGCCTTCCTTGGCGTTCTTGGTGGAAAGAGCCTGCTTGAGCGCCAGCGGCACCTTGGTACCGGCGGGGATTGTCAGTTGCGCCGCAGGAGGCGGAGCATTGCCTGTTGGAACCAGCGAATGCATCGAGGAAGGCGACGACTGTCCGACAGCCACCCCGATCAACATAAACCACATCATGATCGTGCGCATGGAATGCCTCCGCGAAACGCTCGTTGGAAGACTGCTCAGGAACCCGAGTGCCAGGGCTGCCGAAACCAGTGTGCCCCGATGCGATTTAGGATGCAAGCAGAACCTGAAAAGTTTGACCCTGCGCCAGCCAAAAGAGAGGTTAGTCCCCGGACCGGCGAGGCTGGGCATCCCGCACATGCCCCATGAATTGCGATTGCAGCCGCTGCGCGCATAGCTCGCCACACACGGGTAGCGCGCCTTCGGATTGGGCAATGTCGTTGTCCCAGGAGCACAAATAGAGCACTGGCCTCTTGAACTCAGCGAATGAGGTCCACATGAGCCACCAGCGATCAGTGGCCGCTTTAAGCACCCCGCAATTCGGACCTGCACAGCGATAGGCCAGATTGACAGGCGGACTCGGATTTCCTGTTTTCATGGACCGAACCCCGGGAGCGATCGTTGCTCGCCAATCATTTTAACGGAAGCGAGCGCCAGCCGGGCCGCGACCTACTTGTAAATCAGGTACTTCTGCCGGAGCTGCTCGAACCTTTCCAGCGGCTCGCGCCAATCTTCGGCAATGCGCCGTGGGTCTTCGCCGCGGGAGAGAGCATCGTACACCGACTGGTTCGCCAGTAGTTCGATCATGCGCTCCATGTGAAATGCTTCGGGATACAGCTTGTGCAGCGCAGACGCCAGCTCAATGCCTAACTCCGGCCCGTCGAAGGCATTGCGATCCAGCAGGATGATGTTCACGCCTTCACACTTCTGGCCTTCGTGGACGCTGGATGCTGGAGTGAAGGAAACAGGCACGAAACGAACGCCGGAGATGCTTCGAGCATTCAGATACTGCGCCAGCTCCTTAGCCTTAATCCACGGCGCGCCAAGCAGTTCGAACGGCGTATCCGTGCCCCGTCCCACCGAGACATTGGTGCCCTCAACCAGCGCCACCCCTGGGTACAAGGTCGCTTCGGTGACGCTGCGCAAATTGGGCGAGGGGTTGACCCAGTTGAGACCTGTCGAGTCAAACCAGTCGCCACGCATCCAGCCTTCCATGGGAACGATCGTCAATTTTGCGTTGAGGTTACGCTCGGCGTTGAACATTTTTGCCAGCTCGCCCATGGTCATACCGTGGCGAACGGGAATCGGGTAGTACTCTACAAAGCTTTCGCGACCGGCGTCGGGAATTGGCCCTTGTACAAACGATCCGGTAATCGGATCCGGACGGTCGAGCACGAAGATTTCAATTCCCGCCTTGGCCGCAGCTTCGAGAAAATATCCCAACGTTGTTTCGTAGGTGTAGAAACGCGTGCCGGCATCCTGAATGTCGACTACGACCGCGTCGAGCTGCTTGAGAACATCCAGTGGTGGGCGGCGGGCGGCGTCGGAGGCACCGTACACGCTATACACGGGGACGCCAGTGGCGGCGTCTTTAGTGTTGGCGACGTCAGTAGTGTCGAGAGTGCCCGTAACGCCGTGCTCGGGGCTGAAAATAGCGTCGAGAGAGACGCCGTCGGCATGGGCCAGCACGTCGATGGTGCGGCGGCCCTGGGAATCTATTCCGGTCTGGTTGGTCAGCAGGCCGATTTTCTTTTTGCCGGTTGGAGCGCGCAAGGGATCGAAGTTACGCATCTCGAGGACATCAATTCCGGTCTGCACCGCGCCATTGCGTGTGGCGAGGCGGCGGGTGGCAGTTTGGGCCTCGTTATACCCAGTAATGCTCTTCCAGCGCAGTTCCTCTTTTTCATCGACGGTCAGGGGAATCGCTGCGGCTACCGCCGTAGCAATTCTTGACCGTAACCCAATCGCGCTTCCCTTTCCCCGAGGATGGATCGCATTGGTCAGCAGGATGATGTAAGTGCGGGTAGTCGGGTCGATCCACATCGATGTCCCGGTAAAGCCGGTGTGCCCGAACGATCCCACAGGCAGTAAGTCTCCGCGGTTCGAGGAGAACGGCGAATCGATGTCCCAGCCGAGACCCCGCAGTACAAACGAAGTTGGTGGCTGCTGCGGTGTGGTCATCTTTTCGACCGCAAGCGAAGGCAACACGGCACTGCCGTTGAGCAGCGCCTGGGCGAATTTGGAAAGATCGTCGGCAGTCGAGAACAATCCCGCATGACCGGCCACGCCACCCATGCGCCGCGCCGTAGGATCGTGGACTACACCACGCAGCATCTTCCCGTCCTCATCGTATTGCGTGGGAGCGATCTTAGGGCGCCAGGAAGTCGGCGGCAGAAAGCGCGTGTGCTTCATGCCCAACGGCGCAAAAATGTGTTGCACGCAATAAGAGTCGAACGGTTGCCCGGAAACCCGCTCCACCAGCGCGCCCAGCACGATGAAGTTGATGTCGCTGTACAGAAATCGCGAGCCGGGCGGGTAGATCGGCTTCTCGGCGAAAGCTAGAGCAAATGCCGTCCCACGCCCTTCCCAAAGTTCGCTGAGATCCAGGTCCTCGGTCAGGCCAGAATGGTGGGTGAGCAGCATGCGGACGGTGACGTCGTCTTTGTCGTTCTGAACAAACTGTGGGAGATATTTTGCGACAGGGTCATTCAACCGCACTTCGCCTTTTTCCACCAGTTGCATCACAGCCGTAGTCGTCGCCACTACTTTGGTCAAAGAAGCGATGTCGAAAATGGTGTCGACAGTCATGGCCTCGCGCCGCGGCTCAAGCGACCGCTCGCCGAAGGCTTTGCGATAGATCACCTGACCATTGTGCCCGACCAGCAACACGGCTCCCGGAATCTGCCCATCATGAATGGCGTCACGGACAATCGAATCCAGAACTGCTAGGCGAGGCGGAGCAGGCGCAGGCAGATTAGCGGCACGAGCCGAAGGCATGCTGGCCCACAGCACTGCCAGACCAAGAATCCACACTGGCCGCGTCCGATTTGTCCTGATTGAGCGGATACTCTGAATTTACACAAGCGTTGGCGCGGGGCTCAAGGAACCGAAGTAAGGGGTGCCGAGTGTGACATCGCAGCTGGGTTTACCAGCTATGCGAACTCTGCTATAACCCGGAGATCGGGCATCCTACACCTTGCAGGCGAGTTCATCTCCGCTGAAAACCCCGGCCAACTCTGCCGCGCATTTCCCCATTCCAAATTACGACGACCAGGATGCTGTATTTGCGGAAGCCTTTCAGATTCTGCACCGCGCAGTCGCCGAACGGGTCTTCCCCGCCGCGTCGACTGCGGTTACACATCGCGGAAGGTTGGTCGCACTAAAAGCTCTAGGACGATTTACGTTCGCTCCGGATTCTCCGGAAACAACCACGGAAAGCATATTTGATCTTGCCTCGGTCACCAAAGTTGTGGCCACGGCCAGCGTGGCAATGGTCCAGTACGAGCGCGGGTTGCTGGATCTGGACGTGCCGGTCGCGGCCATCGTTCCGGAGTTCGCAAGCACAGGTTCGGCATGCGAAGACCCGCGGCGACGGGAAGTGACGCTGCGGATGCTGCTGACGCACTCGTCCGGATTGCCCGCCTACGAAAAGCTCTTCCTCCGGGCCAGAACACGGGATGAGCTTTTGTCCGCGGCTTTCGCGGTGCCCCTGATGGCCGATCCCGGAACCCGCGCCGAGTACAGCGACATCGGTTTCATCATTCTCGGCGTGGTGCTGGAGCGAATTGCCGACGAACCGCTTGACCACTTCTGCCAGCATGAGGTCTTCGGTCCATTGGGTATGGCGCGCACCCTCTTCAACCCGCCCGCGGCCTGGCATCCCACAATCCTGCCAACGCAGGAAGATCGCAGCTTCCGCAAGCGAACCATCCAGGGAGAAGTGCAAGATGAAAATGCCAGCGTGTTGAGCGGAGTGGCAGGCCACGCAGGTGCCTTTTCGACCGCAGGCGACCTGGCGATTTTCGCTTCCGCATTGCTTCGGGGAGGACGCCCGCTGGTTCGTCCCGAAACGTTGGCTCTGTTCACCCGCCGGGATAATTCCCTGCCCGGTTCCTCGCGGGCCCTGGGCTGGGACACGCCTTTAGCACCTTCGCAGTCGGGAAAATATTTCGGACCGAACTCCTTCGGCCATCTCGGCTACACCGGAACCTCGCTGTGGATCGATCCAGACCGCCAGCTTTCGATAACCTTGTTGACGAATCGCACCTGGCCCGATTGCCAGAACCAGGCCATCAAAGAATTCCGGCCAAGGTTTCACGATGCCGTGGTTGAAGCCCTGGAGGCTAAGGCGTGAAGCGTGCTGACAAATCCGCGCTGAGCCAACTGGGGACGGAGCTGGCTAATCGGTCTTCCGCCGATCTTGACCTGAAATCTTCGTTGGAAATTGCCCAGATCATCAACGCCGAAGACGCCAAAGTAGCAGCGGCTGTGAAGCGCGCTCTGCCGCAAATCGCACAAGCGATCGATTGGATCACGGCCGCTTTGCAGCGTGGAGGCCGGTTGATCTATGTAGGGGCAGGCACCAGCGGCCGCATTGCGGCGCTCGACGCTGCTGAATGCCCGCCAACGTACAACACCGATCCGAAGACTGTACAGTTTGTTATCGCAGGCGGGCCAAAAGCATTAGGTTCGGCCGGCGAAGCGAACGAGGATTCGCGTGAGCTTGGGGAACGGGAAATCAAGAAGCGAAAACCAGGCAAGAGTGATGTAGTCGTCGGAATCGCCGCCAGCGGGCGCACGCCCTTCACAATCGCTGCAGTGGCTTACGCGCGAAGGCAAGGCGCGAGAACTGTTGCCGTGACCTGTAATCCCAACTCGCCGCTGGCCAAGGCCGCGCACTTAGCCATCGTGACCGAAGTGGGGCCGGAGGTGATTTCGGGATCGACTCGCATGAAGGCGGGCACGGCGCAGAAGATGGTTCTCAACATGCTTTCCACCGGGGCCATGACCCGGCTCGGTTATGTGTACGGCAATCTCATGGTGAGGGTACACTTAAAGAATGACAAACTGGCCGCGAGGGGTGTGAGCATTCTGGAACGAGCCACGGGGGTGTCGCCGAAAATTGCCCGGAAGGCCCTGAAACAGGCGCAAAACAAGGTCCCGGTGGCGCTGGTGATGTTGATGGCAGGAGTGCAGCGGAAGGAAGCAGAACGGGCTTTAATGACTTCCAGGGGCGCCGTACGGCGCGCAATCACGGAAGCTCGAAGTCTATAAGGGCTCGGGCTACGCCCTGCCGGACGATGGCCTTCCGATTACCAGGATCTCTACCGGAATTTGCCGCGGTCGTCTATAAAATGGAATCGCACCTCACAGGACGGACTTGTGGCAACTGCACCGGCTCGCGCACTCGCAGGAACAAAAATCGGCATGGATAAATTCGTAATTCGCGGCGGCAATCCGCTGCTGGGAACAATTCGCGTGGGCGGAGCCAAGAATGCGGCGTTGCCCTGCATGGCCGCGGCGTTGCTTACCGAAGAGCCGGTCATTCTGGAAGCCATCCCACAAGTGCGCGACATCGAGACCACGCGCAAGTTGCTGGCCGCCATGGGCGCGGAAGTAGAACTGGGTTATGGACGGGCGCAGCATCGCACGACCATCTGCTGCCGCAATCTTGCCTCACCTGAGGCTTCGTACGAGCTGGTGAAAACCATGCGCGCTTCCACCTTGGTGCTGGGGCCGCTGGTGGCCCGCTGCGGACGGGCGCGGGTTTCTTTGCCGGGAGGCTGCGCCATTGGCGCACGGCCTATCGATCTGCACATTAAAGGGCTCGAAAAGCTGGGCGCGAAGATTACACAAGACCACGGCTACGTTGAGGCCACAGCCGAGCGCTTGAAGGGCGCGGAGATTGTCTTCGACAAGATTACGGTAACCGGCACCGAAGACTTGCTCATGGCTGCAGTTTTGGCCGAGGGTGAAACCGTCATGCTGAATTGTGCCCGCGAACCGGAAGTCGCCGATCTCGCCGATCTGCTCAACAAGATGGGCGCGCACATCGAAGGCGCAGGAACGCCGACTATTCGCGTAAAGGGCGTGGCCAAGCTGCACGGCGCCAAACACCGCATTATTCCTGATCGGATTGAAGCCGCAACCTTCATCATCGCCGGAGCATTGACTGGCGGCGATCTTAACATCGTCGACTGCAATACCGAACACCTCGACGCGCTGCTACAAAAACTGACCGAGGTTGGTGTAAAGACCACTCACACGGCACAGTCGGTGCGGGTAATGGGCGATGTGCCCTTCAAAGCGGCCGACATCACGACCGAAGAATACCCCGGCTTCCCGACCGACATGCAGGCGCAGTACATGGCGCTGGCGACGCAGGCCGAGGGAACTTCTATCATCACCGAAAATATTTTCGAGAACCGCTTTATGCATGCGCAGGAACTGGTGCGCATGGGCGCGAATATCAAAATCGAAGGGCGGCGCGCCGTGGTGCAGGGCAAGAGCCCACTCAGCGCGGCAGCCGTCCTAGCTTCAGATCTGCGTGCCTCGGCATCTCTGGTGTTGGCCGCACTGGTGGCCGACGGAGAATCCATCATCGACCGCGTCTATCACATTGACCGCGGCTACGAGAATATCGAAGAAAAACTCCGCGGAGTGGGCGCGCAGATGCGCCGAATCGGTGAGATGCTGCCGAAAAAGGCCCACGGCACCGGCGGCTAGCGGACCTGCAGGCTGTCCAACATTTTTTCAAATACCGGCCACAGGCCCTGAAAATCATCGTCCGGCGCTACAAAAACCAGGTACAGCACAACTCCTGATTTTGTTTGGATCGCCACCAGCCTCACTCGTTCGGTGAAAGTCTTGCCATCCTCCCGAACCGCGGACGTGCCAAACCAGTCGAGCTTCCTCGCCGGCAAGCCCTGCACCGTGAACACCTGAGGACTGTTGGCAATCCGCAAACCCGGGTTCGCCATCTGAATGTCAGCCGTCAATTCCCCCAGCGCATTGTCGAGTTCTTTGGTTTTGTTTTTCGGTTCGAAGCCGCTGATCATCACTCCATAAGCCAGCGCGCCGTTGGCGGAACCGCCTTCGGGATAGATGCTCACGCTCGACCCAGCATCGCTGACGTGCCAGTTATCGGGATAGCTGATGGAATAGGCCGTGGCACGATAAGTGGTGAAGTCCGCGGTGGCAATGTCTTGGACAGAAAGCCTTGGCATATCCGCCGGCTTCTCCGCGGCTTCCCCTGACGCGGCTTCCGGCTCCGATAAGGCCTTTTTTGCGGCGAGGTACTCCGGGCTGTCTCCTTCATGAAATGTCTTCGGCGGAAATCGCGAGAGAATTTTCGAAACATTCTGCGCCCGATTCCCCGGGTCAGGATGCGAGGCAAGGAACTGCGGTCCTCCACTTTTTCCCTGCTGCTGCTTGAGTTGGTTGAAAAAGGTAATCATGGCCTGGGGATCGTGGCCAGCGTCATACATGATCTGCCCTCCTACCATGTCGGCCTCAGTCTCCGAATCCCGGGAATATTTCATCAACACAGTCCCTGCAGTGAGAGAAATTCCCATTTGCCCCAAAGCCCCAGCCCAACCGCCGACTCCGGCACCTAGAACGCCGCCAAGGATCGCAAGCGGCAACTGCGTTTTCATCGCCCGGCTGGCCTGCCGGGTGGAGTGGCGCATCACCACGTGCGAGATTTCGTGCCCCATTACTCCGGCGAGCTCTGATTCATTGGCCGCTTCAATCAAGCCGGTGTGCACATAAATCGGCCCGCCGGGAAGGGCGAAGGCGTTGATGGATTTGTCGCGAACTACCTTGAACGTATAAGGAAACTTATATCCCGGCGCTTTCGCGGCAAGCTGCTGGCCAAGGTTGTTCACATATTTCGACATGGGATGGCTGGCCGGCAGAATCGGCAGCTTCTTCTCGACATCGGCCATGCCTTCGCGGCCGATCTTGATCTCCTGCTCAATGGTGTAGCGGTTCCCGGACATGGGATTACCCGTGACCCGGCCTTTTTTCGGATCGACATTGACCTGGCCCCAGGCGCTGACCACGAACAGGCTTAAAAGGATGCAGATGTACTGGAGATGTTTGCGGGCAAGACGAGACATGTGATTGAAAGGAATTCTAACCGAACTAAATAGCGAAGGGCACGATTGCAAATCGTGCCCCTGGGGAAAACGCCGGTGCAAATCCTGTCTTACGCTGCCTTTTTTCCTGCTCTTACTCTCGCCCAACGTGCCCGCTGAGCGGCAGCAATCTTTCTGCGTGCTGCAACGGACAAAGTCCGAGTTGGCCGAGAGCCCCCGTTCAACTTCCCGAGGATTGAAAGTGCCGTATCCACGTGCTTTAATTCATCCACCAGGCCGGTCCTCTTTTTTCTAAGTTGCGTGACTACAGAGTCCAGCCCTTTCACTTTTGTCATGTACTCCCCCTCGATTGAGATTGCGGCGAGAGAGCAAGACGGACAAAAAGGCCGCGTGGGCGCTCGCGGCCTGCTCTCCACCGTTCAATGCATACAAACGTGCGAACGAAGTTCAGTGTCTCGGTCCGCTGTGGCCACCACCGTGACCGCCACGACCCGGGCCACCACGTCCTCGTCCGCGACCTCGTCCTCCGCCACCCCCGCCGGGACGGCCACCACGACTGGGCCCACGGCCGCCGCGGTCAGGGAAATGATCGCCTCCGGCGCTCTCGCGTGGTTGGTCGCGATTGAAATTGGGTTCGGGCTCGTCAGGGAAATCACCGCCGCCTTCGATGGTGATAGCCGCGGCGGCAGGGGCGGGAGCGCCTTCTTCCGCTGCGACCGGCACTTCGCCGCCACCCATCTTTGCGCGCTGCTCTTTGAGGATGGCCTTGCGCGAAAGGCGTATACGGTTGCCTTCGACCGCCAGGACTTTCACCAGAACCTGATCGCCTTCCTTCAGTTCGTCGCGAACGTCCTTGATACGGTGTTCGGCGACTTCACTGATGTGCAGCAGACCGTCGGTGCCGGGGATAATCTCCACAAAAGCTCCGAAATCCGCGAGACGAGAAACCGTACCCAGGTATGTTTTCCCGACTTCCGCCGTGGCGGTCAGGTCTCCGATAATCTGCAGCGCCTTGGCTGCCGAGGCTTCATCGTTCGAAGCCACGTTGACCTTGCCGGAATCCTCCACGTCGATCTTGACTCCGGTCTGCTCGATGATGCTGCGGATCATCTTGCCGCCGGGCCCAATCACGTCGCGAATCTTGTCGACTGGAATCTGCAGGGTGTAGAAGCGCGGAGCAAATGCGGAAACCTTCTCCCGATTGGTGGGCAGAGCCTCCGTCATTTTATCGAGGATAAACAGCCGCCCGCGCTGAGCCTGGGCCAGGGCTTCCCGCATGATCTGGGGAGTGATACCGCTGACCTTGATGTCCATTTGCAGAGCGGTAATGCCGTCCCGGCTACCGGCGACTTTGAAATCCATGTCGCCGTAGTGATCTTCCGCGCCGGCAATGTCGCTGAGGATGGCGTACTGTTCGCCCTCCTTGACCAAGCCCATCGCGACTCCGGCTACCGGAGCCTTGAGCGGCACGCCCGCATCCATAAGCGCAAGCGAGGCGCCGCAGACTGTCGCCATTGAGGATGAACCGTTCGATTCCAGAATGTCCGACACCACACGCATGGCGTAGGGCCACTTTTCTTCGGTCGGTAGAACTGCTGAGATGGACCTTTCGGCGAGTGCGCCGTGACCGATTTCTCGCCGTCCGGCGCCACGTAGAAACGCCACTTCTCCAACGGAGAACGGCGGGAAGTTATAGTGCAACATGAACCTTTTCTTGGCCTCACCCTCGAACATTTCCAGGCGCTGCATGTCTTCGCCGGTGCCAAGCGTAGTGGTGACCAATGCCTGGGTTTCGCCGCGGGTGAAGATGGCGGAGCCGTGAGTGCGAGGCAGAACGCCGACTTCGATCCAGATGTCGCGGATTTGATCGAAAGCGCGCCCATCGGGACGGCGCTTCTGATTGATTACCGCTTCGCGGAAAAGTCTCTCGCGCAGTGCTTCGTAGTAAGTCTTAAGTTTGGCCTGCGCCGCCTCGTCGTCCTCGGGGATCGCAGCTTGTAGTTGCTTCTTGAGTTCCCGAACCAGAGTATAGCTCTCAGCTTTGGGATGTTTCTGCGTGTCGAGCCGGTCCGTCAAATCGGCGCCAATTTTGCTCTTCAGGCTGTCGTAATAAGCCTGATCGAACTCGGGCGGAGTAACTGCCCGCTTGGGCTTGCCGGCCTTTTCGCGAAGTTCGTTGATCGCGGCGCAGATCTTCTTGATCTCAGCGTGGGCAAATTCGATCGCATCGACGACGGTTTCTTCTTTTACTTCCTTGGCGCCGGCTTCGATCATCACGATGGCATCGGCAGAACCAACCACCATGATGTTGAGCAGCCCATCGCGAATTTCGGTGTAAGTCGGATTGACTACAAAACGGCCGTCCACCAGTCCTACCCGCACTGCTCCGATCGGCCCTAGAAAGGGAATGTCTGAAAGGGTCAACGCGCAGGACGCGGCATTAATCGCCACAACATCAGGATCGTTTTCTGTATCGGCGGAAAGCACAAAAGCGATAACCTGGGTTTCACAGCGAAAGCCTTCTTGAAACAGCGGCCGGATGGGCCGGTCGATCATACGGCTGGTGAGAATTTCGCGCTCGCTGGGACGGCCTTCGCGCTTGATAAACCCGCCGGGAATACGTCCGCCCGCGTAGGTGTACTCGCGGTAATCCACAGTCAAGGGGAAGAAATCGATACCTTCGCGGGGATCGGCGTTCGCGACGCCGGTAGCCAAGACTACGTTATCGCCAATGCGCACCACGGCCGAGCCGTGGGCCTGTTTGGCCAATTTTCCGGTTTCGAATGAAAGTTTCTTTCCGCCGGAGAGTTCAACACTTACTTCTTGCTTCATGATTCAGTTCCTTTTAGGCAGGAGAGCACGCAATGCGCGATTTGGGAACTGCACGGTGGGTATGCCAAGAGCACCTTGCGAATCAGCCGGAAGCGCACCCTTCACGGCCTTCCTCATTGAACGCCGGCCCTGACCAAGATGGCAGAGCAATTCCGGGTTCCCAGCGAACCAAAGTCCATAGGGGAAACCAGGCCAGCTATAACTACTTGCGCAGGCCAAGCTTGTGAACCACACCCTTGTAGCGTTCGGAATCGTATTTCTTCAGATAGTCGAGCAAGCGGCGTCGCTTGCTGACCAGCATGAGAAGACCGCGGCGCGAGCCGTGATCCTTCTGGTGCGTTTTAAAGTGTTCCGTCAGCTGACCAATGCGCTCGCTCAGCAGCGCGATTTGGACTTCCGGACTGCCCGTATCGGTAGGATGCGTGCGGTGTTGGTCAATGAGGGTTCTTTTTTGCTCTCTGGCTAGCACTAACCGGGTGCACTCCTGTCTCTCAGTTTCAATTTGTGATGTAACGTCATTGAGGTTAACACGTTGAAGCCCAAGGTGTAAAGGTTAAGCGGCAGGTTCCATAACCGGCAATCGTCAACTAGCCATCTAACTCGATATAGTAATTGTGTCGGACAATTCCCGAACTATGACGATTCGCTGCACACAATGCGGGCACGAGAACGATCCGCAATACCAGTTCTGCGGCATGTGCGGAAGTCCTCTGCGGCCTGTGACTGCTCCCTCCAGGACATCTCCCCCAGCGCCTGCGGCGAATGTTCCCTCATTCCTCAGTCTCGGGGATGAGCCAAAGCGAAATCTGAACTATCTGTTGGAAGATGACGATGACGAGCCTAGCTCGCACACAGGGTTGTATATCTCGATTGTGTTGCTCTTGGTGCTGGGCGGCGGGGCGGCTTGGTACTGGTGGAACGGAGGATTTCCTTGGGATGGAAGAGTCCAAAAGGACTCTGTCAGTTCCCAGGCACCGCCGACTCCCTCGGCAACCGTGACTCCGCCAGCGGAGCCCGGCTCGTCTTCACAAACGGCAGCTTCCTCTCCGGCAACGAGCCCTAAGCCGGCGGTCACGCCTGCACCAGAGCCTGCAGCTCCAACGGCGGCCACGACACCTCCCGCGAACGACAAACCAGCGGCGGTTCCGGCACCGCAGGCTTCAGCCACAGCAATGGATTCTGACGAAAAGCCAGCTGCTCAGGGCGCACCCTCCCCCTCAGCCGATGCCGCTGACCAGGCGACCGCCAGCCCCCCACCTGCCGAAGCCAAGGCCCCGCCAGCTCCCAAGGTACAAACCCCCAAAGCACGGCCCGTGGCCGCACCGCTTAATCCTGGAGACAAGCTTGTTTCGGACGGCGAAAAATATCTCTACGGCACGGGGGTTACGCAAGACTGCGACCGGGCGCAAAAGGATCTGCTGTCGGCGGCTCATCAAGAGAATGCCAAAGCGTATACCCTGCTGGGTGCAATGTACGCTACAGGGCACTGCGTAACGAGAGACCTGCCATCCGCCTATCGCTGGTTCGCCCGTGCCCTGCACCAGGATCCCTCGAATGCACGCCTGCAACAGAATCTGGAAGTGATTTGGAAGCAGATGACCCAACAGGAACGGCACGTTGCCACACAGGCGCCTTAACTAAGGAACATAACTTAAGGAACAAGGGAACGCCCGAACCTGTACGTGAGCGTCACGCTGGCGTAAGACGGGATTCGTACGCCGACGACCTGCGGCACATCTGAGGGAAAGAAATTTTCAGTCGTCTGCCCGGTATAACCACGCGCAATCAGCATATTCACGCCGAGGTTCAAGCGGCCACCCATAAATGGCCGAATCACCGCCGCGCGAAACTCCTTGACGGGAGTTCCCGTGCATTCGGCATTGGGGTCAGGAAGACATCCGGTTCCCAACGGTTTGGTGCCCACATATTCGAATTCACCGCGCGCTTGCAGGCGGAAAGGGAGCTTCTGAATTGTGCCCAGCAAGTCAAAGATCGTCCTCGGGGCTTCCGGAGTCGGCAGCCCCGAATCAAGGTCTCGCGCATCGGCTTTGGAAAAAGTTGCCAGGAGCGATCCCAGGCGGAAGTTGTGACGCACTGCGATGCTCATGAACCGAAGGCGTCCCGGACCTTGATCCTCTGGTAACCCGGTATCGGCATCCAGCTGGGCCAAAGTTTGGCTGGTGGTCACATGCCCAAGAGTTAGCCGGACATCTGTGCCATGCAGGGTCTTGCTCGCCACCAGTTGATAGGAATGCGCCGTGTTCACTGGAGTCGGGGGTGTTGTCCCGGCCCCAATCCGAGGATCATTTGTAAAGAACGCTTGTCCAAAACTCAGGGAGACCAGCGGGAGAAAGCGCCAATCTTCCGGCAGGAAAGAGACCGTCGCTTTCGGCGAGTTAACGCCAACCCACCTCTGAAAGGAATTCTCAGAATGCAGCAGATCTTCGTTTTCGAAGTCGATTTGGTCCCGCCGCCATCCGAGATAGTAGCGGAAATGGCCGGTTAGCGCGCCCGCTGCGGCAATGTAGGGCGTGACTGATCCGATGGTGAGATTGTTCGAGGCGACGGGCGTAAAGGGTCCGTAATAGCTGGGATTATTCGGATCGAAAAGTCCGTAGTGGTCTAGGTCATCGCGCCGGGGGGCTTCTCGTTCGTAATCGAGGCCGACCAGCAGCGAAAGCAATTCGGCCAACTTGTTCACATAATTCGCACTGCCTCCAGCCACAGTGCGGAATTCACTTTGCCGGATAAGCCCCTGGCCAAAATTCGAAAACAACCCCAGATTGTATGTACGGAAAAAGTCAGAGAGCTGTAATTGCTGGCTTCCAGTAATTTGCCAGACGTCGTTCAGTGCGACGAGCGAGGTATGCGTCTGATCCTTCTGCCTCGGGTCGATGGTATCGCCCAAATTGCGGAAATTATCATCGCTGGGGTTCGAGCGAGAAATAGGTATGAGCCCGGGAATGTAGGAAAATCCGTAATAGCCGATGCCAACTAGCGTCAGACGGTGTCGTCCTGGATGGAAAAGCCTTTCTCCGTTGAATTTATATTGTTGCCGGTGCTCCAGACGATCCAGGAAGCCGTTTCCGTATGAGCCAGAGAAGGCCATCCAGGAGTCGCGGGAGGGGCTGAGCCCGGCCACGACATCAATGTCGCGGTAATCCCCAGTGAGGGCAATGAAAGGATCGAGGCGGGAGCGCAGGCCGTAGGTGGCCGCCAGATTGACTGAATGATTCCCCTCTCGAACGTTGAACACTCCTCCATCGACCTGAACACTCTCCAGCACTTCGGGAATGAAGATATTCGGATCGGAGTAGCCATTGCCGTGCGCATTCGCCGACAAATTGTTGGGCACAAGATAGCTGCCGACCGCGATGTATTGCGCAATCGGCTCGCCGTGATCTCCGGCCACGCCCGGCGCAAAGTACTGCGGCGCTTTGATCCCGCTCGAAGCGGTTTCTATCGGGTATCCGGGAATTGACACCGGGGCGCCGGGACGCCCGGGGTTGGCGTCAAGCAGGTCCTGGCGGACAAACACCCGCTCGGCCGGATCAGGAGAAAGCACGTCCGACTGATTTACGTCCGCGGTCACAGTGACGGTTTCGATCCGCGATGAAAGCTGCCCCATCCTGATTTCGAGTTCGGCGTTGCGCACATCGATAAGCTGAACGACGGGGCGGAATCCAGAAGCTTCAACCCTCACCAATATGTGGCCCGCCGACGGCGCGGTGATTTGGAATTCTCCCCGCATACCGGAATCCACTTGGCTGAGAATCTGATCGCTCCCCGAAGATTGATGCCGGACCAGTTGAACCGATGCCCCCGGCAAAGCATTCCCCTTCGGATCGGTAACACGGCCCTTCAGAACAATCTGTTGGGCAGTCAGGAGGAACGGCAACAGAACAACTACCCAGAAGAAGGCACCCCTCGCCAGCCCCAGCGGCGGCATCGTTCCTTTGGACATTAGTACGTTTCTCATTTTCGTGCTACCGACGGCCCCCAAAAAATTCCCTTCGATTTGTGCCAGGAACGGATCGAAGAGAAGCGCGGTTATACCAAGAATGGGCGGTGCTGCACCAGAGGAACCACCCTATTTTTGAGCGTCTCGAGGGTACTATTCGGTTATAAGGGATTCCCCGATCAGGGGTGACGGTGCGCAGCCTGGTCCGGAGAACTCATCACCAGACGCCCGTGCTGCACTCCTTTGGTGCTGATCAACCGATCCGCCAGGCGCTGTACGTCCTTTGATTTTCCGCGGAGGACTACCACTTCCAGACAACTGTCATGGTCAAGATGAGCATGAAGCGTGGAAATGATCACATCGTGATGCTCATGCTGTAAATCAGTGAGCTTCTCGGGCAAAAGACGCGTGTGATGATCATAAATCAGAGTAACCGTCCCGACCACGAACGCATTCGGAGTCACCACGACCGACCCCACCAAACGATCACGTATTAAGTCGCGAAACGCCTCGGAGCGGTTCTGATAGCCCTTCTCGGCGATAAATCTGTCAAACCTCCGCAGCAGCTCTGAATTGATAGCAACGCCGATCCGGCTTAGATGATCTCCCATTGAACTCCTTCACTGACGAAACTTTCTCATTCCTATTCCGTTCTTCTATTCCCGCGAGTTAGCAGGCGTCAAGCGGGTCAGTCGGAAAACATTCGCCCGGGAACTATACCGACCTAACGTGCTTGTCCAATAGACGAAAATGCTGGTATGGTTTCGCGGCGGGACGTTTTTTAACCGGTAGGGACTTGCCAAATCGGGGAAGAAACCTCTTTAGTGGCACCTCGGTAAGCAATCCGCTCCGGGTTGCTGGCCGTACCTCAGAAAGGAAGCGGTAACAATTTGCCCGGCGCTGAGTTAAGAGGAGGGGTGGGCGATTTGGTGCTGATTTCGGCCATTCGCTCCGGCGACGAGAACGCGATGGCTCAGCTCTACGATCGCTATTCTCCCATCGTGTATTCGGTGGCTTTGCGTGTGCTGGGAGATACGGCGGCGGCGGAAGATATTCTGCAAGAAGTCTTTATGCAGTTATGGAGGAATCCCGAGCTATTCGATTCTACCCGGGGGAACCTGGGGGCTTGGCTGGCCGTGATCGCACGAAACCGTTCTATCGACGCTCTACGGAAACGCAGACCTGAATCGGATGTCACTGACGTTCTGGTCTCGGTAGAGCCTGATCTGGCTGGCGAGGCCGATCGGACGCGGGCGATGGAAAAAGTCCGGGGCGCTCTGAGCAAAATGCCTTCGGCGCAGCGGGCGGCGCTGGAAATGGCGTATTTCGAAGGGCTGACTCATACTGAAATTGCGTCGAAAACAGGAGAGCCTCTGGGCACGATAAAGACGCGCATCAGGGGCGGGCTGCTGAGCTTGCGCAAGGTGTTTGAATCATGAGCGCACACGAACAATTCTCGGACGACCTGACGCTTTACGCCCTCGGGTCGTTATCGGGAGAAGAACAGGCGGCCTTAGAGAAACATCTCGAAGGTTGCGCCGGTTGCCGTCGCGAACTCGAGCAGCTCCGCGGGGACATGGCTCTGATGGCCCTTTCGACCGCGGGCCCGACGCCGCCACAGCGCGCGCGTCAGCGACTACTCGCCGCGGTTGCTCGCGAACCCCGTGCGGGAGCCGTTTCCACCCCTGCCACCGAGACGGTGAGACGAGGGTGGGGACTGCCTCTACCCTGGCTGGCCGCTGTGGTCCTGGCTATTGCCGCGGTCTGGTTCTGGAGACAAAGCGATCAGCTTGCTCTGCGCGTCGCGCAATTGCAGCGCCAGTTGGAAGAGCAACAAGCCCAGCTGCAACAGGCGAAAGAAGTGGTCGCCACGCTCACCGCGACTGACGCTTTGATTGTGCCCGTGGCCGCTCCCAACACTCCGCCCCAGCCTCAGGGTAAGGCAATCTATGTACGCGAAAAGTCTCGCCTGATTTTCGTGGCCAGCAACATGCCCGCTCTGCCGCCACAGAAAGCTTATGAACTGTGGCTCATCCCAGCGCAGGGCGCTCCCATTCCCGCCGGAGTGTTTAAGCCGGATGCGCGCGGCAGCGCAATTGTCATTCATCCTCCATTACCTGCGGGACTGCAAGCGAAAGCCTTCGCCATTACGGTTGAGCCCGAAGGGGGCTCTTCTACGCCCACAATGCCCATTGTGATGGTAGGGACTGGCGGATAAATTACCCCAGGTTTTCGGAAAGCTAGGACCAATGGAGAAAGCCCCAGAAGCCAGCCCGTCTCATGTCGCGGAAATCAGCTCTACCCCGAATTCCAAAGCTGAGGTTGAGAAACGAGCCGCCGCTGGGAAAATTTCGTGGTCTGGCCCCCTGATCCTCATTGTGGCCCGCAGTGTATTCATGATCGTGGCCCAGGGGTTGGTCGCTGGAATTTTCCTGCTGCGCAATCACCCCGCTCCCTGGCAAGCCGCCGCACCGTGGTGGACGGTTTACGCAACGCTAGTCGACGCTGGATGTTTGGCACTGATGGCGCGCTTCACGCGAGGGGAGGGCATTCGCCTTCGGGATCTAATCGGCAGACCGCGCCTGCGCTGGGGGCACGACTTGTTCCTCGGCATTGGTTACCTGGCTCTGATTTTTCCCTTTTTCTGGTTGGCGGCTCCCTGGGCCAGCCGGATCGTGTACGGAACCGCTCAACCCTCGATGTATCCGGGATTGCTTACGGCTCGGGCCTTGCCCCTGTGGGGAGTGATCTACAGTCTGAGCTTGTTTTGGCTCATCTGGTCGCCGACCGAAGAAATGACTTATAACGGATACGCGCTGCCGCGTCTTTATGCACTGTCAGGACGCTGGTGGGTTGCTGTTCTGCTGGTGACCTTCTGGTGGACGCTGCAGCATAGCTTTCTTCCGTTCATTGTGGATTGGAGATACGTGATCTGGCGCTTCCTGGCTTTCCTGCCAGGAGTGGCCGTCATGACGCTCATCTACTTGTTGAACCGGCGACTGCCCCCGTTGATTCTCGCGCACTGGACAATGGATATCCTGGCAGCTTTCATTACTCTTAAGTTTTAAAAGGCACGATACTGATACTAATGACGCGCTCTGCTCTGACCCTAGTTCTCTGCTGTCTCGCTTTCACTGCTTTTGCCCTCGCCCAGACTGCGCCGGACAAAGTCGATCAATACGTGGAAGCTGAGATGGCACGGCAGCGTATTCCGGGACTGGCGCTGGGCGTGTATCGCGAGGGGGAGATTATCAAGGCGCAAGGCTACGGCCTGGCCAACGTCGAACTGAAGGTTGCGGTGAAGCCCGAAACCGTATTTCAGTCCGGATCAATCGGCAAACAGTTCGCTGCGACGGCGGTGATGATGTTGGTGGAGGAAGGCAAGATCCACCTCGATGACAGCATCAGAAAATACTTTCCCGACGCTCCTGAGAGCTGGCAGAACATCAAAATCCGCAATCTGTTGAGCCACACCTCGGGTCTGGCCGATTATGCTTCGGAGGACAAGACCAAACCCGGAGGCCCCATCAATCTGCGGGCAGACTATACCGAAAACCAATTGGTCAAAATCATCGAAACTTTTCCCCACGATTTTGCGCCTGGCAAGAAGTGGGCGTACTCCAACACCAATTATTTGCTGCTGGGGGTCGTGATTCACAAAGTCACGGGCAAGTTTTACGGCGATTTTCTGCAGGAGCGAATTTTCAAGCCTCTAGGCATGAGCAGTACACGAGTCATCAGCGAAGCTGACATCATTCCCAATCGCGCTGCGGGCTACCAATTGGTGAAAGGCGAGTTAAAGAATCAAGATTGGGTCTCGCCGAGCCTCAATACTTCAGCCGATGGCGCCTTGTACTTCAACGTTCTTGATCTCGCCAAGTGGGACGGCGCGCTCTATACGGAAAAGCTGCTGAAAAAGTCCAGCCTTGACCAGATGTGGACCGTGGCTAACCTGGACAACGGCAAGCCCAACGAGGGTGACTACGGCTTTGGATGGGAGATCAGCCAGGTTAACGGACATAGAGTGTTCGAGCACGGAGGCTCGTGGCAGGGTTTCGCCGCCTACATCGCACGGTACGTGGACGACAAACTCACCGTGGTCGTGCTCACGAATCTCGATTCCGACCACTCCGACCCAGGAAGGATTGCGCACGGGGTCGCGGGAATTTATATGCCGGAAGCTAAGAACTAAGAACGCTCTTTCACTCTGTCATCCTGAGCGGAGTGGTTCGTTCACGAAGTGAACGAACACGCCGTCGAAGGACCCCATTTTCTCGACAGCGGTACCGGCCCATCAAGGAATTTCCGTGGGTAGTTCGAGGGCATCGCGAGAATTCCTTTCCAGGCTTGAAATAGCTTCGGCCTGCAAGGGGTCCTTCGACTCCGCAACCTCTTCGCTTCGCGAAGCAGTTGCTCCGCTCAGGATGACAATGGGGTGGAGGGTTACGCTTCTTCCTGCTCTTTCAGCTTCGCAATTACGGTGAAGTCTTCGAGCGTTGTGGTGTCGCCTTTTACTTCTCCACTGGTGGCGAGCTCGCGCAAGAGCCGGCGCATGATTTTTCCGCTGCGGGTCTTGGGCAGCATATCGGTGAAACGTATGTCGTCCGGGCGAGCGAGGGCTCCGATCTCTTTGGTCACCCACTTTCGCAGTTCGTCTTTCAGAGCATCTGTCGGCTCTCTTCCCTGCTCGAGCGTTACAAAAGCGGAGATCGCCTGGCCCTTTACTTCGTCAGGACGGCCGACCACCGCCGCTTCTGCCACCGCGTCATGCGCCACCAGCGCCGACTCGACCTCCATAGTGCTGAGCCGATGGCCGCTAACATTGATCACATCGTCCACGCGCCCCATGATCCAGAAGTACCCGTCTTTGTCCTTCCGTGCGCCGTCGCCAGTAAAGTACATTCCTGGAATCTGTGACCAGTACTGCTTCACATAGCGGTCGGGATCGCCGTAGATGGTCCGCGCCATACCCGGCCAGGGTTGCTTGATCACCAGGAATCCGCCCGAACCGGCTGGCACTGGCTGGCCTTCCATCGTGACGATTTCCGGAACAACTCCAGGCATGGGCCGAGTCGCCGAGCCGGGCTTGGTGTCCACAGCCCCCGGAATCGGGCTGATCATGATGTTGCCGGTTTCAGTCTGCCACCAGGTATCGACGATAGGGCAGCGGCCACCGCCGATCACTTCGTGGTACCACATCCAGGCTTCGGGGTTGATCGGCTCGCCGACCGTACCGAGCAATCGCAAGCTATCTAGTCGGTGTTTTCGCGGCCACTGCTCCCCCCATTTAATGAATGTGCGAATGGCAGTGGGCGCAGTATAGAGAATGTTAACCTGATGGCGGTCGATGATGCTCCAGAAGCGATCGGGCTCGGGACAATTGGGCGCGCCTTCGTACATCAGGCTGGTCGCGCCATTCTGCAGCGGCCCGTAAACAATGTAGCTGTGGCCAGTGACCCAACCGATGTCGGCGGTACACCAATAGGTGTCTTCTTCCTTCAGATCGAAAACCCACTTCATGGTGAGATAGGTACCGACCGAGTAGCCGCCCGTGGTGTGTACCAAGCCTTTCGGCTTTCCCGTCGTACCCGAGGTGTAGAGGATGTAGAGAGGATGCTCGGCGTCCAGCGGCTCGGCGGGACACACGTCCGAAACCGATTCCATCAGCTCATGCCACCAGTGATCACGGCCGGGTTGCAGGTGAATCTTGGAGCCAGTCCGCTGATAAACGATCACGTTTTTCACGGAAGGACATGACTTGAGTGCTTCTTCAACGGCGGGAAATAGTTTCACTTCCGCGCCCCGGCGGAAAGATCCGTCTTGCGTAATGACCGCGGTCGCCTGGGAATCGTGAATCCGGTCGACGAGAGCGTTAGACGAGAATCCGCCAAACACGACCGTATGTGTCGCTCCAATCCGCGCGCAGGCCAGCATGGCGACGGGCAGCTCGGGAGTCATGCCCATATAAATCGCCACGCGATCGCCCTTACGGATACCCAGCGACTTCAGCACATTCGCGAACTTCTTCACTTCGCGATGAAGCTGCTGATAGGTAAGCGTGCGAACCTCCCCGGGCTCGCTCTCCCAGATCAGTGCTGCTTTATTCTTGCGCCCGGTCAGCACATGGCGGTCGAGGCAGTTGTAAGAGAGGTTGATCTGGCCACCGACAAACCACTTGGCCCATGGGCAATTCCACTCCAGAACTTTGTCCCACCTCTTGAACCAGTGCAGCTCTTCGGCCACCCGGCCCCAGAATATTTCCGGCTGCTCGACCGATTCACGGTAGATGCGCTCGTATTCTTCCGCGCTCTTGATGTGGGCCTGCCGGCGAAAAGATTCCGGGCTGGGAAACTCGCGCTGTTCTTGGAGAATGGAATCAATGTTCGGACCGGATGCTGTTGCGGTAGGCTTTTCTGCCATTGCTGGCTCCCTGCGCTAATGTTGGGCTCGTGCCAGATCTTGCCGTCGACGATTCTACTGCGGTTTAACTCCGAGTGCCCGGCACAGATCGGCAGTCTGATAGACCACGCCGCCTTTCACCACGGTTCGAACCTGGCGAACATCCCCGATGTGGACCGTCGGGTCGCCATCCACAAGAATCATATCGGCCAGTTTGCCGGGCGCGATAGTCCCAAGATCCTGATCGCGTTTCATCACGCGGGCCGCGCCTAGTGTAGCCAATTGCAACACCTTCGCGGACGGAATTCCGGCTTCCTCGTAGAGTTCCAGCTCCCGCGGCAAGGTGAATCCTGCCAGGGCATCGGTCCCGGCCACGATGGGAATGCCGGCATCATAAAATGCTTTCGTCATTTTCAGCATCTGGGTGAAAGAATCCTGATAGCGCTGATCCATGCCATCGGGAACGGCGAGACCTCCATAGAAAAAGCCCCGGCGGATTTGCACCGGCACGCGATCGGCCACGGCAGCATAGACCGCAGTGACTTTGCCGGGGCGGTCGGTGAACATCGCCTCGAACACGTTCAACGTCGGGTCGAGTACGGTTTTGTGCGCCTGCAGCAGATGGATGAATGCCTTCACCCGATCGGAACTCGGGTCGATTTCCACGCCATGCTGCGCAACTTCGGTAAAGCGCGCCGGGGTTCGCGTGTCTTTCACTTTGTCGAACATGAAGTTCAGGAAAATGAAATTCATGTGCTGGATTTCGTCGACGCCATCCTCCACAAATTGCTGGGCAGTCATGAAGGCCGGAACGTGGCCGCTGACTCGCATGCCGTGGCTGTGCGCCATCGCCGCGATTTTGGGCACCAGTTCCGGCTTGATCGAGCTGTAGATTTTGACCTGCACGTAGCCGAGCTTGGCGTATTTATCGATGTTTTCACGAGCCTCCTGCTCCGTGTCGGCGTAGACCTTGGTGGGTCCGGCATAGGGACCACGGCCATCGATCAGCGCCGCCAGCAGGACTCGCGGGCCGATTTCAGTTCCCGCGTCAAAACGATCACGCATGGGCAGCAGGTGATCGCTGTCGTTGCCCAGATCTCGTACTGAAGTCACTCCTGACGCCATGAGCAGCAGTCCGTCGTTGGGAGCAAGGTGAACGTGCATATCCCACAGGCCCGGAGAGAGCATTTTGCCCGTCGCATCCACGACTTCCGCTCCGGGAGGAAGCGTCATCTTGCTGTCGTCGCCAATCGCAGTGATTCGTTCGGCGCTGATCACCACGGTGCGATTCTTTTGGACTGTGGCGGTCTCCGCGTCAAATACATTGGCGTGAACAAAGACCAATGGACCGGAGGGTTTGTGGGCGAGCGTTTTGGCGAGAGTTGCGGCGCGTCCGTTCTCGACTTCCTCTTGCGCTTTGCCTAACGCCGCGACGCTCGATTCCCAGCCCTCGCGAATCACGGCAAAACCAATGCCGCCTGTGACAAAGGCAAAGAACTTCCCATCCTGATCGAGCCATATGGGGTCGGGGACGAAGTCAAGGCCCGTGACGGCATATTGCACCACGGTTCGGGACTGGCCGTTGGCCTCGATCTTCAGACTGTCGCGTTTTTCGATGGAAGCTTCGCCAGCAGGCAGCAGCGGCAGTCTGCCTCCGGCTGCGAGCAGGGCTTGCGCCAGCAGGGCGCCTTCTTCCGGAACGCCAGAGATGCTGACATAGAACGCAGGCCCAGCCTTGGTTTCACCTTGCTCGGCCCGGTTCTTCCAGCTTGCCAGGCCGCCCTTCACCGAGAACGTCTCCGTCACGGGAGCTTTGTAGTAGTCAATGCCTGAATTCTCTACTTCGGTGGGAATGCCGTTCTTGTCGAGGACGACGCGCTCGGTCACTTTGGGGCCGCGTCCCCGGTCGTTGAATTCCCAGTAGAGATGGAGGCTGCCGTCAGGCGCCTGGCTCGAAGTTTCAAACCCTTGTTTGCTGCCAGCCAGCATCACCGTGTACTTCGTGACGGCATTGCCGGAAACAGGGGATGTATTCGCTTGCGCGATGGCGAGGGAGGTACAACTCAGAGCAAAGAATAAGACTACTTCTTTCTTCATCTTTCCTCACTGAATCAGAGTGCGGCGTGAAAACACCCGGGCAGCCAAAAGCGTCAACTACTCTACACCATAGCCGTCGAATTCGTCCGCCGGCGCAAAGCCCACCCGGTTAGACGGAGTCGAGGAACTTCCGTTTGTCTTTCTCTTGAGGAAGTGGGCAGGAGTCGTACTTGCCGAATACGCGGTAACGGTAGCGGGCGACCAGATTGTATCCCCAGTCGCGACGCCCTCGAGGAAGCAGCCGGATCGGCAACGAAACAAGTCTCCAGACTCCGCCGAGTTCGCGCAAGATTAAGACCACCGCGTCCGACCGTGCCGCCAGGCGCGCATCGGGACGCCCCTGGTTCAGAACTACATAGACCGTGTCTAAGTCGCGTGGATCGGCGCCAAATTGTTGCAGAATGCTGCTGGCAAACTGGCTCTGCAACGCGGCAAAACGAAAGCGATCCTTCGAATCGCGCTTCAGAACAAACTGAACCAGCCGGTTACACAAGCCGCACACACCGTCGTAAAAGAGGATCGGATTGGGGGCATCATCGGGCATAGGAGCCACAGCATCGCAAATCCCGCAGTCCGAATGGCCCGGGTTCGGGCAGCCCCTTGCGAATCTGTTCATCAGTAAAGCGACGAACCGGAGCCAGGTCAGTGGGCAGCGCATCGCAAGGTGTACAGGGTTCGATGACGCCTTCTGAAAGGATCCTGACCTGCGCCCTCGCGACCAGAGGGACCGTCATCGTCCATTCAAAGGCCTGCGCTAGCGCATAATGAAGCCACACCGGAAGCGGGAAAATGAACAGTCTCCTCTGTAGCACCTGGGCCACACGGCGCGCCGCTTCGCTGAGATAAAGTTGTTCGGCTCCGGTCACGGCGACGGTTTGACGGTCGAGTCTTCCCTCGACCAGCGCAGCCCGAAGAATCCGGGTCAGGTCCTCGATCGCCAGCGGGCGAATCCCTTTCTGCCGCAACCCAACGGTCGCGAGAAAAGGAATGGTGTGGAAAGAATGGCTCAGGTGGTCCAGCATGTGGTCGCCGCGCCCGTAGACCATTCCCGCTTTCAGGATGGTGTAGTTCAGCCCGGAATTACGAATGATCTCTTCCGCCGCCCATTTAGACTCGTGATAGGCCGAGCCGCAATTCGGCCGGGCCCGCAAGAAACTCATCAGGACGATTTTCCTGACTCCCGCCCGGCGGGCGGCTTCGACTACAATGCGGGTTCCCTGGACATGGACCGTCTCATAGGTCTGCGGCCCAATTTCGCGATTGATCCCTGCGCAATGGGCCACAGCGTCGCAGCCGGCAAATGCCCGTTCCAACACAGCAACGTCGGACAGATCGTTGGCTACAACGGTAAGCCGGGCGCCCTCGTCGGCGCGCGGGCCTCTTGTGCTTAAGCTACGCGCCAGCAACACTAGTTCGTGTCCCCCGGCGCTTAATTCTCGCGCCAAATGGCCTCCCACGAAACCTGAACCGCCAGTGATTGCGATCTTCATTACGCCTCCTTCTTCTTCGAACGCTGCCGCTGGACAATTTGTGTGGGGCAGACAGCACTGAGAAAATCTCCCACAGTGTGCGCAATCTGCTCAGGTTGCAGGCGGTACAGAATCCGGTTGGCTTCTCGTCTCTCGGAAATCAACTCGGCATTTTTGAGAATCGACAGGTGGCGTGAAATCGACGGCCCGGAGATTGGAAAACACGCCGCTATCTGGCCCGCTGCACGCTCGCCCTGCTTCAGTTCCTGCAGAATCTGCCGGCGGGTGGGGTCGGCCAGCGCCTTGAAGACGTTGGATACCGATTTCATTTTTCCTATTATAGCTATTTGGCTAAATAGCGTCAAGCATAACTGGGAGCCCTGAGACAAAGACGATCATGGGCAGAAGTCCTTGATAATCAATGGGAAACGACAGGGGTACGCTGCAACTCGGGCACATACTCTTCGATGCTGCCTTTTTCCAGTAGATACACGCCCGGCCCCTGCTGGCCGCGGACGGTGCGGCAAAACTCGGCCACAAAAAAGCCGGCCTTCAAAGATTCACTGAAAGCCCAGCGCGTGGCCTGCCGCCATTCCCGGGCAAGGTCCGGATCCTTCTGCTCGAGCGCGACGATGTCGCTGGGAATCTCGATCGCAATTCTCTGACGAGAGAGGGCCGCGGACAGATCTGCACGGGCCGGCTTGCCATTTCCGTTGAAGCGAATCAGCGGGATCAGGTTGGCTAGAGCATCCTGCATCTCGTTACGAGGGCTTTTTCCCTGCAGTCGTTCTTTCACGCGCCGGCTCGTCAGGGGCCAGCGCACCCACAGACGGTCAGTGCCGTTACGGTGGAGCACGCTTGAGGTTTCAGGGCCGTAGAGGTCGATCTTATAAGAACCAGACACCACTCCCAGCTTGGCGAAATTCAAATGGGCATTTTTGCTCTGCAAGGGATCGAACGTCCACGTCATTTCGTGGATGCGCATCGCCAGGGCGCGCTCTCGCTGGGCCACTTTGAGCTTGTGGCCCAGATCCAAGTCACGGTACCGCGCCCGCACCGCCAGCATGTGAGAATGCACTGCCAGATGCCCATTTTCCACTCCGAGCAGGCCAAACGCGAACCCAACCAGCGCCTTGCCGTCAAAAGCGCCCAGCCAGATGCAGCCCGCCGCCTGGCTGGCGATAATGAAGGTGAGCGGCGTCACGTCCAGATCGGAAAGGCCCCAGACTTCGCGTTCCACCGCCTCGACCTGCTTGAGGTCGTCGAAGCTCCGCAAGTCACGAATAACGACGCCGGGTTTGGCTTGGCCAGCGGGCATGGTGGGCTGCGTTCGTCGAAAGCGCGATCAATATACGCGACTGTGGCGACTCGCGCCAATCGGGGGAGGGTGCCCTCCGAATCTTGGATATCTGCACTTGCACTGCTTTCGTTACCTTGGTTACTTGTCTCTGGCGTTCCCCCGAGTACCATTTTAGGAGGCGGTTCCGATTTGTGATGTCTTGCGGCTACAAGTTTGCCAGCGCTCTAGCCTTTTATGTGGCCACGGTTGCAACTGTGGGCGCGCAAAGCAATTACCAAGTTGTAACAGTAAGCGACGGGGGCACAATTGCGGGAACTGTAACCTGGTCAGGTCCGGTGCCTCGCCCAGTTATTGTTCCGATCACGAAAGATGCCCCGATTTGCGACCCTGAATCGCACAAAACCCGCGACCTGGAGCGGCTCATTATCGGCCCCCAAGGCGGTGTTGCGAATACCGTCGTGTTCTTGAAGGATATTGCCAGTGGCAAAGCCATGGACTTGCCTGCACCGAGGCGATTCCTGGATCAAAAGCATTGCCGCTACGAGCCTCACATTCTGCTGGTTCCTAAAGGCGCGGATCTGGAAATGAAAAGTTCAGACGCTACGCTCCATACCATTCACATGGACGGCGCCGCCAGCTACAACCTTCCATTCGCCTTCACCAACCAGCCGATTACCCGCACCATGCCCACGGCTGGCCTGGTGAATCTAAAGTGCAACGGCGGCCACACTTGGATGAATGCCGAGCTTCTGGTAGTGCCGCATCCGTACTACGCGGTAACTGACGAAAGTGGCCATTTCGAGCTGACGGACGTACCCCCAGGGAAATACGAAATCGTCGCCTGGCACGAAGGTTGGAAAGTGGTGCGTAACGTAATGGCCTATGATGTTCTCACCGAGAACCGAATTGTGCGGCCTCTTTTTTCGGAACCTACCACCTGGGAAAAGACTGTGACGGTGAACCCCGGCGAAAACAGCGTTGTCAACTTCGTTCTTTCCGGAAAATAGCCCGTCGCATCGCCGCTCGCCTTGTGACCCACAGTGCTTACGCTTGGGTAATTGGCACATCAGCAAGTTTCTAACGTATTCTTGGGCAATGGAAACCCTTCGTCGGCTGCCGCTTGCAGGATGCCTGATTCTCGCCGGCATTCTTCAGGCTTTCGCGCAGACGAACACTGGCGAATTGCGCCTGCGCGTAACCGATCCCGACGGGCTGGGCGCGCGAAGCACGATAGAACTGGTGAGCGAAAGCAACCAGTTTCGGCACACCTTCACGACTGACGATTCGGGCACTCTGGTTGCAAAACGACTTCCGTTCGGCCTTTACCAGATCCAAGTCCAGCGCGAAGGGTTCGCGACCTTCTCCAATTCGGTGGAAGTGCGATCTGCTGTCCCAGCGGACTACCACATAACTCTCGGCATCGCGCCGGCCAGCACTTCGGTCGTGGTGAATGCGGCCGAAACCCTCATCGATCCTCACAACACAGGAACAATCAACCGCATCGGAACCGACTTGATCGAGGGTCGAACCACTTCCCTGCCGGGCCGCTCATTGCAGAATCTGGTCAATTCCCAGCCCGGCTGGTTGTACGAGGGCAACGCAGTCCTGCACCCGCGAGGCTCCGAATATCAGACCCAGCTCGTGGTCGACGGAATTCCGCTCACCGACAATCGCTCTCCCAGCTTTGGCCCTGAAATCGAAGCTGACGATGTTCAGTCCATGAGCATCTACACCGCCGGCATTCCGGCTGAGTACGGGCGCAAAATGGGAGGCGTCGTCGAAGTGAACACCATCCGCGATACGCGTCAGGGCCTCCACGGGCAATTGGTCCTTTCCGGGGGCAGCTTTGATACGGCAGGCGCTTTTGGCGCCGCGCAGTATGCCTGGGGCAAGAACACTCTGGGTGTCGACGCCAGCGGCGACATGACCGACCGTTATTTGAACCCTCCCGTCGTCCAGAACTACACCAACACCGGAACCACGGGCGATTTTGCCGCCAACTACGAGCGCGACCTGACCGAGAAAGACCGCCTCAGCCTGCTGGTGCGGCACGAACTCTCACGTTTCCTTGTCCCCAACGAGCAGATTCAGCAAGCTGCCGGTCAGCAGCAGGACCGCAATAATTTCGAGACCCTCGGCATGATTGCCTACCAGCACCTGTTTTCGGCGAACATGGTCGGTGATTTTCGCGGCATGGTGCGGGACGATTCTGAGGGCTCCTTTTCCAACCCTTTCTCGATCCCGGTCATTTTTTTCCAAGACAACGGATTCCGCGAAGGCTATTTCAAGGGAACCGTCGCCATCCATCACGGCCGCCAGGAGTGGAAAGCCGGCATCGAATCCGACGCCACATTCCTGCGGGAAAAGTTCAATTATCAAATCACTGACCCTTCAGAGTTCGATCCCGATACGCCGCCAACCTTTCCCGGAGGCCAGCCGTTTGTGGGAAGTCGGCCCGATCTCGAGCAGTCTGTTTTCGTTCAGGACCAGATTCGGCTCGGCAATTGGACGGTCAGCGCCGGCCTGCGCTGGGACCACTATCAACTCGTGGTAAATCAGAACGCGGTGAGCCCACGCATCGGAATCGCGCGCTATATCCCGTCGGCCGGCATGGTTCTGCACGCTTCCTATGACCGGGTTTTTCAAACACCGGATTTCGAGAACATCCTGCTCTCAAGCTCGCCGTTAGTTACGTCGCTCAGCGACCAGGTTCTTCGCCTGCCCGTCAAGCCCTCGCACGGTAACTATTTCGAGGTCGGAGTAACGAAAGGCTTCTTTCAAAAACTCCGCTTCGAAGCGAACTATTTCGACCGCATCGTGAACAACTTTGCGGACGACGACCAGTTGCTTGACACGGCAGTCAGCTTCCCCATCGCCTTCCGCAAAGCCAAAATCTACGGAGCGGAAGGAAAAGTCGATATTCCGCTCTGGTGGCGCTTCTCCGGCTTCTTGAGCTACTCCTACATGGTCGGCTCCGCCTACCTTCCCGTAACCGGCGGCCTGTTCCTCGGAGATGATGCCAGCGACGCGCTAAGCCAACTCAACGGACGCCTCTGGGTATCCCAGGACCAGCGTCATACGCTTCGTTCCCGCTTCCGCTATCAACTTGTGAAACGCGCGTGGCTCGCATTCGGGGGCGAATATGGCACGGGTCTTCCCTTCGAATTTACCGGCAGCGAGCAAGATGCCGTCACACAGTTCGGCCAGGCAATTGTCGATCGCGTGAATTTTAACAACGGCCGCGTGCGGCCATCGCTATCGCTGGATGCCTCCGCCGGCGTAGATCTGTGGCAGCGCGACAACGTCCGGATGCGCTTGCAATCCGACGTTCAGAATCTCAACAACCGCCTCAATGTGATCGATTTCGCCGGATTATTTTCCGGCAACGCTATCGCCCCTTCACGCAGTTATGCACTCCGCCTGCAAACCAGTTTTTAAGCCGCACGGCGAGCCTGACCTGCATCCTCCGCAGCAAGCTGCGAAATAGCCGACCAGTCCAGCGACTCACCCCCATGTGCCAGCAACGTCAGGAAACGGTTGTAGATCAGGCTCGCCAGCGGCAAGGGCACCCGCAGGGTTTCGGCAGCAGCCAGAACCAGGCGATTGTCTTTAAATCCCAGCGGGGCGGCGAAGCCTGCGGGCTCAAACCTCTTGTCGGCGATCAGTCCGCCATAGGTCTTGTAGACCGGGTCGTTGAAAAGCGTGGAAGTCAGAAAGTCAAGATACTGATGCTGATCCAAGCCGGCCTTGCCCACCAAGGCCATCGCTTCGCTGAGCGCTTCGATCACCGAGCTGATCAGGAAGTTGCCGCTGAGCTTTACCAGAGTTGCGTCGGGCGGATTCTCTCCAAAGAGAAAAGTCCTTTGCCCCATCGCCTCGAACAGAGGCTGGCATGCCTCCACCTCGTGCGAAGCGCCCGCGACCGCTATAAACAACTTGGCGGCAGCCGCGGCCTCGGGGCGGCCAAACACGGGAGCTGACACAAAGCCTTGCCCCTTCGCCGCGTGTGCCGCTGTCATTCTTTCCGACAGGGCTACACTGATGGTGCTCGCGGAAAGGTGAATTCCTCTTTTTTCCAGGCTCCCCACGATTCCATCGCCCAAGGCGCCCGGACCGCCAAAGACAACGCTTTCCACTGCGCTGTCGTCCGCCAGCATAGTGATTACGACCTCGCCGCGGCACGCCTCAGCGACCGTCGCCGCATAGCTCGCTCCCTGCTTCACTAGTGCCTGCGCTTTGGCGGGTGTTCGGTTGTAAACCGTGACCTGATGGCCCGCCCTGAGCAGGCTGCCGGCCATGCCCGTTCCCATGTTCCCCAGCCCGATGAATCCCACTTTCATTTCCGGTCTCCTGTCCTGTCGCTACTGTGTTTTGCGCTTCAGCGGCTTGCCAATCGCGAGGAGGAAGATCGTACTTTTGCCCTTCGCGTGCGGCGAAAAGAAGTCAGTCACGTCGTCGTCGAAAAAAGTGAGTCCAGTTGCACCCAGGCCCAGCGCATACGCCGCCAGATACATCCGGCCACCAACAGTACCTGCCTCCAGCTGGACACCCCGGTAGCCCCGGTTCCCGTATCGCTCCAGGACGGCCTTCAAATCAGCAAGAAAGAATACATCCACGCAAGCATCGGCTGGCAAATCCTGCTCTAATCCAAGATGGTGAGCCTGGGCGCGGAATTCTCCTGGCTGCACAAGCTCCATGGAATTCTGCTCTCGCCGGAAAAAGTAGGCGCCCGGCACAAGCCCCTGCACCGAGTGCGCAATCAGGTAAAGGTCGTTGAGTTGCGTGTCGCGAGTCCCGAGGAAGTCGGCCGGAAGACCGCGAGTGGCGCAGTCAAGAATCGTGGAAAGCTCTGTCAAAGTAATCGATGCCCTCCTGTCAAAAGCCCGGGTAGAGCCGCGTCGCAGGATTACCTGCTCGATCGAGTCCTTTGGCTGCTCCTGTTCCGGCAAGGGTTGCAATGGAATCCCTCCACGGTTCGACGCGGAACATGAGAAGGCCAGCGGCTTGCCACGCCATTGTTGCACTTCTTCTTCGGACTGAAGCGAAGAGGCATCGTGCATCTCGAGCATTGCAGGAAACTCCACCTCGCGTTGCGAAAGCGGGACCGTCTCCAGGCCGAGCGGCGGAACTTCCCGAAGTGGTGGCGGGAAATTCGCCGGCCTGTGCCCGATCGGCACCAGGCAAAGGGAAACCTCGCGCCGCGTATCCAGGTCGAGCAATTGGTTCACGTCCGCGTCCACGAACCCGAGCACAATCTCAGCCAGCAGCCCCGATGCCGTAGCTATCGCCAGCATATTTGCCAGCAATGTGCCACTATCCCATCCGAAATGACGATAGGTCCGCGCCTGATACTTCCAGGAATTCCGCCAGTACGTCCCGGTGCAGATGATCGTTGCCGGCGCGTGAGCAACCGCGGGTTCCATCGCAGTCGCCCGAGCCAGGTTTCCTCGAAAATCACCTTGTCGCAAAAGCCGCAGTGATACGTCGGCCGGATTGAAGTGATACACACCAGCCTCCAGACTCGGGAGATCCTCAGCCACCAGGTACAACTCGATCTCGTAAAGAGCGCCCGTGCAGGCTGCAGCTCGAAAATAGATCTCTCCGCCCGGGTATGTGCGGTGTTTGGTAATGCCTGCCGAGAAATAGAGGATGCGCGCCACATCCTGGAGGCTGGGGACCGAATCGGCCGGTGTTGAGGGCACCACCTCCGCAATGGCGGAGAGCGCCGCTACTCCTGTTTGGGGAACGTCACGGGGCAACGGCAACGGGACGAGCGTCGGATAGATCTTGAAAGGCAGGGGCCGATTCGCCCAGTCAAGGACATGGGGATTGTTACGAACACTCCAAGGGGAGTGCTTCGTACCATCGTGATACTTCCAAGCCTCCTGGATATCCCGGTTGTTCATTGGCGGTTAGGCAAGACTAGCACTTGCTAAACCATATTCGCGACAACCTGGCTTTCCGGCGGTCGCAGGCTCACTGACGGCCCTCCCTCCGTTGGATTAAGATGTCTGCCGGTGCCGGATGAACCCGTACGGCTGCGGACGTCATCTACTAGGGACAAGTCTTCGATACTGATTTCGCCCGGTTCGGCCTCTGGAATGCAGCCGGCGCAGAAGGAATCCCGATGTCCATTCGACCCGTCAAGCGTCTTGTGAAATCGAAACCAACTCTCGAGGGCGCTGGTGTGCATCTGCGCCGCGCATTCGGGTTCGGAAATACCAAGGATTTTGACCCGTTCCTTTTGCTCGACGATTTCCGCAACGATGTTCCTGAAGACTACCTCGCAGGTTTTCCCTGGCATCCCCATCGCGGCATTGAGACGATTACTTACGTTCTCGCGGGAACCGTGGAGCATGGTGACAGCATGGGAAATCACGGCGCAATCGCCGCCGGCGACGTCCAGTGGATGACCGCAGGCAGCGGAATCATCCATCAGGAAATGCCGAAAGGCGATCCGACAGGCCGCATGCACGGCTTCCAGTTGTGGGCGAACCTTCCGTCATCGCTCAAAATGACCGCGCCGCGCTATCAGGAAGTAAAGTCGCTCGATATCCCTGACATCACCGACGATGACGGTACCCACGTCCGCGTCGTCTGCGGGTCTTTTTGGGGAAAGAGGGGACCGGTCGACGGTATTGCCGCGGACCCCATCTATCTCGATGTTTCGGTGTCTCCGGGCAAGAGAAAAACCCTCCCGGTTGAGACCACCCGACATGCTTTTGCCTACGTGTTCGCTGGAGCCGGAAAATTCTGCAACGCCTCTGGGCCCCTGGCAGTGCCCACAGAAGCAGTGAAATGGCTGGACACAGCTCCTCCCGTGGAAGCGGACAACCGCTCACTCATTGTCTTTGATCGAGGAGACGAGGTCACGGTGCAAGCCGGTGACGACGGTATCCGATTTCTTCTGGTCTCGGGAAAACCTTTGGAAGAACCCGTTGCCTGGTACGGCCCCATCGTTATGAACACACAGGAACAGCTTCAGCAGGCGTTTGCCGAGCTCCAGGAGGGAACGTTTCTGAAGGAAAAGAAAGAGAAGAAAGCCAAGTAATACTTTGCTTACTTTTCATCTGGGAGCACTATGCCACAGCCCGCTGCCGACCAACCTGAATGCTGGCCCGCTTTGCCGCTCGACTCGTGGAAAGACACTTACGCCACCCTTCACATGTGGCTCCAGATCGTCGGCAAGGTGCGGTTGCGTCTAACGCCACTGGTGAATCACTGGTGGAATGTCCCGTTGTACGTAACTGCTCGCGGGTTGACCACAACTCGAATCCCATACGGCGAAAGGGCCTTCGAACTCTGGTTTGACTTCATACGGCATCAGCTTGTGCTTGAGACGAATGATGGCATCGTCAAGACCCTTCCGCTGGCGCCGAAATCAGTGGCCGAGTTCTATCGGGAATTCATGGCGATGCTTCGGTCTGCGGGTATTGAAGTCAAAATCTGGCGAATGCCGGTCGAAATCCCTAATCCGATTCCCTTCGACGAAGATCGCGCGCACGCCTCATACGATCCCGCCGCCGTAGAGAAATTCTGGCGCATTTTGCTCTCGGTGGACGCGGTCTTCACCCAATTCAGGGCGGGGTTCATCGGTAAAAGCAGCCCGGTGCACTTCTTCTGGGGAAGCTTTGATCTGGCAGTTAGTCGGTTTTCAGGCCGCCGCGCTCCGGAACGTCCCGGTGCGGACGCCATGACGCAGGAAGCCTATTCTCATGAGGTGAGCAGCGTCGGCTTTTGGCCCGGCAGTGTCGGCGTCAAAGACGCCGCCTTTTATTCCTACACTTCTCCGGAGCCGCAGGGATTCAGAGACGCCCCAGTACGACCAAACCCTGCCTATTATGACAAGCAGCTCGGGGAATTCATTCTGATATACGAGGACGTGGGCCAGGCTGAATCGCCTTCCGCCTCATTATTCGAATTTTGCGAGAGTACTTATGAAGCTGGGGCGAGACTCGGCAATTGGGACCGCGAGGCCCTTGAAAGATAGCCGTCTGTTCTGCACTCAGTCGAAGCCTGAAAAAGGAAACCATGTCCGTATCGCCTTGGCCCGTACCCAGCGCGCTTGATCCTAAAACCCAGGCCTTCCCGAAGTTGACCCCGGCGCAAATCAATCGCCTGCGTCCCATCAGCAAGCTGCGCAAGGTTGAACCGGGCGAGATTTTGTTTGAGCCGGGCGACGCGGGGGTGCCGTTGTTCGTTTTGCTTTCGGGAAGCCTCGAAATCGTGCAGCCGGGTCTCAGCGGCGAGCGGTCGATCGTTACTCACACTGCCGGCGGGTTTACAGGTGAGCTCACCATGATTTCGGGGCAGCCTGCGTTGGCGCGTGGCCGGGTTGCCGAAGACGGCGAGTTTCTCGAAATCAGTCCCGATAACCTGCGGTCGCTGGTGGCCAAAGACGCCGAACTGGGCGACATTTTCATGCGCGCCTTCATCCTGCGACGCTTAATGCTCCTTAGTCAGGCCGAAGGCAATGTCGTCTTGATGGGTTCCCGCCACTCGGCCAACACGCTGCACCTGCGCGAGTTTCTCAGCCGCAACGGCTATCCGCACACCTACATCGATCTCGATACCGACCAGGCCTCCCAGGAGCTGCTTGACCGTTTCCAAGTCAAAATGTCCGAAATTCCTGTGGTGATTTGCAACGGCGTGACCGTATTGCGAAATCCCACGACCCAGCAACTGGCGGACTGCCTGGGCTTCAACGTCAGCATCGATCTGTCGCAGGTGCGTGACCTGGTCATTGTGGGAGCGGGACCCTCAGGTTTGGCCGCTGCGGTCTACGCCGCGTCGGAAGGCCTGGATGCCCTGGTGATTGAAACCGAATCCCCCGGCGGCCAAGCGGGATCAAGCTCCAAGATTGAGAATTACCTGGGCTTCCCGGCTGGAATCTCCGGGCAAGAGCTGGCGGCCCGCGCCATCACGCAAGCCCAGAAGTTTGGCGCCAGAATGATGGTGGCGCACGGCGTTGTACAGCTCAACTGCAATCGTCGGCCGTTCGAAGTGGTCCTCGATAACGGCACTGCAATCCCAGCGCGCACGGTGATCATCGCCACCGGAGCGCAATACAAGAAGCCGGCTATTGCTAATCTTCAGAGGTTTGAAGGTCAGGGCGTCTACTACGGCGCCACCTTCATTGAAGCGCAACTGTGCGAACACGAAGATGTCATCGTGGTGGGCGGAGGCAACTCGGCCGGACAAGCCGCGGTTTACCTGGCGCAGACCGCTCGCAGAGTTTACATGCTGGTGCGTTCAAAGAGTTTGTCGGACACCATGTCCCGCTACCTGATTCAGCGCATCACGGAAAACCCTGCCATTGAGATGCATTATCAGACTGAAGTTACCGGCCTCGAAGGCGATACGAAACTCGAACGAGTCACATGGCTCGATCGAGCCACCAGCGAAACCTCGACTCACGACATCGGCCATTTGTTTGTAATGACCGGGGCATCGCCCCGCACCGCATGGCTGGAAGGCTGCCTTGCCCTCGACAACAAGGGTTTTATACTCACCGGCCGGGACCTGGACGTGCCTGCCGGAGTCGCCTCCACCTGGCCCCTCAGCCGCCTGCCACAAATGCTCGAAACCAGCCTTCCCGGTGTGTTTGCCGTGGGAGATGTTCGCGCCGGTAACGTGAAGCGCGTGGCCTCAGCCGTGGGCGAAGGAGCGATTGCAGTTCATCTTGTCCATCGGGTGTTGGGGGAAGCGTAGAGCAGTGACCGTGAGCTGGAAGGTATTAGAAAATAAATATTGGCTGCCCCCCAGGGATTCGAACCCCGATATGCTGATCCAGAGTCAGCTGTCCTGCCGTTGAACGAGGGGGCAGTGTGCAGTTGCGGTACCCACTGCGATTTTATGGGCTGCGTTGCCTTCGGTCAACAAACCCTCGCACGTCGTCTGGATTCCTTTTCAATCTCTCATCTTGGTCATCCCGAAGCCCCGCGTTTTCTCCAGCGGGGCGAGGGATCTTGCGCGTCTTAGTCCCGCAGCATCATGGCGGCCGCTAACAGCCAGCCCTCACCCGAAATGGCGAAAGCCTTTCCAGAACTCCGGCCAGCTCTGGCGCAAGCTCCGGCACACGAAGATGTCGGGATGATCGCTGGTCTCTTCATTTTCCACGTCGTACTGGTTCCGGGTGTGCCCGGCCAACTCACAGGATGAAAAATTACTGTCGACATACCTGCGTGAAAGGCCAAGCACGATCAGCGTCTCCGGCGGCGGATCGCCGTAGCCGCGCGCCCAGAACGTGTTGGTGCCGCTGATCGCCGCCGGCAGCCCGTACTCCGGACCATACAAATTGATGGCCCCAGCTTCACCATAATTTCCCGCCAGAATGCCCGCCCGGGCGCGCTCCTCCGCGGGCAGCGAATCGCGAATCTGCGCGACCGTCTCCACCAGCTCCGGCCATCCGATCTCCTCGCGAAGGTCGCCGTTTATTTTGCTGGCAACCTTCCACCACGGAGAATTGATGGGCGCAATCGGCAGGAACATAGCGGCAACGATTGCGATATCCGCCATCAGCGCGGCCCACACGCCGATCCGGACAAGCATCTTCCAAGGCCGGCTCAACGACACCAGCCAGCGCTCACCCCACACGGCGCCGGCTGCATAAAGCATGGGGTACGCCGCCGCCAGGTAATAGCCCCGTCCCTTGGCACCAACAAACAGCACCAGCGGAACCAGGTACATCCAGCCCAACATGCGAAAGCGCCGTCCCATCGGCGAGACCAGATAAAAGAAAAGTCCCGCCAGCCAAAGTGGAAGAGCAAGCAGCGTCAGCTCCAATTGATCGGGAAGGAATCCCTGCGTCCGTCCGATGCGCACATCGCGGGCATGAATATAAGTTAGAAATTCCAGCGAGATAAAGTTGTGCTGCGCCTGCCAGATAAGGTTGGGTAGAAAGATCAGTAACGATATCCCGACACCGCACCAAAGCCATTTATTCGCCGGATACCGGCGCGCATCGGTGGCGAGAATTCCCACGACTAATCCGGCGACAAAGAAGATCATGGTGTACTTCGCCATCATCCCCAGCCCAATCGCAGCCCCGATCGCGATCCACCAGCGTGGCTCGTCCGAGGTGAGCAGGCGGACAACGAAATAGGCAGTCAAGACCCAGAACAGGTAATCGAAGGACACATACTGCATCAGCGTGCCGCCCGCCAGGCAAAATGGAACTGCGGCAAGTGATGCAATCAACTGAGCTCCGCGCCTGCCGCCCAATTCGCGGGCCATCAGCCCGGTCAAGACGACTGCGGCGGCTTCGGCCAGAGCGGCGAAGAGACGAAAGCCAGCCAGTGAGGTTCCAAAAAGCTCGAGAGAAATGCGCCCAAAAAAAGGAGTGATCGGCGGATACGCTACATAGCCCCATGCCAAATGACGCGCGTCATCGAGTGTGGCCAGTTCGTCGCGGTGAAATCCATAACGGCCACCGGTCAACAGATGTACCACGACTGTGGCCAGCGCCAGGTAAGTCAGAACGGCGCAATCGTGCGCCCATACTGGCTGCTGTTTTGGAGAGAATCCGGAATGCGGAGAACCAGCGTCATCTTTTTTACTTGCTGGCAGATCCGTGAGCGACACGCAGAGTCCTTCGCTAGCTCTTTTGCTTCACTCGCACCATTGTGACTTTAGAAAATCCTTCCTCAAAGGTCGGGGGGCGCAGCTTTGCCGCCATGCGCCGCATCACGTCATCCGGGACATTGCGCTCCCGCCGCCGATTGCGCTCCAGGCATACTTCCACCGGCACATCGAAAAAGACGGCTTGCACCTCGTAACCGTAGTCCTGCGCCAGCTTGATCCAGCCCTGCCGCTCGTGGGGAGTGAGGTTCGTAGCGTCCAGATAGTTCAGCGGCCGGCGCGCGATCAGCCGGGCCTTCAACATCGATCGCAGATTGGAAAAAACCAGGTCCTGAAAGCGCTGCTCCGTCGGATCATCAAAGAGCATGGCGCGCAACATGTCACTCGAGAGCGGCGTGATGTTGTGCCTCTTGAACCACGAACTTTTTCCTGAACCCGGAAGGCCGATGGCCAAGACGACCACGCCCTTGGGCGTCCGGCCTGCACTCGGAACAGCCCCAGGCTGTGCGGGAGCCGGAGTCTCACTCCCTGGAGACACGGCGGCTAAATCCCCGGGAGATGGCATCGGTTGAGCAGATACTCCAGCCGGCGCACTCTGCCCACCCCTTCGGCCACGTCCCCGGCCACCTCGTCCGCGCCGCCGCCCGCGCCGCAAATTCCCTCCCGACCGGGGTTGTGCTGGCGGGTTTGGCCGCGCCTCCGAGGGCGCTTGGACGTGCTCCACTCTTGCTTCGGAAGGCTGCGATTCCATTACCTCAACGTGAGGCGGCTCAGGCTCATGTACCTCAGGCGCGGGGACTTCCGCTGCAGGCGGCGCGCCGGGAACCTCAGCGTCAAAATACGCCGGCTGCAAGGGCGTGGGCGCTTCGGCTTTGTTTTCGGCAGCCTTCTTGCGCCGTTTCAGCCGATCATTCATCCATTTGCGCATGTCTGGCTTGTAACATACCCACCCTAGGGCAAGCAATGTGCCCCACCCCCAAACGTACCAAGAACGTACAAGCTTCTACCGCCGTAACCTTGGCAACCTCCTTCGCCGCCGCTTCCGGCTGCATCGCCTTACGGCAGCCCGCTTCCTGCTCGTACAATAGGGTTATGGCTAACCCAATCCCCCCTGAGATCCACGGCCAGAAGTACACCGCTCTGACCACCTTCCGCAAGAACGGCATTCCCGTTCGCACTCCCGTCTGGTTTGGCGAGGAGGGCGACCGCCTTTACGTGATGACGCGCAGTGACATGGGCAAGTGCAAGCGCATCCGAAATAACCCCAATGTACGGATCGCTCCCTGCACCATAAGCGGGAAAATTACCGGCACGGAGTTTGCCGCCACCGCCCGCATTCTGCAGCCGGAAGAATTCGCTCACGCCCGCCAGACCATCAATCGCAAATACTGGGCAGCGCGTCTTCCCTGGATTTGGCGTCGTACCGATGCTTATTTGGAGGTTTCGGTCACAGCATGAAGTGATCATGCGCACAATGAACCAGCTCTAATTTGCCGCTCACTCGCTTCCCTGCTACCATTTTGAGTTCCAGACTCAGCATTATTCGTGTTGTGCATTCATTCCTTTCTTCGGAGGACATATGGCCATTAAAGTAGGAATCAACGGTTTCGGACGCATCGGCCGCAACGTGCTTCGTGCATCACTAAACGATTCGAATCTGGAATTCGTCGCCGTTAACGATCTTACCGATCCCAAAACTCTGGCTCACCTGCTGAAATACGATTCCATTCTTGGAAATCTCCCGAACAAAATCGCCGCAGGCACCGACTCCATTGAAGTCGACGGGCGCAAGATCCGCGTGTTCGCCGAAAAAGATCCGGCAAAATTACCCTGGGATGAGGTTGGCGTTCAGGTCGTCCTCGAATCCACCGGCAGATTCACCGACGCCAATGACGCCAAGAAGCACATGCGCGGGCCGGTGAAGAAAGTAATTATCTCCGCCCCAGCGAAAAACGAAGACGTCACCCTGGTGCTGGGTGTGAATCATCAGGTCTACGATCCGGCCAAGCACCACGTAGTTTCTAACGCATCCTGCACCACCAACTGTCTTGCGCCCATCGCCAAGGTACTGCATGACAATTTCAAGATCATTAGCGGCACCATGACCACCATTCACTCCTACACCAACGACCAGGTCATTCTCGATTTTCCTCACAAGGACCTGCGCCGTGCCCGCGCCGCCGCGATCAACATGATCCCCACCTCGACCGGGGCCGCCAAAGCCTTGAAGCTGGTCCTGCCGGAACTGGCCGGCAAGCTCGACGGCTTCTCCATGCGCGTACCCACGCCCAACGTTTCTGTGGTGGACTTGGTGACCGTCGTCGAGAAGAAAACTTCCAAGGAAGAAGTGAATGCAGCCATGAAGAAGGCGTCCCAAGAAGGCCCGTTGAAAGGCTATCTGGGCTACGAAGAGCAAGAACTCGTCTCGGCCGATTTCCGAGGCGATTCTCGCTCTTCAATTGTGGATGCGCCTTCGACCATGGTGGTAGGAGGCAATCTGGTGAAGGTCCTTTCCTGGTACGACAACGAGTGGGGCTATTCCTGCCGGGTGCGCGACCTGATCAATTTCTTCGGCAGCAAAGGCCTGTAAGAGCGAGCGAAAGACCTGGAGGAGCCGTGGCAATCGCACAGTTGCGATAAGCCGGCCCTCCTTATTTTCTCAAAGTGCAATTATGCCTAAACTTTCCATCCGCGATCTTCCGCTGAACGATCACCACATCTTCATGCGCGTCGATTTCAACGTGCCGCTCGAAGATGGCCGGGTGATGGACGATACCCGCATCCGCGAAACTCTGCCCACTATCGAGTACGCCTTACGCCACGGGGCCCGGCTCATCCTGGGTTCGCATCTCGGCCGGCCCAAGGGCAAGCCTAATCCAAAGATGAGCCTGAAACCGGTGGCCGAACGTTTGCGCATGCTGCTGGATAAAGAACTGGCGCGCGGCGAGAATGTAGGATTTTGCCCCGATTGCGTTGGCGAAGAAGCTGAGGAAATGGCCGGCAAGCTGGAAAAAGGGCAGACGCTGCTGCTCGAAAATCTCCGTTTTCACGCCGAGGAAGAAGCCAACGACGAGAAATTCTCCAAACAGCTCGCCAAACTGGCCCAATTCTACGTGAACGATGCTTTCGGCACTGCCCATCGCGCCCACTCCTCAACCGTCGGCATGACAAAATTCGTCCAGAAATCGGCCGCCGGCCTGCTGATGGAAAGGGAGTTGGAATACCTGGGCAAAGCGCTCCAGCATCCCGAACGCCCGTTCGTGGCGATTCTAGGCGGAGCCAAAGTCGGCGACAAAATTGAAGTCATCAAGAACCTGATGGATAAAGTCGATGTGCTGCTCATCGGTGGCGGCATGGCCTACACGTTCCTGAAAGCCCGCGGCGAGCAGGTGGGCAAATCCCTGGTGGAAGAAGATAAAATCAACCTCGCCAGCCAGTTGCTGCAACAAAGCAAAACCCGCAAGCTGAAGTTTCTCTTGCCCGTCGACCACGTCGTCGCGGAGAAAATTGACGCCACTGCACTCGCGCGGACCGTGCCCAGCGGCCAGCCCATTCCGCCCAACATGATGGCTCTCGACATCGGCCCGCAAACCATCGAAATCTTTACCGAGGAGGTTTCCCGCGCCCGCACCATCGTGTGGAACGGGCCTATGGGCGTGTTCGAAGTGGCTCCCTTCGCCAAAGGCACCTTCAAGATTGCCCAGGCCGTCGCGGATAATCCCGGGGCAATCTCGATCGTGGGCGGAGGCGACTCAGTTTCGGCAGTGCGGCAGGCCGGAGTTGCCGATAAGATCACCCACATCTCGACCGGTGGCGGCGCTTCGCTTGAATTTCTGGAAGGCAAAAAGCTGCCCGGAGTCGAAGCGCTCACGGACAGGAAATGAAGCGCCTCCCCTCCGTGACACAATTCGATAAGAACCTTGTCATTCCGAATCGCTGGTTTTTCCAGCGGGGCGTGAGGAATCTGCTTGTCTCCGCTCCAGGCGGATTTTTCGTTCCGCCATCCATTCCATCCGTCGCGCGTGCTTGGCGCAATCTATTTTTAGGCTTTTCCCGAGGACCCTATGCCGCGCAGAAAACTAATGGCCGCCAACTGGAAGATGTACAAGAATACCGACCAGACACGCGATTTCTTCCGCGACTTTCTACCTCTGGTTGCAGACCATACCCGCGACGAAATCGTGGTCTGCCCGCCCTACGTCGATCTGCACGCGGCCGTAGAGGCAGCCGAAGGATCGAGCGTCGGCATCGGCGCTCAAAATGTCTATTGGAAAGAAGAAGGCGCGTTCACCGGCGAAGTTTCCCCCAACATGCTGCTGGCGACCGGCTGCACCCACGTCATCATCGGACACTCGGAGCGCCGCCAGTATTTCGGCGAAACTGATGATACGGTCAACCTGAAGCTCAAAGCCGCGCTGGAAGCCGGTCTCACCCCAATTGTCTGCGTCGGCGAGGTATTGGAGGAACGCGAGGCCGGCCTGACCGAGGACGTTCTGCGGCGGCAATGTTTGCGGGCTTTCCACGCGATCTCCGGGAAAAAAGCCGGGCCTCTGGTGGTCGCCTACGAGCCAGTCTGGGCCATCGGCACCGGAAAAACAGCCACGCCCGAACTTGCAGCCGGGGCCCATTTGCTGATTCGCGTCGAGGCTGCCAAAGCCTTCGGCCAGGAGAAAGCCGACGAACTCCGCATTCTCTACGGCGGTTCAGTCAAGCCGGAAAATGTCAGGGCCCTCATGGCGGAACAGGAGATCGATGGTGCACTGGTCGGGGGCGCCAGTCTCGACCCAAAATCCTTCGCGGCGATTGTGAAGTATTAGTGGAAAACCCCCGCGCCTTCTGCGGTTTTCATTGACTTTGTTATAATCTCACCTGCGAAATTCGCGGAAGTGGTGGAACTGGCAGACACACCATCTTGAGGGGGTGGCGCCGTAAGGCGTGGGGGTTCAAATCCCCCCTTCCGCACCATAGTCCTGATAAAGCTAGGTTTAGAATCCAAATATGACCATTCTTATCACCATCGTTCACGTCATCGTTTGCTTCTTTCTGATCGTCGTCGTGCTGCTGCAGAGCGGCAAGAGCGGGGACATCACCGCCGCTTTCGGTGGCCAGGGCAGCCAGACCGCATTCGGACCGCGGGGCGCGGCCACAGTTTTATCCAAGGCAACCACCTGGTCAGCCATCATTTTTATGGTGACCTCGATCACGCTTTCGGTTTTCGCCGCCCGCAGGGGCGGAACTGGTTCAGTGTTGCAGGGCGTCCAGCAACAGACCAAGTCGCAACCCGCGACTCCGGCTTCCCAGCCCTCAGCTCCTGCACCAAAGAAATAGTCCTCCGCTCGTTGACCGATTCCCGAACGGCCAATGACGAACGACTCACGACTGCCTCATGATTCACGAGATTCTTCCCGTTGGCCCGCTGCAATGCAACTGCTCCATCATCGGTGACGAGGCCACGCGCGAAGCGATCGTCATCGATCCGGGAGACGAGATCGAGGACATTCTCGCGCTTGTCGCCAAGCACCGACTGAACGTAAAGCAGATTGTCATCACCCACGCTCACATCGACCACGTCGGCGGCGCGATGAAGCTGCGAGCGCTAACCGGTGCGCCGATCCTCCTGAATCAGAATGATCAGGCCCTTCTGAAGATGCTTGATGTTCAGGCCACCTGGATAGGCGTGCCAGATCCCGGAAAAGTGGAGATTGATCACAGCCTCAGCCAGGACGAGACGCTAAAGGCAGGATCACTGGCCGCGAACGTGATTCACACCCCCGGTCACACCGAAGGCAGCATCTGCCTGTATTTCCCCGCGGAGAAAAAGCTGATCGCCGGGGACACGCTGTTCGCCGGAAGCATCGGCCGCACCGACCTGCCCGGCGGTTCATTCGACAAAATCATCCGCTCTCTGCACGAAAAGGTCTTGGCCTTGCCCGATGACACCGTCGTAGTCCCGGGCCACGGCCCGCTGACTACAATCGGTGAAGAGCGTCAGAGCAATCCGTTTCTGGTAAAAACCTAGAGCCGTGATGCGCGCCTACTTCAGCTTCCCATACTCTGCTTTGGCCTCTTTCAGGACGGGAATGTCGAGGTCGGCGTCCTTCCAGAGGGTCAGAAAGTCCTTGTAGGCCGCCTGGGCCTTCATCCGGTCTCCGGCGAGAGCGTAGGCGCGGCCGAGCTGCAAGTGGACCAAAGATCCAAGAACAGAATTCACCACGCAGCCTCGATGATCCAGCAATTTTTGGAACTCCGCCGCTGCCCGGCTAGGTTGCCCAAGATGCAAGTATGCCTCGCCGCGCACATAAGCGGGATAGGCGCTCGGTCCGGTTCCTCCCCCCAGTTCGTACGGGGCTACACGCCGCAGAATGTCGATCGCCTTCTCTGGGTGGCCGAGCTTAATCTCCGCGCTGGCGCGCGCTGTCGGCAGCCAGTAGAAGTTAAGCAGCGTGTTCGATGGATAGGCCTTCGCCAGCTCCTCCGTCAGAGCCTCAGCCTGCTTGAGAAGTCCTGCACGTGCCCGCGCCACAGCGACAAAAGTTTTTACGTCTCTTGAGGAAGAGATGGCTAGAGCGGAATTCGCAATCCCCGCTGCCCGAGTTGCGTTGCCGAATTCAGCCTCACGCAAGGCCGCCATGGCCAGGTGAGTTGCAGCGACTTCTTTTTCACCGTCGCGCTGGGCGGCAGCCACGGCCCGTTGGGAGAAGTCCCAGGCGGCCTTGCGATGACCCGAGTATGCTTCGGAGTCTGATTGCAGGCCCAGGAATAGGTCTTCGACGCCAGGCTTTCCTTCTGCCCAGGACACGTACGCTTGCAAGCCCGACGTATTTCCGTCGAGAAAATCGATGTAGTAAAGAAGCTCATGGCCCGGAGCTGGTTCCATTTTGCGCGCTAACGCGTCTTGTACGGTATTCCTTGCATCATGGAGGCGGTTTAGGGAAATGTAAGTTGCTCCGAGGTTGGTATAGTTGTAGTAGCCGCTTTGCGCCAGCTTCTGCTCCTCGAGCAGCGCTTCCAGCGCCTGCTCGTACTCTCCGAGAAAAAGGTAGTCGTTTCCCAGCCTGTCCCAGGGAATCGTGTCCTGTGGGTAAGTCCGAGCCCATTGCTGATAAATCTGGCTGGCCTTCAGCAGGTCGCCTTCCGCGGCGTCATAGTAATCGGCGGAGATTTCGAAGTTCTCCTTGGCGCTGACCGGGCCGCGGAGATCAAACGCCTTTTGCAGATAGGGCTTGGCCTGCATCGCTTCACCGACGTTCCAATATTCATTGCCGAGCCGGAGATAGGCCATGGCGAAGTTGGGATCGAGTCGGATGGCCTGCTGGTAAAACGGAATCGAGGCCCAGTCACCTTTTTCGTGGCGGGCTTTAAGCCCGAGCGTGTAGGCGTTGAGAGCCTCGAGCGACGAAGTCGTAACGTTCTCTTGCCGCGCCCCGTATTTTTCCACCGAGGCCAGCGATTCGCCCAACCGTTCCCTTAGCTTGGTTGCCGCGTCTCCCAAGGCTTTCAACACTTGTTCCTTGCTGCTGGCGGTTGCCTGTTCCTCGCTCAACACATCGCCATTTCGGCAGCTCACTGCCTTCAGGCCGACAACATACTCGCTGCCCAAGCTGGCAACAGAACCTTCAATCGTGGCCGCGCTGTCGGTGCGGATGCAGACTTCCCTCGCCAGCGCGGGCGTAAGCCGGGCATTCTTGGGCTGGGTCATCAGGGCCAAAGTCTGAGATACCCGCTCTGCAGAGAGCAGATTCAGAAACGGTGACTGTTCCAACTCGGCTGAAAGTCCTTGCTTCAGGGTATCGTCGAAGATCGGGTCGCCCGAGGAGTTGGCGAAATCCGCCAATACGACTGTGTCCTTCTCCCTGAGCGATTGGTTGCGACGCGAACGATAGTAAATCCCGGCCGCACCCAGCAACACCAACAGCGCCGTTAGCCCGATCAGCCACAGCTTTCTGTTGCCTCTCGGGCTTTGCGCCGCCTCGCCACTCCCCGCCGCCTTCAGGTACCCGCTCTCCGTGTCCCGCTTCAGCCGTTGCAAGTCCGTCCGCAGGTCGGCGGCATGCTGGTAGCGCAGGTTCCGGTCCTTTTCCAAAGCTTTGTTGATGATCTCTTCCAGTTTTGCCGGTAAATCCGGATTCAGCCGCACTGGCGCCACCGGGGCCTTGTTCAAAATGGCATCAAAAACTGTCGCCGTGCTTTCCCCGCGAAACGGCCGGCTCCCCGTCGCCATCTCGTACAGCACAGCTCCGAACGAGAACAAATCCGTTCGTCCATCCAATTCCCTCGCCTGCGCCTGCTCCGGCGACATGTAGTCCACCGTCCCCAAAGCCGACCCCGGCCCGGTCAGACGTTCCTCGCTCCTCGCTGTCTCCTGCTCGGCTAGCGTCGCTGTACCCATCACTCCCTGAGTCAGCGTCAGCTTCGCCACTCCGAAGTCCAGGATTTTTGCGTGCCCCCGTTTAGTCACGAAGATGTTGGCCGGCTTAATGTCGCGGTGCACAATGCCTTCGGTATGCGCCGCATCCAACGCGTCCGCAATCTCGATGGCCAGCCCGAGCAACAATTCATTGTCCAGAGGGCGCCCGCCAATCCGGTGGGTAAGAGTGACGCCATCCAGATATTCCATAGCGATGAACGGCTGATCCTCATGCTGCCCGATTTCATAGATCGTGCAGATGCCCGGGTGGTTCAGCGCGGAGGCCGCTTGCGCCTCGCGCTGAAACCGCGCCAACGCTTGGGGGTCTTTCACCACTGCGTCCGGCAGAAACTTCAGAGCGACAAAACGGCGGAGGGTTACGTCCTCCGCCTTAAAGACAACCCCCATCCCGCCGCTGCCCAGCTTCTCGATAACGCGGTAGTGCGAGATAGTTTGACCGATCACTTTACGTCACCCGATGAGAGAGCCGCATGGTAGGACGCGGAGGCAAGTCAGTCAACGGTCGCAAGATTTTGTTGCCTTGAACATGGAAATACGTCTCGCGGGCTTGCTACCCATTCTTCTTTTTCGTCAGCCGTTCGGCCACAGCACGCAAGGTAGTTTGTGTTTCCTCACTCCACCAACTCTCAATCATCTCTTCGATCTCAGCCTCGACCCCTTCGAACAAAGCAACCAGGTCAGCGCGCGCCTTTTCCCGAGTGAGGGACATCGCGCGGTGAGGCAGGGCCAACAAACCGTTGCACCACTCCACCGCCCGCTGCACAACGTTTTCCGGTTCCGTTAGTTCATCCACCAAGCCAATTCTCACGGCTTCAGCGGAAGCGATAAGTATGCCGCTGACGGCAAGACTCTCCGCATGGCGCGTGCCCACTTGCCGCTTCAGCGCCAACACAATTACCGGAGGCAGCGGAATACCGACCTGCACTTCGTTGACCCCAATCTTCCAGTCTCCTTGTGCCATGATGCGCCGATCGCAGAACAATGGAAGCACCGTTCCTCCAGCGGGCGCATGACCGGTGATGGCAGCGGCAATGGGAATCGGGGAGCAAGCCAGCGCACGCAGCAGCCCGTAGAGTCCTCGCCAGAGGCCTATCATTGCCTTGCGATCAAGGGTCAGCAAGAGCGGCACGTCCAAACCCCCAGAGAACCTGCCCGGCGCGCCTGAAAGCACCAGGGCGCGCGCAGCTTCCTTCGGAGCCGACTCGATGGCTTGGGTGAGAGCAACGATCAGTTCTGGAGAGAGAGCATTCGCCGGCGGACGATTAAGCCGCAACTCGCGGACTGCTCCGTGCTCGGTCGTGACAATCATGAATTCGGCCTGCGGGCCTCTAAATCCTGGGCTTGGGTTGAAAGATTGCGAACGTGGCCCCCTGGGGATCGGCGACCACGGCCCACCGGCCCACGTCTTCCATGGTCATCGGTTCCATGTAAAACTTCGCACCGAGTTGCCTCGCTTTGGCGGCGGCAGCATCGCAATTCTCAACGTAAAAGTACGGCAGCCAATGTGCAGGAGTATTGGGCTGGCGATGCTTGGTCGGCGGAATTCCGCCGATGAAATCTTCACCGTTCTGAATGTGGCTATAGCCGGACTTGGGATCGTCATCCGTGTCTTCAATAATTTTCCAGCCGAACACCTCGGAGTAGAACTTTCCCGCGCGCGCCGGATCCGGCGTGCTCAGATCCGCCCAGCAAAGCGTCCCGTCAACCCCGGCAATTCCTGTTCCCTTATTGCCCTTCGCCTGCCAGATACAGAATGTGGCCCCGGTAGGGTCCTGCAGCACAGCCATTCTGCCCGCTTCAAACACATCGAAAGCCGGAGCGAGTACGGTACCGCCCGCCTGCTTGGCACGGTCAGCCATGGCATCCGCGCTGTCCACCGCAATGTAGATCATCCAATGTGGAGGCACTCCGTGTTCCAGTTGCTCTTTGCGCAGGGTGCAGGCAGCCGCAGCATCCCTGCCTTCGAGCCGGAAGATGGTATAGAAGTCGCCGGGCCCCATCGGCATGTCGTTAATGTTCCACCCGAACAACGAGCTGTAAAACTTGTTGCCTGCCTTCTGGTCCGTGGTGGCCAATTCGATCCAGCAAAAAGAACCCGGTTTGTGAGCGTCAATGATGTGTGTCATGGGCGAAAGTATATGTCGTCACCGGCAACGTGCGAAAGCCCTGGTTCCGTCTACTGATCGAAAGCCTCAAGCACTCGCCTCACTCCTTCGCGGAAAACGGCAGGGGGAGTGATCAAACTCAAGACGAGATATCCGGCGGAAACAAAATCGTAAAAGTGCCCCGGATGTAGCAGCACAGACTGCTTCTGAAGAAGGTCGACGGCTAAGTCCTCGTCGGACTCCGTTGCCGGAATCCGCAACACGGCATACCAGCCGCCTTCCACCTCGAGTCGCTGGCATGCTTTCTGCACCGCTAATTGACGATCCAGTTCGGCCAGGTTTGACCGCAAGCGATCGATCAATAACGGCTGAATGTTTTTACGCACCTCCAGAAGCGCGGGCGCCGCCAGCTGCACCGGTGCATTCAACGACAAGTAGGTATCTGCGATCACTTCCAGTCGAGCCAACGCCGAATTTACCAGCTCACCTGGCCCGCTGGTCACGATCCACGCCAATTTCATCTGCGGCAGCGCGGAGATTTTCGAGATGCCGCTCAGGGTAAAGGTTAACACCTCCTGATTCGCCGCAAACGTAGGCCGGGGGGCGCCGTCGAGCGCAAAATCGAGGAACACTTCATCCACCAACAGGGCCAGGTTGTACTCGCCGCAAAACTTGTTCAGGGCCGATCGCGCCCCGTTGTCCACGTATGACCCCGTAGGATTGTTGGGATGCACCACCACCACCGCCCGCGTCCGGTGGTTCACCGCTTGGTAGAGCGATGGGAAATCGATCTGCCAGCCGTGATCATAGAGTAGAGGGTATGGGACGAGTTTCACATCCGCGAGGTCGGCTAGAAATTCGAACAGCGGATAGCTCGGCCGCGGTACCAGAATTTCATCCTCCGGATTGCAGAGCAGACGCAAGACATGTGAGTAGCCTTCACTGGTGCTGGTGGTCAGCACCAGCGATTCCGGGTCGACGTCGAACGCCTCGTGCTGACGATAGTATGCAGCGACCGCTTCTCGTGCGCTGCGCAAGCCTTTCGGCTGTGGATCGTAATCCATCGCGCGAGGATCAGCCAACGAACTCACGATCACATCGGCGTCGTAAGCCAAACCGACACGGGTTGGATTCGACACTGTTAAGTCGAGCACTTCCCTACCTTGGGCGAGCGCCTCGTGTTGCGCCTGGGTGAAGAGGTTGGGCGTGAGCTTCCAATCGGTGCGCCTGGAAAACATTGTCGACCATAATACTGGAGGCGCGAGCGGGTCAGAGACCCGCCACTACGCAGACCCGCTTTCCTTTCCTCGCTGGACAGCCCCATCGGCTCCGCTCAGGGCAGGCTGTGGCGGCCGTCCCTATGTGGGGCGAGGCGGGCGTATAATGCCCAGTTGATCCTATGGAAAAAGCTACGCAATACGAACTCCGTTTGGCCGAGCGCATGTCGCGGCTGGGTACGGAGACGGCCTTTGAAGTCCTTAACCGCGCCCGGGCGCTGGAGCGCCAGGGCAAAGAAATCATCCATCTGGAAATCGGCGAACCCGATTTCGATACGCCGAAGAATGTGGTCGATGCCGGAGTCGAGGCGCTGCGCAAGGGCTGGACGCACTACGGACCTTCCGCCGGGTTGCCAGATTTGCGCCAGGCGATCGCCGAGGAAGTGAGCCGAACTCGCGGAGTGAAAGTCTCGAGCGACGAGGTGGTCGTCGTCCCCGGCGGTAAGCCTATTATTTTCTTTTCGTTGCTGGCTCTGGCTGATGTAGAAGACGAGATTATTTATCCCAATCCTGGGTTTCCGATTTATGAGTCGATGATTCATTACGTGGGGGCACGGGCCGTGCCCATCCGCCTGCGGGAAGAGAAGGATTTCGGGCTTGATGTGGACGAACTGGCTTCGCTGATCAATGACCGCACCCGGCTGATTATTCTTAATTCACCGCAAAATCCAACGGGCGGCGTGCTGACCGAGCGGGACATTCGCGATATCGCCGAGGCGATCGGCGACCGCAACGTCATGGTGCTTTCGGATGAAATTTACAGCCGGCTGGTGTTTGAGGGAGAACATCATTCGATCATGTCGCTGCCGGGGTTTCAGGAGCGCACGATTCTGCTGGATGGATTTTCCAAGACCTACGCGATGACGGGCTGGCGTATGGGGTATGGGGTAATGCGTCCCGATCTGGCGGCGCACATGACGCGACTGATGACCAACTCGAATTCCTGTACGGCGAGCTTCACGCAGGTTGCGGGGGTTGAAGCGCTCCGCGGGGATCAATCGTCGGTGGATCATATGCGGGCTGAGTTTCAGCGGCGGCGTGATGCGTTCGTTACGGGACTGAATCGAATCAAGGGATTCAGTTGCCGCGTGCCCAAGGGCGCGTTTTATACCTTCCCGAATATCACTAAGACTGGATTGACTTCGAAGAAGCTGGCCGATGCGCTGCTGGAAGAGGCAGGCGTGGCGGGATTGTCGGGCGCTTCGTTTGGGGATTTTGGCGAAGGATATCTGCGGTTCAGCGTGGCCAATTCGCTGGAGAATTTGAATAAGGCGCTGGGGCGGATTGAGCAGTGGACGGGACGGAATCTGTAAGCTATCTTCTCCTGCGCGTTCGCTGCACGCAGCATTGCCTCCCACCCTTGCGAAGAACGCAAGGATGGGGCACCCTTTGTGGTGACGGTGCCGACACAAACCGGAGGCCCCTAGACTCATGCCGTCCCAGAAAACTTCTTCCCGTGGGCGCACCCCGAAAGCCAGCCGTCCGCTTATGCCGGGGTATGGTTTGCCGAAGGGAACCAAAGGGTTGTTGCCGTGGAAGTGGGCGGATGACCGGCTGAAGAAAAGTCACAATTACTGGATCGCGACCGCTCGTCCCGACGGCAAGCCGCACTTGATCGTCATTTGGGGGCTGTGGCTAGAGGGCGTCTTTTATTTCAGCACCGGCCGGGAGTCGCGCAAGGCGAAGAACCTTGCCATGCAAGCGTATTGCGTAATTGGTACGGAGGATGCGGATCAGGCGGTGGCGATGGAGGGAATTGCCGAAGAAGAACCGGATCGCGCCGTTCGCCGCAAGGTGCTTACCCTTTACGAGCGCAAATACAAGTTCGACATGTCCTCGATGGAAGAGGACATTCTGAATCTTAAAGAACCCATCTATGCGGTTCGTCCAACTGTCGTTTTCGGACTGGATGAAAAGAAGTTCGTGAACTCGGCCACCCGCTGGCAATTCTGAGCGCTGGACGTTCCCTGCGCGGGCCGGGGCGCCACACCGGCCACCATCACAATCCCCTGTGATTTGCCGCACTGAGCGAAAGGCGGTTCCCAGCCTAGACTCATTTCGAGACGAGATCAGCGCAGGCACCTCTCTGTGCGCGCCAGCGCGGAAGGATGAGGCTATGGCGATTAAGGACTCCACCACTGGCAAGACGCTGCGGGACTACTCCATTGACGAATTGAAGGAGGCGGCGAACCTCATGCGCGGCTACGACCTGGTGGCGCTGTGCGCCGCCGGCTCCGGGCACGCGGGCGGAACGCTTTCCATCATGGATATCACGACGGCCCTCTATCTCCGGATCGCCAATCACGACCCCTGGGATCCCTCCTGGCCTGACCGCGACCGCATCATCTGGTCTACGGGACACAAGGCTCCCAGCCTGTACCTGGGCTTGGCATTCGCCGGCTTCTGTCCGCTTGATGAGGTAGTCCTCCTTCGCAAGCTGGGATCGCGTTACCAAGGCCATCCGCATTGGCTCAAGCTGCCCGGTGTGGAGGTCTCCACTGGCTCCCTGGGGCAGGGCTTAAGCATGGCCGTGGGCATTGCGCTGGCGGGCAAGCTCGACGGCAAGAACTACAGGACGTTTTGCATCATGGGCGACGGCGAGCAGCAGGAAGGCCAAGTGTGGGAAGCGGCCATGGAAGCCAGCCATCACCAACTGGATAACCTAGTCGGCATCATTGACTGCAATCGCCTCCAAATCGACGGCTTAGTTTCAGATGTGATGAATGTCGAGCCACTAGCCGCGAAGTATCAGAGCTTCGGTTGGGATGTGCTTCGCATCGACGGCCACGACATGAGTCAGATTGTAAACGCCCTGGAACTGGCGCAGGCCGGGGTCGGCAGGCCCGTGGTCATTCTTGCTGATACCGTCAAAGGCAAGGGCGTGAGTTTCATTGAGAATGTCCCGGGATGGCACGGAAGGTCGCCCAATCACGAAGAGATGATGAAGGGCCTAGCCGAATTGGGCCTGGCGGAGAAAATTCCGCACCAGCGGCTGCTGGAAACCGCAGAGCAATACCAGGCGGAGGAAGACAAACGTCTCGAGGCCAAGATGCCAAAATTCAGCCGCAACTTCTGGTGGAACGCGGCCGAGACCATGAAGGTAAAGATGGAGCCCACGCGCAAAGGCTTCGGCCAATCCCTGGCCGAAAATGGAGACGACGAGCGCGTAGTCTGCCTGGGACTGGACATTTCCGGGTCTATCACGATCAGCGACTTTTACACAGCAAAGCCGGAGCGCAAGCGACGTTGGATCAGCATGGGAATCGCAGAGCAATCGGCAACCTCGGCGGCTGCGGGTCTGGCCAAAGAGGGCAAGTTGCCGGTACTGGGCACGTATGCGACCTTTGCCGCAGCGCGCAATCTCGACCAGATTCGCACTTCGGTATGCTACGGCAATTTCAACGTGCTGATTGCCGGCGCACATGGTGGGGTTTCGGTCGGGCCGGACGGCGCCACGCATCAGGCTCTGGAAGATCTTTTTGCTATGTGCGGACTTCCGAACATGTCAGTCGTGGTTCCTTGCGATGTGGTCGAAACCCGCAAAGCCACCAACCATCTGCTGCTCAAACATCGTGGGCCGAAATACATTCGCTTTGCCCGGGAGGCCACACCGATCATCACCGACGAACGGACTCCCTTTGAGTTCGGGCAGGCTAATGTGATCCGGTTCCGCAGAGAGGTTCCGAATTTCATCGCTGCTTTCGAAACCGTGCTTGCCGCCGACTACGAAAACGAAAGAGAGGATTTGACGATCATCGCCTGTGGGCCCATGGTGCCGGAAGCGATGCGCGCAGCATGGATTTTGAAGACCGACTTTGGCTACGAAACTCGCGTCATCAACCTACACACGCTCAAGCCGCTTGATGCCGCCGCGATTCTCCGCGCGGCCCGAGAGACCGGGTTCGTGATCACGGCTGAAGAGCACCAGATTGGAGCCCTGGCCTGGCCGGTCAGCGCCGTAATCACCGAGAGTCCCGCGCTGTATGGAGTGCCCGTAATCACTGGGGCTATCGGTGTAAAAGACCGCTTTGGAGAATCAGGCGCGCCCTGGGAACTGATTAAGGAATTCGAGGTGAGTGCGGAGCACATCGCAGAGAAGGCGCTCGATTTGATGCAAGTGAAGCGCACCGGCGTCGCCCCCGCGGAGGAGATGCTCCTCTCCGGGCAAGGCATCTAGTAGGAACTGCCCAACGCCTGCGTTTACTTCCAGTCAAGCGGGAACACGTCTGCCGCCATCTGCTTTTGCACGCCTGTCCGCCAAGCCTCCGGCAACGAATACCTCTCTCGCCTTTCCCCAACTCGGGGAGTGTTATGATCTTCGACTGCACTCACCAGAAGACCAAGAACCATGAGCAAGAAATTTCGCGTTTTCGCTACCTGCGATATCGGTGAATCCATTGATGTGCTGCGCAAAAGGGGATATGACGTCGAGGTTTACCCTGCTCCCGAACCGCCGCCTAAGAGTTTAATCGTTGAGAAGGTCAAGTCCGGGATTGACGGCCTGATCACCACGCTGCGGGATCCGATTGACCCGGAGGTCTTTGAAGCTGGGAAAAGAACTTTGAAAGTAGTGGCCCAGTACGCCGTGGGCTTTGACAACATCGATCGCGCTGGCGCCAACCGGTACAAGATTCCGTTCACTAACACGGCCGACGTCCTCACGGAAGCCACGGCGGAGTTCGCATTTTTTATGATGGGCTCGCTGGCGCGAAGGATGTGGTCGGCGGAACATCTCACTCGCGAAAACCGGTGGGGGTACTGGCATCCTTATCTGCCGTTCCTCGGTGACGAGGTAACGGGCAAGACCCTGGCGGTGATCGGCACCGGCAGGATCGGGCTGGCGCTGATCAAAAAGAGCACCGGGTTCGACATGAATATTCTGTGCTACGACCCGGCCTATGAGAACCACGAATATGTGAAAGCGATCCAGGAAATGAAGGACCTGCGCTACGCACGCGGCATTCAGAGAGAGAAAACCTGGATCAAATATGTGGCTTTCGAAGACGCGCTTGGCGAGGCGGATTTCGTCAGCGTGCATGTGCCGCTGCTGCGGGAAGGCGAGAGCACTACGCCGACCTATCATCTCTTCAATGAACGGACGCTGCGCCAGATGAAGCCGACGGCTTTTCTGGTGAATACGTCACGCGGACCAGTGATCGAGGAAGCCGCCCTGGCGAAAGCGCTTAGAGAGAAATGGATCGGCGGAGCTGCTTTGGACGTTTATGAGAAAGAACCGCTGCCTGCGGATTCGCCGTTGCGCGATCCGGCGATTGAGGACCGATGCCGGCTGTATCCGCACTTTGCCAGCGCGGCGCGGATTACGCGGCTTTCGACCGATCCGAATAAGGGCATGGCGGGGCGGTGTGTGCAGGGGCTGATTGACGTGCTGGAAGGAAACTACGGCGGCGATGTGACCAAGATGCCGTATGTCGTGAACAAAGAGGCGTTCTAGACGGTCCCTCAGAGGCTAAAGCCCGCCGTCTTCATTGACTTGTATCGGCACGGCTGAAAGCCATGCCCTACCCTGGAGAATCTGGCTCTCCGCTACTCGGGGACGCCTTGCTCTTCGCTTTGGGTTCGCAGCACACGGTCGACGGAATAGGGCGCGCGGCGAGCCGGCTGGTGGTAGTGCCTAACCTGCATCTCGCCCAACAGTCCCACAGCCAGCATATTGAAGCCCGCCAGAAGCAGCACGGCAGCGCAGATCATGAGCGGGCCGTGATCCGCCATGATTCCGGCATTCCTTAGGAATTTCTCCACCAGCAACCATACGGTCACGCCGGAGCCGGCCAGAATGCTCATCATTCCCAACGTGCCGAAAAAGTGCAGCGGCCGGGAAAGATAGCGCAACAGGAAACGGATGGTGATCAGATCGAAAAATACACGGAAGGTGCGCGATATACCGTAATGTGAAGTGCCGCGTTCGCGGTTCACATTACGGATGGGGACTTCGCAGATCGTTGCCCCATGCCACGAGGCTAGCGCCGGAATAAAGCGGTGCAGCTCGCCGTAGAGCGGAACTTGTTCGAGAATCTCGCGGCGGTAGGCTTTGAAGGTGGTGCCGAAATCGTGGATGTCGACGCCGCTGAGCTTGGCCATCAGCCAGTTGGCACAGCGTGAGGGAAGGCGGCGGAGCCAGAAGTTATCGACGCGGCGGCTACGCCAGCCGCTTACGATGTCATAGCCCTCATTGATCTTTTCCAGAAAGAGCGGGATGTCGGCGGGATCATGTTGCAGGTCGCCATCCATGGCGATGATGTATTCACCGCGGGCATGATCGAAACCAGCGGCGAGGGCCGAAGTCTGGCCAAAGTTGCGGCGCAGACGAACGACGATGACCCGGCTGTCGACGGCTGCGATTTCTCGCAACAGGTAGAAAGTCTTGTCAGAAGAACCGTCGTCGACGAGCACGATTTCAAAACTCTGCCCGCTCGTCTCCATCACCGCCTTCAGGCGATCGTAGAGATCGGTGACGTTCTCCTGCTCGTTATGGACAGGAACTACGATTGAATATTTGGGCATGCGGCCTTGGCTCTGATTTTCCCTATTATACGATGCCCAGCCTCGAATTCGAGATTCACCAGAGCCAAAAGCTGCAACATGGCGGGACTACAGGCCAGGACCCTCCGGATACGCCGGCAAATCAGGCGGCCGGGGAGCCAGTTTCTTGGGATTGGCCTGCATTTGCTGCAGGACCAGCTCGATCGCCTTGTCTAATTGAGGATCCTGTCCCTTTACCACCTGCTCGGGGCGATTTTCGACCACGATGTCTGGCTGCACACCCCGATTCTCGACCACCCACTTGCTGTCGAGACCGTAGCGGGCGAATTCGGGACGCGTAATGTATCCTCCGTCGATCAAATTGGTGTAGCCGCGAATGCCGCGGACACCGCCCCAGGTGCGCTGGCCGATGAGTGGTCCCAGCTTGTAATACTTGAAGAAGTAGCTAAAGATGTCGCCGTCAGACGCGGCATATTGATTGGTGATGCAGGCCATGGAGCCGTGGAAGACAATCGGGGGCACCGTGCCGGGTTCCCAATTGCGCGCCGTGTCCATTCCAGCGAGGATGCGACGCAAGCGCTCAAAGATGAGCTGATCGACAAAACCTCCGCCGTTGTAGCGGACGTCGATGATAAGACCCTCTTTGCGAATTTGCGGGAAGAACTGTTTGACGAACTCGTTCAGCCCGGCATCGCCCATGTCAGGAATATAGACGTAGCCGACCCGTCCGCTGCTGGCCGCGTCGACTTTCTTGCGATTGGTTTCAATCATGTTGAGTTCCCGGATGGCGGACTCGTCGGAAATCGGCTTCACTTGTACCGTCCATGAGCCTTCGTCGGACGGCTTGGAGTTCACGGTAAGAGTGACGTTTTCGTTGGCTGTGTTGACGAACAACTCGTAAGGGCTCTGCGAGGTTTTCAGAGCCTGCCCGTTTACCGCCAGCAAGTAATCGCCTTCTTTCACTTTCACCCCGGGTTCGGTCAGGGGCGAGCGCAATTTCGCGTCCCAGTTTTCGCCGTGGTAGATCTTCTTGAAGCGATACGTGCCGCTTGTCTTGTCGGCCTCGAAATCAACTGCCAGCAGGCCTACATTCACGGGATGCATATCGGGAACGTCGCCGCCGCCAACGTAGGTGTGGGAGTTGGAAAGGTCTCCGATCATTTCGCCCAGAATGTAGGTCAGGCTGTAACGGTCGGCGACGTAGGGCAAAAGCGGAGCATACTTGTCGCGCGTTTTTTGCCAATCCACTCCGTTCATAGCAGGTTCAAAGAAGAAGTCTCTTTCCTGGCGCCAGACTTCGTTGAAGATCTGCTTCCATTCCTCGGGCGGATTGATGTCAGCGCGCATGCTGGAGAGATTAAGCGCTCCGTCACCGACTTTCTTTTGAGTATCCGGCTTGGCATCGATGATGCCGTAGGTATGGACTGGCGCTGGGCCGTCGGACTCATAGAGCAATTTTGATCCGTCGAACGACAAAGCAAAACGCTTGACGTCTTCGATCAGAACTTTGCTTTTTCGCTCTTTTAGATCATAGACGCGGACAGCGGAGGTTTCTCCGGGAATCGGGCCCGAGAGGCCTTGAACCGGCGTAGTGGAGTAATAGAGGAAACCCTTGGCCGCAAAGAACGTATTGATGACGGCGGGGTCGACGGGGAGGGCGACGATCCGGTCTTGAATGCCATCGAGATCGATGCGGAAGGGTTTTGGCTTTTCTTTGTCCTTGTCCTTATCTTTATCTTTCTCGGCGCTTTGATCTTTTTCTGCTTTGTCTTTGTTTTTGCCCTTGTCTTTCGAGTTGGCTTTTTCGTCTTTGGCGCTGGCTTCCGGCGCCGGCGGTTCTTTTTTAATCTGCGCTTCGTCGCTCAGCGGGAGGAACGGCGATGCCTCATCTTTTTGTAGAGTCGCCACGTAAACCCGGGTGGTCTTGGGATTGGCGAACTCAAAATCGATGTTGCCCAGTACTTCGTTGAAATCCCGATCGGAAAGGAAGTAGAGATACTTTCCATCAGGATCGAAAACCGACCCGTAACTGTTGTTCATGCTGGTGGTCACGGGCGTGACCTTGCTCTCCGTCAGAGAATAGAGGTAAACGACGGAGACGCCGCTTTCGAGGTTCTTGTCGTAGGCGACCCATTTGCTGTCGGGCGACCACGTGTAGTTCAGGATTTCTCCGTACTTGCCTTGATCGATAGAGATTAGTTTCTTGTCGGTGATGTCGACGTAAGAGAGGCGGCAATCTTTGTCTCCCCAGGCAAGCTTCTTGCTGTCGGGGGACCAGACAAGGGCATACTTGAAGCCCTTGTAGCCGCTGGTGATCTGCTGCTCTTTGCCCATGCCGTCCTGGGGCATGATGTAGATTTCGTCTTCACCGGTGCGGTCGGAGACGTAGGCGACCCAGCGTCCGTCGGGCGACCAGGCGACAAATTTTTCGCGAATGCCCGGCGTGTGCGTGAGATTGCGGATGCTTCCGTCTTTGGCCGGGACAGTAAACACCTCACCGCGGGCGCCGAAGACGGCGCGCTTCCCTTCCGGCGAGATGTCGAAGTCCGTTATATTCTTGCTGACACTGGCCCAGTGCGTCATGGCGGAATCGCGCTCGCCGGGGAGATAGATAGTCAACTTCCTGGCTTCTTTGGATTGCAGATCGAGTGTGTAGAGATATCCGCCATTCTCGAAGACGATGGCATCAGGCCCAAGGCTGGGCCACATCACGTCGTAGTCGTCGAAATGGGTGAGCTGCGCGACTTGTTTTGAGCCGAGGTCGTAGCTGTAGAGGTTGAGGCGGTGCTCGGGGCCGCGGTCAGAACTGAAGTAGACCGTGTTGCCATGCCACATAGGAAAGCTGTCCGTCCATTCGGTGTGAGGCACGTCTTCGCTGGTGTTGTTCTTCAAATCGTAGAGTGTGATGGTTTGCGCCAGGCCTCCGGTATAGCGCTTCCAGGTTCGGAAATTGCGGAAGATCTGGTTGTAGGCGATTTTTGTGCCGTCGGGCGAGTAGGAGCCGAGGCCGCTCTCGACCATGGGGAGCGGCTCGGGCAGGGCGCCGTTTATGCTGACGCTGAAGAGGCGTTTGGTCCATCCGTTCTGAGCATCGCTGCGGGAGAGAAACAGGATCCGTTGGCTGTCGGGCGACCAGGTCACGACTTCGTTCAGAACTCCCATGCGATCGCTTAGTGGTTGGCCGGCGCCCTGGTAGAAGGTCAATTGTTTGGGCTGTCCGCCTTCGGCGGGCATGACGTAGACGTTGAAGTTGCCGTCGTACTGTCCGGTGAAGGCGAGCCATTTGCCATCGGGAGAAAATTTGGGGAACTGCTCACGGCCGGGGCTGGAGGTGATGCGGCGGGCCACTCCCCCAGCTCGGGGCACAACCCAGAGATCGGCGCCGTACATGAATGCGATCTGGTCTTTGGAAACGTCGGGAAAGCGCATAAGGCGGCCTTCCGTCATTTGCTGAGCGGCAACCAACGACGCACATCCGGTAATGATTAGGGCGACCCATAGGGAGCAACGTGACATCGAAAATCCTCCTGGCAAACTCTCGCGTAGTGGGCGACTAGGCATTAAAGCAAACGGGAGATTCTATCAGCTTGGGTGAGTTCGTGACGATCCGAACACTGCCGGAATTCGTCTTCCCCACAATTGACAACAATCCGTTGTCTTGGACGCAGCATTCGGAGAAAGGAAAGCGCATGAAACAGTGTGATTCGAGCAGTGCTTAGCCGCCATTCCACGGATCAACCAAATCCACGCCGCAGTCCGCGAAATCCGCCACATTGCGAGTCGCCAGTTTGGCCCTTCGCACCTGGGCTATCGCTGCGATCTGGGCATCCGCGTGGCTGATGGGTCTACCCAGCACGCGGCGCCGGGCGGCGATGGCGGAAAACACTCGCGCAGCATCGCTCTCGAATCCGAAGATGCGGGCTCCCAGGTCTTCGGTAAACAACGACTCGGCCGCCGCCAACAGTGCCTCTCTGCGCTTACCTTTGGCGAGCAGCTCGATCCCATAGAAGATCTCTGCCGCGGTGATCGATGTGGTGAAAAGCTCCGTAACCGGTTGCTTTGCGACCCAATCTGCGACCTGAAGAGAAGGCTTAGGTCTCATGAGTTCAGAGAGCACATTGGTATCGAGAATGATCATTCTGGAAACTCTGGCACATGGCGTACAGCATCGCGTTGCGGCAGTTCGAGTTCAAGGCCGCCAAACGCCGCAAATCGTCGTCGAATGGCTTCTGCCAGGTTCCCCTTCTCAGGGGAAGAAGCGGTCAGGGCCGAACGCAGAATTTCCCTGGCCTCCTCCTCCATCGAACGTCCGTGATGCGCAGCCCGCACCCTTAGTCGGGTCTTGGTTTTCTCATCCAGTTGTCGGATGGTCAAGGTAGCCATGCTGTCAATGCTAGCATTGATGGCATACTTGAGGCAAGCGTACCTTGGACCGCCACTTCTGGCTATTTCTGACAGAAAACCCCGTCGAAGCGAACTTTGAACGGGGCACACTCGAGAGCGGTTTGGTCTTTAGTCCTCTACTTTGTCGCTACCCAACCCAAGCCATCGGCGCCGGGGGAGATATCAAGCATCTTCGATACTTTCCATTCCTTCAGATCAAGGACGGCAACTTTGCCGTCACCCATGGAGGAAACGTATGCAATTGGCTGGTCGGACCGCACCAGAATCTGTACCGGGTGCGCACCCACTGAAATTGTCCGGTCAACTTTCTTCGTTGACAAGTCAACGACAGCTACCTGGTTCGCGCTGGGCATACTAACCAGCAGCCATTTGCCATCGGGCGTAGGAGCGGTTCCGTAGCCGGCAGAAGGCAGCGCGACCCAGTTGACCACTTTGTTTGAGGACGTGTCGATCACGGCGAGCCGCGGCTGCTTCTGATCGGAGGTAAAGACCCAGCGGTCGTCGGTGGAAAGTGAAATTCGCTGAACGCTCTCGGCTACCGGAATCACCGCCAGCGGCTTGCGGGCAACCATATCCAAAACGCTTACCGTGCCTGACCCCACATTTGCGGTGTAGCCGTGTTTACCGTCTTTGGTGATGACCAGCATGTGCGACTCGGGCCTCTCCGTGTCGATGGAGCCGACGAGCTTGGCCTGCTTCGGGTCGATCACGTCGATGGCGTTGTCCAGTTCAGCCGAGACATAAAGCAGGCCGTCGGGCCCGAACTTGGCGCAGTGCGGTCGCACGGGTCGACCCAGGTCGATGCTTCCGGTCAAAGAGCCTTTCTCGAGATCAAGAATCTCAATGGTTCTCCCGCTGGTGCCGGGCTGGCCGACCCCGGCATCGCCGTAAATGGGAAGGTAGGCCAGGCGGCCATCGGGGGAAACTGCCACTTCATGGGCACGCACTTCCTTTGTCGTCAGCGAGAGCAGCTTGGATCCCGAGGCTGGATCAACCCGGGTTACCGAATCGTTCCCTTGCGACACCACAAGAAGTGATCCCTGGCTTGAAGCTTTCATTGCTGGTGGCTGATTCGACATGGACTGACTTAACATGACGGCGGAAAACACGATAATAGACAGACCCAACAACAAAAGCACTCGCTGCATGGTTGCCTCCGTCTGATGCTCAGAACTGGTGAAAGAATCGTAACAGTTTTCCTTTATTCGTAGCGCAGAGCTTCGATCGGGTCCAGATTTGCCGCGCGAAATGCGGGCAACATCCCGCTGGCCACGCCGACCAGGCCAAGAATGGTGGTGGCAATGAGCAGAATTTTTGGCGCAACGATCAGGCGAATGTCGCCCACTTCGGCATGCTTGGCGTAGCCGCTGTATAGAGTCAGCGTCCCAACTGAAACCGAGACGATATAGGAAAGCAGAATTCCGGCGATCCCACCCACGGCGGTAATCACCATGGCTTCAGCAAGAAACTGGACGAGGATGTCGCGCTTGCGCGCGCCTAGGGCTTTTTCTACTCCGATCTCGCGCGTGCGCTGGGTGACCGAAACCAACATGATGTTCATCAGGCCGACACCGCCGATGCCGAGGGTAATAGTGCCGATAAAAGCCAGGAGGACTTTCAGCGCCATGGCGATGATGCTGAACTGCGAAAGTTGTTTTTGAGCATCGAACACAAATACGGCACGTTCGTCATCGGCCTTGAAGCGGTGCGCCTCCGCCAGCGATTGGCGGATGGTCTTGTCCAGGCGGTCGCGGTCGAGACCTTCCGAACTTAGCCAGATACCGCCGACATAGTGATTGTCCTGCAACACATTCATGGTGTTGTAGGGAATGTAGACCACGCGATTGTCGTTGTCGTCGCCCTCTTCAATGCGCGGCTTCACCACTCCAATAACTTGAAAGGTGACTCCGTTTGCACGGATGGAGTCGCCGATTGCGGGCATGCCGGAGAACAGCCGGTCTTTAGCCTCCCAGCCAAGTACCGCGACCAGGCCATGGCTAAGGCTGTCCTGGTCATCCAGGAAGCGCCCCGACTCCATCTCGAGGTTCCAGATATCCTGGAGGGAAGGGTCGACTCCGAATACGGGCATGGTGAACGAGCGATTGCCGTTCTGCACCGTGGCCTGAAAATCGAGTTCGCGGGAAAGATGCCGCGCCAGCGGAACGACGTTGCGCAGCATTTCGACATCGTCTTCAGTAAAGCGGATTTGCACCCCAGCCTTGGTGCCGCCCGCTTCGAGCGAAGTGCGTCCGGGAAAAATCCCTACCGCGGTCGCGCCAAAAGCCTGAAAAATGCCCTCGACTGCGCGTCCGAACCCTTCGCCATAGGCCAGGAGCAACACCACGGTGGCGATGCCCCAGGCCATGCCAAGCATGGTCAGCACGGTCTTCCGCAGATCGTGCCGCATCGCGGCGTATGCCTGTTGCAGAAGGTCGAGGGTCATGCCGATTTCCTTGTATCTTTACTCCTTGCGCAACGCTTCCACCGGCTGCAGCGCGGCTGCTTTGCGCGCCGGGTAAAGCCCGGCAACGATGCCGGCAAAAGACAGCGAGCCCAAGGCCAGAGCTGCTGTCATGGGCACCAGCTTGGGTGTGTCGAACCCCGGGGGCTGCGGTAGCGTGCCCAAGCCCGCCATCAGCGCGGCCGCCCCCGCGATCCCGATTGCACCGCTCAGCAGAGTCAGCATTGCGCCCTCTAGAAAAAATTGAAACATGATCCCTCGATTGGTCGCGCCCAATGCTTTTCTCAGACCGATCTCGCGGGTGCGATCAGCCACTGCGACCAGCATGATGTTGATGATCCCAATGGCGCCGAGAGCGAGGGTCACCAATCCGACACTGCCCAGAAACATGTTCATCGCATCGAAGATCTTGCCGATCTGATCCACCGTCCGGATGGTGTCCCACTCGTCGAAAGAGTCCTGGTTGAGATAGTCAAAGCCGTGGTTCCGTCCGACGATTTTGTGCACTTCCAATCTCGCCATTTCGTGCAGGTCCCGGGTCTTGGGCTGGTAGTTAATGAAGCTGATGGCGTCCTGCACTTCCCCCACGTTCAGCGGGGGGAAATAGTTTCGCATGGTTCGATAGGGCACAAAGATTCGGAGGTTCAGCGTGTTGTTGTCTCCGTGCCCGATGCGTTTTACCGTGCCGATGACCTGGAAGCGAACCCCATTGAACAAAATGGTGTTGCCTACGGCTGGCCGTGAGGGAAACAGAGTACGGCGGGCTTCATCACCCAAGACGACCACGGCCCGCTTATCGGCGTCGTCTCGATCGTTGAGCCAACGGCCATCGGCAATCGGCAAGTAGCGAATCTGATCAAAATCAGCAGGAACACCCAGCAGTTGCCCGCTGCTGTTGAAGTAGTCACTTACCGCCCGTACATCGCTGCGGGAAATCACCGGAGCCGCCATGCGAACGCTCGGGGCCTCGCGCGCGATATCCAAGTAATCCCGGTACGTCAAATAGTAGTGGCGCAGGCCGGTGAAACTGCCGTTCATGGCGGGCGCCCGGCCCGACCAGATGAACATTACGTTTTCTCCCATTTGCGCGAACTGCTTCTGATTGCCGGAGCGAAACCCCTCGCCCAGGCCCACCAGCAGAAGCAGTGAACCTACGCCCCAGGCAATGCCGAACATGGTCAGAAACGAGCGCAGCTTGTGGGCCCAAAGAGTGCTCAGGGTCTGGGCGAAGATTTCGCGTAGCGCCCGCATAGGAGCGTACATGATACGCGAGATAAGAAGCGCCTAACCCTGCAATCAGGCGGCGGCTGTTGGCCGGAGAGTCCTAAGGTTCTTCGCGGAAAAAAGCCGATGAGCCGTTAGGGCCTTCCATTAGCACGGCTTAGAGCTACGAAGGGCAAACCTGATGAGACATCTAACGCTAGCCTTGCTGTGGATTCTTCTGGCCGTTCTGGGAGTATCAGCAGGAACAATCGACGGAACCGCCGCGGGAGTGTCCACGGGCAAACGAGGCTCTCCCTCGACTCAGCCCAGCGTTGTCTGGCTGGATAGCGGAAGAGGGTTTTCCACCCCGAAGAAGGTACCCACCCTGGCACAGCACGGCGCTCAATTTGTTCCACCCTTCCTGATTGTGGTTGCCGGACAAACGGTGCAGATGGTGAACCAGGACCAAATTGCCCACGGGGTTTACTCCGACTCCAGCGCGAAGAAGTTCAATCTGGGATACTTTGCCGGCGGCCGGCCCAAGTTGGTCACCTTTGACCGGCCCGGATTGATCGATGTTCGCTGTCCTTTACACTCCGCCATGCACGGCACAATTCTGGTTGTACCCAGCCCGTACTATGCGACCGTTCAGGCCGACGGCAGCTTTCATATTGGCAACATACCCGCCGGCAAATACAGCCTCAATTTCTGGAGCGGAGACGGGCCTGAGGTGAGCAAGATCATTTCCGTCCCCGAGAAGGGACGCATCCTGGTTCACATTGATTCTGCCCAACACCAAACCGGGACGCTGAAGTGACGGCATGACAATTTGCCTGGCTTGGCGTTCTGTACGAACTTCCCTTCTCACTTCTTCTGCAGCGACTCTATGTAATCCGTAATGTTTTGCAGCCGTACCTCGCCCAGATCCTGATCCCATTCAAAATCGTGAAAAATCGGTCCCCAGATGGGCATTTCGCGGGAGCCGTGAGCACCGGGTATGTCTTCGGTCCCGGCGATGTACGCTTTCACGCGATTGCGTGGGAAAGTGCCATCATTTCTCCGCGATAAGGAAGTCAGGTCGGGAATTTTGTGTTTGAGAGAAACCGCTGCGGGCCCGTTTCCCCGCGCATCGCTGCCATGGCAGGCAGCGCATTGATTGTGGAATATCTGGCTCCCTTCAATGGGAACCAATCTGGGCGTTGGGGGAGTGTTCTGCGCTGCAGCCACACCAGCTATCAGGCACACCCATAGCAATTTCCGGTTCGGGCTCATCGGGCACCCCTTTCCGCAGGGAACGCGGCCCTCGGGTCCCTGGATCTCAAGGATGTTCCGAAAGCCGCCTGGGCCAAAGGATGCCCGTCACTGAGTCGTGTGACGCCAAGCACATTTACGATTGCCGAAATACACGGCGATGCAAAATACTAATCTCAATGAGTCTCGCGCGATGCGATGGCCACCAACCCTCCGGAGGGAGCTTCGCCGCTCTTAATTCCTGACGTTGAGATAGTGTGGAGGCCCCGGGCGGAGTCGAACCGCCGACAAACGGTTTAGGAAACCGCTGCTCTATCCATCTGAGCTACGGGGCCAGCCGGAGGTAAAGCCATTATCTCACGCGAACTTACCGTAACGGGCTGTGTCTAGGTGCCTCCAAGCTGTCGATAACCGCGTAAAATAAGGCGCGGCCTTCGCCGCTGAGGCGACGAATGACTTTTCGGAAATCTGCGCTAGCGGTTCTTGCGTTTTTGTTCTTTTTTCTCCCTTCTCTGGTATCCGAGACGGCCAAACAGAAAGCCGACTTGATGGTGGCCGGCGGCACAGTGGTCACGATGGACGGCGCCCGAGCCATCTACGAGGATGGAGCGGTTGTGGTGAAAGGCGATGCGATCGTCGCCGTAGGTCCGCGCACCGAACTTGAATCCAAGTACGACGCCGCCCAGACGATCGATGCGAAGGGCACGCTCGTCCTGCCAGGGTTCATCAACGGCCACACGCATGTGCCTATGACGCTGTTTCGCGGCCTGCACGATGACGTAACTTTGAACGACTGGCTTTACAAATACATCTTCCCTGCCGAAGCCAAGAACGTGAACGAGGAATTTGTGCGCTGGGGAACGCGCCTGGCGGCAGCCGAGCAGATTCGTGCCGGCGTCACGACCTTTGCCGACATGTACTACTTCGAAGACGCGGTGGCAGAAGAAACCAAAGCCGCTGGGATGCGCGGCGTCGTGGGCGAGACGTTCATCGATTTCCCCGCTCCCGATAACAAGAACGAAGCCGAGATGCTCGCCTACACCGAGAAGTTCCTCAAGAAGTGGCAGGGCGATCCTCTGATCCATGCGGCGGTTGCGCCCCATTCTATCTATACCTGCTCCCAGAAAACTCTGCAGGATTCTGCCGCGCTGGCGCGGAAATACCATGCTCCGATCCTGATTCACGTGGCAGAAATGAAGAAAGAATGGGACGACAGCGAAAAGCAGAACGGAATGTCGCCGGTGCAGTATCTCGACAAGATCGGCGCGCTGGGACCCGACGTTGTTGCCGCGCATTGCATTTTTGTGGACGACGCCGACCGCAAGATACTGGCGCAGCGGCAAGTGGGATGCGTTCACAATCCCTCGAGCAACATGATGCTTGCGAGCGGGGTTGCCCCGGTGCCCGAATTACGAGCCGCGGGGGTTGCGGTGGGGCTCGGTACTGATGGTCCCGCCGGCAGCAATAACGACCTTGACCTGATGGAGGAAATCGACCTGGCGGCCAAGCTCGCGAAGATCTCCCGGAAGGATCCCCTCGCTTTGAACGCGAAAGCCGTGGTGGAAATGGCGACGATCGATGGCGCCAAAGCGCTGCACATGGAGAAAGAAATTGGTTCGCTCGAAACCGGGAAAAAGGCCGACCTGATCCTGATCAGTCTGGACGAGCCGAACGCTGTGCCGATGTTCGATATCTACGCGCAACTGGCTTATGCGCTCAAGGGCAGCGATGTGCAGACAGTCATCATCGGCGGACATATTGTGATGCGCGACAGCAAGCTACTGACCATCGACGAAGAGCAAGTTCTGGCCAAGGCTCGTGAGTATCAGAAGAGCGTCGCTGCGTCCCTGGGAATGCGGTGATTGGGCGTTCGTCTTTTGTGAGAATGTGGGATCCTAAACAAAGAGAGCTGAATGCGATCGCGAGAGTTTATTTTCTGGGAAGTCGACGTTCAGGCGGACTTCATGTTGCCTGGCGGCAAGCTGTATGTTCCGGGCGCCGAGAAGCTCCTGCCCAACATTCGTAAGTTGACCGATGCTGCCCGGCGGTATGGGGTCCTGCTCGTTTCCCACGGCTGCTTTCACGTAGTGGATGACCCGGAGTTCGCGCAGTTTCCGCCGCACTGCATCAAGGGAACGTCGGGAGCGGAGTTTGTCCCGGAAGCTTTAGCCGATACGTGGTTCCGGCTGGAGAACGACCGCCGCCGACAGCTTCCAGAAGATTTATCCAAACACCCCCAGATCATCCTGGAAAAACAAACGCTGGATATTTTTGAGAGTGAGCACGCCCACCACTTGGTCGAACGCCTAGAGCATGATGCCGAGTTCGTAGTGTTCGGGGTGGTCACGGAACTCTGCGTGCGCCTCGCCGCCAAGGGGCTGCTCGAACGGCATCGGCGCGTCTCACTGGTGCGCGACGCTATCGAGACGCTTGCTCCGGAAGCGGGCGAACGCGCACTTGCTGAACTGGTTCGTTTGGGAGCCCGATTGGTCACGACGGATGAAATTCTGGCCAGGGTCGCAGCCGCCACCACTCCCGCCGGCTCAGAGCAACATGCCCGCGATCGAAGCTGACATAAGGTTCGCCATAGTTCCCGCCAGCATAGCGCGAATGCCAAGCCTGGCCAGCTTATCCCGCTGATTCGGTGCCAAAGCGCCGATGCCCCCGAGCTGGATTCCGATGGAACTGAGATTGGCGAAGCCGCACAGCGCAAATGTCGCGATGGTGAACGAGCGGGGATCAAGCACCGCCCTCTGTGGCCCGAGCATGGAGAATGCCACCAATTCGTTCAGGACCATGCGAGTGCCGAGCAGATTCCCAATGGCCATGCAATCGTGCCAGGGGACTCCAATCACCCAGGCCACGGGAGCGAAAAGCACTCCGAAGATCTGTTGCAAGCTCGAGGGGAACCACGAGATTCTCAGCACGGTATGAATCCCCCCTAAGATGCCGTTTGCCAGTGCGATCAGAGCGAGGAATGAAATAAGCATGGCGGCGATATTCAGAGCGAGGTGCAGACCGTCCGTGGTGCCGCGCGCAATCGCTCCGAGCAGATTTTCTTTCTTTTCGGCGAGAACCTCTTCCTCGCTCATGACCACCCGGCCCGCGGTTTTGGGAGTCTCGGTCTCCGGCACCAGCATCTTTGACATAAGAATCGTGCCGGGTGCGGTCATAATCACCGCGCTAAGCAGATGCTTCGGCTCGATGCCAAACGCGATGTAGGCAGCCATGATGCCGCCTGAGACATGAGCCATGCCGCTGGTCATCACGGTCATCAATTCGGACCGGGTGAGATCTGGAAGAAAAGGCCGGATGGTCAGTGGGGCTTCCGTTTGTCCCATGAAAATGCTGGCCGCCACGTTCAGCGATTCCGCGCCGCTTGCTCCCATGAAGCGGGTCATGACTTTTGCGGCCAGCTTAATGATGATCTGCATCACGCCGTAGTGGTAAAGCACAGCAAAGAAAGCCGCGATGAAGATGACGGTGGGCAATACCTGGAACGCGAAATAAAATCCCATGGGCGAACCTTGTTTCCCAAGCGCTCCGAACACGAACTCCGATCCTGCGAATGAGTAGCTGAGCAGACGATTGACGGCAGCGCCGGCTTTTTCAAACAGAATCCTTCCGATGGAGACACGAAGAACGAATATTGCAAACACGATCTGCAGGCCCAGTCCCCAGGCAACAGTTTTCCTGTTGATCGCGCGGCGGTCAGTGGAAAAGATATAGGCCAGGCCCAACATGGTGACCAAGCCGAGAATGCCGGTAAATCGTGACATTTAGTGCTCCAGTTTGTGGATGGCTCGATGGATTAGGGGTTTTTTCTTTGCGGGTGGGGCGTCCGCGATTTCATAAGACGCTTCCAGCAGTTTCTTCGCACGGGCCGCATGCGCATCGGAATGGCAGTGCATGGTGTAGAACGTCTCCCCGGCCGCAATCTTGTCCCCGATTCGCTTGTGTACCTCGATGCCGACCGCGTGATCGACGGAGTGCTCTTTCTGTTCCCTGCCACCGCCAAGTATCACGCAGGCCGTGCCGACGTCTTCGCATTGAATTGCCGTAACGTACCCTGCCCGATCGCTCCGCACTTCGACGCGGTGCTTTGTAGAGGGCAGTCGGCCCGGGTCATCGATGGCGCGAACGTCTCCACCCTGCAATTCCACCATCTCTCGGAATTTCGCGAAGGCTTTGCCCGATGCGATGATTTCCTCGGCACGACGCCGGCCCTGCGCGACGGTTTTCGATGCTCCATCTAAATAGAGCATCCACGCCGCCAGCTCCAGGCAGAGCTCGCGTAAATCGTGGGGCCCGCCGCCGCGCAATAGATCGATTGATTCCTGGACTTCCAGCGCGTTACCGACCATGTGGCCCAGCGGTTCGTCCATGTTGGTGATCAGCGCCACCATCTGCTTTCCCATCCGCTCTCCGGTTTCGACCATCAGTTCAGCGAGGAATACGGCGTCTTCCTCCTTCTTCATGAAAGCCCCGGAGCCGGTCTTCACATCCAGGATAAGGGCATCGGTTCCTTCCGCAAGCTTCTTGCTCATGATGGAGGCGCAAATGAGATACGGGCTTTCGACCGTTCCGGTGACGTCGCGCAGCGCATAGAGCTTGCGGTCGGCTGGAGCGATTTCGGCGGTCTGGCCGATCATCGCGCAACCACATGCTTTGAGAACGCGGTGAAATTCCGGCACCGACAAGTTCACCTTGAAACCCGGGATGGACTCGAGCTTGTCGAGCGTGCCGCCGGTGTGGCCCAGACCCCGGCCGCTGATCATTGGGACAAAAACACCTGCCGCCGCCACCAGCGGGGCCAGGACCAGCGAGGTCTTGTCGCCCACACCTCCCGTGGAGTGCTTGTCGACCTTTCTCCCGGGAAGAAAGCCGAGGTCGAGGACCTCACCGGAATGCAGCATAGCGTGAGTCAGGCTAGCGGTTTCCTCGCGGGTCATTCCCTTGAGTACGACTGCCATCAGCCACGCTGCCACCTGATAATCCGGAACCTCTCCCCGCGTGTAGGCGTTCACCAAGAATTCGATTTCGGCGGTCGAAAGTGCGCCGCCATCGCGCTTTTTGCGGATGAGGTCAACGGCTCGGAATGCGGATGGCGAAGAACTCGGCTGGGTCACGGGAGGAAATTGTCCTCCGGGCGACGATCAACATTCGTGGTCATGCGGTTGGCGGGCCATTGTAACGCTTGAGTGGTTGCGACGGTGCCACAATTTAGCTATTCAATTCCGCCCGGACTCTTGGAGAGGCGATCGGCTTGCTCTTTTTCTGCTGCAGCCTCCGCGTGTCGGCCGAGGAGGCCGTAGACTTCCGCCAAGCCTCTGTGCGGGGCGGGCTCTTGAGGACGCAGTTTCGCCGCCTCATCGAAGTAGTGCAGCGCCTCGGCGTGCTGCTGTGCGCTCTGGCTCTTCTGGGCAAGTGCCAGGGTAACGGCGTAGAGCAGGTCCGTTGTTGCGGAGTCTTGCTCATTGAGCTGATGTGCGTGGTGAAGCGCCTGATATGCCCGCGAATCTTCGTCCAGCTTCGAGAGCACCGCTCCGTAAAGCGCGTTTAACTGAAAAAGATCAGGCCAGCGCTTAAGGGCGTTCTCCAGAGGCCCGCGTGCCGCCTCAAACTGATTGAGCTGGTAATAAGCCATTGCGAGGTTGTACTGCGTTTGCGGAGATTGCGGCGCCAGCTTCGCGGCGCGGCGAAAGGGTTTGAGGGCGCCCTCTGGGTCCCCGTGCTGGCCGTAAATGCTGCCCAACGCGGTCAGCTTGTCGGCATTGTCGGGATCGTAAAGTTGATCGCAGACTGCTCGCGCTTCATCGCGGGAACCCTCGTCTAGCTTTTGGGCGCATTCCAGCTGCAACTTGCTTAGATCGGCATCTCGCTGGCGCAGCTTTTCGGAAAGCGCCAGTGCCCTCTTCGCTTCCTCCTCGCGCCCCTGCTTGCGATATACCAACCCGAGCTGGTACTGGACGCGAGGCTCCTGCGGATCGTCGTGGGCTGCTTCTTTCAGCCACTTCTCGGCCGCGGCCAAATCCCCCTGTTTGAAGTAGGCGAATCCGAGATAGTAAGCCGTGTCGGGAAAAGGGGGCTTGACCATGGCTTTGGTCAAATGTTGGATGGCGCTGCCAAAATTGTGGTCCTCCAGATCGAGCCGGCCCAGGTAATACGAGACGTTCGGATGCTCTCCCACTTCGCGGCGCACGGCTTCCAGTTCGCGTCGCGCATCCTCACTTTCGTGCATTTCAAAGAGCGCGACGGCCAGGGGAAATCGCGCCCGCAAGGTTAGCTTGGGATCGAGTGCCAGCGCGGCTCGAAATTCGCTGACTGCCACTTCGTATCGATCCTGCCGCAATGCGTCGTAACCCTTGCCCAGGTGGGAGTCTGCCGTGTCGCCAGTGGCTGGCTTCGCGGTTCCTGTGTCCTGTCGCGCGGCGCTACCAGGAGATATCAGCGCCAGCGCAGCCAGCAGTACCAGGAGCCTTGGAGGGTTTCCGGCGAACATCGCGACCATTATAGATGCCGGGTTTGCGGATCGGACCTTCAGCGGCTAGAATAACCGGCCTACATGCCAGACTGATCTCTGCTTTCTATCGGCGAGTCTTTTCTTCCGCAGTCCGTTTTCAGACGACCGCCTGAATCGGAAAACTTGCTCGAACGTTACTTCAAACTCGCAGACAACCAAACCACCGTCAGGCGGGAGCTTCTCGGCGGATTGACCACGTTCATGACGATGGCGTACATCGTGGTGGTGAATCCACAGATCCTTGCCCAGGCTGGAATTCCGGTCGAAGGCGTCGTCTTCGCCACCTGCCTTTCTTCGGCAGTCGCGACTCTAGTCATGGGCCTCTACGCCAACTACCCCATCGCGCTGGCGCCAGGAATGTCGCTGAATGCCTATTTCACCTATTCCGTGTGTTTCGGCATGGGCATCCCCTGGCGTACGGCGTTGGGGGCGGTTTTTTTCTCGGGCGTATTGTTCGTTCTTCTGACCGTCACCCGTGTACGGGAACATATCGTGAACGGGATTCCGGACTGCCTGAAACATTCCACCGCGGCAGGGATCGGTATGTTCATCGCGCTTGTGGGTTTGCATAATGCCAAGCTGGTGGTCGCCCATCCCGCGACCTTGATCGGCATTGGCGATTTCTCTCTCCCTGCAGTACAGGGAGCCTGTTTGGGTCTCGTGGTCACTCTGGTCTTGATGTCCCGCAAGGTCAGCGGCGCCATTCTCCTCGGTATCGTTGTCACGACACTGTACGGTTTTGCCCGCGGGCTGGCGCACTGGCCGTCGGCCCTGGTCGCGTGGCCCCATCCCGGAAGCACGCTTTTCCAGCTCGACCTGCGCGGCGCGCTGCACCTGGGATTGCTCGAAGTGATTTTTGCCTTTCTGTTTGTGGACTTTTTCGACAACGTTGGAACACTGATGGGAGTTTGCGAGCAGGCTGGGTTCGTTAAGGACGGGCGGATACCAAGAGTTGGGCGGGTTCTCCTGGCGGATGGCGTAGGCACGATCGTGGGTTCGCTCGCGGGAACGTCGACTGTAACCAGCTACATCGAGAGTGCGGCCGGAGTCGCTGCGGGAGCGCGGACAGGACTGAGCAACCTGGTCGTCGCGGGCTTATTTGTTGGAGCCGCCTTCTTTTCTCCGATTGCCGTGGCCATTCCCGCCTTTGCGACTGCCCCGGCCCTTATCGTCGTAGGGGCTCTGATGACTCAATCCATCGCGCGGGTCGACTGGTCGGAATTCACCGAGGCGTTCCCGGCTTTTCTAACGATGGTCGTTATGCCGCTGACTTTCAGTATCGCTAACGGTTTGAGTCTGGGGGTGATTTCTTATTCGATTGTGAAGGTGGCCGCAGGAAAGTACCGCGAGATCAGCCCCGTGCTCTGGATCCTCACGGCAGTTTTTCTTTTTCGTTACATTTATCTCGCAGCGGGTTGACCCGGTCGTGGAGTAGGCGCGGTTAGCAGATTGATAAACATTCGATAGAACTTCTCCGTGTCCAAGTCCATTTGGATTTCCACGGGCTGCACCCTGACTACGGGTTTGTCGTTCTCGCTCCAGGTAAGTGTATTGCCGTAGCTGGCGCCGCGGTCGAGCTCTACGTCCATGTAGCGGGTCTCTTTCTTTGTGATCAGGCTGGGATCGAGCCACGCTGCAGCGGCAAGCTCATCCCACAAATAATTGTATTCACCGTGCAGGTGGGTGTACTGACCAACATAGCGTGCGGCGGGTGAGTTGCCCTTGATCTGCGACACCAATTCAGCGGTTATTCTCGTTTTCACCGAAATATCAACCGGCGTGCACACGATCTTCTTCCACGACGCTCCCAGGACGATGTGAGCCGCTTCTGGATCGAACCAGAGATTGAATTCCCTCCGGGGCGTGTTTATGAATTCGGGGTCGGTGGTCTCCGGACTCAGACTGCCACCCATGAACACCAGGTCTTTAGCCAATCCGGCAAATTCGGGATCGATGGAGATCGCCAGGGCGAGATTAGTCATGGGGCCGCCCTCGTAAATCGTTATTTCGTGGGGGAACTTGTGGACCATGCGGATCAAAAAATGAGCAGCATCTTCATCAGCGGCCTTGGTCGTGGGTTTTCCTTCCGGCATGTCTCCCAAATCGTCAGGCGGGTGATAGAAGCGCGGCGTCCATGCGCCCAGCCAGGCGAACGTGCCGTATTGCTGCTCCAGAAGTTCGGTCTCGTGTTTTCGTCTGACCAGCGGATACTCGGCTCCCGGCACAACCGGAATGTCGGTCCGGCCGATGAGTTCGAGCATCCGCAGCGTGTGGGCCACTTCCTCTTTCAGCCACTGATCGCCGGTCACCAATGTGATGCCCAGCACCTGCACTTGGGGAGATTGGATAAACAGTAGTATGGATTGCTGGTCAGTCCCTCCTGGGCCGGCTCCGTCCTGATCGATGATGACCTTGCGCCTCTCTTGGCCCCAACCGGCGAGGCACGTCAGGAGCAGGACCGCGGCAGTTAGAACCTGAAACCGGAGAGATTTCACCGATCACCTCAAGGTCTGGGATTGTTTCTCGCCCGAAAACAAGGCAGACTGAGGTTGGCTGGGAGTGCTCCCAGCTGCTCAGTCTGCCCGAAGTTAAACCGTACGGGTTAGGCCTCCTAAAAAACAAGCCTCAGCGCAAACTGAATCACGCGCGGGTTGCCCACGGTTTGCGTGACTTTCCCAAAGGTGCCCCCAGAAGCGAGGTCCGAACCGGGCGTCGAGGATAAGCCGGGCGCATTGAATTGTGCATGGTTGAAGAGATTGAAGAACTCAGCCCGGAAATCGACTCCGATCTGCTCCCGCACCTGGAAGTGCTTGATGGCAGAAAAGTCTGTGTTGACATAGTCAGGTCCATAGACCGGTGCACGGGCTGCAGTCCCAAGCTGGCCCGGCGGCGGGGCGACAAAGCACTGGGTATTAAACCACTTGCCCAAGGTCGGGTTGCTGCTCTTGGGGTCACAAATCTGCTCAGGGCGGTTCCAGGTGGCGAAATTGTCCAGGAAATTCACCCCTGACTGATTGAAACTGTCGTAAATGTAAATCGGGAACCCTGAGAGCACTCTTTCAATCACATTGACCGACCAACCTCCCAGGATCGCGTTGGTCGCTCCATTCCAGTCGCCACCAAACTGCTTGCCCTTGCCCAACGGCAGGTCATAGAGCACGCTGGCGGTGAACTGGTTATTCAGGTTGAGCCCAGACAGGCCCCAATCCGCTCTGGCCGTTCCCGGCAAGGGCCAATAGGTAGCTCCGCTGTTGCTGCCCAGGCCGTCAGGCAACCCGGAGTCGAACGTGCGCGAATAGGTATAGCCCAAAAGCATGTAGAGGCCGTGCCGTATGCTCTTGGTCTCAGCTTTCACTTGAAGCGAATCGTATCGAGCCGCTCCTGTGTCGGTGAAGTTGGAAACATAGTTAAACTGGAATGGCGCCGTCGGCCCAAGTCCGCAGCCCAGGTGGTAGTTGGGATTTGTGAAGCACGCCGAAGGCGACCCCACATTCATGTTCAGGCCATTCACCAGAAGGCGGGAGCTGCGTGATCCTGCATAGCCGGCGGTCAACACGATGTTGCCCGGCAGTTGATGCTCGATGTTCAAATTGAACTGCTGAATCATGCCCGGCTTGAAGTTGAGGTTCTGCGACTGGACGGTGCCAAAGAAATCGGTGATGGGCGGAGGACTGGTAAAAACACCGCTACCAACCGGGTACCCCCCCGAGATCACGCAAAACGTGCCAGGGGCAGTAGTGGGGAATACCGGGTCTGTGCAGGCTCCCGGGAAGCCAAACGGGCCCAAACCCGATGACCCCTGGAACGGGAGGTTATTGGGCAATCCTTGCCCGCCTATATTCCACGAAGAGTCGTGGAAAATGGCATACCCGCCCCGCAGCACCGTAGTCTGACTGCCCAGCACCTTCCAACTCAGTCCGATCCGCGGTTCAAGACCGCTCTTGTCAAATTCGACGCCCACTCGGCTGTCGGTGTTAAGGCCTGGAACGAGGAGATTGCATGTCGGTTGGGGCGTGCAAGTACTGTTAAAGACAAAATTCGCCTGCCGGTTTCCCGCCTCAGTGATGGGCGTCTGCAACGCCCATGCCAGGCCCAAATTCAGAGTCAGATTCGGTGTCACCCGCCAATTGTCCTCGACATAGGGACGGAACAATTTCCAGCGCCGGCCGGTCGTTGCTCCCTGAAACGTCTGATCATGTTCCCCGAAGGTGTATAGGCCCATCAGCAGGTCTGCCATGGCGTCCTTGCTCTGCTGGCCAATGCCGAAAAACCCATCCTGAAAAGAGTCGGTCAGCACATTCATCTGCATGGCGCGTATGGATCCGCCAATTTTGATATCGTGCTTGCCGCGAATCATATCGAACGAATCGGCGATGGAGAACACGTTGGTCCCGCCCTGGAACGGCGCGAAGCCGCGATCTCCCAGCGACCAGTAGCCCCCGGCCGGCGGCTGGATCGAAGTGAGGCCGCAACTGATGCAGTATTGCGAGGACTGGTTAACGATTCCCGGAATCTGCCCGCCAGGGTTGCACACGGCGTCCAGATTGGCGTTCGGGATACCGATGTTGTTCCCTTCGCAGGTGCCGTAGCCGTAAGACTTGATGAAGTTGAAAATCCGGTTGAAGCCGCCACTGATCTGATTGATCGAGCTGCTGGAGAAAATGTGGGTTTCCGAGATGGCGATGTTACGCCCATGGTTGTCGATATTCTGCGTGCTCCCGAAAGGCGTGGCTTCCGCGAACCCGGTTAGACCGGTCGGCGTCGAACCTCCCGGAACGAGTGATTTGGCCTGATCGTAGCTGAACCGGGCAAACACGCTGTCCTTGCTGGAAAAGTTGTGATCCAGGCGAACATCGAATTCCCCTTCGTTGAGGCTCCGCACTGGGGCATTCGTGAAATTAAAGCCCGCGCTTGAGGCGTTGGGTACATTGGTTCCTGGATAAAGCCGAATCAGCTTTTGCCCGACCGAGTCGGCCAAGCCACCCGCACCCGTCGGAATCTTGTTGCAGGGGTTGCCGGCCTGTTGAGTTCCATCGGCGTTTACAGCGGTAGGGTTACCCGCGCCATCACACTGGAACGGGCCACCCGCATACGGGTTGACTAAATCCAGGAAACCGTCCGCATTTTTGGTAACGCCGTCGAAGGCATTGGGCCGCGCCTGACCCAGGGGATCGTCGGAAAAGTCCCCGCCCATCATTGCACTGGTTGGGAGCAAGCCCGTGGATTCGATTCCGTGGCGCTGCCTCTTGGCCTGATAGTCAAGAAAGAAGAAGGTTTTGTCTTTCTGAATAGCCCCGCCGAGCGCACCGCCGAACTGGTTCAGATTGAACTGCTCTCTAGTCGCAGCGAAATAACTCCGGGCGTCCAGTTTTGTATTGCGGAAGTATTCAAACAGCGATCCGTGAAAGTTGTTGGTGCCTGATTTCGTCGTCACCAGGACAGTCGGACCCGCGCGCGTGCCGTATTCCGCCGAATAGTTGTAGGTCATCACCTTGAATTCCTGGATGGCGTCAATCGAAGGCAAAATTGCGATTCCACCGGCGGTCAGTTCGTTATTGTCATTGCCATCCAGCAGCCAATCCGTGCTCTGCGGGCGCGACCCTCCAACCGACAGTGAGTACGAACCGCGAGCCGAAGCCTCGCTGGTGGCGCCGCCGTTAAAGAAGCTGTTGGGGTTGGTCTCTTGGGTTGTACCCGGCGTGAGCGTGGCCAACTGAACAAAATCGCGGCCATTCAAGGGAAGATCAGCCACCTGCTGCGAGGTAATGACTTGGCCCAAACTTGGAGTCGTGGTCTCGACCGCCACTTCCGTCGCGTTTACTTCCACCGTCGAGGCTACTGACGCGGGCGTCAGGGTGAAGTCCAGCTCGCGGTGCTCATCGACTTGCAGCCGAACATCTTTTTCTTCGGCTGTCTGGAATCCCTTTGCTTCCACCCGAACCGTAAAGAAGGCGACCGGCAACAGCGGCACAAGATAATGCCCGCTGTCGTCGGTAGTCGTCTCGCGAGACACGCCTGTGCCTTGCGACGTGACTTTCACCGCCGCCCCGGAAATGACTGACCCAGTCTTGTCGGAAACCGTGCCGGAAAAACTTCCGGTGGCTTGACCATAAAGAAGTGGACAAACGGAGAGCCCGAGCAAACACACCGCTGCTGCGAAAAACGTTTTCTTAGTCAGCATCGTTTCCCCCACGTTGGCGGCCACTGCGCGAGTGGCGAGCCAGGGCGCTATTGGTACAATCACGCGCGAAGCGTCCTTATTGATTGTCCGGTCATATAACGTGACTGGCGCGCGGTTGTCAAGATGTATCGCGCCGCGTTCAGAAACCGCGATAGGTGAAAATTCATTTTTGAATCGGTTCGTTGGCTTCGCGGACGCGCAGAATCTGGTTGACCTCGAGGTTCTCCAATCGCTGCAACGTTCCGCTAGGCCAGCGGATCTCGATCGCATCCACCTTTTTCGCCTCACCCAAGCCGAAGTGCAGACGGAAATCGCTCTGCGAAATGTAGCCGCCGCCGCTGCGCACTTCCTGAGTCTGCTGGTGAGTACCCACGCGGAGAGTGACGCGCGCGCCGATTGCATCCCGATTGGACTTGGTCCCCTCCAACTTCAGCAGCAGCCAGTTGCCATGCTCGCCATAGTTCTTCAGCAGGCTGGGTCGGTCATGGCTGTTGTTCACCAGGATTTCGACGGAGCCATCGTTATCGAAATCAGCGGCGGCGACGCCATGACTGTTAAACGGCGTGCTAATTCCCGGGCCAGATTCCATGGAGATATCGCGGAACTTGCCGTTGCCTTCGTTCCAGTACAGGAGCTTGCGCTCCCGGAAGGTATTGTTCAGCCCTTTGGTGTCGACTTCGGGATAAACGTGGCCGTTGGCCATGAAAATATCCGGCCGGCCGTCGTTGTCGACATCAACGAAAAGCGTGCCCCATCCCAGGAACTGAAGATTCTTGCCCAGTCCGGCCGCGGAAGTGACATCGGAGAAACTTCCGTCGCGGTTGTTGTGGTAGAGCGTAGCGGTATCATCCGAGAAATTTGTTTTGACGATATCGAGCCAGCCGTCGCCATCGTAGTCGATCGCGTCGCTCCCCATGCCGGCTTGCTCGCGGCCTTCGTCGTTGAAAGCGACACCATTCTCGAGGGCAGTTTCGGTGAACGTTCCGTCGTGGTTGTTGTGAAACAGCAAACTCGGCGTGGAGTCACACGCTACGTAAATATCAGGCCAGCCGTCGTTGTCGAAGTCTCCGGTCAGAACGGTGAAACAGTAGAATGGCGGGGCCTTGGCGATTCCGGACTTTTCGCTCACATCGCTGAAGGTGCCGTCGCCGTTGTTTCGGAAGAGCTGGCTGTGCGTCCCTTTCAGTCCTCGCGGGCCGCACATGACTGGGATACCCTTCCACTGACAGGCATCGTTGCTGCCGGGTTCGGGAGTGTGCGCGGGATCGAAATCGACATAGTGAGTGATGAAAAGATCGAGTTTGCCGTCGCGATCATAGTCAACGAAAGCGCAGCCCGTGGACCAGCGCACGTCGTCATGCCAGAGGCCCGCTTTCCGGGTAACGTCGGTGAAAGTGCCGTCTCCGTTGTTGCGCAAGAGGACGTCGTGTCCCCAGAAAGTAACGAAGAGGTCGACAGCACCGTCGTTGTCGTAGTCGCCGGCGCAGACTCCCTGGCCCCAACCCTTCAATCCAACGCCGGCCTTGCCTGTCACGTCGGTAAAAGTGCCATCGTGATTATTGCGGTAGAGGTGACTGGTGGGCTCTTGCCCTCCTGGGAAGTCTTCGAGTTTGCTGCCGTTAACTAAGAAGATATCGGGCCAGCCGTCGTTGTCGAAGTCGACGAAAGCCGCTCCGCTGCCGGTGGTTTCGATAATGTAGCGTTTGGTTTTATCGCCTCCGTCTTCGGTTTTGGCGGTCACGTTTGCTTTTTCGGCGATATCAATAAAGTTAACCTTGGGCAGACGGGTCGCTTCAGCCTTGGTAGTGGGTGTGGAAGTCGAAGGATGCTCTTGCGCGTGAGAATAGGAAAATGCCAGCAACCCCGAGACGATGATTGCGGAAACCGTGAGCCGGGAATTCATGCGCTTTTTCTTGCGTTCGAGCCAACATCTTACCTCTTATTCATCCGCGGCACTGCACGGGGTATCGCTGCTTTCGAATCGGCATAAGAAGTAAGAGGGTAAGAAAGAAGAGGAGAGCCGTCAGCCATTGGCACGCGCTACCAGAAGAATCGCGAAGCAGTAAAAGACAAACATGAAGAACAAGTATATCTTGGCCTTGTCCGGCGCTCCGGCAAATTCCTTCCACACAAACACGCCCCACAGCGCGGCGACCATGGGGGCCGATTGTCCGATGGCGTAGGAAATCGCGACTCCCGTAAAGCTGGCCGCGACCAGATTGAAAACCATTCCAACGCCCCAAATCACGCCGCCAAGAAGACCCAGTGCATGTCCGGAGATCGGCCCGCTGAAGAACCCGGCAAAGTTGACCGGTTCCCCGACCAGCGGTTTTTTCATGAAGTACACATTCCAGACAAAACACGAGAGCAAAGCGCCGAGTGTGAGGAATACGGCAATGCTGTAGGGCCCGAGGGTATTGCCGTTGGTCATGGCACGCGTCGCAAAAGGCGCCCAAAGCCCCATCAGAACGCCAGACACGACACAAGTGACGATGCTCTTCTTTGTAACCGAGCGGCCGGCGCTGGCCAGGCTTCCGTAGGCTTTTCCGTCGAGGACGACCGCGATGAGAGCACAGACCACGCCACCAGCCAGCAGCACGGCACTGCCTTTTGGCTGGAGCACATAGCTCGAAATCACACCCACCACGAGCGCAATCCCGATCGAAACCGGAAAAGCGATCGCCAGACCCGCCATATCAATCGCTGCCACCAGCAGCAGGTTGGCGAGGTTAAAAATGGCGCCTCCCACCATCGTCGAAACAATATTGGAAGTATCGGCAGCGTGCACATTGTTCAGGAAGCTGGAAGCATCATGGGCCGTGCTCCCCATGGTGAGGGCAAGGATCAGCGAGATCGAGAAGATTCCAACGGCATAGTCCCAATAGAACAGTTCGAAACGATAATTCTTAACGCCCTTGAAAGTGTTGGCCCAGGAGCCCCAGCAAATGGCGCTCGTGATCATCATCAGCAGCGCGAAGTTGAGACTGTGGGGTGTGAACATGGCTTTGGCTTGAATCGCGCCGTAGCCTAGCCTCGTGACCCGGCAGTGTCAAGCCGAAACTCGCTCGCGGCACCCGCCGGACTTGCAGACAATGCATCTTCATACGCATCTGCCGTACAATGACACGACGAAGAGCGGCTCGCTTGGTGACGGGCGAATTGCAGTTTTCAGGCGGCGAGCCGAATCCTGGCGGAGAACCTCCAAGTGTCGCTGGACCACAACCCGTGGACCAATGTCGCGCATAATCTGAGCCGCCCCAGCGGAGCCACTCAGGTCCCACGCGGCGAAACTGCCATCGCTTCGCTTGCCGGGCGGTCCCTGCTTTCAAACACCGGCATCCCCCTCAACCTGGATTGGGTAAAAGAGGTCCGGGTCAACACCAGCGCAGTCGAGCGCCGGGCTCAAACCCACGTGGCACGAAGAACGGTGAAGAAAGAGTGGCAGGCCGCATGGCTGCTGCGGGCAATTTCGTGCATGGATCTGACCACACTTTCCGGCGATGACACCGAAGAGCGGGTTCGCCGTTTGTGCGCGAAAGCCCTCCAACCCATCCAGCAGGATGTGGTCGAAAGGCTGGGGATACAGGAACTGGGAATCAAGGTTGCCGCAGTGTGTGTCTATCACACGTTTGTGGAAACCGCCTTGCGCGCCGTGGAAGGCTCGGGCGTTCGGGTCGCAGCGGTGTCCACGGGATTTCCCGCCGGCCTGTCATCGTTTCCTGAGCGCGTGGCTGAAATTCGCCGCTCGGTGGAAGCCGGAGCCGACGAGATCGATGTTGTAATCACACGGGCCCATGTGTTTGCCGGTCGCTGGCAGGCGCTCTACGATGAAATTGCCACTTTCAAGCAGGCCTGCGGACTGGCTCACATGAAGGTGATTCTGGGTGCAGGCGACTTGTTGACTCTGCGGAATGTAGCGCGGGCCAGCTTTGTGTCCATGATGGCCGGCGCGGACTTCATCAAGACGTCCACCGGCAAAGAACCGACCAACGCAACCTTGCCTGTTGGCTTCGTGATGGCTCGCGCGATTCGCAATTACGCGGAGCAGACCGGCATGGCGGTAGGCTTCAAACCGGCGGGAGGCATTCGCACTGCGAAGCAATCTCTCGATTGGCTGGCCATGATTAAGGATGAGCTTGGCTTGTCGTGGATGCGAGCAGAGCTTTTCCGCTTTGGCGCCAGCGGATTGCTGGGGGATATTGAGCGGCAGCTGGAGCATTACGTGACCGGGCGTTATTCGGCGGAGTACCGCCATCCCATCGCCTAGTGACGAACTAGAAACGGATTGATCACACCCGAATGAGCATTGCCGAAAAATTCGTGACCATGGAGTACGGGCCGGCTCCCGAGGATCCGAAAGAAGCCGAAGCCTGGCTGGAACGCCATGGCCGCCGTTTCGGGCACTTCATCAACGGGAAATGGCAGCAACCGGCAGGGGGCGGATACTTCGACACTCTCGATCCCTCGAACGGTGAGAAGCTGGCGTCAGTCGCGCAGGGTGCAGCCGCGGACGTCGATGCGGCAGTGCGAGCCGCGCGCGAGGCTTCCCCAAAATGGCGCGCCCTGACTCCGCACGACCGTGCGCGTTATCTCTATGCTTTGGCCCGATCGATTCAGAAGCATTCCCGGCTGCTCGCCGTCCTCGAAACCATGGACAACGGGAAGCCCATCCGCGAGAGCCGCGACATCGACATTCCGCTGGTTGCGCGGCACTTCTACCATCACGCGGGCTGGGCCCAGTTGCTCGACCAGGAATTCCCAGACTACGTTCCGTGCGGCGTAGTCGGGCAGATCATTCCGTGGAATTTTCCGTTGCTCATGCTGGCCTGGAAAATCGCACCGGCGATCGCAACCGGGAACACCGTGGTGCTTAAGCCCGCCGAATTCACACCGCTCACCGCTCTGCTTTTTGCGGAAATTTGTCAGGAAATTGAACTGCCTGCGGGTGTGGTGAACATCGTGACGGGAGATGGCTTCACGGGGGAAGCGCTAGTTAAGCATCCGGATGTCAATAAGATTGCCTTCACCGGTTCGACCGAAGTGGGCCGGGCGATTCGCAGCGCGACTGCGCCAACTCATAAACGCCTTTCGCTTGAGCTCGGCGGAAAGTCTCCCTTCATCATTTTTGAAGACGCCGACCTCGACAGCGCCGTCGAAGGTCTGGTCGATGGAATCTGGTTCAACCAGGGACAAGTCTGTTGCGCGGGGTCACGCTTGCTGATGCAGGAGAGCATTGCCGAACCTCTCATCGCCAAGGTTCGCGAGCGCATGAACAGCTTGCGCCTAGGCCCTCCGCTGGACAAGGCGATCGACATTGGGCCCATTGTTGCGCGGGTGCAACTGGACCGCATTCGCCGGATGGTGGACCAGGGCGTGGCCGAAGGCGCGACCTGCTGGCAGCCTGAGGTTGTGTTGCCTGCCCAGGGCTTTTATTACCCGCCCACCCTGCTCAGCAATGTACAGCCCACCTCGATTGTGGCGCAGCAGGAAATATTTGGTCCTGTTCTGGCGACCATGACATTCCGCACGCCCGCAGAGGCCGTCGAACTGGCCAATAACACGGTTTACGGTCTGGCGGCTTGCGTTTGGAGCGAAAGCATCAACGTGGCTTTGCACGTGGCGGCGCAACTCAAAGCCGGCGTGGTCTGGGTGAATTGCACAAACCTCTTTGACGCTTCATGTGGGTTCGGTGGATACCGAGAAAGCGGCTACGGGCGTGAAGGCGGCCGCGAGGGCCTTTTGGAATATCTGGAGCCGGCTTGGTTCAAGAATGCTCCGCCACTGCCGGCGAAAAAGCCAGCCCAGACGCCGTCAAACGAGTCTAGCGCGCTCCCCGTCGGTACTCCCGCCATCGACCGAACGGTAAAGCTCTACATAGGAGGCAAGCAGGCCCGACCTGATTCTGGCTACAGCATGGAAGTCCACGCCGCCGACGGGCGCTTGCTGGGTGAAGCTCCGCTCGGCAATCGCAAAGATATACGCAACGCCGTCGAAGCTGCTCGCAAGGCTGGATCGTGGGCGAGAGCCACCGCGCACAATCGCGCGCAAGTCCTCTACTATTGCGCTGAAAATCTTTCCCAACGGCGTGATGAGATCGCGCAGCGTTTGGCGGCAGTAGTTGGAGAAAAGCAAGCTGCGTCGGAAGTGGACCTTGGGATCGAACGCATTTTCTCCTACGCGGCCTGGGCCGATAAGTTCGACGGCGCGGTGCATAACCCACCGTTCCGCAATATTGCCCTCGCCATGAATGAGCCAGTCGGAACGGTGGGAATCGTCTGTCCGACGGAAGCTCCTTTGTTGGGTTTTCTTTCGCTGGTTATGCCAGCTTTAGCCGTTGGAAATACCGTGATCGCTGTTCCGTCGGAAACGTATCCGCTTATAACCGGCGACTTCTATCAACTCTTCGATACCAGTGATCTTCCGGGCGGCGCGCTAAACATCGTGACTGGCCATGCGTCGCAGCTTTTAAAAGTACTCGCCGAACACGATGATGTCGACGCCATCTGGTGTTTCACCGGCGAGGCCAGTGCCGCTGCCGCAAAAGCGTCCTCCGTCGGCAACCTGAAACAGGTCTGGACCAACGAAGGCCGAGCTATCGACTGGTTCAATACGAAGCTCGCCGAGGGCCGCTGGTTTCTGGAACACGCCACCCAGGTCAAGAACATCTGGGTTCCCTACGGCGAATAAGCAATCGGCCCCATGAAAGCCACGCGCGCGCCTCGTGTAAAAATCTGTTGCATCGGCAGCATTGAGGAAGCATCCCAGGCGGTTGAATGCGGCGCCTCCGCTCTAGGCCTGGTCTCGCAGATGCCGAGCGGGCCGGGGGTTATCAGCGACGAGCGGATTGCGCAGATTGCCGCAACCGTCCCGCCGCCTATCGCGACATTCCTGCTCACCTCGCGCCAAAATGTCTCCGAGATCGTCGCGCAGCACCGCCTCTGCCGCACCAGCTGCATTCAGCTCTGCGACCGGATCACCTCCGGCAGCTATCGCGAGCTGAAAGACGCTCTTCCGGGAATCTCCATCATTCAGGTGATCCACGTAACCGGGACGGAATCCGTCGACGAGGCGGAATCCATCGCGGACCAGGTCGATGCCATCCTGCTCGACTCGGGCAATCAGAAACTTCCAGTCAAAGAACTCGGCGGCACTGGCAGAACCCATGACTGGAGCCTGAGCCGGAAGATTCGCGAGCGCATCGGCGTTCCGCTATTTCTGGCTGGCGGCCTTACGTCTGAGAATGTGGCTCGGGCCATCAAAGAAGTAGGTCCCTACGGACTCGACCTTTGTTCCGGCGTAAGAACGAATGGCAAACTTGATGAGGGGAAGCTGAAACAATTTTTCTCCGTCGTGCGAAATGTCGCATAATCTGATTGCGAAGTAACAATTCCCTATTTTGCCCGGGTCAATGTCAACGCGTAGTTCGAACCTCGGCGGTCATGTGTTTGGAGCGGCGGCTTTGGCCTTTGGCCTCATCACGCTGGCCTGGCACGAGTACAACGGCTGGCACTTGCCGAATTACCTTGTCTACCCCGCCGCCGCTGCCGAGATCTTGGGCGGCGCTGCAGTTCAGTTTCGCCGGACTGCGAAAGCCGGCGCAGCCGTCCTCGCCGCGGTTTATCTTGTCTTCGCCTTACGGTGCGTGCCGCAAATCTTCTCCAAACCGCAGATCTACAATAGCTGGGGCAACTTCTTCGAACAGTTCTCTCTCGTGACCGGAGCCGTGATCATTTACGCGCACTTGTCATCGCCATGGTCACGCGCAACGCTTAATCGGATTGGCTGCATTCTTTTGGGCGTCTGTGTCGCTTCTTTTACCCTCGAACAGGCGATTTATCTTGCCCCGACCGCCACTCTTGTTCCGAAGTGGCTTCCGCCGACTCAGATGTTTTGGGCAGTAACGACGACTCTTCTGTTTGCCCTTGCGGCTCTGGCTCTGCTTACGAATCGAATGGCACTTCTCGCAACTCGGCTTCTGACCATGATGCTCGTCATCTTTGGAATAATCGTGTGGCTACCGTTGCTGCTTTCGGATTCCTCATAGTCATACGAATTGGAGCGAAACCGCCGAGACTTTCGCGATTGCCGGAGCCGCATGGATTCTGGCCGATCTCCTCGGCGAGTATCCTCTGGTTGACACCACGTTGCACCCTGACTAAACTCGGCCTTCCTCGGCTCCAACCTGAGCAGGAAGTCATGACCAAACGTCCTCGTATCGCCGTTGTGGGCAGCGCCAACGTCGACCTGACTACCTTCACTGCCCATTTTCCCAAGGCCGGCGAAACGATTTTTGGCCAGAAATTCGATCTGGGATTCGGCGGCAAAGGAGCGAATCAGGCGGTTGCTGCCAAACTCTGCGGCGCCGAAGTCTTCATGGTCGCGCACGTCGGGGATGACTTGTTCGGCCCGGCGACCATCGCAAATTTTGAAAAGCTCGGCATTGACACCTCACATGTGCGGCAGATAAGCGGGGTCTCCACTGGGGTTGCGCCCATTTTTGTCGATCCCTCCGGACAGAACCGGATCATCGTGGTCAAAGGCGCAAATGACACGTTGAAGCCGTCCGACATCGACGGTGCGGCGCAAGTTCTGAAGAGCGCGGATTGCATCGTCTTGCAGTTTGAAATTCCGCTTGAGACCGTCTATCACACGATCAAGTTTGCCAGGAAGCACAAGGTTCGTTGCATCCTCAATCCAGCACCCGCCCAGATCATTGATGCCAATGTGATCGGTGACCTGGATTTCTTAGTGCCCAATGAGAGCGAGGCTGAGGCCATTTCTGGCCTGCAGGTACGCGATGTTGACAGCGCGAAGAAATGCGCCGGCCAGCTGCTTTCCGCCGGGGTTGGCCGCGTGATTATCACCCTGGGCGCCAACGGCTCACTGCTTACCGGAGCTGAAGGCATGGAACACTTGCCGGCCTTTCCCATGAAAAGCGTCGACAGCACCGGCGCTGGCGATGCCTTTATCGGGAGCTTTGCGACATTCCTTGGTGAAGGGTTTTCGGAACAAGAAGGGGTCAGGCGTGCGAACCTTTATGCGGGGCTTTCCACCACCGGCGTTGGCACGCAAAAATCGTTTTATGATCGCGCACGGTTTGAGGAAGAGTGGGACAGAAGAACCAAGGTTTGAGCGGTCTCCGCACTCACTTCTCCATCAACAGAACTTTCTCCGCATCATCCACTTCCATCAGCTTCACTTCGATCACTTCGTTCATGGTGGTCTGCACGATCCGGCCCACGTAAGTTGCTTCAATCGGCAATTCCCTATGGCCACGGTCGATCAGCACGCACAACTGCACCTGGCGCGGACGGCCATGAGAAAACAACGCATCGAGCGCCGCCCGGGTGGTGCGGCCGGTGAAGAGTACATCGTCAACCAGAATGATGTCCTTGTCATCGATGGGAAATCCGATCTCCGAATCTTGAATCACAGGCTTCGGGCCGAGGGTCGAAAGATCGTCGCGATAAAAAGTGATGTCCAGCGTGCCTACGGGGACCGCGGCGTTTTCTATGCGCCCTATGATTCTGCCCAGGCGCTCAGCGAGCGGCACTCCGCGCCGGCGGATGCCCACAAGCCCCAGACCTTTGATCCCATCGCCCTTCTCCACGATTTCGTGGGCGAGCCGGACCAGCGTGCGTTCAATTTCCGACCCTGACATCAACTGTGATTTCTGGCGTAGCGTGGTCTTGGGTGCTGCGCTTTTCCTGGACATGGATGGCATATGCCTCGTCAAATCCCGACCGACTGCGGGGCGGCATTTGACTCTATTGGAGCCGTGTCTCACAGGTCAAGCCGTCAACGCGACCAAACTGAGGCCTGTTGTTTACTTCTTTGTTTTCAACAACCTCATGGATACAGGGAGCAAGCAGAGTCAATCCGGCGGCGACCTAATCCAAATGATTAGCCCGTCAGGGTAGTTCCTTTGGATAAGAACCCGTGGCATGCTAACCTATGAATCGGTAACGCGCATCGGACACCAAATTGAGCGACCGTTAGATCGCCAAGATGTGCCGTACTCAGAGTCGCCCGCGAACTTTCCCCCTGACAAGCTCTCCCGGAGCAGAAGCGTACAATAATCCCAAGCCGAGGATGCCTTTAGGCACCTCTTCCCCCAAGTTGAGACACCTTGTTGCCGATGAAATTTTGGGCCCACACCAGCCGTAGTTTTCTAATTGTTTTAGCCTTGGCGGTTCTGACTTCAATTTCCGGCCTGTCGCAGACCGACGCGCGGCCACGTCCTGTGACCGCAACCATAGAGAAACCTGCCGGTATCTCGCGGGTAAAAGTAATCCTGACCGAGAATTCGCCCGCGGTTGAGATTACCTCGACTCGTCCCGTCGTTCCAGAAATCAAAAAAGAGGACGACCCGCTCCGGTTGATCATTACCCTGCCGAATTCCAACATATCGGTCCCGACCAAGACCATTGCCGTAAACAGCAAAGAGATCAGCGCCATTGATCTGGACCGGAAGCTGGCGCTTCATCTCAGCAGCATACAAATCTCTCCCGCCACAGTTCGCATCGTGGTTCATCTGCTCGAGCCCTGCAGCTATACCTGGGACGCCGCCGGAAATCGCCTTATGGTCCGGTTGCATCCGGAGAGCAAAGAAGTTGCCGCTAAACCCGAGTCGGTTCCCACTCTGACCAGTGTGGAACAACCGCTGGCCGTTCCTCTCGTTGCCGCTGGCTCGCCCAAGATTGTGCTGGCAAATGCCGTCCCGTCGGGCGCGTCGATCAAAGCCAGTAAACAACCAGTCATTCTGCGCCTGGCTCGAGGCGGCGAGATCCATGTCTGCCCGGGGACTTCGGTCGTGTTGACGCGCGCGGCGGACGGACCCGACATGATGGTCGGAATGGGTACCGGCGCTCTCGAAACCCACTACGCGTTGGAGAGCACATCGGACTCGATCCTGACCCCGGATTTCCGCATTCTGCTGCGTGGGCCCGGTGAGTTCCACTACGCTGTCAGCGCCGATTCCCGGGGCAACACCTGTGTGCGCGACCTGCCGGGCAATACCGCACCCGCCGCAGTTTCAGAGTTGATGGGGGACGGAGTGTACAACCTAAAACTCGGGGAAGCGGTGGTTTTTCATTCCGGCCTGGTCAATACGGCCGACGATAAGCTTCCGGAGAGCTGCGGTTGTCCGGCGACGCCGAGACCCGAAGCCGCAGTTCAACTGGCTTCGGCCGCTCCGGAGAATGCGCCATTACCGTCGTTGAATCCGCCTCAGACTGCTGAGCCAATAAAGCCGCTGGCCTCTGAACCCGTGAGCCATGCGGCAGCGGAAACCGCTCGCATGTCCGCTGGCCCAACCGTGGCCACACCCGCCAAGAAGACAGAAAATCTCAGCCTCGAGCTGGGCTCGCCACTGGTCTACCGCGCCACGCCGGCGCCACCGCCGCCCGCTCCCAAGGTAGAGACCCAAAACCTGCCTCTGGCCTACTCCGGAGTTCCACAGCCTCCGCCGGCTCAAGCGGCGCCGCCAACGCCGGCGGCGAACACCCTCGAGAAGAAGCCCCGCCATGGCTTCTTCGGCAAGATCAAGGGATTTATGGCTTCGATCTTCCGATAGACTCCAACATCGCTCAGCCCTAAGAAGCACGCTTTCGTTTTGCCTTCGTTCGTCGTTGCCACAGCTGAGCCGACGGCGAGGCATTCTTGGTGGTGGCATAGGCATCCCCCGTCCACTTGTTGCACGCCGGGCATGGAAGGTTTGGCCGATCGACACATTCGTGGGTCGGACCCTGTGGTTCGTCGTCTGGCTCCACTTCAGTTCCCGGGAGAAGAGGGACGCCTGAGGCACCACACAACAATCGGACGAAGTGGCGACGGTTCATGCTTGGCTCCGCAGAATCAAATTGAGACAGTCAATGCGATCTCAGTAACCCGCTCAATCTACAGTGATTGAGTCGACTATTTAACTCAATTTGAGCTCAACAGGTAACTAAGGTAACCGATGAATCTTAGAGTGAGACGAGCCTCGATACTCCGCGTCGGCCTTCCCTGAAAAAGTCTCAAAGAATAAAAAGCCTCTCGCGGATGTTCCGCGAGAGGCTTGGTTTCAAATCCGGCCACGGTTGGCCAGGAATCGCTAGTTATTTCTCGAGCGCAATCAGTGCCTGGTGTGCCGTAGCGTAGCCTTTATCAGAAGCCAGCTTGTACCACTTCTTGGCCTCGGCGGTGTTCTTTGGAACGCCCAGACCATCCTCGTACATGTATCCGAGTTTGTACTCTGCCTCAGGACGGCCCTGTGCAGCCGACTTGGAATACCACTTCATGGCAACGCTATAGTCTTGCTTCACGCCGTGTCCCTGCTCGTACATTTCTCCCAGCCTGTATTGGGCCTCAGGCCGACCTTTCTGGGCTGCGACGTCGTACCACTTGGCCGCCTGGACCAGGTCTTTTCGCACGCCCCGGCCCTGGTCGTACATCTGTCCCATACGAAACTCCGCGTCCGCATTGCCCTGCTTGGCGGCAAGCGAATACCACTTGAAGGCCGCGGCTGAGTCCTGCGGGAGTCCGTGGCCTACGTCATACATCGCGCCCAAGCGATACTGGGCGTCGGCATAGCCCTGATCCGCGGCCTTTCTGAACCAGGCGACCGCTTCCTGCGAGTCACGCGATACGCCCTGCCCAATGGCGTACATCATGCCGATCTTGACTTGTGAAGCAGGATCACCCGCATTTGCCTTGTCCCGGAGTGCCTGCAGGTCGTCCTGCGCCACAGCGCTGGCAAGACAGACCATTACGCTCAACACAATCACAGCACTTCTCTTCATTTCTTTCCCCCCAATTATTTACCTCTTACATCCGGACAATATACATAGCCCCGGGAACCCAGCCGGAACCTCAGAGCTACTGTTCAAAGAACAACACTGTCGGCTCCAGATTACTACCGTCAACCTCCAAAGCGACAAATTCAGAGCTTGAGATCAACCAGAAAGCGGTTGAACTCGTTCCCGGCGAAGTGAGCAGGATGGTTCCCCGCCCGTTGCCGCCTCCAAGCAAGCCCACATAGGTCCCCTCCAACGTCTGGTTGGGTGAGAGCCCGGAAAGCTGGCTCAGATCCTGAGCGCCCGTGACCCCGGTGCCGCCGTCATAGACGCTGACCCCGCTGACCAGATCCGCATCGATCGCCGGCGCCTCTCCCGAGCCTTGGGCGAAATTTCCAACGAGGTCGGCGCTGTTGAACGGCGCAGTCACGGCTTGCTTTTTCATCTCGCCGATCCCGACCAGGAAGGAAGAATCCATCAGGAACGCCCGATTGGGGGCAATTGCGTAGAACGTCCAGATGGTGACTGCATGGGTTTCTGTGTTCGTCAGATTCAGCGTACCTCGTCCGTTGGGTGCAACGGTGTAAGTTCCGGTGAAACCACCGGCGATGGTAACGACTCCTGCTTTGCTTTCGTCGAATTGCGCGGTCAGGGCGCTCACGCCATCGAAGGACATGCGGCCCACAAATGCCTCGCCGATGGAGTTGTACCCGGACAAATTAAATACCGAGAACCCCTGGAAAGACGAAGCCAGGTAGGGAGTTCCCGTCTGCTGTTCGGCCAGCCCACCGATGATCGTATTGAATGGGCTCAGTTGGTCCGTGGAGACCAGGATTAGTTCCTGCGCTGAGACCACATAAACGGCAAAGTCCAAAGTGCCCAGACCGAGCACATTGAGCGTCATGGTTCCGCGCCCGTTCGGCCCCACCGTGTAGCTGCCGTTAAACCCGGTAAACGTCTGTGCGCTGCCGTTGTCGTTGAAATCCATGGCGGATCCGGAAACAAAACCGAACCCGTTCGGGAAGATCGAAGCCAACGCACCCGCTCGTCCGCCGGTCCAATCCAGACCCGTGAGGCTCAGGGTGTAACCGTTCGCCAGCGCGATCGGGTTGAAGGCGGAGGGATCCTGCTGGCGCAATATGCCGGAACCCCGGACACCTGAATTATCGAAGGAGATAAGCCGGCCTTTTTTGCCTGACGGCGTCAGCGCGAAGGCGAATGTCGATGTGCCCTTTGCGCTGGTCAGGGTCATGGTTCCGCGGTTGTCGCCGCCCACCTGGTAGGTACCGGTGAAAGGCAGGTTCTGCGCCGAGCCAATGGCGCGGCTGACGTCTTCCACCCCGGTCAGATGACCGTTGCCGTCTGATGTAAAGCTTCCCGCCACCTGATAGGGTCCCAGAAGATCGAAGCCCTTAAACAGGAACGCATAAAGGTTGCTCAGCTTGCTGTTGTTCGTGGCCTGAATGGTCACAAGGGAGGAGCCTGACTTCGAGCTATTGGCTTGCGAAGTTGCGGTCACCGTGACGGTGGCAGGGCTGGGCAACGTGGCCGGCGCTGTGTAGAGGCCGCCTGCCGTGATGCTTCCGCAAGCCGAGCCTGCGCACCCGGCGCCGGCAAGCGTCCAATTGACCGCGGTGTTTGCAGTCCCCAGAACCTGTGCCACAAACTGCTGGGATGAGCCCACGGTTACTCCCACGCTGGCCGGCGTAACCGCTACCGAGATCGGAATCACCACCGTCACTGCCGCCGAGCCTGACTTGCTCAGATCCGCTTGCGAAGTTGCGGTCACCGTCACGGTCGGCGGGATGGGAACGATCGCCGGGGCCGAGTACAGGCCAGCAGCGTTGATGGTGCCGCAGGTTACGCCCGCGCACCCGGTTCCGGTCACAGTCCAGGTGACCGTGGTGTTCAAAGTTCCCGTTACCTTTGCGGTGAATGGCTGTGTGGTTCCGGGAGCCACTTGTACTGACGAGGGCGAAACCGAGACTCCGATCAGCGCTGAGAGCGTGACCGTCGCCGAGGCTGACTTGGTCGGATCCGCTTGCGATGTGGCCGTCACCGAAACCAGAGATGGGCTTGGAACCGCCGGAGGAGCGGTGTACAAACCGCCCGTGGTGATCGTCCCGCAGCTCGAGCCGGCGCAACCCACTCCGCCAACGCTCCACGTCACGGCAGTGTTGGCTGAGCCCGTCACCGTCGCCTGGAATTGCTTTTGTGCTCCGGTTACCAGTTGCGCGCTCGTGGGAGCGATCGTGATCCCAACGGCTATGCCGGAGCCGAGAGTAACCGCGGCTGAAGCCGTCTTGGTGGGATCGACCACTAGAGTTGCGGTCACTGTTACGGTTGGCGGATTCGGCGCCTTGGCGGGCGCGGTGTAAATGCCTTGGGCGTTAATCGTGCCGCAGGTGACTCCGCTGCATCCGGAACCAGTCACACTCCACAACACGACCGTGCTCGACGTTCCGGTCACCGTGGCGGTGAAAGAAACTTGCCCTCCGAGCTTTACTTGCGTAGATGTCGGTGACACAGCGATCGTGACCGCCGCGCCGATGCCGACTGTCGCTGTACCCGACTGGGTGGGAGCTGCCACCGAGGTGGCTCTGACCGTCACCGCGGCCGGATTGGGTGGAGTCGCTGGTGCCGTATATAAGCCCGTCGATGTAATGGTGCCGCAGGCAGCCCCGGCGCACCCGGCTCCTGAGACACTCCAGGTCACGGCCGTGTTTGTGGCTCCACTGACCGCGGCGCTGAATTGCACTTGTCCTCCCGCGGTTACCTGGGCCGGATTAGGTGACACAGTTACAGAGATGGTGCCGGAAGACTGAATCACGACTGTGGCCGATGCCGACTTCGTGGGGTCCGCAACCGAAGTGGCAGTAACGCTTGCGGAAGATGGGTTGGGAACGGTTGCCGGGGCGGTATAAAGTCCGGCCGAGTTGATGGTTCCGCAGGAAGTTCCCACGCACCCGGATCCGCTGATTTTCCACGTCACCGCAGTATTGTTCGTTCCCGTGACGGTCGCTGTGAACTGCTGTTGTCCTCCGACCGCGAGTGCTGAGAGTGTAGGTGAAACGCTGACCGAAACCTTGGGAGCTGCCTGGATCGTTACCGTGGCAGTTCCTGACACTACTACATCGGCGAGCGAGATCGCCCTGACCGTGACCGTGTTGGGAGTGGGCGCGGTGGCGGGTGCAGTGTACAAGCCTTGGGCCGTCATCTGGCCGCAGGTGATGCCGCTGCATCCCGCTCCCGTCACACTCCAAATCACAACGCTGTTGCTGGTTCCAGTGACCGTGGCTGAAAATTGCACCTGCGCGCCAGGGACCACCTGTACGGGATTAGGAGAGACCGTAACAGAGATCACGGACGCGGCCTTCAGTTGGGGGGGAGCGCCAAAAACAAGCGCCAAGCAGGCAACAATCGTCAGCCATTTCATAGGACACCGCCGGTTTAGGGTTCAGAAAGAACTACGTCGCTATTTCTTCGACACCTGCTGCGGCGCAGAACCGGTCTGGGGAGGAGCCGGAGAATTCTGCGCTACCGCAAGTTGCTGATCCACCATTTCCTTCAGGGCAGCGTATTCCACGGCGCCGCTGATGAAGTGGCCGTTGATAAAGAAACTGGGCGTACCGCTCAAACCCAGATGTTTTCCTTCTTCCAGGTCTTTCTTTACGGCTGTCGTCTCGGTTCCGTTATCCAGACACTGATTGAAGCGCGCTTCGTCGAGCTTCAGGACGTGTGCGTGCTCTTTCAGGTTGGTGATGTCGAGCTGTTTGCTGTAGAAGAGCACGTCGTTAAATTCCCAGAACTTGCCCTGCTCTCCGGCACAGCGCGCGGCTTCTGCTGCTTTTTGTGCGCGGTGGTGCATAGGCAGCGGAAAATCCTTATAGACGATGGAGACTTTATCGCCGTACTCCGTCTGCAACTTCTGAAGGTCCGGCTTCACTCTCTGGCAATACGGACACTCGTAGTCGGCAAACTCGACCACCGTGACGGGGGCGGTCTTGGGCCCGCGCACGTAGGCATCTTTCAGATTGAGCATCGCCGATGGGGCCTGCAACATCACCTGCACCGTGGCCTGCTTTTTCAGTTCGGCCACGTAGGCTGCCCGCGCCTTGCCATGCCGCAGCTCGCGGATGTGTTCCAGAACGCGGTCACGGACCGCTTCATAGGGATCGTTGGTTTCCAGACCCTCGTAGTAGACCTGGAGTTGATCTTCGGTGGGATCTTTTATTTTGTCGTAAACTTCCTGGTTGAGAAGTTGATCGACAGTCAGCCCTTTGCTGCGAGCGTGGATCTCCAGCAGCTTCTCATCTACGAGCTGCTCCACGGCCTTGCGCTGGCTGTTGTAGTATGCGTATCTGGCTTGGAGTAGCTGACCGCCCTGTTGGTTTTCCAAGTCCCCGTAGGTGAGTTTTTCGCCGTTTACTTCTGCCACTATTTCTGATTTATCGTTGGGAACTGCCTGCCCGTATGCATGATTGATGATACCGGTTAGACCAAGTCCCACTGCCAGACACACCACCGCCTGTCTTACTTTCATGTGTTTCTTCTCCTCCCCCAAATCAAACAACAGTTGACAAAAATTGCGCCAGACTACCGTTCGGCTGGAGTCTGGCGCCCTAAATTGCAATCACGACCGGAAGCGGCTGAGCAAATTGAGCCCTGCGCTTTGCCGCTTCGAATCATGCCTTAGTCTCCCGTACCGCAGGAGCAAATGCCGTGCCCGCTGCCCAGGATTTCGACGAATTGACACTCCGCCTGGAGATTGAAGCTCAGCTCTTTTGCTCCCAGAGTCGAATCCGAAGACTCCGACTCGGTGATCGGATAGGCCGTACCCACTGCGTTCTGGATATGGGTAACCCAGACCCGAAGATTCGGCGTGGGGGTGACATTGGAAGTTGGATCGCACGGCGAATTGTTGACCGCCGCGGATACAACCTTGATCACGCCATTGTTCGATATGACTCCCGTCAAAGGATTGGAAGTCAGGTTCGACCTTACAGAAAGTGTACGCAGACCGTTGGGCGTTTCGATGCAACCACAGCACTCCGAAAGCTGCTGGTCGTTATCGAAGACGTAGATCATGGCGCACAGATTTCCGCCTGTCACTCCAGGGTTGTCGATCCGCACGGTGGCGTCGGGCGCCGGCGCGGCGTTGTTGGAAAAATAGTTGATTCTGAAAACATCTTGTGCGGAAGCAACTCCCAAGCCCACTGTGAGCAGGCTTAGAGTCACCAACGCGATGGCGAACATGGGTAGCCTTTTACACATATCGGTAAGGATCCTCCTGAGACGCTGCCGGCTGAGGGGAGGAGGGTTCAGCCAAGGCGCGTTGCGCAAAGCCTAATCCTGTGAGTGGCTTTGAACCAATTACCCACTAGGCTTAGCCGAGGACCTTCGAATCCAATGCGTTACGGTGCGGCACGACCTATTGAATTAACCCTTATGTATTAGACCACGATCAAGGACGGCAGGGCTATCCGGCCCCGCCGTTCCTGATCACTCACCTACAGCTATTAGTCGCCCCAACCGCAGGAGCAAATTCCGTGCCCGCTGCCCAGGATGCCGATGAAGGCGCATTCTGCCTGGATGTTAGCCAGCTCGGTCGATCCGAGAGTTGCGTCCGAAGACTCCGTCTCCGTGATCGGGAAAGCTGCACCCACCTTATTCTGAATGTGGGTCACCCATGCGCGAAGAGTAGCCGTCGGGGTCACGTTGGACGTGGGATCGCAAGGCGAGTTGTTAACCGCCGCCGAGACGATCTTGATCACGCCGTTCTTTTCCCAAACCCCGGTCAGCGGATTGCTGGTCAGGTCCTTGTTAACGGAAAGTGTACGCAGACCGTTCGGGGTCTCCTGGCAACCGCAGCATTCCGCAAGCTGCTGATCGTAGTCGAACACGTAGATCATGGCGCACAGATTCCCGCCCGTCACTCCCGGGTTGTCGATCCGCACCGTGGCGTCCGGCGCGTAGGTAGTGTTGGCGTTCGAGAAATAGTTGATTTTGAAAACGTCTTGTGCTGAAGCGACTCCCAAGCCCACTGTAAGCAGACTCAGGGTCACCAAAGCGATAGCGAAAAGGGGTAGCTTTTTACACATATCGGTAAGGATCCTCCTGGATGCTGCCGGCCGAGGGGAGGGACGGGTTCAACCGGTCATGCGTTGTCTAACTTAGCCTCAGTCAAGGGTTTCACCAATTGCCCACATGACCGTACTCGAACTCACTAAGTCGATAAGCTAGTTCGAATGGGCTAGTTTTTCAACCCTCTGATCGCACTAGCCGCCATGATTAATCCTTTTAGGGGGGAACTTCCAGTCGGGCGCCCTGCTGTTACACTCTGCAATCTGATTTCTTCTTAGGGGAATCTTATTCCGGCGGCGGGGCCGCCGGTTGCTGTTGCTGCTGTTGTTCTTGCTCGCGCTGCTTAATCCGCTGTTTCTGCATCTGGTCGATGATCGCGCCTTGTTTGTTGGCCCATTCGGCGTTGGTCGTGCGAGCCGCATCGACGTCATTGTTCTGAGCTTCATTTGTATCGGCACTGAAACCCTGGCCGTAAAGAGCCGGGTCTGCCGCGGGTGCCGGTGGCGGGGCGGCAGCGAATACTGCCGGCGCCGGCAAGGAATTACGGCTGGTCAGCACCAGGTGTTGCAACACCGTTGGGTCGGCTGGCGAGGACAGCATCACGTAATTGAACGAAGACCCATTCAACAAATCAACCAGGACATCGCGCATCGGGCCGGGGCCAAGGTGCACGAACACTTTTTCGTCCAAGCCTTCTTGCGGAAAGGTGATGTCGACGCCAGTCTGCGAACTCACGGCTTTTAGAATCTCGCGCAGATTCGTGCCTTCCGCGGCGATCGTCAAGCGGCCTTTCTTGAAAGTAACGGGTGTGGCCTTGGGTGCCGCAGTCTCAGGCGGCGTATTCTGGATCACTGCATCCAGGCAAACGCCATTCTGGCTGACAATGCAATCTGCATCGCTGGAATTTTGCCCCAAGGCGACTACCGCCGCGCAGAACAATGCTGTACCCGGCAAGATTGCGGCGATTTTTCTCTGCCATTTTGTCGACATGAAATTACCAGTCATAGATCACAACAATACTCGACCTTTTAATGCGGAGTTGGCGATCCACCCGCGGATTGCGTCGCGCTCGGCAGAGTGCATTGGGCTGGGGATCCCGCCGCATTCGCCGGTTCACTGTCTTTTTCGTCAGTGTCCTTCAGACTAACCTGCAACTTTCCTTTATCGGCATCGGTGTTCTGATTGGAATCCCCGGCAGCGGGTTGCGCGTCCGTGGGAACCCGAATTTCGTCCTTGTCCAGCTGCTCGTGCGGCAGCTTTACAGCCAGATCGTTCGCCTGGGATGAACTTGCATGCTCATTATTGACGTTGGCCGGCGCGTCCGGGCTCACGGCATTGGATCCTGATGTACTGCCGGCCCTGGCCGGATCGGTCGAGGGGGCGCAGGCCGCCGGGTCTTGCTTCACCGGTTCGGCCGCCTTGAGTTTGCTGATTGTGGGTGGCGCAACGCTGGCGGCGGGCTTGGCGCGCTCCAAAGGCGCAGATTCGGCGGCAAGTAGAGTGGCTGAAATCAGAGCCAGAAGAAAAGGCACAAACAGGAACCCAATCCCCACCCTGGCGTTTTTCTTGGGAACAGCTCGTTTAATCGACAGCATTACCATTCCCTCGATCTGACGCATAGGGCTGCCCTGGCGGGCTATGTGTAGACTTAAACACCCCGCTTACCGCAAGGCAATCGCACATTGGGCCTAGTCTTTTGGACTAAACCATTAGGCGAGTAGACTAACCCGTTGGGCTATCTCCGGGAGTCGCCAAAATAACATGGTGGAAGGCTATTGACAATTTTCCAGAAATAGACGAGACTTTCGTCACTCCTTCCCCAGAAGATGTAGCCTCAGCTCACTGTGTTTACGTCAGACGTAGGGCATTTGTCTGAGAGTTGGCACGTCGCGAGGTTCTGAAATCTCGCGAACCACCCCGAGGAGCTGTGGGAAATCGCTATGGAATCTGTTCCGTACCCCAGGTTGACGACTGGTGGGTCCGAATATCCCTGTTGCGGATATCGCCGGCCCGCGCTCGATGTCACGAAGCAGTCGCTCCTCCATTTGTCGTGTTTACGGCTTTCAAGTTGGCAGGTTTTCGGATCACAAACCAGTCTCAATTCCAGGCCAGACGGCTTCCATCAAGCTTGAATCTGCGCGGCCATTAGGAGTCAATCGGTGTCGGTTGGAACATCCCAGGCAGGCTTGCTCCTTGTCGATAACTCGCTCAGCACCGTCGCGGCTAATCTGGAAGCAATTCAAATTCTGACCTTCCCGAACAAACCTGATCGGATCAAGCGGCTGGAAATTTTTCTGGCCGACAAAGTACGCTCCGGCCTGGTCAACCGTCAGTCTCCGGAAGGCCTCGAGTTTGTGAAGGAGTTCAAATCCGGAAACCGCCACTATCTGTGCCGCACGTTCCGCCTCGACACAGCCCCAAATAACGGCGTCCGTCCTTCGATCGCGTTGCTGCTCGAAAGAAATTCTTCCGGCGGCACCGCCGCCCTTTCGGAAATCTGCAAGCGTTTCGATCTCACCCAGCGGGAACGGGAAACCGTCGAACTTCTGCTACAGGGCTTGACCAGCAAGGAAATCGCGAGCCGCATGAGCATCAGTCCGAATACGGTGAAAGCGTTCCTTCGCCTGGTTATGGTCAAAATGGGAGTTTCCACACGTTCCGGAATTGTGGGAAAAGTCGTTGGCCCGAGCGGTGGCGGAATCTAGCAAGGCCTTTGCCCCACCTAGCCGCGGCGAACTAATCCATTTGAGCAATTTTAATTACACCCATCTTCAGGCGATCATGCCACCCTGTGAAAAGAGCGACAGAGAGAGATCGAAGGCGCCATCCGCGCTTTCCTCACGTGCTGGATGTGCAAGCGCGCGAGGTGCCTCCGTATCAGTCCGCGTTGCGTTCCAGTGCGCCAGCTCTCGCGCGTGTACAGAACGTGAGCAAGGGCGGTTTATGCCTGGTCAGTTCACAACCGCTGCCGCGAGCCTCGTTGTTGCGTTGCGAAGTTCTGGTGACCGACGTCCCCGTGGGAATCCCCACTCTCATGCAAGTGTGTTGGACGCGAAAACAAAACCTGAAGGCGGAGAGCTACCTGTCTGGTCTTCAGTTCCTCCTGTGATCCCCTTGGTGGACTAGCCCATCTGGCTAGTATGTACGGGTTAGTGCCTTCCCCTTACTCTGTTTGATCTACACATCCTGGAGAATTGCAAACCTTCGGGGGTCAGATAGATTCGTGATGCGCGACTGATTTCCTTCCTCCCCCAAAAAGTTGGAATTGCAGGGGGCAATTTCCCAAATGATCATCCTTTCTTATCCGAGACGAGTGCGGGCTGGTGTCTTTCCGGTCTTGAGCATCGCCATCTTGATAATGTCTTTTAGCCTGATCGGTTGCGGGGGTAACACTTCACAGACCCAGGCTTCAGCCGCACCGCCGCCGAAAGCAGTCACTCTGACCTCGGTTGTAGTGGGCCCGCAGAATCTTTCTATAAAACCTGGCTACTCTGTGCAGCTCACGGCCACGGGAAATTACAGTGACGGAAGCCATAAGGATTTGACCTCTTCGGCGTCCTGGAGTTCGGCACCCACGACGATCGCGGCGGTGGCTGCGAACGGAGTGGCCACAGCCATGTCCGGAGGAACCGCGACGATCACGGCTTCCTCGGGATCAGTCAGCGGAGACGCCCTTCTTACAGTAGCTTCGTTGACGTCGATTGCGATCAACCCCAGCTCGCCCACGATTCCGCTGGGAGAAACTCAACAATTGAGCGCCGTCGGAACCTACAGCGATGGCACTACTCAGGACCTGACGAGTTCGGTCACTTGGGGTTCGACGGCCGCCGGCACTGCTCCGGTCAGCAGCTCGGGTCTGGTTTCCGCCCTGACACAAGGAAGCGCGACCGTCACCGCCCAATCGGGCACCATTACCGGCACCGACCAGGTAACGGTTGGCCCACCGGCGCTCGTCTCCCTCAATGTTCTGCCTGCCACGGCCACGCTGGCACTCGGCGGAACTCAGGGATTCACGGCTTCCGGAAAATTCAGCGACGGCTCTACACAAGACGTCACGAGCAGTTCGACCTGGAGTTCGGCTGACCCGACCATCGCGATTGTTGACAACACGGGCTCGGTCTATGCGGCACAAATCGGAAGCACTACCATCTCCGCATCTTCCGGCTCAGCCAGCGGCTCCGCGGCGGTTACTGTCGATCCGTTGTTAGCCGTCACCTACTTCGACAACGCCAACGTTACCGGTCTGTGGGCCGATGGCACGGTTCGCCTTAGCAATCCGGGTATGACCGGGGGCGATTTGTGCGCCATGGTCTACGTGTTCGCCGCCGACCAGCAGCTCTCTGAGTGCTGCGGTTGCATCGTGACACCCAATGGACTGACGACGCTTTCGGTCAACACCGATCTCACCAGCAATCCTCTAACCGGAACGATTCTGAATAACGGTGTGATCGAAGTGGTCCCTGCCGATCTAGCCACCAACCCGACGTGCAACCCCGCCGCCATCACCCCCAAAGGTTTGGTCAGTACTTGGGCCACCCATATCCAAAGTCTCCCTGGAAACGGTTTCGTTGAGACCGAAGACAGCTTCCAGCGGACTCCTTTGACCAATGCCGCACTTGCGACACTCCAGAGCGACTGCACCTTCGTAGGAATCCTGGGCAGCGGCCATGGTGTGTGCACTTGCGGAGGCGGAGACTGAGAACAATAACGCTCTCCCACCGGAACCCGCTTCCCCTCGAACCACATCGAGGGAAAGCGGGTTTCCAGATGCAGACCACTGTTGGTTCCTCCCTCGACTGAACTTTGCGAATCGCGTACCTGTCCGGGCAACAGTAGTCTGGGGGTTTTGATGACACGGAAGTCGATCCGGCTGGCGCCACGGGAAAAACAAATTGCCGAGTTGCTGCTGCAGGGCTGCAGTAACGAGGAGATTGCCCAACAACTCAACATCGCCCTGCGCACCGTCAAGGCTCATTTCAATCGTCTCTTTTTACGTTTCGGCATCACCGGCGGTATTAAACGAGTCAAGCTCGCCACTCTTTTGTATCGGAGGCAACTGTGCAAGACTACCCAAACCGAGTCCCCAGCGACCGAGAACAACAAGTCATCGAACTCGTCGCCCAAGGCAACACCAACCGCGGAGTCGCCGAAGCCCTGGGGATTTCGGAATACGCCGTCAAAAACGACCTTCGCATCATCTACAACAAACTTGGTTTCTGGAATCGCGTCGAACTCGCGCTCTGGTACGAAGCCCGCCGGAACGAAAGAGAGGCGAGCTTAGCGGTCGCGTGAGCCCCATGCGGAACTCATGCGCTGCGCCCGCCGCCGAAACCTGCCTTCCCTGCGCCCACCCGGGGGGTGTAATATGGAGTCCCTCCCAGAATTGCGCTTTGGCAGGCTCGCACTGCCAGAGATAAGCGTACCCTGATGTCCGTACAATTTCTCTAATCCGGATTTTATGGCTCAAAAATCCATATCTCGACTCGACGCTTTTGACTTCGTAGGATCGGAGTCGGCGGCCGCGACCGGCGCCCACGACAGTCTCGCTTCCGATTCCCATTCGTGGGGACCTCAAGCCACACGCGCTGTTCAGGGTGCTTCACCGGCTGATCTCGCCCTTGATCTGGTGCTTCACGAAATGTTGCAGCAGGCCCGCCTCGAGAGCAGCGCAACTGGGGCATCCGTCGTCTTGGTCGGTGCCTCAGAAATTCGCCGCCGAGCAACCGCGGGTGCGACTGCAGGCGAAGTTGATGACTACCTTGAGGCCCACACCAAGGTGGTGGATACATGTCTGCGCAGCGGGGCCGTGCAGCGCTGCGACGATACTGAAAGTGATACTCGATTCGACGTGGCGGCTTGCAGGCGGCTTGGCCTGCGCTGCCTTTTGGTTTGCAGAATTCCGGGCCCCGAAGAGAAAACCGTAGGCGTCATTGAACTATTCTCCTCCCGCCCCGGAGCGTTCGCTGATCGGGATGTTCTGATGCTGCAAGCGATCGGCCAGCGTATCGTCAACAACCTGGAAGCAGTTCGGAAGTTGCCGGCCCAGGTTGCGCCACAGCCTATCCCTCGAGAAGCAGCACGCCGCGAAATCAGCCAGCCTTCGGAACCGCTCCCGGTTCGAAGCCTACCTCCGGTTGCAATCGGACCGCGTGTAAGAAAACCCTTTCAACTTGACTCAAAGCTATTCTTGATGGGTGCGGCCATCACGCTGTCAATCATTTTGGGATGGATGTTAGGCCGGACCCAGGATTTGACGGTCAAGCGGAAGACCAGGCCTCGCTCCGCCCCGACCGCCCAGGTTGTTCCGGCGCCACGATCCGACGTCGCACAAAGCGCCGTTACCCCAGCACAGACCGCCGAAGATTCGGTCCCGGCGGTGCAACTCCTCGACTCAGCGCCAGCAGCTACGGTTGAGATTTCCAGGATTCCAAAAACCCACAAGGTCCCGCCCCTCGAACACTCCTCCGCCCCGCCTCACGATACACTCAGCGTGTTCGCGGAGTCTTCACCAGACAGCGTCGTGCTGTTCGAAGACGAGAAAAGCGCTTCGCCACAGACTCAACCAGGTGGAACGTCCGGAGCTGACGCGAAGGGGATTGATGCAGCAGTCAGTCACGACGGAGTGCCCCATCTCGCCGCAGAAACGGCCGTGGCCAATCTGCTGGTGCGGGTTGAGCCCGACTATCCTGATAAAGCAAGGGAACAAAAGATCCAAGGATCGGTCGTCCTCGATGTGGTGGTCGGCAAAGATGGAAAGGTTCAAGGCATCAGTGCGATCAGCGGCGATCCGCAGCTTGTGCTGGCTGCCGCCCATGCCGTCCAGCAGTGGCGGTTCAAGCCGTGGATTCGCAACGGCCACCCGGTCCTCTTCGAGAGCCGCATGACCCTGAACTTTTCTCTTCCCTAGAACTGCCTGGAGACCCACTCAAACTCAAGAGTTCTGTTCGATCAGTTGCTGGAGCCCGGCGCGATGTCCCCGGCTGCAGGAAAGTTCCTTGCCGCTTTTCAGCACTACAATGTATTCGCCACTGTTGCACGGTTGCAGTTCCTTGATTTTGTGGACATTCACGATAGTGGAGCGATGAATGCGCACAAACTGCGCGGGGTCTAGCCGCTCAGCCAGCCGGCTGATCGCCTCCCGCAGCAAATAGGAGTCCTTCCCCACGTTGAGCTTCACGTAGTTTGCCGCCGCTTCCACCCAGTCGATGTCGTCGAGATCCAGGAAGACGACACGGCCACCCGCTTTTACTACCAGGCGCCGGTCCACGGGCCGAGTTTCCTTGACATTAGAAAGCAGGTTAAGAATTTTGTGGGTCAGTTCGTGGTCATGCGTCTTGAGCAACTCAGATCGAGTTCTTTCGATCGCCTGATGAAGGCGTTCCTGATCGAACGGTTTCAGCAGGTAGTCCATGGCATGCGCTTCGAACGCACGGATGGCGTAGTGGTCGAAAGCAGTGGTGAAAATTACCACCGGCACCTCTTCTTCAGGAATCGCTTTCAGCACCTGAAAACCGTCCGCGTCGGGCATCTGGACGTCGAGCAAGAGCAGATCGGGCTTGTAGTCTTTTAGCGCGTCGAGGGTCTGCCGGCCGTCGCGGCATTCTGCAACGATGTGAACGCCGGGTTCGGAAGCCAGCAAAATCCGCAGCTTCTTTCGTGCCAATGCCTCGTCATCGGCGATGATCACACGAATCGTGGGGGTCATGGGTTCCGCGCTACTCATAATGGACGTGCCTCAGTGCGAAAAGGTATCTGCACGCGAACCTCGACTCCGCCCTCGGGGCCTTTTACGATTTCAATGCTGTGTTTCTCGCCGTACAGGGCCTGCAGCCGTTCACGCGTCGCGCGCAAACCGAGCCCGGCCTTTTCTTCGGGAGACGATCCGTTCATGCCGGGACCGTTGTCCGATACCAGCAAGTACAGATTCCGTTCATCATGCGTCGCTCGAATTCCGATTTCTCCACCTTCCGTCCGCCGCGAAATACCGTGTTTCACTGCGTTTTCCACCAGCGGTTGCAAAATCAGGTGCGGGACCTCAGCATCCAGCGCATCGGGCACGATATCTAAGGTGACCCGCAGCCGGTCTTCAAATCGGATCTTCTCAATCTCCAGGTAGCCGTTCACGAAATCTAGTTCGCAGCTCAGCGGCGTGATCTGCACTCCGCCCTTTTCCAGGCTCATGCGCAGAAGGTCGCTGAGGCGCGTCATCATGCGGTCGGCGGCCGGGACGTCGGTGAGCATTAACGCTGAAATCGAATGCATGGTGTTGAACAGAAAATGCGGCTGCAACTGGCTCTTCAGCGTCTCCAGACGCGCCTTCGCCAGTTGTGTCTCCAGTTGTGATGCCTGAGACTCTCTTTCCCGGAATCTGCGGTGGTACATGACAGCATGGGCAATCAATACAATCGGAACAAATCCCACGAGAATGTTGTCCACCGAGTTGTAGAGGAACAGTCTCTTGTACAGGATCGGGTCGAAGTTCCAGACTCCGGTGTGAGGGTTCCAGAGCGGGTAAGAGAAGCCTTTGACGCGCGGGTCCCAGACTGGATAGAGCAGGCTGCGCAACCCCACGTGTACGCAATCGAAAAGCAGCGCGCCAACAAAATACTGCACTCCCCGGCGCCCCCAATTGTCCTGTTGGAATGGATACCGCGCGCTAAGCCAGAAGATGATTGGAGTGAGCAGCGCGTAGAGAGAAAAGTTCACCAGCGGAACCATCATCTCGGCTCCCCACGACATCCGTTGTCCGAGAAAAAGATCCAGCTGATACGTGGTCGCGCCTGTAACCAGCCCGATGACTGCCCACAGCCCGAAACTGAGGGCCCAGATGCGCCAGGTGTGTCCTGGGGCGGACGCGGTATGAGCCGCAGGAGGCGCATACGTGCTTAAACCTTGCCGCCGCGGCCTCCGGATGAGTTCCCCGCCGCAATTGCCGCACGTGTCATACATGGCCGAAGCGCACAAGGGACAAAATGTGCATTCGTACGAGCAGATGTAGGCTTCGCTATCCGGAGCGAGGGCGCCTCCGCAGCGTTCACACCGGGTTTTCATGTCAAGGTGCATGAACTCACGAGATCGGGTCGCAACTAGCTTCTCACGTATATCAACTTATCATTCGCAATCGGTATTCAATCACGCCGATCTTCCTGGGAGAAACAAAAAGGCAATTGGATTCGGTGTACCTGCACCAGGAACTCCACCACTCGTACCTGGCACCGCCGAGTTCGAGCTAATTGGCACGCGTGAGGCCTGTTGCAGCAAGCAAACTCACAACACAAGACACTGCTTTGTATTTTAATTTGTATTTGAAATCTGTAGCTGCCAGTTATGTCTCTTACCGGCGCGCTTCACTTCCAATCGTTCATAGAACCCCGAGCTGAAACCTACAATTCCTGGTACGAAACCGAGGCATTTCACAGTGTGCGCGCACACCGCTGCGCAACAGACCATGTAAAGCAGTGTGTCCACCCGTGCCTTCGTAACCGCTCGCAGTGAATTCGTCCCCATCGCGCGCCGATCCGTGCGATACGGCGTCCGGAGTGCACCAGCTTCAGACCGAGCACCGTCCACGTGCGAACCTGAGGAGACGATTATGAAATGTGCCGGCACAACGCGAGAACACTTCGACTCACATAACGCTCACAATTCGTTTGTACGGATGTTTTTGTCACCGCGGAATTCTGGCACACAGCTCCTGAGTTCGAGTCTGTTGCTGCTCGCTCTGTTTGCCCTGCTCTCCATGACGGCGACCGCCAGCTTCGGCCAAGCCATCAGCGGTAACATCGTCGGGACCATTACCGACTCAAGCGGCGCCGCAGTGACCACGGCCGACATCACAGCGACGAACGTCGCGACCGGAGTTGTCGCCACCGCCAAGCCGAACGGCGCGGGCGAATATCGCTTCGACAACCTACTGGTGGGCATGTACAAGATTTCCGTGAAGGCCACGGGCTTCCGGACGGTGAATGTGCAGGCCGAAGTGCAATTGAACACCACGGGCACCGCCAATGTGACTCTGGTCCCTGGAGCGACAACGGAGACGGTGGAAGTCTCCGGCGAGGCGCCGATCATTGACACCACCACGGCGCAGTTGCAGACGACCTACGAAAACAAGCAGCTGCAGGACCTGCCCACGACGGGTCTGGGATTCAATTCCTTGTCCGGGCAAAATCTCGGCGTGCTCAATCTGTCATTGCTCCAGTCGGGTGTCGGCAGCACCGGCGGGCTCGGCGCCGGCACCGGCCCCTCCGTGGGCGGGCAACGGCCCCGCAACAACAATTTCACAGTCGAGGGTGTCGACAACAACGACAAAGGGGTCACTGGCCCGCTTATCTATGTTCCCAGCGATGCGGTCTCCAACTTCACCCTGTTGCAAAATCAGTTCAACTCTGAGTTCGGCCACTCCACCGGCGGACAGTTCAATATTGTCGTCAGGAACGGGACCAATTCGTTTCACGGAACGGCGTACGAATATTTCCAGAACCGGAATCTGAATGCGATCGACCAATCCGTAGCCAACAGCACCACTCCCGGCCAGCCCGTAGTCAATCCACGCTTTGACAGCAATCGCTTTGGCGGACAGGTCGGAGGTCCGATCGTCAAGAACAAACTCTTTTTCTTTGTCAACTACGAGTATGCGCCCCTCGGCCAGGCGGCTGTTCCCGGCGCCCCCGTTTTGGCTCCGACGGCCGCTGGCTATGCCACCGCGTTGGCGGATGCGGGCGTTTCGGCCGCCAACATCAATGCCCTGAAGGCCTGGGCCCTGGCCCCGACAGCATGTAGTCCCGCACAGGTCAGCGCGGGCATTTGCCCGGATGCGATAAAGGACGGCTCGGGAAACATACTCACTCCCGCAGGCAGCCTTCCTCTCACGGGACTTGCAAACGGCTCAGGTGTGCAGGTTGGCGTGCTGCCGATCCTGGCGCCCTTCTACGTAAACTACACCGCGCTCACCACGTCGATGGATTACAACCTGAGCGACCGCGATCAGATTCGCGGCCGGTACATCTATAACAAGAACGCAACCCTGGACATTTCTGCCCAGTTGCCAGAATTTTTCACCCCGGCCCCAGAACCGTTTCACCTTATCGCTCTCAGCGAATATCACACTTTCTCCCCGGTCGTCACCAACGAGTTCCGCGTTGGCTACAACCGGACAGGTTTCGATCTTGTCGATCCCGGCCTCAAGTTTCTCCCCACTCTCGATCTCTTTCCCAACATCACCATCAATGATCTGGGACAGCTCGATGTAGGCCCCGATCCCAACGCCCCGCAGTATTCAACCCAGAACCTGTACCAGGCGGTCGACAACATTACATGGATCAAAGGCAGCCACACCTTGAAGTTCGGTCTGGAAGGGCGGCGATCGATTTCGCCACAAAAATTCATTCAGCGCTCCCGCGGAGACTATATCTGGAATTCGTTCGACGGCTATGCCCACGATATAGTGCCCGACGGCTCAGTGGCGCAACGCAGCTTCGGATCGGTTGGCTATTCGGGAGATCAGTATGGAATCTTCTGGTATGTCAACGACACCTGGAAAGTCCGCTCCAACGTGAGCCTGAATTTGGGCGTGCGCTACGAATATACGAGCACTCCGTATGGCTGGACGCAGCAAAGCTTGAATTCCGTAGCCAACATTCCCGGGCTGATCACCTTTGGTTCACCGCAAGCCCCGACCCACAACTTTATGCCGCGTGTCGGTTTCGCCTATTCTCCGGGAAACAGCGGGAACACATCGATCCGCGGTGGCTTCGGTCTCGGCTATGACGTGTTGTATGACAATATCGGAACCACGGAGCGGCCTCCGCAGATCGGGTCAACCGCCAACTGCCCCAATCCTGCTCTCTGCCTGACGCCCTTCCTGGCGAACGGCGGCATCAAGCCCCAGCCCAGCAGCGGAATTACGATTCTGGATCCGGTAACCGCCCGCCAGAACACCTCTGCTTATCTGCCCAACAACGTTCAATACCCCTACTCCGAATCATGGAATCTGGGTATACAGCACGTTTTCGGGAAAGACTACACTGCAGAAGTGCGCTACGTGGGCACTCGCGGAATTGACCTGGACACGCAAAACATCCTTAACTTTGTGGACGGCGCCACAGCCGCGAATCACTTGCCAACATTCCTGCAGGCGCCTTCTCAGGCACAGCTGAATGCGCTGACTACGACCTGGGCCAGCCTGGATCCTACTTGCAACACGCCGCCGCCGAACAACAATCCGCTTTGCCCCTCGGGAGTCGGCGACGCGCCCGGCACACTCTCTCAGGGCTACAACGACATCGGTACGGGGCCGGGGGGATTTTACGATCCCCAGTACTTCAATTCCGGCTTTTTCAGTCCGATCACCGCTTTCATGCCCTGGGGCTCTTCCACATATCATGGACTGCAAAATCAACTGAGCCGCCGTTTCGACAACGGGTTGCAATTCCAGGTGGCTTACACCTACAGCCACTTGATTGACAACAGCACGGCAGATTTCCATTCCACCGACATCTCGCCGCGGCGTCCCCAGGACTTCCGCAACCTGGCTGCCGAGCGCGGGAACTCCATCCTTGATCACCGTCACCGGCTTACGGTTTCCGGCATCTACGATGTCCCGTGGAACAAGACCAGCTCCAGCTGGATGAAGCGTAACCTGCTGGGCAACTACGAAATCGCTCCCGTCTTCACCTGGGAATCCGGTCAATGGGGAACGGTACAGAGCGGTCTCGATTCGAACCTGAACGCAGACGGCGCTCCCGATCGGGCCATTTTCAATCCGAATGGCGTACGCAACACTGGGAGTGACATCGTGGCCTTGACCAATAACACTGCATGTTCCCTGCCGCCCTGCGTGGTCGCTTATCAGGCGCTCACGCCCAGTGCGCAGTACATCGTGGCCGGAAACGGCACGCTCCCAACTTCCAGTCGGAATACTCTCACTACCCCACCCATCAACAACTGGGACATCACGCTGGCGAAGCATATCGCGCTGGGCGAGCGCTATCGCGTCGAATTCCTGGCGCAGGCGCTGAATGCATTCAACCATCCCGAGTTCGTGACCGGCAGCCCTAACCAGGCGTTGCAGATCTCGGACGTAGGCTCGCAGCGGAATTACTTCATTCCCAACGCGCCTAACTTCTTCAGCCCGCGGCAGAGCTTTCCAAGCAACGCGCGGACGCTGCAACTGGCGATGAAGTTCACCTTCTAACCCACACCCTCAAAGGGAGGCACGCAAGTGCCTCCCTTTTTTTGTGCCTGCACATTGATGTTTTGGATTTCCGATCGCTAAGCGGGATTATTGCCGCAAGCTATAGATCACGATTCCTGTTCCGCACCCTCTGCCATCTGCGCCGATAGCCGCAGGAACAACATGTACAACACTATCGCGAGATTGGCCACCAGTACGGTAGCGTGCAGCAGGCTCGGCCGCCGCAGGAGTTCATATAATTCGAATGGAAGGTAGAGAGCGCCCGCTACCAGGGCAAACCATTCTGCCCAGGGACGCGCGTGCCATAGCCCGTAGGCTTCGATGAAGCGGATCGTGGAATAAGCAGCCGCTCCAGCCGCGACCGCCCACAGCTTGGCATCGGTAACGTTGTCGGCGAGGTTCAGAAAGACCTGTGCATAATGATGCTCTGGACTCACATGGAGCACGCGAAGTAGATTCTCGGCCGCGTCCCAGGCGTCGCGATGCACCAGCGACACCACGCCGAAGCCAAGCAGCAGCACCGCCAGCCCCTTGGCCAGTTCGAACAAGGGCCACGGCACGCAGGGCACGGATCTGGGAGATCTTCCCGTGCATTTTTGCGGTCAGGGCTTGCGGCAACTTTCGCATCTGAAAAGATTCTATCGTCCGGGCTGCAAAAGCAACTGCTCCGCCGGTGAAAAAATTCGCCCGCGTACCAGAACAGTGCTCACCAGCGAAGTCAGCCCCGAAGCGGCAAAAATCATGGACAACACGACAAACTGGTAAATCGCCGCGTAGATCGGCCGAGCTCCCGAGAGCAGCATGCCTGCCATCAGGCCGGGAATCCACACGATCCCGAGAGATCGCAGGTTATCCATCGCCGGAATCAGACTGGCCTCAACCGAGGCCTGCACATAAGTCGCTACGCTGTTACCCGTGTCTGCCCCCAAAGCGAGCGCCGTCTCAATCTCGCCCGTGTGCGCCAGCACATCGGAACGAAAACGGTTCAGGGTCAACCCATTCGTATTCATGGCATTGGCGATAATCATGCTTCCCACCGGAACCAGAGCCGTGATTCCCGTATCAATCACACCCAGCCACGTCATCAGCAAAATCACCGATCCGGCGCCACATGCGATGGCACACAGGGAAACCTGGAAGACCTGGGGCACGCCTTTAGCCCGGCGCGCTGAAGTAGCGGCCGCTGCCACCACCATGCCCGCAAGCAGGAACACACTGGTCCAGCGCGGCCCGCCCAACAGAAGAAAAAGGATCGAGCCCACCGCGATGATCTGCACCAAACCTCGGATCATCGCAATGAGGATTTCCCCTTCCAGGTGAATCTGCCGCCCGCGGGCCAGCAGGACGACCACCAAAGCCGCCAGCGCCGCTGCGCCTGCCTGGGCGAATCCGAGGCTAAGCGGATTGTGAAAGAACAGCTTAAGCATGCAGCACCTCCGCAACCGGTCCAGATCGCACCACGCGTCCTGCAACCAGCAGTAATGCGCGTTTCGCCAGGCGCAGAGCCTGAGCGGCATCGTGTGTCACGACAATGCACGTCAAACCCTGCCCATGCATGATGGTTTCGAGCAAGGCTTCAACTTCAAGTTTGGCATCGTCATCCAGAGAGGATGTTGGTTCGTCGAGAAGCAGAATGTCGGGGCGATTGGCCAATGCCCGGGCCAACGAAACACGCTGGGCTTCGCCGCCAGAAAGATTAGCGACGTTTCGATCGCCGTAGCCGGACAGCCCCACTCGCAGCAGCATACTCTTCCAACATCTTTTGCGGCAGGTCTTCGCCGCGCTGCGCCGGGCCGTAGCGCAGGTTTTGCGTCGACGTTGCCGGGAAACAAGAAAGGCCGCTGCGTCACCATGCCTACTCTACGGCGCAATTCGCGGGCAGGGATCGTTCGGTAGTCGATTCCTTCCAGATACACCGTGCCCGAGGTGGGTTCATCCAGCCGGTTCAGCAGGCGCAGCAAGCTGCTCTTCCCTGCACCGCTCGGTCCGGTGATGGCCAGAACCTCGCCTTTGTATAGCTCAAAGCTTATGTCGTCCAACAGCGCCTTGCCGTTCACCACCCGGGCCAGGTGTTCGGCCTTCAGGATTGGAGTGGCGGGAGTGGAAGGAGCATTCACGTTGAGGCCCGCCGCGGTAGAAACTCAGCCTCGCCCGGCGGCGCGAAGTTCGTCGACAATCTCCCGTGCAGCTTTGCGGGCGGCCTCCTGCTGGGTTACATCGAACGAAATCGCCCCCACACGGGCATGGCCGCCGCCGCCGTAGCGTTCACAGATTTTGGCAAGATTTATTGTCGGCTCGGTTGCCGCCCAGGGATTCGAGCCTACAGACACCTTTACCCGGAAACTGCTCTTGCTCAATCCCACGCTGTACGTGCACTCAGGATGCAAATGATAGGGAATAAACTTGTTGTATCCCTCAAGGTCCTGATCCGTAATGTCGAAGAACAGCGTGCCATCTCTCGACTCGATGCGTTCCCGCAAGACTTCAATTGAGCGCTGGTGACGCGCCAGCAGGGGCGGCAGCCGGGACGCAACGAAAGGTTCGTTGAGCACTTCTGCCAGAGACTCGCTCGCCAGCAAAGGAATCAGCCTGGGGATAAAACCGTGGTCTTGCGCGGTCTCGATCACCATGGTCAGCTTCATGGCGGGTTCCTTCATCTCCACGGCGGTTTTCGCGTCCGGATACATCGCGCCATCAATGATGTCGGCCCAGCGCACCAGATCCCCGACGGGTTTCGTATCCATGCCGAATCGCCGCTCGGCAATCATGGCGATAAAACCCGTGCAGGACTTGAAGTCAGGATCATAAAACTTCTGATTGCTTTGGTCCTGTTCGAAGTGCGAGGCGTCGTCCGGCGATAGAAATGCGCTTTGATGGTGGTCGAACCACCAGGTGATCTTGGGCGAGCTGGAGTATTTGAAATCCACGATGGCGTTCTCATCGCCATCGAACTGTTTCTCGTCGAACAGCGCGCCAGCGCGGTGCAGCAGACCGGAGAACACAAACTCGGCGTCACCCCGGATTCTTTCGCGGTAGAACCGCGAGAAAAGCGCAGCCGAACAGGCTCCGTCGAAGCAGCGATCGTGATAGAAGACCCGGATTCTCAACATTTCCCTTTCGCGGCACTCCCCCGACCGCATGGCGAGGCCGCCTACCAAAAGGAAATAGGATTGCCATCCGGGAAGATTCTGTCAAGCGAAGAACTTGGATACTCCGGCTTTACTTCGCGTTCGCCTGCTGTTCTGCCAAGTCGCCAATCACGGGAAGTTTGAACATTTGCCCTTGATATGCCTTAATCAGCAGAATGATCCACAGCACGAAGAGTCCCAGGCCAACCACGAAATGCAACGGAATCGTAAGTAAGATCAGGCCGGGAACCGCACCCAGAACGGACAGCCCGACATGAATCACAATCCAGGCCACACAAAAGAAGATGCTCTGAAAAGCGTGAAAACGGATAAAGCGGTTCCTGTTGTACGGTTCGACCACCAGAAAGATGATCGCCGGAATGATGGTGACGTAAGCCAGCAGGCCCGCTATGTTGTCCGTCATTCCTCCGGTCGCTCCCTGAGCGGCCCGCGCCGGCGCTTTCGCGCTGCAGGCCGGACACATCGTTGAACCGTCAGCAATCTGCATCCCACATCCGCTGCAAAAGGCCATGGATCCCCCTCGGCACTCAATGCCCTAACCAAAATGCACGCCCCAACCAGTCGCGCGCAAGTTAGCAGAATTGCCCTGCGAAGGCAAACGGAATCATGTATTGGGGCAGTCAAATAAACCCCTTACTTTTGTCACCCCGACAAGGAGCGCAGTGACAAGGAGGAATCTGCTCTCCCCGACGGGATTGCGAAGCTGTCGGCCTGCAACAGATTGCTCCTCTTCGCTACGCGAATCGTCGGAATGACAAGTCTAATTTATACAAACTGCACTACCGCGCGGTTGCGGGTGCCACGGTTTTATTCTTCAGAGACAGACCTTCAGAAGAGACAGACCCTTCAGACTCTCCCACCAGTTGACGGAATGAAATCCGCGGAGTAACGTGGCCTGCGTTTTAACCGAAGCACTCGGGCACGGATCACCGGCTGGAAAGGTGGCTCACTTTGTTCTGCCCCCACTGCGGCAAAGCGATCGCGGACGGAAGCCAGTTCTGCAATTTGTGCGGAGCTACGGTGGCAACTCCGTCCTCCACCACTCCCTCCGAATCAGTCGGCCCTCAGCAGACCAGCGGCAAAGCCATCGCCAGCCTGGTGCTGGGATTTTTCTCTTACATATTCCCCGTCGCCATCGCTGGAATCATTCTGGGGCACATTTCTCTTTCGGAAATCCGCAAGAGCGCGGGTCGGTTGAAAGGCCGGGGCCTGGCCATCGCTGGCCTGATTATGGGTTACATGGGTATCGCGGCGATCCCGTTCATTTTGATCATTGCTGCCATCGCGATTCCTAATCTCCTAAGAGCACGAATCTCGGCCAACGAGGCCTCAGCCGTTCAAATCGTACGTATCCTGAGCACGGCCGAAGTGCACTACTCCGTCGCCCACCCCGAGGCGGGATTCACCTGCTCGCTCTCAGACCTCGGCAGCTCGATGGAAGTGCCATTAGCCGGTAATCAGAAACATGGCTACGTCTTCGCGCTCTCCGGCTGCTCGGCGGAAACGCCCGGCGGACCCAACGTGAAGTATCAAATCGTAGCTTACCCACTCGCCAATCACCAGAGCGGGGTCCGCACTTTCTGTTCGGACGAATCCGGCATCATCAAGTCTGACGAGAGCGGCTCTCCACAGGCATGCCTGGAGAATGGCACGATCCTGCATTAGACAAAACACTTCAAACTAAATGTGAAGCATTGTTTTTCTTGCCACAATCTTCGCATATCCCATAAATCTGAAAGGTGTGGCGGGTAGTGACGTAATGATGTTTGCGCCCGATCTCTTCTTCCAGGCCGTCCACCTCGGGCGAGAAGAATTCCACCGAACTCCCGCACTCCGTGCAGACCATGTGGTGATGGCTGCGCCGGTTGTACTGGTGTTCGTAGCGGGCGATGCCGTCGTGGAAGGCGACTTCGCTGGCCAGCCCACATTCCGCCAGCAGCTTCAGAGTGCGGTAGACGGTCGTAAAACCAATCCGCGGGTCCTGCTGTTGCACGAGACGGTGCAGTTCGTTGGTGGAAAGGTGCTCCCGCGTTTCAAGGAACGTGCGCAGGATGGTGTCGCGCTGCGCGGTATGCTTCAGGCCCACGCGCTTGAGATGACGATGCAGAATGGCTTCCGCCTCGCGGATCATCTCTCGCGAGATCGTGGGTTGATCGTCAATGCGCTTTTGCAACATGGTTTTCTGTGGCGTCGGTCGATCTCCAGTCGTCGATTTCCAGAAGATGATACTGGGGTTTCGGCGTCACGCCAACTCGCTATCCAAGGGACAGTGCGGTTGTTTTCCACCACAAAGGGCACCCTTCGACTGCGCTCAGGGCAAGCTCCGGTACACGAAGGGGGACCCTTGGATTGATTTCCTTCGTGAAACTTCGTGTCCTTCGTGGTTTTCCGTTTTTTCATTTCATTGATCACGTCAGCCAGACGCATTTGTGTTCCAGTCGCACCCATCCTAGAATCAGAGACTCGCATGGCCACGGTCACCAGCCCCTCGATTTCCGCTCCCCGGCAACCAATCCGAATCTCGCGTCTGATTCTCTATTTTTTCCTGTTCGTCCTGGTTGCTGCCCTTGGCGTGATCGTCTGGTTGTACTCGATAACCCATGCTGCCCTGCCGCAACTTGACGGCAAGCTGCAAGTGTCTGGTCTCACGGCGCCGGTCACTGTAATCCGCGACGGTCACGGACTTCCCACCATCGAAGCGGCCAATCTCAACGATCTTTTCTTCGCCCAGGGCTTCGTCACCGCGCAAGACCGGCTCTGGCAGATGGACGTGATGCGGCGTTTCGGTTCCGGCGAGCTCGCCGAAATCCTCGGGGACGATTTGCTCAAGCATGACCGCGAACAGCGAATCCTGGGCTTACGGGCAGCGGCGCGAAAAGCCGCGGAAGCCGCGTCCGAGCCCGACCGAACCTATTTCTCCGACTACGCCCGCGGAGTCAATGCTTATATCGAATCCCATCGCGACCGCCTGCCCATCGAATTCCGAATCCTGCGCTACTCGCCTCGTCCCTGGACGCCGGAAGACTCATTGGTGATCGCCGTACAGATGGTCAACGACCTGAATCACTATCACTATCTCGAGGCGTTGGAGCGGGAAAAGATTCTCGCCAAGCTCGGTCCGGATCTGACTGCCGACCTTTACGTGAATTCCTCCTGGCATGACCGCACGCCGACGGTTCCCCGTCCGAGCATGGAACAGAACCGTGGCAGCGTGAAAGACAGCGATGACGACGATGATGACGAAGGCGGCGATCCCGCCCACTCGGTGGCGGGAAATCGAAGGGAATTCCCGGCATATGCCTCTGCCGGCACGGGGCAGAGCCCCGCGCCCACACAGGCGATGCCGCTAACCGCGTCGTCCTTCGATTCCGATCCTCGCATGGTGATCGGTTCGAATGATTGGGTGGTTTCCGGGGCGCATACCGTATCCGGCAAGCCTCTGCTCTCGGACGACATGCATCTCGGCCACCAGATGCCGAACCTGTGGTACGAGACTCATTTGCGGAGCGGCAACTTCGATGTGGCCGGCGTTTCCCTGCCTGGCATGCCTTATGTGATCGTCGGCCATAACGCACGCGTAGCCTGGGGATTCACTAACGTCGGCCCGACGGTGGAAGACGTCTACGTCGAAACCTTCAACGCCAGTGGCCAATACCAGACTCCCGATGGGTGGAAGCAGCCCGAGCATCGCGTTGAAGTGATCCATGTAAAAGGCAAGCCGGATGTGAACCTCGATGTGGTCCTCACCAGGCACGGGCCCGTGATCACCGAACTGCTCCCCGGCGAAACCCGCCCCATAGCACTGCGCTGGACGCTATACGAAGGCTTGCGCATCCCCTTCTTCGACGTAGATTCTTCACAGAACTGGAACGAGTTCAACACGGCGTTCTCGAAACTCGACGCCCCGGGGCAGAACGTCGTCTACGCCGACGTCGACGGCAACATCGGTTATCACGCCACTGGAAAAGTCCCCATTCGCGCTTCCGGCGATGGCAGCTTGCCGGAAAACGGTAGCGACAATGCCCACGAGTGGGTCAGCTACATTCCTTACGACAAGCTGCCCAGCGTCTACAATCCGCCGTGGGGAATCATCGCGACGGCCAATGGCCGCATCACGCCTGACGACTATCCCTACTCGATCAGCACCGGCTGGGAAGCGCCCTGGCGGACCGCGCGAATCTATCGCGTGCTCGAATCAGGGAAGAAGTTCTCCGCCGCGGATATGCTGGCGCTTGAAACCGACATTTACTCCGACTTCGACCGCTATGTAGCTGACCGTCTGGTTTACGCCGTCGACCATGCCAAAAACCCGTCGGCGCGCGCCAAGCAGGCTGCGGAAATTCTGCGCGGCTGGGACGGACGCATGACTCAGGATTCCGCCGCTCCGCTACTCGCGTACCGCAGTCGCCGCGAACTCAGCCGTTCGCTGCTCGAGGCCAAGCTGGGCGCAGCGCCCGAAGACCCAAAGCAAGCAGCGGCAACTCTCAACTGGAAAACCTATCACTGGGGCATGTCTTCCGTCTGGCTGGAAAACGTGCTGCTGCACCAACCCAAACGCTGGCTGCCCGAGGCCTACGCAAATTACGACGAGCTTTTGACCGCTGCCGTCGAGAGCGTCGTGGGCCGCTTAGAGGCGCCCAAAGATTTGAGCTCATGGAAGTGGGGTCCCGACAACGCGGTGGAAATCCAGCACCCGATTCTCGGCCAAATCCCCATTCTGAAGCGCTGGGCCGGCCCAGGAATTCAACCTCAATCCGGTAGCGGCTATACGGTCAAGGCGGTCACTCGCACGCACGGACCGTCAGAGCGGATCACCGACGATCTTTCCGATCTGGATCAGTCCACGATGAACACCGTGACTGGGCAAGGAGGAAACTTCCTCAGCCCCTACTACATGGACCAGTGGAAGACCTGGTACGAGGGCTACACCTTCAAATTTCCTTTCACCCAACCGGCCGCGAAGAAGGCACAGGCTCATCAGTTGGTGCTGGAGCCGAAATAGCTGTCAGCTTTCGGCTCTCAGCTTTCAGCAAAATCCCAAAGACTCCTACTGGGGAGCTAGTCAGTTCACGTCGGGGTAGGGTTTGTTTTACTGATGGCTGATGGCAGAGAGCTGAAGGCTAATCCACCAGCTTCACATCGTCGGCTTGGCCGATGATCGTAACCTGGGTCACCTGCAACTTGTCCGTAGTGGTGTCGTAAATCTGCAATCCCCCGCCTTGGCAGACATAAACTACGATCCGCCCCGTGATTGGCGCGATTCCGTTGACGTCGCCCTGCTGTGGCGGCACCACCACCGCGGAATTAGCCGTGTTGAAGATCGACAAGCAGCCGCGAATCTCCGGGGGATTCGAGGTATTTCCTGGAGTTTGGGCGTTAATGGTGGTGCAGGTTTGTGATCCGATGAAGAGCTGCCCGTTGGCTCCCATCTCCATGCGGCTGTGATACCCGTCCGTGATAATTGCGGGGCTGGTCACGGTCTTGGAGGGTAGGTCGATCACGCTGAGCTGTCCGCACTTGGTCGCCAAGGTGGCAGTAGTCGAGCCTGTACAAGTGTTGGAGGTGGGCGTAGGCAAGGGCATTGAGCCCGCTACATAAAGAGTGTTGCCCGAAAGCAACCCGTAGGTAGCCGAGGGAACCCCTAACGTCCACAGCACGGCAGGAGCGGTCCCCGTCATGTCGAGCGCGGTAATGCTGGCGGCGGTTCCGCCCAGCTCCGGGCCAGCGTTGAAAATATAAGCTGTCGAATCGTCGCTGGTGAAAATCGCCCACACCGGATGGTCAAACGGACAGGAATTGACCAAGCCGGGGGTCGGCGAACACCCCGACGGGTTCGTCACCGGCGTACGCGGATCGTTGACGGTGCCAATCAGGCTGGGAGAAATCGCCGTGACCGTATCCGGAGCGCTGCCAAACGCCAGGACACGGTTGCCGTTATGGCTGGCGACCACGTATTGGGCTCCCGCAACCGGCAGCGCGGCCACAATGCCAAGGGACGAGAAGTCGAGCACTTCGACTGCCCCAGGCGCCGGGGCTCCAACCGAGGCATTGGGCACCGCCGCATAGCCTGTAAGGTTGTCGGCGCCCACGGCGATACTTTGGGTCACGTCAGGGAGTGTAATCAGCCCCGTGCCGCCGGAAGGTCCACTCACTGCTTCGGTCGCATTGTTCAGCAGGGAGATAGTTTTGCCGCTAAGGACCAGAGTGAATCTCTTGTTCGGAAACAATACCATGAATCCAGGGGTCGTAGGCGTGGTGCCCCCTAAAGAGATGGCGTCCAACGACAGAAGATCCTGAGTGGCGTCGATGATGTTGAGGAACTGGGCCGGACCGACACCTCCCGGAAACAGAGGATTAAATACAAAAGCACGAAACTTGAGCCCGCTGCGGTGCCCAGTGTTGGAACTTGAACCGCCGCAGGAAGAAAACACGACACAGAAAGCCACCAGAACTGCCATCGCGGTCAAGGTTTTTTTCAAATCTGGAACTCCGAAGAGCATGCAGGATGGAGAGTTAGATGCAAGAATTTCGAATTATAGCAAAGCTGGAGTACGTTCAAGTATCCGGGCCGCTCGCAGCCCGCTGGGGGTTCTTTTCGCAGTAACCCTTATCTCTCCGGACCGGATGCAAAACTGCGGCTGCTCTTGTATTCTCAAATCAAATGGCTGGCGACCTGCTCACTCGGTTAAAGGCGTCCCCTGTCTTGTGTGACGGCGCTATGGGGACCTTGCTCTACGCCAGCGGTATCTTCATCAACCGCTGTTATGACGAACTGAACCTCTCCCATCCGGACCTGATTCGTGGAGTCCATCACGATTATCTGCAGGCGGGTGCGGAGATCATTGAAACCAACACTTTCGGGGCAAACTCTTTCCGGCTGGCCCGTCACAGCATCGCCGATCAAGTCCGCGATATCAACCTGGCCGGAGCCAGAGTTGCCCGGGAAGCGGCCAAGAGCTTTGACGTTTGGGTTGCCGGCTCGGTTGGCCCGCTGGGCGTGCGCATCGAGCCTCTGGGCAAGACTTCTTTCGAAGAGGCCCGTCTGGCCTTCCGCGAGCAGATTGCCGCGTTGGTCGAAGGTGGCGTGGATCTGGTGATTCTGGAGACCTTTGGCTATGTGGAGGAGTTGCACCAAGCCCTGCTGGCTGCCCGGGACGTAAACCCCAAACTGCCGGTTGTGGCTCAGGTAACCATCGACGAGGACGGCAATTGCCTCGACGGTTCCACGCCCGAGACTTTCACTCCCAAGATTGAGGCGTGGGGGGCAGACGTCATTGGCTGCAATTGCAGCGTGGGGCCGGTGGCCATGCTGGATGCCATTGAACGGGTGCGCGCCCTCACCAGCCTGCCCCTGGCAGCCCAGCCGAATGCCGGTGTGCCCAGGTCGGTCGAAGGAAGAAATATCTACCTTTGCTCGCCGGAATATATGGCCAGCTACGCGCGCAAGTTCGTAGCGGCGGGCGTGCGGTTGATCGGCGGATGCTGCGGAACGACGCCGGACCATATTCGCGTCATGAAGTCGGCCGTGCGGATGGGCGAAGCCCGCTCGAAAACTCCCAAAGCGCAGGTAAAGGGCGAGGCAACGCCTGCCCCCCCTCCGACTCTGCCGCTGGAGAAGCGCTCCCGCCTGGGCGCGAAGCTGAAGAATGGCGAATTCCTCACCATGGTGGAAATCGTCCCACCCAAAGGGACGGATATTCGCAAGGAAGTGGAAGGCGCGCGTTTTCTGAAATCGGTCGGAGTGGACGGAATCAACATCCCCGACAGCCCGCGGGCTTCGGCCCGCATGAGCAATCAAGCGCTTTCGCTACTGATCCAGCGAGAGGTCGGCACTGAGGCGATCCTGCACTACACCTGCCGCGACCGCAACGTGCTGTGCATTCAGTCGGACTTGCTGGGAGCGGCCGCCACCGGCATTCATAATCTGATCTGCATCACGGGCGATCCGCCGAAGATGGGCAACTATCCAGACGCCACGGCGGTGTTCGACGTCGACGCGATTGGTCTGGTGAACATCGCGCACAACCTGAATCGTGGGCTCGATATTGGCGGCAATCCGATCGGGGCGGGCACGACGTTCGTGATCGGCGTCGGGGCCAATCCGGGCGTTCCCAACCTTGAGGAAGAAATCCGGCGCTTCGAATTCAAGGTCGAGGCCGGTGCCGAGTATGCGGTAACCCAGCCGGTATTTGACCTTTCGCTCCTTGAGACTTTCCTGCGGCGCATCGAACATTGCCGCATTCCGGTGGTGGCCGGAATCTGGCCTCTCGTGAGCGCGCGCAACGCCGAGTTCATGAAGAACGAACTGCGGGTCTCGGTGCCGGACGCGATCCTGGAGCGCATGGCTGGGGCCAAGAATCCGGAGGCGGCACGTGAAGAAGGCATCGCCATAGCCCGCGAAATGCTGGCCGCAGTTCGTGACATGGTGCAGGGCGCACAAATCAGCGCGCCTCAGGGACGCTACGCCTCGGCAGTCGATGTGCTGGAGGCGTTGGGGACGTCGCGGCCGGCCTCGGTCTAGACGCCCGACCGAGTTTCCCTTTTTGAGGGTTTTCCACCGTACACTTTTCCGGACCTCTGGACAATTTCAGCATCTAATAGGGTTAGAATAATCGCAGGAGATACCTTGCCCAAGTTTGAAGAATGCCTTCAACGTTTGGAGAAAATTGTCCAGGAACTGGAAAAGGGAGAGGTGCCCCTGGAAAAATCTCTGACGCTTTTTGAAGAAGGCATGCAACTTTCTGCCGCCTGCCGCAAAGAATTGGAGGAAGCGGAAGGCAAGGTGGAAATTCTGCTGAAGCAGAATGGAAAGCTCCAGGCTGAACCGTTTGAGCCCCTGACGGAAACGGCGTCGAAGCGCAGGTAAGCGCTGGCGCTGATTCGTTTGTCGTCGCTCGTAAGCTTTAACGCCTGTGATCGCGGCCATCCCCATGGAAGCGGTTGCAGCAAGTACCGCCTTCGACGACGGTCCCATGCAGGAGGGGCATCATGCGTTCTTCAAGTCTGGTTATTCTTCCGTCCGATCCTTTGCGCGACAACTCGAGCCTGACGCTTTCCCTGGTCGCAGCTTTGCGTACTTCATTCCAATCGGTTCGCACCGTGCGTTCGTTCCACGATCTGCGTTCGACCGTGGCTGGTCAACTAGTCGACGTGGCGGTGGTGGATGTGGAGTCGGTTCCGCTCGCGGATGTTGCGCGACTGTCGCGCGACTTCTCCGGCCTGCGCATTGTTTGCACCCACCGCTTGCCGGACGACCAGCTGTGGACCGAGGCGCTGGGCGCAGGAGCAGCCGACCTTTGCCCGTCCTCCGACATTTCGGCGATCCTGACTGCGGCGCATCGCGGGGGAATCAAACATCCCACAGCGGCCTGAGGGCACGTGCTAGTCCGTAGTAGAATGCCGCCGTCAACCAGCGTTATGGAGGTGGCTATGCGCTGGATCGCGCAGCTGCGCTTCTTGTGCTTTGCGTTTTGTCTCTTGTTGGCCCTGCCTGCTCGAACCCAGATTCCGCTGGGGCGTTGCGGGCCCCGCGCCGCCGACCCGGCCGACTGGCCGCGCAACCCCTCTCTGGAGCAGCTCCCTGCCCAGGATCATCCGACACAGCCCACCGCGCGAAATACTGCCCAGCTTCGTCACGACGCCAAGGAACTGGCCGACCTCTCTGCCTCGGTTACAGCCGATATCGACCAGGTCAATCGGGGAGTGCTGCCCAAGGATGTCGTCGACAAGCTGAAACGGATCGAAAAACTCTCCAAACGGCTGAGAAACGAAATCACGCAATAAACAAATTCCGGCGATGGCGGGAAATCGCGATTGTCCCGCACCCGCCTGCGGCGGTACGCGCTGCGTGCTTGTTATACTCACTTCCCATGCTCAACGAGACTCTGGAGCGGGGCCGGGCCCTGACTGACGCCGCGCTCGAGCGACTGTTGCCGGCCGCAAAACAACGGCCTTCCTCCATTCATCAGGCCATGCGCCATAGCGTGTTTGCCGGAGGCAAGCGCCTGCGCCCTATACTCTGCATGGAAGCGGGACGGATGGTGGCCGCTTCCCTTCCCGCCGGCATCGAGGATCTGGGGGCGGCGCTCGAAATGCTGCACACCTATTCGCTGATTCACGACGATCTCCCCGCCCTGGACAACGACGACTTGCGCCGGGGCCGGCCCACTTGCCACAAGGCCTTCGGCGAAGCGGTCGCAATTCTCGCCGGGGATGCCTTGCAAACCCAGGCGTACGAAGTGCTGGCGAAACTGCGCTGTCCCGCCGAAGCACGCGTCCGCATCATTGAAGAGATTGCCCGCGGCACGGGCACGGTAAACGGCATGATTGGCGGCCAGGTGGTCGATCTCGAGGCCGAGCATAGCAAGCCCGACCTGGATACGCTCGAGTACATTCATCGTTCCAAAACCGCCGCTTTGATCACCGCGAGCGTGGTGAGTGGAGGAATTTACGCCGGAGCCGACGAAACTGCGGTGGGAGGCTTGCGCTCATTCGGGCAATCCATAGGTCTGGCCTTCCAGATCGTCGATGACGTCCTCGACGTGACCCAAACCTCCGAGCAACTGGGCAAGACCGCGGGCAAAGACACCACCGCAGAAAAAGCCACGTATCCGGCGCTATTCGGAATCGACGAATCGCTGAAGAGGGCTGATTCGCTGGCCGATCGCGCGGTCGCGGCGCTGAACGATTTCGGCTCAAGAGCGGAAACCCTGAAGTCCCTGGCGCATTTCCTGGTGGAGCGGAAAAAGTAGAGCGGGAAAATCGCGGTTCCCCTCCGCGTCCTCAGTGCCCTCCGTGGTCAAAAGTTTCCCTCTGTGTCCCCCGCGCACTGTGTGGTAAAAATAAAAGGTCACGGCGATGGAGTTCGCCATAACCGCCCGGCTTTTGGGATGATGACTCCTACCAGTTCATTGGGGAGAACTTCATCGTGCCCAATTCGCCACTCAACGATTTTCTTCTGATCTCGCTCGGCGCCATCACAGGCGCCAACGCCCGCTACTTTCTGAGCCGTTACGCCGCCCGATTGCTGGGGCCGGCGTTTCCCTACGGAACGCTTTTCATCAATGTCACCGGCAGCTTAATTGTGGGTTTTTTCGTCATCTGGACCGCTGAGCGAGTGCTGGCCGACCCGCGCTGGCGTTTGCTGGTGGTGGTGGGTTTCTGTGGCGCCTTTACCACGTTCTCCAGCTATGCCTTTGAAACGATGGCATTCTTCGAGCAGGGGCAATGGCTGCTGATGGCGGCCAACTTCTTGGCCAATAATCTTCTCTGCCTGGCGGCGGCACTGGCTGGCATGGGACTGGCGAGGGTGCTATAAAATGCCAAACGCTATGGCAGTACAGGTCACCATGTATCTCAACGAAGCCGACCAGTGGCATCACCGGCCGCTGCACGTTGAGATTCTCAACTACTTGCGGAAAGAAAATGTCTACGCCGCAACCGCCATCCATGCGGTGGCCGGATTCTTAGGCCGCCATCAGGTGCAAACTTCGCACCTGGTAGACGCCGGCGGAAAGCTGCCGGTGATCATCATCTTCGTCGACACCGATGAACATGTGAGCCGCGTCCTGCCCACTCTGAAAGAAATGGCCGCCCACCGCTTGATCGTGCGGGAAAACGTGGTGCTCGAACAGGGCAATCTGGAATGAAACTTAAATCATGCTGATCGTAACCGTAACCCCTTTGCCGGCCGGAATTGTGGTCACCAGCTTGATGACGTATGGAGGTTCCTTGGTGACCCAGAAAATGCTGTGGCTCTGGTTCGCGTAATTGCCTTCTGTGTCGATCGGCCAAGCCATTATTTGTTTACCCGGTCCGGCCTCCACCAGCTCCTGCTTGCCCACCCTGATGGTTACCAGTTCCGTTTCGTCGCGATCTTCTGACAGGGTTGGGAAGCTGGCCTTGAGGCCCTCCTTCAGAGGTAGCGCAGCCAATAGCACCCCATAGGTCCCGCCGTTGTAGTCAAAGACAGGTTCTTTCATTTCCAGTTGCCCAGTTTGAGTCTTCGCCTCATCGGCGGACTCTCCACGTCGATACTTCACGCGACCACCTTCGAAATCCCGGTGCGCCCATTCGCCGGTGTCGCTGCGCTTGAAGTCCATGGAGACCGGCGCCATGGTTTTGGGGTCAAATACATTCACATAGGTTGTCACGATGTTGTACTTGGCGTAATCGGCCATTTGGCTGCGTTTGAGCAAACGCCGGCCGTTGATATTTACCTCCGAGAGTTCGTCAGTCCAGGCGCCGACCAGGAACGGCTCTTTGCCCGGAACCTCATAAACAATCTTCCAGGCATTTTTGTAAGGCTTGAGAAATGCCCCATCCACGCGGGGATCGCCGACCTTAAGAGTTTCCGTCGGTGTCAAAGCCGGGGATTGGCCGTGAACTGGGCTGGTAAGCGCGGCCCAGGCGACGAAGGCGAAGGCCACACAGCGGGCATACAGATTGAATCTTGAAGTCATACGATCTCCTCTCGTCGAGGCGGTACATTTTCGTAAGCCGGGCACGGGGCTGGCTTTGTCACACAGCCGCTCGGCTATGGCTCTGTCCGTATCTGGTTTAGACTCGCATAGCTGCAAAACGATTAGGGAGCATGAAACGCTCGCATACTCGCCGGTCCCTAGTTGCATGCCTTCCACACCATCGGTATTCTTCTTCGGCTGAAAAGGTCAGCCCTCCGCTTGATCGATACCCATCGGCACAAGCGGGCTTGAGTTCAGAAGGTCAAATATGAATCGACGCGAATTCGTTGGCCTCGTGGGCCTCGGAGCACTCCACAAATTTGGCTTGTCCAAGTTCAACTCTGCCCTTCAAACTGGCTCGCCCGGCGCGCCGGTCGGGGCGCCGGCAGCCCAATCTAAAGCCTACGGCTCGGGTCATTTCGGCGAATGGATCACCGATCAGTTTGGCCTGCCTGCCTACCGCTACACCTGCAATCAAGTCAGCGACCCTAAAGCCGTCTCCCCGGTTCACAAACAGTGGCGCGGTGCCACCGACCATACCCACCAGGTGGGAAATGATCGCGTGGTGGCGGCGGTGTCGAACTTCGGCTATGTACAGGTGCGCCAGGACGAGGGATCGCCGAAATTTCTGAACGACTACGCCCCCGAACATGGCCTCTACGGAGCCGGAGTCGGATTTCTCAGCGATGGCAAGCAAACCCTCAGCACCTACTATCCCGGACACGGCGAATCCTTCGACAGAATTCTCGGCGAAGGCTACTTCAGAAAGGTCGTCAAAGGACACAACTACGAAGTCGACCAGGTGATTTTTGCCCCGTTTGGCGATGATCCGGTTTTGCTCTCCATGGTGACGATCACCAACCACGGCAGCAAGCCCGCGGATCTGCGATGGATCGAGTATTGGGGCTCACACAATTATCAGTTCTCCTACCGTTCGTGGATGCAGGCGACCGTACAACCCAAGCCGAACGCGGCCGAGCTGCGACGCGAATTCGGGGGGCGCTTCGCCCACCAGTTTAAGGTGATGCCAAAGCAGGCGGGTCTCCTCGAAACTCAGAAATTCCTTGGCCGCACGCCCCAGGACACGCAGGAGTGGGAGGAAGTTGAAGCCTACCTGAAGAAAAACCCTTCCAGTTTTCTGGGTGGGCCGTTGCCGGATTACGGGCCCGCGGCCTCGATGGAGGACCTCAAACCGCCGCCCACTTTTCTCGTTTCGCTCGATGCTCCGGTGGATGGTTTTGCCACCGACGCCTCGTCATTCTTCGGCAGCGGCGGCATCGATAACCCTGCCGGACTGTCGGCCAAGCGCAAGGCAATTCTGAACAACGACCTCAGTTCCACTGGCCCGGCCAGCGCGCTCTTGCTGGAACGTCATCTTGAATTGAAGCCGGAGGAGAGCCGCACGCTCTACTTTCTGTACGGCTACGCTCCGGAGGGATTTGAGGTCGACGCTCTGGTGGCGAAGTACTCCGCCGATCCGGCAAAGTTGTGGTCGAGTTCCAGCGCCTCCTGGAAGTCCGATGGCCTTCGCTTCAGCGTGCCTACCGATCCCTGGGTAGAACGAGAAATCTCCTGGCACAACTACTACCTGCGCAGCAGCCTCACTTATGACAGCTTTTTCCGCGAACACATCATCTCGCAGGGCCACGTGTACCAGTACGTCATCGGGTTTCAGGGTGCGGCGCGCGATCCGCTGCAACACGTCCTGCCATTTATCTTCAGCAATCCAGCGTTTGTCCGGGAAGTCATTCGGTACACACTGAAGGAAATTCAGCCCGACGGGTCGATCCCCTATGGAATCGTGGGCAGCAGCGTTCCCATGCCAGTGGTTTTTCGTCCCAGCGATTTAGAGATGTGGCTGTTATGGGTTGCCAGTGAATACGTGCTGGCCGCGCGCGACAAAAGTTTTCTTGGAGAAAGGATTCCTATCTACCCACGTCAGGAACCAAGTCCCACTGACCCTACGGTGCTCGACCTTTTGCAGCGATCTTATGTTCATCTGGTTCAGAGTATCGGCACCGGAAGGCACGGCTTAATGCGCCTCTCCAACGGAGATTGGAACGACGACATCGTGGTGGGACATGTGCCGCAGGCGCAGGCCGACGAGGTTCGGCAAGAAGGTGAAAGCGTTCTGAACGCGGCCATGGCCTGTTATGTCCTCGATTGCTACGCGCAATTGCTCGCTTATGCCGGCGACAAGCAAACCTCCAATGAAGCGCGCGCCAAGGCCGAAGCTGCAGCGGCAGGCCGTGCGGTCATGCTGGGTTGAACAATGGTTCAGCCGGGCGTGGCTTGGCGAGACCCTGGGCTGGATCGGCGAAGACCATCTCTGGCTCGAGCCCCAGCCCTGGACGATCATCGGAGGCGCGGCCACCGCCGCTCAGCGCAAGGCCTTGGTTACCGCACTCGACCAAATGGTCCGCAAACCTTCGCCCATCGGAGCCATGATCGAGAGTCAAGGCGATCCCGCCATGGCGAGCCCCGCTGGTGTCCTGACCAACGGAGGGATTTGGCCCTCGATCAACGGAACTCTGATCTGGGCCCTGGCTTTGGTCGACGGCGCGATGGGCTGGGACGAGTGGAAAAAGAATTCGCTGGCCATGCACGCCGAGGCCTACCCCGACATCTGGTATGGAATTTGGAGCGGCCCCGACACTTACAACTCAGTGCTGTCCAGGTATCCCGGTCAAACCATGTTCGGCGAACCCCCTTCGACGGAACACAAAGTGCAAGCGGACCTGGGATTCAACTGGACCGACTACCCGGTCATGAACATGCACCCGCACGCCTGGCCGCTTTACAGCGCGGCCAAACTGCTGGGTGTTGAATTCGTGGCCGATGGAGTCAACTTCACTCCGAATCTTCCCATGAGGGAGTATGAATTCGCTTCCCCGCTGCTGGGATTCAAAAGAACCAGAGACGGTTACAGCGGATGGTATGCCCCAAGCACCGCGGGACGCTGGGACTTCGAAGTCCACCTCCCCGAGTCGGAAATGGCGCGGGTGCGCCAGGTGAAAGTCAACGGGTTGGTTCGGACGATACCGGCCACCGCCGAGTTTGTCCGCTTCTCCGGCGACGTTAGCCCTGACGCGCCGCTGCGCTGGGAAATCAGCTGAACGGTTTTCCGCGGTCCCGCCTCGCCGCCCCCGCGGCGACCGGAAAGCCTTGAGGCCCCCAGCCTGTCTAGGCACTGATGGCCGCGGGGCTGTCCTGAGTCGGCTTGATGTTGTGGTTCAGCCGGAAAAAATTGGTTGGGTCGTATTTGTTTTTCAGCACGACCAGTCGGTCATAGTTGGGCCCGTAGGCGGCACGCGCGAAGGCGTCACCCTCGTCAGCAATGTAGTTGCCGTAAGACCCCGCGACCAGAAATGGCTGCAGCCCTTCCCAGCATTCGCGTGTCCACCGGATATTCTTCTCAGCATCCGACGGGCTCACCCAGTTCGACCAGGCAAAGAAGTTCCAGGAATGCTGACGATGTGGAAAGGCAGTGTCCGTCGGCGCGACCCGCGTCGCTGCTCCGTGCCAATGTTCTATGAACGGGGCAAAAGTGTGTGGAGAGGGACTCTTGCCAGCGTACTCCGCCAGAGCGCTTATGGCGTCATCGCTCAGTTCGCGAATGAAGTTCGACTTGACGTAAGTGTGCCGCCCCGGTGGAAAGAAGGGGTCGAACATACTTTGCAATTGGAGATAGCTCATCGGGGCAATGTTGTCGGCTATCGGCGGACCGAAGTCCCGCAAGGGCTTCAACACTTTTTCACCCTCGGGTATGCGGCCGTTGTAGCAGGCGGCAATGGCAAAAACGGAAACGCCATCTGGAAGATGAAAAGCGCCGCCTTGGGTGACTAGTTCGTCGGGACTGTTCGCAGCGTACTCACGCCAAAAATGGAGCACTTCTTTCGCCTTTGCGACCGGGTGAAACACAGCGCCAGCCAGCACGGGACCGACCTCATGGAGGCGATATTCCAACGAAGTGACGATTCCGAAATTACCGCTGCCGCCGCGTATTCCCCAAAACAGATCGGGGTTCTCTGTGGCACTCGCCGTATGCAGTTTCCCATCCGCTGTGACCACGTCCGCACTGATGACGTTATCGACCGCGAGTCCATATTTGGCGTGCAGGTGCCCCCATCCTCCGCCCAGACGTCAGGCCTGCGATACCCGTAGCAGAAACCACCCCCAGCGTCGTGGCCAATCCGAAGCCCTGGGTTTCGCGGTCGAATTCGCCCAGCTTGAGCCCGGTTTGTGCGCGCGCGGTTCGGCGGGCCGGGTCAACCCGCATGCCCTTCATGGCCGAGAGATCAACCATGAGACCACCCTCGCAAAGCGACTTGCCTGCCACGCTGTGGCCTCCGCCGCGAACCGCAACCAGCAGATCGTGCTCGTGCGCAAAACGGACGCACGCAATGACGTCCGCCGCGCCGGCGCAACGAACGATAACTGCTGGCCGTCGGTCAATCATCGCGTTGGGAATGGCCCGCGCCGTGTCATAACCCGGGGCACCGGGAAGCAGCGTCTCGCCGCGAAGGGAGTCTCGGAACTTCTGGATGGCAGATTCAGGAATCATGTCGGCCTCCGGCGCGAAAAATGGTCGGCCTTGGGGTGGAGCACAAGATGCGCCGCTGCGATTGGTTTTGTCAAGCTTAGAAGGCCACGATTAGCCCGAAGCAGCCATGGCCAAACGCGCTTCGGTCAGCTCGTAAGCCGACTGCAAATTCATCCAAAACTCCGGCGAGGTGCGGAAGCGGTCCGCCAGCCGGAGGGCTGTGTCTGCGGTGATCCCGCGCTTGCCCCGGACCAGCTCGTTCAGACGGTTCGTCGAAATCCCGAGCTCCTTCGCCAGAGTAGCCTGGGTTAGCCGCAGTGGCTTGATGTAGTCCTCCAGGAGTACTTGCCCCGGATGGGTTGTGAGTCGCTGTTTGGGCAACGTTATTTTCTCCTTCCACTATTGCACTTGCTTTCAGTCTGTCAGCCCACTACCCGGTCTGCCGATCCATTATAATTCGCTGCATTCTTGCCTAACATGCCTCCGCCCCTCGACATCCTGGCCATTGCGGCCCACCGTGACGACGTGGAACAAACCTGCGGCGGCACCATGCTCAAGATGGCACAGCGCGGCTATCGCACGGGGATTCTCGACCTTACGCAAGGTGAGATGGGAACACGCGGCACTGCGGAAGATCGCGCGCATGAAGCGGCCGAGGCGGCGAAGATTCTCTCTGTTTCATGGCGGGACGCGCTCGACATTCCCGATGGCCGGGTCGAGAACACCTGGGAGAACCGGCTGAAAGTGGCGCGTGTGATTCGCCAGCAACGGCCGCGAGTGGTGATTCTACCTTACTGGAAAGGACGCCACCCAGACCACTACACCACCTCCACTCTCGGATACGAAGCATGCTTTCTGGCTGGACTGGCGAGATTAGCCATCAGCCTTCAGCCCTCAGCCGTCAGCGAAAATCTCACCGGAGGTCCGCCGCCGCACCGTCCTTACAAAATCATTTACGCCACGCTCTACTACGACATCCGCCCAACGTTCGTCGTCGACATCAGCGAACAACTTGAGGCCCGATTTCAATCTGTGATGGCCTACAAATCGCAGTTCAACGATCAGGAAGCCGGCAAAGACATTTTCCCTGCCCAGGCCGAAATCCGTTCGCGAATGGAGGCGATGGCGCGCTACTACGGCATGCTCGCCGGCGTCACTTACGCCGAACCGTTTCTGCAGAAGGAAGTCGGGTTGGTGGAGGATGTGACGCTGATTCCGGTGAAGTCGATCTGAAAAGCTGGGTGACCAGCAACCGAAGTTCGAGAAAATTCTGTCAAGCCCTCTCAGAAGTACATCCCAGGCTTAACTTGTTGAGTGCGCTGAGAATATTGTTGGCGGGCGAATGTCCCATTTACCCCTCTGAAATTGCTACACTGGAATTAAGGGTAGGAGTTATAAAACCAGTTTTCAGTTGCCGGTTCTCGGTTCTCAGCTGCGCCTGCTGCAACTGATGCGGAAGGCCTTACTTCTTCACCGCCACCGCCACGCCGTCGCGGATGGGCAGGATGGTCGTGAATAATTCAGAAGAACTGTAGAGCAATCGATTAAATTCGAGAATGGCCTTGGTCGTGGCCTCGGTATTTTTCTCATCGGCGACGCGGCCGCTCCACAAAACGTTGTCGGTGATAAACAGGCCGCCCTTTCGCAGTTTGGGCAAGGCGAGGCGGAAGACGCGAGGATAGTCTTCCTTGTCGACGTCGTTAAAAATGATGTCGAACTGCTGCTTCTCTTCCGACAGTAGTTCGAGCGCGTCGCCGGTTTTCATGGTGATGCGATCACTGACACCGGCTTTTTGAAAATAGCCACGCGCTTCGTTCGCGTTTTTAGGATCGCCGTCGGTGTAGATAACCCGGCCGCCCTCGCCCACGGCACGGGCCCACCAGATAGTCGAGTACCCGATGGCCGAGCCCATTTCAAATATTGTTTTCGCAGCGGATATCGTGGCGAGTTGATACAGGATGCGCCCCACCGCCGGACCCACGATCGGAATTTTTCGCTGGATGGCTTCGGCTTCCATCCCGGTAAGCACTTCGTCACGCGAGGGAAGGACGGAATACAAATAATCTTCGACCGGGGCGGCGGTGATGCCGTGCTGCCGCCAGAATGCGTTGCTGTCGTTCTTGGCCAAATTGAGTCTCCTGAATGCGCTGTTCCTACGAAATCGTCACGCCGGGCTTCATCTCTATCACTTCCTGGTCAGGAACAAGTTTGTGCAAGGCACCGGGCCGGCCAGTCAATACGGGGAACGTCCCAAAGTGCATGGGGATAACGGTTTTGGACTTGAGCAGCTTGCAGGCATAGGCCGCTTCCCGCGGCCCCATGGTGTAGTGGTCACCAATGGGCAGCATGGCAATCTCCGGCGCGTACAGTTCATGGATTATTCGCATGTCGCCGAAGACATTAGTGTCGCCGGCATGATACATCTTCACGCCGTTGGAGAATTCGATGACGTAGCCGCAGGCTTCGCCGCCATAGACGATCTGGTCGCCATCCTGAATGCCGCAGGAGTGGTCGGCGTGGACCATGGTGATCCGGACGTCGTCCACGGTCTGCGTGCCGCCCTTATTCATGGATGAAACTTGCTTTGCCCCTTTCTTTTCCAGCCAGCCACCGAGTTCGGGAATGCCGACGATGACCGGGTTGTGCTTCCTGGCGAGTTCCACCGCGTCGGCAATATGATCGAAGTGGCCGTGGGTGCAGAGCATCAGGTCCACTTTCTTGACGTTCTTGTCTTTCTCCGGACACATGGGGTTGCCCATGATCCAGGGATCGACAATGATGGTTTTGCCCTCCGGCGTTTCAATCCGGAAGGCGGCGTGGCCCAGCCAGGTGAGTTTGATTCCCTTGAGTTCCATAAGCGTTGCGATCCAGGAATTTGAGGTGAAGGGTTCATTCTAGTGATGTGCTCTCGATCCGCGCAACGCGGCCTGATCTCTGAAGCCCGGCTTCGACATGATGGCAGGAAAGATTTTTGTTTCAAGACGCTTGCAGGTAATATGAAGCGCCATGAAACCACTGAAGGTCCTGATTTCGCAAGAGCAGATCGCCCGGCGCGTGGTGGCTATGGCCGCCGACATTACCCGCGACTTTGCTGGGCAGTCGGTGATCTTTGTCGGCGTGCTCAAAGGCGCGGCGATTTTTCTGAGCGACCTGTCACGCCAGGTACAGCTTGATGCGACGTTTGATTTTATCGGCGTCTCGAGTTACGGCAATCGGCCCAGCCCGCACGAAGAATTAACCAGCGGCTGGGATTCGACCGGTGAAGTCAAGTTGACCAAGGATGTGGATCAGTCCATGCAGGACAAGAACGTCATTCTGGTGGAAGATATTCTCGACACCGGCTTGACGCTCACAGTGTTGAAGAAGCTCATCCTGGCGCACCAGCCGAAAGCGCTGAAGATCGCCGCGCTGCTGGACAAGCCGTCGCGCCGGAAAATGCCTATCCAGGCGGACTATGTGGGTTTCAGTATTCCCGACGAGTTCGTCGTGGGCTACGGATTGGACTATGCGGAACGCTACCGAAACTTGCCGGACATCTGCATTGTGCCGCGGCCAGAGGTGCAAGCCGGGTGATAAATCGCTGGTATGATTAAGCATTGTGGAGACGGCAACTGTGACCCCGGATGTGCACGCCAGAGTCGAGCCGCTGCTGCTGGAAGTGGCCGATGTGGTCAACACCACGCTCGACCTCGACACCACGCTGCGGCGCGTGGCAGAACTGGTGCGCAAGGTCATTGAGTACGAAATTTTCGCCATTCTGCTGCTCAACGAGAAAACTCAGGAGTTGCGTTTCCGCTTTCAGGTGGGTTATCCCCCGGAAGTTGCCGAACGGTTGCGCATAAAAGTGGGCGAAGGCGTTACCGGGATCGCGGCGCAGCGGCGAGAGGCCCTGTTGATCGGCGATGTCACCGACAATCCCCAATATATTTCCGCTGTACCCAACGTGCGGTCTGAACTGGCCGTCCCACTAATCGTGAAAAACCGGTTGATCGGCGTGATGGACCTGGAAGCCCTGCAAGCCAACTACTTCACCGAAGAGCACAAGGAACTGCTCACGCTCATCGCCTCGCGCATGGCCGTGGGCATCGAAAACGCGCAGTTGCACACGCGGACCACACGCCAGGCGCGGACGTTGGTGTTGCTGAACGAGATTGCGCGCGAGCTGACCTCGATCCTGAACCTGGATGCGCTGTTCAACCGCATCGCTGAATTGCTGAGCCGCCTGATTGACTACCAGATGTTCAGCATTCTGTTGCTCGACCCGTCGGGAGAGAAGTTGCAACACCGCTTTTCGTTGCGCTTCCGGGAAAGCATCCATCTCAAACACGAAGTCCCGCTGGGACAGGGCCTGGTCGGGTATGCCGCGCAGCAAAAGCAGGCGGTGTTGGTGCCGGATGTGAACAAAGATCCTCGTTACATCAAGCTGAATCCGGAGACCAGGTCGGAACTGGCCGTGCCCCTGATCTACAAAGACAACGTAATTGGCGTACTCGACCTGGAGCATACCCGGCGTGGCTTCTTCACGGAAGACCATAAGCGGGCTATCACGACGCTAGCGGCGCAGATCGCCATCGCCATCGAGAATGCCCGTCTCTACGAAGAAATCGCCCGGCAAGAAAAACGATTGGAGCGGGATTTGGCGCATGGCGCGGGAACTGCAATCCCGGCTATTGCCTCCGACTCTTCCTAAGCCTCCGAATCTGGAACTGGCGGCGAAATTTGTTCCGGCACGGGCCATCGGCGGTGATTTGTACGATTTTGTGAACTACTCGCTGTCGCGTACCGCGATTGTGATCGGGGACGTCAGCGGGAAAGGCGCGCCGGCAGCCATTTATGCCGCGCTGGTGAGCGGCATTCTGCGCTCCCATGCTCCCATTGAGCCGGGGCCGGCCGAGATGTTGCGGGCGGTGAATTTTTCTTTGGGCGAGCGGCGGATCGACGCGCAGTTTGTCTCGATCATCTACGCCGTGTGGGACGACGAGAATCGCACCTTGCAGGTGGCCAACTCCGGCCTGCCCCGCCCTCTCTACTGCCACGATGGCAAGATCGAGATCATCGAGGCCACAGGCTTGCCGCTCGGTTTGTTCGACGATGCCGACTACGACGAATTCTCCTTTAAAGCCAAGCCGGGCGACATGTTCGTTTTCTTCACCGACGGCATTCTCGACGCGCGCAACAAGGCCGGAGACATGTTCGGACGCGGCCGAGTGGAAAAGATTGTCGCGACGTGCACATCGGTGTCCGCAGCCTGCGTGGTGGATTCCCTGTTCAAGGCGGTGGAGGAATTCGCCGCGGGGGTAGAGGCCTTCGATGACCAAACTGTGGTCGCGATTCGGGTGAAAGGCGAAGCGGGAAAACGCAAGTGAAGCGTACGGAAAAGCGGCGCCGGGGCCGGCCTCCGGCCTTTTCCTACCGCGAGACCCGGCAAGGTCTGCTGTGGCGCAGGTCTGCGGGCTGCATTCTGCACTGCGATGAGGTTTCTCTGCTGCGGCTGGCCGAGCGTCTCGGCACGCCGCTTTACGTTTACTCGGCTTCTCTGATCCGGGAGCACGTGCGCGTTTTCGAACGCGCTTTCCGCAAGGTCCCACATACCATCTGCTACTCGGTTAAGGCAAATTCCAACCTCAGCATCCTCCGTTTGCTGGCCAGCCTGGATTGCGGATTCGACGTGGTCTCGGGCGGCGAGCTGGAACGAGTGTTGCGGGCTGACCGCAGAGCCTCAAGGAAGGTCGTGTTCTCGGGCGTGGGCAAAACCCCGGACGAGATGACCTTCGCTCTCAAGGCCGGCATTCCGTTGTTCAATCTGGAAAGCGAATCAGAACTCTGGACGCTGGCGGAGTGCGCGGCGCGACGCAAAGAGAAAGCCCGCATCGCCTTCCGCGTGAACCCTGACGTGCCGGCCAACACACATCCCTATATTTCGACTGGCTTGCGGGCCCACAAATTTGGCGTGCCGATCAGAGATGCGAGACGGTTGTACACACTGGCCTCCGCGAGCGGATATTTGCGGCCGGTGGGGGTGAGCGTGCATATCGGATCGCAAATCACGGACATGGAACCGTTCACCGCAGCGATGGAACGCGTGGCGGATCTGGTGCGCGAGTTGCGGTCTGATGGCCACGAAATCAAATACGTGGACGCGGGCGGAGGCTTGGGCATCGCCTACGACAATCCCGGCGAGTCGGAGTGGGAGGATCGGGTTGCGGCGTACGCGGAGGCGGTATTGCGTCCGCTTGCGCGGATTGAAAGTGCATCTCCTGCTCGAGCCGGGGCGCTCTATCGTGGGCGCCGCGGGCGCGTTGCTGGCCCGTGTGATCTACAGAAAGACCAATGGCACAAAGAGCTTTTTGGTGGTGGATGCCGCGATGAACGACCTTCTGCGTCCCGCGCTCTACGATGCTTATCACGAAATTGTTCCGGTGCGGCTCAGGGACGAAGCGGAAGAAGAAACCGTGGATGTGGTGGGCCCGGTGTGTGAGTCGGGTGATTTTCTTGCCCAGGAACGGAGCTTGCCGGTTGCCCATCAGGGAGATGTGATCGCCGTTCTGGATGCCGGAGCCTACGGCATGGCGCTGGCTTCGAACTACAACACGCGGCCCCGCGCCGCGGAGGTGCTTGTAGATGGCAAGTCCGTGCGAGTGATTCGGCGGCGTGAAACTATTCAGGATTTACTGGGTCCTGAAAACTAAATACTCCAGCTGAGCCGGCACTACGGCATTCCTGGGCCGACTGGATTCGCGATCACCTTCTGCAATTCTTCGAGTTGCCTGGCGCGACGGTCATCAGGATGGCTGCTCAGGAACTGGCGCATGAAATCGAGCTTTTGAGCGGCCAGTTCTTGTTGGTTTGCCTCGGCGTACAGACGGGCCAAGGCCGCCGAAGCGTCCCAATACATCGGGTCCGAACTCTTCAGCACCACAGCACGCTGCTCCATCGAACGCAGCAGCCCGACCGCTTTTTCCGGCTGGTTCGCGCGGCGATAGCAACGAACCTGGATCGACCAGGCTTGCCAATATCTGCTGTGTAGGGCTTGCTGAGCCTCCCGTTTGTGGCCGGAGCTGTACCAGTCAAAAGGACGAATGCGTTGCAGCCGCCATTCGTCGCTCCGCAGAGCTTCGAGAACCACGTCCAACACGTGATTGGGATCGCCACGCTGGCCGAGCAAACGTTCCGCCTGATCGAGCAGCGGGGAGGGTTCGGGCAGCGGCCCGGGACGGCTGGCAAGCTCCGAGCCGGGGCACAGGGTGAGGAAATTTTGCTTTTCCGTTTTTGCTTTCGCTTCGTCGCGGAAGATCTCTGAGGCGTAAATCTCGGCCAAGGACTGATGTGCCGGCGCAAAGTCCGGATTTTCTCCGATCAACTGATTCAACTCCTGAATGGCGGAAGGCGTGCTTCGGCCAATCAAAGCACGAGCATTCAAGTAGCGATAGCGCACATCCCCCGGGTGAGCGATGGCAAGGGCCTGATATTCCTGGGTAAGCATTCGGAGGTGACCTTCGATTCCGAACTGCTGGACAGCATCCTGATAGCGTTCGTGAACGAAAAGATCGTCAGGATGGTGCTGGCGCAGCGCGAGAAACGGGCCGACATTTTCGTCGAAGGCGGTCGGGTTCGTTGGCTGACGGGCTGCTGCCTGCTGAATCTCCAGCTGGAGTGCCGGGTCGGGCTCGCACGGGCCGGGCTGCGATGACGAGGCGCCGGAACTCGCGAACGCGATCAGAATCAGAGCCAAGAACATTCGCGCTCCTGCTGGCGTAAGAGAAATCGCGGAGGATCTCACGATCCTCCGCGACCTGATAACCCCCACTACAACGACCGCAGGAAGTCCAAGATACCCTGCTGCTGATCGGGGCTGAGTGCGTTGAAGTTGCGAATGACTCCGTTCGCCTCGGACCGGCAACTGCCGAACTGGTTGAACGGGCCGAAGAAACTGAAATCCCGCCGTCGCCGGCCGTTGCTGTTGCCGGTATCGCAGTCGGAATGGGCTTCGATGGCCTCGAGCAGATCTGCCGTCCGTCCGTCATGCAGGAAAAACAGGCGTTGGCCGAGGCCCCATAGCGGGGCCGTCCGGAATTGATCAGGTCCGGCCGCTCCCTGGTTGATTCCGTCCGCTAAACCCGAGCCCATGTGATGAACGGCAAAGTCGGAATAGGGATGGTACGAGACGCTGTTGAGAGCGGAGTACTGGGAGGGCCCAGTAGAGAGTGTGGGCGAGTGACACAGCGCACAGCCGATTGCGGTGAACTGACTGGCTCCGTTCTGCGCCGACGTAGACTGAACCGCAGGGGATGGCGGAGACAGAAAGCGCATGAAAATGGCGAAGTTCACCAGATCCCCTGAATCGTTTCCTTGCGGGGCCTCGTCGATCAGGGTCGCGTCCTCAGGTGATCCGTTGAAGACGCACCCGGAGGTAGCGGCCCGCTCGTTGGTGAACAACTCGTTGGATACGCCTTGTTCCACGTTGTAGGCCTCGCCGGCGAACATCAACAGCGACTTGTTCTGCGCCTTCCAGCCAAAGCGCGTGATGGTGCCGTCGTTGCCGCTGCTGTTGAAGCTGCCGCCGATGCCCAGCCGGGACCGGGCGGATTGGGTAGCGACCAGGTTAGCCTGTAGAACCGCGTCCGGCGTGCTCTCTACCAAACCCAGGCCGAATACTGGCGTCGGAATGCGGAATATCACGTTGTGCGCCGCCAGCTGCGCGGCGAAGTTTGGCTGGGGAAGGACCGATGCGGTGCATCCCGGAGCGTCCGTGCGCCCGGCGATGGTGAACAAACCATGCACTCCGCCGTCGAGCGAGCCATCCCGGTTGCGGACGAAACGAGCCTCGCGAACCGGGCCGTCGGGAGTGATAAATGGGGGAAGCACGTTGGTCGCGCTGTCCAGGGTGGCGAGCGTAACCTGCGGATTAGGAATCGAATTCTGCGGGCTGGTCAGACCGGGGCTGCTGCCGCCGACGGCCGGCTGCGCATGGCACCGCGCGCAACTGTTGCCGTTGAAGGTCGGACCCAGGCCGGTGCCACTTTCGATTGTCCCGGATACTGAATCCACTTCCTCGAACCGCATGTGCGCCTGGGTAGAAGAACGCCGCCTCGTTGGCAGTCAGTGACGTGTACGCCTCACCTATGCCTGGTGTCGCGCCCGCCCGTGGCCCAGGGTCCTGCTGAGCCTGAAGAGTTCCTGCCGTTATCACGGAGAAGAAGGCCCCCGCGGTTGCTGCAAACCAAATCGACCGTTTCATTAATCCCTCCTAATACGGAGCAAGGCACACTCCGGCTATTGACCAGGCTTCATTTGTTCTTGGAAGGCGCGGCGCAGAATGCGGACCAGCCGTACTGCCGGGAGACACCCTTCAACCGCTAGAGCGCCGCCGCGCGAGCGGAGCGCACCTAGCTTTGGGCGGGACCCGAGGCCGACCCGAATTCTTCTCTCCACAGGCGCGGGGAGATTAGAAGTGGATAATGAGAGGAAACTTATGCCTAAAGCGCAATCAGGTCAAGATGCCTAGAAGTACATCCTGACCTGTGCAAAACGCCCGTCCAGAGCCGGATTTGGGCCAAGTGAGTTCTTACGGAAGGTCAATAGGAGACTGCGTCCCAAATCACTTTGCCGCCCAAAATTGTCTTTAAAACCTTTACGTTGCGGATTTGGGCAGGCGGGATGGAAAATAGATCGTCGCTCAGCAGAACCATGTCAGCGAGTTTGCCGGGAGAAATTGAGCCTTTCTCGTTTTCCTGAAACTCCGCATAAGCGGAGCCCATAGTGTAAGCCTCGAGAGCTTCGGGCAGTGTGAGCTTTTGTTCGGGAAACCAGCCGTTGGGATTCTTGCCATCGAGTGTAGCGCGGGTGACGGCGGCGTAGACCGTGAGCATCGGGTTGAGCGGAGCCACGTTCCAGTCGGTGCCGAAAGCCAGACGTACACTGCGATCGAGAAAAGTTCGGAAAGCATAGGTGCGGCTGGCGCGGTCATGGCCGATGCGTTTCTCGGCCCAGCGGCCGTCGTCAATCGCGTGGTAGGGCTGGACCGAGGCGATTACTTTCAATTTTGCGAAGCGGTCGAAATCTTTCGCGGCCATGTGTTGCGCGTGCTCGATGCGGAAACGGCGATCGGCAGGGCCGTGGGCGGTTTCGACTTCTGAGTAAAGATCGAGGATCATCGAGATCCCCTGATCGCCGATAGCGTGGGTGCAGATTTGCAAGCCGGCGGCGTCGGCTTTCATCATGCGTTCGCGCATCAGCGAAAGCGGCTGCATGGCATCAGAGAGCAGACCGTGGTTATTCGGCTGGTCGGTGAAGGGTTCGAAGAAATACGCGGTGCTGGAGCCGAGTGAGCCGTCGGCAAAAGTCTTCAGCGCGCCGATTCTCAGATACGGCCCTCCGAAAGCGTGGCGGACGCCGATCTTGGCCAAATCGTCTACGTATTTGATGAGCGGAGCCGTATAGATGCGAGCGGTCAGTTCGCCCCGCCCTAACAACTCGGCATACACCGCAATATTTTCGAGTTCTTCCCCGTTGTCGTCCATTTCCTGGACGCTGGTGACGCCGAGCGAAGCGGCGTGGGCCAGGGCGCGCTTCACGGCTTGCACGCGCCGCTCATGCGTCAGTGGCGGAATGAATTTGTCGATCTGATCGAGCGCCGCATCTTTAAGAGCGCCCGTGGGATTGCCGTGCGCGTCGCGGACAATCACGCCGCCGGGTGGATCAGGAGTTTGGGCAGTAATTCCCGCGAGCCGCAGAGCGACCGAGTTCGCCAGACCCATGTGGCCGTCGTAGCGGGTAACAAAGACGGGCGTGTTGGGAGTGACGGGGTCGATCAATTCTTTGGTAGGCAATTGCGATGGGGTCCATTTGGTTTCGTCCCAGTCGCCGCCCAGAATCCACTCGCCTTTAGGTGTGGTCTTAGCGCGCTCGGCAATGCGGCGGGCGAATTCTTCCGGGCTGGGGGCGTCGTTGAGTTCGATGGAGGCGAGTTGGAGTCCTCCACTTACAAAGTGAACGTGGGCGTCGTTGAAGCCGGGGAGCAGTAAATGACCGCCGGCGTCGATTGTGCGTGTGGCCGGGCCGCGCCAAGCCTCGACATCCGTGTTCGAGCCGACCGCGACGATGCGGTCACCGAGAACTGCCACCGCTTGCGCGCTGGGGTGGGCTTTGTCCACGGTCCAGATTTTGGCGTTCGAGACGATAAGATCGGCTGCGGGACGGACTTGGGCGGAGAGCGAGCCACAAAACGAAAGCAACAAACTGGCTAACAACAAACGAACGCCTCTGGCCCGCGCAAAGAAAAAGAAAGAGAGCATGGTGGGACGGCCGAGGGCGGACGTCCCCACGTGAGTATCATCAGCGCGAAGATTCACTAGCGTTGTCCCCATTTCAGCTTGGCGCGCAGCAGATCAAAAAAAGTGCCCTGAATATGCAGACAGCTTCACCTGATATTGAGATTTCCGGCAACGAACTTGATCGCCATCCAACAACGGCATTCCCACCTGGCCGTCAATGCTGAGGTAGGCCTCTTCGTCAGTTTTGACGATGATCTCAATCTCCGCCGTGTCCCGCACCACCAGCGGACGATGAGTGAGCGAATGCGCCGACACGGGAGTAATGACAAACGCTTCGACTGAGGGCATGAGAATGGGGCCACCGGCCGCGAGCGAGTACGCGGTTGAGCCAGTGGGACTCGACACAATCAGACTGTCGGCCTGGTAGCTGGATACGAAAACGTGGTCGATATAGACATCGCAGTGGTTCAGGCGGGAAATCGTGCCCTTGCCGACCACAACGTCGTTGAGGGCGTCGTACTGCGCGATGCAGGAGTCGCGGCGCGACACTTCGCAATGCACCATGGAACGAAGTTCGGGGTTGCAGCAACTTTTATCGATGCCTTCCAGCGTGGAATAGAGATCGTCGAGCGGCACTTCGGTGAGAAATCCCAGGGAGCCGAGGTTTACGCCGAGCACGGGAATGCCCGCCTTGGCTACGGCGCGGGCGGCAGACAGCAGGGTGCCGTCGCCGCCCAGGACAACGACGAAATTCAACGGGCGCGAGGCCATTTTCTCGCGGGCAAGGACCTCAAGGCCAGTCGCGTGGGGCGCGGTTTCCGGGTCTACCACGATTTGATAGCCGTGCTTGCGGAACCACTCGATCAAGTGAGGAACAATTACGGATAACTCCGGTTTGTTGGGCTTGGAAATAATTCCGGCGTATTTCGGGGAGTCGGACATGGCGAAGTTGGAATTGTACAGAAAAACTTTAACCACGGAGGACACTGAGGACACAGAGAACTTCAAAATAAGCCATAAAGTAAGAACTCGCGGTTGCCCTCGGCACCCAGAATCGGAGAGTCAATTACATCCGTGTGGGAACAATTCAGCGACTGCAGTGCGGCGCGGACTTTCTGCACCGCGTTCTGCTGGGCTTGTTCGTCCCGTACGATGCCGCCTTTGCCGACGTGCTCGCGTCCCGCCTCGAACTGCGGCTTCACCAGGACCACAATCTGGCGGCCGCGGCGGGCTTCTGCGGAATCAGGAAAAGCAGCCGCGATGACCGCAGGAAGAACCAGGGTAGCGGAGATGAACGAAACGTCCATGACCACCAGATCGATGACTTCCCCCACCTGCTCGCGTGTCAGATAACGTGCATTGGTTTTTTCCAGCAGATGCACTCGCGGGTCCTGGCGTAGGCGAAAATCAATCTGGCCGCGTCCGGTGTCCACAGCGATCACGCGGCGTGCTCCACGTTGCAACAGGCAGTCGGTAAAACCTCCGGTGGAAGCGCCGACATCAAGACAACTTTTGCCCTCGACGTCGATCTGCCAATGCTCCAGAGCGCGCTCCAGCTTGAGGCCGCCACGGCTGACGTATTTCAAGTCTTCGCCGAGCAGGCGGAGCTGCGATTGCGGGTCGACGGTGGTGCCGGACTTCTCAATCTTTTGCCCGTCTACCAGCACTTTTCCGGCGAGAATCAGTGCCTGCGCACGCGCGCGCGAGGCTGCCAGGCCGCGGTCTTGCAGCAACTTATCAAGTCGCACTTTCACTGTTCGGTCCATGGGGTTGTGGGCTGCCCCTTTACCGTTCAACCTACCACGAAAGTGCCAGCAACCGGGCAGGTGCAAGGTGCAAAAGGGATTGCAGTCAAAGCAGTTAAAAGAATAGTTTTCTCTTTTTCCACATCGTTTTGCACTGGAGTGTTGAAAACCTAATCGGAAGCTGTCTAGTAAATAGACGTTAGGGCGGCGCGTGTGACTGGCTCTCGATCAAGCCAAGCTGAACTTCCATGACCCAATCAATGATCGAGAACCCCTGTCATTGCCGTTTGCATCCGAACCGTGTAAGATTTGCGACATTTCAGGGGATAGGCCTCGCTTCTCCCGGATGCGAGGCACCACAAGTTATCTGCCTTTTCTTTAAGAATAAAATCAAAGAGAGAGCTCACCCATGTCCCATCACCTTGATTCACCAATCGCCCGGCAAGATATTCGCCTCGACATCACCGACCTCTACGTATTTCGTGGAGAAACCGGCACCGTGTTCGTGATCAATGTTTGCCACTCAATTTTCGGCCCCATTCCTGTGCCTGGTTACCATCCCGAAGGCATGTACGAATTCAAAGTCGATCTCAATGGCGACGGCGTGGAAGATACAACCTATCGCCTTAGCTTTGACGAGCGCGACAAACAGGCAAAACAGCGCTACGTGGTCCGTCGCATCAGGGGTGCAGAGGCCGTGGATCCGCATGCGGCGGGCACGGTCATCGCCGAGGGAACAACCGGCGAAGCCATTACCACCGCGGCCGGTGTCCGCGTCTGGGCCGGCAAGGCCGGCGACCCGTTTTGGATTGAGCCCGACGTGTTGCACGCGGTCGGACACGCGTTTCAGGACGGCACCGTAGTGAATCTGGATGACTGGGATCCCAGTCGCGCGAAAAATCTGTTTGCGGGCCACACGGTGTATTCGATGGTATTGGAATTGCCTGACTCCGAACTGCTCGCCGGTGCAGGCGACAAGCGCCGCATCGGAGTATGGGCGGTGTCAACGTTGGCCACCGACGCTGGCGGGTGGCGTTCCATCAATCGCATCGCTCTTCCCATGATCCACCCACTCTTTACCCAGTTCAACGAGGATCTTGGCAATCGTCTCAACGCCGGTCGTCCGGCCGATGACTTTGCGACTCACGGAGAGGCCGTGATTAAAGCAATCTCCGGCGTGGTGTCGGCGTACGGAACCGCAGAAAACCCGCGAGCCTATGCGGAGAAGGTGGCGCACCGCTTCTGCCCCAACATCCTGCCGTACGAAGTCGGCAGACCGGCCTCGTTCGGCTTTGCCGAGTGGAACGGCCGTTCGCTCACTGACAACGCGCCAAATGTCATGTTCTCGCTGGCGGCGAATACGCCCATTAGCCTGGGGATCGGCAAGGAGTCGGTCACGTCGAAGCCTTCGGCCAACTTCCCATACGTTCCTGAAGCCACTCCGAGAGCAGACCAGGCGGTCGCCTGAGCACCTTGCCTGTGCGGGGCTTCAGAAAAAAGCCGCCCAACTTGGGCGGCTTTTGTTCTTTTGGGTGACAAATACAATTCACGCAGTCCCGACGGGGTGGCAGACGAGGCGTCCGCCGCTACGTTACCCTGCAACTTCTTCCAGCAATTTCTGATCGATGTCGAAGTTGGAGTGCACGTTCTGCACGTCGTCATTCTCTTCCAGCGCTTCCATCAGGCGGATCATGGTGTTGGCCGCCTGGCCTTCGAGCTTGATGTAATTCTGCGGAATCATTCCGACGGTGGCGGAAGCGGGTGTAAGACCGGCCTTCTTCAACGCCTCCACAACAGCCTCGTGAGCCGAGGGCTCGGAAAGCACTTCCCAATTTTCGCCGTCGTCGCGCAGAGTCCTCTGCGCCGGCGTCGAGCACGATGCCCATCAGATCGTCTTCCTTGGCCGCGGTTTTGGGAATTACGATGTCGCTCTTTTTATGGAACATCCAGGAGACGGCGCCGGCTTCGGCCATGTTGCCGCCGTTCTTGCCAAAGACGTGACGAATTTCGCTGACGGTGCGGTTGCGATTGTCGGTGTTGATATCGACCAGCACAGCTACACCGCCGGGACCGTATCCCTCAAGCGAGAACTCTTCGTAAGTCGCGCCGGGCAGTTCGCCCGTACCGCGCTGGATGGCGCGCTTGATGTTATCGGCGGGCATATTCTCGGCTTTGGCCGCAACGATAGCCCCGCGCAGCCGCGGGTTGGTGTCAGGGTCGCCGCCGTTTTTCGCGGCAATGCTGATTTCTTTGATGAGGCGCGTAAAAATCTTGCCCCGCTTGGCGTCGAGCGCGCCTTTCTTGTGTTTGATTGTCGCCCATTTTGAGTGGCCGGACATGGCGATACCTCGTATCTAGTGAACTTTGATGACGCTGATGTTAATGAAGTGGACTCGCCCGATAGAGGAGATCACTTGATTGCCTCGAAAACACTGCAGGCGAAATGAAAGTATAGCATGGGAGATTGCTCTTTTGACTCAGAGATCGCCCTGCGAGGCCGGAAAGCTCCCCGCCAAGCCATTGCTTCCACTCGCTTCCCGCTTCGACCACGGCCTGGAGCGCCCCCATACAATATAAACGCCGCTCATCCGTCTTCACTACTAGATGGCTGAGCCGCTGAGCACATTTTGGATGGCTGAGCAAGACGAACGCATCACCACGGCGATCGCACAGGAACAGGGCCGGCTGCGCAATTTCATTCGCAGGCGGGTGGCCGATGAAAGCGAAGTCGAAGATATCCTGCAGGACGTCTTCTACGAGTTGATCGCGGCCTACCGGCTGATGAAACCGATCGAGCAGGTGAGCGCGTGGATGTTCCGTGTGGCGCGGAACCGGATCATCGATCTGTTTCGGAAGAAGAAGCCGACGGCCTCTACCAGCGATCCGCTGGCGGTTGCGCGAAACAACAACGAAGAGCCCCTGCTGCTCGAAGACTTGCTGCCGTCGCCTGAAGCCGGGCCAGATGCGGTTTACGCGCGGGGCGTCCTGCTCGACGAGTTGGACGCCGCGCTCGATGAACTGCCCGAGGAGCAGCGCGAGGTGTTCGTGGCCCACGAATTAGAGGGCCGCAGCTTCAAGGAGCTGGCCGCGGAGACCGGCGTCAGCATGAACACATTGCTGGCGCGTAAACACTATGCAGTTTTGCATCTGCGCGAGCGGCTACGGGCTATCCATGACGAGTTTTTCGATTAGAGATAGAACTTAGGCCACCGGATGTGGCCAATAAACGTAAGGTCCGGGTTCGTGGTGCCCACGCTTCGAAAACCGCGAAGCGTGGGGCAGCCTCAGTTGTGATGCTGCAAAGGAGAAGCAAGAAAATGAGAAGGAATCGATTTTTCCGCGGGCTGATGTTCATCCTGCTGGCGACTGCGGCTCTGGTTTTATTCGGCTTTGTAGTGATGAGCCTGTGGAACTGGCTGACGCCAGCCCTTTTCGGATGGAAACTGATTACGTTCTGGCAAGCCGTAGGGCTCGTGATTCTTACCCGCATTCTGTTCGGCGGATTCCGCGGGCATCGTGGACCGGGCAGGCACTGGCGCTATCGCATAAAGGAACGGTGGGAGAAGATGACTCCCGAGGAACGCGAAAAGTTCCGCGAAGGCATGCGACGGCGTTGTGGCTTCCCGGATACCCCGGAAGCGAAACCCACCGCGTAATGAGGGCGGATGGGCAGGGTTGGCGCACCACAAAAGAGGCTGCCCCACGCTTCGTGGTTTTCGAAGCGTGGGCACCACGGACGACGACATCGGGCGACTTTCTCGGCCGTGCAGATCAACCTTCGGCTGCTCGTTCACCCGCACCGGACCGCGCTCATCCTGCGCCTAGTGGCGAGGGTTGCCCCACTCAAGCCAAGACCGGGCTTGGGTGGGCCACTTGAACTATCCCATTTGTGATTGTGCGCGGGAACGATAGGCGTAGATCACCGCCAGCAGCGGCGGTGACAGCAGAACTCCCCAGAACGGAAATATGACGCCGAGAACGAGCGGCCCAAGGATTGAGGCCCAGATGGGAACTTTCGTTGTTCTCTTCATCAGGTACGGCTGAAGCAGTAAGCCGTCGAGCACCACAATTCCGGCGTAAAGCATGAGAACGTAGAGCGGGTGTTCCCAGTCCTTCCAGGTCAGGGTAGCTGCGAGGGCCGGACCAACCATGCCCAACACCGGCCCCACATGCGGGACGAATTGCAAAAGAGCTGCCAGCACAGCCCACAGTGGCGCCCACGGGACTTTCAAAAGATAGAGCCCGACCAGCCACAAAGCACCTACCGCCAGAGAATCCTGACACTGCGCGATGAACCAATTCTTCAGCGCGCCACCGGTCACACGAAGGTGGGCATTGATGTCGATCTTGTTGTCGGTTTGTGTCACGACTGGGGCCGTGCCTCCGGAATCATCTCCATGTTAGACTCAAAACTAACCCCATTGCGAGGCAGGAAAACAGGATGAAATTCGGCGTCCTCATCTTTCCCGGTTCGAACTGCGACCACGATGCTTATTGGACGATCCAGCAGGTGGCGAAGCAGCCGGTCACGTTCTTGTGGCACGAATCGCACGACCTGGAAAACTGCGATGCCATTATCGTGCCGGGCGGCTTCGCCTACGGAGACTATTTGCGAACCGGCGCAATCGCGAAATTCTCTCCTGTGATGGAATCGGTCAAGAAGTTCGCCGACGGCGGCGGCCTGGTGCTGGGCATTTGCAACGGCTTTCAGATCCTTTGCGAATCGGGATTGTTGCCCGGCGCGTTGACGCGCAATGTCGGCCTCAAGTATGTTTGCAAACCGGTTCAGGTCCGCGTGGAGAACGCCGATACGCCGTTTACTCATGCCTGCCGCCAGGGAGAAGTTCTCACCATTCCCATCGGCCACATGGACGGCAATTACTTCTGCGATGAAGCTACGCTGGCAGAACTGCAACGCGCTGGTAGAATCGTGTTTCGTTACTGCTCTCCCGATGGAGAAATCACCCCGGAATCGAACCCGAACGGCTCGCTCGACAACATTGCCGGAATCTGCAGCGCGGGCCGCAACGTGCTGGGGATGATGCCTCACCCCGAACGCTCCAGTGAACCGGAGCTGGGCGGCACGGAGGGATTCAAGGTCTTCGAGTCGCTGGTTGGGGCTATGGCGGAAAAATAGATGTGCTGCAAGCAACCTCGGGCTGGCTTTCTTTCTTCTCACCAGTCGTCCCCGTTTCAAAGTTGAGTGACTACCGGGCTGGCTGTGCTTTATCCTGTGGAATCGTTTTTAGCGCGGGAGCGGGTCGGGGTGAGCCTTCGGCCGAGAGCGGCATGCGGGTTAAGGAAACTTCTGAAGAAGAACATGAGACATCGATCGGCGGCAGTAGGCTGCGTTCGGCCAGAACAATTCCCGCAACCGAGCGAACGGGTTCGGCGAAAGATTCAGAGCCTGCTCTATCTGATTCCGCTGCTTTTCGGTTCCCTGGCCGCGGCGCAGGATGTTCCCCGAGCGCAGGTATTCGGTGGGATCTCCTATCTGCGTTTTGATAGCCAACCCCTCGGGTTCTCCAATTATTCCAATCTGGGTGGATATACTTTTTCTCCGGCTTTCAATATCACGCACCGCTTTGGCGTGATTGCGGAAATCAGCGGCCAGTACGGTCAGCACATAAACTTTCGCGACCTGACATTCGGCGGACAAGCTCTATTCCCATGGCGCAACAAGCTTTTCTTGCTGCACGGGATGTTTTTTGACGCCAGAAGCTTCGACAGTCTGGGGACCGGCGCGGGCAGCACTTCCAGGGCAATCATTGGAGGCGGCGCCATGGATTATCCACTTTCGCCCCGGTTCTCCTGGCGAGTGTTGCAGGTCGATTACGTGCGCAGCATGCTGTTCCACACCGACCAGAACAGCGCGCGGGTTTCCACTGGCCTGGTTTATAACTGGAAAACCATTCACCACAGGAGACACAAGGCTCCGGCAACTCCGGCTCCGTGACGCCGGGTGGCTTGAGCTTCTGACTCTTCGAAGGGATTGATGATCACGATGCAGCGGGCGTACTTGATTTCGATCTTTCTGGTTTTGGGGCTTGCGGGCTGCACGGTCGCGCCGACCAGCATTGTCTACGTTACGCTGCCCAGCGAAAATGGAATCGCGGCGTTACGGATGCGGCAAAGCACGGGTACGTTCACCGAATTGGTGGGTACTCCATTTCTGGTGGGAGCAGCTCCTTCGGCGATGATACTCAGCGCTTCCGGGCGATTTGCCTATGTGATCAACAAGAACGAAAACGATATCTCTCTGTTCAAGATTGACACTGGCACGGGGCAGTTGAACGAGGTTCTGCCCCGGGCGCAGACCGGACTGGGTCCGGCTTCGCTTACCACAAATTCGACAGGAAGCCTGCTCTTCGTCCCCAACCAGGGATCCGACAGTATTTCCGTTTATGGCATTGGCTCGGATGGGACGCTGAGCGCACTTTCGGCCTCGCCCTTCCTGCTCCCGCCAGGTTCCAACCCTTCGGCTCTCGCCCTATCTTCATCGGGAAACTTTCTTTACGCTCTAAGCGGCAATCTCAGCTCGATTTTTATATTGTCTGTGGACTCGCAAGGCAATCTGCAGCAGATTCCTGTGGGTTCGCCCTTTCCCGTGGGCAAAGCTCCATTGGCCATGGCCATAACCTCCGGCAACTTTCTGTACGTCACCAACTCGAACGACAATACCGTGTCGGGGTTGAAGGCTGATGGCACTGCGGGGACTTTGAGCCCCGTGCCGGGTTCACCCTTCCCCACGGGCACCACTCCGACTGCGTTGGTGGTGCATCCCTCGGGCACCGCGCTTTACGTCACCAATCAGGGTTCGGCTAATATTTCGGCTTACGTGATCGACACCACGCTGGGCGGCCTGAAGGAATTGACCAATTCGCCCTTCCCCGGCGCCGGCAGCGGCCCAACCTTTGCCACCACCGATCCAAACGGACTCTTTTTGCTGGTGTGCGACCAGGCGGGAAAGGCTGTTACGGAGTTCGTTATCAGTCAAACCACGGGTGAACTCTCAAGCACGGTGATTACCGCGAGCCTTCCTTCCCCGCCAGTGGCGATGGTAGTCACAAAGTAAAACACCGGGCGAAACACCTGCCTATGGTCCGCTTCGGAATTCTCGGGTTCGGATTGCACGCCGCCAAGCGGTTGATGCAGGGCTTTGCCGGAGCCAAACAGTGCCGCGTGGCCGCGCTCTCGCGCCGCGATCTGACGCAGGCGCGTGAGTCCGCGAAGAAGTTCAACATTCCCCTAGCCTTCGATTCTGCGGTCGAAATGTGCCGCTCTCCTGAAGTGGACGCCGTCCTGGTTACGACGCCGAACGCCTGCCATCTGGCCGACGTGCTCACCGCGCTCGAGTGCGGCAAGCCGGTGTTGTGCGAAAAACCGATGGCCATCAACGCGGGAGAGTGCCGGAAAATGGTGGAAGTGGCACGCAAAGCGAACCTGCTGCTCGGCGTGGCCCAGGTGTTCCGCTTCGAAGCGAGCACTCGGCGCCTGCGGGAGCGAATTGCCGCCGGGGAGATCGGGCACACGGTTTTCGCCCGCTCGGAATTCTCTTTTCCCGGTGGATCGGGACATGCCCGCAAGTGGATTCTTGACCCCGCACTCGCCGGGGGTGGACCCATCGCGGACGTGGGCGTGCACTGTGTAGACGCCTTGCGCTTTATTCTGCAAGACGAAGTTGCGCGGGTCAGCGCCCGCGGTGACGGTAAACCCGATGCCGTTGAATCCGCAGCTCTGCTGACTCTCGAACTCACCCGCGGAACGCTGGCCGCTGTGCTGGTTTCCTTTCGAGCGGAATACCGCTCGCCGCTGGAATTTACGGGAGACGCGGGAGTGTTAAGCGCGGACGATGCGTTGAACGTTGAGCGGCCCATCACCTTGCAACTGCACCGCGCGGGGACAATCGTGGATACGGAAGTAGTTTCTAATCAGGACGCGTACGCCAAACAGGTGGATAGCTTCGCCGCAGCGGTTGAAGGCAGAGGGCAGTTTCCCGTGCCCGGCGAACAAGGCTGGCAGAACCAGGAAATTTTGGATGCAGCGTTCCTGAGTTTGAAGAGCGGGAGAACTGAAAACGTGCTCAGAGTGCTCTGAGTAGAACTTCCCCTAATTGCCGGCTGCCTTCGGCGGCAATCCCTTGGCTTGCACAATCGCCCAATGCCAATCCTGGTCGAGCCTCAACGGGGCCCTTAAGGTTTCCCGGAATACGCTGGTGCTCGCGGGCGCTGCGTTCCCCTTCAGCCGAAACAGAACCGTAAGATCAGCGTGCTTCTCTGAGGAAACACTTGTGGTCTGGGAAGCTGGAACCAGCCGGCCTGATCCGTAATGCGCGCCGGCGGTCTCCGTCGGACGCAGAATCGTAAGTCCGACTGTAATCTCTCGCAGTTGCCACTGGCTGCCATTGTGCACGGAAACTTCGAAGGTCTCGCCGTTGATGCTGGCTGGGCCTTCCAGCTTCATGAGTTCGCTTAGCGGGAGGTCTTGCGAAACAAACGGATCGGAGAGCAGCGAGGTAGCCTGAGAACTGAACGAAAGACTGCAAGTCACATCAGGCGAAGACATCTTAAGACTCTTGCCCGATTCATCGACCGAAAACAGAACTGTGTTCTTGAGGCGCTTGTCCTGAACTTCATCCATCACCTGCGTGATGTTGTCGTTGTCGATCACGACGGGTTGGGAAGGAGCGACCTTGCTCTTGCGCAGGGCCCGAGCAAGTTCGCCCAGGGAAGGTTCCGGCGTGTCTGATTGGGCGAGCACGCCCATCGGGACGACCAGGCCGACGACCAGAGCTGCACTCAGCAGATGAGATTTGAAAGCCATGAAGTCAAGATGAACTCTTGCGCTTATTCTGCCCTAAACTTGTCGCGCGCGAAGAGCTGCGCATTCAACTAATTACTAACCAAGAGTCATCTCAGAGAATTTTACGTAGAGGTGAGGAAGAAAAGAGGACGGGCAGGCAAACCTTAGTCGTAGACCTTTGGAACGCAGGCTTCTGAACAGGGAAAACAAGGGCGTGCGGTGACAAAGAGGCACGCAACGGGGCTCCGCACGCCCGGTAAAGCCGATCCCTTCTACAGCAGGCCCGAAGAGCGAAAACGTGTCACCGGATCAACCATCAGCACTGGCTCCCGCTTGAAAACCCAGCGGGCCACCGCGTAGCCCAGCGCCGCATAGCAGAGATGCATCAGCTTCATAAACTCACCCCAGATCGGAAAGATGCTTGCGCACCTTGGGGGAGTGGATCAAAGCAGTTACAACCTCAACGTATCAAGCAGACACCAGTAGGTCAATGCACTGTGGTGCCATCGACATAGCACGAAAGTAACAGGCAGGAACCGCTGAAACCGCGGGAGATGCGGCTAGCGCGGTTCCTCTCCCACTGATCCGGCGCTTTCCGCAGTGGGAACCACCACGGCCTGGATGTTTTGTCCGGCCACTACCTTCTGGAATGCGGCGAGTTCATTCTTTTGGATCCCAGCCCAGCGCGCCAGAAGATCGTCACTCTGCTTCTTCAGCCGGCTGAATTCCTGGAAACACACGTCGGTAGGAGCGGAGTCGGTTCCATCGGCGACTACCAGGGCTAGAAATGCCAGCTTGCTATCCACCTTTTGCGGATAAGCCAGCGAGTCCTCGTTAGCTTTGATTTTGATCTGGAATAGTTCGTCGCGGACAGCAAGCAGCTTCGGGTCCAGCTCATCCGCCGCGGCGATCACCGGTTTGGCGCTTTCGGGCAGACGGCGTTTCAGCCCCTGCACCTGGGTGCGCACGTCCTGAATCTGGTTTACCGCGTCGTAAACCGCACTCAGTTGGTCGCGAATCTGGATTCCCAGGTCAAACTGCTTTTGCAAATCCGCTTGCGAGACAGTCACCCGCGGATCGAGCTTCACCTCGAGCGGCGCAGTCTGACTCTTGCCATCGACGGTCAATCGCACTTGGTATTGGCCGGGTACCGCGTAGGGTCCGAGTGCACCCTCTTTGTATTCAAAAAGATAATAGTCCGGAACGCGGCTTGCCCCTTCATAACGCATGTCCCAGAGGAAGCGGTTAAGCCCGGCTTCCATCTTGATCTGTTTCTCGGGCTTTTTGTCTTCCGGATTCAGCGGCTCATCCGGAAGCTTGGTCTTGGCGCTCGAATACTTGCGCACTACTTTGCCTGTTGAATCCAGGATTTCAATTGTGGTCTCACCCTTGGGGAGCGTCTTCAGCCAGAAGTAAATCACCCCTCCCGGCGGAGGATTCTGTCCGGTAAGGACCGGTTTGGGCGGCGCTTCTCCATTGTGGAAGCGGAACGCCGTGGCTGGAGTATAAAGATGCACGTCCTGCTTCGCGACTTCATCGCTGAACTGGCGCAGCGGCGACAGGTCGTCAAGGATCCAGAAAGCTCGGCCGTGCGTGGCGACAACTAAATCGTCGTTCTTGACCGCGAGATCATGGACAGGGGCCGTCGGCAAGTTAAGCTGCAGAGAACGCCAATCCGCGCCCTCGTTGAAAGAGACATACACACCCGTTTCCGTGCCCGCATAAAGCAGGCCGCGCTTCTTGGGATCTTCGCGCACCGCACGAACAAAGGTGTTTTCCGGAATTCCGTTGGTGATCTTGCTCCAGCTCTTGCCGTAGTCGTTAGTCTTGTAGATGTACGGACGCATGTCGTCCAGTTGATGGCGATCGACCGCGACGTAAGCTGTGCCAGCATCGTGCTGCGAAGCCTCGATCAGGCTGATGCGGCTCCACTCCGGCAACTCCTTGGGTGTGACGTTGCTCCAGTTCTTTCCCCCGTCGTGGGTAATCTGGATGAGACCGTCATCGGTGCCCGCCCAGATCAAGTTCTTGACCACCGCCGACTCGGCCACAGCGAAGATCGTGTCGTAATACTCTGTGCCCGTGTCGTCTTTGGTGATCGGCCCTCCTGAAGCTTGCTGCTTGCTCTTGTCATTGCGGGTAAGGTCCGGGCTGATCGCTTCCCAGTGCATTCCCTCGTCGGTCGTCTTGAACAGCCGTTCCCCTCCGTGATACAGGACGTGCGGATCGTTGGGCGAAATCAGGATTGGCGCAGTCCACTGGAAGCGATGCTCCAGGTCCGCGGCGCCATTGCCATCGCTCACTTCGGGGCTTGAGGTAATGTTCTTCGTCTGGCCGGTCCGCTTGTCGAAACGCGTGATCAACCCTTCGTAATCGCCCGCAAAAACAATATTGGGATCAAGCGGAGACGGCGCAATATAGCCTGCCTCGCCGCCGCCAACCGCATACCAATCAGGCCGGCCGATCGTTCCATCGTCGCTGCGGCTGGCGATGGCAATCGTGCTGTTGTCCTGCTGCGCGCCGTACACGTAGTAGGGCGTGCGATTGTCGGTGATTACGTGATAGAACTGGGCCGTCGGCTGGTTATCCTCACGGGTCCAGGTCTTGCCGCCGTCCAGGCTCACCGTGACGCCGCCGTCGTTCGAGACAATCATGCGCTTCGAATTTCGCGGATCGATCCACATCCCGTGATTGTCGCCGTGCGGCACCTTGACCTTGTTGAAACTGCGTCCGCCATCCACCGAGCGATAGAAATCCACGTTCGCGATATAAACCGTGTCAGAGTCCTGCGGATCGGCGAAGACGTGCATGTAATACCAGGGGCGCTGGCTCAAGCTGTGGTTATCGTTGACCGCCTGCCAGGTCTCACCCCCATCATCGGAACGAAAAAGACCGCCTTCCGCAGCTTCGATCAGCGCGTACACGCGCTCCGAATTTGCTGCCACGGAGACTCCAATCCGGCCATACGGCCCCTTGGGCAGTCCGTGCTCTTCCAGATGTTTCCAGGTCGTCCCGCCGTCGTCGGACCGATACAGTCCGCTGCCCGGCCCGCCGCTGCTCAGGCTCCAGGGCGTCCGCCGCGCTTGCCAGAGTGAAGCAAAAACAATGTTCGCGTTGCGGGGATCAAAAGCTACGTCAATGCCACCAGTGTTCTCATCCTTGTAGAGCACTTTCTCCCATGTCTTGCCGCCGTCGAGTGTGCGGAAAATTCCTCGTTCAGTATTCGGGCCATAGGGATGTCCCAGGGCGGCCACTAACACGATATTCGCATCGTGAGGATTGACGATGACTTTGCCGATGGCGCGCGAGTCGCGCAGGCCAACGTTTTTCCAGCTCTTCCCGCCGTCAAGAGTTCTGTAGACGCCGTCACCGTGCGAGATGTTGCCGCGGATACAGGCTTCGCCCGTTCCCACATACACGATATTCGGATCCGAAGGCGCGATGGCCAGGCTACCGATGGCTGACACGGCCTGCTTATCGAATACGGGCGTCCATGTGACAGCCCCGTCGGTGGTTTTCCACACGCCGCCGCCGGTAGCGCCGAAGTAGTAGGTCGTGGGATCGCCGGCAATTCCCGATGCCGTCAGTGAACGCCCGCCGCGAAACGGCCCGATCACGCGATACTTCATGCCTTTGAAAAGCGGATCCTCATTGTTGTTCTTGGCGGTCGACTCCTGGGCAGATGTGGACGTCTGATCGGCCGACGGCTCCGCTTTCGGTTTGCTGTCTGGCCCAGACTTGGTCTGGGACAACACCCAGCTTGGGAGGCTCAACCACAGCACAAGGACAAACCACAGCGTTCTCTTAGTCATGGATTTCCTGGGAAGCACGAGTTTTGCTCTCCGAAACGCGGGGCAGGAGGGCCGATGACTATCTTACTGCCAGGACATGAGTTGGCGAAAGGCTACTGTTTCTTCTTCCCCATCAATTCCTCCCGCGCCGCCTGCAGTTCTTTGCGCTTCGCGGCGCCCACCTCCGGATAAGCAAGCCCCAGCTCCTCCAGCCGGTCGACAATTGCCGCGGCCACGGTGAGCCATGTGAACCATTTGTTATCCGCCGGAACCACAAACCAGGGCGCATGCTTGCTTGCGGTATTCGCGATCATGTCCTCATAGGCCGCCATGTACTCGTCCCAGTATTGCCGTTCCCTCACGTCGGCGGCAGAAAACTTCCAGTTCTTCTCAGGCTCGTCCAGCCGGGCCAGAAAGCGCTTCTTCTGCTCTTTCTTCGAAACATTTAAAAAGAACTTCAAAATCACCACGCCGTTGTGCCAGAGGTATCGCTCAAAGTTACAAATGTCGTGGAAGCGGTCCTGCCAGATGTCTTTTGTGATCAGCGACGGAGGAATCTTCTCACTCGCCAACGCCTCTTTATGAACCCGGACGACCAGCACTTCCTCGTAGTACGACCGGTTGAAGATTCCTATGTGACCGCGCTCGGGCAAGCATTTCATGGTGCGCCAGAGGAAGTCGTGGTCCAGTTCTTCCGCCGAGGGAACTTTAAACGAATACACCTGGCATCCCTCCGGATTCACGCCCGACATGACGTGTTTGATCGCGCCGTCCTTTCCGGCCGCGTCGATGGCCTGAAAGATCAGCAGCACCGCCCAGCAGTCCTGGGCGTAGAGCTTGTCCTGCAATTCCGCCATTCGCGCCACTCCCTTTTGCAGCAACTGCTCGGCGGCAACTTTGGAATGCAGTTTTCCGGTATCGGCGGGCTCGAAATCCTTCAGACGGAATTTGTCCCCGTCAACTACGCGATAAGGTTTAACCAGCTTGCTCGCCCAAGTCATCGGCAGCCTCCAGGTGGGTCGTCACCGAAGCTTGCAGTCTATAACACCGCGCCCATGGCGGGTACAGAGGGAAGGGCGGCTAGTCAGGATATGGCTTTAGCTTAAAGCGCGCCCTATCGGACGTGAATGCCCAAGAAGTAAATCGCGGTGCCTACACCAAGGGTAGCGAGGCTGACGGCAGCGAAAAGCTTTTTCAGCAGTCGCCGCGGCGGACGGTCCTCGAGCTGCGCTGCCCGGAGCTTTTCGATCCATTGCTGCTCGCCGTTGCTTAACCAGGCGCTGTCCGCGGTCCGCTTTTCGGGCTCAGGAATCACCGGCGTGACGGAAGACTGAATCGCCGAGCGCAAACGGCGCTGGTCATCTTCCTGCAATGCCACAAAACGAAACGGCTGCTGATCCCAGGAAACCGGCACCAGCATCTCCGCCGACCCCAGCACCGGTCCGCTATGGGTCAGAAACATCAGCTTCACCCGCGAACCGCGATCGACAGGCTTCTTCAGAGAGAGCAATCCTCCAGTTAGAGATACGATCTGCAATTCTCCCTGGGCGCGATGGCCGTCCTGAAAGCGAAGCACAGCGTGAGTAGACTGCGGCAGCCGGAAACGCGGTGGCCGGCACGGAGTGTTGAGTTGTGGCGCGAGGTTCATGTGGGTCTGCCTAAACCAAGATTGTGATTTCGCCAACGATCCAGCCAGCGGCAAAAGAACGGTTTCGCTCGTTCGTCAAGAAGCTCGTGCAGGGACGACAACAGACTGGTTGCAGGCTGCGGCTCCGCCAGAAACGAATCGACCGACCCCAGCTTGCTCTTGGGCAAGAGGGCCATAGGCCGACAAAAGCATAATCGGGATTTGCGAATTGATCCGCTTCATTTTCGCCGCCACTACATCGCCGGGCATGCCCGGCATCTGATAGTCGAGGACCACAGCATCTACCGGATGCGAACGAAACATCTCCAGCCCTTCCAGCCCGCCGCTCGCTTCCAGCACTTCGTAGCCGTTCTCTTCCAACAGACTTTTCCGATCGCTAAGCGCGTTCCAGTGGTCGTCTACACAAAGAATCTTCACTTTTTGCCGAGGCATCGATCTGCACATCCCAATCCCGGCCAGAACTGCGGCCATGAGTGGCAAGGTGCGATGGCCTGGCTCGATAGTAATAGGGCTTTAGACACCTCCCCAAATTACGAACGTACAATTCGGGTCGTAGTTACCACACTTTGCCGATGCCGGCTGTCGTCGCCGGAGAAAGAAGTGCCGGATTCCAACGAGTCAAATGGACTGGCGAGAGTAACTGTACAATGCTGAAGCATAAGCCCCCGCCCGGGTGGCGAAACTGGCAGACGCACGGGACTTAAAATCCCGGGCTCCGAAAGGAGCGTACCGGTTCAATTCCGGTCCCGGGCACCAGATTCCACTTGCAGTTCATCTGCTGGAACGAATCGGCTGGGAAGTCTTCGCGGCCGACTTTCGAGGGACGTTGCCGGGGCGCGCACTCACGCTGTGGAGTTGCCTCTGGAGTCGGGCGGAGGATGCCGTTTCTGACATCGTGTTTTCGCGTTCGGACAAGGCCAACAGCTGCTTGACGATTTCCGCTTTTTCAGCCTTTTTCGCCTTCTTACGCCCATCCCCAGGCAGTCTCGCTATGATTGCGAACACCAGCAGCGCACTCGCAAGCCCGATGAACAGGATACTAATCATTCCACACAACCTTCTTTCTTCAGCGGGAAACTAGAGCTTCATGTGGAAATTGTGCACTCGGTGAAGTGGAGGAACACAGGTCACGAAAGTGCTGTCCTGGACCGGCCTTCATGTCGCACGGGGTCGCAAGGCACGCGGTTACCTATCCCGAGTTAGGGCTGGCTGTGATCCATCAAGACGTTGTGCCCGCGGGAGCAAAGAGTGGGAGACGCGAGTGTTCCTGCGGGAACACAACGTCATGACACGGGGGGCGATACAATATCGTCATGACAGTTAAGACCAAGAAAACAAACCGGGGAATGTCGCAGTCACGAAGGCAGAGAATTGCCCGGCTGCAGGGCCGGGATACCAGACACGGATCAACCGGCTATTGCGACGAACTTTCTTCATGAAGTGTTACAATGCTTACAACAGTTACACTAGGAGGATCAATGAAGCAATCGCGCACGATGGTGCTTAGTATGCGCCTGCCAGTGGAGAGCGGAAAACGCTTGAAGCGCATTGCGCATCGGCACGGCTGGACGCCGAGCGATGCCAGCGCGCGGCTGGTGGAGGAGGGCTTAAGGCGGTCGGAATTTGCCTTCCTGGATTTTCGCGATTCGCCGGCAGGCAGGCAAGCCTATATCCAAGGCAGCACCCTGGCGATATGGGAGGTCATGTTGCTTCTTCGCAGTTACAAGGGAAGCGTCAAGGGCGTGGCCAAGCATCTGAAATGGCCTGAAGCGAAGGTTCGAGCTGCCCTTCACTATTCGGAGGCGTTCCCCGAAGAGGTGAACGGCGCGATAGCGGAGAACGATTCAATCGATTTCGACAGCCTAAAGCGCATGCTTCCCCAAGCGGTCGACTTTGCCGCCAGACAGACGAAGCGGGGCTGATGCTCAAGCTTCTTCTAGATGAGCACATCTCCCCAGACGTAGCGAATGGCGTTCAACGCCGGAATCGATCGTTAGTGATCCACCCCATAGTGATCCACTCCATATTTATCCAATCAATGGTGCAGTGGGAGGGCGGAAACTTCCTTGGGAAGGAAGATTCCGTTTGGCTGTTGGAAGCAGCGAAGCAACGCTTGACCCTGGTTACTTATGATCGCAGGACGATTCCTCCATTGTTAAAGCTCTGGGCAGAGGAAGAGCGACCCCATGGTGGCGTCATATTTGTCGATGAAAAGACAATCTCGCCGGCGGACATTGGAGCGCTAGTCCGTGCTCTAATTTCGCTCGTGGACGAGGCCGGGGGAATGGACTGGACCAACCAGGTGTACTTCTTGCGGAGCGGACGCTGACGCATTCACGGCGGGTGGCCCACCTTTGCGTTTTTTGCAAAGGTGGGGGCCTATGTATCATGCCGCGCGCATTCTCTGCCGCAGGATCGCTGCTCCCCACTGATTGATGCCCGCCGCCCCAGCCTCCCATTCGCATAGCTCCGGAAGCTGCTCCAGGCCCATTGCTCGGGCTCCGCCACCAAGCCGCGCTGCACCGACTTTTAGTGCATATGGCCCAGCTCCTCAATCCGTTTCGTTTCACTCCATACACGGAAGTCGTAAAATCGCTTCTCCAGTAGCGTTTGGGGTGATCCGCCATCCGCGCACTCTAGCACCCCGCCATCTGGAAGGATGTGATGAGTGAACTGTGGTCCCCACCTTTGCACAAAACGCAAAGGTGGGCCACCCGCCCGCCATTTCTATTTTCGGTGTATTCTCTTGTCGCGAATAGAGCCCTTGGTCCCGCCTCATCTCGTCCGAGCCCGTTACACCGTCCAATTGCTATGCTGACCATACTTGATCGTTTGAAGAAAGAGTGGAATGTCGTAAAGGGCGCAACGTTTTCGTTAGTCTCGTAGTCTGCGTCCTGGCAATCGGTGGGTTGTGGACACTATTCCATTTTTACTACGCTGACAAATTAGAGCGAACCAACGAAGGCCTTGGGCATTGGAAAGACGAGGCAGACTATCTGGAAAAGAAAAGCCGGTGAACAACCCACGTGTCCCGTCCCTAATTGTGAAAGCGGCAATACGCAGCCCCCAAAATCGAAAACCCCGCTCAAAACGTTTGAACCTCGGACCGTTATAAACGCACCGAACGGTATAGGTATTAGTGGAGGGCAGGTAACAAACCCAACCGTTAACAATTTCGCAGCACCCGCTAGGCGATTCTAAGCGATGCGGGGAAACAGTCTCTTGTTGAATTCGCTCGGACAGCTACCGGACGATTTATCACAACGAGGTTACTATAAGATCAGTAAACGAATCGGTAACCGCAGAAATACGCAGAAGAGATAAAAGAAGCTATCGGACAGCACAGCAAAGGTTGCTTTGCGATGACTGGTATTGCCTGGACTCACGTCCCCGAAGGCGTAGTCGTTTGTGCTACAAGTCCTGAGGCTGAGATCTTTCCGCTTGCGCAGAAAATAGCGAATGCGCTTACCCGCGCCCAGATTTCTAATATCAATTTTACGAAATGCAATGGAGTAGATCGACAAGCACACGTTGATTATTATTGGCGTCGGACCTGAAAAATAGTCGAACGAGAAGTTGTTCTGCCCGGCGACATGAAATTCTCTGACAAAGATAAAATCAAAAGCTGAAGAGGTTGGGTTCGTATCTCCCACCCTGGATTCGCCCTGGAAAGACTACGAGATGCGAAAAGGGTTTACGAGAAAACCAAAACCGGACGCCCCCGCGACGCATGTCAAGAACTACATCACGCGGAGCGGCCTCGAGCGCCTCAAAGATGAGCACCGGTTTCTGCTCACCAGGGAACGCCCGGCCGTGACGGAGGTGGTGGCGTGGGCTGCCGGCAACGGCGATCGCAGTGAAAACGCCGACTACCAGTACGGCAAGCGGCGGCTGCGGCAGATCGATGGGCGGATTCGCTTTCTCACCAAGCGAATCGAAGCCGCGGAAGTGGTGGACCCGGAAGCTCCGAGAACGGGGCAGGCGGCGACCAGGGCATTCTTCGGAGCCACCGTGCGCTATGCCAATGCCGCGGGAGTATCGCGAGTGGTGAGCATCGTGGGCACGGACGAGGTCGATCTCAACCGTAACCACATCAGTTGGGTGTCGCCTCTGGGGCGCGCGTTGATGAAGTCGGCAGCGGGTGACAGCGTAGTCCTTCAACTGCCGGGCGGTACAGAAAACCTGACCGTGCTGGAAGTGCGTTACGAGCGCATTGCTGTGGAACCGTTCCGTGAACCGGCTGGATCCGAGGCGGGAACACAACGTCATGACACGGGGGGCGATACAATAACGTCATGACAGTCAAGACCAAGAAAACAAAGCGGGGAGTGTTGCAGTCACGAAGGCAGAGAATTGCCCGGCTGCATGGGTCGGTTGAGGATGATCTCTTTTGGCTGGCGGGTGGGGAGACGGAAGCGGAGCCGCGCTGGAACCGTCCGCGGAAGCAGAGGCTCTCATTGCGCGTGGATTGCGAAGTGGTGGACTGGTTCAAGTCCAAAGGGCCGGGCTACCAGACGCGGATCAACCGGCTATTGCGACGAGTAATGACGGAAGGAAAGAAACGGGAAATGCCCTACTCAAGCCAAAACCGGGCTTGAGCGAGCCACCGCCATTCGCGGCGAGCCCCCGAAAATCAGCGCGACGCTGCGGCGCGACGCTTGGCGCGATGCTTCTGGAGTTCCGCCCGGAAGGCGTCCGGCGTGGCTTCCCGCTTGGTGCGGAAAATTTGTAAGAGAGGATCTTTCGATTCGTTCGAGGCCGGCTTTGCAGTTCCGGGTTCGTTTGTCTCCAAACCTTCCGGCTCGACAAGAAGATTCTGAGCAGCTTCGCCGTGCTCTTCGATCGCCGCAAGCAGCTTGCGGACATGCTCCTGCTGTTGAGCGGTTGCCCTGGCGAATTCCACGCCCATGCCGAGCTCTGGGTGCATGATCCGTACCACGCCTTCCGCCTGAAGCTGCAAGCCCCCCAGACGCAGAGATAGAACCACCTTGGTATGGACGGGAAACGGGGCGGTTATTTCCAGATAGCAGGCGCCCGCAGTGCGGTCGGTCAGCTGGCAGGAGGCCGGAGGATCGTTCTTTTCGAATTCAGGCGAGTGGCGTTCCAGCCACGATCTGATCTGGTCACGGGTCTCAGGCGCAAGATCAACAAAGCGGATCCCTACCTGCCGCCCGGCAGTCTCCCAGGCCATCTCTGCCAGACACTCGATGCTCTGAGCTGTTCCGGGAAGCTGGAAGCCCACGGTAAGGCCCGTCAGATTCTGCGGGCGGTGAGGCAGCTTCACAGCCATGCCACCTTCGCCTAGATCGACGGTGGAAGCCTTCATCTGGCCACTTCCGTCGGCCAGACGCACCACGACGGGAACCTCGACCGGAATCCGGGCGTTGCGCCGGCGCTCGCATTTCATCAGAGCGCGGGCCGCGCGGAAGCTGTTCTTCGCTCGTTCTGGCGAAAGCGGCTTGTAGAGGACAAAATGGGCTCCCAAGCCGAAAGCGCTACGCAAGGAAGCGACCGGATCGAGGATGGCTACGGCCACAGCCCGCTTATTGCAAGGGGCCGAACGGGCACTGCCCAGGACCGCCGCGGCCATGGCCTCGTCCGTGCAATCCACAATGACCGCCTCAAACCGGTCTCGCGTCAGCTTGTAGACCGCCGTCTCGGCGTCGGCGCAGTACTCTGCTCCAATCTCCAGCTCGTTGAGCACGCGCCGCAGCACGCGCACAATCTTTTCGTCGGAGCAGAAAACCAAGGATTGTAAACTCATAAACAGCCGTCACTTGTGGGCACAGACCTTAGCTCCGGCTAAGTTCCATGTCCTGTTCTGAATGTTCGTCGTCGAGCAGATGGGCGACGCTGCGGAGCTTCTCGGCCGCGCTCTGCAAGGCTTCGATCTGTTTCCCCAGCTGCGCCTGTTCGGCCTGCTTTTTGTGCAGTACTTCGTAGATATCCCTCACGATAGGCCTCCTTCTGCACTGTAGGCAGGGGGTCTTCCAGGGTCAACGATTCCAAAACCGCTTGCGTTACAAGGGTAACGGGGCCTGGCCCGTGGCTTGGCTCTTCTGTCGAGGGTTGCGCTAACTCGGCGAACCGTTCCATGCCTGCATGGGGTCCCCGAACCAGGCCTCGCCCGGGCGAACCAGGACCCAAAATGGTCACAATTCTCTGTTAACCCATTATTTTCCAATAATATAGCTTCAAATTGGGCCTTCAACGGGGGGATAATTTGATTGACGATCTCAGTCAAATGGCCTATAATCATCAGCTTCCGGTCCACATTGAGCTTCAAGGAGAGCCTCAGTCTGCAGTGGAGAGAGACAGAGAGCTGAATCCATAGTGCGGCCCGGCGAATCTAAGGTTTATAGGTCATTTCTTAAGGGTTGTAGCGACTACGAGTACGAGGCGTAATTTTCATGGCGAAGCGACGCGGAAATCCGAACTGGGGCAAGCCCGAGCCGATCGGGCCGATTACCCCGACTATCACCGAGTTCGAGCAGGTGGTGCGCGAGTATAAGCTCTCCCCCGATCAGTACTTGCGCTCCACCCGTCTGCGGGAATGGGCTCGGCGCAACAAGAACTCGAAGTACATTCCTGAGCCTTTGCTTGAGGCGTGGGGATTCGAGATCGAATCGACGCTATAAGAAAGAAGTTCAATTCTGGGTTGAGGCCGCCTGCGGGCGGCCTTTGTTTTTTGTTGTGAGACTGAATCCGAGGTTTCTCGTCCGCTTTCCGGATGCCCCGCGCCGCGTTGTGCGCCCGGCGCACAAGGTGCTTCTCACCGCAGGAGCCTTACAGCACCCCCAAACGCTGCCTCGGGCTCCCAGAGGCTCCGCACCCGTTTTGCTACAATCGCGCTATGCCAGCCGTTTTCACCGACGTTCCCACTGCGATTGAGGAAATCCGCGCCAGCCGCATGATCATGGTGGTAGACGATGAAGACCGCGAAAACGAGGGCGACCTCACCCTGGCGGCCGAGAAAGTCACCCCCGAGGCGATCAACTTTATGGCCAAGTATGGCCGGGGCTTGGTTTGCCTGGCCATGACCGAAGAACGGCTCGATCACCTGCGCATCGGGCCGATGACCACGGAGAACACCTCGAATTACGGCACAGCTTTCTGTGAGGCCATTGACGCACGCGACGGTGTGACGACGGGAATTTCCGCGTACGACCGCGCCCGTACCATTCAGGTGGCGATCGATCCGGCAACCCGGCCTGCGGATCTGGCGCGGCCGGGGCATGTGTTTCCTCTGCGGGCGCGCAAAGGAGGAGTGCTGGTGCGCGCGGGCAAACTGAGGCATCGGTCGATCTGGCTCGCCTGGCAGGAATGGTTCCGGCCGGCATCATCTGCGAAATCATGAAAGACGACGGCAGCATGGCGCGCGTGCCCGACCTGATCGAGTTTTGCACGACGCATGATTTGAAGATGCTGACGGTAGCCGAGCTGATTCGCTACCGCATGCAGCACGAACGTTACGTGCACCGTGTGGGGGAGGTTCTGGTCGATACGCAATACGGAGAATTCCGGCTGATCGCGTATGAGAGCGAAGTTGACGGCGGCGAGTCCCATCTGGCGCTGGTGCGTGGAGATATTCAGGATCGCAACGAGCCCGTCCTGGTGAGGATGCACGCGCATTGTCTGGCCGGCGAAGTCTTTGGATCGAAAAGCTGCGATTGCGGCCCCACTCTAGACGGCGCCATGGAGGCGATTGCCCGGGAAGGCCGCGGGGCGCTGATTTATCTTCACCAAACGGCGAAAGGCTTTTCTGTGGAGAGAATCGCCGATCGGACTGCCCTGGCTTTTCACCGGGAGCGGCGCATGCCTACGTTGCCCGAGACAGAACGCAAGATCCAGCGCGAGGTCGGCATCGGAGCGCAGATTCTTTCTGATCTCGATCTGCGGCGCATTCGTCTGCTGACCAACCATCCTCGGCGGGTTGCGGCGCTGGAAGGATTCGGCATCGAGATTGTGGAGCATGTTCCGGTGGCGCTGGATTTGAAGGCGGGGGAACGCCGCTGACGATTTGCCACTGCCTGCACGGGCGGGGACGCCCGCGCCTACATTAATCTCGCGCGCCCATTACTTCAGAAGGGCTTGCGGATTACCACTTCGCTGTCGTTGATAAAGAAATGCGCGGAGCAGTGATCTGATCCGCAAATCACCGGAAGTAAACCCGCCAGTTGCTTGCGCGTGATCAGGCCCAGGGTTCCGCAGTCGGGGCACGAGAGAACTGCCCAGTAAGGATCCTGCTGCTCTCCCAGACGCCCGGCGTTCTCCAGCACAAAAATCGTGCCGGGATGCATCTGTTCCGGAATCCATTCATTCAGGACGTTCAGTTCTCCCACCATCTCGGCCTCCCCTGTGGAACTAAACTTCCCTGCCGACAAATTTGCTATGAAGCTCTTCGATCTTTGGGGACGCCGCGAGCCACGCCCCGCATCGACGAACTACTTTTTCTCCGCCGCACCACCGCTTGCACGCGCCGGGCCGTGTCGCTGAGGCAAATCGATAGCAGCGGCTGGCGCGCATTCTTCAGGATGTCGACAATCTGCTCGGGCGAAGTCTCGAGGTAGAGACTCTTGCCGTCGGTGAGCAAGTGATACTCCGACTTGCCGCTGACGGTCTCCGCCAGACGCTTGCCGAACTCCCGTTGCAGAAAGCGAATCACCTTGCGCACCCGCTGCAACGAAAACCCCCGCTCCCGCAGTTCGCAGATCACGGTGATCTCGGTGAGGTCTTCCATCGAGTACAGCCGCCGATGTCCCTGACGTTGCGGGACGACGATCTTGCGTTCATCCCACCATTGCAGTTGGCGGGGCGTGATGCCGGTGAGAACGACCACATCGCGCGATGTGAACTGGCTTTGCATCTGAGCAGATGAATGTTTTAAACAGTCTCCCCACTAAATGTTTGAAACATTTTAGGCACAAGTTGCTTGCTGTCAACATGAGATTTGGTTGGGTGGGGTTACCTTGGAGAGTTCGGGGGGATGGAAATTAGGCGGATCAAGTGGGATCGGCCATGCGGGTCATGGCGTAGATCGGCTGTCCACATCGACTACAAAGCTATAGGTATTCTTGGCCCCGGCCTTTGCATTCCAGCTACCTTCGGCTGCGAACTGGAACACTGTTCCATGGGCAAAACGATAATTGATCTTTGCGCCGGAACCGCTCCGTATATTCACGGCACTGGCGAGAGAGTTTGGCAATCCCTCTGCAGGAAGCGGAAGGCCCTCTGGGTACAAATCAAAAGATGCCTCGGCTTGCCCGTCCCCTACGGTGATCGTGATATGGATGGTGCCTCCATTCACAAACCGGCTTGCGTCCAACAGGATGACCCGATAGTCATGTTTTCCTCTCCCGGGCGCGACCAGCGTTCCTTCGCCTGTAGAACTCGAACCGGGAATCAGTTGAATTATTTCTGGCGTTGCCGATGCGGCGAGGTCGTCGCCGGTGATGACGTTCGCAGGGGCTGCGCCTTTCTGCTTGCGATTTGCTCGCGCGGCATCGGCTAGACGACTGACCGTAAACCGTCCGCTGTAGAAGAAAGATCAGCAGAACAATGCACAAGACTCTTGGCGCTACTCGCTGCATAGCGCTCTCCGGCGGATGATTTGGAACGATGATAGTTCGGTGTGGATGAGATCGGTAGTTACGGACGTGCAGACCGATTCTTAATCCCAATGCTCGAGGCGGTCGCGAAGTTCGGCGGCGCCGACATTCTTATCAATAATGCGGGCACGGGAACCAATGAGACGGTCATGGAAGCTCCCGACGAAAAATGGCAATACTACTGGGACCTGCACGTGATGGCCGCGGTGCGGCTGGCGCGCGGTATTGCGCCAGGGATGAAGGCAAAGGGCGGCGGGGTGATCCTGCACAACGCCTCGATTTGCGCCGCTCAGCCTCTTTGGTATGAGCCGATTTACAACACGACCAAAGCTGCGCTGATGATGTTCTCAAAATGCCTTTCGATGGAATACATCAAGCACAACATTCGCGTGAACTGCGTCAATCCGGGATTGGTACTGACCGGCGACTGGATCAAAACGGCAAAGCAACTCACCGCGGATAAAGGCGGTGATTGGGAGGGCTACCTGCAATCGGTGGCAGACGAACTCGCTCCCATCAAGCGCTTCGCCAGTACCACCGAGCTGGCCAACTTCTTCGTATTTCTGTGCTCAGAGAGGGCCAGCTATGCCGTGGGTTCGGCCTTTTTTGTGGATGGAGGGATGCTGAAGGCGGTCTGAGTTTCTAATTCTGGAAGCCGAAGGATGATTTGCCTTTGGGTGGCGCAGTCGCATCAGCGCTGCTGGATGAGGCCCTCAGCGGCTAAAGCCGGCCAGTTGCACTGCCTGAAATCGCAGCGGTGAACCGCTGCGCCACCCAAAAACTTCTCCCCACCCAAAGCTCCTCCCCGCCCCAAAGCTCTCTCTTCCAGCCATTCCAAAACTCTAGCCGCCGCCCACAAAATGCACAATTTCCAGATGATCGCCTTCGGCCAAGTTCGTCGCTGCCCACTGATCGCGAGGTGCAATGTTGCGGTTCAGTTCGACTGCTACCCGGTCCGCCTTCATTCCCAACTGCTCGATCAGGCCAGCCAGCGTCAGGGGAGAGTTGAAGCTGGTTTCTTTCCCGTTGATGAAGAGCTTCATAACGTGTCAATTGTAATTTGAGGAGCGGACAGCGGCTCAGACTTCCACTTTCCGCAACTGGAATTTGCGGGTCGCGGTGTGGCCGGAGTAGTTGGCTTGCACCAGAATGGAAGAATCGGTGAGGCTGGGTTCTTCGGCGTCGATGCGCATCTCGGCTTCACCGGCGGGATCGGTGACCACCTGAGTGTAAAAAGGAGCCGCATCCGGGCGGGCGAAGCGCACAGTGAGGCGAGCGCCGGCGGCGCCTGATCCAGCCTCGGTCACTTTTAGCCGCATGACCAGGCTGCGCTCGGAGTGCACCGAGTCGGCATTCAGCCACTGCACGTCCAGCTCTTTGATGGCGGCCAGGACTTCCGGCGTGTCGCGCTTGTCGAGGACATCGTTAAGCTTGCCGTCGCGAATGGCGTCGAGCACCAGGCGGTGCTGGTCGCGCAGCAACTGCTCTTTTTGCTGATCGGTGAAGCCTCCGGAAATCTTGTCGGCGTATGAGATCGCCCGCTTACCTACGCAACGGCCGCGCACAAAAACCTGGGTCTGCAAGAGCAAGTCGGCTTCCCGCGCCTCGCTTTGCACGTGATACACGGTATCGGTGTGTTTTACATCGGTATTGAAGCCAAAAATCATGGGTTCTTTCCGGCGCCGGGAACCCGGCCCCCTGCCGCAAAAAAGGGGCCTTCCAACCGAACCGCCGCATCGGCTTGACACTACCCGGCGCGGACTCTAATCTAAATTGTTTAGGTAGTGCTGGCGCGAATTATATATAGCTCCCCTATGCCCGACAATTACTTCGTCCGCTACCTGCCATTGTTGATGCATTTCCTGCTGGCCGGCGCTCTGGCGGGCGCCATCGTCATTCTTTCCTATTTCGTCGGCCAGCGCCGTCCGACGCGCGCCAAGATGTTGCCCTATGAGTGCGGCATGACCCCGGTCGGGGACACGCACGAGCCCTTCTCCGTGAAGTTCTACATGGTGGCTATGCTGTTCATCTTGTTCGACGTCGAAGCCATTTTCCTCTACCCCTGGGCCGTGATTCTGCGTGAGCTTAAAATGTTCGGCTTTTGGGAGATGCTGGTCTACATCGGGATCGTCCTGGTCGGCTTTTTCTATATCTGGAAAAAGGGCGTGCTGGACTGGGGCAAAGTGTCACCGAAACGAGGGGACATTTAGTGGCTCTGGCACCCGCCATCACCGACTTGGAGCAACTCAAAGGCCACCCGGCAGTCGCCCGCCTCTTCGCCTGGAATCCGAGAGCAGTGGAGGGCGCGAAGTTTGACCGGGATGAGATGACGGTGATGGTCGAACGGTCAGCGATCCGCGAAGCTTGCATTCTTTTGCGCGATCATCTGGATTGTCCGTTCAACTACTTGTCCGACATCACCTGCGTTGACTGGTTCCCTTCCGAGCCGCGGTTTGAGGTCATCTACCACTTGCTTTCGATTCCGAAGAAAGAGCGCATCCGGCTGAAAGTGCGGCTGGCGAGCGATGCCGCCGTGGTGGACTCGGTCATGCCGGTTTGGCCCTCGGCAAATTACTTCGAGCGCGAAGTGTTCGACCTCTTCGGTATTCGATTCACCGGTCACCCTTATCTGCGGCGGTTGCTTATGCCGGAGGATTGGGAAGGCCATCCACTGCGCAAGGATTACCCGGTGGAGGGCTATCGCTAGATTTGTCTATGGCCCACCTCGCCCCCACGCCCGCGCTCGAACCCACTCAGGACAAAACCATGATCCTGAACATGGGTCCACAACACCCTTCGACCCACGGTGTGCTGCGGCTGATGCTGGAAATCGACGGGGAAAACGTGGTGCGGATCATGCCCGACATCGGGTTTCTGCACACCGGCATCGAGAAAACCTGCGAGGCCAAGTTCTACCAGCAAGTGGTTCCGCTGACCGACCGCATCGACTATCTGTGTCCGCTCACCAATAACCTTTGTTACGTGCTGGCGGTGGAAAAATTGCTGGGCCTGGAAATTCCGCCCAAAGCCCAGTGGCTGCGCGTGCTGATGAACGAATTGACGCGCATCAATTCGCACCTGGTGTGGCTGGGGACGCACGCATTGGATATTGGCGCAATGACTGTGTTCCTCTACTGCTTCCGTGAGCGCGAGGACATTCTTCGCCTGTTCGAAGCAGCCAGCGGCCAGCGTATGATGACTTCGTATTTTCGTGTGGGCGGAATCGCGCTTCCGCCGCCCCTGGGATTTTTCGACCGGGCACGTGATTTCGCCCGGCGCTTCCCGGCATGTGTGGATGAGTATGAAAACCTGCTGACCAACAACCCTATCTGGGGAATGCGCACCAAAGGCGTCGCCAGGATCACAGCGGAAGATGCGATCGCTCTGGGCACAAGTGGACCGACCCTCCGTGGCAGCGGAGTGGATTTCGATCTGCGGCGGGATATGCCGTACTCGGGATACGAGAATTTCAAGTTCAAGGTGCCGGTTGCTCAGGAAGGCGATGTTTTTGCGCGATATACCTGCCGAGTGCAGGAGTTGCGCGAATCGATCGCGATTGTGCAACAGGCGCTCGACGGGATGCCGGAGGGGCCGATCAAAGCCGACGCGCCGAAGATCGTGCTTCCCGACCGGGAAAAAATGAAGACCCAGATGGAAGCCCTCATCTATCACTTTAAGATTATTACGGAAGGCTTTGCTGTGCCGGAAGGTGAAGTCTACCAGGCGGTCGAGTCTCCGCGCGGCGAAATGGGCTACTACATCGTTAGCGACGGCACCGCCAAGCCCTATCGCGTGCACATGCGCTCGGCCTGCCTGGCCAACATGCAGGCCCTGCCTACGATGTGCGAGGGGAAACTCATCGCGGATGTCGTGGCGGCAATCGGCAGTATCGATATCGTGCTGGGGGAAATTGACCGGTAGTCGCCAGAGATTGGCACTGCGCGAGCCCCGGAGGGGCGAAATAATTTAGCCCAGGGCGTAAGCCCTGGGTATCCAATAACACAACCAAGTCCCGGCGGAACGACAGAAAACTCAAGCATGAAGTTCTCAGACCAATTCGAGCAGCGCTTCGCCGAGATGCTGACTCACTATCCGACCAAGCGTTCGGTGCTGGTTCCGACCCTGCTCTACGCCCAGGACGAGGTGGGGTACCTGAGCGAGGAGGTGATCTCCGAACTCGCCTCCCGCTTGCAACTCACCGAACTCGAAGTGCGCGACGTAATCAGCTACTACTCCATGTTCACCCTCAAGCCGCGGGGAAAATACAACGTGCAGGTGTGCACGAATATTTCCTGCTTGCTGCGCGGAGGAGAGGAACTTCTCGAGCACTGCGAGAAGAAGCTCGGCATTCCTAACAAAGGAACCACCCCGGACGGCCTGTTCTCGCTGGAGGATGTTGAGTGTATCGGCGCGTGCAGTTGGGCGCCGGCAGTGCAGGTGAACTACGATTTTCATGAGAACCTGACGGCGGAGAAAATGGACGGAGTGCTGGACGAGTATAGGAAATTGAATCATTGAGTGATTGAGTCATTGAGCCATTGTTCTTCGGGTTCTAATGACTCAATGATTCAATCATTCAATGATTCAAGCATGGCTGACCTGGTTTCCCATCCCGACGAAGTGAAGGTCGTTTCCAAGCGGTTCGGGCTTGGCGCGACCGACATCGATCGCTACCTCGCGCTCGACGGCTACAAGGCCGTCCAAAAAGCGCTGGGCATGAAGCCCGACGACATCATCAACGAGGTCAAGAACTCCGGCCTGAGGGGACGCGGCGGCGCCGGTTTTAATACCGGAATGAAATGGTCGTTCGTTCCCAAACAATCCGCCAAGCCCAAATATGTGCTGTGCAACGGCGACGAGAGCGAACCCGGCACTTGCAAAGACCGCCTGATCTTCGAGCATGATCCTCACTCCGTGATCGAAGGTACGATGATCGCGGCCATCGCTGTGGGCTCGCACAACGGATACATCTACATCCGCGGCGAGTACCGTTATCTGTCAGTGATCATGCAGAAAGCGCTCAAAGACGCTTATGCCCGCGGGTTCCTGGGCAAGAACATCTTTGGCAGCGGCTATGATCTCGACATATTCTGGCACGGTGGCGCGGGCGCGTATGAAGTGGGCGAAGAATCTGCGCTGATGGAATCGCTCGAAGGCAAGCGCGGCATTCCGCGCATTAAACCTCCCTTCCCTGCCGTCGTGGGTCTATGGGGCGGGCCGACCGTCATCAACAATGCGGAGACCCTGGCGAGTGTGCCTCCCATCGTTCTCGGTGGCGCCGATTGGTTTGCCAAACTGGGCACGCCCAAGAACGGCGGTACACGCTTGTTCTGCTTGAGCGGCCACGTGAACCGGCCCGGCGTCTACGAGCTGCCCATGGGCTATAACTTAAAGAAAATGATTTATGAAGTCGGCGGCGGGATACCGGGAGGACGAGGCCTAAAGGCGGTGGTTCCTGGCGGCGCGTCCTGTCCCTGTCTCACCGCCGATGAAGTCGACGTCGCCATGGATTTCGATGCCGTGGCCAAGATCGGCTCGATGCTCGGTTCGGGCGGAGTCGTCATCCTCGACGACACAACTTGCATCGTGAAGTTCGCGCTTCGCACTATGGAGTTCTACCAGCATGAAAGCTGTGGCTGGTGCATTCCCTGCCGCGAAGGCACCGACTGGCTGAAGAAAACTTTGCGGCGTTTTCACGCTGGCGGCGGAGTGAAAAAAGACATCGACAATATGTACTACCTCTCCGAGAACATGCTGGGGCGAACATTTTGTCCGCTGGGTGATGCCGCGGCCATGCCCACCATGGCGTTCGTCAAGAAATTTCGCAAGGAGTTTGAGGATCATCTGGAAGGCAGACCGTGTCCGTTTGAGAAAGAGCGCGTGCGCGAGCCGGCACTGGCGTAGCGCCGGCGTCCTCGCCGGCCCGCCGGGCGGAAGTAGCAATAAGAGTCGGGATCGAGAAGTGGTGACATACGCCGGCGAGACGCCGGCGAGACAAAATGGCTGACGTAACACTCACTGTCGACGGCAAGAAAGTTATCGCTCCGGCGGGCACTTTGCTCATCGAAGCCTGCAAAAGCGCAGGCATCGAAGTGCCGGCATTTTGCTACTACCCGAACCTGTCTCCGCAGGGCGCTTGCCGCATGTGCCTGGTGAAGATCGAGAAGATGCCCAAGCTGCAGACGGCGTGCACCACCTATATCAGCGAAGGCATGACCGTCACTACCGAGAGTGACGAAGTGCGCCAGGCGCGCAAAAGCATGGTCGAGATGCTGCTGGGCAATCATCCGCTCGACTGCCCGGTGTGCGACGCGGGCGGCGAGTGCGAATTGCAGGACATGACGTTCTCCTACGGGGCTGCCGAATCGAAGTACATCGAGCCCAAGAACCACAAGGACGAACAGCAGTGGTCGCCTGTGGTGTATTTTGACCGTCCACGCTGCATTTTGTGTTATCGCTGCGTGCGCATCTGCGGCGAAGCCATGGACGTGGCGGCGCTGGGGGTCCAGAATCGCGGGGTCAGTTCCCTCATCGCACCCAATCAGGGCGATCACCTCGACTGCGAAGAATGCGGCATGTGCATCGACATCTGCCCGGTTGGGGCGCTTACTTCCGGCGCGTACCGCTACAAGACCCGGCCCTGGGAAATGAAACATGTGGGAACGACCTGCACTCATTGCGCCGATGGCTGCAAAACCACTCTGGGCGTGCGCCGCGCGGATACCGGCATGGAAATTGTTCGTGGAGACAATCGCGACAAGAGCGGCATTAACGGAGATTTTCTCTGCATCAAGGGCCGTTACGCATTTGATTTCGCGCATCACCCCGACCGCCTGACCGAGCCGCTGGTGCGGAAAGACGGCCAGCTCACGCCTGCCACCTGGGAAGAAGCCTTTGAACGGATAGGAAGGCGCTTCAAGGAGATTCGCGAGCGGGATGGCGGGAAATCCATCGGCGTGATCGGGTCGAGCCGGACCACGAACGAAGAGAATTATCTGCTGCAGAAATTCGCCCGGGTGGTCTTGCAGACCAACAATATCGACCATCACCGGACCGCAGACTTCCCTGCCCTGGCCGCCGCTCTCACGGGCAAACCGGACGCCACTGCGAGCATGCGTGAAGTGTACGACGCCCCCGCGATTCTGCTGATCGGCAACGATCCCACAGAAGAACACCCGCTGCTGGCCTGGCAGATTCGCAACAATGTCCGGCTACATCAGGCGCGGCTCTACGTGGTCAATGCGGAGCCCATCAAATTGCAGCGGCAGGCCGTTAGTTTTGCTGCGCTTGCGGCTGGAGCGGAAGGAAAGTTCGCGGCGTTCCTCTCGGGCAATGATTCTGCGGCTGACTCGCTGGGAGCAACTCGGGAATCCTGGGTGGCGCTCCGCAACAAGCTTCGCAGTGAGCAGAATCTTGTCATCGCCTTCGGGTCCGAAATCCGCGGCGCCGAAGTTGCGCCTCTGGCGAAATTCGCAGCCAGCGTGCCGGGTGCAAAGCTGGTTTGTCTCGCCGATTACGCCAACTCTCGCGGCGCAGCGGATATGGGCCTCTATCCTGATCTACTGCCCGGATATCACGCAGTGGGCCAGAAGACCCGCTATCACGAAGAATGGGGAAGCGGCCTTCCGCACGAGCCGGGGCTGGCGATCCCGGAAATGGTTGAGAGGGCCGAGGCCGGCGAGCTGAAAGCGCTGTTTGTGGTTGGGGCAAATCCGGTCGGCCGCCTGGGTATTGATCCCTTCGCCTTCTCGAAGACTTTCGTGGTCGTCCAGGAAATGTTTTTAACCGAGACCGCCGCCCTCGCGGAAATAGTTCTGCCTGCCGCCAACGCTTACGAAAAGTCGGGCACCTTCACCAATACTTGCGGCGACCTGCAGCTGGTCAAGAAGGCCGGGGAAGTTACGGGCCTCAAGTCGGACTTCGAAATGATTGTTCGCATTGCCGACGCGATGGGAGTCGACGTTCACCGGCTCGTCCCCTTCGGTCACGGCTCGCGCGCCGACATGGGGCAGTCGCGAGGAGCGCAGTCGGGAGAAGCCGACCGTCATTCAGTCTGGCTGGAAGCGCACGGCCTTGAACCCAAGATGAGCCCGTTCGACCCGATGGCGGTGCTGGATGAAATTCAGCGGCTGGTGCCGGGCTATGACGTATCCCGGATGAATTTGCTGGCCGGGAATGACCAGCACACTTCGCTTTCGACGAGCGGACCGGGCATTCTGCACGATTCCGGGCTGATCGTCCCTGCGAACAACGATCTCTTCAGCTCGGGCACGCTGGGCAGGTATTCGCGGACATTGCATTCCGTAATCGAAGAGAAGGAACGTCAGACCACAGAAGTGGCCGCCGATTAACGGACAAGTACGTTGAACATTACCACCTTCATTATCGCGTCGCTGATCAAGACCGTGGTCGCAATTGGTGTGCTGCTCACCGGGGTCGCGTACAGCGTATGGCTGGAGCGCAAAGTCATCGGACACATGCAGAACCGGTGGGGTCCGACGCGCGTTGGCCCCTTTGGACTGCTGCAGCCGCTGGCGGATGGCCTGAAATTTGTTTTCAAGGAAGATCTGACGCCACCGCACGTGTACAAGTCGCTTTACATTGCCGCGCCCATAATTTCTTTGGTCTTCGCCTTAACTTCGATTGCACTGATTCCGGTTGGCAACAATGTGACGATCGGCGGACTTAGCATTCCGTTGCAAATCACCGATGTGAACATCGGACTGCTCATCGTGCTGGGAATTACGTCGCTCGGCGTGTATGGAATTGCGCTGTCGGGATGGTCTTCCAACAACAAATACTCGTTGCTCGGCGGGTTGCGCGCCAGCGCGCAGATGGTGAGTTATGAAATCGCGCTCGGGCTGTCGCTTGTGGGCGTGTTGATTATGGCCGGCAGCTTGAGTCTGCGCGATATTGTGGACGCGCAGAGCGGGTTCTTTTGGGGATTCATTCCCCGCTGGAACATTTTTCACGGACAGATTTTCGCCTTCTTCATTTACTTGATCGCGGCTTACGCCGAAACCAACCGCGTGCCTTTCGACTTGCCCGAGGCGGAAACCGAGCTGGTCGCGGGTTACCACACAGAGTACAGCTCCATGAAGTTCGCCATGTTCTTCATGGCGGAATATACCAATATGATTACCGTGGCGTGCATCGCCACTCTGTTGTTCCTGGGCGGTTGGCATGGGCCGGTGTTCGGACCTCCAATCCTGCAGGCGATCCTGCCGGTGTTCTGGTTCCTGGCCAAAGTATTTGTGTTTATATTCGTTTACATTTGGGTGCGCGGCACGCTGCCGCGTTTTCGCTATGACCAGCTTATGCGGTTCGGCTGGAGATATCTGCTGCCCCTGGCGATTGCGAATATCGTTGTGACGGCGCTGGTGGTAGCGCTGCAGTGACTAGTGGCCAGTGGTCAGTGGCTAGTCACTGATCACTGGCCACTGACCACTTTGAGAAAATGATCCATCTGATTCTATTTCTGGCTTTCGGGGCCGTGTGCGTGGCAGGAGCGGTCAATCTGCTCGCGCAGCGCCATCCGATCAACAGCGCGCTGTCGCTGGTGGTGGTCATGGGCGCACTGGCGGGAGAGTACCTGCTATTGGGCGCCGAATTCCTGGGCGCGATCCAGGTGATCGTTTACGCCGGCGCGATCATGGTGGTCTTCGTCTTCGTCATCATGTTGCTCAATGCAGGCGAAGAGGAACGGACGAAAGGCAGCCGCGTGGCGCTGCTGTTCGGAGTCCCGGGTATGCTGACGGGCAGCCTGCTCATTGCGTGGGTGCTCGTGCACTCCGGCATGGGATCGGTCGAAGTGGGCGCGTTGCCGGGACCGCCGAAAGCGATCGCCCGCCTGCTCTTTCACGATTTTCTGTTGCCTTTCGAGGTCACTTCCGTACTTGTGCTGATCGCCATTATGGGAGCGGTCGTATTGGCGGCGCGGCCCGAGGCCGCACAGCCCAAGCAGGAGGAGGAAAACTGATGGTGCCGCTCTCGTATTACCTGGTGCTGAGCGGGATTCTGTTTGCCTGTGGCGTCACTGGATTCCTGATCAAGCGCAACCTGATCACCATCTTTATGTCGATTGAGCTGATGCTCAACGGCGTAAATCTGTCGTTTGTCGCCTTCGCGGCGCACTGGCAAAAACTCAGCGGACAGGTGTTCGTGTTCTTCGTGATGGTGGTGGCTGCGGCCGAGGCCGCGGTCGGGTTGGCGATCATCATTTCGGTATTCCGCACGCGCCAGACTTTGAATGTGGACCAGGTGAACCTGCTCAAACTATGACGCCCAACCTGCATCTCTGGCTGATTCCGCTGCTGCCGCTGATCGGCGCGGCGATCAACGGTCTATTGGGCAAGAAGTTTTCCCGGCCGGCGGTGGTCGCGGTGGCGCTCACTTCCTGCGGAGCCACCTTCGCCATGGCCCTATGGATCGCCGCGCAATTTTCTTCTTTGGTAACACCGCATTTAGAATTCCTCGCGCCATGGTTAAGAGCTGGTAATTTTCGGGTTGATTTTGCCTTCCATCTCGACCAGCTTTCTTTGATCATGCTGCTGGTTGTAACCGGTGTCGGCTTTCTGATCCACATTTATTCCGTCGGCTACATCTGGGAAGACCCTGGCTTCTCCCGCTTTTTCAGTTACCTGAACCTGTTCATGTTTTTCATGCTGACGTTGGTGCTCGCCGGCAACTACCTCGTCATGTTCATCGGGTGGGAAGGCGTGGGGCTGGCGTCCTACCTTCTGATCGGGTTCTGGTTCACCAGGGATTCCGCGGCTACGGCCGGCAAGAAAGCTTTCATTGCGAATCGCGTCGGTGATTTCGGCTTTCTTATTGCGCTGTTTCTCATGATCAAGCACTTCGGCTCGCTGGATTTCCAACAGGTGTTCCGGTTTGCCGGGGCAATGCCCGCCGAAACTGTTGGCGCCGGACTTCTCACTTCCATCGGCCTTCTGTTGATGGTTGGGGCGTGCGGCAAGTCGGCGCAGATTCCTCTTTACGTCTGGCTGCCCGATGCCATGGAAGGCCCCACGCCGGTTTCCGCCCTGATCCACGCCGCGACCATGGTCACCGCCGGTGTGTACATGGTGGCCCGGTCGCATGTGATCTTCGAGCACGCGCCGACCGCTTTGATGGTGGTGGCCGTCATCGGCACGCTGACGGCGCTGTTTGCCGCGACAATCGGCATCTGCCAGACAGACATAAAAAAGGTCCTTGCCTACTCCACCATCTCGCAGCTCGGTTACATGTTCATGGCTTGCGGCGTGGGCGCATTTTCCATGGGCATCTTCCATTTAATGACGCACGCCTTCTTTAAGGGCCTGCTGTTCCTGGCGGCGGGGTCGGTGATCCATTCCGTGGGCGGCGAACAGGACATGCGCAAAATGGGAGGGCTGCGCACCAAAATTCCCTGGACGTTCTGGAGCATGACCGCTGCGACCTTCGCCATTTCGGGCTTCTGGCCCTTCGCCGGTTTCTTCAGCAAAGACGCGATTCTGTGGAAGGCATATTCGAGTCCCTATGGAAGCTGGGTCTACTGGTTCATCGGGGTGTTTACGGCATTCCTGACATCGTTCTATATGTTCCGCCAATGGTTTATGACATTCTTCGGTGAGTATCGCGGAGAAGCTTCTTCTGACGAGCATGTGCCGGCAGGAGTGCCCGCTCCACACGGGCATGGGGAGGAACACCACGGGGTTCACGAAAGCCCAAGGGTGATGCTGGTTCCGCTGGTGATTCTGGCAGTGCTCTCCGTGACCGGCGGATGGATCGGCAGCGAACGCTTCGATAAATTTCTTTCGCCGGTATTTCATCCGGGAGCGACTGCGGCTACGATTGGTGAGGCTTCCACCAACGTTGAGCCGCTGCCCAGCCCGAAAGAAAAACATGGCGCTTCCGAGGGACTGCTGACCTCGATCTCGATTCTCGCAGCGTTTCTTGGCCTCGGCCTGGCCTGGCTTCTGTATCATCAGCGTCCGCAACTGCCACAGGAAATTGCCGATGCCTTTGGTGGTTTTTATCGCATCGTGGCGAACAAGTATTACGTGGACCAACTCTATTCGATTCTCTTTGTTACGCCGTTGATCGATGGTTCGCGCGACATTCTGTGGCACGGGGTGGACCAGGATGTGATCGACGCGACGGTGAACAACACCGCCGAGGGCGCCGAGCACGTCTCGGACTCGCTCCGGCACATGCAATCGGGCAATCTTCGCTCCTACGCTGGCTGGGTGGCGCTGGGCGCCGCGGCGGTGATCGCCTACATGATCTGGACGGGAGTGCGATGAGCGTGGCAGGCCTCGACGGCGCAATCCTCACGCTGGTGACATTCTTGCCGCTGGCCGCCGCCCTGTTGCTGCTCGTGCTGCCCCGGCGCGATCGCGATATCCGCGTTTTTGCCTTAGTGGTCACGCTGGTCGCGTTCATCTTGTCGCTGCATCTGCCCGTGCACTTTCACCGGCCCCAGGCCGGATTCCAGTTTGAAGTTGATCTGCCGTGGATCCCGACGCCCAATATTCACTACCACCTCGGCGTTGACGGTGTCTCGATGTGGTTGATTGTGCTGACCACGTTTCTCACCCCGCTCTGCGTGCTGATTTCCTGGAAATCGATTCACGAGCGGGTCAAAGAATTCTTCATCCTTCTGCTGGTGCTGGAAACTGCGCTGATCGGAGTGTTTGTCGCGCTGGACCTCTTCCTCTTTTATTTCTTCTGGGAGGCCACGCTGATCCCCATGGCATTGCTAATCGGCATGTATGGCCACGGGCGCAAAATCTACGCGGCAGTAAAGTTTTTTCTGTTCACCATGATCGGCTCGGTGTTCATGCTGGTGGCGATCTTGTGGCTCTATGCCCATACGACTCCGCACTCGTTTGATTTTGTGGCGATCCAGAGTGCGATTCGCGCGGGCCAGGTGCCCAATTTCATCGCTGCCGCGCAATGGCTGTTTCTCGGCTTCTTCATTGCGTTCGCGGTGAAAGTTCCACTGTTCCCGGTGCACACCTGGCTGCCGGACGCCCACGTCGAGGCGCCGACCGCGGGTTCGGTGCTGCTGGCGGGCGTGCTGTTGAAAATGGGCACCTACGGAATGTTCCGTTTCAATCTCGGTCTCTTTCCCGAGCAGGCGCGGGCCAATGCCTGGTGGATCATGATCCTCGCGTTGATCGGCATCATCTACGGCGCTCTGGTGGCGATGGTGCAGCCCAACATGAAGAAGGTGATCGCCTATTCTTCGATCAGTCACCTGGGATTTGTAGTTCTGGGATTGTTCAGCTTCACGACAGCGGGTTTGGAAGGCGCGACCTTTGTGATGCTGGCCCACGGCGTTTCTACCGGCGCGCTGTTCATGCTGGCGGGCATTCTTTATGATCGCCGGCATACCTACGAGATAGCGGAGTTCGGCGGTCTTGCCACGCCTCTGCCGGTGTATTCGAGTTTCTTTCTGTTCATCGTGTTCGCATCAGCAGGACTGCCTTTGCTGAACGGTTTCATCGGAGAATTTCTGGTGCTGAGCGGGACGTTCGAGGCCCGGCCGGCATATGCGATTCTGGCAGCGACAGGCGTTATCTGGAGCGCGTGCTACCTGCTCTGGATGTATCAGCGGGTGTTTTTCGGCAAAATCACTCATGATGTGAACAACACTCTGCCCGATCTGGATTTCCGCGAACGTACCGCGCTGTTACCTGCTGCGGCGGCGGCCCTGGTGATGGGCGTTGCTCCGCTTCTCTGGCTCAATGCGATTGCTCCAGCGGTGCACACTGCGCTTGTGCCCTTTGCCCAAATGGTGAGCAAGGTGGTGAACCGGTGAACGGTCTCATGGTCGCTCCGCAGGCTGCCGACTACATCCGGATTCTGCCCGAAATCATTCTCACAGTATTCGGCATAGCCATCATGCTGACCGATTCAGTAATGGATGAGCAGCGCGGTCCGCAAATTCTGGGATGGCTCGGATTGGCGGGCGCGCTGGGCGCAATCGCTGCTACAGCCTACCAGGCGCAGTATCCCGGACTTGGCTTCTGGAACATGGTACAGGTGGACGGGTTCAGCGTGTTCTTTCACTTCGTAGTGCTCGGCGTGACCGCCATCACCATCCTGACCTCATTCGAATACCTTAAAGTGCAGCAGATTCGCGCCGGCGAATATTACGGCCTGATTCTTTTTGGCGCGGTGGGCATGTGCCTGATGTCCTCCGCGGTTGAGCTGGTGCTGATCTTCATCGCGCTTGAAATCTCTTCGATTTCCACCTACGTTCTGGCCGGCTTTCGCCGCCGCGCCGTTATCAGCAGCGAATCATCAGTGAAGTATTTCTTGCTGGGCTCGTTTGCCACGGCTTTCTTTCTCTATGGCGTGGCCTTGATGTTCGGCGCCACAGGATCCACGAGCATCGCGCCAATCAGGGATTCTCTGGCCGCCGGCAACACTTCTTTGCTGGTCTATGCTGGGGTTGCATTCATGTTCGTCGGCCTGGGATTCAAGGTCGCGGCGGCTCCGTTTCACGTGTGGACTCCCGACGTGTACGAGGGCGCTCCCGCCCCGATTACGGGATTCATGTCGACTGGGCCCAAGGCTGCGACTTTCGCGGTGCTGTTGCGCCTCCTGTTTGAAATGAATGCTCCGGGCCGGGTGTGGCTGGTCTGGGTGGCTGCGGCCCTCTCCATGACGCTGGGCAACGTGGGTGCGCTGGTGCAAACCAACATCAAGCGGCTGCTGGCGTACTCGTCGATTGCGCACGCGGGATACACGCTGGTCGCATTTGCTGCGTTGCCTGCCAACGGCATTCCGGCGGCGATGTTTTATACCGCTTCTTACGCCGCCATGAACGTCGGTGCATTTGCCGTGGTCAGTCACTTTGCGAGTGCAGGCGAACGCTACGTTACCCTGGAAGACTATGCCGGCTTGGGACGGCGCTCACCCGTGCTGGCGGCGATACTCACTGTTTTCCTGCTGTCGCTGATCGGAATTCCGATGACTGGAGGTTTCTTCGCCAAGTTTTACGTTTTCTCAGCCGCCCTGCAGGCCAACCTGACTGGATTGGCGGTGATCGGCATAATCAACAGCGCGGTCGGCGCATACTATTACCTGCGCGTCATCGTGATGATGTATATGAAAGAACCGCGCGAGGAAACGGCAATCGCGTCCATACCGCTCGGCCTGGGCGTGGCGCTGGCCGTGAGCCTGGTGGTAACGATTTATCTCGGCATTCTCCCCGCCGGGGTGCTGAATTACGCCACCCGCTCCGCGGCTGACTTGCTGCATTAGAACTTTCCACAGCTACTCCGAGGTGCGGAATTTATTTCCCATTTTTCCGCACAATCCACATTTGACAAGCGCTCGCTCTGCGATCATGATGCAAAAAAGAAATCGAGAGCCCGGAGGAAATCGTAATGCGTAGTTTGGTCAGTAAGCTGTGGTCGGACGAGAGTGGTCAGGACATCGCGGAATACGCTGTCATGCTCGCGGTGATTCTGGTTCTGGTGGTCGGCACCATCCGGCTGATTGGGACCAATGCCAACAATGCTTTTTCCAGTGTTTCCAGCTCGCTCCAGTAGCCCCGAGCACATCACATCATGAAAGGATCTGTCCGAGTGCGCTGTTGCGAATGTTCTCTAACAGTTGGTTAGCGGACTCGCCCGGATCCTGTCGATCAAATTCCTTGTCCAGCAGAATGAAGGACACTGAAGGATCAATTTCTTCAAATGCTTTGGTCGACGGTTTACCGCGAATCGTCTGCAGATTCGGTCCTAGAATGACCAGCTTGGCTTTGGTTGCCTTCAGGAGAATCCGCGCATCGTCCACGTTGCCGATGGTGAGCACGTTGTAACCGGCGTGACAGAGCACTTCTCTGAGAAACGTACACACCAGAACCGAATCGTGCACACATAAGACCCGGAACTGTTCCTTTCCGGACTTGTCCTTCGAATAGCGCGAGCCCAGGTATGCCGCCATGATGGCTTCGGCTTCGGAGTCGTAAGTTTCGAACAGACCCAGCATGTGGGTCATCTCCATCGTCTTGCGGACGCGCTCGTGAAGCCCGCAGAGTTTGAGATCGCCACCTTTTTCCCGGGCCATGGAGGCAAGGCGCACCAGCGCCCCGAGCCCGCTGCTATCGACAAATTCGACCTGCTCCACTTGCAGAATTACGTCACGTTGCTTATGCAGCGCGTCACCGACGTGGGACTGCAGCGAGAAGACCTCTCCCCCGGCAACGATCCGTCCGTTGCACTGGATCACCACCACGTCGCCCACCGGACGGCTATTCATGTTTAATGGCATGGGCCTCCTTGGGATCGGGACAGCTCGGTTTATGCGGCGGCTTCAGAAACGTAGGTAACCCGAGCGTCAAACACTATAGCTGTCATTTCCCCACGAAACAACCGGCAAGACGCGGTAAATCACGCGATTTCACCAATCTTGACGAGGTAACTTCCTGTGCTCCATGGGTTCACTGAACTCCGGACCTCTTGCTATTGTCTGATCGGCATACTAATAACGTGGTGAAAATACCTGTTCCGGAACGGTGTGGAGGAAGCATGACAGCTCTGAAGCTGCTGGTTGTGGAAGATGACATCGCCAGCCTTGAGTTGATGGAGGAGGTTTTCATCTCTCTCAAAGCAGAGGTGCGCCCAATCAGTGACAGTCAGGAAGCAGCCCTGCTCGTAAACCGGGAGAAATTCGATGGTATCTTTCTCGATCTCGAAATGCCGGGTCTGCACGGTTTTCAACTCGCACAAAGAGTCCGCAAGTCCTCCTGGAACAAGTCGACGCCGATCGTAGTCGTAACCGGGCGTGATAAGCGGGATACCATGCAGGAGTCCTTTTCCGTGGGAGCCACGTTCTACCTGCAAAAGCCGGTGGACCGCCAAAAGCTCACTGGGTTGTTTCGCACCATTCGTGGAACTCTGATCGAGAACCGCCGCCGCTATACTCGCGTGCCACTGCAGACCGATGTGACGTGCTCCCAGGAACCCAGAGTTTTGCGCGGCAGAACCTGGAACCTGAGCCTGGGCGGCATGCAGGTCGACGCCGGGAGCCTGACCGCAGGCGAGACTGTGCGCGTATCTTTCCGGCTGCCGAGTTCAGCCAGTGCGATCGAAGCCTCAGGCACGGTCGTGTGGGCAAAGGAACAACGCCAGGGAATCCAGTTCACTAATCTGAGCAACCAACACCGGGAGGAAATTTACGACTTTATCGCCCAGGTGGAAAAACCTGACGAACCCGTGCGGTGAACGGGCCCTCCTTGTGGAGTTTTTCATCCCTTCTTGTCCGTTTTTTGCAGCTTCTCCTGAGAAGAGCTCTATCTGGTTTCACCGGGGCGACAGGGGGTGAACGCAATCATGCACTGAATTTTGTGGATTGAGTTGTGTTGAAGTATTGAGTACCAATCATCCCTAAGCGGTTTGGAATGAATGGCGGGGACGACGGGACTCGAACCCGCGGCCTCTGCCGTGACAGGGCAGCGTTCTAACCAACTGAACTACGTCCCCACTCGCCAAATCAATAATACGCAGGATCGTCAATAATACGCAGGATCGCCGCTGTTTATGAGGCAAATTTATCTTAGCACATGGCGTTATTTCCCGCGTACCGCGGGGCCTTGACTCAGATCCTATTTTTTCGAATTATCCACTTGGCACATCGCCTCGCGATCCGCCATCACCACAGCGTGATCGCGGGACACCCGGCCGGCTGGAATGGAAGTGTCTCCGGCTTGCAGACGGGCCAGCATTCCCGCCTTTTCAGCCCCGGTCACAAGCCACAGTACACGGCGGGAACGATTGATGATGGGATAGGTCAGCGTCATGCGCCGCCGGCCCTGGTAGATTCCGGTAACCGCCACATCCGCGTTATTCACATCAAGAACCGGGTCTCCTGGAACCAGCGAAGCGGTGTGGCCGTCTGGTCCAAGGCCCAGATGAACCAGGTCGAGCACCGGCGGCGAACCCGCGATCGACTGCAGAGTTTGCGCGTATTGCCTGGCTGCAGCCTCCAAATCAGGCCCTTCCACGGGCATCGCGTGGATCTGCTCGGGACGCAACGGTGCATGTTCGAGCAGGCTCTCCCGTAAATGCGTGAGATTTCTGTCGGGATCTCCCGGCGGGGCGACTCTCTCGTCCACCTGCACCACATGGACAGCATTCCAAGGAACCTCTTCGTCGGCAAGATCACGAAGCATTACCCATGGAGTGTGACCTCCACTGACCGCCATCACGAAGGAGCCGCGAGTTCCAACCGCTCCCCTGGCCTGAGCCGCCACGAAACCCGCAGCTTCCCGGGCCACCGACTCGTCATCGGAATAGACTTCAATTTTCATCCCACGCTCTCCGGCATAAGATCCGTTCTCACGCCGCTTGGCTTGCCACCGCAAATGCTTCCTGACCACCCGGGTTGTGCCAGCCTCCCGGCGGGGCCACGCGCTCGGTTTCGTTCGGGCCCCAGATGTTGGGCTCATACAGGTGGACCGGCGTATTCTCCTTCAATACCGGTTCCACGATGCGCCACGCTTCTTCGACGTAGTCCTCGCGCGCAAATAATGTGCTGTCCCCGGTCATGGCTGCGCCCAGCACGCGCTCGTAGGCATCCATCTCATCCGCGCGGGGAGAGTGGCTGGCGAGCATTTCGCCCGATTGCAGCAGCATTCCTTCGGCGGCCGGCGCCAGCGTCATCATCCCCATAGCGATCGTCACTTCAGGACTGAGACGCAGGCGCAGATGATTTTCGACCAGCAGGCTGTCGGCGATAAGCGTAGGCGGCTTGCGGAACTTGCCAACAATTTCGGTGCAGGTCGTGGGCAAACACTTGCCCGCCCGGATGTAGAAGGGGACGCCTTTCCAGCGCCAGGAATTGATCTCCAACTTCACGGCGGCAAAAGTTTCAGTTTGCGAGTCCTTGGCAACGCCGTTCTCGTCCCGGTAGCCGCGGAACTGGCCGCGCACCAGGTTTTTCTCCTCAATGGGGGCGATCGCTTTCAGCACTTTCACTTTCTCGTCCCGAACCGACTCGCTGTCGAAGCCCACCGGCGCCTCCATAGCCAGATTCGACAACACCTGAAACAAGTGGTTCTGGACCACATCGCGAATGGTTCCTGTCTGATCGTAGAAAGCTCCTCGACCCTGAACGCCGAAATCCTCCGCCATGGTGATCTCCACACTCTCGATATGAGTGCGGTTCCAGAACGCCTCCACAAAAGTGTTGGCGAAACGGAAGGCTAGCAGGTTGTTTACCGGGCGCTTGCCCAGATAGTGGTCGATGCGGAAGACGTCGCTCTCGTCGAACACCCCGAGCAAAACCCGGTTGAGCTCCCGCGCCGACGCGAGATCGTGCCCAAAGGGTTTTTCGACAATGACCCGCGCGCCCCTGCCACAATTCGACGCCGACAGATGTTCTACAACGGTTTCGAACAAAATCGGCGGGATTGCCAGGTAGTGCGCCGGGCGACTGTGCGTCCCTCAGTTCTCTGCGAAGGGCCGCGAACGTTGCCGGGTCCTGGTAGTCGCCGTCAACGTAGCGCAGCAGACCGATCAGCTTGTCAAAAGCGGCGGGATCGATTCCACCATGTTTTTCCAGACTGTCGTGAGCGCGGGCGCGAAGCTGGTCGAGATTCCATCCGGCTTTGGCAACACCGACGACGGGCACATTGAGGTGTCCCCGCTTTATCATGGCTTGCAGCGCCGGGAAAATCTTCTTGTAAGCCAGATCGCCCGTGGCGCCAAAGAAAACGAGCGCATCCGATTGGGAACTAGTCATGGAATAAGTCTCCTTCAGGCAGCCTCAGATTTTTCTGCCGGCTTCTCCAAATGCCCGCCGAATCCGTATCGCATGGCGGAAAGCACTTTGTTGGCGAACTCCGCTTCGCCGCGCGAGCTGAAGCGCTCATACAGTGAAGCGGTCAGAACCGGGGCGGGCACTGCTTCGTCGATCGCGGCTTTGATCGTCCAGCGGCCCTCGCCCGAGTCGGACACCCGGCCAGCGAACTTAGAGAGAGCAGGATCCTGAAGCAAGGCAGCCGCCGTGAGATCCAGAAGCCAGGAAGCGATTACGCTGCCGCGGCGCCAGACCTCCGCGATGTTTTTGAGATCAAGGTCGTACTGGTAATGCTCGGGATCGCGCAGGGGTGTAGTTTCGGCATCCACCTTGCCCTGCTGCTTTCCCACATTCGCAGAACGCAGCACAGACAACCCTTCGGCGTAAGCTGCCATGAGTCCGTATTCAATTCCGTTGTGAACCATCTTGACGAAGTGCCCGGCGCCGTTCGGCCCACAGTGCAGGTAGCCTTGCTCCGCGGTGCCGCCGTTGACCTTGTCGCGGCCGGGTGTGCGTGGTATGTCGCCCTTGCCGGGCGCGAGCGTCGAGAAGATCGGGTCGAGACGCTGCACCACGTCATTTTCGCCGCCAATCATCATGCAGTAGCCGCGTTCCAGGCCCCACACACCGCCGCTGGTGCCCACGTCTACGTAGTGGATCTTCCGGGGCGCGAGGTTCTTTGGCACGCTGAATATCGTCGACGTAGTAAGAATTCCCGCCGTCGATGATGATGTCGCCTGCCTCGAGGTGGGGCAGCAGATCCGCGATAGTCTGGTCGACCACGGCGGCCGGAACCATGAGCCATACGGCCCGCGGTTTCTCGAGCTTCTTCGCCAGATCCTGGAGCGAGGCGGCCCCGGCCGCGTTCTCTTTGACCAATTCACCTACAGCTTGTTGTGACCGGTCGAACACAACACAGGTGTGTCCGTTCTTGATCAACCGGCGCACCATGTTGGCGCCCATCCTTCCCAGTCCTATCATTCCGAGTTGCATAGGTTCTCCTCTTCTTAGAATTGCGGATCCGTTCGACTCAGCTTGCCACCTGCGCAATGGAGTCGACTTGCTGACTTGCTCTTTGAGCGTTGAACAGCGTCAGCCGGGAACTGACGACTTGTTTCACAGAATCTATGACCGGCGCAAGAATCCTGTAAGGAACGACCTCGTTGGGATTCCGTGCCAGGCTGTGTCCCAGCGATCGCCTCCAGGCCACCCGCAGTTCGGTATTGATGTGGATGATGTTGATTCCCGCAGCGATTGCCTTGCGAAAGTCTCCATCATCGGTCCCCGATCCGCCGTGGAGGGTGAGAAAGATTCCAGACGCCTGTTTGATGCGTGCGATTCGGTCAATGTCCAGGCGCTTTTTGGTTTTTCCTTGCACCATGCTCTCGACCATACCGTGCATGTTGCCCACCGCTGGAGCAAGGACGTCGATTCCTGTTGACTGAACGAATTGTCGTGCTTCCTCCGGTGTGGTGAGCTTTCGGGTCCCGACCTGAGCGGTTTCGTGGATTTCAGAGCCGGTTCCTATATCCCCTATCTCTCCCTCCACAATGATGCCGGGATTGATGGCTTTGAGCGCTTCAACCGCTTCCTTCGTAGAAGACACATTCTGTTCGAAGGGCAGAGCGGAGAAATCGATCCCAACCGAGTCAAAACCCGCGTTGGCCGCCTCCATTCCCTTCGCCAACGAATGCGTGTGGTCCGCGTTGAGAAAAACCGGGATATCGGATTCTTCCCGCATGCTTTTCACCAGAGCGGCGAGCTGGCGCGTGCCAAAGAAACCTCGCTCTCCTTCGGACGCCCCAATGAGTACCGGAACCCTGTTTTCAGTGGCGGCCCCAAACACCGCCTTCACCAGGGCGAGTTCAGCAACATTGAAGTGACCGAGAGCCGTGCCTTGTTTTTCCGATCGTGTCAAAACATCTCGTAGTACAGCCATATATCGTGTTCTCCTGAAGGACGGTCGTTGATCCGACCTTCGTTATTGGGTCTCCTTATTGCAAATCCTTGAGTTTGCGATAGCGGCGAATCAATGTGTTGGTTGAACTGTCGTGTTTGAGCATCGGTTCTGCCTTGCTCTCGAGTTCGGGAATGATCCGCTGGGCCAGCACTTTGCCCAGTTCCACTCCCCATTGATCGAACGAGTCAATGTTCCAAATCACTCCCTGTGTGAATACTAGATGCTCGTAGAGAGCAACCAGCTTGCCTAAAGTTTCGGGCGTGAGGCTATCCGCGAGAATCGTGTTCGAAGGACGGTTGCCTTCAAATACGCGGTGCGGCACCAGCCAATCGGGTGTACCCTCAGCTTTCACCTGCTCGGGAGTTTTGCCGAATGCCAAAGCTTCGCTTTGGGCAAAAACGTTGGCCACCAGGATGTCATGGTGATGGCCGAGCGGATTCAGCCCTTTTACGAACGCGATGAAGTCACAGGGAATGAGTCTGGTGCCTTGATGGATCAACTGGTAGAAGGAGTGCTGGCCGTTGGTCCCCGGCTCGCCCCAGTAAATAGGGCCGGTGGCATGCATCACTGAATCGCCTTCGAGCGTGACGTGTTTCCCATTGCTCTCCATGGTCAATTGCTGAAGATACGCGGGAAAACGCTTCAGGTATTGTTCGTAAGGCAGCACGGCGACGGTTTCCGCACCGAGGAAGTCGTTGTTCCACAGAGCCAGTAGTCCCATGAGGACCGGCAGGTTGGCCTCGAAGGGCGCGGTGCGGAAATGCTCGTCCATTTGATGGAAGCCATCCAGCATGGCGTGGAAGTTTTCCGGGCCGATGGCGATCATGGTAGATAGGCCGATGGCCGAATCCATCGAATATCGCCCACCCACCCAGTCCCAGAATCCGAACATATTGGCGGTGTCGATGCCGAATTTGGAAACTTCGCCTGCATTCGTTGAAACCGCGACAAAATGCTTTGCCACCGACTTTTCATCGCCTCCCAGTCCCGCGAGAGACCAGGCGCGAGCGGTCTGGGCGTTGGTCATGGTTTCGAGCGTGGTGAAAGTCTTGGAGGAAACGATGAACAGCGTTTCCGCCGGATCCAGATCCTGGACGGCTTCAGCGAAATCCGTTCCGTCAACATTAGACACGAAGCGGAATGTCATGGAACGGTCACTGTAGTGTTTCAGTGCTTCGTAGGCCATGACCGGGCCCAGATCCGACCCGCCGATTCCGATGTTGATGACATTCCTGATCCGCTTGCCGGTGTGGCCGAGCCATTGCCCAGCCCGCACGCGGTCGGAGAAATCCGCCATGCGGTCGAGCACGGCGTGAACTTCGGGAACGACGTTTTTCCCATCCACCAGGATCGTGGCATCTTTGGGGGCGCGCAACGCGGTGTGCAAGACTGCCCGCTTTTCTGTGACGTTGATCTTCTCGCCGGAAAACATCGCCTCCATCCGCGATTTCAGGCCGGCTTCGTTGGCCAGCTTGAGCAGCAGCTTGAGAGTTTCGTCAGTGATGCGATTCTTGGAATAGTCCAGATAAAGGCCCACCGCCTGCGCTGACATGCGCTCGCCGCGTGTCGGATCCTGGGCAAATAGATCACGCAGGTGAAGTTTGGAAACTTTCTTGCTGTGGGAAGCGAGTTGCGTCCACGCTGATTTTTTGACCGCCGGTTTTTTCTCCAGCGGTTGAACTGATGCTGCCATGTTAATGCTCCTTTTCAATTGCTGGGCTAATTCTCCAGTCCATGTCTAGGCTGTGGCGTACCGCTCGCTGTTGGCTTTCGATCCGCTCAGCGCATAATAGAAGATGTACAAATAGCAGATGACGGGTACAAAAAAAGCGTGGTGAATTCCGATGCGGTCCGCAATCGCGCCCTGTATAAGCGGAATGATCGCGCCGCCTACGATGGCCATATTCAGAATACCGGAACCGTTTCCGGTGAGGGGTCCGAGCTCGGCTACCCCCAGACTGAAGATGCTGGGGAACATGATGGAGTTAAAAAACCCGACTGCCAGGATGCTCCACATCGCGATGTGGCCGCTGGTCAGCATGGAGAACAGGACCAGGGCTGAAGTGCAAACGGTAAACAGCGCAAGCAGATGCCCGGTTTTGACCCGCCGCAATATAGCCGCTCCCAGAAAGCGGCCAGCCATGGCGCCACCCCAGTAAAACGAAACATAACCAGCTGCTGTCTTTGCCGAAAAACCCGCAATGTCCGGTTGGCCGAAATAGTTCACCAGAAAGCTGCCGATGGAGACTTCCGCCCCTACGTAGGCAAAGATCCCAAGTGCGCCGAGTATCAGGTTAGGGTGTTTCCAGACTGAATCTCCCATCGCCCTTCCCGGGCGGTATTCAGCATGTTCAATCTTGGGCAGCTTCGACAGCGCAATCATCCCCGCCAGGAGAAGGAGCGCGACCCCAATCACGATGTAGGGCATTTTCACCGAGGCGGCTTCCTGCACACGGTACGCATGCAAAGCCTGTGGAGTGAGCCGGTGTAATTCCTCGACGGCCAGGGGCACGGTGCTCAGAATCAGCAAGCCACCAAGTTTGGGAGCGATGGTGGTGCCCAGGGAGTTGAAAGCCTGCGTCAGGTCCAGCCGACTTGAGGCCGTTTCCGGTTTGCCCAGAACCACTACATACGGGTTGGCCGCCACCTGCAAGCCGGTGATGCCCGCGGCCAGCACGATAAGCGCCCCCAGGAACAGCGGAAATGACGCGAACGAAGCCGCCGGAACAAACAGAAATGCTCCCACCGTCATGCACAGTAAGCCGGCCACCATACTTTTCTGGTAACCGATTACATTGACGACCTTCGACCAGGGAATCGAGAACAAGAAGTAGGCAGAAAAGAATGCAAACTGGATCAGCATGACGTGCGCATAACTGAGGTCAAAGATCGACTTCAGATGCGGCACGAGAATATCGTTCAGACAAGTCAGGAAACCCCACATGAAAAACAGCGTCGTCACGATTGCGAGTGGACGGGTGTAGTTCGGAGCGCTCGTGACCGCCGATACATTTTGCAGCGTCGCTGAACCAGCCGTTATTTCCCCACTCGCCATTTATAGGCCTCCGGTTTCTACCACCAGGTTTCCGCTTGAACTCCGTAGGTAAGGCCGTCGGTCCGATTCTGAAAAGGGACGCCGCCCACAAATCCGCGCAGTCCGTCCGACCAGTTGGCGTAAGTCAGGAACACGCGCAACACAGGACGACTGAAAAACTTCTGGCCCGCCCCGATTTGCGGCGCGATGGTGAACTTTCGCAACCAGCCATCATATTGGCCCGTGCTGCTGTGAGTGTGGTCGAAGCCGCCCTCGAACGCCAACGAGAGATACCTGGTAAAGAATACTTCCGGGCGCGCCCCAAACGAAACCCACTGGTCCCATCCATGTTGAGGGTCGCCGTCTTTTGTCCGCTGGAGAACAAAAATTGGCATGATCGCGAATCTGTCGTTGGGCTGAACCAATACCTGCTCAGTCACCAGGAACCGCGCCGTGCTATTGATAAAGCGGGTCGGGTCGTCAATGGATGTGCTGAAGTTGCTGGCCGGGCCGGTCCCATATTGGACTCCCAGGGTGTGAAAGCCGCCGTGCCATTCCAGGCGTTGATGCCGTATTCCGAAGGCGTAGCCGCTGCTGGTGGGAATCACCGTGCCGGTCGGGGTCGTACCGCCTTTGCCGGTGGCAAAATTAAACCAGGCCCCCCACAGACCAGCCGGGCCCTTGAAGTCGTATAAGCGGACGTCCACGTTGCTCTTGATGTAGTTGCCGTTCTGCGTCTCGATATCGGGTCGCGCGCCGGCCAGATAGCTTACCGCCAACTTGCCGAACCTCAAACTGATGTCTTCCACGCCCGCCCCGTACCCGCTCATGTCGAGAGGATAAAAGTCGTCGATCTCAATGTGCTGGCGGCGGTAATATCTTTCGCCGGCCCAGAACTTGGCGTCGGGCTGGCTCTCGAAAAGATTCCCGCCCCGAACGAACGCTTCTCTCAGGCGAAACTGATCGTCGCCTGTACCGTTCGCGAAGTTCGCGTAGCTCGCAGAATCAGTGGTGTTGGCTTCGATCATGACCTCGGTGTGGAACCAGGCCTTATCGGAGTCGTGTTCCGGGTTCAGCCAATTGTTGACAAAAATAAACTCGCCATAGGTTTCGGCCTCGTTGCCCAGTCGGTATTTCGCGCCCGCGCCCGGCGCCTGGAAAGCGACCTGCTGCCCGCCCTGGCTATTCAGTCCATAACCAGAACGAAAATAACCGTGGAATTCAAAGGTGCCTAATTGTTGCTCCAGGCCCTGGATTTTGGTTTCCGCTTCCTGCAACAGGTCGTAGGTCGGCTGCGAGGGGACATCTCCCTGGTATTTTGCGCCCACCTCATTTGCGCTTCCGAACAACACCTTCTTGACGGCATTCTCCGCAGCGAGTTCGGCGGCCGAGACCGTGGCCTGGCTGGTTTTTTCTGCGGTCTCTTTTTGTTGGGCCGCCGCCTGGTTCTGTTTTTCGATCTGCTGCTCCAGCGCGGCGATTCGCTGCTGCAAGTCTTGCGTGGTCTGCTCGTATTGCTGCTTCAGCTGCTGGAGCTGTTGCTGCAGGTCATTGGCTTGCTGAGCGCAGGCGCAACGCACCCCCAGGAAGACTATTGCCGTGACCCAGGCACCGTGTTTCGAATTGGAAGCGCTATACACGCGTAACGCCGCCTTGGATTTCCCCGGACTTCGCCAATCCACTAGCTGCCTTCATCGTTCCGCCAGTCCTATTGCTTGTGTCAACTCATCCTGCGCCTGGGCGTATTCGAGTTGCGATTGCAACAGGAGCGTCTGGGCCTCAAATTCCTGCGCGGCGGCCGCCTCGGTTTGCGACCGCAGATAGGCTCCCTGTTCCATCTGCTGAGCCGAAACCCGCCGGGCTTCTTTGCGGGTTGCCAGCAACTCCTGGGATACCGCGATCATCTGTTGCGTACGCTCTACCTTGTTGTAGGCGCTTTGCACTCTCACTTCGACTTCGTCAGTGATCCGGGCAAGATTTTCTTTCGCCTGCGCCAGTTGCGAATCGCGTTCGCGAAGTGTAGCCCGTTTTTTTCCTCCATCGAACAAGTCGTAGCTGAAGTGGACGCCGAATGTTCCGAAGTTGCGGGCCAGAAAAGGGACATTGTTCTGGTAGCTGTACCGGGCAAAGGCTTCGACGTCGGGAATGTACTCGCGTTTCGCCGCTTGGACTCCGGCCGAGGCCTTCTCCACCATGGCACGTGCTTCCGCAATTTCGGGTTGAGCGTCCAAAGCGACCTTTATGCATTCTTCGCGCTGGCAAGTGCCGGAGGGGACCGGAACGTCTGGATCGAGGACTACCTCTCTCGTAAGGGGAAGTCCCACAACATCGTTGAACTGGAGGCGCAGGTCCGAAAGCTGCAACTCGGTTGTCAGTAGTTCCTGTTTTGCCTGCAGCAACTGTGCCCGGCTTTCGATGAGATCCACTTCCAGCGTGCTGCCGTATTTGACTTGCTGCACCCGTTCGCCCTGCAGTTCCTCAAGGGCATGGCTTTTGGCCTCGATGGCCTGATGCTGCGATTGCACCACCAGAATCTTGTAGTAGAGCTGGCGAACTTTCAGGGCAACATCGTTCTCCACTCCCCGGGCCTTGCCGCGGCTCGCGTTCAGCTCCGCACGCGCCGCATCATTGCCCGATTTGATTTTGAAAAGCTGGGTAAGCGGCTGGGTCAGCCCCGTTCCGCTGGTTTCGAAGGTTTGTCCTCCCTGGTTAAGAACCACGGTGTCCGCGGGAATTCGAGTGCCGCTCACGACGCCCAAGCCTCCGGCCGGAATACCAATAAACTGAGTGTCCGTCACATGGACGAAGGTACTGTCATTCCTCAACACCGGATAGTAGGCGCTGCGAGCAACTTCTTTGGCGTGTTGCTCCTCCTCGACGTGCAAGGAGGCGATCCGGACGACGTGATTATGTTTCAGTGCTAACTCGACCGCTTCGTGCAGATTGATCGTGCGGGGCGCCGTTGAGTCTACTTGCTGGGCAGGCACAATTGTTACCGCTGCGAAACAGCAAGCCACCACCGTTGCCCATCGCCCGAACCGGCGATTCCGCGGATTGATAGAGGCGTTCATGATTTCACCTCCGGAGGCGTGGTCAGCTGTTCCTGAATGGTGGTAAGGTCGCCATAGTTCAGCGGAGATTTCCGCAGCAGGACAATCAGCACGAGCGAGACGACGCACACCCACGCCACCAAATAAAACCCGTCATTAATGCTCAATATGTAAGCTTGAAGACGAAGCCGGCCCGCGATGACGCCGGCGGCGCGCCCGGCTGCCGCTGAAAGGCCGGAAGATTTTGAAGACAGCCCGGCCGTCAGTTGGCGGATGTTGGTATCCGTGATCCAGCTCCCGCTCTGCACGTGCAGTCCAAGCAGGTTGGAATGTAATTTCTCTCGCTGCGCCACGAAGTGTTGCATGTACACCGCGCCCAGATTTCCGCCAAACAGCCGCACCGTATGAAAGAAGGCGGAGAATGTCAGAATCCATTGCGGCTTCGATAAACCGCCCGAAAAGATTCCTTGCAAGATGATCGTTCCAACCAAGCCAATAAAGGCGAAGGCTTGCCCAATTCCCATCAATAACTCGGTGCGGAAGTAATTCGACGCCGACCACGCGCTGGTCAAATCCGCATTCAGATAGCAGGCAAATGCCATACAAGCAAATCCGGAAGCCATGAGGAGGCGGGAGTCCACCCCCCGCCCCAACAGAAGCCCAGCCAAAAGGGCCACAAAAAGCAAGGGAGCGGCGCTCCAAATCACGGCCGGCCCGATCTGATCGGCCTCGAAACCGTGGATCGACAGGGACATCGGAATAAGGATGATGGTTGCGACCAGGCAGAAGCGAAACGTGAACAGTGAAATGCCAAGCAGTATCGTGTTCCACTGCCGGAGATAAGGCATGGCAATCAGCGGATTGGGATCGCGCAAACGGCGCACGATCGCACTCATAAGAAAAACCAGGCCGCCGAAGAACAGGGCGTTGAAGACGCCGGACCGCCACCAGTCGAGCCTTTGGCCTTCATCGATGGCTGCGTAGAGCAGCGCCAATCCAGCGCTCCAGTACAGGAACCCTGCAAAGCTGGGCGGCGAACCGGACTTTTTTGCTGCGGGAGACTTCGGTATTCCGAAATAAATACAGAGCATCATGAATGCCGTAATCAGGGTGGAGTTCCAGAACATCCAGTGCCAGGAGAGATGGTCGCGGTACCAGCCGTAGAGCGATGGGGCAATGTTGACGGCCCCATCCACAGAGGTCGCGTAGAGCGCCATGGTGTAGGGGAGAAATCGCAGCGGAATATTCCGCAGGGCAAAGGTCAGCGTGAGCGGATAAAACGTGCCCGACGCAAGCCCCGCCACAACCATTGCGGTGATGAGCAAGCTGTAACTGTGGATGAAGGGAGCAAAGGCGCAAACCAGCGTAAACGTAGTCGCGGCAAAGAATAGAACCTTGCGCGGCCCAATCAAGGCACCAAAGTAAACCGTAAGAGGCCCGATAAACATCAGTGCATCGTTGAAAGCGGTGCTGATCCACGCGCCATCGTCGAAACTGATCCCGACGTTGCCTTTAAGATCGGCAAGCCCAAGCGAAATCATGCGGCCGGTGAGGGTGACCACGCCTGCGCCTATGATTACCCCCAATATTCCCAGCACTGGGCTTTTCGACAGTTCCCCGGGCATCGCCGCGGCGGCAGTTCGCGCGAGCTGGGTCGGGGGTGGGCGCAAATATGCTCGTTGAGGCCATGGTTTGTTTCAGTCAGTGTTTGGTACGCACGGTCGCGACAACGGAAAGTCCGGGACGCAATTGTGCGGTGAGGGCCGAGTCTTCCAGCGCAATCTTGACCGGCACTCGCTGCACGACTTTGGTGAAATTGCCGGTGGCGTTATCCGGCGGCAGCAACGCGAATTGCGATCCGCTGGCCGGGGCGATCTCGAGTACTCTTCCCTTTATGACTTTGTCGGGATAAACATCGACGCGAATTTCCACCGGGTCGCCGACTTTCATATTGGTCAACTGCGTTTCGCGGAAATTCGCCAGCACCCACCTGATGCTTTCCACAAATGGCATGACTTGGGTTCCGGGAGCCACGAGTTGCCCGGGCCGTACCTGGCGCTCGCCCACAGTTCCGTCCGCCGGCGCGACGATGCGCGTGTAACCCAGGTTCACCTGCGCCACCGTCAACCCAGCTTCTTTGGCGTGGAGATCGGCAACAAGCTGCATCTGTTGAGATTCGAGGACGGCCTTGCTGCGACGTTCAGCCTCCACAGCCAACTCGTTGCTGCGAAGTAAGGTACGGGCCTGAGCCAGGTCAGCATCACGGCTGGCCGCTTGCGCAGTGAACCGTTGCTCGTCGGCGACAGCAGATTCAACCTTCTGCTGGGTCGCGGAGTTCGCCTTGAGCAGGGCTTCCTGCCGGGCCCGCTCTGCGCGGGTGCGAGTCACGTCCGCCTGCACCGCCTCCTTGCCCGCCTGCGCCGCCGCAATTTGCGCGTTGGCCTGGTCGATGCCGGCCAGTGCGCGGTCGATGCGTGCATCCTGCAGCTCACGCTGCCGCCGGTTGTTTTCGAGAGCCGCCTTTGCCGCCTCGACGCCCGCGGCCGCCTGAGCTACCTGGGCTTTGTAGTCTTCGTCATCCAGTTGAACCAGCACGTCACCCTTGCGCACCGCCTGATAGTCGTTGACCTTGACCTCTCGGACCAGACCCGGAACCTTGGTGCTCAGCGGGGTAAGATCGCCGCGAACATAAGCATCGTTGGTGACTTGCTCGACCCGGCCGCCCTCCCAGCCATTCCAGTTGCGCGTAATGGTCGCAATCACGGCTACCGCCAGCAGCACCACAATCAATGGCGTTCCATACTTTTGCCAGACCGATTTGAAGCGTGAGGGAACCTGCTCAACCACCCTGGGGGGTGTGGTCACGGGTATGGGAGAAGTCGCCATGTTCAATGCCCTCCGGCAGCTAGATTGTTCAGAGCAACAGGACCGGATTGCCTGGATCGTTAGAATTTCCGTCGTCCAGTCCCACTCACTTTCTCAGACCGCTCTCATTGGCACATCACGAGATACAGGGTTTTTGAGCTACCCCGGAAGGCTATTCAGGACGTACCACGTTCGGGTTAGCAGGCGAAATGAAGGTCCGGGCGTTGGCAAGGCAATGGTGGAGGGATAATTTGTCTTATTTATTTGTTGCAACGATTATCGTCGCAACACATCTAATTCAGCAGAAAGGACGAAAACCATGAGCACACTGACTGCACCGCAAACCTCAACCACAACCTGGAACATTGATCCCACACACTCAGTGGCCGAATTCAAGGTCAAGCACATGATGATCTCTAATGTGAAGGGCCGGTTCTCCAAAGTCACGGGAAAATTGACTCTCGACGAATCCAACCTTGCGAATTCCCGGGTCGAGGCTTCAATCGAAGCCGTCTCGATCGAAACGCATGACGGCCAGCGTGATGCGCACCTCAAGAGCGCCGACTTCCTCCATGCGGAGAAGTTTCCCACTTTGTCTTTCACGTCCAGCCGCATCAGTTTGGTTCGCGATGGAGAACTTTCCGCCGAGGGCGATTTAACCATCCGAGGAGTCACCCGCAAGGTGGTCTTTGCGGTCGAAGGCCCCACTCCTCCGACCAAGGATCCATGGGGCAACACGCGGGTTGCCGTGTCAGCCACCACCAAGATTAATCGCAAAGATTTCGGCCTGATTTGGAATGCGGCGCTTGAAACCGGCGGCATTCTGGTTGGCGACGAGGTAATCATCACTTTGGATGTCGAGTTCGTGAAGGCGTAATTGTCAGATCGCCACGGACACGCTGCGAGCGTGTTCGTGGCCTCCTGAAGTCCAGCCAGACCGGGGTACGGTACGCGTTCGCCCACCAGGAGCATGGGAATCGAAAGCACCAGAAGATGTCCATGGAACGCTGTGCTTCGCCGCTCCCGCTCCGTGGCCTGACACGATGTGGACTTCGGGAGGGCAGCGCATCACTAAGTTGACTGATTTCCAGCTACCACGGACGGGGGAGCGAATAAGCACTCCATCGCGTGATGCGTTCACTGTTCGCATAGGAGACAGTATGATTGGGGAACAAACAGTGTGAAAGAGGCAAAGTGAACCCCTCGATCCAAAGCGATTCCGGCCTAACCACCCGGCCAGAGGCCGCTTCGCCCGCCAGGCGCCCGACGTGGGAGCAGGCCGAAGGCAGCCCCCTGCCGCTTGGCGTCACGTGGATGGAAGAGGAGCAAGCGTTCAACTTCGCCCTTCACGCCGAGCATGCGGAGAGCGTCACGCTCTTGCTCTATGCGGCCACCGACTTGGTGAATCCGCTGCTGGCCTACCGCTTCGACTTTCTAAGTAACAAGTCGGGACAAGTTTGGCACTGTCGAATACCGCTCTCCGAAATTGGAGACGCTTCTTATTACGGGTATTCCGTGTCGGGGGAGGCTGGGCGCGACGTTCATAGCTTTGATCCCCAGAAGATTTTGCTCGATCCCTACGCAAAATGTGTATTTTTCCCGCCCACGTTTGACCGCAAATTGGCGATGAGAGAAGGAACAAATGCGGGCCGGGCGCCGTTGGGCACGCTGGGTGTGCACCGCGCGGGATTTGATTGGACGGGAGACCAGCCGCCACAACACGAGTCGGACGCAATCATCTACGAGCTCCACGTGAAGGGCTTCACCAAAAACCCCAACTCAGGCGTCGTTTCCGCTCGCGCCGGAACTTATGCGGGTCTGGTGGAGAAGATCCCCTATCTGAAAGAGCTCGGAATTACGGTGGTCGAGCTGATGCCGATTTTCCAGCGCGACCCGCAAGAGGGCGATTATTGGGGCTACATGCCTCTTAATTTTTTTGCGCCCCATGCGCAATACGCCAGTACAAGCGACAACGACGACCAGCACCTTGAATGCAAACAGATGGTCAAAGCATTTCATCAGGCCGGCATCGGAGTGGTGCTCGACGTGGTGTACAACCACACCTGCGAGGGGGACCACAGAGGCCCCATTTACAGCTATAAGGGCATCGACAGCCAGGGCTATTACATGATGTCTGGCGATCCGGCCAACCCGTACGCCAATTATTCCGGCACGGGCAACACTCTGAATTTCGGCCAGGCCCATGTGCGCATGATGGTGATGGACAGCTTGCGTTACTGGAAGCGGGAGATGCACATCGACGGATTCCGTTTTGATCTGGCCTCGGTGTTCAGCCGCAACGAGGATGGCTCGCTCAACTGGGGCCACGCTCCCATCTTCAGTGAAATTGCCGCCGATCCGGAGCTCGGCCAGTTACGCTTGATCGCGGAGCCTTGGGACACGGGCGCCTATCAACTGGGCCGCGGCTTCCCCGGCATAACCTGGCTGCAGTGGAACGGACGGTTTCGCGACGACGTCCGCCGTTTTGTCAAAAGTGATGCGGGAATGGTTCCTGATCTGATGCGGCGTATTTACGGCAGCGATGACTTTTTCCCCGACAGCCGGGCTGACGCGTATCACGCCTATCAAAGCGTGAACTACGTGACCTCGCACGACGGCTTTACTCTGTACGACCTCGTCGCTTACAACCAGAAACGCAACTGGGCGAACGGCAACGACAACACGGATGGCACGAATGCCAACTACAGCTGGAATTGCGGCTACGAAGGCGATGCAGGCGCGCCCCGCGATGTGCTGGCGCTGCGCCGCAAGCAGGTGAAGAATTTCTGCTGCCTGCTCATGCTGGCGAACGGCACCCCCATGTTCCGGGCCGGAGATGAATTCCTGAACACCCAGTTCGGCAACAACAATCCGTACAACCAGGACAATCCAACCGGGTGGCTGGACTGGAGCCAGCTTCACACGAATCAGGACACCTTTCGCTTCTTCAAGAACATGATTGCGTTCCGGAAGAAACATCCCTCGCTCGGCCGCAGCCGCTTCTGGCGGGAAGATGTCGCCTGGTACGGAACTGGTGAACGGGCCGACCTGTCGTATGACTCCCGCAGCCTGGCGTTCTGTCTGCACGGCGCTTCGCACAATGACAACGATATCTACGTGATGATCAACGCATATTGGGAAACCTTGGAGTTTCGCATTCAGGAAGGTACGGCGGAGGAATGGAGAAGAATCGTGGACACTGCGTTGCCAAGCCCCGAGGATTTCTCGGCGAACGGCATTCCTCTGGGGACCACGAATTACGAGGTGGCTCCGAGATCGGTTGTGGTCTTGCTTCGAAGAAGGTAGCTCCGGCATCGTGCGCTTATTGCCAGCGAGACCGCGCAGACGGCGGCGCTACGAGAAAGAACGGAGTGCGAAGGCTTATGAGTGAACGGTCAAAGGTCGTCATTATCGGGGGCGGATTCGGAGGCTTATCCGCGGCGCAGGCGCTCAAATCGGCGCCGCTTGACGTCATCCTGATCGACCGGCGTAACTATCATCTGTTTCAACCGCTGCTGTATCAGGTAGCCACCGGTTCCCTTTCACCCGGCGAGATCGCTGCGCCCCTGCGCGGGGTGTTGAGCCGCCAGAAAAATACTCGCGTGTTGCTGGGAGACGTGCAGGATATTGACCCGGTGTCCAAACAGGTTTTGCTGGCTGATGGCGGCAGTTTCGAATATGACTTTCTGATCGTGGCGGCCGGCTCGCAAAGCTCCTACTACGGCCACGACGCGTGGCAGCAATGGGCTCCTGGCCTGAAAAGCCTGGAGGAAGCAACCAGCATCCGGCATAAGATTCTGTACGCGTTTGAAGTAGCAGAACGGCTTTCTGATGCCGCTCAGCGGCGCGCCTGGCTGACTTTCGTGATCGTGGGAGCCGGGCCTACCGGCGTCGAATTGGCCGGGGCCATCGGCGAAATCGCGCGGCAGACGCTCAAGAACGATTTTCGCTCCATACATCCCGCAGATGCGCAGATCATTCTGCTGGATGGAGGCCCGCGGCTGCTCCCATCCTTTCCCGAAGATCTGGCACAGAAGGCAGAACGGTCCCTGGCAAAGCTTGGAGTGCATACGAGGCTGGGTGCCATGGTTGACCAGGTCGATCAAGAGGGGGTGAGCCTCCGAATCAATGGTTCCGCAGAGCGCCTCTCTACCAGAACCGTCATATGGGCTGGCGGGGTCACAGCCGCACCGTTGGGGAAAACGTTAGCCAAACGAACCGGAGCCGAGACCGATCGGAGCGGAAAGATCAAAGTCGGTCCCGACCTTACCATTGCGGATTTTCCGGACATCTACATCGTGGGAGATCTCGCACTCTCTTTAGACGCAAGCGGAACTCCGCTGGCGGGCGTGGCGCAGGTCGCGATGCAACAGGGGGCCTATGCCGCAAAAGCTATTGTGAGGAGAGTAAAAGATCAACCCAAGCAAAAGCCTTTTAAGTACTTCGACAAAGGAAACCTCGCGGTGATCGGGCGCGCAGCGGCAGTAGCCAACGTTTTCGGCGTCCATCTTGCCGGCCTGCCGGCCTGGCTGGTCTGGGTGTTCATCCACCTGATGTACATAGTTGAGTTTCAGAGTCGCATCATCGTTTTCATCAAGTGGGCAATCCAGGATGTGACATCCAGTCGCGGAGCGCGGCTTATCACAGGCGTCGTGCCCACTGATTTCAACTTCAATCGCGAGATTGCCTCCGAGAATCTTGCCGCCGGAGAAAGGAGTGAGCCGGCCGCAGCGACCGCTCACTAGTTGTCGACCCCACGGGACTCCACTCAGGATCAGCTGTGCTTGATGATAAAGGCGGTTTTGTCGTCAACCCGGTCTTCTTCGCCGGCTTGCCGAAGAAGTCGGTCCTGCTCTAATGCATAGTCCAGAATTGCGTTGCAAATCTCCTTGGCGGCATGCCCCTTATGGTCACGAACGATGCGTTCGAGCCGTGAACGATCCTCTTCATCGCTGCCGTCATAGACCCCGTCGGAGTACAGAAAAATTATGTCTCCCGGGCTCATCAACGTGATCTCCGCCACATCAGAGGAGTTGATTTGCCGTTGCCGCACTGCCATGGAAAAATACTTGTTCCGGTCGGGATGGTCCTCAGGAATTTCCAACCCGAGCGCCGGGAATTGCACCAGGTGATCGGTATTCATCGCCACGAAGCACCCGTACTCCGCCGAAAACACCAGCGGCGGCGGACCACCGAAATTTACAAAGCGGAAATGTCCACTGGGACGTATTTCGCCATAGAGCATGGTGGCGATTTCGCGCGATTCGTCCAGCGTGTCCAGGCCCAATGCATTGCGGGCGGAGACCGATTGCGCCAGCCGGAGATTGATGTTTTCAAACAGCTCCGGAGTTGTCTTTCCGTAGCGATCGAGTTCGGTGAGCATCAGCGCATGAAAAGTGTCGTGCACGGTGGAAGCGATCTTGGCCGAGATTATGCCGTGTCCTTGAGCATCGACCAATAAGACGCCGGCGGTCGTAAAGAGTTCGCGCAGACTGTCGACGACTTCCAGTTGTTCTGAACTTTTCGCCCGTCTATAGTCAGCCTCTCGCACATTGCCAGGGTCAGACTTGGACTTTAGCCACTCCACATGCTCGTCAACCGGGTTACGCGGAATCTGGCCTTCAGGGAGCTGTTGCAGATACTCTCTGGACAACCGCAGTGCGTCCGCAATACGCGCGTCGATGTTGTAGCGCTGGTGGAAGTTGATGTACTCGAAGAGATCGCCGCCGACGCTTCCTGCGGGAATGGAATTCCCGTACATGTCGGTCGCAGCCAGACGTGGGATCACGCCCTCGACTGGCATCAGTCTCTTGCGAAGGTACTCGTCAATGCCGGGTTCTATCCCGGAAGGGCTATCCGTTTCTGGCAGGGTTGTCCTCCAGCAGGATATCGAATGCGTCCGAGTTCAGGAGGTCGGGAGAGGGCACACAATGCCCGTCCGCAGGCGCTGGCGGGCTAAGGCTCGCTCCGACCCCCTTTCACCTGTTCAGCTGACTTTTTCGGCAACCTGGGAAAGCGCGTACTCTTCCAGGCGGCGCGCATCGGCGTTAAATTTGCGGATGCCTTCGGCCAGTTTTTCCGTCGCCATGGCGTCCTCGTTGTGCATCCAGCGGAAAGCCTTCTCCGAAAGACGGAGCCGTTCGTCCTTGTTCGCCTGAGCGGCTTTGGCCGGATCAAGTTTGCGCTCCAGCGTACCCTCCGTGTGCTCCAGTTGATCGAGCAGCTCGGGGCTGATGGTCAGCAAATCACAGCCCGCCAGACGGATGATCTGGTTGGTGTTGCGGAAACTCGCGCCCATCACCTGGGTCTTGTAACCATATTTCTTGTAGTAGTTGTAGATGCGCGTAACCGACGCGACACCCGGATCCTGGTCTGGAGGAATTTCCTTGCCGCCGCCCTCTTTCTTGTACCAGTCGTAGATGCGTCCCACGAAGGGCGAGATCAAAGTGACTCCAGCCTCGGCGCACGCAGCTGCCTGGGCGAAGCTGAACAGCAGAGTCAAATTGCAGTGGATGCCTTCGTCCTCAAGCATGTTAGCCGCTTGGATTCCCTCCCATGTACTGGCTACCTTGATCAGGATGCGCTCCCGCCCCACACCCTTTTTTTCATAGAGGGAAATGAGCTTGCGGGCTTTGGCGACGGTGCCGGGGGTGTCGAAGCTCAAGCTGGCGGCCACCTCCGTGGAAACGCGTCCGGGAACCACTTTGAGAATCTCAGATCCGAACAGGACAAACAGGTTGTCAATAAACTCTTCCGCCATCTTGGATTGGCCGCCGCCCAGCTCGGAGGCAATCTCCGTCGCTTCGTCTACCAAATGCCGGTACGCCGGCATCTGAGCGGCGTGATACAGAAGAGAAGGGTTGGTGGTAGCGTCCTGCGGCCGATGCTGGCGGATGGCCTCAATGTCTCCGGTGTCGGCTACTACGGTTGTGTATTGCTTAAGTGACTCTAATAATGTCATGCGTTTTCTCCTGTGATGACGACTTCGATGGGGCTCAGTAATCGTCCGTCGTGAACGCCCCGAGTTCAATCTTGAAAGAACTTGGTCAGCCGGGGAGCATCACGGACTGTTCCGTCAAGCTGCGCTGAGAAAGCTTGCATTCTCTCGCCTGCGGTTATGAGATCCGTAGCCCGGATTTCGATAAAGCGCTACTTTCAGGGTATCACTCTCCACGCCCCGGTTGCTTTGAATCCGACGCCTGGGTCCCCCCGTACGGTTCGGTGGTCGGGAGGGGCGTCAACAGCTTTTCGATCGCTCGTTCCATGGTGCGGTTCATCTCGGATACCACCGAGGGAACATCGTGCCTACCAACAGTTCCGATTTCGGAGACACTGTTGGTCCAGACCGTCGAACCGGTGGCAAGGTTCAGCATCTGAGCTGAGAGTGCCACTTCAACCTTGACTCCGCCGTCGTAGTCAATTTCCTCAAGCTTCTCCAGGCGCCCACTGAGGACGTAGTCGATGTCAGGACGTCCGTCGTACAGCTTAACCTGGGTGAACTTTCCACTGGCGCGAAGACGATCCGCGACCGCGTTGGTCACGAAGTCTCGCGGGTCCACAGCCCAGCGATGGTAATTGTAAAAGCCGATCTGTTCGGGAGACGTTTTGTAAACAATAGCCCCCTGCCGCAGGTAGACAGGCGATCGAAATTCGCGAATCGCCAGGCAGGTATGGACGCCGGCCTCGGCCGGAGGATCGGGCGGCGGCGGTACCTGCAGCGTGTAGTAGTTCGGGTATTTTGCCGCGCCCCCGCAGCCCGCCAGGACAGCCAGGGCTAACAACGCAAGCGGGACCGTCATCCGATGCTGTTTCATATGCACCTCACTTTTGTTGCGGGACTTCGCGTTCTTTGGGTTGTTTAATCCGAATCAAACTCCACGGACGCTGCTTCAGTGAGTCGGTGAGTTGGTCCAGGTTGTCGGTTGCGGTCCGCAGATTTTCCACCGTGTCGTCTATCTTATAGTCGTTCGCTCGCACCATCACCTGCATGTCCGACAGCAATTGCCTGGCTTGCAGCAACGTGGTCTGCAACTCGGCCAGGTCTTTGCGAACGGGCTCGCGCACATCGGTGATCGTGCCATTCAGGTTCTGCATGGTTTCATCGGCATGTTGGCTGAGTACGATGACTTGATCAGAAATCCGATCGATTTTCGGGCCTTCCGTCGCCAGCATTCCGTTGACGTGATCCAAAACCGCCTGAATCTTCTGTTGGTTAGCCGGTCCGGTGACAGTATTCAGATTGGCCAGGAGACTTCGTGCATCGCCGGTGATGCCCTGCAATTCCCCCTGCGCCTGCAAGATCAAAGCGTTTGCGTTGTCAGCGACACCGGCCATTTTGCCGGCGATCTCATCCAGGCTGGCGGCTTCCTGCGAGGGAATCAAGGCCCCCGGCGGAAGACGTTTGGCATCGTTGCTGCCGGTGGTGATTGAGAGCGAAGCGCCCTGCATGATGCTGACCAGACCGAGCTTGGCTATCGACTTTTCATTGAGCGGGGTGCCCTGTTTCACGTCCACTAGAATCTCGATTTTGGTTGGGTCCGATTTCCAGGGGCGCACAGCCGTCACTTTGCCCGCGGTGATTCCGCCAAACAGCACCGTCGCGCCCGGCTCAAGCCCGCCTGCGTAGCGCAAGTAGGTCCGGTACGGAACCGTATCTCCGCTGAACTGCGCGCTTATCAGGTAGACGATGGTGAAGGCCAGGATGGCGGAACACCCCAGCACGAAGGCCCCGACTTTTGCTTCTGTTGTCACTGTTATGCCTCCTGACCCTGCAGGTATTTCTCGAAGTAAGCGGCTACTGCAGGCGTTTTCGCCATATCCTCGGGAACGCGGTCGAGGAACTGCCGGACCCTGGGATTATGGCTCGCCTTGATCTCATCTTTGGTTCCAATCGAACTGAACGTGCCCTGGTACAGCATGGCAATACGGTCGGCGATGCGGAATGCGCTCGGCAGTTCATGAGTGACGACGATAACCGTCATCTGGAAGGCCTCTTTGAGTAGAAGAATAAGTTCATCCAGTTCCGCCGCGACAATGGGATCCAGCCCGGCTGAAGGCTCATCAAGCACCAGAATCTCCGGGTCAAGCGCCAGAGCGCGCGCCACCGCAGCCCGCTTCTTCATCCCGCCGGAGAGTTCCTGGGGATGTAACTTGCCAAAGTCTGCCAGCCCGACCACGGCCAAATTCATCCACACCACCAGCTCGATGATGGAAGGGGCGAGCTTGGTATGCTCTCGCAAGGTGAGGGCAACGTTGTCCTCGACCGACATGGAGTTGAACAAAGAGGCGCTCTGGAAAGCCACACCCATGGAGCGTCGAAGAGTTTTCAATTCGGCCGCCGAGCAGCGGGCTATGTCCGTGCCTTTCACCATAACACTGCCTGATTTCGGCCGCTCAAGTCCGAGGATCTGCCGCAACAGGGTGCTCTTACCGGAACCGCTGCCGCCCAGCAGGACCATTGTCTCGCCGTGTTCGATGTCGAGATTCAGCCCGTCCAATATGCGGCGTCCGTCATATTCGACCACCAGGTCGCGAATCGAAATGATCGGCATCAGTGATGACCCCGTGAAGTAGAAGATGGCGGTGAAGATCGGCGTCGGCCACGATGACAAGGAAAGTCGACTTCACCACCGCGCTGGTGGTGGAGCGGCCTACAGAGTCGGGCCCCCCGAGGACACGGAAGCCTTCCAGGCAGCCCACATGAGCAATGATGGTGGCAAAAGCCACGCTCTTGATGAGCCCGGTGATCACATCGCGTAACTGGATGGAAGTCATGACGTATCGCAGGTACAAGAAGCGGAGACGAGGTGGGTGCTGAAGAACATGAACAATCCACCCGCCAGAATGCCGCAAAGGTTCGAAATGACGCTGAGACAAGGAACGCTGATCAACGCTGCCAGATACTTTGGCGCCAGCAGGAACTCCACAGGTTCGAGCGCCATCACACGAAGGGAATCAAGCTCTTCTGTCACCTTCATGGTCCCGATTTCCGCGGCAAAAGCCGAACCTGATCGTCCGCTGACGGCGATGGCGGTGAGCAGAGGGCCCAGTTCCCGAGTGAACCCGACTGCGACCAGATCGATGACAAAGTGAATAGCCCCAAAACGGCGCAGTTCAGAGGCGCCCTGCATTGCCAGAATGAATCCGCTACAAATCGCCATCAGCGAGACCATGGGCAGGGCGTCAACACCAATCTGCAACATCTGCCTCACCGTCGCCTGCCAGCGATACTTGTTCCCTATGATCGGCAGCGCGCTTTTCAGGGCGCGCAGCGTGGCCCACAACTGAATGTTCAAACTCCCGACATAGTCGAGGTGCGTGATTGTGTCTCTGCCGACGCTTTCGAGAACGGTAGCCATCAAGATACCTTCGCGGCCGAGGAGCCGCCTATACAGCCGCTGGTTTCGAAGAGACTCAAGACGCCTGTGACCTGGAATAAATGAAGCAAGCGGCCTTGCAGGCCCTGCAAGCACAAAGTGACGTGGCGATTGCGTGCCACCTTGAGTGCTTCGATCAAGGTCGCAATGCCGGAAGTGTCAATGTACGAGACACCTGTCAAGTCCACGACGACCGTACCTGCTGATTCTTCCCGTAGTGTGACCAGAAGTCCCTCGCGGAAGGCGGGCGAGGAGTCAATGTCGACGTGGCCACGCAAGCGCAGAACGACTCCCTCGCCGTCACGATCCACGGTGACCGCCAGACCCACGGCTGCTGTGACTGCGCCACGTGTCAACGGAATTCCCCCCTAACTCCCCTGAAAGCATTCCACCCTCCACACATATGCACAAACCGTTCGGCGCGCATCTCTTTCCTGGAGAGTCGTTTAACAATTCTTCCCCAAACCGCCAAGCTGACCAGCCCTGCCCTTCAGCAAAAACAGTGACAAGCAATTGGCATGTGACAGAGATAACGACTTGCCAGAGTGGACGGTCATGCTGGAAACGAATATTGGTCTTCCACGATCCTTTCCAAGCGTTCGATTACCCGTAGCCGCGTTGCACCGCTTCTTACAGGTGATTGCAGCTCCAACGATGAAGGGGCAAGCACACGCGCTTTGCTATGGCACAACAAATGCTCTTCAGAGAGAGGGAAAGCGCGTGGGCAATTACACGTAAAACCCGCAGCTGAACAACGGAGGCTCAGGAAATGCTTACAGGGCTAGTTACAGCAATTGATACCAGTCAGGCACAGACGAGTGTCGGCAACTCGCACGGGATTTTGCAAGAAGCGAGCCCTGAACGCCGGCGGGAATTCCACGAGATCCTGTCACACTCTCTCCCACGTTTCCGGCGCATCGCAATGCGCTGGCTGCGCAACCCCGAAGACGCCGAGGATGCAGTGCAGGACGCAATGTTGTCGGCCTTTACCCACATCGCCCGCTTTGACGGGCGGGCGCAGATGTCAACCTGGCTGATGGCAATCGTGATCAACGCGGTGCGCATGCAGATCCGGCGCCGTCCGCGAGGCCAGATGCTGTCTTTCGACTGGTCTCCCAATGACGACCAGTGGTCCCCTTCGGAGGTGCTTGCCGACCCCAGGCCTACTCCGGAACAGATCCTGGAACAACGCGAACTTCACGAACTCGTGACCGTGCTGACGGACCGCCTGCCGCGGTCTCAGCGAGCGCCTCTAAAACTCCGTCTGCGCGATGAGCTTTCCATACAGGAAACGGCCGCAAAACTGGGTTCACCCGAAGGAACTGTGAAAGCGCAACTCGCTCGCGGCCGAGCCAAACTCGCGGAACAGTTTCACAAAGCGATAGGTACACCCAAAGCCCGCAACTCGCGCTCCAAGTCGAAAGTGAGGGGAAAAACGTCTTTTTCGGGGTACCAGTGCGATCAGGCGCAAGGTACCCCGCAGTTACCGATTGCAGCTTATGCCGAACAAGGGGGACATGAAGTCTGGGTTGGCGCGTAAGGCGTCGTTCTACGCAACTGAGGACACAACCGGCTGGCATTTTCTTGCAAGTCGCGGTGGAGGCATTTCGGTTCCGGCGTAGCCTTTCAACCTTCCTCTCGCGCGGGCCCTGACGAAACGGGTCGGCCGGAACCTCTCCTCCCTTCTCCGCGACACGGCGGAACCAGCGTAGCTGTGGGGTTCAGGTCCCATGAAGGTGTAAACTGACAAACTGTGAGGAACGTCCTTTCAATTGCCATCACAAACCGTGGGAACATTTCGCTTACTTCGAGGCTCGTCGGGCGCAAGGGCCGCGCGGATGCAATTGAGATTCGATTTGTTGTGTAAATTGGCCTGGCTGGCGTTCTGTGTCGCGCTCTGCAGTTGCCAGTCCCGTCAAGCCAATCCTGGCCCTTCGATCGAGTTCAGCAAGATTCCGCCGGCTGCGCAGGGTGGCCGGGAAAAGACTGACACTATCTCGGGGCGCGTCAGAAACGCCCGCCCGGGACAGCAGATTGTTGTCTATGCCCGAAGTGGACCATGGTGGGTACAGCCCTGGCCCGATCGCCCTTTTATCGCTATTCAAACGGACTCAACCTGGAGCAGCGAGACCCACCTCGGATTTGAGTACGCGGCGCTATTGGTAGACCCGGGCTATCACCCGCCCCCGACCTTGGACGTTGCCCCCACCAAAGGTGGTTCCGTGGCTCTGGTAACCATCGTCAAAGGCACCGGCGCGCCGGCCCTGGCCCCCACAAAGCCGCTGAAGTTTAGCGGTTACGACTGGGAAGTACGCACCATCGCAAGTGATCGTGGGGGCACGAATAATTTGTACGACCCCGAGAACGCCTGGACCGACGCCAGTGGCGCGCTGCATCTGCAAATAAAAAAGAAAGCGGGCCGGTGGTCGTGTGCGGAAGTGGTCTTAACCCGCAGTCTGGGATACGGTACCTATGTGGTGACGGTGCGTGACATTTCCCAGTTAGAGCCCGCCGCGGTTTTTAGTGTGAATACGTTCGATGATTGGGGAGGCGACCAGTACTATCGCGAGATGGACTTCGAGATCAGCCGTTGGGGCGACAGCGCCAATAAGAATAACGCGCAGTACGGCATTCAGCCGTTCTACGTGCCCGGAAATGTCTGGCAATTCAAGGCGCCGTCCGGCACCCTGACTCACTCCCTGCGATGGGAATCGGGACGGGTCAAGTTTAGAACCGTTGCCGGAGAATCGAACCGAGGCGATGGCCCGGTGGCGGCGGAACACGAGTTCACCTCCGGAGTGCCCACGCCGGGTCAGGAAAGGGTCCAGCTCTTTTTCTATGTACTCGCGAGTGACAAAAACCCCTTACAGAAGGGCGGTGAGGTCGTGGTCGAGAAATTTGAATACCTTCCGTAACGGTATGTTCGGCCGGGCTGGCTGGTTGTACTGGATCGTCGCCGGCGTTGCGGCAGCCGTGTGCTTTACGGTGTCCGCGTCCGCCCTCGATCCCAATCGCATGGTGTCGCGGTATACGGAGAGTTCCTGGGGTTCGGAGAAGGGTTTCTCTGGCGGCTCCGTCGCGGCTATTGCGCAGACCACCGACGGCTACCTTTGGATTGGCACGGATAAGGGTCTGTTTCGTTTCGACGGCTTGAATTTTCGCCAATTTGGACAAGCAAATTCCGTCTCACTTGCGATCGGCCCTGTGCAGACGCTACTGGCGGACGGACGCGGGAATCTTTGGATCCTGTTGCGCAGTACAAAACTTCTGCGCTACCACGACGGAACCTTCGAACTTAGCCGCGGCGAGGCTGAAAACGGCATCACTGCAATGGGCCAGGGAACCGGGGATGCGGTTTTGCTTTCATCCCTCGCCCTGGGCACTCTCGCTTATAACGGGAAACAATTTATCACCGTGTCATCTACGCCCGTATTTGCTGATTCTGCCGGCCCCGCCCACGAAGAAACTCCTGATGAAAGATCGACCCGGCTGAGTTGGTCCACTGGGCTCACACCTCACCGTTTAGCCGCACCGACCTCTGCGGTGGTCGCCATGGCGGCGACTGCCGACGGCAGGATTTGGCTGGGGACGCAGGATCGAGGCCTCTTCTACCTGCAAAACGGCGGTATTTCCCCAGCCGCGAACGGGTTTTCCGACCTGAAAGTCAACTGTGTCCTGCCCCTCGGAAACTCTGAATTGTGGATCGGGACCAACAAAGGGGTGTTGCGCTGGAGCGGAACCGCACTCACCCGTGACGGCGTACCGCCGGAACTGTCACATGTCGAGGTTCTTTCCCTGCTTCGAGACCGGGACTCAAATTTCTGGGCAGGCACAGCTCTCGGACTTCTGCGGGTCAACGCCAGCGGTGTTTCTTCCTTCGCACGAGGAGGTTTTGCCGGCAAGGGCGGCGTGAACGCCCTTTTCGAAGATCGCGAGGGAAACATTTGGATTGGGGGCCCGCGTGGTCTTGAACGTCTGCGTGACAGCGCGTTTGTCACCTACTCGGTCCCCGGCCTGAAGTCGCCCAGCATGGGGCCGTTGTACGTGGGCGCCGACGATCACGTCTGGGTTGCGCCCATTGAGGGCGGTTTGCGATGGCTGAACCAGGCCAATGGGAAATCTCTCCAGGTTGCTGGACTGGCCGGGGATATCGTCTATTCCATCGCAGGGCGGGGCGACGACTTGTGGCTCGGAAGGCAGCGTGGTGGATTGACTCACCTGCGTGACGAAGGCGGTTCGTCGAGTCTCAAGTCGTACACCCAAGCCGACGGCCTCGCGCAAAACAGTGTCTTCGCGGTGTATGAAAGTCGCGACGGAACGGTCTGGGCGGGGACGCTAAGTGGTGGTGTCAGCGAACTTCGGAAGGGACATTTCACAACTTACACGACTGCGAACGGATTGGCGTCTGACACTGTATCCTCAATCGCTGAGGATGCTGACGCCACGATGTGGTTCGGCACCCCCAACGGCCTGACCGCGATGTCGAAGCGTGGTTGGCGAACCTATACAACCAAGGACGGTTTGTCCTCCTCGGATGTGAACTGCCTCTACCGGGACTCAGGTGGCGTGTTGTGGATCGGTACCGCTGCCGGCTTGGCCTACCTGAATGGGGGCCGGGTCCATGTGCCTGAACAAGTTCCCGCCGCGCTGCGCGAGCCCATCTTCGGCATCGCGGAAGACGCCGGCGAATGGCTTTGGATTGCGACTTCCAGCCACGTGATCCAGGTAAAGAGCAGCAGCCTGCTGGGTGACGCGCTGAATGAGGACGATATTCGCGACTATGGAGTCGATGATGGCCTGCTGGGTAACGAGGGCGTTAAACGGTACCAATCTGTGGTTGCAGATTCGCGGGGAAACATTTGGTTTTCCACCAACCGCGGCCTTTCTGTGGTGAATCCCACACGGGCCACCGCCAATCCGGTTCCAGCTCTGGTTCACGTCGAGGCGATTTTGGCTGACGGCACTGCCCTCGACCTTCACGGACCCATACGGGTTTCTGGCGGAAAGCAGAGGACGACGTTTCGATACGTGGGGCTGAGTCTCAGCAATTCTGAGCGCATCCGCTACCGTTACAAACTGGACGGCTTTGATCACGGATGGAGCGAACCGGTCACCAATCTGGAAGCAACCTACGGCAACCTCGGAGCGGGCAAGTACCGGTTCCGTGTCATGGCCAGCAATGGGGGCGGCCTTTGGAACGGGTCGGAGGCGGCACTTGGGTTCGAGGTCGAACCCACACTCTGGCAAACCTGGTGGTTCCGCCTGGCGTGCGTACTATGTGCCGGATCGGCCACCCTGCTGGCCTACCGCCTGCGAATGCATCAGTTGACTCAACTACTCAACGTACGGTTTGAGGAGCGGCTTGCCGAACGCACCCGCATCGCTCAGGAATTGCACGACAATTTCCTGCAAGGCCTTCTCAGCGTGTCGATGCAACTTCAGGTTGCAATGGAGCAGTTGCCGGACGACTCTCCGGCGCGGGCGACCATGAATCGGGTTGTGGGACTGATGGGGCCAGTTATCGAGGAAGGCCGCAATGCGATTCGAGGACTGCGCTCTTCGATCGAGAACGCGGACGATCTTACCAACTCATTTTCACAAATTCCGCAAGAATGGGGTAAACAGCGAATTGACTTCCGCCTTGTGGTAGAAGGCTCGCCTTTGCCCTTGCGCTCCAGGGTGCGGGATGAAGTGTACCGCATTGGCCGGGAAGCACTGGTGAACGCGTTCCGCCACTCTGGAGCGAGTAATGTAAATCTGTATCTCGAATATGCGGCCCAGCAGTTCCGAATTCTTGTCCAGGACGACGGTTGCGGAATTGAACCGCAGGTTCTGCGCGTGGGCCGCGACGGACACTGGGGGCTTTCAGGAATGCGAGAACGAGCCGAGAGGATCGGGGGGAAACTCAGGGTTATGAGCCGCCTCGGAGGCGGCACAGAGGTGGAGCTTCGCGTCCCCAATCACATTGCTTTCGAATCGCCTCCTTCGAGTCGAACCTCCAAGTGGCTGACCGGCTTACACCGTCCCCAGAAGGAAGACGAGTTGACACCCAAGTAAGGGGCGGATATGGTGTCCAGAATCCGCAGGCGCGTGTAGGACCCCAGGCCCGGCGCAAAGATTTATGCGCGACAAGGAAGCGCACCGCCAAACAAGCGGGTAGCATAGATGAGCCCGTCCGCGAAAATTCGTATCCTCAGCGTTGATGATCATCCTCTGCTGCACGAGGGGATTGCCACCATCATAAGAAACCAGCCGGACATGTCTCTGGTGGCGGAAGCAGCCAATGGCAAGGAGGCGATCCAGCGGTTTCGGGAACACTCGCCCGATGTGACTCTCATGGACCTGAGATTGCCTGACATGAGCGGCATCGACACCATGATCGCGATACGTTCGGAGTTTCCTGAAGCTCGTGTGGTTATCTTGACAACTTTTGCCGGCGACGTGGAGATCCAACGAGCGCTTGAAGCCGGAGCTCGCGCCTACCTGCTGAAGAGTATGCCCCCGAAAGAGCTGGTGGATGTGATTCGCCAGGTACATGCGGGCAAGAAGCGCATTCCACCTGAGATCGCGGCCCACCTGGCGGAGCATTACAGTGATGAGACTCTTACGGGGCGTGAAATCGAAGTCCTTAAGCAAATCGCCGGAGGGAACCGGAACCGTGACATTGCCGAGAAACTCTTCATCACCGAAGAGACCGTGAAAGTGCATATTAAGCACATTATGGAGAAGTTGGGCGCAACCGACCGCACCCAGGCGGTCGCCATTGGCGTGCGCCGCGGGATCATCGAGCTTTGATAGGCGATTCGAGCTCCAAGTCCGCCGATACCTCGAAAGGGGTAGAAAAAAACTCCAGTCAGTAGGGATTCGTCCCCCGAGCAAAACCTCTATCCTGAAAGTTGGTCGTGAAGGAGATGGTCGCTGCTCGAAATGTTCTCTATGTTTCCGGACGGGTGGCCAGGCGCGGGTCTCCTGCTTCTGCGCGTGGCAGTGGGAGCGGTCCTCATCATTGAGGGCGCGGTCTCCTTTGGCTTTCGACGCGAACCGGGGGTGTTAGTGTTGGCGGTTGTTTCGGCGTTGGGCGTCCTTGGCTTCCTGCTACTGGTCGGCTTTCTAACCCGCCTCGCCGCGTTTCTGGCTGCGATAGTCTGCCTTGGCTCTTTTCTTTCCTGGTTTCCAGGATCCAACGGCGGCCTGCTGGTGACTCCGCCAACGGCAGCGTTGTGTGCGGTGATCGCCGCGGCGGTGGTTTGCCTGGGCCCCGGCGCTTTCTCTTTCGATGCGCGCCTATTCGGACGCCGGGAAATTGTCATTCCCAAGAGTGCCTCGGAAAATAGCAAAGCGTGACGAATGTGTGATCTGGGAAGAGCTGTACAGACACGCTATGCGTGGGCTTTGTCGATCATCGCTTTCCAGGTGCCCTTGGCTTTCAGAACGAGTTCTACGGCTTCACGGATCGCGCCGTGTCCGGCGAGAGCTTTCGTAGTGTAGTGGGCTGCTTGTTTGACCTCGGGAACGGCGTTACCTACGGCAATAGCCAGACCAGCGCGACGCATGAGGGGAATATCGGGCAGATCGTCGCCGATATAGGCAACTGCGAAATTTGCGACTTCTGCTTTCCGAAGAATTTCCTCATAGGCGGGCAACTTCAACCGTTGCTTCATGTAGACGAATTCAATCTCCATTTCCCGAGCCCGGCGCATCAGCGCGGCGCTCTCCCGGCCCGTGATACATCCGGTACGTAAACCGGCGGTGTGCGCCAGAGTAAGGCCCTGGCCGTCGTGGGCGTCGAACGTCTTGATCTCGAGGGCCGTGCCGTCCGTCTGTGACAGCAGCATGACGCTGCCGTCGGTCATGGTGCCGTCCACATCCATGAGTAAGAGTTCGATTCGGGCCGCGCGCCTCTTGAGAGCGGCGGAGATTGTGGCGAAACGGGCCATGCCAGCCTCCAAGGAAAAAATGGCGCAGCAATGGAAATGGCCTGAACGATAACAAAGAATGTAGGGTCCGTCTACGGATGTTCCCCAGGGTGCCCTGAGTTCCAGGCGCAGAATCGGGCTTTTCCACGGCTTGCCGTCGAAGGTTTGGCGTTTGACGAAGGTCGATTGGGCGAGGGCGTAGCGTCCGCCATGCTTAAGCATCGGACCCGCATGGCAGTGCGCCAGAAGCCCGTTAACAGACTTGGCCGCAGGAGTGGCATTTGTCTTGCAGTGCCTTTCTCTGGGGTTCTATAAATGGCCTTCCCTGAACGCCGCATTGTGGATATTCTGCTGACCACACTTTTCTTTGGCTTGGTGTGCGCAGCGGTCTACAGTGCCCGGCGGATCATTCTGATCTTCGTCTTTGCCCTGTTCTTCGCCTACCTGATTGACCCTGTGGTCAAGTTCCTGCAGCGGCATTCCTTGTTCTTCCGCAATTTGAGAGGGCCTGCAGTCGTGGAAGTGTACCTGGCGTTCGTGGTGCTGCTTGCAGTGTTGGGGTATTCGTTTGCCCCGCGCCTGGCCAGCAACACCATGAAGGTGCTGGACGAAACGCCGGCGTTGCTGAACGGCCTTTCGACCGGGGACATCGCGAGCGATCTGAGAGGGAAATACGGCTGGAGCGAGGAGCAGGAACTTCGCTTCCGGGCGTTCCTGGCAAGGCACAAGGAGGACATTCAGGGCCTGGTACCGGCCGTGGATCGCTATCTTTCACATGCAGCGCAGATCCTGGCCTGGTTGCTCCTTATTCCAATTCTGGCTATCTTTTTCCTGCGCGACGGCGAGCATATCGCGGACATCCTGATTCGGCTGTTTTTTCCCGCGCACCGGCGGCCCAGGGTTCGCGCCATGGCGAACGAACTGCACGTCATGCTCACGACATACATCAGGGCACAGGCGGTTCTCTGTGGTCTTTCCTTTGGGTTCTATTCCGCGGCGATGCTTCTTCTCCGGTTCCCTCACGCCATTGCCTTGGGTATTTTAGGAGGATTACTGGAATTCATCCCGGTGGTCGGCTGGGTAACCACCTTGGCCGCGATTGTCGGCGTCGGCATTGTGAACCATTTGCACTGGATCTGGATGGCGGCTCTGCTCGCGGTTTGGAGGGTGATTCAGGACTATTATGCTTCGCCACGGATCATGGGGCGGGAGCTCAAGATACATCCTTTGGCGGCAATTTTCGCGGTCCTGGTTGGCGCCGAGATAGGAGGAATCGTGGGTATTTACCTGGCCGTACCTGTTGTAGCGTCGCTACGTGTGATGTACGACGCAGAAGCCGCAGAGCGATCCGGACGACGACCCCATCGCCCTCAGGAGGAGGCCACAGAGGTACCCGCCCGTCTCGCGGAAACCGCGGCCACCTGAGTGAGGCCGGTTGTCGCGGAGGGAGTGTGCGGGCTAAGCATCCTGAAAACGACAGCATAAGGATGCGAAAGGCATAAGTGGCGCGCGTGTTTGTCACTTGCCAAATCTTTGTCCCTTAAAATGCACATCAAGAGCGCGAAGCGCAGATTCGACTAGTCCAGGACGTTGGAACTGCGAATGCACGGGTTTGAGTGGTGGAGAAGACTGCATGAGCGAAGTACTTCCGGTGGTGTACATGGCGCGGCACGGAAACACGGCCTGGACGCTTTCCGGCCAGCATACCGGCCTTACCGATTTGCCTCTGACCCCGGACGGCGAGCGCAATGCCGTGCGGCTTGGGGAGCGGCTGAAGGGAATGAAATTCGCCAAGGTCTTCACCAGCCCGTTGCAGCGCGCGTCCCGAACCTGCGAACTGGCCGGCTTCGGAACAGGCGCTGAAGTTGATCGTGATCTGGTCGAATGGAATTACGGGAACTATGAAGGCCTGACCTCAGCGGAAATCCTTCAACGAAACCCGGACTGGCAACTCTTCCGCGACGGGGCGCCTGGCGGTGAATCTCCGGCACAAATTGGAGAGCGGGCAGACCGCGTGGTCCGCCGCATCCGTGACGTAGCAGGTGATGTCCTGCTTTTTTCCAGCGGACACTTTATTCGCGTGTTGACCGCGCGCTGGCTGGCGCTCAGTGCGGGCGCCGGGGGCAGATATTTTCTCCTCAGTCCGGCCAGCTTGAGCGCTCTGAGTTATGAGCACAATCGCTCCCAGCCTGTAATCCGGCTGTGGAACGACGATCACCATGTGGCGGCTTAGCGACTAAAATGATTAGCAGTGGACCCGCGGCTTCAATGATCATGAGCACGACCATATTCATATAACCCGAGAGAAAAGGATCCCCAGATGAGCACGAAAAGTGTGGCGCGTGCAGATTCCACCAAGGTCGTTCCCATGGCGACCAAAGCGGCCAATGTTCCGGAGTTTCTTCGACCAGCCGGGTCCGCTTCCATGCCATTTGCAGGAGCGGACGATGCGCTCTACGATCGTCATCTGGTCTTCGACCGGGCGATTGACCCGAAAGTGGCGAGCGCGCGGGAGCGCTTCGAAGCGTTCTCCCATTCCGTGCGCGATATCCTGGCGCAGCGTTGGGTGGCGACAAAGAACACTTACGAGCAACAGAATGCCAAACGCATTTACTACCTCTCCATGGAGTTTCTGCTGGGGCGTTCATTGGCCAACAACGTCACGAACCTGTTGCTCGATCCTGTCGTCCAAAGCGCAATCCGGGAGAAAGACATCGATTGGCTCGAATTGATCGAACAGGAGCCGGATGCCGGTCTGGGCAATGGGGGTCTGGGCCGCCTGGCGGCTTGCTTTCTCGATTCCATGGCCACCATGCAGCTCCCCGCTACGGGGTATGGTCTGCGGTACGAATATGGCATGTTTCGCCAGTCGTTTGTGAATGGCTGGCAGCGAGAAGATCCGGACAACTGGCTGCGCGACGGCGACCCGTGGGAGATTGCCCGCGCCCACGAGAAAGTGGAAATCAAGCTCAACTGCAGCTTCAAGTTGCGCGACGGCCATCTTGATGTTATTCCCGATCGCCCATCCAGCCTCTTCGGCATACCGTATGACCGTCCAGTGGTGGGCTACGGTGGAAAGACCATCAACACTCTCCGGCTTTGGGCCGCAGCGGCTCCCGATTACTTCGATTTTCAGGAATTCGGCACGGGAGATTTCGTCGGCGCGCTGGGCGGGACTCTGCAGGCGGAATCGTTGACTCGGGTGCTTTATCCCGACGACTCGACGACCGCCGGACAGGAGCTGCGCTTCATGCAGGAATACTTTCTGGTCGCTTGTTCCCTGGCTGATCTGGTACGCCGTTTTCTACGCCACAACACCGATTGGGAAAAGTTGCCTGACAAGGCCGCCATTCAACTCAACGACACCCATCCTTCCATGACAGTGGCGGAATTGATGCGCATCCTGCTCGATGAGGCGCACCTCGGATGGGACGAGGCTTGGGACTTGACCAGGAGAACCCTGGCCTACACCAACCACACACTGCTGCCCGAAGCGCTTGGAGAAGTGGCCCGTGGCGTGGTTTGAAGCGCTTCTTCCGCGGCAACTTGGAAATCATTTACGAGGTGAACCGCCGCCTGCTCGACGAAGTTCGGGTGCGCTTCCCCGGGGACGAAGGACGCGTCGAACGCGTCAGTCTGGTGGAAGAAAGGCCATCCGCGAAAGATTCGCATGGCCAATCTCGCCATTGTCGGTTCACACAGCACCAACGGAGTGGCCGCCGTGCATTCCAAGCTATTGCGAACGACAACGGTGAAAGATCTCGCAGAAATGTTTCCCGAGCGTTTCAACAACAAGACCAACGGAGTTACACCGCGCCGCTGGCTGCTGGAATCGAATCCCAGCCTTGCGCGCACAATTACCGAAGCGATCGGCGACAAGTGGATCACTGACTTGAGCCAGCTCGACAAACTCAAACCATTGGCCGAGGACTCCGGTCTTCAGGACGCGTTCCACAAGTCGAAGCGCGAGGCCAAAGCAAAATTCGCCAATTGGCTGCAAAGCACTTCGGGACAGATCGTCGATCCCGAATACGATTTTCGACTGCCAGATCAAGCGCATCCACGAATACAAGCGGCAGCTGCTGAATGCGTTGCGGATCATCGTTTGTTACGACCGGCTGCGGCAAAATCCTGATCTGGAGATGTTGCACCGCGCACATTCTTCTTTGCCGGCAAAGCTGCGCCCGCTTACCAGTTGGCCAAACTCATCATCAAGTTCATCAACAATCTGGCAGGCACGATTGACGGCGACCCCATTGTCCGCGGCCGTATGAAGGTAGTTTTTCTGCCCGAGTACAACGTTTCCCTGGCGGAGCGGCTGATTCCGGCGAGCGACGTCTCCAACCAGATTTCGACCGCGGGCTACGAAGCCAGTGGAACGAGCAACATGAAGTTCATGATGAACGGCGCGCTGACCGTCGGAACGCGTGACGGTGCGACCATCGAAATGGCCGAGGAGGCTGGAGAGGAGAACATGTTCCTGTTCGGCCTGACGCGTCGATGAGGTGCGAAACAGCCAGGCCTGGTACGACCCGCATTGGCACTATGAACACGAGCCGGAGACGCGGGCCGCTCTGGACCTGATTTTCTCCGACTACTTCAGCCGTAACGAGCCGGGAGCGTTTGCGCCCATACGCGATACCTTGCTGACTAACGGCGACCACTACATGCACCTGGCGGATCTCACGTCCTATTGTCAGGCGCAGGATCGGCTGGGCGAGTTGTACGCCAATCCCGATCGAATGGGCGCGCAAGGCCATCCTGAACGTCGCGAGTTCGGGAAAGTTCTCGAGCGACCGCACCATTCACGAATATGCAACGGAAATCTGGAAGGCGGAACCATGTCCCATACCTTAGAAAAACAATCCGTGGCTGATGGCCCGGCGATTTCGCCTCTTGCCGGCAAACCTGCGCCGAAGGAAATGTTGATCGACGTAGCTCAGTTGCAGACGAGAGTATTTCGAGCGCAAGCCGGACGTTAGCGATCCGCAACCAGCTGGTCGCTTTCGGCACCAGCGGACATCGCGGCTCGGCGCTTCACGGCACGTTTAACGAAGCGCACATTCTGGCCATTACGCAGGCGATCTGCGAATACCGGCGAGGACAGAGGAATCGACGGCCCTCTGTATATGGGGAAAGACACCCACGCGGTCTCGGCGCCCGCGCAGCGCACTGCCCTCGAAGTGCTGGCGGCGAATGGGGTTGAGACCATCATTCAGGAGAACGATGGCGTAACCCCGACTCCTGTTATCTCGCGGGCCATTCTGGTTTACAACCGCGGACGGAAAGAGCACTTGGCCGATGGCATCGTCATCACACCCTCCCACAATCCGCCGGAGGACGGAGGATTCAAGTACAACCCGCCCAACGGCGGCCCTGCCGATACAGACGTCACGGGCTGGGTTCAGAATCGGGCGAATGATTTGTTGCGCGCTGGAAACGCAGGGGTAAAGCGCGTTCCTTCAACAAGGCCATCCAGGCCGACGAGCACACACCAGGAAGACTTCGTCCTGCCCTACGTTCGCGATCTCAAGAATGTCGTAGATATCGACGCCATTCGCGGCGCCCACCTCAAGCTTGGCGTCGATCCGCTGGGCGGCGCTGCGCGTGCCGTATTGGGAGCCGATCAATTCGATTTACGGACTGGATATTGTCGTGGTGAATCCGGTTATCGACCCGACTTTCTCGTTCATGACCGTCGACCACGACGGCAAGATCCGCATGGATTGTTCCAGTCCGTATGCCATGGCCAGGCTGGTGGGGCTGAAGGATCAGTACCAGGTCGCTTTCGCCAACGATACGGACGCAGATCGGCACGGCATCGTCACCCCGACTGGGCTTGATGAATCCGAATCACTACCTCGCGGTGGCCATTCAATACTTGCTCACCCACCGTCCGCAGTGGCGTCAGGATTCAGCCGTAGGCAAGACGCTGGTGAGCAGCAGCATGATTGATCGGGTCGTCCATAAGCTCGGGCGGCAGTTGCGCGAGGTGCCCGTCGGCTTCAAGTGGTTCGTCTCTGGTCTGGTGGATGGATCGTGCTGTTTTGGCGGAGAAGAGAGCGCGGGAGCGAGTTTTCTGCGCCGCGACGGCACGGTGTGGACCACCGACAAGGATGGGCCGATCATGGATCTGCTGGCCGCCGAGATTACCGCTCGTACCGGAGAAGGACCCCGGTGAGCACTACCGCGAGTTGACGGCGGAATTCGGCACACCTTATTACACCCGCATTGATGCGCCCGCCACGCCTGAGCAGAAAGCGCAATTGCAAAAACTCTCCCCCGATGCGGTCAAGGAATCAGATCTGGCGGGCGAACCCATCACCGCCAAGCTGACTCGGGCGCCGGGCAATCAGGCTCCTATTGGCGGCTTGAAAGTCGTGGCCCAAAGCGGTTGGTTTGCGGCCCGGCCTTCGGGCACGGAGAACATCTACAAGATCTACGCGGAGAGCTTCAAGAGCGAGTCGCATCTGAACGCGATCGTGAGCGAAGCTCAGGAAATGGTGAACAACGCATTGGAATCCGGAGCCCGGCAGTGAACGGTAACGGCGGGCCTGCGAAGGTCCCTCCATTCCCGCCTGATTACCGCGCTTCCGGCTTGTTGTTGCACGTCACGTCTCTGCCATCGCCTTACGGCATCGGTGACCTGGGACCGCCGGCGATCGCCTGGGTCGATCGTCTTCATGATGCCGGCCAGAGATGGTGGCAGGCCTTGCCGCTCGGTCCCACGGGTTATGGCAATTCTCCCTATCAAACGTATGTCGTCATTCGCCGGAAACACCACATTGATCAGTCCGGCCAGCCTGATCGTGGATGGGCTGCTCAAGGTGACCGATTGTAAAGCGGGCGACTTTGCTTCAGACCACGTGGACTACGACGCAGTGATTCCCTTCAAGACGCGGCTCCTCGAAACGGCCTGGACAAACTTCAAAGCCGGAGAGCGCAACGATCTGCAAGCCGCTTACGATGAGTTCTGCGCCCTGCAGGAGCATTGGCTGGAGGATTACGCACTGTTCCGCGCACTCAAGACCAAGTATCGCGGAGCTTATTATCTCGAATGGCCGGCGGATCTGGTTCAGCGCCGTCCGGAAGCTCTGGCCAGTGCTCGCAGCGAATTGACGAATCAAATCGACCAGGTCCGCTTTGCCCAATTCCTGCTGTTCCGGCAGGCGGACCAGCTCAAAGCGTATGCGCATTCCAAAGGGATAGGGCTGATCGGCGATCTGCCCTTTTTTGTCTCGCCGGATTCCAGCGATGTTTGGGCGAACCCGGAGTTTTTTCTGCTTGATGAGCGACGCCGGCCACGCTTTGTCGCCGGGGTTCCGCCTGATTACTTCAGCGCGCAGGGACAGTTGTGGGGAAATCCGGTTTACAACTGGGACGCTTTGCGTGCCACCGGCTATCGCTGGTCGATTGACCGGCTGCGCGCCCTGCTCGCTCATGTGGATGCGATTCGCCTGGACCACTTCCGCGGGTTCGCCGCCGCATGGCACGTTCCCGCCGGCGCGCCGACGGCTCAGTCAGGACAATGGGTGCAGGGGCCGGGCGCCGAGTTTTTTCGAAGCGGTGCATCAGGAATTGGGCAGCTTGCCTTTCATCGCCGAGGATCTTGGTCTTATTACTCCGGATGTGCAGGCGCTGCGTGATCAGTTTCAACTGCCCGGAACCAAGGTGCTGCAGTTCGCCTTCGACGGCAATGCCGACAACCCATATCTGCCACGCAACTTTGTGCCCAACACCGTCGCCTATACCGGCACGCATGACAATGCCCCCTCTCGAGAATGGTACGAAGAATTGCCCGATTACCAGCGGCAGAATTTGTGGAATTATCTGAATCGCCCGCCCGGCGGGAGCGCGGACGCAGCTCCTGCGCTTATACAACTCGCCTGGTCTTCGATGGCGGCGCTGACAATTGCTCCGTTGCAGGATCTCCTGAACCTGGGTGCGGAAAGTCGGATGAATGTGCCCGGCCGGGCCACAGGAAATTGGGGCTGGCGTTGTCCGGAAGACAAATTATCGCCCGCGGCCTTTCAATGGCTGCGAGAACTGACAGAAGGCGCAAACCGGTCGAGCCGGACAGCCCCACCCATACAGCCGAGGGAGCTAGAATCCACCGACACCGCTCCCGCGGTGATTGCTTAGTCTGGGGCACCAGGAATTGGGTACCAGGAATTCGGAGAGTACACTGCGGACGCTAGCTGTCATTCGAGTGATCCACTAGGAGGCCAGGATATTGGCGCTTAAGGTTGCCGAAAGCATTCTCCTATTCGTGAGCGCACTGTTCCCGATTGTGGACCCGATCGGCGGGAGTCCCATCTTTCTTTCTCTCACACTTAATTATGATTCCTCAACCCGAAAACTGCTCGCCAGTCGCATTGCGCTAAACAGTTTTATCTTACTGGTTGCATCTTTCACGATCGGTTCTCACGTGCTCTCGTTTTTTGGGATTTCGCTGCCGGTGGTGCAGGTGGGCGGCGGGATGATCGTGACTGCAACCGGCTGGGCGATGCTGATGCAAAAGGACACCGGTAATCGAAATGCCGCCGGACGGACAGTCCGATGCACCGACGCCCTTCACGATGCGTTCTATCCGCTGACGCTGCCCTTGACCGTCGGCCCCGGTTCCATCTCGGTGGCCATCACTCTGGGAGCAAACGAGCCGCACACCTTAGGAACGAGCCTGCTTTCGATACTCGCGGCCGTAATCGGTTCCGTCATTCTGGCCGTGAGCATTTATCTTTGCTACGCCTTCGCCGATCGTTTAGCCGCCGCCTTGGGTCCGACGGGAACCAACGTCATTGTAAAACTCACTTCATTTCTATTGGTCTGCATCGGGGTGCAGATTGTGTGGAATGGCGTGAGCCAGTTGCTCCAATCCCTGCCACACATTGCGGGTTGTGTGTTGCCTTAGTTTGACGTGAATCGGTTCAGGCCAGCCGATGGATTTACAGCGGCTTGCCGACTTGCAGCCCTGCCCCACCAAGTACACCCGAAGCAGACAAACATAACCGCTTGCCATTGCCGCAGGCGCGAATGGGTGATACCGTCCGTTGTGGTGCGTTCCCGAATAAGGGCCGCAGAACCTAGGTCAAATAACCGCAGGTCAGCCTCATGCAGATCCCTTATATCCAGCCTAGGGAGCGAGTTCGATGAAGATTCCCGGACTATTGGGGATTTTGCTGCTCTCTTTGGGTCTGGGTTGTTCGAAGCAATCTCCGCATGAACCAGTCACCGTGACGTTTCTCGACGTCGAGTGGGACACAGCCGACCTGCCTGGGTTGGCGCAAGACCTGCAAGATTTCACTCGCAGAACAGGGATTCAAGTCAAGCGCCTTCCCCGCCCCGACGGTTCCCTGAATCAACTTGCCCTGTGGCGTCAGCTACTAGGACAAGGCGCTTCCAGTCCCGATGTGGTCAGCATTGATGTGATCTGGTCTGGAATGTTGAACCAGTACCTGATGGATCTGAAGCCCTATTTTGCCGCCGAGCTTTCTTCGCAGAATCCAGGGGTCCTCTCAAGCTACACCGTCGACGACAGGATAGTGGCTGTACCGCACCACGCCTACGTGGGCGTCTTGTTCTACCGTCCTGATCTTCTGCGGAAATACGGATACCGGTCGCCCCCAGAAACTTGGGATGAGCTCGAAGGGATGGCGACTCGGATGCAGGCCGGCGAGCGGGCCAAAGGTGTGAAAGATTTTTGGGGTTATGTGTGGCAAGGGGGCATCGACGAAGATTTGACCTGTAGCGGCCTGGAATGGCAGATTAGCGAAGGCGGCGGGCGAATCATCGAAGATGATAAGACGATTAGTGTGAATAACCCGCAAACCGTCCGTGCATGGCAACGCGCGGCACGCTGGGTGGGGTCCATTTCACCTCCCGGCGTGGTCGCCTACGGGAAGTGGGATGCGCAGAACGTTTGGGGTTCAGGCAAGGCAGCGTTCCTTCGCGGTTGGGAGTCAGATTACAGTTTGACCACTCTTGCCTGGCCGGGTTCAGGGTCCCATTCGCCGCCAATCGCTTTTTCTCAGTTTGGAGTTACCAGTATGCCGGGCGGCAGGGCGGGACGGGCAGGCACGTTGGGAGGAAACGGTTTGGGCGTTTCTCGCACATCGGCGCACCCTCGCGAAGCGCTGGAGCTGATCCTATTTCTTCTGCGGAGAGACGCACAACTCGTTCGTGCGGGCGAGCATTCCGAAATACCCAAAGAAATGGTTCTGTATCAGCTGCCTGCGATCTTAGATCCGTATCCGCGGCTTGCCGAAGTGAGGCAACATGGGAGCGCCGTGGTGGCGCGCCCTTCCGTAGTCGCCAGCCAGAAATACGAGGATGTGACCAGGGCGTACATCCGCGCGCTTCATTCCGTGCTGACTGGCGAAGCGATCCCGTCGCGGGCTGCCGCTGGCCTGGAGAGAGAACTGGTGGAAATAACCGGTTTCAAGACCGGACCTCCTCCTCAGCAGCGTCAGTAGTCTCTCGAACACGTCTGGCAACAGGCTTACCAGCTCGATGCGGGTTCGGTCTTTTCGAGTTCATGCGATCCGAAGTAATTCGGGAGAGGGATAGGGAGTCCCAGCGTGGTAACGAAACCGGCCGGATGGGCGGAACAAACTGCTGAGCGAGGCTTTCGCCTCCACGGCCTCAACATTCGTCCTCGTTTGACGCTCTGCTTTGTCTCCATCATCCTGGCGATGCTAGCGGGAAATGCGGTTTTGCTGTGGCAATTTCACCAAGCCAGGGTTCAAGCAGAGCGTTTGGGCGGAGTTGATCAGGAACTAATCGCCGTGTTGCAGGCTCATACCAGTCTCATGTCGTTCTATGAGAGGCTGGACCAGCTCGCGCAATCTGAAAACACCGACGGGCTCGTGAAGGAAATGAACGCTCTTCGTGACGCTCTTCTCAAGAACAACCGGCGCAGCCGAAACGCCCTCAACAATTTGCCGGCACAAGTGCAACTGGATCCGACGCTGCTGCCCACTTTGCAAACCATCCAGGACGCTTTACCGGCAGAGATTGAGGCGATCACTGTGCTGGCCAAATTGCGGGATTGGCAGGCCGTACGTTTACGTCTGGCCAACCAAATCCGGCCCCTCGAATCCCGAAGCGCGGCCCTGGTCGAGGACGTCGATCGAGAGGTCGCCGAGCAAAGGACTCAGGCGCTGTTAAACATTGGCCAAGCACAACAGCGGATTCTCTTAGTTGTGATCATCACCGCAATGTTGACACTGCTGTTCGCCGCCTTCCTCGGCTTGGCCATCACCCGCAGTATCACTCAGCCACTAGGGCGATTGATGGAAGGCTCCAGAGCTTTGGCAAGAGGTGATTTCAGTCATCGCGTGCCGGCCACAGGAAAAGACGAGATCGCCGGCCTCGGGAGCGTGTTCAACGACATGATTGTAAGACTGCAGGACCTCTACCGCGAGCTGCAACACAGAGAGACCTATCTTGCAGAGGCTCAACAACTCAGCCATACCGGCAGCTTCGGCTGGGAGGTTTCGAGCGGAGAGCTCTCCTGGTCGGAGGAGACCTTTCGGATTTTTGATTTCGATCCGAAGGCCAAAGTTACGCGGGAGATGTTCGTGCAGCGAACTCACCCAGAAGACCGGGCGATGGTCCAGCAAATCATCAATCGGCTGTCGACAGAAGAGAGAGAGTTCGACTTTGAACACCGGCTGCTGATGCCCAACGGCTCCATCAAGCATCTTCGAGTCGTGGGTCGTCCTTCAGGGGCAGATCCGGGGGGTGGGACTCAATTCGTCGGAGCTGTGACTGACATCACCGAGCGCAGACTGACCGAACAAATCCTGCGGCAAAGCGAAGCCTACCTTGCGGAAGCGCAGCGGTTGAGCCAAACCGGCAGTTGGGCGTGGACGCCCGCCACTGGCGATATCCGGTACTGGTCCGAAGAGTGTTACCGCGTGCTGGGTTTCGACCCGCAGGGGCCGCTGCCGCGATTTGAAACATTCTTGCAACGAATTCATCCGGACGACCAAGCGGCGACCCGGGAAGGGTTTGAAAAAGCAATCCGCGACCGGGCAGACTTTGAACTCGACTACCGCGTCCTTCATCCCGACCGGGGCGTCAGGAACATCCACGTCGTAGGACATGCAGTGCTTGGCGGTTCGGGCGAACTGGTTGAATTCGTGGGTACGGTAATCGACATCACGGAGCGCAGGCGCGCAGAAGAGGAACTTCAGCAACTGGTTGATTTCGTACCCCAGGTGATTGTGGTACTCGGACCCGATGGCAAGTGGATTCACATCAATCGCGGCGCCCGGGAATACACCGGTCTCACGCTTGACGACTTCCGGTCAGGGAATGGGGTCAGCAACGTGATTCATCCCGACGACGCGGAAAAGGTGCGGACGGTACGCGAGCGTGGACTTTCCACGACCGACCCGTTTGAGATCGAGGCCAGATTGCGGGGACAAGATGGCGTTTACCGCTGGTTCTTGTTCCGTTATAACCCCTTGGTCGAAGGCGGCTTGGTCAGAAGATGGTACGGCACCGCCACGGAAATCGAATCGCGGAAGCAGGAAGAAGAGCGGGTCCGAAAAGAGAACGTGCGCCTGGAAGAGCGCACCCGAATCGCGCAGGAACTCCATGACACACTTCTGCAGACCTTCCTGAGCGCTTCCATGCAGCTCAGCGTAGCCCTGGATGGCCTACCGGCAGATTTGCAGATCAAACCACGGTTCGATCGGATTCTTGAGATCATCAACCAGGGGATCGAGGAGGGCCGGAACACCATTCAGGGCCTTCGCTCATCGGACTACCGCACTTTGGATCTGGTGATGGCCTTGTCACGCGTTCAACAGGAACTCCCGATTCAACCCCATGTGGACTTTCGCGTGATGGTCGCCGGGCGGCAGAAGCCGCTGCGGCCCCCAATCCGGCATGAAATCTACCGAATTGGTAGAGAGGCTCTGGTCAACGCATTCTGTCATTCCCGGGCCAAGCGGGTCGAGTTCGAACTCGAATACGCCGAGAGCGACCTGCGCATGCGGGTACGCGACAACGGATGTGGAATCGACCCTCAGGTGTTGCAGGCTGGGCGCTCCGGGCATTGGGGCCTGGAAGGCATGCGCGAGCGGGCCGCCAGAATCGGTGGACTACTCGAAATCTCGAGCAGTGCGCTCAGCGGTACGCAGGTCCAACTCCTCCTCCCAAGCGGTGTCGCATTCCAGGCCTCGCCTGCGGACCAAAATTCGTAACTAGGCGATCATTGGGGCCGCACCGGAATCCGCAGCTTGCGGATTCGATAAGCTAGAGTCGTCCGTTTCATCCCCAGGCGGACGGCTGCGCCCTTCGGCCCACCCGTCACCCAGTTCGATTCGCGCAGGGCGCGCAGCACATGTTCGCGCTCCATCTCTTCGAGCGTGCTTAGCGTGCTGTGGGACTCCTCTGAGACCTTACCTTTATCCTTCAGTTCCTCCAGCGGAGCGCGGAGGCTGGTTCCGGGCGAAAGAATCACCGCTCGCTCGATAAAGTTTTGCAGCTCCCGCACATTTCCCGGCCAGGGATAGTTAACCAGGACCTCCATGGTGTGGTCCGGAATGGTCCGGATACGGCGATTCATTCTGCGGGCGTATTTGTCCACGAAATGCCGGACCATCACCGGTATATCCTCGCGACGTTCGCGTAACGGAGGGACCGTCAGAGGGAACACATGCAGCCGGTAGTACAAGTCGCTGCGGAATGTTCCCTCTTCAACCATCTGCTTCAGGTCCCGGTGAGTCGCGGCAATCACGCGTACGTCGACCTGCTGGGTGCGTGTGCTGCCCAGGCGCTCGAATTCATGCTCCTGCAAGACGCGCAGCAGTTTGGATTGCAGCTCGGGCGGAATGTCCCCGACTTCGTCCAGGAACAGCGTGCCTTTGTCGGCTACTTCGAAGCGGCCGGGCTTGCGCATGACGGCGCCGGTGAAGGCGCCTTTTTCGTGCCCGAACAGCTCGCTCTCCAGCAGCCCGGAGGGAATGGCCGCACAGTTTATCTTGATGAAGGGCCGGTCGCGCCGCGCGCTGCGATTGTGAATGGCCTGGGCAATCAATTCCTTCCCGGTCCCCGTCTCTCCCTGAATCAAAACGCCGGAGTCGGTCGGGGCCACCACCTCCAATTCCTGCAAAACCCGTTGCAGTGCCGGGCTTCCACCCACTATGCCTTCAAACTGTGGTGCGATGCCCGCTTCGTCCTCGACGTAAGCGTTCTCTTCGCGGACTTCCTGCTTCAGCTTACGCAGTTCTTCGTCGAGCAAAAAATTTGCCAGGCTTAGCGACACCTGGTCGGCTGCCAGCAAGAGCAACTGAACTTCGTCCTCGGAGTAGTCGTGCGGCCGTGAGCCGGCGATGCTGAGTACTCCAAAACAACCACGCGGGGTAGAGAGTGGCAGGCGGCAGAGCGAACGGTACCCCCGGGCCGCTGCGGCCTTCGCCTCTTTCTGCATCGCCAGCCGTTGATCGTATTGCCAGTCCACCACCCAGAGTGGCTTCCGCTCCTGATACACCGACCACACGGTGCTTTCCTCGACGGGGACTTCCGTAGGGTCGAGTTGCTTCCCACCAAACGACCGCCAGCGGACATCCTGATTCTCGCCATCGAAAAGCACGATGTTCACCAGGTCGCACGGAATCAGCGGACGGAAGAAGGCGGCCAGATGGTGCGGGAGCAACTCAGGCGTCAGGGTCGCAATCGATCGCGAGAGGCGCGACAGTCCTTCACAGCGGGCCGCCAGGGCTTCCGATGCGGTCAAGAGCGGCTGGTACGGTGCGTGGGATAACGCGCTTACAAAAGGTGGCGGCGGTGTCAGACCAAACTCGGCTGCGCTCATAGCTCACTCCCCTGTTATGCCGTAATCATGGACCAGAGCGGTTTGACCGACAACCCTAGATGGAGGTCTTTTTTGGTCACATCATGAAGTGACAATGGTCTACCACTTTTGAGGAAGAGCTGGATAACGCTGCCGTTCCGGTTTTGCGATGGCTCTTCTACTTACGCCGCGCAAACCGGCAATCTGGCGGGTACCGCCTTGCTGCTAAATACTGAACTGGTGGGCAGTGCAGGACTCGAACCTGCGACCTCCTGCTTGTAAGGCAGGCGCTCTAACCAGCTGAGCTAACCGCCCATTCGCTCTGGACGCCGTGCCCGGTTGGGAACCTCGCGAATGATGAAAAACACTACTTGATTTCGAGTATACGTGCGCCCGGAAACAGCGGTCAATGTGAGAACCAGCTCTTGGCTTTTGGCTCTTAGCTCTTGGCTCTTCGCTCTTATCCTTCGGCCAGAAGGTGGATGAATGAAGCTAAGAGCGAAGAGCTGAGTTTGCTAGACTTGCCGCGTGCGCCGTTTGATCGTCAATGCGGACGATTTTGGTCTTACCGCCGGCGTGAACCGCGCGATTCAGCAGGCTTATGAATGCGGCGTGGTAACTTCCGCCACGCTGATGGCGAACGGTCCGGCCATGGTTGATGCGGTTCGAATAGCCCAATCGGCGCCACAACTAAGCGTTGGCTGCCATGTGGTGCTGGCCGACGGCTCTCCGGTCATGGAGCCGGGCCAGGTGCCGAGCCTCATTCACGGCCGCCACCAATCCGATGGCTCCGCATCTTTTTACAAGGGATTCAGTGATCTGGCGTTTCATGCGATGTTCGGCCGGTTCGCCCCGGAGCAAATTGAAGCCGAAATCACAGCGCAAATTCGCAAGTTGCAGGCGGCCGGGATCGTGGTATCGCACCTGGATACGCACAAACACACTCACATGATCCCGCAGATTTTGGGGCCTCTGCTGCGGGCGGCCGCGGCCTGCGGCGTACGCAGCATCAGAAATCCTTTTGAGCCTGTACGCCTGTCGCTGCTCGGTCACCGGGCTGGGATGTGGAAACGATTCGCGCAAGTCAAAGTTCTTGGCCGCCTGGCCGGCAAATTCCGCCGGCAAGTCGAAAACGCAGGCGTCTTTACTCCCGATGGAACTGTTGGCATTGTGTCCACCGGCTGGCTGGACGAGCAGTTGCTCAAGTTCCTGGTACAACATCTCTCCGAGGGAACGTGGGAACTGGTCTGCCATCCCGGCTACAATGACGCCGACCTTCAAGTCGTTAACACGCGATTGCGCGAATCCCGGGAGCGGGAGTTGAGGCTGTTTGGCTCGCCCGAGGCACGGGAGTTAATGGCTAACAACGGCATCGAACTCATCTCTTACGCTCAGGTGGGTAAGACCGATACCAGCGATCACTGAGGGATGTCCGGCGGCCGAAACACTTTGGTAATCACAGACTTTGACTGACCGGGTTATTATGTCTCAGCCGTTTTGGGGACGTGCGCCTGCACCCCGATGCCAGAAAATCTAGAGCCGCGAGTCACCGTCGATCTTACTGTCCGCATCTGGGGAATGGATGCGGGCGGACGGCCTTTTTTCCAGAACGCCCAGGCTCAAAATATCAGCGATCATGGAGCCAAACTTTCCGGCATTGAACATCCGCTCAAAGCTGGCGACGTCATTGGCGTACAGGTTGGAGAAAAGAAAGCCCGCTGCAGAGTGATCTGGGTGATCGACGCGGGGCAACTGCAAAAGATCCAGGCTGGGGTGCAAATGCTCGAGGGACAGCCCAGCCCCTGGCAGCAGGAAGTAGCGCAGGGAGACAAACCTCGTCCGGCGCCCGCGCCCGTGAAAGAAGCTGTTTCCGATCCCGCCACCGGGCCGCACGGCAAGCGGCGATTTGAACGCCACCGTATCCCATTCCCGATCGAAATCGCCACCGATCAGGGCAGCACACACATGCACACACAGGCGACGGACATTGGAGGGCGAGGGTGTTATGTGGAGACCCGGCTTCCGCTCGCCCTCGGCACCGCTTTGGTTGTCTCATTCTGGTTGGAGGCGGAGAAAATCAGCACACCGGCCATCGTCCGCACCTCAGACGGGGGAGTTGGCATGGGTATCGAGTTCACCGGACTCGATGAGCCAACCCAGCTACGGCTGCAGCGCCACCTGGAGACAACGGACGAAGGCTCCGATTCCCAGCAGAACGCGCAATTCGTGCCCTAGACTAGAATTACTAAATGGATGTTGGAGAGCGCTTGGGCGCTTGGGCGGCTGGGCCTACGCCCCGTCATGGCCATCGTCTGGCCATAATTTTGCTGCTGCCGCTGATTATTGAGCTGACTTCCGCTTCAGCGGGTTCATTGCCCGTGGGTGCGGACACCCCGCTGGTGGTAGACCGAAGCAGCCACATCGTTGTCATGGAGTATGAGGCCTGGTTTGGGCCGAGAGCAGTGACGTTTCAGGGCGCGGCCGCCAAGCCCAGGCTGCAGTCCGCAGACATGCGGCCCGTGGGTGGCGGTTATGACAGCGCCGATCCCGCAGTCATCCGGCAGCACGTGGAGTGGCTGGAGTACATGGGCGCCGACGCCGCGATCGCCGATCTGACGAATAACGTGAGCTGCATCTTTAACAGCGAGGCGTTTCTCAAGAAATATGTCCGGAACTGCTCGCCTTCTTTCCGGGCCTACAACCAAAACATTCGTGACAATACCGGCAACCTTTATCCGGCGTGGACAAAGCTGGGGACCCGGCTCAAGCTCATTCCACTCTTAGGTGGCATTGACGCAAATGTCTTGTTGAAAGACACGGACGGGAAAACAGCACTCGAAAAAGAGATCGAATATTTCGGCGCGCGCATGCGCGAGAATCCCGGCCTCACCGTCATCTACGAAGGCAAGCCCCTAATGCTGATTTTTCTCGGGGCGGCGCAGGATCCGGACACCGCTGACAATCCATTGTGGTTTCGCATCAGAAAATTCCTGGGAATACATCCCGAGATCGAGGGCAAATACACCCTCAAAATGATGGCGGGATATCTCGATAGCCAGCCCGGGTTGTGGGCCGAGCAAGGCATCCCCGACGGGCCAATTGAGATTAACCCCGCATACGGCTTCTGGAGCTGGGTGGATCGCCTCAACCCGTCCTGCACGGTCGCCTCATGCCCGTACTACCCGACCTACAACAAAATCGACACCAGCATCCACCCGCGAGTGGAAAACTTCACGGTCTCGATTGCCACGGCGGGATCGGAGAGTGGATGGGGCTGTCCCGACCCGAATTCGCTGCCCTATTGCCCGGACGATTCCCTGCGCTTCGGCGATGATCATTCGTACGCCACGCTCGACGCATTCATGCTCTATGCGCGCCAGCTTGATCCCATCTTTCTCATCATCCATCAGTTCAATGAATTCGGCCCGCCGGACGAGGGTTTCGACGCAAACACCGACGATGACATTGAGCCCGCGAATCTCTGGGGACAAAGCGCGCTCGACGCGGTCCGGCAGCAAATCAAGCTGTACGGGCAGGAGGCCCGGCATGAGCCGATGCCCGGAGGGAGCGGCCCGCCACAGTAATCGGGTCCCTATAATCTGAATCCCCATTCCTCCCTTGCCATCGAATGGGAGAGGCTGAATAGCGCCTGCGTGAAGTTATCTGCCAGCCTTGAGGAGTCGAATGAAAATAGGGATCACCTGTTACCCCACGTACGGTGGCAGCGGTGTGGTGGCAACCGAGCTGGGACTCGAGCTGGCGGAGCGGGGGCACGAAATCCACTTCATTACTTATGCACAACCCATTCGGCTGACCACTCCCCATCCCAACATTCACTACCATGAAGTCGAAGTCTCGCGATACCCGTTGTTCGAGTACCCTCCCTACGATTTAGCGCTTGCCACGCGCATGGCTGAAGTCTCGGAACTTTATGATCTCGACCTGCTGCATGTGCATTATGCGATCCCGCACTCGGTAAGCGCCCTGCTGGCACGGCAGATGCTCGCGGCCAAGCCTCGGGGGCGCCGGCTTCCTTTCGTTACCACGCTTCACGGCACCGACATTACGCTGGTCGGACTCGACCGCTCGTATCTTCCCATCACCCGCTTCTCAATCGAGCAGAGTGACGGCGTGACTGCCATCTCAAAGTACCTACAGGAACGCACCATGCGGGAATTGGACGTCAGAAACCACATCGAAGTCATTTACAACTTCGTCAATTGCGATACCTACAGACGAGGTCCTGGAAATCCCGAACTGCGGGCTGAATATGCGCCGAAGGGGGAGCGGATTCTGGTGCACCTTTCCAACTTCCGCCCGGTGAAGCGGGTGACCGATGTGATCGAAATATTCGATCGGGTACGGAAGCAGGTTCCAGCCAGGCTGCTGATGATCGGCGACGGCCCGGACCGGTCGCGGGCAGAGTGGCTGGCGGTCCAGAAGGGCATTCATGAAGATGTGTTGTTCCTGGGCAAGCAGGAAGACGTAAAAGAAAACCTGGCGCTGGCCGACATCATGCTCTTGCCCAGCGAACTGGAATCGTTCGGCCTGGCCGCCCTCGAAGCTATGGCTTGTGAAGTGGTGCCCATCGCGACGCGCGTAGGCGGCGTTCCTGAAGTGATCGAACACGGCATCAGCGGTTATCTGGCCGATGTGGGCGATGTGGAGACCATGGCAAAATATGCGATCGACTTGCTGAAAGACGAGAGCGCCCTGAGAAATATGGGGAAAGCCAGCCGGGCCGGGGCTCAAGGCCGCTTCTGCACCACCCGGATCATACCGCTATATGAAGCGTTTTACCGTCGCGTGCTGGAGCGATCTTCGTAGAGAGCAGCCGGGGTCACGCCCTCAGTCTGCAAGACTGGCAAACGCAGCCGCACCAGCGTCCCCTTGCCTTCGTGACTGTCGATGGTCATTTTGGCCGTGCCGCCGTAGAGCACTTTCAATCTCTCCGCAACGTTGGCCATGCCGATCCCCGTGCCGCCGAGACCGGTGGGTCTGCTCAACAGTTGAGCCGACCCCATTCCGACGCCATCGTCTTCTACTTCAATAATGAGCGAAGACTCAATCAGGCGGCTGCGCAAGTAAATGCTGCCCCCGTCGATCTTCGACGACAAGCCGTGCTTGATGGAGTTCTCGACCAGCGGCTGCAGCAGCATGCTGGGGATCATGGCATCGAGAGAGACGGGATCGAGTTCCTTGATGACGCGCAGCTTGTCTTTTCCGAAGCGCACGACCTCAATATCCAGATAGTTGTCGATGAATTCCAATTCATCATGCAACGATACGAAGGCATCGCTGCTATGCAAAAGACGGCGCAAAATGTTGGCGAGTTTAATGATCAGCTCGCGGGCGGTGTCTGGGTCAAACCGCACCAGCGACGAAACAGAATTCAGGGTGTTGAAAAGAAAATGCGGATTGATCTGGTTTTGCAGCGCTTCCATGCGAGCCTGCAGCAGCAGACGTTCCTGCTCTTCCAGTTTAATTTGCAGCCGCACGCTGTTCCAAATTTTGAGTTCGATGCCGATCACCATGATGGAGGTGGCGTAAATCAGCGACTCCACCCAAAGGTTTGGGCTCTCCAGACTGAACGTGGCCCAGGGGAAGAATTGCGAAAGCTCCGTCTGCACGAAGCGCAGGCCGACAATGGTGACAAAAAACATGATCTGCCAATCGAAAAGTTTCGGCCGCGGCAGGTTGCGGCGGATCAGGCGGTAAATGCTGAGATCAATGAATGGCGAGAACGACCAGATTTCTTCCGGGTCAGGAGCCAGGTTGCGAAGCTGTCCGGCGACAAAGCCGCACAGCACGTTGAACGGCAGTGTCGCCAATTCTCCGTGCAGGGTCGCGGGAAGTGCCAACAGAATTCCGCCGAGCACACCGCTGAGGCGGCCTCCAAGGATCCCCAGCACGATGGCGGTCTCGAACGAAAGATCGCCGGCTACGAAGCTCTTGGCAGTGAAGCGAATCCACACACCCAGCGCCAGGGGAATGCCAATCCACAAGACCAGATAAATTTTCTGTCTTACCGTGCGCTCTTCGCTGAACAGCAGCCGCTTGAACTCGACCGACCGGACCAGCGCACTGGCCACAGCCGCCGCCACGCCCAGCTTCAGCAGCAAATTGATAAGAATGAGGCGCTGTTCCATTGAGGAGAATGTAGCACGAAGGGCAGCCAACAGCTGTCAGTCTGTCAGCCATCAGCAGCACCCCACGATGGCATGTATAAGGGCGATTCTGAAGTTTGCTGATGGCTGATAGCTGACAGCTGATGGCCTAATACGGCCCGATAATTCCACCAATCTGCCGTGTCGCGGGCTGCGGCGATCGCGAGCGATTCTTCCTCGCTTCGATCACATCCAGATATTTCAAGCCCGACCCGGTATTGAACAAAACCACGCTGTCATCCGGCGTAAAAAATCCGCTGGCCCGCAGCTTTCGATACGCGGCCAGCGCCGCTGCCCCTTCAGGCGCGGCAAACACGCCTTCCACCCGCGCCCAGTGTCCAAGCGCATCCATGATTTCGTCGTCACTCACCGCCACCGCGGTGCCTCCGCTCTTCTTCAGAATGTGGAGAATCAAATAGTCACCATACGCTTTGGGCACGCGCAGCCCAGCGGCCAGAGTGTTTGCATCGGGCCAGAACTCCGCGGTTGCCTTGCCCTCATCCCACGCCTTAACGATGGGAGCGCAACCCGAAGCTTGCACCCCCACCATGCGAGGCCGCTCGGGGCCGATCCACCCTAGCTCTTCCATCTCATCGAAAGCCTTCCACATGCCGAGCAACCCGACGCCACCACCCGTGGGATAAATGATTGCGCTCGGCAACTTCCAGCCCAACTGTTCGGCCACTTCGTAGCCCATCGTCTTCTTGCCTTCCACCCGGAACGGCTCTTTCAACGTGGAGACATCGAACCATCCTTCTTTCTCCTTGCGCTCGGCCACGATTTTGGCGCAGTCGCTGATCAGGCCGTCCACTAGCGTTACGCGCGCGCCGTAAGTCTCGCACTCGACGCGATTGGCCAGCGGCACATCTTTGGGCATAAAGATGTGCGCTTCGATTGCGGCGGCAGCAGCGTAGGCGGCAAGCGCGCTTGCGGCATTTCCCGCGGAAGGGATCGCCAGTTTTTTCAGACCATATGCTTTCGCCATGGTCACGGCTGCCGAAAGCCCGCGCGCTTTAAAAGAAGCTGTTGGATTCAGGCCTTCATCTTTGATGGACACGCTGGGATACTCACGGCTGCGAAGCATGGGCGTGAATCCCTCGCCCAGCGAAACCGGCTCAGCGTCGGGCAGAACTTCGGCGTAGCGCCACATGCTCGCCACCCGGCCGACCAGCGAAGCAGGCTTAAAGTGCTGCTTTAACTTTAGCGCGGCCAGATCGTATCGGGCATAGAGAACGCCGCCATCGTTCGGGCAAACGGTCTGCGGCTTATCCGCGCTGAAATGTGCACCACATTTGGTGCACTCGAGATGCAAGACGAGACCCATGACCTGGGGAGAGTTTAGCAGGAGAATTATCCAGAACGCTCACGTAGGGGCGGACGCCCGGTCCGCTAGCCGGAACTAGCCAGTGCGTAGCTCAATCAGCTCAATTCGATTCCCAAACGGATCATCAACATATATCCGGTCGTAGCCTTCGAGCGGCTCGTCGGTCTCGCACGAATAACCCGCCGCCACCAGGACAGCCTTGAGGGCACCAAGATCCTCCACCAGCAACGCAGGATGCGCTTTGCGAGCGGGATGAAACTCATGTTCCACGCCCAAATGGATTTTCAATGTGCCGCGCTCAAACCAGCAGCCGCCGCGCTTTTCCAAATTCTGCGGCTTAGGAACCTCAGGTATGCCGAGAACACCTGCATAGAAGGCACGCGCATCAGCCTCCTTGCCGGGAGGCATCGCCAACTGTACGTGATCGATCGCCACAATTCGCACGAACGCCTCATCTGCTACGCCGGCAACCGCTTCAACAGCGCACTCGCCTTCCAAAACCAGGGGCGTTCCCGCCTGCGCAAATACCCCGGCATGGTCGGTTTCTTCGCCAGAATGCGCTGTGCCCACTCCCGTGCCTCAGCGTCGCGTTTCTGCCCGGCCAGAAACTGAGCGTAGTGGTAGTACGTTTCCGATAATGTCGAAATCGCGGTCGCCTGGCGAAACAGCGCCTCGGCTTTGTCTGGCTGGCCAGTGTTGGCGTAGGCCCACGCCAGCAAGCCCACAGCGCGATGAAAGTCGTATGTCGGATCCTCCGAAACCACGCGCTCCAGATCGGGCAAGGCCGCGGCAAAGTCTCCCAGTTCGCTTTCCGCAATCCCTCGTCGATAGAACGGGTCGGGCGAGTCGGTGCGCGAAGAGATCGATTTGTTGTAACACTCTCGAGCCTGGGAGAACCGGCCCTCTTCAAGATACAGGTCGGCCAGCTCCTCATAATTTCCTGCCGAAGGATTGTCCAGGATGGCGGCCTCGAGTTCATGAATGCGCCGGCGGCGGGGGAAGGTCTTGAATGACTGCTGCAACAGGCCAAGGTCCGGAATCACCTCGACGGCGATATAGATCAGCGCCCCAATCGGGCCAAGAAACAGAATGATGTAGAGCCAATAGGTATCCGGGCGGCGGCGAATGAAGTGGACAATCGCCAAACCCTGCAGAATGATGCCCCACGGATAAAACAGTCCGATCAAACCCATGCGATTGAGCGCACTATAGCATGGCGACGCTGGCTTTGGCCGAGGCCGCCTACATGCTCGATTGAGGTAGATTGCTACCACATTTGTGGTACCCCTCTACCACATAGTTGATTTTCAGTTTGGAGACGAAGAGGGCTAATCGGCAGGTTCCTTGCCGCGGAGGCCGGCACTGTCGGAGTGTTAGAATCTTGTGTGGTGAACCTTCCCATCCGCCTGTTGGCCGTCGATATCGACGGCACCTTGCTGAACCCCGAATTCCACATCTCAGAAGTTGATCTGGCTGCTCTGCGCCGCGCCAAGGCCGAGGGAGTTGAAGTCATCGCCGTCACCGGCCGGCGCCATACGTTTGCGCTTCCCATCGTCAAACAGCTCGGCTTTGACCTCTGGGTAATCAGTTCGAATGGCGCGGTTACCCGATCGCTCGCCGGTGAGACCTTTCATCGCGATCTGCTTCCCGCAGAAACCTGCCGAAAGTTGTGCTCGGCCATGCGGGAGTTTCGGGGAAATACCGTCCTCACCTTTGACAAGGAAACCAGGGGCGCAATCGTGCTGGAACACATGCAGGATCTCACGGCGAGCATTCAGCGCTGGCTGGAAAAGAACCTGCAATACATCGATTTCGTGATTCCAATCGAAGATTCGCTCACGGCCGACCCGGTGCAGGCCATGTTTTGCGGCGCGATCCCTCGCATGCAGCGGGCCCAGGCTACTCTGGCCGGAAGCGGCCTCGACGGAGAGATCACAGTCTTGCGCACAGAATACCCGGCCCGCGATCTTTCCATGATCGACATTCTCAATCCCGCCTGTTCCAAGGGCCATGCGCTCAAGCGCTGGGCCGATTATCGCGGCATACCCCGGGAACAGGTCATGGCCATCGGTGATAACTACAACGATATAGAAATGCTTGCCTTCGCCGGGGTGCCGTTTATCATGGGGAATGCCTCGGAAGAACTGCGGGGCCGAGGCTGGGCGGTCACGCTCGCCAATGACCAGAACGGAGTAGCGGCGGCCGTTGAGCAGGTTCTCAGCATCTCAAGAGTCAGCGTATAGTTCTGCGTTATCAAGCATGCCAGTCTCGTCAAAAATCGCGCTCGCGCTCGGGTTGTCGCTTTCTGCGCTGCCTGCGTTGGGTGCTGACCTTGCCATCCTGCGCAATGGATTCTCCATTCGCCACGAACGGCGGGAACAGGTCGGCGGCGTTACCCGCCTCTACATGGGAAACGACAAAGCCGGATTTGTTGACATTCCCACCGTCGAAATCGATCATTACGAACAGGATTTAACTCCAGCGCCAACGCCGCCAGCCCCGCCCGCACCTGTACAGCGACCTTTGGCTGCAACCGCGTCCAGTCCCAAGAATCCGCAACAGCTGGCAGAGGTCATCAGTAGCATCAGCGCCCGGCAACAGCTCGACCCGGACCTGGTAAACAGCGTGATCCACGCCGAGAGCGGTTTCAACCCTCGCGCGGTGTCACGCAAAGGAGCGCAAGGCTTGATGCAGTTGATGCCGCAGACCGCCTCCAAGCTTGGCGTGTCGAACCCCTTCGATCCAACGGCCAACGTGGACGGAGGTACGCGCTACCTTCGTGAGCTTCTCGAGCGTTACAACTTCGACATCATCAAAGCGCTGGCCGCTTACAATGCTGGGCCACAGCGCGTGGAACAATATGGAGGCGTGCCTCCCTATTACGAAACGCAGATGTACGTGCGGCGCATTGTGCGCGATTACAACAAGAAGAAGATCGCCGAGCAGAAGGCGGCTAAGGCAGCGACCGCAGCGGCCAAACGTGCTCACGCTCAAAGCAGCCGCAAGGCAGCGCCGCAATCCGCCGCTCTCGAATCGTCGAATGAGCCATCACACTGAAGGCCAGCCCTCTTCGGTTGCTCGTCTGTTTGACCGGTATCCCTCTCTCATATACCTTGGCACATACAAATCCGGTCGAAATCCGACTGTCTGAACCAGTGGTTGGGGCATCCGCAGTAAATGACTAAAAAACGCCTTGGTATATACGCGCTGGTTGCCGCTGTGCTCGCGGTGCTGATTTATGAGCAGTTTCGCACCTGGCGCAACTTTGACTGGCAAACCTTTGCCAGCCAGACCGGTCACCTCCATTGGATCCACATCTTTCATGCGGTCTCGCTGATCTACCTCGCCTACGTAATGCGCGCCATCCGCTGGAAGATTTTTCTGCGGCCGGTGCGCCCGCAGGCCTCCTCAATCGGGATGATCGCGCCGACCGTCATCGGCTTCACCGGCCTGGCCCTGCTGGGACGCCCAGGAGAACTTATACGACCGTTTCTTATCGCACGCCGCGAAAAACTCACTTTTTCCTCGCAACTAGGCGTCTGGGCGGTCGAGCGTATTTTCGACATTGCAGCTTTTACCGTTTTGCTGGTAGGCACGGTTTTTCTGGCGATCGCTCCTCGCCGGCTTCCACATCCGGCTGTGTTCCAGAGAGTGGGGATTGCCTTTGCCGCACTCTCCATCGGGTTGATTGTGGGGGCCTTCGTGGTACATCGCAGCGGCCAGGCGATCGCGGACTGGATGGAGCGGCGGTTCGCTCACCTGCCCTCGAAAATTGGCCAAAAGATTTCTTTGCGGATCCGCGAGTTGTGTGAAGGCCTGAACACCATCCACGGCCCGGCTTCGTTATTTTGGCTGAGCGCAGTTTCTGTTGTGATGTGGTGCACGATCGCAGTGGCGTACAAAGAGGTGACGCTGGCCTACCCTGATCCGGCCATGCGCATCCCGCAGACCCAGCTCCTGCTGCTGATGGGCTCGAGCATGGTGGGTTCGCTGATTCAGCTGCCGGGCGTAGGCGGGGGATCGCAACTGGCCACCATCGCCGCCCTCCAGCATATTTTCGCCGTACCGAAAGAATTGGCGGCCAGTTGCGGCATCATGCTGTGGCTGGTGACCTTTGTAGCTGTCGTCCCCATCGGCCTGATTTTGGCCCACCGCGAGCGGCTCTCGCTGCGCAAACTGTCGGAAGAGAGCCAGGTGGCGGAGGAGACCGCAGTGACGTAGGCGGGATTATCGCCTCTCGTTGGGAGGGCACGGCTTTCAGCCGTGCCGCTAGCAGAGCTGGATACCGGTCTCGCGCCGATCCGGCGCAACTCCCGCGTCGCCCGCAGGCGCTGAAGCGCGGGCAATCAAGGTCTTGTGATGGCACGACTAAAAGTCGTGCCCTTCCCCGCCAGACCCCGATAGCCCTCCTGCTACAATGCCAACAGTTTCCCGCTATGAAGTGTCCTTTCTGTGGATTCGAAAATGACAAGGTGGTGGACTCGCGTGAGAGCAAGGAAGCCGACTCCATCCGCCGCCGCCGCGAGTGTCTGAAGTGCAGCAAGCGCTTCACGACTTACGAGCGCATCGACGAAATTCCCTACATGGTGGTGAAAAAAGACGGCCGCCGCGAGAAATTCGACCGCCAGAAAGTGCTCAATGGTCTGCTGAGGGCGTGCGAAAAGCGCCCGGTTCCGATCGGTAAACTTGAACAGATCGTGAATGAGGCTGAAGGCTTCGTGATTGACTCTCCGGAGCGGGAGCGCAAGACCAGCGAACTGGGCGAACTGATCATGAACCGCCTGCGTCGCCACGATAAAGTCGCTTATGTGCGCTTCGCCTCGGTGTACCTGGATTTCAAAGATGTGCAGGAGTTCATGACCGAGCTGAAGGATTTGTTGAAGAGCAAGGAACCGGAGAGCCGCACCAAAGGCGCTGTCAAGAGTTGAGTGGTTAAAGAGATGCTTGCAGAGAATCATCACGAAACACGTAGGGGCGGACGCCCTCGTCCGCCCGGCAGCGACCACAGACCAAGGCGAGCTAACGCGCTCGCTCGGATGGGGGCGTCCGGACCTACGTGAGCGGGGACGGGCACATGTCTCACAAAATTACTCTGATCCCGGGAGACGGTATCGGCCCAGAAGTTACGCAGGCCGCCGTGCGCATTCTCGAGGCCACGGGAGTCAAGTTTGAGTGGGAATCGTTTCAGGTCGGCGCGGAGGCGTTTGAGAAGCATGGAGAATACATCCCCAAAGAATTGTCGGAATCCATCGAACGCACGCGGGTTGCGCTGAAAGGGCCGGTCGCCACGCCGATTGGCGGCGGCTTCGCCAGCATCAATGTCACCCTACGAAAACAGTTCGACCTCTATGCCAATTTTCGGCCAATTCGGAATCTGCCTCACATTCCCACGCGCTATCCCGATGTTGACCTAATCATCGTGCGCGAGAACACAGAAAGCCTCTACTCTGGTCTGGAGCACGAAGTGGTGCCAGGAGTGGTCGAGAGCCTGAAAATCATTACCGAGAAGGCTTCCACCCGCATCTCGCGCTTTGCCTTTGAATACGCCCGGAAGAACCATCGCAAGAAAGTGCACGCCATCCACAAAGCCAATATCATGAAGCTCTCGGATGGGCTTTTCCTGCGCTGCTCACGCAAGGTAGCGAAGGATTATCCAGAGATCACCTACGGCGAACATATTGTGGACAATGCCTGCATGCAGTTGGTGATGAATCCTTATCAGTACGATGTGATGGTGATGGAAAATCTTTACGGAGACATTATTTCTGACTTGTGTGCGGGACTAGTGGGCGGACTTGGCCTTGTGCCTAGCGCGAATCTGGGCGAGAGTTGCGCCATTTTCGAGGCGGTGCACGGCTCGGCGCCCGACATTGCAGGAAAGAACATCGCCAACCCTACGGCGGTTCTTCGCTGCGCGCTGCTAATGCTGAGGCACATCGGCGAGCCCGAGGCCGCTCTCGTGATCCGTAATGCTCTCGACAAGGTGTATCGTGACCGCGACAAGCTCACCCGCGACGTTGGCGGCAAGGCAGGAACCTCCGAGTTTGCTGACTCGGTGATCGAAGTGATGCAATCGGAAAATCCGGCCGCTCGAGCCGAGTCTGCCACATCCTGACTGGCTCGCGTTGCCCGTTTAACCAAAAAGAACATCCTGAGAATGTACCCTTCGTGCGACTTCGTGTCCTTTGTGGTTCAAGCATTTGGACCCTCCTCTTTTTCCTCCGGCGCTGCGTTGACGAAACTTCGCGCTTTTGAGTAACATCCTTGTTTCATCTGGGGACTCTGGGGGATGGTTTCGACAACACGCCGTGTGGGTGTGGTGCTTTTCCAGCTCGGCGGCCCCGACACGCTGGAAGCGATAGAACCTTTTCTTTTTAATCTCTTCTGCGATCCCGATATCATCGACTTCCCTTTCGCCCGCCTCGGCCGTAAGCCTCTCGCCAAGCTCATCTCCACTACTCGTGCCCGGAAAGTGCAGCACCATTATTCCGTGATCGGCGGCGGCTCGCCCATCCGCCGGTTTACCGAACAGCAGGCCCGGGCGCTCGAAGCCCAACTCGCAGAAATGGGGCTGGACGCGCGTTGTTTTGTGGCCATGCGCTACTGGCATCCCTTTGCGGCAGAAGCGATTGCACAATTGCGCGCGGCGGCGTGCGACGAGGTTGTGCTTCTTCCCCTTTATCCGCAATACTCCTGCACCACGACGGGCAGCAGCCTGAATGAATGGCAGCGCCACTTCAACAACCATCTCCCGGCCCATATCATCGAGCCGTTCTATCGCCACGAACTTTATTTGGGAGCGCTGATCGAGAAGATCGACGAGGCCCTGACACGCTTTCCGCAGCCCGATCAGGCGGAGATCATCTTTAGCGCGCACAGCGTGCCGGTGTCAGTGATTGAAAAAGGCGACCCTTATCAGCGCCAGATTGAGGAGACGGTTACACTTCTCATGCAACGAGGCGGATGGCCGAATCGGCATCGTCTCTGCTACCAGAGTAAAGTGGGAGCCAGCAAATGGCTGCAACCTTCTCTGCGCCGTACGCTGCAGGATTTGGCTGTTGCCGGAGTTCACGACGTTTGCGTCGTGCCCGTTTCCTTCGTCAGCGATCACGTGGAAACCTTGGGAGAGATTGATCACGAAGCGCGTTCGCAGGCCCGTTCGCTGGGAATTGGGCAGTTCGAAATGACAGCAGGGTTGAATGATTCGCCGAAGTTTATTGCGGCGCTGGCACACTTGGTCTCTGACGCCGTCAGGGTAGCTGAACCGGAAGATCAACTGCTGGCTGCGGGTTGAGGCTCGCCTGGAGATTCGGAAAAATCGTGAGTAGAGGATAAAGCAGGGAATGGCAGACGACTCCAAGATTCTCGGGCATCTCCCACCGTTGCCGCGTAAGGCGCTGAACAATTCCGTCATCGGGATGGAGCAGGCCTATCGCCAGCGCAAGAGCCTGGCTCTTTTGAGCGATGCGGAAATTGAGGCGCTCAAGGCGGGTGTGCCCATGCCGTGGGAAGAAGGCGGCGTGGCGCCAGCGGCCGCCCCCAGTGCGCCGGTGGCGGCAGTTCCCGCGCCAACGCCAGCGGCTACGCCTCCGGCGGCAGCGGCGCCCAGTGCCGCGAGTGGCGCAATCAGCGAAGAAGTCGCCAAGTGGGTGGCGCAGGGCAAAAAGTGGAGCAAATCGTCGATCGCCGCCGAACAAGCCCGCCGTGGCCGCAAGAGTCTGCCGCCGCTGAACGACGCTGAGATCACTGCGCTACTCGGTGAACCTGCGGAAGCCGCGGCAGCGGCAGCGGCTCCGGCGCCGGCAGCGCCGGCTGCACGTCCCACAGCACAGGCCGCATCGCCCACGGTTTCCACCGGAACGTCCGTCGCCCGGACAGGCGAATCCACCAGCTACGTCGGCACTCCGGCGGTCGGCACTTCCAAGGCTGCGAAGGCGGGAGGTGTTGCCTCGATCGGCCCCGAAGACAACGACGTCAATCGCGCCCGCCGGCGTCTGGTGTGGTGCGCCGTGGCGGCGTTTCTCACGGCCTGGTTCCTGGCGTTCCTTCGATTCTTTCTGCCGCGCACGCTGTTCGAGCCCGCGACCTCGTTCAAGATCGGCTATCCCTCAGATTTCGGCCTGGGCGTCGACACCAAATTTCAACAGAAGTACCGCATCTGGGTGGACCGCACTCCGGACCGCATCTTTGTGATCTACGCGCGCTGCACTCACCTGGGATGCACGCCCGACTGGAAGCCCAGCGAGAACAAATTCAAGTGTCCGTGCCATGGCAGCGGCTATGACAGTGAAGGCATAAATTTTGAAGGCCCAGCGCCGCGTCCCATGGATCGGGCGCGTGTGGAAGTTGCACCCGATGGCCAGATTCTGGTGGATGTTTCGCATCTGTATCAGTGGCCCAAAGGGCAACCGAGCCAGTTCAATGATGATGGATCGTTCTTGTCCGCATAGAGATTAGATAAGACGAAAAGAGTCGCGCTGCGCTCGACGGACGGGTCAGAGGCCCGTCCCCACGCGAGCCGTCCACACGATTAGGTGAGGGGTCAAAATGGCTGAAGAAACGGGGAACGGGAAGAACGGAAAAGACGTCGGTCTGCTGGAACGCATGAAGTCCGGCGTGAAGGATGACGTCGAGTCTCTTAAGACCGACATGCCGGCCAAGGTCAAGGACCAGATTGAAGGCCTCAAAGACCCGACCAAGACGCAAGTTTTCACTTCCATCTTCCGCCACAAGCACGACGATACCCCGCGAAACCGGGCGTTGGGCGTGCTTTCCAACGTATTCCTGCATCTGCACCCGGCCAAGATCAATCGCGACGCCGTGCGCTACAGCTACACCTGGGGCATGGGCGGCATCACCTTTTACTTGTTTATCGTTCTCACCTTCACCGGCGTGCTGTTGATGTTTTATTACCATCCCAGCAAAGTCCAGGCGTTCCGCGACGTCCTCTACCTGGAACATGACGTTCCCTTCGGCAAGCTGCTGCGCAACATGCACCGCTGGGCGGCGCACTTGATGGTGATCGCGGTCTGGCTGCACATGTTCCGCGTGTTCCTGACCGGCTCTTACAAGAAGCCGCGCGAGTTCAACTGGAACATCGGCGTGCTGCTACTGGTTTTCACACTGCTGCTCTCGTTCACTGGCTACCTGCTTCCCGACGATCAGCTCGGCTTCTGGGCCGTCACCGTCGGAACCAACATGGCGCGCGCCACGCCGCTGCTGGGCCACGAAGGGCCATTCGGCAAGATGCTGGGCATGAGCCCGTATAACGACATTCGCTTCGGATTACTTGGCGGCTCGATCGTCGATTCCAATGCGCTGCTGCGTTCTTACATCTGGCACTGCATCGGCATTCCGATCGTGGCGTCTGTTCTGATGATCGTGCACTTCTGGCGGGTAAGGAAAGATGGAGGCATCTCGGGCCCAGCCCCGGTCATGCTGGCGTCCGAAGTAAAAGAGGCAAGAAAGTAGCACGGCGCACGTAGGGACAGCCGCCTCGGCTGTCCAGTCGAGCAAAGCTCGACCATGTCGGCGGGAAAGTTTTGCCGGGCTGACGCCCGGCGGGACAGCCGAGGCGGCTGTCCCCACGTAGTCTGTGGAGATATTATGGACTGGCGTCAACTTTGGGATATCGCATCTGCGCCCGACAATGTGCCCATTGTCGGCATGATTCCATTGCTGGGCTTCTACATCTACCTGGCGTGGAAGCAGGCCAGGGCCAACGATAATCTGATCGGCGAACTCGAAACCAGTCCCGCGATGGCCAAGACGCACCATCGCAAAACCTGGCCGTTTCGTCCCGGCTGGCAGAAAGAAATTCACGTCTGGCCGTTTCTTCTCCGCGTTGAATTTCTCGCCGCCATCATCGTCACCATCATCTTGATGGTCTGGTCGATCACGTTGAATGCGCCGCTCGAAGAACCGTCTAATCCCAACCTGACCATGAATCCGGCAAAAGCGCCGTGGTACTTCCTCGGCTTGCAGGAAATGCTGGTCTACTTCGATCCCTGGATTGCCGGCGTGGTGATGCCGACCCTGATCATCGTCGGCTTGATGGTGATTCCTTACATCGACACCAATCCGCTGGGCAGCGGCTATTACACCTGGAAGCAGCGCAAGTTTGCCATCGGCACGTTCATGTTTGGCTTCATTGTGCTGTGGGTGGCGATGATCATCATTGGGACGTTCATCCGCGGCCCGGGCTGGCAATGGTTCTGGCCCGGCCAGACCTGGGACCACAACCGGCTCATCTATGAGGTGAACCGCGACTTGCCCGATCTGTTCGGCATCACGTCGAATTTCGCGAAAGCAATCTTCGGGGCCGTCGTGGTGGGCGGCTATTACCTGGTGGGCGGATACATTTTGCATGCGTTCTTCCGCCGCTACAACCCGAAAGATTATCAGCGCATGAGCCTGTTGCAGTATTCCATCATGGCGTTCTTCATGCTGACCATGGTGGGGCTGCCGATCAAAATGCTGCTGCGGCTGGCGATGCATATCAAGTACGTATGGATTACGCCCTGGTTTAATGTGTGACATTCAGTTGGCTCTTGGCTTTTGGCTTTTAGCTAAGAGCTAAAAGCTTAAGTGGTTAGTGACTAGTGGTCAGTGATTAGTGGTCAGGCATGAGCAGTTGGAAGCCGTGAATCAAGAGCAGTGCAACAAATTTGCGACTGGCCACTGGTCACTGACCACTAGCCACTGAGGTTTTAAATGCCCGAACAACCTACTCCCGAACAAGACCCGGTAGTCACCAAGTCGTACGCGTTCGCCTATGTCGTGGCCATGGCCATTCTCATGGGGACCCTGTTCTGGGCACTCTACGATGAAAATTGGGGACAACGCCCGTGGAAAGCGTTCCAGCATGAATGGAAAGACCGCTACAGCGCATTCCTGAAGACGCAGAAATCGAACTCCACCAAATCCGAACAGGACATCGAAAAAAGCGGCGATTATCTTCAACTGCAGCAGAGTTACGACAACGCCCGCAAACAAGCCGACGCCCGCACCAAAGAAATCCGCACAAAACTGGACGACCTGACCGCACAGATTCTGGCCGTGCAGAACGTTTTCACCGACCGCCGGGCGTATGCGAACGCGCTTACTTATCAGATCGAAACCGAAACCAGCGCCTCGGGCAAAAAGAGCAAGCAGCAGGACCTCGACGAATATAAGAAAGAAAAGACAACCGTCGAGTATCCCGACGGCCACAAGGAACAATACGACTATCCCAAGCTCGAAGAGACTTACAACGAGTTGAAAGCCCAGCGGGCCGCGCTCAGCGCCGAACTGGGGCAAGTGACCAAACCGGTTACCGAGTCCCGGGAAGCGATGAGTTCCTATGTGAGCGAGCACATGACCGATCTCACCCCCGCCCAAATCCGCGGCTTGCAGGAAAAAACCACGGCGTGGGATCCCAAGATTCTGCAGATCAACGTGGCCGACGCGAACATTGTCGACCGCTGCGAATCCTGCCATATGGGGGCGCGCGAGCCCATCAAGATCACTCCGGCCAACATGGCGCTCCCCGGCAAAAAGCCTGACGAGTACGCGGAGGCTTTTGTAAGCCATCCCGACAAAGAGCTGCTGGGCATCCACGATCCCGACAAATTTGGCTGTACGTCATGCCACCAAGGCAACGGACGCGCCACCAGCAGTGTGGAGAAAGCCCACGGCAACTACGAGCACTGGCTGTGGCCGCTGTTCCCTAGGCCAAACGTCGAGGCCGGATGCCAGATCTGCCACATGTCCGACATGCTGCTGGTGAGCGGCAACGTCGGCAGTACCATCAGCGCCGGCAAAGACCTCTTTCGCCAACGAGGTTGCATGGGCTGCCATCGCTACGAAGGCTACGATCGCGAGCCGGAAGATCTGGCCTCGGTTCAGCAGCAGGTGAAGCAGCTCGACTCTGACAAGAAGGCGAACTCCAAACAATCGGCTTACCTGATGAGTCAGGCCGATAAAGCTGCGACCAACGATGAAGCCAACCAGCTGAACCAGATGGCAGTCGCGCTGCGCGTCACCAACAGCCAGATTGATGGCCGCCTGCAGCAACTCGACTTTCAGTCTCACAACCTGATGCAGGATATGAAGAAGGTCGGGCCGAATCTGAAGGACATCCGGCTCAAGCTGAACCGTAACTGGATTCCGGTGTGGCTGAAGAAACCGACAGACTTTCGTCCGACCACGAAGATGCCGAACTTCCGCCTGACCGACCGGCAGATTCGGGCGATCTCGGCTTTCATCTGGCAATCGGCGCTGACTGATTCTTTACCCAAAGGGCCAGCGGGCAACGCGCCCCACGGCAAAGAACTTTTCGAAGAGCGTGGATGCCTCGCCTGCCACTCCATCGGCGAGGCTGACCAGATGCTGGGCGGCACGTTCGCTGCGAACCTCACACGGGAAGGCGAAAAAGCCAACTTCGATTACCTGGTTCGCTGGATTCACAACGCCCGCCAGCGCACGCGTCCGTATTGCCCCTACGAGAAAAAAGATATCGGCCCCGAAGACTACGCCAAAAAGGGGCTCCCCTACGTGTTCGACCTGGAACACAGCCAGTGCCCCAACGATGGCCATCAGCTCCAGGTACAGAACATGACGGTCATGCCGAGCCTGCGTCTGAGCGAGCAGGATGCCGCCGACATCGCCTCGTACCTGATGACCCAGAAAAAACAGGACCCGACCTCTTATCCCGACGCCTCGTTCATGGATGATCCCAGCCTGAAAGAAGAAGGCAAAACCTGGGTTCGCCATTTCGGTTGCGCGGGCTGCCATGAGATTGCCGGGTTTGAAGATGAAGGCCGCATCGGTACGGAACTGACCTTCGAAGGAAGCAAGCCGATCGAGCGCCTCGATTTCGCTCTCTTCACCGAGGCTGCGCAGCGTGGCGAAGGAGAGCCGATCACCAACAAAGAAGACCTCGCGCGCCTGCCCAGCGGTCCGGCCAAAGGCCAATGGTACGACCTCAAGGGATTTTTCGAGCACAAGCTCGCCGAGCCGAACATTTACGACCAGGGCAAGATCAAAACCGCGACCGAAGCGCTCCGCATGCCGAACATGCACCTCGACAAGGAGCAAATCCGTTCTCTGGTCACGCTGTTGCTCGGCAGCCAGGAGACTTCCCTGCCCGCCAGCTATATCTATAAACCCGGCGACGCGCGGCACGACATTCAGGAAGGCTGGTGGGTCGTCAAAAAATACAACTGCATGGGCTGTCACCAGTTCATCCCCAGCCAGTCGACGATTCTGATGGGCCTGCCTGCGTATCGCGAGAACCCGGAGCAGTTGCCGCCGAAACTTCTCACCGAGGGAGCTCGAGTCGATCCCGAATGGCTGCTGCGCTTCCTCTCGAATCCTTCCTTGAGCGACACGGACACGAACCGCAACGGCGTACGCCCGTATTTGAAAGTGCGCATGCCCACGTTCTCCTTCTCCGAGAATGAGCTGCGTAAGCTGGTGCGCTTCTTCCAGGCGCTATCGCAACAGCCGATGCCCTACATTCCGGAGCAGGTTCCTGTGCTCACGACCAAGGAAACCGACATGGCGCGCAGCTTGTTCTCAAGCACAGCCGCCCCGTGCTTGAAGTGCCATGCCACCGGCGACCCGGCGCACGACAAGATTGCAACTGCTCCGAATTTCCTGCTGGCGCGGCAGCGTCTGAAACCGGACTGGGTGCAGCGCTGGATTCTCGATCCCCAGGCCATCAGCCCAGGAACGTCGATGCCCTCGGGCTTGTTCCGCAGACAAGACAATCACTGGGTCTTTGCCGGGCCGACGCCGCCGTCGTTCCAGGGCTACGAGCAGGACCAATCCAAGCTCCTGGTGGATTACATCTTCCAGCTCACGCCCGAAGAGCAGCGCCGAGTGGCAGCGGCCATGGGACACTCGCAGGCTGCGGTTCAGCCTCCGGGGAAACAGAAGCTGGCCAGCTCGCAGTCGATAGCGGGCAGTGGCGGTTCGCGGTAAAATTGGCTTTCACAAATTGCGCACACAAATCCTGACGAAGAGGGCGAAATCATGAATCGTAAGACCTGGATGGCAATGCTGGCGCTCAGCCTGCTTGGGCTGTGGCTGCTGGTGGGTTGTAACAAGAAAGAGGAGCAGCCGGCGGCAACCTCAGAGGCCACACCAGCGGCCCCTGCGGCTACGCCGATCGATCCCAGCACCGTGGCCAGCGTAAGCGGCACGGTAAAGTTTGACGGCGCGGCGCCGAAAGCCTCGAAGATTGACATGAGCCAGGATGCGGCCTGTAAGGGCACCAACACCGCCGAAACCCTGGTGGTCAACGGCGGCGACCTGGCTAACGTATTCGTGTATGTGAAAGAGGGGCTTGGCGACCGCACATTCGACGTTCCCAAGGACGCGGTCACGCTGGACCAGAAGGGCTGCCAGTATCACCCTCATGTGCTCGGGGTGATGGCCGGACAAAATATTGAAATTAAGAACGACGACATGACCACGCACAACATCCATCCCACGCCGGCGCAGAACCGCGAGTGGAATGAATCGCAGCCTCCCCAGGCAGCACCACTGGAAAAGAGTTTCGCCCGTGAAGAGATCATGCTTCCGGTCAAATGCAACCAGCATCCCTGGATGAAGATGTACATCAACGTGGTGAAGAGCCCGTTCTATGCGGTCACCGGACCGGACGGCAAGTATGAAATCAAAGGCCTGCCTCCGGGCGACTACACCATCGCTTTCGTGCAAGAGAAGCTGGGCGAGCAAACACAAAAAGTCACCCTGGCGGCCAAGGACAGCAAGACGGTCGATGCCAGCTTCAAACAATAATTGTTAACCACGAAGGGCACCCTTCGATTTCGCTCAGGGCAGGCACCGGTACACGGAGGTAGGAGTCAAGACCTTCGTGTACCTTTTAGTGTGCTTCGTGGTTGATTGGTTTTTCCTAGCCATATTCCAAGGAGTTCTCTCTGGGCGTCCTTTCCACACCGTATAATCCGGCGCTCCACCGCTTCGCCATCTTCACGTCCGCGGTCACGTTGATCCTTATCGTAGCCGGCGCTCTGGTGACCAGCAATGACGCCGGCCTTTCTGTTCCCGACTGGCCGACCTCGTTCGGCTCTCTGTACAAGATACCGCGCATGGTAGGCGGAGTCCGCTTCGAGCACACTCATCGTATGATTGCGGAGTTTGTCGGCCTCTGTACCATAGTTCTAGCCGTCTGGACCTGGCGCGCGGAACGCCGCCGCTGGCTGCGTTTGCTCGCTATCGGCGCGCTGGGGACCGTAATTATCCAGGGCATTCTGGGCGGAATTACTGTTCTGCATTTTCTGCCGCCTGCCGTTTCGTCGACCCACGCTGCGGTAGCACAAACTTTCTTCTGCATCGCGGTCTGCATTGCCGTTTTCACCGGCCGGCAATGGGTCGAACCCGTCCCTCGCGTTGAACTTGATCTGCAAACTCCAAGCCTGCAAAGCCTCACCGTGCTTTCGATTCTGATTCTCTACGTCCAGCTGATTCTGGGCGCAATGTTCCGCCATCATGGAATGAGTTGGTGGCCGCACGTGCTTAACGCCCCTGTGGTGGCCCTGGTTTTGACCTGGACGGCCATTCGGGCTCTTTCGCAGTTCTCGAAGATCGAGCCGGTCAGACGGCTGGCAATTCTTTTGCTCTCACTACTCATCACTCAGCTATGTCTCGGCTTCCTCGCCTTCGTGACCCGCGTGGCGTGGGGGCATGATGCGGTGCAGCCCGAGCTGCCCATGGTGCTTTCCACAGTCGCGCACGTAGCCGTCGGCGCGTTACTATTGGCCACTGCGGTGGTGCTGGCCATCCAGATTTGGCGCTATGTTCCGGTCGAAATGGGAGCGCCTGTTCCCAGCGGCGAGCAAGATCCTGTGGCCGCATGAACGCTCCTGCCAACTATCGTCTAAAATAGACCGTGGTCTCAAACGCCCCCGAGTACGTTGCCGCCGAGTCTGAGAAAGCTGATCTCATTTCCGTGCCTCCCGTCATTTCGGTGCGCGACGTGGTCCACCGTTACGAAGGCCGGACGGCGCTCAACGGCGTCTCGTTCGATGTACAGGCCGCCGAATTGTTTGGATTGCTCGGCCCCAACGGCAGCGGCAAGACCACTCTGTTTCGCATTCTCTCCACTCTGATGGTGCCCGTCGGCGGGCGCGCCGTGATCCTGGGACACGACGTGGCCAAAGAGCCTACCCAGTTGCGCCATGAGATCGGAGTTGTGTTCCAGGCCCAAAGCATCGACATCAAGCTCACGGCGGCAGAAAATCTTTGGCATCAGGGACACTTGTACGGCCTGCGTGGCGCCGCTCTGAAATCGCGCATTGCTGAGATGCTGACCCGCGTGGGCCTTGCCGACCGCGCCCACGATAAGGCTGAAGCGTTTTCCGGCGGCATGCAACGCCGGCTCGAACTGGCCAAGGGCTTGCTGCACCATCCCGCGGTACTTCTGCTCGATGAACCGACTACCGGCCTCGATCCGGGCGCGCGCCGCGATCTGTGGCAATACCTGCAAGTGCTGCGTGAGGAAGAAAAAGTCACGGTGATCGTGACCACGCACTTGATGCAGGAAGCCGAACAATGCACGCGGCTGGCAATTCTGAACGAAGGCAACCTGGTGGCTCTGGGCACGCCCGCAGAGCTTACAAGCGAGATTGGCGCCGACGTGATTCTGCTCGACTGCAAAGGTCCTGAGTCAGTCGCGGAGCGAATTCGCGTGCGCTTCCACGGCGATGCACAAGTCATGGATGGGAAGGTCCGGCTGGAACGGCAGCAGGGGCATCGCTTTATCACCGAACTGGTTGAGGCTTTTCCCGGGGAAATCCAGGCGGTTTCGGTCAGCAAGCCGACGCTTGAAGATGTATTTATTCACCGCACGGGACACAAGTTCTGGACTGATCCTGAACTGAGAACCGGCAACTAGAAACTGGCTTTTATTGATCGACCGTCCCACGGGCCGGTAGAACGAAGGTTTCACAATGGCAACCCAAACGGCGACACTGCCGGCGCAACCACTCCCGATGACCGGCGTGGCACTGCCCGCGTTCACCTTATGGTGGCGCGAGGTGGTGCGCTTCTATCGCCAGCGGTCCCGCGTCGTCGGTGTGATTGCGTCACCGGTGATTTTCTGGCTGGTCATTGGATCAGGCTTTGGCAGTTCGTTTCGGTCGGGAAATGCTGGGGGATCGCAAAACTATCTCCACTATATTTACCCTGGCGCCCTCGTTATGATCGTGCTTTTTACTTCGATCTTTACCATGATGTCAGTGATTGAAGATCGTAAAGAGGGATTTCTGCTCTCGGTGCTGGTAGCTCCGGTGCCGCGGTCCGCGATTGTGCTGGGCAAAGTGCTGGGAGGAACGACGCTCGCCACCGTCCAGGGCCTGATATTCCTGGCGTTTGCCCCGTTCGTCGGCGTACATATTGGTTTGCCTGATTTTCTGCTCGTGGTGTTGACCGTTTTTCTGGTTTCGTTCGCGCTTACTGCTCTGGGTTTCGCCATCGCCTGGCCGATGGACTCCTCGCAGGCTTTCCACGCCATCATCAATCTTTTTCTGATTCCACTCTGGCTTTTGTCGGGAGCGTTGTTTCCCCTGACCGGCGCGTCGGGATGGATTCGATTTCTCATTCGCATCAATCCCCTGACTTACGGGGTTGAGGCCCTGCGGGATGTGCTCTATCCCTCCAGCACCACGGACTTCCCGCTGTTTTCGTCCCTGGCGACACTGCTTCTGTTCGCCGGCGCGATGTTCGGACTCTCGTTTCTCATGGTGAACCGCCGCACCACCAAACCCGCCGCATGATCCAAGTCCCGGCCCAATACGCGATTTATCCGGTCATCAACGCCACGCTGAACGGCACCAGCGGCGTGCTTTTACTGATCGGGCGGAGCCTGATCAAACACGGCCGCATGGCTGCGCACCGCGCCGTAATGATCGCGGCGTTGATTTCTTCGAGCCTTTTCCTGACTTCGTACCTGTACTACCACTACCACGTCGGCTCCATCCACTTTCAAGGCCACGGCGTGTGGCGGCCGGTGTATTTCGCCATTTTGATATCTCACACCACGCTGGCCATCGTCATCGTGCCCATGGTGATTATTACGCTCAGCCGCGCTCTCCGGCAACGGTACGCGGCGCACCGCGCCATCGCCCGCTGGACGTTTCCCTTGTGGCTGTACGTTTCGGTCACAGGAGTGATCGTTTACCTGATGCTCTATCAGCTGTTCAAGGCATGACCAGGGTTTCCTTCGTGTACCTTCGTGTCCTTGGTGGTTCGCGTTTTCTCACCACGAAGGGCACGAAGGTACACGAAGGAAAAGCATGGCTATCGTGAGTTTGAAGATTGATGTTGCTGGCACAGTCGGCGATGAAGCCTGGAGGAATCTGCGCCAGTATGACGAAATCCAGAGCGCCTCGTTCGGCCCGCAGTTCGGGTCGAGCGGAGCGTGCAAGCATGCTCCCGGCACTCCGCATGCGAAAGGCGAATGGGTTGGCGCTGAAATCCGGCTGCAGACGCCACTTCTGGCACAGTATGCCGTTTCTCATTATCTGGAACAAGACCGTGTGCTGGATGCGGATGTAGTCGAGTAGTGCTTTTCTCAGTGTCCTCCGTGGTGGTAATGCGTTTTTGTCTGTGTCCTCCGTGTCCTCTGTGGTGAAATGCTAACAGCCGATGTCCGCCCAACCCAATCTAGTGCCGTCGGCGGTTGAAGAAATCAAGCCGCGCCCCCGCATGTCCACGCGAAACCGGGTCCTCTTCCTGCTGACCGGGTGGCTCATCGTCCTCATGCCGTTTCTGTTCTGGTGGAATACCTGGTTCGGCCGCCAGCTCTCCGATCAGCAAATCACGGAATACCTGCACGATGACAAAAAGCCGCGCCATATTCAGCACGCGCTGGTGCAGATCGGCGAGCGCATGGGACGGCATGATCCGGCCATAACACGCTGGTATCCGGAGCTGGTGCGGGTTGCCTCGTATCCGGTTGAAGAAGTTCGCAACACCGATGCGTGGGTCATGGGGCAGGACACCTCGGGCCCCGGCTTCCACGAAGCGCTGCTCAAGATGCTGAACGATCCTTCGTTGATGGTTCGAGGCAATGCCGCTCTTTCGCTGGTGCGCTTCGGCGATGCCACCGGCAGACCGCAGATTGTGGCGCTGCTGCAGCCGGCGGTCGTGACCGCGCCGCAATCCGGCAAAGTAACTGACGCCAGCACCGTGGGCACGGCCATCCATCAGAGTGGTGTGGTTGCGAAGTTGCAAGGCAAGGGCAAAACTGTCGAGATTCGTTCACCCATCAGCGGGCGCTTGCGGATTTTGTCCGTGCAGCCGGGACAGACGGTCGCCTCCGGCGCCGAGATCGCGACCATTGATCCGGGAACGGAGCAGGTCTGGGAGGCGCTACGCGCGCTGTATCTCGTCGGCCAGACCGAGGACATCCCCGCTGTGACGCGTTATCAACGAGATCTGCCAGAGATTTCCGATGCCGTGCGTCAACAAGCCACGCTGACCGAGCAGGCCATCCGGCAGCGGGCGAAATAGCCACGGCTCGTTACACTGAAAACAAGACACTTCCGAAATGTCGCGCACCTTGGACGTATCGGGGATGGCCCCGATGGTCATCCCGGGCGCAGCGATCGCCCTACGGGCCCGCCAGGGCCCTTAGCGGCGGTTTTAAAAGCGTCTCTTGATCGCTAACCACAGTTGCAATATGTATGCTTACTTATGTACGTATATATATGTACGTATCATAGCTGATGAAGGAAAACCCGGAAATTGAAAGTTGGGGGTTAGAAGCTAAGAGCTAAAAGCCAAGAGCCAAAAGCTAGAAAGGCATCACGCCGACTTCTTTTTCCACTTCCACCGTATCCACCATCACGATCGCGTCCCAGGGGCAGCCATCGAGGAAACAGCCGTCGGGCCCCTTGCTGATGCACTTCTTGCAGCCGATACAGAGGATTGGGTCCACCTGAATGCGGCCAAACGGCGGATGGTCTTCGTCCGGCACCCAGAACATGCAGTCTTCTACCGGACAATATTCCACGCAGGCGGGCGAGCCAGCGCAGCCGGTACAACACTCGGTGATGACCGCTAACTCCTTTGGTTTCTTCTTACGGGCAGTGTCGATCCCGGTGGAACGGGGTTCGAACTTCAACTCGTCAGGCACCATCCCGACAGCTTTGGCATCGGCGGGCATGGAGGGGATTATAACAGCCATCAGCTTTCAGCCGTCAGCTTTCAGCCACCGGTTGGGGCGTGCTGTCTCCGGTACGTAATCGTCGAATCTGGCTTAAACACCGTTTTGTCTCCGCCGAACCGGCGGCAAAAGTTCTTTATATCTTTGGACAAAGCAGTCAGCGTCGTAGGACGTTCGGGCATGAGCAGCTTGGGGTCCTGGGGCAGGATGCTTAAATTGACTCTTCCCGCTTGAAGCAACTTGTCCAGTCCATCAGAGTCGATCGGCGCAAGCGCGAGCGTGTCCTTATCGAATCGTGCCAGGGAAATCCAGTGCAAGGCAACGCACGTGTCGCACACATCCTCCGATCTCGGAGAGACATCAAGAAAATAGTAGCTGTCGAGCTTCACGAGTCGAGCCTGTTGGCGGGTCTCTTTCCCGCGATCGTCGCATCCCTCGCCCTCTACGAATCTGACGTCGTAGATTTCGTCCTTGGCTGCGACGGTCAGAATCGTTGTACATTTTCCGTCTGTCACGCTCCACGAGCCGGTCAGATCCTTGTCAAGAACCACATCCGGATCCTTGGGCGACACATCTTCATACAACGGATAGATCGACATCACATCGCAGCCCGGCATCACGAGCAGCGTCGCGATAATCAGACCGATCCCAACGCATTTAAAGTGATCCCGAGAGCGGATGCTACTACGGTTGGACATGATCGCCTCCACGGAGGGAGTCCTCCCCGACCCAAAATGATACTCCCGGCTTGCTCCTGTGACATTCCGCACCGTATCCACCGTGCCAATTCTGCTATAGTTCCCTGCAAAGGAGTCTCGCATGGCAGGAAAAAGTCTCAACAAGGTTCAGCTCATTGGCAATCTTGGCAAGGATCCCGAAGTGAAATACACGCCGAGTGGCACGCCCGTGGCCAAGATCACCCTCGCCACCAATGAACGCTTCAAAGACAAAAACGGCGAGTGGCAGGACCGCACGGAGTGGCACAATGTGGTTCTCTGGCAGCGGCTGGCAGAGATAGCCGGGGAGTATTTGAAGAAGGGCGGCAAGGTGTACATCGAGGGCCGCCTGCAAACCCGCTCCTGGGATGACAAGCAGACCAACCAGAAAAAATACATGACCGAAGTCGTGGCCAGCGATCTGATTCTGCTCGGTGGACGCGGCGAAGGCGGCGGTGAAGGTGGCGGATTCTCGCGCGGCGCGGCGGCGGGCGGCGGGAATAATTTCGATCAGCGCACGCCGGAGCCGGAGACCGCGCCAGCCTCGTCGCCGATTAGCGATGAGGATATTCCGTTCTAGGGCGTGTGGCGCGACCGCTCTCGCCCGCGCGGGCGCTTACGGACGAGGAGTGATAGTTGCGCCCTTCAGGCGCGAGCGTGGGTCCCAACCTTACCCCGGACTTCCGTCCGGGGCTAACGTATCCGGCTCCTTCGGAGCTGATTCGTTTGCGAATCTCCGTGATGGACCGGACTCCGGGCCATGATTTCGCGTTCGTCTCTGTTTTCGAGGGTGCCCCGTCCAAGCTTCGCTTGGGCGGGGTTTTCTGATTCAGCTTATCCTCAGATCGCATGCCCCGACGCAAGCGTCCGTGCCTCCCACCCTTGCGCGAAAACCGCGCGCAAGGATGGGGCATCCTTGTCGTGGCGCCACATCCCTAAGATGAAAATCCCCGCCCTGTCCTCCGAAGAACGGAGGACGGGGCACCCGATCCTAAATTGACAGACAGCGAATCCGCTAGAATGCTGGGGGAGATTTCTTATGGCTGGACTTGCTGAGAAGACCTGTGTGCCATGCAAGGGGGGCGTGCCGCCCCTCAAAGGTGACGAACTGGAGCGCATTTTGAAGCAGGTGCCCGAGTGGAAAGCGGTGAAGGAACATCACCTGGTGCGTACGTACACTTTTCCTGATTTTAAACAGGCGCTTGACTTCGTCAATCGCGTGGGCGAGGTGGCGGAGAAGCAGGGGCATCATCCGGATATCCTGCTGGCTTGGGGGAGGGCGGAGATCACTTTGTGGACCCATAAGATTGATGGGTTGACGGAGAGTGATTTCATTATGGCGGCTAAGATTGATCAGTTGTATCCGGGATGAGGCGTTTTGCTTCAAAAAGCAGATTCCTCGGGACTAAAGTCCCTCGGAGTGACAAGTTTTCTGGCTGTTCTAATCGCGGCATCGGCGGAAGCTGCAACTGGTGTGGACTTGCTGATGCGGATGGCCCAGGCCCAGAGCACCGCCGGCACCAGCATGATTAGGCCTGTCGCGGTGGCCACGACACGCGGGGCGACTCCCCGGTCGAGAACAAATCCTGTGAGATAGGCACCTACGGCAAGAGTGATCATCGAGAGGCCGAGTTCGGCGGAGAAAACCCGGCCGCGGAATTTATCGTCGGTGTTGAGTTGTAGCAGGGTCGTGGAAAACACCCAGACGGTGGATCCTCCGCAGTGCGCGATCGTAACCCAGAAACAGGCTACCCAGAGAGAGCCTGCCGCGCCTAGACTGCCGTAGCCCAAAGCCAGCGCGAGGAAGCCCAACAGAATTCCCAGCCGCAAGCGGCTCTGGCTGTGTCCGGCCCAGCGTGCTGCAAAGAGCGGCCCGACCACTGCTCCAATGCCGCGGGCCCCGAGCAACATGCTCATTCCCAGCACCGCGCTGCGTTCCGGTGCAATGCCGAGCCAGTGCAAGGGAAATACCCTCTCTCCCATGACGGTAAACAGGACCCAGCTCACCCCCATGGTGGCGAGGCCGGTTTTTACCAGGACGATAGCGAACAATCGCGGATCGCGGCGAACATAGCGGATTCCATCGCCGATGGCCGAGTAATCGTAGAAGTCCCGCGCGCGCAACCTGGCCGAAGGATGAGCATGCGGTTCACGGAAATGCATGCGGCTGATGAAAAATGCAGAGACGAGAAACGACAGCGAATTCAATACGAAGAGCCAGCTGTTCCCCAAGAGGGCCAGAGTGAATCCGCCCAAGGCCGCTCCCACCACCAGATTGAAAGACCAGGTGGCGGATGAAAGCGTGTTGCCCACGATCAGATCTTCTTCGGTCACGACGTTGGGAATCACGGCAGTTCGCGCCGGTTCGAAGAACGCCCACATGGTGCTCTCGAGAAAAAGCAGCGGGTAGACCAGCCACAGCGTGGAGCGGAATCGAGCCAGCAACATACTGAATACGATCACCGCCCGGGCCAGGTCGGCGGCGATCATCACATGTTTGCGGGGGATACGGTCATTCACGACTCCGGCAATCGGGCCGACCAGAGTTTGCGGCAGCACTTGCAATACCAGGGCGAGCGCTACTGAGCTGGCATGCCCCGTCATGTGCAGCAGCAAGTCGTAGATGGCGAGAGAATAGAACCAGTCTCCAATCTCGCTGACGATCTGCGCCAGCCAGAGTCGGCGGAAGTTTGGGTTCAGCCGCAGCAGCCGCCAATAGGCGCGCAGCGATACGGAGGTTCGTTCGAGTTGGGGCGGTGGTTCCATGGGTTGGTCGTTGGTCGTTGGTCCTTGGTTGTTGGTCGTTTGCCTCAGCCCTTGGCGTCGCGAATGGTTGTGGCCAACGACGAACGGCTAACGACCAACGACTTTTCTCCAGCAGCTATAATTCCAGAATGCTGGATGAGAACGAATTCCGCAAGCAGTGTGATGCTGCCTTGCAATCCTTGAAGCAGAGTCTCATTACCGCTGAGGAATCGGCGGACTTCGAAGTGGAGGATCAGTCAGGAGCGCTGCATGTCTCCTTCGAAGACGGCAGCAGGTTCGTGATCTCGCCCAACGCCGCAGTGCGGCAGATCTGGATTTCTGCGCTCGCCACAAGTTTCAAACTCGACTGGTCAGATGGAGAGCAGGATTTTGTCTTGCAGAAGACCGGGGAGCGGCTGAAACCGCTGGTGGCCCGGCTGATCAATCAGCAATTGGGTGAGGAAGCGGTGGCGCTGGCGTAGTGGGACGCGTTGTTGAGCCGGTCCCGCCTTGGGCGGGCGTCATCCCGATGCCCCGCGTTTTCTCCAGCGGGGCGAGGGATCTGGCGCGGAGCTCCACTACTGATGTTCCGCCGTCACACAGACTTGACTCACTCATTTGATACACAGTAGACAAGACCCGCGCGAGATCCCCTTCGACTTCGCTCAGGGCAGGCTCTCACGCGGCTGAACTGCGCCGCGTTTCGGGATGACGCCCTTCAGCAGCTTTTTGTCTTGAGCGGGATGACGCTTCTTAGGGAGGGCTCTTGTCCTTATTAATTATCCGCCCTGGTTCAGCTTCTTTTTCAGGTCCGCAGCGATCTGACGGCCGTGAAACCGGCCATTCTCAATGAAGATCTCGTTGGTGCGCGATCCGGCCACGATCACTCCCGCTACATAGACTCCGGGCACATTACTCTCCAGCGTCTCCGGATCGCACACTGGGCGGCATTGCTCAGTCGAGAGCTCAATGCCAATCGAGCGCAGAAAGTCATAATCAGGGTGGTAGCCCGTCATGGCGAACACGAAGTCGTTCTTGAGGCGGACGGGGCCCTCGAGAGTGCTGAGCAAAATATGATCGGGCCCGATTTCCTCGACTGAGCTGTTGAAGTAGGCGGCGATCTCGTGGTTCTTGATGCGGTTCTCGATGTCGGGCAGGATCCAGTACTTGACGTGGTTGTGCATTCTCGAACCGCGATGCACCAGGGTCACGCGAGCTCCGTGACGCCACAGGTCAAGGGCTGAAATGGCCGCCGAATTCTTGCCTCCGATGACCACGACGTCGGTGTCAAAGAAGGGATGCGGCTCGCGGTAGTAGTGAAATACTTTGGGCAAATCCTCGCCTGGAATGTTCATGAAGTTGGCGAGATCGTAGTATCCGGTCGAGATGACGAGCTTGCGGGCCTGGTAATCGTAGATGCGGCCGAGGCGATCGGTCGCGGCGATCTGAAATTTATTGTCACCGCCAGTGATGGTTTTGACCCATTGATACTGGCGGATTTCGAGATGATAGTGCTCGGCGACTTTGCGGTAATACTCGAGTGCTTCTTCGCGGGTGGGCTTCTGCCGTGAGGTGCTGAAGGGAATGTCGCCGATCTCGAGCAGCTCGGGCGTGGTAAAGAACGACATGTTGGCCGGATAGTTGTAGATGGAATTGACCACGCAGCCCTTGTCGATGGTGATGACTTTGAATCCGGCGCGCTGGGCCTCGATGGCACAGGCCAGGCCGGTGGGCCCGGCGCCGATGACGATGACGTCGGCGCGAGTATCCGGGGCGCGAAACCGTCTGGGTGCGGGGGAGGGTTTCGGGAATCTGTCTGGTGATCAAGTCCTGATTCCTGTCTGGACGAGCGGGCCCGGTGAAAGAAAAAGATTCTAGCACGCGAAGCGTCCGAGTCCGGCTTGCGGAGCGGTGAGCTCTGTGACAGGATGTCTGCCCGGAGGTGATCCCCTTGTCTGGATCCATGCCCGGAGCAGCCCCTTCACCGCAACTGTTTTTTGAGACGATTACATCTTTCCAGCGAACGGAAGCCCTCAAAGCCGCCATTCAACTGGATCTGTTCACCGCCGTGGCGGAAGGGAACAAAACGGCGCAGGAAATCGCGGCCCGGTGCAAGAGTTCGGAGCGGGGAACACGCATTCTCTGTGATTATCTGGTTATTCACGGGTTTCTGACCAAGCAGGGAAAGAACTACGGCCTCACCCGAGACTCGGCAGTGTTTCTGGATCAGCGTTCGCCCGCGTACATCGGAGGCGCAATCCGCTTCCTTCTTTCCCCTTCTGCCACCGACGGCTTCAAGGAGCTGGCCGGGGCGGTTCGCAAAGGAGGCACGGTCAAAGAGGACAACGGCACCACGCCGGAAAACGCCATGTGGGTGGATTTTGCGCGCGGCATGGCGCCGCTGATGAACATGCCTGCCGAGCTGTTGGCCGGCGCGCTCAAAGCTGACGAGGGAGAAAAGTGGAAGGTGCTCAGTCTGGCCGCAGGCCACGGTAAGTATGAAATCACTCTTGCCCGGCACAACAAGAGCGCGGAGGTCTGGGCGGTGGACTGGCCGAATGTCCTGGAGGTGGCGCTTGAGAACGCGGCGGCGGCCGGCGTCGCCAGCCGTTATCACACCATTCCCGGCAGCGCATTCGATGTGGAGTATGGCGACGGTTACGACGTTGTGCTGGTGACGAATTTTTGCCATCATTTCGATATACCGACCTGTACGAATTTATTGCGCAAGATACACGCCGCGCTCAAGCCGGGTGGGCGGGTGGCGATTCTTGAGTTTGTGCCTAATGAGGATCGGGTGTCGCCGCCCATGGCCGCAGGTTTCAGCCTGACCATGCTGGCTGGGACTCCCGCCGGCGATGCTTACACTTTTGCGGAATATCAGCAGATGCTGGCGCAGGCCGGGTTCAGATCGAGCGAAATGCAACCCCTGCCGCCGAGCTTCTTTGGTTTGGTTATTGGGAGAAAGTGAGGGTTGGTAGTCTAACGATGTCATCCCGAAACTTTCACAGTTCAGCCGAGTGAAGGGCCGGAGTGGGGTTGTATCGAAGCTCCCCGCCAGTCCCTCGCCCCGCTGGAAAAGGCGCGGGGACTTCGGGATGACGGCTCAATCTACCTGCTGGGCGATATAATTTTGAGTTACCCTCATCTTTCACGCCTGACTGAGAATATATGGCTTCTTCCGTGGAATCCGCCGCTCGTACCCGCATCGAATCCGACAGCATGGGACAAATTGAAGTCCCGGCCAACGTTTACTGGGGTGCACAGACCCAGCGCTCGTTGCTGCACTTCGATATTGGCCGCGACATCATGCCGCCCGAACTGATTCGCGCCTTCGGCATCCTCAAGAAGGCCTGCGCCCTGGTGAATCATGATCTCGGCAAGCTCTCCGCGGAGAAAACCCGGCTCATCGTGCAGGCGGCAGATGAGGTCATCTCGGGCAAGCTCAACGACCAGTTCCCTCTTCGCATCTGGCAGACCGGCAGCGGCACGCAGACCAACATGAACGTCAATGAAGTCATCTCCAACCGCGCCATCGAACTGGCGAGCGGCGAGATGGGATCGAAGAAGCCGATCCATCCCAATGACGACGTCAACATGTCGCAGTCGTCGAACGACACTTTTCCTACTGCCATGCACATTGCGGCCGCGGACCGGGTGAAAAACGCGCTGATTCCCGCGATCAAGAGCGTTCATGACGCGATCGTGGGCAAGGCCAAGGAATTCGACGGCATCGTGAAGATCGGCCGCACTCATTTGCAGGATGCGGTGCCCTTGACAGTGGGACAGGAATTCGGCGGCTGGGCCAGCCTGCTGGAGCGTGACATCAGGCGCCTGGAAGAGACCATCGACGGGCTGTACGATCTTGCGATCGGCGGGACGGCGGTTGGGACGGGACTGAATGCGCATCCTGAGTTTGCGGCGCGCGCGGCGGCGAAGATCGCGGAACTCACCGGCCTTCCCTTCCGCTCGCACCCCAACAAGTTCGCAGCGCTTTCGGCGCACGATGAAATTGTGTTTGCGCAGGGTGCGCTGGAAACCCTCGCAGCTTCGCTGATGAAGATTTCGAACGACATTCGCTGGCTGGCTTCAGGTCCGCGGAGCGGATTTGGAGAACTGATCATTCCGGAGAACGAACCAGGCTCATCGATCATGCCGGGCAAGGTGAACCCGACGCAGTGCGAAGCCATGACCATGGTCTGCGTGCAGGTGCATGGAGCCACGGCCGCTATCGGATTCGCCGGCTCGCAAGGCAATTTCCAGTTGAGCGTGTACAAGCCGGTGATCATTTACAACTTTTTGCATTCGGTTACGCTCATCACCGACGCCTGCCATGGCTACGTCGAGTACATGCTCAAGGGCATTGAGGTGGACCGGGTCAAGATCGACTCAAATGTGAAGAACTCGCTGATGCTGGTGACGGCTTTGACACCGAAGATTGGATATGACAAGGCCGCAAAGATCGCCCATACGGCCCACTCGGAGCACACCAGTTTGCGGGAAGCGGCAGTGAAGCTCGGCTATTTGACCGCTGCGGAGTTCGACGAGTGGGTGCGGCCGGAGAAGATGACTAGGCCGTAGCCAGCGTCATCCCGGTTCCCGCGTTGGTAGGGAGCGCAAAGATCCGCGCCAGATCCCTCCCTCGGTTGAACTGCGCCGAGGTTCGGGATGACGCCGCCGTAAAAGTGTCCGGCATCTTGAAGTGAAGTTCGCCCGCGTCCGAGACCACGCGTCTCACTGAGAATCGGGTCTTCCAATCCCTTCCCAGACCATCCAGTGGTAGACCTCGTCCATCTGCTCGGGTGTCGCGGGTCTATTGTGGTTCATCCACCAGGTCATCAACGCCAACATGGCCCCCGCGAACATCTGGGCCAAGACTGCTCGCTGAGCCGGAGGAATCGCGCCTGCCCTGGGCAGTTCGGCCAGGCGCTGCTCGATGCCGCGGGCGAAGTATCCCTGGCCCAATTCCAAAAAGTCCCGGAATTTACCGGCCGCGACCAGCGCTTTGGAAAATTCGTGCCAGTCGGCTATGTGGACAAACATTTCGCGTACCGGAGCAACGCGATTCGACCGCTCACTCTGTCGCGAGAGCGCAAAGGCCATACCTTCGAGAAAGTCTTCCACGTCGCTTAAGAACAGATCATCTTTGTCGCGGAAATGTGTGTAGAAAGTCGAACGGCCAACTCCCGCGCGATCGAGAACGTGCTGCACGGTGATATCGTCAAAGGGCTTTTCGTGCATGATGGCCACGAGCGCGTCGCCCAACGCATCGCGCGTCTGCCGCACGCGGCGATCCGTCGTTGGCTTTCGGGCAGCCTTTTTCGCGGGTTTTCGTTGTGCCAGCGATTTTCTGGACATAGGGTGCCGGTTTGTCCGGTTTCGGACTCCACCCGCTAACCCCGGTCGAAGTTAAGCGTCTTTTGGCCGGAGGCAACGCATGACGGATGACCGCATGAGTGGTCTGGCGCTGATCACGGGGTCAGTGGGCGTCATTATAACGCTGACCCTGCATCCATCCGGCCACATTACGCCCGACCAGATCGATTCCGTGGCCCGCCGATTAGTCGCTATACATGGGTTGGCACTGGCTTGTATGCCCTTGCTGTTTCTGGGCGCTGTGGGGTTGTCGCGGCGTCTGGCCACGCCGAACCGGCTGGCGTTTGCCGCGCTTGTGCTTTATGGATTCGCTGCGCTGGCCATGATGAACGCCGGCGTGTTCGATGGTCTAGTTTCACCGGATTTGCTTCGCCAGATCATCGCCACCTCGCCGCCGGCGCGCGACGAGTGGCGAACGATCATGCAGTTCAACGGGTTTGTCGATGGAGCGTTCGCCAAAGTATTTCTGGTGGCGGCATCGGTAGCGATGATGCTGTGGTCGGTTTTAATTGTGCGCACACGCGCGCTGGCCCCTGCGGCCGGCTATTTTGGCGGGATCCTGGGGCTCCTGGCTTTGGCCGTTCTGTTTTCCGGCCAACTGCAGCGCTCTCCCCACGTTTTCAGCCTGCTCATTGTTTGTCAGGTGTTGTGGTTCATGACGGTGGGCGGATTGCTGTGCAGCGTGAAGCCGCTTGAATCCTCGCGATGAACGGAACGCCTAAGATTTGAGAGCACGTCCCATGGAGACAACCGCTGTGATCCAGTCCAGTTCGCAAGATTTTCGCCGCATCGCCAGCCCGGTACACACGATCGTCCTGCTTGCCGCGGAAGCGGTTCTGGTATGGCGCTCGACCGTCCATTTTCAGCAAATACGTTCCGCTCTGGAGGTGAACCGGATGCGTATGTATGAGCGGACCATATTGCAGGAATGGCTGGGGTTCGCCTTCGTGATTTTCGGCGTATGGCTAGCGGGATCGCCCGTGGCCGCGGTTCTGGGTGAGCGCTGGCGCTCCGCGGGGCAAATACTTCGCGACCTCGGGATCGGCGTGGCGTTTGTGATCATTTCGATGCTTCCTCTCTCACTGGTCGGTCATCTTCTGGGCGGAACCCACGCCGAGGGAGTTGTACGGCTTATGCTGCCGCATGGTGGCGTCGAAATGACGCTGTGGATCGCGCTTTCGGTCAGCGCCGGCATTTGCGAAGAAACGCTTTTTCGGGGCTACCTGCAGCGGCAGTTCATGGCGCTGACGAACAATGCGGCTTTGGGGATTCTGCTCTCGGCGGCCGCTTTCGGAGCGGCGCATAGCTATCAGGGTTGGCCGCAGGCATTTGTGATCGGACTGGAAGGCGCGCTGCTTGGAGCAATGGCTTATTGGCGGAAGAGCGTTCGCCCGGGAATGATTGCACATGCGTGGAAGGATGCCATGGCACCGATTTTCATGGGAATGGGACACTAGGTCTTGAACGGCGCGGTTTATCCGCGGCATTTTCGAGCAGGCGAGAAATTGGCCGAAGGCATCCGTGTCGGAACAAACGTGCCGTCCCTACGGGACTCAGGTGGCTATGCTATTGCTTTCCGGCACTTCCGTGCCGGGCTTTCATACGTCGCCGCTACGCGGCTGAACTCGTCTTCGCCCCCAGGAACATTTAACGCTGCACGCAGATTTGCCAGACTGGTGCGTTTCAAAAACAAAACAGGAAATCAGGAACCCTCAATCACTTTGTTTTCGAATTCATTTGGTTTCAGCCGTAACTAATTCGGGGATGACCTGCTTACCCGTGTTTCTTGGGGGCATGGTCGTTATGGTGACAACACTGACCAGCACGAAGAACGTCCCCAGGAGAGTGCGAGCGCCGATCGACTCTCCTCCCAGGAAATAGCCGACCACGACCGCCACGACCGGGTTCACGTACGCATACGTTCCTACTTTCGTCGGCGATTCGTAATGCAGAAGCCAGATGTAGGCCGTAAAACCAATGATGGAGCCCGCGACGATCAGATAGAGCAGCGAGAACCACGCATTCAAGGAAACGGCCCTGGGCCGAAAACCACTGAACTCACCAGTGAACGTGGCCAGGACGAACAACTGCAATCCTCCACTGAGCATCTGCGCCGCTGCGCTCATCGGCTTCGAGGCCGGCAGAGGAAGCCGGCGGTTGAGAATCGTACCGATCGACCAGGTGAAGGCAGCTAGAACCAGAGCAGCCGCGCCGGTGCGATCGATCGGAGCCTCTCCCAGAGAGAAGGAGCGACTCATCAGCACGGCGACTCCAAAAATGCCGGCCAGGAGCGCCAGAGCCAGACGAAGCGTGAGGCGTTGCGTGCGTAGAAAGAAAATCTCCAGCAGCGCGATGAACAGCGGAATGGTGGCCAGCATGACCGCCGTTATCCCCGAGGGGACGCGCTGCTCCGCCCAGAACACGCAGCCGTAATCGATCAAGAAAATCAGCGTGCCCATGCCGGATGCCGCGAGCCATTCGCGAGCAGTAGGCGAAGAAGTGCCTGCCAAACGCATCCAGGCAAAGAGCACCAGACCTGAAACCGTAAAGCGCATGGCGGCCAGCAGAAACGGCGGCACTTCGTGGACGCCGACGCGGATCGCCAGGAAAGTCGACCCCCAAACGAAGTAAATGATGGCGAAAGCCAGCAGGATCTTCCACGCAGGTGGACGAGCGGCGGTTTCCAAGGGGCCCCCTTGCACAGCACTGCAGTGCCGGTTGCCGAATAGGATGATGTCAGACAGCGCAAGGAATCAGGATTTCGCTATCAACTTTGTTTATGGAGAGAGAACTTCTATTTATGGAGTGGAACACTTCGACCGAAACCCAGACCGCTCAGACACGGCCACCTGTCGGGCATCGACCCCTTTACTCCCGACCAGGACCTGAAAATTCTCTCCCAGGCCGGCCGGGGTGATCAGGTGTTTGAGCTGCAATGCGACTTTTGCGCGTTCTTGCGGCAGCCGGCACTCTTCAAATGCATCCGCGAACTGATTATTTTCTCCGATTCCCATCAGAAACTGGGACTGAGTGAGCAGGGGGTGCATGTTGATGCCCTGGGCTTCGCCGGCGGCTGACAGGGCTGTGAAGTTCACATGTGCAGTGATGTCTTGTTCCCCGGGAGCTTCATAAGGATTGACGCTCGCCGAGTGCTGGCGAAATGTGAATAAGGTGCCTCGATGCCTTCCCGCGAGTTGTTCCTGTCGGGTATAGCCGTAGTCGACGAGGACGAGGAAACCGCGCTCGATTCCCGAGGCGACTCGCGCCATGTGACGCTGGGCAATCAATGGGACCTCGATTCGTTCGTTACCTTCAGGACGCACGCCGTAACGGTCAAGAAAATCCTGGGTGTCCGGCAAAGGCGTAACCCAGACCTCAGCCAACCCGCCTTCCTGGAAGCCGATGCGCAGCTCTCCCTTGGCGCTGACAATTTCGACGGGCAGCGCATCGAAGAACTCGTTGGCGAAGACGATTGTGGGGACCTCAGAGCCCAGGGTTGGGCCGGGGAATGCCGCAAGCGAAGCCTTGTTCGCCGCGAAACGTGCACTCAAGGTCACGCTCAGTTTTCGGCACAGGGCCGGCGAGCGTTCCAGCAGCGAGTAGTGCAGCGCACGAAAGAAATCGGGGAACTTCTTCTCCGACCAGTCCAACACATCCTGAGCGAAAAGGCCGCGTCCGGGGCCGAGTTCCAGAATTTCGATCTGTCCCGGGGAACCGAGCGCACGCCACATCTCTTCAAATTGCCGGGCCAGCAACCGGCCGAAAACGGCGTGCACATCGCTCGACGTGTAGAAATCGCCCGCCTTTCCAAACTGCTCAACTTCCCGCGAATAGAAGCCCAGCTCGGGATCGTAGAGGCACAGCTCCATGTAGCGGGAGAACGGAATCAGCCCTCGTTCGCGGATTTCCTGCTCGATCTTCTGGCGCAGCGTCACAGGCCCTTCTGTTGGCGTTCCACCCGGTCCTGAGGCGTGCGGATGAACATTTCTACCAGGTAGTCATGCAGGCAATCGTAAAGCTGGCGCTGAAAGCTCCACTCAAACTGCGGATCGTCCAGATCGCGCGGATGGAAGTCGAAATAGTAGGTGTGCACGGGAACGGGAGAATGCTTCGCCTGGATGATCATCTCGACGCCCTCGCCCTTGGCCCGCGCTGAGAAATCAAGCAGAGGATGTTCGTACAAGCGGAGCTGGGCGAGAACGCGCTCCAGGCGAGAATCAGTCCCGATGTCCACGGGCCAATTGTAACGACGATGTGACCGAACTTCGAGTCTCGGGTTTCCGCCGTCATTCATGACGCGAGTGGACGGTTTACCGACCGATTTGTTGATAACTTTATCGAATTTCGGCTTGACAATCGGGCCGTTGGCGATACACTGACGCCCTTCCCTCCGGTTGTGGTTTTTCAGATAGCGCAGTCAGGCCCCGCTTGAGTTCAAGGCGATGCATGCTTTAGTGGCACTGGCGAGCTGGGAGGGCCTCATCTTAGTGGGAGGCTTCTTCGGCATCGTCTTCTGGAAGCTGCTGACCGGCAGCATCAGCCTTAACCAACTGCTTGAAGGAGACATTCGTGTTCCCAATGTCCCCGGAACTTTCACCACCTATGCCAGCGCCGGACGGGCGCAATCGCTCCTGATTACCACGTTCGCGGCTGCGTATTACTTCCTGCTGGTGGTTCAGAATCCGAGACAGTTCCCGACCCTGCCCGCGGAGCTGGTGGGCGCCGTGGCCGGCAGCCAGGGTCTCTACCTGGCGGGAAAGGCGCAAGCCATTTTGCTCGGCCCGCTACGAGACATTTTGAATAGGAGAACACCATGAGAACCTGGACGCTGATTATTTGCTTCGTAGTCGCCGTGGGACTCGCGTTGTTTATTGCTACTCGTCCCGGCGACCCGGCGCACCGCATGCAAGATCTCGAGCTGGCCGTCGGATTTGGAGTGTTGATTCTGATTTTCTTTCTGGGACTGGCCGTCCTGGTAGATATCGCGATCGGCAGAATCGATCTGAGTCTTTTGTTAACTGAACAAGGCGGTGGCGCCAGTATGTCGCGCTTCCAACTTATGATCTTCACCTTCGTGGTCTCCTTGAGTTTGCTTCTCATTGTGGTCAACAAGGGAGATTTCCCGAAGGAAATACCCAATCAGGTTCTGGCTCTGCTGGGCATCAGCGCCACCACGTACGGGGTCAGCAAGGGCATCCAGGCGAGCGGCGGCCTGCCAGGAAAGGGCGCTCCACCTCCCCCGGATGGAAACTAAGCCGGCAACGAAAGACTGACAAGCGCAGTCACCGTTGTGAGTTGAGGTCCCGCAGGCAGACCGCCAGGAGGCAGATATGGCTAACGGCTCCCCGTCTTCGAAGATTTTTGCCCGGCACGTGGCTCCCTTCGCGCCGCTGGCCTTGGCGCTCTTGATGAATGCAGTGCCCCCGTCGACGAGTCCACCGGCAAAGGCCGAAGAGGAGGAAACGGTTACTGGTATCACGGCGGTAAAGTGTGATGAGGAGGTTGCTGATTCTCAGGACTGCCACAGCCGCTTTCCGACCGGGTGCAGCGCGGGGGGGAAATACGATGCTCATCTGAATTTCTGGAAGAACCAACTGATTGATCCGGCCACGGCGTCGAATCCGGTCAAGTATTTCACCCAGCTTTCTGATTATCAAAAACTGGATGCCAACATTCCGGCGGGATTGACAAAAAACAATCAGGGTGACTTCCAAGACCCATTGAAACAACTCGGCGAGGGGGAACAGTACGGGATCGTCGGCTACCTCTACTATTTTGAGCACACCGGCGCTGAAAGCAGTAATTGCGACCTGACTGGTCCGCCCGGCGATCCGGATTACGGCAATGTCGACTATCACATCGGTATAGGTTTCGATCCCACGGTTGCGGCAGGATTGCGGTCCGACGGAACCAGCGGCGCCAGTGAAACATCGGCTACAGGAACTGCAGCAAAGAAGCATGCGACAAGCAGATCGAAGAGCGCAGGTTCGGGTGCCAGTATGCTCCAACAAACCAGCGTTATCGTCGAGATGACCCCGCATGATCGCTTTCAATTTGAAAACGGCATCTGGACCTTGGAAAACCTAAAACGAGCCACCGGCAGGCAAGTAAAGGTGACGGGGCAACTCATCATTGACAATGAACACAATCTTGCTTCTCAGAACTGCGCCACGGCCCGCAGCGCAGCCGACAAACAGACTTGCTGGCGCGCATCGGTATGGGAACTGCACCCCGTGGTACGTTTTCAGGTTTGTCCAAACGATTCCTGTGCGTTGAATTCGACAGAGTGGGTGGAACTGGACCAACTGCCTTAGCCCGCCGGAATCGCATCGTCGCCTTTATTCGCGCAAAGCACCGGCGGGCCGGGCGTTTCAGGTTCTGTCGGGCCGGCGGCCTCACCACACCCGGCAGGCGTTCACCGGCATCATGGGCTGGCCGACTTTGCAGCCAAACGCCTCCCCAAACTCGCGGATGTTCTGCACCACGCCGTTCACCCGAAATTGGCGGGGCGAGTGTGGATCGGTCTGCACTTGCAGGCGCAGGCGTTCGGGCCGGGTGTCTCCGCACCAGGCTTGTCCATAGCCCAGGAAGAATTGCTGGGCCGGAGTGTAGCCGTCCTGCTTCTCGGTGAGATCGAGGCTCTTTCGCTTCGCATCGGCCAGAAACGCGATGTAGGCGAGGCGTATGCCGCCGTTGTCGGCCGTGTTCTCGCCGAGGGTTAGTTTCCCGTTTACCTTGGCGTCGCCGACAGCCACAAAGTTGTTGTATTCCTTCACTTCACAGTCGGCTTTGGCGTCGAACTTCCTGGCGTCTTCGGGCTGCCACCAATCGGAGAGATTGCCTTGCGCGTCAAACTGGCGGCCTTCGTCGTCGAAACCGTGGGTCAACTCGTGGCCTTCAACCGAGCCGATGTGGCCGTAGTTTTCGGCATCGGTGGCTTTCGGGTCGTACATCGGAGGTTGCAGAATGCCGGCCGGAAAGTTGATGTCATTCATGCTGGGGTTGTAGTAGGCATTGACCGTGGCCGGGCTCATTCCCCACTCGCCGCGGTCGACGGGCTTGCCAATCTTGCTGAGCTGGCGAAGATTTTCGAAAATTACAGCGCGCTGCTGATTGCCAAAGGCGTCATCCGGATCGATCAGCAACTTCGAATAATCGCGCCAATGATCCGGATAGCCGATTTTGTCAGCCACGGCCCGCAGCTTTTCTTTGGCCCGAACTTTGGTTTGCGGACTCATCCAATCCAGAGTGTCGATGTCCTGATCCATGGCGGATTCGATGTCCTTCACCATCTGCACCGTGGCCTGCTTGCTTGAGGGCGGAAATTCCTGCGCAACATAGACCTGGCCGACTGCCTCGCCTAGCGCCCCGTCCGTGGATTCGACACACCGTTTCCAGCGGGCCCGTTGCTCGGGTTGACCGCTCAGCTTACGGTTGTTGAAATCGAAGGCTTCCTCGTCGAATGCCTTCGGCAAGACGGTACCGGGAGTTGAAGAGATCAGTTGCCAACGCAAATACGTCTGGATCGTCTTCAAATCCGTGGACTCGATCAGAGCGTTCAGTCCCTTAAAGAAGTCCGGATTGGTGACATTCAATTCCTTGACCGGAGGAGTGTTCATTTCGTCGAGGAAGCGGGACCAATTCAAGCTGGGCGCCAGTTTTTGCAAGTCGGCGAGCGGCATCATGTGATAAATAGTGCTGGGGTCACGCCGTGAAGTCACGTCCTGTGAAACTTTTGCGAGTGCCGTCTCCAGTTGCATAATGCTCTGAGCGTCACTGGCAGCCTGACCTTCCGGCTCGCCCATCAGCTTCAGGGTGTTGGTGATGTGCTGTACATACTGCTTGCGGGTTTGCTCGGCCGCGTCGCCCGTACGGAAGTAGTAGTCGCGCTCCGGCAGGCCCAGACCGCCTTGATCGACGACGGCGATCTGTTTAGTCGCGTCTTTGAAATCCTGTAGTTCGCCGAAACCGAGAAATGCATTCACATTAGTCAGCTGAAGATGGGCCAGCAGAGGGGCCAGTTCGCTCTTGTCCTTGAGGGCGGCAATGCGGTCCAGGTCCGGCTGCAACGGTTTCAGACCTTTCTTATTTATTGCTTCCGTATCCATGCACGCCGCGTAGTAGTCGCCTATCTTTTGCTCATCGGGGGTCCGCCCCGTCCCGCCGGTGGCTGCCTTTTCCAGCATGGCATGAATTACCTTCTCGCCGTGTTCCGCGATCATCGCGGCGGTTCCGTAGGCAGACCGATCACTCGGGATGGGATAGAGCTTGCTGAAATTGCCGCAGGCGTACTGGAAGAAATCGACGCAGGGATCCGCGGTGGTGTCGATCAGTTGCTTGTCCAGCCCAGGCAAAGCATCGTAATTTTCGCCGGCGGACTTGGCGGCAGGGGATTGGGCCAATGCCAGCGCAGACAGCAGAGCCGTTGCAACCAGAGTTCGCGCGGCATTTTCCAGGGTTGTCCGTTTCATGCAGTTCCTTTCCAATATGAAGAGGGTGCGGTGATTTTGTTTCTGGCTATTCGTAACGCAGGGCCTCAATGGGGTCGAGTCCGGCGGCTTTGATTGCAGGCAGCATGCCGCTGACGATCCCCACAAAGCTTAGGATAACAGTTGACCACAGGAGCGTGGCGCCATCGATTGCAAGGTGGATGTCCCCTTCGCTGGCGTTCTCCTGGAAAGCGCTCCAGAGCGTGAGCGAAGGAACGGCCCATGAGACCAGATAGGCTAACACCACGCCGAGCAAACCGCCGAGTGCGGTGATCACCATGGCCTCGGCGAGGAACTGGAACAAGATGTGCCAGCGGTGGGCGCCCAAGGCCTTTTCCACGCCGATCTCGCGGGTGCGCTGGGTGACTGAGACCAGCATGATATTCATCAGTCCTACGCCGCCGATGCCCAAAGTCAGCAGACCGATAAAGCCCAAGAGGATTTTGATCCCGGTGGTGATGACGCGCAGGTCAAGCAAGTCGGCGTAAACGTCAAAAACAAATATCGCCCGCCGGTCTTTGGGATCGAAGTCATGGTGAAAAGCCATCGAGCTGCGCAGCGCCCTGACCACTTTGTCGTGATCACCTTCATATTCCATGACGATCGAGGTCAGGTAGTAGGTGTTCTTGAGGTCGCTCATGGAGCTGAAAGGCACGTAGATGTGCTCATTCAGGTTATCGTCGGAACTGTTGATGACGTGCTTGAGCACGCCGACTACCTGGTAGGAAATGCCGTCGACGCGAATACTGTCGCCAATAGCATTCTGTCCCGAGAACAGCTTCCTCTTGACGTCGGCGCCGATAAAGGCGACGCGGGTATGGGTGTAATCGTCGACTTCACTAAAGGGGCCACCTTCGGCAAAATCCATGCGGCGCAGGCGGGGATATACGGAGTAGACTCCGCTGACACCGTAGTTTCCGCCGCGCGTACCGTAACCCACGGCGCATTGCTTGAGAACCTCCGGAGAAAGCCGCTTGAGCAGCGGGACTTCCGCCCGGATGTGGTCCAGATCGTTGACCGTGAGGCGGACTTCGGTTCCCGCCTTGTTGCCTCCCGCCTGGAGCGAGGTCCGTCCGGGGAAAACGAACACCAGGTTAGTGCCAAAAGAACGGAATGCGATCCAGATGCCGCGCTCGAAGCCCGAACCGTAAGCCAGCAACAACACTACGGTAGCAATGCCCCAGGCCATGCCCAGCATGGTGAGCACGCTGCGACGCCGGTCGTGGCGCAACGCGTTGTAAGCCTGAGTGGCGAGTTCTCGGATCATGGCCACGGTCATTCCTGCCTTAACGCCTCAACCGGCGCCAGCAGCGCCGCTTGCCGGGCGGGGTAGATTCCGGCGCCAATGCCCGCGATGGCCAACGCCAAAATCGCGGTCAGGGCCGACAGCGGCACGATGCGCGGCGTGTCAAAGCCTTCCATAGGCGGGAGCTGCGCCATCAGGGTCACAAAGCTGAGCGAAATAGCCAAGCCAACCCCGCCGCTGAGCAGGGTGAGAAAAGCGCCTTCCACGAAGAACTGCGTCAGGATGTTGCGATGAGTCGCTCCAAGCGCTTTCCGCAAGCCGATTTCCCGGGTGCGCTCTGCGACCGACACCAGCATGATGTTCACGATCCCAATCGCACCCAGGCCCAATGTCACCAACCCCACAACGCCAAGAAAATAATCCATGGCGTCAAAGATTTTGCCCACTTTCTGTGAATTCTCGATGGTGTCCCAGTCTTCAAATGCATCTTCCAGCTTGGGATCGAAGCCGTGGCGGCGGGCGATAATTTCATGAATCTCCGCCTTCGACCGCAGGTGTTCGTTCTTATCCAGCGGCCGGTAATTGATGAAAGAAATGGCGTTCTCGGTGTTCTTGTCTTTCAGCCGAAACAGATTGCGCATGGTTTCAATCGGCACAAAGATGCGCGCATTGGTGCCGTTGTTGCCGTCTTGCCCCACCTTGGCCAGAACTCCGATGACATCGAAGCGAATACCGTTCAGCAGAATGGTTTCGCCTACGGCGGGGCGGCCGGGGAAGACGTTCTTGAGTAATTCCCAGCCCACCACTGCGACGCGGCGGGTTTGGGTGTTGTCTTCTTCATTGAACCAGCGGCCTGTCCCGACCGGAATGGTGCGAATCTGGTTGTAGGTGGGGACGACGCCGAAGACCTGACCGTTGGTGGATCCGAATTCGCTTACTGCACGGATGTCTTCCCGGTTGAGCACGGGAGAAACCGCCTTCAGAGTGCGGGCCTCATCCCGAATGGCGAGGTAGTCGTCATAAGTGAAATGGTACGTTTGCGCGGATTGCAGGCTGCCCTCAACCGCCGGGATGCGCCCGGGAAAGCAGAACATGATGTCCTGTCCGAGGGTCGCGAGCTGCCGGGTTTGCCCGCTACGGAAGCCTTCGCCGAGGCCTACTAGCAAAAGCAGCGAACCCACTCCCCAGGCAATGCCGAACATGGTGAGGAAAGAGCGTAACTTGTGCGCCCACAGCGTCGCCACCGACTGACGGATAATATCAAGCAGGGTTCTCATGAAGTTTTCACGCCACAAAGCCGCGCCACAGCTTCTGATATGGAATACGTAGTAAGGCGATGCCGGGTTCCTTAGATTTTCGAACCGTTCCCTTTTCTGCCTTACTGTTAGACACGCTTCGGAGCAAAACGGTAGCTCAAGCAACCAGTGCTAACCCGGTGATTCAATTTGCGTCTAACCGCTCGGTTCACAGTCCTTCACAGGGCCAAAGTCCCACAAAACACTGCACATTGGAGGTTTGTACCGTGTCTAGACTTCTCACCCGCGCATTATTTGTGTTGCCCGGTTTACTTTGGCTGGCTTCGCTTGCCCAGGCTCAATCTTTCGTCCTGGAGCTGCCACGTCCCAGCCAGCATGCCATTGTGGCTCAGCGTATCGGCATCACGGACGTCACCATCAACTATCACCGCCCGCTGGTCAACAACCGCAAAGTCTGGGGCGGAGTGGTGCCGTATGGCCAAGTGTGGCGTGCGGGAGCCAATGAAAATACCGTCATCGAGTTCAGCACGCCGGTAATGGTGGAAGGTCAGCCGCTGGCCGCGGGCCGATACGGCCTGCACATGCTGCCGGGAGAAAACGAGTGGACGGTGATCTTTTCCAAGAATTCCACGTCCTGGGGCAGCTTTACCTACGATCAGAAGGAAGACGCTCTGCGGGTGACGGTGAAACCGCAAGCCGCCGACATGCACGAAGCCCTGACCTACGATTTTGCCAACCCGAAGGCCGACTCAACCGTGGCTACGCTGGAGTGGGAAAAGGTCGCGGTGCCCTTCAAGATCTCGGTCAACGTCAATCAGGTGATGGACGACAGCCTGCACCGCCAGCTTCGCGGCCTTGCCCAGTACACCTGGATGAGCTGGGACGATGCCGCCAACTACCTGCTGGCCAGCAAGGCGAACCTCGATGAAGCGCTCAAGTATTCCAACACTTCCATCGACAACGAGGACCGCTACGACAACGAGATAACGAAATCTGCGGTGCTGAAAGCCCTGGGTCGTAAGGACGAAGCACAGGCGACGGAAGACAAAGCGCTCGCACTGGCCAGTCCACTGCAAATCCACATATTCGCTCGCGGATTGCAAGGCCAGGGCCAGCAAGACCGGGCATTCCAGATTTTCCGCGTCAACGCGCAGAAGCATCCTGATCAGTGGTTTATCCATTCTGGCCTGGCGCGAATCTCCTGTTCGCAGGGAGACTTTGCCGCTGCGGCAAAGGAAATGAAACTTGCCCTTGCAGGCGCGCCGGACAACCAAAAAACCTACGTTGAAGGATTGGTGAAGCGGCTGGAAGCGAAGGAGGACATTAACAAGTAGTCCCGGCACCCTTAGGGTGGTCATCCCGAAGTCCCCGCGGTTTCTCCAGCGGAGCGAGGGATCTGGCGGGGACCGTCAACGGCGCACGCTCACGCGGCACAGCGGAGCTTTTACCGCAAACAAGACCCACGCAAGATCCCTCACTCGGCTGAACTGCGCCGAGTTTCGGGATGACTCAGGGATGAAAATTGTACGTGTGGTTAAAGGATCGACCGGGCCCTACGCCTTCTTGCCGACTGGTTCCCGGGTTTCACCAACCGAGTGGAGAGTGGAGGTCTCGGGATACTCGTAAACTCCCCGCCCCGATTTCCGCCCCAGCCGCCCGGCTTTCACGTACTGCACCAAAAGTGGTGCAGGCCGGTATTTCTCGCCGAGGGTTCGGTGGAGGTATTCGAGGATGTGCAGCCGCGTATCCAGCCCGACCAGATCCACCAGCTCGAACGGCCCCATTGGATGGTTCAAGCCTAACTTTAAGGCTTTGTCGATATCTTCTGCCGAGGCAATGCCTTCCTGCAACATATAAAATGCCTCATTGCCGATCATGGCGTTGATCCTGCTGGTGATGAAGCCGGGAGATTCTTTGATCACTACGACTTCTTTGCCCATGCGCTTGCCCACTTCGGCCGCGGTAGCGAGGGTATCGTCGTCGGTCTCGAGCGCGCGCACAATTTCGAGTAGCTTCATCTTGTGAACGGGATTGAAAAAGTGCATGCCCAGGATTTTCCTGGCGCGGTAAGTGACGCTGGCGATCTCGGTGACGCTGAGCGAGGAGGTGTTTGAAGCGAGAATGGTTCCCGGGCGGCAAATTTTGTCGAGCAGAGTAAAGATTTCGATCTTCGACTCCATCTCTTCGGGGACGGCTTCGATGACCAGATCGGCCTCGCGAGCCGCTTGCTCAACCGAATCCGCGTATTCCAACCGGCCCATAGCAGCCTTGGCATCTCCGGCGGAAACCTTGCCGAGGTCCACGGCCTTATCTAAGTTTGTACGAATTTCGCTTTCCGCTTTGCGCAGCGCGTTGGGAAGCAGGTCTTCGAGGATGGTGCGATAGCCACCGAGCGCCGCCACATGGGCAATGCCGCGGCCCATGGTTCCCGCGCCGATGACCGCGATCGTCTCGACTCGGGCCACGAGTTAGGCTCCCTTGTCCAAGGTCGCCACGATGCTGTTCAAGTTGGCCCCGGCGGCCCGCAAGTTTTCCGCCAGGCGCTTTTTTTCTTCCGCGTCCATGGCCGGAATAAACGCATTGATACGCCGCAGAGTGGTGACAATGTCGTCTACGTAGTTGATGAGACGGATGAGTTCGCCGCTGGTTCCCATAATTCCGTTCGCTCCTGGTGTTCGCTTTAGCGAACCAAACCATTCTCAACGGTGCGGAGGATTTAGTAAAGAAGACGATGCAGCGTTGATTAACCACAAAGGACACTAAGGGACACTAAGGAAACCCTAAAGGGTCCATCCTTCGTGTGACTTCGTGTCCTTCGTGGTCAATGAATGTTAGCCATCTTTTCTGACGCGTCGACGATCCGCTCCTACTTCACCGCCGCCATCTCATACAAATAATCCACGAACGAGCGCACCGCTCCATCCATGCCCTGGACTTTCGGGTTCGCGGATTCGATCACGTAGTACTCATCCGGCGCGTGGGCGCCGCTGCCGTGGCCGAGGCCGAAGTGGCCCGCCGCCAGATGCAGCGGATCGCCGGTGAACACATACCCCGGCCAGGAACCGGCGCTGCGCGGCAGAATCACCGGATCGATTCCGTCGCGCTTGTACACCTCGATCTGTGCCCGAATGAGCCCAGCGTCTGCCGAAGTGCTGTTGGGATCGTAGCCCCCGGTCATGTTGACTTCGATGTCCGCGAAACCATGCTTCGCCAGATGCGCCTTGAGCGCGGCCAGGGCCTCGGTGGCTTTCATATCGGGCACGAGGCGCATGTCGATTTTCGCGACAGCTTTGTGCGGAAGAATCGTCTTGCCGCCCGGTCCGGTGTAGCCGCCGACCAAGCCTTCGATGTTAACCGTCGGCCGCGACTGCAGCAGTTCGAGGGCTTCTTCCCAGCCCACATCATGTACCCAATGCTCCACGCCAAGTTGCTTCTTGGCGACACTTTCGTCGAGGCGGCGCGCCGCGTTCGCAATCATCGCCCTCTCGGCCGGAGAGATTGGCCGAGCCTTGTCGGCAAAGCCTTCAATGGCAGGCGTGTTTCCGTCGGGCGAAACCAGCGTGACCAAAGCTTCCACCAGATGCCACGCCGGACTATCGAGCCGGGCTTTGTTGCTGGAGTGAACATCCTTGCGCGGGCCGCGACCCCAGCGCTCACCGCTCGACACCAACTCCAACTCGACCACGCCCTTAGCTCCCAGAGTCATGGTCACTTGGCCGTCTAATTCCTGCTCGGCCGAAGGCATAAATACGCCGCTGCATTTTCCCAGCGCGGCCAGCACTTCCGGACGGCGCACGATTTGCGGAAAATGCGGGCGAACCAATTTCCTCTTCACCCTCCGCCACGAACACCAGGTTCACCGGCAGCTTGCGGCTCGCGCCGCGAATGGCGTGCAGCGCCGCCAGAAACGATGCCTCCGGACCCTTCTGATTGACCGCGCCGCGGCCGATCACAACCTTGCCCAAGCCCGGCTTGTCGACCAGCGCCGCGGCCCACGGCGGCGATGACCACTCCGCCGGATCCACTTGCTTGACGTCGTACATGAAGTAGAGGCCGAGAGTGCGCGGCGCGCCAGCATCGAGCGTGGCGAAAATACCGGGCTGGCCGTCGGTGGGAATTTTCGTGACCTGGTCAAAGCCCGCTTCGCGCAGAAAGCGCATGGTCAGCTCGCAGCCTTCGTTCACGCCACGGTTCTCCGCGGCGATCGAGGGCTGCGAAATCCATTCTTGCAGGCGGTGCAGCGCCTCGTCGTGGCGCGCTTCGATCTGTTTCTGGATTGCGCTGAGATCGTTGTTTGGGTCGACTGCGAATCCGTTTCGCGACAGGGCAAGCGTGGCCGCGCCTGCCGCCGCGCCGTGCAGAAAGCTTCGTCGGTTCATGCGTGGGAGGATAATCGGAGCGAGTGGGTAGTGTCCAGCGTGCGTCGGCTCTGCGATTCAGGGCCTGCGTGTGCGCCCGTTTGGGGCGAATGATTCCAAAGATTTTGAGAGCGGAGATGCGGGACGGGCCCCGCCCTTCGACTCCGCCCAGGCCCCGCTTCTCGCAAAAACCGCGAGAAACGGGGCACCGCACCATCGGCATCCCCATCGGTATCCACATCGCTCCCCTTGCAGTTCTGCTAATCTTTTCTCTTCTAATAACTGAGCTCCCGGCATATTGAGAAAACTTCTCGTCCTCGTGGTCGCACTTCCGGTCCTCGGTGGGCTCGGCTGGTGGTATTTCCACGAGCGGGCGCTGCCTGACTACGGGCCCGCCTACCGCGAATACGCTTACATCACTAATGGCAAGAGCAATACGGTCAGTGTGATTGATCTGCGCACCTTTGAACCTGCCAAGACGATCCGGGTCGGCAGCGAACCGACCGGCATCGCGGCTAACAGCAAGAAAAATGAAATCTATGTGGTGAACAGCGGGTCGAATAACGTCAGCGTGATTGATGCCGAGCGAAATGAAGTGGTGGCGACAATTGGCGTGCACGGCAAACCCTACTTCATTGATGTTTCTCCTGACGGCAAACGGGCTTACGTAGCGAATTCCGCATCGAACAATGTCTCCGTGCTGGACTTGGCCACGCATACCGTAGTCGGAAACGTCCGCGTCGGTATAGGGCCCGGACTGGCACGGGTTTCGCCGGATGGCAAGACGGTGGTCGTCAGCAATCGTGGCGAGAACAGCGTTTCGCTGATTGACGCCGGGCCTCTCAAGGTCCGCAGCACGATCCCGGTATGTCAGCAGCCTGAGGACATTGCCGTCCTGCCGGACGACAGCAAGGCTTTTGTGGCCTGCTCCGGGTCAGCGCAGGTCGCCTCGATTGATCTGAGGACGGACAAAGTGCTGGCCTTGCTTGACGTGGGGAAAACACCGGTGAATCTGACCGTGAAACCGGATGGTGGCGAATTGATCGTCGCTAACTTCGATTCGAACAATATTTCGATGATCGAGACCACCACCAACGAAGTGGGAGGAAGTTACTTGATCGGCACGCAACCGTCGCGCGGACTGGTCACCTCGGACAACTCGCGCCTCTATGTGAGCAATTTCGGTTCAGACAACGTGGCGGTCTATGACATCGATATCGGAAAGGTAATCGCGTCCCTGCCCGTGGGCAGCCACCCCGATGGGCTGGCGCTATCGCGCAGTGAGAACTATCTGCTGGTGCTCAATTCGCAATCGGGCGATGTAACCGTGATTCAGAAGCGGAGACCCCGCAAGAAGTTTGAGCCAGGCGAGTATTCTCTGCTCACTATGATCCCGGTGGGCTTGCAGCCCAATAACATTGTGGTGAAATCGTTTCTGCTAACGAAGCCTGCAAAATCGAATTGAGGTTAAAGCAACGCGCAGGAACTTCCTGGGTCGTGGCGCAACGGGCCGCTGCACCGCACGGGCCAGCATCTCATCATGCCACCTTGGGAGCGTGCATCTGCTCGTAGCCTTCGACCACGTAGCAAAGCGCACGGTCGAAGAAGTGATCGAGCAAACGCAACAACTCCAGTTCTCCCATAAGTTCGTGTGGCGATTTTAGAAAGCCCTGGTCTTCCACGAAGTCCCACAGGTTCTCTTTGGTCAGCATGATAGCCCAGCAGACATCGGCCAGAGCCACATCTTGGGTAGCCCGGCGAGCACCCAGCGCCGCGTAGCGGTTCTCAATCTCGCCTTCCTTGGAGTTCAACAGCCACTCACTGAGATGGCGGTAGATTTCGAATGCGCGCTCACGCAGTTCGCTGACTGGCACTTTCTGCAGATCTCGCGTGTGGGAAGAAACTTGTAACTTCTGGACCAGGCCGGAGGCCAGTTCGTCGGAATGAGTTTCGATGAGATGCACAAGTCGAAGAGCGATCATGTCACCCTCCAACGCTCGGACACCTCTATTCTACGCCATATCAGCAAGTCAGCCATAGCGCACCGAGCTAAATGCCGGCGCTGGGAGCGACGCCTCACCGGATTTCCAGGAACTGACGCCCCTAGGGCTGTACCGCTTTACGAGACTGGAAAGTTCCTGCAGCAGCTACGCCTTTGCTCCACAACACTTCTTGTACTTCTTGCCTGACCCACACGGACACGGGTCGTTGCGGCCGATTTTCGCCGCGCCACGAACCACTTGCTGCACCGGCTCATGATCACCCGATCCCGCCATGCGGGCCTGCTCCAGTTCGCGGCGTTTCCTGCGCTGAAAGGCTTCTTCAAGGTCGTCCACTGAGGTAGCCACGGCTTGTGCGGGCCGGCGGCCATTGCCTCCTGTCCCACCGCCCGAAATCACCGCGGAGACACCCGCTTCCGCGGCTTCCCGGTCTTGCGCCCCGGGGTCGACTGTCCCGATAGCTCCAGGCTCGCCCCGCCCGCCCAATACCTGCATCAGGTAGAGATACCTCACGGTCTCTTCCTGGAAGCGCTGCATCATGGCTTCGAACATGTCGAAGGACTCGCGCTTGTACTCGACCAGGGGATCATGCTGCGCGTAGCCGCGCAGGCCAATGCCCTCTTTCAGGTGGTCCATGCTGAGCAGGTGGTCTTTCCACTGCGAATCGAGCACGCTCAACATGATCATGCGCTCGTGATAGCGCATGGCGTCCGGCCCGATGAGCTTTTCTTTCGCCTCGTAGCGCTCTTTAAGTTTTTGGAAGATCGCGTCGCCGAGTTCCTGGCGGTTGAGTGTCTCGGGCTTAAGGCCCTCAGCAAGAATGTCGACTCCAAAGCGGGTAAAGATCGCATCCTTCAGGCCCTTCAGGTTCCAGTCTGCGGGATGGGCTTTGAGGTCGCAGTACTGGTCCAGCACTTCGCCCAGGGTCCCGGAAACGTAATCTTCGAGAATGAGGTCTTTCTGGTCCACTCCTTGCAGCAGCTGATGGCGGAGGCCATAGACCGCCTCGCGCTGCTTGTTCATCACATCGTCGTATTCGAGCAGGTGTTTGCGAGCTTCGAAGTTCTGTGCCTCCACAGCTTCCTGCGCCTTCGCAATGCGGCGTGTGATCATCCGCGATTCGATCGGCACACCTTCTTCCATACCGAGGCGTTGCAGCAGGTTTGAGACCCACTCTTTGGCGAAGATGCGCATCAAATCGTCTTCGAGGGAGAGATAGAAACGCGAGGCCCCGGGATCGCCCTGGCGACCGGCGCGTCCGCGAAGCTGATTGTCGATGCGCCGCGCCTCGTGGCGCTCGGTACCGAGAATGAAGAGGCCGCCAGTGGCCGTGACTTCATCGTGTTCTTTGTCGGTCTGGGCTTTGTAGCGATTGAAGATTTCGTTCCACTGCTCGGTGGGGACAACATACTCGTTGCCACCGTAATACCAGACTGTACTTTTGGCCAAATCCACGTCGACCAGGATTTTGCCCTGCGCCGCCCGCAGCGGCTGCGCGATACCTTTCTTCACACATTCCTGCTTGGCCATGAATTCGGGATTGCCGCCGAGCAAAATGTCGGTGCCGCGGCCAGCCATATTAGTGGCGATCGTGACCATGCCCTTGCGTCCGGCCTGGGCCACGATTTCCGCTTCGCGCTCGTGGTACTTGGCATTGAGCACTACGTGCTTGAGGCCCTTTTTCTTGAGCAGTTCAGAGAGCCGCTCTGACTTCTCGATCGACGTCGTGCCTACGAGAACCGGCTGCCCGGCCTCGTTCAGTTTCTGAATCTCGTCGGCGGCGGCGTAGTATTTTTCCTTTTCGGTTCGATAGACAATGTCAGGGTTTTCGATGCGCAAGAGCGTACGGTTTGTCGGAATCACCGTCACTTCGAGTTTGTAGATCTTGTCGAACTCCGGCGCTTCGGTTTCCGCGGTGCCTGTCATGCCCGCGAGTTTCTTGTACATGCGGAAATAGTTCTGGAAGGTGATGGTGGCAAGGGTCTGATTCTCGCGCTCGATCTTGACGTTTTCCTTGGCTTCGACCGCCTGGTGCAAGCCGTCGGACCAGCGGCGGCCGGGCATGAGGCGTCCGGTGAATTCGTCGACGATGATGACTTCGCCGTCTTTCACCACATATTCGACGTCGCGGCGGTAAAGCGCGTGGGCTTTGATGGCGGTTTCCACGTGGTGCTTGAGCGGCCAGTTCTCTGGGTCGGCGATGTTGCCGATGCCCAGCAGTTGCTCGACCTTTTCCCAGCCTTCGTCGGTCACCGTGATATTGCGGTGTTTTTCGTCGACAACAAAATCCCCGGTAAGCTCCTTGGGCTCGCCGGGCGCAGTGTCGATCTCTTCGCCTTTTTCCAGCTTCGGAATGATGCGGTTGACCTTGTAATACTTGTCGGTGGATTCTTCGCTGGCGCCGGAAATAATCAATGGCGTCCGGGCTTCGTCAATCAGAATGGAATCGACTTCATCGACAATGGCGAAATTATGCCCGCGCTGCACGCAGTCTTTGAGGTCGAACTTCATGTTGTCGCGCAGGTAATCGAAGCCGAATTCGTTATTGGTTCCGTAAGTGACGTCGGCGGCGTAGGCTTCGCGGCGCTCGTTGTCGTCAAGATCGTGCACGATCACGCCCACAGAGAGCCCCAGGAAGCGGTAAAGCTTGCCCATCCACTCGGAGTCGCGTTTGGCCAGATAGTCGTTGACCGTCACCACGTGCACGCCCCGCCCGCTGAGCGCGTTCAAATAAACGGGAAGGGTCGCGACCAGAGTTTTGCCCTCACCGGTCTTCATTTCGGAAATCGTGCCGCTGTGCAGAACCATGCCACCGATAAGCTGCACATCGAAATGCCGCATGTTGAGCACGCGCCGCCCGGCTTCGCGTACCACGGCAAAGGCCTCGACCAGAATCTCGCCGAGTACTTCGTTGATGGCTTTGATGCGCTCGTCTTCGATCTGCTTGAGGCGGTCAAAATCGGCGTCGGGGTCGTCGGAGATATGGCTCAGCCGCTCCTGGATGCGCTGGCGGAATTCCTCCGATTTGGCGCGGAGCTGCTCGTCCGAGAGCTTCTGCATCTCGGGCTCAAGCGCATTAATGGCCAGCACCTGAGGCATCAGGCGCTTTACTTCACGTTCGTTCTTGGTGCCGAAAATCTTGGCGGCTAACGTATTAATCAAAGCTGAAGTTCCTTCGCAAGGCACACGCCCGCTGTTTAGAAGCCTAGCACATTAGATGCGGCACGAGCGGGTAAGGAGCAGGGCTCTTAGCCCCGCAGATCATCCGAGGGACCGTAGGCGATCCGCGCGAGATCCCCTTCGACTTCGCTCAGGGCATGCTCTCACTCGGCTGAACAGCGCCGAGTTTCGGGATGACATCTTGAGAGACGGTATGTCCATTGCCGCCCGCGCACCGCAACGCCAGTTTCCTGTATATTTCCTCGCTGACCTTTTCGCGCCAACCCATGCCCACTTTCTATGCCAGCTTCGTGGAATGTGCTCAACGTTGGCCTGAGAATGTCGCACTGGAAATCCAGCGGCGCGAGCGCGTCGAGAGCTACACCTACGCTGAAACGCGGCGCATGGCCGAATCTGTCGCCTGCTGGCTTGACCAGCAGAAACTAGAGCCGGGGACGCGGTGCGCGATTCTGGCGGATAACCATCCCCGCTGGGTGGTGGCATTTCTGGGCATTATTGCGGCCGGACACACCGCCGTCCCCCTGGATACGGCGCTGCACACCGACCAGGTGATCAAGCTGCTGAAGGACAGCGGCGCTTCGCTGATCTTCTGTGACGGCAAACATTTGCCGGCCGCAGCGCAGGCTGCCGCCGAGCTGCGTTCAAAGGTCGTGCTTACCGATTTAGCTGGCGCCGACAAACCGGCGGCTGAATCGGCACACCTAGTGGGAACCCTCGATAGCATCTTTGCCACTTCGCCAGAAAGCTTCGTTCCAGTCGAATCTTCGCCGGAAGAGGTCGCTTGTCTTCTCTACACCTCCGGAACGACCGCGGATCCGAAAGGCGTCATGCTGACTCATGCCAACCTGCTTGGCGAGGTGGACGCGGTCTTCAAACGGGTTCATGTCAATCATGAAGATGCGATCCTTGGCGTACTGCCGCTCTTCCATGTGCTCTCCCAGATGGCCAATCTGCTTTTGCCCTTAGTCAAGGGAGCGCGCGTGGTCTATCTGGAAACGCTGAACACCACTGAACTGTTGCGCGCGCTACAGGAACGGCAAATCACCCTGTTCGCTGTCGTACCCCAGTTTTTCTATTTAATTCACGAGCGCATCTTCAAAGAAGTCGCGCAGCGCGGCCGCCTCGCGCGGGTCGGATTGCGGGCCCTGATGAGTGTGAATCGCGGGTTGCGATCCCTCGGCCTCAACGCCGGCCGGATCTTTTTCGGCAAGCTGCACGCCACTTTCGGCGAACGCATGCATTATCTGGTAACCGGAGGCTCCCGTTTTGATCCGCAAATCGGGCGTGACTTCCATGCGCTCGGCATCGATGTGTTTCAAGCCTATGGACTTACAGAAACCACGGGAGGCGCGTTCCTCACTTCAACTGATCACAACGTGATCGGATCAGTCGGCCCACCGCTGCCCGGAGTGGAAGGTAGAATCGTCGATCCGCAGCCGACGGAAGAAGGCGCACCACCTGCCGGTGAAATCGCTATCCGTGGCGACATTGTGATGAAGGGCTACTGGAATCGTCCCGACGCCACTGCAGCCGTGTTGCGCGAGGGCTGGCTCTATACCGGCGACCTCGGTTACTTCGACGCACGGGGTAATCTTTTCATCACGGGCCGCAAGAAAGATGTCATCGTTCTCAGCAACGGCAAGAATGTCTATCCCGAAGAAGTCGAAGCGCATTATCTGCAATCGCAGTTCATCAAAGAAATTTGCGTCATGGGGATTGAAGGTCGGCGCCGGGGATCCCATGTCCGACCGTCTATATGCAGTCGTGGTGCCCAACTTCGAATTGCTCAAGCAGCGCAAGATCGTAAACGCGAAAGAAGTGATCCGTTTCGACATTGAGGGCCTATCGGCAAAACTGGCATCGACCAAACGGATTGGGAGCTACGAAATCTGGCAATCGGACCTGCCCCGTACGACCACGCGAAAGCTGAAGCGGTTCGAGATCGAAAAAACCGTCCGCGCAAATCAGGCAAAAGGGCAATCGCAGGATTCGGCGCTAGCCTCGGAAAAACCTCTGACCGCCGAGGAGATTGCGTGGCTCGACCAGCCCGACGTTGGGCGGGCGCTTAAAGTCATTCGAGATGCGGCAAGCGCTCCACCGGCAGTGATCCGGCCGGCGGATAGTCTGGAACTCGACCTTGGCCTCGATTCGATGCAGCGGATTGAGATGCTGGTGGCGCTGGAGAAAGAACTGGGGGGCGACCTCGAGGAGTCGCGCCTTGCCGAAATTTATTCCGTGCGGGAATTGGTGGATGCGGTCCGCGAAAGCGCGGCCGGTGGAGAAAAGCGAGCGCACCAACACTTTGCCGGATGGAAAGAGGTTCTGCGGGAAGATCCGACCGACCCTGAAGTGTTGGCGCTGGTCAAGCAAAACTCAATCGCGGAGAGCTTCTGGTTCGCGGTGAGCCGGGTGCTGCAGATGTTCGCCGTCGACCACTTCCCGGCGTACGTGAGCGGCCTGGACAAATTGCCGCAGTCGGGTCCATTTCTCATTTGTCCCAATCATCAAAGTTTTATCGACCCGGTCATTATGGCTGCATTTCTGCCGTGGCGCGTGTTTCACAACGCCTTCGCAGTCGGGACCAGCGACATCTTCGGCGCGGGCCCTATGCGCATGCTGGCCCATTGGCTGCGGGTTGTGGTCGTCGATCCCGACGCCAACCTGGTCCCAGCAATGCGCGCGGGTGCGTTTGGATTGCGCCATGGGCGCGTGCTTTTGCTATATCCCGAGGGTGAGCGCAGCATCGATGGCGCTCCCAAGGTCTTCAAGAAAGGTGCGGCGATACTCTCCATTCACTTGCAGGCGCCGATTGTGCCGGTTGCGATCGACGGATTTCATGAGGTCTGGCCGCGAGGCAAGAAGTTCTTCCAGAAATTCGCGCCGGTGAAAATGAAATTCGGCGATCCCATTGAGCCGCCGCCGGAGTCCGAAGCTTCCGAAGCTGCTTATGAGAAGCTGACGGCCGATCTGAAGGCGCGGGTGGTAGAGATGTGGGAGGAACTGCGGCACCAATAAACTTGTCATTCTGAGCGGAGTGGCTGCTTCGCGAAGGCGAAGCAGCTGCGGAGTCGAAGAACCCCTGGTCTGCATGCACCCGTTGTGACGTCGCAAGGCGTTCTCAAACCGGGCGCCTGCAAACGATAATGAACTATTTTGCCCGCGGGTGCGTCCGATCATAAACGTCGAGCACATGTTTCATAGAAAGCTGCGTGTAGCGCTGGGTCGTGGATAGCCGTTCGTGACCGAGCATCTCCTGGATGGCTCGGAGATCGGCGCCTTCTTCCAGCAGGTGCGTGCCGAAGGCGTGGCGCAGGGTGTGCGGATGCACATCGGGCGGCAATCCCCTGGCCACGGCGATTTTCTTGATGATTCTTCCTACGCTGCGGGTGGTGAGGCGTCCGCCGCGCTGGTTGATAAGCAAGGCGGGGTTATTCTGTTTGTGGCTCGCCGCTACTTGCTGGCGACGCGAAAGGTAAGTCGCCAATGCTGTTCTGACCGCGTCCCCAAAGGGGACGTAACGTTCTTTTTTTCCCTTGCCACGAATCAGGATGGCCTCAGCGCTCAAGCGAATGTCATCGACATTGATTCCCACCAGTTCGGAGTTGCGTATGCCGCAACCGTAGAGCAACTCCAGCAGCAGGCGGTCGCGTTCGGGAAACGAAGCAACTTCCGGCATCTCGCCTTCGAGGACCGTGTTCATTTCTTCGATGGTAGGAACGCGGGGCAATTTTTTAGGCAGCTTGGGAGTGGAAACCAGCTTCGCCGGATTCTGTTCGACCACGCCTTCCTGGGCCAGCCAGCGATAGAGTGAGCGCACCGCGGCGAGCGAGCGTGCTACCGAGGTTTTGCTCAGTCCTTTTTCGTAGAGATGGGAAAGAAATCCGCGCACAGTGAGGTGGTCGATTTCTTTCCAGGCGCGTGATCCGGAATAAGTGGCAAAGCGTTCCAGATCGCCGCTATAGGCTTTGATGGTGTGCGGCGAGGCATTCCGTTCCTGCAAGGAGCGCAAAAACTCATCGACCGCCCTACTTACGATTGTGCGATCTTTCTTTGAAGGCGGCTGCATCGTTGGTTTCTTTTAGTCCTTCGTGTACCTTCGTCTCCTTTGTTGTTTCCGCCTTTTTTTTCACCACCAAGGACACGAAGGTACACAAAGGAACAACTCACCTTGCTCTTGCCCGGGGGTGATGCTTCCGGTACACACTCTTGAGTCGGTCCAGCGCCACGTGCGTGTAAACCTGGGTCGTAGAGATATCGGAGTGGCCCAGAATTGTCTGCACAGTTCTCAGATCGGCGCCATTTTCCACCATGTGGGTCGCGCAGGAATGGCGCAGCATGTGCGGGCTGGCATGGCGTCCCGACACCACCGACGCCGACCCCACCATTTGCCAAACGCGCTGCCGCGACAGCTTCTTTCCTCCGCGGCCGAGAAAAAGAAACGCGGTATTCGTGTCTCCTGCTAGCGCGGGGCGCGCGTGTTTGATGTAATCCGTCAAAGCATCTTGCGCGGAGCGGCCCAGGGGCACGATGCGTTCCTTGTCTCCCTTGCCACGCACCAGGACATAACCGAGGTCGAGTTTCAAGTCTTCCAACTTGATTCCTGTCATCTCGGAAACGCGCAGCGCTCCGGCATAGAACACTTCCAGCATGGCGCAGTCGCGTGTGGCGATGGCCGCGGCAAACTTGCCGTCCGAAATTACCTGCTGAGCTTTCAGCATGGCTTCCATCTCGTCGCGAGCCAGGGCCTTGGGCAGGACCTTCCACTGCTTCGGAGAATCGATATTCAAGGTTGGATCGTGCGTGATGAGTCTATCCAGCAGTAAATAGCGATAGAGATGGCGCAAGGCTGAAAGTTTTCTGCCGACCGACCGTCCATCGACCGAGTTGGCAAACAACTGCTGCATGAATTCGCGCACGTCGTTGCGACGAGCTTGCAGCAGCGTGCGTTTTCGCTTTTCGAGAAAACCGGCAAACTGCCCCACGTCGGTGGTGTAGGCCGCGACGGTCAAAAGAGCCAGGCCTTTCTCGATCTTCAAATAGTCGAGAAAAGAAGAGACCGTGCGGGAGTTTGTATCGGAGAGCACAAACTGAGTATGCGCGTTATCGGACGCTGGGAAAAGTGATGAGAAAGATGCGGAAACGCTTTAACCACGGAGGACACAGAGAGCAACCTTCAACAAGCAGTGCTCTGTATCCTCCGCGTCCTCGGTGGTTGTTGATTGTGTTCTCTGTGTCCTCCGTGGTTACTGAATTCCCTTAAGCAGTTCTACCGCCGAGAGAGCCCCCTCCGGCGTTTCTTCATGTTTGAAATAAGCAAATACGTTGCGGCCGGCGGCAAGATGCTCGCGAATCCGCGTAGCCATGGCGTTGCGTTCCTCGGCCGTGTAGGTAGGCTTGCGGTAGCGGTAGTAACAGAAATCGGCGGTCACGATGTCAGGCGTAGTACGTTCCTCGGTCTCGGCCACGCAGAGCGCGCGGTTGCTGGCCTTCAGTAGATTGAAGATTTCGTCGGTAAACCAGGAGTTATGACGAAACTCGAAAGCTGAGGGCAGGGCGCGGGGCAAGACGGCCAGGAAATCCGCCAGCAACGACGCGTCCGCCTTCAGATTGGGCGGAAGCTGGAACAAGACTGGGCCCAGCTTCTCCGCCCGGGCCAGCGGTTCAATCGTGCTCAAAAAACGCGGGATAAAATCCTCGGTCTTCTTCAACCGCTTGATGTGCGTGATTACCTGGTGAGCCTTGACCCCAAAACGAAAACCCGCGGGGGTTAGCTCGATCCATTTCTGGACAGTGGTCTCTTTCACCAGTTGCCGAAAAGTGAAATTCACTTCGACCGTATTGAGCTGTCTGGCGTAATGCTGTAGAAACTTCGCCTGCGGCAATTTGGCGGGATAGAAATCCGGCTTCCAGCTCGGGTACGCCCATCCCGAAGTGCCAGCATAAAGTTGGGACATGGATGTTTTTCGCTCAGGGCGCAGGCTCGCGATTACTCCTTCCGCCGTTTTGTCTTTGCCGTGGACCGCGCGCCCACAGACTTTGCGGATTTCCCAGCCGTGGGCTTCGGTTTCTCTTCAGCTTGCGCCGCCAGATCCACGCCAGTCTCGCCGACTCCCGCCAATTTTGGCAGTTTCTGTTTCAGCTTGAGCACCGGCTCGAACAAGTCTCCCATTTTTTCCACCCGATCGAGCACTCGGGGAGCCTCGAACACTAGCAAGCTGGCGTCTTTCTTTTTCAGCGCGTGCTCCACCTCTTCCCATCGCACCGGGGTTGAAACCGTGGGCCGCTCGCGCGCGCGGAGAGAATACACGCCAATCGTGGTCTTGTGCTCATCGTTCTGGCTCCAGTCAATGAAGACTTTGTTCGTGCGTACCTCTTTCTTCATTTCGGACACCACCAGTTCGCGGTGCTCCTGCTCAAGCAGCCGCGCCAGCGCGTGTGCGAACGATTTGGTCTGTTCGTAGGTGACCGGCGTATTCAGCGGAACGTAAATCTGCAATCCCTTCGAGCCGGAAGTTTTAGCAAAGCTTTGCAAGCTGAAATGCTCGAAAATTTCCCGCAGCCACAAGCCGACCTGCGAGCATTGCACGATATTGGCCGGCGGCCCGGGATCGAGATCAAAAACCATCATGGTAGGAGTCGCAACGTCTTTTGCCAGGGCGAGCGAGGGATGCAGCTCAATCGAAGCCAGGTTGGCGAGCCAGACCAGCGTGGGCAGATCATTCGCAAGGATGAAATCAATGGTGCGTTTGTTGTGCCTGGCTCCAGACCGGCGCGGTCTTCACCCAGTCGGGGCGATGCTTGGGAGCGTTCTTCTCATAGAAATACTCGGCATCCACGCCATCGGGATAGCGCTTCATGGTGAGCGCCCGCCCCGCAAACTGCGGCAGCAGCACGGGCGCGACACGCGCGTAGTAGTCGATGACCTGGCCCTTGGTAAATCCGGCCGCGGGATACAGGACTTTGTCCAGGTTGGACAGCTTCAGATGCCTGCCCTCGATATCAACTACTGCCGGGTTGCTCACGCCTGCCTCCGCGGGCTAATGCTGACGTTCAGTATAAAGGTGCTCGGGACGAATTGAAGGACTCGGCTTGCCAGAAAAACCGATTAACCACAGAGGATACGAAGGGACACGAAGGAAACCCCTGGAATTTTCACACCTTCGTGTACCTTCGTGTCCTTCGTGGTTCAAGCTTCTAAGACGCCAGCCACCCATCCCCGGTTTGACAATCTCCCCGCCCGCCACGTAACGTCAAACTTCTACCGCTCTGATCCGTCCAACCGTTGTGGAGGCCCAATGAAATTCCGTTCGGCCAAGTTGTTGGCCATGTTTTTTCTGCTTTCCCTGCTGGCCGCCGCCCAGGACCTGGCTTCGTTCGAAAAGCGCGTAACCGTGAAAACACTGGCGAACGGCTTGACCGTGGTGATCTGCGAGCGTCCAGAAGCGCCGGTATTTTCTTTCTTTACTCACGTCGACGCCGGGTCGGTGCAGGATCCGATGGGCAAAACCGGCCTGGCCCATATGTTTGAACACATGGCGTTCAAGGGGACCGACAAGATCGGCACGACTGACTATCCGGCGGAGAAAGCCGCGCTCGCCAAAGTGGAAACAGACTACGCGGCCTACATCGCCGAGCGCGACAAGCCCATCGGCCGCGATGAGCAGAAACTCAAAGAACTGGAGAAAGCCTGGCAGGTCGCGATCGCCGCGGCGCAAAAATACGTCAAGCCGAATGCCTTCCCACAGATTCTTGAGGCCAATGGTGTAGAGGGGCTTAACGCTTTCACCAACGATGACGAAACTGCCTACCACTATTCCCTGCCCTCTAACCGGCTGGAGCTGTGGGCGTACCTGGAGTCGGAGCGCTTTTTGCATCCCGTGATGCGCGAGTTCTACAAAGAACGCAACGTGGTGATTGAAGAACGGCGCCTGCGGACCGATAGCAATCCGGTCGGCCGCCTGCTGGAGCAATTTGTGACCGCGGCTTACCAGGCGCATCCCTACCATCGGCCTACCATCGGCTGGATGTCGGATTTAAATTCTTTCTCCGCCACCGACGCACAGCATTTCTTTGACCGTTACTATATTCCTCCCAATATGGTGGTCGCAGTAGTCGGCGATGTGAAGGCCTCTGAGGCCATGCCCATCATCGAAAAATATTTTGGCCGGCTGCCTGCGCTACCCAAGCCGGACGAACGCACCACCACCGAGCCGCCGCAGAATTCTGAGCGCCGCGTGGTGCTGCAAGACCCATCGCAGCCGCTTTACCTCGAGGGCTATCATCGACCCGATTACCGCAGCAAAGATGATGCGGTATATGACGCAATCGCCGATCTGATGTCCGAGGGACGGACTTCGCGTCTCTATAGAGCGTTGGTTCGCGATAAGAAAATTGCCGCTTACTCAGCCGGTTTCAGCGGCCTTCCCGGCAATAAATACCCGCATCTCTTCGCGTTCTATGCCTATCCCCTGCCGGGACACACCAATCAGGAAGTGGCCGACGCAATCCACGTGGAAATCGAGCGGCTCAAGAAAGAAGACATCAGCGACGACGAATTGCAGATGATCAAAACCCGGGCGAAAGCGAACTTGATTCGTGGGCTGGACAGCAATGACGGTCTCGCCCAGCAGCTCGCCACGTACCAGTCTCGCTACGACGATTGGCGCGAACTTTTCCGCACCGTCGATCAAATCAATCAGGTGAGCAAGGAAGACATTCGACGGGTGGCGAATCAGACGTTCGTTCCCGCGAACCGGACTGTGGGGATTATCGAGACCGTCGCGCCGTCTGCCTCGGGCGACCAGAAGGGAGGCGCGCAATGAAGCAGCTTCGACGGATTCTGCCTCTCGTGATTGCGCTCGCGGCCTGCGCTGGGCTGTCTGCGCCCCGCGCCCACGCCCAAGTCTCCAGTTGGCAACAGATCCAAATTCCCCCACTGCCGGCGTTCAAGCCGCAGGAACCCAAGCGCATCAAACTTCCGAACGGCCTGGTGATTTTTCTGCAGGAAGACCACGAACTACCGCTGATTGATGGCGTGGTCCGCATTCGTGGGGGTTCGCGTTCGGAACCGGCAGACAAAGTCGGCCTGGTCGATCTCTACGGTGAGGTCTGGCGCACCGGCGGAACGAGGAATCAAACCGGCGATCAGCTCGATGACTTTCTCGAAATCCGCGCCGCCAAAGTGGAAACCGACGGGATAGCCGATTCCACCACCATCAGTTGGTCCTGCCTGAAAGGCGATTTCACAGATGTGTTCAAAGTTGTCTCCAGCTTGCTCCGCGAGCCCGAGTTTCGCGCCGACAAACTGGACCTGGCGCAAAAGGAATATTTCGATTCGATTTCGCGCCGCAATGACGAACCCGGGGAAATCGCTTCCCGCGAGTCGACAAAGCTGGCTTACGGCCCGAGGAATCCTTACGCGCGGGTCGCGGAATACGCGACCGTGGCCGCGGTCACGCGGGAAGATCTGGTGGCCTGGCATAAGCGGTACGCGCAGCCCAACAATATGATCGTGGGGGTGGTGGGAGATTTCGACTCTGCGCAAATGGAAGCCACGCTGCGCGAAGCTTTCGGCACCTTGCCTGCCGGGCCGTCCGCGGACGCGCCAGATATCAAGTTCGATCCCTCCAAGCCCGGCTATTATCTCGTTTCGAAGGCAGACGTGAACCAAAGTTCCATCCGCATGGTGGAACTGGGCACGACGCGCAGGAATCCTGACTACTACGCGATTCAGGTCTTCAACGAGGCATTTGGCGGAGGCTTCTCCTCACGTCTGTTCCGTAACATTCGCACGCTCAAGGGTCTGGCATACGGCGTGGGCGGAGGAGTCGGCACAGCTTTCGACCATTCCGGAATCACGCGGCTTTCTGTGGGGACCAAGAGCGCGAGCACGGTCGAATCGATTCAGGCGATTTACGACGAAATCGATAATCTGGCGAAGAATCCGTTCTCGACCGAGGAAATCCAACAGGCGAAGGATTCTATTCTCAACTCATTCGTTTTCAATTTCGACTCGCCTGACAAAGTTTTGCGGGAACGAATGGCTTACGAGTTCTACGGCTACCCTCCAGATTTTCTCGAGCAATTCCGCGCTGGCGTCGAAAAGGTTACGCCGGAAGATGTGGCCCGGGTGGCGCCGAAATACCTGCATAAGGACCAGCTTGCGGTTCTGGTGGTGGGCAATCCCGCAGAGTTCGGCAAAGCGCTGACCTCGCTTGGCCCGGTCAACAACGTGGATATAGCGATCCCGCCTCCGCCTAGCGCGTCTGCGGAACCTGGGGCCAAACCGACCGCTTCGAATCCCGAAGGTCTGGCAACGGCCGCGAAGGTCGTGGCTGCGATGGGCGGCGAAGCCAGGCTGAAGTCGGTGAAAGCGATTCGGGTTGATTCCAATATGGCCGAAGCAAGCGGCGGCGCAGCGACGCTGCTGCAGGCGACGATCGTTTTTCCCGACCACTTGCGGGCGAATATTCAGACCCCACAAGGAACGCTGGTGCTGGTAGTTTCCCCGGAAGCCAGCTTCATGTCGGCGGAGGGCATGGGAGCGCGCGATCTGCCGGCTGCACAGAAGATAGAAACAATGGAGCAGATCAAGCGCGACCAGGTTTACCTCGGCCAGCACTTGCACGATCCGTCGTTTGTATTTGCGGCGGCCGGATCGGAGAAAATCGGCAACATCGACGCGGCTATCGTCGACGTAAGCGGGCCGGGCGTGACCATCCGCTGGTACGTCGATCCGCAACGCGGCCGCATTTTACGGGAGACTTACCAGGCCATGGGACGGTCCGGGCCATTTCTGGGCGAAACCGATTTCGAGCAATGGGAAACTCATGACGGCCTGACGCTTCCGCGCATTCACCGGAACAAACAGGATGGAAAGGATTCGAGCGTGGCGGAAACTACCGCCATGCAGCTTAATCCCGCGGTGGATTCGAAATTGTTTGAAAAAGGTCCGGCTCCGGCGGCCGAAGCGAAATAAGATCCCGCGCCAGATTTCTCGCTCCGCTGGAAAAAACGCGGGGCTTCGGGATGACGCAACGAAGTAGGAATACGCCCCGCACTGGCCCACTATCCTTTCCGCTATCATGTTTGCGATGGCTGTAGAATCCATTACTAACGGTTCCCAGACGCTGCTTATCGACGCGGATGACACGCTTTGGGAAAACAATATTTACTTCGAGCGGGCCATCGCAAACTTCATTTCCTTCCTGAATCATCACGAGTATTCCCGCGAGCAAGTACGCGAAGTGCTGAACGACGTTGAGCGCGAAGCCATCGTGACCCACGGGTACGGCCTGCACAGCTTCGCGCATTCGCTGGTGCAAACTTTTGAGCGGCTGGCGGTTGACCCGCTCACACCGGCACTCCACGAAACCATCAGTGGTTTCGCTCACGCGATTGCCGACCATCCCATCGAAATTCTCCCCGAAGTGCCTCAGACGTTGCAGTACCTCGCGAAGCGGCACCATCTGATTCTGATGACCAAAGGAGCAATCACTGAGCAGACTGGCAAGGTGGAGCGTTCGGGTCTCAAAGAATATTTTGCCGCGATCGAAATTGTTCCCGAGAAAAAGACTTCGACCTACCATGCCGTGGCTGCGAAATATGATCTGCTTGCCGACTCGACCTGGATGGTGGGCAATAGTCCCAAGTCCGACATCAATCCGGCGCTCGCGGCCGGCCTGAATGCGGTGTTCGTTCCGCACGGACAAACCTGGATTCTGGAGCACGACGAAGTGGCGAGTCCAGAGCCGCCCAGCCGGTTGCTGGTGGTGGAGCGATTCGCTGATCTCAGCCGGCATTTTTAGGTCAGAGCATTCTCTGCTAGTCGCGCCGGGCCGACGCGTGTACGGCACGACTTAAGCCGCCGGGTGAATCGTGAATGCAAGCAATGCGGCATTAATGAGATAGGTTCTAACCCAACTCCTTCAATCCCGGCGGTTTCCGCGCGTGGTACTCTCATGTTGCTCTGGTCTTCTGCGCCCGCTCACGCGTGGCCATGCAGAAAAACAATTTCCGCCGGCTGCTGCGGACTGTGGAATCACTCGCCGATCTCGGTCCCGAGATTACGGCTGAGCGTGATTTCCCTCAGACCGCGCGCGCCATGGTGTCGGCAGTGATGCAGGCCGCCGGCGCGCGCGAAGCGGTTCTTTTTGCTTACACTGACAAACCTTCCCTGCTGACCTCGATTGCCGCTGAGGGTTTTGCTTTGATGCCCGAGCCGGCAGTGATTCCTTTGCTCCCCAAGCACGTGCATGCTCTGAGCACCACTGCGCGGCCCATCGTTTTGACGGCAAGCTCTTACGATGTTTTCCTGAGTTCAAACGGCAACGTTGCGCCCGAGCTGTTTCGCTGCGTGTCGCCACTGCGCGTGGGCGGGAAGCTGGTGGGCATGGCCGCCTTGGGCCGCCGCGAAGGCGATTCCCCGTACGATGAAGAAGAGCTCGACTCGCTGGAGCTGCTGGGCAACTACCTGGCGCTGGCTATCCAGAACCATGCTCTCAGTCAAACCCTGACTCAGCGGGTTTCTGAGAACCTGCGGCTGTTGGCTTCGCTACACGGCTTCTATGACACGGCGCTCGAAGCCTTCGCTGCTGCGATTGACGTAAAGCACGTCAACATTCACGGCCATTCTCTCCGCGTGGGACGTTACGCTGCGGCCATCGGTGAAGCCATGGGCATGGAACCGAATGACGTGGCCGCTTTGCGCTCTGCAGGATATCTGCACGACATCGGCAAAGTCGCCGTAGACAAGCGTTTGTTCGGCAAGCCGACGTCGCTCGATCCTGAAGAATTCCGCGAAATGGCCGATCATACCGTCGTCGGCCATCAGATTGTGAACGGAGTGCAGTTTCCCTGGCCGCGCATTCCTGAGATCGTGCGCTGGCACCACGAACGCGGAGACGGTTCAGGCTACCCCGACGGCCTGATGATGGAAGATGTTCCCATGCCGGTGCGTATTGTCGGCCTCGCCGATACCTTCGACGCTATGACCAGTGAACGCCCGTATCGCGAACCGCTTTCCCTGGGCAGCACTCTGAGCGAAATTGTCCGACTCTCGCCGCAGAAATTTGACCCTCACGCGGTGCAAGGGCTTTTGCTGCAAGTGCGGCGGGACTCTGTCGGCAGCAATCGTTTGCGCTTTCTCGAAGACCGGACGGCGGTCAACATCGCGCCAACCGACGTCGATCACCTGGCCGCTACGTTGCAACACAAAGTGAGTCACGGGCGCCTCTTCCTGACCTAGGCGCATCGGCTATAAGCTCGCCGTGCGGGAAAAATCAGCACCTTCCGACAGTTGCCCAACCCGCTTGATCGCGCACGACTTAGACCGGATCTCTGCATCGTCACGCACACAAAAACTTTCTTCCCTTATTCACTAAACCAAATCCTCAAGCCGCCGATAGAGTTTACGTTACTCGCACTTTCCCCCTTACCTCAGAACGGCCAACCGTATTTGGTACGCACGAAAGTTACCTTCAGAAAGAGGCGGCAATGTCAGCCGAGGCATATTTGGGAAGTGAAATCTTCAGTCGTGGGGAAAATACCTTGCACACGGTCTTTGAAACTCTCCCGGTGGGAGTCATGCTTACCGATCCAGAGGGCGTCATCCTATATGTGAATCCAGCCTTTGAAAGTGCGACGGGCTATTCGCGGCATGAGCTGATGGGGCACACCCCGCAAATGCTTAAGTCCGGACAACACTCCGACGAGTTCTTCAACCATCTTTGGGCGCAACTCCGGAACGGGCAGGGCTTCCAGGGAACCCTGGTCAACCGCAAGAAAACTGGACAGCTCTACTGGGCTGAGCAAACCATCACTCCGATCCGGGATGAAACCGGAGACCTCACGCATTTTGTAGCGGTGCTGCAAGACGTGACCGAATTGCGAAAGAAACAGGAGCAGGAAGTCCAGCTTCGCCTGGCGCGCGAGGTACAACAGCGATTCTATGGTGCAGCACCGAAACTGGCTGGCTTCGATCTGGGAGCTGCCGCGCATCCCGCCAACGAGACCGGCGGAGACTACTTCGACTTTATCCCCATGGCCAACGATTCGCTGGCGATCGCGGTGGGTGACGTGGAAGGGCACGGATTTGGTTCAGCGCTGGTCATGGCCCTCACCCGTGCCTACCTGCGCTCGTTTGCCGCCATGGAGCTGAGGCTGGATCAGATTTTGGCTCTTGTGAACCACATGCTGGTTAGGGACTTGGAAAGCGAATGCTTCGTCACCCTGGCGCTGGCGCGCCTGGATCCTGGCCGCCGCCTCCTGACCTACTGCGGCGCGGGACATGTTCCAGGATTCGTCCTTGGCCCTTGGGGCGACGTAGTCAGCCGGCTGGAAAGCGCCGGTCCGCCATTGGGACTATTTCTGGAAAGCAAGTTTGTATGCCAGGAATCCATTTCCTTGGAACCCGGCCATCTTGTGGTGTTCCTGACCGACGGCATCACGGAATCGACGGCCCCGGACGGCACAGAATTCGGCACCGAACGCGCCCTGGGATATGTTTGGGATCACCACCTGGAGCCAGCCTCCCAGATCGCCGACGGCCTGCATCGTACCGCCCGGGCATTCGCCTTCAACGAACCGCAAGATGACGACACGACCTCGGTCATTGTGAAGGTGAATTTGGAAAGGCCTTAGGGGCCGTGACTGCAATTCCGCCTCTTTCCAGGCAAAAGAAAGCCCCGTCCGCCTGGACGGGGCCTTCGATTCTAACCCGCGGACCTTAGACGCTAAAGGATGATCCGCAGCCGCAAGTGCTCTTCACGTTGGGATTCTCAAACTTGAAGCCTGCGCCTTCCAGGGTTTCAACGTAGTCCACGATGCAGCCATTGAGATACATGACCGACGTCGCGTCGACGTAGACCTTAAGGCCGTCCATGTCGAACACTTTGTCCATGAGTCCGGAAGCATTCTCAAACTGCATGGAGTAGGAGAAGCCTGAACAGCCGCCACCCACCACGCCCACGCGGAGCCCGGCCGGAGCGGGATTCTGTTGCGCCATGATTTCCTTGACCTTCGCGATCGCGTTGGCGGTCAAAGTGATAGGTGCCGCCTTCTTGGTTTCCTGCGGCTTCACTTCCGGTACGGTTGTCGTGGCCATTTCTATCTCCTTGAAACTAAGGCTTTACGGATTATAGCAAAAATAAGGTCTACCGAGTCAGCGGAAAACGGTTCTACGACCTGTACCAATCCGGGTTCACTGGGTTGGATGAGGCGGAAGCTGCTTCGGTCGCAACACGGCAATAAAACCGCCTTTTCGCTTGCCAACTGGGGATATAATGCGTCTCGGGCCCGTATCCGAGACTGGTGGTGGGCCGCGCGACCTGACACCGGGAAAGAGATTTTGGGCCAAGCTCGACTTCAGCACCGAGGTGGCATATGTCTCCTGGTCTGGAAATTTTGGCGATTGTTTGCGGCGTTCTTGCTGTGCTACTGATTGTCCTGCTGATTTACCGCAGCACGCTGACCATGCAGGAAGACGATCAGCTCTTCCTCGAAGAGTCAGAATCGCACATGGCGCAGGCGCAGACCGAACTGCTCGCCAAGGTGAGCAAGATCAACCCGGTGGTGAAGATACTGGGTGCATCCTGCGGATTGACCTTTCTGGTGTGGCTGGGCCTGTTCGTGTACCAGACTCTGACGGCAGCGCCGCAGTAAATCGCTCCGCGACTCAGGGGACCGCCCCATGCGATCCGCCTCGGCGGTTCGCACGATATTCTTTTCCGCAGAACAAACGCCTCCCGATTCCCGGGAGGCATCGCTTTCTGAAGGCCAAACTTGATTACTTTAGTGATCTGCAAGATCGCTTGCTCTTCCCGCTAAGCTGGAACTCTCTCTGAAAGAGCCCTATGCAGCGCTGGATGGCGATCTCTCTCCTGGTGTGTTCGGTGATAGGCGTCGCCCTTCATCCGCTTTCGTTAGCGCAGCAAGACCAGCCTGCGCAGACTCAGCGCAAAGTGCTGAGCCGCGTGGCGCCGTCCTACCCTGAACTGGCCCGCAGAACGAATATCCACGGAGCAGTGAAGCTGCTGGCCGTGGTCGCTTCCGACGGCAAGGTGAAATCGACGGAGGTGATGGGTGGGAATCCGGTGCTGGCGCAGGCTGCGGTCGAAGCAGTGCGCAAATGGAAGTACGAAGCCAGCGCCCAGCCTACTAAGGAAGTCGTCGAACTGAAATTCGATACCCACTGAATCTCACTCCTTTGCCGATCGCTTCATAAAAGCCGGCACTAAAAAGCCCCGGGGGACGTCGCATGAAAATACCTTATTTAGGGGATTACATCACCGGCCCTCAGGCTCACCATACGTCGCATGCAAAGAGTTTCGTTAGTAGAGCTGCTCAATCTGGCCCGCGAGGTGGTTTCTTGCCGGCGGTTAACGGCGCAATGGCTTCAGCTCAGTCTCGCCTACTTGAGGGTCAGGAGACTGGAGTATCCGTGTGAACTACGGCTGCGTACAGGGGACGTCCTGGTGCTTCACGAACTCACAGATGTGGTCATCTTCTGGATGGTTTTCCTGCGCCAGCACTATCCGGTAACCGCCTCGGATGAGACGATCGTCGATATCGGAGCCAACATCGGGGTTTTCACCTTGTACGCGGCGCGCACTGCGCCTTCGGCGACCATCATCGCCGTCGAGCCGTTCCCCGACACCTGCGAACGTCTGAATGAAACCATACGGGCCAATCATCTGGAGAATCGTGTGCTGGTGGTGCGCTGCGCGATCACAGCTTCGGAAGGCACCGCTTTCATGGACGATTCTGCAGATGTTCCCAGTCAATACCGAAGCGTTTTGTCCGAAGTGCCCAAGATGTTGAATGAGAATCACAAGCAGCATTCGCAACCGGTTAAGGGTGTGCCCGTCCCCACCAGTACGCTTGCGGAATTCCTCGCTAAACAGCACCTGGACCATCTGGACCTGTTAAAAATGAACATTCACGGAAACGAGTACGAGGTTCTGCTTTCGAGCGGCCCTGCGGCCCTGCAGCGTTTTCGGCGCATTGCCCTCCAGTACCACGAGGTGCCGGCGCGGCTTGGACTCGGCAAGAAGGATTTGTTCGGGCAGCTTGTGAAAGCAGGTTTTCAGTTGGTGGTGGACGCCGACACCCGACGCGGAGCCGGACGCGCGATTCTCGCTCTGTCATCCCCACAACCCGCCTAGAATCCCGTGGCAGGGCAGCGCGAGGCCCGTCCCGGTGGGAACCCCGGTTGTTATTTCCTGTCGCTCCGTGCGAAGATTTGCTTCAGCGTGCGAGAGTGGCGGAATTGGCAGACGCACCAGACTTAGGATCTGGCGGGGAAACCCATGGGGGTTCGAGTCCCCCCTTTCGCACCAGCTTTCAACCTGTGAGAAAGGACTCCACTCCCCATCGCCAGCCATCAGCCAGGTAAAGACCGCCGTCCTTTGCAGACAACCGTAATCGGCAGCTATCCGTTTCCCGGATGGCTCGAGTTTGCCTCCGCGCACCTCGACCAGTTTGGCGATGCCGATGTCGAAGAGATGCGGACGGACGCGGTGACGGTTGCCGTGCACGACCAGCTGCGCGCCGGCCTCGACGTGATTACCGACGGCGAGCAGAGCCGGTACGACTTTAATCTGTCGTTCTACGGACGACTCGAGGGCATCCGCGCGACGCCTTATTCTTCGCGGCGCTTTGGGCCACCGGCTCACGATCAGCGCGGGAAATATCCCATCACTGGAACCATTGTTTCGGGACATGGCCTGGGCGCGGTCGCTGAATTCAAACTCCTGCAGAAGATCGCGCCGCCCCACGGCCCGATTCTCAAGGCCAGCCTGCCAGGTCCTTACACGCTGAGCGGCCGGATTGAGCCGGGCGGGGCGTATCCCAGTCGCTGGGAAATTGCCAACGCGTTGATCCCCATTGTGCGCGCGGAACTGGAACAACTGGTGGACGCCGGCTGCAGCGAGATTACGCTCGACGAGCCTTCCATGAGTTGCTACGGCTATCGCGAGGATCCTTGTCGCTTCGTCAAGATTTTTGCCGAGACTGTTCGGCCCATCGTGGGTCGCTGCCGGCTTTCCACACATTTATGTTTCGGCAACTATAAGGGGCACGCCATCGCTCCGCGGCGTTACGCGCCTCTGTTCCCGGCATTCTTCGAACTTCCGGTGGATGAAATTCATCTGGAAATGGCGAGCCGCGAATTCGCGGAGATCGAAGTGATCGCTGAAATCGTGAAGCGAGGAATTGATGTCGCGGTCGGAGTGATCGACGTAAAGAGCTACTACATCGAAACTCCAGCGAACGTGGCCGAGCGGGTGCGTCTGTGCCTGAAATATGCTCCCGCCGACCGGCTTGCGTTCGCGCCCGACTGTGGCCTGAGTCAAACCGCCCGCTGGGCGGCACGGCAGAAGCTGATCAACATGGTCGAGGGCGTGAACATCGTCCGCAAGGAACTGAGCCTCGCGTGATTCGGGCAGCACAGTCGCATGGAGCGCTGCTCGCCGACATTCGCGCGCATGCTAACGACGACCGCGGATTCCGTCTCTGGTGGCTCGGACAAAGCGGATTCCTGCTGCAGTGGCAGGGCCGCCATGTTCTGCTCGATCCCTATCTTTCCGACTCGCTCACGCGAAAATACAGCCAGACCGACAAGCCGCATGTCCGGATGACCGAGCTGGTCATCGATCCGACGGAGCTGTCGTTTGTCGATATCGCGACCTCTTCGCACAACCACACCGATCATCTGGACGCGGAAACTCTGGGCCCGATCCTGGCGCGCAATCCGTCGGTGAAACTGGTGATCCCAGAAGCAAACCGGGCCTTCGTCGCCGACCGTCTGAAAATCGACCCCACCAAGCCGATTGGGCTCGATGACGGCGGCACGGTCGAAGTCGCAGGGATTCGATTTTCCGGCGTGGCCTCCGCGCACGACACCGTGGAACGCGACGAGCAGGGACGCGCGAAGTTTTTGGGCTACGTTCTACAGTTCGGCGGCTGGAGCCTCTACCACAGCGGCGACACGCTGCGCTACGACGGCATGGCGGAAAAGCTGCGGCCGTTCTCCGTCGACGTGGCCCTGCTTCCCATCAACGGCCGCGCCCCGGAACGCCGCGTGCCCGGCAATCTCTTCGGCCCCGAAGCCGCCCAACTGGCGCACGACATCAGTGCCAAGCTGGCAATTCCCTGCCATTACGACATGTTCGAGTTCAACACGGCGACGCAGGAGGGGTTTGTGGAGGAATGCCGGAGGCTGGGGCAGGGGTTTCAGGTTTTGCGGTGTGGGGAGAGATTTGAAGGGGACTGATCGGCGAACAAATTGCGCGCCTAGATTCGTCACGCCTGCTGTTTCACCGTTCAATGCAGGCGCTTCCAAAGGAATGCAATAGCTATCGCTCGTTCTATTGGCGCCCAGAGCAGGGGGCCGATGCTGGTCACAACCTGCCACCAATACCAGATTCGGGCCTTCTTTGCTCCGTATTCCGGGAGCAGTGTCGTGATGTACTGCTCTTCCAGGTCGCCAATTAAAGGTTCTCGGTGGCGTTCTGGGATCAGCAGGAGAATGAACTTTGCAACGGCAGGAGGAGAGGTCGCAACATTGCCGGGGTGCACGACAGACTCGTGCAGGGGGGGATGGCCAAGAGCTTGCGACTCTTCACCGCAAATATGAGACGACGGCAAGGCTCAGGAGCAGAGGGTGCCCTGCCCTCGTCTCTCCGGCTCTTAGACCGCGATTCACTGTGCCACGAGCAGGTTCTCAGCAAAGGGCCATTCGTCGTCGATCCATTGCGAGTGGCAACGAAATCCGGTGGCCAGGGCGAGCTGAAGAATCTCGTGCTGGGAATACTTGTGACTGCTCTCGGTCCAGATGGTCTCGCCGGGTTCAAAGCTCACGGTTAGCCCCGCACTGGCAATTTTCACGGTTTGTTTTCGCCCCGAGAGCAAATGCATCTCGACGCTGCGGGCTTCAGGATTGAACCGCACCTGATGCTCAAAATGATCGAGGACGAAATTGCCGCCGAGTTCGCGGTTGATGCGCGCCAGCAGGTTCAGGTTAAAGGCCGCCGTCACTCCCAATGAATCGTCGTAAGCGTCCAACAACTGGGGAATGGGCTTCATAAGATCGGTGCCCAACAAGAGCGCGTCGCCGGCCGCAAGGATGCGGCGCACTTCACGCAGAAAACTCACTCCCGCGGGCCGGTCAAAGTTTCCAATCGTACTTCCCAGGAAGAGCACCAGAATGTGCTCGCCTTCTTCGCGGCGGGCAGCAACTTCCAGCAGACCGTCGAGATATTCGCGCTCGAAACCAACGATGCTGATCGAATCCATGTCTCCGAGTTCTCGGGCACACATGGCTAGGGCAGCGGGTGAAATTTCAATGGGGCAGTAGGACGCCTTGCGCTGCCGGTGCGAGAGCGCTTCAAGGATCCAACGCGTCTTCTTGCCGCTGCCGCTGCCCAGTTCCGCGACGATCAGTGGCTTGGGAAGCTCCTGCACGATCGCATAGGCATGGCGGCGCAGCAAACGCTCGTCGGCGCGAGTCAAGCCGTATTCCGGCAGCAGGCTGATGACTTCAAACAAAGCCGAGCCCACATCATCGTACAGATACTTCGAAGGCAGCTCTTTCTGGCCCCCACGGGCAAGCCCAGCGCGGACTTCCGCTGCAAACTCATATACCGGATCGGTCGTGATGGCATGCGTCAGCATGGAGATCAGCCCCTTAGTTGCGCACGCAGCGAAAGCCTGCATACACATATTGATAGTGTGGTTGAAACCAGTTGCGAAACGAGCGGCGCAGCATGCGGGCGGCGGTGCGAGCTGAGCCACCCTTCATGACATAGTGTTTGCCGTCAAAGAAATCGGCGGAGTAACCGAGATAAAACGGAAACGGCTCGAATCCTGCAAACGGCGCGAACTGTGTGGACGTCCATTCCCAACCGTTGCCCAGAAGCCCGCCGACCCCGAACCCGCTGCTCCCTTCGGGAAACGCGCCCACCGAAACTGGATCCCAGGAATGAAAATCAAAGTTGCCCAGACTCGGATCGGGAGGTTGCGTGCCCCAGGGGTAGGGCTGGTCGAAGCCGTCCGCTGTAGAAAATGCGGCCCGGTGCCACTGGGCTTCGGTGGGCAACGACTTCCCTGCCCAGCGCGCATATGCCGTCGCTTCCGCATGACTCACATAAACCGGCCAATCGCTGGGCAACGCAATCTCATCGAACATAGTGAGCAGAAGCCAGCGTCCTGCCTCCTGCCGCCAGAACACCGGATGATGGATGTTGTGCCTGCTTTTCCACTCCCAATCCGAAGGGCTCCAAAATGCCGGGTTCTCATAACCACCCGCAGCCATGAACTCGAGGAACTGGCCATTGGTGGTCTTGAACTGGTCGATGGCAAAGGCTGGAACCGAAACTACGTGCTGCTGAAATTCGTTGTCCCAGCCGAATTCTCCGCTTTCACGCGAGAGGCCAAGAGTCGTGGAGCCGGCGGGAATCTCGACCATTGCCGGCTTGATGGGAATCGCAATCAGTTCGGGGCGTCCGGCTCGCCGGAGCTTGCGATCAATGGGCAATTGATGCAGCATGTAGGTCAGAGTCTCGGCGTGCATCAGCCGGTGCTCGATGGCCACGTTCAACAAGAGACTGGCCGGAAATTCCAGAGATTCAGCCTGGTTGTTGGCCAGACCTTCCAGAGCATCGTCGAGGGTCTCACGAACCCGCCGCACATACTCATGAACTTGCTCCAGAGAGGGCCAATCGGAGGGCTGATCCGACGGAAGGCTTCCGCCGACAGGGTCGATTCCAAAAGCGAAAAGACGATCGAATTCAGGATTAAACGACTTCAGCTCGAGCAGGCGCTCACGCAGCAGGTTCCAGTCGAACGATTCCAGGTGCCCGATATAGAAGACGATGCGATGGCGCTCCGCGATGGGCCGCTCATAGAGGGAATCCGGCCGGACCAGATCGAACAATTCGTCGCTGCGGCGCCTGGCTTCAACTAGTTGCTCGATCAGTTCACGTTGGCCCGGAATTTCGCGTTGGCTCAGGACTTCACGCTGCGCGACATGCATCTTCTACCTCCTGGCATCCTATGGGATGCAAATTTACGAGAAGACGTTACAGACCAGCCGCGAAACGGGACCGTCCGGATCGGCTGCACTCGAAGGGGCGCTTCATCATAGATGCCGATTTCGAGGAAGCGACTCAGGCTTTCTTCGGGGACCTGGATTTTTTCAACTGCTGCAGCCCATTCGTTCCATTAAGATAAGATGCTCAACCGACGCGGAGTTTAAGACAAAGGAGCCGGGAAATGGAAGCGGGTCGTCCTTTGTTCATTCCTGTGATTCTTGGTACTACACGAATGGGCCGCATGAGCGAGCACGCCGCTGGGCTCGTCGCCGGAGAACTGCGCAAGCGCGAGGGCATTGAGACCGATCTCATCGATATCGCCCAGCTTCCTCTGCCCACGAACGACGCTGGCGAAGCCATCAAGCACGCCGCCTTTTCGGCCCTGGTGAACCGCTCGGACGCCCTGGTCATCATCTCACCCGAATACAATCACGGCTACTCCGGTCTCTTGAAGCATGTCCTGGACAGTTGCCTCAAGGAATACATTCACAAAGCTGTCGGAATCGTGGGTGTGTCGGCCGGGCCCTTTGGCGGAACGCGGTCGATTGAAAACTTGCTGCCTGTAATGCGGGAGCTCGGACTCGTCACCATTTTCTGGGACGTGAATTTCTCCACGGTGCAGAATGCATTTGCCAAGGATGGCCGGTTGCTCGATGAGTCCTACATCAGGCGCATCGACAAGTTCTTGAAGGAACTTATCTGGATGGCCAAGACGCTGCGCCACGGCCGCGAGCAGATAGCCCTCGACTGATCTCTGGAGGCACCCATGGGCGCCATTTCGAGCACTCACAAAATGATTTGTCCGCGCTGCGGGGCTCAGATGAATCACCACGCCGACAAGCTGCTGCGTGCGGTCGACCAGGAGGGCGCGGGCAGATCGATCTCAGTCTGGGTGGAGTGCTCGAGGAGTTTCATACTTGCCCTAATTGTGGTTATGGCGACTCGCGCCACGCGTAGACTACGTCCCGCAACATCCGGCGAAAGTCCGGGCCGTCCGACTTCACGCTTTCCTTATTCTTCCCGCTGCCGCTACACTGTTGGCTCTATGTCAAACCAAGCACAGCCCAACATCAAGCTGGTGAACGCTCCCGATTATCGCGAGAACTACGCCAACAGCGTGCAGGTGCGGGTCAACGTCTGGGATTTCTTTCTGGTCTTTGGCACTTTGCAGCAGCAGAGCGAAACTCAGGTGGAAGTCCGTAACTTCCAGGGCATTTATCTGAGCCCGCAGCAGGCCAAGGCGCTGATGGCCATTTTGCAGCAGAACGTCGCCGGATACGAAAGCACCTTTGGCGAGATCAAGCTCGATCCTCGCATGATGGCGCCGGGGCCGGTGCACTAGATGACCGGCGGGGCTCGTAGTCCCCAGCCACGCGCGGTTGCGTCGGCGCTCGTCTTTCCCTTGCTGCTGGTGGCGTTGTTTCTGACCCACGCGCCTCTGCTGCGGCTGCCGTATTTCTGGGACGAAGCCGGCTACTACATTCCCGCCGCGCGCGATCTGCTGCTCACCGGCAGCCTGATTCCTCAAACCACGATTTCGAACGCGCACCCTCCGCTGGTGATGGCGTATCTCGCGCTTTGCTGGAAACTGGCAGGCTTCGCGCCTGAGGTGACCCGGGCTGCCATGCTGGTGGTCGCGGCCTTCGCTCTGCTCGGCCTATTTCGCCTCGGACGAAGCATTGCGAACCTCAAAGTCGCGGCAGTTTCGACTTTGCTCACCGCGATTTATCCGGTTTTCTTTGCCCAGAGTTCTCTCGCTCACGTGGATCTGGCCGCAGCCGGACTGATCTTTTGGGGACTCGGCACCTACGTTAAGGACGAATACAAGGCCGCGGTCTTCTGGTTTTCTCTCGCCGTACTAGCGAAGGAAACTGCGATCCTCGTGCCCGTGGCGCTGTTTGTCTGGGGAATCTTTTCGCGATTTCGTAGCGCCGCCGTCTCGGCGGCGTTTCGCCGGCCGGAGGCCGGCGCTACGATTTTGATTCCTGTCATTCCCCTTACTCTCTGGTATGCCTATCACTACCACCGCACGGGCTTTATCTTCGGCAACCCGGAATTCTTCCGCTACAACGTGGAAGCCACGTTGCATCCGGTACGCATTCTGCTGGCCGGCATGCTGCGGCTGTGGCAGACCGTTGGCTACCTGAATCTCTCCTTGCTCACGTTGGCCGCTCTATTTGCCATGTGGCTTCCACCGTTGAAGGACGAAGGACAAGACCGCCCGCGCATCGCGCTCGACATTCAATTCGCCTTTCTCTCGATCATTGTCGTCCATGTTCTGGCTTTGTCGGTCGTAGGCGGCGCCGTTCTGGCGCGCTACATGCTTCCGGTGGTTCCGCTGGTAATCGTAGTTTGCGTTTCCACGCTGTGGAGGAGAGTGCGGATGTGGAGCGGCGTGGCGGCGATCGTGGCTCTGGGATTCATCGCCGGGCTTTTCGTCAATCCTCCCTATGGATTTTCCATCGAGGACAATCTGGCCTATCGCGATTACATAGTGCTGCACCAGCACGCCGAGCAGTTTCTCGAGGCGCGCCATCCCAATTCGCGAGTGCTGAGCGCGTGGCCTGCGAGCGATGAGCTCACTCACCCCTATCTCGGCTACATAACCCGTCCCATGCGAGTCGTGCGCATTGAGAATTTCACCGTAGAGCAACTCGCGCTTGCTTCGGAACTCCGTTCCAGCTTTGATATGGCGCTTGTGTTCTCCAGCAAACTCGAGCCGTCGCACCCGCTTTTTGAACGCTGGAGACTGTGGCAGGAATGGAAGAGGCGGTATTTCGGCTATTACCGCGATGTTCCTCCGGCCGCTGCGGCACAGCTTCTCGGCGGGCGGCTTGTCTACACCGAAGCGCGCAAAGGGCAGTGGATCGGCGTGATCGAGATGGAGCGAGAGTATGAGGCCAAGGCATCGCCGGTGCCCAAAAGCCCCTCACGTTAGCAGTGATGCCTTCATCGCCGGAGATGTTTATTAAGACCCGGCCATCAGGTGGCACGAGTAGGTCTTCACTACCAGCCAAATCTGCTGTTGTGGCCGGAGGGCCAGAGAATCGCGCGCCGCCAGCGTGAGATGAACTTCCACCTCGACGCCGCCGCAGTCGACTTTCGCCACGATCATGACATCGCGCTGGGTGAGCGAAACCATGCGCCCGGGGATCAGGTTGCGCGCGCTCAGTCCATGCGGCTCAAGCGTGCTTAGCAAAATGTCTCCCGCGCGAATTCCCACGCGCAAGGCGCTCCCTACCTCCGCTCGCACCAGAGGAGTTTCGAGTTCAACCTTGCCGCGAGCAAGCCGGCAAGTCATAGTGCCGCGGTCTTGGTGTACAGCAATCACCGTCGCATCGAAGATATTCTCATAGCCCGCCAGTTGAGCGATGGTTTCCTCCCGCGGCGCGGTCATCACCTCATGCGGCGTGCCCTGCGCGATGATGCGGCCTGCGGCCAGTGCGATTACCCGATCCCCCAGAGCGAACACCTCTTCACGCGTATGCGTGACGTAGAGAATCGGGATATTGTGCGCCTGATTCCATAATCGCAGGTCGTCAATGATTTTAGATTTCGTCGCGGAGTCCAGCCCCGCCAGCGGCTCATCGAGCAGCAACACGCACGGATCGGTCACCAGGGCGCGAGCCAGGGCGACCCTCTGTCGCTCACCACCGGAAATCTCTCGCGGTTTACGCTCCCGCAGATGCGCGATGCGAAACGACTCCAGAATCGCCGCGCTCTTCCGGCGGCGTTCGTCGGCCGGGAGAGAGGCCAACCCGTACTGCACATTTTCCTCCGCGCTCAGATGGGGAAACAGGGCCAGGTCCTGAAACACATACCCCACCCGCCGAGCCTGGGGCGAAGAGTCCATTCCCCTGGCGCTATCGAATATCGTCTTCTGCGCAATCGCGATCTGGCCGTCGTCCGGTGTGGTGAGGCCGGCGATGCAATCGAGCAGCGTGGTCTTCCCTGCCCCGGATGGGCCAAACAGAATCGTGATGCCCGGCGGCGCGGAAAAAGCCACCAACAACTCAAACTCACCGTCGGGGACGAAGCGTTTGCGCAAGCGGACAGAAAGGCCCGTGGGTGAAGGAGGCCTTATTTCCACGGCCACACCCCCCAGTTCCTGCGATTGAGACCGTAGACCAGAGAGAGCAGCACAAAAGAAATCGCAAATAAAACTAGAGCGGTGGTATTCGCGCTGGCATAGTCGAGCGCCTGCACCTTGTCGTAGATATCGATCGAAACTGTGCGCGTGACGTCGGGAATGTTCCCACCCACCATCAGCACCACGCCAAACTCGCCCATGGTGTGAGCGAAGCTCAGGGCCAGGCCCGTGACAAACCCGGGAATAGAAAGAGGAAAAATCACCCGGAAGAATGTACGCAGGCGTGAAGCGCCTAGCGTTGCCGAGGCAGCCAGCAGCCGGGCATCGACAGTGGCGAACGAAGCGGCAAAAGGCTGCACCGCAAAGGGCAGGCTGTAAATGATCGAGCCGATCACCAGGCCTTCAAAGGTGAAGGCTAGAGTGTGCCCAGTGAGCGCCTGCCATCCCCGACCCAGCGGGCTGCGCGGCCCCAGTGCCAACAGAACATAGAAACCCAGCACGGTCGGGGGCAACACGATGGGCAACGAGACCACGGCTTCGGCCAGGAATTTCCAGCGCCACCGGGAGTAGGCGATCCAGTACGCAATCGGCAGGCCAAGCACCGCCAACACCAATGCAACCAGCGCGGCCAGTTGCAGAGTCAGCCGGAATGCCTGCCAATCCATTTGGTGTTTCCTCGGGCCGTAATTCAATGGAGCGGAATGCCGTAGCGCCGCATTCTATCTGCAATGAGTTTGGAGCGGAAATGCGTCTTTTGCCCTTCTAGTGTCCTCCGTGTCCTCTGTGGTGAAAAACTCGATGTTCATTCGTCACAGCTTTATGAGCGCCGGTTTTCATAGCATGGAGTCTGCGAGGTGCGCTATGGAAATTGAAGATGCTCTGAAAATCATTCGGGCCCTGGCCAATGGAACGAACCCGGAATCCGGAGAAGCGCTGGAAACCGGCTCCGTCTGCCGGCAGCCGCAAACTGTGAAGGCACTCAACCGCGCCATTTCTACGCTAGTCGACGCACGCGGCCGGGAAACCAAGCGGCCGATGAACGCTTTTCGCACCTGGACTCGCACGGAAGACGCGCAGGTCTGCGAGGAAGTGCGCAACGGGATGGATTTCCGCGAGATTGCTAAACTCCACAACCGAACCGTGCCCGGAATCGTGGCTCGGCTGGTAAAGCTCGGCGAGATCGCGCCGCAGCGGCAACGGTCAGCGACGCCCAATCAGGCGGCTTAGAGCTGAGACTGCAAGCCAGGAAAGGAGATAGCCTTGTCAAGACCTGGAACTTGAACAATTTCTGCCAACTATCTCAATTGAATGGAAATATAAACCGCGGCGTCATGTCCCATTCACCCCTCCGGAATTGCTATTCTGGAAGTAGGGTGGGAGTTGAGACACCCGCGGCGCCTGTCCACTTTCGAGTAGTCCACCGCAGTGGAGCTGGTGGCACGAACCGAGTCCCGTTTAGACACAACCAGAAAACCTAACCAAGCTTCGTCACAGCCGCACAGCCGGGGCGCGTGGTAGTGGTGTGTTCCTGACTCTGAGGTTCCGACTCATGAACATCGCGATCTCATCTGGTTGGCGTTTGCTCGGGCCGTGGTTCCTTCTGTGTGGCGCGGTGGCTTTGGCACAAACCAGAGAAACCAGGCCGCCGAATGCAAACTCGGCCGGGTCGAATCAGAACGAGACATTGCGCCGCCAGCTATGGTTCGCGCATGGGCGTGCGGTTCCCGGCGAGTCGGCGGCAGCGCTGCGCTACCGCGCTCACCTCCAGAAAATACAACTGCGCGCCGCTCGAGCGGCAGAACAGGCCAGAGTTCTCTCTCTACCTCAAACTTCGTCGACCACAACATGGGCCCCACTTGGCCCAGCACCACTGGCTTCCGATGCTACGGGATACGGAGGGCAGGATTACGGCTGGGTCTCGGGCAGGGCGACGGCGGTTGCGGTTGATCCGGCGGATCCGACTGGTAACACGGTTTACATTGGCGGCGCATTTGGCGGCGTCTGGAAATCCACCAACGCCGGACCGACCAGCCCGAACCCTGCGAACGTGATCTGGACTCCACTGACCGAGGCTCAGCCCACACTCGCCGTGGGTTCGATCGCAATCCAGCCCGGAAACGGCGATCCGTTGAAGAGCGTGATTCTAGTGGGTACGGGCGAGACTGACAGTTCGCTCGATTCCTACTACGGCCTGGGCATTCTCCGCTCGGCGGATGGCGGCAACACGTGGACACTGATTTCGCAAGACGCAAACAGCACGCATCCCTTTGCCGGCCTGGGCTTCAGCCAGCTGGCTTTCAGCTCGGCTAATCCTAATCTGGTGATAGGTGCAACCGCGGGCGCAACTCAAGGTGTAATCGAAGGCCTAGAAATTCCCGTGAACACTAATCGAGGATTGTATTACTCAACCGACGCGGGCCAGTCGTGGACCTACGCCAACATGCAGGACAGGAGCATATCGATCGACCCAAGCTCGATTACTTCGGTGGTGTTCAACGAGGGCGCGGGCGCGTTTTACGCCGCGGTGCGCTGGCATGGCATTTATTCCTCGACTGATGGCGTCAACTGGAGCCGGCTTGCAAACCAGCCGGGTGGGCTGAGCACGTTCACCTGCCCTACAAATCCGGCTTCACAAAGTTGCCCGATCTATCGCGGAGAGCTGACCGCGGTGCCTGGCCGCAACGAAATGTATGCATGGTACGTCGACAACAACGACAACGATCAAGGAATCTGGCGGACGACGGACGGTGGCAATACGTGGACTCAGCTCGATGATTCTGGAATCACCAATTGCGGCGACTTGCTCGGCGGCTGCGGAACTGCGCAAGGCAGCTACAACCTCGAGCTTGCGGCGGTGCCCAATGGAACCGCGACCGATTTGTATGCGGGCGCAGTCAATCTCTACAAATGCACTCTGGTGAACGGTTCGCCGAATTGCTCCGGCAGCGGGACGAATACGTTTCAGAACCTTACCCACGCGTATGGCTGTCCGCCAGATTTCGGTTCCTCCGCTCACGTGCATCCTAACCAACACGCTCTGGATTTCATGCTGGTCAACAACAACACGCAAGACGTGATGTACTTCGCAAATGACGGAGGAATTTACCGCGCGCTCGATGGCTACAGCGGGCTGACGAGCGGGAGTTGCGGCACCAGCAATCAATTCGACAGTCTCAACCAAACCTTAGGATCGATGACGCAATTCGTTTCCTTCTCTCAGCATCCCAACGATCCGAACACGTTGCTGGGAGGAGCACAAGGCAATGGCTCGCCGGCAACCTCGTCATCGCAGAGCAGCGCGGGTTGGCTGAATGTGAATTCGGGCGACGGCGGGTACAACGCGATCGATCCGGACAATCCGACGCAGTGGTTTACCGCCAATACGGATGTCAGCATTCAACGCTGCACGCTGGGCGTGGATTGTCACGCGGCGGACTTCAACAACGGCCTGGTAGTTTCGAATGCGACAGTGGGCGGCGATTCCGGAGCGCTTTATACGCCATACATTCTTGATCCGCAAAATTCGGGAGAACTGCTGGTGGGCACATGCCGGCTGTGGCGCGGAGCGACCAATGGAACCGGATTCAGCTTGCTCACCAACAATTTTGAGACTGGGGGCCAGGCCAGTTGCAGCGGCAGCGAAGTCAATCTGGTGCGCTCGCTGGCCGCAGGCGGCCTCAAAGACACCGATGGATTCTCCACGGTGATTTATGCCGGAACCGACGGATTGGGGCCGCTCGTAACGACAGGCGGACACATCTGGGTCACAGCCAACGCGACTAAGGGTGCGGGAAACTGGTTTGATCGAACCGGGAAGACCAATCCACAGCACTTCCCGATTTCTGCAGTTGCGATTGACACGTCGGATACGACCGGGAAAACCGCCTATATGACGATCATGGGCTTCCACGTTTCGCATGTTTGGAAGACGACGAACGCGGGCGTTTCCTGGAGCAATTTCTCGGGCGCGCTACCAGACGCGCCGGTGAATGCGGTTTTGCTGGATGCGGGAAGCAAGACCATCTACGTCGGAACCGATGTGGGCGTGTTTTCCAGCGGCACGAGCGCCGCGAGCTGGGCGGAAGTTGGGCCAGCGCCGGGCAGCGGGCAAGCGGGATATTTGCCCGAGGTTCCTGTCACCACGCTGCGCATGTTTAATTCCGCAGGGGACAAAGAAACTGCGCGCTTCGACTTATGGGCGAGGGATCTGGGAGTTCACGCTGGTCGCCGGGCCGGATTTCGAGTTTGCCGTGTCGAACAATCCACAGACGGTGTACGCGGGACAGAACGCAAGTTTCACAGGAACAGTGACGGCGCTGAACGGCTACAGCAGCTTGGTGAACTTAACCTGCGCAAGCGGAGCCACTGTGCCACCTGTGAACTGTTCAGCAGCGCCGCCGAGCACGACCCCCTCCACGACTGGTACGGCATTCACGTTGAATGCGAGTAGCGCGGCGGGAGATTATTTTTTCAACGCAAAAGGTGTAGGCACCGACGCCAACCAGATCACGCGAGAGTTTTCCCTCACCCTGCACGTGATGGATTTCAACCTGACGGCACCCGCGCCCGGAAGCGTGACCGTGGCGCCGGCAGAGACCTCCGGGCCAGTGAGTTTTCAGGTGACGGCGGCCGGGGCATTCAACGGGAGTGTCGGGCTTTCATGCAGCGGATTGCCGGCCGGGGCGACGTGCAGTTTTCAGCCTTCCGCTACCGTGGATCCGGTGGCGGGCGCGCCTGTGTCGGTCACTCTCACCATCAGCACCACTGCCAAAACTCCGGCGGGAAACTCATCCGTCACGGTCAACGGCGCGGTGGCGGACGGACCGAGTCGAACCCAGACTCTTGAACTGGAGGTCGCCGCGCCGGTGCAGGGAGACTTCGCCCTGGCCATCAGCAATTCGCCCCAAACCGCAGGGGTTGCTGGGACGGCCACGTTTCATGGCACACTGACTTCCTCGGGCGGGTACGGCAGCGCGGTGAATTTGACTTGCGGCGGCGCGGGGCCGCCGACGTGCCAGATTTCTCCTGCGAGCGTGACGCCGACGGTGGGCGGCGCGCCGTTCACCGTGACCGCGGGAAGCGAGTCGGTTCAGAATTTCAATTTCAGCATTGTCGGGACCGGCACAGACACGGCGCAAATCACGCATTCGGCGGCCGTCACTCTAGACGTCGTTTTCGATTTTGCGCTCAACAACAATACGGCGGCCCAGACCATTCAACCCGGGCAGACGGTCACGTATCAACTGGATTTGAGACCGCTGGGAAGCGGGAACGTATTTCCCGGCAACGTCACGTTGTCGTGCGCCGATTTGCCGGCGCTGACCACCTGCTCATTCACTCCGTCACAGGTTTCTTCAGGCAGTGGCGATACTAACGTGGTGGCGACAGTTGGGACCACACCGGCAAGAGCTTCGGTGCGGGGCGTTGAACGCCCCATGGGAATGTTTATGATTGGGTTCGGCTCGCCGACTTTCTTCCTGGCTGCTTTCGCTTGGGCCGCCACTCACAGGCGCGCGGGCAAGAGTACAACACGTTTTATCTTGCTTATGGCTGTTGTCGCATTGGCGGTGCTGCAGCTCTCCTGTGGAGGCGGACTCCAGGGCAACACGGGCGGAGGAGGCGACCCAGGAACGCCGGTAGGAAGCTACAAGATAAAGGCCATGGCAACCATGAGCCCGGCATCAGGCACCCAGATCCGCACTGCGCAGCTCGCGCTCAATGTGCAATAGCGGGGGCCGTTTTGCTGCGAGTTGTGATGTTGTCTCACTCTTGTTATCCGTCTCATTTCCCTTTGGGAATCGAGAACCAGAGTGTTGGTGTTGACTGACACACGGCACGAGCGGTAAGGGGGTCGGAACAAGCGGTTCAGACTGCCGGTTCTCAGTTTCCAGCTGCTCTCGTATGATGGACGCGAGCTGCGTCCAATGCCAGATGCCAAGGTTGACGTCGTGGTGGTCGGGGGAGGGATCGTCGGACTCTCGACCGCGATGCACATCACTTCCCTGCTGCCGCAATTGCGCGTGTTGGTGTTGGAGAAGGAAGAGGCGGTCGCCCGCCATCAGAGCGGCCACAACAGCGGTGTCATTCATTCCGGCATTTACTACAAACCAGGCTCGCTGAAGGCCAAGCTGTGCGTGGAAGGGGCAGCGGCGATGCTGGAGTTCTGCCGCGAACATAACTTGCCGTTACGGGTTTGCGGCAAGGTGATCGTCGCCACCAGCGAAAGCGAATCCCAGCGACTGGAAGCGCTGCTGCAGCGCGGCCAGGCAAACGGTGTTCCGGGAGTGAAGCTGCTGGACCAGACACAGTTGCGCGATATCGAACCCCACTGCGGCGGTGTGCGGGGACTGCACGTGCCGGGAACGGGAATCACGGATTACGTGAGGGTTTGTCTGAAATATGCGGAGATCATCACGATGCAAGGCGGCAGCGTACAGACGGGTACGGCGGTCACACGGATATTTTCGCGTGATGGAGAGATGGTGATTGAGACCTCCGCGGGAGCGTTCGCGGCCCGCTATGTCATCAATTGCGCCGGGCTGCACAGTGATCGCGTGACCCGCATGAGCGGACAAGAGCCTGACGTGATGATCATGCCGTTCCGGGGTGAATACTACGAGCTGGTGCGCGAGCGGGAGGACTTGGTGAAGGCCCTGATTTATCCCGTACCCGATCCGCAATTCCCGTTTCTTGGAGTGCACTTCACGCGGCGCATTTCCGGCGGCGTTGACGCCGGGCCGAACGCGGTGTTGGCTTTCAAGCGCGAGGGTTATCGGCGGAGGGATTTCAGCGCGGGCGATCTGGCGGACACGATTGCTTATCCCGGATTCTGGCACATGGCGGCGAAATTCTGGCGTTATGGAGCGGGCGAGTATTACCGGTCGTTACGAAAACAAAAGTTTGTCGAAGCCTTGCAGAAACTGGTCCCTGAAATTACCGGTTCTGATCTGGTGGCGGACGGATCAGGAGTGCGGGCGCAGGCGGTGGCGCGCGACGGATCGCTGGTCGACGATTTTCGATTTTCCGAAAGCGCGCGCGTGCTGCACATGTGGAATGTGCCTTCGCCGGCCGCCACAGCCTCGTTGCCCATTGGGCGCACCATCGCGCAGATGGCGGGGAAAAGCCTGGATTAGTATGAGCAACACGGCGAGAGCTTGTTCCAGACTGCTCGCGTTCGTGTGATATTCTGGCGCATCCTCAGTCAAGCAGCTTCCTTTTCGCCTTCGCTTGGACAATCTCTCCACAGTTTCAGCGAAGGGTGGAAGCGCAGTTGATGGCTCACGCCAAATCAGACCGCCGAAGACGCGGAGGACAGAATGAAGCTGAACCTTTCCGGAAAGCGAATTGCCGTGTTGGGCGCAGGCAAGATAGGTGGAATTCTGCTCAAGGCATTGCTGGATAAGAAGCTGCTCTCTCCGCGGGCAACGTTCGCAACGGTGCAGCATTCTGAGCGGGCGCTGGCGCTGCAGAAGAAACTCGGCATTCCGGTGGGCACGGACAATCTGGCTGCCGTCCGCAAGGCGGACATCATTTTCGTTTGCGTGAAGCCGCAAGTGGTGGCCGAGGTCATCAGACAAATCCGGCCTGCGATCTCAAAGAGGCAACTTATTATTTCGGTCGCCGCGTCGGTCGCGACCGGGCAGATTGAGAAAGAACTGGGCAAGCCGGTCGCGGTGGTCCGAGCCATGCCCAACACGCCCTGCGTCCTGGGGTGCGGAATGACCGCGCTATGCAAAGGAAAATTTGCCAATGCCGAGCAAGTGGAAACCGCGTGCGCCTTGTTCAACGTGGTGGGGAAAACGGTGGTGGTGGATGAGAAGCACATGGATGCGGTGACCGGACTTTCGGCCAGCGGGCCGGCGTACATCTACATCATTCTCGAATCGCTGGCCGAAGCCGGGGTCAAGGTCGGCCTGCCGCGCGACGTGGCGACGTTGCTGGCGGCCCAGACGACATTGGGAGCGGCCACTGTCGTGCTCGAAACGGGAGACCATCCGGCGTTGCTCAAGGACGCGGTCACCACACCCGCGGGGTGCACGATCGATGGAATTATGGAACTGGAAGAAGGGAAGCTGCGTGTGACATTGATTAAAGCGGTGGTGAAGGCTGCACAGCGGGCAAAAGAGCTGGCGAACTCGTAGCGCCACCGTCTCGGCGGCACTCGCCGGCCAGAGGCCGGCGCTACGGTCGAGTTAGGGAATCGCAAAGTTTACTGTGACGCGGGTTGTGAAGGCTACCGGCTGACCTTGGGGAGTATAGGGACGGAATCGCCACTGGCGAACGGCTGCAATTGCGGCAGGCGCGAGTTGCGGATCGCCGCTCACAACTTTGACTTCACGTACGGTGCCATCGTTGCCGACCAGCGCATCCAGTACCACGGCACCTTGAACAGCTTGCTGCTTCGCCAACTCGGGGTATTGCGGAGCCACACGCTGAATCAAGTAAGCATTGGCGGCCTCCGCCGACAACGTCGCGGGGCCCTCGCCAGAGGCGGCGCTGTCGGACTCAATGGTCAAACCAGTATTCGCGGCTGATTCGTCGGGCTTAGCGGCTGATCCGGCTCCTTTTCCCGTCGGCGCCATGCGGAAGATCACTTTGCCGTGTTCGTAGACCACCAAATCTCCCGGTGAATTTTCTGGCGTGCCGCTCTTGGACCGGGTCACCGATCTCGCTACCGCTTGCGTGACCCCCGGCGCGGTCACTTTTCTCGCAGATGGCGCAGCCTGATTCATTTGCGGTGGCGGCGCGGGAGCAGGAGGTAGTTTCGCAGCCTGCGTCGCGACGCGAGCCGCGGGCAGAACTGCGGTGGGTTGCGGCTGATGCCAACTGGCGCGTCGGCCCACCATCCATCCTAGAAGCAAGGCCAGACCTAGTACGATCATGGTCAGGAGGCCGGTCCAATAGTCACGGTGACGCCGGCCGCCTGATAGCTGAAAGCGGCGCAGCCGATCGACCGCAACCTCAGGCGGAACTTCGCGAATGCGCGGAGCCAGCGAGGGCAGCTCGTGGTCTGGAAATGGCCGCTCCACACGGGCTGCGACGGGGACGGGAGCCGCAAGTTTAAGTTCTTCGGCCTGCACCGTTGTTGCGGCAGAATCCCGGCCCGGCAGAACTGGCGCAGATGCCGACACCGCAGCATGGCGAACATTTTCCGCAATGCGCCTGCAAAGGATCTGCAGAGCCTGAATCTCGCGGACCTGGAAGGCGCGAGGCCGGGAAGCGTAAAGCTCAAAGACACCCAGCCGATCCCCGCTTTCCGCATCGAGCACGGGAAGAACGACAATGGAGAGAATCGCCAACTGGCGGCAAGCTGCGGCATCCACGCGTGGATCGCTCTCAGTGTCGTCGCAGACCTGCATCTGCCTCGTCTGGTAACAAGTACCGGAGAGACCGGAACGGGTACTCAGGCGGACACCTAGATCGGGAGCGCTTTCTCCGATCGTGGCGCGGCAAACAATTTCGTTGTCATGGGCCAGCGCGATGGCAGCGCCGCTTGCGCCGGTTTCCTGGCAGGCTTGTTCGACGATCTGATGAAGCAGGAGGTCGAGGGCGAGATCGCCGGAATCAGAATCGGTTTCCGAAGCCAGGCGCGATGCCAACTCTGCGAGGTAGCCGCCGTCATCGTCCACCCACTGAGGGCCGGATTGCGAAAAGGAGCCCTCCTTTGCCAGCTGAGGAGGCTGGAGCGGATCGGGTCGAAAAATGGGTCGGTGAGCCATGAAGCCTAGCCCTGCTGGTTCTCCGCAGTACTCGGGGGATGCGGCCAGTTCACCTTAAGCCGAGTTTGGCCTGAATGAAGGGCAATGTCAACAGCAAAGGACGTGGGCTAATGCACTGGAGGATATAGATTTAGGGAGCGAACTCCCGAGACCACGGTGTCGAATTGGAACAGGCAGGACGGAGAGGAATACCAGATGGCGGCCATAAAGCAAAAGCGAAGCCGGCAGCGGGCGAAGTCACTTTTGGCGGCTAGGGTACACTTGGCGGCGAACTCGGGATCGGCGGGACGGGGCCGAATCCAGGAGTGAACCTACTGGCTGCCTCAAACACAAATCTACTCGGTGTGACTCCGTTGTCACGCGCCGACCGCCGGCACGCGGTCACGGCCAGCTTTCTGGGCTGGACCCTGGATGCCTTCGATTTTTTCGTCGTCGTATTTCTGATGGATACGCTGGCGGCCCAGTTCCACGTCCCCAAGAGCAGCATCGTCCGGACGATTACCTATACGCTGGCGATGCGGCCCGTGGGCGCATTACTGTTCGGCTTGCTGGCCGACCGCTATGGGCGACGCAGGCCGCTTATGGCCAACGTAGTTTTCTTTTCGCTGGTGGAGTTGCTGTGCGGGTTCGCGCCCAGCTATACCGTCTTCGTGATTCTGCGCGCTCTGTATGGAATCGGCATGGGCGGGGAGTGGGGTGTAGGCGCTTCGCTCGCCATGGAAAACGCGCCAGGAAAATGGCGCGGAGTTTTGTCGGGAATCCTGCAGAGTGGTTATTCCGTTGGCTATCTGCTGGCGGCGGTGGCGGCGCGTTTTGTCTTGCCGGTGTGGGGATGGCGCGCGATGTTCTGGATTGGGGGCGCGCCAGCATTGCTGGCCCTCTACATTCGATCCAAGGTGCGGGAATCGGAAGCCTGGCAGCAGCATCGAGCTCCGACGGTCGGCGCGATCATGCGTACTGCGGGCAAGCATTGGGGGGTTTTTCTTTATCTCGTGCTGCTGATGACGCTCATGATGTTTCTCTCGCACGGGACGCAGGACCTGTATCCGGATTTTCTGAAGTCGGCGCGGGGATTTCGCGGGGAAGTGGTGGCCGACGTGGTCATCCTTTACAACGTTGGGGCGATTCTGGGTGCGATTGTGTTTGGCCACGCCTCAGAAACTATGGGGCGCAGGCGCACCATGATTGCAGCCATGGGGCTGTCGCTGGCGATGATTCCCGCGTGGGCGTTCGGTGGATCGCTGGCGGTTCTGGCGCTGGGCGCGTTTCTGATGCAAGTGGGCGTACAAGGCGCATGGGGAATTATTCCCGCCCATATCAACGAACTTGCTCCGGATGGGGCACGGGGACTGATGCCGGGATTTGCCTACCAACTGGGAATTCTGATTGCGGCGCCGGTAAACAACATCGTGTACGCGTTACGCGGACCGCTGGGCTACGGACGCGCGTTAGCGGTCTTTGAGGTCACGAACATCGTGCTCCTCGCCACGGTTGTCTGGTTGGGGTCAGAAAAGAAGGGAAAGAATTTTGTGGGCGGATTGGCACACTGATCCCCCGAGACGCGAGGAGTGTGCGGCGTGCTCAGCGTCTCACAAATTCTTCAGGACCGTGGTTTGGGACTGTGCGTTTGAGTTTTCTTGTGGTGCTCTGAATACTCTGCCACCGCCAGCATCACTCCCATGACACCAAACACGGCCAGCGCAAAAAGTGCCATCACTAGAATCGGCATACTGCCCACCTCATCTGCTTTCATGATCTTCCTGGTCCCGAAGAAACGTCGTGACCGGAATCACCGATCCCTGTGATGGCGAAACCCGGCTAACCTGCTCGTTCGGACCACTACATGTGGAACCGTGCTGGTCAGCCCTTCGCCTCAGGAATGCTGGTAAAGTGTTGGATTGTCCTGAGGCAATTTCAAGTGAGGAACCTGCACAGATCATGAGCCGGCAACGCGTGTTAGTCACAGGCGGGGCCGGGTTTCTTGGGTCCCACCTTTGCGATCGACTTCTCGGGGAAGGCCATTCCGTAGTTGCGGTGGATAATTTGCTCACTGGAAAGATGGCCAACCTGGAGCATCTGCGCAACGAAAACCGGTTTGAATTTCGCCAGCTCGATATCAACCAACCGTTCGACTGCGGCAAGGTCGACTTTGTGTTCCACTTCGCCAGCCCCGCCAGCCCGGTGGACTACGCGGTCCACGGCATCGCCACGCTACAGGTGGGTTCGCTGGGGACGTTTCATGCGCTCGACGTGGCCCATAAGTATGGAGCGAAGTACCTGATTTCTTCCACGTCGGAGTGCTACGGCGATCCGCTGGAACATCCTCAGAAAGAAACTTACTGGGGGAACGTCAATCCCGTCGGCCCACGTTCGGTCTACGACGAAGCCAAACGGTTCAGCGAGGCGGTGACCATGGCCTACCACCGCTATCACAAGGTCGACACGCGAATCGCGCGGATCTTCAACACCTATGGCCCGCGCATGCAGATCAACGACGGCCGCGTGGTCCCCAACTTTATGAAGCAGGCGTTGCGGGGCGAGGACCTGACCGTGTACGGTGACGGCAGCCAGACCCGCAGTTTCTGTTATGTAAGCGATGAGATCGAAGGCTTCTTGCGGCTGGCGAAGTCCGACGAACACTTGCCAGTCAATATCGGCAATCCCAATGAGTTTACGATCCTGGAGTGCGCGCAACGCGTGCTGGCGGTGACGGGATCTAAGAGCAAAATTCGACATGAGCCGCTGCCGCAGGATGATCCCAAGCAGCGGTGTCCCGACATTACCAAGGCCCGCACTCTGCTGGGCTGGGAACCCAAGACCGATCTGGATTCAGGGCTAAAGCTCTCGCTGGATTATTTTCGCAAGGCAGTTTCGGAACTTCGTGACTAAGGCAATTTTTCCGGACGCGGAAATCAGACAGGAATTCCGGGCTCAGAAGGCTGGCAGGCGATGAGTTGCTGCACCTGCTCGCGCTCGTGAACAGTATGCAGGCTGAAGCGCACTCCCATGCCAAAGCCGGGATGCACCGTCTGAACGGTTCCTCGGACGCGAAGCTTTAGCTGTTGAGTCCGGACCACGATTTCGACGTGCGTGCCTGAGGCAAATGGTTCGCTGGTTTCCACGTAACAGCCGCCAGTGCTAATGTCGCTAAGCGTGCAGCGATAGGGCACGTTCCCTTCCAGCCGGTAGACATCGGCGCCGAGGCGGCACGCGCGCCGGCCCTCTCCTCGCCGATTAGAAGATGAGACAAACCCTGGTTTGGCGGCCGAGCGGGTTGGTGCTTCAGAAAATACAGGTTGAGGAACTGACGGTTGCATACGTTCGGCTTCGGCCTGGCGGGCAAGAGCGGTGGTGATCCATTCATGCAGCGCCCGCCGCGAAGTCTGCGGGACATCGGCAAAGCGCACGCCGACGCGTCCGGTGGCGTCCTGCCAGACGACCTCGCCGGACAGGCGAACCGAGGATTTGTCCCCCGGCAAATTGAATTGAAAGTACACCTTGCAGCGGTTGGGCAAGCGCCGGTCGGATTGCAGAGAGAGACCTTCTTCGCTCAAGTCCAAAAGAGTTGCGGCCAGATTTTCCGTTCCGGCGTAGGCAATGGTAGCGGGCGCATGCAGCGCAACCCGCATTTTAATTCGCTTCTCGCGCCGCATCACACCGCGCGCGGCTTTCAGGCTGCTGGTTGCGCGCTCGAGGGTGACTGGTTTGTAGACGATGAAGTTGGCGCCCCGGCCAAAGACTTCACGGACCTGCTCGCGTCCTTCGACCAGGCCGACAATCAGAGTATTCTTGTTGAGTGCCTCACGGCGGACGTTAGCCACGAAATCGAGGGCATCGGGGTCTGCGCAATCCACCACGATCGCGTCGAAGCGGCTTGCGCTCAAACGGGAACCCACTGCCGAAACCCGGCCGCAGTGCTCAACGCTGATCTCCAGGTCGCGAAAAATTTCGCCGAGCACCTGGACGGCTTGGGCGTCCGCGCACACCACCAGCGATGTAAGCGCCATATCGACAGCATGTTAGGTCGTGCGGGTAAGCAGCGACAAGTTACCGGAGTCACAGAACGATGAGATGGCTCGGCCCTCACGCTGCAAGGTGACTTTGGTCATCTAGAGTTCGGCACTATAAGCGCGATATGTTGAGCGTGGTCGTCTCCCAGGGTGAGCAGAAGTGAAGACGTTTCTTTCCGAGACGGCCGCAAAGGAACTCAAAGATGTCGCCACGAACCGGCAACTGGATGATCGCTGTGGGCGTGTTAGGAGTTCTGGCAGGGCTTGCGCTGGCAGCTTCCTGGATGGGCGACCAGGCCGAAGTCAGTCTTCTGGCTTTGGGCGCATGCGCCTTGTCAATAGGCTCGTTGACCGCGGCGGGAGGAATTTACCTCAAGGCCCGGCTGCTCGAAACCCCGCAAGGAACGGCGGCTGATGCCAAGAGCGGCCAGCGGCGCGGCCGCAATGGGTGCGACACTTGCGGAGACACACCTGTGGTCAACTGCAAAGTGCACCAGGTCCACTTGTGCGCGGATTGTCTGAGTGATCACTACGATTTCCGGTCCTGCGCGTACGTCCCCAGCACACGCCGGCAAGTCAGCAAGAACTCGGCCAGCAAGAGCATGGCCGCCAAAGCCCGGGGCTGAAAGTCTGTCCTGATCAGATCGCACCCGTCCACCCTGGTCGAATTCTCTCCTCGTATAAATCAACTATTGCGATCGTCCGGTTGCGCCCGTATCGTTTCTGCACCTGCGCAACCAGGTGTGGCGGTCCAGACTCTCCGCTTGCGATGAGAACAACCAATACAACGAAGTATTTGGCCCTGGCATGCCTCGTCCTGCTGAATCTTGCCCTGTTTTTTGTTCCTGCGGTCATTATTCGTCCATTCAGTTATCAGTCGCCCCGATTTCTCGTGGTCGCCATGGCGGTGAAGCAGTACGCGCCGTTCCTGACGGTCCTATCGACGTTGGGGATCCTGGTTCTCGTCGGAGTGCTGTGGCGGCGCGTATCGCTCTGGAAGAAGGCCGTCCTGGTGCTGGGAGTTTTTCTGGCTACGGGTGCGGCAGTGATGGCACGTGTGGATTATTTCGAGTGGATGTTTCATCCGCTGCTGGCCGCGGGATTCGAGCCCGCTGAAAGCAGCAAGCTCGATACCTCGGAAATGGTGATGACCGTAGCTTTCGGCCATGAGGCGCGGGCCTATCCCATCCGCGAGATGGCTTATCACCACGTGCTGAACGATGTGGTCGGCGGGGTTCCCATAGTCGTCACCTATTGAACGCTTTGTCACACCGGTCTGGTGTGGAAACGGAGCGTAAACGGAAGGCCGCTGCATTTCCGCCTGGCTGGAATCAACAACCAAAACTTTCTGATGCGCGACAAGGAGACTGGAAGCTGGTGGCAACAGGTCACCGGTATGGCGATCTTCGGGCCGATGCGAGGCAAGGTGCTGGAGCCTGCGCCCTATGATGAATTAACCCTGGGCCTGTGGAAGCAGGAATCGCCAGGCGGGCAGGTGCTGTTGCCGGTGGCGAAAGATCAAGGCGAGTACGAAAGCGACTGGGAGCCGGGAATCGCCAAGCTGCCCGTGGTCATCAGTTTTCCGGGCACTCCGCTCCAGTCCCGTGACGTAGTGATAGGCCTGGAGGCCGGGGACGAGAGCCGGGCTTATCCGTTAGCACGGTCACGGCAGAGTCTGCCATTCAAGACCGACTCGGCGGAATGCCCGTCCTGCTGGTGCTGGGGCCGGACAAGAAATCTGTACGCGCATTTTTCAGCCGGCTGGACGGCGCGGACGTCGAGTTTTTCCGCAAGAGCGGCGACACATGGGCGCTGATCGATTCCACCTACGGGAGCGAATGGAATTTCCAGGGCTGCGCGGTAAGTGGTCAGGCCCAGGGAAAATGTCTGGAGCGTTTGCCGGCGCTGAAAGATTTCTGGTTCGATTGGCGAAACTACCACCCCGCGACCGGCGTCTTCCGGCACTGAACGCATCCGGTCTCTCCGTGTATCATGACTGCGCTGCCCCGGCAGCGTGGAGGTCGCCTTGCCGCAGATCAGCACAATTTTTTGGGACGTGGGCGGCGTCCTTTTGAGCAACGCGTGGGACCGCACCCAGCGCAAGCTCGCGTTGGAACACTTCAAACTGGATGAAGAGGAATTCGACGACCGTCACGCGATGGTCGTTTCGTCATTTGAGCTGGGTAAGACCACGCTAGACGAATATCTTGACCGGACCATCTTCTATCGCCCCCGCCCCTTTACCCGAGAAGTTTTCAAGGAATTCATGTATTCGCTGTCGACGCCCGAACCTGGCGTCCTGGCTTTTGCGCGGCAATTGGCCTCAGCGGGCAAATACCTGATGGGCACCATCAATAACGAATCGAAGGAACTGAATGAGTATCGTATTCAAACTTTCGGCCTGCGCGAGATCTTTACGCTCTTCGTTAGTTCGTGTTTCGTGGGCTTTCGCAAACCGGAACCGCCGATTTATCGTCTCGCCCTGGAGGTCACGCAAAAGCCCGCGGAAGAATGCTGCTTTATCGACGATCGTGCGCTCAATCTGGAGTGCGCCCGGCAATTGGGCATGCACACCATCGAGATGCAGGATGTTGAACAGTTGAAGCGGGATTTGTTGCGGTCTGGGAGTGGGAGTGTGAAGGCGGATTCGTCACACGGCCGCGTCGTATTGTGTGGGAGGCTCGTATCAGGGCAGCGGCTCTTGCAGCCGGCATCACGGCGTTCGCAACACTTTCCTATGAGGTCTACGGTTTGCGCGGGGGCTTGGGCAAGGCGCTGCCGGGAGCAGGGATCGCCGGAGCTGAAGTTTCGCCGGCCAGGTTCAAGTCGCTGGACCAGGTATCGGCGACAATCTTCCAGTCTCCACCGGATGCGCGACTCAGCAACAATAGATATTTTCCACGTTCTTCACGCCGCTTATTCAGGGCCACCGGAACCAGACTCTTGCATCGACCGGCATCGTAGGCAGTGTCACCTATAACCTCGGCCCTCAAAGTTTCCAGCTCCACTTCGCCCATGCCCGCATCGAGTAGGCCAAAAAAGAATTCCCGGATGGCGGCTGTGCCGCGCACTGGCGGAACGTTTGGACGCAACACGAGCGCATCGGGCGCGTAAAGCTCCACCAGATCATTTAACTGCTTGGTGTTGCAGGCAAGAGCCCAGTCCTGAGTCAATTTGCGCGCCGCGGATTCCGTGCGGCTCATTGCCGGGCCAGTCAAGGGAGCACGAAGGCGGGAAGGATCACGCGTAGCAGAACTTGCCGGAGCGCCGCCCACAGCAGAACCCTCTCCCGGAGAAAAATAGTGATGATGATAATGGTGATGATAGTGATGCGGCCCTGCCGGTAACGCCTGGGGCAGGCCCGCGGCATGAACTGCAGGAACATCGGGGGCTTCGTCGTAGGGCGACCCGGGGGCAGCTGCGAGCAACGCCACTCCGCAACTGGCGCAGAACTTGTTTCCCGGCCGATTGGGGCTGCCGCAGGATTGGCAGACCGGAGCGGAGTGCGCCGTTTCCTCAGACGACATTTCCACATCTGCCTCCAGGGCAAGCCGCTGAATGGCTTGCAACGCGGCGGCCACAGAATCTTGCCCGGGTTTTGGCCGGCGCATGTCTTGCTTTAGGCGGTTGAAAAATTCTTCAATGGCGCGATCGCTTTCCAGGTCTGCTTCGGGGCCGCCTGGTTTCTTGCTTGGCTCGGGTCTTGAATTTTGCTCCACGGAGTCACCAACAGCGCCCATTCTAGTCGAAATCGGTTTCAGCGGTTTGAAAACTCCACTTTCGCTTCCGCCTCGGTCGGAACTCCGTTGCACAGGGCCGGACGATAGCGCCATGTCCGCACGGCGTTGAGCACGGTGCGATCTTCGGAAATTCCCGCGCTCTCGAGGATAAGCGGGCTATGCACACGCCCATCGGTGCCGACGATAAAGCTGACTTCGATCTTGGCATCCCGATTGGGTGCGTCCAGCAGCGGATCGGGAGTTGCCAGAGCTTGCGGAAGTTGGGTGGCTTCGCAGCCGGAATGAATCACCGCCTGAGGCAGGGCGGCAAACTCGGCGTCGTGGACGGGGGCGCTCCAGAGCTGGTGCTCGCGGCCGGCCAGTGACGCAGTCGCCATGCTGGGTTGAGGAATGGCCTTACCCGCAGCAACGCAGGTGAACAGCAGCACGACCAGAAACAAGATGTGAGACTTTGGCGCGCTCATGTGGGCGGAAGATCGAGCTACGACGCTGCGATCTAGAAACCAATGGCGCAATCGGCATGCCAGCATTTGTTCTTGTAACTTGTTGATGGTTATGTAGTTATGCCACGGATATCGGCCGCTCAAAAGTCCGAATGTGAAAATGTTTGCCGATAAATGACTGACGGGAAACATGGCCTAACGGACAGGTTCTCATGGCCGATGGGGGGTCTTGACAACTTCTGACCCAGACGCCAGACTAGCTTCTATGCAATGGACTGAACCGCAATTCGAAGAAATCTCACTTGGATGTGAGATCAATTCATACGCCAGCGCTGAAATCTAGACTAAGCGCATGTTAGTCGAGATTCTGGGGACTGCAGCCGGAGGTGGCTTTCCCCAGTGGAATTGCGCGTGCCGCAACTGCCTGGCGCTGCGCAACGGTACGTTTCCGGGCAAACCTCGAGCCCAACTCCAAGCTGCTGTCAGCTCTGACGGCGCGCAATGGTTCCTGCTCAACGCTTCCCCTGATCTCCGCGGGCAAATCGAGGCCAATCAGTTTCTGCATCCCTGCGGCGGCGTACGAAACTCTCCGATTGCAGGTGTCGTTCTTACCAGCGCCGACCTGGATCAGTCGCTCGGCTTATTGCTGCTGCGGGAATTACAGCCGCTGCAGATTTACGCGACAGCTTCTATTCGCAGAGTTCTTCGCGAAGACAACAGCGTGTTTTCCATGCTCCATCGCGTGCCGAAGCAAGCGCAGTGGAACGACATCGTTCCCGCCACTGGCTTCGAACTGACTTCGACGAGCGGAGCACGTGCGGGGATTGCATGTGTCCCGGTGACAGTCGCCACGCGCTATCCGAGCTACGTGTCGACCAAACGCGCGGCGCAACTTGCTGCGGGCGAGGCTGTGCTGGGGCTCATCATCCAGTCAGGATCGGGAAAACGCCTGGGCTACTTCCCTGCTGTGGCTGAACTCGATCAACCGTTACTTCAGCAACTTGATTCTTTAGACATTCTGCTGTTCGATGGAACCTTCTGGTCGGATGATGAGTTGATCCGCTTGCAAGGTGAGGGACAGACCGCGCGCCAGATGGGACACGTCCCGGTAAGTTCCGCTGGAGGAAGCCTGGATTTATTATCGAAGGTGCGACGTCCGCGAAAGATGTTCGTGCACATCAACAACACGAATCCGATGCTGGATGAAAGCGGACCAGAGTATCGCCTGGTGCGCGAAGCTGGATGGGAGATCGCGGAGGATGGATGTCATCTCGAGCTGTAGAATCGTCGGCGGAGCGGCTGCTTAGTGTGGAGCAACTGCGGGCGCGGCTGCGGGAAGTGGGCGAGCAGCGTTATCACCATCGCCATCCTTTTCATCTGCTGATGCACGAAGGCAAATTGACAAAGGGCCAACTGCAAGCCTGGGCGCTCAACCGCTACTACTATCAGAGTCGGATTCCCATAAAAGATGCCATCGTTCTTTCGCGCAGTGACGATCCGAATTTTCGCCGGGCGTGGCGCAAGCGTGTGCTCGACCACGATGGCGAAAACACCCCCGAGGGCGGTATCGAGCGCTGGATTCGTTTGGCGGAGGCCACGGGCCTGTCGCGTGAGCGCGTGATCAGTTGCAAAGAAGTGCTGCCGGGAGTGCGTTATGCGGTCGATGCGTATCTGGATCTGGTGAGGAACCGGTCTCTGCTCGAAGCGGTAGCCTCGTCGCTGACCGAGCTTTTCTCGCGCGATTTGATTTCATTGCGCATGGATGCGTTGCGACAGCATTATCCGTGGCTCTCTGGGGGGCTGGATTACTTTGTGGCACGGCTTGACCAGGCACCGGCCGACGCCCAGTTCGCCTTGCAGTTCGTGGCCGAGCACGCACACACTCGCGCCCAACAGGAGCTGGCAATCAGCGCATTGCGGATAAGTGTGCAATTCTCTGGGCGCAACTCGACGCGATCTACTACGCCTACGTGCAGCCGGGTTGGCCTCCGCCCGGCGCCTTTCGTCCACAGGAGTGAACTCGATGGCCGAACTCGAGGACTCCAGCCAGCCCCGACTCGCCGCCGGTTGCCGCTGGGCCGGTGAAGGAGAGAACCGGACCCTGGTATTCCCTGAAGGCGCCCTGCGCTTACAGGAAACGGCACGCGCGATTCTTGAGCGCTGTGATGGGCAGCGCACTTTTCAACAGATCGTGCAGGAACTCGCGGGTGCGTACGCCGAGGCCGATCCCGCCAAGATTCGGCAAGATGCAGTCACTTTTCTTGAACGGCTTCGGCAGAAGCGTCTGGTGGATTTCTAATGGCCACCGTTAACGCCCCACTAGCGCTAATCGCCGAGATTACTCATCGCTGTCCCTTGCACTGTGTGTACTGCTCCAATCCCTTGCAGATGGCGGCGGTTGGGTCAGAATTAAGCACGCGAGATTGGGAAGCCGTTTTTGCTCAAGCCGCAAAGCTGGGCGTGCTGCATGTTCACTTGAGTGGCGGAGAACCGCTGGCCCGGGAGGATCTGGTTCAGCTAGTGGGTTCCGCTCACGCCGGCGGGCTTTACACCAACCTAATCACATCGGGAATCGGGCTCTCCGAGCCGCGCTTGGAGGCTCTGGTCAAAGCCGGTCTTGATCACATCCAGCTCAGCTTCCAGGATTCTCGGGAGGCCAGCGCGAACTGGATCGCCGGCACGCGCGCTCATGCCTTGAAACTGGAGATCGCACCTTTGATCCGCCGCGCGGGCGTTGCATTCACCGTCAATATGGTGATTCATCGCCAGAACGTGGACCATCTCGACGAAATGATCGCGCTCGCCGAGTCGCTGCAGCCGGAACGTCTGGAAATTGCCCACGTCCAGTACTACGGTTGGGCGGCGAAAAATGTGGACGCTCTTCTGCCGACGCGAGAGCAAGTACTCGAGTCGTTGGAAACCGTGAGTGCGGCGAAGAAGAGGCTGGCAGGCCAGATCAACCTCGACGCCGTGGTTCCCGATTACTACGCTCGATTTCCTAAAGCCTGCATGGGCGGATGGGGTCGACGGCAAATGCTGATCGATCCCAGCGGCACGGCGCTTCCCTGCCACGCCGCGGCGGTAATTCCTGGATTGCGCTTCGAGAACGTCCGGGAAAAATCATTGGCATGGATTTGGCAGGAGTCGGAGAGTTTTCAGAAGTTTCGTGGCGAAGCCTGGATGCCGGAGCCGTGCCGGAGCTGCGACCGGCGCACCGAGGATTTCGGTGGCTGCCGCTGCCAGGCTTTGATGATCACGGGCGATGCGAACGCGACGGACCCCGTGTGCTCCCTGGCTCCGGCGCACGGCCTGATCGAGCAAAAACTTCTTGAGGTTAACTCCCACGCGGAAGCAGCAGCGGCTGGCCCATCACAGGCAATTCCAATCCAGCCGGACAACTTTTGGGTTTATCGGCCACAGCCCAAATAGACCCCTTTTCCCTACCTCGGGCTCGGGTTATCCCCCTATAAACATTTCCTTTACAAGAAAATGACGCTTGCCTGACACCTGTCCACTCATGTTTTGGCCTAATGGCTTCAGCTCGGGGATGCCCGAATGGAGGGGACAATGAAGAAGACTTCGATTTTGTTGCTAACGCTCTGGTGCCTGGGTTGCGGGTACAGCTCCAAAAGTTCGCCGCCCCAGGCGGGGATAGTGCCTGCCATTGCGGCCATTTTGCCTAATACCGCGAAAGCCGGCGACCCAGCCTTTATGTTGACGGTCAACGGAAGTAGCTTTAACGGGAATGCAGTCGTGAACTGGAACGGCGTGGCACAAACCACCCAGCATCCCGGCGCAGGTCAGCTGGTTGTGAGTGTCCCGGCGTCTGCCATCGCTGCCGCAGGCATGGTGTCGGTGACGGTGACCAATCCCGGCAGCACTACGCCGGGTGGCCCGTACGGCGGCGGGATGACCACGAGTCCGGAGACGTCAGCGCCCATGACCTTCACCATCACGAACTAGGACTGAAGGGTGGACGCCGGCTTTGAGAACTCACGAGCCGCACACCATGCGGCCCAGTACGCGCAGCCGCCGGAAGCGGGCACACTACTGCGGGCACACGGTAAGCGTGCGTTTCGGGGCGTCTGCCCTCGCTGGCGGGCGCCAGTCCTTCTGACCCGCTATTGGATGGAGCTGCCTACCGACGAGAACACGTTGTTGGCATTGCTGCCCACCAACCGTATCGTGCCAACAACGATTACCAGAATTACGGCCAGCATCACGGCATATTCTGCGATGTCCTGCCCGCGATCATCACGCCACAGACTGCGAAAGGTACTCATCATGGTTGCGCCTTCTGACTCGAAGCCGCCTCAGCTGACAAAGCGGTCCGGGGGAGTTGTTCTTTTCAGGGACGTCAGTGGCTGGACAGAAGCTGAGAGGCTGGGAACTCAACTACAATTGGTAAGGATAATGCTCCGGCTGGCGGTCGGCTGTCAAGCAGGTAATGGTTCGCTCGGCGCTCTCCGCGCCTGCTTCGGGGGATTCGCACTGCCAATTTCATTGCACAGTGCGCAAAGAATTGTCACTTCGACTTATCAGAGGCTAGGATGGCAGCGATTCTTTCGCCGGCGTGCCCGTCCCAAAGCGGTGGGATCGAGGCTTTCCTGGCGTGCCCATCCAGGATGCTTCGCAATTCCGTCCGGAGTCTGGACGCATCCTGCCCGACCAGAACATTCGAACCGAGGGCGACGGTTACCGGCCGTTCTGTATTCTCGCGAAGCGTCAGGCAGGGCACGTTCAAGTACGTGGTCTCTTCCTGAATCCCGCCTGAATCGGTGAGAACCACCGTAGCCCGAGATTGCAATGCGAGGAACTCAAGGTAAGGAAGCGGATCCAGCAGGTGGAGTTGGGCGGCATCAAGGCCGAGGTCCGCGATGCGTCGACGAGTCCGCGGATGAACCGGAAACACCACCGGCAACTCTGCATTCACTTCCAACAGAGATTGCAGAATGTTTCTGAGAATGAAACCGTCGTCTACATTCGCAGGGCGATGTAGAGTCACCAGCGCGTACCGGCTGGGTAAGCCGTTCGTCCGGCTCGCGAGCGCCAGCGGCAACAAGCGCACCAGCGAGTCAATCATGACGTTTCCCACGCGATGAATCTTTCCCGGTGCGATACCCTCGCGCGCAAGATTTCTGTCCCCATCCTCAGACGGGGTAAACAGCCAGTCCGCCATCTGGTCGGTGAGCACACGGTTGATCTCTTCCGGCATGGTGCGGTCGAAAGAACGCAGCCCGGCTTCGACGTGCCCGATTCGAATTTGCAGTTTCGAGCAAACCAGGGCTGCAGCTACGGTTGAATTGACGTCTCCATAAACCAGCACGGCGTCTGGTTTCCGTTCCAGCACTACCGGCTCAAAGCGGCTCATGATGGCTGCGGTTTGCTGTGCATGGCTTCCCGAACCCACTTCAAGATTCACGTCGGGGTCAGGCAATCCCAACTGCTGGAAGAACACGCTCGACATACTGGCGTCATAGTGCTGGCCAGTGTGCACCACAGTCTGCGTGAGGTTCGGCTGCGCCTTCAGTGCGCGCACCACCGGAGCAGCTTTCATGAAGTTAGGCCGGGCGCCCACCACGTGAAGAATATGCATAGCTTCTAGCAAACTACGTGACTCACAACTTTGCTGCGCTGAAACTTGGCCCCGGAAGCGGAAGCCAGACTGTATCGCTCACTGCCTCAGAACGATCTGCACAACTCGCAGCAAGCGAAATCGACGCTTCCCCGAACTATTTCCAACCCATTGGTTCCGTTTTGGGATCGGCCATTCGACGCACTGGTACATTCCCTTCCGGCACCTACCATCCCGTGTAACCCAAAGCGCACACTGCACTTACGTGCTGATGACTTTTGTGCCATTTGGGGACAGAGGGCAACGCACTGTTAGCAAATCCCCCGGCCGTAAGAGCGCATGCGGCCAACCTAAAGAGGCCTTCAGTGAAGGATCTCGGTGCTCGCAGGCAACGGTTGGCGGTTTTTCTCGCCCTGGTCACTCTTCTCGCTTTGCTCACATTGTCCGGCTGCCAGGCACTCGACGCCCAGGGCTCAAACTCGGCCAATGGCCGCCTGCTGGTGATCAATCCCAACCTGGCTTTCGGAACCGTGGTTTTGGGCACGCACCAGGTTTTGACCAACACCATCGTCAATACTACGTTTGCCCGAATCACCCTGACCCGGGCGACGCTGTCGCAAGGCGATTTTAGTCTCAGCGGCCCTGAATTGCCCATGACGCTGGCCCCTGGGCAGAGCGCGTCCTTTAGCGTTACATACACCCCCCATGCCGCGGGCAGCTCCAACGGCACGGTTTTCCTGGCTAGCAGTGCTACAGCCCTTTCCACCAGCTTTAATGTGTCAGGAACTGCGGTCAAGCCCGGAACTCTGAGCATAACCCCGGCGCCGATCAATCTTGGCAGCGTGCGAGTGGGAGCGAGCCAGGCCCAGCGGGCCACTTTTGCGAACAGCGGCGGGACCAACCTCATCATCACCCAAGCCACCGTAACCGGGAGCACTTTCGGGCTGAACGGACTCAACTTACCCGTAACCCTGGCGCCAAACCAGAGCGTGAGCGCGATGGTCAGCTTCAAAGCAACTTCAGGCGGCGTGCAGAGCGGCAACATTTCGGTGCAAGCCAACATCGCAATGTCGGTGAATCAGTTCGATCCCGGGTTTCGCCGTTTCGTGCCCGTCAGTTACGCCAGCACTACCGTGTCCGTTCCTGTTTCCGCCTCAGGGATCGCGTCCGGGCAGCTTGCGGTAACTCCAGCCAGCATGAGCCTGGGAGCCGTACCCGTGGGCTCAAGCCAGATTCAGGCAGGCACGTTGACTAACACCGGTGGCTCGACCGTGACCGTGAGCCAGGCTGCGGCTGCGGGCACCGGCTTCAGCGTTAACGGCGTCAGCACTCCCATGTCTCTGGCTCCGGGCCAGAGCATGAACTTTGCTGTCAAATTTGCCCCGGCGGCATCGGGCGCGAGCAGCGGCAGCGTGATGTTCACCAGCGATGCAGTAAATGGCACGCTCGCGGTTCCACTTGCCGGCAGCGGCATTCTGCCGGGATCGCTCAGCGCAGGTCAAACCAGCTTGAGTTTCGGCAACGTGCAACTGAACAACAGTCAGACCTTGCAGGAGACGCTGACCAACTCCGGTGGGTCAAGCGTCACCATCAGCCAAGCCACTGTGACAGGCGCGGGCTTCAGCGTGAATGGATTGAGCCTGCCGCTCACCCTCGCGGCGGGACAGAGCGCCAGCTTCAACGTAGCGTTCGCACCGCAAGCCAGCGGTGCCGTCACTGGATATCTCGCCGTGACCAGTAATGCCTCCAACTCCCTTGGAGTTTCGCTGGCGGGCACCGGCGTCACGCCCGGCGCCCTGTCGGCGGGTTCTTCCTCTCTTAGCTTCGGCAATGTGCAGGTCAACAACAGTCAGACCTTGCAGGAGACCCTGACCAATTCCGGCGCCTCCAGCGTCACCATCAGCCAGGCGGGAGTATCGGGCGCGGGTTTCAGCCTGAGCGAATTGAGCCTGCCCCTGACGCTGGCGGCAGGACAGAGTGCCAGTTTCAATGTGGCTTTCACGCCGCAGGCCGGCGGGTCCGCCACGGGAAGCATTTCAGTCGCAAGCAATGCGGCCAATTCCAACCTCACCATCTCGCTTTCCGGCAGCGGAATCACACCGGGAGCGCTCGCCGCCAGTTCGCCGTCTCTGAGCTTTGGCAATGTGCAGGTAAGCAACAGTCAAACCCTGCAGGAGACTCTGACTAATTCGGGCGGCTCGAGCATTGCCATCAGCCAAGCGACTGTAACCGGGACCGGTTTCAGTGTGAGCGGATTGAGCCTGCCGTTAACTCTGGGTGCCGGACAAAGCGTCAGCTTCAACGTCGCTTTTGCGCCGCAAGCTGGAGGCGCAGTCACTGGCTATCTTGCTGTCACCAGCAATGCCTCCAACTCGCTCGGAGTCTCGCTCGCCGGAACCGGCGTCACACCCGGCGCCTTGTCGGCCGGTTCTTCCTCGCTAAGTTTCGGCAACGTGCAAGTTAATAACACTCAGACTTTGCAGGAGACCCTCACCAACTCCGGCGGATCGAGTGTCACGGTCAATCAGGCAACCGTGACCGGCACTGGGTTCAGCGTAACTGGGATGACCCTGCCCCTGACTCTGACGGCCGGGCAAAGCACCAGCTTCAACGTGGCCTTTACACCCCAAGCTGGGGGACCGGCCAACGGAAGCATCTCGGTTGTAAGTACCGCCTCCAACCCGAATCTCACGGTTTCACTTGCAGGCAGTGGCGTGACCGCGGGATCACTCAGCGCGGGACAATCCAGCCTGAGCTTTGGCAACGTGCAACTGAACAACAGTCAGACCTTGCAGGAGACCCTCACCAACTCGGGTGGGTCGAGTGTCACGGTCAGCCAGGCGACAGTGACCGGCACCGGGTTCAGCGTAAGCGGTTTGAGTCTGCCATTGACTCTGGCTGCCGGACAGAGTGCCAGCTTTAACGTGGCTTTTGCCCCGCAAGCGGGTGGCGCCGTTACCGGCTCTCTTGCCATCGTCAGTACATGCCTCAAATTCTCCGGTTGTCTCGCTCGCCGGAACTGGTATTACGCCGGGCGCTCTCGCAGCGAGCTTCTTCCTCTCTGAGCTTTGGCAACGTGCAGCTAAGCAACACTCAGAGCTTGCCGGAAACTCTGACCAATTCCGGTGGCACGAGCGTTACCGTGAGCCAGGCAACAATAACGGGCACGGGCTTCAGCCTGACCGGACTGAGCCTGCCGCTGACTCTGGGAGCCGGACAGAGCACGAGTTTTAGCGTGGCTTTTGCGCCCCAGACGGGAGGTTCGGCTGCGGGAAACATTGCGATCGTCAGCAACGCGTCCAACCCCACACTCTCCGTCACCCTCTCGGGCAGCGGAGTCGCACCCGGTTCGCTCGCGGCAAGTTCATCGTCTCTGAGCTTCGGCAGCGTGCAGGTGGGCAAGAGCCAGAGCATGCAGGAAACGCTAACCAATTCTGGTGGTTCCAGCGTCACGGTCAACCAGGCAACGCTGACTGGAACCGGGTTCAGCATGAGTGGGATGAGCCTGCCGTTAACTCTCGCTGCAGGGCAGAGCACCAGCTTTAGCGTGGCCTTCGCTCCACAATCGGCGGCGTCGGCCACGGGAAGTATCTCCGTTGCCAGCAGCGCGTCCAATTCCACCCTCGCGGTTTCGCTTTCCGGCAGCGGAGTTGCCCCGGGTTCGCTCACCGCCAGTCAATCGAGCTTGAGCTTCGGCAGCGTACAAGTGACGAATAGTCAGAGCCTGCAAGAGACGGTAACCAACTCTGGCGGCTCGAGCGCAACCATCAGCCAGGTGAATGTTTCAGGCACTGGCTTCTCGGTAAGTGGATTGAGTCTGCCTCTGACCCTGGCTGCCGGGCAGAGTGCCAGTTTCACCGTGGCCTTCTCGCCGCAGGCGGGCGGATCAGTCAGCGGAAATATTTCCGTTCTGAGTAATGCCTCGAATGCCACACTCGCCGTGTCGCTCTCCGGCACCGGCGTGACTCCGGGGGTGCTGGCGGTCACTTCCTCCAGCCTTAGTTTTGGCAGTGTCAAGGTGAGCGCGACTCAGACCCTGTCGGAGACCGTCAGCAACTCCGGCGGCAGCAGCCTGACCATTTCACAGGCGACGCTCTCGGGATCTGGGTTTGCCATTACCGGGCTGACTCTTCCCCTTACCCTTGCCCCCGGTCAAAGCTTCACCTTTGGCACGGCCTTCACTCCGACCGCGGCCGGCAACGCCAGCAGCACGCTTTCGATCGCGTCGAATGCGTCCAACACCGCACTCACGGTTTCGCTGACGGGAACGGGAACGATTTCCGGTCAACTGACAGTATCTCCCGCCAGCTTGAGTTTTGGCAGCGTGGTCGTCGGACAAAGCAGTAGCCTGCCCGCGTCGCTCAGTGCCAGTGGCGCCAGCGTGACCATTTCGTCCGCGATGTTCGGCACGTCAGAATTTACTTTGAGCGGAGTGAGTTTCCCGCTGACTCTGGCCGCCGGCCAAAGTGTTTCTTTCCAGGTTGTGTTCACCCCGCAGTCGAGCGGGGCCGCTTCCGACAGCGCCTCGTTTGTGAGCAACGCGGCAAATACCCCATCCGAAAGCCTGGGCGGCAGTGGCGCGACCCCGCCACAGCACAGCGTTTCGCTGTCCTGGAATGAGGCCTCCGACGTGGCAGGTTACAACGTTTACCGCAGTACCAGCAGCGCCAGTCAGGGGACAAAAATCAACACGAGCCTCGATCTGAGCTCGGAGTACACTGACTCCACCGTGCAAGCCGGTCAAACTTACTACTACGTGACCACGGCTGTGGACGCAAATGGGATGGAGAGCGCGCCTTCCAATCAGGTGAAAGCGGCGGTCCCGACTCCTTAAGGCAATAAAGAGCACCGAGCACGGCAGCGCCGGGTTCCTTTTTGAACCCGATGCAGGAAGTGGAATTCTTCGGGCACTCGAAAGTGTCAACACCGACCCCGGATATCTTCACGTCTGATTCGCCAGTCGCAAGACTTAGGGTGCTATGCATGCACCCCGTCATCTCCTTTCCACGCAGTTCCTAGTTTCGGTCTCCTGCGTTGTCCTGACGCTGGCGATCGGGACCGCGGCGAGTGTCGTCCAGACGAACCCCGTCTTGGCAAGTCCCGCTTTGGTGAGTGTGCAAACCACAAGTTCCCCGCAGCTCTTTCCTTTTTCCTTTGCCGCCGCGGCAGGGATCTTGAAAAGCAATACGAACGGTATCTGGTTTGGAAAAATTGCCGTGGGCACGAGCAAAGTGGCATCGGTGACACTCAGCAACGGCGGAACAGCCAGCCTTACGATTGTTGCGCTAAGCCCAAACCTGCCGGCATTCTCGCTGAGTGGCCTGAGCCTGCCCCTGACTCTTGCTCCGGCGCAGAAGATCGTGGTTCAAGTCACCTTTGCCCCACAAGCCGCCGGCCACGTTGATGGGAATTTCAGCTTCACCAGCACTGCGTCTGCCACTCCGTTCAATTTGAGCGTGCACGGCGGCGGCATCGCCAGCGGGGTTATCGGCGCCACACCGGCGAGCATCAGCTTTGGCAACGTGCTGGTCGGCGGAACGGCTTCCCTGCCGGAGATTCTGACCAATACCGGCGCCGCGCCGCTGACAATCAATCAACTTTCCGCCAGCGGGAGCGGATTTAGCGTGAGCGGAGTGAGCGTGCCGCTCACTCTGGCGGCCGGACAGAGCGTGAGCTTGAGTGTCGCTTTCAATCCTCAAACGGCCGGACAGGCCACCGGCAATCTTTCCGTCAGCAGTACTGCGTCGAATCCCACTCTAACCATTCCGCTCGCCGCCAGCAGTGCGACCCCGGGCCTGCTGAGTCTGAATTCCACCAGCATTAATTTTGGCAGCGTCCAAATGGGCGGCAGCGAGTCGTTACCGGGAACTCTGACTAACTCGGGAGGGTCCAGCGTTACAGTTTCTCAGGCCAGCGTCACGGGCACCGAATTCGCCATTAGCGGATTGACCTTGCCGCTAACTCTCGCTGCGGGGCAGGGCGCGGGCTTCACCATGGCATTCAACCCGCAATCCGCGGGAACCGCCAGCGGAAGTCTTGCGTTCAGCAGTAATGCATCGAACTCTCCGCTAGCCGTCACGTTGTCCGGCTCCAGCGTTAGCCCTGGGATGCTGAGCCTGAGTTCGGCCAGCCTGAGTTTTGGCAGCCTGCCCTTAGGCAACAGCAGCATTTTGTCTGAGACGCTCACCAACTCGGGCGGGTCGAGCGTCGTGATCTCACAAATCGACATCAGCAACTCCGACTTCAGCACGAGCGGTCTGGAGGTGCCTGTCACTTTGGTCTCGGGGCAAAGCTTCACCTTCGGGGTCAGCTTTGCTCCCATGTCCCCAGACAGCGAGACCGGCACGATCGCCTTGCAGTCCAACGCCAGCAACCCGAATCTGTCCGTGTCACTGTCGGGAAGCGGAGCCGCCGCACCGGTCCACAGCGTGAGTCTTTCCTGGAGCCCTAGCGTGTCGGTGGTGGCCGGCTACAACGTGTATCGTGGGGCACAATCCGGAGGGCCGTATAACAAACTCAACCCCAGCCTCTCCGCGAACACAACCTACAACGATAGCTCTATTCAAAGCGGACAAGATTATTTCTACGTCACCACCGCGGTGAGCAGCAGCGGCATGGAAAGCGGTTATTCCAATGAAGTGCAAACGGCGGTTCCCGGCGCGGCAGGAGTCGCGGGATTGCTGGCCGCAACATCTTCCACTCTGAGTTTTGGGAGCGTGCAAGTAGGTAACAGCCAGGCACTGTCGGAGACATTGACCAACTCTGGCGCCGCGAGCGTGACCATCAGCCAGGCGAGTGTATCCGGTGCAGGCTTCAGCACCAGCGGGCTGACTTTGCCTCTCACGCTGGCGCCGGGTCAGAGCTTCACTTTCAGCGCGGCATTCGCTCCTGCTAGTGCCGGCAACGCGAGTGGAAGTTTGAGCGTTGTCTCCAATGCGTCTGATCCCACTTTGGCCATCTCGCTTGCGGGATCGGGAACGGCGGCAGGCCAGTTGTCGGTCACGCCTTCCACCTTGGCCTTTGGCGGCGTCGCGGTGGGCCAGAGCAAGACTTCGACTGCCACGCTTAGCGCCACCGGCTCCAGCGTTACCATTTCCTCCGCCGCGGCAAATACTCCTGAATTCACAGTCACGGGAATGTCTTTTCCTCTGACGCTGGCGGTGGGACAGAGCGCAGCAGTGGCCGTCACTTTCACTCCGCAAGCCAGCGGCGTGGCTTCCGACAGTCTCTCTCTGGTCAGTAATGCCTCGAATTCGCCTGCGGTCGCCTCCCTCACTGGAAGCGGCAGTGCGGCGGTACAGCACAGCGTGGCGCTTACCTGGACCGACACCGGCTCCGGCATTTCCGGCTACAATATCTACCGCTCCACCACTTCCGGCGGACCATTCAGCAAGATCAACCCCACTCCGAACGCCACGACCGCCTATGCTGACAACTCGGTACAGGCGGGACAGACTTACTTCTACGTGACCACGGCCCTCAACGCCAACGGCACGGAGAGCGGATATTCCAACCAGATCTCGGCGGTGGTGCCCACACCGTGAGCAGCGCGCTCACTTCCTTGACGGGCCTAGAGCGGAGTTATAATGTGCGCTCCTTGCAAGCCTGCCTCTCATAGGTCCTCACATGCGCCTCGACCAGTTCGCAACGCCCTGCCTAAATCAGCCCATCCGGCGCCTTACGGGTTTTCTCTTTGGAACAGTCCTGCTGCTGGCGGTGCTGCTTCGCGTTGGAACAGCTGTCGGGTCGCCGAATCTTGGTTGGCCGGACGAACTCTTCCAGTCGCGTGAGACCGGCCCATCACCTGGCATACGGTGCGGGAATTACGAGCTGGGAATTTCGAATTGGCGCCAGATCGAGGGTGTTCCCGGCTTTCCTGGCGGGAATCATGCGCGCCACGGACTGGATGGGCAGGGGTTCCGACGGGTATTTGCTCGGTATCGCGATTGTGCTCTCCTTAATCTCGCTAACCACAGTCTGGTTTGGCTTCGTGTGGGCTTATCGGGCGAGCGGAATCAATGCCGCGTTGGTTGCGGGTCTCGGGTCCGTATTTTGGTATGAACTCATCTATTACGCCCCGAAATGCTTCAACGAAGTCCTGGCGGGCCACCTGCTGTTGCCCGGCCTTTATCTGGGAGTCTACGGGCAGCAGGATCTGTCACGAAGGAAATGGCGGCTTTTCTTAGCTGGAGTATTTCTCGGTCTCGCGGTCGCGCTCAGAATGCAGTTGGCGCCGGCCGTTTTGTTTGCCGCCGTCTATTTCTGCTGGAAGCGCTGGAAAGAGAGTCTCTTGCCGGTGGCGGCCGGTGGTTCCCTCTCGGTTCTGTTTTTTGGACTGGTTGACGCGCTGACCTGGTCCTCCCCTTTTCACTCCTACGTGGCGATGCTCCGATTTCAAATCGCCGGGACCAACACGGGCGGGAGGTACAACCGTGGCATTATTTTTGGGTCCACATGTTGTCTGCACTACGGCCCGCTGATCCTCTTTGCTCTGATAGGCGGACGCCGGAGCCCATTCCTGGGGTGCATAGTTTTGGCCATAATGATCCCGCACACCTTCATACCGCATAAGGAATGGCGGTACATATATCCTGCGATGCCACTCTTGATCACGCTGTCAGGAATCGGCGTAACGGAAGCGGTATCTGCGCTGAACGCGAGGCTGAAATCGCCGCGATCCGCGTGGGCTGTGTGGCCGTTCGGAGTGCAGGACTTCTGCTGGGCACATCTGCGGCGATCGCGGCGGTATTTCCCTCATGGAAGCAGGATGCTGGGGACCTGATTGCATTCCAGAAGCTGAGCCGACGACGACAATCTCTGCGGCGTGGCGCTGTACACGGACATTTGGACCTGGTCCGGAGGCTACGCCTACCTGCACCGCAACGTGCCGATCTATATGCTGACCGAGGAATCCGACGTGGAGAAACTTGCGCCGACCTTCAACGCGGTGGTCACCTATGAACCTCTCCCGGAAACACGCGATTGTTTCGAGCGCGTGCAATGCTGGGACTCGATGAGCTATCAACACCTTCCGGTTCGCGTCTGCCTCTATAAGAGGCCCGGAGGGTGCGCGCCCAGGGGACCCGGCCTATGAAGCCAACCAGACGCTACAACGAATCGGCCAGTGAGCCGTCCGACGCGCTAGTCGGCTCGAACTCACCGACGCACTTTAGTTTGCAAACTTGTGAGTATAACTATGCCCTAGTCAGACCTGTGCGAATCTCGTAAGGCGCGAAAAACTGTCAGGGCCATGTGTCTCCCCCGCGTCAGGCTTCGCGCTGCTCTTATTCTTGGATTGACACTCTTACTCGCGCGCGCCGCCCAGACTGCGGCCGCGGCCTCAACTTACGGCAACCTGGTCTGCACGCCATCCAACCTCGATTTCGGCACGGTGGCGGTGGGCAAGTCAAAGACGCTCTCGGTTCAACTATCCAACAGCGGATCGGCCACACTCACTATCACGAAGATATTGATGAACGCTTCCGGGTTCGAAATGAGCAACGTGAACCTTCCGGCCGCATTGGCTCCGGGCAACACCCTCCAGTTCAGCGTGACGTTCTCTCCCCTTGCCAGTGCATCGACCGGCGGAACCATAGCTTTTTCAGCACCTACGCGTCCGATAGCGTTCTTTTCCTGAACTTGTCCGGGACCGGAACAGCGGGTGCGGCTTTGACCGCCACCCCGCCAGTCTCAGCTTCGGCAGCGTCCAGGTGGGCGGGAGTCAGACGACTGTCGCAGACGGTCACTAATACGGGCGCGCTCCCTCTGACCATCAGCGTTGCCACGGTAACGGGCAGCGGTTTCACTACCAGCGGACTGGGCTTGCCACTCCTGCTCGCGGCCGGGCAGAGCTTCACCTTCAAGGTGATTTACGCTCCCACTTCGACGGGCAGCGCGAGTGGCACGCTTTCTTTAGTTTTCGGTTCGTCCAACGCGGGACTAGGTGTGCCGCTCTCGGGAACCGGCACCACACCGGCCTGTTGAGCGTGAGTCCGGCTACGTTGAATTTTGGCAGCGTTGTGGTCGGCGCCACTTCCAGCAGTCCGGTGACTCTACGCGACGGGCGCGGGCGTAACCGTCACGGGTGCGAGCTTTTTGACCAGCTCGGAGTTCAGTCTCAGTGGAATCTCATTTCCCGTGACTGTGGCAGCCGGGAAGAACGTTTCGTTCAGCGTCACCTTTGCGCCACAGGCGGGTGGGGCCGCATCGGGAAGTATTTCTTACGCCAGTTCGGCTCCCGGCACCACCAACCGAAGCCGTCAGCGGCACGGGCACCGCCGCTCCGCTGCATCAGGTGGTTCTGTCCTGGAGCGACAGCACATCGCAAGTTTTGGGGTACAACGTGTATCGCAGCACCGCCAGCCTCAGGTCCGTTCAAGATCATGAATAGCGCGATAGATTCCTCCACCAGTTACACGGATACGTCGGTCAAAGGCGGAACGACTTACTACTACGTCACGACGGCGGTGGCTGCCAATGGGACGGAAAGCACATTTTCGAACAAAGTGAAGGCAGTGGTCCCCAGTCCTTGAGCCGGTCTGGACGTCGTGCGCAATCATTCGGCATCTGGTTGTCGCCGAAATCCTACGCTTTCACGTTCCAGGACCCGCTTCCAGACTCCCTTCCGGGAGAAGAAGGGCTGCAAACCTTTGAGTTCCGATTTGCACTCCTCAGACCTGCAGTCTGCCGATTAAGTTCCCTAGACTGCACCACATGCATTCCGTTTTTCTCCCTCGGTTGGTGATTCTTTTGGTGGGCATTTCCGGGTTGGTGATTGCCGGTCCCGCGGCAGCGGGTGCGAGCGGGTCGCTGGCCGCGACACCCAAACACATGGAGTTCGGCAACGTCAGGGTGGGTGGCGGAAAGACCCAGAACGCGACACTCAAGAACTCGAGCACTACCGCGGTTAGAATTTCCGCCGTGTCGCTCGCCAACGCCAATTTCTCCTTCAGCGGTCTGGCCGTTCCCTCTGACACTCACGGCGGGCGCAAGTTACACCTTCAAGGCCACGTTTCAGCCAAAATCTTCAGGCAACAAGACGGGCATTCTGCAGGTGGTTTCGAACGCACCAGGTTCACCGTTACAAATTTCCTTGTCCGGGGACGGGACAGCGGCCGGGAAATTAAGCGTGGGCACGACCGCCCTCAATTTCGGCAATGTCACGGTGGGCAATAGTGCAAGCCTTACGGGCTCGTTGCGGGCCACGGCGGCCAGCGTGACCGTATCGGCGGCAACGCTTGACAGCGCAGAATTCCTGTTTAGCGGGTTGACGCCTCCTTTTACCCTCCCCGCGGGGCAAAGTGCTCAGTTTACGGTGAAGTTTACTCCCCAGATGAGCGGCACGGCGTCGGCAAAGATTTCGTTCCGCAGCAATGCGACGAACGCCTCACTCTCCGAGGCTCTCAAGGGAAACGGGATCAGGTCGGAACACAGTGTGACCCTGAATTGGAGCGCAAGCGCTACAAAAGTTCCCGGCTACAACGTTTATCGCAGCCAGGTATCGGGCAGTCAGTACACGAGGCTCAATTCCGGATTGGACCAGGAAACGGCTTACACGGATGGCACAGTGCAGTCTGGACAAACTTATTACTACGTGACCACGGCGGTGAATGGGCAAGGGGTGGAAAGCACTCCGTCCAACCAGGTCAAAGTCACCATCCCGTAAATTCAGCCGGGTGTGTTGAACCGGCGTTTCTCTTATTCTCGAATCTCGCCAGACGCTCTTTATTTCTTCACTGGCCCGTGCCAGTCACGGCGACATTTTGCGGACTGCCGGGCGCCGTGTGGTTGACTGTGACGGCTCCCTTAATGGTCCCGGTCTTGGTCGGAGTGAAGGTGACGACGAGAGTGCAACTGGAGTTTGCCGCCACGCTCGGGCCACACGGAGCCGGGCCCCCGGGCTGGGCCGTGAAATCTCCGCTTGCGGCCACGCCGGTCATGCTCAAAGTCACGGTTTGAGTATTCTTCAATGTAAGGGTCTGCGGGCTGCTGGTCACACCCGTGTTCTGAGCGGGAAATGACAGAGTGGTGGGCGAGAGAACGACCGGCTGCACGCCCGTTCCGGTCACATCGTAGACCAGAGGACTGATCGCGCCGCTATTGGCGACGGCTACGCCGCCGCGAATGACGCCGGTACTCAAAGGAGTGAAGCTTACGGAGAAAGTGCACGTCCCATGCGCCGCGAGCGATCCTCCGCAGGGCGACGCGCCGCTGGGCGTGGCAGAGAAATCACCGAACGCAGTGACGGAGTTCAAAGTGACCGGCAAAGCGCTCTTGTTCGTCACCGTGACAGTTTTGGGCGCACTCGCCACTTCTGTTGCCTGATCGCCGAAGCTTGAGCTGGCTGGCGAGAACTGCAAGATGGGCGACGTGCTGCCACTGCCGTTGCCGGTCATGCTGACGGTCTGCGTCGCGCCCGACACAGTGAGCGAGCCCCAGACACTTCCCTTTTGCAGCGGAACGAAACTCACTGCGATCGTACAAGCGGCATTTGCTGCCAGGCTGGAGCCGCATCCATTGCTAGCTCCGGCAGTCGCCGTGAAGTCCGGAGTGGAACTGTAAGTAAGACTGGTAGTGGAAGAAGTGTTGTTCGTCACCGTGACGGTAAGCGCTGCGCTCGTCGCGCCCACCGGAACGGAGCCGAATCCCAGGGTCAAGGGAGTAATCGCAACCGGCAGAACCCCAGTCCCGCTAAGCGGGATTGTTTGCGGGTGAATCTGCGGCATTGTCGTAAATACTTAACGCACCCGAAATGGTTCCCGCCACCGACGGCGTGAGTTGCACAGTAATTGTGCAACTCGCCTTCGCCGCCACTGTTGTACCACATGAGCTGGACGGAGTGAAGTTACCGCTGGCCACAATCGAGGAGATGGTCAAAGTGCTTGTGGCGCTTGAATTAGTCAGGGTGACCGAGTGTGCGGTCGAGGTTACGCCGACCACGACTTTACCGAATCCGAGAGACGCAGGTTTCACACTGACCACCGGGGGCGGAGGCGGACTCGAATAAGTAAAAGCGTTGCTGAGCACGTTGCTCGTCCCCGTCGAGGTGGTAACACTTACGCCGACGGCTCCGGCCGCGCCGGCCGGGGTGCTCGCCGTAATCTGGGTGCTGCTGAGGACAGATACATTCGTGGCATTGTTGCTTCCGAAGGCCACCTGCGCCCCGGAGATAAAATTCGTGCCCGTGATTGTGACCGGTGTGCCGCCCGCCACCGGACCCGATGTGGGAGATACGGACGAAACGGTCGGCAAGCCAGTGTACGTAAATGCGTTGGCGAGCACGTTGCTCGTGCCGGCTGAAGTGGTGACGCTGACCCCGACCGCGCCTACCACGCCGGCCGGAGTTTTCGCCGTGATCTGGGTGCCGCTCAGGACAGATACATTCGTGGCATTGTTGCTTCCGAAGGCCACCTGCGCCCCGGAGATAAAATTCGTGCCCGTGATTGTGACCGGCGTGCCGCCCGCCACTGGACCTGTGTTGGGCGACACCGAGGAGACGGTAGGCGGCGGGCTGCCTGAGGTTTGCACCGGCTTCACGGCGATGGCCTGCATAATCCATGCCCCGGCAGGACTTAACAGGAGCGCTGGCGGCATAGGCGCCGGTGAGCGGCGCGCCTTCATCTTCTACGATGCTGCCATCCGGGGCGGTGATCATGCGCGAGGTGAATCCGCTGCCCGCGCCGGTAGTGGTGGTCAGAACATCATTGGCAGCGACGATGACGTCGTTGCCGTAAGGGTGGTGACGGTGGCCGTTGTATTCGCGTCCGTGTCTGTCCCCGTAGCGACCGCGTCGACGGGGTTATTCGGGTCGGCACCGGCGTATTCGATTATCCTGATGTCCGGAAATGGGGCTGCCGGCTGAACCGCACTTTTACGCTGTTTGCTCCAGCGGCGGCAGCGGATGTTTTTCGCGTAGTAGATAGCCTGCGTTCCGATTGCGGGCATTACAGTTGGACCGACTGCGAGCGGCGGTACGGATTGCCCTTTGTATCGGTGACACCGCCGGCCGGGAGGGTGGTTGTGCGTCGTTCCATGCCACCACGACGATATTGAGATCGCCAGCCAGTTGGGCTTGCGGGAAGGGCACGGTGACGGTGTTCTGTGTCGTGGATGGATCGGCATACGTGCCTTGCACGAACGCGATGCTGGCCCCGCCGCCACCAGAAATGACGTAGTTCGCGCTCGTGACCGGGCTGCTGCGAAAACCCCCGCCGACCGCCATGGCGCTCAGTGTTTCCGTGGCGTTGATAACGATCTGTCCGGTGTAGATTTTCGATGCAGTCGTGGGCGTGGTGCCATCCGTGGTGTAGTACACGGTCGTGCCTGGCGTCCATTCGGAAATCGTGACCGAAATCGGCGCATTGTAGCTGCCGCCAGGCAAGTTGAACGACGGAGCAGCAGCCTGTGGGAGGAAGTCAATAAGCCATACACCGCGATCGACGACTTGGGTACCGACGTAAGCCTTGCCGCTCGCGATTGTGGGCGTGGCAAACTTGACGGCTCTCCCCGCCACATCGGAGGCATTCTGGCTACTGTTGTAAAGTTCGCTGGCCACGTTGGTCGCATCGTAGGCATGCAATACCGCATTCCCCGAACTCGCCTTTTCAATGGCCCATACGATGCCCTGGCTTGCTCCGTTAGCTGTAATAGACGGGCTCGCTCCAGGATACCCATAAAGCTTCGGGAGACTGCGTGACATCCGGCTGAAGTTGACGGCAGTCCCGTTGCTGAAAGTGAACATTTTCAGACCGTCTTTGACGCCGATGAAATACACTCGCCCTTGCCAGTAGGCCGCCGATCCAAAGCAGTTCGCCACATAGGCCGTACCGAGATGGGTTGACGCCGGTTGTTCCTCCCCACAACGTTCAGCAGCTCCTGGATGATCTGGGTGTCGCCGGGGAATTGAAGTGTCCCAGATTGTCGCGGTCGAGCACGTAGAGGGCGCCGTTCTTGCCGCAGCCAATCATGATGTGAGGATGTTGCGTGGTGCCAGCGCTGTCGGGCAGCAAGGTGACAGAGCCAGAAGAAACATCGAGGTCGGCGCCGTCGAGGTTCTGTTGATTGTAGGGCGCGAAGTAATCCGCCACCGCGAGGGTGGGCGTGGTCAGTCTCAGAAAGGCGTCTCCGAAGTTGCTGGCGCCGTCAAACGCGCCGTTCCCGGTGGAGAAGAAAGAGATTTCCCGCGGAGTCGGAGGCCAGACCACCCCCATGCATCCAGACTGCTCCCCGTGGCCTTCGGTGCCGTTTGGAGATGACGAAAAAGCCCCGATCTGGGAGAGCGTGGTTTTGTCGTAACCAAAGATCCAGCCGTGCCAGACGTCATCGTCACCCGCGGATCCGAATCCGATGTAAATTCCGTTGTTGACCAGCGCGAGACCCGGACGCTGCAAGGAGTAATGAGGGCTGAAAACCAGGTTGCCGCCGCTGTTGGGACTTCCGGTTCCCGGCACTTGGCCCTGGACTGACCACTGGGCTGCCACTTCGTTCCGCGCCCGTCGTCATATCCAGTGCGTGGAACCGATACAGATAGTTCGTTGTGCCTACCCGAGATTTCCTTGGTCTTCGCTACGACGTAGAGCGTGTTGGTGGTCGGGTCGATGACCGGCGTGCTGAGGATGCCGATTTCCGGAGAGATGTCGGTGGACGTTTCATACTCATCCTGCGGTTAACAATGAAGAGCAGGTCCAGCCGCTCGGGCAGCCCAAGGCCGCCAGGCTCACTTGCCACAAGGGCTGCAAGGTCAGGCCATCCGCGTCGTAGGCGTAGACGACTGTCGTGCATGGTGGCGACATAGACTGACGTTATGCGTGCCTTTGCCCGGGATGGCCACATTGGCGGCGTAGAGCGGTTGCGCGTCGACTGCGCCATCGGTCGGCAGATTGAAAAACTTGCCGAAATTGCCTGGGCTCACACTGCTCAATGTGAGGATGGTCTCGCTCGCATTCAGCCCGTCGCGCGCCGAGTCATTGCCTTGGGTTAAGACCTGCAACTTGGGCATGGCCCGCTCGGCAGAACAGCAGGATGAGCAGCAGAAAAGGACTGCTAAGTTTCATCGACACCCAGGGCGGGAAAGCGGGACATAGGTACTCCTATATGATTTGCTGCACCGGGGGGCTGTACAGGTCTAATCGAGGGCGTCAGACGGGAAAGCGTCTGACGAAGCCTGATTTTACAAGGGCTTGGCCCGTCCACAAGCAGAAAACTCTCCGGTTGCGGGGGCAACGGTTGACTATCGTCGGGGGTCTAAGGCGTTTATTATCAATTCTCTACGATGGCCACTTGCGAGCTTGCACCAGCCGACCGGGGCGTCGCCCCTAGTATCTCGAGGAACTTATGAGAAAAATATGGTTCGGGATAATTCTTGCTGTCGCTCTGGCTCTTCCGGCGGTCGCCCAGGAAAGGTCAAAGAGCGAAGCAAGTAACCCCCGAAGAGGATAGGCCGGCCTCAGATGCCCACAGCTTTGTGGAGTTGTTCAGCAAACTGGAGCGCGACCTGGAAGTGGCTGCGCAGTCCAAAGCTCAGGTTTCTCTCGAGGCGCTGGTCGCTCCCGAATTTATCGAGCGCTCAGCGGTTCGACCCGAACTGTCGGTCCCCAGAAGCGAATGGATGGGAAGAGTGCTTCCGGCTTACAGGCTCGATCCCGTTGGCATTCGCTCCATGGTAATCCGCGCGTTTCTAGGGAACGCGATCGTCAGCTTTGTACAAAAGCAGGCGGCCGGGGGCCTGGGGTAGCCGGAACCCGAGAGTACTTTATCGTCGATCTCTGGGTGGTCAACCAAGGCAAGTGGCAGTTGGCGTCGCGATTTGTGTCACCGGTGGGGGCTGCGCATTGAGGTTAAGCCATGCTCAGAAGCCTCTCGGGCTTGCGCGCCTTGGCAAACTCTTCGGGGCCATTCCGGGAGACCGCATTCCGAACCAGCCCAACGAAATTTTTCTTCGGTTGCGCTTTTCCTCCACAAACGACCCTGCTAAACTGCTCGCTCGCAAAAGGATACACAAGTGACTTTTTGGGCGGTCTGAACCTTGCCAAAGGCCGTCCAGTCACAGGTTACCGAGGTATCGGGTCCCGAGTACACCCGGATGCTGGCTCTCGGTTCTCTAGAAAGCTCTGGGGCGACATCCGACAATTGTATCCATGGAACGCTGGCTTACTCGAAGATTGACCCACACCCTGGCGGCGGGAGCCCTGTCTCTGCTGCTGATCGCGATGACCGCCTGTCAGGGCGTAAGTACGGGAAAGGCCCATACCTCCGATAACGGTGGTGGGCCGGGACAGTTGACGGTGTCTTCCTCAAGCGTCAACTTTGGCAGCATTCAAGTCGGAAGCAAGCTGAATCAGTCGGTCAACCTCACCAATCTTGGGACTACAAGTGTCACGGTGTCAGCGGCGACCGTCTCTGGCGCCAGCTTCACCATGGGCGCAGTAGGTGTGCCGATGACAGTTGCGGCCGGACAGAGCCAGACACTCACCATGACGTTTACTCCGAAGGCGGCGGGCCCTGCGAGCGGGACTTTAGCGGTTACCAGTAACGCGTCGAATGGGACGATCAACGTTGCGCTCTCCGGAACAGGAACCACCGCCCCAGCCCCAAGTCAGTTGAGCGTCTCACCGGCTTCGATTAATTTCGGCAATCAGGCGGTAGGGAGCATGCAGACCCAAACCGGGATGCTGAGTGCCAGCAATGCCAGCGTAACGATTACCTCTGCGGCTTGGAGTGGGCAGGGTTATGCGGTGAGCGGCATTACTTTCCCGTTTACCCTGGCGGCTGGAACGAGTGTCAACTATACCGTCAGCTTCACGCCGCAAACCGCGGGCGGCTCGCCCGGCACGATCTCATTCGTCAGTGATGCTTCGAATTCTCCCTCAACCCAGACCTGGGGCGGGAACCGGCACCCAAGCCAGCACTCACACCGTCGCTCTGTCCTGGAATGCCAACGCTTCCGGCATAACCGGCTTTAACATCTACCGCCGGATCGCTACCGACCGGGCGTGTACACGAAACTGAATTCTTCTCTCTTGCCGGATGCGAGCTATACCGACGCCAGCGTGCTAAGCGGAACGACGTACTCGTACGTGGCAACTGAAGTCGATACCAACGATATGGAAAGCACATTCTCGAACGAAGCGACCGCTGCCATTCCCTGATAGCGGCATTTTCCACGATAACCGTCAGACGCGCTTAAAACCCCGGGTCTTTGTTTCCCGAATTGGGAACATTTCACGGCCTTTTCGCCGCTCGAAAACCCCGACCGCCCCAAGCACCTTCAGGGACAATTCCGATGCCCCCTACGCCCTCTGGGAGGGCCTGAGAGCGCCTTCTGTGGGGCGAGCCGAGCCTGCGCCTCAATCTAGCGCGGGCAGGCACCAGCGGTAATGTCTTGCAAGACCTAAAGTAATCATTTTCAAGCGGTTACTGGCACCGAAGAGCCATTTCTCTTTGCACCCCCAGATGCGAAAGTACCTGTACGGTTGGCCACGGGGAGATTCACTTAAGTCATGCAGACAGCCAAGCTGAGCGCGGGAATCAAGTGCTGGACGGCGGCCTTGCTGTTCTTACGGCCGGTTGCGCATTTGCTCAGACGCAGGCGACACCTTTCGCCATGCTGCGACCAATGGCCCTGGCACCTGTCCCGGTCGCGGTCGCGAAGCCAGTTTTTGCCGCCAAGCTGCCTGAGGCACCGAGCCACAAGTTTTGGGACGGGCAGAATCGAATTTTGTTTGCCGGTGTTGCCGCGTCGGCTGCTGCAGATTTTGCGGTGACTCGCGCAAACCTCCAGAACGGCGGCCAGGAACTCAATCCAGTGACTCGCGTTTTCAGCGGCAGCACGGCTGGACTCGCAGTGAATTTCGCCGGTGAAACGGCCGGAGTAATCGGCCTTAGCTACCTGTTCCACAAAACCGGACACCACAAGCTTGAGCGCTTCGTTTCGATGGCCGATATTGGGGCTTCGGGTACTGCGGTCGCTTACGGACTAGCGCACCGTTAAGATCAGCTTCACTTTTTGGTCTTGTGCCGGTCAGTCGAACTTCTCTGCCTGTCGCGAATGCAAGTCCACGTTGATCCTTCGCGGAAATGACCGGCTCCTCGCGTAGTTGCCAATCAATCTTCAGGTCAGGATCGTTCCAGGAGATGGTGCGTTCGGAAGCGGGATCGTAGAAATCCGTGGTCTTGTAGAGCACATGTGCATTCTCGGACAGGACGACGAATCCGTGAGCCAGGCCGCGGGGAATCCAGAGCATGCGTTTGTTTTCGCCGGAAAGCTTAACACCATGCCACTTTGCGAAGGCCGGCGAACTGCGCCTCAGGTCCACGGCCACATCGAAGATCTCCCCGCAGACGACACGTATCAGCTTCCCTTGCGGACGGGATATCTGATAATGCAATCCCCGCAAAACGTTGCGAGCGGAGAACGAGTGATTGTCCTGAACAAACTCATCCTTTATGCCGGCTCTCGTCATCTCCTGTTGGTTGTAGCTCTCGAGGAAAAATCCCCGCTCGTCGCCAAACACCTGGGGTTCAAGCACGAGCACGCCTGGGATGGGTGTCTCGACGGTTTTCATTGCCTACCCGTTGCTCGCGGTTGCGCAACCATCTCCTAGAACACCTTTTCACGCAGCAGTTGCCGCAGGTACAAGCCGTAGCCGTTGTCCTTCATCGCCGCAGCGGCTTTTTCGACGTGTTCCGCGGTGATGTAACCATAGCGATAAGCGATTTCCTCCGGGCACGCGACTTTCAACCCCTGGCGAGTCTCGATGGTTTGAATGAACAGGGATGCGTCCAGCATCGCCTGATGTGTGCCGGTATCAAGCCAGGCCATGCCCCGGCCCATGACCACCACCTCCAGTTGCCGTCGCTTCAGGTATTCACGGTTCACATCTGTGATTTCGAGTTCTCCTCGCGCTGAGGGCTTAAGACTCTTGGCGATATCGACCACCTGATTGTCGTAAAAATAGAGTCCGGTGACAGCGTAGCGCGATTTGGGAGCCTTGGGTTTTTCTTCCAGGCTGAGCGCCTTGCCGCTGGCGTCAAACTCGACCACACCATAGCGCTCCGGATCATTCACAGGATAGGCGAACACCAGCGCTCCGGGCGAGCTTCTCCCGGCCTCCATTACGCTCTTGGCAAGATCATGGCCGTAGAAAATGTTGTCTCCGAGAATCAAAGCGCAACTTGAGGACCCGATGAATTCCTGGCCGACCAGAAAGGCCTGGGCAATGCCTTCGGGTTTGGCCTGCACTGCATAGTGAAAGCTCACCCCAAAACGCTCTCCGTCGCCCAGCAAGTGCTCGAACTTCGGTGCATCGTGCGGCGTGGAAATAATCAGGATGTCGCGAATGCCGCCCAGCATGAGCGTGGAGAGCGGGTAGTAGATCATGGGCTTGTCGTAGATGGGAAGCAGGCTTTTCCCGACAGCCTGGGTTACGGGATAAAGCCGGGTGCCCGATCCGCCCGCGAGAATAATGCCCTTACGCGGCGATGCCTGATTGACTCTGGGAGTTGAGGACATAGGAGATGCGACGGCAGGCGGCCAACGATCGTCGATTTGGCACCCTACAGAGAGTACCCCATCGCGTTACGTCCCGGTAGTCCTCAGCAGGTTATGCGCAAGGTGCGTGGGCTGTGCTGCCGAGGCACACTTCGGCATCCGCCGAGTACGCGGCCAGAAAAGACTAGAGGATTGTGGAATGCTTGGAGGAGGATTGAGGACTAAGGAGAGTCTGGGACGACATCTCCGATGGGCCGCGGATGGGCCGACTGGAAGGTCTAGAAGAAGATCGAACGGGCAAGGACCGAACTAGGTGATCGAGAGGTTGCTAAAGGTTGGCGGCCGAGCTTTCCGCAGCCCGGGAACGAATCTGGGAAGAGTTCCCGTCACTTCGGGTGTCCTGCAGAAGCCAGGTCAGGAGGCAGATGATCCCCAGTGCCAGCAGAAAAAATACGATCCCACCGCGATGGTGAAGATCTCCGGAAAGAAAGCCGGGATCCACGCGGGTCGCCAGCATCGACAAAGTGAAAATGCGGACCGCGTTCTTAAAGACAGAGAGCGGGACTGCCGCGACCACGAGCAGGGCCTGCCGCCACCCGGATCGTAGAAACAAATGTGCCATTACCATGGTGGCAACCATCAGCATGAGGCTCGATCGAATGCTGCTGCATTCCTTGGCTACTTCGATATCCACCTCGGGAATGGAAAGCACAACCCCACTGAGACGGACGGGCACTCCCGCCAGGTCGAAGAAGAAGCGAGTCAACCAAGCTGAGCTGTGCTGGAGCAGGCTCACGATCGAGTCGAGCACGAATGCCGGGAACGGAACTAACCACAATAGAAATACAAGAGGAAAAAGGTTCGATCGAAAGGCGTGCGTTCCAAAACAAAAGATGACTGCGCCAATCCACCATGCCACCACACCAAGCATGCTGACCGAAAGAGCAATATCGGGGCGAGTGGACCCGAATTGCCACTTTCCCCATAAGGTGACTAGAGCAGCCACGACCAGGCAGAACGCGCCCACGCGAACACTCGGCCGAGTCGACTCGTGCCACAACCCCTTCTGCGAGAAGATAAGAGCGAGACTGACCGGCAGAATCAGCAGGATGTGGGTGTACTCGTCGTTGTGCAACGCCAGCGAGAAAGTTGCGAATAACGCCCGCCCCCAGATGGCTAAAGAGATTGCGCAGAGACCCACGAATAACAAGGATTGTCTGGACGTGATCATCGGTGGTGGCGGTTACATTTTCATGTCGTGCGCGTAGTGCAGAAGGTCCCACACTCTCCAAAACTCTTCCATATCCTGCGGTGTGCCAAGCGAGACGCGGATGAAGGTATCCATGGGGGGATAGGGTCCTCCGATCAGCACGTTATTCTGGCGAAAGTGTTCGACGACCTCGATAGCCGGATGGTGCACGTCCATCATCACGAAATTGGTTTTCGAATCAATCGGCTTAAGCATCCGGGCCATTGCCTGATTGAAAAATTCCTGCCGGGCATCGCTATTGCGCTTTACTGCCAAGCGGAGGCCGTCTTCGTCATCCAACGAGGCGAGCGCACCCTGCAACGCCAGCTCGCTGACGCCGGTCTCGGTGAGCTGGGGCCGGAGCCGAGCCGCCAATTGAGGCGACATGACCGCATAGCCGATCCGGAGGCCTGCCAGCCCGTATATCGCCGAGAACGTACGCAGCACGGCCAGACGAGGATCAGCCCCCGGCCGACCCAGCAGCGATCCATAAGCCGGGGAATAAGGTGCATAGTGGAAGTAGGCCTCGTCCACTACAACGACGACACCTGCGGGCAACTTTTTTAGAAATTGCTCAATCGATTCTGTGGGCGTGATCGAACCCGTGGGATTGTTCGGATTACAAATGTAGACCAGCGCGGTTTTAGAATCCACGCGCACCAGCATCTTATTCAAGTCGTGGGAAAAATCATGGTTAAGCGGAACCGCGACCGTCCGGCCGCCACAGGCTGCGGCATGCCGGGAAATTGCTTCAAACGTTGGCGACGCTATCATCACCGATTTGCCCGGCCGCACCAGCCCGGCGGCCAGAATGCGAATGATTTCAGTGGAACCACATCCCAGCAATACGCACTGGGGAGCCACGCGGTGCATCGCCGCCAACCGTGCAACCAGCTCGTCATTGCTGGTTGGATAGCGGTTCGCGCTGGCGAGAGCCTCTTGCAGGCGCGCCTGCACCTGCCGGGAGGGTCCATAGGAGTTTTCATTGCTGTTCAGCCGGAGAGCGCCGCCCGGCGGCCGCGAGCTCAATGCCTCGCCAAGCGCCTGCCCCAGGGCCGGAAGCGCAGCCGGTACAGTCCCGATGGCGACGCCCGTACCCAGGGCTTTTAGAAAGCTCCTGCGCGGAAACGACATGACACGTTCCTCCCGAATACACGTCCAGAAAGCGCTTGTTGGATTCGCAAAAGCGGTGCCTGCGGAATAAATGTAAGTTGTCGCTCAGGCAGCTCGGTTATTTGAACGTAGCTACCTGCATCACCCAAACCGAGGACGTGGTGGTCGCGGTTGCGTTGTAGCTCCCTGTACTCGTTACTTTCTTGTCCTCGGCGATGTTGCCGTAAATATTGATAATGCGGCCTGCAAATCCGGCTCCGGCTGAAGTGAAGACGTCTCCGGTGGTGCCGGCCCCAAAGATCAGTTCGTTTGCCGAAGTGGTCGTCGCAAAACCGCTGTTGGCGATTGTGCCGTTACCGACTGCCGCCGCAGTTCCATCGAGAGTACTGCTGGTGGATAATCCGCTGTATTCGAGAATGCGGACATCCGGATAACCCGCTGCCTGGTTGAACTTGACCGTCACCGTGTTGCTGCCGGCCGCAATGTTCTTGGCATAGTAGATAGACTGCTGCAGCCCGGTGGTACTTGTGGGACCCACAGCTCGTACATAGGTGTTTCCCCGCGTATCCGTAACGGAACTGACCGAGGAAGTTGTGTCTCCCCATCCCACCACGACGATATTCAGGTTTCCCGCGGTCTGGGCGAGTGAATACGTGACCGCGACCGACGCATTCGATGCCTGGAAGGTGCTGGGGCCGGAGTTCACCTGGACGAATGCGATGGGAGTAGTCGAAATCACATAGGCGCCACTCGCCACCGCACTGTTGCTGAAACCAGTAGCCACCGCGATCGCTTTGATTGTCGTATTGGTACTCACTGCGATGGGCGTGCTGCTGTTGAATACTGCCGATGAGGCTGTTGGCGTCGACCCGTCGGTTGTGTAATGGATCACCGCCCCGGTGGTCGTATCCGACAGGGTGACCGATTGGGCCGTGGCGTAGGTACCCGGCAACGGGAGGAACGTCGGGGTCGCCGCCGCCGGCAAGTTAATCACGTACGCCCCGGTGGCCACAGCACTGTTGTTGAAGCCAGAAGCGGTGGCGATCGCCTTGATCGTAGTATTGGCGCTCACCGCGATGGGGGTGGCGCTGTTGAACACCGCCGAGGAGGCCGTCGGCGTGGATCCGTCAGTCGTGTAATGAATCACCGCACCGGTCGTGGTATCCGACAGAGTGACGGATTGGACCGACGTGTACGTCCCGGGTAACGGGAGGAACGTCGGCGTGGCCGCGGCCGGCAGATTGATTACATACACCCCGCTTGCGACTGCGCTGTTACTGGAACCGGGCGCCGCCGCGATCGCGTTGATGGTGGTGTTCACGGCCACCGAAATCGGACTGCTGCTGTTGTATGCCGGCGACGAGGTCGTCGGCGTGGAACCGTCGGTGGTGTAGTAAATCGTTGCCCCCGTAGTGGCGTCCGATAGCGCGACCGATTGCGCCGTCGCGTACGTCCCGGGCAACGGGAGGAACGTCGGCGTAGCCGCCGGCGGCAGGTTGATGACGTATGTCCCAATCGCCACCGCGCTGCTACTGAGGCCCGGCGCCGTTGCCATGGCCTGGATGGTCGTGTTGCTGTTCACCGCGATGGGTGTGTTGCTGTTGTAGACCGGCGAAGAAGTCGTCGGTGCCGTGTTGTTGGTAGTGTAGTAGATCGTCGCTCCCGTGCTTGTGTCTGAGAGCGCCACCGATTGGGCTGACGTATAGGTCCCGGGCAACGGGAGGAACGTCGGCGTCGCTGCCGGTGCCGCCGAACTGTAGGTCCAGTTCAGCACGTCCTGGATCGCGGTCAATCCCCCTGTTCCACCCGTGAACCCCACATATGCCGTGTTTGCACCGACTGTTCCCGGTATGTTCACCGTCCAGCTCGTGCTGAACGTCTTCAGGTTGGTTGCGTCCGTGATCGTCAGCGCGAGCGTCGTCCCGTTGTAGCTCAACTGCACGTTCATCACGTCTCCGCCCAGCAGATTCACGCCTGAGCTCGTCATGTCCACCGCCGGCACCGTCGGCGTCGCTCCGTTCAGGTACATCCCCGTCGAGTCTGTCCCCTCGCCCCGCTCCGTTGTAGATATCGAACTTTACCGCCACACTGTTCCCCATCCCCGCATACCCCAGAGCTCCCCCACCTCCGCCCAACGCGGTCGACGGCATTGTTCTGGATCACAAACGTCATCCCGTCCGCTGCTGCATTCGTCATCTGGAAACTGAAGTTGGTGGTGAAATTCTGCACGTTCACCGGGGTGGTGTAGAAGGCCGAACTCGCCTCAAATGTCGCCCCATCCGTCAAGCGCAAGCCGTGACCCGTTCAGCGCGGCTTTCCCGTTCAGCTGCAACCCACCGGCGCTGAACCCACCTCCGTAGTTGACTGTGGCTTGCTGCGGTGCGGCGTTCACCTGGCTCGAGTTCCCACTCTCCCCGGCCGCGTTCACCGCGGAGACTACGTAGTAGTACGTCGTTCCGTTGGTCAACCCGGTGTCCGTGTAACTCGCCGTTGTCGGACTTCCCACCGTCGTGTAGGGTCCTCCGTTCGTCGTGGACCGCTTCACGTTGTAGCTGGTCGCTCCACTCGACGCAGTCCAGCTCAATCCCACCTGCCCGTTCCCCGCCGTCGCCACTACGTTCGCCGGCACCACAGGAATCGCCGGTTGCGGCGTCGCACTCGTCTGGGTCGAATTCCCACTCTCTCCAGCCCCGTTCACCGCGGAGACTACGTAGTAGTACGTCGTCCCGTTCGTCAACCCGGTGTCGGTGTAACTCCCCGTGGTCGGACTCCCCACGGTCGTATACGGCCCTCCGGTCGTCGTCGAGCGCTTCACGTTGTAGCTGGTCGCTCCACTCGACGCAGTCCAGCTCAACCCCACCTGCCCGTTTCCCGCCGTCGCCACCATATTTGCCGGCACTCCGGGCACAGTCAGCGGCGTCGCATTCACCTGACTCGAATTCCCGCTCTCCCCTGTCGCGTTCACTGCGGAGACTACGTAGTAGTACGTCGTTCCGTTCGTCAACCCGGTGTCGGTGTAACTCGCCGTTGTCGGACTTCCCACCGTCGTGTACGGCCCTCCGCTGGTCGTCGAGCGCTTCACGTTGTAGCTGGTCGCTCCACTCGACGCAGTCCAGCTCAACCCCACCTGCCCGTTCCCCGCCGTCGCCACCACGTTCGCCGGCACCGCAGGAATCGCCGGTTGCGGCGTCGCACTCGCCTCGCTCGAGTTCCCGCTCTCCCCTGCCCCATTCACTGCGGAGACTACGTAGTAGTACGTCGTTCCGTTCGTCAGCCCGGTGTCCGTGTAACTGGCCGTTGTCGGACTTCCCACCGTCGTGTACGGCCCTCCGTTCGTCGTTGAGCGCTTCACGTTGTAACTGCTCGCCCCACTCGACGCACTCCAACTCAGCCCGACCTGCCCGTTCCCAGCTGTCGCCACCACGTTAGCCGGCACCCCGGGTGGAGTTGTCGCCGCCGTGCTATAAGTCCAAGTCAGAACGTCCTGGATCGCGGTCCCGCCGCCTGTCCCACCTGTGAACCCTATGTATGCCGTGTTTGCGCCTACGGTCCCCGGTATGTTCACTGTCCAACTCGTGTTGAATGTTTCCTCCGGGTTGCTCGCATCTGTGATCGTCAGCGCCAGCGTCGTCCCGTTGTAGGTCAACTGCACGTTCATCACGTCTCCGCCCAGCAGATTCACGCCTGAGCTCGTCATGTCCACCGCCGGCACCGTCGGCGTCGCGCCGTTCAGATACATCCCCGTCGAGTCCGTCCCCTCCCCCGATCCGTTGTAGATATCGAACTTCACCGCCACACTGTTCCCCATCCCCGCATACCCCAGAGCTCCCCCGCTCCCGCCCAACGCCGTGGCGGCATTGTTCTGGATCACAAACGTCATCCCGTCCGCCGCTGCATTGGTCATCTGGAAACTGAAGTTGGTGGTGAAATTCTGCACGTTCACCGGGGTGGTGTAGAACGCCGAACTCGCCTCAAATGTCCCCCCATCCGTCAAGCGCAAGCGCGTCCCGTTCAGCGTGGCTTTCCCGTTCAACTGCAACCCGCCCGCGCTGAACCCACTTCCATAATTGATCACCGTGGTGTTCGCCTGTGGAGTGGCGTTCACCTGGATTGAATTCCCACTCTCTCCTGCTCCGTTTACCGCCGACACTACGTAGTAGTACGTCGTGCCATTCGTCAGCCCTGTGTCGGTGTAACTGTTCGCCGCTGGACCCCCGACCGTCGTGTACGGCCCGCCGCTGGTCGTCGACCGCTTCACGTTGTAGGTGGTCGCTCCATTTGACGCACTCCAGCTCAGCCCCACCTGTCCGTTCCCGGCCGTCGCCACTACATTCGCCGGCACTCCGGGCACCGTCAGCTGCGGCGTCGCATTCACCTGGCTCGAATTTCCGCTCTCGCCCGCGCCGTTTACGGCCGACACCACGTAGTAGTAAGCCGTTCCGTTCGTCAGCCCGGTGTCTGTGTAACTATTTGTCCCCGCACTCCCCACCGTCGTGTACGGCCCCCCGGTCGTGGTCGACCGCTTCACGTTGTAGCTGGTTGCTCCACTGGACGCACTCCAGCTCAAACCCACCTGTCCGTTCCCCGCTGTCGCCACCACGTTTGCCGGCACCCCGGGGACGGTTGTCGCCACCGTGCCGTAAGTCCAGCTCAGCACGTCCTGAATCGCGGTCAAGCCTCCCGTCCCACCCGTGAATCCTACATAGGCTGTGTTCGCGCCCACTGTCCCTGGTATGTTCACTGGCCAGCTCGTGCTGAACGTATCCTGCGGGTTGTTCGCGTCGGTGATCGACAGCGACAGCGTTGTCCCGTTGTAGTTCAACTGCACATTCATTACATCTCCGCTCAGCAGATTCACTCCCGAGCTCGTCATGTCCACCGCTGGTACGTTCGGAACCGCTCCGTTGGTGTAAATCCCCGTCGAGTCTGTCCCCTCCCCCGATCCGTTGTAGATGTCGAACTTCACTGCCACACTGTTCCCCATCCCGGCATACCCCAGAGCACCCCCGCCACCGCCCAAAGCAGTGGGGGCGTTGTTCTGGATCACAAACGTCATTCCGTCAGCCGCCGCATTGGTCATCTGGAAACTGAAGTTGGTGGTGAAATTCTGCACGTTCACCGGGGTGGTATAAAACGCCGAACTCGCCTCTCCGGCTCCCCCATCCGTCAGCCGCAAACGCGTCCCGTTCAGCGTGGCATAACCGTTCAACTGCAACCCGCCCGCGGTGAACCCAGCTCCGTAGTTAATGACCGCCGTACTGGCCTGCGGCGTCGCGCTCGCCTGGTTAGAGTTTCCACTCTCCCCAGCTCCGTTCACCGCAGATACCACGTAGTAGTAGGTCGTGCCGTTCGTCAGCCCGCTGTCGGTATAGCTGTTCGTCGCCGCGCTCCCCACCGTCGTGTACGGCCCCCCACTCGTCGTCGATCGCTTCACGTTGTAACTGATCGCGCCGCTCGATCCACTCCAGCCCAACCCTATCTGCCCGCTCCCCGCATTCGCCACCAGGTTCGTCGGCACCCCCGGCGCAGTCACGCCAATCTGGATGAAACTGGCGTATGAAGGCACCCCAGAAGTGTTGAGCAGGAACAGCATGTAGTATCCCGGCGGGGCAATGTTGCCGTTCGGGGGAGCCGTGACGGTGAGCGATCCAGACCCTGCGGTGAAGGACATCCCTACCAAGCGCTGGTCACTGCCAAAAGCATGCGTCACAGCCCCGGTGCGTACGAGCACAACAGATGAAATATTTGCCGCGTCCAGGGTTTGTACCGTAAACGGATTTCCATAGCTGATGGTGCTGGGCGCGCCGCTGATTGTGGGCCGCACGGCAGCGTTCCCGCTCGAGTCAAACAAATACGCCGGCCGGTAGATTTCAATCGTGTTGTTATACGTTCCTCGTGAAGGATTGCCTCCAGCTAGCCACACCGTCGCGTCCGGCAGCAGCATTGCCACCGAGTGATACAACCGCTGAGACGCGTTGGCCCCTGCCGACGAAAAGGTGTTGCTCGCCGGATCGTAAAGGTCGGCATTCAAACTCAACGTGCTGGTATCTTCGTCGTTCACCGACCCCCCCATGGCCAGCACTTTGCCGTTGGGTAGCATGACTGCATTCATCTCGATGCGCGCCTGCGACATGTTCGGGCCAGACACCCACCCAGGATTCGCCGCGCCCATATCGATGATTTCGCTGGTATTTGTGGCCGGGCTGTTCCCGCCCATGATGATGATCTTCGGGTCGTAGTTGTTGGCCGGCGTCAGCGGCAGAAGCACCGACGAACCGTAGGTCCGGGTGCAGCAGTAATTGGTGGTGGCTACGTTTTGCGTCCAACTATTGCCGACGGGATTGAACAAGGCGGAACTCGTGCTCGGCCCCGAGTAGAACACCTGGCCGCTGGGCAGCAAGTGCATGCGCGGATACAGCGGTGGGGTCCAGGGCGCAAAGTATTGTGTGCTCCACCCGACGCCCACAGTGTAGATCTCGACAGCAGTGTTGGTCGAACCGGTTTCCAACAAACCGGAAAACGTCATTACCCGGCCATCGCCTAGGGTGGTCAGAGTAGGGTACCAACGGCCGTGCGCCATGTTCTGCACATTCGTAAAGGTATTGGTCGATGGGTCGAACACTGCACTGCTCAGAGCGCCGTAGAATGGGTCGTATTGAATCGTACCGCCATTGATAAAGACGCGGCCATCGGGCAGCAGTACCATGTCGTTGCAGAACATGTCCCACGATAACGAAAACTGGGTGATGCTTCCGGTGACCGGGTCGAGCAACAACGCGCCTGAGCCATTCGATGGTCCATAGGGCGCACCCGCGGGACAACCAGATTGCGCGGGCGCACAGTTGCCCGAACCAGCGACTACCAGAATCTTGCCGTTGGCCAACAGTGCCGCGTGCACCGGGTTAATCGGCATGGTGTATGGCAGCGTGCTCCATTGCCCCCGCACGTTGGCTTGGGACATCGCCAGCGGCACTAGTGCGGCGAAGAGAAGCCCTAAAATGAGATCTTGTACTAAATGACGAAGGGCGCGGGTGGTCATTAAATACCTCAGCTCAAAGTTCTCGCCGAAAAGCGTTGTTACGAATAAGAAAAGAGAGATCAAGCCAGACAATCGAAAACGCCGCCGGCGGGGAACCGACAGACCACATATCTTATAGATCGGAAGACTTAAATCAAAGGGCCCGTTTGGGGGAAGGGCCGGCAGAGGCTGGGATAGGTTTTCTTGTTAGCGTTTTGCCAAACTGCCCGTCCCGTCGACGGTTTCGCATCTGCCGGTCGCGCTGCCATTTAAAATGTAAGTGAGCTTCAACAATGTGCCCGTCTGATCAACCGTGCCCCTAACCGTAATGTTATCGCCCTCTTCGTCGCTGCCCGCGAGAACAACTTTCGAGCCCGTAACCGTAACCTCAAGTTTCGCACCTTTCAGGCAATCGGAATCGAGGTTGGCGCTGCCGGTCAGACGTCCGCCCGAATCTCGATCAATTAACACCGTAATAGTGAAAGGCGCCACATTCTTGTGTTTGGGATAGAACGTGCCTGACCACGTTCCAGTGATATCTTTCGGCGGTTGAGCATTGCCATCAGTCTGGCACGTGGCGTATCCAGAGCAGGCTCCGACCACGACCGTCAGTAACAACGAGGCGACAATTTTGCTGGCCCAGAACTTTTTGCGAGTCATCGTGTCTCCATTACAACAAGTACTCTTAGAAATGCTTTGAAAGGGGACGACCTGTTCAAAGCCGGTCATCGGCTACTCGGCCACCGCGGGAGGTCGAAGCGAGCGAAGCAGCACCTTCAGAGGCCGACCGACCATGATGGGCCTGGTTATGAACGCGCGTCCGGCAGCGAACACACTGCCGGAGAATTTCCTCTCTTTCCAGAGCAATCGGGCGACGAAAAGGTACAACTCGGAAATCTGCCACCGCTCCGCGTGTTCGCAATCTGAAGACTCCAACACCATGGTGGCGGTTCTGAGGGCACTCGCATATTCCCCCGCCATATACATGATTCGAATCCACGCGAGATAGTCATCGGTGGCAGTAATTTGTTGTGTGGCCTCGCTCACCCCTAATGCGGTCAACACCGCGGGCGTGATTTCTGGAACAGATGCCAACGGATCCGGGTTCCCCTGCCGCCGCGACAATGCCGAGGCCCGGGCGGCCAGCGAGCACAGGGTCTGCTGATTCCTCTTGCGCGTCGTCAACTGATAGGAGTGAATCCTGTACTTCAGCAACACCCGCCCCAGATTGGCGCAATCGAAGTGCTCCTGTATCCTTAGCCACAAATCATAGTCCTCGGCCTGGGCAAACACTGCGCGATATCCGCCAACCAGGGTGAACGCCTCCTTGCGAATGAGGACTGTAGGTTGGGCGAAACAATTACGGACGGTGAGATTCGATCTAATCTCGCGATCGTCTCTTGGGAGGTGACCGATAAACAAAGACTTCCCGGTCGCATCGATCCACTCCATCTCACCTCCCAGAAGTCCTACTCGGGGAGATTTCAGCATGAATTCGATCTGCCACATCAAGCGCTCTGGGACTGCGATATCGTCGGCATCCATCATGGCAATGTATTGCCCCTGCGCCAGACTGGAACCGGCGTTGCGAGCCTCGCCCAAGCTGCAGTTTGAGATCTCGTGCAGTTTGACTCGCGGGTCCATGGCCGCGTAGCGGGAGATGATCGGCTTCGAGTTGTCGCTGGAGCCAAAATCAACAATGATGAACTCAAACTCGGTGAAGGTCTGACCAAGTATGCTTTCAATCGCCTCGGCGAGGAAGCGATCGGCGTTGCGCACCACCATGACAACTGAAACTAACGGCTTATTCATTGTTTGCTCTGAGTAAGTTTCATCCGCTCGAGCTACCAGCCGCCCTGCGGCGGCGGGATCGCTGCATTACATCAAGCCCTCCGGCTCCGGTTCAATCACAGCTCCCAGCCGGCGCGCCAAACGTTTAAGAGGGCGGGCGGCCACTATCGGGCGCGTGATTAGCGCGTGCGCCACGGCGGACAGGCCCTTAAGAGGCCTTCCCTGGCGTCGATAAAAGGACGCAGTGAGCAGCCACATTTCCGCCAACACAGCCTTTTCCACGTATTCCCATCTTGAGGAAAGCATATCCGTCGCTAAACCCAGCGCGCCCGAAATGTCGCCGGCGAACACCAGAGTTTTGATGCAATCCTGGTAACGCTTAACCATATAGTGCTGCTGCTTCGCCTGGCTCACGTCCAGCCTTGCCAGTATCTCAGGAGTAATTACCGATCCCGAGTCCAGTATCTCTCGCGCGTCGGTGTCCGTCGAGGAGGCAATTTCCCGGGCGCCAAGAGTACTAAGGCACTGTTGCCTGAGTTTTCGCGAGGTTACCTGGCTGGGATGAATCCGGTACTCAAGTACCACTTTATCCAAATTGGCCAGTTGACTGCATTGCGCAAACCGCAGCCACAGATCGTAGTCCTCGGCGTGCAGGAAAGGCTTTCTATAGCCGCCGGTGGAAAGCAGGACCGACCGCCTCATCACTGCGGCGGGATGAGGAATGGGACACTCATTCCGGGAAAGTGCAGATCTGATCTCCTGGTCGTCCGTCGGAAGGTGGACGGTGCATAATGCCTTGCCCTGTGCATTAATGTACTCGACCTCCCCGCTTAAGAGTCCGACCTCGGAATGGTTTTCCAGAAAGTCGACCTGCCACGAGAGCCGGTCTCGGACGGAAATATCGTCGGCATCCATTCGTGCAATATATTTTCCCCGGGCGAGCCCGCACCCACGATTCAAGGAGTCAATTAACCCTTGATTTTCCTGGTGGAACACCTTCACCCGCGGATCCCGGGTCTGGTAGGAATCAAGGATTGAGGCCGATCCGTCGGTCGAACCATCGTCAATGACTATGAATTCAAAGTCCTGAAAACTCTGGTCGAGGATACTTTCAACCGCCGGGCGCAGATAGCGCTCGCCGTTAAAAACGCTCATCACGACCGAGACTGTGATTTCTGCCATAGCGTAATCTTTAATACTCTTCGCGGGCGGCGGCGGAACTAACGATGGAGATCGGCACCGCACACACTTTCACGCGTTTGGGTGGCGACTTCGTCTCCCCGTTCCCTCCAGCGGCCGACCACGTGGACCAAGCCGTGCCGCCAGCTCATCTCAAAGCCCCGGGTGAGAAGAGGCCCCTGTTCCACGCGAAAGCTGATCGCGTCCGACACGAGATCGGTCGGCTCATAGTGGTTCGTGCTCATCCACAAGGTGATTAAATAAGTGCCCGGATACAGCGGGCAATTCTTAAGAAGACAAGCCAGGGTGGTTTCTTTGAGAAGATCAGAGCGGAGAAACTCGGGGTCGTCCTTATTCACCAGGTCGAGCACCGGGACGCCGAGCAGAGTACGGATGTTAATCGCCACGATCATCGCGGGCATCGGCCGGGTGGGTTCAACGGTGACCTCGAATTGGATGTCATCGCCACAATTGAAAACCGAACAGGGGTTGCCCTCTGCATCCTTGATCACCGCACGAATGAAGCGGGCATCGCCCGTGCCCACCCGGCTCTTGTGTTCTCGAAGGTCCACTGCCACCGTCGCCGTTCGCTCAGGAGAAAGATAGTCGCGAACCACCGTTGACGAGGGTCCAGATGCCACCACCACCCCCTGATCCAGTAAGATTGCTGTCTTACAAAGAGAAACAACGGCAGCCATGCTGTGACTGACAAACAAGGCAGTACGTCCCTCGTGGGCCACGTCACCAACTTTCTGCATGCATTTCTTCTGAAAATTGGTGTCCCCGACAGCTAGTACCTCGTCAATTAACAGAATATCTGTCTCCAGATGTGCCGCGACGGCAAATGCCAGTCGCATCTGCATGCCACTGCTGTAATGCTTCAGGGGAGAATCGATGAATTTCTCCACTTCTGCGAAGGCCACGATTTCGTCGAACTTACGTTGAATCTCCGCCTTGCGCATGCCCAGGATGGCACCGCTGAGAAAAACATTTTCCCGGCCTGTGAGTTCGTTATGAAAGCCCGTTCCCACTTCAAGCAACGTACCCATCCGGCCTTTAACTTCAGCAAAACCCCGGCTGGGCTTGGCGATGCGCGACAGAATCTTGAGCAGGGTACTCTTGCCGGCGCCATTGCGCCCCACGATCCCGACCACCTCACCCTGGCGAATCTCGAAGGAGACATCCTTGAGTGCCCAGAAATGAGTGGGATCACCGTTCGAACTGGCCGTCTCTTTTTTCCCCCGGAACAGACGGACTGGCGCACGCAAGGATCGCGCCAGAATATCCCGCAACGCCAAATACGGTTCGCGCTCCCCAAGGGAATACTCTTTGCCCAGATTTTCCGCCCGAATGACGACGTCGTTCCCTGGTCTATACGACATCGGCGATGACGCCCTCCATTTTCTGAAAGTAGACCGTGCCACTGACCACCAGGAACAGAACCGCCGCCGAGGAGGCAGCCAAAAGTACACTCGGGGCTTTGCCGTGGCCGGTAAGGGCCCAGCGGAAACCCTCGATGACTCCCGCCATGGGATTCAGGCCGTACACCCAGCGCCAGCGCTCCGGAACCAGGCTGCTGGGATAGGCAACGGGCGAAGCAAACATCCAGAACTGAATGAGAAAAGGCACAACATAGCGGATGTCCCGGTACATGGCGTTTAAGGCCGACAGCCATAGGCCGACCCCGAGAGCGGTAAGCACGGCCAAGCCAAGAAAAAGCGGCAGCAGCAACAGGGTAACCGGAGGGCGCATGCCGTAATAGATCATCATCAATACCAGAAACCCGAATGCGGCGGCGAAATCCACTAGTGGCGACGTGATCGAGGAGAGCGGCAGGACCAGACGTGGAAAAAATACCTTGGTGATAACTCTTTGCTGTTCCACGATCACGTTGGTCGCATTTTGCACACTGGAAGCAAAGTACATCCAGGGAAGCAAAGCGCAGTAATAAAAGAGCGGGTAGGGAAGACCATCGGAAGGGATCTTGGCAAGCCTGCCGAAAAAAACGGTGAAAACGGCCATTGTTAACAACGGTTGGAAGACGGCCCAGGCGGCGCCGATGGCGGTCTGCTTATAGCGCACCTTGATATCACGCCAAACAAAGAAGTACACCAGCTCGCGAGCGTGCCACAATTCGCCCAGGTGAAAATCGAACCAACCCCCGGGAGGAGCGATACGCACGGGCGGCGGGAGTGCCGCTGCTTGCTGGTGTGAGTTCATCTATTCCTTTTTAAGTCGTGCTTGCGCGATGCATGTATGTGTGAAATGCGTACTATGAGGATGGCCCAGGCCGTCGCGCCCCGGAGTCGAAACCGTTCTGCGCGGACCCCATCAACGAGAGCCGCATCTGTCTTGCGAATGAAGAAGGGCTGACCAGGCAGCACATCAGCAGGTTCTTGGCCGCGCTGAAATACTCCCTTCGCCGGACGAGCACACGGCCCATGCCGAAGTAGGAAGCACCCAGCCGATCGAGGAGATATCGCTGACGTCCCCGCGAAATGTTCTTAATGCTTTCCAGCAGGTCTTTGTACAGGAAAATCGAGGCCTGGCCGTAGGTGAGAGAGTGATCGGCGTAGACCGTGGTCAAACGAATCGTGTCGTCGGAGTTCATCACTGTTCCGCATCCCGACACTGCGCATGCCGGATATAGCAGAGCGAGCTTAAAGAACAGCAACGTGTCCTCCCGGGTGCGAAGGTGTTCTGGAAGCCCACCCAAATCCAGATAGGCTTGCCGGCGTAGCACACTGGCCTGCAACATCATAGGTTGAGCGCGCATTAGCGCCCAGTCGCCTGCATCATGTCGAAGTTCAAATTCCCCGTTTATGGCAAGTCCGGACCGCTGCCAATGGCTCTCTGCGCCCTGTTCCCCTGCCAAACGCATGTCGTCGAAATAGAGAGCCGCCTCACCTCGCGTCGCCTCGATGGCTTTTCTCATGCGCTCGAGATGATCAGGCAACCAACAATCATCTGAGTCCAAAAAGGCGACCCATTCGTTTCTGGCTTCTTTGATACCGCGGTTCCGCGCGGCAGATACACCGGAATTAGCCTGGTAGATGCCTCGGACTCTGGTGCCATACGCTTCAATCACCTGCCTGGTCTTGTCGGTTGAGCCGTCGTCAACGACAATTATTTCTGCCGCCGGAGATTGTTGGGCCAGAACGCTGTCCACCGCGCGGCCGATACAATGGTCGCGGTTAAAGGTCGGAATGACTGCGCTGATTTTGATACCGTCTGCCATAAAAAAACACCGGCGCATCACCTCATACTGCGTTGTCGATCTAAGGAATTGAACAGAGCTGCAAATTAGTCCGAGGCCGAAAAGCTGGTAAATCCAAAATTACCGTAGGTGGCAGCGTTGGTCAGGTCAAATCCCATGCCGGGATTGCCAGTGGTATAGGTGCTGTCTGCGACGGTCAGCATTTGTACATCGTTGACGTAAACGCTGATCGTCGAGCCGATCATGGTCGCCTTGAGAACATCTCCCTCTGTGACCCCGGACCGTGAACCCGTGGCGCTAGCCAGAGTCGTGAAGTCGCCAAAAGGCCCATTCCATCTGACGATATATAGATAAGAGTTCGAATCCCCTCTCAAGCATCGAGCGTTGATCTCGTAACCAGTGGCGACATGTGCTGACAATGCACTGCGCAAACGCAACTCCACCTCTTGATAAATGCCCGCGCTCTGACCGGTGCAATGAACGGTAGCCTGCACTGTCTGATTCGGTCCCCAACTGCCCGCCAAGAGGGCGGTGCCGTCGTTGTATCCTGCTCCGGAAACGTCGAACGCAAGTCCCGGAGTCGTTTGCACATTACTCCAGTCCAATCCGACCTGCGCGCCATTGATCCACTTGCCACCTTCAGAGATAGGATTCTCGGCCAGCGGAAAATTAGTAGTGTAGGTTCTGGATGTCGGAGAGGTTCTGCTTGGCGGATCGTTGTTTGCTCCCGAATTGCAGGCAACCAACACGAAACTGAGGCCCACGAGAAGCAGCTTCCCGAGGGATTTAAAGCGGAGTATCCCTGGCAGGTCGAGGAGATTCCTCATTGTTGTATGGAGACTCATGTCGACGCTACCAGCCCAGCACGGCAAGAGCTTTTTGCACACACTTATTGGCGATTCTACGGCCAATCGATGGCGACGCGCAGTGAAGGAAATCGGCTTGCGTGGCTCGCAGCCAGCGATGCACCGCCTTTTCGAGCCGGCCTCTCGGATCGGGAAAGGCCTTCACGGGTTCTTCGGGGTAAGCTTCTCGATGGACTTTGGCCCAATCCACATCCCAGACGGCCAGGCGTTTGAATTTGGCTAGACCATACTTTTCAAAGTACTGTAATACGTCCTTGTCCCACCGATAAACGCCGTCACGATTCACGCTCGACATGTCGATTCCGCGTTCCTCGTATCCTCCAAGCCACTCCTTCGGCACGGGCTTGAGCACCGATGACATGAACAGGTAGGGATGGTAATAGCGATAGAGATCTATCGGCTTTTTGTTAAGGGTCAGGTACTCGAAGCACTGGTACCAGCGAATTCTGCTCTTGAATCTGTCGCGATCCAGCAGGCAATAGTGCATAACCTTGATCTGCGTCGGTGCGAGCACCGGGGCGGCAGGTGGGACCGGAACCCGGAAACTGTGGATCTGCTTTCCCTCGTGCGAACTTCCGTCGTCGACAAAGCCAAACGGGACTTCAAAGGGGTAGTCGAAGAACGAGAGGTCGGAGACGTTGGCTTCGATTTCCGGCCACTGAAATTTGATCACCGTGCCGGGCGGTGCGGTAACCACCGACTCCCACTCCGGGCTCGCTAGGAAGTTCGCAGTCAAGAACTCGTCCGCGTCCAGTGCCAGGAGCACTTTAGGGCCCGGGGTCCGCCTCGCTTCCGCGATGAGCATCTGTTGCCTTTCCGGCTCATTGAACTCCTTCGCCGGATTATCAATCAGCGTAACCTTTGGAAATTTCTGCGCAATTTCTCGTGACCCGTCAGTTGAACCTTGGTCCGCGATAATGATGTGATCCGCCCAGAGGCTCGCACACTTCAAGAACCGTTCCAGTATCCACGCTTCGTCCTTTACCGGCGTCAAACAGAACACAAGGGGCCTTTGCATGTGTGCGAGTTATCCTTGAAGAACGAGCCACTTGGAAGAACGAGCCACTTGACAGGCTGCCCCGACAGACCTTTTCCGGCTGGCTGATACACCCGCCGGGACTCCCCAACGGGGGCGTTCACGGCAAACAAAGTTTCTCTTTATCATCGCGAGGTTCCGATTCGCTCGGCAGAAGGGTCAGCGTCGAAGCAGGGACGATATGACCGTGATCCTGCGTGTGCGGGTAAGAACGACCCGGAGTAGGACTCGCCAGGATGTCAAAGGAGAGCGCGGATGCCACGTAGTCGTAGGTTAGCGTATTGTGCTGCCCCAGCCATGCCGTGACCTGATAGGCGCCCGGGATTAGCGGCGGCAAATCGACCAGCACGTCGATTTTTTGTGGAGCTGGGTCATACGGGATGATGGGCTCGATCGAGGGAAAGGCTTGCATAATCGGCACCGAAGCTGAATCCAAGATATCAAGACACAGCAAGGCCGGGGCGTGCGGTTGCAGACTCTCGAGGTCTGCAACGAATCGCAGTTGGTGACGGGGCTGTTCCCCCAGGAGCTCCACCGACATCGAGCGGAATACCACAGGTCCCGGCGAAGGCTCTTCCGCAGGGCGGTGCCATACCTGCTGAGGCGCATTGCCAGAAGTTACGTACACAGAGATTGCGTCCGACACGTCGTTGCTGTCGCACACCACCCGCCCATCTCGAAGAACGATCCCCCGCGTGCATAGTGCCATCACCGCCGCCATGTTGTGACTCACAAAAAGGACCGTCCGGCCGCTCTTGGAAACGTCTTTCATCTTGCCGAGGCATTTTTTTTGGAACGCCATGTCTCCGACCGCCAGAACCTCGTCGACGATCAGGATCTCCGGCTCAAGGTGCGCCGCGACGGCAAAAGCGAGACGAACATACATTCCGCTCGAATAGTGCTTCACGGGAGTATCCAGGAATTTCTCTACTTCGCTGAATTCCACGATTTCATCAAACTTGCGCCTTATTTCGGCCCGGGTCATGCCAAGGATGGCGCCATTGAGCAGGATGTTCTCCCGACCTGTAAGCTCGCTGTGAAAGCCCGTGCCTACCTCGAGCAGACTGGCTACGCGGCCCCGCAGCCGGATCTGACCGCAGCTCGGTTCCGTGATGCGGCTGAGCAGTTTGAGCAGTGTGCTCTTCCCCGCCCCGTTGCGTCCGATGATGCCGAGTACCTCACCTTGCTTTACTTCGAAAGAAACGCCTCGCAACGCCCAGAACTCTTCGTTCGAAACGGGCCTACGGCTTCCCGAAAGCAGCCGTTTGAAGCTCTCGGTAAGAACATTCCGGAGCGCGACATTACGCTCTTGGGCGTGGCGCAGGCGGTAGCGTTTCCCCAGATCTCCGACTTTGATCATCCAATCCGGCATAAAGGTAGACTCACAACTTCCCTGATCCTGCGAAGACGTTAGATCACGTCCGCAAAAGTGCGTTCCATTTTCCTGAAATACCAAATGCCGCTGAGGCAGAGTATGGCTGTGATTACCGTCGAAGCCACCAGACCGGGCCAGTAAAGGCCCGTATCCCCTCGAAGCAGAGCCCAGCGGAATCCGTCGATCACGCCCACCATAGGATTCGCTGAGTACAAGAGTCTCCACTTCGCCGGCACTAGTGTGCTACTGAAACCGACCGGCGAAACATATAACCCCACCTGCACGATGAAAGGCACAATGTGGCGGAAGTCACGATACTCGACGTTCAAGGCACAAAGCCAAAGCCCGGCTCCCATAGCTGCCCCGAAGGCCAGCAGGATGAAGAAAGGCAGGCACACGACCCGCCAAAGGGGCCAATATCGATACCAGCCCATTATGACCATGAGAATTCCAAAAGAAATCACGAAGTCCACGAAGCTCGTGATGACCGCCCCCGCAGGCACAATCAGCCGGGGAAAATAGACCTTGGAGACCAGGTTGGAATTCAAGATGAGGCTGTTGCTGGACTCAGTCAGTGAGTTGGCGAAAAACTGCCAGGGAAGCATGGCGGCGTAGACCAGGACGCTGTATGGGGCTGCACCTTCAGTAGGCAGTTTGGCAATCTTGCTGAACACGACGGTAAACACCAGCATGGTCAGCACCGGACGAACTAGGGCCCACGCGACCCCAATGACCGTCTGCTTATAGCGGACAAGAAAATCACGCCAAGCCAGAAAGTAAAACAGCTCCCGGTATATCCACAGATCTTTCCAGTACTGCTTCTCTATCCGACCAGCCTCGACCACTAACTCTTCCATAACCCGATTCTCCTACTGAACCACGCCTGCTCGAAATGCTCTTTTGTTTAGCCTGCGGCGGCGCAAATGACGACCATCGGCTTTTGAGCCTGCTGTCAACTCACAGCGCCATTTTCCGGGAGTAAAACCCCTCGGCGTATCCACTGGGCGCGTTGCATTCCATGCCGCGCAACCGCATCAGGGAAAGAAACGTGCTTTCCTCGAACCAACGCCTGGAACGCTGGGACTGAAACACATCCATGATGAAACGGACTTTTTGCTGCGCCATTTCAGTCTCGAGCGGCACGAAGAAATTGGGCTGCCCCATATCGCCGTCGTATTTGGGAATCTCATACTCCAGAATCAGATGATCTCGAAACGTGTTCCAGGTCAATTCGCCGATCAGGCGGTGATCTTGATGCGCGTCGTTGCGGTTATGCGTGAAAATCAAGTCCGGGGAAATCGTCTTCTTTAGTTCTTCGAAAACGGTTTTAATCTCGGCACCCACGAATGGCATGAAGCCGTCCGGAAATTGCTTGAGTATCGGCTTGTGCAACTTGGCTTGGCCGACGAACAATTCGGCCGCTCGTTTCGCCTCTTCCTCCCTCACCCCTGGGGCGTTGAAGACCACCCAATGGAATTCGCACTTGGAGTATTGATCGCGCAAGCGGAGAATCGCACCACCGCAGCCGATTTCGATGTCGTCGGAATGGGAACCCAGGCAGAGCACCTTGAGGCTTCGCTCAGCGCCTCCCTCCAAGCTCAAATGGATCATAGGTCTTTCAGCGGGACTTTCCGGTCGGTCACGGAGTTCTGGGTTACGCACGTATCGAGCGAGTTACTTAGAGGCTCCCACGGTCAGAGTGCGCTCAGCGGCCAGTTCCCCGCTCTTGAAGCTTTCATCGGTCCACATGTAGCCCCAGTCTCCGTAGCGTCCACAATAGGCGATGCCGATATCGTCGAGATAGCCGTGAACCGTCTTAAGCGCGGCGGCGCGCTCGAGATCGAAAATGACGTTGGCGTATCGCAGCAACATCGCCTTGCGTGACAGGATTTTGTCTTCGCGGAGCAGGCCGCAGCGACGGAGATCCCGGATGACGGGATCGATCCAATCTTCGGCAGAGCCGGTGAAAGGCTTGTATTTGTCGGAGAAGTAAACTTCGGCCTGGATACTGCCCGTGCCCGGAGGCGCGTTGCGGGCGGAGAGCATGTGCGGAAAGCCCAGGCGCGTGAAGCAGATGTCCTCGTCGTAAAAGTAGGTCATGTGGGCGTTGGAAAGATCCTCGCGGTCGACGCCGATGTTCACCAGCACGCACGTGGAGCAGGCCAGCCGCCGGGAGGCTTCGACAACGTCCTGCGGAGCGCCTCGCATCATGCGAATCAGATCTGGCAGCGGTACCGAAGAAACCAGCCCGTCATAGCGTTCCACGACGCCGTTCGAAAAGCGAAGTTCCTGCGCGCGAGGATCGATGGATACCAGCTCGTGATTGAGTTTCAGGTTTCCCAGCGGCACGAACTTATTCAGGTAGTTTACGAACCCGCCCGCACTGGGATAGCGGAAGTGCGTGATGTAATGAACGTGCGGGGCTGACGGCGAGAGCGCGCCGCGCAGCACCTCTTCGAGGCTGGGGCGGTAGATTCGCGGGCCCAGCCAGTCGGTGCTCATGTTCTCGGCCGTCGTGGTGTGATATTTGCGCGTGTACTGCATGGGAAAGAACTCGGCGAACGTTCGGCCAAAACTGGTCAGCAACCAGTCCGCGTAGTTCTTTACCGGCCGCTCGGGCGCCTGACGCTCCTCGACGAAATCGCTAATGACCTTGACGATGACGTCTTCCGGCAGTCCGTGAAGATGGAGTTGCACCGGATGCAGGGGCCAGTAGCCGCGCCAGTAGTTGTTCAGGTTGATCTGTATGGTTTCGTACTGCTGATCGACACTTTCGGCAAAGAGTTCCTGAATGCGAGGGTCCTTGGTGAAGGAAATGTGCGGGCCAACGTCAAAAAGGAAACCGGTCTCATAGCGAAACGATGCCGTGTGGCCGCCATAGTAGGCGTTCTTGTCGTACATCACGGGCGTGATGCCCTCGGCATGCAGACGGTAGGCGGCTCCGAATCCGGCCATTCCGGTTCCCAGAACGACGATGTTTGGCGTTGGCATGAAAAAGATTGCTCCTGATTCCTTGATCTACGTTTTCTGCAGGCCCGTCACCGGATAGGCAGCGAGTCCCGTGTATACCTAGGTCATGCCTGGCACGGTCATGGCACGCCAGTCCATCAATTTGGCAAGAGCGCCTCGTACCGCTCAATTTGCATCTCTGGTCAGCCGTCGAAGATCATCTCCGGCCTGAAAAGCACGGTACCACTCGACAATCCAGTCGAGCGCCTGCTCCAAGGGAAGTACAGGATGCCAGCCCAGGCAGGCTCTCGCCTTTGAGGCATCCAGCTTGAGAGCGTGGGCCTCCCGTGGATGTGTCGCTGTATCTTGAGTCCACGAAGCTTGCTCTCCCCACGACCGCACCAGTCTCGTCTGCAATCCATGACACCGGCTTGGCATCCGTATCGGCAGGCCCGAAGTTCCAGCCTGAGGCAAAGCGCGACGGGTCGGCGGCGAGTCGCTCCGCGAGCATCAGATAGCCACGCAGCGGCTCCAGGACAAACTGCCATGGCCGGAACGCAGAAGGGTTTCGGATCAGGCAGGATTGTCCGGCAAGAAAAGCCCGCATCAGGTCGGGAATGAGCTGATCGCTCGTCCAATCGCCGCCCCCGATCGCATTTCCGGCACGAGCGCTGGCCAGGGCCACGCCATGCTGCTCGAACAACGTCGGAGGGAAAAACGACTCCCGGTAGGCGGTGGTCACGAGTTCGGCGCAACCCTTGGAGTTCGAGTATGGGTCGCGGCCTCCCATGGGCTCGTTTTCGCGATATCCCCAGACCCATTCGCGATTTGCGTAGCATTTATCGCTGGTGACATTGACTACAACGCATCGCTGCTTCAGTTGCCGCAGCGCCTCAAGGAGATGAACCGTTCCCATCACATTCGAGGAATAGGTTTCGATCGGGATCCTCATAGCCGCGACGCACCACCGACTGCGCCGCCATGTGAATGACCACCTCCGGGCGGCACTCGGCTATCGCAGTCTTAAGCGATTGGAAGTCGCGAATGTCGCCACGAATGGACCGGAGCGTGCCCGCCACTCCTGCCTGTTCGAACAGGTTCGGTTGAGTGGGCGGATCGAGCGCGTATCCCGTGACGTTGGCTCCAAGAGCATCCAGCCACAACGAGAGCCAGCTTCCCTTGAAGCCAGTGTGTCCGGTGAGAAAGACTTTCCGGCCTTTCCAGAAGGAACGATTAAGCATGGCCGGTCTTAGCTCGCCATGATGCGTCGCATATCGTGCTTACACATCATCGCGCCGTTCCCGCCGGTGCGGGTTGCATCGCCTCTCGCGCCCCGTGGGTGTCAAGAGGCCAACGGGCCTGTTTGTTCCCGCCAGAGAGACTCGACCAGTCCTTCTGCAGGCGCGTTCGACGTCATCGAACGAAAGCACTTCGTCCTTCGAAACATCACGGCGCAAAACGCAGCCTTCGGAGAGGCCGATGGGCAGAGCCGCTCCAGCGCGAGCCGCAGCCGCGTTGTCGATGAGCCCGTAAGTGCAAGAACCCGCCGATGCCGTCGAGCCGCTCGCCGGCTTTCAGATCGCGCTTGGCCATGGTGACCACTTCGCAGACCGGACCACCGATGGGTGCGACAGTCGGATCACGATGCATCACCGCTCGGCCGATGGTCGACGCGATCTGGATGTGCGGCAGATGAAACGGTGTGTAGAAGACGTAGAACGGCCCATCACCGAGCTTGTAGTAGGCCAGTTGGACTTTCTTCAGCGGCGATTATCCTCGTGAACGATCACGAAAGCGCCGGTGTGCGGAGCCGCTCCGAGAGCGTAATCGACCAGGCCGGTATTCAGCATCTGCTCCGCAGGCAGCAGGTTCCCCATCTCCCGCACGTTGCCGCAGGCGGGACCGTACATGCCGCGGCGGCCGACGTGAAATCCGGTCGCGTTCGAAAGGACCGTCGCTTCCATGGAGAGCTTGGTCGCATCCGCAAACGAAGTGACTTTCCTGACGTCCTGATCGTTGGCTTTGGCAAATGCCCGTTGCGTCTCGGGAGTCCGGTAGTAGTCAACCATGCCCTTGATGTTGCCCGCGGCCACTGGACGAAGGCCCAATGTCCGCAGATAGCGAAGCAGGGTCATGGCAACGCCCGGTTCGTCACCGTCGGTGTGCGTGACCACGACCCCGGCCTTATCCGCTTTCACCTTCAGGATTGGGCCGAGGAGCGAATCCAGTTCGGCGTTGACCAGCACCACATGCTTGCCGTGGTCGAAGGCATCCAGGACCACCCGCGCCGCCGCCTCGATCGTACCGGTCACTTCCACGATCAGATCGATGGCATCGCAGCGCGTGAGCACCGACGGATCTTCCGTGAGCACCGGCATTCCCCGCGCGATCGCCGCTTCTGCTTCATGCGCCGATTCAGCGCGAATCCAACGCGGGAACCCGGCTTCGCGAAAGGCTCGCTCACCGTGCTCGGGTGTGCGATTCGCAATGCCCACCAGCCGAATCCCCGGGCACTGGTGTTCCGAGTTGCAGCGCGATGGCGCGGCCGGTTGCACCGGCTCCTACCATCCCGACACGGATCGGTTGACCTGCAGCTTCACGCTCTCGAAGGGCAGTATCGACAATCATCTATGACTCCAGTCGTTAGGGACGTCACTTGCTCTTGGCTGCCGCAGTCTGAAGGCCGTTGCTGTGGTTCTTCCACACTTCCCACGGAGCAGCGCCGCTGGCATAGAGGCTTTCCAGGTGCTGCTTGTCCTTGAAGGTGTCCATGCTCTCCCAGAAACCGTCGTACTGATAGCCAATCAGCTGCTTTTCCTCGCACCAGCCTCTGGAACGGCTCGTCGACCAGTTCTTCTTTGTCTCGAATGTAGTCAAAAATCTTCTTCTTGAAGATGAAGAAGCCACCGTTGATCCGGACCGTCCCGTTGTTGATGGCGTGGATCCCCGATACCAGGCCGCCCGTCATTGTCTTGCAGCGAAACCAGGTGATAGCTAAGGTTGGGCCGGACACAAGAAAGCTGGCGATCTTGCCCTGCTGGCGAAAGTGCTCCAGTTGCTCCGGAAGCGGCAGGTCCGTAAGGCCATCGCTGTAGTTAGCCAGGAATTCATCTTCCCCTTCCAGATACTTCTCCACCGCCTTCAGCCGTTGGCCGATATTCGAATTGATCCCGGTGTCCGCGAACGTGATGCGCCAGTCGTGGATGTCGCTGTTAAACAGCTCCAGCTTGTTCCCGCCGCTGGACAAGACAAAGTCGTTCGAAACACATTCGTTGTAGTTCACGAAATAGTTCTTCACCACGTCGGCCCGGTAGCCCCAGGCACAAGAATGAAGTCCTTGTGACCAAAGTGGGCGTAGTACTTCATCACATGCCACAGGATCGGCCGATACCCGATTTGTCACCATCGGCTTGGGAATGTCTTCCGCATCCCGGATGCGCAACCCCAAGCCACCACAAAATAGCACCACTTTCATACTTCCCTCCTCCCCGGCACCTTCACTCCTGCCCGGTATTCGAACTTGGGCTCGGCCGTGCCCCGTCGGCCGGCCAGTGCCGTGGATAACCGCCCGAATATTTTTCCGGCGGTTCGCTTGGGATTTAGGAGTAGGTCGAAAAGCCTGAAGCCAGCCGCCTTGGCGACTCGCGCATAGGAAAGAGGGCGACTGCACTCGGCAAGCCGTTTTTTATGGTAGGCCCAGAACGCCTTTTCCCTGAATTCAAACACGCTGGCGCCCAAAAATTCGTAGTAAGTGGCCAGTACCTCCTCAGTACGCTGGTTCATTTCTTCTGGCGTCAGGAAGCTCGGGCCATATTCGATGAGATCGCCCAGCTTTGCGGGTTCATAGGCATTTAAAGAACGGCAGGTGGCGCTCATCGCCTGCCCGTGAATGCGTTCGTAAGAAAGTACCTGGTGCACGAAGCCAAAATCCGAGTCCTGCAGGGACTTGTAGCAGGCGCTCGTATCCGCTTCTGCGGTTGAGTTGGGATAGAACCGCTCTTGTGCTCGGACCAGGTCGGCCCGGTACAAGGTGGAAGTCGGAGTTCCAAACACATAAGGACCGCCCAGCATCTGCATTCGGCAGACCGCCCGCCCAGTCAGCACCTTGCTGGGATACGGCAGTTCCGCCCACCGGACCCGCCAGGCCCTCCAGTTTGTACCGCCGCCGCTGAGTTGATACGATCCTACGATTCCCACCGAGGGAGCCGCCTCCGCAAGCCCGACCATCTCAGTGAGACACTGAGGGAACAGCCAGTCATCTGCCGACAACACTTTGCAATACTTGCTATCTGGAGAAATCAGCCCAAAGGCCCGGTTGTGATTGGCAATGATGTCCAAGAGTCTGTCGTTGCTGCAGACGCGGATGCGTTTGTCCTTGCGAGCATATTCCTCAGCGATGGCGAGCGTGTCGTCGGTGCTCGCGTTGTTGAGAATCATGTACTCCCAGTTGGAGTAGGTTTGCGCCAGTACGCTTTCAATACACTCTCTGAGATACAGCGCGCCGTTGTACACCGGTGTTACCACGCTCACTAAGGGTTCATTATCAGCAGTCATGGTTTTTACTTCTCCCATAAATCACAATGCAATGCGCCGGCGTGAGAGCCAGCATTTGCGTTTCCCGCCTTCCGCTTTCCGGGAACCGCCCCGTCTTATCGCTTTACCAGCGGCCAGTTGCGGTCCTGTTCGGAGATCACCTTCGCGTCGAGCGGCCATTCGATGTGAAACGCAGGGTCGTCGAACCGCACACCCCGCACTGCGCCCGGTGTGTAGAACGCCGACGTCATGTAATACATCTCCGTGCCATCCTCCAGGGTCTGGTACCCATGCGCGCAGTGCTCGGGCACGTAGAGCATTCGTCCGTTCTCCGCACTCAGCTCCGTGCCGTACCATTTGTTGTAGGTTGCTGACTCCGGCCGCAGGTCGAGGACCACGTCAAACATTGCCCCCTTGGTGCACCGCACTAGCTTGGCTTCGGGAGCCGGCTCAGCCTGAAAATGCATGCCGCGGACCGTTCCCTTCTGAACGCTGAAACCCATGTTGGCCTGGATGGGAACGAAATTCACACCGTGTTCCTCAAACTCCCGGGCGCACCAGGCTCGCATGAACCGTCCACGATCGTCCTGGTGGGGAGTCGGATCAATCACCTTTGCGCCAGCGACGCCGGTCTCTGCGAAACGCATTCCGCACTGTCTCCTTTTTCACTGAGAGGAACATCTCCCGCCGCTGCGTTTTCTTGCCCCGAACTGCGCGAAATTCCCGGCATCCGATACTGGTCCCACTCGTTCCAGCCAAATCTCCCGCCAATAGGGATACATACCCTTCGGGCAAAGCATCCGGCAATCGCTGTATCGTGCCTGGCACACCACCGAATCCAGGATCACGCACGGGCTCTTCATCTCCTGCATCTTCCCCGTCTGCTCATGGATGATCCTGGTCACACTGTCGAGCACCCGGTAAGTCCCGCCGCAATATGGGACCAGCTCCGCGTCCCAGTACATGCCACGATTCTTATTGTTGGTGGTGACGGTTTGCAGAATCTCCTCGTGCGACTTTATGCGAACCAGCTCTCCAGGTTGCAGATTCAACGTGGCCGTGGGTGTAGGGCTACCGTCGGGGATCATTCCTGCCATCCTCGGCCACATCGAGCCGCCCCACAAGAAACGAAGCTTATCGTAGAGCCACCGCATGGGTGCGCCCACACCGATACCCGCCTCGCTGAGGTGGTAATAGCTCGAGTAAATCAGGCCGCTGAAGATGCGCCCCAGGCTTGCGTTTCCCGACCAGTAATCTTCGAAGTACTGACGCACGTCCCACCACTCAAGGTTCCTGGTCGCATGTGGAATCTGCGTGGTCTGGCAAACGTAGGTCGGCGATCCACCGTTTGAATCAGAGACCTTCACGTGAGCCCAGAGGTTCGACTCGGTGCATCCCGCGTTTGATCCCTTGCGGACATTCGCTCCTGTTTTCCTTGAACCGGCGTCATCTTTAGCATTACCACTGACGGACTTTAACCACTCTTCCCTCCAATAGAGAAGACAGCCCGCCTGGCACCCGTCGTGGGCGCTGCCGTCGCAATGCGTCTTCAGGTGGACTGTTCGATCGACGCGCCGGCTACGAGGTTTGGGTCCGGAATAATCGCAGGTCTTGTGCGCCCGCTTGTGGACCTGAAACTTCTTTCCGCAAAAGCGCAGCATCTCCGGCATGAACGGCATTCCGTCGAGCCATCCATTTGCGTCGAGGGTCGCCAGGATTTCCGCTTGGCTGCGAACTTCGACCCAGTCGCCTACGCTCAATTTTCGCTTCATATTTCTAGCTTGCCCGGTCCAGCTCGTACACCAGCCGGCCGCCTACGTTCTTTGCAAACGCCAGCACCGCCCGCTCCGCCCCTTCACCTTCGACCCTGAATGCGACGCCTTGCGCGACGACCGACATTTTACTGCGGGCTCGCCACCAGCCATCGATCTCCCCGGGCAGGGCGATCCAAAGATTTTTCTGCTGGCGCAATCCTCGAAGGTAACCCAACAGTTCGGCGTACACCGCTCTTGGTCTGGCCTCTATTACATAATCCGGATGGACGATGAACGAGGCCAGCCCATGCTTTTCCAGGATCAATTCCATCTGCGTTCGCCAAAGATCGATGGAATATTGATCGAGGAGATTGAACAGCATGTAGTCCTGAACCATAGTGACCGGAATTTCGAGCATGTCCCCGATGAAATAGGGCATCACAGTGCAACAGCCGCCAGATTGCGGATCGAGACGGGCGACATTGGGCATCGACATTTCGTACGAGAAGTCCAGCGCCCCGAACCACTCCGGATTGCGGTACAGCGCCCCCGCCCGAAAACCTTTGCTCTGCCAGGCTGCGGCGTACTGATTGATTTTCTGTGCGCGGCGAAGAAATTCTTCCCGGTCGTCGTACAGCCGGCCATCGTGGTTCAAATCATGCACCGCCACTTCGAACCCGCGGCTCCGGATGCTCTCCAGATAATCACCGGAAACTGCATATCGCGTTTCAGGAATGACCTGGAACGATGATTTGATCCCGAACGAATCGTTGAGGTCCATAAGGCTGGTGCAGAAAGCTCGCCCTGCTTCGGTTTCAACATCGTGCGTCATGCTCACGCATGCGCTTGCGCCGTTCGGCCAAAACCAGACGAACGGAATCTTCTCAATGTTTTGCTCTTGCATCGACAGCAGCAGTAGCCGCTCGCAGAGGTTTTCGACCGTCGTGTCTACGGGCCACTTGGGAAACACTGCACTCTCCCAGTTGCGGGCACGAAACTTTTGAATCCGGGCCCGCACAGCCGGGGGCATGAACGGACGAACGGCGTAGTAGATCTTCTTGAGAAGGCGCCGCGAATGCGATGTCGCTCCGCCCGCATGACGCTCCAGGCGAAGGTTGTCGATGATCTCGGTTGGATCAAAAGGAAGTCCGAGCGTTGGGTCCGCTACGACGTCTTCGAAAACATCGTGCAACGGCTGCTTTAATCCGGGCTCTCTCCTTCCGGAACACGAGCGTCCATAACAAGTCGTATCCGGGCCAAAGTGAAAATACCCTTCGTCAGCAGATAGCGCGCCGCTCAACCCCCATTCCAGAAACTCCTCGGGGCAACGATAGCGGTCTCGCACGGCCATGGTAAGTCTGCTTCCCAACTCCGACTTTGTCGCAAGAATTCTCAAAGCAGGTTCGGAAGCTCGTGCGGAAGCGGTCGTCAAATTCGTCGGGCTGGACCTCATTTTGAAAGTAATCCCATGCCGGGCTGAAAACGCTCACCGCTTGTGACACGGCGAGGCAAAGCGACGTAACCTGCGCACATGTCGTTGCTTTCCAAGTTCGGGAGAGGTCAGTTCACCGTTGCTGTCAGATTAATGGGAGGTTGCGGTATCGCCGCCGTAACGGCGTAGCAAGCCGAAGGTTTGAACGCGGCTCCGGTTTTCGGCCCATTCTCATAACAGAGCTGGGCGGGAATTTTGTTGATCTTGGTGGTGGCCGCCGGATCAATGGGAGGCCAGGCTGCGCCACTCGCGGCGAACCAGGCTGGCTTCACTGAAAGATACAACGAACTCGGCAAAACTTGCTGATCGAGATAGGTCGAGACAAGGCTGCCGTTCGGGACATTCGAACTCCAGACCACAGTGTTGGTCTTGCAGTCCCAGTTGCCGCCCCGAAGAATTGTTTGTCCCACCTTGGCCGACAAAGCCGGATTCGGCGATGAGGCCCCGCCATCGTCGTAATAGCCAAGCTTATAGATGGTCGACGATCGTGCGCCGTCCGCATCGGTCTCATACGAACTGGCGGTGCAAGTCGACCCATACTGGCCAATCACGTTACCAATCACATTCTCGTAGTTGTTGTAATAAGCGATGTTGACCGCGTACAGCGCTGACGTCATCGGAATGCCGGTCGAAGGATTCGTCGACGTCAGGTTGTAGTAATTCCTGAACAGCGTGTTGTGGCTCGAGCTGCCGTGGACATAATCCAGCTCCATGCTCGACGCAACGTTCCCTTCCCACAGGTTCATATAAGGATGCGCGGCGTGGGTGCGTCCTTCCGGCAGCGAGTTCGTATCCTCGCCCATATAAGGGTCAAGCATGTAGTTGTACCCGAACACGTTGCCGCTGCCGCCGCTCATCACCGTCGAGTGCCGCGCTTTCCGAATGATGTTGTTCTGGATCAGATTCTCCGAAGCCCGGAATTCGAGGTACACAGCATAGGTCTCGCCGCTGTTGTGGCTGTAGCCGTCATTCAAGTAGTTGCCGCTGATTTCGCTGCCGTAGACGTCCGAGAGATAGATGTTCGCCCGGTCCACCGCCATGTCGCTTTCCACGTCATGGACCCAGCAGTGGGCACAGGCTTCCAGATTGATGTTCTTGAATACGATTCCGGTTCCGGACGACGCCGTCGGCTGCAACCGCAGTTCTTCGAGGCCAGCCTGTTCGATCATCGGAAGTTTGAACACAGCCGGAGAATTGGTGTAGTTAAAGTAAAGCGGCCGCTCCAGAGTGACTGTGTTGCCGCTGACTGCGGTGACCTTATCAATCTGGCTCATGGCATTACCGGTCAAATTGTGTCCGCAGCTGCTGCACGTGTTGGTATAGCCGGAAATATCAACCAGAGGATTGCCGTCGGAATCCGCAGGATTTTTCTGGGTCACAGCCAGGTAGCTGCCGGTGCTGATGCCCGAAGCGCTCTGCAAAGTAATTTGCGTCGATCCCTTGTTCGCACCCGACGTGACCGCAATGAACACAACTTGCGATGAGGAGAGGTAGGTCTCGCCCATGCTTATGATGTTGGCCCCGTCTCCATATTGCAGAATCGTCTGGTCCGGCCCGGACCCGCGCAGGGCGACTGCTTTGTTAATGCACAAACCCGCCTCGTACGCGCCTGAAGCATAATCGTCGGAAAAACCCTGGCAAACTGTGGAAGAGCGATGAATCTTATAAGTACCCGGATTCAGCAGCACCACTGATCCTGCCGGGGCCGCGTTAATGGCGTTTTGAATGGCCACGCTATCGTCGCTTCCGCCACCGGGCGAAAGCGTCTTGTAAATCGGCCAATTCGCACTGGGAATGCCTCCGGGAATGCCCGCATGACTCCAATCCACGCTTCGGCTCGAGGGAATGAACCCCGAAACCGCCTGTACTTGTTTCCCGGGAATGACAGAAAAAAGAAACAAGAGCAGCGGAAGAAGCGCCCAACTTTTGCGTGTCATGAACCCTCTCTGAGTCGCGGTACAGATGTGCAGGCAGGCCAGGCGCTGCGATTCCCGTTCGAACCGTACGCATTTGCTGAATAACCGCAGGTAGCGCGTTTCTCCTTAATTTAGAGAGTTGAACTGACACCTTCAAGACACGGGAGTTCATACCGCACGCCCGCTGGTACAGCCCCAAAGTACAGTCCGCCGGGTTGGCCCTCAGGGTGCAGTTCATCTCACCAAGCCGTTAACGTGGTCCCCAATGGGCAATTTCCGCTCTTAACCGATGTGTCGGTAGAGAATGCTGCCCGCCATCGGCGAGATCGTCTCCGGCAACACGGAAAATATCTGCTTGGCCGTGCGCACCGCCCAACTCTCCCCTGCCGCCTCGTGCTTGGGTTGCGGGTATCGGATGTAGGTGATCACGGTTTTCTTGCTTCCGAACCGGTCTTTGAAGGCGACCAAGCCTTCGTTGTCCATGTCCGACCGGCCAAAATCGAGTTCTGTGGCGCCCAAGGCTTTGGCTTCTTGGATGAACATCCACAACAGCAACGGCATCCCGCCGAGGTTATGGAAGTTCTCGTCTGAGCACCCGTACTTATAAACCACCGAGGTTCCGTGGCGCAGAGTCAGCAGCGCGGCTATTGCAGACCCGTCCTTTCGAGCCACGCGGATTTGGACGTTCTCTCCCAGGCACTCAAACAGATTCTTGAACCAGACTCGCGGCTGAGGAAACAGTTGATGACGCTTACGCGTCTTGATCAGAAGACCGTAGAATTCTTCCAGCAGTTTCTCGGTGCGGCCGACTTCGTAGTCGAGCCCCATTTTCTCCGCCCGCCGGATCTTCTGCTGAAGCGAGGTTTTGTGAAATCCCCGAAAGATCTGGCTCACCTCGGGAGTCAAATCCAGCGCGTGGAAGTAATACGACTGGCTGTTCGGCAGATCGCATTTCAAATCGCCACTCGATGAAAGGGGGCGTAATTCCACGTATTTCCACCGTTGGCGGCTCCGCTCCTCCCGCATCCACTTCGAAAACTGCTCAAGTTTGTCCGGGCCCACAAGCGGTTCACAATGGTCTGCGAATGGCAGCGACACCAGCCGGGTTCCCGTGATCCAGCTCGAGACACGGCATACAACGATGCCGTTCTCCAGCGGCTCGCCAGGAGGCGTACTGGTCAGCACGATCGGCTCATAGCCGTAGGTGCGGGCCAGCGCTTCGAGCCACCCCCGCTGATGGAAAACCGAGGCCTTCGGGTGTCGCGCGGCCAAATCATCCCAACGCCTGTCGGAAAGCGGATTCACTACATGAACTGTCAATGGGTTCCCTATCGTTGTAATGCGAGGTTTAGTTTCCCGAGGCCACTTCGGCCACCGATCGGTGGGCCCGGATCCACTCTTCCAGAACGATCAGGCTGAACAACACCTTGTGGTTGTCCTGCTCGCCCGATTTGTGTTGCTGCAGCATTTCCTTCACCGACGACGGCCGCAGGAATTGATAAATCAGCGATTCGCGGTCCAGCAGAATCTCGTCCATCTTGTTGCCGATGGCGCCACGGAACCAGTCGTCAACCACGTTGACCGCAAATCCTCGCTTCTTCCTGCGCAGAATCTTTTTCGGAAGCAGCGTCTGGCACACCTGGCGGTGCAGCCATTTCTGCGAACCGTTTCGCACCTTCAGGTTGGCCGGCAATCTTTCTACGAACTCGACAACCTCTTTATCTAGAAACGGCACGCGCACTTCCAGGCTGTGCGCCATGGAAAGCTTGTCCGCATACATCAGCAGCTCATCCGGAAGCGTGGAGCGCAGTTCGAGAAACTGGAACCCGCCGAGTTCGTCCGTCTCGCTTGAGAGTTCCGCCAGCTCCTGCCAGCATTCGAGAATCTTGTCACCGGGATCAGGTCCGAGCATTCCATCCGGAAACAGTCCATCGATTTTCTCCGCCGGCATGAGCGAAAAAACCTGCTGATAGCGCTTCATCCGGTCGGCAATATCGAGCGAGTAAATGCCCCGCTTGAGCGTTTCATTTCTGGGCAACGCCGCGATGGCCGAGCCGACGGTACCGCGCACCGCTTTCGGCAGGCCTCTCCACCACTCGCTGTAGCGCACGCCCAGATGGCGTCGATAGCCGCCAAACAGTTCGTCCGGGCCCTGGCCCATCAGGGCAACCTTCACATCCTGCCGCGCCCGCTGGCACACAAAATACATGGGCACGATCGAAGACGACGCGACCGGCTCTTCCAGGCAGGCGACAATCTTGGGCAGCGCTGCCTCGAACGTCTTCCGGTCCAGAAGCACCGGCGTGTGGTTCGCGGAGAACATTGCCGCGGTTTCTTCCGCGTCCGTCAGTTCGTCATCGGCAAAGCTCGATCCATACCCGACGGTATACGTCCGCCACGACTTGCCATACAGATTCATCAGCGCCAGCAGAAGCCCGGAGTCCACGCCGCCGCTCAACAGCAGTCCCAGCGGCACGTCGGCCAGCAAATGCCTCTTCATCGACTGCTTGTACAGTTCGGTCAACTCCTCCTGCGCTTCGCCAGCCGACTTCACCGGAGAGAACGGCCGGGGAGCATAGCGGTACCACCGCTCCAGCTTGTAAGTCCCATTTTCAAACGTGAGCATGGTCCCCGGAGCCAGCTTCCGCACGCCCTGGTACATCGTGTAAGGCGACGGCGTAAAGCGGTAACGAAGAAAAAGATTCAACGACCCCGGATCCACTTCCGCGCCGCCGTTGGTCGCGGCCAGAATCGGCCGGATCTCCGAGCCAAAGTGCACTCGGCCATTTTCGATTTTGTAATAGATCAGCTTGATGCCGAACGGATCGCGGGCCACGATCAATCGCCGCTTGTGCGTGTCCCAGATGGCCAGGCCAAACATTCCGTTCAGCCGGTTCAGCACTTCCTTGCCCCACTGCTTGTACCCGTGGACGATCACTTCGGTGTCGCTGGTGGTCCGGAATACGTGTCCGTGCCCTTCCAGTTCGCGCTTGAGTTCGGGAAAATTGTAGATTTCGCCGTTGAAGATCACCCAGACAGATTCCTCCGGGTCCGACATGGGCTGGTGCCCGCCGGCCAGATCGATGATCGAAAGCCGCCGGAACCCAAGACCCAACGGTCCAGCGATGTAGTAGCCATCGTCATCCGGCCCGCGATGGGCGATGCTGTTCGCCATCTTCTCGATGGTCCGGCGCTGCACCGGCGCCGAGTCAGCAAAATTAAATTGTCCGCAAATTCCGCACATAAGATGTCTTATTTCTGCTGCAACAGTTCTTTTTCCTGCACAGATCCGGTTTGATTGCCCCGCTTATTGGCGTACAGCAAAAAGCAAAGGCTCCGGAATAATTGCGACGATGCCCAGCGATGCATCGGCGTGTTGTCCCAACCGAGAAGAAGCTGGCGGCTGCGGAACGAGCCGTCGGATTTTTGCCATCCCTCGAGCGTCACCACCCGCGCCAAGGTGTCATCCAGCGCGGGAAACCGGCCTTGCAGCAGGACCGCCAGATTGATGCACTCCGCGTAGTCATACAGCTCCCGGCGATACACTGTCAGCCGCGGCCGGCGGGAAAAAGGCTTGGGCAATCCTTGCTCATCAAACAAATTCTTCACGTAGTAATCCACGCCCCGTTCGATGGCCCGCGTGCATTCCGTGTTCCCAGTAATGGCCTCGACCTTGGCCAGCCCTTTCAGCACAAAGCAGGTGTGAAAGTGGTCCACAAACCCGCGTTCGCCGTCCGTGCAGTAATACCAGGAGCCGTCCGGATTCTGGTTTTCGAGAACAAAATTCACGTTGCGCTCGGCAATCTTGTTATAGCGCTCTTCGTGAAAGTCGGCCGCCGCCATGGTCAAGAGCCCCGCCCGGTAGGCACTGGCATTGATCACGCCGCCCGGCTCGAGCGGATTGGGATTGTAGGCACAGGTGGAAGCGTTCTCTGACGTGGGGTAATCCTCGTAGTCCAATGCGGCATGTTCGGCAATGGAGCGCATGATCGTCCACCACTCCGCCTTGCCGTCAATCCGGTGGACCTCGCGAAACGCCTCATACACATAAGGCACGGTTGTGATCAGAGGAGTTCCCTCGGGAATGATCCCGAGCCGCGTCTGCCAGTGAAACGGATAGCCCCAGCCGTAATGTTCAAAGCCCGGACACCGCGTTTCCTTCAGCACTTCCAGAAAATGCACCGCCCGCTGGTAATACCTTTCTTGCTCCAGCGCCTGCGAGAGGAAGGCAAATCCCATAGCGTAGTGCGCATCCGCAATCGGCAGCCTTTGCCGTTTCCAGAAAAACCTGCGCGCCGAAGGCACAAACGCTTCGCTGAAAATCATCGGCGCTACCGCCAGGATTCCCAGCATGGGTTTGCGATAGTAGAGCGCCTTCGCCTTGCGCCCCAGATCACTGGCAAAATAGCTTTGGTGATCGTACGAAGTCTCGCCGTAGCCGTCGAGCCAGCCGACAAAGCGGAGGACTGACTGCTGCACTTTTTGGTTGTTGATTGGTTCTGTCATCGATTGCTGTGAAAGATTTCGCAGCTTGAATCAGCTGGGTTTGATTTCAAAACTGTCCACCCGCCGTAAAGCAAAAACCGCCCTGAGGATGGCCTTCAGCTTTTGCATCTGCTCTTTGCGATGGAACCGCATCAGTTCGTCAGAGACGGGCCGCTTCATTCCCCGCAAGAACGCGGAAACGTATCCCAGATATAGCGCGCCGCCCGCCAGCAGATAGGGTTTCTTGGTCAGTCGATAGGCCGACCGGACGATCTCCCACAAAGGATGCCCGCCCAGGTAGTAATCCTTCTCACCATAGGAAAACGTCGAAGCCAGGACCGACCGCTCCGCCGTGCCCAGCGTGCGGTAGTGAAAAAACCACTTCTCGCGGAAGGCCTGCGTCTTCCAGCCTTTCATCCGGGCCGTGGTGACCGCGATCCAGTCAATTCCCCCACCCCGGTGTGGAATGTACCCTCCCACTTCCTCGAAGCACTTGCGCCGGAAGAGCTGGCACCCTCCTGCCACGTGGTTCTCGCCTTCAAAACTGTCAGTCTCAGAACTGTAGCCCTCTTCGCGGAAAGTCGTGCCCGCCACTCCCAGATTCTCGTTCGCTGCGAACTTCCCCATCAGAAATTCCAGGTAGTCGGGATCGAATGACAAGTCCGCATCCAGGTTGCCGACCACTTCAAACTCCAAGCCCTTCACCCGTTCAAATCCCGCGTTGAACGCGTATACCTTCCCTGCGAAACTTCGGTCCCGATGTTCCGGAAGATCGACCAGTTCCATCCAGGAGTATTTCGGCAAATATTCCCGCACAATGCTCGCCGTGCGGTCAGTCGATCCGTCATTGACGATCACCCACTTCACCGGCGCCACGAGTCTGCGCGATCATCGACTGAATGGTTTTCTCAATGTACTTCTCCTCGTTACGCGCCGGAGTAATGAGAACGTACGGTATGTACCGACTGCTCATAATTTCACTCTTAAGAATGCTGCCCGACCAGCACTTGTCCGGCGGGTTCCACCGCCGCGACTTTTCGCGCCGCCGACAACTGCGAAAAAATCTCATCCATGATGCGCGAAGTGCGCAGGATTTCATGGTAAGGAATCGGCACCGGCCCGCCTTCGCGGATCGACCGGTAGAACTCGCGGATCAGAAACCGCATGCCATACTCCGCCTGGAAATCCCCCTTGGCGAACTTCTTGATGTTCCCCAGCGCGTTCGCGACATATTGCCGGGCATAGCTCCACTGCGGCGCAAATTGTTCCAGGTAGCTCTTGTAGCGCGCTCCTCTGAGCTTGATCACGGTCTGCTGCTGCTCATCCATGATCAAACCGTTTTCAGGGCCGTACAGTCGCAGCATGTGCAGCCCCGGCCGCATCTGCGACGAAAACGTAAAGTAAGCTGTGGTCATCCCGCCGCGCACGATCACTCGCAATTCATCGACGATCTCCGTCTCGCCAAGATTTTGCAAAAACGCGCTGGAGAACCCATGCGCCATCACTTCCGGCGCATCCTCGGTCATGAACTCCGCAATCTTGCTGATGCCATGACTGATGGTGTTCTGCAGCAAACCGCCCGGCAGCCGCCGCACCCAGTGCGAACGGTCCCCCAACATGGTCTTGGCGTACCCGGTGTCGCCCAGGTCGTAACAGTAATAGCTCTCCATGTGGATGGGCGGCCCGCCCAGATAACCGTCCGCGACCAGTTTGCGCATCTCGTTCGCCGCATGGCTGAACTGCGCATTGTGGCCGACGGTTACTTTCAGGTTCTTGCGCTCCGCCACTCCGATGAGTTCCTCGGCTTCTTCCACCGTCATGGTGAAAGGCTTTTCGACGTAGATGTGGCAGCCGGCTTCGAGGCATACTCTGCCGACCGATGCGTGCGTCTGCGGCGGAGTCGTGATGTGCACCACGTCCGGCTTGGCCTTCTCCAGAAGTTCTTCCACTTCGGAAAACGCTGCCGGCACCTTCCACCGCTCCTGCAACTGCCGCGCCATCAGCTCTTCGCGGTCGCACACTCCGACAATTTGACTGCCGGGAACATGCGCGATGTGCTCCGCGTGCTGGTCCGCGATCTTGCCGCAGCCGACAATGGCTACTCGTAGCATTGGCTAGCTCATCTCCCTGACAAACTCAAAGTACCTGCGCGACGCTTCGGAAAACCCGACCACCGGTTTCCATCCCAGCCGGTCTTTCAGCTTGCGATTGCTGTACTTGTTTCCCTTCCAATACGTCGCGCAACGCCGCCGGTTGAAACTGGGCGGCAACTGGCCCTTCGACCACGCGGCAAATTCTTCCCACATCCAGCACAGGCCATAGAAAAGCCAGTACGGAAAATAGACCGACTTAAATCCCTTCCCGTATTTCTTGTACATGCTGAGGAATTTGCGGCTACTGGGCAGGTCGTCGTCCACCACATTGAAGACCTCACCCTCGACTCCCGGCTTGATTCCCGCCAAAACCATCGCCTCAGCGCAATTGTCGACATAAGTCAAAGGAATCTGGTTCGAACCGCCCAGATGAAAAAACACTCCGAAGGTATCGATCCCCACTCGCGCGGTGAGGCTGCGGTTCCCAGGACCGTAAACCGCCCCCGGCCGCACGATGACATAAGGCAGCCCATACCTCTGGGCATATTCCTTGACCAGTTCGTCTTGCTTCAACTTGGCATAGGCATACGCTTCCGCCCGTTCCACCGGATGGCTTTCCAGCTCACAGTTTTCATCCAGCAAACTTCCGCTGGCAATGTTCCAGTTGGAGTACACGGCAAACGAACCCACGTTGACAAAACGCCGCAGGCAGCCAGCCTCGACCGCCGCATCCAGCAGATTTCGCGTCGTGACCACGCAATTCATAAAGCACCCGGGAAAGGTCTTCTCCATTCCCGCCGCCAGGTGGTAAATCACGGCCACGCCCTCTGCCGCCTTCGTGCAGTCGTCCCGCAACAGCAGATTTCCTGCCATCACCTCAACCTGCGCTTCCGGATAGGCGTGCAGAATCGCATTCAGCCTCTTCAGATCGCTCGAAGGCCGCACAAAGCAACGGAGATTGGTGAATCCCCGCCGCAGCAAGGTCTCGACCACCCTCGATCCGATGAAGCCACTCGACCCAGTGATCAGAATCAAATCGCTGGAGCCGATGACCAGACCGTTTTCCCGCGCCTGGATCGTTTTAAACATGCTGGGCATAGACCACAGACCGTTCCTCAATCGTCGACCGGTCGTACACCTCTTCCGGCTCGTACACCACTACCCGGCTGCCTTGGTTCGAGAAACCAAAAGGAACGCACAGCAGTTTCTTCAAACGGTCTCTCAGGGCCTGCCGCCGCTCTGGAGGAACATAGAACAGCATGAAACCCCCGCCCCCGGCGCCGAGCAACTTGCCGCCCAGCGCGCCCGCGCTGAGTCCGGCTTCGTAAATCTCGTCGAGGTTGGCGTTCGAGATTTTCCCGGTCAGCGACCGCTTGATCTGCCAGCTTTCGTGCAACAGCCGCCCAAAATCGTCCAGCGACCGGTTGGAATTGGCGACAATCCCTTCCGCCTCGCCCACCAAGTGCAGCATCGTCTCTAATTCCTTCTGCTTGTGCGGCGTAATCCTGACCTGCTCGGTGGCGATTTCCGAAGCGATCCGCGAGAAGCCGGTGAAATAAAGCGCCAAATGTTGTTCCAGATCCGCCAGCCGGTTCTGCGTGGTTAGAATCCGCTTCACTTCGAGCGTCCCATCCGGCCGGAAATCAATGCGGTTGAATCCGCCATGCGCTGCGCTGGCCTGGTCCTGCGAGCCCACTGCTTCCTTCAGCAACTCCTGTTCCACGTGGATCGCGTCCGCGGTCAGCGAGTGTTTATCGCGCATCTGGTTCTTCAGCGCATAGAGAGCCAGCAGCAGACCTACCGTAAACGCCGAACTCGTGCCCAGGCCGGTTCGCGCGGGCAAGTCGGCGACGTGGTGAATCTCGACTCCGTCCTCGATCCCCATGAATTGCAGGCAGGCGCGCACCGAGGGATGTTGGATCGCATCGTTCTTGGCGACATTCTCCACTTTCGAATACGACACGCGGCTGTGGTACTCGAAAAACGGCGGCAACGGACGGCAAGTGATGTAGCAACACTTGTTGATGGTCGTCGACAGTACCGACCCGCCGTGCTCGCGGTACCAGACGGGATAGTCGGTGCCGCCGCCAAAAAACGAAACTCGCAGTGGAGTGCTGGTAATTACCATGTGCCTCGCCTTCCAGGTTCCCCGTGGAGGGATTGCTACTCGGGGTCGGTCTAATTAAACGCTTACGCCGTTCAGCGCCCGCGGCGCGGGGATCGCTCGCGGAAACTCGAATATCTGGTGGATTGCGTCAAGCAGAGATTCGGCTACGACATCGGCTTTTCCCTGCCCGCTTTGGCCTTTGCTGATCAGCCGTGCCGTCCTGCATCCGGCACTCTTGCCGGCTGCAATATCAATATCGGAATCGCCGATCATCCATGATGCCGCCAGGTCGATCTCATGTTCGCGCGCCGCGGTCAACAGCATGCCCGGCGCCGGCTTGCGGCAACTGCATACCGGCGACTTTTCGTGTGGACAGTAGTAAATCGCGTCGATGATGGCTCCGGCCGCCGCCAGTTCGTCACGCATCCGTTCGTGCAGCGCATCCACGCCCGCCTCCGTCACCAGGCCCTTGGCCACGCAGCGTTGATTGCTGATCACAATCACCCGGAAGCCGGCTTCATTCAGCTTGGCGATCGCCGTGGCCACGTCCGGAAGAAACTGCATCTCGTCCCACCGGGTCACGTACTGGCCCTCCGGCGGCTTGCGGTTGATCACTCCGTCACGATCGAGAAACGCAGCTTTGTTCATGAAAAATTGTCTGCTCCACCAGCTCAGAAATCACGTGGCCGATCAGAATGTGGCATTCCTGAATGCGCGGCGTCTCGTTCGATGGCGCGCAGATGCAGTGATCGGCTTCGTCCTTGATCTTTCCGCCCTTGCAGCCCGCCAGTCCCACCGTGTGCAAACCCATTTTCCGGGCCGACGCCAGCCCCGCACCACGTTCGGCGAATTGCCGCTGGTCGAGATTCCGATGGCCACATCTCCCGCGCGCCCTAAAGCCTCAATCTGCCGTGAGAACACCAGGTCGAAACCGTAGTCATTTCCGATCGCCGTCACACACGACGTGTTCACCGATAAGGCCAGCGCCGGCAAAGCCGGCCGGTCGAACGCGAAGCGGCCCACAAATTCCGCCGCGATGTGCTGCGCATCCGCCGCGCTGCCTCCGTTGCCGAACAGCAGCACTTTATTGCCGCGCTGCATCGCTTCCACCAGAACTTCGCTCACTCGGGCGATCGTGGCCACCGTTTCAGGGCTATTGAGCAGCTGTTCTTTCGCCGCAATCGACGCCCGAATCGAACTCACCACTCGCCGTTGAAAATCGTCTGTCTCTCTCATCTGCTCTCCCTACTCCGATCGCCTTGAGTCACCAGAGCCTTGCGCCGCCGCATACAACCGGTCGCACAGTCCTTGCGCCCGCGCATAGTCCTCCGGAGTCCCGATATCGATAAACATCCCACGCTGCTCCAGGGCGTAAACACCGTGATTGAGCAGCCGGGGAAAAATGTCTTTCTCGAGACTCGCCGGCCCATCTGCTATGTGCTCGAAAACCGAGCGCCCAAAAACGTAAACGCCCGCGTTCACCAGGCCAGGGCCGCCGCTGCCTGTCTTTTCCAGAAATCCCGTCACTCGGCTCGCGTCGTCCACCACCACGGTCCCGTAGCGGCTGGTATTTTGCACTTCAAGCACAGCCATGCTCGCCACGCCACCGCGCTCTCGATGAAATCGCACCAACTCTGCGAAGTCGATTTCCAGAAACGAATCGCCATTCATGACCAGGAAGTCCGCAACACCTTTGAGATGCCGCTCCGCGAGCTTCACCGCGCCGGCCGTGCCGAGCGGCTCCGGCTCCTGCGAGTATTCGATCTCCACGCCCCACGCCCGGCCGTCACCGAATTCGTTTTCAATCTGATCAGCCAGGTATCCCGTACACATCACCAGACGGCGCACCCCCTGAAACCGCAACTGCCGCACCAGCAACTCCAGAAACGACCGCTTGCCCACCGCGGCCAACGGCTTCGGCGCACCGGGCACCACCGAACGCAGCCGCGTTCCCTTCCCGCCCACCAGCAACACGGCGTGAACATCGAGCATTTTGCCCGCAGGAATCTTCGCCTTCTTCGGCAAACTGGATGACAAGACGTCCACTACAGCACCCGGTCCCAGTACTCGAGCATCGACTCCAGGGTTTGCTCAATCCGGCGAATCGGCTTCCATCCGGTGTCTTTGCGGATTTTTTTGGTGCTGCCAAAAATGATTTTCTCGTCCGAAGGCCGCATCAGCTGGGCAGCCTGCTGCACCTCAACTTTGACCCCGGAGAGCCGGATGGCCATCCGCAACAGTTCGCCAATCTCATGCGTGTCAGTCGCGCACAGGTTGTAAGCCTCGCCCCGCTTGCCCTTCAAGGCCGCGAGATAAAACCCGCGCACCGTGTCATTCACGTCCAGAAAGGCGCGCAGCGGCTTCAGGTTCCCCACTTCAATCACCGGCGGCTGTAGCCCCTTCCTGATCCGGATCAACTGCCGCACAAAATCCGACGGCGCATCATTCGTCTTGCCCGGGCCCGTCGTATTGAACAACCGCAGGTTCACTGCCGGGATCTTGTAGTCCAGGAAATACTCGCGCGCGATCAGATCCAGACACACTTTGCTGATGCCGTAGGGATGCAGCGGCCGAAGCGGTTGCTCTTCTGTCACCGGTATCGCGGCCGGGGGCACATGTCCATACTCGGCGCTCGAGCAGGCCGAGACCACCACCGCAGGACGCTTCATGTGCCGCAAAGCCTCGAACAGATGCAGCGAACCCATGATGTTCGATTCGAACGTCGAAACCGGGTCCGCCCACGAGACCGTGGGCAAGCTCTGCGCCCCCAGATGGAACACATGCGTGGGCTGGTACTGTTTGAAAAGCTGCTCCACCCGCTGGCCGTTGGCCAGGTCGCACTGCACGAATTCCAGATTCCGCAGCTTGGGGAACGAATTCGCGCCGTGCAGACGGTATCCGCCAATCACGTTCCATCCTTTGGCTTGCAGGAATTTCGCCAGATGGGAGCCAATAAATCCCTCTGCACCAGTGACTAAGGCAGTCTTCTTCATGGAATGGATTCGATTAGGAAAGCCGGGGATTTCGCTAAGGTTTAGTTCTTGCTGCGCTGGTTTTCAACGCAAGCGGGGAGGTGATGAGATGCTCTTCGGTTCTTCTTATTGCTGGTCCAATTATTGCTGGTCCAACATTTTCGCGGCTACTGGACCTGGGCCGCTAAATTGCTTGGGGGTTGCGGTCCCTGGGCCTGAGACCCACCACCGGTGGGAAGCCCGTTGGCATCCAGTGGATACGGATAAGTGAACGCGGTGTAAGAGTACGTGGTCGAGCAAGTATCGCCGCTCAACTCCTGGCGCGACAACGTGCTGGGCTGTTGCGCGGAAACGAAGTAATCGCGGTTGAGCTGGATTCCGCCTTCATCCACGCCGACCGCCATATCCGCGCTGTTGCCCCAGAAGTATGCCGGACTGCTGTTCACAGATCCGCACACTGCGTGACCGTTTGTATTTCCGTTGATTCCACTTCCCACCTGGTACGCCAGCGGCCAGCTCCCGGTGTCTTCCTCCTCCAGGGCAATTCCGCCCGCGGCTTGGTTGGCCCCTGAGTGGGTGTTGCCGTAAACCACGCCGCTTCCGCCACGCAGGTGGATGTATTCATCCATGCTGGCGTTGGCCACGTTAGTGTTGAAGGTGTTGTTATAAATTTCCCACCAGCGCGCTCCCACCATTCCCGCGGTGCCGTGCTGGTCCACATGGACCATATTCATTGTGTTGTGGCGGAACACCGTGCGCGCACCGTAGTAAGACTGCAGTGCAGCCGTTCCCCAGTAGTACGCCGGATTCCCGGTGGCGTTATAGGTAAACGTATTGTCCTCGAGAAACAACATGTTGGCGCTGCCCGGTGTGACGCTGTCCTGCCAGCCCGCGTTACTCGATGGTCCGGCGCCCAGATTGTGAACCATTTCCGCCGAAGCGCCGGCGGTGAAACCGTTGTGATCGATCAAACCCGGGGCGTTCCCGTCCGCCGAAATAAACGTGCTCGCGTCGCCGGCGCTGAATGTATTGTGGTCGACGCGGAAAGCAAATGTGGTAGTCGAACCGTGCGTTTTGATCGGACTCTGGCTGTCGTTCACCACCCCGCTGGTCACGATCGTAAATCCGGTGAATCGGGTCGCGGCAGAAGCCGTCGGCGTAATATCGAATGCATTGTGCGCGCTGGTGGTGATCGTGGTGTTTCCCCCGCCGTTGATGGTGATGGCCTTGGTGTTAGGCACAGTCACCGTCGTCGTATAGGTGCACGACCCGCCGGGAACCAACACCGTGTCTCCGGTGTTGGCCGAATTTACCGCCGTCTGCACCGCCGATGACGAGCAGGACGCAGCCGTAACCGTCGCGGCGCCCGCCAGCTGCCAGGACACCGAGACACAAAACACCAACAGGGGAAAAGCCAAAGCTTTGCTGGTCATGAGGGTTATTTTGGGACCCCTGCATTCGCCTTCTGGGGGTACCCTGTTACACACCTTATGCCGCCCGACGCCCTGACCTCAAGACACAGAGGTACATCGGCCAGGTACCAGAAGGACATCTGGACTACTGGGTCCGGCCGCGAAAGCTTCAGGGTCTTTCGGCACGTGCTGGGGCACCCGGCAGGGCTAAAGCATCCCGCCGGCTCGCCCGATTCTACATGCCTCCGTCTCATATCCCCAAGCCGTCCGCGAACCTGCGCTTTTCGATGCGAAACAACGCGTTGTCCCAGAAAAACAGAAAAGCCCATTTAATCTGCGGCAGGAACAATTGTGCGCGTTTGGCTAAATCCCACCCCGCCAGATCTTTGATCCAGCGATACTTCCAGGGCAGCCGTGGAGGCTCCAGATGCCCGCCCAAGTCGCGCGCGCGCTGGTGCATCTGTTCGACGATGTCGAGCCGCAGGGGATAAAACGTGATGAGGTAGTTCTGCAGATACTGCACGCAGGCCGCCCGCGTCTGGGCGGTGTCCTCGAGCGACCGCAGATAACCCATGTGGAGTTGCATCGAGTGCCACAACCCTTCCAATTTCCGGTCCGACCGCCCGACGTGGCTGAGGCGCGCTCCCTGCACTTCCCGGTAATACACTTTGGATTCGCCCACAAAACGGACACTTTGCGTGGCCAGCAGGACGCGGCAAAAGTACTCGCCGTCGTCGTCTGAAATCATGTTGATGTCCCACGGGCCGGCGGCATCGGTCAGCTCCCGGCTCACCAGCCAGACCGCGGTTTGCATGAAGATCCGCTGTTCCAGTTTCCGCCGCAGAAACTCCGCCGGCGTCAGATCACACCACAACGCGTTGGGAATGAACTGCGCCCGGTAGGGCCGGTACATGAAAAATCCCCATGACGAAGACAGCAGAGTCCGCGGGTTGGGCTCGCTGCCGAGCGCATCCATCTGGCGCGTAATCTTGTCCGGCGCCAGCAGATCGTCCGCGTCCAGCCATTGAATGTAATCTCCCTGGCTCAGAGATAGAGCTTTGTTTCTCGCCGCCGCGGCGCCCTGGTTCTCCTGCCGCACCACTTGCACCGACTTGCCGGCAAACTGCTGGGCCACGGCCAGGGTTTGATCTCTGGAGCCGTCATCGACCACGATGATTTCCTTGCGCTCCCAGGTCTGCGCCGCTGGCAGACTGCAGGGTCTCCGCCATCCATTTCTCCGCGTTGTAAGCCGGAATCAGTATCGACACCAACGGCTTCATGAAGGCCTCGCGATTAGTTCTTCATACACGCTTCTGGTCATATCGCTGACAGTCTCCCAGGAATGAAGTTTCTCTGCCTGCTCGCGGATGTCCGGCCGCCGCCGCTCCAGAGTCTGGAAGAGATCACTTTCAAAATATCTGCCCAGCGCCCTGGCCAGGTCAGTGGAATCGCAGGGTTTACACAGAAAGCCGTTTCCACCATCGACGATGTCGTCCTTCAGCGAGCCTACGTCGGTCGCCACCACCGGCAAACCGAAGCTGTGCGCCAGAAACAACACGCCGCTTTGGAACACGTGGGTGTAAGGCAAAGCCAGCACATCCGCAGCCTTGAAATACAGTTCCGTGTCTTCATCCGGTATGTATTGGATCTTCTGGATCACCTGTCCAGTTTTGATTTGGCTTTCGATGGTGCGTTGAATCTGGCCCAGATAGTCCTCGTTACCCTTCAAAGGATTTCCGGCAATAATCAGCCGGTATTCCGGATGCCCGGCAGCAAGCTGCTGAAACGCCTCAGCCAGGTATTCGAGCCCTTTATACGGACGGATCGCGCCGAAAAACAGAATGGTTTTATCCCCGTTTTCGATGCCTAGTCGCCGCTTCGCTTCCCGGGGAGTAAGCGCCGTATCCGGCACCGCGTTGTTGATACCGAACGGAATCACGGTGACCGCATCCTCCCGCACGCCGAAATCCTGGAGCAGCTCGTTTCTCATCTTCTCGGTATGGACAAAAATGTGATCCGCAAGCCGGTATTGCACTCGGAGTGTCAGGCGGTTGAGCCACGAATCGTTTCCGTCTCTCTTGCCCGCATTCACGTTGTGCGCGGTGCGGACAACCTTCTTCCCCAGAATCCGGTAAAACAACGCCAGAATCGTTCGGTCAAAATACTCAAACTTGTCATTCCACAGGATATGAAAAATCCTGGGCTCGGATGCGGCGGCGTAACGAATCAGCCGTGCGTAATAGCGCAGCGTCCGCGACACGCGTGAGGCAAGATCGGCTTCCACCTTGTTTCCGCGCAGGTTGAGAAAATTCAGCCGGGGCGTGGCGTACATCTCCGGACTCTCCACCTCATCGCTGCCGATGACATCGAGATGGATGTTCTTTGCCACTAGCGCCATGCTCAATCCGAAAGCATAAGGCTTGTCAAAACTGCCGGTGATGAGCGCCGCTTTGATTGCTGATGCCTCGGATACCGCGGCCGGAGTAGCGGCAATTTCGCTAGCGAGGGCGCCGGACGATGAACAAATGGCCATAAGGTTTCAGTTACTGCCTGGTGCCCAGCGGAGTTTTCCAGAATATCTCGATACTGCTCGAGGTGCAGCCGGCCAGGATCGGCGAGAACTGTTCCGCGGCCAGCCATTCCGGCAGGGCCAGGCCCTGGACGCTATCCGTGGCGTAGTTGAACTTCCCTTCTGCCGTGATGTCCCCCAGCAGTTGCACGCATTGCAGACCCTCGGGTCTGAACTCCGGCAGATTGACTTCAAAGGAAAGATACGGGACGGGACGGCGCAGACCGCGCAATACATTCAATTCGTGGCCTTCGACGTCAATTTTGACGAAGAAGGGGACGCCATGGTCGACGAAGATTTGCTCCAGGGTGGTGGTGGTTACCTCCTGGCGCTGGGCAAAGCCGAGAGTATGGCCAAAGCGCTTGTCGTCCGCTCGCAGCGTGTCGACCCACTTCCGGCTGATCGTGTTCTTGGCGGATCCGGGCTCGTCGATCCACATGGTTTCGGTGGCATTCTTGTCGCTGACCGCCTGATTCAGAATGATCACCGGTTTGGGGACGAGTCTGTATCGCAGGAACTTGTCTTCCAGGATCTTCCGGTTGGCCTGATCGGGATCAACCGCCACGACCTTCGCCCCCAGGCGCAGGAACGTTTCGGTCTTGTATCCCTGGTTCGCGCCGATGTCGAAGATGCAGTCGCCAGGCTGAAAGCCATGCAGAAGATTGCGGTAGAAATTGAGTTCCCGTTTCTCCTCGTCGACGATTGAGCGGTCGGCGAATGACCAGTAGAGATCATACAAAGGCGACGCCTTCACACGGTGGTAGAGGCCGAGCCGCTTCAGGCCCTGCTGCAGATTGTCGTTTCAATGGTGTCATGCCGATTGGCTTGGTAGTGGAAGGAACGGCTGGCTCAAGCGTCAGCCCCCGAGTCTCTCCTCGTTTCAAGCGGACTCATGCGAACCCCTTCTTCAATGTAGGTTCCGCTCGGGCAGGGGCGTCGGCGGCCGCAGCAATGGCCGCAACGGCAACCGGCACGGCTGTGGGGAAAGTGCCGACGCACTGACGATCGCGAGCAGGAAAAACAGCCATACGGGATGCAACATTCTAAAGAAAGCTGCTTCCGTGAAGTTGTAGACCAGGCCAACGAAGAAGTAGGCCAGGCAGAGACTGCCGATCGCGATATGGCCACGCCACGCACGGAAAACCGTCCGGTATCCGGTGACGATGACAATCAGCAGCAGCGCCATCCCCACCCAACCCAGGTTCAAGTAGATCTCAAGGTAGCCGTTGTGGGCCTCGCCTGGGATGCCACCAATACCGGGCCCACATTTTTTCCAGGCGGGGTCCAAGCCAGAAACTCTCAAAGCCTGTTCCCAGCAACGGATTTTGCACCAGGCTGAGCAGCATGTTCCAGACTTCGGTTCGCCCGGTAAGAGTGGGGTTTCTTCCCATGGTCTTCAAGGCGTCGGGGCTGGCGCCAAAGAGCAACACCGCAGCCGAGACCGCGACCAGGGCCACGATCAAAAGGGTCACGACCATGGGCTTTCGCCGGACCCAGCGAAAATTGGTCAGCACAATCAGCATGCTTCCCATCAGAAAGCAGGACAACGAGGTCATGGCATCGGCAATGCGAAAGATCCAGAGCACCATCACCAGAATGACTCGCCTGGGCGATCAGGCGGCGAGCCCGACCGGCGACCTTGCGGTCCCGGTATAGCGAGACAAAGCGCCACAGGGTTCCCAAACCGAGACAGAGACAGATCGCCCGAGAGTGTTCTTGTTGGTCGTGACCCCGTAGTACTGGACTTCCCCCAGCCACTCCCCGTACCCCCGCCCCAGATTCGGATAATACTTGATGAAAAGAACCGAGAGCGGAATGAGCACATAGCTCAGTCGGGCCAGGAGCCGTTCGATGGCAGCGAGCGGTTCCGTTCGCTCAAGATGATCAACACCATGATCGGGATCGCCAACGGCTTGTGTCCAACGCTTGAAGGCCACGTCCGGATAGTCCGACCACAGCAGGCTGACCAGGCAGTAAGAAGAAAAACAATGATCAGGGGCCAGTTCGCCTGCAGGATTTGCGCGACCCGCTTTCTTCGGCCAATGAGGACGACCAGCCCAGCCGCCAATAGGCAAGCCAGCGCCAGCCGGTCGATCGGGCTGCCCTCCTGACCTGGTCGACCGACGCGACGCGTTTCCATTTGCAGCCATTGCGTGACCGATCGCGAACAGGCAATCCAGAACCACAGCACCGGAATCCAGAGCGCGGCAGAAGTACGTGCCGACCGGTTGCGGTCGAGCCAGAACAGTCCTGCGATGAGAATGGCGTAGCATAGGGCGGCAATCGAGGGAGGCATTCATCGCCTCCGGATGCGCATTGCTGATGCGAAGTTTCGGGTCATCTGGGTTACTGGCGGCGCTGGCTCACGAGGGCATCCACGAGCTGCAGATACTCCGATTGCTTTGCCTCCCAGCTATTATCCCGGACATACTGCCTGGCATTGGCCACCAGGCGGCGGCGCAATTCGGGATCATTCTTCATCCGGAGAATTTGCCGTGCGAGTTCTTTCTCATCATCGTTTTCGTAGTACTGGATGATGGAATCGTCGTAGTAGTAAGCGTGGATCTGGGTTTTGGAGGCCAGCACCGGAACGTTGAGAGCCATGAACTCGAGAATCTTGGTGCTCAACGCTTCATTGCCGAAGGCCGAGGTGGAGCGTTTCGGCTCAATCGCCAGATCGGTCCCCGCCATCACCCGGGCAATTTCGCGGCTGGGCAGAAAATCGTGGAAGAAAACCCGGTTTTGCATGCCTAGCTGGTTGGCTAACTCGATGAGCGCCGGCTTGGCCGGCCCCTCGCCATAAATGTGAAAATCGGTGTCGGGAATCTGATCCGCGATGCTGGCAAACGCCCGGATGGCGACGTCCAGCCCCTGGTGCGCGTTCAACGTTCCGGGATACGTCAGCAGGAAGCGGTCGTTCTTCTTCCGGTCCTCAGTGGATTGGGCGACGAAAATGCTCATGTCCGGACGATTGCGCACCACGCTGCACTTTTCGTCCCGCGAAGAGCGGGCCACCAGGCGGTCGCGCCAGAGATGGTTCGCCACAATGACGTGGTTGGCAAAGGCCGCCGAACACCGCTCCGCCAGGATCAGGAGTTTGAACAGAAAAGACCTGTGGCTGATCTTGAACTTGCTGGCATAAAGCTCGGGCAACAGGTCGTGAATATCCAGAATGACCGGAACTCCTGCCAATTTGGGAGCAATAGCCGCGAACACCAGGAAGTCCGGCACGTTGTGCACGTGCACCACGTCGTAGGGATGCTGCCGGTGCATCCGGCGTAAATACGACGCCGAGCGCAGCAGAAAGCGGGCGATCCGGCTCGCATAGCTGAACACGCCCTTCTCGTTCTTGGTCCTCGACTGAATCCGGTAGACATTCACCCCGTTGAAGACTTCGAACTCGGGCCAGGTATCATCCCGCTTTAACGCCAGGATGTCGACGGTGTCTCCGCGCAAGGCGAGCGCCGTGGCGTACTGCTGCACCCGGGTGTCGCTCTCATAGAAGGCATAGACGATCATGCAGACACGCAGGGGCGCGCGCCCGCCGCTGCCGCCATCAATCTTCGTCTTGGGAAATTCGACCGAAGCGCTGGTCATAGCTGTGAAGATTCTGTTCAGGATGCCCGGCTGGGCCTCGGACTACGGAGCGGTGCCGATGTCGGTGGAGGCGTGGGCTCCGGCCACGCGCGGAGCTTTCACTTCCGGCGCGGCCGAGGGCCGGCCGACGCTGAGGTAGCGGAAGCCGTGCGGGGTCACGTCTGCGCCGGTGAGCATGTTTCTGCCATCGAGAATTAGGGGATTTTCCATGGCGTGACGGAGCCGGTCCCAGTCGATGCGGCGGAATTCGTCCCACTCGGTAACGATCAGGACCGCATCCGCCCCGTGGGCCGCTTCGTACGGGTTCGAAGAGTAATTGATGTCGGGCAGCAGCGCTCGTGCCTTCTCGGTGGCCTGCGGATCGTAGGCAAAAACTTTGGCGCCTTCTTCGAGCAGCGACTTCACCAGCGCAATCGAAGGAGCAAAACGCACATCGTCGGTATTGGGTTTGAAGGCCAGGCCCCACACCGCGATCTTCTTGCCGCGCACCACCCATAACTCGGTGCGAAGTTTCTCGATGAAGTCATGGACGCGGCGCTGGTTGATTTTCTCTGCTTCTCGCAATAAGGAGAAAGTCGCAGCCCGATTTTTCCGCGATGCGGATGAAGGCCTGTACATCCTTGGGAAAGCAGAATCCGCCGAAGCCGATTCCGGGATTCAGGAATTCCGGGCCAATGCGCGGGTCCAGCCCCATGCCTTCGGCCACCTTGGTCACGTCGGCGCCCACTACTTCACAAAGATTGGCCACCATGTTGATGAAGGAAATCTTCATGGCCAAAAAGGAATTGGAAGCGTGCTTGATCAGTTCCGCGGAGTTGGTGTCGGTGACCAGAAAGCGGGGGACTTGCGAGTGGCCACACTCGGCGTGTACCGGGCAGACAAAGGTGCGGTCGAGTATGGGCTGATAGATCTCGCGCAGCAGGTTGGCCGAACGCGGCGCATCCACACCGACCACGATGCGATCGGGGTGGAGAAAATCGGTGACGGCCGAGCCTTCGCGCAGGAACTCGGGATTGGAGGCGACGTCGTACTCCAGGCGGCTGGTCTTGTGCACCGAAAGATGGCGGCGCAATTGCGCTCCGGTCTGCACCGGCACGGTGCTTTTCTCGACCACCAGGCGGTAGCCCTGGGCCCGCTTGGCTATGGTCCGAGCGACCGTCTCGATGGCGGACAAGTCGGCATCGCCGTTGCCCAGAGGAGGAGTTCCGACACAAATGAAGATGGCCTGGCCGTGATCGATCGGCTTCCTCGGTGGAACCAAACGACAGCCGGCCGGCTTGCCGCACGTGTGGATGATTTGTTCGAGATCCGGCTCAAACAGCGGCATGCCGCCATTTTGTAATTTGTGGAGCTTCGCGGTATCGCTCTCGCCGCAAAACACGTCGTGACCAATCTGCGCAAAGCATGCCGCAGTAGTCAGTCCCACATAACCCGCTCCAATAACAGAAATCTTCATTCTGACCTTCCTGGTTGACCTTCGAGATGTGCACGCCCCACGTGCGCAATCCGGCCGGCAATCACAAATTTCAAACGCTTTCGCCCACGGCGAGCTTGGCGGGCGCGTGTTCCCGGGCAAAGCGGAGCACTTCGTCCGCGACACGGCGCTGTTGCTCGGCGGTGAGTTGCGGATACATGGGCAAGGAGACGACTTGGCGGGCCACTTTTTCAGCTACCGGAAAATCTCCCTTGGCATATTTCAGGGAGCGGTAGGCGTTCTGCTCATGCAGAGGAACAGGATAGTGAATTCCGGTGCCAATTCCAGCCTTGGCCAGATGGTTCAGCATGCCTTCGCGGTCGTCGGTGCGCACCACATAGAGATGGTACACAGCCTTCGACCATGAGGGCTCGAAAGGCAATCCCACGGTGTCGGACGCCCCGGCCAGCAGACGGTTGTATTGCTCGGCACGCTCCCGGCGTTGCGCATTCCACTTGGCCAGATGAGCCAGCTTGACGTGCAGGATTCCGCACTGGATCGAATCCAGCCGGCCGTTATAGCCCTCGATCTCGTGATAATACTTTCTGGCCTGGCCGTGATCGCGGAGCATCTTGACCCTGGCAGCGAGGTCGGCATCGTTGGTGGTGACGGCCCCGGCTTCCCCACATGCGCCCAGGTTCTTTCCCGGATAAAAACTGAAGGCCGCGGCCCGGCCCATGGATCCAGCCTTGAACCAGCGATTCTGCTTTTGCGAAAAATATTCCGCGCCGTGCGCCTGACAGGCGTCTTCGATGACGATCAGCTTGTACTGCTTCGCCAGCTCGAGAATCGCGTCCATGTCGACAGTCTGTCCATAGATATGAACCGGGACCACGGCGGTGACGGGACGGTCGCTGCGGCGGCTGATCAGTTTGCCGGAGGAGTCCTTCGTGCACTGCGTTTCCAGATAGGCGCGCAGCTTTCGCGGATCCATGTTGTAGGTGCGCTCGTCGATGTCGACGAATTCCGGCAGGGCTCCAGCCTGGGAGATGGCCTCGGTGGTGGCGATAAAGGTATAGGGCACCGTGATGACGGCGTCGCCCGGCTGAACACCCGCCGCCATGAGCGCAAAACGCAGGGCATCGGTGCCGCTGCTGATGGCAGCGCAATGGCTGGTGTCGCAGAACGCGGCAAAGGCTTTTTCAAACTCTTCCACCATGGGCCCGCCGATAAATCCGGCGGTGCGCAGGGCCTGGTGAAATACCTGGGTGAGTTCGGTTTCGAGTTCGCGATGGGGGGTAACCAGATCGAGAAAAGGAATGTTATTAGAGTTATTAGAGCCGGTCATTTCGTGGCCTCCAAAGCCTGATCGATATAACGTAGAACCTTGGCCGGATTGCCGGCCACGATGCTGTTGGGTGGAACATCCTTGGTAACGACGCTCCCAGCGCCCACAATGGCGTTTTCTCCGATGCGAAGATTGGCAAGGATGGTTGCGCCCGAGCCGATCGAGGCTCCCCGGGCTACTACCGTGCGCTCCACTTTCCAGTCAGCCTCGGTTTTCAACCCGCCTTCGGCGGTTGTCGCACGAGGATAGGAATCGTTGATGAAGACGACGCCGTGTCCAACAAACACGTTGTCTTCTATCGTAACGCCCTCGCAGACAAAGGTGTGGCTCGAGATCTTGCAGCGTTTGCCGATCTTGGCGTTTTTTTGGACTTCGACGAACGCGCCAATCTTGGTTTCGTCGCCGATTTCGCATCCGTAAAGGTTGATGAACTTTGACAGCTTAACGTCCCGGCCGAGCTTGACGTCGGGAGCAACGCACAAGTAGTTGTTGTTATCCATCGAAGAATTCTGTCCTTGTGGGATTTGGTTATTGCGATGTGCTGACAGCAGCAAAAGATTGCTTGGCGGGAATGTTAGAGCTGAACCAATGCGCCTTTCTTGCGGACGGACTCGTTGGCTGCCTCAAGAAGCCGTACCACGCGCAGGCCGGCCCGGCCGTCGTTGAACGGCGTCTTGTTGTTCGAAATGCAATCGACGAAGTATCCCAGCTCCTTGCGCAGGGCTTCGACTTGCTCCACCTGCGGGGCCCACATGTCGCCTGACCGGTAGTTGACCAGCAGGTTATAGAGTCCTTCGCGGCTGGTGATGTGAACGCCCTTGTCGTAGATTTTGATCTTTTCATCCGCTTCGAGGTCGTTCCACACCAGCATCTTTTTCTCTCCGCCGATCAGCGTAGTGCGAACCTTCACCGGCGAGAGCCAGTTCACGTTGATGTGGGCAATGAGCTTGTTGGGAAAATAGACCGTAATGAAGGCGATGTCTTCCAGACCGTTCAGGTGGACCTGGCCGGTGGCCACAACCGCCTCGGGCTTTTCTTTGATCAGATGGTCGATGATGGAAAGATCGTGCGGCGCCAGATCCCAGATCACATTCACGTCGTGCTGAAACAGGCCAAGATTTACGCGCGTGGAATCGTAGTAGTAGATCTTGCCGAGCGTTCCCTCTTCCAGCAGTTGGCCGATCTTCTGCACCGCTCCGGTGAACAGGAAGGTGTGGTCGACCATGATTTTCAGGTGCTTTTGCGTCGCCAGATTGATCAGTTCTTCTGCCTGGGCGGCATTGCTGGTGAAAGGCTTCTCCACAAACACGTGCTTGCCGTTTTGCAGCGCGGCTTTGGTCAGCTCGTAGTGCGTCCACACCGGGGTCACGATGGCGACCGCGTCGATCTCGGTCGAAGACATTACCTCGGCGCTGTCGGACGTGACCTTAATGTGGGGAAACGCTTTTTGAATTCGCTTTCTAGCGGTGGGACTCTTGTCACACACCACCGCCACCTCTGACCCGTCGAGATGGTCCAGGTTGCGGACCACATTCGGGCCCCAGTAACCGTATCCAATGACTCCAAATCTAATCATAGTTTCACCGCTCCCTGCCTGGTAGCTAACATGGGGTTGAAATCGTAGTGGAACGAACAGACCGGGAGGGCTTCAGTAAAAGAAGAATGCGGGCGGGGCGTGTGGTTAGTAGGCGCCCTCACCGAACATCGCGCCGGGGGTGCGCAACAGGATTTTGATGTCCATCCACAGGGACCAGCTCCGGGCGTAGCGCAAGTCGAGGCGAACCATTTCGTCGAACTTGACCCGGCTGCGTCCGTTGATCTGCCATAAGCCGGTGATTCCGGGTTTGGCTTCCAACACCCGGCGGCGGTGCCAGATGTCGTAGGCTTCCACTTCGTAAGGAATCGCCGGGCGCGGGCCGACCAGCGACATTTGGCCTTTGAGCACGTTGAAGAACTGGGGAATCTCGTCCAGACTGGTGCGCCGTATGAAGGCGCCGACCCGGGTAATTCTGGGGTCATCGGTGAGCTTGTAGACGCCTTCCCCGTTGCCATCGCTTTTGCGCTCGGCCTGGCCGGCGATCAATTTCACCACGTAATCCTTGTGAATGCTGGAATCGCCGCCCACCCGCATAGAGCGGAATTTCAGAAAGACAAATGGGACTCCGTGCTGCCCTACCCGTTTCTGGCGGAAAAACACCGGGCCCGGGGAGGACAGCTTGACCGCGGCAGCAATCAGCAGGAACAGCGGTGAAAATACCACCAGGGCAGCGACACTGCCGGCGACATCCATGGCGCGTTTGACCACAGTGACAAACTTGCGCGCCTGGTCGCGTTCCACCAGATCGGGATAGAGCGCCTCCAGTTCCGGCCGCTGCTGTGACTCCTGGCCCCACTCCTCTGGAAACAAGTGGAACGAAATGCTGATCTGCCGGGCCTCCTCGAGGGTGAGGCGAGTCCGCAAGGCAGCGGTGATTCGAGTCATCACGACGCTCACGATAAACGACCGGTCTTCGCCGGTGATTTCCGTGAACATCACGCCCACGACCGCCCCTTTTTCGTACCAGCCCACCAGATCGGTCTCGCGGGTCGATCCGGAAAGAGCCGATACAACATGGTCGAGGACTTCCTTACGCGGACCCGGAGACTGGCTGTCGCCGGCGTCGAGCAACATGAGCAGGAACGGTTTCCGGGAACGCTCGCTTCTTTTGCGTTCCAGAGAAATCATTCTCTGGAAAGACCGTTCATCGAGCATTTGGGGAAGACCCGCGGCCGATGAAGGTGGTTGAGACAATACTGCACGACTTCTGCCGTTGCCGGAACGACTTGAATTCACAACTGCCTCTCCTGGTTCTCGCTCCATCGCATTCGGAACGAGAACGACTGGCTTTTTCGCCTGGGGGGATGGGCGTCGCGAGCTGTAAAGGGGGAAGGACTGGCTGGCAAAAATGCCAACGTAAAAATTTTCTGCTTGCTTACTTGCTGCCCCGCGTTTGTGCTGCAGGGCCGTAATGCTGATAGTAATCGTCGTGATCGGCGGCATGGCAACTGTTCAACACCGTGCCGAGCAACTTCGACTTGTCGAGGGCCTCCAGCCCGCGCTGCAATTGCCGTTTCTGCGTCGTGCCCTCGCGCACCACCAGCAGCACGCCTTCAGCCAGGCGTACCCAGACACTGGTATCACCCAGAGGCAATACGGGGGGAGAATCGATCACCAACCAGTCAAAGCTCGCCGCCAGTCGCGTCAGCAGTTCCGCAAGACGGCCGGACTGCATGAGCTCCAGCGGATTTTCGGGGGGATGGCCGGCCGGCAGAAAGCACAGACCGGTCTGCTCCAGATTATAAATCACCGGCAGGGGAGTTGTACCGTTCTGCAACCATTCACACAGGCCAGGGTGGGTGGGCACGCCGAACTCACGCGCCAGCACCGGGCGGCGCAGATCCCCTTCAAGCAGGAGAACGCTTTGCGGTTTCTTGCGTGCGAGCGTAAGAGCCAGGTTCGAAGACACCATGCTCTTGCCCTCTTCTGGAATCGTGCTGGTGACCAACAGTTTCTGCAGGGGACGGGATTGACGCATTTGGCGCAGCCGAACAGCGAGGAAGCGGAACTTTTCCGCCGCCAGACTGTCCTTGTCGGTTAGCGACACCAGACGGCTGCCGGCATGCACATTCAACGGGGTAGAGACCAGACGGACCGACCGCTGGGTCTCGCGCAGGCGCGGAGGCGCGCTTGCCCGGGGGTGCACAGCTTGTGCGGACTTCAGCATTTCGTTCAGCGGCGAATCGGGCTGGGGAAACTCGAAGGCGAATCCTTCGGGTTCCGACCGCTGCAACGCTTCAAATAAACGGCTCATGTTTGCTCGCTTGGGGGACGGTGGTCAACAGGTTTTCAATCTCTTTCGGACGTGTGCCTTGCAGTTGCTCATGCAGCTGCAACAGAGTTTTCACGGCTTGCCAGACATCGGGGTCACCATTGCTTGCCGCCGGCGGAACCGTAGCAGGCGTGGGAGCAATGTTGAGCCGAAGCTCAGCCGCCACTTCGTCGATGACTTCCGGGGGCACGGTGCGCAGTTGGCGGGCATAAGAATTGATCAGCGCATTCTCACACACCGTATTGATCAAGCGGGGAATGCCGCGGGAGTGACGATAAATTCCGGCCAGGGTTTCGGGCGGAAACAGTCCCGCCGCGTGCGAGTTGGCTCCGGCCAATTGCAGGCGCCGGGCCACGTATCCGCGGGTCTCTTCCAGGTCGAGAGGGAGCAGTTGAGCGCGCAAGGCCACACGTTGCTTCAACTGCCGCAGTTCGACGGAATCCAGCTTTTCGTCCAGCTCGGGCTGACCCACCAGCAGAATCTGCAGCAATTTTCCCTGCGGCGTTTCCAGGTTGGTGAGCAGGCGGATTTCTTCCAGAACTTCGGGCGCCAGGTGATGGGCTTCGTCGACCACCAGCACGGTGGTGAGCTTCTTCTGATGGCGGGAGATGAGAAAGCTGCCCAACTCGAGCAGCAGTTCACTTTTGTTCTTGCCGGAAGCCGGCAGTCCAAAGTCCCCCGCGACGTAATGCAGGAACTCGGCCGAAGACAGCCGGCTGTTAAAAACATACGCGTAGGCGGCGTTGCTTCCTTTAAGCAGATGCAGCAGGCAACGTACCAGCAGAGTTTTGCCCGTGCCCACTTCTCCGGTTAAAACCACGAACCCCTTGTGCCGCCGCACTCCGTAGTAGAGGGCTGCCAGCGCCTCGTTATGCCGGACCGTGGGAAATAAAAACGAGGGATCGGGAGTGATCTCGAAAGGGTTGCGCCGCAAGCCGTAAAAAGTCTTGTACATAGGACTTCTGAGAACCTATTTAACCGCGCAGGTAGCTGAAGGCTGATCCTGCGACAATGCACACCACCACGAACCCGGCGAAGACCCACTCCAGCCGCTGTCTCCACTGGGTTGCGCGGAGTTCCTTTGGCGTATCGATGTTGGGAACCTCGCACAAGACGTCCAGGGGAATCAGCTTCCTGAGTTCTTCCTCATTATGGATGCGTCCGTCGAAGAACTCGAATGCGGCGGTCAGCACGCTGCCCAACAACAGTCCGCTAAACAGACCCATCAGACTCAAGCGCAGGCGATTGGGAGAAAACGGCTTCACCGGCAGGCTGGGCGGATCCAGAATGCGGAAGTGTTCGCCTTGCTGGCGGCGCTCCAAATCGGTGGCCATTTCCGAGTCGCTCTTTTTAGCCAGGAGCGCGTCATAGTGGGCCCGCGACTGATCGTAGCCACGGGTCAGATCCGCCAGCTCCTGCTCCATCACCGGGGCCTGATTCAGGCGCGCCTGATACTGGCTAATCTTGGTTTTGAGGTCGTCAATCGCGCGTTGCCGGTTCGCCGCCTCGATCTGATTGACTTTCAACTGGCTCTGCAGTTCGGCCACCGGCGCAGAGTCGTTTATTTCTGCCGTGTTGCGCGGAGTGTCGGCGCCCCCGGGTTGCGCGGCCGACTTGGTTCCGGCCGCGACTAATTGCTGGCGCAATTTCTCGTCTTGCGCTATCTGTTCCTTGACTTTGCGCACATCGGGATGACGATCGGTGTAGTGCGCTAACAGGTCGGCCAGTTGCGCCCGCAAACGTTCCAGTTCCTGATCGAGGGCCGCCAGACCCATGGGCGCTCCATCCACGGTCTTGTTTCCTCTGGCTGACCGATATTGGGTCAATAGCGAGTCCAGGTAGACGCTTTGTTGCTTGGCGCGATCCAGTGCATCCTGCTCGCCCTGCAGCTGGGCCTGCAATCCGGAGAGGATCTGGAGATTGCTTTGCACCTGGCCGGGCAGTTCTCCCAGATGCTTGTCTTTGAACTCCCGCACTTTCTGTTCCTGTTCTGCCAGGGTTTGACGCGCTTCCTCCAATTGGCTGACCAGAAATTGAGTCGTATTTTCCGATTGCTGCTGCCGCGATTCCAGGTTTTCGCTGATGAACAGGTTGGTGAGTTCGCTGGTCACCCGCTGGGCTACCTGCGGGTCGCCGGACGGAATAGTAGACATTGAAAGAGGAAAGCTCCTCGCGCCCGGGAGAGCGCACCAGTTCAATCTCGATGTCCTTGCGCATGCGATCCACAACTTCATCGGGCGTCTGGCGCTGCCGTTCCTTGGAATACAGATTCAGCTTGTCGATGATGCGCAACAACCGAGTGCGGCTGAGAATCTGCTGAGTGATGGAGTCCAGGCGGTCTTGCAAATTACCTGCAATATTGGGGACCACAAACTGCTGCGGTACGGTCGGCTGTTCCACCAGAATCATGGTTCCAGAACGGTAAACCGAGGGCATGACCCAGCCCGCGCCCCAAAACGCAGCCCAACCAATCAACAGCGAGAGGAGAAAGACCAAAAGATGACGGCGCAAGATGGCCACATACTTTTGCCAATTGAGATCTTGCGACAGGTCTTCTTCAAAAACTTCTGGCATCGCGCTACTTACCTCCCCAGGGGTCTGCGAAATTGATAGGACAAGGAAACCCATACCCGGTCCCGATCCGAAAGATTGCCGAGGGCGGCAATATCGGCGTAATCCTGATGCAGCCGTGTGTATCCGACTTCCAGCCCCAGGCGGCTGCCCAGGACCGTCTGCGAGGGAGACGGTCCCACTCAAACTATGTCCCTCGGTAGCGAGGGTACTCACGGTCTCGAGGGTTTTATTCTGCGAGTAGGAGCCGCGCACGACAGCCGTGAAGTGCGGGCTCAATTGCCGGCGCAGCGAGAGATCTCCGGCGTCGGAATGTGCGGCGCCGGATAATCCCGCCCCGGCAGCGACGCTGTGCGAGACGGTGGCGGCGATGCTGGTGTGCTCGCCCTGCCAGCCGGCACTCCCGCCCACGGCAGGCGACCAGCTGGTGAAGCTGCTGCCTCCACCCAGCGGGGTAGTGTCGGTATGCTGCGGTCCGCCGTAGGCAGAAATCGAAAAATGCGACTGTAAATAGACCGTGTAAAACAAAAGCAGGCTATGGCTTTCGGTTTCGCCTCCGTTCGGCGTGGACCGGAAGTCCTGATACACATAATTGGCTCCCAGGTAGTGCCGTCCGGAAACGCGCGTGGTATAGAATCCCTGCCCTCCGCGCGTATTGGAATTGAACAACCCTGGCGTTTTTGCCAGATCGGGATACTGCAGCAGCGACAAAATTCCGCTGACTCCGACCATGGCATTGGCCGCGAATTGATAGCGCAGGCTGACGTCGCCGCTGTTGCTGATCTGGTCGGCAATGGGCGCAATCACCGTCGGCGGCGGGTTCAGCACGCCACCGACACCACTGCTGGCTGGGTTTCCGCCCGATTGACTCAAAGCATCGGAGGTTTTTCTGAACGTGTCGTCCAGAGAGAAGGTTACGTGCGGGCTGATTCGGTACTGGAAAGCCACGGACGCATTGTGGTCGGCCTGATTAAGAGCCGTGTTCTTCTGATAGAAGGTGAAGCCAGGGCTGTAGGTAAAGTTCCAACTGAGGCGGGACCTCGACTGATCGAGAGACAAGCTCGGCCGAATCGAGTAGCTGACATCGCTCACCGGAGTGCCTGCAGTGGAGGCGATGTTGTCGTCATAGGTGGTCGTAAAACCCAGTCCGCCGCTCAGGTAGTTGGTGCGGGGGGTCTCCGAAGCAAACTCCATGGAGTAGCCTTCGCCGCTCACCGGCGAGGGTGTGAGCATCCGGCTGCTCTCGTCGTTGATGGCCCCAATGGCCTGCACGGGTGCCTGGGCCCAGACGGGCGGCCGCCGTACATACGACGGCGAGAAGCAAGTGCCAGGCTTTGGGTTTCTGTGCCTTACGGAACATAAATGGTATCGCGAGGTTCCAGCTTGATGTTCTGCGCCGTGTTCTTGCCCTTGACGACTTCTTTGTAATTGAACGGCAAGCGGATGGGGTCTCCCTTGGGGTTCTGCCGCAATACGTAGATCGATTTCTGTTTGGCGAAATCTCTAAAGCCGCCGGCCACCGCAATCGCGTCCAGGATGGTCATGGAGTTGGTGAGGGCATAGGATCCCGGTTTCGATACCTGGCCCAGAATGTTGAATCGCTGGCTCCTGATTTCCTGAACGATGACGGTGACTTCCGGCTCCGAAATGAAGCTCTGCAGTTTGGTCGCGATCAATTGCTCCAGCTGGCGGGGGGTTTGCCCCGCGGCCTGCATTTCCCCAGCGAGGGGAAGAGAAATCTTGCCGTCGGAACGCACCGGGATGGAACGGGAAATATCGGGTTCTTTCCAGACATTGATATTGAGCACGTCGTCCACGCCAATGACAAAGGTGTCGTCGTGCGGCTTGGTGGACCCCTCTGCAGGAGCGGGCGTGGCGGTGGTTTGCGCCGGAGCCGCCCCCGGATTGTCGGAAGTCGCGGTTTGCGCACTGCAAACATTTGCCAGCAGGAGACCGAGGGCAGTTGCAAGAAGAAGCGCGGTGCGCGTTTTAGTCGATGTGATCTTCATACGCAGAATCCCTAGCTCCTGTTCTCGCGCACAATGCCAGAGTCGAATTCCTGGGGCTCACGCTCCGTTCCCTTCACACTACTACTCGAAACATAAGAATACGAAGGGTCCGGTGGCGCCATATGATACTGCTGAATCTTATAGAGAAGGGTACGGTAGCTGACCTTGAGCAACTGCGCCGCCGCCTTGCGGTTCCAGCGGGTCTGTTCCAGCGCGGTGGCAATGGCATTCCTTTCGGTTTCGCCGCGCACGTTTTGCAGAAGCGACTTGAGTCCGGCCGGACCGGGTTCGCACTCCACCGGCCCCGCCGCCGGTGCAGCCTCCGGAAAGACAGGCTGGGTGGGCTCAGGTTCAAGCGCAGACATCCCGTGGCTCGCACTCCAGGGGCCGGGTTTGGGAGCTTCACCAGCGGCCATTAGATGTTGCTTAACAAAAACTTCCAGTTCGCGGACGTTTCCCGGCCAGCTGTAGGCCTGGCAGGCGTCGAGCACCGCCTGAGAGAAGGGTCGCGAGGGCAAACCATGACGCCGCGCTAACTGGCTCATGAAGTGGGCCAGGTACACCGGGATCTCTTCTTTCCTTTGGCGTAAGGCCGGCACATGCACGGTAAACGCACTCAGCCGGTAATAAAGGTCCTGGCGCAGTTTTCTCTCCGCCACGGCCTGTTCCACATTCATTCTGGTAGTGGCTATGATGTGCACATCGATTTCGTTCCCGTCTTCAGCGCGGAACGCGGAATGCCCTGCCTGCAACAGATGGAGGAGTCTGGCCTGCAAACTCATGGGCATGGCCGTGATTTCGTCGAGCAGGAGGGTTCCGTGGTGGCACAGTTCGAGTTTGCTCGAACTGCCGTTGGTTGCTTCAAACTTGCGCAGGGGTCCGAAGAGATCGCTTTCCGCCGAATCGTGAGCGAGCGCGGCGCAATCGACCTTCAGAAAGCGGAAGGCGGGCCGGCCTGAGAGTTTGTGGATTAGACGCGCGGTCAATTCTTTGCCGCTACCAACTTCTCCCACGATAAGCAGTGGTGCGTTGACTTGCGCGAGAAGCTCAGCCTGAGCGCGCAGTTTGCGCATGGCGGGATTGATGGCCACGAAGAAACTGTCTTCTCCGACGGGCTCGATGCCCTCGGTGGCGCGCCCCGCTTCCGCGCTTTCCCGCTCTTCGAAGCAACGCCGGATCACTGCCTCGAGTAATTGTTCGTCGAGTGGGCGCACCAGATGCTCGCTGGCTCCGAGGCGCAACGATTCCCGCCGCTGCTCTTCGTCTCCGTCGTGGCTGAGCACGATAATGGGCAATTCCGGACCGACGCGGCGCAGCCAGCGCAAGGTATGCATGCCTTCAGCGTCGCCGGGTGCGATATCCAGCACCACCGCTCCGGACCTGGTGCCGGCTTGCACTCGCTCCAGAGCCTCCCAGCCGCTGCCGGCGGTTTCCAGTTCCCAGCCGTTAGCTTCGGCAATGGCCCAAAGCACACTCAGCGCATGCCGCTCCCGGCTTACCACCAGGAGTCGTTCGGATTGAGATGGAATGGGATTCGCCAAGAGGGCTCCTCTAGCAAGGACACCAAGTGCAAAACAAATTTACGGGGTCGATCTACAGCGCTTCGACGTCATAGCCTTCAATGCGGACCGCTAACGATCTCTGGATGGCGTCGACCGAGACGATGAGGGTGCGGTCGCCGTTTACCGAGAGCAAGACGCCTTCTATGCCGTCCATCGAGCCGCCACGAATGCGGACTCGTTGACCGATTTTCAAAAAGGGGTGGACGGACCAGGGAATGGGTTGCGCAATCAGGGTGCGCACTGCTTCAATTTGTTCTTCGGGGATCGGGATTCCGCCATGAGCGCCTACGATGCCAAAGACTCCGTTCGTGCGGCAGACCCGATCACGGTGCTCATTGGTCGAAATTAGTTTGGCGAAAACGTAGCAATTGAAGAGCGGGAGTTCTACGCGCTTCTTTCGGTCGCTCCAGCGATGGACTTCGCTCACCAGCGGAAGGAACGTTCCGATGCCCTGCTCCTGCAGCCTTTCCGCCACCGCCTTCTCGTGGCGGGCGCGGGTTTGCACCGCGTACCAGTCGCCTGGCTCGCTGGGTAGAATCGTTGCGGGGGTGGAACCCGACCAGGTTTGCGTTTGGCTGCTCATAGCTTCGCCCTCTGAGTCACATACCTGCATTGACCCAAATTGCTAAGTTGCTGTTTTCCAGGTGCCGGGCTTAGGAGGGGGGAGAAGCAGATCGGCGTTGCCCGCGTCATGTCACAATAGTGGCATCATGCAACCGCTTGCAAGAGGTACATGTTCCCGGCGAAGAACGTCTCACTCGCCTGAGGGGCAATGCTCTCTTTTCCGAGGCTAACCTTACTAGAGTAGAAGTACTCTACCAAGCAGCTTCAACACGGCTCTGGCCGGGCATGAAGATCGCCCGCCAGACGAATGCGATATCATAACCAATAACTAACCTATAATCAATAATATAGCAATTATTCTATTCGCCTCCAGTCGGTGCACTGCGCGAGATAAGAGCGGCGTTGTCCGCGCTATTTGTTTCTTTTCATCGGTGCGACGAGGGTTCGCAAAATATTGTTACTGCGGTTGCAAGCGGCTGCAACTTTAGCCTTGCATGGTCGATTTCTTTCGACTAGACTCGTTTAACTTCGTTGGTGCGGTCGCAAATTGGGCACGCGCCAGAACGAATCTCCCCCCAGAGGTCTTTGACTCCCCCGGTTCGAATGGAAATGGCGCCTGCTTGGACGGTCGGGCTGTGCTTGAAGAATGGCAGGATGCCGGATCGGACTTGGCGCCACCACTTGGAGGAATGAATGCACTCCGCTGAAAGTTTCGGGGGAAAACCGATTCGAGTGGTCGTGGCCGACGATACTCGAATTCACACGCAATTACTCGCCGATGCGCTGCGCCGCGACCCTGAACTGGAAGTGGTGAGTTCACCTTCTCACTTCCGTGATCTTCTCGAGTTGGCCAGGATGCATCTGGTCGACGTGCTGGTCATCAGCTCTACTCTGGATGAGCAGCAGTTGCACGGATGCGAGGCGCTGCGCGAGGTGCGCGCCAAAAACCCGCTGGTCCGAGCGGTGGTGCTGCTGGAGTCATCGCGGCGGGAGGCCGTCCTGCAGGCGTTTCGCGCAGGCGCACGGGGAATCTTGAGCCGCCATGAATCGGTCGAAACTCTCTCGAAGTGTATCCGCAGCGTGTATCAGGGCCAGATCTGGGCCAATAGCCAGCAGATGTCGTTCGCTGTGGAAGCGCTGGCTTCTTTTCCAACCGTGCGGGCGGTCGACGCCAACGGGCTGGAGCTGCTCTCCAAACGTGAAATGGAAGTGGTGCGCTGCCTGGCCGAGGGACTAACCAACCGGGAGATCGCGGAACGCCTGGGACTGAGCCAGCACACCATCAAGAATTATTTGTTTCGGGTTTTCGACAAGCTGGGCGTCTCCAGCCGGCTCGAACTCTTGTTCATGACCCTCACCCAGACTGGGGCTCTACAAGCGGCTTCTGGCGTACCTCAGGACCTGCCCAGCAATGGCAACGGACAGCGCAAACGCGGCCGCAGAACACAAGCTTCGCGGGCAGAACGGAGCAAACCCTCCAACGGATCGGGCGAACCCACTGAAGCTGCGTCGCTAACCCGCGGCCCTGCTGGGCTTGACGTTCACATGCGCATTGTCGCTTCGAAAGAAGGGGAACAGAACCGGCTTGGGCGGAAGGAACAGGCAAGCGAAGGAAGATCGCGGACGATTGTTGCGGCAGAGCCGTTGGCTTGAGAGCGCGGGGAGGGGGAGTCTTTCGCCGGCAAAATGGCGACCCGCGAGGAGTCGATACCTAGGCTTTCCGTTGCAGTAGGCGGGCGCGCGGAATCACGAACAGAAACAGCGCCAGAACACATCCCACCTGTAGCAGCACAGATTCCTCAGACGCCGAAACCGGCGACCAAACCATGTCGGTCCAGTAGGTCTGGTGCCAGCCTTTGCCTGACAGAGTCAGCGAGAAAGGCGAGCCGTCGGGGCTAAACAGGCCAGCCAACAAGGCATTCGATCCGGAGAACTTGAAGCTCTTGAGGAAGGCTCCACAAAGGCCAACCTTCGAGCTGCAAGTGAAACTCTCCCCGCCGAAGCTCAGGTTGTAGCTGGTAATCTTGTTCCCAGTTAACCCGATCGTTCCACCAAAATATTGCCCATCCAAGCTACCAGACACTTTGTAACTGCCTGTGTAGGAATAGGAATTTGCCAGCGCGGGGACGCCTGCAAGAATTATGAGGGTCAGTACTGCAACTGCTGTTACTGCACGCGCGGTCAACAATCTATTCATCACAGAATTCTCCAAACTCCTGCTTAGATTATCGCTTTGCTCCAGAGTGTCAAGCCTGATAATTTTTGCATGGCGGTTGCAAGGCCTTGCAACACTCTTGTAAGAGACAGAATACAGGACAGATAATTGCACTTCCCATTATGAACAGAGTGTTAATGAAATTTGAAAAGGCCAAAAAAGGAATCTGACTTTCACCCACAGAAACCAGTAAGAAATCAGCGGCCACAGTGGCATCAATCGGCTGGCGCAGTTTCCCCGGAAAAGGCGAACCCCGGCCTACACGGCCAATGCCTTTAGTACCCGGCGGGGCTGGGTGGAATCGCCGTATAATCAGGCAAAATCAGCGAAATTCAGGCATGGAGCAAGGTGGATCCTGTTTTGGGAGTGGCGGTTTTTGTCCTCGGGCTGGCCTTCGGCAGCTTTCTGAACGTGTGTATCTATAGACTGCCACGGGACTTGTCGGTTATCCGTCCCAGGTCTGCCTGCCCCGGATGCGAACGGCCCATCGCTGCCTACGACAACGTTCCGGTTTTAAGTTGGCTGATTCTTCACGGGCGCTGCCGAAACTGCCACACCCGAATCTCGCCGCGTTACCTGATGGTGGAACTGCTGACTGGAGTCCTCTTTCTGGCCTGCTATGCGCACTTTGGTCTGACTCCAGAAACTCTGAAGTACTGCGTATTCGGATTTCTCTTGTTGGGTCTGATTTTCACCGACGCTGAGACCCATCTGCTTCCGAATAAATTGACGCTGCCGGGACTGGGCCTGGGGATCGGGTTCAGCTTGTCCGTGCCGGTGAACGATCTGGCGTCGCGATTCCTGCCGGGTCTGGTTCCAATGCCCGTCAGTTCCGATGTTTCCTGGCACTTGTTTTCGCTGGCCGATTCGCTGCTGGGGGCAGCGGTAGGAGCTTCTTTCATCTATGGAGCAGGCGCTATTTATCTGCGGGCGCGAGGGGTGGAAGGCATGGGATTCGGCGATGTGAAGCTGATGGCCATGGTGGGCGCGTTTCTGGGGACAAGGCTGACGATTTTTACCATCTTTGCCGCGTGCCTCACCGGATCTCTTTTCGGACTTTGGACAGTCGCTGCGGTTTGGATCAAGCGTACGCGGCGGCGTATGGATCGGCATCACGAAGCAGCGGCCGAAGCACGACGGCGCGCGTGGTCGTCGGCGTTGATTGCCGTCCGCCGCCACCAGATGCCTTTTGGAGTTTTTCTGGGAAGTATGGCTGTTGTGGCGCTCTTCTATGGAGAACGTCTTCTCCAGTGGTATTGGGGGCTGTTGTGAAGCTGCTTTCCAATCCCATCGTGTGGCGTATGGCCTTGACCCTGCTTGCGGCCGGATTTGCTTTTGCCATGGGCCTTGGATTAATGCGGCGCTTGCGAAGAAGCATCAGTGATGAAGCCGTGTTGATCGACGATCGGCCCTCGGGTGAAGGCCTGGGACTGCAAACCTATCACGCCGTCATCCAGCAATTGAAACAACAGAAACACGAACTTCTGAGCCTGCAGCAAGCCGAGCGGCGCAAGGCCAAGGCCCGGGAAACTATCAGCGCCGGTGTGTTGTCGCATCTTCCGTGTGGAGTCGTGTTCTTCACCACACAGGGGCTGGTGCGGCAGGCGAACCAGGCGGCCAAGCAGATCCTCGGGTTGGGTGCGCTCGCGGGGATGAGCCCCAGCGAAATTTTCCGTGATGCAAGCCTGACATTGCCCTCGGACATGTCTCACGGCACTCTGGCAGAAGCCGTGGACGGCATGCTGCGCGAAAAAGTTTCCAGCCAGCAAATGGTGGCGCAATACAAGACGCCCGCCGGCCAGGAACGCAATCTGGAAATCACCATGAGTTCGTTGCATGCGCCAGAAGGCGAAGTGCTGGGCGCGGCTTGTTTGATCAACGATAAGACAGAAATGGAAGAATTCCGCCGCCGGCAGGAGCTGCACGGAGAGATGTCGGCGGAGATGGCGCTGGAGTTGCGGACTTCACTGGCTACGATTTCCGGTTACGCGCAGCAATTGGCCGCGAGCCGGGACCCGGGGCTGGCCCGGCAACTGGCCTCAGACATCGCGGCCGAGGCGGCGCGCCTGGATCGCACGCATCGGCGGATTTCTGGCCGGGGCGAACCGCGCTCACGCGGCCGCAGAAGTTTAGATTTGCATTTGGAGCCTGGCTTCTCATCGCAGGCTCCGGGAATGGAGCATGTATGACGCGCATCACTTATTTCGTCCTGGCCGGCACGTTGACGGGGTGTCTGGCTCTGTCCGCAGGCGCTCAGTCTCAGTCCACTCAGTCCCAGTCTCTGGGCGACTATGCCCGCACTGTCCGCAAGGATAAGCCGAAAGATTCAACCGGCAAGCAGTATGACAATGACAATCTGCCAAAGAATGACAAGCTCAGCGTAGTGGGCGCTGCGCCCGACACGACCGCCGACAACAGTCAGGCGCAAACTGCCGCGGCAACGGAGACGAAGCCGGCGGAACCGTCCGCCGCCCAGTCCTCCAAGGACCGGCAGAAGAGCTATGACGACTGGAAGCAGAAAATTTCGGACCAGAAGGACAAAGTGACTCTGGCGACTCGCGAACTGGACGTACTGCAGCGCGAATACAAGCTGCGGGCAGCGGCCTTCTACGGCGATGCCGGCAACCGCTTGCGGAACCAGGGCAGTTGGGACAAAGATGACGCGCAGTACAAACAGCAGATCGCGGACAAACAGAAAGCGGTCGACGACGCCAAGAAACAGCTTGACGACCTGCAGGAACAGGCCAGGAAGTCAGGCGCCCCGAGCAGTGTGCGGGAGTAGCCACCAGTCGCAGTGCGCAGCGCTCTTGAGCCTCCCCACTTAAGTGAAGCTGAATCATTTTTCCGTGCGGAGGAAGACGTGGTGAGAAGAGCAAGTGCTTATGTTCTCGGGATCGCCTGCTCGGCGATCCTTGTTGTCCTGGCAGGCTGCGGCGGCGGAAGTAGTACGCCACCCCCACCACCTCCGAATGCTTCGGTCAGCCTTTCGCCCAAGCGGGCCGCGGTGGCGGCCGTGAGCCAGTCGCAACAGTTCACCGCCACGGTTACCGGCAACGTGAGTGACCTTAGCGTGACCTGGAGCGTAGACGGCACAGTTCACGGCAACGCGACCGTCGGCACGATCAGCGCCAGCGGTCTTTACACACCACCGGCAACGGGCGGGACTCATACGATCACGGCGACCAGCGTCGCTCTGTCCTCGGCTTCGGCGAGTGCCGGCGTTGCGGTCTCGGACCTTCCCGGCGTCTTCACTTATCACAACGACCCGTCGCGTGACGGCACTAACACTCAGGAATACGCGCTGACGCCCGCCACGGTAAACACGACTACCTTCGCAAAATTGTTTTCCTGCAGCGTGGATGGCGCGGTTTACGGGCAGCCGCTCTGGGTGCCGGGCGTAAGCATCGGCGGCGGCGTGCACAATGTAATTTTCGTGGCCACACAACACGACAGCCTTTATGCCTTCGACGCCGATGCCAGCGCGTGCGTGACCTATTGGAGAGTTTCGTTGCTGGACACGCTGCACGGCGGCACCGCCGGAGAAACATCCGTGGTCTGGAATGATGTGGGCTTCTGTTTTGGAGACGTCTATCCGGAAGTTGGGGTCACGGGAACACCGGTGATCGATCCTGCTACCAACACGATTTACCTGGTCAGCGCGTCGGAGATCGTGGGAGGAGTAACGGGAAATTGTTCTGGAGCGTCAGGTTCGTTTTTTCACCGGCTGCATGCTTTGGATCTGGCGACAGGAAGCGAGAAGTTCAACGCGCCGGTCACGATTGCGGCTCAGGTGCCGGGAAGCGGGGACGGATCGTCCGGCGGCAATGTGAGCTTTAATTCGCAGTTGCATCATCAGCGGTCCGGGTTGGCGCTGGCGAACGGAGTGGTCTACGTCGCGTTTGCCGCGCACGAGGATGCGACGCCTTATCACGGCTGGCTGTTCGGCTACAGCGCCTCCGACGTGCAGCAGCAGTTGAGTGTTTTCAACACGACGCCGAATGGGGTTGGCGGGGCCGATGGCGGCATTTGGTCGGGAGGCGGCGCTCCAGCCGTCGACGCCGGCGGCGATGTCTATGTCTCAACCGGTAACGGCGTATTTGACGAAGGCGCTGTCATGATTATGGAAAATGACTATGGCGACAGCGTTCTGCGTCTGAGCCCGTTCGCCGGGAGTACACCCAATGGCGCGAACCTGCAGATAGCGGGTTGGTTTACTCCGGATGACGAACTCACGCTCGAGCAGGGAGATGTCGATCTTGGCTCGGGTGGAATCGTGTTGTTGCCCGACCAAAGCTCGGCGCCGGCACACCTGCTGGTGACGGCGGGCAAGGAGGGAGTCGTCTACTTGATCGACCGCGATAACATGGGCCAATTTCAGCCGAGCAGCAACAGCCAGATCGTGCAATCGTTCGGCGGAGCAGGCGGACTGTTTGGAACGCCGGTATTCTGGCAGAACAATCTCTATTACGCTGGCCCCGGCCATAACCTGAACCAGTTCGTTTTCGATCCAGCCTCCGGGCAATTCTCGTGCAGCCCCCAGCCTTGCAGCCCAACCCCAGCATCGCACACCAGCCAAAGCTTCCACTTTCCCGGGCGTCCCACCGTCTGTCTCTTCGCAGGGAGCTTCGAATGGGATTGTCTGGGCAGTCGATGCCAGCCTTTATGGCTACGCGACTCACAGCGCGAGCGGCACCAATTGTTCTCAGGTGCCCCTGCCGGCGGCTTGTTCCGGTCCGGCGATTTTGCACGCCTACGACGCAACCAATCTCGCGACCGAATTGTGGAACAGCACGATGGCCTCCAACAACAGTGACCAGCCGGGAAATGCGGTAAAGTTTGCTCCGCCAACCATCGCCAACGGCAAGGTGTACCTGGGTACGGCGTCGGAGGTCGATGTTTATGGGCTGTTGCCCAATTAGCTCATTCGGCGAAGGCGTTGAATCTGTTTCATGTGGTGGCGTCCGTGGACCCAATGAAATTTGCACCATTGCTTCGCCGTAAGCGGCCCCAGGATTGGATGGTCCAGCAACCTGGTTTTTTCTCCATATTGTTTCGCGCACTGGCTTAGCAATTCATCCATGCGGGCAATGGTTGAGGCCAGTTCGGTCAATACCTTCTCGCACGCCAGGCCTCTTGGACGAGTATGCTCCGGGGCTTGCCGACCAGTGGGGAAATATCCCAGATCGGCGACGACCAGTGCGCGGAAGCGTTGCCACGGCGTGGGCTTGCGGCCCAATGGCCTGCCGCCATCGAGGCAACGACTGAAGCCCTTTACTGTGCCGGTGTAACTCAGGTAAAGATGTTCGAGCACTTCTGCGGCGCACCACTTCCCTTCTGGATGGCGGACCAGTTCTTCGGCGGTCATGCCCTCGGTGGCGGAGGCAATGGCTTGCTGCAAACGCTGCAGGTACGAATCCATGCGGACCTCTAGTGCTGATCTAGTAGAATGATCGCCGTCATTCCTGATTGCAACAATTTCCTATGGAAGCAAGGAAGGTGGCCATGAAAAAGCTGCTGCTGGCAGCACTTGCATTGGGGCTTATGGCAGGGTGTTCCTCACAGCCGTCGCAACCGGCCCAAACCACAAAGCCGCAGCCTAAGCCGCCCGAGTTCGACACCGGGCGCACTGCCTTCCAAAGAATGTACATCGCCGCCCGCGGCTGGGGCCGGGACGCGCAACCCTACCGGCTGGAATCCATGCTCACCGCGGATTCCCGCGGCAAAGACGGAAAGTCGGCCCTGTGGCGCGCAGCCTTTGCGTCGCCCAACCAGCGTGGTACCAAGCCTTACGTTTGGTCAGGTGAGGATGCGCCCGACGTTCCTTCCCGCGGAGTCAATCCAGGTACTGAGGACAACTACAGCCCAACCAATGCGTCCACGCAAGTTTTCGATGCCGCATTTTTCAAAATTGATTCTGACAAAGCCCTAGAGGTAGCGCAGAAACACGGCGGAGACAAGCTGCTGGAAAAAGATCCAGACACTCCCATTCTCTACATGCTGGAATGGAGTCGCCCCACCAGCGAATTGATCTGGAATGTCTACTACGGCACCAGCCGCGACGAAGCCAAATTGAAAGTCGCGGTGAATGCCTCCACGGGCGACTTCATCCGGGTGGAAAAGTAAGAGACGATTCTCGATCACTGGCGCTGAAGATTCCTTCAAGTCCATCCGGCTTTTGGGCAATCCGCGCGCAAGTCTAGCGGCGATATCAGGTCAGCCCCAAGGGCTATAATTGCGCGCACGCATGGCTCTTGCTTCCGGCACAAAACTCGGGCCCTATGAAATTCAGTCTGCTTTGGGCGCGGGCGGCATGGGCGAGGTGTACCGCGCCAGAGACATTCGTCTGGATCGAACGGTAGCGATTAAGGTTCTGGCCTCCCATCTGTCCTCCTCACCCGAACTGAAGCAGCGCATGGAGCGCGAGGCGCGGGCCATCTCTTCCCTGAACCATCCGAACATCTGCCACCTTTACGACATCGGCTCACAAGACGGCACTGATTATCTGGTGATGGAGTTTCTGGAAGGCGAAACTCTGGCGGAGCGGCTTCGTAAAGGTCCGTTGCCGTTGAACGAGATTCTAAAGATTGGCAGTGCCGTCGCCGAAGCCCTTGCCATGGCTCACCGGCAGGGCATTGTGCACCGCGATCTGAAGCCGGGGAACATCATGCTGACGAAGGGCGGCGCGAAGCTGATGGACTTCGGGCTGGCGAAATCCGGAACTGGCAGCGGAGCATCAAGCCCGCCTCTTTTGTCGGCAGCGCAGACCATGAGCCAGGGCAGTCCCGTCTCGCCACTCACGACAGCGGGTTCTTTAATCGGGACGATCCAGTACATGTCGCCGGAGCAGATTGAGGGCAAGGAGGCGGATGCAAGATCGGACGTGTTTGCGCTGGGCGCAGTTCTTTATGAAATGGTGACCGGGGCACGACCGTTCGAGGGCAAGAGCCAGATCAGCGTGGCCAGCGCGATCCTGGAAACAGAACCGCAACCGCTTTCCGCCATCCAGCCGCTCACGCCGCCAGCGTTCGAGCACATCGTGAGCGCTTGCCTAGCCAAAAATCCTGACGACCGCTTTCAGGCAGCTCAGGACATCGTGCTGCAGTTGAAGTGGATCACGCAGAGCGGAACTGCCCTCAAACCCACTGAGAAGAAGGAAAACAATCGTGAGAAATGGGCCTGGCTGATCGCAGGCGCACTCGCGCTGATGCTGATTGCCGTACTTCTCTGGTGGCGCGGGTCGAAAGGCGCAGAGCAGACGACATATTTTTCCGCGCCACTCCCGTTCGCGGCACGAGACCTTGCCATATCTCCCAATGGCCATACGGTTGCGATCGCGGGGCGTCGAGAATCCGAAGCAAATAATATCCTCTTCGTCTATGAACCCGGATCGCCGGGCGCAACCAGCCTTGCCGGGACCGAAGGCGCCAACTTTCCCTTCTGGTCGGCCGATGGGCGGGCGCTCGGGTTCTTCGCCGATGGGAAGTTGAAGAAGCTGAATCTGGACGGCGCGCGGGTGCAGACGCTGTGCGAAGCACCCACTGGGCGTGGCGGCACCTGGAACCAGGATGGCACTATTGTTTTCACCCCCAGTGGACATCTGGGAATCGGGCTCTATCGAATTTCGGCCTCAGGCGGTACTCCCTCTCAGCTGACCCTCCCCGACCAGAACCTTCACGAAGATAGCCATCGCTGGCCAGAGTTCTTGCCAGATGGAATTCATTATTTGTATTCCGCTATTAATCTTTCCGGCCGCAAGGATCTCCATTCGATCTACATGGGTTCGCTGAATTCGAATGAGAAGCGATTCGTTACCAAGGCCAGCGGCAATGTCGCTTACGTCGCGCCCGGATATTTGCTTTTCTACCGCGACCAAACACTTTTTGGCCAACCTTTCGACGTGAAAAGCTTTCAGCTCACCGGAGAACCTGTACCCGTCCTCACCGATGTTCAATTTCTGCCGCGAATCTCTAAAGCCGCATTTGCGGCTTCGAGTACCGGCTTGCTGGTGGCCCAAGGAAACGCAGATTCAGGGGTCGCCCAATTGCTGTGGTTTGACCGGAAAGGGCAAGAGATTGGAATCGCCTTGCACCCCGGCATTTACGGAAATGTGTCGCTGGCCCCAAACGGCAGAACGGTGGCGTCCGATACTACCGATCCTGACAGCCAGAATACCGACATCTGGATTTACGATCTCGAAACCCAGAGCGCCAAGCGGCTGACGTTCGATCCCTCCATTGACTCGCTGCCGGTTTGGAGTCCCGATGGAACTCGAATGCTGTTTGGTTCGAATCATGGGGTCACTTTCGACCTGTTCTTGAAAGACACGAATGGCGCGCAAGAGGAGAAGCTGATCCCGCAGGAGGGTCCTGACAGACTTCCCACGGACTGGTCACGCGATGGGAAATATCTGCTTTACCAGCGCGGCGCAGACTTGTGGTTTCTTACGTATCCGGAACTCCGGCCCACGCAGTTTTTGAAAGCCATCTCCACTTTGAAGAATGGCCGGTTTTCGCCGGATGGCAAGTGGGTAGCCTATTCCTCAAATGAGAGTGGGCGATGGGAGATTTATGTAACTTCCTTTCCTGATGGGCACGGAAAGTGGCAGGTCTCGAATGCGGGAGGCGACCAGCCCAGGTGGCGTAGCGACGGTAAAGAACTGTTCTACCTTGCTGCAGATAGCAAGATCATGGCTACGCCGGTCACCATAGGCGCCAGTTTTGACGCGGGCACTCCGGTGGCCCTCTTTCAAGCCAACCCGCGCGAGATGGTCGCAACCACTGAGGAGTTCTTCTACGACGTCAGCAAAGACGGGCAGAGATTCCTGATCAACACGCAACTGAAGACAGCAATGACACCCATGTCTGTGGTCCTCAACTGGGCTTCAAAGTTGAAGAAATAAAGCTGCCACAGGCCAGATCCTCGATTTCGTCAGGTCCGCCTGAAGCATAGAGTCCCCCGAGACCGGAGGGTCGCCGCCTTACCGGGAATAATCAATGTTTGCGACGACGCGCTGAATGCGAGTAAGCATTCGTCGTCGCCACCCCGCGAAACCGTTGACCCGGGCCGACGCGCGGCCCTAACATCGGGGGACGAGCATTTCGGTTCATGGTGGTGACGCAAATCTCACATTATCGCGTTCTTGGGCGGCTGGGCGGCGGGGGGATGGGAGTCGTCTACGAAGCGGAAGACCTTCGCCTTGGCCGGAAGGTCGCCCTCAAGTTTCTGCCTGAAGAGATGGAAAACGATCCTGCTGCCCTGGAACGTTTCCAGCGCGAAGCGCGCGCCGCTTCTGCGCTCAACCATCCTCATATTTGCACCATCTACGAGATCGACCAGTTCCAGGGAAAGTATTTCATTGCCATGGAATTGCTGGAGGGCAGCGCACTCAACTATCTGATCGCTGACCGGCCGGTGCCAGCGGCCAGGCTTCTGGAGATCGCCGTCGATGTAGCTGACGCGCTGGACGCGGCGCACAGCAAAGGCATCGTTCACCGAGACATCAAGCCGGGAAACATTTTTGTTACCCGCCGCGGTGATGCCAAAGTGCTGGACTTCGGATTGGCGAAGAGGAATCCGTGTTCCCCTGAGGTCTCTGCGGCTCTGACCGCAACCTTGCCCGAACCCCTAACCAATCAGGGGACGGCAATGGGAACGGTGGCCTACATGTCGCCCGAGCAGGCACGGGGCGAATCGCTTGACGCCCGCAGCGACCTGTTTTCGTTTGGCGCAGTCTTGTACGAGATGGCCACCGGCACGGCGCCTTTCCAAGGCCAGACGTCAGCCATTATTTTCGATTCACTCCTCAATCGCACTCCTGCTCCGCCGCTGCGCCTGAATCCCGTGCTTTCGCCGGAACTTGATCGAATCATAGGCAAGGCATTGGAAAAGGATCGTGATCTCCGCTATCAGACGGCCGCGGAGCTGCGAGCCGACCTGAAGCGGCTCAAGCGCGACACGGAATCCGGCCGAGAGACAGCCTCGACGATTTCTGCGGCCCCACGGACGAGACACTTCTGGATTTATGCACTCGTGGCAGGGCTGGTAGTGTCGGCGGCCCTGGCCGCCGGATTCTACTTTTGGCGACGGCCGGCGCTGGTTTCAAGTTCACAATGGATGCAGATCACCGACTTTCCTGACTCCGCGGTGCAGCCGGCGCTTTCCTCCGACGGGCACATGCTTGCCTTTATCCGCGGTCCCGACACCTTTCTTACACCGGGTCAGATTTATGTAAAGTTCCTGCCCGACGGCGAGCCTGTCCAGCTCACGCACGAGGAGTGGCCTAAGATGAGTCCGGTGTTTTCCCCAGACGGGTCCCGCATCGCCTACACCGGTGTGGAGGGCCTGAACTGGAGTACTTACGAAGTCCCCATCACGGGCGGTGAGCCGAAGCTGTTACTGCCCAACGCGTCCGGCCTCACCTGGCTTGATAGTCAGCGGCTGTTATTCAGCGAAGTCAGAACCGGAATTCACATGGGATTGGTGACCGCCCAGCAAACTCGCAGTGAAGAGCACGATATTTATTTTCCCGCCGCCGAGCAAGGCATGGTCCACCGCTCCTACGTTTCCCCAGACGGAAAATCGATCGTTGCGGTTGAGATGAATTCGTTTGACTGGCAGCGTTGCCGGTTGCTCCCGGTGGATGGGACATCCGCTGGCAATCCGATCGGGCCCGATGGCGGCTGTATCGCGGCGGCCTGGTCTCCGGATGGCAAATGGATCTACCTGACCAGCGATGTCGGTGGTTCCGGCTTCCATATTTGGCGGATGAAGTTTCCCGACGGGTCCGCCGAGCAACTCACATCCGGCCCCACAGAAGAAGCCGGCATTGCCGTCGCCCCAGACGGCAAGTCATTGATTACTTCTGTGGGCAGAGCGCAGGGTACGGTGTGGTTCCACGACGAGAAAGGTAATCGCCAAATTTCATCAGAGGGTTACGCGTTTGCTCCGCGGCTTACCGCTGACGGGACAGTTTTGTATTATCTGCAGGCAAACCGGGGAAGGACGGTGGGAGCGAGCAAACAGGAGCCCCAACGCGAACAAGAGGAGACGAAACTCATTCGAGTGGACTTGCAGACCGGGGCCAGCCAGGAAATTCTGTCCGGTGTACGCATTGTCGACTTTTCGATTTCCAACGATGGCCAGCAGGTGCTGTATGCGGCTCGGGGCCAGGATGGCCACTCGCACCTGTGGCTCATGTCGACGGATCGCAGGCTTCCGCCCAAACAGATCACCACAAGTGGCGATGACGACGAAGCCTATCTGCTGGCGAGTGGCGATGTCTTTTTTCGCAGACTGGAAAACGGGGCATACTACGCTTATCGGATGAAAACTGACGGCAGCGAACTAAGCAAAGTCCTGCCCAACCCCATCATCCACCTTCCCGGAGTATCTCCAGACGGCCAGTGGATCGCGGCTTTTGTGCCACAGAGCAATGCGGATTCTTCCACCGCAGTCGTGGCCTACCGGGTCAGTGATGGGAGGGCGACTCCAATCTGCAATTTTTGCCTTCCCAGGTGGTCCGGAAGCGGCAAGTATTTTTATGTCTCATTCGACGTCATTGCAAAAACCAGTTCAACGCAACACGGCCAGACGTATGCGCTCCCGATCAAGCACGGCACCGGGCTTCCCGCCTTACCTGCTGAAGGAACTCACTCGGAAGGCGACATCGCCAAGCTGGGCACAGTGGTGCAGGCCGCAAGCAAGGCCGAGGAATTTGTTCCCGGACCTTCGCCAGGCATTTACGCGTACAGCCAGCGGACGATTCAGCGCAATCTCTACCGGATTCCCTTGCCTTAAACGTCTCACAGCAGGAAATTCGGCGGATTGCTACTAGGGTTTGGGGGAGGATTGATTCGCATCCTCAGGCGGTTTGATCTTCTCCAGAGCCTTCTGCGCATCGGCGGCCAGCGGACCGTGGGGCAGGATTTTCAGATAGGCCTCGTAGTGCGCCCGCGCGGCCTCGGGCTTGTTCAATTTTTCCAGACACTGCCCGAGGCGGTAATTGGCGAAAGCGTCATCCCGCTTGTAAAGCAGCGCCTCCTGATAGCGGTCAAGAGCGGCCAGATAGTTCTTTCTTTTGAAATAGAAATCACCCACCTCAATGTCCTTGGCCGCTTTGTGCGGATTCCAGGGATGGAACTCCTGCACTTCTCCAGGAGCGTCGGGGACGTCGCTTTCCGCTTCCGAAACGGCGGCGGCGCTGCCGGGATGGTTCTTGGCATCGTCTTTGGGCGGGCTCAAATCAATCCGAGTGTCGCGGCTGGAGCTTTCCCCCGCCTCTTTATCGCGATCGGTTTGCGGTGGCTGCTGGTTCCACGGTCCCTTCTCGGCGGGCGGGGCCTGCGCGGCCATCCAGCTACCCACTCCCGCGAGCACAAGCAGAAGAACAAAACTCCGCATGAAGGTATTGTAGCGCTGAACAGAGGGACTGGACTCCAAAGCTTTAACCACGAAGGGCACTAAGTTACACGAAGGAAACTGTCCGAACTAAGGCCTTCGTGAAACTTCGTGTCCTTTGTGGTTACTTGGTTTTTGCGGCTGTCAGGTTTCCTTTTCTCGGTGAGCGCGTCTAACGCACGACGGGCGCGGCATCCAGGATTCCTCCCATGTAGGAAGCGGGTCTGCGGCCCGGTCTCCGCCGGACTTCGGGGCAATGTTCTCAAGGCGGATAGTGTTCCGAAGTCCGGCGGAGATTTTCAGAGTCGATTTCTTTCACGGCCCTTCCCCGCCGGGGAGCGAAAAAATAGGCTGCTTCAGGGGGGAGTTGAAGCAGCCTGTGTTGGCAAAGTCCTCCGGGGAGGAGGGGAAAAACTTTATAGAGATGGCGGAGCCGGGTTAGCCGAAGCAGCCGGCGTCGTCGCGGGGGTCGCACCGTCAACCGTATTGGTCATCAGGCGCACATCCACGCGGCGGTTCTTGGCGCGCCCATCCCGCGTCTTGTTGTCGTCCACTGGCTTGTCCTTGCCCAAACCGATCAGATAAATCTTGTGGGCAGGAATGCTGTACTTCGAAGCCAGGTATTGGATCACTGAATCCGCACGGCGCTCGCTCAGTCCATAGTTGTAGTCCTGGCTGCCGACGGAATCCGTGCCACCCTCGACCGTGATGATGTAACCCTTGGTATTGGGAACGTCGGTGGCCAATTGATCCAGAGAATCCTTCGCGTCTTTGGTCAAGTTATCTTTGTTGAAGGCGAAGTGCACCGACGTTTCTGTGACCACGCGATAGTTGTCGAGGTTGGCCACGGTATTCTGCAACACATCAACGCGGTGCGTGGCGGTATCCGCCAGAGTCTGGGCCTGGGCTGCCTGCGTGGCGGCGGCCTCAGTCTTCTGCTCGACCTCAGCGGTCTTGGCATTCACCTGCTGGATGCCGGCCTGGCTGCGAGCGTCAACATCTTTGATGGCTTTGGTGTTCTGCGCAGTCAAGTCGTCCAGTTCGTTGACTTTGTTGATCAGCGGCGTGGTTTGCTGTTTGACATAGTTCTTGCTGGCGCATCCCATCGTGGCCGCCATGCTTCCTGCCAGCAGAATAATTAGCGAAGTGCGATTCATCTTGGAGAGCTCCTCTCGCTCGAAACACCTAATCTCTCATCGAACCTAAAAACTTGGGCCTGCTCCAGCCCGCGCGCTTCGCAGGGCTGCGCTACATTCACATTGTACTTGAGCACGGGACTTGCCAACTGTTAATCGCCTGTGAACCTCACGTCCAAGGCATTGAGTCTAAGCAGGTTATAGAGTTGCCTGCCGAGTGACCAAGGGCCAACGACTGCGGAGCAAAAAGCGCGGAAGTGAGGAAATTTTATACGGCGCGGAGCGGCTCACGCGAGGCCTCATTCTCGAGAGAACCCTTTGCGGAAAGAAACATCCCGAGGGCCGCCACGGATCAAACCTGCATGCTGCATCAAAAGCCGATTAGCCTCAAGCGACTGCGCCTTTCCGAGCAGCTCGCGCATGATCCGGTCGACAGGCACGCCGATGCGCCAAAAGAGAGTCCTTAGCCGGGAAAGGAACTCCTCGGCAGGACGCATCATATGCCGGTTGCTCATACCAGCAGATTGTCGCACATCTCCGTCAGAGTACGTCCTTATTGAAACCGACGTCTCAGGTGGTTGGAACTCCAGCCTCAGTGAGCCGGTACCACGCCGACGTCGCCAGCAATTCTCTACTAAAATAGAGATGCAGAACTCCTGAAACCTGGTTCCAAACAACGCTGATCAAATGGATCTTCAGGCCAAAATCCGTTCCTTGCCCACTGAGCCCGGCGTGTATCTATACAAGAACGCCGAGGGCGACGTCATCTATGTTGGCAAGGCGAAGAACCTGCGCAGCCGGGTCAGTTCGTACTTCCATGAGGGCCGGTGGGAAGACGCCAAGACCGGAACCCTGGTGCGCGAGGCGGTCGATGTCGATTACATCGTCGTCGCCAACAACAAAGAAGCGCTGGCGCTGGAAAATCACCTCATCAAGCAGAAGCAGCCGCGCTTTAACATCCTGCTGCGCGACGATAAGACATATCCTTACGTGAAGCTGACGCTGGGCGAGCGCTTTCCACGGGTTTATGTGACGCGGCGGCTGCGGAAAGATGGCAGCTCGTACTACGGGCCGTACTTCCCTGCCAATCTGGCGTACCGCATCGTCGACCTGATTCACCGCAATTTTCTGGTCCCCTCCTGCAAGGTCGATCTGACGCGTTATCACCCGCGGCCTTGTCTGCAGTATTACATCAAACGCTGCCTCGGCCCCTGCGTTCAGGACTTAACCACGCCGGAGATTTATCAGGAGGCAGTGCGCGACGTGAAGCTGTTTCTCGAGGGGCGGCAGACGGATCTCTCGAGGTCGCTTCAGGAACGAATGGCCCAAGCTGCCGAGGCACAGGAGTACGAGCGGGCGGCGAAATATCGCGATTTGATCTCGACCGTAGAACAATTACAGGAGAAGCAGCGCATCGCGGCGGTCGAGGGCGATGACGCCGATGTATTCGGATATCACTTCGAAAACGGCATGCTGGCGGTGAATTTGTTTCATATGCGAGGCGGGCGAGTGCTCGACCGGCGGGAGTTTTTCTGGGAAGAACTGCCGGAACTCGCCACAGGTTACGTGGGGAGGCCAGCCGAGCGAGGCTCGCCGCCTCCGGATACAGTTGATCCCGGGGAGGCGGTTCCGAGACCCGCCTCTACGCGAGCCGATGACACGGGCGAGTTTTACCCGGGCGAATTTCTTTCCTCTTTGCTCACGCAGCTTTACATTGGCCAGCCTTACGTGCCGCGCAACATTTATGTGCCGGTCGACTTTGAGGACCGGGGTGAATTGGAGGACTTGCTCTCCGAGCAAGCCGCGGGCGGGAGCGGCCGCGCCACACGGGTTCATATTCTGGTACCGCAGCGTGGAGAGAAGCGGTCGCTGATCGATCTGGCGGGCAACAACGCCAAGCAATCTTATGATCAGCGGTTCCGCGTGATGAAGCCGAATACGCGGGCCATCCAGGAAGCTTTGCAGGATGCGCTCGGCCTGCCCGAGCCGCCGCGGCGCATCGAGTGCTTTGACATTTCGCACATCCAGGGAGCGGAGACCGTGGCTTCGATGGTGGTCTGGGAAGACGGTCAGATGAAGAAGTCGGATTATCGCAAGTTCATCATCCGCTCGGTCGAAGGGGTGGATGACTTCGCTTCGATGCGCGAAGTCGTTACCCGGCGCTACAAACGGATCCAGGAAGAGAAAAAGAAAATGCCCAGCCTGGTGCTGATCGATGGCGGACTCGGGCAATTGCACGCTGCCGCGGCAGCGCTCGAGTCACTGGAAATCATTAACCAGCCGCTGGCGGCCATCGCTAAGCGGGAAGAAATCATTTATGTCTACGGCCAGGAAAACGAACCTGTCGCGCTCGATCACCATTCGCCCGTGTTGCACCTGGTGCAATTGATTCGCGACGAAGCCCACCGGTTTGCTGTCACTTTTCATCGCAAACGCCGGCAGATGCGCGACCGCTCGACGGAATTGCGCGAGATCCCCGGAGTGGGCGAGAGCACTACCCGCCGCCTGCTTGAACATTTCGGCAGCGTACAGGCAGTAAAGCAGGCCGACGTGGCGTCTCTGTCCTCCGTGGTCACTCGGACGCAGGCCGAAGCGATTCTCGGGCACTTCCGGAAATAATGACTCTAGAACGATAAAGCGATGCTCTGGCAATCTGGATTTGGCAGCCACTTCGCCGAAGGCCATGCGGACCAGTGATTCGTCGTGTCCGCCAACGATGAAACAGGCGTGCGAAATATAGGCAAAGGCGTGAAAGCCTTGGCCTTGAAGCATCTGCAGCTTCTTCTTCATGGCCTCTCGTCCCGTACCTCTTGGGAGGCTTTGATCAAAGATGAGAGTCAATGCTTGGGGACGCTTTTCGGTCAGATGCACCAACTCCTCTGCGAACAAGTATTCGGGAGCTCGTCTATTGTGGCTGCAGACGGAGACCAGTGTCGGGATCCAAGAATAGATTTTCGTAGTCTGCACCGCACGACAGATACAAATCGCGCTTCGTATTCTCAGTCAGAATCTCCCGGGAGATGACACGTGCACCGAGAAAGCTTTCGAACGCCACGATCTGCTTCTCCGTTGCCTCTTCCGTAAGCATCGGATGCACGGCCCAACTGCCGAAATCACCCAGCCAGCCGATCAGCGATTGTTTAACGATGTCATACGAGTCCCCGAAGTATTTCATCCGCATTCAACACCTCCGCCCGCCCTCCGATGTCTTGACGAAGGCGTCCGTCGGATGTCGAGTTTACTTGATGCCCTGAGGCGCTGGGCTGGTGTTTCCCATGTCCATAATCACCTTCCAACTGCTGTCCTTCTGTTTTTTCCAGATGGTCGCATACTTGCCATAGCTGACAGCCGGTTTTCCATCCTTGCCGTTGGCTTTGAACACATAGGTTCCATAGGTGTAACCCAGCTCTCCGGAAGCCGACATTTCCGCCTGCACCGGTTTCCAGCTCAAGCTGACATCAGGCCCCCATGGGCCCAATGCCTTGCGTATGTTTTCTTTGCCCGAAATAATCGGACTACCCGCCGTCAGTTCCACCGCGTCGTCGGCAAAGTACGACATGAAGCCGTCAAAGCCGTGATCCGCGGTGGCCTGGTTGAAGTCAGCTTCGAGTTGAGTAAGTTTGGCAGAGCCGTTCGGGTCAGCGTCCGTCTTCCGGACGAATGCGACAACAGCAAACCCGACCACAAGCACCAGGGTGAGTAGTTTCGTTTTCATTGGTCATCCTTGAGCAAATTCTGAGGTCATCCTTGAGCAAATTCTGAGAAAGAGAATCGAAATCGCTGAAACGTGAAGGGATTTTACCGCGCCGTCAGCACACGATTGTCAGCAAACGAACGCAAGAGTGGGCGAAAAGGCCGGTAAAAATAGCAGACATGTCTCAGTTTTCGGCAGGCGATCCCGCGAGCATGACTTTTCGTACCAGCCAGAGAACAACTCCGACCATTCCACACCAGCCGACCAGCCTTACGACGCCTGCGATGGTCGTGTCGTATTGCAAGACATTCAAGCTGGAGAAAATCGTGTGCCAGTCATGCTCCACAAAATCGGGATCACCGGTGGTGACGAGCGGGAGAGCCATGGCCCGGGCATCCGCCATGTAGGTGGCCGTGTAGAGCCAGTTTTCAAAGAAGAAAAACAAGCAGAAGGCGAACGCGGCAGCCTGTCGCTGAAACAGGAAATACATCGCTAACAGCAAGGGCACCAGCCATTGCAGGAGGGTGCCGCCCCAGAGTCCGATTCCTTGCCCGAACCAGCCGAAGAGCAAATGCCCGCCTTCGTGGACCACCAGATTGGCAGAGTCGATGAACAGATACCCGCCGTGCTGGCCGAAGGCGTAGATCAGGAATCCAACGTAGAAGACACACCACGCAGCCACAGCGACACGGGAAGGCAGGCGCCAGGCATCGTTGAGTTCTGGTAAGAACCACTTCATCCACAAAATTGTAAGCGGCTTGGCGTGGGCCGCTGGGTTACGACGGTACCTGTGAACTGGGAAGCGTGTGGCCTTCTGGGACCTGCAACGGCCAAAGTACGCCATATAATGATGGCCGAACCGGTTCGCTTCGGACCCAGGAATGAAAACCCGCCAGTGGATTTCGATGCTGGGACTGCTGATGCTGGTGCTCGTGGCCAGCGCAGGCTTCTGGCTGACAAGACCGTCCACGCAGGCCAGCACCGCTAGCCCGCACGGACGCCGGCCGCGGCTGATCGACGAGAGTCCGCTGGAGACGGCCCGCGCCATGGCCGCCTTGGCTGCCGACCGGGAAGAAGAGCGGCTGGCGCAGCAGGTGCTGAAGCTCTCTGATCATGAAGTGGATCTGTCCTTCGCCGACGGCCTGCGCGATGCGGCGGCGCATCCCGCTCCTCCCACGGCTGAAGCGCATGAGATTCTGACGCGGCTCAATAAAGCTGACGCTGCGGTCAATGCGGGCCAGGCCCAGGTTGCCGCGCTGGAAAAGCAACTCGCCGGGGTGGTGGGAAACCGCAAAGACCAGTTGCAAGAACAACTCGACGTAACCCGCGCTCAGATGGAGCTCGATCAAGACGAGCTGGAAGATGCCAAGGAAGACCTGCTGCGCGCTGGGGGTGACCCGCTCAGCCGCATCCAGCGGCAGTTCAACCGGCATGAGGCCACCCAGGCGGCTGAGGCCAGCCATCCCCGGGCCGCGGCGAACGCCGATACTAAGCCCCTCGCGGACGATTTGCTTGGGCAATTTCTCGCCTGGCGATCGTTGCGCGCAAAATCCCCGCAGCTACAGCAAGCGCGAGAGCAAGCCAATCAGGCCGCCGAGAAACTCAGAGCTGCGCACGACGCTCTGGAAAAACAGTTGACCGAGGAGAAATCCAACAAGCAAACCCTCACCCAGGAAGCCGCAGCACGAATCAGTCCGGGCGCGGCGGGGAAAGGCTCGAGGCCCTCGGCTACGACCGCGATCAGTTCGTTGCGCCAGCTCTCGGCTGAACAAAAAGACCTGGCCGATCTGGACAAACGCATTCAGGACCAGGATGAACTGGCGACCGCTTACACGAGCTGGGAAGATCTGGTGACCGCCCGCGAGCGGGCCGCCGTCCATGGGATGATCCGATCTGGCCTGCTGATCGCGCTCATCCTCCTGCTTCTTTACCTCGCAGCGCGCCTGGTGGATCGCGTTTTCCGTGGGCTGGGCGCCGACCGTACGCGACTGCACACCTTGCGTTCCGTGGTGCGATTTGCCCTGCAGGCCATCGCTGTACTGCTGATCGCGTTTGTGATTTTCGGCGCGCCCAGCCAGATGCCCACGATTCTGGGTCTGGCGGGCGCAGGCCTGACGGTCGCGCTGAAGGATTTCATCGTCGCCTTTGTCGGCTGGTTCTTGCTGATGGGGCGCAACGGCCTACGCGTCGGCGACTGGGTGGAGATCAACGGCGTAGTCGGCGAAGTGATCGAAGTCAGCTTGCTGCGCACCGTGCTACTCGAAACCGGAAACTGGGCCGATACCGGGCATCCTACCGGACGAAAAGTCGCCTTCGTGAACAGCTTCGCCATCGAAGGACACTTCTTCAACTTCTCCACCAGCGGGCAGTGGCTCTGGGATGAGATCGAGATTCTGGTGCCTTCGAACGAGAACCCCTATCCCATCATCGACTCGATGCAGAAGATGGTGGCAAAAGAAACCGAGAAGAACGCGCGCGCCGCCGAGAAGGAATGGGAGAGCGCCACGCATCGGCATGGCGCTCAACCGCTTTCCGCAGCGCCGGCCGTGAATCTGCGGCCCACCACCTCCGGCGTGGAAGTGCACGTCCGCTACATCACTCGCGCCAGCGAACGCTTCGTTACGCGCACTCGTCTATACCAGGCCCTCGTAGACCTGCTGCACCACAATCGCGTGGAAGGGGACAACGCAAAAACTAAAACAAAGAGCGCACCGGCGGCAACTTAGCAGGTTTCCCCGCGCGTATCAGAAATGAAACACACTCGTCGCGGCGTTCAATGACTGGAAACGGTCGCCCGGCGCTGGTCTACGAGAAAGGTGACCTGTTCCATTTGGACGCTCCGTACACTGCCCAAAACATCCAGCACAGCACCATACCTGGCATGGGCGTCCGCCCGAATGTAGACCCTGCGTTCGGCGCCACGATTCAGGCCCGCCGCAATTCCTGCCGCGAGTCGGTCGGCTCCAACCTGATCATTGCCGAGAAAGATGCGGCCGTCGCGCTCCACGGTGATTACTAGAGCATCGTCTCGAAGAGCGCCCCGCACTGGGGTGGGGTAGCGTACTTTCGGCAGGTCAGCGCTTGGACCGTGCTGATGCCGATCCACGAGCATCGCGGGAAGCAAGAACACCGCCACCAGGGCCAGCATAATGCCCGCAAATGCGGTCACATCGATGCCGCGAAAATAGGTCAAACCGCGATGGCGCGCCGGTTTCAGATCAATACCCCGCTGCGCCCATTCTTCCCTGTCTTGCGATGTTGCTAATAGATCACCGTCGTAATCACGGGTCACGCCGGCAATTTGTGCGACAAGCCCTCACATCCGACCATCTTGCCGGGCAAGTTTCAGTGCTTCCAAAGCAGCGCCCCGCGCTCCCGCGGTGTCGCCATTGGGCATCACGTGAATAGGAATGTCGGCCTGCTCCTCGCGCTGAGACGGCATTCCCACACGGATTTCTGCCAGGAACCAGCGCTGGAACTCAGGGCTCGCCTCGAGCGCGCCGCCTCCGACAATCAATGCATTGGGATCGAACGTATTGACCATTTCGTCGAAGAAGAGGCCCAGGGCGTGCGCCTGGACCCGAAAAATTTCTTTAGACATCGCGTCACCCTTATCCGCCAAACCCCGCACCAATTTTGCCGCCTGATGAAGGTCGAGTTTTGCCAGTTCGTGGCCCGGATACCGCGGCAAAAAATACGGTAGCAGATTTTTTTCAATCCCGGTGAGAGAGCACAGCGATTCCAGATCGCCGGTTCGCCCGCAATTGCATTGCGGATTAATGCCCTCGGTTCGCGCGATGCTCTGATAAGGGATGAGCACGTGGCCCAGCTCTCCGCCGAATCCGTTCTTGCCTTTCACCACATTGCCCTCGAGGATGATGCCGCCGCCATTACCCGTACCGATCACCACCGAAATCGAGGTCTCGCGGCTGTTGGCGCCGAAGATCGTGTAGTGTCCCCAGAGGGCTGCCGCGTTGGCGTCGTTCAGGAAAGACACCGGCTTGCCCAGCTTGCGGGACAGACCTGTGCACATGTCGAACCCCGCCCACCGGGGATGAACGAAGTTGGTCGAACCCTGCGCGCTGAGCCGGCCCTCTGCGCTGGCCGGACCGGGAGCGTCCAGGCCGATGGCGATCACGTCCGCGAGGGAAACGCCCGCTTTTTCAGCGGCAATCTTGAGACCGTCGGCGATCTGCTGCAGACAGACCTCCGGCCCTTGCTTCGAAAGCGCTGGGTGTTCACACAACCCCTCGATGAGAAACTTTTCCTGCGGATCCACCAACGTATAATTGACGGCAGTTCCGCCCAGATCGATTCCGGCCACTACGCGCACGATTTTGTCCTCTGGTTTTTGATGTTTGCCCTGATGAGCTTAGCAGAATTGGAGCCCTTGGCTCATACGGCCGTGGTTTGATCGTTCCCGCGGCGAACCGCGATTTCCTTTAGCAAAAGGGACTTGGTGCTCTCCGGCAAGCTGGAGCTTTGAAGAGCTTCCCGCACCAGAGCGGGCGGAAGTGAGCGCGCAAATTCGAGAGCGCGAGCCAGTGGCGTTTTGTCGTTACGCAACAGCGCCAAGCGCACTTCCCGCCGCAGAGACCACTTCCCATGGCGACAGACTGCTTCAACGAACGCCGAAGGCGCACCACGCTGCGTGAGCGCTGTAATGACCGAGGCTTCGGTGAGCCGGGAGTTCTCCAGTGCAGCACGCACCACGCGCTCCTCGGAATCAAGGAGAAGAGCAGCCACCACGCGGCCCGAGGCACGCTTGGCCAGCGAAAGGCGTTCCCCGGATGCAATGGTTTCCAGGCGATTGATGAGGGCTTCATCCGCGACCCGCTTGATATCGGTGGGAACGGTGGGCAGGATTGCAACTCGCATCAAGTCGAAGGTGAACAACTGCCGCAGCAACGGAACTGCAATGTGCCGCGGAGTCTTGGCATGCTCCACCAGTGCCAGCTTAACCTTGCGGAGTTTTACAAGACCCCCGTTCTTGCTCATGCGAGCAAGAACTTCCCCTGGCAGATCGGGACGTTTGAGCAGAGCCAGGGCTAATTCTTCGGTCAGGGCCGGGTTAAAAGCAGCCGCGGCCAATTCGTCATGCAGGGTGCGATGAAGAGCGTCCGAGGAAAGGGTGGAAGAAGCTGGCTGTGAAACCTCGCGGGTCGAAATGGAGTGCTCAAGAGCCATCTCTGCTGTCGCTATCCCGGCAGCCCCGGCGCGCCAGCTCAAGTGCGCCGCGAACCGGCTCAATCACCTGCGCGTTCACTTGCGCGGCTGGACACACCGAGTGCAGACCGTTGTAGAAAGTCTGGCACACAACTGGCGAGTAACTAAACACACCGCCGGACATGGCCACCGGAACAGCATCTTCTCCCGGAAAAAGGCGGCGGATCACGACTCCCGCCAAGTCGGATAGTTCCGTTCCTGCCCGGACTAGAACTTTGCGTGCGCCGGCGTCGCCCGAGTCGGCTGCGGCGAGAACCGCGGGCAACAACGCTGCGAAATCAGGAGCAGGTGAAGCGTTCGCCGCCAGCACAAGCTGGGTGCGGCTTTCCGCGCGCCACAATTTCATGATCTGCGCCAGCAGCGCGGAACGCCGCTCGCCGCTTTGATCGCTGGCGCGCAGTGCGGCCGACACTGCGGCGCGTCCGATCCAGTGGCCGGAGCCTTCATCCGAAACGGCGTGGCCCCATCCCCCGGCCCGCGCAGTCTGGCCCTTGCCATTACGTCCGTAAGCAATTGACCCTGTGCCGGCAATCACGATCACGCCCGGGCTGGCGCCAAAAGCAGCTTCCAGCGCAATCACCATGTCGCCCACGATTTCAATCTCGCCGGAGACGACTTCTGCGATGATCCGCCGGACCAGTGCGGAAATCTCCGGCCGTGCCGCCCCAGCCAGTCCAACACAAGTGCGATGGATATCGGCCGGTGTAACCCCCGCTACCTCGCAAGCTTGTCTGATCGCGGATACCAACGCCTCGCGGGCCTTGCCCTCGCCGAGACGAACCGGGTTCGAACCCGAAGCTGAGCCACTTCCCAGAACCGAGCTTTCGTCGCCCACCAGGCAGGCAGTCTTGCTGCCACCACCATCGATGCCGAGAAAGATCACGCCCGTAGTTTTACCACAGCGCCGCTACCGAACTAGGCAGCCGAACGACGGCTCCGTGGTAGATTTCTGGAGACCCATGGGCTTGAACCAACTCGATCTCGCGATCATCGCAATCTATCTCGCCGGGATCACTCTCTTCGGCCTGCGTTTTCGCAAGCGCCAGCGCACCCTGCGCGACTATTTTCTGGCGGACCGCAACATCCCCTGGTGGGCCATCGCTCTCTCCATCGTCGCCGCCGAAACCAGCACCCTGACCATCATCAGCATCCCGGGCCTCGCCTACGACACGAATCTGACTTTTCTTCAGGTGGTCATGGGATATGTGCTGGGGCGCGTGATCATCAGCTTCATTCTGCTGCCCCAATATTTTCGCGGTGACCTCTACACCGCGTATCAGCTGATCGAACGCCGCTTCGGACCCAGGCTGCGCTCCTTGACGGCCGGCCTGTTTCTGCTGACTCGCGCTGCTGCTGAAGGCGTCCGTGTGTATGCCGTCTCCATCGTGGTGGCGATTGCGTTGGGCACCGGCGAGGTCGCATCCATCGCAATCATCACCGCGCTTACGTTGATCTACACCTTTGAAGGCGGCCTAGCGGCAGTCATCTGGACGGACGTAGTGCAGACCGTCATCTACGTCGGAGGAACGCTGGTCGGTTTGTTCACCATTCTGCATCTTGTCCCCGGGGGATGGGCGGCCATTCACGCTGCCGCCGCAAGCGCGGGCAAACTGCAAGTCTTCAACTTTACGCCGACACTATGGCTGCCTTACACCTTCTGGGCAGGCGTAGTGGGAGGAACATTCTTGACCACCGCCAGCCACGGCACCGATCAGCTCATCGTGCAGCGGCTCCTGGCAGCGCGCAGCGAGAAACAATCGGTAACGGCATTGCTCTCGAGCGGAGTGGCGATCTTGTTTCAGTTTGGTTTGTTTTTGATTGTCGGTGTAATGCTATGGGCCTTTTACCGCCAGCCCTCGTCCAGTTTCGGCCGCGCCGACCGCATCTATCCCACATTCATTGTCAGTCGCATGCCGCATGGAATCTCCGGCCTGCTGATCGCGGCGATTCTGGCTGCCGCCATGTCGAACCTCAGCGCGGCACTGAATTCGCTCTCGTCGAGCACGATCATGGATTTTTACGTCCGCTTCCGGCCGCAAACAGATGAACAAACCCGCATGCGCCTCTCCCGCGTGGCAACATTCTTTTGGGCAATGCTATTGTTTGCGCTGGCTGTGCTTTCGCTGCACAAAGTAGGGCGCGTAGTCGAGGTGGGACTGCAAATTGCATCGGTAGCCTACGGCGCCCTGTTAGGGGTCTTTCTGCTGGGCGTGCTGACCCGCCGCGCCAGCCAAAATGGAGCCATGATTGGAATGCTCTGCGGATTCCTTACCGAACTCTATCTATGGCTATTCACCCCGGTGCCCTGGACGTGGTGGGTAGCGATCGGAACCAGTGTGACCTTTGTCGTCGGATTCGCCGCCAGCCTGAAAAGCTGGCGGTGCCTTCTTAAGTCTTGATCTTGTGAGCAGGCGAAGAGAAGAATCCGTGGGCGAAACCGAACCTGTTTTGCAAGCTGAGGCGCCGAAGCCATGCTCAAGTTCATTGTGGTCCTGCATCGCAAGCCCGGATGGACCGCGGAGAAATTTCGCTCTTACTTCATCGATGTCCACCAGCCACTAGCCGAGAAGATTCCCGGCCTCCGGCGATACCGGCAAAACTTCGTGATGCCAGACCCAAAACGTGAACGCCCGCCCTGGGATTGCGTGGTCGAACTGTATTTTGACGACCGGGACGCAATGGAGACCGCCTGGGCCACGCCCGAAGGTCAGGCCGCGACCGCGGATTTACAGGTGTTCGCAGATCTATCGCGCACGGCCAGGTCCGTGGTTGAAGAAAGAGTCATCGTTCCGTAGGTGTCGAGTTCAAGATTTTGATTTCGCCGGCGCTGTCCCCACCGGGGGCACAAAATGATTCGCGTTGCACCACATTAGGTGTACCCTTCGCAAGCGAGGAACGTGACCTTGTGCTTTTCAGCCACAGCCAACTTCGTTGGCAGCGGAGTTCTGGGTGCCGTCGGCGTCGTCACCCTGACCAGAGTAAAGCATCGCCGCGAACTCCTCTTCGCCTCCCTGCCCACGCTGTTTGCGATTCACCAGTTCATCGAGGGCTTCGTCTGGCTCGGCCTGGACGGCGCTCTCTCGCCAACGGTCACGCGCAACATGGCCGCGGCCTTCATGCTCTATGCCCAGGGATTGCTCCCTTTTCTGCTGCCACTGAGCGTATATCTGTTCGAGCCCACGGCTAGGGCCCGCCAGCAAATGGCGCCTTTTCTCGTGCTCGGCGCAGCAACTACACTCTATTTTTTGTGGGCTTTGATCGCGTACCCGTTTCAGGTGTATGTCCGGCAAAACAGCATCGTCTACGTCAATCCGGCCACCAACCATACCGCGGTCGCCGTGCTTTATGTGATCGCTACTTGCGGCACACTGTTTTTCTCCAAGATCAAAATGATGGTCTTCTTCGGCGCAGCCAACCTGGTGATCCTGCTGGCTGTCATGGCGGTCAAGCGCTACGCCTTCACCTCGCTATGGTGCGCTTACGCGGCAATCGCCAGCGTCATCATCCTCGCCTGCTTCTGGAAAAGCATCGAAGAGCGCCCCTTCCGCTACGCCGTTCTGCTGTAAAACCCCAGGATTACTGCAAAACCACAAGGGCGCCTGTCATCCCGGCCGGAACACCACGATCCGATCAGGATCGTGGTGTGGAGTGGAGAGACCTACGGTGCTCACCCGAGGGGATCGCCCCAATCTCATCGCCGAGAGGAGTAGACTCAACCCGCCGTGATCGGTCACACATTCCAACAAAGGAGATCAGATGAAATACGTCATCAGCTGGGACGAGCGCCCGCAAGGTTCCCCTGCGGAGTACGAGAATGCCCAGAAGCGAATCCTCGAGGTTTTTGGTCAGTGGAAGGCGCCAGCCAATTTCAAGATCGAGTTTTTCGTAGTGCGCGTGGGCGATTGGGGTGGGCACCTATTGGTGGACTGCGACGATCCGCTGACGATCCACAAATTCTGCTCGATGCTCCCTGCATTCACTATGCAGGCCCGCCCCGTAATCAACGTCCAGGATGCTGTCCGAGCCGAACTGGAAGTCATGGCCTGGCGCGACAGCCTGAAGAAGGCAAACTAGCATCCGAGAGAGTCTAATCCTCGAGAAGAGCACTTAGCAGCGATCTTGGGTGCCCCAGGTTTGCCCGAACTTGGCAAACCTGGGATCCCCGGCCCAAAGCTACGGACCATACGTCTCCGTGCCTCCGTGTCTCTGTGTTGAAAACCGGCCTTAGTTCCCTAACACCTTCTGGAACGCGTGAATCAGGTCATCCTCGTCTGCCTTGGTCAGGCATGACGGAACCGTGAGCAGAACGGTGCGTTCAAACAAGCTGTCCGCCTGCGGACACGTTCCCTTGGCATACTCCGGTTTCGAATCGCGGTTCTCCGCCAGATTCCAGGGAAAACCCTTCTTGTCGACGCTGGTCTTTTTCACCAGGCTCACAATATTCGAATAGATATGCAGGCCCCAGTCGGTCATCACCACGTCGGTGTTTCCCTGCGAAGTAGTGACGATCCCCTCTGCGCGCAGCGCCTGATTCACTCTGCGCGCCTCTTCCGGCGTGGAGAAGGTCATAAGCAAAAAGCAGCCGGTATCGCCCGCGGAATCGACCATCCGCCGCAGCCGCACCTGCGGAAAAGCCTCTAGTGCGCGACGCAGCCGGTATTTGCTCTCCCGCATATGCGCGATGATCTTGGGCAGCTTCTTCAGTTGGACGCGCAGCACAGCGCCACGCATTTCGTCGAGCCGGTGGGCGTGGCCCCATAAGCAAAGATCGAGATTGTCATACATCGCGCGGCCGCCCTCGTCGCGAGCGTAGCCGATATCGTGCGCGGCCACCGCTCGATGGTAGAGACGGTCGTCATCGGTGATGACTGCGCCGCCTTCTCCGCAGCTCATGTTCTTGTTCATCTGGAAGCTGTAGATTCCCATGTCGCCAAAAGTGCCCACTTTCTTGCCGTTGATACTGCCGCCGACGCACTGGGCGCAATCCTCCAGCAGAAAAAGCCCGCGCTTGCGGGTAATTTCGCGCAGCGCGGCAACGTCGACCGGAGCCCCGCTCATGTGCACCACCAGCACCCCCGAAGTGCGTGGCGTTATCCGGCGCTCGACGTCGGCCGGATCCAGGCCAAAGGTGTCATTGATATCCGCCAGGATGGGAATGGCCCCCAGATTCACCACCGCCATGATGGTCGCGACCCACATGTAGGCGGGGACAATCACTTCCTGCCCGGGACCGACCCCCAGAGCCGCCAGCGCCGCTTCCAGGGCGCCGCCGCCGCTTGTGACTGCCAGTGCGTGTTTGGCCCCGGTGAACTCGGCGAATTCACGCTCAAACGCCGCCACTTCTCCCAGCAGATTCATGCCGTAGTAGCGAAACAGCGAACGGCTTCTCAGCACCCGCGTTACGGCCTCGATCTCGGCTTCATCCACATAGTGCATCCCGGAAAATTCCAGCGGCCAGGGAGTTGTCCTGACCGGGACGCCGCCATCAATGGCCAATACTTCGAGTTCAGCTGTGCTGTCCTTGTCTTTCGGTGTCATGCCGGCTCCTCGATCCTGGACTGGTAGTCAAACGGCTCGCAACGTCCGTGAATGGCTGCCCGGCGGGGGGCAAGTTGACGGTTTCGTGGCAACGCTCAAAATCATCAAAGCGCTTAGAATTGGGTTTTTACGCCACAAATCAGGGATTGTCAAGGTGAAGTGTGTGGTTTGGAGAAAAGCACTTGCTCTGCATCTTGGGTGCCCCAGGTTTGCCCGGTTTTGGCAAACCTGGACCCGGCTCGAAGCCACCGACCGCGACAAAAATCGGGAGAAAGAAAAATCGAAGACATACGGAACGTATCCGGGGTTCCCCACTCAGGTCACAAAAAATTGGGCGAGTCACCTCTGTCCCTAAGTTCCCGGAAACCTTGCGACCGCCTCCGCCGTATTACAGGCTAAACTCCCTACGAGTGAGGACACATGCCCACCATCAAGAATCTAGGCCGGCTCGCGGGCTTGCTGTACGTAGGTATGTCAATACCTGGCGTCTTCGCCATGGTTTATGTCCCCAGCAAGCTCATCGTGCACGGCAACGCCGCGGCGACGGCCAGCAACATCGCGGCTAACGAAACGCTCTTTCGCCTTGGTATCGCTGCGCAGCTCATCAGCCAGGCCGGTTTTATCTTCGTGGTTCTGGCTTTGTACGGCCTCCTCAAGACGGTCAACCGGCGGTGCGCCTCGCTCATGGTGTTATTGGTTGCGGTCTCGATCCCCATAGCATTTTTGAATGAACTGAACTCCATCGCTGCCCTCACCCTGGTGCGTGGAGCTGATTTTCTATCCATACTCGAAAAGCCTCAGCGCGAGGCTCTGGCTATGCTGTTTCTCAACCTGCATTTTCAAGGGCTGGTTCTTGACGAAATATTCTTTGGACTTTGGCTTCTTCCGCTCGCGTTGCTGGTGTACCGGTCGCGATTCCTGCCGCGGTTCCTGGGCGTATGGCTGGCCTTCGACGGCTTGGGGTGGCTGGTGCTCAGCCTTACGGGCGTGCTGGGGCCGCAATATTACGGCAAGGTATTTACCGATTTTCAGATCGCCTCCTTCGGGGAAGTTGCATTCATGCTCTGGCTCATCATCAGAGGCGCCAAGCCAGACGTGCCCTCTAACCTTGGGGTTTCCCCGCAGGCGTATATTTAACTTCCCTATGGCCGCCAATCTTGCGTCCCTCGAAAAATCCACGCAACGGAACATTCCCGCAGCCCTCATCGATGAAGCGCGCCAGCACGTCTACGAAGCCGCTATTCGCACTCCCTTGGTGCGTCTTAACTATGACGGCCCTGCGGACATTTATCTGAAGCTGGAGTGCCTGCAACCCATTGGCTCATTCAAGATTCGGGGAGCCTACAATGCGGTCCGGCTTCTGCCGGAAGAGCAGCGGCGCCGTGGTGTGTGGACCGTCAGCGCGGGCAACGCGGCCCAGGGCGTGGCCCTCGCAGCCCGCAAGGCGCGTGTGCCGTGCAAGATCCTCATGATCGACGCCGCTCCGCAGGCCAAGTTCGATGCTGTGCGCCGCTTGGGCGGAGAAGTGGTCAAGGCTTCTTACGATGAATGCTGGCAGGCGCTGGCCGAACGCGGACATCAGGCCATGACCGGCGCGTTTATACATCCTTTCGAAGATGACGCGTTCATCGCGGGCAATGCCTCCGCCGGGCTCGAAATCATCGAGGACCTGCCTGACGCGGAGTGCGTCGTGGCCGGCTTCGGCGGAGGCGGCTTGTCGTGCGGCATTGCCGCCGCCCTGAAAGCTCGCGGACACAAAGCGAAAGTCTTCGCCGCCGAGCCGGAAACCGCGGCTCCACTGGCGCTCTCATTCGCGGTGGGCTCACCCCAGAAATTTCCCAGCTGGAAGGCCAGTTTTGTAGACGGCTGCGGAGGCAAGTCCGTCTTTCCCCGCATGTGGGACCTGGCGCATCATCTGCTCGCCGGCTCGATTGTCTGCACTCTCGAAGAAACTCGCCGGGCCATGCGCCTGGTGGCAGAACGCAATCGCGTGATCAGTGAAGGCGCGGGAGCCTGCGCCGTAGCCGCCGGCCTCAGCGGCAAATGCGGTTCAGGGAAAGTCGTCTGCGTGGTGAGCGGTGGCAACATCGATCTGGCAAAATTCGCCGAGCTGGTGACGCAACAGTAGGAGAACGAAAGGAACCTGGCAGCGTATGAGCGATATGCGTATCACGAAAACAGCCGACGACGAGTATCACGTCGAAGTCAAAGACAGCTTCGTCGACGAGGATGTTAACGGTTCACAGCTACTCGGCATGATGACCGGGCGCACAACTCCGGACGCTAACGAAATCCTCCAACGGCTCGATTCGGAACCCGCCGGTTACATTATCGTCGTCGACTACAGAAAAGCTCTGTGACCGACCAGCCTCGCAGACGCTCACCATGTTTGTGGAGAATCCGGATACTCTGGAGACGAGCACCTGCTCGGGATCTTGGGTGCCCCAGGTTTGCCCGGTTTTGGCAAACCTGGGACCCAGCCCGAAGTAAAGGGTCTTTCCAAAAGAGCGTTTGCCGGTGTCTGCGACTGGATCCGTGGTCCGGCCCCGATTCTCGCAAAAATCGCCCGCCCGCCCTAACATCACTCAACGTAGCAGCGTCTCCGTATTTACGTATAGTTATGTACTTACAGTAATATATTAACAATGTTCCGGCCGGGACATTTGCGCAAATCTGCGCAATGCTCCGCGCGGAACGTTTGGCACTGCCGCACAAGCGCGGACGCTCGCGCCTACATCGCCTTGACCTTCCCGCTTATCCGCTCCTATACTTCGCTCACCCCCCGAACAAATTCCCGACGAGGATCCCCCGCGTATGAAAATCGGTTTTGCTCTCCCCAACATTGGTCCGGTCGCCACCGCGGACGCCGTGGCCAAAGTGGCGCAGCGCGCTGAAGCTCTGGGCTACGACAGCCTGTGGACGATCGAGCGGCTGCTGTGGCCGGTCAAGCCGCAAACACCCTATCCCGCGACGCCCGACGGTTCGCTGCCGGAAGGTTACAAGCACTCGCTCGATCCGGTTGAGGCGTTGACGTATGCCGCTGCGCTCACCAAGAAGATCGGCCTAGGCACCAGCGTGCTCGATATTCCCTACTACAACCCCGCTATGCTGGCCCGGCGCCTGACTACGCTCGATTATCTTTCCAACGGACGGCTGCGGGTGGGCTTCGGCTTGGGCTGGTCGAAGGACGAAATGGACGCTACCGGCGCAGACATGACGAAGCGCGGCGCCGTGGCGGACGAATTCCTGCAAGTGCTCAAGGCCGTCTGGACCACCAACCCCGTGGAATTTCGCGGAAAATTCTACACCGTGCCAAAATCATTCATCGGGCCGAAGCCGGTGCAGAAACCGCATCCGCCAATTTATATGGCGGCGTTTGCTCCCGCCGCGTTGAAGCGCGTGGCGACTATGACAGACGGATGGAATCCAACCGGGATTCCGGTCGAAGGCATGGCGCAGATGTTTGGTGCAATTAAGGGGATGGCGAAAGAGGCGGGACGCGATCCGGCGTCGCTGGCCATGGTGGTGCGCGCCAATTTGTTGCTTTCCGACAAGCCGCTCGGCAAAGATCGTCCGATTTTTTCCGGCACGCTGGAGCAGATCAAGGAAGACACCGCCGCATGCAAGAGTATCGGCGCGAGCGAGGTTCACTTCGATCCGACTTTCATGTCGGGAGCGGAGTCGCTGGACCGGTGGTTTGGAACGATGGAGCAGATTCGAAAAATCGCCTGAGGACGAAACGTGTTACCCCGGACGCCTCTATCCGAGGGGCCTAGCTCTGGTTCGAGGGGGTGGGCCTTCGACTTCGCTCAGGGCAGGCGGACGAGGGCGTCCTCCACTACGAAATACCGCGGTGGCCCTCACCTCATTTACCATGCTGGCGACAGAAATCGGGCGCGATCGATTTCCGCGCCGACGAGGTGACCGATGGCGTGCAACCCTGAAGCCCTGCGACAGGTTCCTCTGTTCGCATTACTGGATGAAGAAGAGACCGCCGTTTTGGCCGGACAAGTCGAGCTGAAGAAATTCAGCGCCCGACAGCGCATTTACAAAATCGGCGATCCGGGAGGCCGCGCCTACGTCATGGTCTCCGGCCGGGTGCAGATTACTACGGTCGACGAAGATCATCAGGAAGTGATCGTCGACGAGCCCTCGTATGGCGAGTTCTTTGGCTTTGCCTCGATGCTCGACCAGACGCCTCACCAGACGAATTCCGTCGCGCTGGAAGACACGGTCTGCATCGAGGTGGACCGGAATGACATTTCGGTGCTGCTGCAGCGCAAGCCGCACGCGGGGATGGACATGCTGGCCGTGCTGGGGCGCCAGTTCCATGCGGCGCAGCAGCTGGTACGGGTCCGCGCGGCACGTAATCCCAACGACATGATCGAGGCCGAGGCCACATTCGGCGAGCGCATCGCGGACATGGTTGCCGGTTTCGGCGGCTCGTGGACTTTTATCCTCTCGTTTCTGGCCGCTCTCGTCGTCTACACAGTCGTTCAGGTCGCCTTGGGCCGCTCTTCGTGGGACCCCTATCCCTTCATCCTGCTGAATTTGATTCTCTCGATGCTGGCCGCCATTCAAGCTCCGGTCATCATGATGAGCCAGAATCGCCAGGACACCAAAGACCGGCTGCGCGGCGAATTGGATTACGACGTGAATCGCCGGGCGGAGTCGGAAATTCAGGGCTTGGCCCGCAAGCTCAACTTACTGGGCGACAAGCTCGGGGACGTCGAAGACTTATTGCGGGAAAAAATATCTGGGCCCGCCGGACCGGGCAGTGGAGGGAATCAGGCACCCGTAGCGGGATGAGACTCTTGCTCATACCCGCGCGGCGAGACGTCAGCCCACGATCGCCAGCGTGCGTTCAACGTCGAAACGCAGAATCACCCTTGTTGGCCGCGTACCTGGTTTCGTTCTCTGCGCGTTTGACCGAGATGATCTGGACTTTGTTTTTCTCCAGGTCGAGCCGGCATTTCACTGTGATCGGTTGACCTTCACGTCCCATCAAGGCGTCGGTGTTGCTCACCGCCCACTTTTCGTTGGTGTCACTGATGATCATCTTGCCATCATCACTGACCTTGCCGGAGAGGATCACTGCTTTCCCAGACATCCCCTGAGCTGCCATCAGCGTAGGCAGCAAGAGAAGGAGAAGGACTACCCCGGCGGAAATCGATCTACATTTTTTCATCGCGCGCCTCCATCGGCCAGATCGTTACTGCTGGCGACATCTTAAGACTGCTTTTGTTCGTCCGGAGATTGAAAATTCAAATGCCCGCGATAAGAAATTCTGCTGCTCAATTTCGCCATGCTTCTGGTTGACGCCGGACTGAATCTCTGGCCAGGTTGAGGATAAATAACTCCTGTTTTTTCAGTCACATGAGAGCATGTTCACAATTCACCGAGGATTCATACTTTGCACCCTTCGTAATAGTTGCCATTGATGTTTTTTATTGGCTATTCAGGCGCGGGTCGAATCTAATGGAGTCATGAGTGAGAAACCTTTGAAACGCTATCTTTTTGCCAGTGATTTTGATCAGACGTTGACCTTCAATGATTCGGGATACGTGTTGAGCGAACTGGTGGGGATTCCGACCGCCGAGTTCGAGCGCAAGGCGCAGGGCATGGCGAAACTGAACCTGGTGCAGCAGGGGGCGGAACTCGCCTATTTGTTGCTGCACGATCCTGAGTTCAAGGCGCGGGTGCGCAAAGAACATCTGCTTGAGGTGGGAAAGAGCATTCGTTTGAAGGAGAACATCGAGCAGCTTTACAAGATTCTGGAGAATGGGATCGAAGGCTACCATTTTGATTTCTACGTTCTATCGGCTGCGCCAGTGGAAGTGATCAAGTCGGCGCTGGAAGGAATCGTGCCGGCTGATCATATCTATGGGACTGAGTTTCTTTATACTTCGACCGGGGAGATTGACACCATCGTGCGGGCGACGGCGGGCTACGGCAAAGTGGCGGCATTGGACCGGTTGCAGGCTGATCTGCAAATCGGGCCTGATCACATTGTCTACACCGGCGACGGCAGCTCGGACGTTCACGTGATGCTGCACGTCAACGTGCGCGATGGATTCACCATCGCGGTCTCGGAAGCGAAGCACGTCTCGCAGGTGGCGAAGAGGACTGTGCTGAGCGGCAACGCGCTGGCGGTGCTGGCTCCGATTCTCGAGGATATTGTGGGCTGGGACCGGCTGCGCATCCGTCAGTTCTTCGAGTCTTATGGCCTGCTGATGCAGGAATGGGACCGCGTGCGCACCGACTGGATCACGCTTCGGCCTGTGGTCACGAGCCCGGAAATCGTCACTCCGCCGACCAAGAACGAACGGGAATGGCTGCGCTCGGCAGCCACTTCCTCCACCGTCTGATGCTCCGCGATAAAAACCTGATTCCGCTTTCGCACCAGCACCAGCATGCGCTGGCGGTGTGCGTGCGGCTGGACCGGGCGTTGCAGGCGGGCGAAGTGGATATGGAAGCCTGGCAGGCGGAGCTTCAGCAAATATACGAGAGCGAAATCGTCGTGCACTTTGCGGCGGAGGAACGGGATCTGTTTCCGGCGGCGGAGAAATTTTCGGCGAGCTGCGGGGACTGGTGCTGGAACTGGTGGCGGAACATGACGTTCTGCGAGACCTTTTTTCACGGGCCTCGGCTCGGGAGCTGGATTCATCGGGCCTCGGCGTGCTCGCTGGGAATCTTTCGGGGCACATTCGGAAAGAAGAGCGGCAGTTGTTTGAGGGGATGCAGAAGTTGATGAGTGCTGAGGAGCTTGTGGCTCTGGGCGGGAGGCTGCGGTGGCGCTGGCTCAGGCGCCGCAGGCCTGCATTGTGGCTAGTGAGGCTACGCGGCTGCGGGCTCGGATTAAGTAGATGGTTTGGCTTGCGGCGATTCGCGCGAGATCCCTCGCCCCGCTGGAGAAAACGCGGGGCTTCGGGATGACGCCGGTTCAGTGCGATCCCCTCGTAGTCCTGTCCTGAATCCCAAGACCTTCAAGCTTCATCTACCAGCCATGACTTTAGAAAACAATATCCGCTCTTTGGCGGACCATTCCGGGCTCTCCGCTCAGACCTCGAGTGAGAGCTCGTTACCCGATTCGAGTTTGCTGGATGCTTACTCGCAGGCCATCGTGTCGGCGGCGGAGAAGATTAGCCCTTCGGTGGTGAAGATCGATGTCACCCAGGCGGCCGGGCGGCAGCGTTCCGGTGAACCGCGCGAGCGGCAAGGCGGCGGCTCGGGATTTGTGTTTGCTCCTGATGGACTGATTCTGACCAACAGCCATGTGGTGCATGATGCCACGCGGACTCGGGTTTCATTTTCTGATGGGCGGCACTTCCCTGCTCACACGCTGGGTGATGATCCGGCGACGGACCTGGCGGTGATTCGCATCGACATACCGAACAGCGAGCCGCCGAATCTGGTGGCTGCGCCACTGGGGGATTCGCAGAAACTGCGGGTTGGTCAATTGGCGATAGCAATCGGGAATCCTTACGGATTTCAGTACACGGTGACGGCGGGCGTGGTCAGCGCGCTGGGGCGGTCGTTGCGGTCTTACTCCGGGCGGTTGATTGAAGATGTGATTCAGACGGATGCGTCGTTGAATCCGGGGAACTCGGGCGGCCCGCTGGTGACTTCGGACGGTCACGTGATCGGCGTGAATACGGCTACGATTATGGGCGCGCAGGGACTGTGCTTTGCCATCGGAATCAATACGGCGAAGTTTGTTGCCGGACGGTTGCTGCGGGATGGGCGCATTCGGCGCGGCTACATCGGCGTGGAGGCGCAGACCACGCCGCTGCATCGGCGGTTGGTGCGCTTTTACGATTTGCCGCGGGAGAGCGGCGTGGTGGTGGCTTCGGTGACGGAAGGCAGTCCGGCGAAGCGCGCGGGGTTGCGCGAGGGCGATGTGATTGTGGCGCTCGATGGCAAACCGGTGGCCGGGGTGGATGATCTGCATAGCCTGCTCACGGATGCGCGGGTGGGAGTGAGCAGTTCGCTGACGGTCTTGAGGTATACGGAGAAGCTGGAGATGAAGGTGGTGCCGGAAGAGGCGAAGGAGTAGGCAAACCGATGTCATTCCGAGCGCGCTTTAGCGGCGACGAATCTGGACTTCCAACTTCTGAAAAAAGCAGACTCCTCATGGCTAAAGCCGATTCGGAATGACAAGTCTCAGGGGCCCGAAATGAATAAACGCAGCCGGGTGGAAGGGTTCGGTACTATCGGACCAGCGCGGTAACGTGTGCGAGAATCGAAGCATTGCGAGAAAGCCAGCACGCGGTGGCGTGAAGCGTTTGGCCAAGGGGAAAATATCCACTAGCAAGGACTCGGCGCGGCTAAACCGGGCAAGCATCGTAAAGGCTTTCGGCACTTTTGACTTCGATCCGACCTACGACTATAAAGCGGAACGCCGCAACAAACGCGGCGCCTGACTCAGGCCACCTTGCGGAGTTTGGTGACTCGGCCCATTTCTACCCATTCCACTACGAAGATGTTGCCGTTGTGGTCGAAGCAGGCGCCGTGGGGACAGACGAAGCGGCCGGGGACGAAGGTTCCGGGAGTTTGATTTCGCACGGAACTCCAGTCTTTGTTGGTGTATTCGCCTTCACCCAGGCTGACGACCACTTTGTTTTGGCGATCGAGGATTGTCACTTTGCTCAGCAAGTCCGCGATCACGACGTCGCCGTTGCGCTCGTGCAGGAAGCACGGCATTTTCGATGTGCCTTCGATGGAATCGACGTGCTTGCCATCGAGCGTGAAGCGCTGCAGGCGGCTGTTGCCGCGGTCGGTTACGACCAGCAACGGCGTCTCGGTGCGGGTGTCGACCCAGAGGCCGTGCGGGCAGTCGACGTGATCGGCGTCTTTGCCGAATCCGGCGAAGGTGCGGATGAACTCGGCGTTCTGCGTGTATTGATTGATGAAGCTGGAGCCGTAGCCGTCGCCGACGTAGATGTCGCCGTTCGGAGCAAAGGCCACGTTCGTGGGCCTGTAGAGAACTGCGGAGCCGTCACTCTTCGGTTTGTAGGCTTCGGATTCGGCGGGATAGCCGAGAGTGAAGACCTCTTCGCCCTTCAGGGTTCGCTTGGTCACGATGCCGTGCTGGTAGTCGCAGAGATAAAGGAACTCTTCGTTGCCTTCTTTGCGGATGCTTAGGCCGTGGGCTCCGCCTTTGAATTGCTTGCCCCACGAGCGGACGAATTTTCCTTTTTCGTCGAAGACCACCAACGTGTCCTGGCTTTCGCTGGTGGCGTGGACCGTGTGATGAATGTAGATGTGGCCCTGGGAATCTTCGCAGACGCCGTGCGTGTTGCCGTATTTGATGGTGCGCGGGAGCTGGCCCCAGTCGTGGACGGCTTCGTAGGTGTGGTCGCCCTGGCCTAGGATTGGGGGTTTGGTGGCGGATTTGTCGGTGGCGCGGAGGAATAATGGAGCGGCCGCCGCGGCGGCGAGGAAGTTACGTCGTGTGAGGTTCATGGGTTTCGCCGTTTCGGTTTCTTTCGCCCCGTTGGGGCTGGATTTGCCTCGGACTCACCCAGGGCTTGCGCCCTGGGCTGCATTCTTCTGCCGCTTCGCGGCTAATGTCCGGCGCTAGGCTGCTTCGCGGCACTACCCTACTTCTGCGCCACCGCGGATTTCTGCTGGTCGACCAGTTGCGGGTCGGCGAATTGCAGCCAGAAGCCCATCATTTCTTCGTCGCTCGGTTCGCCCCAGCGAAGGGTTTTGGACGGATCGGGATTTAACGGGTTGTCGAACGAATTATCGAAATAGGCCGTGGTCACCAGCTTCGTGCCTTTGGGCAACAGGAATTGATGCTTCAGGAAGTACGCCTCCTGCCAGCGGAAATCGTAGTGCGGAACGTTGAACAGCACTTCCTCGTGGCCATCGGGAAAAATGGCTTTGGTCGTCATGCTTTTGCCTCGGAAGTGCATGTGCGCAGTGTAAGCCAGCGCGATTACGTCCTTCGGCAAGGTGTAGCACGAGGTGACGCGGTGATTGTTGTCATTGGGCGGAATCAGAAACATGTTGTTCCAGATTTCGTATTGGCCGATCTCATGCTTTACGGGTTCGGTGGCGAAGACCAGGCCGATGCTGGTGCGGTCGGTAACGTCTTCGCCATGGTGGTTGCTGTAATGCACCTGGAACTGCAGGTAAGAGCCGGCGGGAATTCTGAGCGCGAAGCCGGGGGGCCGGGTTTCCGCCAAATGGCCGGGCAAGTAGATGGCAGGCACGATGTTCAAGTATCCCGAAGTTTTACCGGGAACTCCGCCGCCCTCGGGCACGGAGCAGCCGTCATCGATGACGGGCGCGTCGGGCCGCATGTGCAGGACTTTTCCGGTGCGATAGTGATATTTATCGACTCCGGCATCGGCTTTGGAGTTTTCTGCTTCCCGCTCCGCCACCTCGGCAGCACTTACTACAGAAACAGTTGCATGATGGACTAAGCGGCGGTCGCCGGGCATCACCTCGGCCGCCTGGATCCATTTATCTTCGGTGAAATGGGTGGGGACGTAGATGTATTCGTAGTCGTCCATCATGCTGGCTGTGACATGGAACTCGGGAATCGTCAGAACGACATCGGGCTTGATGTGCCAGCCAACGGGGAACATGGGTGCGGGTGGCAAGTCTTTCGGGTCGCCTTCTTTTGCGCCGCTTCGCACCCACATGTCGATAGTTGCGATGTCGGCGTCACTGAGGCGCAGGTCGTTGGAGAATTCACCGACTTTCGGATCGGCGTGCCAGGGCGGCATCACACGCTGCACAACTTTTTCGCGAATCTGGCGAGCGTAAGGTTGGACTTCTTTGTACGTCATGAGCGACATCGGCGCCATGTCGTTGGGGCGATGGCAGACTGCGCAGTTCTTGAACAGGATCGGAGCCACGTCTTTGGTGTAAGTGACTTCTTTTTGGAATGGCGTTGCTTGCTGGGGTTCTTGCGACAGAGCGGATTGACCGAACGCTGGTGCAAGACGGCACAATCCAGTTAGGAGCAGAAGCGACGCGGCTCTGCGTAAAGACATAGGGCCCCCCGGAGTCTCGGAACTGGGTGCTACTGATAAGGCTGTCGAACGACGCGACTAGTCATTGTAAGGCTGTGGAGGTGAGTAAAACCAGACGACGTGGTAGGCGAGGGTTGCGGCGCTCGTAGCATGTTAAACCCGAGGTCTCTCGGCTCCGCAAAGCGATTCGCGTTCGCGAATCGATTTGCTCCGCTCGAGATGAGAGGTCAGGGACCGAGGAAGGCTCGCGGGGCGGAAGCGCCCGCGCCACACAAACTTCGCTGTCCTCTTTGGTGTCATTGCCAGCCGCTTGCCCCTGTGTTAGCTTCAACAAACAGAAGAGGATAGGCTTCAGAAGAGGTTAGCTTGCAGGCGACGATTCCTGCCGGGCTGGATCGCAAAGAAGCGGAAGCTTACCAGCGGCTTGATCCGGCACGGCTCCCAAAACACATCGCTATCATCATGGACGGCAACGGCCGTTGGGCCCGGCGCCGGCACTTGCCGCGCATCGCGGGGCACCGGGCTGGTGTGGCGTCGGTGCGTTCGACCGTGGAAACCGCTGCCCGCATTGGCATTCCCGCGCTCACGCTCTACGCTTTTTCGGAGGAAAACTGGAAACGGCGGCCCAAGGGTGAAGTGGATTTTCTGATGGGCCTGCTCTGCCGATATTTGAAGCAGGAAGTTCCGACGCTGAACCAGAACAATATCCGGCTCGAGTATATAGGACGGCAGCACGAGCTTCCGGCTTCAGTGCAGGAGAAGATGGGATGGGCGCGCGATGCCACGCGGCAGAATACTGGCATGATGCTGACGCTCGCGCTCAACTACAGCGCGCGCACGGAGATCGTCGATGCATTCCGCACTCTGGTGGACGCAGCGGCGCGCAATGGTGGGATCGAGCACCTGCAAATTGACGAAGACGCAATCTCCCAAAGCCTTTACACACGGCACCTGCCCGATCCTGACCTGGTGATCCGCACCAGCGGTGAGATGCGGCTGAGTAATTTTCTTTTGTGGCAATTGGCGTATGCGGAAATCCACGTTACGCCGACCCTCTGGCCTGAGTTCCGCGGTGTCCATTTACTCGACAGCATTGCCGAATATCAGAAGCGCGACCGGCGTTACGGTGGGCTGACGGATGAGGCCAATCATCATCACACCTCGCGAGCTTCGCGGAGCTGAGGCGACTTGAACCTGCTCAAGCGTGTCGGCACAGCAATCGTTCTGATCCCGATCGTTCTGCTTCTGGTGTTGTGCGCGCCAGTGCCTGTGCTGGCCATCGTGACTGCGGTTGTGGCGTTGCTGGCGGTTCGGGAACTGCTCAAACTTGCGGCAGACTATGGAATTCATCCGCTGGTTTGGCCCACTTATATTTTCGTCGGCCTGTTCTTTCTGTTGCTGGCCTTGAATTTCGGCGAGGGCAAGCCTTTGCTCTCCACCGCGGTTTTTGCCTATAGCGCGGCTTTTGCCGCGGCGCTGGCGCCGTTTTTCTTCTTGGCAATTGCGATGCGCCGGGCAGAAATGCGCAGTGCTTTTCCGGCGGCCCTGGTCTCGGCATTCGCTTTTGTCTACATCGCCCTCCCGCTGGGAATGCTGGTGCAGGTGCGCCAGCAGTGGGCGGGGGCGATTCTGGTGATGTACGTTCTGGCGGTGGTTTGGGCGGGCGATATCTTTGCCTACTTTGTGGGACGCTCGCTGGGCCGGCACTTGATGTCGCCGCGCGTCAGTCCGAAAAAGACCTGGGAAGGCGCGGTCGCTTCGATGGCCGCCAGTCTGGCCGTGGGATGGCTACTGAGCACCTACGCAACTGCCATCAGTTCGTTCCTGCTGAATCTGCATCTAATTACGCGAGGAGACGGTTATTTCGCGCTGCAGAAGCCGCCGCTGGGGCCGGTATTGTTGCTTTCTGCGGTGCTTAACATCGCGGCCCAGCTTGGTGATCTGGTGGAATCGCTGATCAAGCGCGGCGCGGGGATTAAGGATTCCGGGGCGATTTTGCCCGGCCATGGAGGCATGCTTGACAGAATTGATGCCCTGCTCTTTGCCGCTCCAGTCCTGTGGTACTATGCGGCTTGGCGCGTGTTGCAGTAGAGGTGGTCTGACACATGCCAGAGTTGCCGCCCTATCCCCCGCTGACGGCACTTCATCCGGATAGCTATCTAAGCCGTGCAAAACTTGCAAAGATGAACCACCTTTCGCCGACAAATCAACTCCATTGGGTCAGCGGTCCGTGGCGCGGGAAATTGGCGCTGGCGGCTCGCCCTCGCGGCGGCGATTGGTTACAAGATGAGATTACGGGCTGGCGGCGAGATGGAGTTCACGAAGTCGTTTCTCTGCTAACCCGCGAAGAAGAGGCAGTCCTTGACCTTCGCGAGGAAGCAGTCGAGGTAAAAGCCCAAGGCCTGAGATTCGCATCTTTTCCGATTCCGGACCGGCAGGTGCCACGATCAGAATCGGAACTAGCAGCGATGCTGGAGCAGCTCGACGCAGACCTTTCTTCCGGCACGAATGTTATGGTCCACTGCCGTCAAGGATTGGGACGTACTGGCCTGGTTGCTGCGTGCCTCTTGGTTACGAAGGGACTGCCCCCGGAAGCGGCCGTACAAAGGGTAAGCGTCGCGCGGGGCGCGTCGGTCCCTGAGACAGCGGAGCAGAGGCATTGGATTGATCACTACGCTGAAGTCTTAGCGGGTACGAAGTAAAAGCGGTAGCAGTAGCATAAGGGATTACTCGTGAAACGGATCGCTATTCTCGGTTCGACAGGCTCGATCGGGCGCAGCACGCTCAGCGTGGTGGAGTCCTATCCCGAGCGCTTTCAGGTTGTCGCGTTGGCGGCGGGCCGGAATGTGGACGAAGCCTTCGAGCAGGCACGGCGGTGGAAGCCGCGGGTTATCTCGATCGCGGCTGAGCCCGATGCCGACATATTGCGCAAGCGGCTGAAGACCTCCGGCGTTACGGGATCGGAAGTCGTATACGGCGCCAAAGGCACCGTGCAGGTTGCAACCCATTCCGATGCCGACTTCGTGGTCAGCGCCATCGTCGGCGTGGCCGGATTGGAAGCTACGTACGAAGCGGTACGGGCCGGCAAGACTGTCGGCCTGGCCAATAAAGAATGTCTGGTTGCGGCGGGAGAATTGATCACGGCTGAAGCCAAGCGGCAGGGCAAACCGCTGCTGCCGATCGACAGTGAGCACAACGCCGTCCATCAATGCTTGCGTGGCGGGCGGATGGAAGAAGTGGAGCGCATCTGGCTGACCGCTTCCGGCGGGCCTTTCTTGAACACGCCGAAATCGCAATTTGCTTCCATCACCATCGAGCAGGCGTTGAATCATCCCACCTGGAAGATGGGCCGGCGGATCACGATCGATTCAGCTACCTTGATGAACAAAGGTTTCGAGGTGATCGAAGCCTGCCGGCTGTTTGGGGTTGCGCCGGATCGGGTGCAAGTGATGGTGCATCCACAATCGACGATTCATTCCATGGTCGAGTTTGTCGATGGCAGCATACTTGCTCAGTTTTCCGTGACAGATATGCGGCTGCCGATCCTTTACGCCCTGACTTTTCCGGAACGGGTTTCTTCGACTATGCGCTTCCCGGTCATGGACTTGCGGACACTGGATTTTCGTCCACCGGACCTGGAAAAATTCCCCTGCTTGCGGCTAGCCTATGAAGCAGCCGAGGCCGGGGGTGGGAAAACAGTTGCACTGAATGCCGCCGACGAAGTGGCGGTGGCGGCGTTTCTGGAGGGGTCGATTGGGTTTGCCGATATCCCCCAGGTGATCGAAAGAGTGGTTGCCCAAACGGAAGTGGGCAAACTGGAATCTATTCAACAAGTGCTGGAAGCGGACGCTGAAGCACGGCAAAGGGCGCGCAGACAGGTGGAAGGCTCCTCCCGTTCTGCCGTCGCTGTGCCGGCTGTGGCGGCCGCTCGCTGGCAAGGGGAATAATACACAACTATGGCTTCCTTCATTATTTATCCATTAGCCTTCATCGTAGTGCTGGGGATCATGATCCTGGTCCACGAATTTGGCCACTACGCTGTGGCCAAGGCGCTCGGCGTGCGCGTCGAGGTGTTCTCCATCGGATTCGGCAAGCGCCTTCTCGGCTTTCGCAGGGGAGACACTGACTACCGCATCAGCGCGATTCCGCTGGGCGGCTACGTCAAGATGAGCGGCGAGAATCCCATGGATGATCGCACCGGTGATCCCGCGGAATTTCTCTCGCATCCCCGCTGGCACCGTTTTCTGATCGCGATTGCCGGGCCGGCCATGAATATTCTGCTGGCGATTGGCCTGCTGACCGGCGTGTACATGGTGCATTACGAATATCTGGCCGTGATGGATGAGCCTACGGTGATTGGCTGGGTGATCAAGGATTCGTCCGCCGCGAAGGCGGGAATCCAGGCTGGGGATCGCATAGCCCGGATCGAAGGGATCAGCAATCCCAACTGGGAGCAGGTTGAGGAGAAGGTGGCGCTCAGCCCCGGCCAGCCGCTGCCGGTGACGGTTGAAAGGGCTGGAAAAGACCTGGATTTTACAGTCGTGCCGGAGCCGGATGGGATCGACCGTATTGGTTTCGCCGGCTGGACGGCCAAGGATCCAAACATAAAGATCACGGAATTGCAGCCGGGTATGCCGGCAGAAAAAGCTGGGATGAAAGTCGGCGACGTCATCCTGACGGCCGATGGCCAGCCCGTTCCGGCGCTGGCCGCGATGGTAGAAACGCTCGAAAGGACCAAGGACAAGCCGATTGAAATCACCGTGCTGCGCGATGGGCAGAAACTGAATTTCACGGTACAGCCGGTTCTGTCAGAGAACCGCTATCGCATCGGCGTGGGCAGTCTGCGCACCAAAGTGAAGACGCTGAGCTTCCCCGAGGCGCTTCGCCTGTCGCTGGATCGCAATCGGCAAGCCTCGTTCATGATTATTGAGCTGGTGCAGAAGATGGTGCAGCGGAAGATTTCCATCCGCTCGATTGAAGGCCCGATTCGCATCGGCCAGGCGGCGGGGGATGCTGCCAGTCAGAAAGGCTGGTCGCCGCTGCTCGAATTGACCGCGGCCATCAGTTTGAATCTTGGAATCTTTAACCTGTTGCCTATTCCGATTCTCGACGGCGGGGTGATTTTATTTCTGCTGATTGAGACGGTCATGCGCCGGGACATCAGTTTGCGGATTAAAGAGCGGGTCTACCAGGCGGCATTTGTTTTTCTGGTTTTGTTTGCTGTCATGGTGATTTTTAATGATCTGCAAAAAACCTTGCCTGGGTTGATGCAGAGATTGCCTTAGTTTCTACCACAGAGGACTCTGAGGACACAGACCCGGGTTCTACCACAGAGGGCACTGAGGACACTAAGGAACGCCTGTTCTTTACGTGTTAAACTAGACATTCCAGATGGCTACTATTCAACGCAGAAAAACTGTCACCTGCGCCATTGGCGATGTGCGCGTCGGATCGGATGCACCGGTTGTGGTGCAGTCGATGACCAATACAGACACCGCCGACATCGCTTCCACCGTGCAGCAGTGCGCTTCGCTGGCGCGGGCTGGATCCGAACTGGTTCGGGTGACGGTCAACAATGAAGAAGCTGCGGCTGCTGTCGCACCGATCGTTGAACAACTCGATAAGCAAGGCGTGCGCGTGCCTATCATCGGCGATTTCCACTACAACGGGCACATTTTGCTGAAGAAGTTTCCCGAATGTGCGCGGGCGCTGGCCAAGTACCGCATCAATCCCGGCAACGTCAGCGTGGGGCGGAAGAATGACGACAATTTCCGCACCATGATTGAGGTCGCGGTCGAGAACCAGAAGCCGGTGCGGATTGGAGTAAATTGGGGATCGCTCGATCAGGCGCTGCTTACCCGCATGATGGATGAAAATTCCCGCCTGCCTGAACCGAAAGACGCTCGTGAAGTGACCATGGAAGCCATGGTGGTGAGCGCGCTCAATTCGGCGGCCCTGGCGGAAAAATACGGACTAAGGGCCGACCAGATCATCCTGAGCGCGAAAGTCAGCGGTGTGCAGGATTTGATCGATGTTTATCGCTCGCTGGCGGCGCGCTGCAATTATCCTTTGCACCTGGGATTGACCGAGGCGGGCATGGGCGCCAAGGGCATTGTGGCTTCGAGCGCGGCACTGGGAGTCGTCTTGCAGGAAGGCATCGGCGACACGATTCGGGTTTCTTTGACTCCCGCCCCCGGGGGCGATCGGAGCGAAGAAGTACGCGTGGCGCAGCAGATTTTGCAGTCGATGGGCATTCGCAGCTTTACACCTCAAGTAACAGCCTGTCCAGGCTGCGGCCGCACCACCAGCACTTTCTTCCAGGAAATGGCACAGCAGATTCAGACTTACTTACGCGAGCAGATGCCGGTATGGAAAGGACGCTATACCGGCGTCGAAGAGATGAAAGTCGCCGTGATGGGCTGCGTGGTCAACGGCCCGGGCGAATCAAAGCATGCGAGCCTGGGGATTTCACTGCCGGGCACATTCGAAGAGCCCAAAGCACCGGTCTATGTGGATGGGCGCTTGTTTACCACACTCAAGGGAGACAAGATTGTCGCCGAGTTTATCGAGATTCTCGACGAGTATGTGGATTCGCATTATGCTGCGAAAGAAGAACAGACGTTAACGATGTAGGCGCGAGCGTCTACATCGCAAACTGCAAGCCTGCGGCTTCGTCGGGAATCGGATCCGCAATTTTCTCCAGCTCAGGATAGTGTTTCAGCAAACGCTCCGGCGCTCTTACACGCTGGCCACTCAGCATGTGTTTCAGTTGCAGGGCATTCACTCCCGCCTTGCCTTCAAAGTGGTTGTTGGTGATGACGTAAGTCACTTCGGCTCTCTGCGCAATGTGCTCGATCTTGGTCTTCCACCCGCTCAGTTCGGCTTCGCTATACAGATAGTTGTAGCGGTCTTCGCCACGCTCGGCTTCGAACCACTGGTCGTAGTTGCGTCCATGCAGGCGAATGTAGCCTACTGGCGAAGTCACGTGCTCAGTCGGTTCCAGCGATCGACCGATCTGCGGCTGGTCGATGTTGCAGAAGGCAACGTTTTTCTGGGTGAAGGAGCTGAGGGTTTCGGGATTGTCCCAGCTGGAATGGCGTACTTCCACCACTCGCGGAAATTCGATGAATTGCCGCAGCAGTTGCTCCACATATTCACGATTCAGCGAAGTGTTCTTGAACGAAACCGGAAATTGGATCAGCAGGGCGCCAAGTTTCCCTTCGGCCGCCAGCGCTTCCAGGCCGTCGCGGGCCAGCTTCTCGTCTTCATCATTCGGCCGGATAGTCGCGGCCGAAGTCGGCTCCATCACGGCAATGGGAGAATGGGTAAAAGAACGATGCAATTTGGCGGTGAACATGAAATTCGGATTGACCGCGCCCGCTTTGCGCGCCCACAGCTTGGCAAGATGGGGCTTGATGTGGCCGTAGAACGAAGTGTTGATCTCAACCACGTCGAAACACTGCGCCACGAACTCCAGCGGATGCTGTTTGTTGCGGGCCATCGACGGCGGGTAGAAAATTCCCTCCCAGTCTTTGTAAGACCAGCCTGCTGTGCCGACGCGGATCAGGGGAGACGGCATAGATGCAGGTTAGCATGACGCGGGCCATGCTTCTCAATCGGCAGGACTCGTCTACTTCGCCGATTTGCCTTTTCCCGGCAGGCCCGCGGGATTCTCGTGCGTACGCTCGCGGAAGCCGCCAGCCAGTCCGCTGGCCAAAGAGACGCTGGAATCGCCGAACTTGTCGCGTAGACGATCAGCGGCGGCCAGAGCGCGCTCCCAGCGTTCGTTGCGGTCGCCCTCCAGGAGCGAACGCTGTCCCGGGGCGCTTTCAAGTTGTGACGCGTGCACTCCCAGCAGGCGGACTTGTGTGCCTTTACGCCAGTTCTTTCGCAACAACATCCGAACTTGCTCGAAAATCTCGGTGTCAAGCTGGGTCGGCGAGGGCAGAGTGTGTGCCCGGGTGATGGTTGTGAAATCTTTATAGCGCAGCTTGAGCTGGATGGTGCGGGCGTGGTATCCGCCTTCTCTCAGCCTCCGGCCTACCATTTCTGACAATCGCATCAGAGTGGATTCCAGCTGCTGCGGATCAGCGGTGTCCTCGTTGTAAGTATGTTCGTGGCTGATGGACTTTGGGTCGGTGTCTGCGCCAACTTCGCTGTCGAACCAGCCGCCAGCGTCTTCTCCGCGGGCTTTGCCGGCCAGAGCCAGTCCCCACTTTCCAAAGTGTTCTTGAAGGAACGCCTCGTCATGTTTAGAAAGATCACCAACTCTGCGAATGCCGAGGGTGCTCAGGCTCTGCTCGGTAACTTTGCCGACACCCGGAATGTCCCTTACGTCGAGCGGCGCGAGCAGCCTGGCCTCCATCCCGGGCAATGCCCACAGAATTCCGTTGGGCTTCGCCTTCGCCGACGCCACCTTGGCAACCAGCCGCGAGGTGCCGATTCCGATCGAGCAGTTGAGTTGTGTTTCTGACTTCATCTTTTGATGCAAGGTGTGCGCGGCGCGCAGCGGCGGCCCATGTAGCCGGGCTGTGCCGGTCATGTCGAGGTAGGCTTCGTCGATCGATGCCATTTCGACCTGCGGGGAGAACGTGTCGAGCACGGCGTAGACCTTTTCCGAACTGTCGCGATAACGATGCGGATGGCCGTCCACAAAAATGGCGTGGGGACAAAGTTTCGCGGCGGTGCGCAGGGGCATGGCAGAGTGCACGCCGAATTTTCGGGCTTCATAAGAAGCAGCTGAGACTACGCCGCGCTCATTCCGCTGGCCGCCCACGACGACGGCCTTGCCTTTCAGCCCGGGATCGTAGAGTTCTTCGACGGAGACGAAGAAGGCGTCCATGTCGACGTGAAATATGGTTTTGCCGGCAATTGACATGGGGTCCGCCTGAGGCGGATTGTAGCAGTCGCAAATCTCGTGGCGTAGTCCCTGCCCTTACAATGCTTGGGTGCGAATTCTGATCTCGGCCGGCGAGGCTTCAGGTGAAATGTATGGCGCGCAACTGATCGAAGCGCTGCGCCGCCGCGATTCTCGCTTGAATTCTTCGGCGTGGGCGGAGACCGCATGCGTGCGGCAGATTGCGACACGGTGGTCGACGCCAAGGATCTTTCGGTGGTGGGAATTACTGAAATCCTCAGCCACCTGCCGAAGATTTGGGGTCTGTTTGGCAAATTGATCGCAGAAGCGGACCGGCGGCGGCCTGATCTTGCAGTGGTGATCGATTCGCCGGCGTTCAACTGGCGTGTCGCGCGCGCCATGCGGAAACGCAACGTTTCCGTGGTCTATTACGTAGCTCCGCAGTTCTGGGCATGGCGGCAGGGCCGGGTGCGGTTGCTGCGGAAGTATGTCGATAAGGCGCTGGTGATTTTTCCTTTCGAAGAAAAGTTTTATCGTGATCGCGGCGTAGACGCCACTTTCGTCGGACATCCGCTGGCGGACCTTGCGAAGCCTGCGATCAGCCGCGAGGACTACGCCGCACGATACAAACTCGATCCCGCCAAGCATTGGATCACGCTGATGCCGGGCAGCCGGGTGAAAGAAGTAAGGATGAACCTGCCGGAGATCCTGAAGTCGGCCGTTCAACTTGGAAGCGAGTACGAGTTTCTTCTTCCAGTGGCACCGACTCTGGATCGCAGTTTCGTGCCAGGGCTGTTGGGCCAGGATCTCAGGCAAGCGCAGAAGTCGATTCATCTGGTTGCGGAGGCGCTTCCTGCCCTGGCGAACTCCCGCGCCGGAATCATCGCCAGCGGCACCGCTACGGTTGAGGCGGCGATGATGGAAACGCCCTTTGTGATGGTGTACCGGGTCTCTCCGCTCACCTATGCCTTGGGCCGCCCGCGGGTGAAGGTTCCGCGATTCGCCATGGTCAACCTGATTGCCGGAGCAGGAAGTTGTTCCCGAATTGGTGCAGCACGATTTCGTAGCTGAGAGTGTTGTTGCCCGCCTAAAGAAGATTCTCTCCGACGGACCGGCTCGGGAGAAAATGCTACGAAGCCTGGCCGAGGTGAAGTCTCGCCTGCGAGGCTCTTTCCCCGATCATCTCCATCCCGCCGAGCGGGCAGCGGAAGCGGTGATTGGCTTGCTCCGCTCCGATGACGGGAGCCCGCGTAAGAGCCCATGATTGTGACTAGCGGGAAGGGCACGGGCTTCCAGCCGTATGCTCACGGTAAACTTTGTTTGATGGACACTTGGACATACGGTTCGCTCATCGCTCTCGGCGCTTTTTTTGTCGCACTCTACGTACGCGAACAGCGCCGATCTAGGACCATGCGAGCACTCGCAATTCGGACGGGCTTCAATTATTTCGGGCGCGGCGTGCCACGATCCTTGAGCCTCCAGGGAACGCCAATGGAGCGCGCAAGTTCAATCTGGAACGTGATTGACCGAGATCGGCCCGGAATCAGGATTATCGCCTTCGATTGTCAGATCGGCACTGGTAAGGGCTGGCGTCGGACGGTTATCGCGGTCAAAACCGACGACGACCGTGCATTGTTATCGAATCGTGACCTAACAGTTCATTCTTCGGGCGATTGGATGATTTTGTACGAACCCAAAGCGTTCGTTCTAACACTAAATGGACTGATGACAGTCGATGAGCTTGAGGCTCGCCTGAATGAAATTGCTAGTTAATACTGTTCGACCTACCCGCCTCAACTGTTCGCAAACAGGCGTTTACACTCAAAACCCCTCGCCTCGGTCAATGAGTGCTACGGCCGCAAGGGACCACCTCCCCGAGGCTTCGGTTGTCAAGAGCTTGTCTCCACGCATCTTTTGAGCCACAATCTTCATCATAGAGAGAAGATTCTCAAGGAGATAGAGCTTGGTTTTTCTGCGGCCTCGGCGGATGGGTCGGGCCTTTATTTCCTGCCTGACATTTTTGGCTCTGATGACGGTCCCCACGTGGGCAGTGGAGAAGATTCGCCTGCACGTGGACGACTATCAAATTGATGCCGAGTTGGCCCCACACAGCCATCGGATCACGGCCCAGGCGAAAGTAAGGTTTACGGCGCTGGAAGAGTTGAATGTCGCCACCTTCGAACTGCACAACGCGCTCCGCGTGACCAAGGTCCTCGATGCCAACAACAAGCCGCTGAGCGCTGAGCGGGTTACGCAGGATTCCACCGTACGGGTGCAGTTGCCGACTGGTCTGCCGAAAAACGCTACTACTACGCTGACCTTCGTCTACGAAGGCGTGCTCGATTCCGCTGATGACAGCCCAGTGCAAGGCCTGAAGCTGGCGTCTATCGATGACGACACCAGCTATTTGCTGTACGCGGGCCGCTGGTTTCCGGTGAGCGGATATGGCATCAATCGATTTACCGCGACCATGAACATTACCGTTCCCGCACACATGCAGGTCATCGGCAGCGGGCGCGAGACTTCGGGCGGCCCGTCAACTTCCAAGAAACCAGCCTCCGGCGGCCTTCCCACCCGGACCTACACGTTCGTCTGGGACAAGCCCAGTTTCCCCGGCACGATCGTGGCCGGATCGTTCCAGGAGTTCAAGAGTGACGAAGCCGGCATCGATCTGCATGTGTTCCTGAAGCCCAACCATCAGAGCCTCGGGGCGATTTACGCGGAGACCGCGGTCAAAGAATTCACCTACTACATCACGCTTTACGGCACTCCGCCCTCGACCACTTTGCGGGTGGTGGAGATTCCTGACGACACAGTGCCCTCGGCCTGGGCCCCGGAAATCGCCGCCATCGCCAGCCGTGCGGTGACTGAAAAGGTGAACTATCGTTTGCTGGCCGATACCATTGCGCACCAATGGTGGGGCGTTTCGGTCAGTCCCGACTCGCGCGACGACTGGTGGCTGAGCGACGGCTTTGCCCGCTATTCCGAGGCGCGATATGTCGAGCAAGCCGCCGGTCCGAACGGCCTGGAGGAAATGGTCAAGGACATGTCGGTCGGCGCGCTCGCCTACGACTCGGTTCCGCTGTCGAGTGTGGGGAAGCTGGATATGTTTTCTCCGGAATTTGAATCGCTGGTGACCGACAAGGGAGCCATGATCCTGCACATGCTGCGCTGGGTGATGGGCGACCAGAAATACGACTTGACCATGCGCACTTTCGCCACAAAGTATGCGGGCAAGTCTGCCTCGCTGGACGATTTCACAGAACTCGCCGAAAAGAACTATGGCGAAAAACTGACGTGGTTCTTTTCCCAGTGGCTCGATTCCACCGGCGCTCCGGAATTTAAGGCCAAGTACACCATTTACCGGCTGGGCAATACCAAGTGCAAGTCTCCAGACCATTGTCCGGGATTCCGCGTAGTGGGACAGATTTCCCAGGACCTGGATCTCTTCCGCATGCCGGTAAATTTGAAGATTGACACGGATGGCAAAACAGAAGAGAAGCGCATCGAGGTCGTGGGCACAAACTCGGCGTTCAACGTGGAAACCTTCGGCAAACCCCGGCGCATTGTGATCGATCCCGGAGACCAGGTGCTGAAGAATTCTCCCGAAATCCGGCTGCGCGCTTCGATCCAGCGCGGCCAGGGGCTGGTGCAGCAGGGAGACTTGGCCGGGGCACTCGCAGAATTCAACAAAGCCCTCGACGCCAACAAGAACAGCTCACTGGCCCGCTATCGCATTGCGGAAGTGTTCTTCATGCAGCATAACTATCAAGCTGCGGCCAACGCCTACCGTGAGTCACTCGATGGTGACGGCGACCCACGCTGGACGGAAGTCTGGTGCCACATCCAACTGGGCAAGATTTTCGACGTCACCGGCCAGCGCGATCGCGCGGTCGGGCAATATCGCGAAGCTTTGCAGACCAACGACAACACCCAGGGTGCGCTGGACGAAGCGCGGAAATATCTGCAAAAGCCTTTCGAACAGCAGAAGAACTCCAGCGGCAGCGCCAACGGCCTGTAGAGGCGGGAACGACAGCCCAGTTCAGTGTCCAATCACCATCTTGCTTTCGGTTCCGTACAGTCGATAGCCGGAATAGAGGTGACGCTCCTCGAAAGTCTGGCCCTGGCTCTCGGACGTGACGGTCACCTCCCGCGGCAGCCACAAAGGGTTGGTTCCCGATACTGGTGTGTCCTCAAAGTGAACATCTGCGGTCAGCCTTTGCAGTTGAGCAGCAGCAATAGGGGCCAGCAAATCTGCCCGCAAGCGGACAATTCTGAAATCTGCCTGATCAATCCAAGCAACGCCCTGGTAGAGCAGGGGAATGTAATGGCCTCTATATAGCAGCCGTCCGGCCATTCGAACTCTACTTGGTTTTTGGGCAAACACGATGACGAATGTGTTGTGATGGTCCATGCTTTGCCGGCCCAGGTAACGAAACGCGGATTCGCTCCGGTTCAAGGGATAGAAGTAGACCCACATATTGGCAAAGCCCTGCGAAAGAGGCGGGTCCCCCGTAGCTCGCGCTTTGAGTTGGTCGCCGCGAATCGGGAGATCGCTCAGCGCGGGATTCCGCGACGCAGTGGCAACCGCATCCTCACTTTCAGCATGGTTTTGTATCGGCAGACCGGTCGTTACATCGACCCGATATTCCTGCATCGTCACAAAGTCCCGGCCGCGCTGGAACACAATCAGGTAGTCGAACCGCTGGCGCTTGCTGGCAAGTCCCGGCGCTTTCTGAACGACATCCTCGTGGGAAATGAGGTTAGGCATCTTGTCTACAATCGTGACAGTCTTGTCGCCGATCTTGCTAAGAAGGTTGGGGAGTTCGTCTTGACTCTGCGCCGGGTTGAGTCCGTGCAATCCGGGAATGGCTTTACGTAATTCTGCCTCCGAGAAATCAACAAACGGCTTCGCCCCGGCATAGAGCTTGGTCTGATCCGTAATGATCTCGGGCGCGGAGTTTTGAGCGGGTTTGGAGGTGTCTTCGAAAATGACGGTCTCGTCTTTGCCTTCGCCGGTTGTGCTTTCTCCGTGTGTCGGGACGGCGGGCCCGCTTGCGACGTTGGAGAGGGGACCCTGTGGCAGCCAGCAATCTGTGGAATGCGCTCCATTGAGAAAGAAGTTCTTTTGTTTCTCGATCTCCTTTCGAGTCCCGCGAATCCACTGAACCACGGGAGCAACTTCTGCGGGCAGGGGTTTGGCAGGCCTTCCGGGCGCTCCTTCAATCCCGACCAGAAACAAATCTTGCGTTTCCTTTGCTCTGGGGACGACTGCCCTGATGATTTCCCCTGCGGACATCCCCAAGCGTAACTGGTCGTTCGCTGCGAGCTTTGTCAGTCCTTCTTCGGCGAGAATCGCGGAAAGGGATTGTATGTCTTGCTGGGAGAGCGCGCCTTCAAAGATCTGCTGCCCAGAGCCCACAGTGATTGTCTCTGTCCATCGATTCTCCAGGTGAAAATGGCCATCCGGGAAAACCGCAATACAAGTGCTTGAGGTGCGGTAAGGATATTCCGCTTTCACGTAGGAGAGCTGAGCGAGAAATTTCTGAGATCGGTCGCGGGTGGGTAAGGGTAGCTGGCCGAGGGCAAGATTCGGGGCGAGTGCCGCAACGGCGATGAGGAGAGTCAGAGTGCGGCGGGAACCTGGACGCACTGTGGACACAAACGCTCCCGGAAAGACAAATTCAGTATGCCCAGCGCAGCAAGCTTGCGCCCACGGTGAATCCTGCTCCTACCGAGGCCAGCAGCACCAGACTCCCCTTCTTCAACTTGCCCTGCTCGCGAGCGGTTTGCATGGCCAGTGGGATAGTCCCGGCGGTGGTATTGCCGTAACAGTCGATATTGATGATCCTGCTCTCCGGGCGCAAACCCAGGCGATCAGCGGTCGCCGTAATGATGCGCCTGTTCGCCTGATGGGGAATGAAGGCGTCGATGTCGCTCCCCTTCAAACCATTGCGCGTCAGGAGTCTCTCGCACACCTCGGCCTGCTTGCGCACGGCGAACTTGAACACCGCCTGGCCATCCTGGTGAACGAAATGCATTTTCTTGTCCACGGTCTCGTGGCTCGAAGGATGCAGGCTGCCGCCTCCCGGCATGTAGAGCGAGCAACCGCCAGAGCCGTCCACTTCGTGGATGAAATCGATCAGACCGACGGAATCGTCTTCGGCCTCTTCCAGAATCACGGCGCCCGCGCCGTCGCCAAAAATCACGCAGGTGGCGCGGTCGGTGTAGTCGATGATCGACGACATGACGTCCGCGCCGATCACCATGACACGCTTGTGTGCGCCGGTCGCCACGAACTGGGCTCCGGTCTGCACCGCATAGAGGAATGCGGAACAGGCGGCTGAGAGATCGAATCCCCAAACCCCTTTGGCGCCCAGCTTGTCCTGCACCAGACAGGCGGTCGAGGGGAAAAACATGTCGGGGGTCACGGTGGCTACCAGAATGGCTTCCATGTCGCTGGCAGTGAGGCCGCGCTCCGCCAGCGCTCTTTTGGCGGCTTCCGTAGCGAGGTCACTGGTGGCCGTGCCGGGATCGACGATGTGGCGCTGCCGAATGCCGGTGCGCTCGATGATCCAGTCATTGGAAGTCTCAACCATCTTTTCCAGGTCGGCGTTGGTAAGCAGGCGTGGCGGGACATACGTGCCCAGAGCGCTGATCTTCACTCTGGTGGTGGCGCGGACCGGTTGACTCACTCTTTTCTCCAATTGGAAGGTGAACGGGTTATTGTGCCGTACCAGTGAAGCAATGTCCAACCCTATGTCTGGCAAAGCTTTGGCGAGAACCAACTGGGGAAACTAGCGGCTTCTCTCTTCCAGCTCAGGGTTACATGGGTACATGCACCGGCGGGGAATGGAGCCCGGAACAAACGGGCCGGAAGCCGCATCGCACCCCCCGCCGCTCAGCCCATAACGGGAACGCCAAAAGCGGTTCCCACAATGGAACACCGGAGACCTGTCGCCCCTGATTGGCTTTTCATTAGTCTCCACCCAGCGCAACGTTCGGCGCGCACGCCAGGAAAGGGGCTCCAAGGCGATGAGAAGTTCAAACGGTTTCCCCAGCAGATTTCTCGGGTTGGCCGCAATGGCAAGTCTCGAGCTTTTGTTGTCTACCGGCTGTGGTCTTTCCAACTCGAAGACAACTACCCCAACTCCCACAGCGGAAGTTTCTCTGATGCCGCCCAGCGCCGAGATTCGTGTGGGCGACTCGGTGCAGTTCGCCGCGACGGTCAAAGGGATCGCGAATCAGACGGTCACCTGGTCGGTGAACGGGATTGCCGGCGGCAACGCCACGGTGGGTACGATCAGCACCAGTGGCTTGTATCAATCACCGGCCGTCATTCCGAACCCCAACTCGGTGCAGGTGCAAGCGGCCAGCGCGTCCCAGAAGTCGGCTATGTCGGCTAGCGCAGTCACCGTAGACAACCCCGTGCCGGTGGTGCTCTCCATGTTGCCGACAACGTTGCCCATCGGGAACTTCACCCTTTCGGTTACCGGCAAGAACTTCGTGAATGGCGCTGTGGTGGTGTTCGGTTCGCAATTCTTGACCACGACCTTCGTTTCCTCGACCCAACTGACGGCGACCGGCACGACCACGGCGGCCAGTACCGATCCGATCCAGGTCACAGTCCTGAACCCGGATCCGGGATCCGCCAATTCCGCAGCACTTCTGGTCGAAGTCGGGCAGCAAGCTGGCCAGGTAAACGCCAGCGCCGCAGCACGATTTCTCGAGCAGTCGACGTGGGGACCGACTCCGCAATTGATTGCGCACGTGCAACAAGTGGGATTTCAGAACTTTCTCAACGAGCAATTCGCCGCCCCAGCTTCAACTTATCCTGCGCCGGCACAGGACGATGACATGAGCGTGGTGCAGAAGCGCTTCTTCGTCAACGCGCTTACCGGGCAGGACCAACTGCGGCAGCGAGTGGCGTTCGCGCTTTCGCAGATCATGGTTGCGTCCGCAGCCAAAGTGAACAACCCCAGCGCCTTCGTGCTCTGGAACAACATGTTTCAGAACGATGCTTTCGGCAATTTCTCCACGTTATTGACCGACGTGACGGTGAGCCCGGTTATGGGCAACTACCTCGACATGGTCAACAACGACAAGCCTAATGCCAATACTGGGTCCAAACCCAACGAGAACTATGCTCGCGAGGCGCTGCAGCTATTCACCATCGGGCTTAGCCAGTTGAACCCGGACGGCACGCTACAACTGGATGGCTCAGGCAACCCCATCCCCACTTACACCCAGGACACGATCGACGGCTTCGCCCACGTGTACACGGGATGGACTTATCCGACCCAATCTGGTTCTACCGGACACTTCAACAATCCTGAGTTTTACGGCGGGCCAATGATTTCGTTTGACACGCATCACGACAGCACGAGCACGAAACTGCTGCTCAATGGCGTGACCTTGCCTGCAGGCGGGACGGCGCAAGCGGATATGACGGCGGCCTTACAGAACATCTTTACCCATCCGAACGTGGGACCGTTCATCTCGCAACAGTTGATCCAACACCTGGTCACCAGCAACCCGAGTCCGGGGTATGTGGGCCGGGTATCGGCCGTGTTCAACGACAACGGCAGCGGAGTCCGGGGCGACATGAAAGCGGTCATCACCGCCATCCTCACCGACGGGGAAGCGCGCCGCGGAGACGATCCTACTCAGGCCCAGGCCAGCGACGGCCACCTCAAAGAGCCCTTGCTATTCATGATCAATATGCTGCGCGCAGTAAACGCCAGCACCGACGGCAGCTCCTTCTCGGACTACGCTTCAAATATGAAGGAGACACCGTTCTTCTCGCCCAGTGTGTTCAACTTTTACCCGCCGAATTTCGTCATTCAGGGCAGCACACTGCTGGGTCCGGAATTTGCGATTCTCAATACCAGTACCGCCATCGCACGCATCAACTTCGTGAACGATCTGGTGTACAACACCATCGGCAACACCACCACCGACATTTCCACCTTCGTGGGACTGGCGGCCACGCCTGACCAGTTGGTGGATGCCATGGCATCGGTGATGTTGCACGGCAACATGTCTTCGGACATGCGCAATACGCTGATCACCACCATCACTCCGATTACCGACAACACCAGGCGAACCATGGCTGCGCTTTATCTGATTGGCAGCTCATCGCAGTTCCAGGTCGAACACTAAAGGGGGACCGAACCATGACGTGGTCAAGACGAGATTTCCTTCGCAGGACCTGCTGTATGACCGCTGCGGGATTTGCCGCGGCCAGTTTCAACCGCTTCGGCCTGGTGAACGCTTTGGCGCAGACTCCGCAGGACTACAAGGCGCTGGTCTGCATCTTTCTGTTCGGGGGAAATGACAGCAACAATATGGTCATCCCGATCGACACACCCGGCTTCGGCGCGTACCAGCAGACTCGTGGCGGATTGGCGCTGCCGCAGGGTGGGCTGATGCCGATCACTCCACCCAGCGTGGGATCGCCTTTCGGCTTTCATCAGCGTTTCGTTGAGTTGCAGAGTTTGTTCAATAGCGGACAACTGGGGGTGCTGGCCAATGTCGGGACTTTGGTGCAGCCCACGACCCGGGCCCAGTTCCAGCAGAGACAAGCCGCCCTGCCGCAAAACCTTTTTTCCCACGACGATCAGCAGGCCCAGATGCAAACCGCCATGCAGGACAGCAATGCGCAAACCGGGTGGGCGGGGCGCACCGCGGACAAGATCCAATCCATCTACGGCGGCAACTTCCCCATTATCATTTCGCTCGCCGGCACCAACATTTTCTGTGAAGGATTGGTGGCGCGCGCCATCCAGTCCAGTGGAAACCCAACCAGCTTGCTCAATGGGTTCAGCGGATCGGCCACGTCGCAGGCGCGCCTCTCCGCCTTGCAGAGTCTGCTGACGTTCGATACCGGCGTCTCCCTCATTCAGGCCGCGAGTACGACCACCTCGAACGCGTTGCAGGACAGCCAGGCCCTGGCCACTGCCCTGGCAAGCGCTCCAACGCTGGCCACGCCCTTCCCCAATTCCGGCCTCGCGCAACAGCTCAAGCAGGTGGCCCAGATCATTTCTGTGCGTACGGCGCTGGGATTGCCACGGCAGATTTTCTTTGTCTCGCTGGGTGGATTTGACACTCACAGCGACCAGTTGCCACAGCAAGACAGCCTTTTCCAGAGCTTGAGCCAGGGCATGAACGCCTTCTACCAAGCTACGGTGGAGCTTGGGGTCGCGCAGCAGGTGACGAGCTTCACCCTTTCGGACTTCAACCGCACCTACCAACCTGACAGCACCTCGGGCACAGACCACGCCTGGGGAGGCCACCACTTGATCCTGGGCGGCGGGGTGAAGGGCGGCGACTTCTATGGCACGTTCCCCACGCTTGCGCTGGGTGGGCCCGACGATGCCACTGATGAAGGCCGATGGATTCCGACGACATCTCTCGATCAGTACGCGGCTACTCTGGCGAATTGGTTTGGAGTGGCGGCGGCGGACTTGCCGACGATTTTCCCCAATCTCGCCAATTTCAGTACGCCGACTCTGAAGTTCCTCGGGTAGGTTGTACGCTCGGGAGGCCGGTGCCTGGAAAAGATCAAAGCCAGGCACCGGCGACCCACTGCACACGCAAGAGCCCGTTACCGTTGCTTCCTTCCGGACCTGGCGGGGTTGGCGAGAGTACGTCGCGCGGGACCGATGCCTGACGGCATTGATTCTAGCATCCCGTGGAGAAGGCCTTCGCTGCCGATCGGATGATCGAGAAACTCTGGAAGCGTCCGCCTCCACGAGTTTTACTCGTGCCCACACCGTCTGATTCCTAGCTGGCGCCGATCAGGCGCAACTGTCCCTTCTGTCGAAATAGCCAATATGGAGGCCCTCATGCGCTGAAGCACGGTCTGAGGCGAAATCCAGCGGCACGAGTAAAACTCGTGCCCTTCCCGCTTGCGCCGAAATCCAACCCTATGAATTGGATGTTCTCTTAGGATCGGTATTCCTTAGGTACTCTGGCCTTTTAGGCTCGAGTGGAACAGAATAGACAGATCCGCATGTCTGCCGGAACCGTCCAAGCTCCGACCTCACTTCCTGCCGCTATCCAGCGTTACTTTGAGGTTGCGCTGTATCTGCTGGTCCTCACGGGCTTTGGGACTCTGGCATCCACCGGCAAACTCAGTTTCTGGACCGTCTTCCTGGTGGGCGCTGCTCTGCTGGTGCGCGGATATTTGCTGGCCAGTCGGCGCAGCTTGCTCATCCCGGAGCGGTGGACCACCGTCCTCACTCTGGCCTACCTCGCCTTTGCGATAGCAGATTATTTTCTGCTCTCCAGCGGTTTTCTCGACGCCAGCGTGCACTTGGTTTTATTTGTCATGGTGGTGCGGTTGTTCTCCGCGCAGCGGGAACGGGACTACTACTTTCTGTCGGTCTTGGCTTTTCTCATGGTGCTCTCGGCCGCCGTGCTCACTGTCGACAGCACATTTGTTTTGGCTTTTGCCGGTTTCATGCTGACCGCGGTCGTAACTTTCATCCTGATGGAGATGCGGCACGTTTCGACCAAAGCCACGGTGCATTCCAAGGATTCGAGTGATCAACGAGTGTACCGGCACATGGCCTACTCGCTGGCCGGGGCCGCGCCGTCGCTGGTGGTCTGCATCCTGCTGGGAGCGGGGCTGATTTTCTTCGTCATGCCTCGTATCTCAACCGGTTATCTGAGCGCGTATTCGCCCAGCACGCAATTGACTACCGGCTTCAGTGAACGCGTCGAGCTGGGCGGCATCGGGGAGATTCAACAATCCAGTTCCGTGGTCATGCACATTCAGATTGAGGGTGACCAGCGGGGCAATTCGAACTTGAAATGGCGGGGAGTGGCGCTGGGAGCGTTCGATGGGCGGACGTGGTCCACTCCGCGCGAGCAGCATATCGTGCCTCGGCTGGCGGATGGCCGCTTTGTTTTATCGCAAGGGGAAGTACAGACACCCGGCTCTCCTGTGCCACAAACTATTCGCTATCGTGTCCTGATGGAGCCTTTGGGGACAAACGTGTTTTTTCTGGCAGCGGGTCCGCAGACCCTGCAAGGGAATTTCAGTCTGGTGGCGCGAGACAGCGCCGGAGCAGTGTTCGATTTTGATCCGACGCATCCGATCAGCGTTTACGACGCCACTTCCCGCGCGGCGGAGCCGCGACCTGCCGATTTGCGAAATGCAGGAGAGAGCTACCCGCTGGATGTAACGTTGAATTACACGCGACCTCCGCGTCTCGACCCTCGCATTCCACAACTGGCGGCCCAAATCACCGCGTCGTCGACCAACAACTACGACCGGGCCGTTGCACTTGAAAAATATCTGGCAACCCATTTCGGTTACACATTACAACTTTCGCGGACCCCTCCGCGCGATCCACTGGCGGAGTTTCTATTCGAGCGGCGGCAGGGACATTGCGAGTATTTTGCGTCGTCCATGGCGGTCATGCTACGCACGCTGGGAATTCCCTCGCGCGTGGTCAACGGGTTCCGCACAGGCGAGTTCAATGACCTCACTTCGCAGTATGTAGTTCGTGCCAGTGACGCACATTCCTGGGTGGAGGCATATTTCCCGGGTCACGGTTGGGTTAGTTTTGACCCCACGCCGGCAGCTTCCCTTCCGGCTCGGACCGGCTGGAGCCGTGCCGGGCTGTATCTGGATGCCATGGCATCGTTCTGGCGGGAATGGGTGATTAACTACGACTTGAACCGCCAGCAGACGCTGGGAGCTGCTGTGGCCGGCGGAGGCCAGCGGCTTATCCATGAGACCCGGCGTTGGTGGTTCAGGCGACACCGCGAGCTCTTGACTGAGGTCCGCCGTTTGCGGGACACACTCGCGGGTTCGCCCCTACGCTGGAGCCTGTCTGCCATTGCCGGGCTGGCGCTGCTCGCGCTCGCCGCCAACTCCGGCCGAATCTGGCGTGCCTGGATGAGGAGACGGCTGGCTGCACATCCAGAGAGAGCACCGAGCCGGGCGGCTTCGATTTGGTATGGAAAAATGACACACACACTGGCCCGCCGCGGCTGGCGCAAGTTGCCCGGGCAAACCCCGCGGGAATTTGTGGTTCAGATTGAAGATCACGAGATGCGCAGCCGAGTGGAGCGTTTCACCCGGCATTACGCCAATGCTCGTTTCGGCGATTCAGCCGAAGATGCGCAGCGCCTTCCGGAATTGTACGAGGAGATTTCAAACGGAAAGAAGGGCTGACGCCGGCACGAAATGCTGTCAGGCCTAGAAGTGCCAGACGAGTCCGCCGCCTACGAAAAGATTGTTCTGGCGGCTCTTGCCGGTAGTGACGTTCAACTGCGGCAATCCGGATGAGAAGTCGCGCACTTCCGCGCGAATACCCACCCGTTTCCACAACCTCACATCGAAACCGGCGCCGAACTGAATCACTCCAGTCGTGGTATTCGTTTTACCCGGGTTGGGAGCTTCCCCGAACTCCAGAGTGGAGTTCTCGTGGAAGTAACCGAAGCCGCCACCGACGCTGGCCCAGGGTGTAACCGCGTTATTGGCGAAAAAATTGGCGCGCACTGACGGAGTCACGAACAGGGCCATGTAATCTTTCGGCACCAGGTTCACGCTGAAGTGGATGTCCTCGTCAGGATTGTAAGAGACTGGGACTTCACCCATGATCTGGATAAACCCCTGGCCCCAAAGATGGCGGGCATAGTCGCCTTCCACGGTCAGACCCTTGCCGAAGTGCAGGTTAGTGTCAAACGTATTAACGTTCTGCACTCCCTGATCGCTGATGAAGGTACGGCCGATGACCCCGGCGATCTCATTTTTCTCCTGACCAGCGGCACTCGAGGCCAGAATCCCCAGCGTCAGCAAAGCCGCCATCCAAATGCGTCTTTCGAACATCATTCCTCCCGCGCGAGGGAACTTATGCGTGGTAATTCAAGGTTAGCATGGTAGTTAAGGAGTGGTTCCTGGACGATGATGTCTCGTTTGGTGCGGGCCTAAAGTTTGTGGGCTTGTTACTTTCGAGAGTAGTAAGAGTGGCCCCGATGCCCGCAAGATCCCTCGGCCCGTGGAGAAAACGCGGGCCTTCGGGATGACTCCATTCTGAGGAATCAAAGTCCTCATGCATCGAGGTCGTTGTCACGCCAGATGTTAGAATCGAGAGATTGCATGACCACGAAGACCACATCTGTGTTGACAGAGGAACCCGGCGAAGCTCGGGAAAGGCCGTCAGCCGCACCTACCAAAGTTGGCTTTGTAAGCCTGGGATGCCCTAAGAACCTGGTGGATAGCGAGGTCATGATGGGCCTGCTGGCGCGGGCCGGAGCGGATTTGACCGCGCGGGCCGCGGACGCCGACGTGATCGTCGTGAACACCTGTTCGTTCATCGAGAGCGCGCAGCAGGAGTCAGTCAATACGATCCTCGAAATGGCGCGCCACAAAACCTCCGGTCGAGCCAGGAAGCTGGTAGTCGCGGGATGCCTGGTGGAGCGTTTCCGCGATGAAATCCAGAAGAACATTCCCGAGGTTGATGCGGTAGTTGGGACCGGGGAACTCGAAGGTATCCTCGCAGCTGCGGGCGTAACACCGGCGCGTGAATCTCATTCGCCTTTCAACATTTTGTCTTCGCGCCCGGAGGGCGATGCGCGCCTGGCGCAAGGCCGCTTCTCGCGGGAGAGCTGGGACGGCGCGATCGCCGATCTGCCCAACTACTTATATGACGATGCTACGCCACGCATTCTGGCGACGCCGCGCCACACCGCCTATATCAAGATCGCGGAGGGCTGCGATCATCCCTGCAGCTTCTGCATTATTCCTCAGTTGCGTGGCAAGTTCCGCTCGCGGCGATTTGAGTCGGTAGTCGCCGAGGCGGAACGGCTGGCGAGTTCTGGGGTACGCGAGATCACGCTCATCGGCCAGGACACCACCTGCTACGGCGAAGACTTCGCGCTCAAAGACGGTCTAGCCTTGCTGCTGGAAAAGCTGGCGGGGATTGAAGAGCTACGCTGGGTACGCTTTTTGTATGCGTATCCCAACAAGATCACCGGGCGCCTTCTCGAAACCATCGCGGCGCACCCCAAGATTTGTTCCTATGTCGATGTGCCGCTGCAACACGCCTCGCCGAGTGTTCTCAAGCGCATGAAGCGCGGCGGCGGGGCGGAGATCTTCCTGCGTTCGATCGAGAAAATGCGGCGCACCATCCCGGACGTTACTTTGCGCACTTCTTTCATCGTCGGCTTTCCGGGAGAAACCGAGAAAGAGTTCGAAGAGCTCTGTGGTTTTGTGCGCGAAGCTGAGTTCGATTGGATGGGTGCGTTCGGCTATTCGGACCAGGAAGGTGCCGGCGCATATTCGGACGACGAGAAAGTTGCTCCACGGGAGATCGAACGCCGGCGTAAATATCTTATGCAGATTCAGCGAAAGATCAGCAAGGCGAAAAAAAAGAGATTGCTGGGCCGCGAATTTGATCTGTTACTTGAGGGCACGTCGGAAGAAAGTGACCTTTTGCTTGAGGGACGCACGGCCATGCACGCTCCCGAGATTGACGGCAAAGTTTTCGTAAACGATGTGGCCGATGACATCGAAGCAAAGCCTGGCGAGTTCTATCGTTGCCAAATCACTGAAGCCCACGATTACGACCTGATCGCTAAGATCACCGCGAAAGCGTGACTGCAAACCTATGGCCCGCAAGCGCGCCGTAACTCTGCGTTGCCCCATCTGCAAGAAGAAAGTCACGAGCACGAATCCGGATTTTCCTTTCTGTAGCGACCGCTGCCGCCAGATCGATTTGGGAAAATGGGCCAGCGGCGCGTATGTGATTTCGTCTCCGGTGCAGGATACGGGCGACAGTCTTTTGGATGAAGCGGCCGATGACAAGTCAGAAGAATCCTGAGCGCAGGCATTCCTCCGACGCCGGCGTTACCCGGAAGTCAGCATGACGAGCGACCAATCCCGACCCGCTGCTCCTTTATGGGCCACCCTCGTGGCCACGTTCTTCGGCATCGGACGCTTCCGGCCCGGACCGGGCAGCTGGGGCTCGGCGGCAACCGTTCTTCTTTGGCTCCTGCTGACCCGCTTTCTCGCTCCCGGCTCGCAGGCGTGGGTGGCGATCGGTTTGGCGGCACTGGCGGTTGCCCTTGGAATTCCGGCAGCAACCCGGGTCGCACGGGCATCCAATATTAAGGATCCTCAGTTTGTGGTGATTGACGAAGTGGCCGGCCAGTTGATCACACTGATCGCCGTGCCAGTGTCGTGGAAATCTCTACTGCTGGGCTTTATACTTTTTCGAGGGTTCGACATGGTGAAGCCCCCGCCGGTACGGCAACTCGAAAGTTTGCCCGAGGGTCTGGGCATTGTGATCGATGACGTGGCAGCGGGTCTTTACGCACTGGCTCTGATGCAGATTGGATTGCATCTGGGCGTGCTGCCGCGATAGGTTTTTCGCACGCTGAACAGGTTGAGATCTGAGACTCGATCCATGGGAATTTCCGACCGCCTGCTGGGCAAGAAGAACGTTAACGGACACCCGCTTATCGAGGGCGTGCACCCGAGCGCCGCTCTGCCGGGCGGAGAGGTGCGCATTACGGGGAGCGGCCTGCGTCCGCCGGAAATGCGTCGCCCGCGCGTGCGATTCGGAGACGCCGAAGGCGCGGTGGTGGTCAGTTCCGACCAGTTTGTGGTGGCACGAGTTCCCTTCGGCGCGTCTTCCGGGCCGGTTGTAGTCTCAACCAATGGTCACTCCAGCAATGCCCACCAAATCAAGGTCGCGGTTCCCATTGCGGACAATCTGCATCCCGTGACGAATCCGGCGCTGGACGCGGAAGGCAACATCTTCGTGACATTTTCCGGATCACGCGGACAGAAGGTTCCGGTCGCCATCTTCAAAATCGACACCAACTACAACATGAAGCCGTTCCTGGCCGACATGATGAACCCCACCGCCATCGCTTTCGACCGTGCCGGCCAACTGTATGTTTCCTCGCGGCACGACGGCACGGTCTACCGCGTCGCTCCGAATGGAACCATGTCGTCGTACGCGGAAGGCATGGGCGTCGCCACCGGCATCGCTTTCGACCGGGCAGAAAATCTTTACGTCGGCGACCGCAGTGGAACGATTTTCAAGATTGGTAAAGACCGCCAGATTTTTGTTTTCGCCACGCTCGAACCTAGCGTTTCGGCCTACCACCTGGCGTTCGGTCCACACGGCGACCTTTTTGTAGCCGGACCAACGACCTCCAGTTTTGATTCGATTCACAAGATCACTCCCCAAGGGCAGGTTTCAACCTTCTTCCGGGGCTTGGGCAGACCGCAAGGGTTGGCGCTGGATATTGCGGGAAATCTTTATGTGGCAGCGTCGCTGGCAGGTAAGCGCGGAATCGTGCAGATCTCGCCTGACGGAAAAGCTTCTCTTCAAGTCGCAGGCCAGGATTTGGTCGGCTTGGCTTTCGCTCCCGGGCGTTCCGCCGTCCTGGCGACGACCGGCGCCGTACATCACCTGTCGTGGGATATTGCAGGTCTCCCATTACTCGGGGAGTGAGCAGCCAGGCCATCACCAACTAGAAGCCAAACTCCTTAGCAACCTTCTCGAACTTCTCGTCCCCAATGTAGCGCTTGAAAGAGGGATCTTTCCGGGGACTGGGAAAAGTTTGCCCTTGCGGCCATTTGTCCCTTCTGGCGTAGGCTTCGCGCAGTTCGGCAAGGGCTTTGTCCAGATCCCCCTTCCCGGCAAAGGTGCAGGCGAGGTCGTAGTAGTAAGGCGGGTAATCGGGATCTTTGGCGATGGCGCTTTGGTACACCTCGATCGCTTTGTCAAAATTACCGGCGACGATGTATGCAACTCCCAACTGGTCGGTGAGATGTCTCAGGTCCTGAGGAGTGAGTTGGCTGGAACCGCTCAGTTCACGCGCTTTCTCATATTCAGGGACAGCGTCTGAAAAGTGGGCGCGGAAGAAGAATGAATCGGCCAGACGGGAATGTGCTTCCCAGGAGTCGGGCTGCGCCTTGATCGCAGCACGAAAATGCTTTTCGGCTTCCTTAAGGTCGCCGCGCTGAAAGGCTTCGTTGCCCTTGGTGAGATCCTGTTGGTACTCGCCCGATTGGGCAAGCAGATGGCCAGTAGCTGCGCCGAGAATGGCAAAACACAGAATCCAGTTCGCCCAGGATCGCCCCATGTACCTCCGACAAGAGATCCAAAATGGAATGACACAACATACCATTTTTGTTATGTCAATCAAAGAGCTTGGTTTCCAGGGCGCTTCCTGTCTTTGAGTTCGCAGCACCGCCTACACTACACTGCTTGCGTGAACGCCGAGATTATCGCCGTGGGGTCGGAACTGCTGTCGCCTTTTCGGCAGGACACGAACTCGCTGTATCTCACTGAAAAACTGAACCAGTTGGGCGTGAATGTGATTTTCAAAACGATCGTCGGCGATAACCTGGCACATCTCAGGCAAGCGGCGTCCCTGGCGCTTACACGGGCCGAAATTGTTATCTTGATGGGCGGTCTCGGCCCGACCGAGGATGACTTGACGCGCGAGGCAGTAGCGGCCGCACTGGGACTGGAATTGCGCCCTGATTCTGAGATTCTGGCGCGCCTTGAACAACGCTTCGCCTCACGGAACATGAAGATGTCCCCCAACAACGCCAAACAGGCGGAAGTCATAGCGGGGGCAACCGTCCTTCCGAATGCCAACGGCACGGCCCCAGGGCAATGGATCAGCGGTAAGTACGAGGGGCAAGAGAGAATCATCCTGCTGCTGCCCGGTCCACCCCATGAGTTAAAGGCACTTTTTGACCAGCAATGTATGGAGCGGCTCCGCACCAAGTTGCCGCCGCAATCGATCGCCACGCGCGTGCTGAAAGTCGGCATGATGGCGGAGTCGCAATGCGACGCACGCATCGCTCCTATCTACCAGCAGTTCACCGATGTTGAGACCACGATTCTGGCGGGAGCGGGAGAAATCCAGATTCATCTCAAAGCGCAGAAGGCGTCCTTGGACGAAGCGCAGGACCGCGTGGATCAACTTGCTGAGTTGATCGAAGAGGAACTCGGTGAATCCGTTTTTTCCGACAACGGGGATTCGCTGGAACAGATCGTTGGCTACTACTTGCAGATGCGGAACGCTACGCTGGCCGTAGCAGAATCCTGCACCGGCGGCTTGCTCGCCGAGCGGATCACTTCGGTCAGCGGCAGTTCCCGCTATTTCCTCGGTGGCGCGGTGGTGTACTCGAACGCGCTGAAGACCGGATTCGCTGATGTTCCCGCCGATCTGATTCAGAAACACGGCGCGGTGAGCCGCGAAGTGGCGGCGGCCCTGGCGGAAGGAATTCGCCGGCGGTGTGGCGCGACGTTCGGCATCGGCATTACGGGCGTTGCCGGGCCAACCGGGGGTAGCGCGGAAAAGCCCGTGGGCCTGGTGTTTCACGGTCTGGCCGCCGAGAATGGAACTGAGGTCGTGGAGCGCAACTTTCCCGGAGACCGCAAACGCATCCGCTGGTTCGCTGCACAGCAGGCATTGGATATGGTTAGGCGCAAGCTGATGTAGCGGGATCAGTGGCGACGATGCGAATTTTCATTGCTCTCGACATCGATGATTCCATCCGTCAGCGTCTGCAGGGCTTTCTCGATGGAGTCCGCGAGTTCGCACCCGAGGCCCGCTGGGTGCGCCCCGAATCGTTGCACGTCACCTTGAAGTTCATCGGAGAAAAATCAGCAGACCACGTGGAAAAAATCCAACGTGCTCTGGCAGAAGTAAAGTCTCCCAGTTTCGATCTCAAGTTCCAAGGTTATGGTTTCTTCCCCACACCGAAAGCAGCGCGCGTGTTCTGGGTGGGAATCGAATCCGGGCCGCAACTTGCTGAACTAGCCGGAGAGCTGGATGGAACGATGGCTTCGCTGGGCATTCCCAAAGAAGATCATGCCTTCAGTCCGCACCTTACTTTGGCCCGTCGGGGAGGAGGATCGGGCGCGCCGCGCTGGCACGAGGGAGACGCGCCCAATCGAAGCTTCCAACATCTGCGGGAAAAATTGGCGGCGCTGCCTCCGCCGGAGTTTGGTACCATGACGGCCCACGCGTTCTTTTTGTACCAAAGCCAGCTCATGCGGGGTGGTTCGCGGTACACCAAAATCGCAGGTTTTCCGCTGGGCTAGCACAACTGTGAGGGACGACTGAGCGCCTACATCCTGACCGCCGTTCTAAGTTATCTGCTGGGGTCCGTCCCCTTTGGCTACCTGCTCGTGCGCATGTTTCACGGACAGGACGTTCGACGCACCGGGAGCGGGAACATCGGCGCCACCAACGTTGCGCGTTCCTCGCCAGGACTCGGTCTGCTCACATTGGCACTCGATGCAGGAAAAGGGATGGCCGCGGTTGCCCTGACTCGATTTCTGTTCCCAGGGAATCCGGTTCTCCTTGGCTTGGCGGGTCTGTGCGTGGTGGTTGGCCACGTCTTTCCGGTGTGGCTGAAATTTCGTGGCGGCAAGGGCGTGGCTACCGGGTTGGGTTCATTTCTTCTGGTCGCGCCCAAGGCGGTTGCCATGATAGTCGGGGTTTTCGCGCTTCTCCTGCTGGCGTTTCGCCGGGTTTCCCTGGGATCGATTGTCGCGGTCGCCTTGCTTCCGGTAGTTGCCTGGCTCTCAGGCGGCTACCAGAATACGCCGCTTATCCTTGGATTTATGGCCGCCGCTTCCCTGCTGGTGATTGCGAAACACCACGGAAACATTCGCAGGCTCTTTTCCGGAACCGAACCTCGCTTCCAATTGAGGCGCGGATGAGCCGGATCGCGGTTATCGGCGCGGGCGCCTGGGGCACGGGACTCGCCATTGTGCTGGGACGCAAAGGAACTCACCAGGTCTGCCTGTGGGTGCATGAAAACGAAGTCCGTGAGTCGATTGCTGCCCGCCGGGTCAACGAAAAGTTTCTTCCCGGCGAGGAAATCCCGCCTGGAGTGGACGTAACCGGCGATCTGCGTGAAGCCCTGCTGGATGCGGAAATCGTGGTTAGCGTTATGCCTTCGCAGCACTGCCGGGTTTTGTTCGAGCAGATGAAGTCTTTCTTAAAGACTGGCATTCCGATCGTAAGCGCGACCAAGGGAATTGAGGAAAACACGCTCCTGCGGATGTCGGAAGTGATTGCGCAGGTGGCTGGCACAGCGAGCTTGCAGCCGCGGATCGGCGCGTTGAGCGGGCCTTCATTCGCAAAGGAGGTGGCGCGCGGTGATCCAACTGCCATCACCATCGCGTCGCAAGATGCATCCTTGGCCGAAACAGTGCAGCGTGAATTCAGCGACCCGCGGTTCCGCGTGTACACCAATGACGATGTGATCGGTGTCGAACTGGGCGGTGCACTGAAGAATGTCATCGCCATCGCAGCCGGGGTGTGTGATGGCCTCGATCTCGGCCACAATTCTGTCGCAGCGCTCATCACTCGCGGGCTCGCGGAGATGACGCGTCTGGTGGTGGCCTGCGGCGGACGGGCGGAGACCATGGCTGGGCTGGCGGGTCTCGGCGACCTCGTGCTTACCTGCACCGGTGGACTCTCGCGCAACCGTAGTGTCGGCGTGGAGTTGGGACGCGGCCGCAAGCTGCCGGAAATCATCGCTGGTATGCATGGAATGGTCGCGGAAGGTGTCTTTACTACGCATGCGGCTGTCGGATTAGCCCGCGCGCGCAGCATAGAGATGCCGATCACCGAGCAGATGTACGCAGTCCTGCACGACGGCAAATCACCCCGGGATGCCATTCATGAATTGATGACGCGGAGTGCGAAGAGCGAAATAGCTCTTAGCTCTTAGCTCTAAGATCCGCGCACCGGTTCGAATCTTCCCACTTCTGCTTCCCTCTCGGTCATTGCCTCACACTGCTGGTCGATTGCCTGATATGCAATTGAACTTTGTTCGCGAAAGCGTTCATATGCAGACCGTGAAGTCCAGAAATCGAATGTCAGGTAGCGGGAGGAATCTTCCAGCTCATGAACCAATTCTGAGCGGAGATATCCTTCTGCCCTGCGAAACAATTGCGCCCAGGTGCCTTCGGCACCGTACACTTGCTCGAATTGATCGTGCTGCTCTGCTTTCACACTGAACTCCCACACGATCAGATATCCCCAGCCGCCATCTGCAATCGTCACCTTTACCTCCTGGGCACCTTCCGTAAACATTCGATGGTCTTCGACACTTCTTCTGGGAGAATGAACCTTATGAATAGACTGAGCGTCTTGATGCTTGCCTTTCTGCTCTTTTTTTCCGCGGCAGCTTCAGCCCAAACCTGTCCCAAGGTTATTCCCTCCACCGAGAGTGCCACGGTAAAGAGCCTGGTCGCGAGCGTGAACTGCCTGGTGAGCGCAGAAAAGTCCAAAGCTGCGCACGGCGAGATGACGAGCAAAGGCGCACTCTCGGTCGACAGCTTCCAGATCATCGGCCCGCAGCACACGCGCAACTACAAGAAAGTGGTACTGGTAATCCTCTCGGTACCCGCCGGCAATGAGATCCACACTGCACTGGTCACGCCGGACAATCCTCAAGCTACGGTCCCCGCGACGGCCGGGGCGGAATGCAAGGTTAAGATAAATCCTGACAACACGGCCGACGGACAGTGCAATTTGACTGGAGGCACACTCTACGTCGTCTATCAGAATTGAGATTCAGGTATCCCTATCTGAACAAAGGCTGAAACCCGCCACAGAAGCGCGAAGCCAGCCGCCATTCGTTGCCAAACCTGTCTGAAAAGCTACCTTCCGGAAGGTACTTTCGTAACGGCTGCGCCCAGCGATCGCAGTCGTCGAGTCGTCCGCGTCAAAGTAAAATTCTAAAAACAGACTGCATCCGCTGAGTGTGAAAACAAGGCGGCATGGACCACTTTGTCCTTGAAATTACCCATTCCATTACGCATCCCCATTCTCTACGTAATTCTCAGCGTACTCTTGCTGATCAGCGTGGTGCCGATGTACTTCTACTCGGCCCAGGTGGAATCCATCAACCGGGAACGCCTCATCACCAACGAACGGCTGCTGCAGAACACCGTGACCCGTTCTCTGGCGGATGACATTTCCCAGCGGCAGGACGCGTTGCGCATGATGTTGGCCAACTTGTCGTCCGCGCTGCAGGTCACCAGCGGCGGAGACATTACGGCTGAGCACGTACAGGCGCCAGAATTGCGCGCGCTGTTGGAAAATTTCGTTTCCTCCTCAGACGATCTGGCCTACGCCACACTGTTGAACGCAGACGCCAAGGGCGTCTCCGCCGGCCGCATCGCTCCCGATGCATTCTTGCAACGCGAACTGGAGCGCGCTTACGCGGCGGCCCGCGAAGGCCGCGCTTATAACGGGCAAGCGCTGGTCGTGGGCAGCGGCAAGTCCGCCCGCACCATCATGCTGGTCAGCGCTCCCGTGATGTACGGCGGACGATTCCTGGGCATGATCGGCGCTGTCGAGGACATGCAGTACCTGATCCGCCGGCTCGAAGAAGTCCACCGCGGCGGACTCACTCCCTACGTGGTCGATAACGAGGGCCGACTGGTTGCAGGCGCCACGCCGGATTACGCCACCGGCCAGGACATGAGCAACCTGGAAATCGTGCGCAACTTTGTGGAACAGGGGCGCAAGGCGCAGTTCGTGGCCGCGACTCGAGAATTTACGGTCACCCAGGGCAAAAAGAGCGTCAAGATGCTGGGGACGTACGGGCCGGTGAGCAATCTGGACTGGGCCGTAGTGGTGCAGAAGCCGCGTGAAGAAGCATATCGTGGCGTCTATGAGATGCAGCGCACGGCGCGCCTGCTGGCTTTTCTGGCGGTGTTGCTCAGCGTGGCCATCAGCATTTATGCCGCCCGAAGGATCACCAATCCTCTTGAGATCCTGACCGAATCCAGCCGCGCCATTGCACGTGGCGATTTCTCGCAGCGCGTGAACGTGAAAACCCGCACCGAGATCGGCGAGCTGGCGGCCACGTTCAACACCATGTCGGAAGAGCTTGAGCAGTTCGTCGAAGATCTCAAGCGCGCGGCTTCAGAAAATCGGGAACTGTTTCTCAACTCCATTCAGATGCTGGCCGGCGCGGTCGACGAAAAGGACCCCTACACCCGAGGCCACTCTGACCGCGTCACCCGATACTCGGTCATGATCGCGCGGGAAATGGACCAGGGCGAGGATTTCATCGAGACCGTTCGCATATCGGCGCAACTACATGACGTGGGAAAAATAGGAATCGAAGACCGGATCCTCAAAAAACCCGGTGCTCTGACGCAGGAAGAATTTGAAATCATGAAGACGCATACCACCAAGGGCGCAAATATCCTGCGCTCGGTGGCGCAGTTGAAAGACATGATTCCCGGGATCGAACTGCACCACGAATCTCTCGATGGACGCGGCTACCCCCACGGATACAAAGACCCGCAGATTCCGCTGCTGCCGCGCATTATCGCTGTGGCCGACACGTTCGACGCTCTCACCACAAATCGCCCTTACCAGCAGGCGCACGATCCGCAAGCGGCGCTGCACATTATTCACTCGCTTTCCGGCAAGCGCCTCGACCCAATGGCCGTCCTCGCGCTGGCTGCGATCTACGAGCGCGGTGAGATTCGAATTCTGCGGCCCACCGCCCCAGTCCAATCCCAAACTGCCCCGACCATGTCTCGAGCGACAGAGCCTGCTGCTCCGGCGATCGCAGTGGCCGCGGCTGCCGCGGTTGAAACCACCCGCTTCTGATCCTTTGCAAATCCGCTCGAGATTTCCTGGTGGCTCAATTTGCCAGATTTAACCACAAAGGGCACGAAGGTACACGAAGGAACTCGCCCGAACCAAGGCCTTCGTGAAACTTCGTGTCCTTGGTGGTTGAGTTGGTCTTTCTCGTCTATCGTGGAATTGACCCACTACCCGACTCGGTCACTTCTCACCGCTATAATTGAGCAGTAGGCCCTTCATCTTATGATTCAGACTCTTTTTGGCAGTACGGAACAAAAACCCGGCTTCTTCGAGCGCATGAAGGAAGCGGTGACGCGCACCCGCGAGAACCTCAGCGAGCGCATCGAAGAAGTGGTTTCCTTTGGCAAGGAGATTGACCGCAGCACCCTCGACGATCTTGAAGCCACGCTGGTCGGAGCCGATCTCGGAACCACCACCACCCACGAAGTGTTGCAGAAACTGCGTGACAAAGCCGACCGCAAACAAATTAAGGACGTCGAAGAACTGAAACGGCTTCTGAAAGAGGAATTGCTGGCCATCCTCGCCGCCGTCAACACTCGAGCCGTGACCAAAGTTGACGGCACGCCGGAAGTGATTTTGGTGGTGGGCGTCAACGGCACGGGCAAGACCACTACGATCGGCAAGCTGGCCCAGGTGTTTCGTTCCGAGGGAAAAACCGTCCTGCTCGCGGCCGCCGATACTTTCCGCGCCGCGGCCATCGACCAACTGGAAATCTGGGGCCAGCGCACGGGCACGGAAGTGATTCGCACCAAGCCGGGAGGCGACCCGGCGGCCGTGCTCTACGATGCTTTACAGGCCGCGACGGCGCGGCACAGCGACTACGTAATTGTCGACACTGCCGGACGTCTCCACACCAAAACTGGCCTGATGGCGGAACTCGAAAAAATGCGGCGCACCGCGCAACGCGTTATCCCTGGCGCGCCCCACGAAACTTTACTGGTGATGGACGCCACCACCGGCCAGAACGGGCTGCAACAAGCCCGTTTGTTCACGCAGTCCGCGGGCGTCACGGGAATTGTGCTGACCAAGCTCGACGGCACAGCCAAGGGCGGAGTGGTAGTCGCGATCTCGCGCGAACTGGGACTGCCGGTGCGTTACGTCGGAGTCGGCGAAAAAGCCGGCGACTTGCTGCCGTTTAATCCCAAGGAATTTGTCGATTCTCTGTTCGAATAACCTGTGTCTGACCGCTCCACCGACGAACTTTTTCTGCGCCGCGCGCTTGAATTGGCGCGCCAGGGCGTCGGCCTGACTTCGCCCAATCCCTGCGTCGGCGCGGTAATCGTGGACGACAACGGAAAGGTTCTGGGCGAAGGATTTCATACTTACGAAGGCGTGAAGCACGCCGAGATCCTCGCGCTCGAGCAAGCCGGCGAGAAAGCCCGCAGCGCTACGCTTTACGTCAACTTTGAGCCTTGCTCCCATCAGGGACGCACTCCCCCCTGCTGCGATGCGATCGTCGCCGCCGGCCTCCGCCGAGTTGTCGCCTGCATGCAGGATCCCAATCCGCTGGTGAGCGGCCAGGGATTTGAACGCCTCCGCACCGCGGGAATCGCCGTGGCCTCGGGCATTCTGGAGGAAGAAGCCAGGCCGCTGAACGAAGCCTTCGCCAGATACATTCGCCACCAACAGCCACTGGTTACACTCAAGGCTGCCATGACTCTGGATGGCAAAATCGCGCCTCCGCCCAGTGAATCGCGTAACCCGACTGCGCTCGGCTCGGGAGGCGTGACCGGAGGCTGGATCACGAGCCAGCCGGCACGGGCCCACGTGCAGCAACTCCGCCATCAGAATGACGCCATCATGGTCGGCGTGGGCACGATCATCGCGGACGACCCGCTGCTCACTGATCGCACCGGTCGCCCCCGCCGCCGGCCGCTCTTGCGTGTGATTGTTGATTCGCGTCTCCGGCTGCCGCTCGACTCGCGCATCGTCAACACCGCAAAAGACGACGTGCTCGTGCTCTGCTCCTTTGCCGAGGAAAAACGAAAAAAGCAGCTCATGGAGCACGGTATCCGCGTCGAGCAGATTCCTATCACCACCGGCGACGGCCGGCCCGATATGGCGGGCATGGTCCGCCGCCTGGGCGAACTGGAAATCACCAGCCTGCTCATCGAGGGCGGAGCCATGATCAACTGGGCGGCGCTCGATTCCGGGGTTGTCGACAAAGTCTTTCTCTACTACGCGCCCAAAATCCTGGCGGGGACTGGCTCCGTGCCCTTCGCCGCCGGCTCGGGGTTTGCCCGCATGGCCGATGCAGCGTACGTCCGAGCCATCAAGCTGCATCGCTTTGGAGAGGACTTTGCCGTGGAAGGCTATCTGCGAGATCCCTACGGCGATTGATGCCGTATGATGTAGTTTCCCAGAGATATTCATGTTCACCGGAATCGTTGAAGAAGTCGGCCGCATTAAGAGCATCGAGCAGCGCGGCGAAAACCGCCGCATCACCATCTCTGCCCAACATACTCCCAAGGAACTCAAGGCCGGCGACAGCGTCGCGGTAAGCGGAGTCTGTCTCACCGCCCTCGATATCAAGCCCGGATCCTTCTGTGCCGATCTCGCGCCTGAAACCTGGGCCCGCACTTCGTTCTCCCGCATCCACGAAGGAGCGCTGGTCAACCTTGAGCTTCCGATGAAAGCCGACGGCCGCTTCGGCGGCCACATCGTTCAGGGACACGTGGATGGTGTAGGTAAGCTGATCAGCTTCGAGCGCATCGCCGATTCCGAGAACTGGTGGCTGAACATTGAGCTTCCCCATGACGTGGAAAAGTACACGGTGTTCAAAGGCTCCATCTCAATTGAAGGCATCAGCCTCACCGTGGCTAAACTCGAATCCAGGGGCTGCACCGTCGCCATCATCCCTCACACTGTCGAAATGACCAACCTGGGGTCGCTCAAGCCGGGCGATCCGGTGAATCTGGAAGCCGACCTGATCGCCAAATATGTCGAGAAGATGATGAAAGGCGAGCCGGCGGAAAGTTCCTTGACCATCGAGGAGTTGGTGCGCCAAGGGTTCTAGAAAAATCGAAAAAAGGTAGGTCCCGAAACCGGCGCGAAACTACGCGATGGCACTCATTGACTTGGCGGCCAATTCTCAATGAGTGTGAACGCCTGATTACAACAACTATCGAAGCAAGGTTCTGTCAGAAGGAGGAAGACATCTCCGCTCTTTGGTGAACAATACCCTCTTACGAGCTTTTGTGCGGCGCGCCCAGCAGTGAATTAGCGAAATAAATCTTCTCAAACGTCGCGATGTCAGGATCCTTAATATTTGCGATGATCTCCTCGGCTGCACTGGACGAGAAGCGGGCGGTGATCTGGACACAACGCCGCCACAACTGCGTGGAAGGCCAGGCCGCCTTGAAATCCTGGTTTGGATCCTCGCTGTCAGTGTCTTTCGTGTAGAGCTTTTCGGCTACTTGAATAGCTTCCTCGACCGTTTTATAGGCGTCGTCTTCGTCACCGATCTCCACGTATTCCTCCGCAGCGTTGCCGAGGTTTCGGGCTTGGGCTGTGAGAGAGCTTTGACTCAGAGATTTCCGCATGTCGGCAAGCGCGTCCTTCGTGACACTCGGATTCTTCTTACCGAGTTTCCAAGCGATGCGGGTTAAAGTGCTATTTCGCGGAGAGGTTTGGCCTGGGAATTGTGGAACCTCGGACAGAGACATCGCCTCTGCCAGAGCTTGCCTCGGATCGTTTTCCGATTCGGCTACGATCCGCGCCTCTCTGCGTTCGATTTCGTCTTGTGCTTGGATCTCGAGAGCAACGCTCGGAGGAGGATCTCCCCCGGACATGCTCGCGCTGTACATCGAAAAGTCTCCTTTTTTCGGCTGGTGAAACTCGTAGTCAGGCTGTACGGCTTGAAAGCCTTCGGGGAAGCGGTCGAGCATAGCTTTTAGGTCGGGATTGTCGCGCAGCAAGCTCTCAGCCTTCGGCTTGTCTAACTCTTGCAGCACTGGCAAAAGCTGAAACAACCGGTACTGATACAGCGAGGAAAGGGCGATCATGCCCGCGTTGCCCGAGAAGGTAAAGTGCACATTGTTCAGCCCAGAGCTCGTATCTTTGGATTGTTCTAAAATCTGATCGATGGCATCGACGGCTAGCGTGGACGGCACGTCGTGCCAGAATCGCATAACCATACCCGACATTCCCTCAAACCCATTTGAGGTCAAACTGGTATCGCCGTGCTGTCGGTAACCGTTGAGCGCCTGCACGAAAATCGCTACCCGTTCCGAGGTTGGCTTCGGCGGCATTGCCCGCATGAGTTGCATTGCTGCTTCATAGGGGTAATCGCCCTGTGCTGCCAGCGAAGCGATGAGTTCCTTGGCTCGTTCGAAGTCCTTCTTTGTTGCGTATTGAGAAATCAATGATTCTGTTACCCGGCGCTGGACCTCAGGCTGAGCCCGCAATAACAGAGTTTCCACGTCGGGCAAGGACCTCATGGCCAAGAGGATGCCTTCTTGTAGGCCGATCTTGATTCCGCAACCTTGCATATATGGGCAGGGCTGCTCTCCTCGGTCATTCGATGGCGGAGCCATGTCCTCTATGGAGAGGCTGGCCGTGAAAGCCTCTTTCAGCACCGCATCAGCCTTGCTGGGGTCCACTTTCTGGTATCCATCGGCAACTTGCATGAGCACGTACGCCCGCATATCAGGCTGCAGGGCCGCAGCTTCAGCTTGTGCAGACTGAAGCAGCCGCAGTGCTCGCCTTTGCTGCGGCGTGAGCTTAGGTTCGGAGGCGGTCATTTCCCTAGGGGCAGGGATCTTCGGGACGGATGTCTGAGCAAAGGTCGGATCAAGCGGGAAGCACATCCATAGTGAAAGAAGGAGAATCACACGGAAGGGACGGTGACACCACATTCGCAACCTGGCTTTCCGCTGCGCTCGAAGCTCACTTAAGAAGTGACCGTATTACGGCTCGCAACCCCTGTCAAGAAGGCGACACCGATCCTGCGAGGTTACGCTAGAAGGCAGAAATTGGATCGTTGGTGATAAATCGCCATTACACTCATAGACCCCGCGGGGGATTTTGAGTCAACTCCTGCAAACTAAAAGCTTAGTTGGACAGCCTTGCGGTTGTGGTCAGCTGATCACTTTGTTTGATCTCCCGGGCTGCTATCAAGCATCAAACTTCAAAGCCCCGTCCAGAGACTATACGGGAGATATCGGCAGATAGGTTGCCGCAACGCATTGCCTGCCACCACAGAACACTCAGAAACAGATCACTTTAGTGATTTGGATAAAAACTACGAGACCGGGTAGAGTTAAATTATTCATGGCCTTTCAGTTCAAGCCTGCATTCACAGTTTTTGCCTTTCTTACGCTGGGCTGGACATCACTTTGCTTGGGACAAGGCTCTCCGCAGACGCCGGTAACTGGCACGCAACAGGGCGCGGCACAGCCAGGGACCGCCTCGACCGGCGCGCAGCCACCCAGCGAGCAACCGGGAAGTATCAGCGGGACGGTGGTCGATCAGGTCGGAGCGCTGGTCGCAGGCGCCGGGGTAAAGCTGAGCCGTAACAGCGACGATCAATCTCCAAACCTGGCGGCGCTATCGGACGGCAACGGGCAATTCTCCTTTGCCAATGTGCCTCCGGGAGCTTTTTCAGCTCACGGTCACGGCGCAGGGCTTTGCGGTTCAAACCTTCTATGGAACGCTGGCTTCGGGGCAGATCGACGTTATCCCGCCGATCATGTTGACGGTTGCCGCCGATATTACTGAGATCAAGGTTGGCGTTTCCCAAATCGAGGTGGCCGAGGAACAGATCAAGATTCAGGAGCAGCAGCGAGTGCTCGGGGTGCTGCCAAATTTCTATGTCAGCTACATCCCCAACGCGGCTCCGCTCACCTCCGGGCAAAAGTTCAAGCTGGCCTGGAAGACAGTGGTGGATCCATTCACGTTTGTGTTCGTGGCGGGCGCGGCAGGAGTGGAACAGGCGAACAATCACTTTGCCGGATATGGGCAAGGGGCCGAAGGCTATGGCAAACGCTTTGGCGCCGGCTATGCCGACGCAGTTGCGGGAACTTTTCTTGGCGGGGCCATATTCCCATCGCTCCTGAAGCAAGATCCGCGTTATTTCTATAAAGGAAACGGCACTGTCTCATCGCGGTTTGCGTATGCGGTTGCGAACTCCCTGATCTGCAAGGGTGACAATGGGCGCTGGCAGCCTAATTATTCGAATGTCCTGGGAAACCTGGCGGCGGGAGGAATTTCAAATCTCTACTATCCGTCGCAAGACCGCAACGGCGCGGGATTGACCTTCGAGAATGCGGCCATCGGGATCGGCGCAACCGCCGTGGCCAATTTGTTTGAAGAATTTCTCAGCCGTAAATTGACGCCGAAACTGCCTGACAAAAACCCCGACAATGCTCCGCCCAAATCCCAGGGCGCGAATCGGCAGGAATTCGCCCGGCTGAAGCAAACGCTGGCGAGTTTGTCGGTAATACGCCTCGTGGCCACAAGTTTCGAATCTGGCAACTGACCACTGGCAACTGCCTTTTACGCTTCCAGTTTCAACTCATCCAGTTGCAGGAATTCCTGCACAATCGGTTCCTGACATCTTTCCATTTGTTCGTAAGTGCCGAAGAACAGCACCCTCGCTTCGTGCAGAAAAACTATGCGGTCGGCCAGTTTCTTGGCCAGACGCATGTCGTGGGTTACGACCACGCCGGTCAAGTGCAGCTGCAGTTTCAGCCGCTTGATCAGGTCGCCGAGCAGTTGCGCCATCAGGGGATCGACCATGGTGGTGGGCTCGTCATAGAGAATGCACTCGGGCTGGGCGGCCAGGGCGCGAGCGATGGCTACTGAGCGCTTCATCCCGGTCGAGAGTTCACTGGGATACAGGTCGCGCATCGGTTTAACGCCGACCATTTCCAGCAAGCCGTCGACGATCTGGTATATCTGGCTCTCGGCCAGATCGCGGCGCTCGCGCAGGGGAAATGCAACATTTTCGCCCACCGTCAGGGAATCGAACAGCGCGCCATTCTGAAATACGATTGTGACTTTCTTGCGGATTTGCTCGAGTTGCTCCTCCGTGTAGTCGGTAATGTCCTGAAAAGCTACGATCACCCGGCCCGAGTCCGGCTTCAGGAACCCCATAATGTTCTGCAGCGAGACCGACTTACCCACGCCGCTTCGCCCCAGAATGCAGACCGTTTCCGAAGGCATCACGTCAAAGCTGACGTGATCGAGCACACAGTTCGTCCCGAAGGACTTGGAAACGTCCTTGAATTCGATGTACGGTCCTTGCGGCTTTGTTTCGGTCGCCATTGGTGGTCGCTATTTTGCAGAGTCTGTCGCGGACCCAGGCTTTCCGCGGTGCACTTCATCATAAACTCTTGCTGCCTGAAGGTCCTCAGGAGTATTCAGATTGCGGAACATCTCCGGCGAAAAGCCATGCTGCGCCATCTCCTGCTCTGTGACTGCGCGCGTTAACAATGGGGAAAACAGCGCGTCGATTTTGTTTTTCCCTTCGCGCAACGATTTGTCCGCAATCTCTCTAAACTCGCGCCGGTACACCGCACACAAGGGCTGCCATCTCCCGGCAACCTGCGGCACGGTAACGGCGGCCTTACATGCGTGCGCCTGCGAAACCAAATACAGCAGAAAACCCGCCTCCACAAAAGGCAGGTCGACCGCCAGCATCAGGTTCAGTTCCGCTGTGCTGTGCACTAGAGCGGCATGAATACCGGCCAGCGGCCCGTGCTGGCGGTACACATCTTCCACGACCATGCCAAAACTCGCGAATTTTGCGGCCTCGCCAACGATGTACACCTCGCGCGCCACCGACTTGGCCAGTTCCAGGGCACGAACTAGTAGCGTGCGGCCGCCCAACGTGAGGAAGGCTTTATCTTCTCCCATCCGGGTGCTTTGACCGCCGGCCAGAACGAAAGCTGAGAGATCTTCCACGGCGAAATCATACACGCGCCACTGATCACCGCAGATTCAGGCGCAGGCAACGCCTGCAACAGTACAGAACGTCGTACACGAAAGTAACCTACCCAACTTGCCGCCGCCGTTGGATGATGGTTTCTCCGGCGCTCCTGTCCGGAAAAGATCATGCCACCGAAGTTATTGGATGTCCTCATGTTAGGCCGTTGCTCCCACGAGTTCTCCTGGCCCCGGCGCGCTACCGATGGCCACTACTATCAGGTCTGTCTCTTGTGTGCCGCGGAATACAAGTATGACTGGAAGACGATGAAGCGTACGGAACGGCTGGACGCTACAGCCGGCGCCGAGGCTACTACGTCGACTCCCCGCCGCCGTCACTCCAAGAAACCCACATGGGTCCCGCGAGCCCGGCGTCTCAAGCTCCATATTTTTGTTCGCTACCGGGTGAAGAACCTGGGCACCTGGCAGGAGGGCATCATCGAGAACCTCAGCCAGTCCGGAGTGTTGCTCCGAGGACCGCAGCCATTTCCCGACAATACCCTGGTGGAGATGGTGTTTGAGATGCCGGAAGAAATTTCCGGCCAGAAAAACAGCACCGTGCTTTGCCAGGGGCGGATCATTCGCTCCAAACCGACCCCGGACGCGAACGAGATGACCGGGCTGGCCGCATCCATTCTCGACTACAAGTTTCTCCGCCAGAACTGACCGGCAACTGTTGCCCAAGCCAGGAAGCCCGGGCTCGATGGGCCTGTTTGGCCGCGCCTAAACCACTGCTTGCTCGTGGCTTATCACCTCAGACCAAGGGTGCGGTATCATGCAGAAGACCTCCACAATTTTGCCAGACACAGGCGCCGTTCTGCATCTAAACTATCTGTACTGAATTTATCAATCAGGAGTTAATTCCATGAAGACGAGAGCGTCTCTCTACGTCATAGTGCTCAGCGCAACCCTGGCGCTGGGGATCGGGTGCGTTTCAGCCAAGCCGAACGATACGAAGATCACCAGCGACATTCAAAACAAGCTGAATGCGGATTCCGGACTGCAAGGCAAACAGTTGAGCGTCCAATCGGCCGACGGAACGGTCACCCTTTCGGGCGCGGTCGATAACGACATGCAACGCGAAGCCGCGGCCCGGTATGCAAGTTCCGCCCCCGGCGTGAAACAAGTAGTCAACAATCTGGTGGTCGCGGCGCCGGCAGCAATGCCGGAAGTGGCTCAAACACCTCCACCGACACCGGTCAAGCCTGCGCCTGCTGCCAAACCTCGTAACCTGCGGCCACATCATCCCAAGCCGGCACCCCCACCCCCGCCGGAAGAGACGGCCTCAGTGACGCCTCCGCCGCCGGTGGATGTTACGCCCGCCGCACCAGCTCCGCCTCCGCCACCGCCGCCGCCGGCAAAGGTCACAATTCCTGCTGGCACAACTCTGGCGATCCGCCTGGTAGATACGATCGATTCTGAAACCGCTCAAGCGGGCCAAACCTTTCACGCCACGTTGGATTCGCCCCTGGCGGTGGAAGGCGAGGTGGCCATTCCTGCAGGCTACAACGTGGAAGGCCACGTGGTGGACGTAAAGAGCGCAGGAAAGTTCGCCGGCCAGTCGGTCCTGATACTGCAGTTGGACCGGATAGCGGCAGGCGGAAAGTACTACAGCGTGCAGACGGACCAGTACAAGCGCGAAGGCTCTTCGCGCGGTAAGAACACGGCGGAGAAGGTCGGGGCCGGAGCCGGCATTGGCGCCATCATCGGTGCACTTGCCGGGGGCGGCAAGGGAGCGGCCATCGGCGCGGCTGCCGGCGGCGGGCTGGGAGGCGGAGTTCAGGCCGCCACCAAAGGCCAGCAGATCAAGCTGCCTTCGGAAACGGTGCTGAATTTCACCTTGCAGGCTCCCGTCACTGTGGTTGCCACAACCCAAGGTCCTAACGAAGGGCGCCCGCGGCTCTCGCCGAATCAATAAACTCATCAGGGGGCATGGAAACCCACCGTGCCCCCGTTTCATGCTGAGTTTTGCCTTCTTCCCTTGTGACCGGCATCACAGCGTCCCATCAAGTTTATTCCCTACAATGCTTGCGGCTGTTATATTCATTCAACTCATGATCTCGAAATCATCCGTAAGGGACTCATGTCGCGAACAAAGGAGGACGTTATGCAGGTAAGAAAATTCGTCCCGATGTTGATGGTCATGGCTGGTTTTGTGCTGAGTGCGGGAGCGCAGCAACAACCTACGACGACCATCGAGAAGGTTCCGATGAAGCACACTTCGCCCGCTTCGGGTAAGGAGATGTACACGAATTACTGCGCCGTGTGCCACGGCACGGACGGCAAAGGAAATGGTCCGGCGGCTGAGGCGCTTAAGACACCGCCCGCCGATCTCACAGTGCTGGCCAAGAACAATGGCGGGAAATATCCCGCCTTGAAGGTTGCCGCTGCCATTCGCGGAGACTCCAAAGTCGCTGCTCATGGCAACCAGGAGATGCCGGTTTGGGGCAATCTCTTCCGGTCAGTCAGCCAGGGTCACGATATGGAAGTCGACCAGCGGATTTCGAACCTGACCAAGTACATAGAGTCATTACAGGCGAAATAGATCATTTGCCGACGAACCCGGGGGGCGGCGGTCTTGTTCTCCGGGTTCGCGGGACCAACCGATGCCCGTCGGACCCGGCAAAGCCCTTAATTTTTGCAAATCCAACCGCTTATCTGATTCATCCAATTCTGGAACGTTATGAATAGCAAGGAATTAGGCGAAGTATTGGTTTGCCTGACCGTGGTCCCGCGGACATATTGACGTTAGCACGCTGGCTGGAAGTACCATTGGTATAACCTGAAATAGAACCAAGCCCGTTCGTCCTGTCGGCAGGCCGAGCGCAGGCGCTTTGTGGGTACTTACACAGCAAGGGGTTCTCATGTGGATTGTTGCGCTGGCGCTGCGCCGGCCATACACCTTCGTCGTGGTCGCTCTGTTACTGCTCATCCTTGGACCGTTGGTCATTTTCCGTACGCCCACTGATATTTTCCCGAATATCAACATCCCGGTCGTCAGCATCGTCTGGAATTACACCGGCCTCAGCTCACAAGACATGTCAAACCGCATCGTGTCCATCACAGAGCGGGCATTGACTACGCTGGTAGATGACATTGAACACATCGAGTCGCAGTCGCTCAACGGTGTGGCGGTGGTGAAAGTATTTTTCCAGCCGCATGCAAACATCGAACGGGCGATCGCGCAGGTCACGGCTATTTCGCAGACGCAACTGCGGCAACTGCCGCCGGGAACCACGCCGCCTCTGGTCATCACCTACAGCGCTTCAAGCGTGCCGATTCTTCAACTCGCTCTTTCAGGACAAAAACTCTCAGAGCAGCAGTTGTTTGATTTTGGGGTGAATTTTATCCGCACCCGCCTGGTGACTATACCCGGATGCGCGATTCCCTTCCCTTATGGGGGCAAGCAACGCCAGGTACAAGTTGACTTGAATACTGCGGCTCTCCAGTCCAAGGGCCTGTCGCCCCTGGATGTGGTGAATGCGGTTAGCGCGCAGAATCTAATTTTGCCCTCGGGTACGTCCAAGATCGGGATGTTTGAGTACAACGTTGACATGAACGGCAGCCCGCTCAAGGTGGCGGAACTCAATGACCTGCCCATCAAAACCGTGGGCAACACGACGATCTACATCCGCGACGTGGCCTACGTTCGTGACGGTTTTCCGCCCCAGACCAACATGGTGCGGGTCAATGGCCAGCACGCCGTGCTGTTGACGGTGCTCAAGAGCGGCAATGCCTCCACGCTGGACATCATTGCGGGCATCAAGGCGTTGTTGCCGCAGGTGATTGGCGGTCTTCCTCCCGAGCTCAACGTTCACCCCCTGGCCGATCAGTCCATCTTCGTTCGGGCCTCGATCAACGGAGTGGTGCGCGAGGCAGTCATCGCGGCCTGTCTCACCGGCCTGATGATCCTGATTTTTCTGGGCAGCTGGCGCAGCACGGTGATCATTGCGGTCTCCATTCCGCTCTCGATTCTGACGTCGATCATCGTGATGAGCGCACTGGGCGAAACCATCAACATCATGACGCTCGGCGGCCTGGCGCTGGCCGTGGGAATCCTGGTTGACGACGCCACGGTGGAGATCGAGAACATCAATCGCAACATCGCCCAGGGCAAGGAAATTCAGCGGGCGATTCTGGATGGCGCCCAGCAGATCGCCGTGCCCGCCTTTGTCTCTACGCTGGCTATCTGCATCGTGTTTGCCCCGATGTTCTTCCTTACCGGTGTCGCGCGCTATTTGTTTGTTCCTCTGGCAGAAGCCGTAGTTTTCGCCATGCTGGCTTCTTACCTGCTCTCGCGAACTGTGGTTCCCACCATGGCAAAGTACCTCCTGCGCGGCCACGAACACGAAGCGGGTCACCTGCCCGGCTCGAGCCGCAATCCGCTCGTCCGAATGCAAGCCAGCTTTGAAGAGAAGTTCGAACGCTTCCGCGAGCGCTACCATCAAATCCTGGACGCTTGCTTACAGCACCGGCGTGTTTTTTTGTGGGCCTTCTTTGCCGCGTGTCTCGGTTCACTGGTGCTTTTGGTTCCGTGGCTGGGGGAGGACTTCTTCCCTGCGGTGGATAGCGGCCAGTTCAAGCTGCACTTGCGGGCGCGCACCGGAACTCGCATTGAGGAGACCGCCCGGCTGTGCGACCTGGTGGAGCAATTGATTCATGAGGAGATCCCCGCCAACGAGATTACGAGCGTCATCGACAACATCGGCTTGCCTTACAGCGGGATCAATCTGTCCTACAGCAACTCCGCGCCCATTGGGACGTCTGACGCGGACATCCTGGTAAGTCTTTCACCCAAGCATCGGCCCACCGAAGAGTACGTGCACGACCTGCGCCTGAAGCTGGCGCGGGAGTTCCCCAGCGTGACCTTCGCCTTCCTGCCGGCCGACATCGTGAGCCAGATTCTCAACTTTGGCTTGCCTGCTCCCATCGATGTGCAAATCGTGGGATACAATCTGGGCGCGAACCGCCAGTTTGCCGACAAACTGTTTCAGCGGCTCAGGTACGTGGATGGAACCGCCGACCTGCGTATTCAGCAGCCCTTCGACCAACCCTACCTGCACATTGACGTGGATCGCACGCTGGCCGGGGAGGTGGGCTTCACGCAGCGCGATGTGGCCAACAACCTGCTGATCTCGCTCAGCGGAAGTTTCCAGACGTCTCCAACCTTCTGGCTGGACCCGAAGAACGGCGTCAGCTACCCGATCGCCACCCAGACGCCGCAGTATCGAGTGGACTCGATGCAGGATCTGGAAAATATTCCGGTCACCGGACCCAGCGGCGCGAGGTCCGGAATTCTTGCCAGCCTGGCTTCGATTCATCGCGGCGCGGGCCTGGGCGTAGTCTCACATTACGACATCCAGCCGGTGATCGATATCTTCGGCTCGGTGCAGGGCCGCGATCTGGGATCGGTATCCCGCGAAATTGACAAGGTCATCGCGGAAAACCAGAAAGAATTGCCGCGCGGGTCGCGTGTCGTGGTGCGCGGACAGATTCAGACCATGCATTCTTCTTACTTTGGATTAATCTGGGGGCTGGCCTTCTCTATCCTGCTGGTGTATTTGCTGATTGTGGTCAACTTTCAGTCGTGGCTTGATCCTTTCATCATCATCTCGGCTTTACCGGCTGCCCTGGCGGGAATTGCCTGGTTCTTGTTCCTCAGCCACACCACGCTCAGCGTACCTGCGCTGACCGGCTCGATCATGTGTATGGGCGTAGCCACGGCGAACAGCATTCTGGTGGTAAGCTTCGCTAAAGAGCAGTTGGCGGAAGGCAAAGACGCCGTATCGGCCGCGCTGGAAGCCGGATTTACCCGTTTCCGCCCGGTGCTGATGACCGCCCTGGCGATGATCATCGGCATGGTGCCAATGGCGCTGGGGATTGGCGAAGGCGGCGAGGAAAACGCGCCTCTGGGCCGGGCGGTGATCGGCGGCCTGATGTTTGCCACCGTCGCGACACTGTTTTTCGTGCCGGTCTTTTTCAGCGTCATGCACGGGCTGCGGGCCAAGGGGGCGGGAACTGAATCCAGCGGCCAGTAGGAATCATCTTTCATACAGGTTTTTCGGGGCGAGATGAGGGTTTCCAAGAATGGCGGAATCGGGAAGTAGGATTGAAGGCGGAGCAGGCGCGGGAAAAGCGGATCCATCGCCAGATGGCGCGAACCGTCCCGCCCGGCGCTGGTGGATCGCGCTGCTGGCCGTGGTCACCGTGGTGCTGCTGTTCCTCTCCGGAATTTTGCCCAGGGTGAAGGCACGGGCGACGCTCTCCCGGGAGACGAAGGAACTGGCGGTCCCCACGGTGAATGTAGTGCAACCCAAGCGCTCGGCGCCCGCGCAAGAGGTGGTTCTTCCCGCCAATGTCCAGGCCTATGTCGACGCCCCCATTTACGCCCGGACGAATGGCTATCTCAAACGCTGGTATGTGGACATTGGGGCGCACGTCAGACAGGGTCAGCTTTTGGCGGAAATTGATACACCTGAGGTGGACCAGCAGTTACGACAGGCTAAGGCGGATCTGGGCACGGCCCAGGCCAACCTCAACCTTTCAAAAATTACCGCGGACCGCTACCAGGACTTGCTGAAGACGGATTCTGTATCCAAGCAGGACGCCGACAATGCCGCGGGTGACTACGCGGCCAAGCAAGCCACGGTGCAGTCGGCGCAAGCGAATGTGCAACGCCTGCAGGAATTGACCTCGTTTCAGAAAATTTACGCCCCTTTCAATGGCGTGATTACGGCGCGCAACACCGACATTGGCGCGTTGATCGATTCCGGCAGCAGTGGCGGGCCGCGCAGTGAACTGTTTCACATGGCGCAACCGGATAGGCTAAGGGTCTACGTGAATGTGCCGCAGGCCTACTCGCAGGCTGCAAAGCCAGGATTGACTGCGGACCTGGTTCTCGCAGAGTTCCCCGGACGCCGCTTTCAGGGAACTCTGGTGCGCACCGCCAACGCCATCGATCTCAGTTCGCGAACTTTGCTGGTGGAGATCGCGGTGAACAATCCTACCGGGACTTTGTTTACCGGAGCTTATGCCGAGGTCCACCTGAAACTTCCGACGCCGACTTCCTCGTTCCTGTTACCGGCGAACACGCTGCTCTTTCGCTCGGAAGGTTTGCGTGTGGGCGTGGTGGGGGACCAGCAGAAGGTGGAGTTGCGGCAACTTACGTTGGGCCACGACTATGGATCGGACGTGGAAATCGTCGCCGGTCTTACGGGCAATGAACAGGTCATTATCAATCCACCCGATTCTTTGGTGGATGGCCAGACCGTGCGTATAGTCCAGCCCTCGTCTTCGTCATCATCTTCGTCTACCCAGGGAGGAAAATGACGGCGCGAGGCGCAAAGTTGTTCTTTGTGCCAAGCCTCGCCCTGCTCTTTTTGTCCGCTTGCGTGGTTGGTCCACGCTATTCGAAACCCAGCACGCCGGCGCCGCCAGCGTATAAGGAAATTCCGCCCGACTGGAAAGCGGCGCAACCTAACGATCAGATTGCGCGCGGCAAGTGGTGGGAGATCTTTCAGGATACGCAGTTGAACACGCTGGAAGAACAGGTCAATGTTTCCAACCAGAACCTGAAAGCATCGCAAGCACAATTCGCGCAGGCGCGGGCCCTGGTCCGCTTCAACCGGGCCGATTACTATCCCACGGTCACGGCAGGGGCGTCGGGTTCGCGGGAACATCTGTCGACGAATCGGCCTTTGGTGACCAACGCCACCGCCAACAACCTAACTGACTTGGTGATTCCGGTGGTGGATGTGTCCTACGAGCCCGACGTTTTTGGGCGGGTGCGGCGCACCGTAGAAGAAGCTCGGGCCAATGCACAAGCTAGCGCCGGCGATCTCGAGTCCCTCAACCTAAGCCTGCATGCTGAATTGGCGTTCGACTATTTTGAACTCCGCACTTTGGATGCGGAGGAGCAGTTGCTGATCTCCACCGTTGCGTCGTTCGACAAAGCTCTGCAATTGACCCAGAGCCGCTATCAGGGCGGTGTGGCCTCGGCGGTAGACGTGGCTCAGGCGCAAACCGAATTGGAGACCACGCGGGCCCAGGCGATTGATGTTCAGATCCAGCGAGCGCAAAACGAACACGCCATTGCGGTGCTGATCGGGCAATCTGCATCCACGTTCTCCGTTCCGGTTTCTCCCTGGACGACCGCGCCTCCGCCGATTCCTCCGGGATTGCCTTCAGACCTGCTGGAAAGGCGGCCTGACATCGCCGCGTCAGAACGGCGAGTGGCCGCGGCCAACGCTCAGATAGGCGTGGCCCGGGCCGCGTATTTTCCCGCCGTGAGTCTCAGCGGTTCCGGGGGATTTGAGAGCACGGCGATCACAACTCTAATTCAGGGACCCAGCGGTTTCCTGACCGCGGGAGCGAGCGCGGTGGTGACCGCATTCGACGTCGGACGCCGACGCGCAGTTTCGGACGAAGCCAAGGCGGGGTATGACCAGGCGCTCGCCAACTATCGTCAGACCATCCTCACCGCGTTTCAGGAAGTCGAAGACAATCTTGCGGCGCTCCGCATCCTCGATCAGGAAGCGAGAATACAAGACGCGGCCGTGGCCGCTGCCGAACACTCTCTGGATCTTTCGACCACTCGATACAAAGGCGGGGTCGCCAGTTACCTGGAAGTGACCACGGCGCAAAGCGCCGCGCTTGCAGATGAACGCGCAGCAGTCGATATTCTCCGCCGGCGGATGACGGCCAGCGTTTTACTCATCAAAGCGCTCGGAGGCGGGTGGAATTCTACAAACCTGCCTCAAGTTGGCCTTTCTTCTCATCCACCGACGGCTCACCCGCAGTCGGCAAGCGGCCAGTAGTCACCCTTTGACTCAATCGTAAAGGTCGTAGAACTAAAGTAACCGGCCATCTTGTGGCCGCCGGAGTGGGAAACGCATCTATTTGGATGTGACAGTTAGGAGCCTTCCCCCAATGCAATACTTGAATGAAATAACGCCGAAGAGCCGGGAGCATCCTCTGGGTGAACCGGAGCAGCTTAAGTCACTCGTCCAGGATCTGGCCGCTGCGATTGTCTCCAGTGCCAATGATCTTGAAGGAGTCTGGCGCATCACCAACCGTGTGTACGATCGCTGGGTAACCGCTCCCTGGGTTTACGAGCAGAGAACCCCGTCGGGAAAAACCTCAGAGCACCAGCAAGAGCAGGAACTGGGACTGAGCGCTTAGCAACGGGCCGGTTTGACTAGCAGTCGTCACTGGCTCGTCTCTTTCCACAGCACCGGAAAGAGCGGGTGGTCCATCGGGGCTCCTTCAGGAAGAACCGCAGCCAGGCCCGGAAAGTCGGGAGAGGTTGCCCAGGGCCGCGGCGCATGAGTAATATCCTCGCCCAGAAATCGCACAGAGAATACTCTGCGTCGTCCTCCGCTGCCTGTCCCTGCGCTGGCGTGCAGGGTCAGCATGTGAAAGCAGACGACATCTCCCGGCTCAACTTCCCAGCCGAGGATCGGATAACGCTCCCGGTCAGCATCGATCTCCGGTAAGTCCGCAAGCGTGCCTTCGGGAAACCATTTTGCCTGATCGTCCATGAAAGTCCGGGGAAGAAACCAGGGCCCGTGGTGCGAGCCCGCTACAAACTCCAGTGTGGATTCGCGCGGAACCGGGTCGACTGCAATCCACATGCTGCAGTTCATGCGGCCATCAATGTTGTAGTAAGGCTGGTCCTGGTGCCAGGGAGTGCGCTGACGCGTGCCGGGTTCCTTGGTCAGCATGTGGTCATGATAGAGACGCACGATTTTGCTGCCCATAAGCTCTCCCGCCACTGCCCCGATTCCGGAATCGAATATGAAGCGACGGTAGTGCTCGTTTTCATTCCAGCAACAGAAATCCTCGAAGAACCATCCGGGATCATCCGGCCGGCTGGCGGTTTTGGCGCGAGGACTCGGCTGCTTCAGGTTGGCGTCGATACCATCACGAAGCAGTTTGATCTGCTCGGAAGTCAGCAGCTGGCGCAGGCACACTGCGCCATCGCGCTGAAATGCTGCGACGTCTTCGTCCGTTACCATGCATTGCCCCCATCGGACCGCGCGCGCTGTCTCACTTTTCCATTGCGGCAAGATCGAACTTGCCCAGATAAACAGGATGAGAAACGGGAGGAGTGGTGTGAACGTTGTCGACGGGGTAAGGCGCAGTGCCCAGCGTCGGGAAACCCCAAATCCTGCCAGTGTGCAAATCGACCATGACTTTGCCATAAAACTGACTGCTGCGGTCGGGCGCCTGAATCATTGTGGTGCCGGGCTCGATATACAGGTCTGATATGCCGTCCTGAGCAAAAACAGTCTTGGCCTGGAACATTGGGTGGATCGCCAGCAGTGCGAGCGAAATTGCGATCACGGTGAGCGTGATCCTTGTAAGCCAGTCTGGTTTCATCGCTTGCCTCCCGACGCAAGTATAAATCGCGGTTTCGGCGGACCTCGCCGGAATGCGGACATGGGCCGTAACATCTTGATACCGCTTGTGTTCCACAATTGTGCAAACAATTGCCACGCTCAAAGGTTTGCAGCCCGTAAGCTGAGAGCTTAGCCACGCAAAGTTTGGTATGCGGTTTGCACCAGTCTAGTACGGAGTTTGTATGCACTCCTCCCTGGCGCTGGGCGACGGAATCACGTTTTTCCTACACCGTCGCGATTGCAGCCTCAGGTTCCCCCAGACTTGGAAAAATGCGATGAAAGCTACATTGTTTGCTTTGTTTTTTCTCTGCACCACTGCGGCCTTTGGGCAAGCCGCTGGAGTAATTTCCTCTGAGGTTTCACCCATGCGAATCGTCGGCCATCCGGAACGGGCCTACCAGCAGTCCATGGCATCGGAGCAAGTTTTGTTGGAGCAATCTTCTTACACGTCGGCGAAAGGTGAGACGCCTCTGTGGGAAGTGGCGCCCCCGTCGCAGAAGGTTCCCCTGGGTGATGTGGCCCGTGCCTTGAAGCAGGAACACGCAACCGCGAAAAAAGCAGAAATCGTCTGGGAGAATTAGTCAGATTGTGGTGGTAGCTCGGAGGCCCGGGGCAAAATGCCGCGGCGGCTTTCGCTAAAGGCGCTGGTTCAATGAACTGGCGCCGAACTTATCTGGGGAACTCGCGCCGTTCGATGGGAAGATCCACATCCTGCTGCGCCTTGGATTCGCGCGTCTCCAAATCCGCCTGGCGAAGATGGGTCGCTTTGTCGGGATCCGTTCCCGGCTTCAGGTCGGTCTTCTCGAAGAAATACCGCCAGCCATCGTGGCGATCTTCAGAGCCCTGGCCCTGTTCCAATTTTCTTACGCTGGTCTCGGCGTTCTGCCGGCCTTTGACGACTTCAACTACTCCGGCGGACTTGTAAGTCCGGATGTTGTGGCGAACGATGACGTAGGAAGCGCTGGATTCGTCGCGTGTCAGAGAGAGACTCCGTGTAGCGGGGTAAAAAGCTGAAGAGGCGATTTCCGTGGAAATCGCCTCTTGCTCGTAAGCTTACAGCGCCTGGACGTTTTCAGCCTGCCAGCCTTTGGGCCCCTTGGTGACGTCGAACTGCACCGTCTGGCCCTCCTGCAGGCTCTTGAAGCCGCCCGCCTGGATCGCCGAGAAGTGCACAAAAACATCTTCGCCATTCTGACGGCTGATAAAGCCGTAGCCTTTGGCGTCATTGAACCACTTTACTGTTCCTTGTTCAGCCATATTGGTACTGGTGTTCCTTTCAATCGATTTTACGTTGGAGAGACTCGGAGGTACTGCTGGCAGGTGACTAGCATTGAAGCAAGAGCTGCTCACGACCGACTCGGTCTAACGCACCGCGCAATGGTACGCTCCAAGTTGATCATTAGCAAGCTGATTCGCGGAAGGCCTCTGTTATCAGTGCCGCCGGAGCGCCCAAAACGGGGAGCGAATCGCGACTGATTACCTGCGCGTTACTCCGCGCCCCGCACTCCTGCGATGCTTCAGCAGGTTGACGATAAACAGGGTATACTTGAATCTACTTAACCCCGAAGACTCATCATCAACACACCTTGCGCCTTCGTGATTGAGAGATCGGGAGGCGCTTTCCCTGTACCGCAAATCGGACCAGCGAGTCTCTCTCGAACGTTCACCGTGGGTATCAATGGTGAGCAACTGCCCGGCGCAGGCGCCATATTTTGACGAGGTTTCATGACGTTGCCCTAATGCTCCCCCTGCGGTGCGAGCAGGGAACGTTGTGGCTCACCCAGCCCGAAGTACAGGAGTGAATCATGTCCGGAATCAACGGCGACAAATCGAGGTTTAACCGGATACGCAAGCAGAAGATCGCCCGGCGGAATCGCAAGCGGGAACTGATGAAGCACCTGGCTGAGCCGCATCAGTCGCCAACTGCGCCCTCGAAGCCGAAGGCGGTGTCGGCATGACCACACCTGTCCTGGAGTCGCTGCTTTCCGAAGCGCTGCCCAACCCCCTCAAGAAGAAACGAGTTCTTCTGGTGGATACGTCGGCGAAGAAGCGAGACCTGCGCGCCGAGATCATGCGGAAACTGGGCATGGATGTGGACACCGCCGCCGACATCGGCGAGGCACGCTCCTGGTGGCGGGCTGACTTGTACAACCTGGTGCTGATCAACGCAGAAAACGACTTAGGTCATCGTGATAAGTTTTGCGATGAAGTTCGGAGCGCCACTCCGCCGCAGCAGATTGCATTTCTGGTGGGCAAACCTGAATATCTCGCCGATTCCCCGGCCGCAGACGCTGACTCGTCGATGCCGAACAACGACGACGAAGCTCTTCTTGGCGATGTGCGCACCGCGCTTACCGCCGATGTTGGAGGTCTGACGCAGCGTTGGGGAATCCTGGAAGCCTGCCGGCGAATCTCGGCTGTCCGATCCGTGGCCGACGCGCGCTCCCGGGCCGTGAAAGACCGGCCGGTACCGGTCAGGGATTCTGAAATACGGCTCTCCAAGCGGCCGGCGCAAGCTCGTACGCTGGATGATTTACTCAGAGAGGAACTGCAATGAAGAACCTTTACGTTGGCAACCTGCCCCACAGCACTACCGAATCGGAGTTGCGGACCGTTTTCGAGGCTCACGGAGATGTGGAGAAGGTGAACATCGTGACCGACCGCGAGACCGGCCGGGCGCGGGGTTTTGCTTTTGTGGAAATGACCAACGCCGGCGAAGCCGAGAAAGCGATCGCCGCGCTGAACGGAACCGAACTGGGCGGACGCGCGTTGAAGATTAACGAGGCGAAGCCCAAGACGGACCGCCCACGCACCGGCGGCGGTGGGCAACGATTTGGCGGTGGCGGCGGAGGGGGACGTGGGCGCGATGACTACCAGGGCCACGCGCGCCAGCCCCGCGAGCCGCGCTGGTAGTCCTGCCGGTTTCGTAAGGACTGCAGTAAGACTGAAATTGGCGCGGGTTGGTGGCAGAGCACGGCTTCGGCCGGACGCGGGACATTGCCGGCCACCGATCGCGACACAAAACACGGGGAGATTGCGATGCCACGAGGCCGATCGACATTTACCAAGCGTCAGAAAGAACAAGCGCGACAACAGAAACAGCGAGACAAAGCCGAGCGCAGGACTCAGCGCAAACAGGAGCAGCCGCAAGGCAGCAGCGTGGACAGCACCGACGAAATGCGTGAATTGCGCGAACACGCCGCAGCCCAGGCGGCTTTGTTCAACATTGGTTCCGATGAATCGAGTTCTGCGGAGCTGTCCCCTGCGGAGGATGTCAAGGGTTTCGAGCGTTAAGCTTCAGGCAAGAGATCGTGAAGCTTGCGGATAGCGTAACAAGGCACCATTCAGAGACGAGAAAGAGGGAAAAATGGCGAATATCAAGTTTCTTGTGAAAGTAAACCGTGGCGGCACACGCGCTCCATCTTACGTGCACAGTGTGGATCGCGAACCCATCCAATTGACCTCCAACCGCAAGCTGGCGCTCGTCATGGGCCGCTTCGCAGCGGAAGATGCGATGAAGTCCATTGCCAATTCGCGGTGCACACCGGAGTTGGTGATGGTGACGGTGAATGCATAGCTCGGTGAGCGGCCCTTATAGCTTCTGTCCAATCGCGGCCTGACCGGATAGCAGAAACGTCTTCGGGTACTGACTTTCACCACATGATTTGAATGATCCGAAGTCCTTGTACACGGACCTTCGGGTACGTCCGGCTTCGACTCTATCCACACTCGGAGTTGATTAAGATCGTCAAGAGTGATCTGGCGGTCGCGCATCCGCTCGACAAGGTGGTCACGGATCGCATTGGGCAATCGTGGCCAGGTCGCGAGCTTCATTTGTTGTGCCGGCGCTATTCACCAAACACGAATCGCCCCAATTCGTTCCCCAGTCGCTTGGCCTCTTCCGCGTCTTTGGAGGCGCGGAAGCGTTCCGCCAGTTCGAAAAAGTGTCTCTCCTTTTGTTGGCTAGCCTCGATTCCCAATTCAATCAGCTCCAACAGAACCCGGTTGTCGCTGAGGCGCCGCCGTTTTGCCAGACGGTCCACTTGCTTGGCGAGTTGGGAAGGAAGGGTCAGACTCCGGCGCACTTGTTTAGTTGTCGCCATGGCACCATTTTACACCATTATGGTGCATCCGCCTACAAGAGTGTCCTGCCCTTGTCCCTCGGGTTGTTGGAGGAACAGAGCTTGCCCTGAGCCAAGCCGAAGGGCTGGGCTTTGATTTTGCTGAAATCGCGTGGGCCAGAGAGAAACGTCGAGAGCCGCGGGCGAGGCGCCCGCGGCCACACCCCCTTAAACAAACACTTCACCCGGCAAAGCCGTCAACGTCCTGGATGCCAACGTGTTTTGCACAACCCGCTTCGGCCGATCTGGCGAAGAGGGATCTAGCTCCAGGCGTTCGATGCGCAATTTCAGTGCACGCTCGATGTGCCGCAGCTCGAGCACTTCCGCGCCAGCGACTAGCGTAGATGCGCGGCCCTGAGACCCGGCACGGCCCGTACGCCCCACGCGATGAATGAAGTCCTCGGCCATCTTGGGCAGGTCGTAGTTGATCACGTGGGCCACATCGTCGACGTGCAAACCGCGGGATGCGATATCGGTGGCCACCAGCACCTGGTAACGGCCTTCCTGAAATCCGCTCAAAGCGCCGTTCCTCTGGGCTTGCGAGCGGTCGCCGTGAATCATGGCCGCCGCAAAGCCGCTGCGGACCAGTTCTTTGGCAAGACGCTGCGTGCCCCGCTTGGTGCGAGTGAAGATCAGCGTCTGCCCTTCTTCTGCGTACAACAGTTGCCGCAGCACTTCCAGCTTCTGCCCCGGACGCACTTCATAGGCTTTGAGCTCTACGCTCTCCGCCGGCTTAAGCACCGAACCCAGCGCTACCCGCACGGGATTGCGCATGTAGTCGTGAACCAGAGCAGCGACCGACTGTTCCAGCGTGGCCGAGAAACAGAGCGTTTGCCGGGTCCTCGGAAGCACCGACAGAATGCGCTGAATGGCGGGCAGAAAACCCATGTCCAGCATGCGGTCGGCTTCATCGAGCACCAGCGTCTTCACATGATTCAGATCGGCCAGTCTGCGGTCGATAAAGTCTTGCAGGCGTCCCGGCGTCGCGATGACTAACTTGGAGCCGGCGCGGAGACCCTGAATCTGTCCGCTCTCGGAAACGCCGCCAATCACCAGTGCCGCTTGCGGCAGATTCTTGGTGCGCAGCTTGTCGTATTCCTCATGGACTTGCATGGCCAGCTCACGCGTAGGCAACAGGATCAGCGCTGTGGTGTGGCGCGAGGATTCGCGCTGCAGCATCTCGATGATCGGAATCAGAAACGCCAGGGTCTTGCCGGTGCCAGTCTGCGCGGTCGCGAGTACATCTTTGCCTTCCAGCGCCGGCGGAATCGCCTGCACCTGGATAGGGGTTGGAGTAATGAATTGAGCTGCCGCCAGCTTCTGCTGCAGCGCAGCAGACAGGGGCAGTTCGGTAAATGTGGTCATTCGAATTGTTTCTTTCTGGAGGGGCCTGTCGTCACACACTTGAACACAGGTGAAGAACTTCCACGCCGCTCACATTGATTTTAGATTTGGCGCTGAATAATACGGCGGGCAGGAAAGGCGGAGATGAATCTGGTCCAACGGGACCACCGCGTGACGAGCAAACCGTGCAAAAGCGTCATAAACAGTATAGCAGAAGGCTGGAGCAGGAACGAGCGGATACGATAACGATGGTTACTTTAGGGTTTCGACGAAAACCAAGCCGTTACACTCACAAAGTCACGGCGCCGGCTGGACAGGGCAAGTATTTGACAAGCCCTGATTTACGGTGTATTACGATTCATTACGTTTCCTTTCACTCGCCCGAGCGACGAACGGATGCCCATGCCAAGCCCTTCCGGAATAAAAGCCCTGCCGCTGGTCATCGTGGTGATGTTGCTTTGCTCAGGTCCTGCCTCCGGGCAGTCGAATCAGGGACAGGAGCCGATCGGTTATCAGGCAGCTCGCGATGCCGATCAAAGGAAAACGCTTCTTCTGAAGGATTTCCATCCCTCCTCCATGCTCCACGTCCCAGCGCACGATGTTGAGCGCGCCAGGTTTTACGTGATCGATGTGCACAATCACACCAATGACGCCGCAGGAATTGGCGACATCTTGCCGCCCCAACGGGTTGTCGAAATCATGGACGAGACCAATGTAAAGATGATCGTGATTCTGACCGGAATGTGGGGCCAGAAGTTACAGCACGTGATCGACACCATGGTGAAACCTTACCCGGGCCGCTTCATCGTTTTTTTCCAGATCGACTGGTCGAAGATTGACGATCCAGACTTCAGCCATGAGATGGTGCGGCAACTCCGCGATTCCGTGGCTCGCGGCGCCCGGGGATTGAAAATTCTGAAGGATCTGGGATTGGGCGTTCGCGACAAGAGCGGCAAGCTCATCGCCGTCGATGATCCGCGGCTCGATCCTATTTTTGACGAATGCGGACGGCTCGGGATTCCGGTGTTCATTCACACCGGTGATCCGGAGGCGTTCTTCCATCCCACCGACGGCGTTAACGAACGTTACGAAGAGCTGATTGAGCATCCAGACTGGAGTTTCTACGGCACGCAGTTCCCATCGTTCGAAGCGCTTCTGGACGCGCGGAATCGCGTATTCGCCCGACATCCGAAGACGGCCTTCGTCTCTCTGCATATGGGGTGGCCGGAAAATCTGCCGTGGGTGGCATCGATGCTCGACCACTATCCTAACGTGATGGTGGAGTTCGGCGGGCGCGAAGCGGAACTGGGCCGCCAGCCTCGCCAGACGCGCGATTTCTTCGTCAAGTACCAGGACCGCGTTATGTTCGGTAGCGACAATGGCATGGACCCGGCTATGTACCGCAATTACTTTCGCTGGCTGGAAACAGATGACGAATATTTCGATTACTGGGGCTATCCCAGCCAGGGGCGTTGGAAGATCCTATGGCATGGGACTGTCCGATACTATTCTTGAAAAGGTCTACCATCTGAACGCCGAGCGACATACTTGGCACGGCCGCGCAAGGAAAGCCATGAAACCAGGTTCCACGCAGCAACGGCTGCACCTCGTTCTCCTGAGTTTGCTGATGTCGGCGATCGTAATCGGCACAGGCTGCAAACCGTCGGTGTCAAAGCCCGCCCAGCCTGCTCCACAGCTCTCGTCCATCGAGGTTGAAGTACCGCCTGGCGGCCCTATATTGCTGGTCACAAGCGCCGCTGAATTCCAGATTCTTCCATCAGGCCAAGTGCAGGCGTTCCTCACCAAAGATGGCAAGAAACTGACCCTCGATGACCCGAACACCGCTTCCGACAGCGCCAATCTCCTGGCAAACGGCAAAGCAATTCCTTTCACCCTCGATTTCCACGGCGCACGAGTTCTTGATGCTACGGGCAAACTGGGCCGCGGCAAGCGCGTCGAGATTCCTTCCCGCGCCACGGAATCCTCGAACATCGAGCGCACCCTGGTCGTTGAGGCTTACGACGACTTTCCCAATCTTCTGCTCGCCAGTGCGGAGTACAAAAACGCCGGGACTTCAGAAGTCAAGATCGATCGCGTCGTTGAACAGCAGCATAGGTTTAATGCGACGCTCGCCGATCCGAAAGCCCCGGCGTATGGGATGTGGTCCTTCCAGGGCTCGAGTTATGACTGGGGCAAAGACGACGTAGTCAAGCTCACCCACAGTTTCTCGCAGCCAAACGTCATGGGAGGAATGGTCAAAGGAGGCTACGGTGGTGGGATTCCCGTCGTAGCCTTCTGGACTGCATCCGTCGGCGAAGCCATCGGCCATGTAGAGACGCTGCCGCTTTCTGTGTCTTTGCCCGTCAAGGTCGATTCAGATGGACGAGTGAATGCGGCTCTGGATATCCCTGCGAATTCTGTTCTGAAGCCCGGCGAGAGTTACGCCACTCCCCGGAGTTTCGTCGCCATCTATTCCGGGGACTTCTACAAACCGCTCCGCATGTGGTCAGGCGTGTTGCAGAAAGAAGGATGGGAAATCCCCCGCCCCTCGAGCGAAGCGTACAACGTGAGTTGGTGTGGCTGGGGTTACGAATTCAACGTAACCCCCGCAAAAATGCTGGGCACGGTTCCCAAGCTGAAAGAACTCGGCATCAAATGGGCAACGCTCGATGATCGCTGGTTCGACAATTACGGAGACTGGAACCCCCGGCCTGATACTTTTCCCGGCGATTCCATCCAGCGCATGGTGGCTGATTTCCATAAGCAAGGCATCCTGGTGCAACTGTGGTGGCTTCCGCTCGCGGTGGAAGATGGCGAAGGTAAGTATGAGTCGCACAAGTATGCGGTTTCCCAGGTAGTGAAGGAACATCCCGAGTGGCTGATTCTCGATAAAAATGGAAAACACGCCCGCATGGTGCGAGACCTCGCGGCATTGTGCCCTGCCGTTCCCGAGGTCCAGGCCTACTACAAGAAGTTGACAGAGAAATTCATCCACGACTGGGACTTTGATGGCTCGAAACTGGATAACATCTACAGCGTTCCTGCCTGCTACAACCCGGCGCACCATCACAAGTCGCCGCAAGACTCGGTGAACGCTATGGCCGACGTGTACAAGACCATCTTTCAAACCACGCGAGCCTTGAAGCCGCAAAGTGTTACGCAGAGTTGTCCCTGCGGTACTCCGCCTTCGCTGGCCTGGCTTCCCTACCTCGACCAGGCAGTCACCGCCGACCCGGTGGGCGCGGTCCAGGTGCGACGTCGCATCAAAATGTACAAAGCTCTGTTGGGACCGGAAGCTGCGGTTTACGGCGATCACGTAGAACTCTCGGCCATGAAGCGCACCGGCAAGAGCGGAGACTGGATCGAATACGGCGATGATTTCGCCTCGACGATCGGGACGGGGGGAGTAGTGGGCACCAAGTTTGTGTGGCCCGATCCTGGCCCGAAGTTCAAACGAGTGCTGCTGACCCAGGAAAAAGAAGAGCACTGGAAGAAATGGATCGGCATCTACAACCAACAGATGCTTTCCAAGGGTACGTTTCTCGATCTTTACACTTATGGCTATGACATGCCAGAGGCGTATGCCATTGAAAAAGACGGCAAAATGTACTACGCGTTTTTTGCGCCCGGGGAGAACAGTTCGTGGAAAGGCGAGGTCGAGCTGCGTGGGCTGAAACCCGGGGCTTATCAGGTGCTGGATTACGTCGATGGCAAGGATCTGGGCTCGGTACAAGCCACAGCCGATCAGGCCCCGCGGTTGAAGGCCGAGTTCCGCCAGCACTTGTTGGTGGAAGTGAGCCCGCGGTAACAAATCTCAAAACAAATCTATCTGGCGCGCAGGACTGGCGCCTCCACTCGCAGAAAGCGCTCGCGATGTTCGCGGTCACGGAACGCTTCGGTCCCTCCGGGGCGAGTCGTCGAAAGCGCTCCCGCCAGATTGCCCCACGCCAGGCAGGTCGGCAAGTCGGCTCCGAGCAAGTATTGATGCAGAAAGCCTGCATTGAAGCTGTCTCCGGCGCCGACGGCATCCACGACGTTTACCTTCAGGGCCGGAGCCGAGAACTTCTCATCGCCCCGGCGAGCGATTGCGCCCTTAGGCCCAAGCTTAGCCACGACCAGCGGGACCATCTTGGCCAGCCTGTCCAGTGCGAGATCGAGATCGTCGGCGCCTGCAATCTTGCGGGCCTCATTCTCGTTTGGAAACAAAATATCTACACAAGGCAGCACGTCGCGTAAGTCATCTCCCCAGCGGTTCTCGGGATCGTCGTTGGTATCGAGAGAAATGCTCAGTCCCGCAGCCTTGAGCCGCCGAAATAAATCCTTAATGTGTGGCCGCAGCGCGGTCTGCAGATAAAACGACGAGAGATGAAAATGCCGGCTATCAGAAAGATAGTTAAAGTCAAGATCGGAAAGCGTCAGCTCGGCGATCGTGCCGGGATACGTCAGAATGTTCCGCCATCCGCCGTGGTGAAGAATTACGGTGAGACCCGTCTGGGAACCGGACACCCGTCGAACCAGTGACGTGTCCACGCCACCGGCGGCGAGGCGATCCAAGGCGACCGTGCCCATCTCATCGCCACCGATGCGCGATTGAAATCCCACCCGGCTTCCCAGGCACGCCAGATTGTGCGCCACAATGGCAGACGAGGACCCCAAAGTGAGTTTCATTTCGCGAGCCAGCACTTCGCGCTCGGGAGGCAGATCTGCCGGAAGCCCATAAAAGATGAGATCGAGATTCAGTTCACCCGCAATCGTGACGTCAAAGCGCGGCATGTTCTGGCTTCTTGGACGGTTTGTCTTCCAGAATTACCGCCCGGCTGAGATTACGCGGTGAGTCGGGATCGAATCCGTTTTTTAGGCCGGTAAAGAGGCCGAGCAATTGGCCGGTAACTAAAGACGGCGCGAGGCGAACAAGTTCAGGCGCCTCTATGCCCAGTTCGACGAACATATCGGCAGCGCGGCGCGCGCGGACGTCCGCCCGGTTTGCCACTACGAGCGTGGTGCCTCCGAGCGATTTCATCTCCTCCAGCAAATCGCACTCCGCGGCGTAGCCGGATTCGGAGAGGAGGAAAACCAGCAGGGTCTGCGGACTGACAATCGACTTCGGGCCATGGCGGAATTCGAGACTGTGAAAACTCTGTGCGTAGGAGACCGACATCTCGGTGACTTTGAGGGCGTACTCGCAGGCCAGGCCGTAGAAAGGCCCCTGTCCCAGGCAAACGTAATCCGCAAAATCATGCTGAGCCACGAACTGCTGGATATTCTCCGACAGGCCTCGCAACTTCGGCGCGGCTGCATCGCCGATTGTCGCAACCGAATCAGAAACCGCTCCGTTCTTTCCAAGCAATGCGCCCAAAGTTTGCAGCGCCAGCAGCATTGACGTGAAGGATCGTGTCATGACCGTGCTCTTCTCATCGGCGGCGGGCAGCAGTATCGCGAGCGAGGCTAATTGTTCCAGCTTTTGACCTGGAGCGCAGGAAATCGCCAGAGTCGGGATCGCGCGCTCGCGCAGCAACTCAGCCGCCTTCAACACTTCCGACGTTTGCCCAGACCGCGAAATCAGCACGGGAACTGACCGATGAGACCCGGCAAGAACAATGTCTGGGAAGAGCAAAACCTCGGATGCAGGAATGGCGCGCGCCCGCCGGCCGCTCAAAGCCGTCATGCTGGCGGCGGCACAAAGAGCCACGTAATAGCTGGAACCGCAACCGATGAACAGCCATTCCTCCGCATCCGAGAAACGTCGGCAGGCGTCCTCGAGAGTGCCTTGTTCTCGCAGATACGCGGCGCAGGCTTTCCAGCACTCCGGCTGCGAAAGAATTTCGCTGAAACTATTTCCGCCGGCGACGTGGTCAGTCAAATCGTTTCCGTCGCTCCGATTGGGCAGTTGGCTCGAGCTAGACAAGCGTAACCTCCGTGCCCGCCTTCCGTAGCGTTCGCAAGTCCGGCTTGGGGATCTTGCGGTCGGTGATCACCTCGTGAATGGTCGAAGTCGGCGCAATCAGGGAGAGGCTGCGCCGGCCGAACTTGCTGGAATCGCAGACCACCACCACCCGCCGCGCCACTTCGATCATCACGCGATTCACCTGCGCCTCCAGCAGATTCGGCGTGGTCAATCCGTAGCCCACGTCGAAACCATCCACTGCAAGAAAAAGAAGATCGGCATTCAGGTGGCGTAACGTCTCTTCCGCCATGGGGCCCACCAGGGAAAATGAATTCTTGCGCAAGGTGCCGCCCGTCAATATCACGTCAACTGGAGTTCCAGCGAGTTCCGCCGCAATATTCACTGCATTCGTCACCACAGTAAGGTTGCGAAACTCGCGCAAGCCGCGGGCTATGGCTGTAGTCGTCGTGCCGGAATCCAACACCACCACCTGGCCCTTTTGCACCATTCGCAGCGCCGCCGCCGCGATCAAACCTTTTTCCCGCCGGTGAAGCTGCTCTTTCTCGCGCAGCGTGGGATCGTCGAGAGCCCGTTCGCGCGCGGGCAGTGCACCCCCATGAGTGCGATGCAACTGCCTTTGTTCGTGCAGCACTTCCAGATCTTTGCGAATCGTTACCTGGGAAGTGTGAAAGCGGCGCGCGAGATCAGTCACCAGCAAACGGCCGTCGCGGTCCAGCATTTCAACAATGGCCCGCCGCCGTTCTTCGTTCAACACTGGGGACTCGATCCCGGCATGGTATTTCTTCCCGCCGCATCCTTGCTTTGATTGCTATTTCCTTTTATAACGTTTTCTTTCGTTTGTCCATCGAAAGCCGGGAGGTAATTCCCATGGCTTAGGTATATCGGCCCGGGCTTGCGCCTTGCGGTCTTATTTTGTCTCAACGGCCATGGGGTGGAGCCAGCCACGAATTTTGCGCTTGACTTCCAGCGCGACCGCAACTAATAGTATCAAATCGAAACAATACGAAAGCAACGTTCTTTTACTTTCGTGTGGTTCCGGGGGCCTCGATGAACCTGCCAATACGCTCTGCCCGCTCGCAATCGTTTCGTCTCTTCAAGCCCGTCCAGGCCAAACTGATCTTGTTAGCTTTTTTTGCCGTCACTTCTATTATTGCAACGGCCCAAAAGGACGCAGGCGGCATCGCGGGCCTGGTAAAGGACCCCAGTGGCGCCGTGGTCGCAGGCGCGAAGGTCACAATTAAAGATCTTGATCGGGGCACGGAATTTACCACCGCTACGAACGCTGAAGGTGAGTACGTCGCTAGCCCGCTGAAGATCGGCCGCTATCAGGTAATCGCGGAGAAAGCTGGATTCAAGAAGGCTGTAGCCGGCCCGATCGCGGTGAATGTCGGTGAGAGGCCGGCGGTAAACATCGATCTGCTGGTAGGCGATATACACGAGGTTGTAAACGTTTCTACGGGCGCCCCGCTGCTTGAGACCGAGACATCAGACCTGGGCCAACTGATTGACAGTCGGATGGCGCAAACGCTTCCACTCAATGGGCGGAACTACGCCCAACTGGCGTTGCTGGGCGCCGGGGTTGCCCCCAGCGAACCAGGTTCGCGCGTTGAGGGGAGTTACGGATTCAGTTCCAACGGCGCGCGCTCACTGCAAAACAATTATCTCCTTGATGGGATCGACAACAATTCAAATCTGGGAGACGTGCTCACTGGCCAGGCCTATGTAATCCAACCGTCAGTCGACGCCATTCAGGAGTTCAAAGTTCAGACCAACGCGTACAGCGCAGAATTCGGCCGGGGCAATGGCGCCATTCTGAACGCCGTGCTGAAATCCGGGAGCAATCGTTTCCATGGCGATCTTTACGAGTTCTTTCGCAACGACGGCCTGGACGCCCGCAACGCCTTTGACTCGGGCCGCCAGCCGTACCACCAGAACCAGTTCGGAGCCACACTGGGTGGCCCCATCATCAAAGACCGCACCTTTTTCTTTGTCGACTACGAGGGTTTGCGGGTTTTGCAGGCTCTGCCGCAACTTTCCAGTATTCCCACGCTGGACGAAATCGGTGGCGATTTCTCCTCTTTTCTCACAGACACTCCCGCACCGCAGATCGACTCCGACGGAAACCCCGTGTCGGGCCCTCCGGCCGTCGATTGCAGCGGCAACCCAACTTTCTTCGGAGAAATCTTTAACACCCGGCTGACCAAGAAATCCGCCAGCAATCTGACCGGTTATTGCGGCGTGCCCATCAGCGTCGACGCGAGCGGAAATCCGACAAATATTTTTAGTTCGATCGATCCACTCGCGGCCCGGCTTTCCGCCCTGTTCCCCGCGCCCAACGTCGACATTAACGGATCTAACTTTCGTGCCGAGCCGCGGAAAACCTACAGCCGCAATAATTTCGATGTGCGCATCGACCACGAGCTCACTCAGAAGGACAATCTGTTCGGAACTTTCAGCTACGAAGATCAGCCCAGTTTCACTCCTTCGCCGTTCCAGAACGCGCTTGACGGCGGCGCATTCTCCGATGGCACGGAGGATGACTCGTTTCGCGCCGTGGCCATCAGTGAGACGCACGTCTTTTCGCCCAATCTCATTAACGAGTTTCGTCTCGGATACAACCGCATCAACAGTCATCGCTTTCAACTTAATTCGGACACCGATGTATCGGCACAACTGCAATATCCCGGGGTTCCATTTGCTCCAAATATTGGAGGACTGCCGCAAATCAGCATCAATGACGGAACAGCCACGATTGGAAGCTCGGGCTTTCTGCCTGCCATTGAGAAGCAGAACAGCTACGTTCTCGACGAAAACCTCACTTGGGTACATGGCCGGCATTCCGCGAAGTTCGGAACCGAGATTCGCCGCGAACAATTCACCCTTTTCGAACCTGCCTCGCCCCGCGGAGACCTGAGTTTCGGCAGCGACTTCACCGATAACCCCGGGTCGCCCACCAGTGGTGGCGACGCCTTTGCCACCTTCTTGCTTGGCATTCCAGACTTCGGAGAAATCACCAGCCTGCAGACGGTCGACTATCGCCGCCCCGTCTACGCGTTCTACGCCCAGGACGATCTCCGCTGGACGCAGCGCCTTACGCTCAATCTCGGCCTGCGTTACGAAGTGTTCACCACGGTGAAAGCCAGGAACGGACAACAAGCAAATTTTGACTTTGCCACCGACAGCCTCATCGTGCCTAAAGGACAGACTGCGCAACTGACTACGTTCCTGCAGCAAAATATCCCGGTGCTTAGAACCGGAAGTAGCGGTTTGATCCCGGTCGACTTGAATAACTTTGCGCCCCGCGTGGGGATCGCCTTTCAAGTCAACCCGAATCTCGTAATTCGCGCCGGATACGGCATTTTCTATGGTGGCGATGAGAACGGACCCTATTCCAATCCCAGTCCCGGGTTCAATCCGCCTTTCTTCGTCACCCAGTCGTACAACCAGCCCTGCTTCTTGTCGTCGGCGAATCCTGACCCCAACCAGACCGATTGCTCGATTTCCGGCTTTAACGTTCTGTCCCAAGGCTTCCCGGCGACTGCTCTGACCGATCCCAATACTCCGCTGCTCTTTTCCGTGAGCCCCAAACTTCGCACTCCTTATACTCAACAGTGGCATCTCGGCTTTCAGTACCAATTGCCGGGGCAGAGCGTTGTCGAACTTTCCTATGCCGGATCCCACGGCTCCAACCTCTACAACTACTACAACGGGAACCAGGCCGTTCCCGACCCCACATTTTGCAACACCTTTCCCAACACCCCGGGGAATTGCCCGACCGATGCCCGGCGGCCCGCGAGAATCTGTGACACGTCGGTCTTTCCTCCCGACTGCAATCCGGTATTTGACACTTCAATCAACCAGCTCCGGTCGGATGGATTTTCCAATTACACTTCGTTGCAGGCCCGATGGGAGAAGAATTTTTCGCACGGCCTGCAATTTGAAGCGTCGTATACCTACGCCCACGCTCTCGATGACGCCTCCAGCGCGAACCTGGGATCTCTCAATAACGGGGACTTTCGCGATCAACGCTTTCCGTTCCTGGAATACGGAAACTCTGACTTCGATGTCCGGCATCGTTTCGTAATGAGCTACATCTATCAACTCCCTTTCGGCAGGGGAAAACGGTACGGCGCGGGCGCCAGTGGCGTTGTCAACCAGTTGATCGGGGACTGGCAGGTCGCGGGAATTGTGACCGCACAGACCGGAAACTGGTTCACCATCACCGACTCGCTTACGAACTTTTCCACTAGCGATGGCGGCGGTGGAGTAGGCGCCTTCCAGGTGCGGCCCAACGTGGTGGGAAACCCCAATGGAAAGCCGTGCCTGCCCGGAACGCTATTCAATACCTGCGCCTTTGTCGACAACACCATCCCCTTCACCTTCGGCGATGCGGGGCGCAACATCGTCCGGGGTCCAGGGCTGCAAAACTGGGACTTCTCCATCTTCAAGATTTTTCCGGTTCGCGAAGAAATGCACTTTGAGTTTCGCACCGAGTTCTTTAATCTTTGGAATCACGTGAACCACGTGTTTGAACCTCTCGGGCTGATTGGCGCGGAGCCACAGCCGCTGGAGTTCGGGACCACACAATTTGGCTTTCCTCAGGGCGCTCGCGACCCGCGGTTCATTCAGCTTGCTCTAAAATTCTATTTTTGAGTGTGGAACGGGCAATGCTCGCCGAGGTTTCGATCCGATAAAAGACTGTGGCTCAACCGCTACCCCTTCCCCGCATGATCGTCTGTGTGAGCGCCAACCCAGGGCTGGACCGGCGCGTCCGCGTCAACACCTTCGCCCTAGGCCAAGTGAATCGCGTAACAAAGGTCGAGGTGCTCCCCGGAGGCAAGGCTGCCCATGTTGCAATGGCCGCCAGGGCTCTGGGAGCAAGAACTGCGTGGATTGCGTTTCTTGGCGGCGCCATCGGAGAACAGTGCGCCATCGAACTAAGGCAGCTTGACATCGAGGTGGTAGTGATACCTACCCGGGCGCCTACCCGTGTGAATCTTGAGGTCATCGATGACTCAGGGCAGGTCACGGAACTGCTCGAACCCGGCGGAACGCCCGATACACGGGAACAACAAGAGATGCTCCAGGTATGTGTCACTAAACTTAACGAAAGCTGGAAGCAGGCTCTGGTTGTGATTTCGGGCAGTTTGCCGGCCGGAGTCCCTGCGGATTTCTACTCTCGGATCATTACCTCTGCGCACTCTGCCGGATCCCAAGTGTTCCTTGATACCAGCGGCGATGCTTTGGCCGCCAATCTCGCGGCGCAGCCAGATTTCGTAAAGCCCAATCGACCTGAGGCAGAAGCGCTGCTTGGTCGCCCCGTGGAGAGCTCGCACGCCGCTCAGCAAGCGGCAGCCGAGTTAATTGCGCGCGGCGCACGCAGCGCTGCGATTACACTCGGCGCAGAAGGCCTGATCTGGATGGAAAGTAGCCAGGGCCCCTGCTGGATCGCTTCCCCGCCCCGCCTGACGCCCTCGTCCGCCGTAGGCTGCGGAGACGTCACCCTGGCTGGATTTGCTTACGCATCACAACAAGGCTGGCAAGGTGAGCACGCCGTGCGATTTGCAACCGCCTGTGGCGCTGCCAACTGTCTGGCGCGTCGAGAAGGGCGAATCGATGTGAAAGACGTCGAAGCCCTGCTCCCGCAAATTAAAATCACCCGCGTTTAGCACACCAGCGAGTGACCGGATCGGGCTGACTCGGCCACGACCCTCGTCCTACCAGATCAGTTTCAATCCGAATTGCACCTGCCGTGCCGTCGTCGATGTACTGGTAATCGCCCCGGCGGTTCCCGATACTCCCGAAGGAGTGAACACGATCAGGTTCGGAGTGTTGAAATTAGCTCGATTTAAAAGATTGAAAATCTCCGCCCGAAACTGCAGGTTCAGCCGCTCGCCAATCGCCGTCTCTTTCAAAGTTGAGAAATCCCATGTCGCAAGTCCAGGGCCGATCAAACTGTCTCTCCCGAGATTGCCATAGAATCCGCTGTTAGGCGGCGGCTGCAGAAAGGCGTTTGGGTTAAACCACTGGTTGGGCTTGCCCAGAATCACCGGCCCAGTGAAAGCTGGATTCGCAAACGGCCGCACCGGGTTCCTCGTGTCCCCGTTATTCGACGGGTTATAGCTCAACTGCGGAGTGAAAGGAAATCCGGATTGAAGGGTGAGGATGCTGGTCACCGACCAGCCTCTCACCAGGGTGTCGTGCCATCCTTCAAGGGCGGCGGCATACGCGCGTCCATGCCCGAACGGCAACTGATAAATGCCGTTGATCACTCCCACGTGCCTGACGTCGTACGTGGCAAGGCCGTAATCGGCGCGCAAATTGAAAGGATTCGAGACCAGTCCCGGAGCGTTCCCTGCCGTCGTGCCATTCACCGAGTCCCCATCATCCAGCGACTTCGACCAGGTATAGACGCCGCGCACCGAAAACCCGTGACTGAAGCGGTGGTTCACGTCGACCTGCAGCGCGTTGTAGTTGCTGTTCCCAACCGAGAACCAAGTCCAGGTGTTCGCCAGAGTTGGATTCGCTTTGGGTGTGCCGGCAGGGATGTAAGAAAGAGCCGGCGGGAACCGGCGTATTCGCCAGCGGCGCCGGAAAAGTGCTCGGGTAGGTTGCAGGACAGGGCGAAGCTGGACAAATGGTGGGGATTGGTTGATTGCCGTCCACTCCAACAATTTCGTGATAACCGTGAGAGCCGACATAGCCCAGAGTAAGCACTGTATTGGGCGAGATTTCCTGCTGAACCCTGAGAGACCACGAGATCAAGTCGGCGTCTTCATGTCTGGCTGCACACCGCCAGGAACCAGCAAGCGCCTTGGGAGGCAGACGGAGCGGAGGGGTCGATGGGAAGTTGCGACACGGTCAATGCCGCAATGCTGTAGGTGGGGTTAAACGGGGCATTTTGATCGGTGCGGTAGCCGAGCGCATCCTGCAGGTCGTTGTACATGCCAAAACCGGCGCGGAATACGGTTTTCGGCGTGAGCGGGCTCCAGGCCAGCCCGATCCGAGGTTGGGGTAGGAACTTTGCGTGGTTGACGGTGAAGAGAGAATCCCCGATGTGCGGCTGATTCGAAATGACTCCGTTGGTGAACGTGTAGTTGGCGGCGCGGCCGTGTGCCTCATTCCAGCCGGTCGTAAATTCATCGCGGAAGCCGAGCGAGAGGGTCAGCTTCGGGGTTAAACGAATCACGTCCTCGGCGTACCATGCGCCCAGCAAGGACCGCCAGTTCATCTCGGTTGGCGCAGGATCGTAGAGAAACCTGGAAGTCGTTCCTTGCAGGAACGTCTGCAGACTGGTGAATGTTGCCTGGCCATACTGACTGAGCGCGATCGTCTCGTTCGACTGGAAAGGCTGGAACCATGCGCCGAAACTGAATTGATGCCGTCCCCGAGTGAGAACCACCCGATCTTCGAAGGTGAACAGATTGCGCGCGATCCGCAGATTGCTGCCATTGTTGCTGCCGGCCAGTCCGATCTGGGCCTGCGGATTTGATGCTGCGCTGCCGCCGACCACCACTGCACCGACCGGATGTCCCGAGCAAGAAATCCGGGCACGCAAGCCGCCGGAGTACCCGGAGTCGGTTCGCCGGTGAAGAAGTATCCCGCCCGCGAATAGCCGACCCGGGCGACGTTGAGCAACGTTGCGCGAAAAGGTGTGCGTCTCTTCCAGGCTGAGAACTTGTTCCCTGAGGCTGACGACGTCGGTGCTGTAAGGATCGAGCACGGTGGCAGTGAGGTCATCGCCGTCATCGATGGTGTAAATCGCTGCGAGACGAATCTCGCGAAGAAATTATGTGGTCCAGCCGAGCCGTGCCGAAATCTTCACGAATGGTTTGCAAGGGACTGCTGAAGACTTGCGCGATCCCGTTAAAGTCAGGCGCCCCGGCGGGTGCTATCGGCCACAGATTCAGCAGAGGCTGCACTTCCGGCACGGCGGCGGCGCGCGACGCGGCATCCGGAACGAAGGCCGCCGAGGTCTGATGCAGATGCTGGCGCAAGCCCTCGTAGTTGCCGAACAGGAAGGTCTTGTTGGTTCGAATCGGGCCTCCGAGAGAGGCGCCGAACTGATTGCGCTGAAATGGCGGCGCCGAACCCTGGTCGAAAAAGTTGGGGGCATCAAGCGCATTGTTGCGCAGGAACTCATAGACGGACCCATGCAGTTGATTGCTGCCCGACTGGGTCACGATGACCACCTGGCCGCCGGGCCGCTTGCCGTATTCCGCGCCATACGAGTCGCGTAGCACATTGAACTCGCGCACTGCATCGACGCCCAGCAACTGCTGGCTGGTGCCTCCGGGCTGCATATTGTTCTCTGCGGCGCCGGTATACTCGACTCCATTCAGCAAGAACAAGTTTTGCTGCGGCCGGTTTCCGGAGACTGAGAAGTTGTTTCCGGTGGTGGAATTCGATACCCCGATCCCTCCGGTCTTCTCCCAGCTGAAATTGACGATGCCTGGATTCAGCGTGAGCAGCAAATCGTAGCTCCGCCCGTTAAGGGGAAGGTCCTTCACCTGCCGCTCTCCGACCAGCCCGGAGATGTCCTGAGTCGTAACGCTCAACAGCGATGCATCCCCGCTGACTTTCACTTCCTCATTCACAGCTCCAATACGCAGGCGTAGATCGACGCTTGCGTCCTGCCCAACTACGAGACGAATTCCCGTCCGGATTTCTTCGGCAAAGCCGTCTTTCTTGACCCGAATTTCGTACTGCCCAATCGGAAGAGCGAACAATTGATATCGGCCGGCCTGGTCCGTCACCCCGATTCGCGAAAGCCCCGTGTCCAGGTTTCGCGCGGTGACGGCGGCAGCCGACACGGCCGCACCGGACGGGTCGGTGACGATGCCGAACAAGCTCGCCGATACCTGCCCCCAGGCCAGCGGGAGGCAAAACGCCAGCAAAGCCGTGATCGAAATTCGCCGGTTTGAGCCGGCTTGCTTCATCTCGTCTCTCGACAAATGCCATTGAGACCAAACAGAGCCCAGGCGGGAACCATCAAGAGCAGGGTTACGCATTGCTCTCCTCCGAAGAAGAAGGTGCGGCAAGAAAAGTTCATAAAGTGTATATCGTAGATAGTTTTAATGTCTAATCGACTGCGCTTATAGGTGATCCCGTTGGCCTCGATGAATTGACGGAACTGGCACAGGATTGTACGATTCGGTGCTAAATGGCTGGAAGTACCAGTTCCCGACGCCGGACGGCGAACGATCCGCAGTTACTTAAACTCCGCGACGCCGCTTTGCAGCTGGCGATCAGCTTTCCGACTATCAAGCAGTGGATTTACAAGAAGAAGATTCGCAGCACTCAGACCGCCGGCGGACACCACAGGATTCCCCAGACTGAGATCGACCGCCTGCTGTTCCGTACCCGGGCGAAGACTGCGCCCGAACGAGCCGCCTTGGTTCGACGCGTGAGTGGAAGGAATCAGCTGGTGGGGCGCATCGACTCGCGTCCGCATCAGCGGCCTCATGGCGGAGGTAAAGATTTCCATCGGGGACCAGCAAATCACTTCGATTATCACCGCCAGCTCAGCCCGCGAGATGAACCTGAAGCCGGGGCAGACCGCTGCCGCTCTCATCAAGGCGACCGAGGTCATGATTCTGCGCGTGTGAAGTTCAGGTCGGAGCAACCAGACACTGGGCAGCTAGAGGCCCGAGGTTTGATAGCGCAACACAGAGAGTGAGAGGCGGTAGTCGTATCCAGCCTGGGCATTGCTGATTTCCGCCTGGGTCTGTTGCAGTTGTGCCTGGCTCAGTTCCACGATGGAGCTCAGGCCGAGTTGATAGCGGGTCTGCGCTAGATTAAGCGCCAGATTTGCCTGGCGCAGAAGCTGCTCGCTTACACTGACCCGCTCATAGGCGGTCTCGGCGTTCAACCAACTGGTCCGCACGTCGCGCGAAATTCGATTGCGGAGATCGAGAATGCTCTGGCGGACCGCTTGCGTCCTCAGGTCCGATTCCCGCGCTTTGGCGGAGTATAGAAATCCGTTGAAGATAGGCACTTGAATGTTCACCCCTGCTGCTCCGTACCAGTTCGAAAGGCGGTCGTCGCGCACCGGTGCTCCTCCAACCGCAGCCAGCGCATTGACGCTGGGCAGCAGCAGATCCCGGTCGGCCTTGTGCAGCTTCTCTGAAGATTGCGATTCAAATTCCAGGGCACGCAATTCGGGCCGCTCATTGAATGCTTCGGCAATGAGTTGATCCACATCACCCGGGGGATTGGCCATCGGCGCGCTGTCTTCCGCCAGCTCGAAATTCTGCAGGTCGGCGAAACCTAGAATGGCAGAGAGACTCGCCATCGCCGCTTTACTGTTGTTTTGCGCGTCGAGCAACAGGAGCTTTGCCTGGGCCAGATTGACGTTGGCGAAGCTGAGGTCGAGATCCGACTTGAGTTTGCTTGCGGTGAGAGCCGAAACCTGGTCCGTCAGCAATTGGCGAGAGGCCACGGTTTGTTGGGCCACCTTCAGCACCGCCTGAGCCTGCAGGGCTCCGTAAAAAGCCTGACTGACGGCAAGCAAAACCTGTTCTCTGGTGGCCAAGGCGTTCTGGTCTTCCGCTTTCTCATGATATCGAGCGCTGGCCACCAGATTGGTGGTATGCCCGAAGTCAGTGATGAGTTGGCTTACGGTCGCGCCGCCCGCCGCCCGTTCAAAAATGATGGGATTGTTCAGACCTCCGGCGCTGATGCGGCTATTGTCGTGGGCGTCGACACCCGTCAGGTTGGCGTAGGCGTCAGGCCAGAGGCTGGAGCGCACCTCGCGTGTAACCTGGTGGCTTGCCAACGCGTTCAGCCGGGCAACCGAAATCGCAGGATTGTTTTTCAACGCCAGGGCTTCCGCGTCTGTGAGAGACAGACGGTTCTGCACCGGAGGATTCGCGCTCGTCGGTTGCGGACTCGGAGTCTCTGGAACCTTGTCTTGCGCCAGCGTGCCCAAGGGATTCGGATCAATCGGATTGTCGGACGGATTCTGCTGCGCAAAGGCCGCGAGCCGCAGGAAGAGCACGCAGGCAGCCAAGGCCATCCTCATGCCCTCACCTCCGGCGCCGCGCCGCCTTCGTTGCCTTTCCCGTGGAACCACAGATAAGCAGCCGGCACAAGATAGACCGTAACCACAACGGAAACCAGCAGCCCGCCGATGATAGAGCGCGCCAGCGGGGCGTAGGCTTCAGCCCCCGTGCCCAATTTCAAAGCCATCGGGATGAGGCCCAGCAGAGTGGCCAGAGAAGTCATCAGGATGGGCCGCAGGCGCAGACGAGACGCCACCGCGACGGCCTCTCGAATCGGCTTACCTTCACGATGCAGATTGCGGGCGAATTCCACGATCAAAATACTGTTGGAGACCACAATGCCGACCATCATGACGACGCCCATCAGCGACATGACGTTCAAGGTTGTTCCCGTCACCAGCAAAAACAGCAACACGCCCGCCAGACCGGGAGGAATCGCCAGCAGAATGATGAAAGGGTCAAGAAATGATGCGAACTGTGCTACCAGCACCAGGTAGACCAGGACAACGGCAAGCACCAGGCCGAGTCCAAAGCTTTGAAATGAAGCCTGCATGTTACGCACAGAGCCACGCAGATGGATTCGTACTCCCTCAGGCAGTTTCGTGTTGTTAATGATCTTCTGGATTTGGCTGGCCGCTCCGCCCAGATCCTCGCTCCTGGGAGACACGTAGACATCGACCACGCGGAACAGTTGGTAGTGATCCACCTCGGTGGGCGACGGAACCGTGCGCACCTTCACTACGTTGTCCAAATAAGTTGGGTTGGTCCGATTGCCGCTCCGGATAGGAATCTGCTTCAAATCCGTCAACGACTTGATTTGATCTTCCGGGTATTGCACCGTCAGCAAATACGGGTTCCCGCTCTTGGGATCAATCCAGTAATCAGGAGCGATCATGCCGTTCGAAGTAAGCGCGGTGATCACGTTGTCCACGATTTCCTGTTGCGAGAGCCCCAGCAGGCTGGCTTTCTCCCGGTCGATATCCAGAAATAAAGCCGGATAGTCGATGTCTTGCGGGATCAGGGCATCGCTGACCGAAGGCAGGGCCCGTGCCTGGCGCGCAATATGAGCCGCCACGGCGTAAGCCTGATCAAGGTTATTGCCGCTGACCTGAACGTCGATCGGGGCGGGTGTCCCCATGTTGATCACCGAATCCACCAGTCCACCGGATTGAAGGTACACGCTCAGTTCGGGCAGTTCTTGCCTCAGCCGGGCGCGCACCCGGCGCATGTACTCATAGCTGCCGATCTTGTGATCTTCTTTAAGGCTGACCTGAACGAAACCCGTGTGCGGGGCCGAGTTCGGAGTGTAGATCGCAGAAAAGTCAGTTGTGATTCCGATATTCGCCACGATCATCGCCAATTCGTTGGCAGGGACTTCCGCCCGAATGATATGTTCGATCTGCTTGACATATCCCTTCGGTAAGTTCGATGCGCGTTCCTGACGGAGCTTTCACGTTGATCACAAATTGTCCCGGATCGGTTCGCGGAAAGAATGCGACCCCAAGAAATGGATAGAGCGAAAGGCACAGCAGTGAAACTCCCGCCAGCCCCGCCACCGTGGCAACGGGCCTTAATAACGCCTTGTCGAGGGTCGTATCGTACTTAGCCAGCACTTTCTCGAACAGCGCGTTAAATCGCTTGGTCACAAAGGCCAACCGCGCCCCAACGGATCCCGCGCCAACCTCTTCGTCAGCCTGATGCTTCTGAATGAGCTTCGCGCAAAACAGCGGAACCACCGTCATGGCGACGAAATATGACGCAAACAGCGAGAGTACGACCGCGGTCGCCAGGGCGACGAACAGAAATCGGCTTACGCCGTAGAGAAATACAACCGGGAAAAACACGATGGAAGTCGCCAGGGTCGCAGCCAGTACCGCCAGCGCAACCTCTTCCCCACCCTTTTCTGCGGCGATCTCCGGCGGTTCGCCCATCTCGAGGTGGCGGAAGATGTTCTCCAAAACCACGACTGAGTTATCAATCAGACGGGAAAATACCAGCGCCAGACCGCCCAGCACCATGGTGTTGACCGTTCCTCCCGCTGCGCTGATGGCGAGGAACGCCGCCAGCGCCGAGAGCGGAATGGAGAGAAACACCGCCGCGGTCGCCCGCATGCTGCCCAGGAACAGCAGAATCATCAGTCCGGTCAGCACCAGTCCGATCGCGCCTTCGTGCAGCAGGTTTTCGATTGCCATTTTCACGAAGACCGACTGATCGAACACTACCTTGGTGACGAGCTGCTTGGGGACGTCCACCAGCTGGCCCAGAGCCGCTTTAATTCCGCTGACCACGGCGATGGTGTTAGTGTCACCGCCTTGTTTGAGAATCGGCAAGTACACCGACCGCTGCCCATCCACGCGCACAATGTTGGTTTGAATGGCGTGGCTGTCGACTGCTTTGCCGATATCCCGCACCAGAACCGAGGACTCGCCTACGGTCTTAAGCGGCACATTGTTGATTTCTTCCGTGTGCGGCACTTGGCTGTTGGTGTACAGGTTGTAGTCGTACGGGCCTATTTTTACGTCCCCAGCCGGAAGGATCAGATTGCTCTGGTTGATGGTCCGCACCACGTCCATGACCGAGAGTTCATGCGCCTCCAGTTTGAGCGGGTCCACATAGACCTGGATCTGGCGGTACTGCCCGCCAAATGGCTGCGGCACGGAAGCTCCTGGAACACTGGCGATCTGGTTGCGCACGTTGTACTGCCCCAGATCGTGCAGTTGCGTCTGGTTCAGTCCTTCGCCCTTTAACGTGATTAAGCAAACGGGCAGGCTGGAGGCGTCGAACTTAAGCACGACCGGAGGCAATGTCCCCGGGGGAAGACGGCGCAGATCGGCAAGCGCCAGGTTGGAGATAGTGCTCAAATCGGAATCCGCATTCGTGCCGGGCTGGAAGTAAATCTTGATCAGGCTGACGCCGGGCAAAGATCGCGACTCGATGTGGTCGATTCCGCTGCCCAGAGTAAAAAACCGTTCGAAAGGATCTGTGATATCCGTTTCAATCTGCTGCGGGGGCATGCCAGAGTAGAAGGTTGCAACCACAACCACCGGGATGTTGATCGGCGGAAACAAATCGACCGGCATTCTCACCAGCGTTACCGAGCCGACGATGGCTACCATGAGGCAAAGGACGATGATGAAGAACGGATAGCGGATGGCAAAACCGGACATCAGAACTGGCCCTCCCGCTTTTCCGCGATCATCCTGGGTATCACGCGCTCACCGGCGCGGAACTCGCTCGGCGATCCGAGGACCACTTTCTCGTTTGCGTTCAATCCAGATATCACTTGAACGGAGTCCGCTTGTTCCATCCCGAGCTGCACATCGCGGGGCTCAATGCGATCCTGGGCATTGACGATGAGCACCGAGGCTTGCGCCCCGTTCCGCGTGACGGCTTGAATGGGCACCGTCAGCGCGTCGTCAGTCTTGGCCAGAGTCAAGACGATTTCCGCGTACATGCCCTGGACAATCGACCCGTCCGGGTTATGCACATCGATTTCGGTGTGCATGGTGCGGGTTTCCTGGTTCACGGCATCGGCAAAACGGGCCACTCGTCCTTCAAAATCCCGGTTCAGGGCCTGCACGTGCACGGTGACCGCGGTTCCGGCATGGATTGAAGGAACCGCCGACTCTGGCACCGGCAGAGTCAGCCGGAACAAATCAGTTTCTGCCACGCTGACCACCGGCAACGACTGGGTATTGGAACTTGTGCCAGCTTGTACCAGCGCACCTTTGTCGACGTAGCGGCGAGTGATTACACCGTCAAACGGGGCGCTAATGCGCGTGTAGTCAGTCAGGGCGCTCAGACGCTTCTGCTCGGCGATAGCGACCTCGAACTCATTGCGCGCTTCCGACAAAGCAGCTTCATCGGCAGAAATCTGGGCTTCGCCCTCTTTGTCCTTGGCCTGGACGTCGTCCAATTCCTGCTGCGCGATGAGTCCCGGCCGCGATTGGGAAGCCTGCTCGAGTCGCGTGTAGTCGGAATGTGTCGCGACGTGCAGCGATTCAGCGCGATCCAAATCGCTCTTGGCCCTGCGAATCGCGTCCTGGCTTCTGCGCACCCCTGCGTCTGCCCCTTGTAATTGCGCGTTCAGTTCCGGAACCTCCAGCACCGCCAGGATTTGGCCTGCCTTGACGTGGTCGCCCACATCCACCACAATCTGCCGGATGTAGCCCGCCACCTTGGCGTGTATGTCAACTTGCTGAAAGGGAACGAACTCGCCAGAAAGCGTGACCGTATTCGAAATGTTCGCGCGTTTCACCACGGTCACGGCGACGGTTGGAACAGACGTCTCCTCGCGCCGATCGGCCTGAGCGTCCCTGGAGGCAAACCGCAGCAGCATTACCAGGACGAGCGCCAGGCACGCTGCCGCGATCGCGATGTATTTGTATTTTCGTTTCATGTTTAGCCTTGCCACCCCGGGCGAAAAACTACCTCGCCCCGACTACGGTGTAGCTCCTTCAGTGCAAACCGCTTGCTTTTCCGCCTTGTGACTCACAATGTTCATTTGCATTTCCCGGTCATTGGGCAGGCTGAAATACAAAACGTGCCTGGTGAGCCGCACCGGCAGCCTGTGCTCGGGCACGAAGGCCGAAGGAAAATAATCATAGGGAGAATCGTAACGGCCGACGTAAGTCCCACAATTCACCCGCACTGCCACATCATAGACGTAATAGTCGGAGTGCAGTGGCGCGTCCGATGGGTTATCGCCCCCGCCGTAGGCAGGCGATTGCACTTCGCTTTTCCGCACGCTAAGAATTCTCCCTTGCTGATAAGGCGAGGTCATTCCGGCTGAAGGTACGTTGGCACCGAAAGCAAGAACCGTGGCCACAGCCAACCAGACGACCAGCAAAATACCGGCACCAGATGTGCTTTTCATATCTCCTCCGCTGCTTGATTGACAGGCGGCGTTGGATCAAGTCCCGATGGATCCGGAAGCCCCCGATCCATATCGGGTTCCGTCCAACGCGATTGGCGCACGCGTCTGACTTTCAGTTAGATCGAGATGCTACATGCGCGAACGCGCTAGGGAGTCAGCAGGCTGGAGGGGGTCGATTGTACAGACTTTCATCAAAATGCAGGCTCGGAATCGGCGGGCCAGCCGGAGCGATTCGAGGGTAAAAGCTGGGCGTGTCGAGGAGAGCGAAATCAAAAACTGGGGCCGGCCACTGCGCCGCATCCTTATTGAGGTGTTGCCTCATGGCCTGGTGCGTATCGGCATGCACGGTGACACCGCGCGACGCTGCGCCGTCGTGAAACGTGCGAGTCGCCAGACTCACCGTCAAACTAAGCACTGCCAGGGCAATCACGGCAGCGTTACGCGCCCAGATCTTGCTCCTCAAATGACGATTCCCTTTGGCCATTTCCGGCTGCTTGCGATTCGATGTCATTATAGGGCATTTGGGTTGGGTTCGTGGTGATAACGACGGACCAACGCCGGAGGGGGCCTGCGATTCCTCCGGTGCGGTGGTTGAACCGCACCGGAGAAAACCGACGGCTTTTACGGCAGGTAGTAACGGAAGGAAGTAAGGAACATGTTCTCAACGCCATGCGGCTGGCCGCTGTTGCCCCCAGTCGTACCCGACCAGGTATTCCTTACCACGTAGGAGTACTGGGGTCCCCACTGGATTCTTCCCTTGGGGCCGTTGTAGAAGCGGTACCAGAACCCGAACGTTCCCTCGATGATGTTTCGCGTGTCACCAGTGCAGTTGGCAAGACTTCCGGGAGTAAACCCGGCACCGCCAGTGGGAAGCACTTCGGTGCCGCAGCCGGTGTTGACCAGCAGAGGCGAACCGTAGCCCACACCTTTGCCGGCAGCGGTCAGATACGCGGTTCGCGCATCGTATTCGCCGCCTGCATTGGCGTACACGTCCCACTTCGGCGAGTGCCACTCGAGCGTGCCCAGCGCCTGGTAATTCCGGATCAGCGCCAGCGTGCCGTCTGGATGCACGGTCGCGTCTGCCAGCCCGGCCGTCCCGTAACGGCCAGTGCCGTTGCCGCCGAGGAAATGCACCCCCACGTCGATATGTTTGCTATAGAGGGAGCCGCGCGCGTTGGCGCCGATTCCGCCGCCGGTTTTCGAGTCATTGAACGCTCCCGCCGCAGAAGGCGTGGTTGCGGTCGCATTGGGGAATACCCGGTCACGGAACTGGCTGATCACCCCAAACACTTCATAGTGTCCAAAGCCAGGTTCGAAGACGGCTTTAACAACAAAGTCCGGGGATGGATTGAAGGAATAGTTGCCGTTGAAAGCGTTGTAGAGACCTCCGCCGTTACCCAGGGACCCCACAAGAAAATTGTTGGTGGTGCCGTGGGCTGCCAAAGTCTCCTGGGAGTTTTCCACGGAAAAGGCCAGCCAGAGCTTGTTGCTCAAGTTCCTGGACACCCGGAAGCCATATTGCCGGGCCCAGCTGAACCCGACGGTATATTGTGGATCGATGGTCATCGGCAAGGCCTCGGTACGATTGTCGACACCTTTCTTGGTTTCGGTGACCAGGCTCCACATTTGACCGCCGGTAAAGGTCCATCCATTGTTCAGCGCCGCCTGACCCCAGGCTTGCCGCTGGCGCAACGTGTAGCTGTTGCTCTCGTTGTTATTCGAGGTTACGCCCGCGGAGAGAAAGTCGGCTTCCACGTAGCCGCTCAGCTTGGCGCTCTTCAGCTTGCCTTCCGTCAACATGGAAACGCGGGACTGACGGCCGGAACCAAAAAACTCCGAGATATTCGACTGGCTAGCCCCGCCAAAGGGGATCGAGTTGAAAGGTGTATTGATGTCGGCGGCCAGGGCTCTCTGACGCCACACCGTTTCCGCCGCTAGGAAGCCTCCCGGCGTGATCGTGACCCCTTTGAAGTGGATGGCCAACGGGCTCTCCATTTCATTGACCTGCTTTTGTGATTCCTGCAGAGCCAACGCCGTGTTGGTCGCATTCGTCTTCAAATCAGTCACATCATCCTTCAGCGTTGCTACATCCTGCTGCTGTTTCGCGCTCTCGGTGTCCACCTTTTGCTGGGCTTGGACGGCAGTTGCCTGCGTCTGGCTGCCCTGCTGCTGCAACTGCTGGATGACCGCGTCCCGGCTCTGAACATCCTGCTTAAGTTGCTGAATCTGCTGTTGTTGCGCGTCGAGCGATTTCTGCAGGTCGTCCAGACGCCGAACCAGGATGTCGGTGGTTGTTGAGGCGCTGGATTTCTTCATTGTCTTCTTTGGCGGAGGGGCCGGTGCATCCTGCGGGGCGGGCGCCGCCCCTGCACTGGCCGTGAGCGCAAGCAACAACGCCAAGGCTAGAAACTGCTTCATGATTTCCTCCTAGAAATGTCAATATGCACTTCTTTGCGCACCATCAACTGTGGTGCATTCTTCGCGGAGTTCCACGGAACTCTGGGTATAACCAGAGCTATCTGCCATTTGTTAAGGCCAGATGAATATCCGTTAAATATCAGGTTAATTTGGGGATTTTTGCCGGAAGCGCCGGCTAGAGAGGCAGCCTCAAGATTTCTGCCAATAGGAAGGTTGGACCTGCGTGTAGAGGCGTTTGGCGTCCCCGATGGTACAGCTTTGAAACGCTCGATCTCCCTAAGGATAGGTCGGCGTCATGTTGGGTTCGAACCAACTCGCTTCTCAATCTCTTCCTGGGCGATATGGAACGCCGTGTTCGCGGCTGGGACGCCAGCATAAATTGCTACCTGAAGAAGAACCTCTTTGATATCGCAGATTTCCAAGCCATGCGCCAGTCCGGCGCTCAGGTGGAGACGGAACTCTTCCCAGCGTCCAAGGGCGGCCATCATCGCTAGAACAAGAAGGCGCCGAGCCCTGTGATCGAGGCCCGGCCGCGTCCAGATAGTCCCCCACGCATACCGAGTAATCAGGGCTTGAAAGTCTTCGGTCAAAGCGGTTGTGCCGGCAATCGCGCGGTCCACGTGGGCGTCTCCGAGGACTTTGCGCCGCACTTCAAACCCGGCTTGCAAAACGCCTTCCGAAGAACTTTCCTGCGGTTCAAGAAATGCAAAGAGCGCAGCGGTAAACGATTTCGGGGCCTCGAGGTTCGAGAGATGGGCGGTCGGCAGGTGGAACGCGCGCGCTCTGGCTATACCTCGAGCTAGAATTTCTCCATTTCCCGTCCAAGGCGTCGAGACATCGCGCTCGCCTACGATCACCAGGGTAGGGATTTTGATCTGCGCCAGGCTGTCCTTTAAGTCAAAATCCCGGAGCGCGGCACAGCAACCTACATATCCCGTGACATCTGTCCCCAGCAACACCGACCGGGTGTTCTCGACATAAGCATGCGATCGGGCGAGGGATTCCGGTGAGAAGAAGCGTTGCATCGCCACATCTACGATGGCCGCCATGCCCCCACGTTGCACCATTTGGATTCGGTCGTTCCAAAGTTGCAGGGTCCCGATCCGGGGCGATGTATTAGCAAGGATGAGTTCTGTCAGCCGTTCCGCAGAATGAACGGCCAGCCATTGACCGATTGCGCCACCCAGGGAAAGCCCGCAAAACGCGAACTTGGGAAGCTTGAGTGCATCCACCAACGAAAGCACATCGCGGCCGAGTTGTTCGATGGAATACTCTCCCGGCGGAGCGTCTGACGCCCCGTGGCCACGCGTGTCATAGCGTAAGACTTGAAAGTGCGGGAGCAGATCTTGCACCTGTGGTTCCCACATCGCGTGGTCGGTTCCGATGGAATGGGAGAGAACCAGGACAGGAAGACCGCGATTTCCTTCCAGTCGATAGAACAAACGTGTCTGGTTGACGGTGACGAAAGGCATAGCCGCTAGTCCTTTTTCTCGACGGGCTTCTTCGGGGAAAGCGTCGCTTGCAGCTGTTGGAGGCGGAAAATATCGGCCGATCCGAGATAGTCTTCGGCGACGGCAAGTTGGTTGAGGGCTGCCGGGTTGAGATGCTTGGTGACTTCCGGCATTTCGCCCAGCACCTCCACCAGCTGGCGATGATGAGTAACAGCCTTACGCGCCGCCTCTTCCAGAAGTTGGTGAGCTTTATCGCGACCGAGTTTGGCGGTAAGGAGGATCATGGCTTTTTCGGCATAAATCGTGCCCCCGGTTGCGGTTAAGTTTTCGCGCATCCGGGCGCTATCGACGCTGAGCCCTTCCGCTATTTCGGCGATCGAAGCAGCAGCAACGCCCGTGGCTTGAACGGCCGCGCTCACGGTGGGCCATTCTGAATGCCAGCCTCCGACGCCCCGCTCGTGCTCCTGCACCATCGCGGAAAGATAAGACGCCACCAGGCCGGGCGTTCGAGTAGCGGCAGCCAGCGTTACCGCGCAACCGGTAGGATTCCGCTTGTGTGGCATGGTTGAGGAACCACCGCGCCCCGGGCTTTCCGGCTCCGATGCCTCGCCCACTTCGTTTTGCATCAGGAGACTGACATCGCGCGCGATCTTGCCCATGGAGCCGGTGAGCACGCCACACGCGCAAACCAGCGTCCGCCAGGCGATCACGCTGGGTGTGCCACGGTGCATCAGGACAGATGAGTCCCAACTCGTTCGCAAGCTCCTGAGCCACCCTCGGCCCATTGTCACCGATCGCTGCGAGTGTGCCGACTGCGCCGCCAAACTGCAGGACGAGCGCCTCCGCGAAGCTCTCAGTCAGCCTTTTTCTTCCACGGTTGAGGGCCGCCAGCCAACCCGCGGCCTTGAGGCCCAGGGTGATGGGCGGCGCCGCCTGGAGCAGCGTGCGGCCAAGCATCGTGGTGCTCCGGTGTTGCTCGGACAACTTCCGCAGCCCTTCTTCGGCGCGAAGAAGGTCAGCCTCGATAAGTGTCTGGGCCTGCTTGAGCAGGAGGATCAGCGCTGTGTCCGATACATCCTGGCTGGTTGCGCCGTAGCGTACGAAGCCGGCGGCAGCTGCATCTTTTGACCGCACCAGGTCGATGAGTGTTTTCACCAGCGGAATGCTCGGTGTTCCGGCACGCAAAGTACTCCGCGAGAGAGCAGCCATGTCGAATGCGTCGGGATTTGCCGCCGCGGCAATCACTTCGGCAGCTGCCTGCGGGATGATTCCCAGCCGTGATTCGGCACGGGCGAGGGCCACCTCGAAAGCCAGCATCGCCTGCAGAATTGATCTATCAGAGAAAATCTCTGCCAGCGGCTCCGTGCTCGCTAAGCTGTCGACTAAACGCACCGGCATCATCAACCCCAACAAAAGTAGTGAACGGCTTTGGTCATGGAGTGTTCACTCCATCGGAAGTCCTACGTAGTTTTCAGCCAGACTCTGTGCACCGGCCCGCGAGCTGGTCACGTAATCCAGTTCCCCGAGTTGACGTCGCCGGTCAAAGGCGTTGTCAGAATCGAACCGGTGCAGCATAGACGTCATCCACCAGGAGAAACGCTGCACCTTCCATACTCGTCGTAGACAAGTGTCGGAATAGCTCTTGAGCAGGCCGCGGCTGCCCGAGCGGTAAAACTCGGAGATGGCGCGCGCCAGTATGCGGACGTCGGCCACCGCGAGGTTGAGTCCTTTCGCTCCGGTAGGAGGCACGATATGGGCGGAATCGCCAGCCAGAAATAGGCGGCCGTATTGCATTGGTTCGACGACCCAGCTGCGCATCTCGGTAATACCCTTCTGAAGAATCGGGCCCTCAGTCAGGGTCCACCGATCGCAGGCAAGCCGAGTACGCAGTTCCTGCCAGATGCGCTCATCGGGCCAATCCTTAATATTCTCATCATTCGGACATTGCAGGTAGAGACGGCTGAGTTGCCGGCTACGCATGCTGAGGAGAGCAAACCCACGGTCATGGTGGCTGTAGACCAACTCTTCGGATGATGGCGGCGCTTCCGCCAAAATGCCGAGCCAGGCGAAGGGATAACCGCGCTCATAAACCGTTAGAGCTTTGTCTGGAATACTCGGACGGCAAACTCCGTGGAAGCCATCGCAGCCGGCAACGAAATCGCAGAAGAGCTCTTCGGGTTCACTGTCTTTATCTTTATCCTTGCGGAATCGGATCGAGGGGCGCGGGCCTTCAAGGTTGTGTACGGAAACATTCTCCGCTTCGAACACAATCGGCTGGCCGGCCGCCAGACGAGCATCGATCAAATCTTTGATCACCTCTGCTTGAGCGTAGATCGTAATGGCCCGTCCCCCGGTCAGGTCCTCAAAGTCAATGCGGTGCCCATGCCCCTGGAATCGCAGCTCAATTCCGTGGTGAACGAGTCCCTCCCGCCGCATACGCTCTCCGACGCCAATCTCAGTCAACAAATCAACCGTGTTTTGTTCCAGAACGCCGGCACGAACCCGCTCCTGAACATATTCGCGAGTACGAGATTCCAGAACGACAGATTCGATTCCTTGCCGGTACAACAGATGCGACAACACTAACCCTGCGGGACCAGCTCCGACGATTCCGACCTGAATGCGACGCATGAATGATTGGGTCGTTTAGAAGGGGTACGGTAGCACAATTGTGGTCAAGGCGCGACATGCACTGCAGCGTCCTAATAGGCAAATTAAGCAAGCCGGATAAGAGTAAAATGAGGACGCCGCGCATGCCCAGTCGCGCCCGATCCTGCGCCGATAAGTTGACTTGAAACCAGTCAAACAGGCGGCGAGGGACGGTTGACCGGGTGGCCGGAGTTCGGTAGATTCCTGCTCGGCCCGGGCACTTTACTCCATGAAACCCCCAGCTGGTTATCGCCCACCCTATCCCGGGACGCAGCCGAATCATCTTCATCCCGACTATGCGTCTTCAATTAAGCGTGCGCCCACGAAACCTCAGATCGGGATTCCTTATACGCTATCGGAGGTCACGGGGCCGACGTTTGGGCGCGAAATCGTGTCGCCAAAGGCCAGCGATTTGACGCGGCAGCATTCCGGCGAGCCTCTAGGCGAACGAATCGTGGTGAGCGGCCGCGTGCTCGACGAAAACAGCCGCCCACTAGCCAACACTCTTGTCGAGATCTGGCAGGCAAATTCTGCGGGCCGCTATTGCCACGAAGTGGATCAGCACGACGCGCCATTGGATCCCAACTTCAGCGGATTTGGTCATGCGATCACCGACGCCGATGGACGCTACCGGTTCGTCACGATTCGCCCGGGTGAGTATCCCTGGAAAAACCACTACAACGCGTGGCGGCCGGCGCACCTTCACTTTTCGCTTTTTGGCCCAGCGTTCGCCACGCGGCTGGTGACGCAGATGTATTTTCCCGGTGATCCGCTGATTCCTTTTGATCCGATCTTCAATTGCATCGCCGATGAAAAGGCCCGCAATCGTTTGATTTCCGTCTTCGACTGGGAAACAACGGTTCCGATGCACGCTTTGGGCTATCGTTTCGACATCATTCTGCGCGGGCGTGATGCGACTCCGATGGAGGATTGAGTGAGCTTGCAAGCAACCACGTCGCAGACTGTGGGGCCGTTCTTCAAACTCGGTCTGCAGTGGCTCAACACAGAAAATCTGGTGGGGGAAGGTGTCTCCGGCGAGCGGGTCACAGTCCAAGGGCGCGTGCTTGATGGCGACGGCGTGCCTGTACCCGACGCGATTCTGGAAATCTGGCAAGCCAACGCGCACGGCAAATATGCGCACCCGGAAGATACGCAAAACAAGCCCGTAGAGCCGGGTTTCAAAGGCTATGGGCGAGTGCCGGTGACCGCACAGGGAGTCTTCCGTTTTACCACGATTAAGCCCGGTCCCGTGCCCGGACCCGACGGCAAGGAGCAAGCGCCGCATCTGCTGGTTTCGGTGTTCATGCGCGGCCTGCTCAGAAGGCTGGTCACGCGAGTCTACTTTCCCGATGAGCCACGCAACTCCGGCGATTACATTCTCAACTTAGTCGAGCCGAACCGGCGTTCGACTCTGGTTGCCCGGCGGAAGAGCGATCAGCCCGGCACGCTCGAGTGGAACATAGTTCTGCAGGGCGCAGATGAAACCGTATTCTTCGACCTGGGATTGTAGCTGGCTATAGCGAACTGACAGTCGGTACCTGCCTCCGAGACGAGGATATCCCCATGACGGAAGTTCAGCTTTTGATCGGTGATGACGATGTTGCTGCTTCAACTGCCGCCACATTCGAGCGGGCCGGGCTGACCAAGTGGAAAAACTTTACCAGGAGCCTATCTCCGCAGGCGTCCTCGCTATTCGGGAGAACTTCGCATGAGCAACCCGTCTATTGATGTTCAGTCGCTTTCCGCAATCGACGTACACGTGCACCTGGAGCCTCTCGAGGACAACACGGTCGATGCTTCCGCCAAGAGGTATTTTGGTGATTCCGGTGCCCCGCGCGACCCCAAGGGCCTGGCTGACTACTATCGCTCCAGAAAAATCGCCTTCGTCGTGTTTGCCGTGGACGACCGGCTTACGAGAAAACCACGCGTCTCAAACGACCAAGTCCTACAGTTTGCCCGCGAGAATTCCGATATTGCCATCCCCTTCGTCAGCATTGACCCCGGTCGCGGTCAGGAAGGCGTGCAGGAAGCGAAACGCCTGCTCTCTACGGGATCTGTCCGCGGACTTAAGCTGCACCCTCCGGTTCAGCAATTCTTCCCCGATGACCGGATTGCCTATCCTCTTTACGAGCTCTTTGCCGAGGCCAAACTGCCCGTAATCCTCCACACCGGTCACAGCGGCCTCGGAACGGGAATGCGCGGAGGCGGCGGAATTCGCCTCAAGTACGGGAATCCCATGCCCATCGATGATGTCGCCGTGGATTTCCCCGATTTGCCCATCATCATGGCCCATCCTTCGTTCCCCTGGCAGGATGAAGCGATTTCGATCTGTCTCCACAAACCGAACGTCTATATCGATCTTTCGGGCTGGTCTCCAAAATACTTCTCGCCCACGCTAGTTCAGTACGCGGGCACCCTCTTGAAGAACAAAGTTCTGTTCGGATCCGATTATCCATTAATAACGCCCGACCGCTGGCTCGGGGACTTCGAAAAAATTGCCATTCGGGATGACGTGCGGCCGCTGATCCTGAAGGAAAATGCGGCGAAGCTTCTCAAACTCCGGGAGCGAGATCGGGACTGAAAGCCGGTAATTCAGTTTGGCGGAGGGTGGCGGCGGAAGGTTTACGCCTAGTTCCCGCAGCGTTCCCAACGCCGCCTTCCCAGATTCGCAACCTTAGAACTTCTCTATTTTGTTGGCGTCCCCGACGGGATTTGAACCCGTGTTACCGCCGTGAAAGGGCCGCAGTTTACGGTAAGTTACTGAAACTACGCGACACGGATGGCTTCCGAAAGCAGTTTCAGTAAGGCATAGAAACGTTTCGTGGATCATGAATGGATCAAGATTCAATGCGGTCTGAAGCGATACACCGTGTCACCTCGTGTCGTCCCCCTAACTTCCCCAGATCGTTTTGTGTGTGGCCAGAGATAGAGTTGAAAGCGCCGATCCCAGCCTGACGCTGCTCTACATACTTGAGAAGTCGTGAGAGACACCAAAATCATGCGTGGAAAACCCTTGTCGACGCTGCATCTTCTCGGTCTTCGGGCACAGTGGTTGCAGGTGTTGCAATACGTCCATACATCTTGGGAAGTGATGACGGTCTAGACTTTCAAGCGATATGCATCCTGCAAAAGGAAGCTGTTGGAGTGAGAAAGTGCTTGACATTTAGTAAGTATTTGCTTACCGTTAGCTATGGCTTACCAATGCCCGCAAGCGTCGGACGACTTTCCCGTACTTGCGGTCCTAGCCGACCCCACCCGTCGCTCTCTGCTCGACCTGTTGCGCCACAAACCGTTGCCCGTGGGCGAACTGGCGCGCCAGATGCCGGTGAGCCGCCCGGCTGTATCGCAACACCTCAAGATCCTGAAGGAGGCCAAACTGGTCCGCGAACACCGCCACGGGACGCGGCACTATTTCGGCCTCAATCCCGCGGGGTTTGCCGGGCTGCGGGAATATGCGGATTCGATGTGGCAGGAGGCGCTCAACGCCTTCGCTGCCTACGTGGCGGACCAGAAGAGGGGCGCGGCGAAATCCGGCTCCCACCCGGCCGCCAAGGACAAGAAAGGAACTAGAGCGCATGACAAACAAGTCCGTCTCGATTGAGCCAGTCGTGAAAAGCGTAACGGTGGCATGTACACCGGAAGAAGCTTTCCGCTACTTCACCGCCGATATCAGTATGTGGTGGCCGGTCGCCACTCAGTCCGTTGTCGCCTACGCGAGCGATTTCAAGGACACGCCCGAAGCCGTTATTTTCGAGCCGCGGGTCGGCGGTCGCATCTTCGAGCGCGCGCGCTCCGGTGAAGAGCATGTCTGGGGAACCGTGCTGACATGGGGGCCACCGTCGCAAGTCGTGTTCAGCTTCCATCCTGGCCGCGATGACAAGGAAGCGCAAACGGTGGAGATCACGTTCTCCCCGGCGCGGGAAGGCGCAAGAGTCGTGCTGACTCACAGTGGCTGGGAGAAGCTGGGTGCGAAAGCGCAGAAAGCTCGCGACGGCTACAACCAGGGGTGGGAGACCGTGTTCGTCACCGCCTACCGCGAATACACACAGAAAGGGAAAGCAATCTAAGGAGGAGTGATGCGAACCACTATGTTTTTGCTGCTGATGACAATGCTGACGGTGTCCGCCCGCGCGAGCAACCGTATGCTGACCACGGAGTTCGAAGTGAATGCTCCTATCGAAACGGTGTGGGAGGCGTGGACGACACCGGACGGGATCAAGACTTTCTTCGCGCCTGACTGCAAAATCGATCTGCGCGTGGACGGGGCCTACGAGATCTACGTCGCTCCCGAAGCCAAACCGGGGGAGCGTGGCGGTGAGGGCTTGCGCATTCTTGGGCTTGAGCCCATGCGGCGCTTCGCCTTTACCTGGAGCGCGCCGCCCACGATCCCGTATGTCCGCGGCCAGCGCACCATGGTCATCTTCGAATTCGAAAAGAAAGACGACCACCGCACCCTTGTCCGCTTTACTCACCTGGGATGGGGCGAGGGCGCGAGTTGGGACGAGGCTTACGATTACTTCGATCATGCCTGGAACGAGGTCGTGCTGCCGCGTTTCCGCTACGCCATGGAAGTGGGAGCGGTCGACTGGAAAAAGACACCGAAGCTGCCGCCGGTGGCATCCACGCTGAAGGCCAGCTTCACTCGACCTTGACATCTTCTTGTTTCTATCTTTGTTGTGGCTGGTGCGTTGTCTGCATGACGGAGTCGAAAACAACCTGAAGGAACCAGTAAGAAGCGCAATTACGTCGTACGGGTTAGTGTTTGCTCGTAAGAGCACACGAGGGAGAATGAAGCATGAAGACGAACCTCAAACTGGCGATGGCAGTGCTGGCGACGTCTTGATCGGCGTTGCTAGCGCTAAGGCGGTTCTCCAATCCGGCGCGCATGATCGCAATGCTGCGAAATCTGGATGGGTTTAATTACCTCGATAATTCCATCTATCATGTCGACGGCTACGGCACGCACGTCTACCCGGACGTGAACGACATGGAAGGGTCCGTCAGGGATAAAATCGGCCAGGATGCGAAGATCCTGGGGACGGACAAGCCCTTCTGGATCACGGAATGGGGCCTGGACGCCAAAAAATATCCGAACAAGCGCGGTCAGTCTCGCGGCGACGGACTCAGGGATTTCTATGCCCTGCTGGACCGGCCGCGCCTTCCGCTTGGCGCCGTTTTCTATTACGACTACTCTCCGGGCAGTAAAGCCCTGGTCGATGAAACCGGTGCCTTGCTGCCGGAGGCGGGCATTCTATCGGGCATTATTAACCAGCAGGCGAGAACGCACCCATAACCTTCTCTCATTGTACACACGAAAGGTATATGCTCCTCTCTCGGCCACTCATCGATGACCACATCTGTTCGGCTCGCCGTAGGGCGAAATCGCTTTCGGGCTTCGGCTTAGCCTGCCTGTGCCTGCAAGGCGTATTTGGCCCGACAGCATCGCAAGGCAAGAACCCGCTCTTTCCACACACTCACATTTCATCGCAAGCGACCAAGTCAACGGCAGCTCGTCTCGCCGATCAAGATTCTCTGTTTAAGGAGCAGTTCGAAAGTGACATGAGGGCTTCTCCGGAGAGTGAGACTGCCAGGGGAGAATACCGGGATAACGCATTGCTCGATGACTACTCGCTGGCAGCCAGCACCAAGCAGAACGCCGTCGATCGCGCGTATCGTGCGAAGCTCGAAGCCATTTCTACGGAGGGATTTCCCGAGCAGGATCGCCTCTCCCACGATCTCCTGCTGCACGTTCTGGACGATCGCATTGCGGACTACGAGCTGAAGGATTATGAGATGCCCATCTCGCAAATGCAGGGCATCCACAACAGCCTCGCCGATCTTCCGAACTCCGTACCGCTTGATACCGTGAAGCATTACGAAGATTACATTGCCCGTCTCCACCAAATCCCCCGCGCTTTCGAGCAAACCATCGAAGTACTGCGCCAGGGAGAAAAAGATGGACTGATGCCGGTCCGGATTCTGCTCGAACAAATACCAGCTCAGTGCGAAGGAACCATTGCCGAAGATCCGTTCTTGACCCCGACGAAGAAGTTTCCCGCCTCCATCTCTGCCGAGGACCAGAAGCGCCTGACGGAAAAGATCGAGCAGGCTGTGAATTCGGACGTGCTCCCCGCGTATCAACATTTCGCGGATTTCATCGCAAAGGATTACGCTCCGCACGGCCGGACCACAATCGGATTGAACAGCTTGCCGGATGGTGCTCGACGGTACAAGCAAGCAATTCGAGAGCAAACCACCACAGAGATGTCGCCGGCGGAGATTCACGCGCTCGGGCTTCGAGAGGTCGAAAGAATTAACCGTCTGCTCACCGATCTTGCCCTCAAAGCGGGCTACAAAGACTTGAGTAGCTTTCGTGCCGCGCTCAATGGCGATCCTAAGTACGTACCGAAATCTGCGGATCAGATCGTCGAGGATTTCCGCCGCTACGTTGGCCAAATGCAGCCACGCTTGCCGGAACTCTTCGGAGTGTTTCCGACAACCCCGCTGGCCGTCGAAGCTGCGCCTGGCTCCCAGCCCAACAATCCCACTCACTACATTTTCGGCACCCCGGATGGAACCAGGCCAGCTCGCGTCGTCGTTGCCACCTCCAACTATGCGCATGGGAAACTGCTGAGCGATGAGACCCAGGCCTACCATGAAGGAATCCCCGGCCATCACTTGCAGATTTCCATCCAGCAGCGGCTTACCGGCCTACCGGAGTTTCGCCTTCACGTCGTCAACAATGCGTACGCCGAAGGCTGGGCAGTCTATGCGGAAGCGTTGGGTAAGGAGATCGGTTTTTTCCAGGATCCGGCTTCAGACTATGGAAGGCTCAATTTGGAATTGATGCGTGCGGTCCGCCTTGTCGTCGATACGGGAATTCACTCCGAAGGTTGGACCCGCGAACAGGCGGTAGCCTACTTCCGCGAAAGCGGAGCCGGGGATGAGCCTACGATCCAAGCCGAAATTAACCGGTATATTGCATGGCCCGCTCAGGGCCTCAGCTACCAGATCGGTAAGCTTAAGATTCTCGATCTCCGCGATCGCGCCAAACAGCAACTTGGTCCGCGCTTTGATATCCGAGCCTTCCATGATGAAATCCTAAGCGGTGGAAGCCTCCCGCTCGACATGCTGGAAGCCCGCGTCGAGAAGTGGATTGGAGGTCAGCATTGATACAAACAAGATCCACAAAATTCGGTCAACGTGTTTGTCTGATGCTTGTACAAACTGGCCATCAACGAGGCTAGCCTACAAGCAGATGGAATGTTGGGAGAAATCAGGAATGGAGCGTTAAACGGTGCCGACTCGTCGCGGCTCTTCCAGGTCCAAATGGACGGTTCGGACTCTCGCCCTGCGGGAGCTTCTGGTGGGCAACGTTCACGCTGCGTTTCTGCAACAAGTTCCGGGGCTGGGCGTTTGCTTCAACTCCTTTCCCAGCGCTGGAGTTGAATCGGGCAATAAGCCCGCCCCTGACGGAGGGCACACGTGAGCGCCAACCACGAGCAACAATACTTCGACGAGCTTCGTAGAAATCTGTCGCGATTTCCATTCCGTCGGAGTGGTTCGAGAAGAACGTCGAGAGAACCTACGGATTTTTCACGGAGGAACCGCTGGCGTACCACAACATGCAGGAGACGCCGCGAGTACGATCCGCAACCGACAGCGGCCTGAGGCCGAGGGGCGTTCACGATGAGCGCCGCCTTCGCGCTCGTCCCCACTGGTCCACCCGTTCGCTGCGATTACCCGCGATGCGCGCTCGACGCTTTTCACGACGACGGTCACCTATCCCTGCTCCGGAGCCGAAGTTCGCGCCGAACCGCATGCACGTCTGCAGTGAGTGCGGAGTTCGGTTCGTCATCAACGGAGGAAGCACGACAGCCTTTCCCGTCACTTCCGGAGCTGAGATTAGTATAAGCCTCTATTTCCACAAACGAGTTGTTACTTCTACGTTGCACACGCTCGCGCTGAAGCGCGTCTCCAAAACTCGGAAACCCAAACGACGGGATATCGATGCGATTGCCGAAGCGGTGGGGCCTACAGACGGCGGCGACGCTGCGGCAGCACTTCAGCCGGACGCTGGACACGCCACCTACCTCCTATCGCCGCCGGTTCTCCACCACGTAGGGCGCTGGACCGGTTTCGGGAACTCAAACTACCGGACTGGATAAGTCAGCTTCCCGCCCCTGATCACCTGGTGGACTTTAGAGAAGGCGGTGACATCCCTGGCAGGATCGCCATCGAGCACAACTAGATCGGCATCCATGCCCTTCGCGATGCGCCCACTGTGGCTCGAATATCCGAAGCGCGTTGCTGGATTGGTGGTCAGTGAAGCCAAAATCTGCTGAAAGCTCATGCCGGCGCGCGACATCAACTGGAACTCCTCCGCGGTGTCAAACTGGTCAATGTAACCCACATCTGTGCCGAACAGCACCTGGCCGCCTGCATCGGAATAGGCCTTCAACTCCTGAACTGCTTGTTTGATCCACATCTCATTCTCCTCGGCGGACACCTTGGCCTTCTTGGCCTCGACGTCAAACAACGAGAGTGTAGGAATAAGGGCCAAATGAGCGGCCTTTAGCCTTTCTACAAAGGCGGGGGTCCAATCCCCGCTCATCGGTGCCGTGTGTGCGAGTATATCGACGCCGCTCTGGATGGCTACTTCGATCCCCTCCGCGTTTGAAGGGTGGGCAAAAACCGGCTTACCCGCACGATGGGCTTCGGAAACGAGGGCTTTAGCCAAGTTTGTGGCCATTGGCAGTACCCCTTCAGCAGTGATGGATCCCGAAAAAATCTTGATCCCGTCGGCGCCATCCCTGATCTGCTGGCGTACTCGTTCCAGGGCCTGTGGCGTGGATTGCACCTCCGCCGAGGGGACGTGGTTATCTTCAAGAAACCCCTTGACGTAGATCGGAGTTCCACCTTTTGGGTAAAAAGGTTCCCCGACGGTGAGAACTCGCGGCCCACGAATTTGTCCTGTGGTGATCCGGCGCCGGATGTTATTCGTGTTGTCCAGAACCGAAGCAACGTCGAACACGGTCGTAAAACCCCACCGGGTCAGCATCTGGTCCAGTTGCGAAGAAATCTCGCTGGACGATTGCTTCTCCGCATGAAGTAAGCCGGGAGTAAAGATGTGTACGTGGCTGTTCCAGAACCCGGCAGTTACAACGAGACCGTGACAATCAAGCACGGTCACTGCCCTGGCCAATCGTGGCACTTTTATCTTGGCGCTAGGTCCGAGGGCGCGTATGCGGCCGTTATGCACGAGGATTGTGCCATCTTCGATCGGTGGGTCGGTCGGCGAGGTGTAAACCTTTGCGTGAACCAGCGCGAGGTCAGAAGCAAAGCTGTATGGGTTCGAGACAAAGGGCCAAAGAAGCACTATGGCGAGCATCGCGTGGATTCGCATGCCAACATATACGGGGGCGGGCACGAGATTGTTCCCGAAACCCGGCGCCCCTGATTCTCAAGGAAAGCCCGGCATCAGAAAACCTCTCGTTTCCACAACGCAATCTGATGAGGAGAAGGTATGATAATCTAGCCGAGGTTTATTTATGATAGACCATGAAAAATTCCAAAAGGGGCGAGGCTGGGCATATTTGGCCGGGATTATCATCTTCATCGTTGTGGTGGCATGGAAATTTGTGACTCGCTAAGAACCAGTCTTTCCCGAGCATCAAGGGCAAACGTCCCGTCCGGCTTCGCAAGCAGGTGTTCGACATTGCGATTGGCGAGGCTGAGGACAGCAAAAGAAAAACCTGCCCAACTTCTTCTGCGATGATGCGTTGAAGAAGGGGCGGGAGTTGACCGTCACGGAACCAACGGCATCACCCCAACGTCGCTCTGTTCCCGAAAGAAGTTACTCGTATCTCCACGCAGTGCTCCAAACGGTGCAAGCAATCGGGACAAGGAATGCACGGTGGACTTATGAGAATTCAAACTGAGGCACTACCCAAGCCAAGAGGCTTTCGCGGGTGGCAGTTAGACTCCTGGTCTCTGGCTTTCCTTCATCACAACTCTTAGGCGGCTTACCGCGCGGATGTTCTTGCCATAACAGTGTCGGCGGATGGGAACGAAAGCACGATGGCAATCGCTAGAACACAATTGCTCTTCTTCATTATTAGGGTCTCCTCGATTCAAACTTTCTTTCTTATCCAGGTGGTTCCAGTGTCATTCTTAAAGCCCACTTCAGATCGAGTCCCGTTTTGTATCACCGACTCGGCGGAGGGGATGATCCCGTTCATGCACAGATATTCCACCATCTGACCGTAGTGGTTGTAGGAGTGGGCCACTACATCAGAATCAGGGCGGATTGCAGCGCTTGCGTCTGCGGAGATTGAAGTTCGTGCGGGAGTAGTTCTTCCTGGCAGCGGCGGCCCAGAACATTGAGCGACTCGTGCGCTTCCTCAGCCAACCGACAACACCTACTATGGAAGCTGCCTCTTGAGCTGAAGTGAGCGGAAAACTCGATGGCAGTGATAATCGCGGCCAAGAGCTCATTCGAACCCGGATTTTTTCAACACCCACGGGATGTTTCGCCAACAAGGAAGTGGAGCATCCGGACTCAACGAGTATTCCGATTGTTAAAGCCTATATTGGTAAGTAGATGATCGACGTGCTCATAAGACGACCACAGCCCGAGGAGCACGATTCCGTTCGAGCGGTCGTCCAAACGGTTGTAGATGAGATTGACGGCGGCCTTTGGGCGCCTCCACCGCTTCTGGTCGACGAGGAGAACTGGCATTCCTGTTGGGTCGCTCTACGGGACGCGAAAATCATCGGAGTGGTTCGGACGAGCGGAGAATGGCTGGATGATCTATGGGTGCTTCGCGAAAGCCGGGGATATGGGGTAGGCCAGCGTCTGCTCGCGCAAGGGGAGGCTGAAATAATCGCTCGCGGCTATAAAATACTTCATCTTCGCGTCGTTCAATCGAATGCGGCGGCGACCGAGTTCTATCGCCGCCATGGTTGGCGGATCGCTCGGGCATTCCCCCACGAGAGATTTCCAATAAGGATGCTAGAAATGTTCAAGCCCATCCGGCAAGACGACAGATGATGGCTCGTAACGCCGCTACGCGTTGGCGGCCGCTTCTGATGACTGTCGAAAACATTTATGCCGATTGAAAAAGAGCTTGACTCTGGAACCGATTCGACGGTTCATACTGATGTCGTGGGTGCCAATTCTTTGAGATCCGGAGAGCTTGCCCGCTTGACCGGTGTCAGTGCCGACACGCTGCGTCATTATGAGCGGCTCGGCATTCTGCCGACTTCACCGCGGACAAGTGGGGGATATCGGATGTTTCCTGCATCTGCCGTTGAGCGTGTCCAGCTTGCGCAGCAAGCAGTCCGGTTGGGTTTTTCGTTGAACGAGCTGGCGGAGATTCTGCGCGATCGAGACAGCGGCGGTGTCCCTTGCCATCGTGTGCTTAACCTGACTGAAGTCCTGCGTGACAGGCACACGTTTTAAGCAGCTGAACTATGCGAAGAGTTATGACGCGTTGTGACCCTGAGAGAAATTGTCCACTTCCCTTTTGAGTGAGCAGGCGCTGAAAATGATGGAGAGTAACTCGCGGCGGCTAAACGTTGGCTATGCTCAGAAACATCGAGTGCGATTGGGAGTCGGTGACAGGGCAGCGTTCTAACCGGACGGAGCGGTAGTCGGCGATCAGAGTTATTGAAGGCCCTTCCGTCGATCTTGAGAAGACATGTCGCAACCCCTTTGCGACAGGCTCAGCAGATAAATTCCGGTGTTACCAAGTGGCCAAAACCCGAGGTGTGACCAGTACAATCTCAGCTTCCGAATGGCCTCGCCTTTGCTTACCTTGGGTAACGCAAGTCTTTTCGATGCTTCTTGATTGTCCACAGCGGACGGAGTGAACTGTAGCGGCCAAGGCTTGCACGCTACCATCCCGCACCCTGTACCAAAAATGTCGATCGTACGGTTAATAGCTGACTCGGCGATCCCTAGCCCCCGAAATTCCGGATAGATCGTGATGTAGTCTAAGATCAGCAGATCGAGGTCTACCACTTCGTGCTCATTTTGTATTTCTTCTTTCGGATAGCCAGTTTCCACGTCAAAAAGATGTTCCCAGTATTCTGAGATGTCACCAGAGATGCCATCTCCGAGCCTTTTTGCACTGATGCCGTGGTCGAGTGCCTCGCCGAACTGAACGAGTGAGGCGGTAATTTTCCCTGCGTCCTCTTCTCCAAGGTTTTCCCGCTCGGCAATAATTCTTCCCGCAATGGAGTGGACAAAGTCATCCTCAACGGTATCGTGCAGCGCGGCACGGACTACAAACTCGACACTTGCAACGACATTGGTCTTCGATTCAACCTCTTTGGTCCTAACGGCGGCTCTTTTTTCAGTCTGCATGGGGCACCTCATGCCGCTATTTACCCCCGGTCTTCGTAATCCGTCAACCGGGATAGAACCCTTCGGGAGACCCGTTTCACCCGTCTAAACTGGCAATTTCGATCGCGTTTTCCCCGAAAATCAGGCCCGTTTGACGGAAATCCAGTCTGCATTTATAGAACCTTGCCAGAAGCGGCCAAATTAGATCGATTTTCGTGATTTGGCCCAGGAGTTCATTATGTCCGCATCCCAGCCTTCGAGGTTCGCTCCTTCTCCCAGCCGCTCTGGGCCTAGGACCGAATTCGTCTTTGAGCCGCTCTTAGACAGCGACGAAGCAGCACAGTTGCTCCGCATCCACCCAAAAACGCTACAGCGAATGGCCCGCAACCGTCAGATTCATGGAATTCAAGTTGGAAAACTATGGCGGTTCCGCGCCTCTGACCTGGAGATTTGGCTGAGAACGAAGAAGGCCGGCTAGGCCGGCGGTTTTCCAAAGAGATTCACCATCGACCCGCCACTCCACTTGCGCTAAGCTGAGGCAGCCATCCGTGTCGCCTCAACCGAAATGGAGGAAATAAATGAGGCGCACGAGTTATCAAAAGGGCAGTCTGAGACTGGCGGATCGCAAGAAGGGAAAAGCTTGGGAATTCCTATGGAGAGAGGTTCAGCTGGACGGCACGATCCGGCGAAAGCACATCGTCATTGGAACACAGGAAGACTTGCCGACCGAGTCTTTCCGCCCAGGCTGCCGTAGATGCAATCCGCTTGGAGATCAACCAACAAACCCCTCAACGGCTCATCAAAAGCATCAGTTTCGAGACGCTTGTGAATCACTATCGTCAACACGAGTTGCCGGACATTTTCAACAAAACGAAACCGGGGCTCGATGCGGCAGATGAAGATCGCAAATCGTACTCGACGCAGGTGACCTACGAGGGCTATCTGAAGAAGTGGATCCTTCCGCGTTGGCGTGCGTGCAAGCTGACGGACGTCAAGGCAACCGAAGTCGAAAAATGGCTCAAGAGTCTCTGTTTTCCGAAGACCGGCGTTCCGCTAGCGCGGGGCAGCAGGGCCAAGATCAGAAACATCATGAGCGCGATCTATTCTCACGCGATCAGATGGGAATGGACGGAGAAGAATCCAATCACGAGCGTTCGCCAGAGCGCGAAACGACAGAAAGCACCCGATGTTCTGACGCCGGAAGAGATCATGGCATTTCTCAAGGAACTGCCCGATCCACTCCGCACGATGATCGAGTTGGACGCTTTCACGGGGCTGCGTCGAGGAGAACTGATAGGGCTTCGGTGGCAGGACGTGGATCTCGAAAACCTCATCTTGCACATTCGTCGGTCGGTAGTCGCGATGGTGGAAGGTGCGCCGAAAACGGAAGCTTCTCTGAAAGACGTTCCGCTAGATGCGCAAACGGCCGAGTCGCTGTGGGCATGGAGACGCCTTTCTCCGTACCCAAGTCCGGGCGATTGGGTATTTGCCTCGCCGCACATGAAAGGCCGACAGCCTTATTGGCCTGGAACGTTGTGGCGATATTATGGGAAGCCGGCTTTGCACCGTGAAAGTCCCTTTGAGGAATCTTGGCAGAGTTTGCAAGGGTTAGGCAAATCTCACGGAGAGTTGAACTTATGTCCCGTCGCGGTAAGTACGGTTGGTAAGCTTTTGGCGCTGTTTACACGTCACTTAGTCCCCACAGAGTCCCCGGATTTCATCAGACGGTAACGCAAATCGGAGGGACCTAAAGAAAAAGACACTATTCTGCAGTCCGGGGTTAGCAGCACACCTCGGGCAGATCCACGAGATTGAAATTCGCAGGCATACCTTCGAATTGGCTCCAAGCGGTTGAGGTTTCGGCGCTGAAGTTGGTGGAGAGCACGGACAACGAACCGGCAACCGTTGGGTTTTGAGTGCAACCATCAACAGAATCTAAAGACAGTGCGCGGCGCAAAGAGTAACGCACTGTTCTTAAGAAGAGCGAACCGCAATCCTGCCTGCCCCTGTGTTGCCCTCGCCGTTTGTCCACACTCTTGGAATCGCAGCGCTGCTCTGGCACCAATGGTGGCTGCCGGGAGTTAATTGAAATGGGAATTATCGACATCCTGCGGCGATGGCGAACATCTCAAACGTTTCCATGGCGCCTCACGCGTGTGAGGGGTCCATAAGCCGTTACAAGCCGCTCGCCAGCTGCGATCGGCGTGGTCGAACGGCTTGCAATGCGTCCCATGGCTTGTACGTTCTCCGGCGGGCACGGCCTTTCGCAACGAGAACAAAGCCTTTCGTCGTTCCACAGCTCGGACCATGTGTCACCGACCGATCGGAATCGTGTTTCCACCAACTTCTGTCGCGCGGCCTGGGGAAGATTGGCCGGTCAGCCGGCAGTGAAGGTGAAGACGTTGCGGCCTCGCCTCAACTGTTCGAACGGGCCCACCCGCGGATGGGTTGTATTGCGCTTCTTATCAAACAGATCGCGATCCAGAACGATCGGATTGCCGTCGGGCTGTTCCATACTTTGATTCACCATCGAAAATTTCCCAAGGAAAGCTGTGTCCACCAAAGGACACTGCAAGGTGATCGCAGAATCGTCAATGTACAGATTCAAAATCACGCCGTTTGCCAGGTCCCGGAGATCACATGCGGCGTCAAACCCGCTATTCTCAACGCTCGCTTCGTCTCCTGCCAGGCGTGGCGCGCCCTGATAGTAGAGATTGCTGCCGCTGCGAAAATCCCTGGGATCTAGCGGTTCAGATCTCATAATGTAGGCGTCCTGCGGTTCGAGTCTTCCATCTCCGCGCAGTCTGTCGAAACTCTTGCCAATGAAAATGTTGTTGTAATAGCGGTCCTCAATCTTGGCCATGGCAACTTCCTTGACGTCCTTCAGGGTGTGAGGCACGTAATAGCTGGGAAATCGCTTGTCGTAATTCTCATAGAGGACACCGCTGTTGCAGAATAAGTTATGAACCAGGAGGATCCGTTCCGAGCCTGTCGCCAGCGATGAGCCGGCAATCACGTTGTTGTCGAGGAGCAGCGGTCCGTGATCCGCCTCAAGAAAAATCGAGTAATATTCGATGTCGTAGATTACGTTGCCCGTAATGCGAACGCCCTGGTTGCTCCAATCGATCCATATGCCCGGGGCGTCGGTATGTTCGGTAGAGAATACGCGGCGGACCATGTTCTGTCTGATAACCAAGTCGTTGGCCCGATGCACCTTGATTCCTGCGGTTTCCGCTCCACCAAACTGCGCCTGGTAGTTGATGTCCTGAATCAAATTCTGCTCGATCAGGCTGGCCGCGAACCCGAGCAGGCCGGCGATTCCAGCTTCGCCGCACCGTTCAATAAGATTGTTGCGCACGGTGTGGTGACCGAGTTTCTGAATGTCGGGTAGTTCCGCTGAGTGCGCGGCGTGACTATATCCACTGCAGATGCCCACACATTTCGCGTCAGCGATATGGCAGTGCTCGATGATCCAGTTCTTGCCAAAATGGGTTCCGATAAGTCCCTTCTGAAAAGATGCCGGCGAGGCCCAGTAACACGCCGCGTGTCGCATGGTCAGGCCGCTGACGGTGATGTAAGGCAGCCAGGCCACATCAGGAAAGAAAACGCATTCCCGGACGTTAATCTCTGTAAGCTGCCGGTTGGGGTCGTCGGTCTCAAAGTGGGCCCAGATGCGAGTTGTGCCGGCCGCCGTTTCCGTGTACCAGGTTTTGGGCGTGCTCAGCATTTCTTCCTTTTTCAGCGTTTCGAGGTAGGGCACACCGTCGCTGTAGACTTCCCCCAAGTGGTAATTCTGTCCAACCCTCAGGAAAATAAGGTCATCGGGGATGTTGTATTTCGACTTCAAGTCTCCATAAATGGGCATGGTGTAGGGATTGAAGTCGCCGAAAAACGATTGGGGCAATTCGACCAACCAGACGCTACTTCCTTGCGACTGCCACTGGGTAATTCGCTCGGAGCCGGTGATTACGGGAGTCTCGCCCGGATAAGCCTTGTAGCTGATGCGGCTGGATTCGGAAGTGCCGCCCCGAGGTGGCTTGACCCATTCCCGATAGACTCCGCCCTTAATGAAGCAAGTGTCTCCGGGTTTCAGCACATTGGCGGCCTGTCGGACCGTCCGAAACGGAAGATCTGCCGTTCCGGGATTCTGATCGGAGCCGGTTACGGCCACATAATAAGATAGATTGCCTTTGCTACCGGCGACCGGGGCGACGGTTCGCTGCCGAAACGCGTCGGTCGCGAGTGCCGCAGCGCTAAGCCCGGATAACGCTAGAAAAGCGCGTCGCGTCCGTTTTCTCGACATTTCGTTTCCTGGATCTGTGCGGAGTCAAAAGCAAGGAAGTTACGCATAGATTATAATATATGCTGTGCTCTTGTGGATGTTACAGCTTTTACTAGCAGTATTGAGTATAGATTCATTATAAAATATTCTCTTGACAATGCCGATTGGGCTCTTAGAATACGGGTCTCGGAACCAGAGGCCTCTGGCAGGATCCGGTTGCGACCGCGGGTTGAGACTGCGGGCCGCCAAATGCGATTGAGTCCGTTTTCCTGTTTCGACGGTAAGAATATGGTAAGCACCTTCGGCTATTCGGCCAAAGTCCTCGGCAGCCGTTTGCGATCGCGAAAGCTCTCGGAGTCCGGGTTTGATCGATCAAAATGGTTCTTGCCGCGAGAGGGCTTCAGTGTTTCCAGTCTCTACGAGATACCAAGGCGTAGTTCCGTAGACTCTCGGGGATCCGGGAAATCGGAAGTGTCGTCTGCATGAGAGTCGGCGTCCTCATGTGTCTGATTGGTGCCTTATCTTTCGGTTTGCTGGCTTGCGTGTCGAAGGTCGCCGAACGGAAAAATTGCAATCCATCGGCGCTGGTGGTGGCCTTGTTCGGGTGGGCTGCTTTGGCCATGCTTGGCCGATCCCTCATATCCCCGAATCTAGTACACGTTCCATTGTCGGTCGTCGCACTCGCAATCGTATTTGGGATCTGCGCTGCTGTTGCGTACATCGCGTTCCAGATTTCGATCGCAATCGGGAAGGTCACGGTAGGCTGGTTGATGATGAACCTCTCGGCGGGCATTCCGGCATTGGTCTCGATCTGGCTATACGCTGAAAAGATTACTCTTCTAAAATCAATCGCCTTTAGTCTCGCCGCGGTGTCGTTGCTATGCCTGTTTCTGGGGAATCGGCTGGAGATACAAGTATCCACAAAGGAGCGTCGATAGACTATGTGGTTGTTACTCATGCTGATTATCCTGTTGACCAACGGAATGAGCGCGTTTGGGTTGAAGGTTCTTGCTGCCTGGGGCCTTGCTGGGAGTATGAAATATACGTATCTAACCATCTGGTACGCCGCAGGCCTCTTCTGTATTGGCATTCCGATGCTGGTGAAAGGATTCAAAGGCGGTCTGAAGGAAGCGCTTTGGGGCGCATTGCTCGCTTTGCTTAGCATTGGCGGCCAGCTGGCTATGGCTAGTGCGCTGCAGTCAGGAGTTCCGGGGAACATCGTGTTCCCGGTCACAATAGGGGGGTCCCTTCTTGTTGTAGCTTTCGCCGGACGAATTTTCTTTGCCGAGAGAATGAGTTCCCTGAGTTGGACCGGCGTCGCCGTGGGTATCCTCTCGGTCGTTCTACTAAGCGTCAGTTAGGCATATGAGCAGAGTAGGGAGATGCCATCCATAACCGGCTTCTTAATGGACAAGTTCCGATCAGAATCCGTCGACCGTCACTCCGCGACTTTTCAAAGACCAAGCTTCGTTAGTGCCCGGACCATAGAGAAATTGAACCTGTTCCGTATGAGACGCGCAAACTACTTAGTTAGAGGAGAATATGCTGATCCAGGCCTATTTTGAGGAATGGTCACGCCGACCGGGCGACCGCGTTCGAATGGCAATTAATACATCTCATAGTAAGATCCGGGCGGTTCTTGAACGGATTAGGAAGGGCCCGGGGGCGAAGGGGGAGTTTCGGGTCGAGACCGAGAGTCTTGAACACATCCTCGATGTCACCATTCCCGGCCGTAGCCAGGAAACGAAGGTCGGATCCTTTGCAACACTGCCCCTGTCATCTCCGGGGCTTGACCCTGGCCTGACTGTTCATTGTTGGGTTTGGCCCACCGTCCCAGATCGCACCAACGAACAGACTATTTGGTCTCTGCATTATCCAGGCGACGCCGTGTTCCTAGTCCTTGCGAACGGACGTTTTGAGCTCCGTGCGAAAAAAAGATCGGAACCGCTCGCGGTAGCGGATTTAACCGTTGCCCCGCGGCGATGGTATTCAGTGGCGGTGGGAATCGATCAAGGTGCAGTCGTTATTGACGTCGCATTAGTCTCTGGTTGGTCCACGAACTCCCGGACGGTTGTGTCCGGCAAGGGCGCCGTGGCGCAGACCCCCTTAAGGTTGCTGCTGGCTTGCAGCGAGATCGCGGAGAGCGGATCGCCCCTCAATCCATACAATGGGAAGGTGGAAACGCCTCGTGTCTATAGCGGTATCTTGGCCGATGCCGACAGAGCTGACTTGCACAGCCGGGGGCGCTGTCAGAAGGTTCCTGCCGCAAGCTGGCACTTCGCCCGCGATTGGACTTGCAGCACAATTGCTGTCGAAATCGGTGATGGACCGAATGGCACAATCTTCAACGGCGCAGAACGTGGGGTTACCGGCCACAATTGGGACGGCAATCATGAGACGTTCCTGACGGCTCCAGAACAATACGGCGCTTTACAGTTTCATGACGACGACGTGCTCGACTGCGAATGGACTTATGATCTTGAATTCACTCTGCCGAATGACCTGAAGAGTGGTGTGTACGCGGTCAAACTCGAAGCAGGATCGGAGGTTGACCGATATCCGCTTTTCTTGATGGCGCCGCGAAGCGAGAGTGCACCTGTGCTATTTCTGGTCCCGACCAACACCTATCTGGCCTACGCGAACAATCACCTGTCAGCCAATTTACAAGTCTCCGCGTGTATGTCCCATGAGAAGACACTATCTGAGGATGAGCACGTACTGTTCGAAGACCCCGGACTAGGGCGCTCAGTTTATGATATTCATTCGGATGGAACTCCAGTTCGCTATTCCAGTCGTCGTCGTCCGTTAGTCGACGTTCGGCCTGCATTACACAGTTGGTTGTGTGATTCTTACCGCCATTTTTCTGCTGATCTATATTTAATCGAGTGGCTTGAGCGTGTTGGAACTCCATATCACGTTGCGACGGACGAAGATCTGGAACGGGAAGGCCAAGAACTTCTTGGGAAGTATAGGGTTCTGGTGACCGGATCCCACCCTGAGTATTGGACCCGGCCCGGCCGGCTTGCCTTGGAAGGATATCTTTCCCGCGGCGGCAAACTTATGTATCTGGGCGGCAACGGCTTTTATTGGTTCACGAGCCGGTACTCAGAGCGGCCGTGGGTAATCGAGGTCAGGCGAGATCACTCTGGAACCCGATCATGGGATGCCCCCTATGGCGAGCGCATGCACGCCAGTACCTGCGAATTGGGTGGTATGTGGCGCCTGCGCGGAGAGGGCCCAAATAAGCTTGTTGGGGTGGGCTTTTCAGCCGAGGGTTGGTCGCGCGCCTCGGGCTATAAGCGGAACCAATCCAGCTATACGGGCGCTGGCAGCGAGTTCTTCAAGGGAGTGCAGGAAGAAATTATTGGAGAGAATGGCCATGTCCTAGGTGGTGCGGTCGGGGATGAGATTGATCGCTTCGACACATCTTTGGGAAGTCCAGCCCATGCGGAGGTTCTGGCGACTTCGATAAGTCTCGGCCGCGAATATCAGTTGGTTGTCGAGGACCAGTGTGTAGCAATGCCTGATCAGGACGGAGTGGGACGTCCTGACTTAGTCCATGCGGACATGGTCTACTTCCCCATAGAAGGCGGCGGCGCCGTTTTTTCCGTCGGCTCCGTGACCTACGCCGGTGCCATGGCCTGGAATAACTTCGACAACGCCGCCGCGCGCGTCACAACAAATGTCCTGCGAGCGTTTGCGGCGAACGCGGCAGAGTGAGCCGTCCAGTCAGAGCAATGACACAGTGATCGGCGTTGGTGGGAGAAGACCTGAACTGATGAGCAACAATCGTAACTTAGCGCAACGCATCGCAGCCAGGAATGTCGCCGAAGGGCATGTTGCCTGCTGGTGGCTGGGAGGATCCGGGTTTGTTTTCAAAACGCCAAAGAACACAGTAATTTATCTTGATCCGTATCTCTCCGATGCCCTGAAGGATATCCTTGGTCTGGCCCGGGGATTTACCTCTCCGATCGACCCCCACGAGGTTCGAGCTGACGCCATTATCTCAACCCACTGGCACGAAGATCACCTGGATCCGGGCTCGATTCCCATCATCGCGAAAAACAATCCTGACGCGAAGTTCTTTATACCCCCGAGTTCTCTGTCGCGGGCGCTAGGTTGGGGTGTACGTCGCCCGCAAATCACCACATTGAACTGGGGTGAGGGGGGGCAGGTGAAAGAGGTGACCCTCGAAGCCATACCCGCAAGGCACGTGGGCGGGGTCTTGGGTTGGGAAGTATCTGATGCAATGGGCGTGTTGCTCCACGCCGAGGGTCTGGCCATTTATCACAGCGGCGATACGGAATATGATGTACGCTTGCGGCGCCTCAAGACGCGCCAGCCGGACGTGGCCCTGCTCTGTATTAATGGAATTACCGGAAACATGGACGCGCACGAAGCGGCTTTGCTAGCCTGGCATCTGGGTGTGAGGATCGCAGTGCCTATCCATCATCTTCTCTGGGCGGTGACAACAGGCACAGACGAAGAGACCTTGGATCCTAATCTCTTCGTCGGAACTTATGATCGACTGGGTGGCCGGGGACGCACGGTACTTCCACAGGTCGGTGAAGAGATCGACTTGACGTCACCGAGGGGTTGAGAGTGCTGCCTACAGCTCGCCCCTGATCTTCTGAACCAAGCGACGATTTGCGCTCAGGAATATCTCCGAATCAGTCGAGACGGCAACATAACGCACGCCGAGCTTGATCCACCCCAGAGCGCGCTCAGGCGAATCGGCAAATGTGCCGACCACAATGCCCGACCGGCCCGCCACTTCGATCACCTGCTTCATCGCCTCGATCAACCGAGGATGATCGAGTTCTCCCGGAATGCCCAGCGATTGGGACAGGTCGAAAGGCCCGAGAAAGATCACATCTAATCCCGGGACCGTAACGATATCATTTAAATTGCGAACGCCGTCGACCCCTTCGATCTGACAGATGACGACCACATCTTCGTTCGCGTCTTTCAGGTATTCCGCCGGCGGCTGGGCATAGTAGCTGGCGGAACGGACATAAGGATTCAGTCCACGTTTCCCACGCGGATAAAATCGAGCGGATTCACAAGCACTGAACGCCGCTTCCTTGTCAGATATTTGGGGAATCTGCACCGCGACGGCTCCGATGTCCAGCGCCTGTTGGATGGCGAGCGGCGAGTTTTCTCCTACGCGGACGACGGGAGAGGCTTCGGTCGATGTGGATGCCCGGACTGTATGCATTGCTGTTTCCCGTGAGAAGGAACCGTGCTCCCAGTCGATAATCACAAAATCCAGGCCCGCCAGGCCAGCAATCTCCGCGTGGGTCGGATCAGGAATTTCCAGGAATATTCCGACAACGACCTTTTTCTCCAGCAGTTTTTGTCTGAGGCTATTTCGTTTTAGCATGCGTCAGCATCCCCGAGTCAGACCAACCACTGCTCAATGTTGGTCGCTGCCATACGTCGAATCTGGTTTTCGTCAAAACCGGCGGCACGGCAGGCCTGAACAAACGCCTGAAAGCCCTCGACCGGAGTGGGATTGCCGACCTGGCCCATATCGGTTGCCAACACCGTGGTCTCGTGACCCACTTCCCGAATATCGCGAACAAGCCGATCGGGACCCATCACGCTGCCCAGTGCCGGAGTTGTGAAAACCCAGGTCCGTTCAAGCAGACAGCCCCAGCTTGCCAGCTCGCGTTGCGCAGCAACAGACAGATCGATAAACGGCGCCTCGGGATGGGTGATCAGTATCTTCTTCACGCCATGTTCGCGAGCTGCGAGCGCCAGCGTCCGTATCTCGGCGGCGCTCAGGTGGCCTGTGCCTAGTATCGCTCCGCGGCCCGCGATCAATTCTAAAATCTGGTGAACCGTCTCCGGGATCTGGCCTTCCTCAAGCGCCAACCCTCGGCGGCCCTGGCCGTAGAAAATGCGGTGGTTCATTGCGCTGTGGGTCGGCATCCAAATCTCGGCCGCTCCATAAGCCAGCGCCGTCTCAACGGCGGCAGGGTTAAATCCGCCGACCGAGTCGTTCAGAACCAACCCTCCCCATACTCGAATCCCGGGAACCATTTTCGCGGCAATCGTGGCGCGGTCCGCAGTAAGCGTGGTATGGCTCTTGATCAGAACGCCGGACATCTTGGCTTCCAGCGCTTGCCGGACTAGAGAGATGTCATCCAAAAGGCGCGGAACATGTTCGGGAGCGGAATGCACATGCGGGTCGATAAACCCTTCTAATCCCGACATTGAATTCCTCCCTCCCTTCCGGAACGTCTGCTGAAATCAGACGAGTCTCAGGCATCCCAACGGTCAAGACAAATGCGCTTTCACTGCTTCCGCCGCCAAGCGGCGAAGATCCAGAAGCGCATCGTCCGAATAAAAGGCCACATGCGGCGTTAGGATGACATTCTTTAGCTGGCGGAAGGGATGATCGACCGGCAAGGGCGCGGTCTTGAAAACGTCGAGCAGCGCGCCACCCAGGTGTCCCGAGCGCAGGGCGGCGACGAGGGCGTCTTCATCGACCAGCCCACCTCTCGAGGTATTAATCAGCACGGCGCCGGGCTTCATCGTCGCGATGGTCTCCACGTTGATGGTCTGCCGTGTCTCCTCGCTCAGTGGGACATGGAGTGACACGTAATCGGACCGCCGCAATAAATCTTCCCGGCTGGTCCACTCGACTCGCGGGAATTCGACTCTCGCCCGTTCGGGGTGACGCGCGCTTGCCAGGACCTTCATTCCGAAAGCGAGCGCTCTCTTGGCCACGGCTTGTCCAATTCGCCCAAGTCCCAGAAGCCCCAGAGTTTGCGACGATAAGCGAGGAATCGGGGCGCATCCCCAATTGCCGGTCGTCAGGGACCTTTCATTCCATCGTTTTTCCAGCACGAATGCGTGGCAATGCAGGATTTTCCGGTTCCAGGCCAGCAAGAGCGCCATAGTGTGATTGGCCACTTCTTCGGTGCAGTAATCCGCCACGCCGGCGACGTGGATGTTCGCGGACTCTGCGGCCCGCCGGTTAATGTTGTCGAGCCCCGTGCCAAACCGAGCGATGACTCTGCAACGTGATAAAGAGCCAATCACCTGTTCGTCGAACGGCGCATGCATGCACAGGATCGCGTCCGCTTCGCGCACTGCTTCGACCAGGCTTTCGCGGTCTTTCCAGGAGATTTTTTCAACCCGCATTCCCGCCAGCACAGAACGCTCGATCGTCAGATCGTCCCCCGCGGGTGAATCGGTAACCGCCACAAAGTAGGCCATCAGAAGAGCATCCACCCGCCATCGATTACGATCGATTGTCCGGTGATGTAGGAGGCGGCGGGCGAGGCTAGAAAAGCGATTGGCCACGCGGCTTCATCGGCTGTTCCCATGCGATCCAGCGGAATGTGCCTGAGCACGTCCGCCACTTGTTCGGGTTTGTTCGAGAGAAATGGTCTTACAAAATCGGTGTCAATGAAGCCCGGTTGCACAGCGTTGACCCGTATGCCTTCGGGCGCCAGCTCTTTAGCAAGCACACGCGTATAGCCCAGAATCGCAGCCTTGGTGGCGGCATAAGCGGCGCGCAACGGCGTGCCTACATGGCCTGTGATCGACGACATATTGACGATGGCGGCGTTAGGGTGACGACGGAGATGCGGCAGAGCCAGGCGGCACATCTCGGCTGTCGCCTTGATGTTGAGTTCAAGAATCACATCCCAGTCCTCGGGCAGGATCTCTTCGGCCCGCTTGCGGATGACCACGCCGGCATTGTTCACAAGAATGTCGAGTCGGCCGAAGTGCGCAATGCAATCTTCAATGATCCGCGCCGGCGCGCCGGCGGTGGCCAGATCGGATTCAATCCCCAACCCGCGCCTGCCGAGGTTCTCAATCGCGGCCCCCACCTCGTCAAGTTCGCCGCGAGTACGGCTGACCACGGCGACGTCCGCACCCATCGCTGCCATGATGAGCGCGGCGCTCCTGCCAATGCCGCGGCCTGCGCCGGTCACCAACGCGACTCTGCCGTCGAGCTTGAGCGCCTCAGGTATTTGGGTCATAAATTCTGGTTCATGAGCGGGTCACTACGTCATGTTCTCCTGGTCGACGAAGCCCGCATGAACACTGGGCCAACGCAAAGCAATCGTCGCCGTGTTGGAATCGCGAATCTAGATCGTCGGAGGAGTTTTCGCGGCGAGGGCAATCCATCAACTTCCCACCGTACGCATCCTCCGCAAATCATATAGATCGATGGTAAGTTCGCCCTCGCGCAAGCGCTTGATGAACGCGATTTCCTTTTCGGTGCGGGCTTTCGCTCTCTCGAGCACGTACGAAGCCGCGTCGCGCGGAACGACGACCACGCCGTCATCGTCACCCAGGATCAAATCGCCAGACCGAATCGTGACGTCACCCACGGTTACCGGTTCGTTCAGACGTCCGGCAGATTTTTTCACGGTGCCGGGAATGGCTACGCCCGCGCAAAAGACGGGGAACGGCCGCTCCCGGATCGCCCGAACATCTCGGACTGCTCCGTCCGTCACCAAGCCACGAATTCCCCGGGCGAGGGCGGCTTCGGTCAGAACTTCGCCCCAAAAACCGACTCGTACTTCCCGTCCCGTCGTGATCACCAGGACAGATCCCGCAGGAGCTTCCGCAACCGCAAAGTGGGCCCCCAAATTGTCCTGCGGACCAAGCTGGACCGCGTAGACGACTCCTGCCAATTGAATGGGACGGAAGAGCGGCGCAATCGTGGGCGACAAAGCCACCACTTCAGTGGAAACTTCGGCTAACGTCGGGGTGCCAAATTTTCCCAACTCCGCGACTAACTCCAATTCGTTCATGTACGCTCTCGGGTCCGGTAAAGGTATCGATTAAACGGAGCGGGGGCAAGGCCCGCTAGTTCACAACTCTGCGATTGCTTCCTGGGCACGCTCACCAGACCCACCAGGAAATTGCTCCCCGATCGTTGGCACTCACACCTCGAACGAGGAGAGAAGCCCAAGCATCGTCTGCCGAATATTGTTGCGTACCGCACGAATCGCTTTTCTAACGGAGCGTTCCCGAACCGCCAAGAGAATCTCTTTATGTTCTTCATGTGCCTGATTGGCCCGTTCAGGAAGCTGAATGTAAGAGGTTCTGTACCGCGTACTCTTTTGCCACAGGTGGGAAATCAAAGTGCACAGGTACTCTCGGCCCGACGCTTCGTAAAGAGTGAAATGAAATTCCTGATTGAGTTCAAGCAGATGAGTATGGTTGCGCGAGTCAAGCGCCACTTCCATCCTTGAAATAAGATCCGCAAGCTTTTCCACTTGTTCGTCCGCAATTCGCAGAACGGCTTGTTTGGTCGCCATACCTTCGATCGCGAGCCGGACCGCGAAAACGTCTTCCATCTCGGCCCGAGAAATTGCACTCACGTAGACGCCCCGATGGGGCATGATGCGGACAAATCCCTCAGCCTCAAGCTTCCGCAAGGCCTCCCGCACCGGCACCAGGCTCATGCCGAGCTGTTGAGCCAGCGTCACCTGATGAATCCTTTGATTCGGGCGTAGCGTGCCCCTGAGCAGCGAATCGCGAACATACGAATAAGCTATCGCCGCGTGAGTGACAGAGGCGGCATTGATGTCCGAGACGCTTGCCATGCGGTCATCTTCCGTGAAAATCGTCATCATGTCAATGATATATTATAACTCATATATATAACTATAATCACAAAATTCGGAGTACATTTTGGAGCGTGAAATCCATAAGTCAAATTAGATTCATAAGTTTAGATATTTTCTAAGAACGTCTCGTATTGCATAATTATAAAATATTATGTTGACAGCGAAAAACCTTAGCCGCTAACATGTCGCAAATTTATTCCCGGCTAGATTGTCTCTCGGGTCCATATCAGGCACCGGGACCATCGAAATCCGGCTGTTATTCTGACGTTCTTGAAGAATGGGATGAAACCTCTGGAAGCCTTGGCCATTACAGAATGGCAAGCAGCGGGATGCTTGCCGTCAGTCCAATGTCTCCGGGGAAATGCAATATGGGAGGCCTACAGTGTCCAACGAAGCAAAAGGAATTTCTCGGAGGGGCTTTCTTCAGATTGCATCCGCTACCTCGAGTGCACCTTCAATATTGAGGCACCTAAAACCTTTGTTTGCTGAGAACCTCAGCCGACCGGGAACATCGCAGGTCGGGACCGGGCCCCGCGGTCAGGGTCGGCCGCGTCTTAGCCTGGACGGCGTTTGGGGATTTGAACTCGATCCGAACGATCAAGGCGAAAAGCAGGGATGGCACCAAACGCCAGCACGCTTCGAGCGCACTCTGCTAGTACCCGGCGCCTGGGAAGCTCAGGGGCTCGGGCTCCCGCCGGGCAAAGTGGTGAAGGAGATGACCTACGAAGGTGTGGCTTGGCTCCGACGCAGTTTTGCACTTCCGGTCGACTGGAGAGGCAAGAAAGTTTGGCTGCGCGTGGGCGGAGTGCACCGCCGCGCCACCTTCTGGCTGAACGGTCATGAAGTGGGTTTCCACGACGGTTACTTAACTCCTTTTACTTTCGATTTGACGGAAAGAGTTTCCTACGGCAGCGAAAATATTCTGACCGTCCGCGTGGACAACATCTATCGCGGGTTGGACGATGACCAGTACGGGTGTTTCGACTGGATCTACAACTGGGGCGGCATTCACCGCAGCGTCTACCTGGAAGCGACTGAGCCGGTTTGGATTGACGATGTGTATGTCGTTCCTGACCTGAAAAGCGGAAGAGCTCAGGTCAAGCTCCGTCTGGCGCAGAAGCTGGGAACCCGCCCCGCGTCGGCGTTTCGCGTTGAATGCGTGGTCTCAACAGCAACGTCTCCCGAGCGCGAAGTGGGCCGTGGAGAGGCTGTTCCGGCATTTGCCGCGGGAAGCGACACCGTGGAATTCGAAGTCCCCATCTCGATCAAGGATGTGCGCACCTGGTCGCCTTCCGACCCATTTCTTTATCGCCTTCGGGTTTCGCTTTTTCAGGGAACCCGCAGGCTCGACAGAGTGTCGGAGCGATTCGGGATGCGGGAAATCAAAGCGGAAGGGCGCAAGTTCGTGCTCAACGGAAGCCCGTTCTACCTTCTCGGCTACGGCGACGAGTGCATTTTCCCCGCGACCGTGAGCCCTTCTCTCGACCGCGAAGAATATCGGCGCCGGCTGAGCACGGCTCGAGAGTACGGCTTCAACTATGTGCGGCACCATACCCATGTGCCGGTCGAAGAGTACATAGAGATGGCGGACGAACTCGGGATGATGCTGCAGATTGAACTCACCATCATGGGCAGCTACACAGACGACACCACTATGGGCACCGACTACCGCAAAAATCTCCTGGAAGCGGAGTGGCGCCGCATCATTCTCAACAATCGCAATCATCCTTCCGTAATTACATACAGCATGGGAAATGAGAATTATTCGACCCACCCCGATGTGCGGGGATTTCTGGCCCGGCTTTACGACATCGCCAAGGAACTCGACCCGACGCGGCTAGTGCTCAACGAGTCTGGAAGCACGCCCTCGCAGGATCCGTTCGGCCACACCGATTTCATCGAGCGCAGTTTCAACGAGAGCTGGGAATCTCCGGAAGGAGATATCCGGGTAAATCTGGAGAACAGAAGCAAGGACCTGACGCGGCCGGTGGTCGTCCACGAAATGGGTTATTTCGGCGGTTTTCCGGATCCCTCATTGACGCCAAAATACGAAGCATTGAAGGCCCTCCCTGCTTTCTATGCGGCCCAGCTTCTTTCTCAGGCCAACGCCTCGATGAAGAATCAGCTGATCTTGAACCCGTATTTCGGAAAACATCTTCCTTACCTCGATACCCTCTCGCTCTGGGCCGAGCATTCCGCAAAGCTTCAGGCAGCCAATATGAAACTGGCGTTCGAAGAAACCCGCGCGGTTCCCGCGGTCAACGGCTACTTCCTGTGGTCGCTTACCGACACATCCACCCTGGTGCATGGCTTACTAGACGACTTTTGGCAACCCAAGCAGGTGTCGGCAGAAGCATTTCGAAAATACAACTCGGAGAGCGTCTTGTTGCTTGGGAACAGTGGGGAACGAAGCGCGTGGATGGGGCAGGACCTGGAAATCACGTTGCTGATATCGCATTTCCAGAACCAGCCCATTAAAGAAGGGCACCTTGAATGGGCATTCAGGCTGGAAGGAAAGCCGCTCGTGTCGGGGTCCGTCGGGAACCTGCAGACGCCGATGGGCGAGGTGAGCAAACTGGCCACTTTTCGCGCCACCATGCCACGCCTTCCGCGGGCCGCCATCTTGACGCTTGTGGTCACTTTGAAAAGCCAGTTGCCCGGGATTTCCAATGAATGGAAGTTCTGGGTCTTCCCCAAGGACTTGCTGACCCCGACGGAACGGGTTGCCGTGCAGGAAGAACTCACGCCTATTGTTCGGCAGTATTCTTTCCCTACCAAGACGTTTAATGACTTAAGTACCAAGCCGCCGGTTTTGTTTATTACCTCTGCTCTGCCGCCTCCAGCACTCGCCTATCTTGAAAAGGGTGGGCGGATCTTGCTGCTGTCTGAAGGATTGTTCGAGGAACTGGAGACTGAGTTCCGGGCCTGCTACATCAATTTTGCTGGGAACAACTCGGGAACGGTGATTCGCCGGCATCCAGCGCTCGACGCTTTCCCACACGAAGGTTTCTGCGACCTGCAGTTTTATCGCCTGCTCAAGATTCGCGGGAATGGCGGCATGCGCGACGCCAGGACGATTATTCTGGAGGATGTTCCAGTCACGATTGATCCCATCATCCGCTCAATCGACCGCTATCAATACATGCGCGACAAGGCTTATCTGTTTGAGCTGAGCATAGGGCAAGGGAAGCTGTTGGTCTCGACGCTTAGTTTCTTTTCAAACTTCAGTCTTGCTCTCCCTGCGCAGACGGCAGCTTCTGGACAGGCGGAAAAGGCCGATTTCTCTGGCCCTGAATGTTTGTTCTTGTTTGACCAGCTCGTGCGATATGCATTGAGTGAGGACTTTCGTCCGACGTCCGGCATCTCGATCGCAACTCTTACCAAGCTGATGCAACCTAATACGAAGCATCATAGATCTGATGACGCACTGGATTGCTCTTATTGCGCACCTTAAACTTACAATGCGACCTTAAATCAGCATTCAAGTCGATATTCGCTTGTGTTTCAAGAAATCTTCGGCAGCTCGAAGCCCCAGCGTTTTCGCGAGCGAAAATGGAAAGGCCAGCTTAACAGAGGTATGCACGACGAAAATCCAGGTCACATGCACGTCACAGACACCAGCGAACAACCTGGTCTCGTACTCATCGTTCTGGGCCCTCCCGGAGCCGGAAAGGGAACGCAGTGCAAAAGGCTGAAACAAGCCTTGCAGATTCCTCATATCTCCACGGGGGATCTTCTTCGAGAGGAAATCCGCCACGCCACCGCGATCGGTCGCCAAGTGAAGGAGCTTGTGGGGAGGGGCAATCTGGTCCCAGACAACCTGGTATTCGATATGCTCGCAAAGCGAATCGATCACAAGGATTGCGCAGATGGTTTCGTTCTGGACGGATTCCCCCGCACCTTCACTCAAGCAGAGTCGCTCGACTCTTATCTATTCCAGGGGAAGGCAGATGAGCGGCCCTTGCTGCTAGTCGTGGTGCATGTGGTCGTGGACGATCGAGTCATATTGCCCAGGCTTTCCGGGAGACGCATCTGTCCGAGTTGTGCTGCAGTTTTCAACGTCAACATCAATCCGCCGCGAGTGACCGGGGTGTGCGATGTCGATGGTGCACCGCTACTAACCCGCCCGGACGACCGGGAAGAGACGGTCCTCGAGCGGCTGCGAGTCTATGAACAACAGACTCTGCCCGTCCTGACCCACTACGCAAGAGACCGAAGAGTAGTGGAAGTCGATGGCGAACGCCCCATCGGAGAAGTTACGGTGAAACTTGTGAAAGCGATTAGGCAGATCTCAGGTCAAGTGACGCGGTTGCATCGAGCCTCCGACCGGCCCTGAATCTTCTCTGATCGGAGGTGTTGGGCGGCTAACATCACCATGAACAGCAAACACCACCCGACGAAGGAAGACCGGAAGGCACGGATTGCTGTTTTCGGAGCGTCTGAACCTCCACTGATTCCGACTCGGCTAGTGGCGGGCCCACTCTCGGTTGACCTGATCAATGGCGTCGTCCGAGGAGTGCGGTGGCATGGAGTCGAGGTCATCCGGGCAATCGACTGTCCCATCCGCGACGAAAACTGGCTTACTTATCCTGCACAGTTCACTGAAGAGAAGGCCGAAACCAGCGAGGGCGGTTTCACCTTCGAGCGCCGTTTTGCGATTCTCACGCGCGCCTTGTCCTGCCGATTGGTTTTCACCGGATGGGCAGACGGCCTATTACGAGCGTCGGCGGAGTTAACCGCCCACTCCGATTTCCGCACCAACCGAGCCGGCTTCACGCTTCTCCACCCCCTCGCGGAGGTTGCCGGATCGCCAGTGACGGTTCTCGGGAGGAACGGTTCGGCCACGCTTGCTGAATTTCCACAAGTGATTTCAGCCCGACAACCAGTCGTCGACATCGCCGGTCTCGTCTACTCGGTGCGCGGGATCAAAGTGAGTATCGCTCTCATAGGGGACACTTTCGAAATGGAGGATCAGCGCAACTGGAGCGATGCGTCGTATAAGACTTACTGCCGACCGTTGGCTCGTCCCGTTCCCTACGTCATTCCCGCAGGAGAAACCGTTCGCCAAGAAATCGAAATCCGCTTGTCCGGTAGCGCCGTGCAAACCTTGGAGGTGGCAAGCGATGGGGCGACACCCATCCTACAGATAAATCGTGCTGGCGACAGCATCCCGGTCGTCGCACTGGCGCTCGACGCAACGTCACTTCCCAATGCGGACGAGAGCTTGATTACTGGCCGAGTCCGCCCCCGGGCGTTGCAGTTGCGCGTATTCCCCGAGACTGCTGATCGAGTGCTGCGCGGTGCACAAGCCTTGATTGGCGGCGACAACCCGGACATCGATTTGGAGATCGTGATCCCAAAGGATCAGCACGTTGATGAATGTCTCGGGGAAATTGCGGGGCTATGCTCAAGTTTGTTGATCCGATTGGCCCACGTGATTGCCCTGCCCGAAGCCTATCTCCGCAGCTATCAGCCGGATGGCCCGTGGCCCGACGGGCCAACTCCGCGCGAGGCCGCCGTTGCGGCGCGCAGATGGTTTCCTGGAGCACGTATTGGCGGCGGTGTACTCACGAACTTTGCCGAGGTCAATCGCTGTCGGCCGGATATGACGATTTGCGATTACCTGACGCACGGAACCACCGCTATTGTTCATGTCGCCGATGACCGGTCCGTCGTGGAGAGCCTTGACGGGCTGTCCGAGGTGTTTGCCAGCGCGCGGGAGCTGGCCGGCCAGCGGGACTATCGCCTCGGTCTCGTCTCGATTGGCATGCGTTCCAATCCCTACGCACCGGATGTGGTTCCGAACCACGACCAGATTCGGTTGCCAATGGCCGAAGTCGACCCCCGGCAGCGCGGGTTGTTCGCTGCAGCGTGGGCAGTTGGTGCAGTCGCGGCCACCGAGCAGCGCGACGTGACGTCGATGGCCCTTGCCACGCCGGTAGGTCCGTTTGGAATCATCTATCGACGCGCTGTCTGGCCCCAGCCGATCTATGACGACAGGGGCGGTGCGGTCGTCTATCCGTTGTTTCACGTTGTGCGGGCGTTGTCGCAGATAGGGGCTGCACCTCGGTTATCAATTCGGGGTGCTCCACGTGGCGTAGTCGGCGTGGCAGCGGAGACCGGTTTCGGTATTCGACTTCTTCTTGCCAATGTATCCGGCGAGTCGTGCCATGTGTTCCTGCCGCAGGAAGCGAGCGTACGACGACTTGACGAAGGAACATTCGACGACGCGATCACCGATCAGGACTGGCTTGAACACAGCGGAACTAAGCACCGTTCGGATGTTAGGCTGATGGCCTTCAACGTTGCTTTTGTCGAACTTCCCAGTGCCGCTGTGCGCGCGGAACTGAATGTCCGATAGGGGTGCCTGGGTCGATCGGCAATGAAGCACTATGCCCGCCGAGTCGGGTTCAGGAAAGAACACGTTTCATGCCATGTTGCCGGAGAGCGCGGCAACATATTATTTCAATCTGGTCGATAACCGCGGTTCCGTGGTAAGTAGCGACTTGCAAAACACGGTTGGACACACCTCGCCCTGAGGCCGCCCTCCATTCCGCAGGCCACAGCCGACGTGGGCTACGGTCCCATCCTTTCGTGACTCGGTAAACATGTCGACTAGCTGTTAGGCGGCCAAGCGGATCTTCAGTCTGGTGAGGGCAGCGCAGATTGCCAGTATCAGGCACGTGAAAAGGATTGATATCGCGATGCCGCGCCAGCCATAGCGAAAGTGCTCAAGGAAGGGCGAAACGCCGAGCAGGCTGAGGATCATCCCCCAGTAGGTGGGGAGGAGAAAGGTCAGCAGCGAGTTGGAGCCCGCGGGGCGGAAGGCAAAGGCCCACCCGATCTTCTTCTTGATGTCGCAGAGCCAATAGAGCAGCGCGAATGCCGGGACACCGAAGGCAATGGTGTAAAGGCACCACGTGGGGGTAGCCCGGACCTTGGAAATGCCGAGCGGCGCGAGCAGGTATCCGGCGACCAGTGTGGCGACGGCGAAGCCGAGGGCGGGCACGAGCTTCTGGCGGAAGGTTTGGAAGCGCTTGGCCTGCATGAAGATCACAGTAGTGACGACGCCCGCCATGACAAGGCTGGCGGAGGCGCCGTTGTTCCACGGCCACTCGTCCGGCGGAAAAAGAAACAGGAAGCTCAACCAGTGACCAGCGGCCGGTGAGTGCGCGGCGATCACTGCGATGAATCGACCGGTTGTGACTGCGTTGAACGTGACCAAAGCGACGAACCAGAGGAACGGCGCGATCAGCCAGCGGCGGAATGGAATGTAGAGCACGCAGACGGCGAAGTAGGCGTAGCCGATCACCCCGAGGATATCGGGGTAACCGAAATCGATCCAATGCACTTGGCCGTTGCGGCCAGTGCGCCGAAAGATCGCGTACATGGCGACGACCATGATGACACCGACGACGCGGAGCACTTTGTGCCACATGGGGCTCTCGCCTTTGCCGGGATAGACGCTTAGGAAGAAGGAACATCCGAGGAAGCCGATCAATTCCCAGAGGCGGGGACTGATGACCATGAGGTTGGGGTCGGCTTTGCTGGCGTTGGTCTGGATCAGGCCGAGGACGACGAGCGAGACGGAACGCAGAAAGACGTGCCCCCAGAGCGCCAGTTGAGACGGGTTCTTGCGCAAGCGCGCGTTGATGGCAAGGGGCAGAGACATACCGACCAGAAAAAGGAAGATGGGGAAGACCATGTCAACGTAGGTCATCACGTCAACGTCGCGTGGGGCGTGGAAGGTCCACCAAGGCAGGCCCTTGGTATCTTCGAGGTCGTTGACGAAAATCATGACGGCGAGGGTGAGGCCGCGAAAGATGTCGACGGACTGAATGCGGGTAAAGATGAACTCGCCGGCCCCGTCGATGGAGATGTGCGGCGGATCAGTGAAGGTCGCGGTATTCATGGCACCTCGCAGGTGCTACCGATTCAGAGCGAAACGACCGATGGCGGCCGAGCCGTCAATGAAGTTCATTTACTGTTCTCAAGCACCAGCACCCAGTCTCCCGCTGTGGGCAACTGTTCTGGGCGGTAAGAATCAAGAAGGATGATCTTTTCCCTGGCGTAACTGCTCCAGCCGCTTTTCGGATCCGAGGAAGGTCCAGGACCCAGGCCCTCTCCCGTCAACTCGCCGCGATATTGACCTCGCGCGTCGTAAAGCTTTCTCTCTAAATGAGCATCGGTGACTAGCGTAGGACTAGAGCGCAGTTCAAAATTACTAAAATCCTGGCGGGGCTTTTCAGCGCTGGGTTTTGCAGCATAGATGAGGCCCACGGCGCCGACCTTCGTGTTACTGACGCGCACAATCCCGGTGTCGTATTTCTGGTCTCCACTGACAAGCGACACTGCCGCCCATGTCCCTCTGACCTCAGCGCTCAGACGAAAATCGGGACCGATAGAGGTCACTGGCGTCACGCGCAGGCGAGCACCGTCCACGCCTTTCTTGCGATCCAGCAGGTAAAGTACTTTTTCTTTGGACGAGTAAACCGCGGCGAGATAATTGTCCGGATCGTGAAAGCGCAGGACCAATCCTGCGTCCGCGTCACTATGAACGTCGACTGCAGCAATGACGTCGGTCTCATTCAACTGATTCGCGAACGCCAGTGAATCGCCGCTGGCCGATAGGCTTCCGCTGCCGACGGCGTTCTGGGCGCCGGAGTACGTCCAATTGGAGTTGTCGGCATTCACTACCTTGTCTTCGCGGATGATTGCACTCGGGGAAGGCCGTTCGACGGCGCCAAGATCGACCTTGATTCCCATTGAGGGTTCCCAGTAATACGCGTGATATCGAACGCCTGGTTCCAAATCCAGAACCGTTGGGGGTGTGGAACAGTTCATGCCGAAACACGGCATGTAAACTACGCGTACTTTCCCAGCGATGCCGGCCGCATACGGAAGGCGGAAGTTTCCGTGATGTGCTTTCCATTCACCGGTCGGAAAAGTAGCGTCCACGGGTTGGGCGAAATCGTCGGCGGTAAAGATCGCCTCCATGTCATCCATGCCCCAATCAAACTGGCTCGTATCGCCACGAGGCTCGAGAAGCGTGGTTCCCCGCGGCGTAATCCATTCCGGATGCGGTTCAAACTGCCACCACGGATACTGTTGAAGAAGTTTCGCGCCCAAACCAATCTGGTAAGCGCCGGGAAAGTTCATTCCCTCTTCCCATGTCTTGAACGACCATTTGCGACGCTGAAAGGGTTTGTCGGCGCCGTACGCTTCCCAGAGGCCGTCTGCTCCGTAGGTGTAACCAGCGGCCCCGTTCAGCACGCATATCCAGAACGCCGCCCGCTGGAAATCTTCCAGGTGCGTTCCGCCGAGGCCTTCGTAGCCGATCTCGCCGATCACCTCCGGCTTGGTCACGGTTGTCCGTGCGCGATGCACGTCCAATTCTTCGATTGCAATGGGAATGCTTGACCATCCCATGTGGCTGGGTTGGAACATGTCGAAATCCGTAAGCGCTTCGTCTTGCAAAGGCGGATCATACGGCGGCGCTTCATGCACGGTGACGGGGTGATGATAGGGATCGGTGGCGCGAACATACCGAGCCACCTCGGTCCATCCTCCGGGAATCCGCCTGCCAAAGAAATCCGGGAACCACGCCCGGCCTTGCCCCGGCGGGTCGTAGACTTCGCCACCAACAATCCAAAACACCGGATAAGATCCGTACCGCGCAATGATGTACCGCCAATGTTGCTTCATTTTGGCGGCGCCCATCTGCCGAAGCGACTGGAACCATGCGCCTACGATCGCGGGTGCGATCCCGGCATCCACGAGGGCTTGAATCCTGCGGTCCGCGTAATCGAAGTATCCAGGATTGATCTGCTTGAACTCTGCATCCCACACCGGGCCGCCTTCGTTGCGGAATCCCGGATCGACCGGCGCCAGCTCTTCATTCGAAGGAATCAATCCGGCAACGATTTGGACGACGGTAAAGCCCTTTGCTTTGCGGTTCGCGGTGAGCCGCTGGAATCCGTCCCAGCTCAAACGGTCGGAGAGGCCGGTCCACCAGGTATCGCCCAGCCAGTAGAACGGAGTTCCATCGGCGTACTCGAAATAACGCTTGTTGGCGCTCACCCGCAACATGCCATGACGCAACAGGGGATTGGTCCCGGCGTAAGCGGTAATGTTCACCCGTCCTGGGTGCCCGTTAAGGTCAGGATCCGCCGGGTCCGAGCTTGCCAGTTGATAAGTGTAGACGCCGGGCGTCGGGGGGGCAAAACGCACGGTCCATTTATTGCCTCCGCTCCAAAACGTGGGAACGCGCCACGACTCTCCGTCTTTCGAAAAAACTACGTCGACATCGACATCGTTAAAGGGGTCGGCATAAGCCTTGCGCGACTCAAAGGTCCGCTCAAACACTCGGTTCTGTGTCGAGGGCGATTGCGCATATGCCCCTGCGACCAAAAGCAGCAGAAATATGACCAGTTCCTGTGAGGGACGAATCGAATTTGGCAAATGCTGAAGCTTCATTTTCGTTTCTTGCTACTCTTTTCCATATCGTTGCGGTTCGCTCACTGGAGCTGTCGTTCGATCGATTGCACCAGCAACTTCGAGAAAGTCTGAATCCCCTCCACCTCGCTCGGGCCGTACGGCTGGCTCCCGCCTACAGGGTCGATGGGATGGGGAAAGGCCCTCGCGGCCGATTCATCCGCCTGCTTCGCCTCGCTTAGTGCCTTTCGAAGATCCTCGCGGAAAGCGCCGTCCTTTGGCGCGGCATAGTGTCGCCGCATTCCTTGATGAAAGTCGGCCAACGCTTCGAGCAGGGGCTGGTCTACCTGCATCTTCAGCTTGAGGAACTCGAGACCCGGCTTGCTGCCGGGTAGTGGGTCAGCCTTTAGCGCCTGATCGATGTAGTTCTGACCTTTCGAATTCAACTCGGCCATCATTGCCCAGCGTCGCGCCAGGCGGCGGTGCAACTCTTGCGCATCGATATGAATTGGCGCTAAACGGGTCGCGTAAATGCGGTCGTCAATCTCCCCGTTCCAGGTTTTGGAATCGAACACTAAATCTCTCGCGCGCTCAGGGACCGCATACACTCGATTCCACATGAAGGGCAGGTAATCCCCCTCAGGAACGGTCAGCTCTTTGGGGATTCCGCCGGTCGCGCTTGAAACCCATGGCAACACTTCATAGTGCGAGGGCGTCGGCAGGGCGCTGAAGTCCAGATACCACTTCAAAGTCTTGAGTTCACTATTTTCAGGTTGGGTTTCTGGGACCCACTGGGACTCCTTGTAATAAGCCTGCATGATGCTCCCGGCCTTGGGCCCATACAGCAGTGCGCACGCGCGTTGGAAAATGCCTCCGGGGCCGAAAATCTCTGGAGGGTAATTCTTGGCGAAGACATAGGCGAGGTTGAGGTGCATGGCTTCTTCGTAATTCTTCGGATCGGCGAAGACGCCCGTCGAGTGCCTGTTCCAGGAATACTCCGCGTTAATTACTTCCAGCGGTTTTTCATAGAAGTTCCCGGTCGAGTAGTACATGGCGGTCGCGCCGTAATACAACGGGGTCAGTGCCGGAGTCCCGGTTAAGGGATAGTCGGTATAAAAATGTTCTGCGCCGCCCACAAAATAGACGAGGGAGCCAACGTGAATGCCCTGCTGTGCCGTACGGGCGTCGAACAGGTCGATCCAACCCTTGCCTCCGTCCGGCGGCGGAAAGATGGCGGAGATGCTCGAGCCACCAAAGCAAATCAGAACATTGTCAGACAGGGGAAGCTGACTGCTGTAGTTCGTCCAGAACGCGAGCGTATTTGACCAGTCGGCGGATGACATGGAGTCAGGGCCGTACCCGGGAGAAACCAGGATGATCACGCAATCCCGGGCCGCATCGTACCCGTCAGGGTTCTTGACACTAGAGATGGCCTCGACCAGTTCCGAGTCGAGATGGGCCAACGCACCCACCGCTCCATTCAGAGCGGTGATGGAGTCGTTTGGCCAGCGCTTGCGGCAGCGCTCGTCGCGCTTTTTCCACATCGGTTCGAATTTGTTCAGGCCGACGTCTTCGTGGTGAATATAAAGAGCACCCGGTTCGACGGTGCGGACAAACTCGCGCAGCTCCTCCGCTTTTAGATGGTTGAGGTGATCGTTGGCCCTGCACGTCCCCATCTCGCTGCCCATGCACTGATAAGTCGGGCCATTCGGATAAGAATCCCGGTTTTTCCAGGCCTCGCCCAGATAACTCATTCCGGCGTCCACGATGCCGTAGCGGGCGCCGTAGCCACCAAACTCCAGATGAATGCCGCGGGCTCGAGCATATTGATTGAGGCCGCGCATCAAATCGCCGTAACCGCCAAACCTCTGCTTTAGGCCCCATCCAAATCCGTCGAAGAACACCATGTTGATTTTGAATCGCAACGCCTCATCCAGTTCGCGTTCACAGAGCCGCCTGAAGCCGTCGACTCCCTGGCCCCAGTCGAGCGACCAACCGTTGATCTCAGCCAGGGTCAGCCAGTCGGCGGCGGTTCGGTAGCGGAAATCCGGATAATCGCGAACGTATGCGCTTTGAATCCTGACTCCGCTGGCCGCTTTCTCGATTAACTGGAGCGCGCTCATCGCGCCCAGCAGAACACCTTGGTCCGTGCTGCCGACAATCCACAGGGATTTCGCGTCCGGCGTGCGAACCACGTAGCTCTGACCATAGTGATCGGCAGCCGTAAGCACGGAGCGGTCGCGAATAGTCAGACCTGCTCCGGGCTCGGGACTGACGCCGTAATCCCATAGATAAATTCGGACTCCGCCCGCTCCCTTTCGATTGCCCGCGTCGATTTCAATCTTTAGAGAAGAATCTGCCTGCTCGAGATCGCGGCGAAGAAAATCTGCGGCCAACTTCAGTTTCTGGTTATTCGCGGAGGTGAGCGGCCCCAGAATGATCTCGATTGTTCCGCCGTGGGTCACAAAGACCGGGGTATTGCCTGCCTCAAAATGCTGGGGCGTCGGAATAATATGGACCGCGCCGGGAAGCCTGAGCGCCGAGCAAGCGACTGCCAGACTCAGTAGGAAACAGCGCTTCCACAGCCGTTTCCGCGAGAGTGATTGCCTTTGCGCCATCGCTTGAGATATCGCGCTGAAGAAATCCATCGACTGACCCGCACTCGTCTCGGCTCGTACAGAAAGCTCTGCCTTGTCCCGGGGGACCCGAACCAATAAAACCAAAACCGCAGCCGTCAAGAAGGACGCTGAGAGACATCCAACTGCCACGCGGTATGAGTAGTGATTCGAAAGCAGATAGCCTGTCACCGACGGTCCCACGAATGCCCCCAAGCCGCCAATCGAGTTGATCAGGCCGATGGAGGCCGCGGCCGCGGATTCTGTGAGAGTCAAGGTGGGCAATACCCAGAATGATGGAGTCCAGCCGTAGGCCGCACCGCCCGTAAGACACAGCCAGATGATCACAACGAAGAGCGGCTGACCCGGCAGCGTGCTGAGAACGAAGAAAAGCGCAGCCAGCGCAAGCGGGACCGCGGCGTGCAACTTACGCTCGCCGGTGCGGTCCGACGATCGTCCGAACAATATGACCGACAGCAGCGCCGCCCCGAAAGGCAGCGCCGAGCAAGCCGTCGAGACAATGACCGAAAACCCGGAGGCCTTCTGGATCGAGGTCGAGAGCCACAACACAAATGCAAACGCGCCGATGTTCGCAAAAAAGAGGGAGAGAGAAAGCAGCACCACGTTTCGTTGCCGGAGGGCCGCGAGCACATCCACGTGTCCGGACGCCCTCTGACGCTGGTTTTCCTGGTCGATCTCAGCGGCGATCCATTCGCGTTCTTCCCGCTCCAGCCAGCGCGCCTGGCGCGGATGGTCGGTCAGATAGAAAAGCGTGATAAATCCGAAGAGAACGGCGGGAATACCCTGGAGGATAAACACCCAGCGCCATCCGTCGAGGCCGAACCAGTGGAGGCGCAGAACCAGGGCAGAAATTGCCGCGCCTGAGGTAAGGGAAACGGGGATCGCGATGAGGAACCCGGACATGGCACGACCCCGATCGCGTTGCACGAACCAGTGAGTGAGGTAGACGATTACTCCGGGGAAGAAACCCGCCTCTGCCGTACCCAAAAGGAAGCGTGTCAGATAGAACTGGGAAGACGTCCGCACAAATCCCACAAGCACGGTGCAGATTCCCCAAGTGATGAGAATGCGGGCAATCCACTTTCTGGCGCTCCAGCGTTCGACGATCAACGCGCCAGGTATTTCGAGCAGGAAATATCCGAGAAAAAAGATTCCGGCGCCGAATCCGAACACGGCTTCTGAAAACCCGAGCGCAGCCGTCATCGGCAGCTTGGCGAACGCTACGTTGGCGCGGTCCAGGTAGGCGATGAGGTAGAGTACGAAGACAAAAGGCAGAATGCGGCGGGCGATCTTTTCTCTGACACGGTTCCGCGCGGTCAGAGACAAGGAGGTTGACATATCCACCTGAAATTTCTCAACTGCACGCTCTGTTCCTGTTCTAGGCAACTCGCAATTTGGCAATTCCTTCCTCGTTCAGGTCGATTCCCAGCCCCGGCGCGTCCGGTATGCTCAGGAAGCCGTCCTCGGCCCGCAGTTGCTGTTTTGTGATCTCCTCGCGCAACGTGGTTCCTTCCTCGGCCACGAATTCCGTGATGAGCGCATTGGGAATCGAGTTCAGGAAGTGGAGCGCCGCGGAAACATTGATGTAGGTGGTAAATCCATGGTTGGCGACCATCAGTCCGCGGTCTTGGGCGAGGCTGGCGATCTTCATGGCCTCGGTGAATCCGCCGCACCTAGTCAAGTCCACCTGTACGACGTCAATCTTGCCCCGGTCCATGAGGTCGACGAAAGAAAGGCGATTGCTTTCTTCTTCGCCGGCGGCGATGCGAAGCGGCGAAGCCTCGGATAGTTTTCGATACCCGTCGTAGTCGTCTGGCCTCAGAGGTTCTTCCAGCCAAAAGATGTTGAATTCTTCAAACGCTCGTGCCCGCTGGATGGCCGTCTTCGCGTCCCAGGCGAGTCCTGCATCGACGAGCAGATCGGCATCGTCCCCCAGACCTTTCCGGCCTTGTCGCACCAACTCGAGATCGAGCTTGGCATCCGGCCCCATGGGTCCCCATCCAAATTTGACCGCGCTGAATCCCTGATCTCTATAGGTTCGTGCCAACTCGTAGGTTTTCTGAGGCGTGGCCCCAAAAAGTGAGCTTGCATAACAACGCAATTTGTGGTGAAAGCCACCGCCGAGCAGTTTCCAGACCGGCAGCCCTAAGGCCTTACCCTTGATGTCCCAGAGTGCGAGGTCAATGCCGCTCATGGCATGGATTGCGACTCCGCGCCTTCCGGCATAAATGTTGGCGCGATACATCTTATGCCACAGATATTCCGTCTGGAATGGATCCTCGCCGATTACTACGTGCTTCAGTCCGGTAACGATTGTGTGCGAAAGAGGACCCTCTATGGCTCCCTTGACCGCGAGTGGTGACGAGTCGACTTCTCCAACACCTGTGATTCCTGAATCCGTCTTCACTCTTACGATGAGCGCATCCTGGCCGCTGTCAGCCCGCTCCTTTACGACGGGTTGTCGAAGGTAAATGGTCTCGACATCAATGATTTTCATGGTTGGTTCCCTGAAGCGAAGCACATGATCTTCAGCCAGTGCAGAAAGCCGCCTTGGGGCGCGACATCGTGATAGTAAAGATACATATTCGGACCGAGGCCCGGGGTCCTCTCGCGATGCACGGTCCGCGTCGGTCATTGAGGCAACTTTGCGGTCGAGAATGAGGCTTCAGCTGCTTCAGCCACGGAGCCTAATCCATGAGCAACCCACCATTCACGTCCAGAATTTCGCCGGTGATGTAGCGGGCATCTTCGCTGGCCAAGAACGCGATGGCCTTCGCAACGTCACTGGCTTCGCCTGGTCTCTTGCCGAGCGGGATACGGCTGAACAAGTTCTCGATACCCGGTACTCCATACAGAAAGTCGGTGTTGATGATTCCCGGAGCAACGGCGTTCACGGTGATATTGTCGGGGGCCAGGGCTGCGGCCAAGGTTTTGGTCAGGCAGATAACTGCTGCCTTGGATACGGAATAGTGAGCTCCCACAAGGAGCCCGCCCGTCTTGCCGGCTTGGGACGCCATGTTGATCACTCGCCCGGATTTTTGCTGTCGCATGAAAGGAGCGGCGGCTTGGCAGCTAAACAAGACCCCTTTTACGTTCACCGCAAAAACACGGTCCCATTCTGCCTCGGCAATTTCCTCGAATGGCTTGACCGTGAAGATTGCGGCATTGTTCACAATAATGTCTATGGATCCATACCGATTTCGGACCGTCTCGACTACCTCGATCCATTGTTCCTTTTTGCTTACGTCGAGTGAAAGGCTCACGGACCGATTGTCAATGGCCCGGGCAGCTTCGAGCGCCTGGGCAAGCTTCTCTGCCTGGATATCTGTCAAGATCGTAATCGCGCCGCGACGGGCAAACTCAAGCGAGGTCTCAAGCCCCATCCCCTGCGCTGCACCTGTAATGATGGCGACCTTTCCGTCGAGTGGCTTCATGGTCTTTTCGAACCATTGGATGCGCGAAAGTACGCGATGACCTCGTCAAACCGATCAGGCACTCTATGATTGAAGTGTTTGGTTATTCCGGATTGGAAACTTGCTTGCAGAAAATCGCGTGTGGCTTGGCACATCCGGTCTGTGATTCCAATCTCCTCCAGCATCCGCGTCACTCCCTCCATCTCTTCCCAGCGGCGCCCGCAATGGGCCGCATGGGTGGTCACAAGCATCTGGCTCAACGGTCGCAACCCATAAGCAGCCACTGTTTCCTCGATTGACGACAGCACCGGTTGCGTCACACTGAACTGGTCAGCGGCTAGTAGAGTCTCGACGAAGAGGCACTCCAGTCCTTTCATGAAAATACTTCGACACATCTTCAAGGCCGAAGCGGCTCCGACTTCTGTTCCTACTGCCGTGGCAATCAAGCCAACCCCAGAGAGGCAGGCCTGAGCTTCCGCAGCCCGCGTGCCGGCAACAGCCAAGGGCGTGGAAGAACCCTCTCCCGCGATGGAGCCGAGAATCGCGCCGTCGACATAACTGCTCGAGGGGAAGCGAGCGGCCATCCGCTGTTTCTCGTTCGGTGCAACCGAATTGAAATCGATATAAACACCTTCGCGCCAGGCGGAGGCGGCTTCTTGTGCCGCCTGTGCCGCCAGACGTGGTGTCACCAGCGACAGAATAATGTCGCACTCGCGCACGAGCGTGACAATGTTTGGCACAACCTCAAACGCACTACGTTCGAGCCGCTCGCGCAGGTGGTCAAGAAGCGGAATCTGGTTGAGAAGCGGATCGACTACTTGGATTGGCTGGCTCAAATTCGGGCCAATATGACGGGCAAAAGCCGATCCGGCTTCACCAAAACCGATGATCCCCCAACGCAATCTATCGACTTTTTGTCGCACGCTTTCCCCACAAATCACAAGGATCGATTTCGAATTCGCTATCGCGCAAGCGATTCACAAACACGGTTTCCTCAACTGGTCGCCCCGCATCTGACCACCTACCACATCGTGCGCGTCACCGAGGTCGAATCCCCAGTAGCATCATCCACGTCTCCTCGCGTTGATAGGTTCGTTAAGAAGATCTAGTGGTGTTCTTGTCGTGTGGAGAACCGCTCGCATGCGAATTCATGTTCCACAAATGCAGGCGCTGTGTCAATGATATATTATAATTTTTCAATGTAACCATAGTATGTAATAGATTATATTATCGTGCAGCGCCGCTGCTTCCTCGTCCGAAACAAGTAGGCGGGCGAAGACCTTGATCTTCCCCCCACGCAGCCGCAGGTTTACCTCCGGCTAAGGGGAGCGTCCCGTCGGTTACGGGCTCGTCAGCTACGCAAGGCTGGCACTGGGGGCCGAACGTTGCCGGCCCCCAGATCACGGATTTGGTTGAAATTAGCGGCTTTCTGTCCAATCTCCCCGGCATTTTCCTTCCGGCCTCTGACCCAACCGGAATCGAACGGAAAGTCGCTCGTGGTCTGACACTCGCGGCCACAGACACTTAGCTTGGCGACCGAAGTTCGCAGGGGAACCTTGGCCTTGGAGAGTCGTATGGACCCGGGGAGCAAAATATTTGTCTTGACAATTAAATATAAAATATAAGATATTGCGCAATCGTCGGATTAGACGCCGTCCGATAAGCCTAGCGTCGGACTGGACACCGTGAGTTCAGGCACTGCTGATCGACTCTTAGCTGTCTGACATGAAACGAATCCGTGTGGGAGGCAGAAATGTTCGATAAGAATAGTTTACACGCGGCATCGAGTACTGCCTGTTGGCTTGGCCTTGCGCTGGTGTTTCTATTCTTTGTTCCAGGCAGGCTGGCCGCGCAGGTGGGTGGAGCGGGGATCACAGGCGTCGTTACCGATCCAACGGGCGCTTTCGTGTCGAACCCGAAAGTGACCGTGAGAAACGAAGGGACAAATATCGAGTGGAACGCCACGGTTGGTAGTTCCGGGATTTATGTTGTGCAAAATCTTCCCCCGGGGTTGTACACGGTGTCGGCTGAAGCGCCGGGGTTCGATAAAGCTATTACCGAACACGTTCAATTGGAGGTTGATAGAGTATCTGTGGTCAACGTCAAGCTAGCAATTGGCTCAGTTAGCCAGTCGGTCCAGGTCAACGCTACTCCCGATCTGCTTAATGTCACTTCGGGAACGGTCGGCACTCTCGTCACTCAGAGTGAGATCGAAACCATACCCTTAAATGGCAGGAGTTGGATCAATCTGAACTATCTCACTCCTGGGGCTGCTATCGGACGGGCCTTTTCGACGAACTATATCGGGATCCTGGCACCAGTCGCGCCAGTGAGTTTCACATCCGGCGGCCTCAGGGCGGGGAACAACCTGTACTACATTGATGGCGTAAACATGCAGGATGTCGAAACGAACTTGGTTTCGATCTACCCTCCCCTTGATTCCCTTCAAGAGTTCCGTACCGAGTCAGGTAATTCAGGGACCGCGTACGTAGGCGGTGCCGGGGCCGTCGTGAGCGCGGTGACAAAGAGCGGTACTAATAAGTTCCACGGTTCCGTCTGGGAATATATCCGCAACGACGTCCTCGACGCGCGCAATTATTTCGCCACTGGGGTGCCGCCTCTAAAGCGAAACCAATTTGGCGGCACCTTCGGCGGCCCAATCCGGAAAGATAAGACTTTCTTTTTCGGAAGCTATGAGGGCTTTCGCCAAGTGCAGGGTCTGACGTTTGTGGGCGATTATCCGACCCAGGAGATGCGTAACGGGAATCTGTCAAGTCTTTCAACCACCCCGATTGTTGATCCGCTGACAGGCACGCCCTTCCCGGGCAACGTAGTCCCGGTCAACCCTCTGAGCGCGAAGTGGCTGAGCGACATTATTCCCTTGCCTAACACCAATGTTCCGGTTGGGCAAGGAAACTATCGCGTGGATCGATCCGAGCCCATCAATTACGACTCGTATGTGGGTCGTTTTGATCATCGCTTCAATGACAAAACCAGTATTTTTCTGCGATATATGCAAACCGATGAGAGCTCGATTGTGCCGGAGATCCTGCCGACGATGATTCGAGATCTGTCGCAGACCGGTCGAAACGCGGCTGCCGAGTTTTCGCACAGTTTCACACCCACGGTTCTGGTTGAAGCGCATTTCGGCTATCACGCTATCAACATTAACCTGCCGACTGCGACCACCAACAACGCCAACATATTGGACGAACTCGGGGTTCAGGGGGCGACCGGATTCACCACCGACCCGGACTCACAATTAGGGCCCAATTCGATCTCCGTAAATGGTTTTGCCCAATTTGAAAACTCGGCCACCGGTCGGCCACTTCAGATTTACAACTACACCTATTACTATGATGGGCTGCTTTATGTTACCCGCGGTAAACACGCTATGAAAATGGGCGGAGGAGCAAGCCGCGTCACGGATATCTTCCCTGAAATCATTGCTGGGACCGGAAATTGGGGCTATGACGGGACCTTTTCCGGGAATGCATTTGCTGACTTCCTGCTCGGCTATCCAAGATCGCTATCGACCGATCCCCAAGTCTTTAACCCGAACGCCATTCGTTGGACCGGCGGCATATGGTTTCAAGATGACTGGAAAGCCACATCCAGGCTCACTCTGAACCTCGGCTTGCGGTGGGATGTTGATGGAAGATACGTCTCCCAGACCAATACGGTAGCCAACTATGATCTTTCCCACCCGCCTACGGCCATCAATATCACCGGGAATAATCGGCCTCCGGGTTGGGGGCCGGCGCTTTTCGACCCTCAAGGGAAGCTTTGGTCACCCCGATTGGGGTTTGCCTATCGAGCCGATTCAAACACGGCCATTCGTGGCGGGTACGGCATCTACTGGCAGCCGATGACGGCCGATCCGATTGTGAACTTCTCGATTAATGCTCCCTTTGTCGAAACATTAAGCGACACTTACGATATTACGAACCTCCCGACCTTCGACCGCGCGAACCCTCTTGCCAACAGTACGGCGACGGCGTTCGGCATTACCGCTATCCAGAAGAATTTCACAGACGCTTACATACAGCAATGGAACTTGACGGTGGAACGAACCCTAGGTAAAAGCCTCTTCTTGTCCCTGGCATATGTGGGCAACAAGGGCACCCATCTCGTCCAGTATCCCGTCGACGTGAACCTCGCGCCTCCGGGCCCCGGTCCGATTGGGCCACGGCGGCCTTTCACTCAATTTGAGATAGAACCGGACGCCGGTGGAGTAGTGCCCCCGGGGCTCTACCCAGCAGGAGGTTCCAGCGACACCGTATCCAATCGCGATTCACACTACAACGCGCTTCAGTTCCAGGCCCGGCGCCGCTTCACTCAAGGCGTGTCGTTTATTGCCTCCTATGCGTACGGCAAATGTATCGACGACGGAAGCGGCAGTTATACCGAGGGTCGGCTTTCGAATTTTCAGCAACCGGCGGGCACGACCGTGAATAGAGGCTTGTGTGAGTTCGACGTTCGCCACAATCTCACATTAAGCTACATTTACGAGCTGCCGTTTGGGCGCGGCAGACACTTTGCCGGTAGCGTTCAAGGGGTTGGCGACAAACTCATCAGTGGCTGGCAGGTTGAAGGCCTTACGAGATTCCTCAGTGGCTCTCCTGTACTTACCCCCGTTAACGGCTATGACAACCTCAACAATGGTGGGTCCGGTTATCCCGACCAAATATGCAGCGGAAACTTTGGGCGTGGCCGATCGAGCGCGCAGAAAGTGCAGGAGTTTTTCAATACCGCCTGCTTCGTTCCTGCTGGGGGTGGAACAATAGGTGTTCCGAATTACATCTTTGGTGACGCAGGGAGGAACAACATCTCGGGCCCTGGCACACAGATCTGGGATATTGCGCTTCAGAAGAACACGAGCATCACTGAGCGCGTCCAGACACAATTCAGGGCTGAGTTCTTTAACGCGTTTAATCACCCAAATTTCGATTTTCCGAACAATACCTTTGGCACTCCGCAGTTCGGGACGATAACCGCAACTGCTTCGGATAACCGGGAAATACAGTTCGGCCTGAAGATCGTCTTCTAGAGAGCCCCAGGCCGGTGCGCGGCGAAGCTGAACGAGCGATTATGCAAGGGCCTATTGACCGCAGGAGTGTTCTGCAAACGCTCGCCGTCGCAATTGTGTCAAGTCGGCTGGTCTCGGCCGGGGCAGGACCGGCCGAGTCAGCCGCTGCCCCTGGCCCGGTCGGCCCTTTCCTCCCCGCCTCTTGTGTCGTGTTTCGCCACGACGCGCAGCTCGACGTCCAGCCCTTCGGAGACTTGCATTACTACCTTCAGGGTTCCACCGGCCAAGTACAAAGCTTGATCGTAGGATACCTTGAGCTGAAGGTCGGCCGAACGCCCCACGCGCCCCACACTCACGCCGATGAGGAACTCATGATTTTCATCGAAGGCCGTGGCGAAATCTCGCTTGATGGCAAGGTAACGGCGATCGGCCCGGGGGCGGTAGTGTACGCCGCCGGGGGAACACGGCACGGGCTGGTCAATACCGGCACGGCGCCCTTGAAGGTTTACTATCTCAAATGGATTGGTAAGTAGAAGACTTGGGCCCGGAACCCGCAGACTTTGCTTCAACATCCGTCTGATTTATCGCGCCATCCTTTTCGGGCCGGCATCCCGCTATCCGCGCCTCTCAGGAAGTTTCCCATGCCCGAAGACCAAAGGGGAGAAACATGAAGCTGAGAAAGTCGCTGACTTACATATTGGCCTTCGCGTCGCTCTTGTCCTTCGCCGGCCTGAGCCAGGACCGAACGGCGCGCTCCGCGTATGGCGAGTGGAAGTCCCCTGGCGGAGGATTGGACGATATTCATTACTCCTCGTTGCGCCAGGTGAATCGCGACACCGTCCACCAGCTTGCTGTGGCTTGGACCTATGATTCCGGCGACGCGTTTCCCGAATCAGAAATCGAGTGCAACCCGATTGTAGTGGATGGAGTGCTTTATGCGACAACGCCAAAACTACGTCTGATTGCGCTAGACGCAGCAACCGGCAAGCTGCGCTGGAGCTTCGATCCAAATGGAAATGACAAGTCAACCGATCCGTTGGGTAAGCTGCGCAATCGCGGCGTTAATTATTGGGCAGAGGGAAGCGAACACAGGTTGTTCTACGCCGTCGGTCCGTACCTGTATGCGGTTGATGCAATGACCGGAAAGCCGGCTGCGGGCTTTGGAGATGGGGGCAAAGTGGACTTACGGGAAGGACTGGGCCGCGATCCTAAGCTGCAGTCCATTTCCTCCACCTCTCCCGGGGTCGTTTACAAGGACCTGTTGATACTGGGCAGCGTGGTTAGCGAAGATCTGCCTGCATCTCCCGGCGACATTCGCGCTTTCGATGTTCGCACCGGGAAGATTCGTTGGACATTCCACACCATTCCTCATCCCGGCGAGTTTGGATATGAGACCTGGCCGAAAAACGCTTGGACCTACAGCGGCGCGGCTAACGATTGGGCTGGCTTGAGTATGGATGAGAAGCGGGGGCTGGTGTTCGTCGCAACCGGGTCGGCCGCCTTCGACTTCTACGGAGCCGATCGAATCGGAGACGACCTCTTCTCGGATTGCGTCATCGCGCTTAAAGCGGATTCAGGAGAGCGGGTTTGGCACTTCCAAGGGGTGAAACATGACATTTGGGACCGTGATTTTCCCGCCGCCCCGATGCTGGTAACCGTGAAAAGGAACGGTCGCATGGTCGATGCGGTGGCGCAGACTACTAAGTCCGGCTTCGTCTTCCTCCTCGACCGCGAGACTGGGCAATCCCTTTTCCCAATCGAATATCGCAAAGTTCCCGCCTCCGACGTCGATGGAGAAGTAACGGTTGAGACGCAGGCGTTTCCTTTGGCGCCGCCTCCCTTCTCGCGGCAGGTTTTCGGTGCCGACGTCGTCACTAACCGCACCCCGGAAGCGTCTCGCGACGTCGCTGCCCGCCTTCAAAAACTCCGCAGTGGTGGCCAGTTCATCCCACCGAGCCGCGAGGGGACAGTCATGCTTCCCGGGTTTGTCGGCGGCGGGGAATGGGGCGGGCCGGCCTTCGATCCGGAAACCGGATTGATGTACGTCAACAGCAATGAAATGCCCTGGGTTATCCGATTAGTGCCACGCCCCGAGGCCAAGGGGCAAACCACAAGCCGGGAGGTTTACGCCGCGAATTGCGCCACCTGTCATCAGCCGGATATGCGGGGAACACCGCCTGAAATTCCATCGCTGCTCAACGTCGGGGATAAGTACGAAGAGGCCCAGATGGTGGAAATCATCAGTGGAGGCCGCGGCCTGATGCCGAACTTTTCTAAACTCGGGCCGAACGTCGTGCAAGCCATGGCCCACCTTCTCGCTACCGGCGAAGATACCCAGGTGACCATGCCGCGCAGCGACCCTTCGGTCAGCCCATTGAAATACACCATTGACGGCTACAATAAATTTCTAGACCGCGACGGTTATCCCGCAGTGGCTCCGCCTTGGGGAACGCTCAATGCGATTAACCTTAATACCGCCACGATCGACTGGAAAATTCCGTTCGGCGAATTTCCGGAACTTGTCGCCAAGGGCATGGCCAATACTGGTAGTGAAAATTTCGGTGGCCCTCTCGTGACAGCCGGTGGACTTCTCTTCATCGGCGCCACCGTGCACGACAGGAAAATTCACGCCTATGACAAAGCGACCGGAAAGCTTTTGTGGGAGGCCCTGCTGCCCGCGGGAGGAACTGCCACCCCTGCAACCTACGAGGTGAAGGGACGCCAGTTCCTCGTGATTGCGGCCGGGGGAGGAAAGTCGGGTGAAAAGTCGGGCGGGAGCTACGTTGCTTTTGCTCTTCCTGAGTAATTCGGATTCGAAGTAATTTGCTTCAGCAGCATTAGTTCGTCGCCACGGTTCCTACGCGTGACCGTCCCACAGCCGTCCGTCGATGGCTACATCCTTCTCGCCGCCACAAACATTCGGATGAGGTCAGGGCTAAACTAATCCCTTGATTGGCCTTCCGGTCGTGTCGTCAACACCATTGGCTATCTTGATGGGACGGCCAGAAGGACTCATGTACTCTCGCGTCCAGTCGATACCGAAGGCTTTATAGATCGTTGCGTAGATGTCGCCCATCGAGACCGGACGCTCCGCAGGATAGGCGCCCCGCTCGTCACTGGAGCCGATCAGCTGGCCACCTCGGATCCCTCCACCGCCGAGCGCCACAGAGAAGCAAAACGGCCAGTGGTCGCGGCCGTTGATCTGGTTGAGTTCCGGTGTGCGGCCAAACTCGCCCATCACAATTACCACGGTGGATTCCAACAGACCCCTCTGTTTTAGGTCCTCCATCAGTGCTGAAAGAGATTGATCCAGAGTCGGACACAATGTGTTACGCAGCTTTTTATCGTTCTCGCCGCCCGAACCCTTGCCATGGGTGTCCCAGCCGCTGTCCTTATTGAAGCCCGCAGCGGTCACAAAGCGGCAGCCCGATTCGACTAAGCGACGTGCGAGCAAGACACTCTGTCCAAAGGAGTGGCGGCCGTAAACATCTTTAGTTTTCTCAGATTCCTGGGAAAGGTCGAAAGCATTCTTGACTGCCGGCGAAAGGATCATTTTTAGGGCCTGGTCGGTGAAGTTGTCCCTGGTAACAGCGGAGGAGGCCAGTTGCTCTTTTTGCCGGTAAACCTGGTCCACTACTTTCAAGAAAGCGCGCCGGTCCGCAACCCGGTCAACGCTCACAGACTTGGGCAGGTCCAGGTCGGCAATATGAAAATCCTTCAAGCTGGGATCGGATACTTCCATGGGGCTGTACTGGGGACCAAGGAAGGCAGACCCAAGAAATTTTCTTAATGGCACGAAAGTCGACGGATCGTTTTCTACGATCGACACGTTAGGCGGAATTTCGTTGCGCGGCGTCGTCTCCTTAGTAATGATCGACCCGAAACTCGGGAACTGCATGAGCGGAGAGGGCCGATGGCCGGTCAGGTTGTAATACCAGCCTTCCCCGTGGCCCACTTCCTTGTGGGAAGCAGAGCGGACAATCGCCAGGTTATCCATGTGCCGGGCTACGCTCGGCAAAAGCTCCGAAATCTGAATGCCGGCGACGTTGGTGGAGATGGGTTTAAAGCCACTGTTGGGCTTGGGATCCCAGGTATCGACCTGGCTCGGTCCGCCCTCCAACCAGAGCAGGATGCAGGACTGGGCTTTCGCTTTCTTATCAACATCGACACCCGCAGCCACCATCGCGCTCTTGGCCTCCAGATACTGGCTTAAGCTGATGGATAAAAGGCCCAGAGAACCCACTCGGAGAAAATCGCGCCGGCTGGATTCCCTGCAAAAGTCCAAGCATCCTATGTGCTCCATGGTCGCCTCTCTGTTCCTATCCCCTAATAGTTGTGCACAAACCCTTCGGAATTCGTGATGGCCCAGAGCAGGTTTTCAAAACCCTCCCTGCGCGTGCGTGCTTGATGGATCAGTTTCTGCAGTTCGCTCTGCTCCTCCGGCGCCGGGTATCGGGAGAGAGCGCCCAGGTAAAATTCTTCGATAATTTGCCCGTTGCTTGCTCCGCTATGGAGCAAACGGTCCAGGGAGTTTCCATCTTTCGAGAGAAGGCTGGTGTAGGTGGCTCCGGCAAGTTGGTCGAGAGCCTGAGTCAAGTTCGGTCTCATCTCGCGCTCGGGCACCGTCATCCGGTCGGGTCTTCCGTAGACCTTGAGGAATTGTGAACCGCCGTCATCCGTCCAAGTGATGGTCCGGGGGGTCTGCAGGTCCCTGTTGGTTCCCGCCAATTGGATGATTGCGTCGAGAAGCACTTCCGCGTCGAGAGGCCTGGGAAGAGCGTGAGAGTAGCTGAGCTTGTCGTCTTTGTTGGTATCGTTCGTTGCTCCGGATTCTTGATACGTGTTGGACTGGACAATTACCCGGAACAGGTGCTTCAGATCGTAGCCGTGGTCTACGAAGTCGCGCGAGAGTGCTTCCAACAATTCGGGATCGGTCGGCGGATTCGTCGCCCCGAAGTCATCGACCGGATCGACAATTCCTCTGCCAAAAAAGTATGCCCAGAAACGGTTGACTGCGGCTCGCGCAAAGTAAGGATTTTTGGGAGCGGTCATCCACTGCGCCAGGCTCATGCGCAGGTCGGCGCGGGCGTCCTGGGGCACGATGGTGCCATCCAAGAAAGCTGGCTCGACCTCTTTTTTGTTGCGGGGATGCATCACTTTGGCGCCTTCTCCGAAAAGCCCGTACCCCTTAGGATCTTCGATGACGACCGGATTCTTACCCGGCGCGTCAGGATCGATCTTACTCATGTGTCCGAAGAATGCTGCCATGCCCCAGAATTGATCCTGGCTCCAGGCCTCGCGTGGATGGTTATGACACTGGGCGCAGTCCAACCGAACACCCAGAAACACTCGCGCTTCTTCAGCCATCATGGCTTGTGGAGGTTGGAATGCGCCCCCGGTGAAGTGGGTGGACGGACCATCGTATCCTTGAGCTGAAATTCGCTCCCGCGCGAGCTGGTCGTAAGGCTTGTTCTGAGCGATCGATTCTCGCAGCCACTCCTGATACAAGTGCGCGTTGCTCGATGCAGCCGATTCCACCCGGAGAACATCGGAGAAACGAAAGGTCCAGTAATCCACGTATTCGGGGGAACTTAGCAAGCTTTCAATCAGTTTGTCCCTTTTTCGCGGATTTTTGTTCGCCAAGAACTCACGCACACGGTTGGGGGGCGGCAGGGTGCCGGTTAGATCCAGGCACACTCTTCGCAAAAACTCCGCATCCGTAGAAGGCGGCGACGGCACAACGTTCAGCTTTTGAAGCTTGGAATAGACCAACTCGTCGATGTAGTTCCGCCGGGCTAGTGTCGGGTAAGCCGGAAGTTCCTTGGTAATCACGCCCACATTCGCAGAAACCTCGTGCCCCGCGGCTCGCACAATGACCGCCGTTTCTCCCGCCCCGACGGCCGTAATCACACCCGCGGGCGAAATGTCGGCGACACCGGAATTATTCGACGCGTAAGAGACCTCGCTGGTGATGTCTTCTCGCCTGCCATCGGAAAGCACGGCTGTCACCAGCAACTGTTGCTTCCCTTGCTTGTCCAGAAAGATTTGTTCGGGGAAAACTTCCACCCGCTTAACCTGCCAGGCTTTTTCGTCTCCGTACGGCGCACCGCTGCGGACCCAGTTCAGAATGGTTTGATAATCGGCAGAATCGACCGGAAAGCGCCGCCCGCCTCCATGAGGCACGCTGAACGTCGGTTTCAGCAACAGCAAACTCTTTTCCGGCTCCTTCAGATCGACCCGAGGTATCTTGGGCTCTTTTGGTTCCGGGCTGAGAACCTGAAACCCTCCGCCTTCCACGATCCACTTGTAGTCCTGTTGGGGGTACATGGCGTCCAGGGATAGTTTGAATCCGCCTCTGCCCTTGACCCCGCCATGACAATTGCTTCCGTTGCACCCGCGCCTGGTAAAAATGCCCGCGATGTCCCGCGAAAAGGTGAAGGGAGTCTCTGCTTGAGAACTTTCGATGCGGATTGTTGTCTTCGCTACGTGACCCTCGAAGGTGGCGGTCAACACTACCTGTCCATCCACCACGGCTGACACGGTCGCTGCATCGTCTAGCTTTGCGATCCGGGAATCGGAAACGGAAAACTGACTTCTCAGGGTCAGATCGCGTTCCAATCCGTTCGCATCCTTGCCAAGCACCACGAAGCGTTGCGTTGCCTTTGCCCCGTGAAGGGTTGGGCTCTGGGGTACCAGGCGAATTGAGATCAGCTTGGGTCGGAAAGACGAGACCGGTTCGACACGGGGTGTTCCCTGTTCGGCCCGGATCGGAAGCGGGGAACAGCACAAGAGGAAAAGGGCTGCCCACACCCAGTTCCGCCGATTCCCTCGCATTTTTCGTGCAGTGGCAACCCTTTTCATCGGCCAGCCTGCCTCGCCGGGATTGGTTGTCTCGACTGCTCTGCGATCCGGGCTCCCGCGGAAACCTCTCCCGGGGGTCTTACCACCATGAGCGGGAAACTCCGCACCTGCAACGCGGCTCCGATTTTTCCCTGTGTGACTACGCGAGCCACTGAGTCGGAGAGGCCGGTCTTGTACCACCTGCTGACTCGGCCCGGGACGATGGGGCGGACGCTCACCCGCACCAATTGCGGAATGGTCGTTGCCGGAGCGTCTTCTCTCGCCACAAGAAGAACAACAACCTGCTCGGTTTCGGGTCGGAAGCTCTGCTTGAGGCCTTCATCGTGAGGAGCCACCTGCTCCTCTTCCAATTCAGTGGCCGGGAGAACTTCCACGCCCGGCGGCAAATTGTCCAGAGTTACGGCGATTTCCCCGCTGAAGCCCTCTTCCCGCTCGGTCGTTACCGTGAGTTTCTTGGAGTAGCCCGGGACCAAACTGACGCGATCAGCCAGAATATCGGTGTCATTCGCGGCATGCTGCACCACCTCGGCTACTTGAACTTCCCCCACATGCGGAATCTGAGGACGAATGAGGATGCGGTAACGGAATCCGGGTTCTCCATGCTGAAGCGTGATGTCTCGGACCTGAAAAAAGTAGTCCCCTCCCTCTTTGAAAGTATGGATCGTCTTCGGTTCAACGGTGCCCCAGTACTCCATGGATTGGACAGGTATTCTTTTGTAGACGTTGGTCATGACTTCCTGACCCTGAGCATCCAAGACTCGTACCAGCGGGTTGAAATATGGACCGGTGACCTCGGGAGTTTCGACCTCGAAAGCCAGCTGCTCACCAGGCTTCACCTTGAATTTGAAGCTGTCCACATCGCCGGGGTGATCGATGCTTCCTTCCACCATGGCGGGGACCGATATCTCTAGAGCCTTGTCCGGAGTCTCGTTGGGCTCGCGTTCCGCCACTACAGAGAGGGAATTATTGGGCATCGTCGCGGAAGGTTCGCTTCCAGCAGTTGCCTTAAAATCACCGCCCGCAGCTTCCAGGTCCAAGGGCGGGGCCGCGAGTGTTCTTGACCAGAGCACCTGCAGCCGATCGGGGCTCAGCTTGCGTGTGAAGTCTCGCTCACGCCATCCAGAGTTCGCGGAAACGGCGCGCCGTGCGTCCTGCGAAGGCAATGCGGGAGGTCCCTCCACCTCTATCATGCGGAGTTGGTAAGAAGATTCCGGGTCACCCTTTACTCGGGCGAGGTAACTGTCGCGCCTGGCGAATTGGTAGATCCACGATGGGACAGAATGGCAATCGGAGAAACTCGGTCCACACGGAGGGGTCTTTTCAGGCTCCAGTTTTTCAATGCGATCTGGATCGAACCAACTTCCTTCGTGCTCAAACACCTCAAGGACATCACCACTTCCGTCGAGGTCGAATTTAACCTTTTCGCCCTTGCGAGCCTCAAAAGCGTAGTAGTTAAGCTCACCGGCCTTATCGATCTGTCCGTTAACCACTGCCGATAAACGCACCGGCTGGGCCTGCGCCGGAGTGTTATGGGCGGACGAGCCGTCAGCGACTACAGGAACCGAAAAAATCTGGAACGTGAGCGAATTGGAAACACCGCGTGGGGAAACCAGGCGAAAACGATGGGTACCGATCTGAGCGTGCTGATCAACCTCGATCACCGCAATCGCTCGTTGCAGGAGAGCGCCCTTGGGCTCCGGCGCGTCACCTCCGTCTTTTTTCCCCGGCTGAATCTCTTCGATCTTTGTTACTTCCGCCTTGAGGCTCCCGTCCTCCGTCCAAACGGAGTACGCACCATCCAAGGTCCTGCCCCGAATTTCTACCTCGAGTTTCGTGCCGGGGGCAGCGCCAGGGGGGAACACCGCGACCATTTCCGGTTCAGCGGGAGGAGGTATTTCTGAGGTTTGGCTTGATCCCGAAGCCGTGCAAATGACCAAGAGAAGCAGCACAACAGCCGAGGGGCATAATTTGGTCCAAAGGGCGAACAATCCATCTCCTGCTTTAACCCCAAGTGGGTAAGGGGAGGGACATACTACCCCCACATTCGATCTACAAGACTGTCAAACTGCATTTTAGAAGGCTTAATTCGCTTGTCAAGTATATTTTATAAATTATCGCGAAAAGCACCCGAATGGCTTCCGGTCGACCTTTTTCGTGAGCTATCAACCGACACTGACGCTGCTCCATATGTACTCCCGCTATGCGAGGGACAGATGAGCGCAGTTGTTGGACGTGTACGTAGCAAGATTTTGCTTTCAGATCTCCTTTGCTCAAGGCGGCCCACCTGCGGTTGCGGGGCTGGCCTAGTCCCCATTTTGGCGGTTGGGGGACAGATAAATACGAGGGGGGTCTCTAACAGTGATTCCGGCAGAACGATGGATCTGCCCACCCGCACCTGGCAACAGCTACCTGGCGGGGGCGACGGAGGTCACCACGATAGTATCGTGGTCAACCTCACCCGTGACCGTGGCCCGCTGGGCTGAGAGTTCCTCAAGTTGGCTCAGCACAGTTTTGTCGTTGGTCTCGAGCGCATACACCTTGTCGCCCACGATCAGCGCGTATTTTGAGCCCATGTTCACGCAAGTGCGGAGGCAGTCTGCGTCGCTGCCGCGCATGGTGTGTTTGGCTCCGCACATGGCGTCGCCAACCACGCCGGTCAAGGTTTGGGTTTTGGCGGCGAAGGCGAAGGTATGGGTCAACCAGACGATCAAAAGCAGGATCGCAAGCCAGACTCCAGGCTTCTGCGTAGCAGACATCACGTATGTCTCTTTAGCTGGTTTGGCTTTAGCCGCGAGAAAACCGCCTTGGGTTGCATAAGTTCGCATCGTGAGTTCCTGGTTGTCACCGCCACGACCTGGCGGTCATTTGATTACTCGGCGACGAGACGCCTTTGATTCAGCCTTGAGGCCCTGGTCCACTGCATCGCGGAAACTGCGCACTCCACTCATGAACACTCCGATGTCGCTGCCCATGCTGATCATGCGAAACCCTTTCCGAATCCAGAAGAGAGCGTCGGCCGGACTGGCCACCAGAAAGCCAGGAGCAACATGATGTCGAGCACAGGCCGCTAGCAACTGCTCCATCGCGGCCAGAAATCTCGGATGGTCGAACTGCGATGGAATTCCCATCGAGACGGTGAGGTCGTAGTGGCCCATCCAGGCGACATCGACGCCCTTAACAGACACAATCTCGTCCAGATGCTCAAAGGCCGTCGCGGTCTCTAGTAGAGCAATGACCAAGGTCTGCGCGTTCGCATCCGCGAAATAGGAAGGTCCCTCGGGACTAAAGTGATCGTGGGCGAGCCCGAGCGCCACTCCCCTCTTGCCCTGTGGCGGATATTTCAACTGGACAACGATGTCCTCCATCTGAGCGCGGCTCTCCACGCGAGGGACCATGACCCCGAGGGCCCCCAGATCGAGCACGCGGGAAAGAGGCGCGGAATTGGCGTCAGGCACCCGAGCGATCGGCACAACTCCGGTGCCGCGGCAGAGGGCAATCATCTCGGCGACCAATGAAATGTCGCAGCGCCCATGTTCCATATCGAAAATCACAAACTCTGCTCCGGAAGCAGCTAACATGGGCGCGATCCCGTGGACGAAGATCTCCAACACCATTTGCCCACAAACGATCCCGCCGGCTTGAAGCTTGTCTTTCGTGGGGTTCATACCGTCACCCGCTGTCTCGCGTACGCTTCTAGCTTTTTCTTGAATCCTGCGCGATCTAGAACTTCACGATTGACAACACTGGCAGGCGCCAGTCCGTGACAGACATTTAGCGCTCCTTGGCAATCGATGGTGCCCATATCGCGGAATAGCTCTTCCGTCCATCCCACCGAATGGGAGGTCAAGATGACATTATCGAACCCCAAGAGGGGCGAATCGCTTTCGAGGGGTTCCCTGTCGAAAACATCCAGTGCCGCGCCTGCAATGGTGCGCGAGCTTAAAGCTGCAATCAGCGCGGCCTGATCAACAATGGGGCCGCGCGCCGTGTTGACCAATACTGCCGTGGGCTTCATCAATTTCAGTTCCTTCTCGCCCAGCAAGTGCCTCGTTTTGGGCGTGAGGGGACAATTCACCAAAACATAGTCTGACTGGCGCAGAAGGTCTTCTAGCGTAACTCGGATCACGCCCGAGGCCGCGAATGTCTCATCTTTTACAAAGGGATCAAAACCCAGAAAACGCTTAGCGCCAAAGCTGCGTACCATGCGAACTGCCTCGCGCGCGATATTCCCCAGACCAATCGTCCCGATCGTACGGTCTCGAGGTTCACGTCCCAACCTCTGCGAGCTTTCGGTCCAAAGTCCTTCACGCATCAGACGGTCCTTAATTACAAGATTGTGCGAAAGCGCCAGAACAAAGAGAACGATGGATTCCGCCATGGAGTGAATCACTCCCTCAGGCGTGATGTAGACCGCTACATCGTGGTCCGTACATGCCGCGAGGTCCACATTGTCGTAGCCGACGCCGCAACGCCCAATGGCGCAAAGGCGCGTGACCCCGCGCAAGGAGTCCCGCGTGATCTGAGGCCTCATCGTAATCAGGACATCGTAGTCAGCCAGTTGAGAGGGTTCATACTCAGCCCGATATTCTTTCAGGAATTCGTAGGAAATCCGCGGCTCGGAGGCCAGCAGTGATAAGCCGATATCCGGAAAAATGCACCGCCGTTGTTCGTTCAGGAAGTCGGCGGAAAAGCCGATCTTGAAGCTGCCGTCTGTGCCCATGCTGCAGTGTCCTCGAACAAATTCCCTTATTCCGGGCCCGGCCAACTCAGCGTCCCGTCGCAAAACCCGGCATCCACTAGAGTTCGTTCCGGTTCACTGCCAGAGTAAACCCACACCATGGCCATAAGGGATTCTGACTCATTCACAAATCGGTGAGGTCGGGCCTCAGGGACAAAGGCCGTATCGCATTTGCTGAGGCAGTAGCGTCTTCCCTGCACTAAACAAATCGCGTCTCCTTCGACGATGGTGATGGACTCATCGAACTGATGCACATGGCAAGGTAAAGAGGCTCCGGGTTGAAACCGTCCGTACCCGCCGCAGATTCCCACAGAGCCGAACCTGCCCGCGAATAGGTCCCGAAACTCCGTGCCCTCAGACAGTTCATAAACCTCGGCCTCAGCAAAGCGGGTGATAGTCTCGGGTACGTCGGGTGAAGGGTTCGACAATCCACGGTTTACAACACGGAAAGGCTGGTCGACAGGTTGCCGCGCGGGCTCCGCGGAAGCGAAGGCCCACAACGCTACCAGCGCAGAATCCGATGAAACATTGCCGACCTGGTGCGCCACACCAGCCGGGAAGTGCATGGCATCGAATGGCTGCAAAAGGTATGAACGCCCCTCGACCGCCGCGTTGGCCGCGCCGCTTAAGATCGTGATGACTTCGCTGAAACTGTGTTTGTGGTACGGCAGAATGGCGCCTGGTTCCAGTGTTGCAGTTCCAGTGCTGAACCCCACCGCCCCACACGCGCCACTGGCGAACTCGCGGATCCATACACCGCCACCCAGAGAAGAAGGCTTCGCCCCTCCGGGATGGATGGATTCTGCACGGGCCGCGCCTCGGCCTTTGGTTTCGATCGCCATGGTAGGTCTTTCTTTAGCCGTCAACCGCGAGCATCAACTGCTAAAGCGGACGCACCACCGACATGTCACGCAGGTAATCAAAGAACGTATTGGGGCCAAGCACTCCGCCGCCCATGCCACTGAGATTTACTCCACCGTAAGGAACGCCATGGACAAAGACATTGTGTGCGTTGATCCAGCTGTTGCCCGCGACTACACGCTCCGCGACTCGGTTGGCACGATCCACATCGCGCGACCACACGCTGTTGGCTAGCCCATAGCGAGATTGATTCACCAGATCGATGGCTTGAGCTTCGTTGCCAAATCTCAGCACGAAGGCTACAGGACCAAATATCTCTTCCCGACAAGCCACGTTGCTGGGGGCACCAGTCAGAATCGCTGGCTTCACGTAGTAGCCGTTTTCCCGGCCTGTAACACGCGCAACTCCTCCATCGAGAGGCGCATTCGCCCCCTCGGCTCGCGCTTTTTCCAGGTATCCAAGAATTCTTTTGCGTTGCTTGGGGCTGACTACGGGACCCATCTGTGTCCCGGGTTCATGTCCATAGCCAATTCGAATCTTCTTCATTCGTTCTGCGGCAGAAGCAACCAGGCGGTCGTAGACTTTGTCGTGCACAACCCAGCGGGAAGCTGTGCAACAGACCTGACCGCAGTTTAAGGTGATCGCAGAAACCAGCGCCTCGGCAGTGGTTTCCACGTCGACATCTTCAAATACGACCGCCGCTCCCTTGCCTCCAAGCTCCAGCTTGACCGGAACCAGATTCTCGCCGCAGGCGCGCGCGACCAACCTGCCCACTTCCGGTGAGCCGGTGAAGGACATTCTCGCCAGCCCGGGATGACTCGCGAGCGCAGCCCCGGTGACTTCACCAGAACCGGTAACGACATTGACTACCCCATCCGGAATCCCCGCTTCCTGCACGAGGTGCATGAGATAAAGAGTGGAGAGCGGAGTCTCTTCCGCCGGCTTGATCACAACCGTGTTGCCCGCCGCAAGCGCCGGTGCGACGCCCCAGCCCACCAGCAGGAGCGGAAAATTCCAGGGAAAGATAAATCCACACACACCCAGGGGTTGGTGCACAGTGCGCGCCTCATGACGGGGCACCGCAAGGGTCACACGATCAGAGGCGTGGACCGACAGATCCGCGTAATACCGAAGGGTCTGCACGAAATTCTCCACATCCCATTGCGCCTGACCCAGCGGCTTGCCGACGTCCAGTGACTCGATTTCCGCGAAGATTGCTTTTCGCGACTCCACCAAGTCCGCCAGTCGGTGGAGGTGGGCTGCCCGCTCGTTGGGTGGCAGGCGGGACCAATTTCCTTTGCGGAAAGAATTCGCAGCCGCTTCGACCGCGATCCCGACCTCGGCGGGACTGGCTTCGCACACTTCTGCCAAAACCCCGCCGGTGCCCGGGTCTAAAGTCTCAAATTTCTTGGAAGACGCTGGCGCCGTCCATTTGCCCTCAACAAAACATGGCAAAGGCGTTTGGCTTAGGAACTCCTGAACCTCTTTCCTGTGGGACAGTGGGGGAGATGAATTGATCATACCATATGATGGACTAATGACTATTCTTGTGTCAAACCGGAGAAACGCACCCAGTTTTTCAGGGCAACATTTGAGACGACGGTTCCACGAGCCCAATCCAGTTCATCTGTTGCGACAGCCCGTAGCGTGATTACGAGCGCATCTCAATCAGCATCTTGACGTTGGCCCTTGCCAGCTCGTCGAAGCGCGTCAAGAATCCAAGCGCTGCGTCCAACGAAAGGGTTTCGGTGACCATGGGCTCGGCCTTCAGCCTTCCGTCATTCAGCATGGCGATAACGATGGGAAATTCGTCGTGGTACCCATTGGTGGTGGTGATCGTCTTTTCCTTGCTTAAAACATCGTTCCAATTGAACTCGATTGGCCGGGGAATGACTCCGGAAAGGCAAACTGTGCCGCCGGGCCGGGTCACCGCTAACGCGGTCTGCAATGCCGCGCCCGACCCGACGCATTCAAATGCGAAATCAACTCCCAACCCGCCGGTCCGATCGAGGATCACTTGGCGCGAGTCTGATTGATCGGCCTGGATGAATTCACTTGCGCCTAATTCCTCAGCAAAGCGCCGCTTGGCCGCGGATTTCTCGATCACGTAAACGTCAACAACGCCGCACGCCCGGAGCGCCTGCAGCGTGCATAAGCCGATTGTTCCGCCGCCTACGACGGCGGCCCGGCTCCCGGCCTCGACTTTCGTTCGCCGCACCGAGTGCAACGCCACAGAAAGCGGCTCGACCAGGGCGCCGGCGCGAAACGAAACCTTGGGACGCAGGACGTGGCAACAATCTGCTGGAACCACGGCGTATTCAGCGTAGCCACCGTCGCGGGCAAACCCAATCGTCGCGGCCGATGGACAGTGAATCAGGAGGCCCCGACGGCAGAACTCGCAGTTCCTACAACAATCGACGGCATTGACGGCAACTCGATCATTCGTGCAGATCCGTTTTACACCGGGGCCAACCTCAACTACCTCGCCAGAAAATTCATGCCCAAGAACCAACGGGGCGCACCGTCCAGTCCTCGGATGCGGCACGGCTGCGACAAACGTAGGACCGTTCAGATACTCGTTGAAATCTGTATGGCAGAGCCCTGACGCCTTTACTTGTAGGCGAACCTCACCTACAAGCACCGGCGGCTCAGGGAAATCCTGAAGGCGTAAATCCTTTGGTCCGTAATAAACAAGTGCCCTCATGCAAAGGTTCCTCGTCATGTCAGAGTCGCTGATCTGTTAGCCTATCAGACCACTTCTGGCCGTCACTACCGCAATGTCATTTAATTGGTTAATGCCGAGATATACCGATCTCTGCCAAAAGATATCGTATGATCCGATAGATCCGCAGGTTTCGCGTCTATCCTTCCGGCGCCGGGGCAGAATCACCGCCAGTCTGGACTTCTTCCTCTACTTGTTCCAAATAACTCGCCATGGAGTCGAGGTGGTGCTGCATCGTGATCTTGGCACGCTCCGGATTTCGTTTGGCAATAGCGAGAAAGATCTGCTTGTGTTGCTCCAATGCTTCGCTGGCCACTCCCGGCCGCGTCAGCGTTTCGCCGATCCACTGCAGCATTAAGTTTCGGATCAATTGAAGCGCATTATGCAGAATCCGGTTGTGCGCCGCTTTCCCCACAGCCAGGTGGAAGCTGATGTCGGCCTCCTGAAAAGCAGTTACGTCGCTCAGGCTGGCCTCCATCTGGTCGAGATGAGTACCAATTTCCTTCAAATCCACAGGAGTGGCCCGTTCCGCGGCAAAGCCAGCCGATTCCACTTCGATCAAGCGCCGAGCTTCCACGAGTTCATGGATCTCCGACGGGGCACTGCCAGTGATCGCCCACAGCAACGGTCGCGACAAGAACTCCGAGCGGCGGCACACGTAGGTTCCATCGCCCAGACGGATCTCGATCATGCCCATAATTTCCAAGGCCTTCAACGCTTCCCGAAGGGAAGCTCGCCCCACGCCGAGTTGCAGACACAACTCGCGCTCGGGGGGGATCCGATCGCCTTCGCTCCAGTCCCCACGAATCAAATGCGAAACCATCTCACGGCAGACATCTGCGGTCAGAGTGGTGCGAGTAACCGGCGTTAGAAAGCCCTTGGGACGTGGATTCACTCCAATGTGACCCTTCGTTATCATAGCTTCGACCGTATAATAGGATATCGCATGGTCGGATCAGCAGACAAGTCCATTGACACTGACCAGAACCAGAGTTAGGGTGCCTATGGCGGTATTTGGTTTTCATACCATGACACAGATGCCACGATCGGGCAAAGGACCCTCCCCGTTGCGCTTTGAGGGTTCCCAGTGCGCTGTCGCCTCAAACGACGCTTCGATTCCTGCTGAGTGCGCGGAAATACTGAGTCCGGAAGCAATTCACTTTATCGCTGAACTCCACCGCACACTTGATCGCCGGCGGCGAGAGTTGCTTGAGCTCCGGCGGCGCCGTCAGACCCTAATCGCCAATGCTCGAATGCCGCGATTCTTGCCTGAAACAGAAACGATTCGAAAAGACGACTGGAGAGTTGCTGCAATTCCAGCTGAGTTGAGAGATCGGCGAGTGGAAATCACTGGTCCTGTCGACCGCAAAATGATCATCAACGGGCTGAACTCCGGAGCGAACGTCTTCATGGCCGACTTCGAGGACTCCAATGCTCCCACGTGGATCAATAACATCGCTGGCCAACTGAATCTTCGGGACGCAGTCCGAGGCGATATCCGCTTTTCCAACACGGAGGGAAAAGAATACAAGTTGGACACGAAACTTGCGGTTCTCTTTGTGCGGCCAAGACAAAGCGGGTGTGGGCGCCCCGAAAATGGCTGAACTACTGGTCGGAATAGCCGCGATGACCTTCCGAATCACCGATCAAAGATTGGCCAGGAGCGTTAATGCCGTGATCGATGCCGCGGGCAGAACCTCGGCGGCACTCGGGCATCGCCACGGGCCGGGAACGCATTGAACGTGAAAATCATTTCAGAGTTACGTTCGATAGTGGGTGATCACGGTCTCATTTCCTCGTCGGAAGACCTCCGTACTTACGAAAGCGATGCTCTGACCAACTTTAGGAAGTTACCGCTTGCCGTGGTTCTTCCCAGTTCTACCGAGCAGGTCCAGGCGATTGTTCGGCTATGTCACTGTCAGCGAATTCCGTTTGTGGCACGCGGCGCGGGAACAGGACTGAGCGGGGGCGCGTTACCAGTGGAGGGCGGAATCGTAATCGGTCTCTCGCGGATGAACCGCATCCTGGAAGTGGATATGGTGAATGCGCGTGTAGTGGTTGAGCCGGGAGTGATCAATCTCGATGTCACGCGCCGCGTAATGCACCACGATTTCTTCTATCCGCCGGATCCCTCATCACAATCGGTCTGCACCGTGGGTGGAAATGTAGCCGAGAATGCCGGAGGGGCACACTGCATAAAGTATGGCTTTACGACGACTCACGTGTTGGGCCTGGACGTAGTTCTTCCGGACGCGACTTTGGTCCATCTCGGCGGCAAGACGCTCGACACACCGGGTTATGACCTGACCGGCGTGTTTGTTGGTTCCGAGGGAACATTGGGAATAGCGACCAGAGTTATCTTGAGGGTCGTGAAACGGCCGGAGTACACCCGCACGCTGCTTGCGGCTTTCCCGACAACCGATAAAGCGAGCGCAGCGGTGAGTGACATTATTGCAGTCGGAATTCTGCCCGCGGCTTTGGAGATGATGGACAGTTTGGCGATTCAGGCTGCGGAAGCGGCAGTGCACGCGGGTTATCCGCAGTGTGGCGGCCTCCTGCTGGTGGAGCTTGATGGCCCATCGGCAGAAGTCGAAACGCTGGCGCAAGAGACAGATGAAATTTGCCGCCGGAATGGTGCGGAGCAGCGATACGTCGCGGAGTCGGATCACGAGCGCGCATTGGTGTGGAAGGGGCGCAAAGCAGCGTTCGCAGCGATGGGACGGATCTCCAGAAATTACATCGTGCAGGACGGAGTGATTCCGCGGACGGCGCTTCCCCGGGTGATGAGCGAAATTCAGCGGTTGAGCTCGGAGGCCGGATTACGCGTGGCCAATGTGTTTCATGCGGGTGATGGAAACCTGCATCCCCTGGTGCTCTATGACCAGCGCATTCCTGACCAGGAGAAGAAAGCCGAGGCGTTGTCGTTCAAGATTCTCGAACTGTGTATCGAGCAGGGCGGCTCAATCACTGGCGAACATGGCGTGGGTGAGGAAAAGAAAATGATGATGGGAAAGATGTTCGCGGAGCCGGACCTCGCGACCATGCAGCGTGTGCGTTGCGCATTTGATCCGCTACAACTGGCCAATCCCACAAAAGTGTTCCCCCGGCCACGGTTTTGTGGCGATAAGCCCGGAGAATATATACCCCACCCCCTCGAAATTGCGGGGATCGCGGAGCGCTTCTGACCACGCTCGGAAATGGACCCGCCGGAACCGAACCGCGTGTCGGCGCTCACGCCGAAATCCTGCGCACGATTGTCGGAGCACCCCATCTGCGGATGGGAGGAGCAAATGACCTTGTCGCAGGCGTGCCTGCGCTGATAGTGGTTGAACCAGGGAACGAAGAGGAAGTTGCCCTTGTGCTTCGGTGCGCAAATGAATCCGGTATGCTCGTGGCGCCTCGTGGGGGAGGCACAAAATTAAGCTGGGGGAATCCGCCGGCACGAGTGGATCTGATCGTATCAACTGTGCGACTAAACCGCGTTGTGGAGCATGCCTGGGCCGATTTGACGGTGACCGTGCAATCGGGTTGCACAATACAGAATTTACAAGAAACGCTGGCCCATCGGGGCCAGCGCTTGGCGCTGGATGCGTTGTGGCCGGCGCAAGCGACGATCGGCGGTGTACTGTCGACGAACGACAGCGGCGCTCTGCGACTCCGCTTCGGTGGCCTTCGAGACTTGATCATCGGCATGACTTTGGCCCTTCCAGACGGAACCCTGGCGAGAAGCGGCGGCAAAGTAGTGAAAAACGTCGCGGGCTATGACCTGCCGAAGTTGGCTACTGGCGCGCTCGGAACCCTGGGCATCATCACCCAAGCCGTTTTTCGAGTGCACCCTCTGCCACGAAACGCGCGGACATTTTCCGTTGGAGTTCCCAGGTTTCCCGAAATGCAACAGTTTATCCTCGCACTACAGGATTCGAGGCTGGCTCACATCTCACTTCAGGTGCGTTGCGGGGAAGGCGCACTGCCAGAGGTCGATGTCGCGTTTGAGGGCACCGAGAAGGGATTGGAAGCCCAAGTAACTCGGCTAAGAATGCTCGCCCAACCGATGCTCATGCACGAAAGTGGGGCCAGTGTATGGGCCGCGCGAGAGCGGCTGTGCTCTTCGACAAGAAACGAGACGGTTGTGAAGATCAGCGTGCCTGGCGCAGAGATCCCAAAGATAATTGAAGCGGTAAAGCGCATGGCTTGCGGAACTGGTTTGCATTGGAGCGTCGTTGCGCAGGCGACCGGACTTGGCTGGCTCCGCTTAGCGGGTGCCGTGGAGGCGATGCATTCTTTGCTTCGAGAATTGCGAGCCATTTTGGAGCTTCGGGGAGGTTCTCTTGTGGTGTTGCGTCAGCCTCCTGATGCAGCTCAGTTGGAGGCCTGGGGTAATAGCGGGGACCAACGGCCGCTGATGTTAGCGCTTAAGCAGCAATTCGACCATAAAGGCACTCTCAATCGAGGGCGATTCGTCGGGAGAATTTAATGATCAAAGAATCGCCTGAGGCAACGGCCTGTGTGGAATTGCCTTCATCGCCGAGTGCATTCGATGCGCACGACCCCCCATCGCCAGAAATCATTGGAAAGTGTGTGCATTGTGGCTTCTGCCTGCAGACTTGTCCCACTTATGTGCTGGGGGGCCGGGAGATGGATTCCCCGCGCGGGCGAATTCAGTTGATGAAGATGGCGAGCGAAGGGACGACTGCAATCACCTCAACCTGGGTCGGGCACTTTGATTCTTGCCTGGGATGCATGGCGTGCTCGACAGCGTGCCCGTCGGGTGTGGATTACGGCAGCCTGATTGAGGCAACCCGCGCCCAGATCGAGCGGCTGCACAAACGGTCCTTTGTTGACAAATTGTATCGCCAGGTTCTCTTCAGCGTGCTCACCAGACCAGATCGATTGCGCCTTCTGCGGTGGCCTTTGCTTCTATACCAGGGATCAGGGCTCCAAGCCTTGGTGCGAAAGACAGGCATTTTGAAACTTCTTCCGCAGCGGCTGCAAGCTATGGAGGCACTGACGCCCAGGCTGACGGAAAGCGAGACGATCCAGGAAGTGATGCCCGCGCACGGCGAGGCGCGAGGGCGTGTAGGCATGCTCCTCGGGTGCGTGCAGCGGGAGTTCCTTTCCCAGGTAAATGCGGCGACGGCACGCGTGTTGGCGGCAGAAGGATGCGAAGTGATCGCTCCCAAGGGTCAACCGTGCTGCGGAGCGCTTTTGTTGCATGCAGGAGAAGAGCGGGCAGCGGCAGAGCTGGCGAGACAGATGATTGATGTTTTCGAACGCGCGGAGGTAGAAACGATTGTCATCAATTCTGGGGGGTGCGGCTCCAGCATGAAAGAGTATGGGCACTTGCTGCGGGATGATCCGAAGTATGAGGAGCGGGCCCGCCGGTTCTCCGCAAAATGCAAAGACGTCAGCGAGCTGCTCGAACAAATAGTGCCTCGCGCGGTTCGTCATCCGCTGCCAATGCGTGTTGCGTATCTCGACTCGTGCCATCTGCAACATGCGCAGGGGGTGCGATCACAACCCAGGACATTGCTGAGAAGCATTCCTAGCCTAGAGCTGGTAGAAGTCCCCGAAGCGTCCATCTGTTGTGGGTCGGCGGGTATTTATAACCTAGTACAGCCGGAGGCTGGGCGCGCGCTCGGCGAACGAAAAGCTGAACTTATCGTTTCCCTCGCCGCCGATGTGGTAGCAACCGGAAATCCCGGATGCATTGTGCAGATGGCGACTGCGCTGTCTCGGAGTGGAAGAGCGACGCAGGTCGTCCACACGATCCAATTACTGGACGCGTCCGTTCGGGGATTGAGCCCGGAATACTTCCCCGGATTGGCAAAGAGGAGCAGCCCAGGCAAGTGAACCTAGACAGGCGAACCTTTAACGGCTTGCTCATCGCAGCCGTAGCGACGACTGCCTTCGGTGAAACGCGCCAAAAGCGCACCATTGCAGTCCTTTTCGACAGCTTGATCTCGCCTTTTTGGATCGCTGCTCTCGACAGCATGCGAAGCAAGGCGGCCGAACGGGGATGGTCCGTGTTGGAGGCAGTTTCCAGCATGGACGACAACGAGCAATACCAGCAAGTGCAGTCGATGATCCAGCGCCGAGTCGATGGAATCATCATCATCCATACTGATGACAAGGCAGTCATTCCTGCTATCCGGGCCGCTAATGCAGCCAATATCCCGATGGTGCACTTCAACCGGCCGCCGGCGCCCAACGACGCCTATTCCGTCGCGGTAGTAGCCGATAACCGCAAGATCATGCGCGACACGGTTCTGACGCTCATTGAGGAAGCTCGTCGCCAAGGTGGGCAGTACAAGGCCGCTATCCTGGTCGGCGATCTCGGTGATGCCAACGGCGTGCGCCGCCTGGAGGGCTTTCAGGATGCGGTCGATCGCAGCGGGAACATCGTCGAGGTCGTGGCCCGCATCGCCACCGAATGGAACGCGGACAAGGCGTTCGCCGGTCTGTCCAACGCGCTTCAGGCGCATCCCGACGTCAACATGCTGGTCATTTCGTCGGACTTTCTGACGCCTCAGGTCGAACAGGCCCTCCGAGTCGCCGGCAAATGGAAGAAGGCCGGAGAACCAGGTCACGTTCTGATTGCCGGTTTCGACGGTGACGCCGGCGGCTATGCTCAATTGGCCAACGGCTACTACGACGCCGACGGAGTGCAGAACCTCCACTATGAGGTGCAGCTCACCTTCAGCGCGCTTGAGCGCATGTGGGCAGGCGAGCGACCGCCCAAGACACTGGTTGACCCCGGCTTTGTCATTACCCGCGAGACGTTGCTGCAAAAGCGCGATCAGATGTGGGGCTATTCAGCTTGGAAGGCCAAATCCCAGCTAGGTGCAGCAGGGGCTGTACTTGGCGGGGCTCTGTCCGGGGCGGCGACAGCCGCCAAAGCCTCCGGAAGTGCGGTTGGCGTGGGCGGGCTGACTTTGACGGGCTTTCTCGTCGCGCTTCTGGCTTTTGGCCACGCCATGGCTTCGACCAAGACCGTTGGGAACGTGCTCCTCGCGACGCTGCCGCTGGCGATTCTGGTTGTCGGTCAGACGCTCGTGATGCTGGTCGGCCAGATCGATCTTTCCATGCCTGCTGTCATGGCCTTAGGCAGTGTAATCAGCGCCTCGGTAATGACTCGCCACGCGGCCCATTGGGGCCAGGCCTGGTCGACGGCCTCAGGTGTTGTCGTATGCCTTGTCGTGGGGATCGCGATCGGGTTACTAAACGGAGCGTGCAGCGCGCTGTTACGCATCCCTTCATTCATTTTGACGCTTGCCGTGATGATGTCGGGGGGAGGAGCAGCGGTGTGGTACGCCTCCTCCGTCTCGGACACAGTCAGCATTGGCGGTTTGCCAAAGGCATTCCTTGCCATCGGGTACGGGTCCGTCCTGGGGATCCCGATTGCCTTGATTCTGTTCGTGGGAGCCCTTCTGACGGTCTGGTATGTGCTCTCACGAACCCTCGCCGGCCGCTGGGTTTACGCGGTCGGCCATAATATTCAAGCCGCCCGCATATCGGGAGTTCCCGTACAGCGAGTCATATTGGCGGTTTTCACCGCATCGGGTTTTTGCGCCGCCCTGGCATCCATTATCTATACCAGCAGGATCGAGACCGGCCTGCCGACACTTGGCCAGAACATGCTGCTCGACATCATAGGCGCCGCGGTGATCGGTGGCGTCAGCCTTTTCGGCGGGCGCGGTACTGTACTGATGGCGCTCGGCGGCGTGTTCTTCCTTTCCGTTCTCGATAAGGCTCTCCAGCTTTTAGGTCTATCTCTGTTCCTGGTGCTCGCCATTAAAGGTGGCGCAATCCTGATCGCCTCAATCATCGATGTCGCCCGTCGGCTCCGCTGGAGTTGGGCGTGACCGGCCGCGAAACAAGGCTCAACATTCCTCGCCTGGGAGTCGATGGATTGACTAAATCCTTCTTTGGCATCCTCGTGTTGCACCAAATCACCTTCGACGCTTACGCCGGAGAGGTGTTGGGCGTCGTGGGCGAGAACGGATCAGGGAAATCCACGATCATGAACATTCTGGCAGGGGTGCTCCCGCGCGATGGTGGGAGCATTCTATTCGATGGAGCGCCGTATTCGCCCAGAAGCCGCCGCGAGTCCGATGCTGCTGGCGTCGCCTTCATTCAGCAGGAATTGAACATCTTCCCTAATCTTTCGGTGGCCGAGAACCTGTTTCTTGGTCGATCTCCGAGGCTCATTGAGGCCTTCCCATTTATTTCCCGGGCGAAGATGCGGACACGGGCCCTCGAATTTCTCCGCGCTGTTGACCTTGAGGCAAATCCAGACGCTCCCGCAGGGACCCTGTCCTCAGGAGAACGACAGCTGCTGGAGATTGCCCGCGGTCTGTCCACGGATGCCCGCGTCGTGATCTTTGACGAACCGACAACCTCCCTTACACGATGGGAGGCCGGACGGCTGTTCGAAATCATTGGACGCCTGCGGGAACGCGGTGTCGCGGTCATCTATGTCAGCCACACCTTGGAAGACGTGCTCCATCTGTCTGACCGCTTGATCGTGATGCGCGACGGCCGGCTGACAATGAAAGCACCATGCGCAGGCGTCACGGCCGACGCGCTGGTGGTCGCTATGGTGGGACGCTCGATCGAGACTCTATTCCCCCCGCGCCCACCACGACCGACAGTCACTTCGCATGCTTTGGAAGTTGAGGGTGTCACAGAACCAGGCGTGGTTGATGACATTACGTTTCGCGTTGAAAAGGGTGAAATTGTTGGGCTCGCGGGGCTCATGGGCTCCGGACGCTCTGAGCTGGCGCGCATTCTCTTTGGTCTCGACCCGCACAGGAGTGGAAAGGTTCGTATCGCTGGCCACGCGCTTCCCTCCGACAACATCAAGGCCCGAATAACGGCCGGTGTGGCGTTCCTTACCGAGGACCGCCGATATGAGGGCCTGATGATGGACGCAAGTGTAGCCGAAAACCTGTCGCTCGCAGCCCTGCCATTGTTCGCGAGGCGTGCCGATGGGCGAATCCGGGAGAAGGGCCTGACGGATGCCATGCAGTCCCTGGCGAAACAGCTGAACCTGAAAAGCCGTGGCATTGGCTCCACTCCGGTGAGCAGGTTGTCAGGTGGCAATCAGCAGAAGGTCGTACTCGGCCGTTGGCTGCTGCGGGAACTGACGCTGTTCATCCTCGATGAACCGACTCGAGGTGTCGATGTGGGCGCTAAGGAGGAGATCTATCGCGTTCTGGCTCATCTCGCGGAAAGTGGAATGGCGATTCTGATCATCTCCTCGGAGATCGAGGAGTTGATCGGCCTTTGTGACCGTATTCTGGTCATGCGAAGAGGCCGATTGCAGGCGGAGTTCAAGCGAGCAGGATTCGAGAGCGAGGCAATCCTCAAGGCCGCCTTCGGACAAGGGAGAGCCAGTTGAGCGCACGTCTCTTCTTGGGGACCGTGAACGCGATCCTGCGCTGGGCGCCATTGATCTCTCTTGCCGTGGTTCTCGTCGGTTTCGGAGCGCTCTCCTCCCGGTTCCTTTCTGTGCAGAATTTGTGGGCCATATTGGTTCAGTCGAGCTGGCTCATGGTCGTCGCGCTGGGAGTGAATTTCGTGCTGCTGACCGCCGACGTGGATCTTTCTGTCGGGGCTGCGATGTATTTGTCCGCTGTCGTCGTCGGCCTGGGGCTGGCCGCGGCGCCGGCATGGATCTGTCTGCTGGTGTCGGTGCTGGTCGGCTCGTTGTTCGGTGTAATCAACGGGCTATTTGTGATCAGGCTGCGACTGCCTGCTTTCATTGCAACCTTGGCAACCACCTTCATCGGGCGCGGTCTGGGTCTTTTTCTCTCTTCGACAAAAATGGTGTTCGCCGGTCCTGCCGTGACGAATCTGGGACGGGCCAAGCTGGCCAGGGCGCCAGTGCCTCTTGTGTTCGCCGCGGTTGCCGTGCTTCTCGCGTGGCTGCTGCTGCGTGCGACGCCCTTCGGTACCTATGTCTGCAGCATCGGTGCGGACCGGGAAGGAGCATCGCGAGCAGGCGTGCCGGTTCAAGTGGTCACATGGAGTGTATTCGGCCTTTGCGGGACCTTTGCCGGTCTCGGCGGCTTCATTTCGCTGAGTCAGACATCAGCCGCGTCGGCGGCCTTCGGTCAGGGAGCCGAGTTCCTGGCCATTGCCGCGGCGGTGCTCGGCGGCACCAGCTTGTTCGGCGGCCGCGGCAGCCTTTGGGCTCCGGTGGTCGGCGCTGTACTCATCATGACCGTGCAAAACGGCCTCGCCATGATCAACGCCAACCCCTACGCTTATCCAGTGATTACCGGGGCCGTAATATTTCTGGCCGCGTTGCTCGACAGTGTCCGTTCAGGCCTCGTCGCCCGCATGATGCGCCGTCAAATTTGGCAGGTGGAACAACTCAAAACAAAGTTGTAGTTGTCGGTGCCGAGAATTGTCAGCTCTTCGCTGCCAGCTTCTGATCTCCAACCTGTCGAATCCATCCACGAGTCCACTCAACGGCATCAAGTCCGAGATCGCAGATGGAGCTTTCATCAAAAATCATGCCCTCGATGCGTCCTTGCTGAATCCATTCGAGTCCCAGCTCGCACTGGGACTTCATGGCAGAGACTGGCATTAGCGTCTGATCGCCAAAATCGTACAAGAAGCACCCAAGCATTTTTCGCGCCTTCGGCGCAAGCTTCTCGAGCTTTGCAAACGATGACGGCAGTTGCTTTAGGTCGGCGGCCTGCCAGACCCACAACGTCACGACGTCACACAGTGCTAAATGGTCTTCGACCGGGCGCTCAAGATCGTGGTCGTAGATCACAACCCACAGATCAAGCTTCTTCCCGCTCTTAAGCCTTCGCCGCAGATCCCGGAGTTCCTCGACGCTCAGGACGCCGATCTTCTCTTTTGCCGTACTGAAGTATCCGGGTTGGCCAAATCCGCGGGCAAAGAAGTCATCCATGATCACGCCGGTTATGTTCGGGGTTTCGGACGCAAGTTGCAGCACTAGGTCCCTCTTCTGATTATCGGTGTGACCGGAATCGACGATTGACCAAACCACTCTCTTGAACGGTCGGCATGGTATGGCTAATTGCCGGTATCCGGCAAGAGAATCGGGTGTTTTCGCGAAGTTGCCAAAAATCAAATTGGGCGTGGAGAAGTAAAAGGCAGCCTCAGCTTCCGTGATATAGGATTTCCCCGGTACATTGGATTGTCCATTTTGTTGTCCAGGTTCCTGGCCGTACATCCAAAGCCGGTCTCGAACCGTCTCGTGAGCTCTAACCACATTTTGAGATAGAAGGCGGTTCGAGAACAGGGACGCACCGCTCAAACCAACGCCCGATTTCAAAATGTCCCGCCTGTTCATATTCGCCACCTTTCTGATCATCTGTGTATCTTTGAACGTATCTCTGTCTCAATCTTTTGCCCGCAGGGCATTCATTTGCTCTGCCAATTTCGTATAAATTATAATCCATCCTTGACGCGGCCAAGATTTTCCTAGAACATTCCGTGGTTCATGAGGACGTGCCCATGCTCACCAGGAAGAACGGGGTTTATGCGGTTGCTCTTGGTCTGATGCTGGCCAAGCCGCTGCTTCACGCGGCCCAGCCCTACGAGGTAACTATCGAGCGGGCTGTCGCCGTCACGATGCGTGACGGGGTCAATCTCCGAGCGGACATTTATCGGCCCAAAGCGGAAGGCCAATTCCCGGTTCTGCTTGAACGTACCCCATACAACAAGAGCAACACGGCAGATTTTGGCGTCAGGGCTGCCGCGAGGGGATACGTCGCTATCATTCAAGACGTGCGCGGACGATTCACTTCCGAGGGAGACTGGTACACCTTCAAGCACGAACCGGACGACGGTTATGACACCGTTGAGTGGGCCGCAGCCCTGCCCTATTCCAACGGCAAGGTCGGCATGTGGGGCGGCTCCTACGTAGGGGCGACTCAGATGCTCGCGGCGATTGCACACCCGCCACATCTGGCCGGCATTTGCCCGTTCGTAACCGCAAGCAACTATTACGAGAACTGGACTTACCAGGGTGGCGCTTTCGAGCAGTGGTTCAATCAATCTTGGGGTTCCGGCTTGTCCCAGGACACCTTCGACCGAATGGTGCAAGAAAACAACAACGCTCTTGTAGGAATATGGAAACTGCCGCTGGCGAGCTATCCGTTGTTCAACTTTCCTGATCCATCATCAGCACCGGTGTCCACCGCTGCGCTCGCACCCTATTATCTGGATTGGCTGGCCCATCCCATGTACGACCAGTATTGGAAACAGATATCGATTGAAGAGCACTTCGGTGACATCACCGTCCCAGTGCTGACCATCGCCGCCTGGTACGACATTTTCCAAGGGGGCGCGCTCCGCAACTATATGGGAATTAAGGCGCACGGTGGAAGTGAACTGGCGCGCAAAGGTCAGCGTCTGATCGTGACCATCGGAGGCCATGCCGGACGCGGAAGGAAAATCGGGGGGGTCGACTTTGGGCCTGCCGCCGCCGAGTTCGATGAAAGCGAAACTACTTTGAACTGGTATGACTACCTATTTAAGGGCGTCCAGAACGAATTTGCAGGCAAGCCGGTGAAGATTTTTGTTATGGGTGTCAACCGATGGCGGGAAGAAGATGACTGGCCCCTCGCTCGTGCTCAAAGCACAAAATATTTTCTGCACTCTACGAAGAGCGCAAATTCCCTTCGCGGTGACGGCACACTTTCCACCGTGCCGCCGCGGTCGGAAATCTCCGATCATTATCTATACGACCCCTCGAACCCTGTACCCACGATCGGCGGTCCTTTGTGCTGCGACTTCGAACGCCTGCCGGCCGGTCCTTTCGATCAGCGGTCCGCCGAAGCCCGTGAAGACGTCCTGATCTACACGACGCCACCGCTTGCGCGAGACACTGAAGTTACAGGGCCAGTCAGTCTGGAACTGTTCGCGAAATCCACGGCTGTGGATACCGACTTCACAGCCAAATTAGTTGATGTCCGTCCGGACGGATTTGCGCAAAATCTGACCGAGGGGATCGTCCGCGCTCGATACCGGGATTCCCATGAGAAATCGACCCTCATGAATCCGGGCCAGATCTACAAGTTCATCATCGATTTGTGGTCGACGGGGAACGTCTTTCTCAAGGGACACATGGTGCGCCTGGAAATTTCCAGCAGCAATTTCCCCAGGTTCAACCGGAACCTGAATAACGGCGAAGATCCCGCCTTCGCGAAGACCTATGTTTCGGCCACCAACACCGTTTATCACGATGACGAACATCCGTCGGCGCTGATTTTACCTTTAATATCGGCCCACTAGGGACACCAACGGTTAGCCTAGAAGCAAGGGACACGAGCCAGCCTCGCGCCTGGACGTTAGACGAAGAGGTCCTTAACATGGGGAGATTGCAGCAAAATTCAATGTCAGAAGATCAAGCCGCAGGATCTGGCCGGAACTGGCGGACTTACCGCGACGACGGTTGCGTCGTAGTTGAGATTGGCGATAACGGCCCCGGAATCTCTGACGACGTACTGCTTCCGATCTTCGAGCTTTCTTTTACAACCAAAGGAGCGGGAGAAGGCACGGGCCTGGACACCGTCCGGAGATTTGTGAAGAAGCACCGGGAAATATTCATGTTAGTTCCAAACCTGGTGACCCCGTTTTCAAATATCGCTTCCATTGGCGGGAAGCAGATCGTTGGGTTTGTAACCCAACGGTCATGACCAGTCTCGTAAAGCCTGAGTTTCGGCCCACATTCCGCACACAATTTAATCGGAGAGCACGCTTGACCCGTTCCCTTGTCTGACCGACAGTCAGAGAGCTCCCAAGAGTGGAAGGCTGCGCAAGGACAAAAAGATAGCGGATACGGATTCCATCTGTTCCGGCACTCAGCCGGATCACAGATGCAGGAAGTCACGGGTGACTTGAAACAGACGCGGAGCTTTCTTGGGCATGCGAGTATTGGAATTACGAGTGACGTGTATGTGCACTTGCAGCCCGATTCTGAAGTTGAGTCGATGAAGAAGCTGGAAGAAACCTTTTTCAGCGAGTTGTGCTCAACTGTGCTCAAAACAGGGGGCGAGGGTCAAAAGGTAATGGTGAACTAGGAGAAGTGATCGTGAATTGCACTGCTCATAAGCCGCAAATACTGAAGGGGTTACCAGCCGATTTTGGCCAGCAACCCCAT
>CAVXVR010000005.1:0-27567 GCA_963765285.1 Terriglobia bacterium
CACCAATGTTGTTGGCGAAAAATCTCTATAGCACTCATTGACCACAGCGAAAGGGTTGTGAGTGTAAATCCGCTGCCGTGGTCAGCGGTGCAAGCGGGAGGTCGTGGCGGAAACTGTGCTCTGCGATCAGGTGGGGAACTTGGGGACAGACGGCAATCTCTGCGGGCCTCCCACCGGTACGATTCTGGACAGGTTTTCTAACACTCTGCCGTAAACGATAAGGGGAGCACCTCTCGCCTCAATCTGGCCGTGGACGGGATCGGCGAAGAACGAGTGAGAAGCGAGCTAAAATCCTCCCCTGAATTCACCCCTTACAAGACTGGAAATCCAAGGATTTTAGCGGGAGGACTGAAGGGGCGAGAATCATCAGATTTCCGCTCGTTCGGCCCTTCCTTCCGCTTGTGCGCATAAGCGTGAGAGGGCTAGAAGTGCACACGTCTTGTTTTGCCGAGGAATACGCCACGGGGCGGAGCGGGATACACACGCCGGGTTCGTGGCAGTCGTTCTATTCACTTTCAAGGCGGCCAAAGAGCTGCGCACCATGGATGCCTGTTCATTTTCTCGTCTGCTGATGAGATGACTCAGCCAACTACAGTGGAATCAGCATGCGGGCGCGTTGCTCAAAGGGGATAGAGCATCGGATTTCTAATTCTGGGCTGGAGGTGAGGGCCACGTATGTTTCGATTCGGATAGGGCATACCAGAGTTATCGTGATCGAGCCCTTTCAACCGCGTTGCCTCGCGCTTCAACCTGTTTATTGGACACTCGGTGGCCCCAAAACAACGAAGATACACACACTTGTAGGTAACCACAGTAATCACCTCCACCGGCGGGAAGCGTTGACATTATCGGGAGGTCTGCCACAATTCGCCTAGACTCTCAAAAAGAAGCGTCTGATTCTTGGAAAAAGGGATCGGTTTGCCTATGCTGAAACGCCTCATGGTTGCAGTGCTGTGTCTCTCGTTGTCGCCGTTGCCGGCGGTTTGCGCCGCCCCAGCGACGGGTGGACAGCGGGCCGGTCAGATCAATGCGCTCATTCCCGCGGCGACCGTCAACGACCAGACGGCCAAGGCCAAAGCGCAGGTGGATTGGAACGATTTGCTGAAGACTGGAGCCAGCGGCCGCATGCGGGCGGGCCTGGACGACGGCTCGATCCTGAGCGTCGGCTCCAACAGTGTGTTGCGCGTTGTGCAGCACGATACGGCTTCACAGCAGACTTCTTTGGAACTGGATGCCGGCCGGCTGCGCAGCAAAGTGGTGAAGATCACGCAGCCCAATGGCAAGTTCGAAGTGCACACTCCCAACGCCGTGATCGGAGTGATTGGCACGGATTTTTACGTCGCCTTCAGTGGCAACAAGACAACCGTGATTTGTTACGTTGGCCAGGTAAGTGTTACGCCCCTGGGCAATGCTCACTTCACCAAACAGAATTCCACAAATTCGGGACCAGGCAATTCGCTGACTGTGCTGGCTGGCCAGATGGTGGAGATCACTACTGAGCTGCCTCCGGGTGGCTACACGGTGCAGTCGACGCCGGGGGATGTGCAGCGCGCGACCCTGGAATCGACAGATGTTCCCGATATGCCGGTCGCAGCGACAGTGGCGTCGCACACCTGGCAACATGTGTTGGTGGTCGGTGGTCTGGTGGCGGCGACGAGCGGCCTGGCTGCAGGACTGGTCATTGCCGCCGGCAACGGAGCGCCGCGGGCTCCGGTAACGACACCGCCGGGAAAGTGTCCCGTGTCGACGCAGTGCCCAAAATAGATTTACTACCCAGTAGGAATGGCCGGTGCTCATCCGACCAAGCGGGATGACATCGCAAACCCAAAGCTGGCTCGGTTGGTCGGCGCGCCTGGGGCGGCTTACGGCCCGGCAGGTGGATCTTGCGCTGGCCGTCCTGGTCACGGCGGTGGGCCTGATGCTGTTTGCGTTTTCCGGCATCGGAGCGAATAAGCGTGCGGGGTTTGTCTTCCTGCAAAATACTGAACTGCGCACGCTCGATCTCCGCTTTGTCCTGCGTGGGTCGCGGCCGCATGACGACCGGATCGTGATCGTAGGCGTCGACGAAAAGACTCTTCAGAAAATTGGGTCCTTTCCTTTGCCACGCAGTTCGTATGCGGCGCTGGTTCGTCAGTTGGCGGCCGGAGGCGCACGCGTCGTGGCTTTCGACGCCACGTTTCCCACGCCAGAGAGCAACTCCGCGCGAGAAGCGCTGCAAGCCCTGCGAACGCAACTGGGGCCAAACGCATCGCCAGCCTTGGTGAAAAAGATTCAGGAAGTGGAAGCTGCCACTGACCAGGACGCGCGTTTCGCGGCTGCGCTGAAACAAGCCGGCAATGTGGTTCTGGGGCATTTGTTCCTGAACAGTCAGCGCGCCCGCTCCTTCGATTCCAAGCGCGCGGAAGACTACTTCAACATCGCATGGGCCAAAGCGTTTCCTCAAGTGCTGAAAGTTAAGTCCAAAAATAATCGAGATAAAGATGGTGGAGATTTCGATCTCGGCAAAGCTTGGGTTGAAAATGGCGGGACCGTAGCAACCGGCGCGGAAGCAAATATCGCGAAGCTGGCGGAAGCGGCTGCGTCGTACGGATTTATTGACATCAATCCCGATCCGGATGGGACGCTGCGCCACGCGCTCCTGATCATGCGCTATCAGGACCAGGATTTTTTCCCCTCGCTCGCGCTGCAATCGGTGCGGGAATACGAAAAAATCCCGGACCAGGACATTGCGGCTTACATCGCTGAGACAGGGTTGGAGCGGATCCAGTTTGGCAAGCACATGCTGCAGCCTTCGCGGGACGGCACGGCTCTGATTAATTACACCGGCCCCTATCGCACTTATGCGCACTACTCGATGGCTGACGTAATCGACGGAGCAGTTCCGGCGGAGAAATTCAACGACAAGATTGTGCTGGTGGGCGCGACCGCTATGGCCATTGGCGATCTGCGGAACACGCCGTTCGAAAACGCCAATGCCAGTTACATGGGAGTGGAAGTCCACGCCAACATCATTGACAACCTGCTGCACAGTGACGAGAAGGGACGCACATTTCTGGCGCGAGGCATCCGTGAGGAGATTATTGACGTTGGATTCATTGTGCTGTTCGGCCTGGGTTTTGGCGCGTGGTTTGCGCGGGCCCGTCCCCTGGTCTCAACCCTGTCGCTGGTACTCGCGCTCGCAGGATTCGCCTGCTTTGGATACTTCAGCTTTGCTGCCTGGGGAAAATGGACCAGCTTTGTCATTCCAGCCGCGACGCTGGTGGCTAACTATGCGGCGATCACCAGCTTCCGCATGATTTTCGAGGAGCGCGAGAAGCGAAAGATCCGCAAGACATTTTCGCAGTATCTTTCGCCGGGAGTGATTGCGCTGATCGAGAAGGATCCGCAAAAGTACATCCGGCCGGGAGGAGAGACCAAAGAACTGACCGTAATGTTCAGCGACATCCGTGGTTTCACTACGCTCTCGGAAGGTATGACCGCGGACGAACTGGTTCGTTTGCTGAATGAATACTTGGGAGAAATGACCGATGTGATCTTCCGGAACCTGGGCACGCTCGACAAGTATATTGGCGACGCCATTATGGCGTTCTGGGGGTCGCCCTATCCGCAGAGCGATCATGCTCTGCGCGCTTGCACCTGCGCCCTCGAAATGAGCCGCAGCCTCGAAAGACTCAATGCCAAGTGGCAAGCCGAGGGCCGGCACGAAATCTCGATCGGAATCGGGCTGAACACCGGCCCGGTGAATGTTGGGAACATGGGTTCATCGAAACGGCTGGCTTGGACGGTGATGGGGGACAACGTGAATCTGGCGTCTCGACTAGAGGGGATGACTAAGGAGTACCGCTCGCGCATTGTGATGAGCGAAGCGACTTATCGCCGGGTGGCAGAGCATTTTGTTTGCCGCGAGCTGGACCGGATCCGGGTGAAAGGAAAGCACCAGCCGGTTGGAATCTACGAGTTGATGGATGCCGCGTCCGAAAGAGCGACGCACGAGCCTTTGCTCAACCGCTTCAAGACGGCAATGGCGGCTTATCATTCCCAGCAGTGGCATGAGGCGGCGGGGCGGTTCGGCGAACTTCTTGCGTCGTATCCGGATGATGGGCCGACGCAAATCTTCCTGCAACGCGCCTTGGAGTTCATGGAGAATGCACCCGAGCCGGATTGGGATGGCGTGTACGTGATGAAAAGCAAGTAGGCTGTTCGCTTTTACCAGGTTTGATGCCATTTATAAGGCGAAGTCCCTTGTTAGCATTTCCTTTGCGAGGGTTGCGTGGCTATGTTACCAAGGACAGGGACTCCTCCTGAGAGAGGGTTCGTGGCACACATGCAGACACCGAGAGCTTTTCTGGCGCGACTGGGTCCGGCAGTAGAGGCGAAGCGCTGATCGTGGCGGACAATCCCAGCAAGCAACCCCTGACTCGAGAACACCATCGGCTGGCAGAACCTTACGAAGGAATGGTTGCGCCCTGGCGCAAGTGGGGTCCGTATGTCTGCGAGCGGTCGTGGGGAACGGTGCGGGAGGATTACAGCCCCGACGGTTGCCCCTGGGAGTTCCTCACTCACGACATGGCGCGCAGCAAGGCATACCGCTGGGGAGAGGACGGCATCGCCGGCATCTGCGATCGGTATCAACTTCTCGTGTTTGCGCTGGCGCTGTGGAATGGCTGCGACCCGATTTTGAAGGAGCGCATGTTTGGCCTCACGGGGAACGAAGGCAATCACGGAGAAGACGTCAAAGAATATTGGTTCTACCTCGACAACACACCCACGCACAGCTACATGCGGATGCTGTACAAGTATCCGCAAGGGGAGTTCCCTTATCAAAAACTGATTGAAGAAAACCGGCAGCGGTGGGGCGAAGCCGGCGCGCCGGAGTATGAACTGCTGGATACCGGCATTTTCGATGACGACCGTTATTTCGACGTGTTCGTCGAATACGCGAAGGCCGGCCCGGAAGATATCTGCATTCGGGTTGAAGCCATCAACCGTGGACCTGCGGCCGCTGAACTGCATTTGCTGCCTCATCTTTGGTTTCGCAACACATGGGCCTGGACAGAACCGCCGGGCAATGAGCCGTCGATTCGCCCGGCGCAATCGCCTGGCGATTGCACTACGCTTCTCGCAGATGACCGCGGCGCAGCCCACTTACGCAATCTTCAGTTTCCTTACTCTTTGGGGGCGTTGTATCTCTATGCTCCACCTGGCGGCGATGTGCTATTCACCGACAACGAGAGCAACAATGTGCGGCTATATGGTTGCCTCGGGAATCGCAAACCATATGTGAAAGACGCATTTCACCGCTACGTGGTAAATCACGAAGATTGCGTGAATCTGGGGCAAGTTGGTACGAAGGCCTGCATTCGTTATCGGAAGAATGTTCCATCTGGCGGGTCGGTGACTCTGCTGCTCCGACTGACGCGGGAAATGCTGCGGCAGCCTCTTGCAGACGTGGACCAGATTGTCCGCCAGCGAAAGATGGAAGCTGATGAATTCTATGCCACAGTGCATCCCCCGGCCGCCACCGAGGACGAAAAACTGATCCAGAGACAAGCCCTGGCTGGAATGCTGTGGAGCAAGCAAATCTATCTCTGGGACGTGAACCGTTGGCTGGAGGGCGACAACCCAAAAGCTCCGCCGCCCGAGTCCCGCAAACAAATGCGAAACATTCACTGGCGGCATTTGAACTCGATGCGAGTCCTCTCCATGCCCGACAAGTGGGAGTTTCCCTGGTTTGCCGCATGGGACCTGGCGTTTCAGTGCATCACGCTTGCGTTGGTTGATCCTGAATTTGCCAAGGAGAATCTCTGGGTTCTCTTGTTCGAACAGTTCCAGCATCCAAACGGACAGATTCCGGCGTATGAATGGGAGTTTTCCGATCTGAATCCTCCGGTTCACGCCTGGGCCTGTTGGCAGGTCTACCAGACGGAGAAGCAACGAACCGGCATGGGCGACCGGGCATTCTTAGAAAAATGTCTGCACAAGCTGCTGATGAACTTTGCCTGGTGGGTGAATCGGGTGGACAGCCAGGGCAACAATGTCTTCGAAGGCGGCTTTCTTGGTTTGGACAACATCGCCGTGGTGGATCGTGGAGAGAAGTTTCCCGACGGAGCCATCCTTGAGCAATCCGACGCTACCGGTTGGATGGGTTTCTTTTGTCTATACCTGATGCGCATCGCACTGGAGCTGGCAACGGAGAACCGTGTGTATGAAGGTGTGGCCACCAAGTTCTTCGAGCACTTTATCTACATCGGCGCGGCCATGAAGAAGATGGGCGGCCGCAATTATCAGTTGTGGGATGAGGCGGAAGGGTTCTTTTACGATGTACTTCGCTATCCCAACGGCGAATTTCACAAATTTCGGTTGCGGTCCCTGGTGGGGTTGATCCCGCTCTATGCAATCGAGGTCCTGGAGCGGGAGCAACTCGAAGCTTACCCGCATTTCTTGCGGGATGTGGAGTGGTTCATCCAGAACCGTCCCGATTTGGTTGGCGATGCCTGTTACATTGTCGGTGACCGAAAACAACGCTACGTCCTTTCGATCGCCGATCCCAATCAGTTCAAGCGACTGCTGGAACGGATCTGGAACCCCGGGGAATTTCTCTCACCCTACGGTTTACGCAGCTTGTCGAAGCATCACCAGCAACATTCGTTCCGCTTCGGAGATCGCTCGTTGGGATACGAGCCCGCGGAGGCTGAGGTAAAACTCAAAGGTGGCAATTCCAACTGGCGCGGCCCCTTGTGGTTTCCGACTTCGTATTTGCTGATTCATTCGTTCTTACGATTCGGCGACGCCGTTGGCCCCGAATTCTCAGTAGAAATCAAAGGCAGCGGAAGGGATCCAATTACGCCACGAACCATGGCCCAGGAATGTGCCAATCGGATGATCGCGATCTTCAAGCGCGGCCCGGAAGGGAGGCGGCCCTGCTTCGGTTTCTACCGCAAGTTCCAAGAAGATCCGAACTGGAGAGATTGCCTGCTTTTCAATGAGTACTATCACGGCGATAGTGGAATGGGCCTGGGCGCGAGCCACCAAACTGGATGGAGCGGCCTGGTGGCGAATCTGATCGACGAGTGGCGGCGCTAGTTACCCCAGAATTGAAAACCGCGTTCATCATGCGAGATCGTCAGGGCTCTGCCTGCCGCTCGCCAGGCCCAGATGCAGAATTCCCGCCAGCAGTGCCCATCCCCATCCCTTCGAAGACTACGGAAACTGACGGTTCATGATTTCGCTGACTTTTTGCATCTGGGCTGCAAAGCGGGGAGCCGAATAGGCCGACGGATCTTGCAGCTGTGCGAACAAGCCGTCGATCGCCATGCGTAACTCCGGACCGTTGGCCGGTTTAACATTCTGGTTATAAGCTCTGAACAGCGAGTCCAGAGTCATGGCGCCTTGTTCAGCCGAACGCTCGCCTTCGATTGAGATTGCAGCACCGTCACGAGCCACCCGCCGCATCAGGCGCAGGGTCAGCGCAGAGTCGTACGCCTGATCGTCAACCTGCTTCACCAGTTGGTCGGCAAGACCGGATGCCCGCGTTGCCGACGCGACAATCTGGTCCCGATTCCCGTTGAGTTGATTCATCAGGCCGGCAAGCTCCGTAAGCTCATTACTCAACTGCTTGCTCGTGGCGGGGCCGATCTCTTCCACCAGATCGCGGAATACGACGACCCGAGATTCATTCCACGGCGGATTGCCGGGGCGGCGTCCCGGGTAGCCGCGCTCCTGGCGCCAGCTATCCTCCGGCCCGGTCAGATTGTGGTGGCAGGCGAAACAATCGAGTTCCGCATACTCCGGCCACACTGGGCCATTGACGCGGCGGGCGAGCCGGTTGAGCGATTCGCGCAGTTGCACCGCTTGGCCTACCCCCCACGCCTGCACTTGGCGCCACGGATTGCCCTGCTCTGGAACCTTCCAGTGAGGCGGCATGACAGAAGTGAAGAGGCCGAGTTCAAAGGTGAGATCGGGGTGTCCGGCGGCGATCATTTCATGATCGACAAATGCCTCCGGGGTGCCGAGATGGCAGGTGAGGCATTTGACGGCCCGCTTTTCCAGATTGCGAGTGTCGTACATGCCCAGCCGCAGGGAATTCTCATATGGCCAGTCTTTCGTGGTGTGAGGACCGAGCCATCCTGACGCGGGGCCGTGGCAGTTCTCGCAACTCACGCCATCGGCGAGTTCGAAGCTCTGCGCCTGCTGCGCGGGCGATACATGAAGCGAGTGACAGACCAGGCACTTGGGGGCTTTGGACGGGGGGCCAATATTCAGAATTCTGCCGATGCGCTCCGAAATATTGTTGCTGAGCACACTGAAAGCCCGGGCGTGCTTGTCTTGGGCGATCCAGATGGTGTACTCGTTCTGGAATATGCGCGTGGTAGTTTTCGGTTGAACGCTGCCGTGACAACTGCTCGCCGCGCATCCTCCGGGGCCGTTGTACGTACCGGCCGCGGCGGTTTTCTGCACGTAAAGGCTGGAGGTCTGGGCGTAGCCCGTGGCTAGCAGTACCGCCAGCGAGCTCACGACCCCCAGCAATTGCTTCAGCATCTTGCCGCGCTCTCCACAACCGCTGGATTTGCCCGCTTCATGATTCCTCACCCACGCGCCGGAATCGATTCTTGTCGGGGTGGTCGCTTATACGGCGACCTGGAATCAACGAGAAGCATAGTGGAATTCGTTCCGACGAAACCAGAAGCAGGAATGCACTTTGCTAATAGCATTTGCGCTCTTGCCGCTCTGGGCGGGGTTCGACCTGAGATACCTTAAAGTGGGGTCTCCGGCTTCATGTTTGAGGAACTCAGGGCTATACAACGGGATTTCGGCTACCTGCCCGCCGAGCAGCTGAAGTCGCTGGCGGGAAAGATTGATGTTCCCGTAAGTCAAATCCACGCTGTCGCCAGCTTTTATCCCCATTTTCATCTCAGCCCGCCAGCGAAAGTGGACGTACGCGTCTGCGCCGACATGACCTGCCACCTTCGGGGAGGCGATCAGCTTCGGTCCGTGCTCGCTTCTGCTTTTCAAGATACTGACCCGAAGGAAGTTAGCATTCGTGACGTTTCCTGCCTCGGCAGGTGTGATCAGGCCCCAGCGATGGTGGTGAACGACCTGATTTACGCCAACATCGGCGGGCGAGATGCGGTCACGCTCGCCCAGGAAGCGTTGGCGGGCCGCCCTTTGCGGGCAGAACACCATAGTAAGGAGCGGGTGGCAGTGGCCTGCGATCCGTACAGCGGCTCAGGCCAGTATGCGGTGGTGCGACGCTTTATCGAGACGCGGAATTGGCAGGAGATCCTGGCGGAACTGAAAGGTGCTGGCTTGCGAGGCATGGGTGGCGCGGGGTTCCCGACAGCGAGCAAGTGGGAACTGGTCCGCAACGCTCCCGGTTCGACGAAGTACGTGGTGTGCAATGCCGATGAGAGCGAACCCGGCACCATCAAAGACCGCGGCATCATGGAGAGCGTGCCGTATTTGGTGATCGAAGGCATGATTCTTGCCGGCCTGGTGACGGGAGCGCGCAAGGGGATCCTCTACATCCGCCACGAATACGAACGGCCGAAAGAGGCTCTGCAGGAAGAGATCGATCGCTGCTACAGGGAAGGATTGTTGGGAGCGCGAATTCTGAGCAGTGAATTGGCGTTTGATCTGGAGATTTTTGTCAGCCCCGGGGGCTACATTTGCGGAGAGGAGAGCGCTCTGCTCGAGGCGATCGAGGGCAAGCGCGCTGAGCCGCGCAATAAACCTCCTTTCCCCGTCACGAATGGTTTGTGGAACCAGCCTACTGTGCTCAACAACGTCGAGACTTTTTGCCTGGCGACCGTGATCCTGGGCCGTGGCGCCGATTGGTATAAGGCGCAGGGGAAAAACGGATCGGTGGGGGTGAAATTCGTTGGAATCAGCGGCGACGTGGCTCGCCCTGGCATTTTTGAAGTTCCCATGGGAACTACGTATGCCGAAATGATCCATGGAAATGCGGGAGGCATCGCGGGCGGCGGGAAGCTTCTGGCGTTTGCGCCATCCGGACCTTCCTCAGGGTATTTACCTGCCTCGATGGCCGATTTGCCGCTGGACTGGAACGCGGTTGCGGCGGCGGGATCGATGGTGGGATCGGGAGCGATTGTGGTGTGCGCCGAGGGCCGATGCATGCTCGACATGGCGCTCAACGCCACGCGCTTCTACCGCAACGAATCCTGCGGCAAGTGCGTGCCGTGCCGGATGGGTTCGCAAAAAATGGTCGAGATGCTCAAAGGCTGGACTGAAGGAAGAAGCTCCAAGGAAGACATGCAAATGTTGTCGGAGCTTTCGACGGCCATGAAGCAGGCGTCAATCTGTGGACTCGGGCAGGTGGTGCCGGTGCCGGTCGGGTCTGTGATGAAACATTTTCCCGGCTTGGTGGAAGAACACATCATCCGCCGCCACTGTCCGGGGGGGGTTTGCTTCAACAATTGATTCTGAGATAGCTATGAGCCCCGATGTTGTGACCGTCAAACCGACATCTGTAAAAGACGTGCAGCTTACGATCGACGGCATCGCTGTGTCGGTCCCTCAGGGCACTACGATTTTTGATGCCGCCCGGCTACACGGAATTCCTATCCCCACACTTTGCCATCAGCAGAATGAGAATCCCGTTGGAGTATGCCGGGTGTGCGTCGTGGATGTGGGACAGAGAGTCTATGCCGCTTCGTGCATTCGTCAAGCCGAGCCGGGGATGACGGTCAAGACGAACACCGAGCCCGTGCTGGGGGTGCGCCGGACGCTGGTGGAGTTATTGATGTCAGACCATCCTTCTCCGTGTGCACGGCAGCAGCATTCGGGAGATTGTGAATTGGAACGCTTGGCAGCGGAGTCGGGAATCGAGCAGCCACGGTTCCCACGGCGCTCGACTCCGCGCGGAAATGACGATTCATCCTTGGCTATTGCCGTGGATCATGAAGCCTGCATCTTGTGCGACCGGTGCATTCGGGGCTGCGATGAGATTCGGCACAACTGGGTTTTGGCGCGGCGCGGCAAGGGTTATCAGGCGGGCATTGCCTTCGACAACAACTTGCCGATGGGAAGCTCATCGTGCGTTTCCTGTGGCGAGTGCATGGTGTCGTGCCCAACGGGTGCGCTGACCAATCGGGGCGCGGTTGGGACCAAACTGCAGGGAGGAGCGGTCGATCCGCAAATCCTGCTGGGCTTGCCAATCTTCAAGAATGTTTCCGGAACGTTCTTGGAGCTGAACCATAACGCGATCGTGGAGCGGCGGTTCCGCGCGGGAGACATTATTTGCCGCGAAGGTGACTTTGGCGCTACGGCTTTCTACATCACCGAGGGCAAGGCGGAAGTTTACCTGTCGAGCCCGATCGCGCACGTGAAGACGCAAGGCAGCTCTGCGGGATTCCTGAGCAAACTGCGGAGCATGCTGACGTCCCGCGAGCAGGATGAGCGCAACGAAGAAAGCAGCCGGGCTTCGATTCCGATTGATGCTCCGGTCGATCTGCCCTATCAGAATCCGATTGCGGAATTGGGGCCGGGGGAGTTGTTCGGGGAAATGACCTGCATGAGTTATTACCCGCGCTCGGCGACGGTGCGGGCCAAGACCGATTGCACGATGCTGGAGATGATGCGTAACGTTCTCGACATCATGCAGCGCAACAAGACATTCCGCGAGCAACTGGACCGCACTTACCGGAAGCGGGCGCTGGATTCGCACCTGCGTAGCGTTCCTGTGCTGGCGTCGCTGACACCGGACTTCATCGATCACTTGCGGGAGCGCGTGGAACTTTTGCGCTTTGCGCCAGGGCAAGTGATTTGCACGCAGGGTGAACCTGCGGACAGTTTTTATCTGGTGCGGCTGGGGTTTGTAAAGGTGTCGCAGCATCGTCCCGGAGGAGACTTGATTTTGGCGTATCTGGCGCGCGGTTCTTACTTCGGCGAGATGGCTCTGCTCACCGGCACGCCGCGCATCGCGAGTTGCACTGCGCTTGATCACGTGGAAGTGGTCCGCGTCCCCGGGGAGGATTTTCAGCTTATGCTCGATCGCTTTCCAGAGATCAGGAAGAAGCTGGAAGAAGAAGCCGCCGAGCACACGGAACAAAACCGGCTGCGGGTGACGCAGGTGGCCGACGTCTCCGTAGATCAGTTCTTGAACCAGGGCCTGATGGAGGCGCAGAGCCTGCTGATTCTCGACCTCGACCGGTGCACGCGCTGCGACCAGTGCGTGCGGGCCTGTGCCGACGCCCATGACGGCGTGAGCCGGCTCATTCGGGATGGGCTGCGCTTTGATCGTTACCTGGTGGCCACTTCTTGCCGGCAATGCCGTGACCCGCTGTGCATGGTGGGCTGTCCGGTGGGATCGATTCGGCGGCGCAATACGCTCGAGGTGATCATCGAGGACTGGTGCATTGGGTGCGGCCAGTGCGCCAATAACTGTCCGTACGGAAATATCAATATGCATCCGTTTCCGGTGGAGCTGGATGATCCCACCTATTCGGGAAGACGAATTGCGGGCGTGAAGGTGAAAGCTACTTCGTGTGACCTGTGCCTGGACCATGAGGAACCCAGTTGCGTCTATGCATGCCCGCATGACGCGGCGCACCGGGTGAATCCGACGGCGTTTTTCGGCGGGTTGCTGAAGCAGGAGACGTTGCGGAAATAAGGACAGCGATACTTGCGCATTGATGAGACCCATCGGAAATGGTGCATCGGCAGTCTGGCTGGGTTGATTGTGGCCGCGATTGCCTATGTGCCCTACAGCCGCTCGCCGCAGGGAGCAGGCGGCGGCACGATGATGGGGCTGATCTATGGCAGCGTCGCTTCAGCTTTTATGTTGTTTGCCGGATTATTGGGTGCGCGCAAGAAGGTACCGATCTGGCGCGTGGGACGGGCGCAGGCGTGGATGCGGGGACATCTTTGGCTGGGTTTTGTCAGCTTTCCGCTGATCCTGTTTCATTCCGGCTTTCACTTTGGCGTGGGGCTGACGCGCGCTCTGATGTGGATGTTTGTTGTGGTCTTTGTCAGTGGAATTGTGGGGGCGGTATTGCAGCATTTTATGCCGAGACTCACCACGCAGCGGATTCCTCTGGAAACTATTTACGAGCAAATCGGCCGCGTTCGCGAGCAGCTATTGGATGAAGCATCCGCTTTGGTGAACGAGGCGTGCGCTGCGCTCCTGGGTAGCGTTGCTCAAGCGAGCGAGCAGCAGCTGGCGGCCTCGGCGAGCGCGGGTACGATGGGCGGACTGACGGTTGCCTCCGGCTTGCAGGTGGATGAGGAGGCCAGCGTCCAATTGACGGAATTCTTTGGCCGCGAGATGCAGCCATATCTTTCGCGGGGCGGATCGCGAGGACTTGCCCTGGGTGATCGCAGCCGGGCCCAGGGGATATTTCAGCAATTGCGCTTGCTGCTTCCGCCTAATCTTCATTCGACCGTGGATGATCTGGAAAATATCTGCGAAGAAAAACGCGAAATTGATCAGCAGGCCCGCTATCACCACATTCTTCACGGCTGGCTGCTGGTGCATATTCCTCTCTCCTATGCGCTCTTATTGTTGGGAGCGGTGCACGCCGTCATGGCGTTGCGATACTGAGAGCAAGCATGCTGCGACGCGTCCGAACAACCAAGAATCTCGCGAAGCGGGTGGACTTGCAGTATTTCACCCATTCCCATCCCTTGCGGAGCTGGCGGTTTTGGCTGTCGGTTCTGGTTCCGGTCGTGGCGGTGGCCTGGTTCGCGGCGGTGCGGGCTACCGGGCAGAAGGTTTATAGCAGTGGGCCGCTCTCCGCATCGCATGCGATCTTGGGGAAACGGTGCGATGTTTGCCACGCGACCACGCTGGGTTTCTTTCGCGCAAAAGTCAGTGATGGTGCCTGTTTGAAATGCCACGACGCACCTGCGCACCATGCCGACAAAGTGGCATTCACGCCCGCTTGCGGCTCTTGTCACGTGGAGCATAAGGGCTCGTTGCGACTGGCGAGCACCAGCGATTCGAGTTGTACGCAGTGCCACGCTGATTTGCGCACTCGGACTGGAAGCTCCCAGTATGGGCGCGTCATCGAGGATTTTGACAAGCAGCATCCGGAGTTTGCGGCGTTGCGCCCGGGGGCAGCTGATCCCGGGCAGATCAAGCTGAACCACTACGCCCATCTTCGTCCCAACCTTGCGGGGCCGGCTGGCCCGGTGCAAATGGATTGTCAAGATTGTCATCGCCCGGCGGGGGCGGAGGGGGCTTGGCCATATGCGATGCCTCAGGCGACGGCACCGCTCACAAATATCGCGACCGGCGAGAGTGGAAACGCCAAGCCCTCGCGCTCCGCGGATTACATGGAGCCAATTCTTTACGTCAATCAGTGCGCGGGTTGTCACGTGAAGGACTTGCAATTTGACAAGCGCTTCGATCAGGCGGCGCCGCATGACAAACCGGAGGTCGTGCAAGCCTTCCTGGCCCAGAAATACAGCGACTACTTTGCATCTCATCCCGGGGCGATGGGGGAGCCGATTCCGGCGGAACGCGTGGTTCCGGGAAAAATGAAATTGCCGCTGCCGGTGCCACATACGCGGCAGGAATGGATTGACCTGCAAGTCATGCTGGCGGATCGGCTGTTATTCGACAAGGGCTGTAAGTTGTGCCACGTCATGATCGAGGCTACCGCGGGGCTGCCCACGGTGGCGAGGTCGTCCATTCCGGCGCGCTGGTTGCTGCATGCTGACTTCAGCCACAATTCCCATCGCCTCCTGAGCTGCATTGCCTGCCATACCCGTACTCCAGATAGTCACGATAAGGCTGACATTCTGCTGCCGGGAATCACATCCTGCCGGAGCTGCCATCAGGACCGCGGACCGCAGCACGATGCGGCCAGTGGGAGCTGCTCGGAGTGCCACTCGTATCACGATTGGAAGAAGGAACGGCCTGTCAAGGGAAAGTATTCGATCCCGCAGTTGCAGGCCTCGGAGTAGCTTGACATCGCCAGAGAGGCGAATAACAGCCGTCTTGAGTTCATCCCCACAACCTTCATTGCCGGAACCAACTAGCCGTCGCGCACTTTGTGCCCGGCAAGATTGCCTAGTCCCTCGTACGCAGCGTACTTATAGGTTTCGCTGATTGTGGGATAGTTGAAAACCTGTTCGATAAACTCGTCAATCGTCAGCTTGTGGTCGAGAACTATCATTCCGATGTGAATCAGCTCTGTGGCGCTCTCGCCGATGATGCTCACTCCGAGAAGTTTCTTATCGGCGCGCGCGAAGATGAGTTTCAGCATTCCTGCGGTGTCGCCGATGATGTGGCCACGGGCGTTGTTGGCATACAGAGCTCGCCCGACACAGTAGTCGATCATCTTTTCTTTGCATGATTCTTCCGTCTCGCCTGCGCTGGAGATCTCCGGGATGGTATAAATCCCTATCGGCAGCATGGAGGCGACCCGCTGCTTGTATTTGAAATCAAATGCGTGGCAGATGGCGACGCGCCCTTGTTCCATCGACGTCGAAGCCAGAGCGGGAAATCCGATAACGTCGCCGGCGGCATAGATATGTGGCACCGCGGTACGATAATTCCCGTCGACGGATATGTATCCGCGCTCGTTGACAGCCAGGCCTGCCTTTTGGAGAGAGAGGCCGTCCACCGCCGCACGGCGCCCGGCAGCGAACAATGCGGATTCGGTTTGCAGCGTCTTGCCGCTCTTCATGACCAGCTGCACGCCTGAGGTGGTGGTCTGTACCTTCACGGGCCGTTCGTTGAACCAGAAGTGCATTCCCAGCGCGGCCAGTCGCACGCGAAGTCTCTCGGAAATCTCGGCATCGAGGAAGGGCAGCAAGCGGTCCCGGCCATCCACCAGCGTGACCTCGACGCCGAGTGCGATGAAGATCGACGCGTATTCGCAGCCAATGACGCCGGCGCCTATCACCGCCAGGCTTCGCGGGATGTGATTCATCCGCAAGAAGGTGTCGGAGTCAAAAACCCGGGTGTCATCGAAAGCTATTTCTGACGGACGGTGTGGCTTGCTTCCCGTGGAAATGAGAATCACGTCGCCGCGCAGTTGGCGCATGCCATTCGCTCCGGTAACGGAAACAGTATGGGCGTCTGCGAAAGAAGCCCAGCCACGGACGAGCTCGATGTGATGAAGGGCCAGATTCTTCAAGATCCGCTGGCGCTCCATTTCAACCACTTCTCGCTCATGGTGCATGAAATCATTGATGGTAAGATTTTCTTTCAGTGAATAGTCGATGCCGTAGAGGCCGCGTTGCTTCAGGCCGGAGAAGTAGAGTGCGGATTCACGAAGCGTCTTACTGGGGATGGTACCGGTGTTGATGCAGCTTCCGCCCACGTGCTCGGCAGACTCAATGACAGCGACGCGTTTGCCAAAATAGGCGGCTTGCGCGCCTGCCTTTTCCCCTGCCGGACCGCAGCCGATCACGATGAGATCGAACTCGTCGCTAGAAGCCAACCGAACCTCCTCTTATGCTGTTCATACTTCGGGTCATCCCAGGTCTCAACACCTCCGCTCGCCAGGTGAGCGCATTGCCGGTTGATGGCATCAGTGCGTCGCTGGCGGCGGATCATCGGTAACCGTGTACATCTGTCCATTGTGCAAATACATACGCTGCAGTTCCTGCCTATTGAAGGGACGCGCTCCTCGGCGTCCGAGGACTGCGATCTGGTTGCCGCTTTCATCTACGCCGCGGTCGCGGTCGATGCCCTTCGAGATCGCCAGAGCTGATCCTCTAGTATGATATGTCGCAATCAACCTGGGAGTGGGGCGCGGGCTGAAGCCGGAAAAGTTGGGGTTGTCGGTGGGAGAAAACAACTGGATGACGCGCAGCCCGTTCTTGCCGTCGGCCACGTAGGCGAACAGTTCCGATGAGACCATGCCCAGTTTCACATCGTTCACGTCATTCATGATGCCATTCGCGTTAAAGATTTGATCGAGCTTGGGCTGCTCGGGACGTTCGATATCGACGATGGCCACGCCTTGCTTGCCGGCAGAGACGTAGGCGTAGGTGCGGGCCACGTAGATGTTGCGGGCGTCTTCGATGGGAACTGCTGCTCCGTTGACAGGGACCGGGTGATCGAGGTGAGTGATGTCCAGAACTTTCAATCCCCAGCCATCGACTACGAACGCGTAGCGGAACTGTACGGCAATTGCCGCGGGGACCAATTAGGAACGGCGCGCCGATCTGCGATACCAGCTCGGGCTTCAGAGGGTTATCGAGATTTACCACCGCAAGGCCGGCGTCACAAAGAATGTAGGCGTAGGTGCCGACAATGGTGATGCGGCGCGCGCCGTTCAGGGCGCCGTTGGGATTGAAGGCCAGCGCGCGTTTTAGGAAATTGTCGTTGGGATCGCCGTTGAGCAGCGTGCCCACGCCCGGGCTTCTGCTTTTGAGGTTCGGATCGCCAATCACGACCAGGCCTTCTTCTTTGTCCGCTACGTAAAGAAAGCCATAAATGAGGTGGATGGGTTGCTCCTCGTTTTCCGGGAGGTGAGTGCGCAGGGGATCGACGCCCAACGTTGTGGGGGTTGCCACGGCCATCGCGTATTTGGTGGGAACGTAGAAGCGCTGGCCTAGAGGCGAGACTGGCGCGGTGATGGTGCGCTGGGAGATATCTTTGTCGTCGATGTTGGCGATGTCGTAGACGCGAAGGCCTCCTTTGCCGGTGGCGGCGTACAGATATTCGCCGCGGGCCTGAACGTCTAACACTTCATCGCCGCCGTGTCCGTAAGCTTCCTTCAGTTCGTTGTGGTTGCTCAGGTGCTTTTTGTAGTTGTCGGGATAGGCGAGCTTTTGCAGGTCGCTGCCGATGACGGCGGGAGGTTCGTCGTGTTCAGTGACCGCTACGGCTTCGAATCCCTTGTTCGCCGGTGGCGACATAGATGTAGCGGCCCATGAAATTCATGTAGTTGGTGCCTAGAAGCAATAACTGGGTGAGCCATGCGTTGTTGTCTCCGGCTTTGGAGACGTGGCAGTCGGTGCAGCCTTTGGTCTCTTTGGAGCGCACGGTGTGCGGGAACGAAGGTGCTGAAGGCTTGTCCGCTGAGACCTTCGGCGGAGATGGTTTGTTGCTGATAGTAGATCCAATCGCGGTTATTGTTTTGCGAGCTTACCAGCACGGCGCATGCCGAGCGGACGGGGGCAACGCGATGTCCGGTGACCGTGCCGTCGATGGCCAGGCTGAAGACATCGTCGCGCAGGACCTGGAAGTCGTATGAGGTCCAGTTGCGGGTGGTGAGGCCTTCGTTGTGCAGCATGGGCATTTTCTGGTTGGCGACCATGGGGAGATGGCAGCCGTAGCAGGTGGGAGCCCAGGCGCTGTGGCAGGCGTAGCAGGTCATCCGGCTATTCTGGTGGGCGAGTTGAGACTGATCGCCGGCGGCGTCGCCCCAGGTGACGCCATCTTTCTGGATGGTCTTTGCCAGCCGCGATTTCTCGTTGTAATGCGGATTGCCGGGAGTGATGGAATCGACGACCTGCACCACTTCCCACTGCTGATTTTGGTCGAGCATGGAGCGCTGGAAGAGTTTGCCGCCATCCCAGTAGAAGCGGCGGGCGCCCCAGGGAGTGCGAAGGCCGGCCAGATCGGTGCCGCCCGAGGGCGCGGCAATGCCCGAGGTGTTTAGAGTCGCACGTTGCTGGATGGTGCCGTGGCAATCTACGCAATCGACTTCGATGGCATTGCGCGTCTCTCCGTACAATTTGCCGTTGCCGTGGCTGTCCTGGACAAAGTGGCAGTCGATGCAGTGCATGCCTTTTTCCAGGTGAATGTCTTTGAGGTGAACGGCTTTCTTAAACTTGTCGGGATCGCTGAACGAAATTTGGCCCCCATCGGCGTCGAGTAGGTTGCCTTTACGATCGTGCTTGAACACCGCCCGGAAAATCCATCCGTGACTGTGGAAGTCGGCGAACTGGGTGTGGTTGAGTTCCTTGTTGAATTCCGGTGTTCCAGTTTTCTCGAGGAAACCCACGTCGCCCCAATTACCGCGAATTGCGGTGCGCTCAGGATTGCGGATCTGAATCTGCTGCTGTTCTTTTGGGCTGGGATGACGCTGCTCTTTGGGGTACATCTTGTCGCCGTCAATTTCGTTGTCCCACCAGGTGTAGCCGAAGTAGGTCGCAACCATATTGGTGCCGGGATGGATATGGCAGACAATACATTGGCTTGAGGGAATGGAGCGCGTGAACTCGTGTTTGATGGGATGTCCGGATTCCTTCTTTGGGATGGTTGGGTCGGCCGTTGCAGTCTGGCCTAGGTTGCCCTGAGCAGCATAGTGGCCGGAATGTTCCGCCGAGTGATCGTTGGCGTAGATCACGTGGCAGGCGCTGCAGCCGCTTGCCCGGTAGTCACCGGGCTGATCATTCGTTCCGGGGAATGAGAGTAACGGGTCTAACAGGCGAGTCTTCTGCAAACCTAGAAATGTGGGATCGGTGCGCAGCAGGGTTGCGAAGCCGCGCTCCCCAAGTTTTACGTCCGGCTTGCCCGGTTCTTCTTCCAGGCTCGGGATGCCAACTTCGGGTTTCTTTGCGCCGCCGCGTTCGAAGACCCGCAAGACGTTGCCGGGCTGAGAAATTTCCCAGCGCTGGATCGGCTCGAGATAGGGGAGTATGCCTTTGATGCGAGTTTCTTCCGGAGTCGGCGGCGGGAAAGTCTGCAATCTCTGGGGTGTGCCGTCGGGAGCGTAACTCTCGCCGAAATGCGGGTTCTTGAAGGGGACGGCTCCGTTGTTGTAGAGCGCGGCGCCCCACAGCATGGCACCGTGGGTCATCATGCTGGTGCGTACGCGCTGGACTTCGGCAGTGTGGCATCCCGAGCGGCCACAGGTTTGCGTTGCGACGCGAAGGTCGCCAGGGTTTACAAACTTGATGTAGTCGGCATCTTCCTTTAGCCATGAGGTGTAGGCGCGCACCGGGTTGGCGGAGTTGTAGGCGTTCTCGGCAAAGTGCGGGCGCGGGTGCGCTTGCCTCATAGTGTCCTGATATTGCGGCGAGTCCAGGGACACGCTAGCGGGCAGCGAGATCTGGGCGTTTCCTCCGTGACAATCGGTGCAGCCCAGGCGCACAGTTCCGGTGGTGTGCATGGATGGGCTGTCCATCGGGTTGTGGCAGGTCACACAGCCAGACGAACGCTGCTGCGCCTCTTCGAGCGAGTCCCCAAGTCCGGGGGAGCTTTGATCGGAGCCAGACCGTGAAGAGGATGTTGCGGATTCCTGCGGCGCGGCGATTGTGCCGGGAGGGTCAACCACTGCCAACAGCACGCAGATGAGCGCGGTTGCTGCCAGGACGTGCCCTAATCGTCGCCAAGAAAGCCCCATGGTCGTAAGGTCAGAAGGTCAGCCGTATGGTTGCGAAACCAGAGATTAGCACTCGCTTGTTGTAGATGTCCTCAAATCCCACGCCCGGAACTAAGTTGGATACTCCCGCTGTGATTACGATGTTTTCCGTCAAGGGCGGGCGATACTGAATGCCCACGCCGGTGTCGGTGCCGATGCTGTGCCGGATGCGAGATTGGAACAGGAGAATTTGCAGAGGCTCGGTCCGGTCAAATTGAAGGTAATTTGCGTTTACGAAGGCGCGCAGCTTAGGCGTCAGATTGAGATCAGCTCCTGCGTTGAATACGTAAATTCCTGGGTTAACGAAATTGGCCTGGCCTTCTTCTTTATTGCTGCGCAAGCTGACCAGCAGACTGCCGGGATTGGTGAGCGCAACTCCCGTGCTGGTTAGTCGAATGCCTTGCTGGTTGAAGAAGCTGAAGGCTCCTCCGGCAAAATTGGTCTCGTCGACAATGGTGTCGAAGCCGCGCGCACTTGAACCGCGGCCGCCGAGTCCGAGCGCGTCAGAGCGGTTGCTGGGGTCGCCAGATGCCCAGAAGAACGATGAGCGGAAGCGGGCCCAGTCCCTGTCGACGGACAACTCAAGAGCAGCCATCCTTCCATCGATGTCGACGCGCCTTCCGGCGATTGGATTAAGTGTGTCGTGACCCAGCGCCTGATAAAACGCGTGACTCACGTTCAGGCGCCCGATGTGGCCGTTGCTGGCCCAGCCGAGATAGTAGGCGCGAATGCCGTGCTCCAGGACGCTGTTGTTCACCACCAGGCCGATGGGGGCCGGACGGACGAGGAAGCCGTTGTCGTCATAGTGCAGGGATGGGTCGTCGCGGTTGTAATGGAAACTGAATTCTGTAGTGTAGCCTTTGGCAAAGAAGTCCTGGATGTAGACGTTCCCGATGTAAACCTGTTGGTGGCGGGAATCGAAAGTGTTCAGCCCGCTATTGGTGTTCTTCTCCAGAAAATAGAAATAGGCCAGGTTGTAGTTGATGCGGTTGGAACGCAGATTTCCAAAGATGCGGACGCCGGGCTGTTCTTCGGCAAAAATAAAGCCGCGGAAATCGCTGACGAACTGCTGGATCCCGGCGCGGATGGAGACGAAATCAAAATTCGGGCTCAAGTCGTGAATCTTGGCTTCGACAAATGCTTCCTGCAGGCCGGTGTGGCTGTCGAAACGGTTGGTGCCGTCGCGCGGATCAACGTTGACCAGGCCGCGTTCGCGGGTTTGCAGAAAATTAAGGTTGAATTCCGGCGTGAAGCGAATGCGGAAATCAACGGGCCGGAAACTGGTGTCGCCTTCGAAAGAGATCAAAGGACAAACGGAAACTTTGCGAGACGAAACCCTGCTCGCCGCGGCCGAAGAAGTCGGAGCTGTCGGGTTGCTCGGCGGAGACGCCGCTGGGGACGGGCAGGCGGCGCACATCCAGGCCGGTGATGCTGGTTCCGGTGAAGTCGAAGAACCAGGTCTGGCCAAAGATGGGCTTGTCGCCTTTGATGCGGCTGCGATTGAACGGGTCGTACCAGTGACTCTTGCTGTAGGGGAATTCGCCACTCTTGCCGTAGCGGTCCCAGGGGGGCATGGGAGCATTCCAGCGATCTGGAGCTGTGGTGAAATTCGCGGAGTCGGGAGGCACTTGCTCGGGAGCAATTCCCAGGGGGCCGGGAGATGACGACGGTTGAGAAGTTCGGAGGCCGGGATAAGGCGCTGTGGATGTAGGCTGCGTGGACGGCGAGGTCGCGGTACCGGGAATTCCAGAAGGACCTTTGGTCGGCGGAGTTGCGCCTGCTATCGGCTCGAGGGTTAACTCCTTGGTTTCAGGACCGTTGATCTGAACTGGCAGGTGGAGGGTTCGGAATCCCTCCTTCTCGGCCTTGAGTTCGTAGGTTCCCGGCACGAGGCCGATCAGTCGAAAGATGCCTTCCCCGTCAGTCGATGTTTCGCTGACCATGGCACCTGCCACAAACAGGGTGATCTTGACTCCCGGGATGCCCAGTTTGGTCCGCAAGTCTCTCACAATCCCTTGCAGCGAGTTGGTGTTGGCAGGACGGTGGCCGGGAATGCGTTGCAGCGACGAAGGAGCGCCGGGCATTTCCTGCGCCAGCATCGCCGCGGACAGAGCGAGAACACACAAAAATGCGGGTTGAGAAGGCCACGCCCTGATTAACTGTGACGCTCGCGCCAGATCCATCTTGCTGCATCGCCAGAACTGAGATCGCTTTTGTGACACGAACTGGATGGGCCATAAGTCGTATCACAACCGTTGCCCGGTAGCAAGCGTGGCTTGACTTTGTCGTGCACCCCGGCATAATGAAGCGGCGCGCGACAATTCAGGAAGCCGCTTGCGCTCTCGCGGGCCCGAATCATGAAGACTACAACCAGGAAGCATTGTCTCGCGGGACTTTCTGGATTGTCTCTGCTGGTCTGGGCAGTTTTTTTGCCGGGGCTTTCCTGTGGCGGGGGTTCTCCTTCGAACCCCTCCGACCCGCCTTCCTCGGCGGCAATTCCTCTTAGCGCCGCAGACGTGACTAACGTCGTGCAGAATGCAGTGACATCGGTGAACGCGCCCATGGTGGTTGCGGTGGCGGACCGCGCGGGAAACATTCTGGCAGTGTTTGAAACGCCGGGCGCGCCAACGACTGCGACGGGGAACTTTGGCCAGACTGTGCCAGCGGACGAACTGGCCGCCAGTTTGGCCCGAACCGCGGCTTTTTTCAGCAATGACCAGGCCCCGCTTTCGTCACGTACCGTGCGATTCATCAGCGGGATTCATTTTCCGCCGGGAGTTGCTGGCGCTTCCAGTGGCGATCTATACGGGATCGAAAACACAAACCGCGGCTGTACTCTCAGCAGCAATTTTCTTCCGGGACAAGCGTTGAATCCGTCGAAGTCGATTGACGGTACTCAGTTCGGCCTCGGGATCATTACCGGCAAGAAGGATACGAACGACAGTGACCCTGACGCAGTCAATCCCGGCGGGATCCCGTTATTCAACGGAGGGGCAGTCGGCGGCGTAGGTGTGGTGAGCACCTCACAGGAGATTGCGGAATACGCTGCGTATTCGGGGGCGAAGAGGTCCGGATTTCTGCCCAGCCCGTCTCAGCTTCCTCCGCCGGGAGTCGTTGTCGTCGGCGGAGTTGCCTTGCCGTTCGTGAACCAAACTACGCAACCCAGCGGAACTTCGGCGGGTACTTTCGCAGGCTCGTACAGCGTAGGCCCGCAGGCAGGCACGTTGCCGCCGCAAGGATTCCTGGTCGGTCCCAACGCCGGGCAGTGCGCTGTCGCAGAGTGATGTCAGCGAAATCATCATGAACGCGGTGGCGACGGCCAACACGACGCGAGCGGTCATTCGCCTGCCACCCAGCTCCACAGCCAAAATGACGATTGCCGTTTCGGACCTCGACGGCACGCTTCTCGGCTTGTATCGCATGCCCGACGGAACAGTGTTCAGCGCCGACGTGGCAGCCAGCAAAGCGCGCAATGTGATCTGGTTCAGCACGACCGGCGTGACGGATTTGCCCGGCGTGCCGGCGGGGACGGCGGTAACGAATCGCACCATCAGCTTCGGAGCACAGCCGTTGTTTCCGCCAGGGATCGATGGATCGGGCGATGGACCATTTTTTCCGTTATATCTCTACGACACGGCCAACCCTTGTACTCAGGGGATTGGAACCGGACCACCTAACACGGGGAACATGAGCGGGGTCGTTTTCTTTCCGGGGAGTCTACCACTTTATCGAAATGGACTGCTCGTTGGGGGTTTGGGAGTAAGCGGGGACGGTGTCGATCAAGATGACTTTGTCACTGCGGGGGCAGTGAACGCGGCGTGCGGCGCAGGTGGTCCGTGTGGCATACCTGATTTTCAGGCCCCGGGAAACATCCGGGCCGATCAGGTCGTGATCCAGAACGTGCGCCTGCCGTATCTCAAGTTCCCGCGGCATCCGACGAAATGAAAAACGGCGCCGTGAGCTTTCCCCATATTCAACTCCGATCACGCACACGGCTGACGGCATAGGCCACAAAACTCTCCCTCGTGCTTGGTAGGGGATGGGAATTTGACTAAACGACTCAAATGCGAACTGAGAACTCGTTTGCGGATTCTTTGCGGGCTGCCGACTGGAAAGAAATACTTATTCCCTAACTTCATCGGGGGCGCCGGCTGCCTCAGGCTCGGCAGCGGCGCCGCATCACGGATCGTTGGGTTTGTAACCCAACGGTCATAAACAGGCTCCTACGGCATGAGTTTCGGCCCACTCTCGACACACAATTTTAATCAGAGAACACGCTTGACCCATTCTCTTGTCTGACAGGCAGTCAGAGAGCTCCCAAGAGTGGAAGGCTGCGCAAGGACAAAAAGATAGCGGATACGGATTCCATCTGTTCCGGCACTCAGCCGGATCACAGATGCAGGAAGTCACGGGTGACTTGAAACAGACGCGGAGCTTTCTTGGGCATGCGAGTATTGGAATTACGAGTGACGTGTATGTGCACTTGCAGCCCGATTCTGAAGTTGAGTCGATGAAGAAGCTGGAAGAAACCTTTTTCAGCGAGTTGTGCTCAACTGTGCTCAAAACAGGGGGCGAGGGTCAAAAGGTAATGGTGAACTAGGAGAAGTGATCGTGAATTGCACTGCTCATAAGCCGCAAATACTGAAGGGGTTACCAGCCGATTTTGGCCAGCAACCCCATTGGTTGGTTATGAGATTTACCATCTGTTTTCTCCTCTGCCGTCATTCGCATCCACAGGCGTTCAGAATCTGGGACTTGCCTTCGTGCCCGGATTCATGTTGTCTCTGCCGAGCACTACTGACCGCGCATGATACACCGAATTTTGGTGGAAGTTTCGGTGGAAATGCCAGCCAATCAAACGGCACCACTATCCTTGGATAGGTGGTCGCTGGCGGATCGGGCTGGAAAATTGCGCAGTCGCGTCTTTGGCAGATGCGCCTCCGATTTGACCTACCCGCCTTTCTGTTGGATATTGAGACGGAATGGACGTTGAACGCATTATTGACGACATCGAGCAGCTACAGGAAATGTTCGAAGCGCCGGACATTAGACCACTCAGCGCAACTGACATCTCTGCTGCGAATCGAAGGCACGACGAGACGTTAGCCCATTGCCCGTGGTTTCGGCTCTGGCAGCGATATGGCGTTTGTTGCCGACACGAATCCCCAGTGCTCAGACTAGGGAAATTGGAGAGCTAGACCTTCGTGATGAAAGCCGCTTGGTACGAGAAGCAGGGCGCTGCGCGTGATGTCCTCACCATCGGTGAGATGGGTGATCCTCAGCCACTCGCAGGCGAAGTTCGGATTCACGTCGCCTTTTCAGGCGTAAATCCCGGCGATGTCAAAAAGCGCGAGGACGCATTTGGTGTTGGGATGCCCTATGCCGGGAATGCCGAGACACGCACCTTGTTCCAGCGGCACGCCTTCGGGGAGTTGAGCCACCTGTTTCAGCGGAATCACGGTGAACTCAGCCGAGGTTCCGAACGGTCGATAGGATTGAGCGCCATAACACCAGACACGCCGACCGATCCATTCGCGGGGGGCCCCCCTTCACCGACCGCATCAATGGTGCCCGAACCATCGCTTTGCGGAATGACACGCGGATAGGCTCTTTTCGGGCCTGCCCATCTCGGCGGCTCAACGTTGGGCAAAATCCGGTATGCCAGTCACCCGCCCGCATCGGTCGCTACGTAGGTGCGACTCCGGCCCGAGTTGGAGCGTTGGCTTAGCAGCGAGGCTGGTGCGAAACAAATTGTTCACATCCCTACTGAAAATACCGATTTAGTCGCAGACCTGAAGCGCGGTTTGAAAGAAGTTCAGCAGTGTCCGATCGCAAAAGCAAGTCTGGTAAGTGATTCCACCGTTGAACGATCTTTTCTCGGGCAAGTTGCAGATCACTCGTATTTTTCCGCCTGAGACCGCGCTCTGGCAATCGGCCAATTTCTTGCATCACATCCGCTGGACTCCGCTTCCAGCAAGGATTATGGCGACTCAGCACTGGCGGGTCTGGGTAGTGGCTACCCTTTTTTGCGATGCGACGCTGTGAGCCGCCGAAACGGTTGCGCACACGTCTCATTACCACCGCGAAAAGTACACCACATTTGGTGATTGTTAAGGCCCATCATTCAGGAACAATTCGAGTGTAATACTTCGACCCAACATCGTCCATGACCTGCAAAAAGTGTTGGCCGGGAGCCGGTGGCATGGGCGAGGTTTGCGAAAGTTCTTCCGCCAGCGCCCGGGAGATTTTAGGGTGCTCCCGCGACCGAGTAGAAGAGTTGCCCCGTAATACCATCGAAATGGTACTCCCAGGTTCCGACGACGTAGGCTCCATTGGTGGCTACTGCGGGGTACGTGCCCGAGGGGAACGTGCCTTCATGATTGCTGATTTTGACTGAATTAGACCAATCAATCAGCTGCGGGTTCGTGATGCTCAGTTGCCCCGTTCTGGCATACACCCCGGCATGGAGCTCCACCACGAGACCGCTGTCGAGAAGCGCTACTGCAGGGCGGCCTGCGTCGTTGTCATAGCGCTGGGATCCGGCGAAGTTAATGGTGTCTCCGCTGACGGTTGCACGCCGGATACAGGGTGCTCCTCTCATCTGACCTGGTGAACCTCAACCACCTCATTGTTATTGTTGAGCGCGATGTGCGGATTGATTCCGTCATCGTAGTGGATCCCATAGGGACCGGAATCCCAGGTGATGGAATAGTCTCCAGCCGCGGGGTTTGTAAGATGTCCGACGCGGTAATAGAGGCCGGTGCTGCTGTGGGCCGTTTCATGCACCCCCACGATGACTCCATTGTCATTGATGGCAATGGAGCTGTGAAAGCCTGCGTCCCAGTCACCAGAATGCAGCCAGGTAATGGACTGATTGATGCCTCCGTAAGGCTCGATCTTCCCGACCTTATAACGCAGTTCAGATCCGCTCTTAAACTGGCCAGATGACCGGACAAAGATCACGTACCCTTCCTTGCTGATGGCGAAATTAGGCCAAGATCCTTCCGCCGACCCCAAGGACTGGCTCCCACCCCAGGTCACACTGGGGCCGTTCACCATTCCAAAGGTGATACCAGAGACCGAAATTCCCGACCGCATGGCTCTGGTGAACCTCCAAAACCAGTCCGGAAGGATGCATCGCAACGCTCGTATCAGCACCCTGGTCGTACTGTTGAGCAGCACTCCACTGCAGCGCTTGTTGCGCCGCGCCGACCGAAACGTTGGTTTGGAAATTGGCGCTGCCGAGTGTATCCGCAGCGGATTCGTTTGCGCCGCCGAG
>CAVXVR010000006.1:0-730867 GCA_963765285.1 Terriglobia bacterium
GAACCTACAACCCTCCGGTTAACAGCCGGATGCTCTGCCATTGAGCTACTGAGGAGTGTCGTCGGAAGGCGTCGGAGAAACGCGCTGCCGGGAGCTGCTACCGAACCATCATATCATTGCGCTCGGGCACTGAGAACCGGCACTGGGGTTCTGCCTGGAACGACTCGCGGGACAAATCCTCGGCGGTTCCATGGCCGAACAGCCCACCCTTCTCTGGATTGCTATGTAATTGATAAATAAAATCTTAAATAAATTCCCGCCTTCCCCTAAGATGCTCCAAAGAGTTTGACCTCGCCTCGCCAAAGTGTTATAAAAGCTCGTTTTGTGCTGCGTCTGTCGAGGGGGCCCTTTGGGACCTTTTTGTGGAGTCAGCACAACGTTATCCGACGCGGCCAAGCTCAGCAATCCTGTTCAAAGTCTTGCAGTGGAAGCGTGTTCGGAACTCCGGCCATGCGCTCCCCGGCGCTCGAATCTTGAGTGCGCGGGCGAGTTTGTGCGCCGAGAGGTAGTGCCTAAACACGTCGTCATCCTGATTCAGTTGTGATCCGGAGGATCCTTATGCGCATCGGGCTCGCGAGTGTTGCGTCCCAAGGGTGCCGTTTTGCCAAGACTCTGGCAGCGACCATCGCGGTTATGGCGCTCGGCGCTTCTTCTGCACTGGCACAGTCCACATCCGAAGCCGGCGGCGAAGCCAGCTTGAAGCTGCCTGACCTTTCCGAGGTGACCTTTCTCGGGATCGATGGCCACCGGCTGTTGCTGGTTGGAATTCTCTTCTGCTTTTTCGGTCTGGGTTTTGGCCTCACGATTTATCTGCGGTTGAAGAACCTGCCGGTGCATCGCGCCATGCGCGAGATTTCTGAGCTGATTTACGAGACCTGCAAAACCTACCTGGTCACGCAAGGCAAGTTTCTGCTGGTCCTGTGGGTATTTATTGCGATTGTGATCGTGCTCTACTTCGGCGTGCTCTCGCCTGTGCCGGGGAAACCGATCGCGCTCACCCTGCCCATCATTCTTCTCTTCAGCCTGGTGGGCATCGCGGGAAGCTACGGCGTGGCGTGGTTTGGCATTCGGGTGAACACATTCGCCAACTCGCGGACGGCATTCGCCAGTTTGCCCGGCAAACCGTATCCCGTTTACCAGATTCCCCTTGAAGCCGGCATGAGCATCGGCATGATGCTGATCAGCGTGGAATTGCTGATCATGCTGTTCATTCTTCTGTTTATTCCCGGAGACTATGCCGGGCCGTGTTTCATCGGGTTTGCCATTGGAGAATCGCTGGGCGCGGCCGCGCTGCGCATTGCGGGCGGAATCTTTACCAAGATTGCGGACATCGGCGCCGACTTGATGAAGATCGTCTTTAAAATCAAAGAAGATGACGCGCGCAACCCCGGTGTGATTGCCGACTGCACCGGTGACAATGCGGGAGACTCGGTTGGGCCTTCGGCGGACGGATTTGAAACCTACGGGGTAACCGGCGTGGCGCTGATTACCTTCATTCTTCTCGGGGTGAAAAACCCCACCGTGCAGGTGCAGCTCCTGGTCTGGATTTTCGTCATGCGGGTGATGATGCTGATTGCCAGTGCCTTGTCGTACTTTCTCAACGCCGCCATCGCCAAAGCCCGCTACGGTAAGGCCAATGAGATGAATTTCGAAACGCCTCTCACCACTCTGGTGTGGCTCACTTCGATCGTCTCGATCGCCCTCACCTTCCTGGTTTCGTATTTCATTATTCCCACGCTCGGCCAGGACGACTCCCAGTGGTGGAAACTGGCGGTGATCATTTCGTGCGGAACTTTGGCGGGGGCGCTCATTCCGGAGTTGGTAAAGTCATTCACCTCCACTGAGTCGCGACATGTGAGAGAAGTCGTCACTTCGGCGGAGGAAGGCGGCGCGTCGCTGGGTATTCTTTCAGGCTTCGTGGCCGGCAACTTCTCCGGATACTACCTTGGCTTGTCGATGGTGATTCTGATGGCGATCGCCTACTACGTCAGCACCCTGGGACTGGCGATGGCGGCGAGTATGCTGGCTCCCGCGGTGTTTGCGTTTGGACTGGTGGCGTTTGGGTTTCTCGGGATGGGACCGGTGACCATTGCGGTCGATTCCTATGGCCCTGTCACCGATAACGCGCAGTCGGTTTACGAGCTGTCACTGATCGAGCAGGAGCCGGATGCGGAAGCTGAGGTCAAGAAAGCTTTCAATGCCCCGTTGAACTTCGAGCGGGCGAAACACCTGCTGGAGGAGAACGATGGGGCCGGCAACACCTTCAAAGCGACCGCAAAGCCTGTGCTCATCGGTACGGCTGTGGTAGGCGCGACGACCATGATTTTCTCGATCATCATGGCATTGACCCACGGGCTCACGACCGACGTCAACAACCTCTCGTTGCTGCATGCGCCCTTCTTTCTGGGCCTGATCACCGGCGGCGCGATGATTTACTGGTTCACGGGCGCGTCTACTCAGGCGGTCACGACTGGCGCTTACCGCGCGGTCGAGTTCATCAAGGCCAACATCAAGCTGGAAGGCGTAACCAAGGCTTCCGTTGAAGACAGTAAGAAGGTCGTCGAGATCTGCACCCGGTATGCCCAGAAGGGTATGTTGAACATCTTCATCGCGGTATTTTTTGGCACACTGGCGTTTGCCTTCGTAGAGCCATTCTTTTTCATCGGTTACTTGATTTCGATCGCCATTTTCGGCCTGTATCAGGCGATTTTCATGGCCAATACAGGCGCAGCCTGGGACAACGCCAAAAAGATCGTGGAAGTGGAATTGAAACAGAAAGGCACGCCGCTGCACGATGCGACGGTTATCGGGGATACCGTGGGTGATCCGTTCAAGGACACTTCCTCTGTCGCCCTGAATCCCGTCATCAAATTCACCACATTGTTCGGTTTGCTCGCGGTGGAGCTAGCCGTGAAGTTGACATCGGAGAGCGGGAGTGGGCTGACCCACCTGCTTGCACTCGGATTCTTTGCGGTCTCTTTCACCTTTGTGTACCGATCGTTCTACGGCATGCGGATCGGGTCGGGGCGCGAAATGGTTAAAGCGCAGGCAGCGGGGGATTGAAGACCTTGGTTGAGTCAAAACCTCATCCGGCCCTCCGGATGGCGTTTTGTTGTGCTGAGCGAGGGAGATTCGATGTTTGTCGGCCATTTTGGGTTTGCTCTTGCCGGCAAGAGAGTCGCCCCAAAAACCTCTCTCGGGACATTGATCCTTGCGGCGCAATTTCTCGATCTTCTGTGGCCGGTTTTTCTCCTCCTCGGGATCGAACACGTCGAGTTTGCTCCCGGCATCACTCGCGTTTCTCCGATGAATTTTACCGACTACCCGATTTCTCACAGCCTGCTGATGGCGGTTGCGTGGTCGATGCTAGTTGGGGTGATCTACTACGGCCTGCGGCATGATCGGCGCGCCGCGTCGATCGTTGCTGCCCTGGTGCTCAGCCATTGGGTCCTAGATTTCATCGTCCACCGCCCGGATTTGCCGCTGTGGCCCGGCGGCCAGGCCCGAGTGGGACTCGGGCTCTGGAATTCCTGGCCGGGAGCTCTTTCTGCGGAAGGCGTCGTATTCGGCGCAGGCCTCTGGCTCTACCTTTCGACCACGCGCCCAAAGGATCGCGTCGGAGTCTACGGATTCTGGGCTTTGATGGTGTTCCTGGTTTTGGGATATTTAGCGTCGCTGTTTGCCGGGGCACCCCCGAGCCCCAAAGCTCTGGCTTGGGGTGCGTTGACCATGTGGCTTATCGTTCCGTGGGCCTGGTGGGCGGATAAACATCGCGAGTCGAAGGTTAGCCCCGGTCTGCCCTGAGGCGCGATCAGGCAAGAAATGCCTTTGTATCAGCGCACGCTCTCAGTCCACTCACACACGGCATCGCGCTGCTCCTGAGTGGGCCGGGCACTGCGGTGGATGAGCGCATATTTCCCGTCCGGCATATCACCGTTCGTAACTTGCTCGCAAATTTCTTCCAACTTTTGATCTCTTCTTTTTTCTGTATAAGTGCTCCACTCGGAAAAGTTCATCTGCTTGCGGCCCTCATGCACGTCATGGGAGACCATCCAGGAAACCGGCGCCACATAGCTATACCAGGGCCACCGGGTTTGGTTGGAATGGCAATCGTTGCACGAACCCTGAAGAACGGCTTTGACCTCGCCGGGCACGGATTCCGCGGCGTAGATGGTATGGGAGGGATCCTCGGGAGGGTTGCGTCTTTCGACCGGGATGAGCTGGATGCCGGCGAGCCCCAGGCACACGGCCAGGACTATTCGTTTTGCCGAGATGCGCATCGTCAGGACCCAGCAAAGAGACAGACTGCGAAAGTAGGCCTCATGAAATTCATGGTCGGGGAGACAGACTGTTTCTTAATTACTCATGCAGGGATTTCACGTAGGCGATTACCTGCCAGATCTGCGGATCGCCCAGCTTCGACCACGACGGCATTCCCTTCCGCATATTACCGTTGACCAGCAGCCAGTGGAGATCGCCCTCAGTGGCCTCCTGTTGCACCCGCTGGCTTTTTAGCGGCGGACGTTTCTTTGTGCCCTCCGCATTTGCCCCATGGCAATGGGAGCAATGGTCGGCGAACACTCTTCGCCCGGCGGCGACCGCATCAGGCTGCTCGTGATACGGATTCGTTCTTTCGTGATCGTGGGCCGGCACGCTCTTCAACCACGCGCCGTCCGCCACACCAAAGGCGAGTGTGGCCGCAACAAGACTGATCAGTGCCGCGATGACCAACATTTTATGCCGGCTCATCGCATCCCTCGAAAGAAACGTCCCAGGAATTGTTCGATCTCGTAGGAAATGCCGAAGCGGTATAAGCGTGGAATGCTGTAGTCGTTCAAGCCAAATTGGGGAGAAAATGAAAAAGTCATACCGTTAGGGGCTGCCCAATTGATGGTGGGGCCGAAGTACTGCGAAGTTAGCCGGGTGCCGAAGCTATACCGGTCGCCGAGGCCGCCGTACATTTCGATGCCGGCTTGGAATTTCTCGCCACAGAACGTGCAGTTGTGTGCACTGGCGGCCAGCTTGAGAGGACGGCTTATAGCCCAGGCATAGCCGAATTCCCATGGGTCGTTGGAAAGATTTTTCTCCGCGATGATGTTTTCGCTGATGTTCCATCCGCGAAAGTTGCTGCCCAGGATCAGCTTGGTTTCGATCTCCCTTTCTTTATCCTGCCGGGCAATCGCGTTAGGATCGGCAAAGTCGGGGATACCGTCGTGACCCACAATTTCGCGCAGGGCTTTGTCGGCGCTGGTGTTCTCGAACTCCACATAGATCACGGGATTGATCCAATGCTCGCGAAGAAGGGGCCGAAAACGGTTCTCCCAGCGATAGCCGGTGAAAATCGTTGAGTCATTGATGGTGGCCTGGCCGTCCAGATAAAACTCCGACGTCCACCAGGCCTTCACGCCATATTCGAATTCCATGGTCGAACCGAGAAAGCGGTTGGCGCCGGGTGGCTTGCCAACCACATTGAATAGTTCGATGTCGAGATTGCCCGGTTCTTCCATTTCGTGCGAGTAGGTCACAAAGTAGGGCCGCTCCTGGGCCCGGCTGCGACCGATCAGGATTACCAACATAGAAAGGCAAAGTGCAATGCCACGGATCATTCAATCTCTTTCTTATTTGCAACTTAGTTGCATCTGATAAGACTAACGTAATCCTAGAGGCTCACCGACGTCTGGTCAAGATGGCAGGTGCATTTTCTGTTTCAGGACGCTTGCAACCAGATGCAACAGGCGGGAACGTTAGCTTGCAGCCGGGGCCGTGCGGCATTGCGTGCAATATCCGCCGACTTCGAGACGCGTGACCACGATGTGAAACCGGCATTCGCGTTGGATCTGTCCCTTGAGCCGGTCGAAAAGATCGCTCTCAAATTCCAGAATCTTGCCGCAGCGCAGGCATGCCATGTGGATATGGTCACGCTGGGGCCGTCTTTCGTAGAAGTGTTTTTCTCCCTGCATGTGCATCAGGTCAAGCTCGTCTACAAGCCCATGCCGCTTGAGCAAGCCGAGAGTTCGATACACGGTGACGCGATCGATGTTGGGATCGAGCCGGCGGGCACGACGCAGGATTTGGCTGGCGTCGAGGTGCTGGGTGGCGGTTTCGACCACGCTCAAAATCTGGCGCCGCTGCCGGGTCATGCGGATGCCGCGGGACATGAATTCTGCCTGCAGGCGTCCTGGCGCTTCGGTCTGAGGAAGTGGCATGGCTGACCTCCAGTCAGCTTTTTGAAACTGATCTGCAACTAGGATAGCAGCTTTGGGGGAAACGAACAAAAACCTTCAAAGAACTGTCCTGCTGATGCGAGGCAGGCGGCGACCGGGCGGCGGCCGCGAGGAAATTCTATCTTGGCCCCTTCATCTTCTCTTTTACGCTATGCGCCAACTTCTCGATTTCTTCTGACTTCTTCAGCACTTCGAGCGAGAGAACGCCTTCGTTGGTTTTATCGACGTATTCCTTGAGCTCGGTGGCCAGTTGGAACAATTTGTCGGTATCGCGCTTGAGATCGGCCTGGCGCTGTTGATTTGCCTTCTTTGCCGCCTCCTGCTCGGCTCGAGCGGTTGCCTGGTCCTCAGGAACCGGGGTGCGATCGGGTGGAGGAACGCCGCGTTGCTGAGCCAACGAGGGCAAAGGGGGCACAGCCAGAATTGAGAACAGAACAGAAGTCCAGAGAAGCGCTCGGGGTCGCACGGTTCACCTCGAAGAAATTATATGGTTGCGGCCGCACGAGAATAGCAAAGAAAAAGGGCACGGAAAATCCGTGCCCTCTTCGTCAGAAAAGCGAAAATGCTAGCTTACAGTGAACTCATATTGGCCAGGAACTCGCCATTCGACTTCGCCTTGCTCAGCTTATCGATCAGCAGTTCCATGGCCTCCACCGGCGAAAGAGGGTTCAAGACGCGGCGCAGCACCCAGATGCGCTGCAAATCTTCTTTCGGAATCAGCAACTCCTCTTTTCGGGTGCCGGAGCGCTGGATATCGATCGCCGGGAACACACGCTTGTCGACCAGCTTGCGCTCCAGAATGATTTCCATGTTGCCGGTGCCTTTGAACTCTTCAAAGATCACATCGTCCATGCGCGAACCGGTATCGATCAGCGCGGTGGCAATGATGGTCAGAGAGCCGCCCTCTTCAATATTGCGGGCTGCGCCAAAGAACCGCTTCGGGCGCTGCAGGGCGTTCGAATCCACGCCGCCGGAAAGCACTTTGCCCGAGGGCGGAACGATGGTGTTATAGGCACGGGCCAGACGGGTGACGGAGTCCAAGAGAATGACCACGTCGCGCTTATGTTCCACCAGGCGCTTGGCTTTCTCAATCACCATTTCCGCGACCTGTACGTGGCGGGCCGCCGGCTCGTCGAAGGTCGAAGAGATCACTTCGCCCTTGACCGAGCGCTGCATATCAGTGACTTCTTCAGGACGCTCGTCGATCAGCAAAACGATTAGCACGACTTCCGGATGGTTCGTGGTAATGGAGTTGGCGACGTTCTGCAACAGCATCGTCTTGCCGGCGCGCGGCGGCGAAACGATCAGGCCGCGCTGCCCTTTCCCGATGGGAGTCAGAAGGTCCATGACGCGGGCGCTGGAATTTTCCCGGGTGGTCTCGAGTTTGATCCGCTCCTGCGGATAAAGCGGCGTCAGGTTGTCGAACAGAATCTTATTGCGCGCTTCGTCGGGCGATTCGAAATTGACCGCCTCAATCTTTACCAGCGCGAAGTACTTCTCGCCTTCATGCGGCGGCCGTACCTGGCCGCTGATGGTGTCACCGGTCTTCAGATCGAACTTGCGAATCTGCGAGGGCGAAACGTAGATATCGTCGGGGCCGGGCAAGTAGTTGTAGTCAGGCGAGCGGAGAAAGCCGTAGCCGTCGGGAAGAATTTCCAACACACCTTCGGCGAAGATATGGCCTTCCTTTTCACTCTGCGCCTGCAGGATCTTGAAGATCAGATCTTGCTTGCGCAGTCCGCTGGCCCCGGGCAGATCCAGAGATCGGGCGATCTTGGTCAGCTCGGTAATATTTTTTTCTTTGAGTTCTGCAATGGTCATCAATTCACCTGCGAGGAGATTTTTTCAAGGGGGGTGCGCGAAAGAGAAGAATCCAACTGCGGGGCAAGTGGCGGGACTGGGTTAAGCAGCCCGCCTCTGCGCCTCAGAAAAATGTTCCGGTTCCGCCAGAACCGACTGCCGCTCTGAGCTTGCAATCCGCTCCAGAACCTCGTTCATCGTTTCCTGGATTCTGGTATTAGGCTTGTGAAACTTACGGGTAGCCTTGGAGGCAAGCTGGCAAAGCATATACCGGTTCCGCAGAGTATGTAAAGCATCAAAAACGCGATCTGAACGCTTCATTTTGGTCTTTCTCCTTGCCCCGGCTGGAAGCCCTCTTTCGGGCTTGCAACCAAGGCACATCCTGCCCGCACATCTAACCAACTTAATTTGAATGATTTGGGCGAGAAATCACTGACTTCTTAGATGCTCCGTCCGAGCCAAAAGTTTCTTGGATATGACCGGCTTGGCGCTGATGCTTCGGACGGTTCTCTGGCTACCACAACTCGATGGAACTGTCTACCCTACCCGGAAAAAGAAACGAGGTCAAGTATTTAGTATGGACTACGCCCAAAAAGTACGGTCCAGAGTTCGGTACTGGATCGCCTCTGCAATGTGTTTAGGTTCAATAGCTTGCGCGGCTTCGAGGTCGGCGATGGTCCGCCCTACCTTTAGAATTCGGTCGTGGGCTCGAGCCGTCAAACCCTGCTGGGTCATGGCCCGTTCCAGCAGGCGCTCGCAATCGGATGAAAGTTCGCAGAAAGTCCGGATATGACGCGGCGCCATCTGCGCATTGCAATACAGCTTCAGGCGGGTTGAGGAAGCGAACCGCCGCAACTGAATCTCACGCGCGCGCATGACACGGTCGCGAATCGTGGCGGAACTCTCCGGTTCCGAGCCCGAACGCATCTCTTTATAGTTCACTGCAGGCACATCAATATGGATGTCGATGCGATCGAGCAGGGGCCCGGAAATCTTCGCCATATAGCGCTGAATCATGGCCTGGGTGCAATGGCACTCGCGCGAACGGTCGTTGAAGTACCCACACGGGCAGGGATTCATGGCGGCCGCCAGCATGAAGCGGGCGGGAAACGTCAACGACATCGAGGCCCGGGCAATGCAGACTGTTCCGTCCTCCAAAGGCTGCCGCATGACTTCCAGGACGTTTCTGGGGAACTCGGGCAGTTCATCCAGGAACAGCACCCCGTTGTGAGAGAGTGAGACCTCACCGGGTCGAGGAATGGCTCCGCCGCCGATCAGGCCAGCATCGGAAATAGTGTGATGGGGCGCGCGAAACGGCCGGACTCCAACGAGCCCAGTTCCCGGATCGAGTACGCCCGCCACGCTGTGGATCTTGGTGGTTTCGAGCGCCTCTTCAAAGGTGAGCGGCGGCAGAATGGTCGGCATGCGCTTAGCCAGCATGGTTTTGCCCGAACCGGGCGGGCCGATCATAAGAATGTTGTGTCCTCCGGCACATGCCACTTCCAGCGCCCGCTTGGAAGTTTGCTGGCCGCGCACGTCTTTGAAGTCCACAACAAAATGTTGCGCTTCGTTGAGCAGCGTCTCCCGGTCAACCTGCATGGGCTGCACGCCGTTGCCGTTGTTGACAAAATGAATGACGTCCAATAAGGAGCGAACTGGATAGACTTCTACTCCTCCGACCATGGCAGCTTCACGGGCGTTGAGTTCCGGCACCACCATGCGCGATATCTTGCGGCTTCTGGCTTCGATGGCAATGGGCAGTGCACCTCTCACCCCGCGAACGCCCCCATCGAGCGACAACTCACCAACAAAAAGACAGTCAGGGACTTCTTTTCTGCTCAACCCGCCATAAGCGCCCACAATGCCCAGTGCCATCGGCAGGTCGAAACCGGATCCCTCCTTCCGAATGTCGGCCGGGGCCAGATTGATAGTGATATGGGTCGTGGGAATATCGTAGCCACAGTTTTTCAGGGCTGCGCGGACCCGGTCGCGGCTCTCCCGCACGGCCGCATCGGGCAGACCGACAGTGTGAAAATGGTCTTCCGCGGTCTTCACCCCGGAAACGTCGACTTCGACCTCGATGATGCTGGCATCGATGCCATAGACCGCCGCACTCATGGTCTTGTAAAGCATGATTCCCGATTCCGGCCGGTTTTTCGCCACGCCGACCCGCAGAGACACTACACCCCTGCGAGCGGATATCCACAATAGGACCGGCGTGACGAGTCAACTGTGACGGATGTCACAGCCATTCGTGACGCATGAACTCCGGCTTTCAGGAGAATGCCTGAACCAATCTGCCCAATACGTTCTCATTGTCGGGGTGTACTGCTTGCATTACGATTTGTCTGCGCCCACAGGAAGTCCATCGGTCTGAGAAATATCGTAGAAAATCGGGCGCCCTTATGGCGAAGCGAGAAGAACCGCCCACGTCGGTGCGCATCCCGGGTCATCTGGAAAACGAAGAGTCGCGGTTATGGCGGCTGGTGTTGCTGTTTCTCATCCTGCTCGCCGCAGGCTTTGCCGCCCTTTCCTGGGAACGGCTGGAAAATCTTCCCTATCACCTAGGTGCACTCTCGCTGGGCGTGCTGATGTTGACTGTGCTCTTCGCCGCCTACGTGTTTGGCAGACGACGGGAGGCCGCGGAGCTTCAGGAACTGGTGCAGACACTACAAGACCGAGCCAACGCCGTGCCGTCAGAACAACAGCTGGACCAGATGAGCCAGGTGATCGCGCGTTCCCAGCGCAGCTTCAAGGAACTGATCGATTCCATTGATGATGTCGCCTTCGCGATGTCCTTGAGTGGAACCATTCGGACCGTGAATCGCCGCACTACGCAATTGCTGGGCCTGCCTTATTCCGACATCATCGGCCATGAGATCAGCGAGTTCATCCAGGAACCGTCGCGGGGCGATGTCGAACCCGCGCTGGCACCCTTCCTGAAACAACGGCGATGGTCGGGAGTCGCCCCAGTACGGATAAGGAAGGGCACGCGCACTTTGTATTTCGATTGTGTGCTGAATGCGATCGTCAAGGATGAGGAAGTAGTCGGTGTCAGCGGCCTGGCGCGGGACGTGACGGAGGAACGGGAAAGAGAGCGGCGGTTCACAGAGTTTTTCGAGACCCTGCAGGAAGGCGTTTACTTCAGCACGCCGGAAGGCAAACTGCTCGACGTGAATGCCGCACTGGTCCAGATGCTTCGGTACAACGGAAAAGAGGAATTGCTTGCCGCCGACCCCGGCGCTCTGAATATCGATTCCACCCCGGGGCCGGTTTTGGGGCGAAGGGCCGACGATCGAGGCAACGAGCGAGCACGAGAGATCAACCTGCGGCGCAAGGATGGCAGCACTGGCACCTTTCTGGACACTTCACGGGCGGTGTGGGACGCAGGCGGAAAGATCGTCCGCTATGAAGGCACTCTGGTGGACGTTACCGAACAACGGCAGATGGAAAAGGCCGTGCGCCGCCAGGAGAAATTTCAACGCGATCTGCTGGAGGGCTTTCCCGACCTTATTCTGGTGCTCGATATGGAAGGCCGCTATACCTTCGTCAGCTCACGGATCAGAGACCAGCTCGGCCGCGTGCCCGAGGATTTTCTGGGCAAGAAGATCGAGGCTGATGACCAGGAGCGTTCACCGGAGTTTGCCGCCCTGTATCACGACGTCAGCTCGGGCCGCAAGAAATTCGACTTCTGCGAGTTTCGCGCCCGTCACCGCGATGGAGGCTGGCGCACTCTGCGGGCGGCCGCCAGCCCTCTATTCGACGCCGAGGGGAACGCCAACAGTGTAATCATCTCCGTACGCGACATAACCGTCGAAAAGAAGCTCGAGCAGCAGATCATCCAGAGCGACCGGCTGGCCGCGATGGGGCAAATGATCAGCGGGTTTGCCCATGAACTCAACAATCCACTGACCAGTATCATGGGGATGGCTGAACTTTTGCAGGATTCGGAAGTCTCAGAAACCGCGCGCAAGCAACTAACTACTCTCCAACAGCAAACCCGCCGGGCCGCCGATATTGTGCAAAATCTGATGTACTTCTCCAAGCCGCCCGCGCCGGGCAAAGGACCGGTCGTTCTGAACGATGTAGTGCAGCGCACTCTGCACTTGCATGCCTATTCGCTCCGCAAAAACAACATCACAGTGGATTTTCTGCCGGATTCGTCGCTTCCCGCGGTCAACGCCGATCCGCATCAACTGATGCAGGTGTTCCTCAATCTGATCCTGAACGCGGAGCAGGCCATGCGCGAGGTGCGGGAAGCAGGCACGCTGCGCATTCGCCTGGAGAAAGGAAGCGGCACAGTTTCAGCGATTTTCCAGGACGATGGTCCGGGCATTCCGAAGGAAATTCTGCCCAGCATTTTCGATCCGTTTTACACCACCAAACGGCCGGGGCGGGGCACGGGTCTGGGTTTGAGTATCTGCAAGGCAATCCTGCGTGAGCACGCCGGCAACATTGAAGCCGCTTCCGGCCCCGGTGGAGGTGCGGTCTTTACCGTCACGCTTCCGGTCGCGCCCATCGCATCAAGTCAGCAGGTATAATCGCCTCCCGGTTCAACCATGGGACTCCTCACCGGACAAACTGCGCTCGTCACCGGCGGCTCACGCGGCATTGGGCGGGCAATCGTACTGAAGCTCGCGGAAGCCGGGGCCGAAATTCTGCTTCACTACAACCGCAACGAAGCCGCCGCTCGAGCCGTGGCCTGCGAACTTCCTCGCCCTCCGCGGCTGTTGAAAGCTGATCTCGGATCGCCGGAAGCCATCGAAGGTATGTTCACATCCCTGGCAGGCACTCACTTGGATATTCTGGTGAACAACGCCGGCATTTGGGGACCCACTCCCCTCGGCTCAACTCCAGCCATAAGTGTCCGAGCCATGCTCGATGTGAACATCGGATCCATGTTTCTGGTGACGCAAGCCGCTCTGCCATTGCTGCGCGAAGGGGCGCGCATCATAAACTTGTCCTCGGTGGCGGCAAGAATAGGGATCGCCGCGGGTCGGAGTTTGTACGGCGCCACCAAAGCGGCCGTCGACTCATTCACCAAGAGTTGGGCGCTGGAACTTGCCCCGCGGAAAATTCTGGTGAATGCCGTTGCCCCGGGCTATGTGACAACCGATATGACTGCCGAGCACTTTTCCAATCCGGAAGTACTGCAGAGCGCCATCGAGCGCAGCCCCTTCGGCCGTTTAGGGGAGAGCGACGACATCGCGGATGTCGTGCTCTTCCTGTGCTCTCCCGCTGCCCGCTGGATCACTGGCCAATCGATTAACATTAGTGGGGGATTTGTCATATAAGGACTCCACAGCTCTTGGTATGCGAGAGTAATCTCCTATGATCGGTGCGCGATTCCTGCGGCGATGGCGGGGGAATTACTACTTAAGCAACGTGCTGGCAGCTTTCGCCAACCCCTTATATCGCGCTTCGCGCGGCTTAAGCCTCGAGATCCAGAAGAAAGTCAAAAAGAATAGTGCCGCCATTCTGCTGCCCAACGGCCGCACCCTGCAATTTGCCCGGGACGCGGGCGTTGACATGAGTTCTCTTCTGTTTTGGAAAGGTTTGGATGGCTTCGAGCCGAGCACCTCCAGAACGCTACGCTTTTTCTTCGAACGATCCGTCACTTTCGTTGACGTTGGCGCAAACTATGGCTACTACTCGCTCCTCGGGGCCCTCTGGAACCCCGCCCTTGAAGTGGCGTCATTCGAACCTGTCCCGCAAATCTACGAGGGCCTTGCCCGGAACATCGTATTCAATGGGATTTCGGATCGCGTCACCGCGTATCAGATGGCATTGTCGAATCGCACGGGAAAAGCAACCTTTTTCCTGCCCCCTAGCGAAGGTAGCGACTATGAATCCACCGGCACACTAGTCGCCGACGGCTGGCAGAGCCGCAAACAGTCCCCGTCTTTTCAGGTGGAAGCGATGCGATTCGATGACTTCCGTCAGTTGCATCCCATGAATGTCGACATCGTGAAAATTGACGTTGAAGATTTCGAAGCCAGCGTTCTGCAAGGGATGGCGGAGACCATTGCCCGTGACCGCCCGTTCATCATCTGTGAAATTCTGCCGCGGGAGCACAAGAACCAAAAGACCAAAGAGATTGTGGAGCAGTTGGGCTACACGGCCTATTGGATTGCGTCGAACGAGTCCTATGTGCGCGTTTCCGGTTTCGATTTCAGACGGACCGTTTCTACGGACTTCCTACTGTCGCCTGTCTCTGTCCCTGGAGAAGTAGTAACGGATCTGGAGCCGTTATGGGCCAAGCGGAAAGATAACTGGTAAGCCGCCACGGTCAGCGCTCCACCGCCATTGCCACAGCATTCCCGCCACCCAGGCAAAGCGCAGCAATGCCGCGGTGAACATCCCGGCGGATCATTTCATAGATCAAGGTCACCAGAACGCGCGCGCCGCTCGCCCCGATCGGATGCCCGATTGCGACCGCCCCGCCGTTCACATTGACCTTTTCCAGGATCAAGCCCCAGCTCGCGGATTACACCCAGCGCTTGCACGGAGAATGCTTCGTTTAGCTCATACAGATCGACATCTTCATTCTTCCATCCGGTCTTTTCCCAGATCTTCCGAACCGCGCTCACCGGCGCCATCATCACCCACTTGGGGTCGATGCCGCTGGTCGCTTGAGCCACAATGCGCACCATTGGTGTGGCGCCCAATTCCTTCGCCCGCCGGGCGCTGGTCACCACAACGGCCGCTGCGCCGTCATTCACTCCCGGCGCGTTACCGGCGGTAACCGTGCCGTCCTTCTTGAAAGCCGGCTTGAGCGCACGCAGAATCTCGATGGTCGTATCTTCACGCGGGGATTCGTCCTTCTCGAACCATCTCGGCGCGTCCCCCTTCTTTTTGGCCGGCAGTTCCACCGGCACAATCTGCGATTTGAAACGGCATTCCTTGATCGCAGCCACCGCTTTGCGATGCGAATTGACCGCAAACTGGTCCTGCTCCTCGCGGGAGATGCCGTATTTCTCGGCGACATTCTCGCCCGTCACTCCCATGTGGTAGTCGTTGTAAATGTCCCACAGCCCATCGTGAACCATGGAGTCGACGATCTGCGCGTTACCCAGACGGTATCCCTTGCGCGCCTGCGGAAGAAGATACGGAGCATTGGTCATGGACTCCATACCACCAGCCACAACGATTTCGCTGTTGCCCGTCTGGATCGCCTGCGCCGCCAGCGCAACCGCTTTGAGCCCGGAGCCGCAAACCTTGTTTACAGTCATGGCACCCACTTCCGGCGGCAGCCCGCCGAATAGCGCCGCTTGCCGCGCCGGATTTTGTCCAAGCCCGGCGGAGACGACGTTGCCCATGATGCATTCATCCACTTGCTTGGGATCAAGCTGAGCGCGCTTCACCGCCTCGCGGACGACGATTGCGCCCAGCTGCGTAGCGTTCAAATCCGAAAGACTGCCCTGAAACTTCCCCACCGGCGTCCGGCACCCTGAAATGATCACAACTTCGTCAAAAGCAGCCATAGAAGTGGCCTCGCGATGATTTCACAAACTTGATTATAGATAGATGCGGCGGAGAAAGCTGCGGATTTTTCCGACGGAAGATCGCCGGGCGGACCAGAGAAATGCGGTGTGAGATTTTTCCCGAACTCGTCGCGATGCAGAGACCCGGAACGCGATTGCAAGACGAATGTTGTTTCTCATTCCCGCTTCGCTCGCCGCCAACTTTCCTCGCAACCCGAGTCTGGTGACTTCGGTGTGGCGTCCGAAGACGTGCGTGACATCATTTTTTTCTTGACATCACTTTTCATTGACTCTAGATTTCAATCAGTCGCAACTGACGACCGTTGCACAGTCCATGAAAAATGGAAGGGAGAATAGGTTCAATGGCAACTAAGAAGAAAGCAAAGAAGAAAAAGAAACACTAAGCAAGTTGAGTTAAGAAACAAGTGGGGACGCGAATAGCGTCCCCTAAGTTTTTTTGCCGCACGCTTCACTGGAACTCTATTCCCGCAGATTCGACCATTGCACTACCGCGACGCCGTTTGCCGTCGGCCCTCATTCTTTTGCCCCGGATCTGAGATCGGAATCGGCTTCTCCGTCTTGGGGCAGAGGCTTCGATAAGCGCAAAACACACAGTGCCTTCCAGCCGTCGGTTCAAAGTTTCCAGCAGCAATACTGGCCGCGACCTTCTCGATCTCATGCTCCGCCTTCTGCAACTCTGCCGGATTGCGGCGCGTAACCACCGCCACGTTCCCCTCAAGATTGTAGAAAGCCAGGCGGTCGATCTCGTATCCCCACTTCTCCTTAGCAGCCAGCATGTAGATGGAAAGCTGCAGGCTCTCGTCCGCATCTTCCTGCACCTTGGGCCTTCCGGTCTTGTAATCGGTGATGACTACCCCGCCGTCATTGCCCCGATCCACCCGATCCATGCGCCCCACGATTGTGGTGTCTCCGAGTTTGATCTCGAAGACTTCCTCCACGTGCAGCACCTCGGGAAAAGCCGACGCTCGCATGGTTTGCAGGAATCCCCGCAGTTGTTCCACTCCTTGGCGCTGGTAAAGCTCCCGTTGATACGAGTCCTGGATCCCCGCTTGCGCCAGATCATCCCGCAGAAGTTCGACGAGTACCTCGTCGGCAATCGGCCGACCAGCGCGCAGTGAGTCGAAATACGCCCGCAGCACACGATGCATCGCCGCGCCATACTGCACGGCGGCCGCAACGTCCTCTGGGATTCGCCAGTCCCGTTTTAGCTTGAACTGCAGCGGGCAGGTCTTGTAGGTTTCGACCGCGGAAGCGCTAAGCCGGGTATGAAGTCCGGGAACAGCCGGTAATCTTGTCCATTCGCCGGTTCGCGACGCGGTGGCGGGCAAAGACCGGGCCTCGCCAAACAAGTCGGTCTGAAAACCCTTGGCGTTCCGCCTGCGAAGCGACGTTTTCAGCCCAGGGTCCTTGATCAAGTTGCGCAGCAATCCCGCCGGTGTATCGTCGGTCTGACCCCGCCCGCGCTGGGCATAAATCGTCAGCGAATCGCGGGCCCGCGTCATCGCGACATAGAACAAGCGCCGCTCCTCCTGCTGATGCAGTGTCTTCTCGTCCTCCTGGGTGAGGGAATCTTGATCCCGCAATTCGCGAGGAAACTCGATCAGCGATTCACGATAGGAGTTGGGGAAAGAACCGGCATTCGCCCGCAGCATGAAAACATGCTTGAATTCCAGGCCCTTGGCCGTATGGACAGTGAGCAGCCGTACGGCATTTTCTTCGTTCGAAGGTAGAGGGATTGCCCCGCCAGCCTCGCGGAAATATTCCAGATACTCGAGTAACTCGCCCAATTCTCCCGTCCGGGTAATGGCCTCGGTTTTCTTTTCCCACTCATCCACAAAGTCCAGGACCGCGCGCACGGCAGCCGAACCTCGAGTCAAATCAAATTTCCGGAGGATGATCCCGAGGGCAGAATGCGCCTTCATACCGCTGGGAGACTTGATTTCGGATTGCGCCTCTCGCACGGCTTCGAGTACCGCCCCTCCGCCTTGGACCTCAGCCAATGCAGCCGCCACGCTTCCCGGCCCTGCGTCCCGTGGTAACGCCTTCATGCGCGCGCGCAGTTCCCGGGGATCGATCGCGAATTGGGACAACGCCGCCACTCGAAACAGACTGGTGTCATCCAGATTGGATATCACCGCACCGGCGCAGGCCAAAAGATCGCGCACCTCAGGCGTGTCCGTGACGTCCATGCTCTCGATGGAGAACGGGATTCCCTGCTGCGCCAGTTCGAGGGCAACCTCATCGCGGTGCGAGTGGCTCCGGTAGAGAACCGCGAAGTCGCTCCAGGGGCAGCGCGCCTGGCGTTGCATCTGGCGGATCGTGGTCACCAGGTCGCTGCATTCCGCACCCTTGCCCTCGAGAACTACCGCTTCAACCGGACGGCCTGCAAGTTCAATTCCCTGCCGTTTTGCATCTTCCTCTCGCGCCGAAATCAACGGCGTTCTGTGATGGGGCAGGGTCGACTGTTTTTCGTCAGAAAAGGCTTCGGGATTTTCCGAGATCACGGCGAAAGCGCTCTTCAGGATCGGGGAGGTCGAGCGGCGGTTCTTCTCCAACGAAACAATGCGGGCGTCAGGAAACTGGCGGCGAAACAGTTGGAACGCGGCACTCGACGCTCCGCGAAAATGGTAAATCGCCTGGTCGGGATCTCCCACCGCGAACACGTTCCGTTCTTCGCCCGCCAATTTCTCCAGAATCTTGATCTGGGCAAAGTTCGCGTCCTGAAACTCATCCACCAGAATGAACCGGGCCCGCTTTCGCTCACGAGCCAGCAATTCGGTGTCTTCGCCCAGAAGCCGATGAGCACTCGTAATCATGTGGCCGAAAGTGCCCAGGTTCGCTTCGCGCAGCATGCGCTCCACGGTCGTGAACACATCGCGAATCTCGCGGCAGCGGCCCTTAACCTCCTCATCGCGCAGAGCCTCCGCCTTCTTGGAAGTTGCTGTGCGGGGCAGAGGCAGCTCGCCGTGCTCCAGGCGTCCTACATAATCGGCGTAATCCTCCGGCGTCACCAACTCGTCGTGACAGCGGCGCATGAAACCGAGCAGATCATCCAGAAACTGGCCAACGTTGGCGGCGCGGACAAAATGAGTGCGGTGCAACTCATGCAGCCGTCTGCGCAAGTAAATCCACAGGTCCTTGTCGTCCAGCACTCCGAAGCGCCGCCCGGCACGGGTCAAAAGATTGTCGCAGTAAGCATGAAACGTCTGGACCTGAAGTTGAGCGGCAGACACTCCCAGTTCGCGTCGCAGCCGTTCCTCCATTTGACTGGCTGCATTATTGGTGTAGGTAAGGGCTACGATCTCATCCGGGCGCACATGGCCCTCACGGATCAAACGCAGGATGCGTTGGGTCAGTACAGTCGTCTTCCCGGTTCCGGCACCGGCCACCACGAGCATGGGACCGTTTACATGCTCAATCGCCGCCCGCTGACGCTCGTCAGCCTCGAATACTGGAACTTCAGCCATCAACTTCACACCAGGCATTTTGAGGAGAATATCAGAGAGTCCGGCCCAGGAGGCGGCGAACTAGCTTTGCCATTGAGACATGGCCACTGCGACCGCAGCGATGGCGGCGGTCTCGGCACGGAGGATCGTGTTTCCCAGCGAAGCGGCGGTCCATCCAGCGGCGCGAAACTGTTCCAGCTCCGCATCCGTCCATCCTCCTTCCGGCCCAAATGCAAGTGCAACTTCCCTGCCTTCGGGCTCGGAGTCAAGCACATCTTTCAGGAGCGTTCCATGCTCTGTCTCCGCCAGGACGATGCGCCTATTCGCAACCAGGGCCAAGGCATCTCTTAGCTTCAGGGGTAAGGAAACGGAGGGCGCCGAATCCCGCCGCGACTGCTCGGAAGCCTGACGCACGATACGCTGCCAGCGCTCGACCCGTTTTGTCGCAGCTGTGGCGAGGTGCGATTCGGTTCGCTGGCTGATCACAGGAACGATTTGCGAGACGCCGAGTTCCGTGCACTTTTCGATCGCCCATTCCATGCGGTCGAACTTGAAGATAGACAGGAGCACCATAAGGTTCGGCGCGGTCACCGCCGGGATTTTATCGCCGAGTTCGAAATCAATCTTGCCATGCCTAATGTTCGAGATTGTTCCGCGTCGAACGCCAGTTCCGGTCACAATGTCGAATTCCTGGCCAACTCGGGCGCGCAGAACATTCGCCAGATGCTCGGCGTGCGCCCCGGCCAGCACAGCCCGGTTGCCGGAGACTTCATCGGCGATCCAGCGGCGGCGGGTCATAACAGGTTGTAAGAATTACGGTACGGACTCACAAAACGAGCGAAATCGCGGCGATGCAGGCCCTAGCTGAACATGTCTTTCATCTTATTCATCAAGCCGCGCCGTTGCGGCTTGTTTTCCACCTGAAGCGTTCCCTCAAGCTCCTGCAGCAACTCTTTCTGCCGCTTGCTCAACTTGCCGGGAGTTTGAATGCGCACTTCCACGAAGAGATCTCCTTTGCCGTGGCCATTGAGCACCGGCACGCCCTTGCCGCGCAAGCGCAAAGTGGTTCCAGACTGCGTTCCGTCCGGCACTTTTAAAACTTGCTCGCCCTCGAGAGTCGGCACCTTGATCTCCGCGCCCAGAGCCGCCTGCGTGAAAGAAATCGGGACTACGCAGTGCAGATCGTTGCCGTCGCGCTCAAAGAACGGATGCTCCTTGACGTGCAGCACCACATAAAGATCACCCGCCGGGCCGCCAAAGACCCCGGCTTCTCCCAGCCCGTTAAAGCGAATGCGAGTACCATCTTCCACTCCGGCGGGAACTTTCGTCTCCACCGTCTTCTGCCGCAAAATACGTGCCTCGCCTTTACATTTCGCACACGGGTCGGTAATCACGCTGCCCGCGCCCTGGCAAGTAGGACAAGTGCGGGCGATGCTGAAGAACCCCTGCTGATAGCGTACCTGCCCGCGTCCCGCGCACGAGCGGCAAGTGACCGGCGCCTTGCCCGGGGCTGCGCCCGAGCCGCGGCATTCTTCGCAGGTCTCGTGGCGCCGCACAACCACTTTGGTCTCGGTGCCGAAGACGGCTTCCTCGAACTCGAGGTTCACATCCTCACGCAGGTCGGCGCCCCGTTGCGCCCGGCTTCGCCGGCGGCCGCCACTACCCCCACTGAAAATATCGCCAAAGCCAAAGAAGTCGCCGAAGATGTCACTCAAGTCCTGGAAGGCCGATGCGTCAAAGCCTCCACCGCCGGCGTTGCTTACCCCCGCGTGGCCAAACCGGTCATACAATGCACGCTTCTCGCCATCGGCCAGCACAGCATAGGCTTCCGTCGCCTCTTTGAACTTCTCTTCTGCGTCAGGATTATTGGGGTTACGGTCGGGATGAAACTGCATCGCCAGCTTGCGGTACGAACTCTTGATCTCCTGCTCGCTCGCTCCGCGCGCTATCCCGAGCACCTCGTAATAATCTCGTTTCACGTTTTCGGTCCGAATGGCCTTTTCCTCGCGTTTCAGATTCTGACGGGTGTCAATATTTGGAGTTGCGCGCCACTCTCACCATCGCAGGCCGCAGCAGCCGGTCTTTCAACTTATATCCATGCTGCAATTCTTCGAGCACCTGGTGGTCCGGCGCCTGGGTCGTATCCACCATCTCAATCGCCTGATGAACGTGCGGGTCGAACTGCTCGCCCTTCGCCGGAATCCGGCTCACTCCAAGCTTGGCCAAAGCATCGACCAGTTGCTTATAGATGAGTTCAACCCCGTTGTGGAACTCAGAACTTTTCTGAGAGTCCGATTCCAGCGCACGCTCAAAGCTATCCAGGATGGGCAGCAGAGCCTTCACCGCATCCGCCACCGCGTATTCGCGGAATTCCTGTTGCTCGCGCGCCGCACGCTTGCGGGCGTTCTCGAACTCAGCCTGCAGACGCGCCAGGCGATCGAGCAATGTAGCCCGCTCGGCCTTTAGTCTTTCCAGTTCTGGATCCTGTGCCTCTCGCTCACTCGCTGCCGCGGACTCTTCCGCCCCGTCTCCAGCAGGCAACTCATGCTCTAGATCCAATTCCTGGGGCTTCACTTCCGTCTTACCGTTTGTCCTGACCATATCCAGCTACTCCGATTCGTTCAAGATCTTGTCAAACAGGCGTGCAATGTACGAAACCGCGGTCATGGTGTGTTGATAATCGATACGCGTGGGCCCGATGACAGCCAATGATCCCATCACCTCGCCGCCAACGCGGGCGGGAGCGCCAATCAGCACCAGGTTCCGCATTGAGGGCATCGCTTCGTCGAGACCGATCACCACCCGTACTGCCTCTTGCTTGGTATCGAGATATGCCGCAAGAAGATCCACAATCTTCTGCTTCTCCTCCAAAGTCTGTAGTAACTCCTGCAGCCGCTGCCGGTCGCTCTCACCAACAACCAGATTGGCCGCGCCCTCGACGAACACAACCTGAGTGGATTCATCCGCTGCCAGTGCGCCTTGCCGATAGAGTTGTTCGACCGAAGTCATCAGCCGGTCGTATTCACTGCGCTCCTGCTCCAGACGCCGGCCAAGCTCGTTCCTCATCGCTTCCATCGTCCAGCCACGAAAGTTCTCGTTGATGAAGCGCGCGGCCTCGTCGAGATCAGGCTGGGGCAAGTCGAGGCGCAAGACCCGGTCTCTGACCACGCCCGAGCGGGTCACCACTACAGCTAATACCTTTTGATCGCCCAGCCGCGAAAAGTAGACGTGCTCCAGCGCATTTTTCGTTCCGCCCTGGGCCACGGCCACACCGACGTTGCGCGAGATCAGCGAGAGCACATGCGAAGTGCGCTCCATGAACTCCTGCACGTCAGAAATTCCCTGGAGTTCCTGATGGATGAGGTCTTCATTCTCCGGCGAGAGACGGGCCTCTCCTGTGAGGTTCTCCACATAGTAGCGATACGCATCCGCGCTCGGAACCCGCCCCGCCGAAGTATGCGGCTGATCGAGATAGCCCGCTTCCACCAGATCAGCCATCACATTACGGATCGTGGCGGGACTCAGGCCTTCACGATTGGAACGAGCTAGGGTGCGAGAACCCACGGGCTCACCCGTAGCAATAAAGGTCTCCACGATGGCGGTGAGGATTTCCCGCTCGCGGCCTCCGATGGCCGTTCCGCCCGACGGTATTTTCTCGTGAGTCACTCCGGCCAGATCCTTCGTAACTTCAGGTAAACACTTAAAATACATTAACTTAGCCAGATTGCCGATAAATATAACTAGCTTTGATTCTAGGAACCCGCTCCCCCCATGTCAAGCGTTAGCACTCTCGAGTCCAGAATGCTAATTTTTCGGTTGGGGAGTCGCAGCGGGAAGCACGGGCTTACTATTGCTCGGGGAATGCCAATGCGAATGAAGAATCCTCTCACGCCCCAACTAGTTGCTCACGCGGTAAAGTCGGCGATCGCCGGCGCGGCTGCACTCTATCTTGCTGCTCTTGCGACCTTGCCACAAGGCTATTGGGCAGCGATCAGCGCCCTGGTTGTTATGGGAGCCGATGTCGGTGAGACTTTTAAGGCTTCGCGCGACCGCCTGATTGGGACCGCCGTGGGCGCCGTCACCGGCGGCATCTTCGCCTTCTTCGGGAGACGCCATCTGCTATGGTTCGCGGTGGCGGTCTGCGTTACCGGGTTGGTGTGTGAGGCGCTGGATTTGAAACAGAGCTTGCGGCTGGCCGGCGTCACCGTAGCCATTATCATGCTGACAGGCGAGTCCGCCTCTCCGCTACCGACCATCATCCATCGCTTTCTTGAAGTCTCTCTCGGCATCGTGGTGGCCTTGAGTGTTTCTGCACTTCCACCCCGGGCTCACGAACTTTCTTCCTGAACGATGCGGTTGCGGCAGCTTCTAAGAGCGGGATTGTCAGATCGGAGGAGCATGGCACAGAAACCGCATATTGCAGTCATCGGGGCCGGGGCATTCGGAGGGTGGAGCGCGCTATTTCTTCTACGGCGCGGCGCGAACGTCACACTTCTCGATGCCTGGGGACCCGCCAACTCCCGGGCATCGTCGAGCGGCGCGACGCGGGTGATTCGTGGAACCTACGGGCCGAATCAACCTTATACCGGCATGACGGCTCGCGCCACGCAATTGTGGCAAGAGCACGAGAAGCGCTGGCAGCGCCGCCTGCTGCATCGAACCGGAGTACTCTGGATGGCCGCAGCCGACGATCAGTTCGAGCGAGGCTCTTTGCCGCTTTTGCGGGATGCCGGGATTCAGTACCAGGAGCTTTCCGCCGACGAAATAGCCAGACGCTGGCCGCAGATCAACCTTGAAGGAGTTCGGTGGGGAATCTACGAACCAGACGGGGGATTTCTTGAAGCCCGCTCTTCTTGCCAGGCAGTACGAGATGGATTTCTGGCCGAAGGCGGATTGTACCGGCAGGCCGCTGTTCTAGAGCCCGGCCTGGACGGCGCTAAATGGGACGCGCTCGCCCTTTCCGACGGCTCCAAGCTTAAAGCTGACGCCTACGTTTTTGCCTGCGGACCCTGGTTGAGCAGCCTGTTTCCGCATACGATCGGCAATCGCATTCGCGTGACCAGGCAGGACGTATTTTTCTTCGGTACCCCGTCCGGAGACGACCGTTTTTCAGAAGACAAGTTGCCCGTCTGGGGCGACCATCGCGAGCATTTCATCTACGGTATTCCAGGAGACCCGGCAGGCTTCAAGGTGGCCGACGACACACGTGGGCCTGAGTTTGACCCGACTGACGGCGAACGCGCGGCGAGTGCAGAGGGGCTGCGAGCGATTCGTGAATATCTCGGCTTCCGCTTTCCTGCCCTGAAGAACGCTCCTTTGCTCGAAACGCAGGTCTGCCAATACGAGAACACCCCCGATAATCACTTCATCATCGACCGCCATCCTAAGCGTAAAGATATCTGGCTGGTCGGCGGTGGCTCGGGACACGGGTTCAAGCACGGGCCGGCGGTCGGGGAAATGGTGGCCAGGCTGGTCATGGAGGAACAAAATCCAGATCCCTTATTCGGCCGGGCACGATTTGGAAACGACCGATGAAACCGCCCTGCGATGAAGCCGAGATTCAGTCGCGGGGCGATGGAGTTCCTTGTCGGGCAGAAGCGGGTCCCTGGATCCTCGCCGCTACTATTCTCGGCTCGAGCTTGGCGTTCATCGACAGCACTGTCGTCAATGTTGCGCTGCCTGCGCTACAGGCGAGTTTTCATGCAACTCTGGGGAAAGTGCAATGGGTGGTCGAGTCGTATGGACTATTTCTCGCGGCGTTGATTCTGACCGGTGGCACACTGGGCGACATATTCGGCCGCCGGTTGGTGTTCTTGCTTGGAGTGGCCACGTTCGCAGTCGCCTCGGCCTTCTGCGGGCTGGCTTCGAGCATGGCACAGATCATCATCGCGCGCAGTATCCAGGGTGTGGGCGCCGCGCTCCTAGTGCCCGGCAGTCTCGCCATCATCGGTGCTTCTTTCGACGAGAAAACGCGCGGCCAGGCGATTGGCACGTGGTCTGGCTTCACCGCGATCGCTGCGGCTGCCGGACCAGTTATTGGGGGGTGGCTCATTGAACATGCGTCCTGGCGGTGGGCATTTTTCATTAACCTTCCGATGGCGGTGGCGGTCATCATGCTTTCACTCTGGCGCATTCCAGAAAGCCGCAGCGTTACCGCAGGTCGGGTGGATTGGCTCGGGGCCTTCCTGGTCACGCTTGGACTCGGCGGTCTGGTGAATGGATTCATCGAGTCGGCCAACCGGAGCTGGGGACACCCGCTGGTGGTTGCCAGTTTAATTGTTGGCGCTGTCTCTCTCGTGGCTTTCGTCTTGGTTGAAGCCACGGTATCTTCGCCGATGGTTCCACCGGCGCTCTTCGCATCCCGCAGCTTCAGCGGGGCTAACCTGGTTACTCTATTTCTCTATGCGGCGGTTGGAATTTTCTTCTTCTTATTTCCATTAAACCTGATCCAGATCCAGGGATACACCGCCACTGCCACAGGCGCTGCCGCCCTCCCTCTAATTCTGCTGATGTTTTCCCTATCCCGCTGGTCGGGCGGGCTCATTGTGCGCTACGGCCCAAGGCTGCCCTTAATCGTTGGCCCCCTCATTGCTGCAGTAGGGTTTGCGCTTTTCGTCGTTCCGTCAATCGGCGGCAGTTACTGGGCAACGTTTTTCCCTGCGGTCGTGGTTCTGGGTTTGGGACTGGCGGTGACCGTAGCGCCTCTAACCACAGTTGTGATGAACTCCGTGGATCAAGACCGTGTGGGGGCGGCTTCGGGAATCAACAATGCCGTGGCTAGAATCGCGGGTGTTCTGGCGGTTGCGGTGTTCGGGGTAGTGATGGTTAGCGCATTCAGTTCTCGGGTGAATGCCTCGTTTGCGAAACTCTCGCTTCCGCCCGGCATCCTCCATAACCTTCAGGTCGGCGAGACCAAACTTGCCGGCCTGCAGCCACCGGCTAGTCTGGATGAATCTACGCAAGCCGCGATCAAGGGAGCGATCAATGGCGCATTTCTGTTCGCCTTCCGGCTGGTGATGCTGATCTGTGCAGGTTTGTCGGTGATTAGCGCCGCGGTCGCGCTACGCATGATGCCAGACCCCACTACTGGATCTGAATCACACTCTCCGGCGCGTTTGCCTTGATTTCTTCAACTCGCGCTTTCACATTGCGGGCAAACTCATACAGCGACTTTGCTTGCGAGGACTCTTCTCCCAGCAAGACCACCGGTTTGCCGGCGTCACCCGCCTGGCGAATGCCCGGGTCGAGCTGTATGTTCCCCAAGAAGGGAACGCCAAATTGCTGGGCGGTCTTCTCCGCTCCTCCGCGCGAAAAAATATCAGTTTCATGATGGCAGTTCGGGCAGACGAAGTAACTCATGTTTTCCACCATCCCCACCACATCCACCTTCATCTGGCGGAACATTTCGATGGCCTTGCGGGCATCCTGAAGAGAGACATCCGACGGGGTGGAAACTACGATGGCGCCGGTCAGGGGGACGGTTTGAATCAGCGAGAGAGCCACGTCACCCGTTCCCGGCGGCAAGTCCACGACGAGATACTCGAGCTGACCCCACACCACCGAGCCCAGAAACTGCCGGATAATCGAATGCAGCATGGGCCCCCGCCAGATCAGAGGCTTGTCGCCCGGATTCAAAAAGCCAACCGAAATCACCTTGAGCCCGTGCGCTTCCAGCGGTGCGATCCGGTTCTCTTCGAGGACTTTGGGCTGTGCGCTGACGCCGAGCATCAACGGGACATTGGGACCATACACATCGGCGTCGAGCAAGCCGACAGCATGCCCCATTTGGGCGAGAGAAATCGCCAGATTGACGGCCAGAGTGGTCTTGCCGACGCCACCTTTGCCGGAACCGACGGCGATGATCGTATCTACACCGGGCAGCGGCTGCGGGCCTTGTTGAGGCGGCTGTCCGGGACGGGGAGGCATGGGAGAACTCAAAAGGGCACCTTCCAGAGAGAGTGAGGACGAACATTAGATTATACAGGCGGGAATCCCCATCCGCGCAGCGCAGGGCGGGCGCAGGGGGCGGCAACGACAGCTCTTACCGTTTGACGCTCAGTCTCCGCTCGCGCTCCAAGCGGCGTATTTCGCGCCGCCGCCCGGCGTCGTCGTAGCGCCGTCTCTGTTCGTCGGTTTCTGGAATGACGGCGGGAACCGCCAGATGCTTTCCCTTGTCGTCAATCGCTACGAAGGTCAGATATGCCGAACTCACGTGCTGACAATCGTCCAGTCGATAATTCTCGACCCACACTTTCACGCCCACTTCCATCGAGGTATGGAACACGCGGTTTACCGAGGACCGCAGGATGACCAAATCACCCACGTGCACCGGAACCCAGAAATCCAGATGATCGATGGCGGCTGTGAGCACGTAGGCGCGGGCGTGCCGGTGCGCTGCCAACGCCCCGGCCAAGTCGATCCAATGCATCAACCGTCCGCCGAGCAGCGCGCCCAGCGGGTTCGCGTCATTGGGTAAAACGATTTCAGCCATCTCCGATTGCGAATCCCGGACTGGCCGGGGCATTTCCAGATCTTCGCTGTTTTTCATGAGATTTTGCGCTCTAATCGAAGCCTAAGCCGTAGCCGAGAGGGCTCGGCACTGCAAATACATCTCAACGTAACACTCCGCCATCTTTTGGACCCGCACATCCCCGTGAGATGATTTCCACTGCGCGGACGCGAGATCGTATTCGAGTGTTCCATGTTCTACGGGATGATGATTCAGCTCGCGGACAAAGAACAAAATCAACTTTTCGCTCGCATCCTGAGCAACGGAGAAACGAATCGCGTCGGAAGTCCGCTCGTGCGGCAAGCGCGAGCAGTTGACCGCGTATCCCAGATTGCATTCCCGCAGGTCTTCTCTTGCAAGAACGGCACCCTCATGGCCGGGAGCGCAACAGTGGCCGTCCCAACCGCCCTTCAGGGGCAATCGCGCAGGATGCAGCCAAGTACCGTCTTCCTCCAACCTCTTGACCGGCATGAAGAAGGGACAAGCCAATCGTCTCAGGTCCTTGTATGTGGAATGACGCGCCCATTGTACTCAGTCGGAGAGCAGACCTGCTAGTGCCGAGGAAAGTATCCCTTGGCAAAGCGCGTCCCTCCCGGAAAAATCCGTTGGAGAACGGACCGCTGTAGTAGTCTTTACTGGCAACTGACTACCGGCCACTGGCAACTCTTCTTATGGACCGCGTCGCGATGCTCAACGAAATTCTCGCGCAGAATCCCACGGACGCCTTCGCCCGCTACGGACTGGCGATGGAATACTCAAACGCAGGCGAAGTCGACCGCGCGCTGGAGCAGTTTCGAGAACTGCTCGCGAACCATCCCAACTACACCGCCGGCTATTTCATGGCAGCACAGGCTTTGGCAAAAGCGGCGCGTATCGGAGAAGCCAAGCAAATGCTGTCCCAGGGCATTACCTCTGCCAAGAAAACCGGCAATGCCCATGCCCAATCCGAGATGGAAGGGATGCTGGCGGAGTTGGGATAGAAGCCAGAGCGCGAACCCTTCATTTCGCGGGCCTTGCCATTCTTCCCATTCCCCACTCGACCAACCCGGGAAAAAGCTGGTAGATCTTGATTACGAAATGCATGATCCAGGGAACCACAACCTCCCTTTTGCGCTTCACATATCCTCGATAAACCGCGCGTGCAACTCGCTCGGCGGTTGCGCCTCGGGTGCTGGCTGGACGGACTTGTTTGGCTTCCTTCCCCCGAACCGCATTCTGCCCGAATGCAGTGCGCACGTAGCCGGGGCAAACGGTCATCACGTGAATGCCGCTGCGCTGCAGTTCCACGCGCGCTGCCTTGCCCATCGCATTCATGGCAAATTTTGTTGCACTGTAAAGCGAGTGGAACGGGATCGGAATGTGCCCCGCGACGCTCGAGATATTCACAATGGCTCCAAATCCTTGCTCCTTCATCACGGGAATGACTGCCTGCATTGCCGACAGAGTGCCGAAGAAGTTGGTGTCGAACATATCGCGGCAAGTGGCCAAATCGACCTCCGCCACGGAATCGAGCAGGCCGTGACCGGCATTGTTCACCCAAACATCAATCCGATCAAAGTGATGAAGCGTCAGACCGATCACGCGATCAATTTCTTCTCGATGGCGCACGTCGCACGCCATCGCCAATGTGCGTTCGGTGTGGCCGACCCGGTGCCGGGCCGCTTCGACGCGTCCCGCGTCACGCGAGAGAAGCACGATGCTGGCGCCCCGATCGGCAAACAATTTTGCGATGGCTTCGCCGATTCCCATCGACGCGCCGGTCACCACCACGACCTTTCCGGAAAGATCAGCTTCTGCAGGACCCATGCCGAGCTTTTATGCTCCCCGGAAGAGCAAGTCAAGCAGGGCGTACAATCGGGAAAGCGTGGTGAGGCTGAAGTGAGCGCATTGCTGCCCCTGTTTCCGCTTGACGTGGTTCTGTTTCCGGGAACGGTTTTGCCGCTGCACATCTTCGAACCACGTTACCGCGAAATGATTTCTGAGTGCCTCGCCGAGAAAAAATCGTTCGGCGTGGTCCGCAGCAAAGAAGAAGGGATTGCAGAAATCGGCTGCACGGCGAAAATCGTCAATGTGGCCAAGAAATATCCCGACGGCAGAATGGACATCGTGAGCCAGGGCCACCAGCGTTTTGAGATTATGCAAGTGAACCGCGAACGCGCGTTTCTGCAGGCGGAAGTGCTTCAGTTGCAGGATGAGCCTTCACAAGCGCCGCCCGAGCAGATCGCCGAGGCCTTGAGCCTGCACGGCGAAATCCTGAAGCTGGCCGGAGCCGAACCGGTCAACGCATCGGAGATCGAGGCTGCGCTGCTCTCCTTCCATCTCGCAGGCTCGCTTCCGCTGGATCTCGACTTCAAACAAACCTTGCTCGGGATGAAGTCGGAGGCCGAGCGTGTTGAAGCGGTGATCTCATACTTTCAGACCATTCTGCCCAATCTACGCCGCACCGTCCAGGTACGCCAGAAAGCGGGAGGCAATGGACACGCGCACTGAAGGACGTTAGCGCGTGCCGGCGACGGAGTTCTCCCGGCGTATAATCGCGAGAGAAGCTGTTTCCCGTGGGGGTTTCCATGAGTCTTCCGCGCACACTCGGCGAATTGCGCCATAGCCAGTTTACGGAACAACGTTTGCGTACCCGGCGCGTGAAAGACGAGCTGCGCGAAAACCTGGCGAGCAGGTTGCGGGAAGGCACGCCGATTTTTCCCGGCATCGTGGGATACGATGATACGGTCGTGCCGCAGATCGTGAATGCCGTTCTTTCCCGTCACAATTTCATTTTGCTCGGGTTGAGAGGGCAGGCCAAGAGCCGCATCCTGCGCGCGCTGACAGCCTTGCTTGATCCCCGCATGCCTTACATCGCCGGATGCGAGATTCACGACAATCCCTATGAACCCATCTGCCGCCGCTGCCGCGAGTTGGTTGAAAAATGCGGTGATGCCACTGCCATTGCATATCTAGGGCCCGACGATCGCTACGTGGAGAAGCTCGCCACGCCCGATGTGACCATTGCTGACTTGATCGGCGACATCGATCCCATCAAAGCGGCCCGCGGCGGCCACGAGTTGAGCAGCGAGTTTACCGTTCACTACGGTCTCTTGCCCCGCGCCAATCGGGGCATTTTTGCCATTAACGAGTTGCCCGATCTCGCGGGAAAGATCCAGGTGGGGTTGTTCAACATCATGCAGGAAGGCGACGTGCAGATTAAGGGCTATCCCGTCCGCCTGCCGCTGGACGTGGCGCTGGTGTTCAGCGCCAATCCCGAGGACTACACCGCGCGCGGCAAAATCATCACACCGCTGAAAGACCGCATTGGATCGGAGATTCGTACTCACTATCCTGCAACCGTGGAAGAAGGCATCGCGATCACGACACAGGAAGCCTGGATGCAGCGCGATGGCTACAAACTGCACGTGCCGAAATACGTGCAGGAAGTAATTGAGCGCATCGCGTTCGCCGCCCGTGAAGACAAAAAGATCGATAAGCGCTCCGGCGTCAGCCAGCGTCTGCCCATTTCGTGTATAGAGAACGTGATTTCGAATGCCGAGCGGCGCGCCATCCGCCACGGCGAAGAGCTAGTTGTGCCACGCATCGGCGATGTTTACGCCGCCCTGCCAGCCATTACGGGCAAACTGGAACTCGAGTACGAAGGCGAAATGAAAGGCGCTGACTTCGTGGGCCGCGAATTGATCCGGGCTGCGATTGCGAAAAGCTACGACACTTATTTCGGCGGGGCGAACACGCAGCCAATCGTGCAGTGGTTCGATCTGGGCGGTGAGATTCAGCTCGCGGATACGGCCGGGGCAAAGGACGCGCTTGAGTCGCTGCGGGGCATTCAGGGCCTGTTCGACAAGACGGTGAAAGTCGGCGTCGGGCCAAAGGATGACGCCGCTCTGCAAGTCTCGGCCGCAGAATTCATTCTCGAAGGCCTGCACGCGCACAAGCGCATTGGGCGCAACGAGGAGCGGGTGTTTAAGGGAGGAGAAAAGAAGCCCGAACCGGCGCGCGAGAAGTCGTTTGAGCCCGAAGACCGGCCGTACCGGCCGAGAAGGCAGTTTAATTAGCGGTCAGCTCTCAGCTATCAGCTGTCAGGAAGATCACTCTGACGCGCTGAAGGTTTTGCTGAAAGCTGAGAGCTGATAGCTGAAAGCTCCCATGAAACGCATTCGCTACAGCAAATACGTTCCCGATCCTGCCGGCGAAATGAGCATGGAAGACCTGCTCAGCGCGCTTTCTGACTATCTGCTGCAGAGCGGTTTTCAGGATTACATGTTTTATGACCTGCCCGAGGGCGAGCGGACGCTCGATGATCTGCGCCGTGCCATTGAGCAGGCTTTGACGGAAAGTGGAATGTTGGACGAAGAAATGCGGGAACGGCTCCGCCAGATGCAGATGGAAGGCACGCTCGACGAGCTGATCGAAGAGTTGATCGAGCGCATGGAGCAGGAAGATTATATTTCGATCGATCAGCCGCACGATCCCGCACGTCGACCGAGCGTAGGCGGGCAAGTGGGCGAAGCCCAGCAGCAGGCAAAGTTCGAAATCACTGACAAGAGCCTCGATTTTCTCGGCTTTAAGACCTTGCGCGATCTGATGGGGTCGCTCGGCAAGTCGAGTTTTGGACGCCACGATACGCGGGACATGGCCACCGGCGTCGAAGCGAGCGGCGCTTCCCGGCTTTATCAATTCGGTGACACGCTCAACCTAGATATCACCGCGACGCTCTCCAGCGCAATTCAGCGCGAGGGCCTGACCCTGCCGCTGAACATCGAGTATTCCGATTTGCAGGTACACCAGTGCGAATATCAGTCTTCCTGCGCCACAGTGCTTATGCTCGATTGTTCGCACTCGATGATCCTCTACGGCGAAGACCGTTTCACCCCGGCCAAGAAAGTCGCCATGGCGCTTTCGCATTTGATCCGCACGCAGTATCCCGGCGATTCGCTTTCGTTGATCTTATTCCACGATTCGGCCGAGGAAGTGCCGCTCTCGCAGTTGGCGCGGGTCAAAGTGGGTCCGTATTACACCAACACGCGCGAGGGCCTGCGCCTGGCACAGAGACTTTTGCAGCGCCAGCGCAAAGACATGAAGCAGATTGTGATGATCACCGACGGCAAGCCTTCAGCTTTGACTCTCGAAGACGGCCGCATTTACAAAAACGCATTCGGCCTCGACCCGCTGGTGGTAAGCCAGACTTTGGAAGAAGTTTCCAAATGCAAGCGGGCCGGAATCATGATCAATACCTTCATGCTGGCTTCGGAATACGGCCTGGTGCAATTCGTGCAGAAGGTAACCGAGATGTGCCGCGGCAAAGCCTACTTCACCACTCCCTACACGCTGGGGCAATATCTGCTGATGGATTACATGTCGAGGAAGACAAAGACGATTCATTGATGATGAGGTCCATTCTTGCGTAAGGCCTCGGTTATCGTAGCTTTGCTGCTCATCTTCATTTCCACCGCAGAGGCATGCACCTGGGCGATCGGCTACTTCTATCAGGTAACTCTTTTGCGAGGACGAGTGGTCGGCACAAACGTCAAGCCCCTCGCGATCCCTCGTTGGTTGAGGCAGTCATTTTCAAGGGGAGACGCAGTTCTGACACTCTACGAGTACCGCTGGCCTAGACGCGCGAAGAATGACATGCCTCTCGTAAAAACCGTCAAAACGGATGCGAAAGGGGAATTCGACTTTGGCCCTCTCCAGCCTGGTCATTACACGCTTGTAGTGGACGAGAAAGAGTGGGGCAGCTCTGATTGGTATGACGTCGAGGTTAAGGAACGGGCGCACGCCACTCAATTTGTTACCATCGATATCTCGCCAAACTTTCCCGATTGCACCGGCGGACATGAGTTTATCGTGAGGACACAATGAGCTAGGAAGGTCCGGCGGCGGTGATTTCTGGAACCTATACCGCGCCTTCCGCCTTCTTCACCGCCAGCTCGGCCCCCTGGAACCCAATCTTGCTATGCGTCCCGTCGCAGAAAGGCTTGTTCACCGACCCGCCGCATCGGCAAAGAGAAAATGCGGGCTTGCCGGTGAGGTCATATTTGTTGCCCTGAGCATCGACCATTTCGATCGAGCCTTCGGGCGCTTCCACCCGATACGGGCCATTCGGACGCACAGTAATCTTAATTGCAGCCATGACACCTCCTGGGACAATGAAGTTATGTTAATTGAAGATATCAGCTTCCGCAGGGTTGGTACATTTGTGACGATCCACGCCAGATCCCCGTTCGACTTCCCGTCGCTTCGCTCGGGGTCGCTCAGGGCAGGCTCTCGCCCCGCTGGAGAAAACGCGGGGCGTCGGGATGACCGCGCTGAGATGAGGTTCAAGCTAAAAGCCAAGAGCTAAGAGCTAACAGCTTTTTCAAGCCGCCAAAGCTTCCGCCTTCATCAGGCCTTCGTAGAGACGCAGATACTGATCAATCATGCGGTGGGCGGTGAAGCATTCGCGGGCGCGTTGATAGGCACGGTTGCCATATCCCTGGCAAAGGTCGCGATGTTCGCTGAGCCGCTGAATGACGGTCGCCAGGCTGCTGGCATCGTTGGCACGAAAATAGAGCGCGGCATCGCCCCAAAGTTCACGCATCGAGGGAATGTCGTTGGCCACGATTGCACAGCGGGAAAGCGCAGCCTCCAGCGCGCTCATGCTGAAGGGTTCATAGCGCGACGTGGCGGCATAGATCGCGGCCTTGCTGTAGAGCGAGCGTAACTGGGCCTCCGTCTGTGGGCCTTTCAGGGCGATCTTCGTCGTATCGAGCGCAAGCTTGACGTCAGCGCGAATCGGGACCTGTGGAGGAGGAACCGGCGAATCTGCGCCCACAATGCAAACCGGGAGCGGGTGCTCGTGCTGGGTCAGCAATGACACTTGCTTGCCGGCATCCCACAAACGCCCCACCGCCAGGACCGATTCCTCCTTGGTCAGGTAGGGATTAAACAGGATAGGATTGCGTCCGTTGTAAATGACGGCCTCGCGCCGGGCCTGAGTGTAGCAATCGCGAATCGTTTCCAGCATCCAGACGCTCGGCGCCACCAGGATGCTCGCCTGCGACACGCCCCGCGTCACCACGTCGCGATACCAGCGCAGCCAGCGGCTTGCCTTCGGCTCATGGCCGTGCACCGTCTTCCACCAGCTGATCATGTCTCCGTGGGCCACTACCACTCGCGGCACATCCACGGGCAGACTGCCATAGCCCAACTGGTTCAAGTGCAGGACATCCGGCTTCAGCTCGCGGACCAGGTCGCACAGGTAAGACGACGATTCTTCGAGGTCGAACTCGCCTTCTTCCATCCAGTCGAGACGAAAGGCGGTCGGCCGGTATTCGAGGCCGTAAAGATTTTCCATCCAGGAAGTTTGGTGCGGAAGAGGAACTTCGCCGAAGCTCACCAGGGTGACGCGCATACCGCGGGTCACCAGTCCGGTGACCAGTTCGCGGGTGTAAGTCCACACACCACTCAGCGTGTCAGCCGTGACCAGAACATGCACAGACAATCCCCCGGGAGCGCGCAAACTGCCGGTGGCAGGCAGCTCACGCCGAGATCTGGCGTCATTCTAGTCAAAGGGCTGGTAGGTTGACTAAGGAATTTTGGATTAAGGTGAGGGGCTGCAAAATCTTGCACAAACGCCCGACAATGCTGTAGGTCTTACCGACATTCCGCGGATCCTAGCGCCGCATTTCGGGGCGGACCGCCTACGCTGGAGCGTCAAGTTTTGACCGTACCTCCTGCACCAAGTCATAGACCACGCGCATCTTAGCTTCGGCCGCTTCCTGCAGGTTAGGAACCTGCAAGGCCATTTCGCAGGACAGCAGGAGGGCCGTGACCGATCCCTTGAGTTCGTTCCGCAGAGCCTGCTGTGCTCCCTGACGCGCCAGCTTCACCTCTTTCTTGCGTCTTTGCAGGGCGCCCCGAACTTCGCGCACCACTCGATCCGCCTTGCTGATGGCGAAGTTCATGTATACAGGAATGGCCAAGCCGAGGCGTTCCAGCGCCATTTGGCTGTCATCGGGTTCGGTCTCTTCCAACGTTTGGTCGAACAGCACCGCCGAATATTCCTGGCTGCGCAAGAGCGTGAGTGCCTGGCGAAGACTGGGAGCCACTTGCACTCCTTCTTGTGTGGCTGCCTGGATTTCTTCCGCGCACTCGTGGACTTTTGCGACTGGCGTGACAACCAGAATCATGGAATGTCAGTCTGCAACTTTGCCTCCAATGATCACGGATTGAAAACGCAGGCGTTATCGTGTGTCTCCAACCTTGGCCCTCCCATGGAGGGAAAATAGCCCCTGCAACCGTTCAAAGTTGGGAAGCATATTCCTTCAGTTTGCGGTAAAGCGTCGTCTTGCCGATTCCCAGCATGCGGGCGGCCTGCAGTTTGTCTCCGTTCAACTGCATGATGGTGTTCAGGATGGTCTGCTTCTCCAGTTCGGCCATGGGAAGAATCTTCGAGTTGCCGTTCTCTCCCACCGGTAGAATTCCGTGCCCACTGTGGATCGCGCTGGGCAAATCGCCCACCTGAATCACGGGCGCAGTAGTCATCGCACACGCTCGCTCGAGACAATTCTCCAGTTCCCGCACATTTCCCGGCCAGTCGTAAGCCAGCAACGCCCGCACGGCCTCATCACTTAAAGTCCGTTCCTGTCCCGAGGTCCGCGAGACCCGTTCGAGAAAATGGCCGGCCAGCAGCGGGATGTCCTGGCGGCGCTCGCGCAGCGGGGGAATGCGCAGGCTCAGCACATTCAAACGGAAGTACAGGTCACGCCGGAACGTGCCCTGGGCGACGGCTTGTTCCAAATCCCGATTGGTCGCGGCCAGGATCCGGACGTTGATGGCGATCCGCCGTGTGCTGCCTACTGGACGGATCTCCCGCTCTTGAATTGCCCGCAGCAGCTTGGCCTGCAGGTCCACCGGCAACTCTCCCACCTCGTCGAGAAAAACCGTGCCGCCCTCGGCGATGGCCAGCAAACCGTCGCGCGATTGCACCGCCCCGGTGAAGGCTCCTTTGACATACCCGAAAAGCTCACTTTCGATCAGGGTCGGCACCAGGGATCCGCAATCTACAGGAATGAACGGCTTATCGCGAAACGGCCCCGAGAAATGAATCGAGCGTGCGACCATCTCCTTGCCGGTCCCGCTTTCGCCCAGAATCAGCACGGGATGCGTGCTGTGCGCTGCTTTAGCGATGATGCGATACAGCTTCTCCATCTCGGGCGCACGGCCCACGATATTTCCGAAGCCCTGCTTTGATTTGATCTTTTCGCACAACATGCGGTTTTCCGTCTTCATCCGAAGGTGAGCCGACACACGGTCGAGCAGCAGCCGCAGCTCCTCCATGCTGAAGGGCTTGGTCATGTAGTCATAAGCCCCGTTTTTCATGGCTTGTACGGCCGATTGCACCGTGCCGTAGCCGGTCACCACAATGACGACAGCCTCCGGCCGCCTCTCACGCAAGCGATGCAGCGCATCCAGGCCGCCCGCGCCGGGCAACTTCAGGTCGAGCAGAACGACATCGATGTTTTGCGTATCCAAAAGCCGGTACGCCTGCTCGGCGGAATCGGCGACGGACGCGTTAAAGCCGAGAGTCTGTGCGACTTCGCGGCACACTTCGCGGACGGCTCGCTCGTCGTCCACGATCATGAGATTAAGCAGATTTGCGCCCTCCAGATGAGCTGGGGCCGCAGAGACGATAGTGGCTGTAGTCATGACGGATTACCTCACTCCTGTTTTGGATCAACAAGGCTTGAATCAAGAAAGTCCGGATCTGCCAGGCCCGGATCAGCAATCTGTGGATCTCGCGCAACCGGCTTCGGACCTGCTGATCCATCTGAAGACAAATTCTCATCGGCGCGCGGCAGTGTGACCGTGACTCGCGTGCCCCTGCCAATCTGGCTGGCGACTTGAATGGTCCCACCCGCCTGCCTGACGATGCTCGCAGCGGTGGCCAGTCCCAGGCCGTTGCCCTTTCCCTGCCGCTTGGTGGTGAAGAAGGGCTCGAACAGATGGGACTTGGTGTTCTCGTCCATGCCGCAACCGCTGTCCACTACGACCAACTCCACGCATTCCGCGCAGCGGCTCGCTTCCGGCATCGTGCTGCGGTTGCCGGTCTCGAACTTCAGTTGCCCGCCTTCCGGCATGGCGTCACGCGCGTTGAGCGCCAGGTTCAGGACGATCTGCTGCACCTGCCCCGGATCCATGCGCACCAAGTCAAGATCCTCAGCCAGAGATACCGCAAGCTGAATGTTCTCCCCGATTAACCGCCTCAGCATACCCTGCATGCTGGACATCACCTGGTTCAACGACAACGCGCAAGGCTGGGCTGCCTGGGGACGGGCCAGCGCCAGCAACTGGCGGACCAGCGACGCACCCTGCTGCCCGGCCATGCGAATTTCCTCAGCATGGTGGCGCAGGCGGCGGTCCTGAGCCAGTCCTGTGACCAGCAGGTCACCATAGAGCGTGATGGCGGTGAGCAGGTTGTTGAAATCATGCGCGACTCCGCTGACCAGGCGCCCCAGTGTCTCCATTCTTTGAGCTTCCCCCAGCGCCTGCTCCAGCCGTTTTTGCACGGTCGCGTCGCGCACCGTAATAATTTGGAAATCGGCCCCACTATCGCGAAAGTCAGCGCAAGTGGCCTGAAGACTAGCGGGCGTCGTCGAAGGATCGGCGCCAGCAGCGAGATCATCGTTGGCAATGAAATCGGATAGGCAGCGCCCATTGACCTGTATTCGATCCGCACATCCGAAGAGCTGCGCAAACGCTGGATTGGCATAGAGCACGCGCCCATGCTCAACGATCGCGTGGCCCTCTGCGCACGCCTCGAGCGCCGCGCCGAACATCGCCGGGTCCGGAACTTCTCTTTGCGCGCGACTCTTTAGCTGAACAATGGCATTCACGAAAAGAAGCCTCTCTGTATTTATTCCTCTTGGCGTCTATGCCCCTTTTGGCTTGCCCGATGAAGGAAAGCATGAGTCACCAGGGGCGTTTTGGGAAAGTCCGGAACGGGCGCAAGGACCATATCGAAAGGCTTAACCCTTCCCGCTTCGGGAAGGACTTTGCGAGACGCCGGCCTGTTCCCCACGCCATCCATTTCGGGAAGTCTATCGAGGTGGGCAGAGGACGCTAAGGGCAGCCGTCACACTTGCGTGTGACGAAAGAACAAGGCTTACACAGGCAATTGTGGCTTCTATAGAGCGGCGAAGATACCTCGGCGTTTTCAGCTTCGCAGCGGCAGAGGATCAACCAGTCGGAAGGTCAAACGCTGGCCGGTCTCGTAGCGAATGTCGGGTTGGTCGGGGGGCAGTAGGGGGCCGCTTTTTCCCACAGACGGAAGGGATGTCCCCAGAACTGTCGGACTTCTCTTTCCGCGCGGTCCCCCTTTGGCAAAGATGCTGGAGGTTTGCAGCTCCGTGACCTTGCCATTCAGCAAAACTGCAGTCAAGACCAGGCGCAAGTAGCCAGGTTCTCTGAGCTGTCCCGAAGGTCTCGCGTCCAGGACTTTGCCGGTGATGGTTGCGCCTTGCGGCGCCACGGTCTGCCCCTGGACGATGATGGGCTCTTCCAGTATCGCGCCAAAGGAGTCGCCGGGGCGCGAGAATGCACTCGATAAAGAGGAACTCAGCCGGACCGTGATGGTCGTGCCGGCGGGAATCAGCGCGGGGGTGAATTCCGCAGTCGGGGAAATGCCTCTCGGATCGGCGGTACGCTCAAAGGGCAGTTGTTGCCCGGGCAGTCCCGCGCTCCCCGGTGGCTTGTGGGACGAGCTGCCGGGCGCAACCCGCGATCAGCACGAGCGGCAGCACCGCCAGCCACAGTTTGGTCGCAGATTTTGGCTTTGGCCGCTCCACCATTCGATCCTGATGCTTTCCCTGGTCACCGGGCAAGTCGCAAGCTGTGTTCCAACTCGAGGGGTAGTCGAATCAATGGGCTAGACGGCACGAGCCGGCATAGGTGTAGTTCTTGCCGGGCAATCTTTGCTTACCATAGAGGGAAAAGAGGACGAACCTGGCGGCCACCCAGCAGTAATGGAGGATAGCCTCAGCGCCATTCATTATGGAACAAGATCCTTCACATGGAAGAGATCGCCTTCTCGCGCTTCAGGGCCAAGTGTTCAGCCGTCTTGGAAAGAGTGAGAAAGACTGGCCAGCCGCTCCTGGTAACCCGCTTTGGGGTGCCTGTTGCGCAGGTTGTCCCTTCGCTTGTCCCACAAAAAACCTCAACTTGGCTCGGGTCGGGAAGGGGAACCGGTCGTATCCTGGCAGATATCGTTTCTCCGGCCAGTGACGAAGGCGAGTGGGAAGTTCTGGCCGACTAGGGCCTTCTCTGGCCGAGTCCCCAATCGGTGATCCGCATCGAGGAACAAAGAAAAACCACGGAGATTTGCATCTCCGTGGTGGTTTGAACTTCACAAAATGCTGGCTTCAGTGGCTGGAGTTCATCGCTGCGCTCTGGGCTTCGTTCTCCGGCTGCACGATCACGCCATCGAACGGCGTCGCGCCGATGAAACGTCCGCGCACCACACCGATGCGGCGCAGAGGATAACCGCAATCTGGTCCCCGATGCCAACTCTGGCCTCCGTCATGGCTCTGGAACACTACGCCGGTGGCGATGCTCGTGGCCAACAGTTGTTTGCCGCTGTGGTCGTAGGCGATGGAGCTGATGTTCTTATCCGGCAGCCCATTCACCATATGCTCCCACGTGGCCCCCAAATCCGAACTCCGGAAAGCGCCTTCACGGGTCGCAACCAGAATCGTCTGCTCGGGCGTGATGGTCACTCCACGGATCGCAGTGACAAAGGAAGATAGCGGAGCCTGCTTCCAGGTGTTACCGCCATTGCTGGAATAGAGGACGTCGGTATGGGTCGCAGCGACCAGCAGTTCTCCACTGGCCTTTACCCCGACGAAATCAGCCTTGCCCATCACCGGGCCGCCGCTCCAGCTCTTGCCCTGGTCCGAACTGCTGAACAGGCCCACCGATGTGGCCGCGAACCAGCGTTTGGGCAGAAGCTCAAGGTCGTTGACTCGCGCGTCTAAAGCAGAGGTGGCGTGCGCCGAGATCGTGACCTTGCGGCGTCCGCTTTTGGCGGGCAGAGTCTTCTCGTTGACGATGTTGTTGATCGGCCGCCATTGCGAACCGTTGCGCTCCAGCATAAAGATGCCGCGGTTGGTGCCGGCAACCAGAACGCCATTGTTGGTCTGTTCGAGAGCGAAGACGTCTCGGCCTCCGAGGCCCGTGCTCTTCTGGAGCCAGTGTTGGCCACCGTCGCGGGTGGCGAACACGCCGCCAAATTCCCGGTCATTGACCACGCCGACCAACAGGTTATCGGGATCGTTCTTGTCGGCCAGAATAGAACTGACATAACGATGCGAGTAACCGTGGTTCGAAGCAGTCCAGGTTGTGGCGCCGTCTTCGCTAGCCAGAACGCCGCTGCGGTCGGTCGCCAGCAGAACCCGGTTCGAGTTGCGCGGATCGATCAACACATCGTTGACCACCACTTCAGAGTTGCTGACGTGTTTCCAGGTCTTTCCGGAATCGGTCGTCTTCCACAGGCCTTCGGTGGTCCCCGCGTAGACGGTCTGGGTGTTGGTCGGATCCTGCTTCAGAACACGCGTGCGGCGTGCCGAAAACGGAATGCCCTGTAGCTTGTGAAACAGATCGCCTGCGCTTTCGCTCTTGTAGATTCCAGAACACGCGCTGGCAAATACTACGGAAGGATTGCTTGAATCCACGATAACCGAGAAAACGTCCGAGTCATCGATCATGCCCTTGTTGATGTGGTGCCAGTTCGCGCCACCATCGTCGGTCTTCCAGGCCAGGTGCCAGGTGCCGGCATAAACAATGTCAGGATTGGTCGGGTCAATGGCCACTGACTCGATGTTCTTGATTTCGCCGTGATTAAGCGGAGAGATTCGCTCCCAGTTGTTGCCGCCGTCCCGGCTGCGGTAAATCCCATCGAGTGCGCCCGCCACTAAGACCTTGGGGTCCGAGGCTGAAACCGCCATGGCGCGGACAGACTTGCCATGCATCGCAGGAAGTGCGTCCCAGTTTTTCCCTGCGTCGTGGGTGCGGAAAATGTCGCCCGCCTGCTGGTTTTCCACGCTCCACGCGGACACAAACATGTGCTTGGGATTCTTTGCATCGATCGCGATGTGGTCGAGCACATAGTCGTCACTGTCGCCCAAGTGCGCGAACCGCGACCAGTTGTGACCGGCGTCGATCGAAAGAAAAATAGTCCCTGTGCTGGTGCCGATAAAGATGTGATCCGGATTTTGTGGATCATAGGCCAGGCTGCGTACGTCTCCGCCATCCGGCCCCAAAACCGCCCATTGTCCCGCCCACGCGCCCGCGACGCAGAGGAACAGGAAGATACATGCCATCAATGACTTACGAGAAACTGATCCAATCCCACTTGTGCTCATAATCAACTTTGCCCCTAAACGATAGAGTTCGGCTCGGCAGCTAGAGTGACAGCGTAACCAGCCCCTATCAAGTTACTTAAGGGAAGATGCAAAAAAGGGCCGGTCGAGCTTTAAGGTCGACCGGCCCGGGTTCCCAAGGTTACGGTTACTGGGCCTTTTTGGCCGCTTTCTTCTTAGGCGCCGCCGGATGATCCGGAACCGCCTTCACCATTGATTCATCCACGGATTGCGTCCCCGGGGACGAGAAGGTTGCGCCAGCCGGAACCACCCAGTACTCGGCGGTCTTGCTGCCTGCGCTGCCGGTGCGCACTTCGATGCGGCTCGGATCGATGCCCTGCTTGGCCTCGCCGCCCGATAGATACGCCTTGGAGTTGACGGCGCGTTCGCCAGCGAGATTCTTGCGTTTCTCGCCGGGTTCCGCGTTGCCTACGATTACCAGCTTGGCGTCGGGATCGTGCTGCAGGCGCTGGGCGACATCGTCCAGAACCGCCTTGCAGGTGTTGTCCACACGCCAGGGTTTCTTCTCGTTGGGGAACTGGCATTCGCTCAGCTTGCTCGCCTGCGGCGGCGGCGGAGGCGGTACTTGCACCGTCACCGTGCTCGAAGACGAAGCGGTCAAACCGCGCGAATCTGTACAAGTCGCACTCACTGTTATAGGTCCAGCAGATGCACCTGTGGTATCCAGAGTTGCGGTGCTGCCGTTACCCGATACGCTGCCGCCACTGGCAGTCCAACCCGCCACGTTGACCGGAACGTTGTCAGGGCTGGTGCAGCTGCAAGTGATGGTCGCTGCCGTGCCGGCCTGAACCGAGGACGGACTCGCCGAGCAAGACATGGTCGGCGGGTTCTTCGGCGGTTCCTTCACCGTAAAGCTGGCCGAGCAACTCGCCTCGCCGCCCTTTTTCATTTTGGCGTCGACGATATGGGCGCTGACCGTATAGCTGCCGCCCGCGACTCCGTTCGTGTCGATGCTCGCGGTGTTGTCCTTGCCCGTTATTTTCCCCCCTGTCGCTGTCCAGCTATAGGTGAGGGTATGTTTCGGATCGAAATTGCTCCCCGTAGCAGTGGCGGTGATTGGTTCGCCCACCATCACGCTGCTGGGCTGAAGCGAGCAACTGGCCGAAGGCGGAATTACGGGAGCTCCGCCGATATTGAACACAACGCCGCTGCGCAGGCGAGCTCCGTTGAATGTGGGCCGGCGGATGTTGTCCGGCGCGTTGGGCACGTTGAAGTTCTGCTGCACCCACTGATAGTCGGCCTCCAGCAAGCGAATGGAGATCTTCTTATTCACAGGGAGATCGACACCGGCGCCAAGAATGGCTCCGATCCGATTGCTGGGACCCGTGTCAGAAGAATTCATCCGGTTCCATCCCACCAAGGTGTGGATGAAGAAGTTCGTCTCCGGCGACCTCCACATAAACCGAGGGCCTACGGAGAGGGTTTCAACGTTGAGCCCGTTCTTCCCAAAATCCACACCGGAATCGAATTCCAGCGCGACAGGGCGGAAAAAGTTATAAGCAATAGCGCCGCCGAAGCCTCGTGGAGCGGTCGGGGCAGCCTGCGACTGTACCGGCGATGTGCCGGCGATGGGCAGGTTTCCCCCAGGATTCAACCACTGATAACCCACGAATACGTCGGCTTTCGGTGTCTCGTCTTGTGCAGGCGCAAAGGTTGTTGCCATAAGTACAACCAGTATTGCGAACACTGCACCGAAAAAAGGGTGGACAAAGCGTCTAGCTTGACAAAGTGACATGCACTCCCTCCCACACATTTGCAAATTCACTGTAAGAATGAACCTGGAAGCGATACCGATAGAACCGCTGCGGCGAGATTGATTAAGATTCTCGCTCTTTTTCCGCAGCGGATGATTGTACTCTATCCCCCGCCGGAAACAGAAGATGGTAGCCTCGTATGTTGCAGAAAGCAAGGCCCATGACCGACTTTTACACGGCATACTGAGTCTCACATTGATACCACGTTCGAGAGCCGCGCTTGGCTTTCCGCTACCGAAATGCGCCGGCCGGGTCTCACTGGCTTGCAGCGGGGGTGGAAAGCCTCAATAATGGCGTGCGGGTCGCACTATGAACCAGGAAAAAGTACTCATCGTTGAGGATGAAGAGAATGAGCGGACAGGCCTGTCGGAGTTGATTTCTGCCTGGGGCTATCGCGCTGAGACGGCGCGGGATGGGGCCGAAGGACTGGAAAAAATTTCCACCTGGTCTCCCTCGATCATTGTCACGGATATGAAGATGCCTCGGATGGGGGGTTTGGAGCTGCTGGAGCGATTGGCGCACGAAACCGAAATTCCGGCGGTTATCGTAGTAACAGCCCAGGGCACGATCGACAGCGCGGTGCAGGCCATGCGCATGGGCGCCTATGACTACATCACCAAACCGATCGACACGAATCGCTTGCGCACGATTCTGCAAAATGCCTCCGCATTGCTGGGAACGCGCACGGAACTTGAAGTTACGCGGCGCAAGTTGCGAGACGCCGGCTCGCTGGGCAGCCTCAAGGGAGCGTCAAAGAAGATGCAGGAGATTTTCCGCCTGATCGAGATGGTCGCCCCCAGCACCGCCTCGGTGCTGATCACCGGGGCCAGCGGGACAGGAAAAGAATTGGTGGCGCGAACCGTGCACGAACTCAGCCCGCGCCGCAACAAACCGTTTGTTCCCATCAATTGCGCAGCCATTCCCGAGACCTTGATTGAGAGCGAGATTTTTGGCCATGAGAAGGGAGCATTCACCGGGGCACTCGAGCGCCGCACGGGATGCTTCGAGCTGGCCGAAGGTGGAACCTTGTTGCTCGATGAGATCGGCGAGATGCCGGTGGCCACGCAGGCCAAGTTGCTGCGCGTGCTCGAGGACCGTAAGCTGCGGCGCCTGGGCAGCAAAGTGGAAACCACCGTGGATGTCCGCGTTCTGGCCGCGACCAACAAAGTCCCGGAAGAGGCAGTGGCCCGCGGCGAGTTGCGCAATGACCTCTACTACCGATTGAACGTGTTCAACATTCACATGCCTCCCTTGCGCGACCACAAAGAGGACGTTCCCGAGCTCGTACAAACTCTGCTGGGTGAGATGAACGTGAAGCACGGTCGCAAGGTGGCAGGAGTCAGTGACGCAGTGCTCAACGTGTTTCGTAACTATTCCTGGCCGGGCAACGTTCGCGAGCTGCGAAATACACTGGAGCGAGCAGTGATTGTCTGTGATGGAGCGGTGGTGGAGACCAAACACCTGCCTCCGGGCTTCGGACAAACCACGGTTCGCACCTCCGCAGAAGATCCGGACGCGGTGCGCCTCGGAGTGGGCACCACGGTGGGCGAGGCCGAGAGGTTGCTGATCCTTAAGACGCTGGAGGCCACCAGCAACAATAAGACTCGGGCGGCAGAGATTCTCGGAATCAGCCTGAAAACCCTGCATAATAAGCTCAAGGAGTACGGAAGCGCCCCGGCCGAAATGGAGGCGGAAAGGGAGCCGTAGACCACGGGCGACCTTGGGAGACCTGATTGGGCAATGCGCCGGAAAACCAAACTCGTGCTGGCGATCACGGTTATGGTGGCAGTGCTCGCTTCCAGCTTCTCCTATATCTACATCTCAGAACTGCTCGGCCAATGGGTAGCCACGGTCAGCCAATCGACCCATAACGCGGCCACCGATCTCTCCCACCTCGCCGAAAACGCAGTACCGGATCTGGGTAGTACAAAGGTCGACACGGCGAACCCTGAAGCGGTGCGGCGCGCGGTGGCCTACTATCTCAGCACCGACGCCGCCTTGAACAAGGCCCTGGAAACTCTGCCCAGCGATTGGCGGTTCATTCAGGACGCCGCCATTGTGGACGCGAACGGCGTGGCGATCCTGCACTCTCTTCCCCAATTTATCGGCAAGAAGGTTCCCGATCGTCCTGATTTTCAACTGGTGCAGGATGCCAGATTCCGCCGCCAGCTCCGGCTGATCTACAACCAGCCCACAGTTTATGACGTGCAGCTTCCCCTCGAACTGAACCGTACTCCTTTCGGCAGTATCCGAGTGGGGGTTTCCACAGTCTTTCTGCAAAACGAACTCACGCCCCGCTTGCGGCAGGCGGTCATTTACTCGAGCATCGCAGTGCTGCTTTCGCTGATGCTGGCCGCCGGACTGTCGCACATCGCGCTCGGTCCCCTGGAACAGATCAGCCGCAGCCTGGACAGCGTGACCGCGGGCGACGCCGACACCATCGTCGCCGAGCATGAACACAGCCACGACGAATATGGCATGGTCTCGCTCAAAATCGCCCACCTCGGCCGCCAGATGCGCGATGCCCGGGAGATCTTTTCTGCTCTGAAGGACAACGTAGACCAAATCATGGGCAATCTGCAGGACGGTCTGGTGCTTTTCACCCGCGACTCCAGGGTGGTGCTGGTGAGCGCCTCCGTCGAGCGCTTCTTGGGGCGTCCGCGGCGGGATCTTTTGGGGCATAGCGTCAAGGAAATATTCACTCCGGAGTCGATGCTGGGCGCTGCGCTGCTCGAAGCTTTCCACGGCCGCATTCCGATTGCGCCGCGCGAGGTCGAGGCCTTCAACGGCAAGCGGGTGCAAATTTCTCTCGACTTCATTCAGGAAAAGGGCGCGCAGATCGGAGCGCTGCTGACTCTGCGGGATGCGGAGTCGGTACGGCGGATCGAAGATGAAATTGAAATGTCGCGCCGCCTTTCGGCCAGCGGCCGGCTGACGCGCGGTGTGGCTCATGAAGTCAAGAACCCGATCAACGCCATCGTGCTGCACTTGCAGCTACTCCAGAACAAGCTGCATCAGGTGGATCCGGACACCCATCGTCACATGGATATCATAGGCAGCGAGATTCAGCGCCTGGACCGGGTAGTGCAGATTCTGGTGGATTTCACCCGGCCGCGCGATCTGCGCCTGGAGGAGATCGACCTGCGGCGTGTGTTGGAAGATGTCGCCCAGCTTGCCGCGCCGGATGCGGCCCAGCATGGCGTGACCATCTCCTGCAATCTGCCCGCTGAACCCCTTATGGTGAAAGTGGACACCGATTTGGTTAAGCAGGCCATCCTCAACGTGGTGCTCAACGGCGTGCAGGCCATGCCGGAAGGCGGCGGCCTTGCCATGTCGGCCCGGCGGGAGAACGATAACATCCTGACCGAGATAGCCGATCAGGGAGGCGGCATACCCGCCGACCTTCAAGAAAAAATTTTCGAGCTGTACTTTACAACCAAGCCAAAGGGCAGCGGCATTGGACTGGCGCAAACCTACCAGATTCTGCAGTGGCACTACGGAACGGTCGATTTCGAGTCAGTCGAAGGAGAAGGCACAACCTTCCGCCTCCGCCTGCCCCTGGTGGAGATCCGCTCTCCCTCGGTTGCGGAAGCTGCCGCGCGAAACTAGGGGGTCAGTTCGTGCGCGACCGCAGCGGGGGAGGTAGAATTGATGCTTCTTCGTCTCGCACTCCGGTCCGCACGAGCGATTATGTCTCTGGCCAGAATTCTCGCTTTTTGCGCGCTGCTTTGGCAGCCAGCCCATGGGTTCGGAGTGGTTCGCCTCCTGCCCGTGACCCAGGAAAGCGCTCCCGCGCAGGGGACAAACCCTGCGCAGCCGGATCAAGCCAAGCCTGACCAAGCCACGCCTGATAAGGATCAACCCCAGCAGAGTCCGCCGGCGGGCCCTCCCACCGAATCGTCCAAACCTCCGTCCCCGGCTTCCGATTCCGCACAGCCTCCGGCCCCACCAGAGAAACCTGTCGCGAAATCCCCGCCCTCCTCCAAGAAATCGAGCAAGAAAAAACCGGCATCAGGCCCCACTAAACGCGTGGTGCGCGACGGCGGCACGGCCGATCCTACGGTGCAACTCGCTCCGGGAGTAAACCAGAAGCAAGCTTCCAGCGCGCTACAGGAGACCAACCATTTGCTGGATCAAACAGAAGCGAACCTGAAAAACCTTGCAAGCCGGCAACTCAACGCCAACCAGCAAAACGTGGTCAGCCAGATCCGGCAGTACGTCGATCAGTCGCGGCAGGCGGCCGGCGAAGGTGATCCCGCGCGGGCGCACAACCTGGCAGTGAAGGCGCGACTGCTCTCCGAAGACCTGCTCAAACACTAGCGATTACTGTTTCCCCTTTGCTCGCGCTGCATTCACCTTGCTGAGCAAGTCCTGGGAGGGCTGCTGCACCGGGCCGGCGATCTTGACCGCTTCGGTCAGTACCTCCCGTGCTTCGCTGACATGGTTCGGCAACTTGGCGTAGGCGAATCCCAAACGGAAGAGGGCGATGGCGTATTGCTGCTCGTCTTCGGGTTTCAACAGCACGGTCGCGGTCTTGAGTTCGGGGACGGCGGCGGCAGTTTTGTTCTGTTTCAGATAGGCGTATCCGAGGGTAGCGTGGGCCATGCCGGCAGAAAGCTTGCGCGAGTGGTCTGCGTCCGGCGCATCGGCTTTGGCCACATCAATTGCTTTTTGCGCGTACGTGATCGCTTTACCCAGGCTCGCGGGCGCCGGATCATCCACGTATGTGCCCAGATAACAACAGCAAGGCAGGCAGGCTGTTGGGATTTGCCGCCAATATCTTTTCTCCGAATGCGATGAGCCGCGCCGTATCGTGCAGTTCAGACAGTGACACCATCGCGTAAGAAGTAATTTGCTCTTCGAATCGTGAATTCGGAAATGCAGGAGTGAAGCGTTCGATCTCCGCCATTCGCGCTTTGGCGTCGTTCTCACTGCTGATCGCATTGAACCCGGCGGCTTCCACGAATTCGCACGAACTCTTGTTCGAGTTTTTTTCATCGGCGATGTGAGCGGCAAAATCCTCGGGGCTCATGCCTTCGGGCTTGGACTCTTTGTCGATCGAGGCGCAGAGCTGGCCTCCCTGTACTGCGTAGTCCTCGACTTTGCCATTCGCTTTCAGTTGCTGCGCGATGCCGGCCTGCGAAACCACGATGTCCAGTTCGCGCGGATCGCCCGCCAGCGCCTTGTCTCCGTACTCCAGGGCCTTCTGCAAGTCGCCCGCGGCCTGATAGTAGAGCGAGATTTGCCAGTTTCCGTAGGCCGCGGCGGCTGGGTTCGATGCGTACTTCTGCACAAAATCCTGGTACATGGCAAGTTTTTTCTGCGCGTCCGGTTCGTTCGAGATGGCCTGCAAGTCGCGGTCTTCGGGCGTCCCGGCAGAAATGACGATCCGGTCGATCTGCGCGCGCAGCAGCAGAGGAACAAGAACTAAGAGAACAAGCAGCCAGCGATGATGTCTCATAACTTGCCTCCGCATTAATGTCGGGCGATGTCGGGCGCATAGTAGCGCCGAATGAAGGCCAGCGCAAGCGAGTCTAGGAGACAGCGAGTCTCGGCGGTGAGTGACCGTTCTCTCCCCAAGCGCCCCTGCGCCCTCGGCCAAAACGGTGTGCTATAGTCGCGCCGATGACGGCACCTGCCGACAAGCATCCCTGGCGGCACTCGATCCTCTTTATTGTCCTGATCGCGTTCCTTCTGCGCCTCGCGGTGATCACGGTGGGCCACACCTACCGCATCACCCCGCGGCGCGACCACTTTCAATTCGGCTGGGAGATGGGCCGCATCGCCCGTTCCATTGCCTTGGGACAGGGCTTCAGTTCCCCTACCGATCTGCCACTCCGGTCCGAGCGCGTGGGCCCCGCCGATTTATCCATATATTCTGGCGGCGGTCTTCAAGCTGTTCGGTGTTTACAGCCCGCTTTCTGCCTGGGTTATTTTGGCTTTCAATAGCGTCTTTGGCGCACTCACTTGTTTCACGCTTTATGAGATCGCGTTGCGGATGTACGGAGTTCCAGTTGCACGGGCTGTAGCCTGGACGTGGGCGGTCTTTCCCTACGCCATTTACTGGCCGGTGCGTGTCGTCTGGGAAATGAGCCTTACCGCATTCCTGTTAAGTCTGGCCCTGCTGCTGACGCTGCAAATGATCGAAGGACCTCCTTCGCGGCGCGACTGGATCGTCTACGGACTGCTCTGGGGCCTGATGGCCTTAACCAACACCGCTGTGCTTTCGCTGCTTCCGTTTTGTCTGCTCTGGCTGCTGTACCGTTCTTCATGGAAGCGGCAGTTGGTGAATCTAGTGTTGTGCCTGGCGATGATGATAGTGGTGGTCAGCCCCTGGCTGATTCGCAACCATCAGGCTTTCGGCAAATTCATTTTCATTCGCGACAATCTTCCGCTTGAAATGCACATCGCCAACAATGATGCTTCCGCCGGGCTCTGGACGCGCAGCGAACACCCCGGAAATGACCCTGATGCGATGCAGAGATTTCAGGAAACTCGGCGAAATCCGATTTATGGATGAGAAGGGCCAGGAGGTGCGGGAGTTCATTCGCGAGCATCCCGATCGTTTTGCACTGTTCACCCTCGAACGTGCCGCATATTTCTGGATCGGCACTCCGCAGGCCGTGATCGTCGCGGGTTATAACCTGATTGTGTTCCGGCACACCACGTTTCTCATGGCAACTCTGTTTGCGTTCGGCGGACTATGGTTGACGCTGCGCAATCGCAAGCCCGGGGGATTTCTGCTCGCCTGTTTTTTGCTGATTTACCCGCTTCCTTATTACCTGGTCAATCCGTTTCCGCGCTACAAGCACGCCATCGAGCCGGAGATGCTTTTGCTTGCCGTCTACTTGTTCTGGGAGGCGAGCCGGCATCAAATTCGCTGGAACACCAAGGCTCCTACGGCGCGGCTGAAGCCGATGCCCTGATACGAACCGTTCTCGTCTGCAAGTCTCCTCAGCAGACTCAGAAAACTCTACGACCCTCCGAACCATTGGCCTACTTCCCGATCCATCATTTACAGTGAAGTATGCGCGCCATTCTGCAACGTCGGCCTCTGCGTTTTGTTTTCGCCGCCAACGTAATCTCCATGCTGGGCAGCGGCATGAATGCCGCAGCTGTGGCGTGGTACGTCCTGCAGGCGACCCATTCCGAAGTGGCCCTGGGCACGTTTGCCGTCTTGCAGACCCTCCCAGCCATGCTGATGCTTCCCTTCACCGGAGTCCTCATCGACCGCGAGGACCGCAGACGCCTGGTCATGATGCTCGACGCAGCCCGGGCCGTCGTCATCCTGATCGTTGCTCTGCTCGCCTTTGCCGGAAAGACTAAAGTCTGGGAACTCTATTTGATGAACACGCTGGTGTCCGCCGGCTTCTGGATGTTCTGGCCGACCATCACTGCCCTGATTCAGGAACTCACACCCGACGACGAATACGTGCACGCCAACACATTCCTGCTGGCAGGAGTGCAAGGCGGCTGGCTGATCGCGGGTGCAATTGTGGGCTTTGTTTACAACCGCATTGGATTGGGCGGTGTGTTGCTCATCGATGTGTCGACCTACGTAGTCTCATTCTTGTGCTACTTTGCCGTGCGCAAAGGCAGACACGTGGTCCCGCGCCCCGCGGAATTACATGCTGATCTGGTCGCAGCCGAGACCGCCCTGGAACGTTTTTGGCGTGAAATGCGCGAGGGCATAGACTTCTTGCGCGGCCGGCGCAACGTGGTGCTGCTGGGAATCAGTTGGGCACTGTTTTTGGGCGCCATGCTGACCGGAGTTGTGGTCACTCCTCCACTCAGCGACATGGTCTTTCACGCCGGCGCTGTGGGTTATGGCTGGCTCAATGGAGGCTGGGGCACCGGCGCTTTTCTCAGTGCTTTGTATGCGCCGCAAATTATTGCTGCGCTGGGGGCGCGCCGGGCGATTGCGGTTTCCATGGCCCTGCTGGCTCTGTGCATGACTTCCGCTCCTCTCGCTCCAAGATTGGCGTTGGCGGTTCTGGTCTACGCGATCATGGGATCGGCGCGCGGCGTGAGCGGAATCGCCATGAACACCAGCATCATGCAACAGGTGCCCAAACATTTCATGGGACGCGTGCAGAATGCGTTTTATTTCGCCGGCACGATGCTGCAAGTGGCCCTGGCGCTGGCGGTGGGCGCAGTGGCACAATTCAATCTGGTAGCGGGTTTTGCCCTCATCGGAATCGTGTACCTGCTGGCCTTTTTCTCTTCCACTTTGCCGGCCAGCACAGCCGAAACGGTCAGCGAACCAAATCCGGTGGAATAGTGGAGTAAACGCAGAAGGAAGAAGTCAGAATGCAGAAGTAAGACAAAGGGCGATTTCGCTCCGCATTCTCACTTCTGACTTCTGACTTTTTCCTTCCTTCTTCCCCTGTTATCCTTTTCCGTTCTCGAACAAGGAGCCCCCATGTCATCCACGCTGGAAGGCCGCGTTGCGGTTGTCTTCGGAGTAGCCAACAAGCGCTCGATTGCCTGGTCGATTGCCCAAGGCCTGCACGCCGCCGGCGCCAAGCTCGCCGTCACTTACCAGAACGAGCGCCTGGAGCTCGAAGCCAAAGAGTTAATCCTCTCCCTCCCGGGCGCTGAGGCCTTCATGTGCGACGTTTCTGACGACGCCCAGATCGACCGGCTCTTCGCGCAATTGAAAGAACGGTACGGCAAGCTGCACGTGCTGGTGCATAGCGTGGCCTTTGCCCCGCGCGGACGAAATGAAGGGAGATTTCATCAACACCACGCGTGAAGGTTTCCGCATCGCGCTCGACGTGAGCGTCTATTCGCTGATCGCAGTCGCCCGTGCCGCGGCTCCCCTGATGGAAGACGGCGGATCGATCCTGACCATGACTTACTACGCGTCGGAAAAAGTCGTGCCCCGCTATAACGTCATGGCAGTCGCCAAAGCCGGACTCGAATGCACCGTCCGCTATCTGGCTTATGAACTAGGAAAACGCAACATTCGGGTCAATGCCATCTCCGCCGGTCCGCTCAAAACCCTTGCCGCTCGCGGCATTCCCGGCTTCAGTGACATGCACAAAGCGCACGCCGAGCGCGCACCCTTACAGCGCAACGTGGATGTAAACGAAGTTGGCGCCACCGGGGTCTTTCTGGCTTCGGACGCCAGTTCCGGCATCACCGGGGAAGTGATCTTCGTGGATTGCGGCTACAACATTATGGGGTTTTAGCAGCGGCGGCGGGCTGCTTGTTCCTGTTCATCTTGCGCCGAATGTCGGGCCAGAATTCTTTGATCACAAGGGTGATGGTGTCATACCCCACCTGCGATCCCCACACGCTGGCCGTGTTAGAAAAAGTGCGGTCCGAGGGAATGAACTTCAACCCGGAAGGCGTACGGATGTACGTACTCCGAGGATGGTAGCTATAGGTCGAAATACCGGCTGACATGGCGCTGCCGAAGATCTCAGCGAAGTTAAACTCATGGTGCCCGGAGTCGGTTCGCGTGACGAAAATCCTGCTGATCGCGTACCCCGTGCGGTGTGTAAAGCTGCCCTGGCCCGATTGGAAATAACGAGGGTCCGTCCGCAAGATCGAGGGAAGCACCGCCCCCACCATAAAGTTCTCGATCGTGCCATCGGCAAAATAGGCGCCATAGCGTTTGCCGTAACCTTCCGCGCCCTGCCCGTATCCGGCTTCGCTGTTCTCGGCCTGGCTGATCCCGGCCAGCAACCCATACCACGGAAACTGCACGTAGTCGAACGAGCTTCGCGCCACCACTTTGAACTTCTGACTGGCGGTTAAAGGCGGAACGTGGCCGGCATTCTCCAGGGTAAGAAAATTGGGCAAGGCGAAGAAGAGGCGGTCGTTGGATGTGCCTTTCTTCTCCGGATTCTGAGTATCCTTGGCTCCGTCTCCGGTTTGGGGCGGCGCTGGCGGGTTAGCCGGTGGCGTGGTCTGGCTGGCAGGCGCCGGGGTCGCCGGTTGGGCTGGGTTTTCTGGTGTTCTGTCCCACGGCCGGTGCGGAAAGGAGAAAGGTAGCCAGGATCAGGCAAAAAACAGCGGGTCCTTTAAGTCTCAAGTCAGTTGAGCTCCCATGCTTTGTCGAAATGAGCCCCCGCAGAAATTCAAGCGCTGATGAGCTGAATCCTGCGCCCGCTTTCCCCCGCGCGCTCCAGGACGATTTCCACGTTCCGGGCGCTTCGTAGCCGGGGAAACTTATCTCCCCACTCTATCAGGAGAACGCTGTCTTCAGCCACCAGGTCATCCAACCCCAGAGTCTCAAGTTCGCGTTGTGTGTCTACCCGGTAGAGATCGATATGGTAGAGGTTCACCTGGGGCCCGCGATATTCGTGCACCAGAGTAAAAGTTGGACTGGTGACATCTTCTTCAGAAGCAGCCTGGAAAGCTTCCGCGATGCCTTTGACCAGCGTGGTCTTGCCCGCGCCCAGTTCCCCCCGCAACAGCACGAGCTTAGGCGGCGTCAGAAAAGGAGCAAGCGTGCGGCCGAGTGCAATGGTTTCTTCTGCTGAATGCGTGGTGAATTCCCGCGTCGTCATCGGGTTGAGAAAACAGTATAACGAGAACCCAAACGGACGTGGCGCTGGGCGTCAATCCGTGTTGGGGGCGCGAAAGTGCAGCTCGTTATACGGCCGCCCGAGTGCTATCTTTGCCACATTGGAGATGTACCATGACTATCCGGCTGGAACATGCAAACCTCTGCGTGCGCGACATCGAAGGAATGATTCGTTTCCTGCAGACAGCGTTCCCTGAATTCCGCGTGCGCGGTGAAGGCACAAGTCAGGACGGAACACGCTGGGTCCACATAGGGACCGATGAAACCTATATCGCGTTGGGTCAATCGAGAGTCGAATCCGCGAACCACTGGACGCCCTACCAGGGGCTGCCGGGCGTAAACCATCTGGCCTACGAGGTCGACGACGTCGAGGCGTTGCGCAACCGAATGATGTCAGCCGGATATAAGGACTCCACGCCACCGAACGCCCATCCACACCGCAAGCGTCTGTACTTCTACGATCCCGAGGGCAACGACTGGGAGTTCGTGCAGTACTTCTCTGGCGATCCCGCTGAGCGTAACGATTACGAGTTGCCGGATCGATAGGCCACTCGCCGCACGACCCTCTCCCTTTCAAATCCGGCTGCCCTGGATCTTGGAACATTCGTAAGACCTCCTCCGTATACTGAGCCGGAGCGGCCGACATTGACCTCTTTTCTCACGCGACAACGCATTCCTGCTGCGCAGATGCGCAATTTGCATCCCGCCAAAGAACTCCCTTTTCTTTTGGCATATTCGGTTTTTTACATCGCACTCTCGGGCTGCACAGCGCAATTGATTCTTCGCTGGCCGCACCCGCTAATGGGCTCCCCCGATTTCCTGCTGGATTACTGGTACTTCGCAGGCTTCAAGATTTTGTTTCTCCTGGTGTTGCCGGCAGTAGTTTTCTGGCGGCTGGGTTATGGACTGCTCGATCTTGTGCCGGGAGGCCTGACTGCACGCGACTATCTTTGGGCGTTCGTCGCCTACTGCATCGGCTTCGGGATTAACACTGCCCATCTGGAGGGAATTCGAACTCAGATTCACGCGGGAACGGTGAGCCAGGTGCCGCTGCGAATTGGCATTGCGACCGGCATCGCGCTGGTAAACGCGGGCATCCCCGAGGAATTTTTCTTTCGGGCGTGGCTGCAAACGCGCATCGAACAGCGCTGGGGAAGGTTGTGCGCGATCCTTGGGACAGCTCTATTGTTTACGGCCTGGCACATTCCCTCGCGCTATTTTCTGGCATTCGGCGAGGAGGGTCGCGCCGGAAATCTTCCCTCTGTGCTTTTGAATACGGGCGTGCCGGTGCTGGTCGTCGCGCTCGCGCTCGGTGTCCTGTGGGACCGCTATCGCCGCTTGCTCCCCTTGATTGCGCTGCATTGGGGAATCGACACGTTGCCGCTGATCACGGCGATCATGGGACTTAAACGGTAGGGCTCGAGAGCAGAGGCACGAAGTGTTAGTTGTGGTGAGCCCCAAAGGGACTAGGGCCCGGCCGCAACAGCGTCGAATCAGTTCGGGAGGTGGCAGTGCCCCGGTCTTCGCCGGTGCCGCTGACCCACTCGCTTTGAAATCCTTCACCCGGTCAGGACTATTTAGCACTGCGAACGACGCCGTTCACAGGCAGCGTTCCGAAATGCGCAGCCGCGTCACCTCCGAAGGTCAACTTGATGTTTGAATAGGTGACAAGGCTTCCCCCCGTGACATCTACCTGCAGGGTAGAATCTGGCCCGAAGGGTGCGGGATTCCCGCTCCCTGTTACGACCACCGGTCCAGTCACCCGAAACCCGTTGGCAAGAGTCGTTACTGTGCCGCCAATAAGGGTTATGTGGTGCGTGTGGGGGGTCCGAAGCGGTGGATTATCGACGTCAGCTGAGTTTGTCAGAACCCAATAATCGGATCGCTCCATGGTCAGCGCCGCAGAAAAATCGGCTGTGCCGAAGTATTTCCTCCATGTCATAGACCAGGCTCCGCGTACCTCCCAAGGACCGAGCGGGTTGACGCTAGCCGGGGAATAGTCGTTAATCAGCCCACGAAAGTACACCTCCCCAATGTGTTCCCGTCCACGAAAGCTCTGGTTCCCGGGATGTTCCTGCCCCGCAGTTTGGGCCAAAGCACCGATACTCATTACGAACATCACCGCTCCGATGCCCCCGCAAATCAATTTTCGTCGCATGTTGATCTCCTTTGCCCCGTTTGTGTTACCCGACGGGGACGCGGGGACACGATCACGCACCTTGGGTGGATGGGTCAAACGGTAATAAGCGGAGTGGCGGCCTTGTCGATGCTGTGCCGTCAAATACTGCGTTTTGCCGTGTCGTTTTCGGCCGCACGCGCTACAATTCGGGTTCTCAGGCTTCGCGGCCCCGGCGCAGCCCGTTCAGGAGAACCCGATGGGCCAACCTTCTCCTAGCCCGACCTCTGCGAGACCGCCGGAGGACCGGCTGGATTCGTGGAAGGAAATCGCCTCCTACCTCAACCGCGACGTGACCACAGTCCAGCGCTGGGAAAAGCGCGAGGGGATGCCGGTTCACCGCCACCTGCATGACAGTGTGGGCTCGGTCTACGCATCTCGGGTGGAACTGGATGCTTGGGCCCGTAGTCGGAAGCCTCCAGCCGCCCCGGCGAACGGGCACAACGGCTCCTCGCCCAATCTACTTGCACTGCCGCCGGACTCGGCGACGTCGACCTCTCCAACTGGATGGACGCTTTATCCTTGCCAAGGCGCGCCGATACAGAGGCGCTACTGGCCGGAGCAGCTTTGGCAGTTTTGGCGCTGGTGCTCGCGGTAAATGCGCGGGGCTGGCGCGAGCGATTCTTTCCACGGCGCACGAATCCGACGGTTCAATCTTTAGCTGTCCTGCCTTTGGCAAATCTATCTGGCGACCCCGGGCAGGATTACTTCGTGGACGGGATGACCGAAGCGTTGATCACTGAACTGGGCAAAGTGAGCAACCCGCGCGTAATCTCACGGCAGTCGGTCATGCAGTACAAGGGCAGCAAGAAGGGCCTGCAGGAGATAGCGCGAGAACTTAGAGTCGATGCGATGGTCGAAGGTACGGTGGAACGGTCTGGCGATGAGGTGCGGCTGACGGTGCACCTGGTTCGGGCTTCGCCCGAAAGCCAACTCTGGGCCAAAGAGTACAGCCGCAGCATCCGCGACGTGATGGCCCTCGAGGACGAGATTGCGCGCGCGGTTGCAGACGAAATCCAGGCCAAGCTCACCCCGGAGGAGCGCACCCGTCTGGCAAGCACTCGTCCAGTGGACCCGGAAGCACAGGATGACTACCTTCAGGGCCGTTACCTGTTGGAGCTAGCTTTCACCTGGCTTTCCAACGTGACCGATAAAAGGCAATACACCGAACTGGACATCCTGAAAGCGATTGGAGACTTTAAGCAAGCGATCAAGAAAGACCCAGCCTATGCCTTGGCGTACGCGGGACTGGCCGACGCCTATATCGAGCTGGGAAACCCTCAGTGGGGAGGCGACTCCCCGAAAGAGACTTTGTCAGAAGCCAAGGCGGCGGCGACCAAGGCGCTAGAACTCGATCCCTCCCTCGCGGAAGCTCATTTTTCTCTGGCCCAAACCCTCGAATACGATTGGAATTGGCCGGAAGCAGAGAAGGAATACCGGCTCGCCTTCAGGCTCAACCCCAGCAATGCGGACGCCCATCTGCGATACGGCCGCTTCGTGCAAGCCCTGGGACGAAACGACGAAGCCATGACGCACATGAATTACGCCAGTGAATTGGACCCTGTCAGCATTAAGACCAAGGTAATCGTGGCATATGTAACCTATGCGTCGCGTCAATTCGACCTGGCGATAAAACAGTTCGAGAGCCTGGGTAATGATTTGGGCCTGATTTGGGCGTATAGAGAGAAGGGAATGTATCCGGAAGCCCTTGCCGCTTGGCAGAAGTGGAAACTAGACCACCGATCAGACCAGCGGAACCCTGAAGTCCTTGCTCTTGGGGCCGGTATCTATGGCCTGGAAGGAAGGAAGCGTGAGGCGCAGGCGCTGATGGATGAAGTGAGAGCAACGGCCCGGCATCAGCATGTCTCTGGCTTTTTCCTCGCCGAGGCGTACCTCGACCTCGGCGAAAAAGACCAGGCGCTCACCTGGCTGGAGCGGGCTTACGAAGAGCACGACCAATGGATGGTGTTTGTTAACTCGTATCCGGGCCTGGATGGCTTGCGTGCCGAGCCGCGCTTTCAGGCCCTGGTGCGCCGCATGAACTTCCCCCAGTAGACCGAAGGCAGGTCAGCCCGGGATAGCATTGTCAACCGGAATATTGGTGCGCAAATTGGTGCGCAAAGTAGTACCTCTTCTCTTTTCCCCAGCCCAGGACTCTCGCCTGGTGCAGCAACCTGCGCTGTTGCGCTTCCGTTTGGTAGATCTTCTCCCACTCTGGGATGGCGTGCTGTCTGGTGCGATCACTGCCCCCGCGCCGCGCAAGTCGATCTTGCAACGCTCTCGCGGGATGCTTGTAGAGCCGCTCACATTCTTCGCGTTCGGCGCGGATATCCTGCCTGCAGTGCCATCTGCACCACGCGGTCGATAAACTGGCTTTTTGCTTTGGCGTAGGCTTCGCGAGACGAAGAATCTGCTGCGGTGACCTGAGTAGCCAGCCGCTTCTTGAGGATGACGTATTCCCGCGCGACGTCGCTGTGCTCGCGCAAGAAATCGCGGAATGCCAGAGTACGTTGTTCCTCCTCGCCGCCGGATTTGACCACGTGAATGTAATGCGTGTGCGGCCATTCCTTTGCGGTGAGCGAACAATCGCGCCGCCCACACCGTCTACCCCGCGACCTTGGCGCGAATCGCAGCAATCAGGGCCGCCACGGTGGAGACGTCGAGACCGTAACGTTCCCCGCCGCGCACAATTGGGCCGCCAATGGCATCCAACTCAAGCTGGCGTCCGGCGGCTAAATCCTTCTGCATTGAGCTGCGCATGCCCGGCGGCAAACCGTCGCAGATCGCCTGGATCTGGGCCGCGTCCACTTCTGCGCCGCTCGCCTTCGCCACGGCACAAGCCTCGGCGATAGCGGACATCAGTTTGCGTTTCCATTCAGCGTCCGCGTAGATCTCCGCTTTGTTCATGCCTGAGGCCGACGTCGCCAGCGCGAATGGTCCGAGGAAGCAAAGCTTGCTCCATAGCAGAGTCTGCTCGTTCTGGATGAACCTGCAAGTGAATTCGAGGTCGCGCAATCGTGCGATTAACGCGCCGAGAATCGGCTCTCCGCTGGCGGCCAGGTTGAGGTTCACGAACGGAGAGCGCTGCAGAAAGCGGCCTGGGCTAATCTTCTCGGCTTCAACTCCGATGGTCGCTGGCAACACCCGATCACGGCCGAAACGTGCGCGCAGCACCTCGATGTGATCCACTCCGTTCAGCAGCGGAACCACGCTTCGTGGCGGGGACTGCACGGCTTGCAGCGCCGTTTCTAGCTGGTAGGTTTTGGTCGCGATCCACAGGACGTCAACCGGACTTGAGAGCGTAACCGCAACTTTCACTGGCGCCGTGACGGCGCCCGACGGACGTTCCACTGACAAGTTCGCGGGATACTCCGGCTCGCTTTCTGGTCGAACTAGTACGGTGACGCCTTCGCCCAGGGATGCCAGGGCAGCGGCAACCAGACCCCCGACGGCTCCTGCCCCCAAAACTGCATGTTCCATGGCAGCGTTCCCGAACTGACGCTATACGATACGTCAATCTATAGGTTCGCTGGAATAGGGTCGAGGGGCAGTCTCTCGTCTCTTCAAAGCGGCTTGGTCGGAAGCCACTGTTTGGACCGCAGCCCTTGAAAGCTCTTGTCCGTCACCGAATCGACCACCATGCGCAGAGTGCGGTGGTCGTCATCGTCGAGCGCGACGAAGCGAAACGCCTGCAGAGTCCCTTCCTGGGCTTTGCGCGTGGGTCCGAGCATCTCGGCCATGCCATGGACCGGGCCGGATTGCGTCTGGAATGCGATTTCGACAAAGTCACCCTGCTCGAGTGACTTCGCCAGCCGCAACAAGCCGCCGGTGATGGAAATGCTCTGCAGTTTGCCTTTGGCTCGTTCGCCATCCTCCAGCATAACCAGAGCTGGAATTGAGCCGCTGAGTTGGATTCTAGGTGCGCGACGCTGTGGATTTGGGTTGGGGAAGTGGGTCATGGCCAGGCCTCACTATGGCATATCGGCACGGGGTCCCAGCAGATTACGGAAGCACCGTGTCCGGATTCCGCGTAAAGCCGGGGGGTAACCAGTAAGCCTGAAAACTACGGAATATGGAGTGCCGGTTACTTGCTGATTAGAATCTTCTTATTGACGGCCTTATCGTGGCATTTTCAGCGAGATACCCTGACAATCGGATCCTTCGCCGCCTCTCGGGTTCGGCGGAAGGCCTCTGGCAGCGCCGCAAGCAGATCGGTCGCGACCAAACCCTGTTCGCCCATGGTCTCGCGAGCTACATCCCCTGCTAGGCCGTGAAGGTGAACCGCAGCCACGACGGATCAACAGACTGTTCTTCGGGTTTTGTGCCATCAGCCCGGAAACCATGCCGGTCAGAATATCTCCCGTGCCGCCCGTGGCCATGCCGGGATTGCCCGTTGTGTTTACCCAGACTTCTCCGTCCGGCGACGCGACCAGGGTGCGATGGCCCTTGAGCACCACAATGATGTGATGTACGCGAGCAAAGTTACGAGCCAGATTCAGGCGGTCATGTTGCACGGCAGGAATCGTCAAACCGGTAAGTCGTGCCATCTCGCCGGGATGTGGCGTAATCACCAGCGTTCTGCCCCGGCCATTAAGTTGATCCGCGCATCCTTCGAAAGCGTTCAGCCCATCGGCGTCCAGCACAATTGTCGACTCATATTTCTTCACCGCGGTTCGCACAAACTCGGCAGTGTCCGGATTTCGCGAGATTCCCGGCCCAATCGCCAGTACGGTTTTGCCCTCTACCAGTTTGTCGACGCGGCCATACTCCAGCGCGCGCATGGAAATCGTGCCGGCATCGGTCTCTTCCAGCGACTCAGTCATGACTTCGGGATGAAAACCTGCCACGGTCGGAAGTACGGATTTCGGCGTCGCCACGGTGGCGAGTCCAGCACCCACGCGAAGCACAGCCATGCTCGCCATGGCGGCGGCGCCCGCCTTCCCGAGGGAGCCTCCAATGACCAGCACGTGGCCGAAGTTGCCTTTGTTCGATTCCGCCGGACGCGGCCCGATCAGCGGAGCAATATCGCGCGGCGCGATCAGGTTCAGTTTCAGAGCGGAAACAATGGCTTCATCCGGCGAGCCGATGGGAGCGACTAGAGCTGGGCCGCTGCTCAGGCTTCCGAACACGTGCGACGGACGCGGCGCGGTGAAAGTCACGATGGCATCGGCGCGAGCCACTGCGCCGGTTAGCTCGCCCATGACATCGGCATCTGCGCCCGAGGGGATATCCACAGCAATGATTGGCTCTGGGGTCGCGTTGATCGCAGCGATAGCGTCGGCATACAAGCCGCTCACCGGCGGACGGAATCCCGTGCCCAGGATTGCGTCTACCAGCACATCGGCGGCGAGCGCCGAGCGTGTCAGCGTCTGTTGGAACTCTGCGCCGGAGCGCACCACAAGGGGAGTAACCGGAAGCTTCTTGAACATCTCCGCCGCACCGCCACGCAATTCCGAGGGCTCCGCCAGCAGCACGACGTGCACTTCCCGTCCCCACTCGTGCAGCTTTCGTGCAGCAACAAAACCATCCCCGCCGTTGTTCCCTTTTCCGCAGATCACAGCAACCCGTTTTGCAGCTGCATATTGCCCCACCACAAACTGCGCCACTGCGGTCCCCGCATTTTCCATGAGTGTCAGCGACGGAACGCCGAAGCGCTCGCTGGTCACGCGATCAATCTCGCGCATCTCTGCTGCGGTAACGATTTTCATGGCGGAGTGAATCAGCCGCGAAGCGGCGCTGGAACGCAGCCCACGGCGCAAGCCGTGGGTAACCTGACAGAAAACCAAGCCCCGGAGGGGCGAAAGAATAATTGCCTACAAGCGCGATTAAGGCCGCCCTATGCCCACTCACTCAAAATCAATCCGCCATGGTCGGGGTCGGCGTTGGTTTCGGCTTGGGATCCCGCGCCCGCAAGGCCTGCACCTTGCTGTGATGGCGGCTGTAAGTGAAATAAATCACCAATCCGATAGCCAGCCAGATAATGAGCCGAGCCCAGTTCACCCACCCCAGCTTGTACATCATGTATCCGTTCGAGATGACGCCAAGGATAGGAATCAATGGCACCCACGGCGTGCGGAAAGGCCGCGGCTGACCAGGGTTGGTGTAGCGCAACACCATCACGGCCACCGAGACAATCACAAATGCCAGCAGCGTGCCGATGTTCACCATTTTTCCAATGTCGTCGATCGGCGTCACGCTGCCCACGATCGCCGCCAGCAGGCCCACAAGAATCGTATTCTTCCATGGAGTGCGAAATTTGGGATGAACCGCCGCGAAAAATTTCGGGGGCAGGAGGCCGTCATTGGCCATGGCGTAGAGCACGCGCGTCTGGCCGAGCAACATCACCAACATCACGCTGGTCAGACCCGCCAGTGCCCCCAGGGTAATGATCTGCGACGCGGTCGTCAGTCCACGGTCTAAGAACGCCACCGCGACCGGCGCTTCGATGTTGATTTGCTGCCAGCGCACCATCCCGGTCAGCACGCCCGCCACGGCGATGTACAAAACCGTACAGATTGCCAGCGACGCAATCATGCCGATGGGCAAATCTCTCTGGGGATTCTTCGCCTCCTGTGCCGTGGTCGAGACCGCGTCGAAGCCAATGTAAGCGAAGAATATATAGGCGGCGCCCGCTCCAATTCCCGCAAAGCCGTGGGGTGCGTACGAGTGCCAGTCGGTACCCCAGTTCGCGGTGTTGATGTAACGGGAGCCCAGCGCGATAACGAAAAGTACAACCGATACCTTGACCGCGACGATGCCTGTGTTAAAGCGCGCGCTCTCTTTGATCCCGATGACGAGAATCGTCGTAATCACCAGCGCGATAAGGAAGGCCGGAAGGTTAAACCCTATCTCCGCCCCAAACAGGTGCGGCGCACCCAGCAACTCATGCGCCCGTTGCAGTAATTCGGGCGACTGTGCGCCGACAAGCGCTGTGACCTTATCGAGAAAAGCCTGCGTGCCCGGCACCAGCGAGGAGTCCACCGCCTGCGCCATCTGCCGCGCCACAATATTTTCAGCGGTTTTCAGCGCGGTCCAGTGATCGTAAGCCAGCCAGAGCGGCATTTTGATGTGGAAAATATTCAGCAGCGCAATGAAGTGGTTCGACCACCCCGAAGACACTGTGCTCGCGCCCATGGCGTATTCCAGCGTGAGGTCCCAGCCGATAATCCAGGCCATCAACTCGCCCAGTGTGGCATAGGCGTAGGTGTAGGCGCTGCCCGCGAGCGGAATCATGGCAGCAAACTCGGCATAACAGAGGCCGGCAAACGTGCATCCCAGCCCGGACAGCACGAATGAAAGCGTGAGGCCCGGACCTGCATACTGCGCGCCCAGTCCCACCATGACAAAAATGCCGGCGCCGATGATCGCGCCCACACCCAGCGCGGTGAGTTGAAAAACTCCCAACGTCCGTTTCAGGCTGTGCTCACCCGTCTCCCGCGATTCCTCCATCAGCAGGTTCAGCGGCTTGGTTGCCAGCAGATTTCCCATCCCTTTGGTTTCTCCTCGCTTAGGCTGATGTTGGGGCCGAACCCTCTGGCGCGCTTCTCGACCAAATGTAGTACACCGGAATTCCCAGCAGCACGATGATCAATCCCGGCCAAGTGTACTGCGGTTTGTAGCGCAATAGTACGACATCTATGAACAAGGCCATCACAATATAAATCGCCGGAAGTACCGGGTAACCAATCGCCCGATAGGGCCGGGGCGCGTCGGGATGCGTGCGGCGCAGCACGAACAATCCCAGAATCGTGAGGATGTAGAACACCAGCACGGCAAAGATGATGTAGTCCAAAAGCTGTCCGTAGCTTCCGGAAACGCAGAGTATGCAGGTCCAAACCATCTGCACCATCAGCGAGACGGCAGGCGTCTTATAAGTAGGATGCAGCTTCGCCACGCTGCGGAAGAACAGGCCGTCCTTGGCCATAGCGTAATAAACTCGCGCCCCCGCCAGAATCAGCCCATTGGCGCAGCCGAAGCCGGAGAGCAGGATCGCAAAAGCCATGAGCCGCCCTCCGGCGGAGCCGAACATCTGGGTCATCACTGCCGTTGCCACACGATCCTCGGAGGCGTACTTGATTCCGCGCTCGAGGATCGTGGTTCCCGTGGCGCTGCCATCGAGCGGCAACACGTTCAGATAGACAAAATTGCAGGCGATGTAGAGCGCGATCACCACGCCAGTGCCCAGGGCCAGAGACAATGGCAAATTGCGGCTGGGATTTTTCACTTCCCCGGCGGTGAACGTAACGTTGTTCCACGCGTCCGCGGAAAACAGCGAGCCCACCTGGGCAACGGCCAGCACGGTCAGCGTCGAGACCAGAACTCCGCCGCCGATGTCGTGCATCGCGCCCAGCCCGGCGTGGCGCCAGAAGTTGCCCTGAAAGTTGGCGGCGAGCGCTTGCGCATTGCGTCCAATGAACAAGCCCAGCAGAGCAAGCCCGAGCAGCGCCGAAACCTTTGCAAAAGTAAAAATATTTTGAATCAGCGCGCCGGTCTTAACCCCAAAAATATTGATAATCGATAAAGCTATGACCACCAGAATCGCCATCAGATTCTGCGTGTTCAACCCAACATCCATGTTGCCGAGAACCATCGGGCCAATATGAATCGGCGGCACTTTCCAGAAGTGCAGAATCCAGTTGCTCGACGAGATGGACGGAAAGAAGATTCCCAGGAACTTGCCGAAGGCCACACCAACAGCCGCGATCGTGCCGGTCTGGATCACCAGAAACAGCGTCCAGCCGTAGAGAAATCCCCAGACCGGGCCCAGCGCCTCGCGCAGGTAAACGTACTGCCCGCCAGCCCGCGGCATCATGGCGGCTAATTCGCCATAGCTTAACGCCCCGACGATGGTGAGGAAGCCCGTAACCAGCCAGGCCCCAATCAGCAGAGCCGGGGAATTTACTTCGCGGGCAATTTCCGCCGAAACAATGAAAATGCCGGAGCCGATCATCGACCCCATTACCAGCATGCTGGAACTGGTCAGCCCCAGGGCTTTGACCAGTTCTTTATCTTGATGGCTGTGGATCTCCCAGTCGCTGGCAATGGTAGGAATTGGTGGCTTGGTCTCTGTGCCCACGGGGCTCCTAATATTTCGTGGCCCCACTTTACCCCAATATCCGCAAAAATTCCTCTGCCGATTTGCGGGGGTCCCGTAACAAATCGGATATCACAGCCACCGAATCCGCCCCCGCCTCAAGCACCGAAAGGCAATTCACCCGCGTAATCCCGCCGATTGCGACGAGCGGCTTGCGCGTTAAAGACCGAGCCTGGCGCACTCCCTCGAGACCAATCACCGGATCAGGACGATCTTTGCTGGTGGTCGAAAATACTGGCCCCACAGCAATATAATCGGAAGAAGTTCGATCGGCCTCCACCACCTGGGCGGGGTTGTGAGTTGAAACCCCCAGCCACAAATCAGGTCCGATGACTTTTCTGGCTCCTTCCGGTGAGAGGTCATCCTGCCCCACATGCACTCCGTCGAATTCCGCCGCTACCGCGAGATCCGGCCGGTCGTTCATGATCAGTTTGATCGAGGTGCCCAGCAGCCGCCTTAATTCCCGCGCTTGCTCCAGCATCTCTCGCGCGTTGCCGCTCTTGTCACGATATTGCAGCAGCCAGCACCCCCCTGCGACTAATTCCCGCGCAAACCCAGCCGCATTCCCTCGGGGCAAAAAGCCCGAATCAACCACGGGATAAAGAAGCGGGGGCCTGATCATAAGCGCTGACCTAACTTTGCCTTGGCCAGGTATCGGCCAGAAACTGAGAACTGACATCTGAGAACTGCGGTTAACGAATCCGTTCGTCCTGGTCAACCGATTGTGTCCGCAGTCACACAAAAAGGCTGCCCGAGTCTGGCGTCTTTTGCAAGGATCGGGGCGATAGTTCCCTCACGTATTTGTCAGTGTCACAAATGACGTATATCCTTCTGTTTCGATTGCCGGAGTGATATGGCAGTCAAACTGACCTTTACGCATTACCGAATCATCGCGGTCGCCCTGGCCGTCTCCATCGTCTCGCTCGGCATCAGCCTGAAGTATTTCCGGCGGACTTTCCCTGAGGCCAGCCTTGAATTGCGGGTGAACCGCACGGACTCCGGGTCGATTGCGTTGAAATTTCTAGCCGACCGCGGATTTCCCCTCGACCGTTATCGTCACACCGCCATTTTCGATGTCGACGATTACGCCAAGCTCTACCTTGAACAGACGCAAGGTCTGGAACGCCTAAACCAACTGACCGCCGGCCCGGTTCACCTCTGGCGCTGGTCGAATCGCTGGTTCAAACCGCAACAGCAGGAGGAATTCAGCGTCGATGTGGCGCCCGCCGGCCAGGTGGTGGGCTTCAACCACGTGATCCCGGAAAACCAGGCCGGGAAAAATCTCGACGGCGACAGCGCTCGCGGGATCGCGGAAGCCTTCTTAGCTCAGACCATGAAGCGGGACCTGAGCGACCTGGAACTGCTGGAATCCCAGAGCAACAAGCGTCCTGCCCGCACCGACCACGTTTTCACCTGGAAGCAAAAGAGCGTCGTCCTGGGCGAAGGAAGTCTGCGCATTTCGGTGTGGATCAGCGGTGATGCGGTCTCAGGCTATTCTGAGTTCGTCAAAATTCCCCAAGAATGGAGCCGCGCCTACCAAAAGCTCCGATCACGCAACGAGACGGCACAAGAAGTGGATGAGGTATTTTTCTATCTCCTCAGCATCGCCATGGTAGTCATGTTGATCCTGCGGCTGCGGGATCGTGACGTACCGGTGCGGACCGCAGTCGGTTTTGCGATCGTAGGGGCGATCCTGTATTTTCTCAGCCGGCTGAATGATTTCCCGCTGGCCGAGTCTTCCTATCGCACCACCGAGTCCTACTCCAGTTTCGTAGCGAGTTATTTTGGCGGCAGCACTCTGGCCGCCCTGGGCGTGGCTGTATTCATCTTCTTCCTCGTAGGGACGGCGGAACCTGAATACCGCCATGGTTTTCCTCGCCTGATTTCACTGAGGCGCTATCTCACCTGGAAGGGATTGCGCACCAGGTCATTTTTCCTGGCCAACGTAGTGGGCCTCACGCTGGCGTTCTTTTTCTTCGGTTACCAGACCGTCTTTTATTTCTGCGCTAACAAACTCGGCGCCTGGGCCCCCTCGGATATTCCCTTCACCAACCAGCTCAACACAGCCATTCCCTGGGTCGCAGTGCTTTTTGGAGGATTTCTTCCGGCGGTCTCCGAAGAGATGCAGTTCCGGGCATTCGCTGTGCCCTTTCTCGCCAGGCTGGTGCGCTCTCTGCCGGTCGCGATCGTGCTGGCGGCATTCAATTGGGGATTTCTGCACTCCGCCTATCCCAACGAACCGTTTTTCATTCGCGGACTCGAAGTCGGGCTGGGCGGCATCATCATTGGCTTCGTGATGTTGCGCTTTGGAATCGTGGCCACCCTGATCTGGCACTATTCCGTGGACGCGCTCTATTCCGCCTTCCTCTTGATCCGCTCTCCCAATCACTACGTCATGGCCTCGGGAGCACTCACCGCAGGAATTATGCTGGTCCCGCTGCTTGTGGCGCTGCTCTGCTACCTCCGGACGGGCACTTTCGAAGATGAGGCAGCCCTCGAAAATGCCGCGCAGAGCGGCCCACAACCAGCGCCTCAAGGAGAGCCAGAAGCCCCTCCGGTGGCCATCACCTACCGAGCGCTATCCCGGCAACGCCTTGCGCTGGCCGTCGCTTTGATCGTGGTCTTCGTCGCCGTGGCATCGGTTCCAGTCTACCGGTTCGGCGAAGGGATCAAGATCCGCATGACGGCCCGGGACGCGCTTCGGTCTGCGGACGCGTATTTGCGACGCCAAGGGATCGACTCTGCCAACTATCGCCACGTCGTCCAACTCTTCGGCAACGTGCAGTCTTTTGCCATTCGCTACATGGTCGAGCATGTTTCGGTCAAGCAGGCGGATCAGATCTATCGCCGCGCCACGCAAATGCTCGGCTGGGAGGTCCGTTATTTCCGCCCTCTGGAAATAGAAGGACATCGCATCCTGTTCGATCCCACTAACGGCGATTTCGTGGATCACCGCCAGTCGCTGGCCGAAGATGCTCCCGGTGCGTCGCTCGAGCCGAGTGAGGCTCGTGCGCTGGCGGAAAAAGCCCTCGTGGAACACGGCTACAAAGTCTCCGACTTCGAGTTAAAGGATTGGCACGGGGAGAAGCGCAAGGCCCGCGAAGACTACACGTTCGAATGGCAGGCGAAACCGGGCGATCCACGAAACGTAGCTGACGCGCTCTATCTCACCCAGGTAGGCATCGCCGGCAACCAGGTGGTCAGCGTATCCGACCGGTTCAAGTTGCCCGAAGACTGGGAGCGGCGGCAACGAACCACGGGCCTGATCAACTCCACCCTCAGCCTGGCGGGAGCACTGCTGAGCATAATCATCGCCGCCAGGGTAATTATTCTTTTTGTGTCGCAACTGCGTGCCAGCCGGCTTCCATGGCGTAGTACTGCAGGGATAGGCGCCGCGATGGCCGTTCTGATCCTGCTCTCCGAAGTGAACGGATTGCCGACGATCGAACGGTCATATTCCACCTCGATCCCCCTCAGCACTTTCTGGCTCCAAACCGGCATTCGTCTTCTGCTTTCGCCGATTCTGAGCGGCCTGGGGATTTGGCTGCTGGCGGCTCTCGCCCTCAGCCTCTTTCCGGAAGCGCAAAATCTGTTGCGGCGTTCGGTTCCGGGTGCGTGGCGCCGGGACGCGGCCTTGGCCGCCGTTCTAAGCCTGACTCTGGCTGCCGCATTCGACAACCTGAGCGCGATTTTGACCTGGTATCGGCCCACTTATTTTCCGCCCCAGATCAATCTGGTTCCCGGTTACTTCAACACCTGGTCGCCGGCGCTCGATGCTTTGTGTTCGGCCATCCTCGGCTCTGTTCTGGCCACCGCGATGTTGGGAGTTGCCATCGCAATATTTCAGTCAGGCTGGAGTCGCCGGGCGTGGTGGTTCTGGTTGGCAGTATTGCTCGTGCTGATTGCGCTGGGTCCGGCAGACGCACATTCGTTCCGCGAGTTTGCTATCTCCTGGAGCTACAGCGCCTTCTCGTTTTCCGCCACACTTCTTATTTTGGCCGTGTTCTTTCGTGACAACGTGCTGGCCTATCTCGCATCGAGCTTCTGCCTGATGGTGGCAAAGCCAATCGAGAATTTGCTGTCTCAAGGAGCAAAAGTCTACCAATGGAACGGTGTTGCGCTCGCAGCGCTGTCATTAATGATTCTTGGATGGCTGTTGCTGAGCAAAACCGCGCCCCAAGCGCCTGCGTTGGGCGAAGTCGAAGGGACGTGAGGTGTAGGCGCGAGCGTCCCCGCTCGTCGCTTGAAATTTCGTGCGTCTCTTGAAATGGCCAATAGGAATTCCCCAACGAAACCCCATAGCCACCTCAAGTGCTATCCTACGCACATCGTTTGGCCCTGCGGAATCAGGGCAGGCACTCAGCGGCGCGACCAGCTGAGCACAAATCCCGGCGGTCGAATTCCACAATTGCCTTACGATTTGGAAAGCCGACATGGCTACCCCGGCCAAACTCGCGATCGTCCATAGAAACACGGAATCGCGGCACCTCGACCAGATCGAGTCGGTGGTTCAGGGTGGAGGCCCGGGATCTGATCTTGAAGAAGTATCGCCTTCCTGGCGAAGATGCACGGCTGAACTCCTTATCGACCCTGGTAGCCGCGCGGCTCCCCATATCGTAACCGAGAGCGAACTCAGGGTTTCTCGCGAACCAGTCGGCAAGAGTAATCGCCTGTGCCCAGGAAGAAGTCGATCGTCTTTATGCGATCGTCCGCCAGGAGGGATATGTCGTTTTGTTGTGCAATACCGACGGAATCGCGATTCATCACCGCGGCGATGAAGCGCAGGCCGATCAGTTCAAATACTGGGGCATCTGGGTGGGAGGAGTCTGGTCGGAAAAAGTCGAAGGCACAAATGGCATCGGCACCTGTATCGCCGAAGAGCGGCCGGTACTTGTCCATCGGGACCAGCATTTTCGCGCCCGCCATATCGGCCTGAGCTGTGCCGGCGCGCCCATCTTTGATCCCAACGGCAGGCTCGCTCTGGTACTGGACTCTTCGTCGATGACCTCCGACCGATCGCATACCCTGGCTTTGGCTGCGACCAAGGTTGCCGCACGTGCTGTGGAAGAGCGACTGTTTCGCGAGTCGTTTCGCAACCTGTGGACCATCGCGGCCGCTCCCTTCGACGACAGCAGTCCGGCTCTACTTCTGGCCGTAGATACCGACCTGCGGATCGCCGGAGCCGACCGGGCGGCACGCACAGCCTTGGGTCTGAATGATGAAAATCTAGCTGGCGGAGTGCCTCTATCGACTGCGTTCCACTATGATCGGTCGGTTTTTCGCTGCCATCGCGAACAGGATGTCGCGGCCCTTTTTACCGGCGTCGGCACCGGTGAGTCATGGCATGTGTTGATTACCCCTCCGCTCTGCGGGTCGAGAGGTTGGCGTTCTCCAGCGGATGTAGCCATTCATTCACGGCCCAGGATCAGCATGCTCCGGAACACACCCGTACCGGAGCCCCCACCGCTCAATCGCGGCGGCCTCTCACCGGCGCGCACCCACCGGATCTGCGAATACATCAATTCCAATCTTGAACAGAACATAAGACTCGAATCGCTGGCGGAAATGGCCGGATTGTCGATCCACCATTTCGCGCGCGCCTTCAAGCAGTCGGTGGGCATGCCGCCCCATTGCTACGTGCTGCAACGCCGCATCGAGCACGCTCAGCAAATGCTCCGCAATACTGAGCTTCCGCTGTCGGAAATCGCACTCTCAGCAGGATTTTCTGACCAGAGCCACCTTGCCCGACATTTCCGCCGGATCACGGGCACCTCCCCCAGCGCAATCCGCTGGGCTCAAAGATAAGTCGTTTTATTTCAATTATTTAAGATTTCCGCGCGTGCTCCATTCTCGCAAACCATCGCTTCATAATTGAGCAAAAACGTTCCGGGCGTGGCGAAATCGTCCAAGACCCGCATGGCGCCCTCCTGACAATATCCCCTCATGCTCACGACCGTCACAGCAAGCAGAAAGGAAGAAAACCTGACTTGCAGAAGCGAGGATCTGTCATGCGGCTCGATGCATTGTCTCTTGCCTACAGAAATCGGCCGACGCCTTCCCGGATGCAATCCCGGATCGAGGAGCGCCTGGCGGAACGCACCCGCATCGCCCACGCCCTGCACGATACGGTGTTGCAGGGCATTCTCAGCGCATCGATGCAGCTACAGGTGGCGGTAGATATGCTGCCCGAAACTTCGGCTGCAAAACTACGGTTACGGCGGATTTTGAGAGTGCTGGGGAACGTCATGGAAGAAGGCCGTAACGCCATTCGAGGACTCCGTTCCGCGAATACCGATTGCGACGATCTAGGGCAGGCATTCTCCCGTGTTCCGGAAGAACTGGGCCCCGGAGAGCGGACAGATTTTCGCATCGTTGTGATGGGTTCCACTCGGCAACTGCGCCCGCTCATTCGCGACGAGGTCTATCGCATCGGGCGCGAGGCCTTGATGAATGCGTTCCGCCACTCCCGCGCCTCCCATGTTGAAATCGAACTCGAGTATGCCGCCAAGCGTTTCAGAATGGTCGTCCGCGACAACGGTTGCGGCATCGATCCTCAAACGCTGCACGCCGGCCGCGACGGGCACTGGGGACTCCAGGGTATGCGCGAACGGGCAGAACAAGTTGGCGCGCAGCTGAGAGTTTGGAGCGGCGTGGGGGCCGGAACCGAAGTCGAGCTGTCCATCCCTAATTCGATCGCCTTCGAGAGTGTCTCGACTGATCGATAGAGGTTCAGCGGCGGGCAGCGCTCGTGCGGTCTGGATCTCGCTGGCGCCAGCAACACAAGGGGTGCCCCATCCTTGCGTTCTTTGCAAGGGTGGGGACCACGAACCTTCATACCTCGGGATTTCTAGTACTGGAAGGCTGGGTACCGGGCGGATGATGAAAACCAGTCTTCAGATATTAGTTCTCAGTTCCCAGTTTCCCGCGCTACCCGCTCAACTTCCCCTTCCCATTCTTCGCCAGGAATCTCTCAATAAACGTCGTATCAATCTTTCCCGCGCGGAAATCGGGATCGGCCAGAATCTTCCGGTGCAGCGGAATCGTGGTGTAGACGCCTTCCACGATGAACATCTCCAGCGCCCGCGCCATGCGGGAAATAGCTTCATTCCGATCTTTGCCTCGCACCACCAGTTTGGCGATCAACGAGTCGTAGTAAGGCGGAATCACGCCTTCGGCATAAGCCGCGGTATCGATCCGTACGCCCGTGCCGCCGGGAGGATTGAAGGTCGTAATCTTTCCCGCAGAAGGCGTGAATTTCTCCGGATGCTCGGCGTTGATGCGGCATTCGATGGCGTGTCCCCGATAGACGATCGGCCCGTGCAGCACATCTTCCAGCCGCTCTCCCGCCGCCAGCAGAATCTGGCTCTTCACCAGATCGACGTCGGTGACCATTTCCGTGACGGGATGCTCCACCTGAATGCGCGTGTTCATCTCGATGAAGTACATCCGCCGGTCTTCGTCCATGAGGAACTCGATGGTGCCGGCATTCACGTAGCCGATCTCCGACAAGGTCTTGCAAAGCACTGCGCCGATCTGGTCGCGGAGTTCGGGAGTCATCTGGGTCGACGGCGATTCTTCGAGCAGCTTCTGATGCCGCCGCTGGATCGAACATTCGCGCTCGCCCAGGCTCACCACATTGCCGTACTGATCGGCCAGAATCTGGAACTCGATGTGGCGGGGCCGCTCGATGAACTTCTCCATGTAGAGGTCTCCGTTGCCAAAGGCCGCGGCAGCTTCGCCCTGCGCCGCCTTGAATAGCGCGGGAAGTTCTTCTTCGCTGCGCACAATGCGCATGCCACGGCCGCCGCCGCCAGCGGAGGCTTTAACAATCACCGGAAACCCCACTTGCCGCGCCCATTCGAGGGCCTCGCCTTCGTTGGCGACGATGCCGTCCGATCCCGGCAGAATCGGCACGCCCGCCTTCTTCATCGCGGCGCGGGCTTTTTCTTTCTCACCCATCAGCCGCGTAATCTCGGGCGGCGGGCCGATGAACTTGATATTGCAAGTCTCAGCCACTTCGGCAAAGTTGGCATTCTCGGCCAGCAATCCGTAGCCGGGATGAATGGCGTCCACGTTGGCGATTTCCGCCGCGCTGATCACCGCCGGAATATTCAGATAACTCTGCGCAAGCTGCGGCGGACCAATGCAGATCGCTTCGTCGGCAAAGCGCACCGGCAGCGAGTTCCGGTCCGCCTCGCTGTAAATGGCGACCGCGCGGATGCCCAGCTCTTTGCAGGCGCAGATCACCCGCAGGGCAATCTCACCGCGATTGGCTATCAGAATTTTCTTGAACATGTGTAGTAGCGGGTCAGTAGCGCCGGCGTCCCGCCGGCCGGGCCGCCGAGACGGCGGCGCTACGCAGGTACATTCTCACTTCCGTGGACGGATCACAAAAAGCTCCTGCCCATACTCAATCGGCTGGCCATTCGCGATCAGCTTCTTGACGATTTCGCCGGCCACGTCCGACTCAATCTCGTTCATCAACTTCATCGCTTCCACAATGCACAGGACCTGGCCTTCCTCGACGATATCACCCGGCTTGACGAAGGGCGGCGACCCCGGCGAAGGCGATTCGTAAAACGTCCCCACAATTGGAGACTTCACCGAGTGCAGGTTCTCTTCCTCAACCGGTGGAACAGGCGTGGGAGCCGCAGGAGCTGCGGCAATCGGAGCGCCCGCCTCGGGCGCCGAAGGCGGTGCCGGATGCACAGCGAAATAGCGCCCATCCGCCACCGAGACAGACGGCTCCGACCCGCGCTTAATGCGGACCTTGACGTCGCCGCGCTCCAACTCAAACTCGGCGATATCCTTCTCAATTAAGAACTCGATGAGTTCTTTCAGCTCTTTCTGATTCATCGTTCGGAATGGACCGCTTGATCTGCTTCTCTTGAGCGCAGGCTCTCACTTTTTCAACTACTGCTGGCGTGAACCGGAATCCCTATCTCAAACTGCAATCAGCTCTTTAGTCGTGGGCGTTAGAACTTCGCATCCGCCTTCGGTGACTGCAACCATGTCCTCAATCCGCACACCGCATCTGCCGGGAATATACGCTCCCGGCTCAATCGTAATGACCATTCCTGGCCGCAGCAGCTCGGTCTGCCCCGCCGCCACGCGCGGAGCCTCGTGCACTTCCAGACCTACACCGTGCCCGGTTGAGTGCGTAAAATAAGGTCCGAAGCCTTTATTTTTTAATAACTTGCGGGCTGCCCGGTCGACCTCTCCCACGCTTACCCCGGGCCTCACGGCCGCTACCGCCGCCTGCTGCGCTTCCCGCACCGCCTCGTACATCTTGCGCGCGCCCGCATCAGGACGCCCCACGTAGACCGTACGGGTCATGTCGGAACAATAGCCAGTGAGTATAACACCGAAGTCGCAGACCACGAACCCCTCGGCCGGGATGGCCGCCGTCGAAGCCCGCCCATGCGGCAGCGCCGAACGCTGCCCCGCCGCAATGATGGTCTCAAACGCCATGGCCTCCGCCCCGCCTCGCCGCGCAGCGTATTCCATCTCCGCCGCCACTTCGGTCTCCTTGGTTCCAGGACGGATCGTCTTCAGAGCATAATCAAAGAGGCTGGCGCCGAAGATAACCGCCTCGCGAATCCGGGCAATTTCCTCCGGCTCCTTGATCATGCGAGCCTGCTCGGCCAGGGACTTTGCTTCGCGCAACTGGAGACCGGATGGCAAAATTGATCCGAGTCGCTTTCGCGCGGCCACGCTGAGATGCTCCGCCTCAAAGCCCACGCGGCACTTGCCCGAACCTGCCAGGACCCGCTTATTAGCCTCCAGCCACTCCGCCGCAGCCGCAAGCGGCCCCTTGCGGCTGATAACGATCTTCGCCCCCTGCACCTCCCCGCGCGCCTGCTCGGTATAACGTCCGTCAGTGAAAAAGACGCTCTTGGATTCGCTGACCAGAAGCACGCCCGCACTCCCGGTAAAGCCGCAAAGATAATGAATATTGGGAGGATGGATGATCAGCAGCGTATCCAAGTGCTGCCCTGGCAGAACTTCCCGCAATCGCCGCTGCCGCCCTTTGTAATCCATTTCCGGCAGTGTAGCAGGGTGAAGGGGCGACGAATCTGTTGCCCCGAGGACGTAATAATGAACAAACAGAACCGCCGGCCCTGAGAATCAGGACCGGCGGCTGTTTTGCTGCTAACTGGTTACTAGGTCTGAATGATCCGCGGAGTGATGAAGAAAATCAGCTCCTGGTTCGAAGTGGTCACGGAGCGGTGCTTGAACAGATTCCCGACCATCGGGATATTGCCTAGCAACGGCACCTGCTCGATGTTGACCGAGTTTTGGGTCTGGATCACGCCGCCGATCACCACTGTGCCGCCATCCGTCACCAATACCTGGGTGGTGGCCTGTTGTGTGATCAGTTCCGGGTTGCCCTGAATGGTGTGGCCGAAGTCAGGCGTGGTGTTTTCCACGTCGACATTCAGGAAGATCGTGCCTTCCGAGGTGATCTGCGGAACCACAGTCAACCGCAGGAACGCGTCCACGTAAGTCACTGTGGGCGGACCGCCTAACTGCGCCTGAGTCACGATCGGCACGCGTACGCCCTGCCGGACCAAAGCCTGAATGTTGTTCTGCGTCACCACCCGCGGACGGGAGAGAATCTTGAGCAGGCCGCGAGACTCGGCCGCCGTAAGAATCGCATCCACCCGGATGTTCCTGCTGGCATTGATCAAGCTCAGGGCGCTGGTCGGCTGCGTCACGCCCAGGTTCGAGAACAGAGGAATCTGCACTCCCTGGCTGGCGCTGGTTGGCTGCGTCGTGCCGACAATTTGATAGTTCGGAATGATTCCGAAGGTGGAAATCGGCGAAGTACCCACCTGCGAAGCGCCGCCCACCGCGGTTGGCCCGTTGCCCCAGCCAAAGCCGAGCTGGGTGCCAAGATCGCGGGCGAAGCTGCGAGTTGCTGCCACTACGCGGGCTTCGATCTCGACTTCCTGCGTCTTGCGGTCAAGCTGCGTGAGCAACCGGTCGATCCCCGGAATTACCGTGGGGATGTCTTGAATGATCAGGCCATTGGTGCGCTCATCCGCAATCACGTCGCCCCGCTGGCTGAGGAACTTCTTGATGGTCGGCACGACGTCTTTCGAGTGAGCGTAGCTCAGGAAACGAGTGACTGTAACTTTGTCCACGGCCAGTGCTTCCGCTTCCTGCTCGGCCAGCCGCGCTTCGGCTTCTTTACGCATCGTGTCTACTGTGGCGATGCGCAACACATTGCCTTCCAGTTGCCGCGCCAGGTCGTTGTTCTTCAGCACGATGTCCAGCGCCTGGTCCCACGGCACGTCATCCAGCACAATGGTCAGAGTTCCCTTAACGTTCGGATCGAGCACCACGTTCAGTCCGCTGATCTCGTGGATCAGGCGGAAGAAGTCTTTCAGGTCCACGTCCTTCAGGTTCACCGAGATCGGTTCACCCGTATATTTTGGACCGTTGCTCGCAGGCTGCTGCTGCATCTGGCTTTTCTGCTCGGCAGCCATGTTCACCGCAGGCTGGGCAGCAGCGATTGCCCCCGACTGCATGGCGGCGCTGGCCGTGGGCAGCAGATTGCCATCTGGCCGGTCAGCAAACTTGCTGGCCGCAGAAACCGCTTTCGTTGATGGATCAACGGCGGCAGGTTTGCTTGTACTGGTTTCATCCTTGGGCTTGAAAGAAGGCTCGACAAATACGTAATCGGTAGCCGAAGCGCTGGTTGAGCTGGGCTTAGCGTTCGCGGAGGCCGCCATTACGGGCGCGGGCTTTGTCGCTACTTGCTGGGCCGCGGCCGCAGGCCGCGCCTCATCGTGAGCGGTCGCCTTCGCCGTGACCGAAGCCGGCTTGGCCGACTTAGCGGTACCCGCCGGCGCATAGATCTTTAAGATGGTCTTGTTGTCGCTGCTGGGGAGCAGTTCGTAACGGCAAGCTTGCTCCAGGTCGACCACCAGGCGAGTGGTGGGCGGATTGTGCCCGTCCATCCCTACCCGGACGTCTTTCACCGCTCCGCCAGAGACGGAGATGTGATTCTGGGAAGTCGCGGCCACCGTATTTGGCAGGTCGACCACGACCCGCGCCGGATGGTCCAGCGTGCTCACTTGAGGAGCCACGGTTCCGCGGGCGGTGATTTCCAGATTGACGCCGTTGTCCCCGGGCACGACACGGACAGACTGCAGTGCCGCATGCTTTGGGGCTTCCGTGCCCGTGCTCTGCGTCTCAGCCGCCGCGGCAACCAGCACCAACGCCAGCAGCGGTAGGAAAACACTCAGCAGTTGCTTTCGCATTTCACTTTCTCCCCACGGGCTTGCAAGTGGCTTGCCCCGTGCTTTCTTTTACAAATTCGTTCCGGCTGGGAATCCCAACCGCCTGCTACCGCCCCTAGACCGCCGGGGTCGTGATCTTCTTGGTCACTTCTCGCGTAAACGGCTTTCCCAGTTTGTCCGTCAAAGTCTCTTTGAACACGATCGAGTCGGGCGTGATCTTCACCACGTACCCGTTGAATACCGGGTCGTTCTCCCGCAGAAAGTAAGCCTTCTCCAGAGAGTTCACGACCACCGCGATCATTCCAGAATCCGCTTTCACTACGCCCTTAAGATCGATCTGTTCGATCGCCAGGCACTTCTTGCCGGTGCTGCAACCCGAACCCAGCATGCTCCGGTTCACCACCGGGCTGACGAACGGATCCCGGCGTCCGGCCAGGTTGATCTTCTTGGGAGCCTCTTTGCCATCCGCTGGCTTTTTCTTGTCTTCCACAGCGATTCTTTGTTTGGGCTGTGCCTTCTGGCTCACCGTGGCAGTCTTGGTCTTGGGTGCGATAGCCTTGCCTGTCACTTTCGGAACCGCAGCCTTGGCCGCAGCCGGCTTGGGCGCACTCGTAGTCTTCACGCTGGATTTCGCGGGCATTACCGAAGGCTGGTTGTTGGCGGGCATTGACGGCTTGGCCGCGCCTGATAGCGCCTCGTTCTCCTTCATCGTCTTCTGCTGCTGCACCGCGTTGAGCGTGCTCCGCGTATTGTCGATGACGTCGGGGTTCTGCCCCCAGGCAGATCCCGCCAGCATCCCGAAGAAAAGTATTGCTGTGGTCAGCTTCATAGGCTCCTCTACCTTTTAACCTGCGCTGCCGGAACAACTTTTCCAGATGGCGGTTCCAGGTCGTGGCTGAAGAATGTCGTCGCCGTGCAGGTGGCGATCACGCTCTCGTTGGGCGCGTATTGGTACAGGTGTCTGGCTTTCGCCTCGCTGCCCTTTTTCGTGTTGGCGACCAGCAACCCGGAGATGTTCACAATGCGCTCCAGCTTGCCCACCTGGTCGAAGAAGTTCAGCATCGAGTAGTAGGGCCCATCCAGCTCGATCTCAAAAGGAACCTCGGTGTAGAAGTCTTTGGTCACATATGGCTTGGCGCTGTAGCGCCGCAATTCGATACCGGCATGCGCAGCTTCCGCGTCCACCATCTTGATGAAGCCATCGACTTCTTTCTCGCTGGGCACGATGCGCCGTTCGATTTCCAGTTGCTGTTTGAGGCTGGCCAGTTGCCGCTCGATCTCCGCCAGCTTGGGCTGGTAAGCTTCCAGCTCCCGGTTCTCCTGCAGCTTCGCATCCAGGCTGTGTTGCGCCGCTTCGTTGGCATCGCGCTGCGATTTGTACACAGTGAAAACCAGCGCCACCGTTAGCAGGCCCCCTACGCCCACCAGCAGTGCCCATTGCTTCAGGCTCGACAATTCACTAAAGTTCGCCATAAGTTTTTTCTACCCTTAGGACTTCGCTTTTTCGCAGGTCAGCGTGAACTGAAATGCCTGCATGTCCTTGACCTGGTCATCCTGAAAGGTTTCCTTGATTTCGATGTTCGAGAAGAAACCAGTCTTTTGCAGATTGTTGATCAGCGTGGCCACTGCATCCGTGCTCAGTGCCATGCCCTCGATGTCCACGCTGCCACCCTGGTCTTTCATGGTGTTCAGCCAGACCGCTTCCGTGTCATCGACCGTCTTGCCGATGGTGGAGAGCAGATTGACCGGACCGGCCTGCGCCGCGCGCAGCTGGTCAATCACATCCACCCGGCGCTTATAATTCTCCGCCTGCCGCTGACGCTCCAGGTACCGGGCTTTTACGTCCGCCAGTTCCCGGTTGCGCTGCTCGGCCACCACCATCTTGGCGGCGATCTCCTTGCGCTGGTTGTCAAGGTTGTGCCAGTACAGCACGTTGCCCAGGGCAAACACGCCCAGCACCACCAGCACTTTCATTTTCAGTGAGCCGACATCGCCCACTTCCATGGCGACTGGCGACGAGCCCCCGCCGCTGCGTTTGTTCTTTCCTTTGCTTTTTTCCAGCAGGTTGATTCGGATCATAGGTCGTCAAAACTCCTTAGGGCCAGACCCACCGCGACTGCCAGCTGGCCGGCGTTTTGCTCGATCAACTGCACTCCCGCCCCAGTCGCGGGTGGCGCAATCTTTTGGAACGGGTTCATGATTTCTACCGGCAGCGAGAACTCCTGCCTCAGAGCATCCACCAGTCCGGAAACCTTGGAGGACCCGCCTGCCAGGTAAATCTTCTCGATATGCTCTCCCGCCGCGCTTGCCCGGAAGAAGTCGAACGTCTTCTGAATCTCCAGCACAATAATTTCCGTCACCTGCTGCAGAATCGGGGTCTTGGCGTCTTCGCTCACCGTACCCACTTTGTGTCCCAGCTTGAGCGCCTCAGCATCGTCGAAACTCAGGTCCAGTTCTTTTTGCAGCGAATCGGTGTACTGGTGCCCGCCTACGCTGACGTCGCGCGGGAACAGTGGCGTCGTGCCCTTGACGATGTTGATGTTCATCACGCTCGCGCCCAGGTTCAGCAAAGCCACCACCTGGCCCGGAGCGGGATCGTAGTTGTACTCGTAGCAGTTCTGCAGCGCCAGGGCATCGATGTCCACAATAGCCGGAGCCTTGCCCGCCATCGAGAGTACGTTGGTGTAGTTGAGAATCTTGTCCTTCTTGACGGCTACCAGCAAAACGTCCATTTGCGGACTGCCGGCGTCTTCGGAAAGGATCTGATAGTCCAGATTTACGTCCGCCAGATCGAAGGGAATGTTGTGGGCCGCTTCTTTCTCGATGGCCTCGGCCAGTTCCTGATCGCTCATGCTGGGCATCGGAATGCGCTTCACGATCACCGAATGCCCGCTGACCGCCGTGGCCACGCGCTGCGCTTTGATCTCGTTTTCCGCAAACAACTTTGAGATCGCGCTCGAAACCGTGCCCGAATCCACAATCATGGAATCGACCACTATGTCTGAAGCCAGCGGCTCCAGTCCCAGGTGCGCCACTTCGATTCCGTTGCGCCCTTTTCTCAGCTCCACGGCCTTAATGCTGGAGGAGCCCACATCCAGACCAACAATCGTTTTCGATCCGAATCCAAACATGTGCCCGCCTTTGTAGCGCCGGCGTCTCGCCGGCGTTTTAGCTTCTTACGGTTGCCCCGCGGCTTTCACCGCCGCCTTGGGTTTCTTCTTGCCTCTCGCTTCCATCTGGGTCGACTTCTCTTCCATCCACTGGTCCAGTTTCGATTTCTTGAAGCGCCAGCGGTTCCCCAGCTTGAAAGCGGGAATCTTTTGTTCGCCTACGTACTTGTAAAGCGTGTCCGGACTCACCCCCAGGTACTGCGACGCCTGGCGAATGTTCATGACTTCACGCGAGTCAGCCATAGGTTTCAAAACCCCTTCCACACATCTCGGCCCGCCTTGGCCTGTTTCTCCGGCCCGGAGGGCAAACTTGGGAGAAAATTCCCCGAACCAAACTGCTTCCCCTTGCGTTCAGGTGAATTTTGGTGTGCTGAGCATATCTCAACCCGGAAAAAGGGGATGTCCAAGCGTATTTCCGTGTTTTGTTGGGTTTTATGCCTGTTTTCTGGAAACAGCTTTTGCTGCACTTGGAGATACATGCCGTATATTGTGGTTTATGATGTTGGGTATACTACGCAGTGGGGTGTTTATACACTCGGTTCAACTAAACCGAAAGGCATGTAACCAAAGTATTACAGACGTTACTCAGGTGTCATGACGGCCGCCGGAGCCCGCGCAGGCCCTTGATTTAGGAGGGTTTCTGCGCCCCTCGGGGCGTTCTCTGTGCCCTCTGTGGTTAAAGCTTTCTGTAGAAGATTCCAATCCCCCGAGGTCTGGTTTTGTTCCCGGACTCTCCGCCTCTTCTCCGTGCCCTCTGTGGTTAAGGCTTTCTTGTGGAAGATTCCAATCCCGGGTGTTTGTTCCCGGACTCTGTGCGTCTTCTCCGTGTCTCTGTGGTCAACGCTTTTCGTTTGTCACGTCATCTGGGTCCCCCGCCGCTGAGGTAAGCTATTTCTCCCCAGGAGGGACCTTGCGCTACCTCGACCGTTTACAACCTCTGGCTCTGCTCGTCCTTCGTCTTGTGCTCGGCGCCATCATGATCGGGCACGGCTACCCCAAAGTATTCGGCGGCCTTTCGCACCACGCCCAGTTTGTGAGTAGTCTCGGCCTCCCCGGCTGGCTCGCGTACTTATCGGCGGCCGCGGAATTTCTCGGTGGCATTCTGCTCATCGTGGGACTGCTCACCCGCTGCGCTTCGCTCGCCATCCTGATCGACATCAGCGTGGCGATTGCGAAAGTCCACTGGAAAAACGGGCTGATGGGAAAAGGCGGATATGAATTCACTCTCGCCCTGGCGGCCATGGCGTTTGCCCTGATCTTTTTCGGCGCGGGCCCCATCGCGCTCGACAACATTCGCAAAGGTGGAGGCGGAAAACCCAAGGCGGCTTAAGCCGCTGCCTTCATGTAACTTCCTGCTTTTCGTGGTCAATTTTTGTGCTACCCTGCTGCGCCCGCGGAGGAGGCCACTTCATGAGCTTAAGCAAGCGTGCAGTTGCAGAATTCTTCGGAACCTTCTGGTTGGTGTTCGGGGGTTGCGGCAGCGCAGTGCTGGCCGCGGCCTTCCCGGCCTTGGGAATCGGATTCGTAGGCGTGGCGTTGGCCTTCGGTCTCACTGTCCTCACCATGGCCTACGCCATCGGACACGTCTCAGGCTGCCACTTGAATCCGGCGGTCAGCCTGGGCCTGGTTTTCGGCAAGCGCTTTCCAGCCTCGGAATTAATTCCTTATGTCCTGGCACAGGTGGTCGGCGCCGTGGCGGCGTCGGGCGTGCTCTACGTGATCGCCAGCGGCAAAGCCGGATTCGATTTGAGCGGCGGCTTCGCCTCGAACGGATACGCGGCCCATTCCCCCGGCGGATATTCTCTGCTCGCCTGCTTCGTAGCCGAAGTTGTCCTGACCATGTTCTTTCTGTTCGTCATCATGGGCTCGACCCACGGCAACGCTCCCAAAGGCTTCGCTCCTATCGCGATCGGCTTGTGCCTTACGCTGATTCACCTGGTCGGCATTCCTGTGACCAACACGTCCGTGAACCCGGCGCGCAGCACTGGCCCCGCGCTCTTTGTGGGCGGCTGGGCGGTGCAACAACTCTGGCTCTTTTGGGTGGCGCCGCTGATCGGCGGCGTGCTCGGCGGCTGGATCTACCGAGCGCTCTTCAGCGAGTGACAAAATCGACGATATGTTCCGCACGGAACACTATGCAGATTTGCACAAGTGTTCCGGGCGGGTGGCCCAAACTTTTCGCGGAGGCTCGCCACCGACACTAGAGGATGCCCGTTCTTGCGTTTTTTGCAAGGGCGTGGCTGTTCACGCCCGGCGCGCTGTGGTAACAGCTGCAGGTGATGAAGTGTAGATGACCCGCGCCGCACTAACGCTTGAGGCCCCAGGGCATGCGAAGAGAGCTGGGGTGGGAAGGTTGTTCAAGGTTGTCCGTCACAGTGGGTGGAAGAAAGTCAAAGGCCCCGCCCTCGCAAAAAACGCGAGAACGGGGCACCTTCAGGTTTCGGGGCGAGATCGAGAGGGCGGGCCCTCCGCCGTTCACAACTTTTTACTGATTTTTACTCTGGCTTGGCACATCGGCTTGCCTGCTCAACTAATTTGCCTTCCGACTGGTTCTTATCCGGATCAGCTAATGGGAGGGCGTGATGAACAGCAAACACGTTTGGGTTTATCTGATGGTCTGGAGTCTGGTTCTTCTTTGGCAGCCGATTCAGGGCGTCACGCAGCAAAATTCAGACGCAGTAAAGGCAGAATCTCAAGCTACGGAACGGGATGGGCAGCATGATTTTGATCCGCTTATCGGTTCGTGGAAATATCATCTGAAACGCCGACTGCATCCCTTAACCGGTTCCAACACCTGGGTGGAATTTGACGGGACGGGTACATGCTTCAAGATTTGGGATGGCCGCGCCCAACTGGACACGATTGAGCTCGATGGTCCAGCCGCAGGCCACATTGAAGGCCTGACCTTGCGTACCTACAATCCTCAATCTCACCAATGGAGTTTGTATTGGGGAACCAGCAAGAACGGAGCGCTCTCACTCCCTGCGACCGTCGGCGAATTCAAGGATGGGCGTGGCGAGTTTTTCGACATGGAACCGTCTGGCCCGAACGGAAGAAACATTTTGGTTCGATTTGTCTGGACGAACACGACGACAAATACGCCCCACTTTGAACAGTCATTCTCGGACGATGGAGGCAAGACCTGGGAAGTGAACTGGATTACGGATCAGACGCGGGTGAAAGAGGATCCTGGGCACTAAAATCCACTCCCGACTGTGTGCCTCCCACTTCTCGCAAAAACCGCGAGAAATGGGGCACCCCCGGTTGGGGCACCTCCATCGAGATCAAGACCATTCACCGCAATCTTTCCTCACAGAAGCGGGCGGTGCGCAGAAAGCCGTGCGTGCTCGTACCGTCCGACCAGGTGCCGGTGATTTCGCCTTCCAAGTTGATCGCCACGGCCGTGGTGGCCCTCGCCCCCGGCACATCGATGGTGATAAACGTGCCGTCCCTCTCACGCAGGAAGCCGTGGGTGACGAGGTTTAAATCGTGGAAGTAGCCGGTGATCTCCCCAGCCAAGTTGATGCTGAAAGGCGAGGCAAAAATGTCATGCGAATCAGGGGCGTCAAACAAAGTCAGGCTGCCGTCTCTATGGCGCAGGAAGCCGTGGGTCCCGAAGGTAGGTCCAACTTGAGGATCGGTGTAGACCCCGGCGGTCTGCCCCCGGCCATTGATAGTGCGGGGCAAGGTGGCGAAAGCGCCAGCCACATCGAACGTGATGATGGTTCCGTTCCTCTTTCTTAAGAAACCACTCCCACCGAAGGAGGCGGCCGACCACATGCCGGCGATTTCGCCCTCGCTGTTCAAGCCGACCGGCGTGGTGACAACTGCGCCAGCCACGTCGAAGGTGGTGATGGAACCGTCACGCTTTCGCAAAAATCCATGCGTGCCGCTGCCGTCGACGTAGGAACCGGCGATCTCGCCTTCCGCGTTGATCGCAGCCGCGGAGGTCCCCATTGCACCGGCGACGTCGAACGTGATGGTAGTGCCATCGCGCTCGCGCAGAAAACCGTGGGTGCCACTGCCGTCGTTGAAATATCCCGTGATCCGGCCCTCAGCGTTGATGGCTACGGGTGACGTGGAGTTTGCACCGGCCACGTCAAAGCTCGTAATATCGCCGTCTTCCTTCCGCAAAAAGCCGTGCTGCAAAAAGCTCGCGTCCTGGTAAGAACCGGTGATCCGGCCGGCGTCGTTAATGGCTTGGGGAAAAGTGCCAATCGAATCAGGCACGTCAAACGTGATGATCTGTACCGGGTCGTGGTGATGGCGATAGTGGTCAAACCCACCCTCGCCGGCTGCGTTTGTCTCGCCCCCGGTGGCTACGTTTGAATCTGGCGCATGCAGAGGAGCAAGAGTTTGTGATACGGCAGGAGTGATGCCAACAAGTAGCAATTGGATGAAGCACACCAGGGGTCGCACAGTTACCCTCCTCTTGAATCGCTAGCTCTGGTTGGTGAACGGCGGGGAAACGCCTCCAAGACGAATGTTCAGCCGGGCGAAATCACTTCGGGGCATCGCTCGGGCGGCAATTGAGTGAGTTAAGGGGAAGAAGCAAGAACCAGAGGAAAGGGATATATCACCGGCGACGAACCACTGTCAAGAAATCTGGTGCTGTAGGGAGTGGTGGAGTTTGGAATAACCTAGATGTGTTATTCCGACGATTCGTGTAGCGAGGAGGAGGAATCTGTTACTGGCCGACAGCGTCGTAATGCTCTCCAGGAGAGCAGATTCCTCCTCGTCGCGCCGCTCCTTGTCGGAATGACAAGGTAAGGAGTTTACTTGCACCATACCGATGCTGGAGGTAGTGGCTGAATTTGGAGCGTCACAATTTCCACACAAGTCCTCAGATTCACACAGTCGATCTCTCTAGTATTCCGCGAGTTCTCTCATGGCGCGGTATAGATCGCTGGTCTGGGGCAGGATGGCGTCTTCGAGAATGGGCTGGTAGGCGACGAAAACATCTTTGGCGGCGACGCGGCGAACCGGGGCATCGAGCGAATCGAACATTTCATCGGCGATGCGCGCGGCGATTTCTGCGCCGTAGCCCCAGCTCAACGAATCTTCATACGCGACGAGCGCGCGATTGGTCTTGCGAACGGAGGTGTCAATCGCCTCCCAGTCAAAGGGATTGAGGCAGCGCAGGTCGAGCAGCTCGACCTGCAAGCCCTGCTCGCGCTCCAACTTCTGCGCGGCCTGCAGGGCGCGCGGGACGACCGCACCATAAGTAATGACGGTGAGATCGGTGCCGGGCTGCACGATCTTTGCTTTGCCGAAGGGAATCATGTAATCGGGCCCGGGATAGGCGGCGCGGCCGAAGGTCTCGCGATAGAGGCGTTTGTGCTCGAGAAACAACACCGGATCGTCGCAGCGGATCGCGGTGCGCAGCAGGCCGGCGGCATCAAGCGCGTTCGAGGGGAACACGACGCGCAATCCCGGGATGTGAGTAAAGATGCTTTCACCGCACTGCGAGTGATAGATGGCGCCGCCAGTCAGATAGCCGCCGATGGCTACGCGGACCACGCAGGGAGCGGAAAATCCGTTGTTTGATCGCCAGCGGATCAGCGGCAGTTCATTGCGCAACTGCATCATGGCCGGCCAGATGTAGTCGAAGAACTGGATCTCGACGACCGGTTTGAGTCCGCGCGTGGCCATGCCGGTGGCGCGACCGACGATACTGGCCTCGGCGATCGGCGAGTTGAACACGCGGTCGGAGCCGAACTCCATCTGCAAGCCAGATGTCAGCTTGAACACTCCACCCTTGCCCTTGACCAGCTTTTGTTGCAGATACTGCTCGCGGCTGCAGTCGGCGACGTCTTCACCGAAAATTACAATGCGCTCGTCGCGCTTCATTTCGTCACGGAGCGTGGCATTGATGAGATCAGCCATGGTTTTGGGCGCCGGCTTCTTGCCATCCGCGCCGGCTTCAGGTGCTGCGGCGGGTGGCGTGTCGAAGGCGGACGACGTGGGATCGAGGTCGGGGGAATAGATAAAGTGCATCACGGTCTCAGGAGCGGGAGGAGCGGCCTTCAGCGCCTGATCCACGGCTACCTGCATTTCGTCATCGACCTGCTTCTCCAGACGGTTGATTCCGTTTTCGTCGAGAATGCCTTCGCGCAGCAGGAACATCTGGGTGCGAGTGATGGGATCGCGCTGCGCGTCGCGCTGGCGCTCGGCGTCAGGGCGGTAGAGCCGCTCATCGTCGGAAAGCGAGTGGGAATAGGGCCGGATCACGTGGGCGTGAATGAACGCCGGACCGTTGCCGGCGCGGCAATACGCCACCGAACGAGCAAAGGCCGCGTAAGTTTCGACAGGGTCGGTGCCTTCCACTTCTTCAAAGTGAAAATTGGGGAAGCCGCTGACCAGGCGCGAAATATTTCCCCCGGCGGTTTGCACCTCAACCGGGACCGAGATAGCGTAGCCGTTGTCTTCGATCACGAAGATCAGGGGTAGTTTCAGATTGGCGGCGGAATTCAGCGCCTCCCAGAACTCGCCTTCGCTGGTGGTGCCGTCGCCGAGGGAAACGTAGGTCACTTCATCGCCCTGAAAGGTGACGTCTTTGAACTGCCGGTAATCGCCTTTGACCCTTGTTAGTCGCGTCGGGATGGGCGGCCAAGTAGCGCGGCACTTCGGCGCTTCCCACGGCATGAAGAATCTGCGTGCCCGTAGGGGATGATCCGGTCACGATGTGCAGCTTGGGATAACTCCAGTGAGAAGGCATCTGGCGGCCACCGGAACTGGGGTCATCGGCAGCGCCGACGGCGTGCAACAGCATTTCGGCCGGAGTAGCGCCTAAGGCGAGAGCCAGGGCGCGATCGCGATAGTAAGGGAAAAACCAGTCATATCCGGCCTTGAGCGCGAACCCGGCGGCCGCGCCGACCGCCTCATGACCCGCGCCCGAGATCTGGAAGAATATCTTCTGCTGACGCTTGAGCAGGATTTCGCGGTCGTCAAGCCGCCGCGACGTGTACATGATGCGGTAAGCCTCGATGAGTTGTTGGCCGGAGAGCCCCTGGTAGGTTTTTGCGGCCCTGCGAATTTCGCCAGCGGGTTTGGGATCGGTCTTGGTGGTCGCCATCCAATTCTCGGTTTTGGGGAGTCGGGCCTCTAGGGTGATTGTAAATCTTTGCGGAGCATTTCGGAACAGCAGCATTCAGCCGTCAGCACTCAGCACTCGGCATTAAGGCCGGGGAGGTTGGGTACGGGCTTGACGGGGCGAGTGCTGAATGCTGAGTGCTCAGCCATCATTTATCCTGAACATGACCCATGATCCGCTTCAACCGCCAATTCGATCCTCACCTTATTAAGCTGCTGATTTTTGACCTGGACGGTACGTTGATCGATTCGCGCCTGGACCTGATTCATTCGGTGAACGCCATGTTGCGGAATTTTGGGCGTCCGGAATTGCCGGGCGAAGTGGTGGCTTCCTACGTGGGTGATGGCGCGCCCATGCTGGTGCGGCGCGCTCTGGGCGACCCCAGGAACGAAGCTTTCACAAAAGAAGCGCTGGATTATTTTCTGGGTTACTACCGCATCCACAAGCTTGACCACACGCACGTTTATCCCGGGATTCCGGAAAGCCTGGCGGCGATGCAGAATGGCAACGGGTTGCACCGCAAGATGGCGGTGCTCTCCAACAAACCGGTTCATCCCTCGCGGGCCATTGTGGAGGCGCTGGGCCTGGCCGGATTCTTTCTCCATATCTACGGCGGCAACAGCTTTCCGACCAAGAAGCCCGATCCGCACGGTGCGCAGACCATTCTGCGCGAGGCCAAGACAGCGCCGGGCGAAACGCTGATGATCGGCGATTCCTCGATTGATGTATTGACCGGCCGTAACGCGGGCCTTTGGACCTGCGGCGTCACTTATGGTTTTGCCCCGCATACCCTATGTGAAGCCCCGCCCGATGTAGTTGTAGACGAGCCAGCGGAATTAGCGGAATTATTCAAGTAGACCCGTGTCCTCTGTGTCCTCCGTGGTGGAGTCCCGGGTTTTGCTCCGTGTCCTCGGTGTCCTCTGTGGTTAACTGTCCGGCTCAGTCTTTCAGCTACACTGCATCAAACATGAGTCAGCCGCTTGATTCCTTCACTCCGGCCGAACTGCGCAAGCTGCGCAGCCTGAACAACCCCTACGGCATTCAGAAATTTCTGGACGACATGCCCTATCACCTGGCGGATACCGCCTGGTCCCCGCGCTACGTGTTGCGCGAGCGAACTTCGCATTGCCTCGAAGGGGCGATGTTTGCTGCCGCCGCCTTGCGGGCCAACGGATTTCCGCCGTTGATTTTGGATTTCGAAGCGGATCACGACACCGACCATGTGATGGCAGTCTATAAAATCGATGGCCATTGGGGGGCGATCGCGAAATCGAACTACGCCGGCTGCCGCTATCGTGAACCGGTGTACCGCTCCCTCCGCGAACTGGCCATGAGTTATTTCAATCTTTACTTCAACATGCGCCGTGAACGCACCTTGCGCACTTTTTCGCGGCCGGTGAATCTCGCGCGATTCGATCGCCAGCACTGGATGACGACCGACAAGCCAATCTGGTTCATTGTTTATTACCTGTTCGAGATCCGCCATTACAAGCTGCTCTCGCCGGCCATGATCAAGCGGCTGCATCGAATTGACCAGCGACTATTCCTTGCAGAGACCACGGGCAAGACGCACAAGAAATCAGGTGCGTAACCAGTGATCAGGAATCCGGCTATTCACAAAGCGGGCCAAAATCAATTACTTCCGTGTTCTGGCCTGTGTTACCGCGCCCGCGCGGTGCAATACAATGAGCTCATGAAGCCGTATTTCCTGCTCGCGCTGATTCTCTGCACGGGGCTCGCATCGGGGCAAACCCCGGGCGACATCACCTCGGACCCGCATTACACGCAGCTTTTGCAGAATGATCAGGTCCGCGTGTTCGAACTGAGCCTGCGTCCCACAGAACAGTCTTTCGTCCAGCACGACCACACTTTCATGATGATCATGTTGCAGGATTGCGAAGTGGTGATCTGGCGCGACGGCGAATCCGCAATCCAGAATTTTCTGTTCAAAAAAGGCGATGTTCGCTTCTATCTTGGCGGCCGCGCCTACGGCATTCGCAACGACCGCACCACCAGCTACCGCAACATCACGGTGGAGTTTCTGGATCCCAAGGTCAGCAATTGGGGATACCAGTGGCAGACCGGAACCTGGGACTACATCACCTTTGGCACCGGCGCGCCGGTCGATCCGCATGCGCAATTCAGCAATTCGATACGCTTGGGAGACGTCACCGTCAGCGACGTCCAACTTTTGCAAGCTGATTCCTTCCCCGCTCCGGATAAACCGGCAGCGGAGTTGCTGCTCGCAGTGACCGACGTAGACTTGAAAACAGACGGCGCGAAAACCGACAAGGGGCGCCTGCGGAAATCCTCAGGCGAAGTCGTCTGGTTTCCCGCCGGACAGGGACCTCGCTTGGCGAACAAGAGCACTGACCCAACTAGGTTCGTGGTGATCCAGTTCCCTGTCGCCTCTCCGTAACGCCATAGTTGGCCTGAATGGTGGCCGCAGACATCCTAATGGAACCCTTCGGGTTCTAACCGCGTAAACATTCGATATGAGAGCCAAATCCACTGCCGCCGGCCTTCCTCTATTTCTATTCTTATTTATATGTTCCCCGTTGCGCGCTCACGGGCAACTGGGTGCTGAGGCGGCAGCCTCACCGTCAGTCTCGACGAATTCCGGGACCAGTTCCCTGTCGGAAGATCAGATGCGGGAGCTGATCCGGCAAGCCGCCGAGAAGGACATCGAAAACGACAAGCGCCAGCGGGATTACACCTACGTACAGCGGGAAGACGAACACAAGCTTGACGGAAAAGGAAATGTGAAATCTCAGGAGTCAAAGACCTACGAAGTCATGGAACTCTACGGCGAACCGGCGTTGCGTCTGGTGGCGAAAGACGACAAGCCGCTAGCAGAGAAAGACGCAGCCAAAGAAGAAGAGAAAATTCAGAAAATTCTCGACAAGCGAAAGAACGAAAATGAGGACGAACGCAGGAAGCGGCTTGCGAAAGAAGAGAAGCAGCGCGAGGACGACCGCAAGTTCGTGCGCGAAGTGGCCGACGCCTACAACTTCAAGTTCGTCGGGAACCAGCAGCGCGAGGGGCGGGACACATATGTAATCGACGCCGAGCCGCGGCCGGGCTACGAACCCCATCTGAAAGACGCCAGGTTTCTGCCCAAGTTCCGCTTTCGGGTGTGGCTGGATAGGGCGGAAAACGAATGGGTAAAGCTGGATATCCAGTGCGTCGACACGGTTTCTGTGGGATTGTTTCTGGCCCGCATCCATAAAGGCTCAAACATTCAGATCGAACAGACGCGGGTCAATGACGAAGTCTGGCTGCCGCAGCATATTTTAATCAAGCTGGACGCGCGGATCGCGCTGCTGAAAGGCGTGAACATCTCGGAAGAAGTCGGCTACCACGACTACAAGAAGTTCCGCACGGAGACGAAAATCGTGCCGGCGGGAGCGATGCAGGAACAGAAATAGCGTGGCGGTCGAGCGGCTATCTTTTTCCCGCCACCTGCAGCCGGGCTTCGGCGCGATGCAGAGCGTCCTCGGCGCGGTCGTAATCCACTTCCGGATTTCCGCTCTTGAGCCGTTCTTCGGCGCGCTGCCGGGCTTGTTCGGCACGCTGTTTGTCGATTTCCTCGGGGCGTTCACAGGTTTCCGCCAGAATGGTCACTTTGTCGGGCAGCACTTCGGCAAATCCCCAAGCCACGGCCACGCGGTGCGTGGTGCTCCCGTTGCGGTAGGTGATCTCGCCCACCGCCAGTTCTGTAATGAGCGGGGCGTGACCGGGCAAAATCCCGAGATATCCATTCTTGCCCGGGATCTGGGCTTCTTCGGCCACGTCTTTCACCACCATTTTTTCAGGGGTGACGATTTCGAGTTGGAATGTATCAGGCATAAACCAGCTCTCAGCTCTCGGCCGTCAGCCGTCAGCTCTTCATCGCTGAGAGCTGAAGGCTGATAGCCGTCTTCACGCTGCCGTCTTCATTTTCTCCGCGGCTTGCAGCACTTCGTCGATCGTTCCCTTCATGTAGAAAGCCTGCTCCGGGATGTCGTCGTATTTGCCTTCGACGATCCCTTTGAAGCCTTTCACCGTATCGGCGATCTTGACATAACGTCCGGGCGCGCCGGTGAATTGTTCGGCCACGTGGAAAGGTTGCGACAGAAATTTCTGCACCTTCCGTGCCCGGGCCACGGTCAGCTTCTGGTCTTCGCTCAGTTCGTCGATACCCAGAATCGCAATGATGTCCTGCAGGTCTTTGTAGGTCTGCAGCGTCTTCTTCACGTGCTGTGCGACATCATAATGTTCCTGGCCCACGATGCGCGGATCGAGAATGCGCGAGGTCGAAGCCAGCGGATCGACCGCAGGATAAATTCCGATTTCAGTTAACGCGCGCGAAAGAACCGTGGTCGCGTCCAGGTGGGCAAACGTGGTGGCCGGCGCCGGATCAGTCAGATCGTCAGCTGGAACGTAAATGGCCTGTACCGAAGTGACCGAACCTTTCTTGGTGGAAGTGATGCGCTCCTGCAACTCGCCCATCTCCGTCGCCAGATTCGGCTGATAGCCCACGGCGCTGGGCATACGGCCGAGCAGCGCGGAAACCTCCGATCCCGCCTGGGTGAAACGAAAGATATTGTCGATGAAGAGCAGCGTGTCGGCGCCATCCACATCGCGGAAATACTCGGCAACCGTCAGCGCGGTAAGCGCCACGCGGAGACGCGCCCCGGGTGGCTCCGTCATCTGGCCGTAGATCAACGCAGCTTTCGACTTCGCGGGATCGCCCGGCGTGATCACGCCAGACTCCGTCATTTCCAGCCACAAGTCGTTGCCCTCGCGGGTGCGCTCGCCCACGCCAGCGAACACGGAGAAGCCTCCGTGCTGCTTGGCAACGTTGTTGATCAACTCCATAATGACCACGGTCTTGCCCACGCCGGCGCCGCCAAACAAGCCGATCTTGCCGCCTTTGAGGAAGGGTTGGATAAGATCGATCACCTTCACGCCAGTTTCAAACATCTCGGCGGTCGTGGCTTGCTCATCGAAAAGCGGCGCCAGGCGATGAATCGGCATGGTCTGGGTATGCTGGATCGGGCCTAATTGATCCACGGGCTCGCCGATCACGTTCATCACGCGCCCGAGCGTGCCCGGGCCCACGGGCACAGAAATTGGCCCTCCGAGGTCGATTGCCTTCATGCCCCGCACCATTCCGTCGGTAGGCTCCATGGCGACGCAGCGCACCCGGCCTTCGCCAAGATGCTGCTGAACTTCCAGCACCACTTTGATTTGCATGGGGACGGTGAAGCCGTCGCTGACCACGCGCAGGGCCTCGTAGATGGGCGGCATGTGGGCTTCGTCGAATTGCACGTCCACTGCGGGACCGGCGACCTGAATTACGTGTCCGATGTTTTCTGGCATAAGACCTCAGCTTTTGGCTCTTAGCTATTAGCTCTTAGCTAAAACCAACTGCAAGAACTCTGTTTTCCCCTAAAATCAGTTTCGCCCAGATCAACAAAATGCGCATAAGTTTGAAGCTAAGAGCTAAAGGCTAAGAGCTATTAGCTTTCTCACCCCGCTGCCGCCGCACCGCTCACAATCTCAATAATCTCTTTCGTGATCTTCGCCTGCCGGGCACGGTTCATGGCCAGGGTAAGCGAATCGATCATGTCGGTGGCGTTACTGGTCGCCGCATCCATGGCGGTCATGCGGGCGGCGTGCTCCGCGGCCACCGACTCCAAAAGCCCGTGAAATATCTCGATGCCGACGTATTTCGGCAGCAGGGCGCTGAACAATTCCCCGGGCGGCTGCTCGTAAATGTAGTCGACTGGAGCGGTTGCAAAACGAGCTGCCGCGGCATCCACGGCCTGCGTGTCGGCGGGGCGAAGTCCCACGCCGGCTTCCCGGGCAGCTTCGAGAGCGCGTTCCTTTTCCTCCAGGGTCATCTCTTGCGCCTGCGCGACGGTTACCTCACCGAGTTGCTCGATCGGCAGCACCCGGGCCACGATCAGGCGCTGCGCAATGACCGACTTGAATTCGTTGTAGACCAGGTACACGGCGTCGATTTCACCGGCGCTGTAGCGCTCGATTACGCGCCCGGCCAAGTCGGCCGCAATCGCGTAGCTCAGTTTGTTCAGCACGCCAATCTGTTCACCTACCAGGGTGATCTCCGGCTTGGCCTCAGCGTCGGCGGCACGCGGCGGACCGGACTTGTAGCGCCGTCGCAGAAAGTCCCGCCCTTTACGCCCGATCGCCTCAATCTCGATGTTCTTGCCTGCTTTGGACTCGAGGAATCGTGCCGCCGCTTTCAAAAGATTCGTGTTGAAGGCGCCGGCCAATCCTTTGTCCCCGGTTACGATGATCAACAGAATGTTGTGCTCGGGACGTTCCGCCAGAAGCGGGTGCTTCGGCTCGCCGGTTTCGGGGTCGTAGAGTTCCGTTCGAGACACCAGCGACTTGAGGACGTTGGTCAGCATCTGGGCGTAGGGGCGGGCCGCCAGGGCGCGCTCCTGCGCCCGGCGCAGTTTGGCCGCCGAGACCATCTTCATGGCCTTGGTGATCTGCCGCGTGTTGGTCACGCTGCGAATACGCCGCCGGATGTCGAGAATGTTTGACATTTTTCAGCTCTTAGCTCTTAGCTTGAAGCTTCCAACTTTTGGTCCCAAGGTCAAACTTACAACGGGAAGTCTTACTTGGAGTTGCCCGCCGTGGGATTCAAGCTAAAAGCCAAGAGCTCAGAGCCAAGAGCTATTTTCCCACCGTCACAAACGTCTCCTTACACTCCTTGATCACTCGCGTCATTTCCGCCTTCAGGTTGTCGTCCAGAACTTTCTTTTCCATGATGGTGCGCAACAAGCCGGGGCTGGTCATATCCACGTAGCGGTACAACTCGGCCTCGAAGGCAACTACCTGGTCGACAGCAAGATCGTCCAGGAAGCCATTTGTTCCGGCGAAAATGATCAAGATCTGTTTCGAAAACGGCAGCGGCGAAAACTGCTTTTGCTTCAGCACTTCCACCAGGCGCTGCCCGCGATTGAGCTGGGATTGAGTGGCCTTGTCGAGATCGCTGCCAAACTGCGCGAAGGCTGCCAGTTCACGATACTGTGCCAGGTCGAGCTTCAGACTGCCCGCCACCTGGCGCATGGCTTTGATCTGCGCGCTGCCGCCCACGCGGCTTACCGAAATGCCGACGTTCACAGCCGGCCGAATGCCTTGATTGAAAAGATCCGTCTCCAAAAAGATCTGGCCGTCGGTGATGGAAATTACGTTGGTGGGAATGTACGCCGAAACATCCCCGGCCTGGGTTTCGATGACCGGCAACGCGGTAAGCGATCCACCGCCGTTTTTGTCGCTCAATTTCGAGGCGCGTTCGAGCAACCGCGAATGCAGATAAAAAACATCTCCGGGATAAGCTTCGCGCCCCGGCGGACGGCGCAGCAAAAGCGAAATCTCGCGATACGACGCGGCGTGTTTGGAAAGATCGTCGTAGATGACCAGGGCATGCCGCTTGGAGTCGCGGAAATGCTCCCCAATGGCACAGGCAGCATAGGGAGCAATGTACTGCATCGGCGCGGGTTCGGAAGCCGACGCGGCCACGACGATGGTGTAATCCATCGCGCCATAATCCTCGAGTATCTTGACGACTTGCGCAATCGAAGAGCGCTTTTGCCCGATCGCACAGTAGATGCAGATGAGGTCGTTCCCCTTGTTGTTGATGATGGTGTCGAGCGCAATCGCCGTTTTGCCGGTCTGGCGGTCGCCGATAATTAGTTCGCGCTGGCCGCGGCCAATGGGAATCATGCTGTCGATGGCTTTGAGTCCCGTGGCCATGGGCTCGCGTACCGGTTGGCGATCGATCACTCCGGGAGCCAGACGCTCGAGAGCGATGAACTTGTCGGTCGCGATTGGGCCTTTGTCGTCGATGGGTTCACCCAGCGAATTGACCACCCGCCCGATCATGGCATCGCCCACCGGGACGCTCATGATGCGCCCGGTGCGTTTGACCTCGTCGCCTTCTTTGATCTCTGTGTATTCCCCAAGCAGCACCACGCCGACCTGATCTTCTTCCAGGTTCATGGCGATGCCGGCCACGTCATGGGGAAAAGAAAGCAACTCTCCGGCCATGACTTTGTCCAGACCGTGAACCCGCGCGATGCCGTCGCCCAAGGTAATTACGGTACCGACTTCGTCGACCGCGATCTTGGATTCGTAGTTCTCGATCTGCTGCCGGATCAACTGCGTGATTTCGTCTGCTCTGATTTGTGCCATAATTTTTAGCTCTTGGCCATTGGCTCCCGGCTCCTGGCTTTTAGCTTTTAGCTTTTAGCTTTTAGCTCTTTGCTTTTAGCTCAATCCCTAGGCTTCTACCTCACGGCTTGCGCCAAAGGGTTCACGCCAAGAGCCAATAGCTAAGAGCTAATAGCTTGTCGTATCCTTTCCAGCTGGCCTTTCACTGATCCGTCGTAGATGGTGCTGCCGACTTTCACGATGGCTCCTCCCAGGATCGACTGGTCCTGGATGTATCGGGCCCGCACCTGTTTACCGGTCACCTTCGCGACCTGGGCCTCGAGTGTGCGACGTTCGGTCTCGCCCAGTTCGCGGGCGCTGGTGATTTCCGCCTCGGCGAACCCCAGCCGCTCATCCAATTCGTGCTCCAACTGTTTCGCGATCGGCCCCAGAAATGGGGCCCGGCGATGGTCGATCAGCACGGCCATGAAGTTCCGAACCGGCCGAGAAAGGCCTTCCCTGGCCGCAATGGCATCGAGCAAGCGCCGCTTCTGCTCGGCCGGGATCGAGGGGGCTTCCCACACCTCCCGCAATTCCTTGCTGCTCGCCAGCAATTGAGCCAGACCCTGGACTTCCCGCAGGATCTTGCCCGCATCCAGCTTCTGGTCAAAGATCACGTCGGCAAACGCGTGCGCGTATGTATTGGTCACCGACGCCATGAATTATTGACCGTCCTTATTCTTGGTCTTCGGACCGCCGTTCGACGCCGCGGGGAATTCCTCGGCAAAACTACGCACCAGGGCTTGATCAGTCCCGGAATCGAGTTTGATCTGTTGGCTCGCCAGCGTCACCGCCAAATTGGCCGCGTGAGCCGTCAACTCGCGGCGCGCAGCCACAGCCGCGGCCGCAATTTCTTCCTCGGCGGCCCGGGCGATTTTGTGCGCCTCCTCGGCTGCCGCAGCCCGGATGCGCGCTTCTTCGGCCGCCGCCTCCTTCTCCGCCACGGTCCGCATCTCCGCGATTTCGGTGTCCAGTTTGGCAAGGCGGGATTCGATCCCGGCCAGCCTGCGGCCGGCTTCTTCGCTGGCTGATTGCGCCTCGCGCATCGCTTTCTGGATGGTGGCGGTGCGTTCACGGAATATTCCCGGCAGCCGGGTGCGGGCAAGCCAGATCAACACACCCGCTATCACGGCAAAATTCAACACCACACAGAGCCAATACGCCTGCTCCAGGCTGAGCCCGGTCAACCGGGCTATGAACCGTACTGATCCGGAGCGCTTGAATGCAGCGTTCTCGTCGCCTTCGCCCGCAGCTTCGCGCGTTTCTTTCGCCAACTCGCCGGCCAGGGAGCGCGGCGGCGCAGATTTGGACGAATGAGTCTCGCTCGAGGAGCCGGCGTCGCGCGACTGCGCAACCGCCGCCATCGACAGAAAAAGAAAAGCGGCGACTACGAAGAATGCAGACGACTCCCGCACTCTTCCGGCCATGGGATTGAGGTTTGGCATCAGTGCGCACCCGCGCCTGGCCGAGCTGGCTGCAGAACCAGGCGAATGATCTCGGCTGCGAGGCGCCCGGTTTCAGCCTCCAAGCCCGCCTCGGCTCGCAATTTCTCCTGATCGATGCCCGCTCGGGCCTGATCGACTTGCGCCTGGGCGCGGGCGCGGGCCTCACTGACCGCCGACGTGCGGGCCTGCAAGGCCAGCTCACGCCGCGCTTCTTGGGCCTTAAATACCGCCACCCGAGCCTCGCGCAGACGTTGTTCGTAGTCCGCAGTCCTCGCTTCGGCGGCGGCGATATCAGCGCGCGCTTTCTCGATCGCCCCCTCAGTCCGGCGCCGGCGCTCTGCGAGAACGGCTGTGAAGGGCTTATCTACCAGCACAGCGTAGACGCCGTACAACAACGTCATCAGGATGATGGTCGGTATGGCCCCGAGCAGTAATCCGCCTAGCTGTCTCAGTGTGTCGCCCATTGTCGGCTGATAATTGTGTTGAGTAAGAGGACCTAAAACCCTTTAAACTAACACCTTACCAAATACGTGTCAACGGAGATTGCGGGCTTCTCAAGGGCGGACTTTCCCCAGCCGCACGCTACCCCGGATTCTCTTCGGCTACGAAAATTATCTCTTTCTGATCGACCACGCGCACCCCGAAAACGATGCTTGACTTCTGGCCGGGGCGGTCTAACATACAGATATCACCTCCGATCCAATTCAGGATCGAGTGGGCCGATAGCCAAGGAAAGTCACCGCTTCTTGGTTGCCGGCCCATTTTAATTGCTGTGGAAACCGCTGGAACCACAGTAGTCCCAACGCCCTTTTTGACTCGGACTTGTAGCTGAAGCTGTTTATCGGCAACGTATGTAATCGGACTTGAATGCTCTTCCGCTATGATGAACCGTCACCGGTGACACAAAATGGGATGGCTCACGCGCCGGACCTGGCTTTCAGGCTTGAGAGTGATGCTGGCGCTCTTTGTTCTATACGAACTTCCGTACAGTCACGCCCAAACCAAGTCCACACCTGACCCCGACACTGAGTGTCTTGCCTGTCACTCGCAGACTGACCTGAAATCCGAAAAAGGAAGCAGTGTTTTCGTCGATCCCGCCAAGCACAAAACCAGCGTGCACGGCGATCTGAGTTGCACCACTTGCCACACCGACATCAAAGAGTTTCCGCATCCAGCGAAAATTGCGCAGGTGAATTGCGCTTCGTGTCACGCCGAACCTTCAACCGATGTACCCAAGAGCATCCACTCCGCGCCCGGTTCTGAGGCCTGCGCGGGTTGCCACGGCGCGGCGCATTATGTGGAGCCTGCCGCCAAAATCGTACCCGAACGTTGCGCCCAATGCCATGCGGACCAAGTCAAAGAGTTCCGTTCCAGCGTACATGGACGGGCCGCAAAAAATGGCGATTCGACCGGTCCTACCTGCTCGTCGTGCCATGGCACGGTGCATAAGATCCTTTCTGCGCAAGACCCTCTTTCGCCGGTCGCGAAGAAGAACCTCCCAGATACTTGTGGTTCGTGCCACTCCAATCCGGATTTTCTGGCGCACCACCATATTCCTTTTGCCCACCCGGTGGAAGCTTACAAACTCAGCGTTCATGGGCGCGCCGTGAATGCCGGAAACGACAAGGCGGCAAGCTGTTCTGATTGTCACGGCAGCCATGCCATTTTCGCGGCGCGCGATTCGCGCTCCAAGATCAATCATTGGAATGTGCCCAACACCTGCGGCACCTGCCACGCAGAAATCAAAAAGGTTTATGGCCAGAGCGTGCATGGGCAGGGAGTAGCGCAACACATCCGCGACGCACCGGTTTGCACCGACTGCCACGGTGAGCACAACATTCTGGGCCCGGCCGACGCAGGATCACTGGTCAATCCAGCACGGGTTTCAATCACGACTTGCGGCCGCTGTCATGGAGACGAGCGGCTGAACGCGCGTTATAACCTGCCCACCGACCGAGTGCCGACGTTTGCTGACAGCTATCACGGTCTCGAGTCGCGGGCCGGAGGACAAACGGTGGCGAACTGCGCCTCCTGCCACGGCGTGCATAATATTTTCCCTTCCGACGATCCGCGCTCCACGGTGAACGCCACGAACCTTGCCCAGACGTGCGGTAAATGCCATCGGGGTGCCGGCAGTACCTTCGCCATCGGCACGGTCCACGTAATGGCCGAATCGCGCAACGAACATCCGGTGGTGAAGTGGATCCGCCGCTTCTATTGGGTGGTGATTCCCTTCGCCATCATCTTCATGTTCGTGCACCATTTCCTGGATTTCCTCCGCAAAGCGATCAACCGGGCGAAGCAAGTCGGACGTGGCGGCGAAATCGAGCGAATGAACCTGCATTTCCGCATCGCCCACTGGCTGATCGTCTTAAGCTTTCCCGTCCTTGTAATTACGGGCTTCGCCTTGAAATTCCCGGACGCCTGGTGGGCCCGGCCTCTGCTGATGTGGGAAGGCCATTTCGCCGTTCGCGGCCTGCTGCATCGAGTGGCCGCGGTTCTCTTGCTGGGCGCAATGGCATATCACATCCTTCATTTGATGCTGGTGCGTCGCGACCGGGCGATTCTGAACCAGGCGATTCCGCGCCCCCGCGATTTGCGCGACCTGCGCGACATGTTTCTCTATAACCTGGGGATTCTTGAGCGCCGGCCAACCTTCGGCCCGCTCAGCTATATCGAGAAGATTGAATACCTCGCCTTCGTGTGGGGGACGGTCATCATGACGGTGACCGGATTCACCCTCTGGTTCAACAATCTCGCGCTGCGCTATTTTCCCAAATGGGTGACCGACGCCGCGACGGTGCTGCATTACTACGAAGCGATTCTTGCGACGCTCTCCATTCTGATCTGGCACTTCTACACCGTGGTATTTGACCCTGATGTCTACGTGATGGACCGCACCTGGATCACCGGGAAAGTTCCGGTAGAGCATCTCCGCCATACGCGACCGGCCTATCTTGCAATGCTGGCCAGGGAATCGAAGGAACCAGCAAAAGAAAAAGAGTCTGGAGAGAAGGAACCGACTGGGGCAAAAGAAGAGACCCCTCCGGATCAGGAGCCTCCGGAAGCGAAGTCCTGAGTTGAAGTCTCCTGACATTTATGATTGATTGACCACCCACTCCCTCACTCGTCTCACCACCGACGCCGGCGCTTCGGCTTCCAGTTCGACCAACCCATCCTGATATTGCCGCGAGTAAATCCGTGCCCGCGCCTCCAGCATCGCCAGCGCTTTGCCTTCTTTTTGCGGTACGCGCAGCCGCACCCGGCTCACGGGATCCTCCGCCAGCATTTCATCGATGCGATCGCTTAGCGTGGTCAGCCCGATTCCCTTGGCCGCCGAAATGTAAACCGTTTTCGAATTGTCCCGCAAAGCATCGCGCCGCGCCGGCGGCAAAAGGTCTATTTTGTTCATCACCAGCAGCCGGGGCTTGCTCTCGACTTCCAGTTCCTTCAGGACTTTTTCCACCTGCGCATCCTGCTCCGCCGAAAGCGCGCTGCTGGCGTCGGAAACATGCAGGATCAACGAAGCCCGCTGCACTTCTTCTAGAGTCGCGCGAAAGGCCGAGACCAGCGTATGCGGCAGATTGCGGATGAACCCGACCGTGTCCGAGAGCAGCACTTTGCGGCGCGAAGGGAGGGTCAGCGCTCGAATCGTCGGGTCGAGCGTGGCAAACATTTTGGGCGACTCAAGCACGGCCGCCCGCGTCAGAGCATTGAACAGCGTCGACTTCCCTGCGTTGGTGTAGCCCACCAGCGCTACCGTGGCCACCGGCACGGCCTCCCGCCGCTGCCGCTGCTGTGCCCGCACGCGCCTCACGTTTTCGATCTGCTCCTTCACATGCCGGATGCGCCGGTAAATCTTGCGCCGGTCGGTCTCGAGCTGAGTTTCCCCCGGACCGCGGGTGCCAATTCCGCCGCCCAGTTGCGACATCTCGATACCGCGCCCGCCCAGCCGGGGGAGCAGATATTCCAGTTGCGCCAATTCCACCTGCAACTGCCCTTCACGAGTGCGCGCATGCCGGGCAAAAATGTCGAGGATGAGCTGCGTCCGGTCGATCACGCGCGTGTTGACCACCGCCTCGATATTCCGTTGCTGCGAGGCGGTCAGATCGTGATCGAAGACGAGAAGATCCGCGGAAACCGATGCCGCCGCTCCCGCGATTTCCTCCAGCTTGCCGCGCCCGATCAGCGTTGCCGGATCGGGCCGAGGGCGGCGCTGCAAAAATTCGCCCGCGATTTCCGCGCCCGCGCTCATGGCCAGAGAGCGCAATTCCTCCAGCGATTCTTCAGCGCTGAAGTCCGGAACATTCGGCGGCTGGGAAGGAGTGGCCAGCTTGCTGGCGCTGTCCCGTGCCGCCACTGCGCCAGCGGGAAGAAGTCCCTTTGCCGAGCGGGGTCCTCGCGCCCGCGTACGATATTCAACGCCCACCAGGAAGGCCCGTTCTTTGTTTGCTTCCTTCGTGGGTTGCGAAGCCGCCTCGCGGCCTGCGAGTCTGGGATTTCGGGATTGGGTGCGGCTCAAGGGATGGACTTCTCGGATCGAATGTTAGTCAGCGGTGCGCGAGGCCGCCCTGCGACAATACAACGGCCACCAAGCCGCCTAGTCTCCGGTGCCGGATGCCCGGGGTTCCGCAACTGGCACAGGTTCAGGGGCGGCGGTGCTCGTTCCGGCCACTACCGTCGGCCGATCCCCGTGTCCGTGCGCCACGCGCCCCATGGCCACGGTGGAAATAGCGTGCTTGAAGATCAACTGCTCCTGATTGTTGGTCTCGAGCACCACCGAGTACTTGTCAAAGGAGCGAATGCGTCCCGTCAGCTTGACGCCGCTCAAAAGATAAATCGTAATGTTGCTCCGCTCTTTGCGGGCGGTATTGAGGAAGGAATCCTGTATGTTCTGCGCCGGCTTGTTTTCCATCGCCGATCTCCTTGCGTCCTGAACTGCACGGTTCTCTTCCACATCTTGGGGCCAACTGCGCTGCCACAGTCAACTCCGTACAATACGGGGTTACCGGACACTTTTCAAGCCATGCCTGGCTCCAGAGCCTTTCTGCTACGGTTGACATAACTGCAACGAAATGCAACTATTTGTGCGCTCCGAGATCACCCGGGCGTGTTGTGCGCTATCTCATGACCGTCGTATGAGTTGCGTGTCTCTGCTGTCTAAGATGGCGCGAGCATCCTGCCCTTCCAGAATAAAGAAACTTGCAATTTGCTGTTGCTGGAGGAAAGTCAATGCACCAGCTCATGATTGCCATGGCCGCTACGCTTTTGGTTATGCCCACTCACACCGGTACCGAGGCACTCGCTTTCCTCTTGCGTTGGGTACACTTTATCGCGGGAATTACCTGGATCGGGCTGCTCTACTTCTTCAATCTGGTGAACGTTCCCTTCATGAAGCAAGTCGACGCCGGGATGAAGCCCAAAATATTCCAGTACATGACCATGCCCACGCTGCAACTGTTCCGCTGGAGCTCGCTGCTGACGGTGTTTGTAGGGTTCTGGTATTGGACGCAAATCTACGTCGCCGCGGACGCCACGCGTATGGGAGTAAGTCAGCTAAGCACGATTGGGTTGTTTCTGCTGGTTTGGATCGGAGCCTGGGCCATCCTCTTCTTGGCAATCAGGAAAATGGCTCCCAGCGGCTACGTATTAGGAATAATCACAACTGTGGTGGTTATAGCAGCGGCCTGGCTGTTTGTTCACTACACGCCCGTCGGGCAGGACGATAACCATGTGCTCTCGATTGGAATCGGCGGTGGCTTTGGATTCGTAATGCTGTTCAATGTCTGGGGCATCATCTGGCCCAATAACAAGAAAATCATTCGGGGCACGCTGGCAGGCACCCCGCCGGCCAATGCAGCCGTATTGGCCCGACAGGCCTTCCTCGCGTCGCGGACCAACCTTTTCCTTTCTGTGCCGTTGCTGTTTTTCATGGCGGCTAGTTCTCATTACACGATGTTTGGGAACTAGGGGGCGGTCCGAGGATCGAGGGATAGTCCGAGCGGCGAACGGCCCAGGGCAGCTTCTCATTCGGGGTTTGGAGGACCGCGGCCCCTCGTTTTCGGCATTGCCAACGCGTCCGGGCCGGAATACCATAGAAAACTTCGAAGCGGCCGCGACTTTTTCACCCGCCAGGTTGCGGCTCTGGCCCGCAGGGAGGTATCGATGTCCTGCAATCCTTGCTCTTCCCGTGTAGCACTTTTTGTGTTTCTGATAATGTTCGGTCTGAACCCCACTGTTTTTGCGCAGAAGGGGGGGGGGGAGCCGCTGGCAGGAGCAGCGCCTCCGTACCCACGGCCATCCCTGATTTCAGCCGCGTCCCCGATCCTGATAGTCAGATCGGTGTTCGCTTTCAGGCCTATGACAAAAAACCGTTGACGTTTACCAGCAGACCGACATACGTTCTAGTGCCCGTCGTGGTCACCGACAAAGACGGAAAGCCGGTCACGGGCCTCAAGAAGGAGGATTTCCACGTTCAGGAAAATGGCAAAGATCAAGCCGTGGCAAGCGTGGACGAGATTAAGCCCAGCGCGACGCCCATTTCCGCTCCTGCTGCACACGGCAACGAGATTACAAATCAGCCCTCAGGTGATGCCAGCCCACGCCGCCTGGTGATCATTGCCCTCGACATGGTGAACACCGCGCTCGAAGACCAACCCCGGGCCCGCCGCGGCATGATCACTTACCTTTCCGACAACATCCAGCCTGATGCCCTTTATGAGCTGGTGGCGGTTGAGAACAATGGTCTGCGTGTTCTGCACGACTACACGCAAGATACCGCCAGCCTGATCGCAATCCTCAAGGGTGTCCGCAACAAATTTCCCACCGTGAATGAAGATGCCGGAGTCATTCAACGCGCGGGAAATACCGACCCCGGCCGCACTGCCAACACCGCCTCTCCGATCGACCCGGAAATGGGAGCGCCCATCATCCTTCCAACCCTGCAAGCGGAGCAGTTAGTTGCCGCCTTCCTCAACCAGTCGGAGATAAACCGGATGCAAGCTGCCCAGGCGAACGCAGCCACCAGCACGCTGGCGGCGCTGCAACAAATCGCCGAGCGTTCCAGCGGCATTCCCGGGCGCAAGTCGCTGATCTGGATCACTGGCAGCTTCCCGTTCTCTATAGACCCGGGGAGCGCCTCGGTTAGCGAGGGAACCGCATTTGCAATCTATCAGCACACCATGCGTATGCTGGAAGCCCAGATGATCTCCGTTTACCCGGTGGACGCGCGGGGCCTGATGACGGCACAGTTTGACGCCACTACCCACATCCTCGCCCGTCAATTGCAAACCCAGGCCGCTGGTATGCTGCAGGATCAATCCAACCGGCTCATCGATACCTTGAATACCATGCGCGCTTTTGCCGACATGACCGGCGGCCACGCGTACATCAATACCAATGACACCAGCGGCGCAATCCGCGATGCCGCCCAGGATGGCTCTGACTACTACATGCTGAGCTATCCCGTGGACAAGAGCGACCGGCGGCAAGGATGGCGGAAAATTACGGTAAAGGTGGGCGATTACCATATCCGGGCGCGCCACGGATATTTCCTTACCGAAACCACGATCGATCCCAAGGCTTCCGCGAGCTACGACATCGACAATGCGCTCAAGTCGCCCTTCGCCTATTCCGGGCTGCCGCTCCGGGTCGTGCTTGAACCGCCAGTATCCACAGGGCGACAAGCGCAAGGTGACCTTTGCCATGACGATGCCGCCAAAAACCGCAAGCGTCGACAACACCGACAACAACCACCTGCACGTGGATATCGCTTATGCGGTTTGGAGCGCCAGCGGGCAGGACGCCGCTCACAAGGGAACGAGCTACAACCTGAACCTCAATCCGGCACAACTGCAGATGATCGATAGCAAGGGTCTGGGTTACGGAGATACCTTCGAATTGCCGCCCGGAGCCTATCGCTTGTGCGTGGTGGTTCGCGACAACCTCACGGGGCAGATTGGCAGCGTGCAGACGCCGCTGGAGTTGAAGTAGAACCCGGTCGGAATGTCTGGCGGAGCGCTATTGGGGTTCCGAAGCTTGCGCTTCGGAGACCGCACCCTTTTCGCTGACCCACTGCCATGCCCGCCGCTCTTTCTCATTCAGGCTGAAGCGCGCCTCTCCGTAGTTGGCCAAGCGGTTGAGCACCGTGGTCACGGACGCCAGGGGATCTTTGTGGCGCGCCAGCAACTCAGGATTTCTCAGCCGGATCTGGCGGCAGACCTCCTGGGCGGTCAGCGGGCGGTCGGCTTCCATCAATACAATCCGGCAGGTCTTGGTAAAACCAGTCTGGCGCTCTTGTGGCCGGCGATCTACTCAACTCCATCAGCTCAGGACCAACCGTGTCCTCGCCGAAAACATTGGCCAGGCCAACAATGGTCTGCCGAATCGTGCCAATGCGTTTGACGATCTCCGCCCGCTGCTTCAGCAGGGTTTCAAGTTCGGCCTGCACCTGCACGATCACCTGCTCAACGTGAGTTTCACTTCCCAGCCGCGCCGCTAATTCCGCCACAACCCCTCCCCAGGGCCGGTCCGCGGGTCACCCCACGAAGACACGGCCTCACTACATGTTTCCTGTCTATTGTGTGCCCGCGAACGCAATCCGGATGTGTACCAGGGGACGGGCGCAGTTGCCGTGGGGTGTGAATGCACTCGCTTTGCAGTGATCTTGTCAGCCGGCGAGGTTGCCGTGCTGCGGAGATTACACGAGGGGGAGATGAAACGCGGAGAATGCAAAAAATAAGGAGGGCCTTAGGCCCTCCTTGGTTGAAGCAGATCGAACCGTGTTAGAAGATGAACTTCAGACCCAGCGCCAACTGGCGGGCATTGCTGGCCAAGCTGGCTCTTGGCATTGTTGAAGTTCGAGGCCATCGGAATAAAGTAGTTCCTCTGGGTCTGACCGGTGATGCTGATCGAGGTCACCTGGTTGATGCTGCCGGTCACGATACTGCGGGTGATTGAGGAAGTTCAAAGCGGTGAACGCAGAACTCAATGCGATACCGCTCAGTCAAGCGCAATGTGTTTGGAAACGGTCAAGTCGACATTGTTGATCGCCGGCGTGGCCAACGTATTGCGGCTGCCCGTAGGCAGGGCTCCCGCGCCAGCCGTGATGTACTGGGCATTGGGGTTGATTCGCCAGATAGGCCACGATGAAGCCGGCATTGTGGCCGCGTTGCGCCAGCTCGTTGACATCGCTGCCCGTGCCCTTGACGCCGTCGGGATTGACAATCGCCCGATCGGGAGCACCGTCACTGTTCAGGTTGGAGTCCGACGCCGCTTTGCACCGTGCCCCATTGGCCCGATTCCCAGGTGTAAATCGGAGCGATCTCATAGTTGCCCATGACGTTCCGCTTCAGCCAGCTCGAGCTGTTCTTGTAGAACGGCACTTCATAGACCGCCGAAATCGTAGACCCGGTGACGATGATCCAGGATCGAGTTGGCGCGCTCGGCCGGCAGATCGCGGAAGTTCTGCGGGCGGCGTGGTGCAATAATCGTGGAGAAGAAATCAGCCGTGCTGTTGTCAATCGTATGGCTGAAGGTGTAAGCCGCCTGGAATTGCAGGCCGCTGCAGAAACGGCGGTTCAACTGGGTCTGCAGGCCGTGATAGGTCGACGATCCCCAGGGCTCGTAGGCCGTGATTTCGCTGAAGAAACCGCGAGTTGCGGGCAATGTTCCCGCCGCTAGCCGCCGCAAGGCCGTATGTTCAGACAGCAGATTGGGTGCGGGACAAAGCCCGCCAGCGTCGATATTGGCGCCCGACGATGCCGCCGGGCCGTCTAGCGTCGGTTGGTCAGCGCGTCCAGCTGCGCTTGGCCAGGAGTGCTGCAAATACGTGGGCAGTGGTTGCTCGGTGTCACGATGTCAACCACGTTGAGCCGGTTCTGCACGTTGAGGCAGTGCCGCGCGTGCCGACATAACGAACTTCCGCCGTGTAGTTGGACTTGAAAACCTTCTGCACGCCGAAATTCCACGAAAGGGCCACCGGGTACTTCACGTTGTTGGGAAGAAAGGCCGAGGTGGACGCCCGTGCCGTCGGCCTGATCAAGGATCGTGATGCCGCTGGAGGGCTGGAACGGGATTCCGCCGGTGGCCAGGAAAGGGACCTGGCAGACGGTTTGGAGTTGGGACAGTCGGCGGTACTGCCGATCTGCGGCGGGCGCTCTAGCACGCCGATGTTGTCATACAGGATGTCGTAGCCCATGCCGATACCGCCGCGGATGGAGGTGGTTCCGTTAGTGCCCGGCGAGTAAGCGAACCCAACGCGCGGCATGTAGTCATTCTTCGGCGCCTGCGGCGCACCGAAAGTGATCAGCCCCGGAACATTGGCAATCGAGTTGAGACTCTGTTGTGTCCAGCCGTAGGGCGTGCTGTTGTACTCGTAACGCACGCCGAGATTCAGACTGATGTTCGAGCGTATCTTCCAAATGTCATTCGCATACCAGTAGATGCCATACTGGTCGCCGGAATAGCCCGCGCTGCCGAAGCTGCGCTCCCCAAGGGTCATCGGGAAGTTGGTCCAAGGCATAAATGCCAGGGTTCTGTACTCGTAGTCACCCCGCGAGCGCTGGATGAACAATCTGCGGCGTGATGTATCTGCGACCTTCGCCGCCGAACTTGAAGGTGTGGTTCCCTTTCACCCAAGTCACGTTGTCCACAGCCTGGTAAAGGTTCTGCTGGCTGTACTGCGGCGCGTTAGGATCGGGTCCTATGTTGATGCCCAAGCTCGTCGATGGTGATATTGGGAAATTGGTCCAGCGTCGGCAGATAAGTCAGGTTGGGGACCACGTAATTGTAGCCCCACCGGTTGATAGCCCACGCGAACCTCGTTGCTTACGGTCGGACGAGAAGGTGTGGTACTCGCTGAGCGCAATGACGTGGAACGGCTGAGTCAGTGTTCGTGATAAAAAACTGGGCAAGAGTTGTGCCGATCAGACCCGGGATCAATCTGTGCCAGGCTGTTATAGATGTAGCGTCCCCGGATCTGGTCCTTGTCGCTGATGTTGTAGTCCATCGATGTGGTCAGCGCCTTGTTGTTGAGATAGGTTGGCGCCTCCAAGGTTGGAAAACGCCAACCGAGTTGTGATCCCCAGATACGTTCCCATCAGGTGCCGGTGGGGCGTATGCATTTCGACAGACTTTCTGTGTGCACCTGCGTCGGAGTGTCAGGCACGAGGCGCAACGTGAAATTTTTCAGCGCATTCACGGTTGGCCGTCGAGCTCCCGGCACGCCCAGCAAGCTGTGGCGTAGCCCTGTGCGGTAGGGGCCGACATGGCGTTCCACCGGGGAGCGCCACTTGGCCCACCGGGTTGTATTCGTAGTTTACGAAGAAGAAGAGCTTGTTCTTGAAGATCGGGCCGCCCACCTGCCCGCCAAAACGGTTGTTGTCATAGCGCGGCTGCACGATCGGCTGACCTGGCGGGTGTTGTTGACGACCGCTTGATCGATGGCGTTCAGGTTGCGGTTCTGGAAATACTCGTACGCCCGGCCGTGGAAGCTGTTGGTACCGCTCAGCACGACGGTATTGAACTGGCCGCCGTTCGAGTGGCCGAACTCGGCGTTGAACTGGTTCTGCAGAACGGTAAAGTTGGCCACGGCGTCGTTGGGCACGTAGGCCAAGGGACCGGTCACGCCCTTGTTGTTGTTGTCCACACCTTCAATCGTGAAGTTGTTGTCGCGGGGGCGCTGTCCGCCTACCGCCGGGCCCGATCCGGCACCCAGACCGCCGGTGGTGCCGACGCCAGACTGCAACAGGGACAGGTTCAAAACGCCGCTGCCCAGCGCGCCGCCGAAAGCCGCGGTCGGCAAGTCAGCAAGCTGCTTGTCCTCGTAAGTGGACTGGATCTGCGCCGTGGTGGTGTCGATGATCGGCGCTTCACCGGACACTTCAACCACTTCGTTGGCCGCGCCCGGAGAAAGGGTCACGTTGGCGGTGGCGGTCACGTTCAGCTGCACTTCCACCTGCACGGTGGTGGTGCGGAAGCCGCTGGCCTTCACCGTAATCTTGTAGAAACCGATGAGCAGGTTGTCGAAACGGTATTCGCCCGTGGCGTTGGTTTTGGTGTTCGCGCCGACCCCGGTGTTGATGTTGGTCACGTTGACGTCGGCGCTTGGCCACCGCCGCACCGGAGGAATCTGTCACGGTGCCGACGATGTTGCCGCTGATGGCTTGGCCGTAGGCCACACCTGTCGTCAACGTCATCACACCCAGCAATGCGAATACGAGCGCGAGAACCTTAATTGTGGGGATCAACCGATTCATGGGTTTTCTCCTAGATTCGAAGTCCAAGTCAGCCTCGGGGATCAGGCTGGAACCGCTAAAACCTGAAACTGTCATAGGTAAACAGCGAAACATTCCGGTTGTGTCAAAGCAAATAACATTCCAAAACACTCATGAATAACACTTAATGTTTTCAACACCTTGTGCGCACGCAAGTGTCTAGTTTATTGAAAAGTGGAGAGGTCTGGGACGAAGCCCTATGAAATCTTGTATTTGCGTGCCGGGCGGCTCGCCGATTGTCTATGGCACAATCAGCCATGCACGCGGAGCAATTCCGGGAAGGAATCAGCCTGTTTAATCGCGGGGAGTTTTTCGAGGCGCACGAAGCCCTCGAGGACGTGTGGCGGGCCGCTCCCGCAGGCGAGAAACTGTTCCTGCAAGGCCTGATTCAGGTGGCCGTGGCCTTGCACCATCACAGCAAAGGAAATCTGGTGGGGGCGCGATCACTATTGGGACGAGCTGCAAAGAATCTCTCTAAGTATCCGGACGGCTTCGGGGGGCTGCAGCTGGAATCACTTCGCCACTCACTAGCTCAGTGGCAACATGCCTTCGCCGAGGGTGGGGACCTGCCAGTTTCCCCCAAGCTGCAACTGAGCCAGGAGTTGTAACCGCATCTACGGATTCTGCCCGGCCCGGCGGTGGCTGGGCTTCGTCGCTGAGCGCTTGCTTGAGGACGTCGGTTTTTCGCCCGGAGCCAACACCCTTCGCACGATTGGCGTATTCAATTTGTACTTGCGCTCACTGACGTTGCCGTCGTCGTCCTTGACGTGGACCACAAAAACCGGCAGCAAGCCTTCTTTCTCAAAATTCTCCTGGGAGACGGTCACCGGAAGCACGGCATTCAAGTTGTGCTCGCGGTAAGCGGTTTCGTAGCGATGCCGACGCGCGTTCCAGGTAAAGACGCGAATCTGGTTGAAGTCGAATGGCATGCCGTCCTTGTTTTCGGTCAGCAACACCAGATACTGCGAGACTTTCTGTGCGCCGTCGGCGACCTGGTCGAGCACAAACGAAGCGACAATGCGCTGGCCTTCGGCATACTGCGCGATCTCGAGGGGAACGTCGATGTCCACGAAGCGGGAGAGCACCCAGCCCACATGGCCTTCCGTATCGCGGATCAACCACCAATCTTCCATGACGGGGGCGGGCACGTTTCCGCTTGAGCCACCGGCACTTGCCGGCTTCGCGGGCGCTCCCGGAACCACCTTTTCGCTGGTGGCACGTTTGAGAATGGAAATTTTGGATCCCTGATCGAGCTGGTAAAGATGCTCGGCCCCGCGGTTGGGGTCGAGATGAATGTTGGTCTGATTATGGGTAATGCCGGTGGCCTGGACGGCAGAATTCTGTTCTTGCGCAACAAGTCTCTGGAATCCATCAAACACCTGCCGGCTGACCAGGTTGCGCTGCTCGATCCATCCCTCGGCGCCGGAGGAAGTGCGCACGCGAACGAAGCGCCGCTCGCGTCCCAGCACCTGCACCGCTTCGCCATTCTTGACAGTGCCAGTCTTGTTGTAGACCGTGGCCACCTGGTCGCGCAGGATGGCCTGCGGAGCGGAAACATAGTTGATCTCGTGAGTTTGCCGGCCGCGGGAGCAGCCGGGAAGGAGCACTAAGGCGGTCAGCGCAAGCGCGAGCCCCTCTCTTGCCGATATCAATTTTGCGGGAGTCAACACCACAAATATAGCGCGAGGAGAGCGAGCGCGCTGGTGACTTTAGACAGTAGGGAGAGAGAACGGAAAAACCTCTAGACGTCGTTGGGCGGTTGGCTGGAGCGGGCGTCCCGGCATTCGCCAGAGCAGCGTGTTGCTCGATCTGAGCGCACTGCGCGGCCCGGCGGTCAGTGCCACGGATAATAGCTCGTTTAGCTTGTGCGCTCGACGAGATGGCGATCGGCAACAGGCGCTGGATTTAGTCTCCGAAGCAGATACCGATGGCGCGGGCGGCGCGCACCAATTCGCCTTGGGGATCGACGGTCTTCAGGCGGCCTATGGCTTCGCTGATGTCGACAGCTTCGATACGCTCGCCGCGCAGGCAGACCATTTTGCCGAACTGGCCCTGCGCGATCAGGTCTACTGCGGCGACTCCGAAGCGTGTGGCCAGGACGCGGTCGAAGGCGCTGGGAGAACCGCCGCGTTGAATGTGTCCGAGTACGCTGACGCGCACTTCTTTGTGCGCCTGTACAGAAATGGCATCGCCCACCAGATTGCCCACTGAACCGTTTCCCGAAGGATGACTTAGCTCGGGCGGCAATTGCACGCCTTCGGCAACGACGACGATGGTGAAGCGCTTGCCGTAGCCTTCGCGCTCGGAGACGTGATCGCAGATGCGTTGCAGGCTGAAACGAATCTCAGGAATCAGAACCACGTGCGCCCCGCCGGCCATGCCGGCGCTCAGTGCGATCCAGCCGGCGTCGCGGCCCATGAGTTCGATCACCATGACGCGGTGATGGGCTTCGGCGGTGGTGTGGATCTTGTCGACCGCATCGGTGGCCGTGGCCACCCCCGTGTCGAATCCGAAGGTGCGGTCGGTGGCGGAGAGGTCGTTGTCAATAGTCTTCGGCACTCCCACAACCCTCAGGCCTTTATGAAACAGTTGCAGCGCGATTTTTTGTGAGCCATCGCCGCCGATGCTGATGATGGCGTCGATGCCTAGCTTTTGCGCGTTGGCGATGACGTCGGCGGAGATGTCGCGGGTGATCTCTTTGCCGTTCTCCGTCGTGCAATATTTGAAAGGATCGCCCCGGTTGGTGGTGCCAAGGATGGTTCCGCCGCGGGGCAGAATTCCGGCGACATGCTTGAGCGTGAGTTCGCGAGACCGTTCCGGCCAGATCAGGCCGTCGAAGCCATCCGGGATGCCGATGACCCTCCATTTGTATTTGAGGAAGGCAGCTTTGACCGCAGCGCGGATGACCGCGTTGAGTCCGGGGGCGTCGCCGCCGCCGGTGCAGATGCCGATACAGCGAATATCCGACATGGGGATGAGGGCAGGAAGCTGCGTTCAATTTTCGGCTCAGCCGGGTGGGAGTGACAACGTTACGAGGAGACGTAGGAAGCTAACGGGAGCGCTTTAGGCTGATCTTACTGCCCGTCGGTGTTTACCGTTATGCTCATTTGCCCTTGGTTGGCCAAGTTATCGTTGGCAGTTATAAACGTTGAACCCACGGTGGGAAAGGTCGCTACACCGCCTGAAGTGATGCTTACGACGTTGCTGTTGTTTGAAGTCCACGTTACACCCTGCGCGGGTGATCCGTTGAGCGAGGCGGTAAAGGACTGCGCGGGCGATCCCACTTTGAAGTGGCCGTTGGAGTTGAGGCCGCAAGGGGTAAGGGTAAGACCCGTCGGCGGAACGGGCGTGGCCGTCGCCTGGACTCCGTTGAAGATGGCGGTGATGGTAATGGATGTTCCCGTGCCGATGGCCGTCGCAAAGCCCGGCGCCGCCGCGGTTTTGGGGTTGGATGTGCCGATGCTGACGGAACAAGGAGCTGAGCTGGTCCAGAGGGCGCTGGTGGTCACATCGGAAGTCGTGTTGTCGCTCAGTGTAGCGACGGCGGAGAATTGCTGAGTTCCTCCCTGGCTCAGGGTTGGGCTGGAGGGGGTGATCGTCATCGCCGTGGGCTGGTTGACAAAAAACCCCTTGCAGCCGGCCGCAAAGGCGATGGTCAAAATGGTCGTAAACGCAAGCAGGAGTTGGAGTTTTCTCTTAATACCCATGGATTACAAAGCCTCAGCTGACACGTTCTCTCCCGCAGCGTCCGTACGGCTCAACGGAGATTGTAGCAGAGAATTTTCCGCCCGCGCCGGTCATGTACCAACGTGTGCAAACCCCTCGGGGCTCTCGAAGTCTCGTTACGCTTTCAGCCCTGTGTAGGCGATTCCCTGCGCCCTCCTTAATGGAGAACGTTGCACGAAGGGGAGCTTGCAGCCGGATTTTTTGGCCGAGTACAAACCGCGCTCGACCATCTGCCAATCAACCTCATCTGATAGCCTGAACCGATACTGATGAAAAAGTATTCGCCCGCCCTCCTGCTGAGCTGCGCAGTCGTCTTCATGACTGCCGGCTTCGTTCTGGCGCAAGCCCCTGCTGTGCCAACGCAATCCGGGTTGAACGGCCAGAAGCGTTCGAATCCACCCACGCCATCGATCTGCGCCCCCTGCATCCGGAAGCACATGGAGTTCCTGGCATCCGATGCTCTGCGGGGACGAGGCAGCGCGACCGCCGATGAGTTGGCCGCCGCGAAATATGTTGCTTCGGAACTCCTTGCTTACGGAGTTGCGCCAGCGGGTGACGAGGGCGGCTATTTGCAGCAAGCGGCGATCGTGCGCCGCAAGTTCACTGCGGCTCCCCGGCTGCGAGTGGCGAGTCCGGGCTCGGCAGCGAACAACACGGTCGCAAGCTGGACCTATGGTGCGGATTTCCGGACGCCGCAATTGACCCAATTTGAGTTCGCCGGCCGCCTGCAGAAGATTGAGGCGGAGGAGACTGAAGTCAAAATCATCCCGGGAGCGATTGTTCTGGTCTCGTGGAAAACTGCGACCAGATCAAAAATTCGTCAGAGGGCGTTGCGGGCGCAAGCTGAGGGCGCAGTGGCAGCTTTGGCCGCGTTTCCCGATGAGCCAGAAGATTTCGCCTCTGCCGCTGAATTGCCGAAACTGCCGCCCTTGCTAGAGGGCGAATCGCTGCGCCGGATGGGCGGAAACCTCAATCTGCTGGAGTTGAGCGTGGCGACTGCCAAGGCTCTCGAGCAATTGCCTGAGGGTACGCGGTTGCTCTTCTCGGGACCGACAGCGGCCGAAATAAGCCACACCTGGAACGCTCTTGGCATAATCCCGGGGAGCGATTTGAAGTTGCGCGATTCGGCGGTATTGTTTTCGGCGCACCTGGACCATGTAGGCGTGGGGACGCCGGTGGCCGGCGACAGCATTTACAACGGCGCCGATGATGACGCTTCTGGTGTGGCTGCGGTGCTTGAGTTGGCGCGCGTGCTGGCCTCTGGGCCGCGGCCGCGGCGCACTGTGATCTTCGCGCTCTTTGGCAGCGAAGAAATTGGCGGTCTGGGTTCGACCTATTTCCAGGCGCATCCGCCCATCCCGCTCAAGGATATTGCCGCGAACCTGGAGTTTGAAATGATTGGCCGGGCTGACCCCGTGGTGCAGGCTGACACGCTCTGGCTGACGGGATGGGAACGCTCCAACCTGGGGCCGGCACTGGCTGCGCACGGCGCCCATCTGGTGGGCGATCCACATCCGGCGCAAGATTTTTTTGCCCGTTCGGATAATTATGTTCTGGCTAAAAAGGGGGTAGTGGCGCAAACCGTTTCGAGCTTTGGATTGCACAAGGATTATCACCAGCCCAGCGACGACCTGGCGCACATCGACTTTGAACACATGAATGCCGCTATCGCTTCGCTTTTGGGTCCGGTGGCGTGGCTGGTGAATGCTGACTTTGTGCCGGCGTGGAACGCGGGAGAGAAACCGTAGAGCAGTGGGCAGTGGGCAGTGATCGGGCGTTTGCTACTGGCCACTGACCACTGACAACTGACCACTGGTTTAATGCGTTCTCTTCGCTTTGGCGATGCGCTCGTCGATGCGCTTGCGGCCGGCGAAACCTTCGCTCACGCCGTGCCAGTGCGTGATTGATTTTTCGCCGAGTTTCCAGCAAAGCAGCACGGTGTGGCCATCCACTTCGCAGGGAAAATCGAGCAGGCCGATGTCGAGGTCTTTGACCTGCACGCCGATGGAATCAATCTCGGCGATGGCGTCTTTCACGCGCTGCACCGCCTTCTCGCGCTCGGCCTTGCGGCGGGCGAGATGGACGATGTTCAGGAATGTGCCACCGTTGAGAAACACGCGGTGGGCGACTTCCTGAAACTCGGCGTCTACCGACTCGATCAGCGTTTTGCCATCAATGGCAGTACGCAGCAGGGATTCAAGTACGGGGAGAAGGGATTGGGCTTCATCGAGAGTAAAACTACGGTCGGCCATAGGAGTATAAGGGCATTTTAGTCCATTCCGGGCGATCCGTGTCTCGCTTTCGGCTCTCGCGGGCGAGAGCGCCCGCGGCACACTTCTCTCAACGGGTTCTTCCGTGGGAGGGATCTGCTTCCATCGCCGTGTCCAGGTCGATGTGCAGCTTCAAGGCAGGGTCGATTCCAGGCGGATAGCAACTCCCGTCGAGGCTGTAGTTGGCGGGACATCCGCGGGCGACATCTTTTCGTTTGGGTGATTGGGCAAACTGCCAGACTCCCACAAAATCGAGGCCACTCTCGGCCGGGCTCGGCGGAGGTTTGGGAAGTAAGCATCCAGGTGACGGCGGGCAAGCGTCGTTACTCACGAAGTAGACCAGGCGCCTTCCTCCTGCGCTCTGGCGAATGTCTTCCGCGGTAACGATGTTGCCGTCGTCTTTGGCTGGAATTCCCGAACAATATATGCCGGCTTGGAATCCGGCAGCGATCACGCCGTCTACCCAGGCGAAGATGTAGGCTTTTTGCTCGGGCAGCATGCGTCCGCCTTGCTCCTGGTCGAGAAAAATGATGGTCTGCGCGGGAAAGCCTTCGCGGCGGACAGCGGTGACGGCGTCGTGCGCGTCATACTGGCCGAGCTTCGCGGCGTTGGCAAGGGATTTCAGTTCGGCATAGAGGCGGCCATTGAAAAGAACGAGAAAACCAAATCCTGCGGATTCGAGGGCGATACGGTGGCCAGTCCACGTGTTCGCGCGCTCGCCGGGGGGATTGTTGAGCCAGTATCCGGCGTAGGAGAAAGTCTGGCGCAGAGCTTTGAGGTTGGCGTCGCCCGGATAGTCGTTGCGGTCGAAGCCGAGGTAAGGTTGATTTTGAGTTTGTGCCGGCGGAGCAAAGATCGCATTGATGGCCAGGAGAAGAGCAAGGAGCTTCACAACTTGATGTTACACCGGCGGTTTTCGACCACGGAGCACACAGAGGACACTGAGAAAGCGCATCCAACCACTGACGGCACTGAGTACACAGAGAGTGCCAAGTCAGCCCCCGATGTGCACCATGGTCCTCGACGCAGGCACGAAATCCGGTTCGCCAATGTGGTGACGTTCTTCCTTCTTCTGTACCACTCCCCGGATGAACTCGGCTAACTCTTCATCACTCGCCCCGCGTTGCATGTGGGCATGAAGGTCGTGGTCCCACACGGAGAACAGGCACGTCCGAATCTTGCCGTCGCTGGTGATGCGGATGCGGCTGCAGTGTCCACAGAAGGGATGCGAGACTGGCGCGATGATGCCGATTTCTCCCACGCCATCCTCGAAACGATAGCGGCGCGCGGTTTCTGAGCGAGCGTGAGGAATTTCAACCAGCGGGCGGTACTCAGCCATGCGGGTGAGGATTTCGTCGAGGGTGACCACGGTGGCGGGCGACCACGTTCGATCTTCTTCGAGCGGCATGAATTCAATAAAGCGGACAGTGACGCCCTCTTCGCGCGCGAACATGCCGAAGGGAATGATCTGATCTTCGTTGAAGCCGCGCATCAGCACACAGTTCACCTTCAGCGGCCACAGTCCGGCGCGGCGGGCGGCACGGATGCCAGCGAGTACGTGATCGTATCCATTGGGCACGCGCGTGATGCGGGCAAAGCGGTCGGGATCGACTGCGTCCATCGAGACGGTAACGCGGTTGAGGCCGGCATCTTTGAGCGGCTGGGCGAGGTCGGCAAGCAGATGGCCGTTAGTGGTAAGGGCGATGTCGAGCGGATCTTTGTGGCCATTCGGGGAGCGAAGCTGGGCGAGGTCGCGGACAAAATCAACCACACCCTTGCGCAGGAGTGGCTCACCGCCGGTAAGGCGAAGCTTGGTGATTCCCATGCCGACGAGCACGCGCGCCATGCGGAGGTAATCATCAAAAGGCAGATCGCCATAAAGCGCGCCTTCGTTGCCGGTTCGACAGTAGACACACTTGTAGTTGCAGCGGTCGGTAATAGAAATCCGCAAGTCGGTGATGCGGCGTCCGAATTTGTCGGTAAGAATCAAGCTCTTGGCTCTTGGCTCTTAGCTCTTGGCTCTTAGCTCTTGGCTCTTGGCTCTTGGCTAGCAGCTAAGAGCTGGCTTTCAGAGTAGCGCCGCCGTCTCGGCGGCGTTCGAACGAGCCTCCCGCACACTCGAGATCGGAGGACCGCAAAACGCCAGCCAGAGGCCGGCGCTACTCCCGCCGCCAGGTATACCCGGAACGCCAGGGCGGTCGGGAACCGAACTTACAGTATAGATGTGGAAACTCGATGAACGAGTCAGATTTAAGGCTTGGCAGCCAGCGCTTTCCCTATGGCTGTTTCCGCCAGCGGCGCCATGATCTTGTAACCCGCATCATTGGGATGCAGCCCATCGTCGGCCAAGTCACGCTTCAGCATTCCCTTGTCATCCACCATGGCAGAGAAATAATCGAGATACACCAGGCCGTTCTTGTCGCAGTAATCCTTGAGCCAGTCGTTCAGTTCCACGATTCTTTCGCGCGGACGTTCGGCAAATAGCTCTCGTGACTGCGGCGTGTAATTGTGCACCGGCAGGATGGAAGAAAACACCACGCGAATGCCGTGCACCCGCGCCAGTTCGGCCATGGAGGCCAGGTTGGCTTCGATGTCTTCGGCCAACATGGGACCGGTATTGCCCGCAATGTCGTTGGTGCCGGCCAGAATGACCACCACTTTGGGATGAAGATCGATCACATCCTGGCGGAAGCGGACCAGCATTTGCGGCGTGGTCTGTCCGCCGATGCCTCGGTTAATGTAGGGCTTTTCGCCAAAATACTGCTCCAGTTTCCACATATCGGTGATGGAGTCGCCGAAAAACACCACGCGATTCTCGGGCAGGGGCATGGCACGCAGACTACCATTGTGCCCGCGATATCGCGTCAGTTGGCCGAAATCATCGGTGTAGATGGCGATGCGGGAGGCCCGGTATTGGTCCAGGCCGGGATGGCCGGTGGAAGGAATGACGGGCTGCTGGGCTTGGGCGTATAGGACCAAAAGCAGGCTGAAGGCAAATGGGGCGGCTGGCAAAGTAGTTTTCGGTGCATGGGTTCCTCGAGAGAAAGGATAGCGCAAAATGCATTCGTAAATCGGAAAGGGCGTGTTATCGACCCAGCAGATTGTGGTCTGCCTGGCCAAGGCGTGTATACTTATGGTATATACATTAAAGGAGGTGAGCCATGGGTACAGCACGCGTCTTTCGATCAGGCAACAGCCAGGCAGTACGGCTGCCGAAGCAGTTCCGGGTGAAGAGCAAGGAAGTGGAGATCTTCCGCCGCGGAGATGAGATCGTCTTGCGGGAACGAGACGGAAATATGGCCAAAGCCTTCGATCTGCTGGCCGGGCTTCCCGACGACTTTGAAATCCCGCGGGGCAACGACCGGCCACAGAAGCGCAAAGGGCTGTGATGGAGCCTCGCTATCTGTTGGATACGAACATTTGCATTTACATCCGGCAAAAGAGGCCGGAAGCGGTTTTACGGCGTTTCGGCAGGCTGCGCCCGGGCGAAGCGGCGCTCTCAGTCATCACGTATGGCGAACTGCTGTACGGGGCGGCGAAGAGTTCACAGCGGGAAGCGGCACTCGATCGGCTGCGTGAACTTCTGCATTGGCTGCCCGCCCTTCCTTTGCCGGAGACTGCTGCGGGAGCCTACGGAACAATCCGCCATGCGCTGGCTTCGAAGGGCGAGATGATCGGGAACAACGATCTCTGGATCGCCGCCCATGCAGTGGCGGCAGGGCTGACCCTGGTGACGAACAATGAAAAAGAGTTTCGGCGGGTGCGGGGGCTGAAGATACAGAATTGGGCGGCGTAGCTCTAAGCCGAAGAGGCCTTGGAATGCAATTTTGTGATCCACGAGAATCCGCGGCGGAGAAGTTCTGAGAGTCGCCTCGCTTCGCTCGGCTGGACGGCCGAGGCGCCCGTCCCCACGGGAGCTGATTACATCCCGTCGTAGTTCGGGCCACCGCCCCCTTCCGGAGGGACCCAGGTGATGATCTGATACGGGTCGGCAATGTCGCAGGTTTTGCAGTGGACGCAGTTCGATGGATTCAGGCTGATGCGTTTCGCGTTGGGCTCACTGGTGTCTTCGACCATTTCGTAGACGTTGGCGGGGCAGAAGTTCTGGCAGGGGTTGCCGAATTCCTTTACGCATCGAGTGTTGCAGATGTTGGTGTCGTGAATGATGAGGTGCGCGGGCTGGTCTTCTTCGTGCTTGGTACCGGAGTGGTAGAGGTCGGTGAGCTTGTCGAAAGTGAGTTTGCCGTCGCCTTTGGCCGGGCCGAACAGATGAGCTTCCGCGCCACCGTTCGCGGGCAAGTCGGCAAGCTTGCGCATGTGCTCGTATCCGGCTTTCGCGGGATACCGATTGCGCAGCCCTCGGCCGCCGGTGATCATTTGCAGCGCCGTGTGGAACATGCCGGCATAGAAACCGTGCTCGAACCCCTGGTGCATGTTGCGGACTTTCCAGAGTTCGTCTTTGATCCAGCTGGATTCGACTTTCTGCTGAAAGCTGCTCAGAGTCGCGGCGGAGGAATCATCTTTCGTCAATGCTTCGAAAGCAGTTTCAGCCGCGAGCATTCCGCTCTTGATGGCGAGATGAATTCCTTTCAGGCGCGCGGAGTTTAAGAAGCCGGCGGAGTCGCCGAGGATCATCCAGCCGTTGCCGGCGATGGGCGGAATCGCCCACCAGCCGCCGTAAGGGAGCGACTTCGCGCCGTAGCGGATCATCTTGCCGCCTTCGAGAAGCTTCGCTACGAAGGGATGCTGTTTGAAATCTTGCAGCACGTGTTGCGGGTCGAGACGCGGGTCGGAATAGTCGAGTCCGGTAACGAAGCCTAGCGAGACAACGTTGTCTTTCGAGCCGTAGATCCAGGCGCCGCCGTATTCTTTCGTCGTCAGAGGCCAGCCCATGGTATAGATGACTTCGCCGGGAGCGACGCGTCCCGAAGGAACTTCCCAGAGTTCTTTGACACCTACGCCGTAGGTTTGCGGGTTGGCGTTTTTCGCCAGATCGAATTTTTCGATCAGTTGCTTGGTTAACGACCCGCGCGGGCCTTCGGCGAGGATGACGACTTTCGCCTGCAAGTCGTAGCCGGGTTCGAAATTGGATTTCTGGTGGCCTTCTTTGTCGACTCCTTTGTCGTCGGTGCGGACCCCGGTGACGCGATCGCCGTCGAACAGCAATTCAGACCCGGCGAATCCGGTGAAGATGGTGATGCCGGTCTCTTCCACTTTGCCGCCCAGCCATTTCACAAATCGGTTCAGCGAGATCACGTAGTTGCCGTGGTCGCGCAGGGGCGGCGGGGTAATGGGAAACTTGAATTTTCCCTTCTCCGTAAGAAAGTAGACGGCCTCTTTGCTGACTTCAGCGTCAATCGGGGCTTCTTTTTCGAATCCGGGAAGCAGTTCGCGCATGGAGCGCGGGTCGAGCAAGGCGCCGGAGAGGCAGTGCTGGCCGATCTCGCGGGCCTTCTCGAGGACGTAGATATTTTCTTTGCTGAGCGGCGAGTCAGGATGTGTGGTGTTGTGCTGATCGATAAGCTGCGAGATGCGCAGGGCACATGCCATGCCCGCCGGCCCGCCGCCAACGATGACAACGTCGGCCGGCATTTGCGGGCGCTCGATGCCTTCAACGGGTTTGCGGAAGACCAGCATTTGACCCTTAAATTTTTAAACTTGGCGACTGGCCGATGAACTCATTACCACGGATTCACGCGGATCACCGCAGATCAAATTACTGCAATCACCCTCCCCGATCAGCGTTTATCCGCGTGCATCCGCGGTAATGAAGTTCAGCCTCCCGCCTTGGCCTTCTTCACTTCCTCGATCAGCGGCGGGACGATGTCGAACAGATTCCCGACCACGGCATAATCCGCAATCTCGAAAATCGGCGCTTCGGAATCTTTGTTCACCGCGATGATCGTGCGGGAACCTTTCATGCCGACAATATGCTGAATCGCGCCGCTGATGCCGAGCGCGAGATAGAGCTTGGGCGCGACCGTCTGGCCTGAGGAACCGATCTGGCGGTCCATTGGCAGCCACCCCGAGTCGCAAATCGGGCGCGATGCCGCTAGTTCCCCGCCCAGTGCTTCGGCAAGCTGCCTGGCCATTTCGATGTTCTTCTGCTCTTTGATACCGCGGCCAACCGAGACAATAATTTCCGCCTGGGTCAAATCGACCGCCTGCTTGGCTTCTTTGAAAACTTCCTGCGGCTTGTTGCGGATGACGCGGTCGGCGATTTCTACGCTCACGGTTTCAACTGGTGCCGGGCTGGCCCCGGCTTCGGCCTGATCTCCCCGAAAAGCTCCGTTCTGGAATGTGGCGAACCACGGGGCGTCGCTGGTGAAACTGACATCAGCGGCGAGCTTGCCCTGAAACATCTGGCGGGTGAAAACGAGTTTCCCGCCCTCGTGCTTGAAGCCGATGCAGTCGCTGATGACGGTGCGCCCCATGGCTGTGGCGAGTTTGGGGACAAAGTCGCGCACCTGATAGGTGTGCGGCATCAGCACCAGCTTGGGTTGCTTCGCCGTGAGGAATTGTTTGAGAGCGGCGGCGAAGGCGTCGGGTGTGTAAGGCTCGAGCTTGGGACAATCGACCGCGTAGACCTTCGCTACTTTCTTCGTGGCGATTTCGGCGGCAATCGGAGCGATGTTTGCGCCGACCACCGCTGCCTCGACGGGCCATCCCGTTACCGCGGCGATGGCCTGGCCGGCGGTGATGGTTTCCAAGGAGACGCGGTTGAGCTTGGATTCGCGTTGTTCGACGATTACGAGAATGGTGTCGGGCATAAAGTCGGGTTGTGGCTCCTCGGCCTCGCTTCGCTCGGCGGGACGGCCGAGGGGCGTCCTTACGTGAGCATTACAGGACGCGCAATTCGTTGCGCAGTTTGTCTACCAGCTTCTTGGCGATTTCACCGCCTGAACCTTCGATGCGTTCTGTCTTCTTGGTTTTCTGAGGAATGTACAGGCGCTCGATTTTCTGCAGGTTGTCGCCGAACGCTGACTGCACTTCGGCCAGCGCGACTTTACGCAATGGCTTGTTCTTGGCCTGCTTGATGCCGATCAACGTCGCGTAACGCAGCTTGTTGATACCGGACTGAATCGTCAGGACCGCCGGCAGCGGCATGTCGACAAACTGGAAATATCCGGCTTCGAGTTCGCGCTTTACTTTGATTCCGCCGTCGGTTTTTTCAATCTGCATGATGATGGTGGCGTGCGGCCAGCCCAGCAGTTCCGCCAGACACAACTCCGGTCTGGGCGTAGCCGTAGTCGTCGGACTGCAAGCCAGTGAAGATCAGGTCGAATTTCTCGTCTTTGATGGCGGCGGCGAAGGCGCGTGCGGTGTTGAAGGCGTCGAGGCCGACGAAAGCGTTGTCTTCAAGATGGATGGCGCGGTCGGCCCCTTTGGCTAGGGCTTCGCGCAGCACTTGCTGGGCGCGGGCCGGGCCCGCGGTGATGACTACGACTTCCCCGCCATGTTTCTCTTTCTGCCGAAGGCCTTCTTCGAGAGCGAAGGCGTCCGGCTCATTCACTTCGTAGGATACGTCCTCGCGAATCCAGGTTGCCGACTCGTTTAATTTGAGGGGCGCGTCTTTCTGCGGCACCTGCTTCATGCAGACGAGAATCTTCAACGATGCACTCCTTACCCTGTGGCTTCGCGGCGGCAGGGGAAACACGTCAGTATAAATGAGTGGAGAGAATGTAGGGGCCTTCCCACGATGACGTGTGATCCGGATCACGGATCAGTTGCCGCGGCGGCAACTGTCCGGAATTCGATTTCGAATACCTAGTCTGTAATCACCGTGGATTGGCCGGAAATATCAAATCGTTTGCGGCACCGCAGGTTCTTGCACGCCATCACGTCGTCTTTGCGGACCATGTAGGAGCGGGCTTTGGCGAAGCGGGCGCGGTCGCGCTCGTCGGCCCCGCCGCGAAGTTGTTTTTTCTTGGTCCGCACAACCCAGGTGATTTCGTAGTCGCCTGACTGCTGGCAGTGGGGACAATTCAGCGTGGCGGGCTTCTTTTCTTGCCGTTCGTCGAAAAACTCACGTTCTTCCATGATTAGTCGTTGGCCCTTGGACGTTGGTCGTTTGTTAATACTAATTATTGCAGCTTTAAAGCGCGCGCGCTATGGCAAGATGAAGCGTCATGGCCAGGAAAAAGAAGCGCAAGCTCAAGCGATTCCGGGCGGTGGAAGCGGTCAAGGCGCTGGCTCGTCAGAAAATCGGCGCGCCGCCGCCGTCGCAGGTTGTCCCGGACCGGAGAGAGCGCAAGACGGAGAAGCACAAACCTACGCTGGGGAAGTTGCTGGAGGAAAGCTAGTCGAAGGGCCGAGACCAGCTCAGGGGTTGAAGATCACACCAACCGTCCGACTGTTATTGATGGTCAGGCTGCACTGATTTGCGTTCATGGTATCGCAGGTGCCCGGAGTCCATCCTCCAAACGTTGAAGTTCCGTTAGGCGTGGCCGTGAGAGTAATCGCGGTGGCCGGAGCAAAAGCCGGCTGCAGGTAGCCGTACAGTTGAGGCCGGCCGGCGAACTGATCACGGTGCCACTTCCAGTACCGCCAAAAGCCACAGTAAGAATAGGCAAGTTGCCGCCGGTAAAGCCAGGGCATCCCTGCACCGCAACGTTGTTAACCGTGGCGGTCATGTAACCCGTGACGATCGCCCCTTGGGAGTCCCGATTGCCGGCGGTGTTGGTCTGCACCGTCGCCGAAACCAGGGCGCCGCCACAAACCGCAGTTTGCGCGGGAGCCAACACGCCGGCAGATGTGACGGTTACTAAGCCTGGCGTATTCGACGCCCAGGTGACCTGGCTGGTGATGTCCTTTTGCACCGACGGATGAATGTAATTTCCCAGTGCTCTCAGAGTGATGGACGTGTTCGGGTCCGGGGCCAGGAAAGTCTCAGCCGAAGGAACAATCTGAATCGACTCCAACTGCTGGTCGCGCGCACAGGTCAGCATCCCGGCCATAAGAACGGCCAGCAACAGGAGCAACGCGCACCGGAACCCGAAAGTCATGGCTTCTAACTTACTATGAATTGCAGTGGAGGAGAGAGCAAAGTTTAGTTTAAAGGCCATCTGGAATCAAGCCTTTGGGGCGCAGGGAGTAACGGGATTACCCTCCCAGGGTCTCTGCAACGAATTTCGCAAACTGTTTCACGTCCTCCTCGGTCGTATCGAACGAGCACATCCAGCGCGCCACCGATTCCTGATCATTCCACATATAGAAGAAATAGCGTTTCCGCAGGCGGGCGATGGCGCCGCGCGGAATCTTGACGAACACACCGTTGGCTTCCACCGGGTAAACGATCTTTGCCTCTGCCTGCGGAATTTTACGGACTTCTTTTTCCAGCAGCCGAGCCATGCGGTTGGCGTGGCGGGCATTCCGCAGCCACAGATCGTTGGTCAAAAGCGCTTCGAACTGGGCCGAAACGAAGCGCATCTTGGAGGCCAGTTGCATGCCCTGCTTGCGGCGGTAGAGGAAATCGCGAGCCAGTTCGCGGTCAAAGAAAACGACGGCTTCCGCTCCCATTGCGCCGTTCTTAGTGCCTCCGAAAGAAAGCACGTCTACGCCCAGGTCGCGAGTCGCCTGCCGCAAGGTCTGCCCCAAACTTGCCGCGGCGTTCGCGATGCGGGCGCCGTCAATGTGCAGAAACATCTCCCGCCCGTGGGCAAACCGGGCCAGGGCTTTGATTTCGCTGGGCCGGTAAACTCTGCCGGTTTCGGTAGCCTGGGTAATCGAGATCACTCGCGGCTGCACGTGGTGCTGGTCCCAATGTCGTGATAAGCGGCGCTGACCAGCTTCGGAGTAAGTTTTCCGTCAGCCGTCGCAACCGGAAGCAGCTTGCAGCCGGTGAACCTTTCCGGCGCGCCGCATTCGTCGGTGTAAATGTGGGCCGATTCAGGACAGATGACGGCGTGGTGGCTCTCGGTGAGCGCCTTCAAACTAAGGCAATTGGCCGCGGTGCCGTTGAACACGAAGAAGACCTCGGTGTCGGCCCCAAAATGCTCTCGGAAGCGGCGAACTGCGGAATCGGTGTAACGGTCGGTGCCGTATCCAATGGTGTGTCCCTGGTTGACTGCGGAGATCGCCTCCAGAATCTCGGGATGTACAGTCGCGTTGTTGTCACTGGCAAAACCACGGGCCGGTTTCATGGCCCAGATAATGTAGCAGAGGGGCGGAGCGCGGCCGGAAATCCAATTTGTTATGCTTTTTCGCTAACCGGGCATAGAGTGTCATGTCCAACCGTTGTTCGGGTCTGCGCCGAATGCGGCTCCCTGTCGAGTCATGGCCACGCACCGAGCGCATGTTAGGGTACTTTGGATGAAACTCAGGAATCATAAGGGACCAGCCGGGTCACGCCCGGACGTGGTGTCGGCGCTGCTCGGCTTGGCAATCTGGCTGGGCGTGTTTGTGGGCTGTGCCGCGAATTCGCCCAAGAGCGCGCAGGCGGAAGGGCCGGGAGGAATTCCGGTCAAGCTGGCGGTCGCGCAATCGGTGGCAGTCGACGACACCAGCGAATACGTCGCCACCCTAAAATCACGCGAGTCTGCCGTAATCATGCCGCAGGTGGAGGGGCAAATCATCCAGATTTTTGTGCACTCGGGCGATCACGTGGGCCCCTCAACGCCCCTGATGCAGATTGATCCTGCCAAACAACAGGCCACAGTTAAGACGCAGCAGAATTCTAGAGATGCCCAAGTGGCCAACCTGAAATGGGCGCAGCAGCAGTATGACCGGGCCAGCGGACTCTATGCCGCCGGAGTGATCAGCAAGCAAGATCTCGACCAGGCGAAAACGGCCCTCGATGCTGCTCAGGCGCAATTGCACGCTCTGGCTGCCCAGGTGCAGGAGCAGGAAGTACAACTCCACTACTACAGCGTGACCGGCGGGGCGAGCGGCATTGTGGGCGACATTCCGGTCCGCGTCGGCGACCGGGTTACGACCACCACCATGCTGACAACGGTCGACAAACCGGGCACGCTCGAAGCTTACGTATACGTCCCGGTGGAACGCTCGGCCCAGCTTAAGCTGGGCATCCCGGTCCACATTGTGGATGGCGAAGGCAATCAGCTGGGCGAGAGCCAGGTAAGCTTCATTTCTCCACAGGTGGACAGCACGACGCAAACTGTTCTAGTAAAAGCGCGAATCGCCAACAGCAACGACAAATTGCGCACGGCGCAGTTCATTCGGGCGCGAGTTGTGTGGGGGACACGCGTGGGCCCCGTGGTTCCTGTGCTCGCGGTCTCGCGCATCGGCGGGCAGTACTTCGCCTTCGTAGCCGAAGAACAGAACGGCAAGATGGTGGCGCACCAGCGGCCGCTGCGCGTGGGCGAGATGGCAGGCAACAATTACGTAGTGCTCGACGGGATTAAGCCCGGCGACAAGGTTGTGGTTTCAGGAATGCAATTTCTGGTCGACGGGGCGCCGGTAATTCCGCAAAACTAGGGCTCCGGGCTGCGGCCTTCGGAATTCGCGGCCTGAGATTCTGATTCTCTTTTCCTATGTTTGTTGACTTCTTTATCAAACGGCCGGTGTTTGCCACGGTGTGTGCGCTGCTGATCATCCTGGCCGGCGCGGTGGTGATTCCCACTCTTCCCATTTCGCAGTTCCCGACTCTCGCGCCGCCGCAAGTTTCAGTGAGCAGTTTCTACAACGGCGCCAGCGCGCAGACAGTGGAAACGGCCGTAACCATTCCGCTGGAAGAGCAGATCAACGGAGCGGAGGGCATGAAGTATATGACCTCTGCGAGCGGGAACGATGGCAGCAGTGCTATCACCGTGACTTTTGACCTGAATCGCGATCCCGACCTGGCGACCGTCGACGTACAGAACCGGGTGAATATTGCGCTGGGGCGGCTGCCGAATGCGGTCAAATCGATCGGCGTGACCACCGTGAAATCGTCAGAAAATTTCGTGTTCGGCGCCGCGGTGTACTCTCCCGACGGCCGTTACGATCCGCTGTTTATGAGCAATTATCTCGATGTCTACGTGCGCGATGCGCTCAAGCGCGTTCCGGGAGTGGCGAATGTCGAGATCTTTGGCGAGCGTAAGTATTCCATGCGGCTCTGGCTTGATCCCGAGCGCATGGCCAGCCGCGGACTCACCGCCGGCGATGTGGTCAACGCTTTGCAGGAACAGAATGTCGAGGTGGCCGCGGGACAAGTCGGACAGCCGCCCATCCAGAAAGATCAGGCATTTCAGATCAGCGTGCGCGCCATCGGCCGGCTGAGCGAAGCTTCTCGAGTTCGACAACATCATCCTGAAGACCAACAACGACGGCACTCTGGTGCGCCTGAAAGACGTCGGCCACGCCGAGTTGGGTGCGGAGGACTACAGCTCTGATCTGCAATACAACGGTCATGACTCGGTTGGTCTGGGCATCACTCAGCTTTCCAACGCCAACGCCCTGGAAGTCGATCGAAAGGCGATCGCCGAACTGGAACGGCTTTCCAAGCGATTTCCCCCGGGGATGAAATACGAACTGGCTTTCGACACGACCGATGCGGTAGGCGAGTCGATTTACGACGTCATCAGCACTCTCGGGGAAGCCATCATTCTGGTGGTTCTGGTGATTTTTGTCTTTTTGGAGGACTGGCGCAGCACCATCATTCCTTCGGTTACGATTCCGGTTTCGCTGATCGGAACGTTTGCCTTCGTAAAACTGCTCGGCTTTTCTATCAATACTCTGACGTTGTTCGGCATCACACTGGCCACGGGCCTGGTGGTGGACGACGCCATCGTGGTCATTGAAAACATTGAGCGCCACATACAAGAGGGGGAACGGGACGCGCATAAGGCTGCCTCGGTGGCCATGAGTGAAGTGGCAGGCGCAGTCATCGCCACCTCTCTCGTCCTGGTCGCGGTGTTCGTTCCCGTGGCGTTTTTCCCGGGGACCACCGGCATCTTGTTCCGGCAGTTTGCGCTGACCATCGCGTTCTCTATTTCGATCTCCGCGTTCAATGCCTTGACGCTGACGCCCGCGCTCGCCGCCATGCTGCTGGGACGTGAGCATGGCGAGAAGGCCTGGTTCTTCCGGCAAGTGGACAAGGTCATTGCCGCAGTCACCAACGCCTACCGCCATTTGCTGCGCGGATTCCTGCTATACCGGTGGGCCGCCGTGCTGCTGTTTTTTACCGGTCTCGGTCTCACCTATTGGATTTTCCAGCGCGTTCCCAAAGGCTTTGTGCCCAACGAAGACCAGGAATATTTCATGATCGCGATACAGGCGCCTTCCGGGGCTTCGTTGGAATACACCAAGAATATCGGCAAGCAGGTTTCCGACATTCTGGACAAGGTCCCGGAGGTCGCGGGAACCTTCGCCGTGACCGGCTTCAGCTTTAGCGGCAGCGCCGCCAACCGCGCCATCATCTTTGCCTCGCTGCAACCGTATTCCAAGCGCAAGGGTGAACAACATGCGGCGGACGCCGTGGTCAACCGCATTCGCCCCATGTTGTTCGGCGTCTCCGGGGCAATTGTGATTCCCTTTCTGCCGCCCGCGGTGCAAGGACTGGGTGAGTTTGGAGGCTTCCAATTCGAAGTGCAAGACGAGGGTGGACACACCCTCGAGGAACTGGCCAACGCGACTCAGGGTCTAGTGCGCGAGGGCGGTCAGCGTAAAGACCTGACCGGTTTGTTCAGCGACTACACCGCCAACGACCCGCAATTTCTGGTGAAGATCGACCGCGAGAAGGCCAAAAGCCTGCACGTTCCGCTGCAGCAGATCACTGACACTTTGGGCGTCTATATGGGGTCGTCCTACGTGAATGACTTCGACTTCAACAACCGTTCGTACCGTGTGTACGTACAGGCGGACAAACAGTTCCGGACTGAGCCGAAGAACATGAAGCAGTTCTATGTGCGCTCGGACAGCGGTGCGATGGTGCCGCTCGACAATCTGGTAAGCATCGGCCAGACCACGACGCCGCAGGTGATCAGCCATTACAATCTGTTTCGTTCCGCCGAGATTATTGGTTCGGCGGCGCCGGGATTCAGTTCAGGCCAAGCCATCAACGCGATGGAGGAAATGAGCGCGAAGTCTCTGCCCCAGGGATTCAACTACGAATGGAGCGGGATTTCGCTCGAGGAACTGCAATCCGGAACTACGACGCTGATTTTGTTCGGGCTGGGAACGCTGGTCGTCTATCTGACCCTCTCGGCGCAGTATGAAAGCTTTGTTCTGCCCTTCATCGTGCTGCTGGCCGTACCCATGGCCCTGCTGGGAGCGCTCTCCGCACAATGGTTGCGAGGTTTGGAAAACGACGTCTTTTGCCAGATCGGACTGGTCATGCTGGTCGGACTGGCCAGCAAGAACGCAATTCTGATCGTGGAATTCGCCGAGCAGTTGCGCCAGCGCGGGCTGCCTTTGATCGAAGCCACCATCGAAGCAGCGCGCATTCGCTTGCGTCCGATTCTGATGACTTCCTTCGCTTTTATTCTCGGCGTGGTGCCCCTGGTTCTGGCCACAGGCGCAGGCGAGCATGGACGCCGCTCGGTGGGCACGACGGTGTTCGGCGGAATGATAATGTCCACCGTGCTGAACTTATTCTTCATTCCAGTGCTTTACATGATCATTGAAGGATGGCGGGAGCGGCGAAAGCTCCCGGCGGCGGAAGCCGAGTCTGCGCCCGCATGAGCCGCCAGATTCTGCTGTTGCGCGAGCCCGAGATTCGTTCCCTGCTCGATCCAGCGGCTTGCATTGAGGTCATGGAACGGGCCTTCGCTGCCTACTCAACCGGACAGGCCGAGCTTCCTTCTGTCATCCAGCTTGATGTACCGGAACAACACGGCGAGATTCACATCAAGGCTGGCTATATTCGGGGCGGGCCCTACTACGCGGTAAAAATTGTCTCGGGCTTTCCCAACAATCCTCAACTTGGGTTGGGGGCGAACGACGGAATGGTGGTTGTGTTCGACGCGCAGACCGGTGCGCCGAGCGCGTTTCTCCTCGACAACGGATTCATCACTGATCTGCGCACGGGTGCGGCGGGAGCGTGTGCGGCGAAGCACCTGGCTCGAAAACAGATTCGTACGGTGGCAGTGATCGGAACCGGAGGGCAGGCACGGTATCAGGTGGAGATGCTCGCCCTAGTCAGAAATTTCAGCGAAGTGCGCGTCTGGGGACGCGATCCGCACAAAGCTCAAGCATGTGTGGATGATTTGGGCCAGCGTCGCGGAATTCCGGCTTGCAATTTCGCGGTGACGGAGTCGGCACGGTCGGCGGTAGAAGGAGCCGATCTCGTGATCACGGTGACGGCAAGCCGAGAGCCGCTGGTTCAGGCGGAGTGGTTGAGTCCGGGCGTCACGGTGATTGCTGTAGGCTCGGATGCTCCGGAGAAGCAGGAGCTGGATGTAGGTGTGTTGGCGCGCACCGACAAAATCGTGGCCGACAGTGTGCCGCAATGTCTACGCCTGGGAGAGATTCACCACGCGATAGAGAACGGCGCGATTACCAAGGAAAACATTTACGCCGAGCTTGGTGAAATCACCGCCGGACTCAAGCCGGGACGAGTTTCGGAAAATGAAATTATCGTTTGTGATTTGACCGGCGTGGGCGTGCAGGATGTTGCGGCGGCGGTCTTGGTAATGGAGCGGGCGAAAGCCGCGAAACAAGGTGAACGAATCTCGATTTGACATAGCAAAACGGAACCACAGAGGAGACAGGGCATCACAGAGAAGGCTTTATCCAATCGTTCCTCTGTTCCTCAGTGCCCTCTGTGGTGAAGACTTTTACGCGGCTCCACGCCTCGGGGCAACGCGCACCGGCTTCGCCCGGCTTCCCTTCTGCTTCAATTGTTCCAGCACAATATCCACACGCGCCAAACCGCGCAGCGTGTAGTCGATATCGTATCCATACCCCGAGCGGATATATTTCCCGAAGCCGAATTGGTCTCCCGGGGTAATCAGCACCGACTGCTCCTTCCGCAACTTGTCGAAGAGCGCGGTCGATGAAATCGGCAGCTTATAGCGGAAGAACGTGATGGCTCCGGCTACAGGCGGAATGTAGGTGAAGATATCGTCGTGGGAGTGGATCCACGATTCGAGCTTGGGCAGGTTGCGGCGGATGATGGCGCGGGTGCGCTCCAGAACCTTCTCGCGCCGCGCCGGCTCCATGATGATGCGGCCGAGGCGGTCGCCCAGCATCGTGGGCGTGAGCGTGGTGTAGTCGTGGTACGAGCAGAGTTTGGCAATCATTTTTCGCGGGCCGGCGACCCAGCCGATGCGCAAGCCCGGCGCACCGAACGCTTTTGATAGCCCAGAAGTGATCAGCAGTTTCTCGTAGCGCCCCCAGAACGTGGGAGTGAGCGGGCCGCTGACTTCCGCTCCGCGATAGATTTCATCCACCATCAGCCAGGCATTATTCCTGCGTGCCACGCCGAGAATCTCTTCCATTTCCTCTTCACTGAGCACGCCGCCAGTGGGATTGTTGGGATTGGTCACCACGATCAGCTGCGTCTTCTTGCTGACGGCTTTGTGCAGGCTGTCGACATCAAGTCCCCAGCGCGGCTTGCCGTTTTCAACTTTTTCCATCAGCCGAAAACTGTTGGCTTTACCGGCGTAGGCGCGCGATAAGCCCCAGGTCTGAAGATAATTCGGCAGCATGACGGCGGCATGGCCGTCTTTTTCAAGCAGTGCCCAGGCGCACATTAAATTGGCTTCTGAGCCGCCATTCGTGACAAGTATGTGATCGCGCGTGGTTCCATACCAGTTGGCAATGTGATCGCGGAATTCTTTCGAACCGTCCGATTCGGTGTACTTCAGGCTGATCGAGAGGAAGGTGGCGGGGTCGGCGCCGTCCAGAATCTCTTCCACACGCATGGGCAGAACGCCGCTCTCAGACAGGTTGTAGTCCACTTCGTTTTCGTACATGCACTGGGTTCTTTCCATCTTGAACAAGTCGATGCGCACGGTTCCTCCCGCGGGAAATCAAGCCCGAAGCGTCCAAACTCTAGCAGATTATCATCTATAATTTCATGAGCTTTTTCTCGTCATGCGCAAACTTCTTTTTCTGGGCCTGTGCCTTTCTGTGCTCACTTTCGCTCAGTCGGGTCCGCCGAAAAATCCCCTCCCCCAATTCAAGGATGTCGCCAAAGAAGTCGGCCTGACCGTCTCGCACATCTCCACGCCGGAAAAGAAGTACATCGTCGAATCGATGAGCGGCGGGGCCGGACTGATTGACTGCGACAATGACGGCAAACTTGACATCATCACCGTGAACGGATCGACCATCGAGCGCTACCGGGCGGGCGGGGATCCTCTCATCACGCTTTACCATCAGGACGCGAATTTCAAATTTACGGACATAACGCAGGCTGCCGGGCTATCCCGGAAAGGCTGGGGCATGGGAGTCGCTGTCGCCGATTACGACAACGATGGCTTGCCCGACATTTACGTCACCGGCTACGGCGGCAATGCGCTCTATCACAATCTAGGGAACTGCAAGTTCGAAGACGTCACCGACAAAGCTGGCGTGGCCGGCGGCGGGTTCAGCACGGGCGCCGCATGGGCCGACTATGACAAAGATGGCCGCGTGGATTTGTTCGTTTCGCGCTACGTGCATTTCGACATGAACAAACTGCCCGACTTTGGCAGCGATGAGAAGAACTGCCGCTTCAAGGGAATCCTGGTGCAGTGCGGCCCTTGGGGAATGCCGGGAGAATCCGATCTGCTGTATCACAACCGCGGCGACGGCACGTTTGAAGAAGTATCGAAGAAAGCTGGAGTCGACGATCCCAGCCACTACTACGGCCTAGGCGTCGTCTGGGGCGATTATGACAACGACGGCTGGCCCGATTTATACGTGGCCAACGACGCCGGGCCTAATTATCTCTATCGCAACAAACATGACGGTACGTTCGAGGAAGTGGGCATGCTTTCCGGGGTCGCGCTAAGCAGCGACGGCGAAGCACAGGGCTCAATGGGCGTCGATTGGGGCGATTATCGCCACGAGGGACGCATGGCGATCTTCGTCACTAATTTTACCGAACAACCGGACACGCTTTACCGGAACATGGGAAAAGAAGGCTTTGCGGACGTGAGCTGGCCCGCTAAATTAGCTAAGCCGACTTATCCCTACGTGGGATGGGGGACCGCATTGTTTGATATGGACAACGACGGCTGGCTCGACATCTTCGTCGCCAACGGGCATGTGTATCCTCAGGTCGATTCCGTTCCCGGCGGACCAGCCTACCGTCAGCCCATGCAGTTGTTCCGCAATAATCACGACGGGACGTTCGAAGATGTTTCAGGCGTTCTGGAGGCGATCCCCGCAGAGAGCCGCCGGGGCGCGGCTTTCGGAGACGTCAACAACGACGGCAACATCGATATCGTGATTGTGAACGTGGGCGCGCCGCCCACGCTGCTCCTTAATCAGGGCGCAAACAACAACCACCGCGTGCTGTTCAAACTGGTTGGAACAAAAAGCAACAAGATGGCAATCGGTGCGCGGATCACAGTGAAGGCAGGAAACCTGACCCAATTCAGCGAGGTCCGCGCCGGCGGAAGCTATATCTCATCAAATGACCCGCGGTTGCACTTTGGCCTGGGAGCGGAAGACAAAATGACCGAAGTCGAAATCCGGTGGCCGAGCGGCAAGGTCGAAGTGCTGCATGATGTGCCAGCCGATTTCATCTACACAGTCGTTGAAGGCGAGGGCATCAAGGTGCGAACCGGCCTGCCTTCTCCGAACTCAACGGTACAAACTCCCTCCACGCAACGCACCACGCACTGACAAAATCTGTCATCCGGATTGCTATAGAGCGTCGATCCGAGACTCAGCGGAGTTGCGGGAACCTGCACAGCAGCTCGTAAGTGAGTGATTCTCGGGCCCTGCCCGAGAGCGTGCAAGCATGGGATTCTGGCCCCAAAAGTGCCTCCAACTATTGACTGGACTCCTGCCAGTTTTCGGCCGATCAATCATTTGGGGGCTCTGCTTGGGTAAAGGAAAGCGTCGTCAGAAACGAATCAAGATGGTGCTCCCAGTGCGGGTGTGCTGGCGCGATGGGGCCAATAAACCGATGCAGGAGCTGGCCCACACGCTGGACATCACGCCCAATGGCGCGCGGCTGGGCGCGATCCGCCATGAGCTTAAGAAAGGCGACAAACTAACTCTGCAATATCACCAGCGGAAACTGCAGTTCAAAGTGGTGTGGGTAACGCAGATGGAAGGGACGCGGGAGTACCAGGTGGGCGTGGAAGGCCTTAGCAACGAAGGCTGGGGCATCGAACTTACCGAGTCCGCCGCGGCGGACGAATACGGGAAAGCTGTACCGGTTTCGTCATAGGCGAACTGGCCTGATTACAAGACAAACAGAGAGGGCGGTGGGGAAACCCACCGCCCTTAAGTTTTCTGCAGACAGCGCGTCGCCACCTGGGTCCTACGGATCGTAAATCGAGCTGCCGTAGCCTTGCTGACGGGCCGATTCCTGCATACTCTCCAGCCGTTTCTTCTGCTGCTCCAGTTGCGCCCGCATCCGCTCTACTTCCTGCTGTTTCTGCTGCTGGCGCTCGTTCCATTGCACGCAGCCGGCGACGCAGTTCCCCGGTGCAAACTGAATGGACCCGTTGAGCTTGTCGATCTGGCTTTGCAGCGAGTTGATAGCGCTCTTCTGTGCCTGAATCTGGGATTTCCATTGGTCGGCGGGTTGTTTCGTTCCTCCAGCCGAGTGTGCTGCGGCTGGGGCCGGATCGTCGGGCTTGGAGGAACCCGCAGCCGCTTCGGGGCTCTCAGGAATCTCCTCGTTGGTAATGACCTTAGTCGCCTTGGCAGGCGTGGTTTTGCTCTGGGCGTCTTTGCTCTGTTTCTGCTGGCGCGCCTGACGCGCTACATCGCCCAACGATGGCGCGTCCTGGCCGTACCCGAAAACGGTCAGCAAGAAAACACTGGCCAAGAACATGAACAAGCCTCGGAATATCTGTTGCATGGGAAGGACCTCCCTGAGCAATCCGTAGAGGGAGGAACGGTGTGCTCCCGGAAATCATAATCCCGAAGAACCAGAGGCTGAGGTTACGTTGGTGCACGGTCTTTTCTCGGGGGCGGCGAGAAGCCCTACGCCGACAGCACTTCCTTCACCGCACGGTAAGCTTGATCAATTGCCGCATCGGTATATGCGGTCGCGGCCGCATCTGAGTTGGCGATGGCAATGCGCCCGAATTGTTTGCGCCCGACCACGCAGGGACGTTCTTCCGGCGGCCAGTCCGGGTCCGACAGCGACTCGTATTCGTAAGCGTAGCCATGGCCCCAGCGATTCACCGTGATGGCCTGAATGTCGTCTGCTGCGCTGAAGCCTGCCGGTCCCAGCATTCTTTGCAATTGCTCGCGAATATTGCGCTCGAAAACGGAAAACGGAGTTCGCAGGAGTTCTGATCTTCCCGCGCGATATTGCTGGCGCCGCGGCAGGCCTGGTTTGCAGGGAGTCCGCAGCATGAACAGCACCATGGGTTCTTCGGGCTGGCTGGGAAATTCATACTGGCCGAGACTCACGGGAAAATCCAGCATGGTGAAACAGTGGTAACTGCCGGGTGAGACAATCTGATGAATGCCCAGCTTGTGAAAAGCCGCCCAGTTCTGAATCGCTACATGGGTGTAAAGGAACGGCGCCTTCACGCCGTAATGCAGGGCTTCTTTTTGTTTTTCCGGGAGTTCAGGACACAAGTACGGAATCATGCCGTTGTAGCAGGCCAGGACGCAGCTCTTTGCCCCGACTCTTTGCAGTTTGTCTCCACGAACGTAGACGACCTCAACCGATTTCGCGGCGGGCCCGGATTGACGGGCGCGAACCACGGTGCTGTTTAAGCGAAGCCGTACGCCTGAGCCAGGCTGATCGAGCCGGCTGTAATCGGCGCGAGCCGTAACCACGTCTTCCATATTGCTGCCGGGGATCGAAGTGGGAATAAGCGACCGCACCAGCAGTCGCGCGATGGAAGCGTTGCCATCCGGGAAGTGAAAAATGTAAGGCTCTTCTTCTTCAGATTGACCCAATCCCAAGCCGCCGAACCCGGCGTAGACCATCGCGCTATAGTCATCCGGGTTCCGATAGCAGGTCCAGGCGGAGATGGATTCGATACCGACCGCGAAAAGGTCATGGGTGTAGCTCCGAAAAAACGGCAATATTTCGGGCGAAGCTTTGCAAATTTGAGTGAGAAAGTCTGCATAGCTGATTTTTCGCAGCCGGGCAATTTTTTCCTCTCGGGACAGGCCCGGGAGATAGTCGATCTTTTGCGTATAAAGCCTCGCAATTTCATGACGCGCGGTTTCTGACAGGGGTGACTTGCCGAGGAACTCTGGCCAGGGAGTGGACCCCATTCCTGTTACCAGGCGGTCCTCACCAAACGTTTCGCGGTCGAAGAAGCACGCAGTTCCGAGCCGGGAGTAGAGCTTTCGGTCGTATGCTTTGTAAAACCGCTGGGTTTCGAGACCCAAATCGGCAAGCAGTCCTTTCGCGACCGGACTGTAAAGCGAAGGACTCTCAATCGACTGTGTCCCCCCATTGCTAAGCAGGAGTCGCTTGCCTACGCGGAATTCATTACGCCGGGCGTGTCCGCCAAAATCGTCGTGGTTTTCGAGCAGGAGAATGCGGGCATCGGCTCCTGCCAGCTTGCGATAGAAATATGCCGACGCCAGTCCACTGATGCCTCCACCCACAACGACCAGATCGTAGGTCTCGCCGGTGTCCTCGGGTTCGCCGGCCGTTTCCCAGAACTCGCCGTCGCGCAGGCGGTGTGCGTAGGTGTAAGCCCCTTCCTGGCTGCCGCGGAGACCGGTGAGAGCGGGAGGATAGCTGGGATCTTTTTCCGGGGCCGAATGCGTTGCGGAAGGCTCCTTCCCAGGTATCCAAGACGCGCCGCTCGCTAGAGAGGGCGCGGCAACGGCCATCGCGGCTCCATTCAAGAAGTCCCGCCGGGTAATCTGCCGGCCCATACCCAGCTCGCGCCATCGCGACTCGTCTGCCATTCACCCTCCCGCAAGCTCAGCCCCGACGCCAGCCAAGAGCCGAGTGCAAGATTTTACGCTCCCGTGCCGGTTGCAATGTCGAGCAACAGGCCAGACCTGAGTAAACGTGCAGAGGGTGAAAAATTAACCTATAATGCGGGCACTATCTGGTCGCAGTCTTCGCCGCAGCCGGGGGAAGGCTGATGATCTACGGAGCGACCCCCATGCCCTCGAGCCTGACTTCTCTCGGCGCCGCGCCACGCATCGCCCTCATCACCGGTGACGAAGATGTGGTTCCCGAGGTGCAGAGTTCCCTGGCTTCAGTTTTCCATACCACGATACTCGGTTCCCGCGATGAGCTCCTTACGTTGCTAAGCGAAGCGGCGCTGGAAGCAGTGGTGGTCGACATCGACACAGCCGGCGAGGAAAGCGGGAGCGGTACTGCACTGCTGACGGAACTCCGGCAATTGGAGCCGGATCTGCTGTTGGTAGCCTTAACGCGTTCGCGCAGTAAGTTAGTCCGGCAAAAGGCGCAAGAAGCCGGCTCGGATGAGTTCTTCGTGGCGCCGGTAGACTTCGATCAAGTTCGCGCGGTACTGCAACAGTCGCTGGAGCGGCGCCGCCAGGAAATCGACACCAGGACGCTGCATGAGCAAGCCCTCAGTGGCTATTCATTTTGCGATCTGATCGGGGGCAGCGACGCCATGCGCCTGGTCTACGACGCGGTCGGCCGGGTCGCTCAGGGCAACACTACTGTGTTGATCCGCGGTGAAAGTGGCACGGGTAAAGAACTCGTAGCTAGGGCGATCGTCGCCAGCAGTCCGCGGGCGGATAAGCCTTTCATTAGTGTGAATTGTGCCGCTTTACCGGAAACCTTGATCGAGGCAGAACTTTTCGGTCACGAAAAGGGCGCGTTCACGGGAGCCCATGAAGCCCGAGCCGGCCACATTGAGGCGGCCCATGGTGGCACCCTATTTCTGGATGAAATCGGGACCCTCGGTTCCGCACTGCAGAGCAAACTGCTGCGCGCCATCGAGTACCACACCGTGCAGCGCATCGGCAGCAAGATCTCCAAGAAGATCGACTTCCGGCTGATCACGGCCACCAACGAGGATCTTGAGGACGCCGTCCGGGAGGGCCGATTTCCGCGAAGACCTCTACTATCGGATCAACGTTGTCCCCATTCTTCTTGCCGCCCTTACGTGAACGTGAAGGCGACATACCCCTGCTGGCGGATCACTTCTTGCGCTTCTACTGTAGCGCCAACAATCTTCCTCTCAAGCGTCTGGAACCGGACGCGTTGTCCACGCTTGAGGACTATTCGTGGCCGGGCAACGTGCGGGAGTTGGAGAACCTGGTGCAACGATTGGTGCTGATGGTGCCGTCGCAGGTCATCGGCGTCACCCACCTGCCCCAGCAGATTCTCTACACCAGTACTGCCAAGCAGGAAGCTCTTGCTGATTCCCGAAAAGGGCATTTCGTTCGACGACGAGATGGCGCGGATTGAAGTTGCCTATCTGGAAGCAGCCCTACGCCGGACGGGCGGGCAAGAAGATGGCTGCGGCCACGCTGCTTGGTCTCGATCCTCAGCGGATGAAGTACCTTTGCCGGAAATACAATCTTCAGGCCGGTCAATAATTAACCCCAGGCGCAGTTAATTTTTGAACCAAGACAAGCCTAAGATCTTGTTTGCGACCCCCGTCGTAGCAGGATCACATCTGTAACCATTTGAATCTAAATAACTTGGCGATGCCGAGGGTTGTGCCGTGAGTTTGGCAGGATCATTGCACTAGGAAAGGACAAGCCGAACGGATTGAAAGAAAACCGGAGGCTGAGAGATTAGGACGTAAAGTCCAACGGAGGGCAACATGGCGGTACAGAAAAAGTCTTTGATCAGCAACCGCAAGACGACTCACAAGGCCATCCTAGCCAGCAAGTCTGATCTTGGCAGCAGCACCGCCACACCCGTCGTGGTGACGAAGCATCTGCCGTTGCAGGCCCAGAAGCATCTGCCCTTGCAGGCTCAGAAGCATCTGCCCTTGCAGGCTCAGAAGCATCTGCCCTTGCAGGCCGACCGCACCAGAAGCATCTGCCCTTGCAGGCCCAGAAGCATCTGCCCTTGCAGGCCCAGAAGCATCTGCCCTTGCAGGCCCAGAAGCATCTGCCCTTGCAGGCCCAGAAGCATCTGCCCTTGCAGGCCCAGAAGCATCTGCCGCTGCAGGCCTACAAGCGCAGCCCGCTGGAAGCCTACAAGCGCGGTCCAATGGAAACTATGAAGAAGATCTAACGATAGGCTGGCAAGGACGGGGGGGACTCGGGGGAGACCCTACCACGTCCGGCGCATCGAAGGGAGGCTGGTTACACAGCCTCCCTTATGCTTTTCACCACAATTTGCGCGCGAGAAACTCACGAATCCCCCGCCAGGCAAGGCTGGCTAAGCTGTGACGAGCTGAGTAGATCTTGGCTGTGCCTGACATTCCCTCAAGTAGCGCTCTCTGGTCGTTCGGAACCATGACCGTTGCCACGTAGTAGGTAGACGCACGAATCCCCCTGTAGTCCTCTTTGTGCAAAAGCCCTGGTTCGATATCCGTCGAAGCTGGAGCCAGCGAGGTCACCCAGCCCGGAGTTGAAGCCAGGTGGGCGTCGAGCTTGACGACAGCTTCTGCGCCAGGCCGGACGTGGAGCAATACTGCCTCCGGCACGTAGATTCGCGCCCTCATCTGGGAGAGATCGGCAACTTCCACCACCGGAGCGCCGGCCTTTACATTTGAGCCGAGCAAATCGAAAATCCGGGGAGTAGTGATGATACCCGGTATGGGGCTGACCAGGTTCAGCTTGGCTGCCTGGTCAGTGAGCGCTCGACTCCGCTGAGCCAATTGCTCCTTCTCCTGCTGTGCCGGGCCGAAGCTCGAGTATTTCAATTGCGCCTGCGTGGCGTTCGCCGCCGCAACCCGGGCCTCGGCCTGGGCTCCGGCCGTTCGGGTTTCAAGGGCCAGATTGCGCAAGCGGACCAGGGGCGCACCCACAGTCACCTGCGAGCCCTCATCGACAAAAACTTCGTTCACTTCCCCCGGCACCTCCGCACGAACCACAGCGCGCTGCACCGGTTCGAGAGCGAAACGTCCCTCGACGGACTCGCGCCAGAACGGGACAAACAGAACGACAGCTATCGCGGCGGAGAGTACTGCTAGCCGCGGCAGGGTAAGCCACTCCCAAAGGCGCTCTTTCTTGTCGAGGTAGACGGTTTTCATAAGGGTCACCAAATTGCGGAGACGCGAACGGAACAGCACGTAACACAGGCAGAGTGCCGGAAGAAAAGCCCATTCCGGGTAAAAGCCTCGCATCACGTTGTACGCGAACCGCGAGACCGCCAGCATTAGGAGGTAGCTGTACGCTCCCGAGGCGAGGGCGTAGAGTACGTACAACCAGGCACGGCGCGGATTTACGTAATCGTACGTGACCGGAAGTCCGAACAGATTTCGCTTGGTCCAGCCGCTAACAAACGCTGTGGACCGCTCTTTGATTTCACTCACGCCGATCAGCTCGCAGAGAAGATAGTATCCATCGAGCTTGATCAGGGGATTCAAGTTCAGCACGACGACGGCGAGGCCCGTAATGAGGATGACTTTGTACGCCAGTTCATGGGCGTACGAACCGGTCGCGGTACCCCACCACGCGATACTGGCCAGAGCACAAAAAACGAGTTCCACCCAAATGCCGGCTACGACGATAGCCGCGCGTTGCCAACGGGTGGCGTACACCCAAGCCTCGCTCACGTCGACGAAGAAACAAGGCTGAAGGAAGAGCAGCATGAAGCCCATGCGGTGCACGCCGCCCCCGTAATGCTTGCAGGTTAGCCCATGCGCAGACTCATGAAAGAATCCGAGTAGAAAAAATAGAATCCAGAATTCGACAAGATCGGACACACCTTTTTGCGTAAAGTTGTAGTACTTGAGCGTGTCCTGTCCGATCTCCCCCCAGTGATCCACGAAGATGTAGATCATGGCAACGAACAAGCACAACGCGAGCCCAGTAGACCAACCGCTGTAAATGAATTTCAGGTGGCGGTGGGCCCGTGTGAGGAAAACATCTGGATCCCAGGCTGAAAAGTCGATATGGGTGAGGTCAGTCCAGCGCGACTTCTTGGCCTTCAAATGGGCGTGTTTGTGTCCGGCTCCGTATTGCTCGCCAACCGTCTGTTGCCACAGACCATTGTCGCGCATGGTTGCTGCAAATTGGCGGAGTTCGGCCTCTTCGTAGACGACGCCAGTTTCCTCCAGGTAGGTCTGGGCCACCTCCTCGTAGGATCGGTTTCCGTCAAAAAGCTGGACGAGCCCCCAGTGCGCCTTGGCGAAGCGCAGGATGTCGGGGTTTCCAGGGACATGGGCGACGATCACGGGAACGCCCTCTTCTATGTGTTCGCGCCAGACTAGTTTGGGGTGCAGTTTGGGAAAGGTGCGCAGCGCCCGTTGCACCGGAAGTTCCGGTAACGCCGCATCGAACGCTTCGGAAAGGTTCATTGCAGGTTCTCGAGCCTCACGTTGGCGCTCATGCCCGGACGAAGATCCCCAGCGGGGCCGAGGAGCTGGGCCAGTACTTCAATGGTGGCGCTGGCCGGATCTACCACCGGACTGATCTGGATTATCTTGGCCTGGTGGTTGGCGCTTTCCGCCTCGGCGGCGGTGACGGTCACCTGCTGGCCCATGCGCACTTTGCTGATGAATCTCTCTGGAAGCGTGAACTTCACACGCAACGGCGCCACCGCAGTTACCCAGAACATGCGGTCGCCGGGAACCACTTGCTGCCCGGCTCGGACATAACGGCGGGCCACCATACCGTCGAAGGGAGCTTCAATGCGGGTCTTTTCCAGTTCAAGGTCGCGGGAACGAAGCTGGTCTTTCGCGTTCTGTAGGTTCTGCTGCTCACGCTCCAGTTCGTAGCGGTCGGCGATCACCTTAAAACGGACGTGCTCGAGTTGTTCCTTGGTGATGAGCTGCGCCTCCCATTCTTTTTCGGCGCGTTGCTCATCAGATTCCAGAACTTTGACTTCGGCCTCCCAGTTCTTGACGTCGGCCTCGATGCTGCGGAGTTTTGCCGCAGCCGCATCACGGTCGGCAGTCGCCTGGCGATCGTCGATCACCGCCAGCAGATCGCCCTTGCGAACCGCTTTGCCTACATCCGCGTTGATGGAGGCAACAGTTCCGCCGTGTTGCGCGGTTAGGTCCACCTGGTTCTCCACCACGATGGGGCCAGTAGCGAGGTAAGTACTGGCCTGCGCCGGCGTCAGTTGGGGAGCGGCGATGGGCGGCGCGGGGCCGCTGGCTTGTACTGCTTGCCCGCTGGGTTTGGCCTCCTCGCAAGCCACCGTCCCCAGCAACAGAGTTAGTGCTGAGATCATTCCCACGATCAGTGTGGCTTTCCGTTTCGTCACTCTCAACCTCCAGGTTCCGTGAAGCTCTGCCTCTACCAGCTCAGCCATGACCAAAGCTTGGAGTAGATCCACATGGCCGGCCGCCGCAAAAAGACATAACCAACGGGATGCCAGCCCGCAGAGATCTTGCCGCGCCCTTGCATTCCGGGTCTCATCTGACCCGGATCGGTGATCTTTACCCGGGCATAAAATACGCGCTCTTCGCCTTCCAGGTCGCTCTTGGGGCTCACCACAGCCACGGTACCCTTAAATGTTCGCAGCGGCAGACCGTCCAGCTTGACGACAGCCTTGGCGCCCTGGTGCAAGAGCGGAGCGTCCCGTTCGTCGATGGCGACGTCCACGGTGGTCTGCGCGTTGTTCACCACTTGGGCAAAACTCTCGCCCGCGTCGAGGTGGCGGCCGGTGAGATCTTCGACGTGCGGCGTAGCCACCAAGCCATCGATAGGGGTCCGCAAGCGAGTTTTCTCGAGCCGCTCCTTGGCCCGTTGGACCTCGGACCCCCAATAAGCTGCCTGCACTCGGGCGATGCCTGCTGCGGTGCCGTCGTTCGATGCCAGGGCACGGTTCATTTCCGAGTTCGCGGTTCCATATTTGGCCTCGGCCTCGGCCAGGGCAGAACGATACTGCCAATCTTCCAGCTCGGCCAGGACGTCGCCTTGCTTCACTTTCTGCCCCTCACTTACAAAAACCCGGCGCACCACGCCTTCGACTTCAGGCTCGATTTGTGCGGTTCGCGCGGGGGCGACGGTGGCAGTTCCGTCGAGCCTCATGGGAATCGGAAAAACCGCGAGAAAGAGTATGGCCGAACACGCCAGCACAAGAGAAAGAGCGCGCCGGCGTTTCTCTATTGCAAGAAATTTTTGTTTTTTCTGCAGCAGCGGCTCAAGAATGCTGATGAACGGGACGTCCTTGTAAAAAGAGGCGTTGCGCAAAGCCACCGTCGCCTGGCCAGCCAGAATGCGAATCATTTCGAGATGAGCGTCGGTCAAGAAATCAGGATCGCTGCTCTCGTAGGACAAAACTCCAACCCGGCCTTCGTCATCGGCCAGCGGAAGAGCATAAAACGCCCGCATTGTGGTTTCGGAGAAATACTTGCCGAACTTGGCACGGGTCTCTTCCCGTGGGTCGTCCACCTCGTCGTCAATTTGCTTGACCAGAATCTCTTCGCCCGACAACGCTGCCCACTGCAGAATTTCCCGCAGCCGCGCCACATCTTCATCGCCGGGATTGATCTGTGCCATTCCAGAAACTGCTTTGACTTGCATCTTGCCGCGCTGTTCCAGAGCTAAGGCCGCACGTTCATAGGGAATCACGCTGCCCGGCAGCGTCACCACCGCCTTGAGCACCCGATCGAGATTGAGCGTGGAGGTAATCTCGGTGCTCACTCGCACCAGGGTCTCCAGGATTTCCACTTTCCGCTCAGATTGCAGCAAGCTGGCGTTGTGCAAAGCGCCTGCGGCGGTTTCGGCAATGGTATTCAGGAAGAATAGGTCATCTTCGTCGAATCTCGTCCCGTCAAGTTTGTTGACGGCCTCCACAACCGCCACCAGGTTCCCCTGCGCCATTAGAGGGGCAGCCATCAGGGAGGAAACCGTGCCCTCTTCGACGTTTTCATTGCGCTTCTTCAGACGTTCATCTTCCGGGTCCTCTACTAACAGCGGCTCACCAGAATCGGAAACCTCGGCAGCGACTCCCTCGCCGGCCTTCTGCGAGGAGCCCAGTTGAACGCTCAGGTCTTCTCCCTCACGGTTGAGCAGCAGGAGTTCGTTCTCATCCTTGACCATCCACAGATTTACCGCCTGAGCATCCAGAATTTCGCGGAACTTGGAGGCCACCAGCGGCAGCAGCTCGTCCATCTCCAGAACAGAATTGAACGTCTTCTCCAAATCGTAGAGCTGGGTTAGCCGCGAAATCGAAGCCAATTGCGCGTTACGTTCCTGCTCGTAAGCCAGAGCGCTGACCAGGCAGGGCGCGGCGAGCTGGCTCAGTTCCTGCAGGGTTGTCAGTTCGTCGTCTGAAATAGGCTCGGCAAAACTCGCGGCCTCGACGCAGCCCAGCAGAACCTCATCCGCGAAAAGCGGGATGTAGGCGAGAGATACCGGCGTGCGGCGGGTATGGAGGTGAGCGTAATCCTCCCGGGCTAATTCATTGCCTGCGAAGACCACGATTTCCCGGCGCTCCGCCAAGGCTCCCAGCGTGCCCGATTCCAAAGGAATTTCAGCAGAATCCAGATGAACATCACCAGCGATGGCTTTCGCGCTCCAGAACTGGTTTTTCGCCTGATCTTCCTCAACCAGATAGAGCACGGCGGTGGCATCTGGTAGCACCTCAACTGCCTGCTGGGCCACCAGTTGGGCACGCGGCCGCACCTCGAGCGTACGCAACAGCGCACCCAGCAAATCCTGGGACAAACCCGGCGGCCTCGATTTTTCCGTGGCCATGAAACCAGCTCCGTTAGACCGAGCCGCTCATTCTACTCCCGGCCGATGAATGACATAACAGGGAACAAAGCGGGAGGGGAGTGCTTGCAAAAATCCCGCAACTCTCGTAATTTGAGCGCGCGAACTGTAACAAAGCATCTGGTGTGTGTCAATGTATTGTACGCCCCGGGCAGGCGGCGTCAGCTATCATGGCAGGGAGGAATAGCGAGTGGAGATTAATGTTCGTAGGCGGTCGGAGGTTTATGTAATCCAGCTTCGCGGGGCCCTGCGCCTGGGGGAAGGCGTTGATGCCTTTCGCCAGGCGGTGGACGAGGCGCTCAGTTCCGGAGATATGCGTCTGGTGGTTCATCTCTCCGAGGTTCCCATGGTCGATTCCAGCGGCATTGGCGTGCTGGTCAAATCCATGGCCTCGGCCAAGCAAAGAGGCGGAAACATCAAGCTGGTCAACCCTTCCAAGTTCGCTCTTCAGACGCTGCGTCTGGTGGGCGTGCTCTCATTGTTTGAGATTTTTGAAAATGAAGATCAAGCCGTGGACTCTTACGCTTAGCCCAACCCCGCCCAAGTTCAGGTCGGCTTGACTACGCTGCGCAACATGGAATCCAACCCGTTCCACGCGATTTGCACACCGATGCACAAAAGCACAAATGCAATCACACGCAAGATGCCATGCACGGTTTGCGGCGAAATCTTTTGCGTGATCTTCGGGGCGTAGGTGTAACTCAATAACACTGTCAGGCTCACAGCAAGGATTCCTGCCAGGATGCCGGCATGTGCCAGTGCGCTTCCCACACCCCATGCGCGAGTCTGGCTCCTGGCCGCGTGCGCGCTCAGAGTAAGCGTCACCACGATGCACGCCGGCCCCACCGTGACGGGGAAGGTAAATGGGTAGAACACCTTTTCCTCGAGAGAGCCCTCGTTTGCACCGGCAGCGATCTGTTCTTTGTTTGCTCCAGAGCTTTTCTCGTTCAGCAAGCCCCATCCCATGGCCGCGAGGACCAGGCCGCCGGAGAGTTGAACCACCGGAAGAGAGATCCCAAAGAAGCCCAATATCGCGGCACCCACAAGTTCAACCACCAGTAGAAAAAGAACAGTCCTTAGGGCGATTTCTTGCGCCAGTTTGCGAAACACTGCATCGGGCGCAGGGCCCACTAGTCCTAAAAGCACCAGAGCCGAACCCAGGGGATTCACCACCGGCAACAAGGCGCTGAACGCCAGCCCGAAATATTGCAGTAGCAGAACCATGGTTTAGCGCAGAACTCAACTCTCCAATCGCCGAGACAGACAGCCAATTGAGCCTGACAGCATAACATCGGACGGCTCAAGAAGAGTTGCTGGGCCAGAGGCGCGTGGGAGATACTGCTGGGCACCCCACATTGGAGCTCTTCATGAAAACGGTCTGCTGTTGCTTCGTTCTCATTTGTCTTAGCTCAGTTGCATTGGCGGACACCGCAATCCTGCGCAACGGCTTGAGTTATTCGGGCCAGTTCACCAGCGCAAGCAACGGCGCCATCACCTTCACCGACGGCCAGGGCGTTCAATACCAGTTCCCCCTGCGCGATGTGCAATCGCTGGTTTTCACTTCCACCAATGACACCGTGACTCTGCGGAGCGGTAAAGTTTATTCCGGGCACTTTACGGGAGCCACTCCCATTGGCTTCGAGGATATGCAGGGGATCAAATACCAGTTTCCTATCAGCGATCTGGAATCCCTGGTGTTTAGCGCTTCATCGCAGGCTGCGCCCGTGCCGCCCAGTGGCGCGAAGGTAATTGCGACGGGCACGGAAATCTCCGTCCATACCAACGAAACCATCGACTCTTCCCAGTCCACTGAGGGGCAAACCTACTCGGCGCAAATCAGCGAAGATGTGGAAGACGTCAACGGTGGCGTTGCCATTCGCCATGGCAGTCCGGCGCTGTTGGTAGTCCGCAAGGTCGCGGCTGGGCCAGGAGTACGCAGCCCGGAATTGGTTTTGGATCTTTATTCCGTGACTTGCGACGGCAAGACCTTCAACGTTTTCAGCTCGGATGTCGACGAAAGCAATGGCAAAGGAGTTGGCAAGAATCGTCGCACGGCGGAATTCCTCGGCGGCGGAGCAGCGCTGGGCGCCCTCGTCGGAGGCATTTTCGGCGGCGGCAGAGGCGCTGGAATTGGCGCTGCCAGCGGAGCGGGTGGTGGCTTTCTCACTCAGGTTCTGACTCGAGGCAAAGAAGTAAAAGTTCCAGCCGAAACCACGCTGCGTTTCCGTTTGGAGAAAACACTGATCTTGAGCCCGTAAGGCAACGCAGGGTGCCCAGGGCTGCCCTGAGTGCCTTTTGTTTTGTTCTCGTGGCCTTACTTGTCATGACGCTACCGTACAGCCCATCTTGTCAGCACGCTGTGTTCCGGCCGGAACATAACGCCACGTGGCGGCCGGGCACGTTTCGCGTCATCGTATCGTAGGTCTCTTTGCTGTCGCGGGCGCTGTACTTCGCCTTCTTCCGTAGGAGGTCCGGATCCAGCGAAGCACAGCGGCAACCGCGATCAGGCGCCTTCCAGGGAGTGCAGCACGCGGAACGTGCTTCCACCGTTGGACCACACCAGTACCAATGCGTCCTGCCCCTTGGGCACACTCGTCAAAGCCTGCCGCACCTCCGCCGCGCTCTGCACCGGACGGCGGTTTACGCTCACGATGACGTCTCCCGGCTGAAGTCCGGCATCTTCCGCCGGGCTACCGGGTTGCACGCGCTGAATCACCGCGCCGTGAAGATCTTTCGGCGCCTGCACTTGCTCGCGTGTTTCTGGAGTCAGGTCTGCGATCCCCAGGCCCCAGCGCGGCTTGTCTTGTTCTGCGCTGGCGCTTTCAGTCCCCTCTTTGTCACGGCTACCCATTTCTTCGATGGTGACGGGAAGGGTCATATTCTTGCCGTCGCGCATCAGTTGGAGGTGGAGAGTGGTTCCCGGGCGGTTCTGCCCGACTTCCACCTGAAGCTGACTTGCGTCGCTGACTTCTTTCCCATTGATGCCTGTGATCACATCCCCAACCTGCAAGCCGGCTTTGGCCCCCGGCGAGTTGGGCTCGATCTGCGTGATCACAGCTCCCTGATTGTCGGTGACCTGGAAGAACTTGGAGTTCTCTGGAGTCACATCGGAAATCCCGATCCCCATGTAGCCGTGGCTGACTTTGCCATAGCGAATGAGGGCTTCGGTTGTCGGACGCACAATTTGGGTCGGAATGGCAAAACCCATTCCGGAGAACGATCCCGAAGGTGAGAACAGGAAGGTGTTGATTCCGACCACTTCACCGTGAGCGTTCACCAGCGGGCCGCCGGAGTTTCCCGGGTTGATGGCCGCGTCGGTCTGGATGAATGCGCCGGGCTTGCGTGGGTCGTCACCGCTCAGATTCGGACGGTTCAAGGCGCTAACGATCCCACGCGTAACCGTAAAGCGAAACCCGAACGGATTGCCGAACGCCAGCACCGTCTGGCCGGGAAGCAGTTTGGTGGAGTCACCCAGGGCACGCTGGGAAAATCTTTGCCTTCGATCTTGATGACTGCGAGATCGGTGAGCGGATCGGTGCCGATCAGCTTAGCCGTCAGGATTCTGCGGTCGCTCATGGTTACTTTGATTTCCACCGCACCTTGCACTACGTGGTTGTTGGTAACGATGTAGCCGTCCGGCGAAATGATTACGCCGCTACCGATGCCGTGCTCGATCTGTGGCTGAGACGGGCGCATCTGCCGCCCAAAGGGAGCGCCGAAAGGCGCAAAGAACTTCTGCATGTCATCTGGCAGTTGTTCCTGGGCCATTTCGGGTTTGTTGCGGGATGTGACCGCGACGTTGACGATCGCCGGCGTCACCCGCGCCGCCAGGGTTTCCATGGCGCGATCGAGCGAAAGCAGTGCGGCAACGCTGTTATCGTCAAGCGACGGCGCGCTGGGCGCCGCCGCGGCGGCGGCGGTCGCCTGCAGCGGTTTCACGACTTCATAGGTTGCGAACGATGCGGCCAGCGCCAAGGCAATCAACGGAGCGGCTACACGTTTCGTCAGGATTGTTTTCCAGGTTTTGCGGATCCAGCTTGTCATTTCTTCTTTCTCCTTCGGAATTACTAATTATTTAGTTTTTGAACCGAAACCGATGTGCTCGTTTGAACCACTCCTCTTAAGTCTTTTTGGAAACTCCCGCTTCGACCGGCTGAGTGTTCTGCGGGAACGTCAGGCGAATTACGTACACGTCCCAACTTCTGGGAACGCCGCTTGCATCCTGCTCACTTCGCACCACGACAAATACTGCCTCGCGCAACATCGGGCTTTGCGCAGCGTCATCAGCTTTTGCAGCAATCAAGCCTTCACGCCGCGGCGCAGTCGTCTCATGGTCGGCTTTCGCAGCCACAAAACTCGCGTGCCGCAGCCGGCAATGCCCGCTTCGCTGCCGGCCGCAAGGCTGCGGGACTCTTGAATCCGGCGGGAACCACATAGGACGGCGAGACATCCTGCATGTCCGCTTTCGCCACCGTGCGCGTTCTCCGCCATCGCAGACACCGCTTTGCCGACACTTGGACTCAGTGTGGACGCCGTTAGTTCAAATGCGAATCCTCGAACGCAATCAACTTGGGCACGCGCGGCGAAGCAATGAACGCCGCCGACAGCACAACTCCCAGACTCAGGGCCGGCTTCCAAACGCCGCCTGATTGCGTACGCGCACCCAGAATTTGCTTCACCCGCATGGAGACATGCCGCATCCGGTTGACCGCAGCCTGCGCCAGTGCAAGCCCGCGGCGAAGAAAGTTTTTCTCCGCCACCGAAACCAGGCAGTGCGCGTAGTCCCGGGGATTGGCGTTTCCGGCGAGCACCATGTCGTCGCATGCCATTTCCCGCTCCAGCGCCAGGCGCGAGTCAATCCACCAAACCGCGGGATGGAAGAATAAGACTGCGCGCAACAGCTTCTGAATCAGGTTTGTCCAGTCATCGCGGCGCTGCAAGTGCGCCAGTTCGTGCAGCAGCAATGCGTGAACTTGTTCGACCGGCAGTTCTCTCAACACCCACGCGGGCAAAATGATCGTCGGCCTGAAGAAACCGATCGCGGTCGGCATCTGGACTCGCTCCGAAGTGCGCAATTCCACCGGCCGCGAGGCTTGGAACTCCTCGATGGGCTTCCGCAAAAGAGGGTCCAAGCCTCTGACGTCAACCACGACCGCGCTCAGTCGCAACCGGCGCAGCTGCCACAAACCAAAGCCGAGTCGCAGAAGTGCGAAGCTCGCAACGACTGCCCAAACCGCAAAAATGTACAGCGCCCAAGACTCCGGAAGATTGATCGTGGACCCGAGCACCTGAGGTACCGTGGTAGCACTCCCAGCGTACATCCGGTCAACAAACGGCACGCAGCCAATCGCGAGGAGAACAGCGAACCACACGCCGAATCGCGCCCGCGAATTTTCTCCGCCGATGACCCGCAGGGCCACCCAGGCGAGCACAGCGAGAGCAGTTCCCTCCACAATGCCGTTCAGCATGTGTTCGGCTGAAAACTGCGCAATCGCCTGCAGGTTCACTACGCTGGTCACTTGGTCTCCTCGCCGCTCTCCAACATTTCCCGCAGACGCTTCAACTCTTCGGCGTCAAGCGTTTCATCCTCGATGATGTTCAGCACGAGGAGTTCGTGAGAATCCTGAAAGAAGCGCTTAACCAGCCGGCGAATCTCCGACCGCGTCGCCTCTTGACGCTCCACCACGGGTTCATAAACGTGCGCGCGCCCTTGTTTCACATGCCGCACGTATCCCTTTTGCTCCAGGATGCGGATGATCGTCAGCACCGAGTTGTAGGCCAGCGGAGGCCGGTCTGGCAACCCGGTGAGAACTTCCTGCACCGTGGCCTGTCCCTTCTGCCAAAGCACGTCCATCAGCCGTAGTTCGGCTTCGGTCAGGGTTGTCGATTTCCTGGGTGGCACGCCCAATCTCTCCTTGTCCTGAATTCCTGGCTACGCTTCGATCGCTTAGACGGCGAGCCCTGCGTTTGGTCAACTAATCTCTTAGTTGCACTGAAAGAGGGTTTTGGTTGCCTGGCGGTACCGAGAGAGCGAGACCCCGCAACCAATTGATAAGAAAGCCCGACACACTCTTGCTTGACAGAAGCTGTCGCTTAGCCTAAAAAGCTGCGATCAGAAAAATTCAGCCCAGGAGAACAAAATGAACAGGAAAGTTCTAGGTTTTGCGCTCGTGGCCCTGCTCGCCCTGCCCGCCGCGGCACAGAAGAAAGAACAGGAACGAGTAGAGAATGCCGGGAAGGTAATGACTGAGATTTTGGATATCCCGGACGATATTCCGCAGAGCGTCCTCGATAGGGCTGACTGCGTGGTGGTCTTGCCCTCGGTGTTGAAATTCGCCATCGGAATTGGCGGCAGTTACGGACGTGGCGTGATGACCTGCCGCACCGGCAAGACTTATCACGGGCCGTGGAGCGCGCCTACCATGATGGCGTTGGAGGGCGGAAGTTTCGGATTGCAGCTTGGTGGCCAGGCCACGGATTTTGTGTTGCTACTAATGACTTCGCGCTCGGCCGACAACATTCTTACCAGCAAAGTAAAGATCGGCGGCGATGCCTCGGCTGCAGCGGGCCCGGTCGGTCGAAATGCGTCGGCGGAAACCGACGTCACTTTGCGGGCCGAGATCCTTTCTTACTCTCGGGCCCGGGGATTGTTTGCCGGAATCTCGCTCTCCGGCTCAACCTTGCGCCCCGACAATGATGCCAACAAAGCCCTCTACGGAAAAGAAGTGAACGCGAAGGAGATCGTAATGGGCGGTGAGGTGAAGCCGCCGGCGTCGGCTAAACAGCTATTGGCGACCCTGACCAAGAAGTCGCCAAAGAACACCTCGAAATAGCGCGGCAAGTCGCCTGGGCTTGACAATGACCGTGCAGCGCTTGTCCGTTTTGGCCGTGCTTGCCTTGCTCCTCCCTGTCGCTTCCTATTCGGCAGGGAGGGATAGCGCAGCCGTCGCCAGCACTCAGATCAAGCTCATCACCCCTTTTCAGAACGGACATCTGGGCATTGGGGTGGCGGTCACGCAGCAGGGCAACGGCAAATGCTTCGCTGCGTCGGCGGCGTCTCCGAGCCGGCCGGACGCGTGGCGCTGCTCCATGGGCAATTCCATTCTTGATCCCTGCCTGCAGAACGTCATGGGCAATGCCAGTATTCTTGCCTGCCCCGACACGCCCTGGAGCGCCAACGTCGTTCTGCTCACGCTCACTTCCCCGCTGCCCAGCGAGCCAAGAAAGATTCCGGAACGCAGGGACACGATGCCGTGGGCCCTGGAACTGGCCAACGGCCAGCACTGTACGTTATTCACCGGGGCCACCGCGCCGATTGCGGGAATGCGCATCAACTACGGGTGTCCTGGCGGATTCGTTGTGGTGGGCGACGTTGACCGCAGCTTACCTGTCTGGCGTGTGTTCTGGCAGGGCGAAAAATCCATTTCTCTGGATCAGACCGAGGTTGTGGTGGCGTGGTACTAGACACGAGTCTGTTGACGTCCCGGTTTCGAAGCGTCTAAGAGATTGTTTGGTGCCGAAGAAGGGACTCGAACCCCCACACCCTTGCGGGTACATGGACCTGAACCATGCGCGTCTGCCAATTCCGCCACTCCGGCAAAGTGACTCGGAGGCGGCGATCCGCCTCCCAGGAAGGACTGCGACTTATATTCTACAGAGGCGCTTCGGGCTGTCAAACCGCCGCCCGCTAAACTCTCGCGCGGCCTCTGACTGCGAACCTAAGCCTCGAGTTTTGCGCTCATCGTGATGTTGGCTTTGAGCACTTTGGAAACCGGGCAGCCGGCCTTTGCGTCGTTAGCGGCTTTCTCGAATGCGGCGGCATCGGCCTTGGGCACGCGCCCCACTACATCGAGATGAACCGTAGTAATGGTCCAGCCGGAATCGAGTTTTTCCAGGCTCAACGTGGCCGTGGTGTTGATGCTTTCCGGCGTCAGGTTGGCTGCGCCCAGCTGCGCCGAAAGCGCCATTGAAAAACAGGCAGCATGCGCGGCCGCGATCAGCTCCTCAGGATTGGTTCCCGGAGTGTTTTCGAAACGAGTGGCAAAGGAATACGGAGCATTCGAGAGTACAGCACTCGTACCGGAAATCGTGCCCTTGCCGTCTTTGAGCCCGCCCTTCCACACTGCACTTGCCTTGCGTTGCATTGCCAATCTCCTGAATGATGAAGTTGTTGCTGTGACATTGTAGACGGGCTCAGGCCTTTCTGTCAGATCGGCTTGGTTAACGTAGCATTAAAGCGGAATCAGTAGAAATCTGAGCAGCTCAGAAAGAAACCACAATTCGGACAGGTCAGCTTGCAGCTCTGCTCCTTCAGCTTCGACGAGCAGTTTGGACAGAATGTGGAGGGATCAGCAGAAGGCGCAACCGACGATCCGGTGCTTTTGCTTTCCTTACTCGTTGGTTCCGGCCGTTCGACGGAATTCTGATTCATGCCGCCTTGTCTTGTTCGAGCGCGACCAGACTGCTGCTCCAGCAATCGGCCGTCAGCAGCCAGGCGCCCAGGCGCCGCCAGGCATGCAGGAACCGGCCGCGGTCCGCGACCGTGGTACCGTTGGCCTGTCGGATCGCAACAACGTAGCGCCCCATCTCAACGGCCATGTCACCCGAATAGTCGACCCGCACGGTTTCCAGGCGCAGATCCTCATATCCGGAATCGCCGTATTCGCGCAGCAGTTGTTCGATGGCTTTGCGGCCTTGTGCGGCTTCATGCCGTGGTGGCATAAAAATTCCGTCCGCCGCGAAGAGTGCGGTCACCTGATCGTAGTTGCCGGTGTTGAATGCTGTACAGAAATCCTGACTAAGCCCGCGAATCGATGACTCTACATCCAGGAATGAATTGGAACTGGGAAGGTTATTCCCGTAAGGCCGGTACATCAAACTACCTCCTGGTGGGAAAGGCTTTACTGGTGCCGCTTTTCGCCGCTGCGGCAAGGGCACCTGACTACGAAGGGCTCCTCATGTTTCACCAGATTCTAACTCAAAACGCAGTGGAAGGAGGCAGGTTTTCTAGACCGGACACGATTTTTTCTTGGCTGCCCAAAAAGCAGCCAGGGCGTATCATCTCTTCAGCGCTGTTATGTATTGATTCTCCAAGGCTTGAGGATAATGCCAATGTATTTCGAGCAATTTTATTTAGGTTGCCTGGCCCACGCGTCCTACCTGCTGGGATCGGAGGGCGAAGCTGTTGTGGTCGACCCTCAGCGCGATGTTGACATTTACCTGGAGGCGGCGGAGCAGCAGGGGTTAACGATTCGCCACATTTTCGAGACCCACCTGCATGCGGATTTCGTTTCCGGGCACAAAGAGCTGGCGGCACGCACGGGCGCAAAGATTTATATCGGGGCCGAGGCAGGTGCGACTTTTCCTCACGTCGACGTGCGCGATGGCTCCGAAGTGGCAGTGGGAAAACTGCGCATTCACGTTCTCGAGACCCCAGGCCACACGCCGGAGAGTATCTGCCTGGTCGTAACCGATACTGAACGCTCGAGCGCTCCCTGGGCGGTTCTCACCGGCGACACCTTGTTCCTCGGGGACGTGGGGCGTCCGGACCTTTCCAAGACACATACACCGCAGCAGTTGGCCGGATTGATGTACGACAGCCTGCACAGCAAGCTCCTGAAATTGCCCGACGAAGTGCTGGTGTATCCAGCGCACGGCGCCGGTTCACTTTGTGGACGCAAGATGCGAGCCGAACGGTCGTCGACCATCGGCACGGAGCGGTTGACCAACTACGCGCTGCAAATCCCCAATCGCCAGGAATTCGTGCGGCAGCTCACGGAAAATCTGCCGGCGCGTCCGGAGTATTTCGCCCAAGACGCGGAGATCAATCGCGAGGGTGCGCCTGCACTGGCTGAGCTGGAGGATTTGCCCGCCGTCTCGCCCACGGAGCTGCGAGCGATGATTGATCGGGGCGTCGTCGTTCTCGACGTGCGCAGCGCTGAGCAGTTTGCCGCGGGTCACATACCCGGCTCGATCAACATCGCGCTATCGGGCCAATTCGCTTCCTGGGCAGGAGCAATCGTTGGACTTTCTTCCGATCTGGCGCTGGTGGCCGACTCGCCCGCGCAGTTGGAGGAAGCCCGTCTGCGTCTGGCACGGGTAGGGATTGAGTCGAAACGTGGATATCTACAAGGCGGCGTTGAGGCATGGAAGCAGGCAGGCTTTTCCCTCAAAACCTTGCGTCAGATCTCCGTGGAGGACTTGAGGAAGCAGTTGGACGCCGGCAAGCTGCACGTGCTCGACGTGCGCCGCGAGCCCGAATGGCAAGCCGGACACATCGCAGGCGCAGTTTGGTGGCCGCTTGACAAGTTCAACAAGTCGTTGCCGATTGCCGACAAGAGCGCGCCACTAGCGGTACATTGCAAGAGCGGTTACCGCAGCGCCATCGCTTGCAGCCTTCTGCGACGCGCAGGCTTCGAGAACGTCATCGACGTGATCGGTGGCCTCGATGCCTGGCAGCAGGCACAACTGCCGGTTGCGACGGAGGCAGGGGTCGAAGCCTGAGGTCGATCCGGCCGTAAGGTGGCTGAGGTTGCGAAGCCCGAACCTGTCCCTTAGACTAAGGATCGTTCTTCCCCAAGCCGGGATGGCGGAACTGGCAGACGCAGCGGACTCAAAATCCGCCGGTACTTAGTACCTTGGGGGTTCAACTCCCCCTCCCGGCACCACTGATCGTCTAGGACCTTGTAAATACAGTCTCTTGCATTCCCGATTGACACGCCTCCAAGCCTTCTCCAAGCGCTTTCGCAGACCGGAGCGCGCGCGCCCAGTCTAGAAGCTGTTCTCGCCCCAGTTCTTGCTTCGTCCTGTGCTCGGCTTCGGTAATGCCATCTGTGTAGATCACAAGAAGATCGGATGCGTTGTTGGCCTGGTTTTCTACCTTCTGCTGGTCCGCAAGGGAGACTCGGTTAAGACGGACAGTTCCGCTTCCCTTTCCCCAGAGGGCGGTAACCTTTTGGGATTGTCGGAATCTGATGGCCAGTGAGATCGGAGTCTCTCCATGCAGGGTAAGGTCGTAGTCGTGACTGGCGCGAACGGGGGTCTTGGGACGTATGTAACCCAGGCGTTCCTCGATGCCGGCGCGACCGTTATCGGTACGTCGCGAACAATACAGCAATCCGATTTCAGCAGCCCGAGTTTTACCGCGCTGGCAGCAGAGATTTCGAGCCGCGAAGGCGCCAAAGTGCTGGTGGATCAAGTTGTCGCGCGTTTCGGAAGGCTCGATGTTCTGGCACACACGGTCGGCGGGTTCGCTGGAGGTCAGTCGATCGCGGACACCGACGATGCAACCTTCCAGCGAATGCTAGACCTGAATCTGAATTCTGTGTTTCATGTCCTTCGGGCGACGATCCCAGCTCTGCGGCAGACCGGCAACGGGCGCATTATTGCGATCGGGAGTCGCGCAGCGCTGGAGCCCGGAGCTGGGGTCGGTGCGTATAGCGCTTCCAAAGCTGCCATGGTTTCTCTGATCAGAACTGTGGCGCTGGAAAACAAAGATGCGGGACTGACGGCCAACGTGATCTTGCCGGGCACGATGGACACGCCGGCGAACCGCAAGTCCATTCCGAACGCAGACTTCTCGAAATGGGTTCGCCCCTCGACGGTCGCCAGCCTGATTACATGGCTGGCGGATGATGCTGGCAAAGACGTCAATGGGGCAGTGATCCCGGTTTACGGCAGCGATGTTTGAAACTCTTGCAAAAATGTTTGTCTTCGCTTTGGAGACTTATGCCGGTCTCGGGTTGATATTTGCCGTGCTGTTCGTGTGGATTGGAGTTCAACGTCTGGACGCCGAAGCACTGGGCTCGGGGATTGGTTTCCGGTTGCTGATTCTGCCAGGAGTCGCCGCCTTCTGGCCTATGTTCCTGCTGCGGTGGACGCGCGGTACTGCCGAGCCTCCCGTGGAAAGAAATCCACACCGCAGATTGAGTAATCCATGATTCAGCCACTCAGAGCCGTGCACCGCCGAGCATTTGTCGCGCTCGCCTTGACCCTGCCTGCGATCCTTCTGGCAGGGATAGAAGCACGGCATCCCGGCACGAGCCTGCTGGGACGCTCTCCTGCACTGCCAGCGACCGCGTACCTCGTGCGGGAGTCGAACGGACTCTGGACGCAGCATTCGATTGCTACGAAGTTCTACGGCAGATCAGACAGTCCGAAAGACATCTACGTTGTTCTGCGACCGATGCAACCCCTGAACGAACCCGATCTGTTGCTCTATTGGAGCACCAACATACCGCAGGGAAACTCCTTGCCGAGCGAGTCCCTTCTCGTAGCCCCATACACCGCGGACGAAGCTTTCACGCTTCCACTGGATAAGGAGCGAGCGGGCAACCTCATCCTTTTCAGCCTGGCTCATCAGACCGTGTTTGATTCTGCCAGAGTGGAGAAGTTGCCATGAGCGTTCAATATGGCGCAATCAGTTGGAACCGCCAGAAGAAAGTGTACGACCTGACGCTCGTTTCCTTGCTCGTACTCTACCTCGCCGTCTTTGTCGGTGTCGGGGCTTGGCGAAACCCTAGCGCCACCGCAGAGACACTACTGATTCGCGCGTTTGGAACCGCTGCATTCTTGCTGCTGAACGTTGTGCTCTGTATTGGACCGTTGGCGAGACTAGACCGGCGATTCCTTCCGCTGCTTTATAACCGTCGGCACCTGGGTGTCACGACGTTTCTGCTGGGCTTGGCGCATGGAGGCTTCGCGCTGTTTCAGTTTCATGCGCTGGGGAATGCGAATCCTCTTGTCAGTCTGTTCATCAGCAATCCGCGATACGGCAGTGTCGCCGATTTCCCCTTTCAGGCCCTTGGCTTCTTTGCATTGATCATCCTGTTCTTGATGGCTGCCACAAGCCACGACTTCTGGTTGCGGAATCTCTCCGCACCCGTGTGGAAGCGGCTGCACATGCTGGTGTATGTGGCGTATGCGTTGCTGGTCGCGCACGTGACTCTGGGGGCGTTGCAGACAGAGACGAGTCCCGTTGCTGGCGGCTGTCCTTATCGTGGGAGTCGCTGCGGTACTTTCGCTTCATCTCGCGGCGGCGTTTCGTGAGAAGCGGGTGGACCGGGCGAGACATCAAGCGGTCGAGGAAGGTTTCGTCGAGGTCTGCAAAGTGGATCGCATACCCGAGAAGTGCGCGACCATCATATCTCTCTCCGGAGAGCGCGTTGCGGTTTTTCGGTACGACGGCAAAGTCTCTGCGATCTCAAATGCTTGCCAACATCAGAACGGACCGCTAGGGGAAGGACGCATCATCGATGGCTGCGTTACGTGCCCATGGCATGGCTACCAGTATCAGCCAGAGTCTGGAGCGGCTCCGCCGCCATTCAAGGAAAAGATCCCGACCTTCCGCGTCAAGATTGTTAAAGGATCCGTTTTCGTGCATCCGCGTCCCAACCCACCGGGAACCCGTGTAGAGCCTGCCAAAATTGAATCTTCGCAGGCTAAAGGCAGGGAGGCGCAACCGCGATGAACGACTTCTACGTGGGTTATCTCCCGAAGGCGCCCCCAACGCTGGCTCGTTTTGTGCGAAGGGTCATTCTTGCGCTTGGCCTGCTTGCGGTGACCGCGGCTCTGGTGTTGGTTGCTGGACAAATGCCGTTTGCTGATTCCGCGTTCGAATACGGGAAGCTGCGCAGTTTTGAGGGAGTTATCGTGACACGGCCTTTCCCAACGTTGCTAGTCGCGCGTCCGGGACAAACGGGACAAGAAGACAAATATTCGCGTTATCTGCTGGTCGCGCCAGGAAAACATGGGGCCGACGAACTCGTGGCCAGCTTCGATGGCAAACAGGTCCGTCTACAGGGCCAACTGATTTATCGTGAGGGCGGAACAATGGTGGAAATAACACCCAGCTCCATCGCTGTGACCGATACCTCGCCCGCAATTCAAGAGACGACTCGCGACCTGGGAACCGTGACGGTCACCGGCGAAATCGTAGACAGCAAGTGCTACCTGGGAGTGATGAATCCCGGTCAAGGGAAGGTTCACCGTGACTGCGCGGCGCGCTGTCTGAGCGGAGGGATTCCGCCCATCTTTGTCACGACTGACGGGCGGGAACAGTTCCTGCTGGTCGGTCTTGAGGGACGTGCTCTCGAACGCGACACGCTGCGCGAATTCATTGCGGAACCGATTACGATTCGCGGGGATCTCTTGCAACTGGGAGACAGTCGCCTGCTCAAGATTGATGCGCGAACGTTGCATCATTCCTCAGACAGAATCGAGGCGGCGGTAGTGTCAGAAACCCCAAAACACAGAAGGTAACTGGAATGCTAGCGCATTCCATCAAGCCCGCAGGAAGCGGGCATGCACGCGAGGGTGAAGAGCCTCAAGATCCATCAGCGTCAGGAAATCAATCGTCTTGAATTCGCGAATCGATCGCAGGCGGACCACAGATCTTCGCTCCCACCGCGAGGTACGCACGTAGCAATTTCGGAATCTTGTCACTGGCATTCTCTGGTGCCATCAGGGGCATTGCGAAGGCTGGCTGGGGAACGGTACGTAGCTGGGGCTCCACCAAGTACTCCCGCATCGCTTCATAGACCGCTGTACCATGAGCCGGGTCTTGCGAAGTCAGCGAAGAACAACCGATCAGATACCGACCGCCATGGTGAATAGCATATTGCGCGATTCCGCGCCACAGCAGGTAGAGCACCTCGGACGAGCGATGATCGCGGTGCACACAGGCGCGTCCCAGTTCGATCACGGAATCGCCTAGGCGCTTGTAGGGTGTGAAGTCGAATTCACGTTCGCTGTAGTAACCAACATTGGCGGAAGCCACCACGCCGGTCTGTAGCCTGTAGGTCCCAACGATCTTGCCTGAGCCTGGATGTTCGACGATGAGGTGGTCACAGACCGCGTCGAAGTGGTCGGTGTCGTAGCCGGTCGCGTGGGCCGCATCGAGGCCTTCATTTAATTCCAGGTTGAAGACGAGAAACCGCAAGCGGAACGCCGCCAGTCGGTCTGCCTCCGACGACGCGAGTCGTACGCGGTAAGAGCCCTGGACTTCTATCAGCCCGCTCGTCTCCGCGTTGTGATCGTTATCGCAGCGAGCGAATGGCGAAGAAGCGGTCAGGGTTCGTAAGCCAGTCGCGTTCATGATGATCCTCCCAGCAACTCTTCCCGCAGCGAAGGCCGCCAGGTGCCTGCTTGGCAAGTCCACCAACTTCAAGACGCCATTCCCCATGCGATGCGCGGTGACCGGGAAGGTGACAGTAATTCCTTGCCTTTCTTGTTCATGTCACTTCTGACGCCTTGGCGAGTCTGATGGCTGTGTAGGGATTTCAAGAAACGGAAAACACGAGGGGATTTGTAAATGAAGAGTCTGTTTTCTGCTTTCCTGCTGCTCATGGCGTTGTCGACGGTTGCATCCGCCAAAGAACTGCAGAATTTGGATCACAACGGAGTTGCCATCCAGGGCTACGATCCTGTGGCCTTTTTTACCGACAATCGGCCGGTCAAGGGCAGCGCGCGATTCCAGTCTGAATATCGTGGAGCGAAGTACTACTTCGCATCCTCGGAACACAAAGCCACCTTTGACAGAGAGCCGGCGAAGTACGAGCCGCAGTTCGGCGGCTACTGCGCATACGGCGTGACCCATAGCACACGGGCCCCGATCAAGATCGAGGCGTGGCAGGTCGTAAATGGACGGCTACTGATGCAATACGACCTTGATGTTAAGAACAAGTTCAACCAGGACCAGCAAGGCATGCTGAAGGAGGCTGACGAGAATTGGCCTGGCCTCGTCGAAAAGTACGGCAAGTAGAGGAGCGCATCATGAGCACCCAAGTTATCTCAACCGTGAGTCGGCCGATGACCACCCCAGTCTTGATCTTCAGTTGGGCTTGCCGAATTGTCGCAGCGATCATTTTGTTGCAGACGCTCTTCTTCAAGTTCACGGCGGCGCCAGAGTCGATCTACATCTTCACCAAACTTGGCGTCTTCATCCACACGTACGTGCCGCTTGCGTCAATCAGTGGTGTCGAGGTATCAGGACGCATCGGTTCGGGAATCATGGAATTGATCGCCGCCGTGCTGTTGCTGACACCGCGTTTCGTCTGGGCCGGAGCTGTTCTGGCGATGGCGGCTACGGGCGGGGCTATCGTCAGCCACCTGACCTTCCTGGGCATCGAGGTACAGGGGGACAAGGGACTTCTGTTCTTCCTCGCCATCACAGTGTTTGTGACGAGCGGCATGGCTCTGTTCTTGCACCGCATGCAAATTCCGGTGTTGGGGAAGAGGTTCTGAGATGCTCACTCGGTCATTGAATACTGCGGCTAAAGATGTCCTGCAACAGGGCTGCATCTTTTTGGAGCACATTGACGACGAAACGTACGCTAGCCCGCTTGAAGGAGAGTTCTCGGCGTCTTTGGGCGCTCACTACCGGCACGTGCTCGATCACTTTCTCTGCTTAGCGGAAGGAATTCGGACTGGCCAGGTCAACTACGATCAGCGGCGTCGGAACCCGCAACTGGAGAGTTCGGTGATGTGCGCGCGTCTCGTAACCGAAGGTCTGATCGACGAATTCGGAGGCCTTTCTAGCGAAATTCTTCAAAGGGAGTGCGTTGTGACGTACAGCGTGGGTTATGGCGAAACTGAGGCAGAAGCGGTGAGGTCGAACCTGGCTCGGGAAGTGATGTTCTGCGTCGGACACGCCATCCACCACTATGCCATTCTCAGAATTCTCTGTGCCGGAGTCGGACTGAAGCTCCCGCACGAATTTGGCGTTGCTCCCTCTACATTGAAGCATCTGGAAACAGAAACGGCGGGACGAGCGTAGCCGACCATGCTTTCCTCTCATTCACTTCCGGAGACGCAGGCGGCCCTGGCGCTCTCCATTTTTCTCGCGACCTTCATTTACGAAGATGGCGCGACCGCTGCTGGCGGCGACCCTGTCTGCCAGCGGGAGGTTGGACCCGGGCATCGGACTTCTGGTCACGTTCCTCGGAGTCTGGCTGGGAGACTTGGGGTTGTATGGTCTGGGCTCTAGCCTTGGGCGACGTACTACTCAATCGCGCTGGCTGCAGAAATACCTAAAGGCCGAGTCGCTTGCCAAAGCTGAAAGCTGGTTTGCACGGCGCGGATCGCTGGCATTGATGATGAGCCGCGCGATTCCCGGAAGCCGCCTGCCGCTTTATGTGGCCGCCGGCGCGCTACGGCTTCCGGTTCGACTATTTGCCAAGACTACGGCGGCCTGTTCGGCTGTCTGGGTCTCCGCGATTTTTGCCATCTGGCGAATCGTGCCCAAAATATTTTCCGGCAATCAGAAATTGCTCCCCTGGTTACTGACCGCCTCAGTGCTGTTTGCTCCGTGGCTGTTGAGTAAGGGCGCCGGATCGCTTGGCGGATGGTTTCGGAAGCGTGAAAGTCTTCGAGACTGTCGAGCAGTGAGCTTTGGACCGCGCATTCCAACCGGTATGCGCAGCGACTAGAAGGAGGAATCCATGGTAACGGTCAGCGTGTTGTATCCGAATCGAGAAGGCACGAAGTTCGACATGGCGTATTACCTTAATCACCACATCCCAATGGTTCGTCAACTGCTGGGGTCGGCCTTGAAGGGAGTATCGGTCGAGCAGGGGATTTCGGGCGAGGAGCCGGGATCGCCTGCTCCGTATGTCACAACGTGTCATCTTCGGTTTGATTCAGTTCAAGCCTATCAAACGGCCTTCGGCCCACACGGGCAGGAGATCGTGGAAGACATCCCGAAGTACACGAACTCCCGGCCTCTGATTCAGATCGGGGAAGGCAAGCTCTAGCATGGCTACAGTCGGCGGATGGTTTCGGAAGCGCCAGAGTGCTCCTTACCCAGAAGCGGTGGTCTTATGTGTACTTTGACCGTCATCACCCGTAACGACATCTACCTCATGGCGATGAACCGTGACGAGAAGATCGCACGAGGTCCGGGGCTTCCTCCGGAGATCCATGCGCTCGAGGATGCCACGGCCATGTATCCCACTGACGGCGAAGGTGGCACATGGTTTGCCGCCAACGAATACGGAATCACGCTCGCGCTGCTGAATTGGAATGACGTCGATGCGTACAGCATAGATGCCAAGACACGGAGCAGAGGACGAGTGATTCCGGCTCTGATTGATTCGCGATCGCTATCGGACTTGCATAAAGTGTTTGGCGTTTCGAACTTCGTAGGAATGATGCCGTTTCGGCTCGTCGGGGTATTTCCGGCGGAACAGGAGATTTGGGAGTGGGGTTGGGATTCGGCTCAGCTTGAGTGCCAGGTCCACGAGTGGGAATTACGGCACTGGTTTTCCTCAAGCCTCTCGGACGAGCGAGCCGAAAGCCTGCGTGGGGCAGCATGTCGCAGGGCACGCAATGAATCGGACGCTGGTTCCGTGCGCTGGCTGCGAAGACTTCAAGCTTCGCATGTAGGGGGACCGGGGCCATTCAGTCTCTGCGTCCACCGGGAGGATGTTCGGACTCTGAGCTATACCGAGGTTATGGTCCAGTCCGGAAGTGTACGGATATGTCATTTCCTTGGCAGTCCTTGCACGATGAATCCCGCTGATTCAACGGAAATAGAAATTGAAAGAAAAAGACCTGCCCGCACGAATCTCATTGTGCGGGAGGTCGGCTGTTCAGCCGTTTGAATCATGCCTCTCGCAATCGAACTCGACGCTGTTCAGCCACGCCGGCCGTTCACCAGCGCCTGGATTCGATGGCGACGCAACCTGGTCGGGCGTGTGAGGCGTTGGACTCGCTGGGAATTTTGGCCTCCTTACTTGTTTTATCCACCGGTGGTTGCGTACATCGTTTATCTCGGAATCAAGTTCCGAAGTTGGACGTTGTTTACCGCGGCCAACCCAGCGATTCCAGCCGGTGGATTCGTGGGCGAGTCCAAGCATCAGATCATGGACAAATTGAAAGATGCCGCTGCGTGGATGCCGTGTTCCACTCTTTTGTCCTGCAGCGCGCCCGCACTTCGGATTGTTGAGGCCGAGACATTCATGAGGCAGCATCAGCTGCAGTTCCCGGTCGTGTTAAAACCTGATGCTGGGCAGCGTGGGTCGGGAGTGTCGATCGTTCGATCATCGAGGAAGCTGCGCGAGTATCTGACACATGCGGCTTTCCCTGTCATCCTGCAGGAATATGTCCCCGGTGAGGAGTATGGGGTGTTCTATTACCGTTACCCCGGCGAGAAGCGCGGCAGGATTCTCTCGGTGACCGAGAAACGGATGCCCATCCTTCTCGGTGATGGAAGGCGAACGTTGGAAGAATTGATCCTCGCCGACGACCGCGCCGTATGTATGTCAGGCTTTTATCTGCGCAAGAATGCAGAGCGGATTCACGACGTCCCGTCGGCCGGGGAAAAAGTTCAGTTGGTCGAAATTGGGACGCATTGCCGAGGGGCCATTTTTCTCGACGGAGGCGATGCCATTACGCCCGCCCTGGAAGAAGTCATCGACCGGATCGCCCAAACCTTCGACGGTTTCTTCTTCGGGCGTTTTGACATTCGTGTTCCTTCGCGACAAGACTTCATGGCGGGCCGCAACATGAAGATCGTAGAACTCAACGGAGTGACTTCGGAGGCGACGCACATTTACGACCCCAAGCTCAGCCTCTTCGACGCTTACCGTGTGCTCTTCCAACAATGGCGGATCGCGTTTGAAATCGGCGACCTCAACCGCGTGCGAGGTATCAAGCCCGCGTCTCTGGGCGACCTGCTTGATGCGACTCGCGCCTATGGTCGTCTCGCGCAACGCCACCCAGAATAACCTGGCCGCGCGGGGCTCGTCACGTAGGTTGGCCAGTTTGCATCTCGGCATCATACTGGCATGGCATCCTTGCGGGCCTCCCAGCGCCAACTTCCAGAAGACTGTTTCTGGATAACTTCAGGTTGGCCGACGACCCGCCAACTGACCGGTGGACCCGTGAATGGTGAGCCTTTACTCAGTATCTATCCCGGAGGTCCCACGCCCCCAAAAACACTTTTGGCTTTCTGTGCTATCGTGCGGGCCATGAAAAGAGCCTTCCTATTGGTTGCTGTATTGTGCATGGCCTCGCCCTTCGCCGCTGCGCAAACGGCCTCACCAAAGCCTACAGTGCGCGAGCGGCAGATGAGCGCCGACGAGGCGGCCATCCGGCAGGTCTCGGAAGACTGGATCAGGTTCTACAACGCAGGGGACGCAGCGAAGGTCGCGGCTTTGTACACCGACGACGGCTACTATCTCTCGGCACATATCTTGGCGCACCGGAGGCAGGAGATCGAGGCTTATTGGGAACGCGGCATCAAGGCGGGCGGGCACATCGATTTCATCAAGCCGCTGACGCTCTACTACACCGGCGACCTCGCCTATTGTGCGGGCACCTACCAGGCGACCAACGCCGGCGTGACAGTCGATGGGCGCATTCTAATAGTCCTGAGGAAAGTGAACGGTAAGTGGCTGATGGCAGCGCATGAGACGGCAGTGCGCGACCAGCCGCTCTGAGTCGGCATTTCCTTCTTGAGCATGGTCACATACTTTAGGGATTGGGCGGCATTGCTCTTGCGCCGCTGACCTTGTTGCAACTCTCCTCCTCCCACATCGCCGGCTTGCCGTCCGCGCCAGTCACTTCGAGCGCGCTATCGTACGCTGCATCGCCTTTCCTCGTGAAGATATGCTTGACGGGCAGCTTCTCATCGCCAGCGATCATGTATCCCACATAGAGGAGCTTGTCGCCGTCCCATCCGGGCGAGGTGACCTCCACCCGTGAGCCGCCTACGTTCATGTCCCGGCGGACGTGGACCTTGGCGTTGGCGTCCCAGGTACTCGATCCGATTAGCGTTTCATTGCCCTTGACTGGCCCCTTCAACTGATCGATGTGGTAGATGAGCCAGGAGCCGCCTAGCGCCATGCGAAAGCTGAATCTATCGATGAACTTCACTCCAGGTCCCGTCGGCGAGGCGTGCTGTGTCCCCTCGCAGATCCAGTTCCCGACAAACCACTTCTCGAACGAGAGCTGTTCCGGCAGCTTCGGTGCCGCGGGCGCCGCGGGCTTGTCCTGGCCTAAAGCGAACAAAGCGAAGAACGCGAAAGTGAGGATGATCGTTTTCATAGTATTGGATCCTCGAAGGCAAAGGCCAGTACGTGCGGCATATCAAGGTGCGAAAAGCCTCCGACATCGACGAGGACGCGTTCAGGGTGCTCTTACGGCAAGCGGCGCGCTAACGCTAATCTGTCGTACCCGCGGCGCTCGCAGCCCGTCCTCAGGGTTGGATCACGGGCTAATCTTACCTAACCGATAAGGTGGAGTTGGCTGACAACACGTCCGGAATGTGAACTCGGCTTGAGTTGCATGTACTTAAGCCCCTCTGCCCGCTTCTTGGCGCTACGCACATTTCAGACCTCAACGGTCAGGGCCGTCCTTGCAAGGGGGCGTAGGATTAAACGTCGTATAATCTCGTGCGCGCAACTAGGGAGCAGAACATATGAACGTACAAGAACAAATCAAGAAGTATATTACCAGCCAACCGGAGCCAAAACGCCGTGACATGCGCGAGTTGCATCGGCTCACACTTCAAGTGTCGCCAGAATGCAAATTATGGTTCTTCGATGGTAAAGACAGCAACAATCATACTGTTTCCAACCCTACGATTGGATATGGATTTCACACAATAAAATATGCCGATGGGAAAAGTAGAGAGTTTTTTCGAATTGGTGTGAGCGGAAACAAAACCGGAATCTCTGTCTATATTTTTGGTCTCAAAGATAAGAAGTACTTAGCCAAAACGTATGGAAAAAAACTAGGCAAGGCGAGCGTGACCGGATATTGCCTTCGGTTTAAAGCTCTAAAGGATATAAACATCGATACGCTTGAAGCGGCAATACGAGATGGGCTTGCAGCTCAGAATGAAAAAGGCAAGCTGATGAAATAATTCCACTGCTAAAGGCAAGCAGTTATCGATGTAAAGGCGCTCTGTTATACGACCCCTACAGCCCTGACCCGCGCCATGAAGCCATTCTCTATAAAACGGGTCTCCCCGTAATAGTCGTGCGGCTCTGGGTCAGCGCTCCATGTCTCTCTCTGTTTGCCATTGCCCACTGCGGAAGCATCACGGGCGATAATGCAAACACCTCAAGGAGCCCCTTTGCATACTTGTCACTGACGAAGTACTGCTTGTTCAACGCGAAGAGTGCGTGAACCAAGTATTGGGCAATCCGGGACGTACAACCAGTGGCATTGTAAACATCAGCCGCGCCGGCAAAACGGCGGCAGAATAGCAAACTAAACTCGGCTCCCCACAAACTGTCTTGAATGACCCGATCTCTCATTGGTTTCGAGTAGTTGGATACAGACTGCTTTAAACAAGAGATTTCGCCATGTGGGGTCCGCCTGTTTCCACCGGATGGCTGATTGACGGCACAATAACGAGTTCGGCCTTACGTTAGAGCCTTTAGGGTTGCGTCCCGAGCTTCCACTCGGTCTTTGGCACGCAGACGAGCTTGCGGCTCCGGCTTCTCGACGGGCGGCGACGGGCGAATGCCTTTCACATCCTCGATGTACGCCCGCAGGATCTCCGCTACGCTCCAGGCCTGGGCGATACAACCGCGAGGCAACTGGGGAGCGTCGCCGTCGAAGATCTCCGAGATATGCCCAAGTCCGCCGTCTGTGAGATGCCCTCTCAACGGCTCCAACCATTCGGTGGCCTGCCAGCGGGCGGCATCACTGCCTCCGTTTACCTTGACGTATGCGGTGATGAACGGCCCCAGTAGCCACGGCCATACGGTTCCCTGATGATAGGCACCGTCACGCTCCACGGGATCGCCGGTATATCGTCCGCGGTATTGCCGGTCGGTGGGCGCCAAGCTGCGCAGACCATACGGCGTAAGCAGATGCTCTTGAACTTTCTGCACCACGCACTTCGCCCGTTCGGGTGGCAACATGCTGTGGGTCAGGCTGACGGCGAGGATCTGGTTCGGGCGGACCGACGGGTCCGGAGGTGCGCCGTTTGTGACATCGTACAAGCAACCCATGTTCTCGTTCCAAAAAAGATGGTTGAAACTCCAACTCGCAACCGTGGCCATGTTGCGGTAACGCTTCTGACCGGGTTCGTCCCCGAATTTGCGGGCCAAGTCCTCCATGATGCAGAGCGCGTTGTACCAGAGTGCCTGGATTTCAACGGGCTTGCCACGGCGCGGCGTCACGACCCAGTCTCCGACCTTCGCATCCATCCAGGTGAGCTGAACGCCCTGCTCACCCGACGTAGAGCAGTCCGCTGGGATCGACTTTGATTCCGTAACGCGTACCGCGGACATGCCAGGAGATGATGTCCGCGAATACGGGATAGAGTTCGCTGCGCACAAATTCTAAATCGCCGGTGTACGCAAGATAAGCACGAGCTGCTTCGAAGAACCAGAGCGTCGCGTCCACTGTGTTATATTCCGGCGTCTCGCCGGCGTCGGGAAAGCGATTGGGCAACATACCCTGATCCACGTGCTGCGCGAACGTGCGCAGAATGCTGCGAGCAACCCCAGGCTTGCCAGTCGGCAGAGTAAGGCCGGGCAAAGCGATCATGGTGTCGCGGCCCCAGTCGCTGAACCAGTGATAGCCGGCGATGACCGTTTTCTGGTCGCCACGGGACACGATGTACTGATCGGCTGCATTGGCCAGATCCTGGACGAACGCATCATGATCCATTCCAGAAACGACCGGCAACGAAACGGCTACACTCCGGCGACGCGTGATTTCTGCTTGCCGATATTCGGCCACCTGGGCAACGTCGTGCGGCTCCGTGGACGCAATGACCGAGGCTTGAGAACGAAGGCGCAGATCGAAATGCAGAACCAAGGGGTTAAGGAGGTCCTCAGAAAAATCGAGACCCCGTTCGCGTTCAACTGCATATTCAAAATTCCGGTACCAGTCCCCCATCTTCCGCAGTTCTGCAGCATTGTGGGCCAAATATAACGACGGCAGTCCTTGATAAGGAGCGACACTCGCCAATCCAGAACGCTCCTCGACCGCTGGATTGATGGCACCGTTCTCGTGGGTGGTGCTGTGATAATCACGGAACGCGATCAGCGGCCTGACTTCAAGCCACAACTTCTTTGGCCGTTCTGGGTGATTGTTCTTCTTCAGTTCGTATTGAACCACGGTGCTGTTCTCACCCTGGATCATGAAGACAGTTTTTTCGATCTCGATGCCCTCGATTTCGTAGGTGAAGACAGGAAATGGGTCGAGTCGGAATTGCTTGAGGTACTTAAAACCCTGGGGGTGAATGACACCAGGATACTGGTTGGCCGAGAGATCAAACCCTTGTCCGTCGATAAAGAACGTCTCTTCCAGCTTAGAGAGCATGACGATACGCCCAACCGGCGGTTTCGTGGCAGCGATCAATAACCCGTGGTAGCGGCGCGTGTTCAGCCCGAGGATTGTTGACGAAGCAAAGCCGCCGAGTCCGTTGGTTTCAAGCCACTCGCGGCGGAGTGCAGCGTTAAGGTCCCCGCAGGTTTCTTTCGTAAATTGAATCATGAGTTGCAATCTCTCCTAGGATATCTGCTTCCGGTAAGACGTCGTCGACCGCAGAAAGTGACAGAAAAGCGCACGACCTCGGCCGTACCCCAAGCAATCAGTTGTGAGGACGGTCATCCGGGAATGACGAAGGATCTGCCCTCCCGTCGGCCGAAAAGAAAGCCAGGTCCTTCGCTTCGCCCAGAGCGTGTGACTTGTTTAGAAATGTCATCCTGAGCGGAGCGAGAACACAAGCGAAGCGGGCGTTCTCGCGTAGTCGAAGGACCGCAGCGAAGTTGGCCACTTCCCTGCAGCATTAGGGAATTCTCCCCGTGCACGCAGTACGGTGAGAACTCCCTGCGGCGTCTCGGGCAATGCGATCTGCGCTGGGGTCCTTCGACTCCGTAGCTGCTCCGCTTCGCGAAGCAGCTACTCCGCTCAGGATGACAGTTCCAAGAAAACCATCAGCATTGGGCAAGCGCGCGTTACGCCACCTCGCAAAACACCTTGATAGCGCCGTTTGGCGAAGTGAGTTTCTGGAACAACTCGCTGTAGTTCTCCAGGCCCTTCACCGGGTCGGTGAGAAGCTTGCTGAGCCATCCCGGATACTCCGCTTCAGCCTGTGCCATATCGCCGACACCCATTTCGAAGTATTCCCGATTGGCATTTACGGTGCCGACCATGACCTTGTTGCCGAGGACAAATTCGAGATTGATACGATCCGCAGGGATTTGGATCATCTTGTCTCCGCCAGTCACGCTCGCGAGCACCAGCACTCCGTTCTTGCCAAGGGCCTGCATGCTGTCGAACACCACACCCGAGTTGCCGGTTCCTTCGAAGATGAGATCGAACGGGCCGTATTCCTTGGCCGCTTCGGCTACAGGTATATCCTGTGTCGACAGATACCGCGCTCCGAGTTCCTCGATCAGGTTTGAGTTCAGATAGGGCTTGGGAGTGCGCCCAAACGTGGTCACCTCCAGACCCTTCAACCGCAGAACCAATGTCGCCAGCAGGCCGATGGTGCCGGCCCCCATGACCGCGGCCTTGCGCGGACGCCACACTTTAAGGCGGCGCTGGATTTCGTAAGCCTGATGGATGCCTTTTTCCACCACGGTCGTAGGCTCTAACAGCACACCGACATGCTTGAGACCTTTCGGCACTTTGACAATGAATTCGACATCATCAACATAATGTTCCGTCAAATAGCCGTGGCGCAAATTGATGCCGCGCTCATAGTACGTGTCGTCCGTCGTCATGTCATTGGTGCCGATGAGGTCGTAAATGCTGTTGCCGGGCCGGCGTACAGTGGCAACGACATAGTCGCCAGGTTTCACTTCAGTGACGTTCGGCCCCACCGCTTCGACCTGGCCGAAGCCCTCGTGACCAATGATGAGATAGTCGAACCCCGGAGGCGCGGCACCGTATTCAGCCGCATTGATTTCCTTGTCGGTTCCATCGACGCCGACGCTAAGAACCTTGACCAGTACTCCGCGGCCATGCGGGATCTGGTCGAGCGACGGTTTGGGGGCGTCCGCCAAGTGGACGCTGTTGGGTTTTCCCGGGAACACACTAATCGCTTTCATTTCTATTTCTCCTTATAAATTCAGTCTGCTGCTACCTCGGCAACCGCCGGTTCGGCTTTCTTGCGTTCGCGGGACTCTCCGCTCTGTTGCATTAACTTGGTGACCACACCGGTCCATCCGGTCTGATGGCTGGCTCCTACTCCGGCACCCGAGTCGCCGTGGAAGTATTCGTGAAACAGGACGAGGTCGCGCCAGTGTGGGTCGGTCTGGAACTTTTCGAGATTCCCGAACACCGGCCGGCGTCCGCTTTCGTCCTGAAGGAATATGTTCGTCATGCGGCGCGACAGTTCTCCCGCTACTTCCCACAGGGTCATCATCTTTCCTGAACCGGTGGGGAACTCAACCTTGAAGTCGTCGCCCAAGTAATGATGAAACTTCTGGAGTGACTCAACCAGCAGGTAGTTCACGGGGAACCATATGGGGCCACGCCAATTGGAATTGCCGCCGAACAGTCCGGTCGAAGATTCGCCCGGCTCATAGTCGACGCGGTGCTCCATACCTTGTGCGGTAAGCTTGTAAGGATTGTCACGGTGAAACTGTGACAAGGCCCGAATGCCGTAGGGCGAGAGGAACTCGCGCTCATCCAACATGAACTTGAGAATGCTTCGGAGCTGATCGGCGTCGGCGATGGACAGCAGTCTCCGCTCACCCATTCCCTCGGTTCGCATGCAGGCCAGATTTTTCGTGAGATCTGGTCGGTTGTCGATGAACCATTCCAAGCGTCGTTTGAAATCCGGCAGCTTGTCGAGAACATCTGATTCCAGGGTTTCCACTGCGAACAGCGGGATCAATCCCACCATGGAGCGGATCTTCATCGGGAATTGATTGCCATCGGGCAGCTTGAGCACGTCATAGAAGAAGCCGTCTTCTTCGTTCCACAGCCCCATACGCTCGTCGCCGCGATGGCTCATCGCATGAGCGATGTAGATGAAGTGTTCCCAAAACTTACTGGCCACATCTTCATAACACGGCTCTTCCGTCGCCAGCTCCAGTGCGATCGCAAGCAAGTTCAGCGTGTACATCGCCATCCAACTGGTTCCGTCCGATTGCTCGATGTAGCCCCCGGTGGGAAGTGGCGCGCTGCGGTCGAAGACACCGATGTTATCCAGACCCAAAAAGCCACCTTGGAAGATGTTCATCCCCTCCGCATCTTTGCGGTTCACCCACCAGGTGAAGTTCAACATCAGCTTGTGAAAAACACGCTGCAGAAACGCGCGATCGCCTTTGCCCTTGCGCTTCTTGTCGATCTTGTAAACGCGCCATGCAGCCCAGGCGTGCACCGGAGGATTGACGTCCCCGAACGCCCACTCGTAGGCCGGAATCTGCCCGTTGGGGTGCATGTACCACTCGCGCAGCATTAATGTGAGCTGCTCTTTCGCGAAGTCGGAATCCACTAACGCGAGCGGAATGCAGTGAAACGCAAGGTCCCACGCTGCGTACCAGGGGTATTCCCACTTGTCGGGCATAGAGATCACATCCGCGTTGTACAAGTGGGTCCACTCGTGATTGCGGCCTTTGGCGCGCTCCGAGGGCGGGGGAGGGTTGCCGGGGTCGCCTTGCAGCCAGTCTTTGATTACGTAGTGGTAGAACTGCTTGGACCACAACATGCCTGCAAAGCCCTGACGCATGACGTTGTGCGCGTCAGCGGAAAGGTCCTGCGGAATTACCGCGGCGTAGAACTCGTCAGCTTCGTGCTGACGCAACGCGAACGTCTTATCGAAGCCTGAAAATGCGTTCTTGCCTGTGAAATCGGAGTTAGACAGGCGCAAACGGACAACCATTGTCTCGCCCGCACCAACTGTGAGCTTGTAGTGAGCGGCGGCCTTTGTGCCGGCATGCTCCGGATTGACCGCTTCCGCGTCTCCATGAACGATGTAGTCGTTAATGCCGTCTTTCACGTAGGGCGTGCGGTTCTCGACTCCGAACAGGCGGCGGGCATTGGTTTCGTTCTCGGTGAAGAGCAACTCGGGAGAGCCTTCACAATGCAGCCAGCGGTTGCCCGGCCGATCCTTCTTTGACGAATCAAGGCCCAGCTCGATCACCGGGTTCGGAGCCGGACGTGCCTGGTGTAACTCCGGCCGCCGCTCGCGACCTCCCCACGACCATGTGTTGCGGAACCACACCGTCGGCAGCAGGCGAAGATTAGCTGCTTCCGGCCCGCGGTTTGCGACGGTCAGCTTGATCAGGATGTCTTCGGTGTCGGCCTTGGCGTATTCGACGAACACATCGAAATAACGATCGTCCTTGAATATTCCTGTGTCTAACAGTTCGAACTCCGGCTGGTTCTTCCCGCGTCTCCGGTTTTCTTCCACCAGCTGACCATAGGGAAATTCCGCCTGAGGATACTTGTAGAGGTGCTTCATGTAGGAATGCGTCGGCGTTGAATCCAGGTAGAAGTAGTACTCCTTCACATCCTCGCCGTGATTGCCCTCGTTCCCCGTCAAACCGAAAATCCGCTCTTTCAGGATGGGGTCGCGCTCGTTCCATAAGGCCAGGGCAAAACAGATGTTTTGTTTCCGGTCGCTGATGCCAGCCAGGCCGTCTTCGTTCCAGCGGTAGGCGCGTGAACGGGCCTGGTCATGCGAGAAGTATTCCCAGGCGTTGCCGTACGGGCTGTAGTCTTCGCGCACGGTACCCCACGCACGTTCGCTGAGATATGGCCCCCACCGTTTCCAGTGCTTCCGGCGGGCTCCGGATTCTGACAGTCGAATCTCTTCCTGCGTCAATCCCTGCGTCATGAGAACTCTCCGCTTCCTTCGCAAATCAGCCTTACCAAACCAGCAAACTCATCTGACAGCTGCAAATCGCCATGCCGACGGCCGAGGCCGGTATCGTTCACCGGATCGTCGATGCCTGGGCCGGCCACCGACAATCTGGATGGCTCATCGTAGGCAAGATCTAAATGCCAGGCCGTCTTGGGCGATGCGGATTGGACGTTGGTTGCACTCATCTCTCCCCCTACTTCTCTTCAATTTCGATTGCATGGCCGTCGGGATCGCGTACTAGAAAGGCTTTGCTGAAACCCAACTGTCCGGTCTGATTCGCAACCACGCCAGAAGAAACAAAGTTCACGCGGCTCGATTGCAATTGACGAGCTGAGGCGTCGGCGCCTCGGGTCAACAGAACCGTCTGCCGGTGAACGACGTCGCTCGCCTTTTCGTCCGATGGGAAAGGCCGTCCGTCGCGAGGGGCCAGATACTCCAACAATTCAATCCCCGGTCCGCTTGTGCCGCGCAACGCCGTGATGCGCAGGTGGGCGCCAAACACGTTGTTCAGATGCTCCTGCTCGGTTCCGTAGTTCTCGCTCTCTCCGGCCACATGCATGCCGAGCAGGTCGCGGTAGAACTTGATGCTCGCGTCGGTGTCCCAGACGACGATTGCGGTATGGTCGATGCCGAGAAACAACTTATCCGTTGCGCGGTGCCACTTCTCCAGGCCCTTGTCCGGAGGGAATTGCAACACCTCCACGGGATGCCCATCTGGATCCTTGAAGTAGAACGCCGAGATGCCCGCTGCGTTCTTGTTCCAATCCGGAAGGCGTTGTGGTCCCGAGGAAGCGTGTTCTACCTTGTTCTGACGCAACCAGGCATAGGCCTTATCCATGTCGCTGACGATGATCGCGATGTGTTGAAACCACCGATCATTGCTACGTGAATCAACCGGGATCGGCCGCCCCTTAGGCGCGAGATACTCGGTGAGTTCGATAAATTCGCCGCCGAGCCTCATGCGGACCACACGCATGCGCAATCCGAATACACCTTCGAGATGTTCGTAGCTCTCCCCGGCGACTTCGGTGTCCGATACCTTTTCGAACGTGAGGACCTTGGAGTAGAACTCCACCGCGCGGTCCATGTCGGAGACCGTGATTCCGATTGCGTCTACGCCCTCAACCAGAGCGGGATTCTGCTGGGCCAGGGCATGCTGGGTGAAGAACTGGGGAACCGCCACAACCAGCGACAACACCAGGATTGCTGACAGAGTCGGGTGAAAGCGATTTGGTCGAAAGAGTAGCTTCATGCCTCAATTACCTGCTCACTGCAAGTTCCCGGTCCTGCTGCCGATTCTGTTCGTACGTCGCGTCGGACACTCCCAGGCGTTTCATCAAGTGGTCGCCCACTCGAAGTGCGTTGGCCATGATGGTAAGGGCAGGATTTACGGCAGCGCTCGATGGGAAGAAACTCCCGTCTACAACGTAAAGGTTGTCGACGTCATGGGCTTTGCAGTTCACGTCCAGGACTGAGGTCTTAGGGTCGTGCCCAAAGCGAATCGTGCCGTTCTGATGGGCTACGCCGGCGAGTGGAATCTGTTGTCCTACGTACAGGTTTCGCCCAAACAGCCCTTGATGGCAGTCATGGCCATGCACGGTGCAGTTCGTCTGCTTCATGGCCTGCTTCAGTTTTGAATTGAGCCGCTCGTGTGCCTCCAGGTTGTTGGGTGTGTAGGTCATGACAATCTTGCCGTCTCGGCCGATGGTGACGCGATTGTTCGGATCGGGCAGGTCCTCGGAGGTGAGCCAGAAATCGAGCGAGTGCTTGGCCATGAGCTCCAGTGTGAAATTCGGGGCGATGGCCGGTGCGCCGGCCTTTAGGGTGATTGCGTCCAGTTTGCCGACGAACGAGATGTGTCCCATGGGGTACTCGAAGTCTTTGGAGCCGAAGTAGAAGTCATTGACTCCCAGCGTCTTTTGAAAAATCGTGGGGTTGGGACACTTCGAGATCGCCATCATCACCGAATTGGTGTGCCCCATGTAGTGCCGGCCCAAAACATCCGAACTATTAGCAAGTCCGCGTGGATGCTTGTCATTGGCAGAGCGCAACAACAGCGCGGCCGAGTTGATCGCGCCACAGGAGACGACAACCAAATCTGCGGAATACGTCTCCAGGCTGCCGCCGCGCTCCACAACTACGCTTTTCACCTGGCGACCCGATGAATCAGTTTCCAACCGCTTCACCAGCGAATTGGTCAGCAGTGTAACGTTGGAATGTTTGATCGCCTCATCGATGCAGACAACTTGCGCGTCGGACTTGGCGCCAACCAGACAGGAGAACCCGTCGCAGGTGTTGCAGCGGATGCAGCGGCTCTTGTGCGGATTCTTCTCGTCGAGCATGACTCCGACGGGCACGTGAAAGGGCTTCAGTCCAGAGCGCGCGAAGTCGTCGGACAGTTGCTGAATGCGTGGCTCATGGCTGACGGCGGGCCAGGGATAGGCGGAGTTCGCTGGCGGCTCGGTCGGATCTTCGCCGCGGTTTCCGTGCACCTGATAGAGATTCTCGGCCTGCGTGTAGTACGGCTCCAGATCGTCATAGCTGATCGGCCATGCTGGCGAGATGCCACCGTGGTGGCGCAGTTCGCCGAAATCCTCTTTGCGCAAACGAAACAGCGCAGCACCGTAGAACTTGGTATTGCCGCCCACGTAGTAGTTGGTGTGCGGGTGCAGATCCTTGCCGTCCTTGTCGAGCCACGACTCCTTGGTGTTGTAGTGGCCGTCCACGTTGACGACCTGCGGATCCCAGTTCGCCTTCTCGCGAGGAACGTAGTCGCCGCGCTCAAGAATCAGGATCCGCTTTCCGGACGGCGCCAGGTGGTAGGCGAGGGTTCCGCCGCCCGCGCCAGTTCCGATGATGATTACGTCGTAGCGATTGTCGGTCATGATGCGAATCCTCCATTGGCTCCGCAGAAGATGCAGCGCTTGTTGTTGTCGTGGTGCAGCTTGCAACACTTCACCGCCTGCCGGCCTTTGCGCCAGAGGTAGAGTTCCGCGGCGAACAGCATGCCCAGTGGCGGTGCGGTCAGGTAAACCCAGAGTCCGTCCCAGATCATTGGCGGTAGCGCCGAGCCGAAACTGCGGGCTGGATTCATGCTCATCCCAGAGAACGGCGCCTCCAGCGTGATGTAGGTGGCGACCAGCAGCCCGGCGACGACGACCGGTGTATCCAGCCCACCGGTGATGGTTTGAGAAATAGAGAACGGCCGACATCAATATGGTTGCGATGACGAATTCAGCAAACAACGCCACCCAACGGCCACGGGGGCCGGGTGTGGTGACGACGTAGCGAACGGCTGGGTCCGAGACTGCCCTGCCCAGAAGAAGCGCCACCAGAACCACGCCTGACACCGCACCGGCAAATTGCGAGGCTATATAGAAGAGCGCGTCCCATCCCCGGATCTTGCCCAGCCGGAGAAAAGTGAGTGTTACGGAAGGATTGATATGCGCGCCTGACTGCTTACCCCAGGGGGAATAAATAATGGCAATTGCAGTCAGTCCCATCGAGATTCCCATTAGAAGACGGCGCGACAGAGCCGACATGATCGACTGATGAACGGGAGAGTGCGGAAATTCATACAGGGCACCAAAAACGCAAGCTGACACCATGAACGCGCCGAGCAATCCCGCTTCCATCAGATATTCCGGCCAGTGACTCTTCAAAGATGCCAATGCGCCCAGTTTGGGCGGCGACTCAGGTGCCACGAGAAGCGGCACGGGTTTTGGCGCTCGGTTCGACGCCTCAACCACCCGGATTTGCTCGGTGCTGCTCATGGAATCTGCGTGGTGTGATTCCGAGATCGAAGGGAAGTGACAGAGAAATTCTTCGGGCATTCCCCAGTTTCGCCTCACAAGCACGAGGCTTTGAAACCTTCGCGACACTTCCGAATCCCACTGCCACGTGAGCAGCTCGGCACGGCACATGAGCCCCCATCAAAGCGGGTTCGCGAATCGTTAACGATTCATCGCCCATCGCATGAGCAGGCTCACGAATCAAGTTTCAAGCACGAGGTACAGGACCAACATGAATAAGGCAATGCGATTTCTCCTCCGTGGGCTGCTGATGACGAGCATGCTGTTCGCCGTCTCGGCGGTTGCTCAAGACATGCACACTTCCAGCCAATTTCAGGGCCCGAAAGCCAACAAAGGGCACGTCACCCATAGCAGTCGGGATGGCAAAAGCGTCCTCACGTTGTCGGACGACTTTGTTGTGCCGGACACGCCGGATCCGCACTGGCAAGTTGTGGACTCCGACGGCCAGGTCTATCTGCTGGACAAACTCAAGAAGAAGGCTCTGCTCGGCGACAAATACCAGAAAGAGATTGTCGTTCCTGGATACGTGAAGAACGTCTCCAAAGTCATCATCTGGTGCGCATGGGCGGAAGCGAACCTGGGCGAGGCAAGCTTCAGCTCGCCAGTGAAGTAACCAACCTTCAACCGAAGGGCGTTTGTGGTTCGAACCTGGACGCAGCGCCCTTCTCAACCAATGCAAACAAAGAGGCGAACCGATGAAGAGACACAAGAAAATATTTCAATTAACCGTCCTGATTCTTGCGCTGCTGGCGGTGGCAAACGGCCAGACAGCCGATAAGAAAACTCTCACCTTGCAGGGCGCGGAGCAGGTTATCGCCGCGGCTAAGAGCGAGGCCAAGAAACTGCAGGCGCCTGGTGGCGTCATCGCTGTCGTGGACGATGGCGGCAATCTGATGGCTCTCGAGCGCCTCGACGGAACATTCTCCGCCGGCGCGAACATCTCCATCGGCAAGGCGAAGACAGCCGTCATGTTCAAGAAGCCCACTCGTTTCTTTGAGGAGTTGATCAACTCCAACGGCAAGGGTCGCACCGTGATGACGGCCTTGGAGAATTTCACACCGCTCATCGGCGGTATTCCGATTATCGTGGATAACCAGATTGTCGGTGGTGTAGGCGTCAGCGGCGCAGCCAGCGCCGACCAAGACGAGCAACTCGCGATTGCGGGATCCAAAGCATTTGACTCGCCGATGAGCGCGGGCAGCGATCCAGCACCGGCGGTGTCTTACTGGGCCAAAAGCAAGGTGGACGAGGCCTTCGCCAAAGGCGCCGTGTTATTCGACGGCAGCGACGGCCGCAATTACATGGTCCACGCCAGCCGTCGCGAAAAGCCCGGTCAAGCGGAGATCCACACCAAAGATGCGGATGTGATCTACGTGCTCCAGGGGTCGGCAACCTTCGTTACCGGCGGTGAAGCGGTTGACGCCAAGACTACGGCTCCAGATGAACTTCGCGGCAGCAGCATTCGCAACGGCGAAACGCGGGAGATCGCCCAGGGCGACGTAGTCATCGTTCCGCATGGTGTGCCACACCAGTTCCTTACCGTGACCGATCCGTTTCTGTATTACGTGGTGAAGGTTCGTTAGCCGAGGATTCCAGTGAAAAACCGACTCAACAACGATTGGCGGCTGACCTGGATGGCCGCGCTTTTGATGACGATCATCGCGCTCGCATTCCTTCGGGCGGAGGGCCAGTCGATTCAGGATCCTCCGTTCGGACGCCCGGATGCGGTGGTGGACCTGGCTTCTCGCGAAGGTGTAACGCTCATCAACGGGCAGTGGCGCTACCACGACGTCAAGATCGTGGATTCCGATTCCCGAACCGTTGGCCCGGACTTGAAACCGAGCGGTGCTCCAAGCAAGACCTACGACTACGAGCCGCACGGCGGCCTCGCCGACTTCGACGACTCGCAGTGGGAAACCATAGACGCTGCGACACTCGATCAGCGTCGTTCTACCGCAAAAGTCTGCTTCAACTGGTATCGCATCAACGTGACGATCCCGGAAAAAGTGGGCGGATTTACCACGGCAGGGTCCACGGTCGCGTTCGAAATCGTGATCGACGACTACGCGGAAGTCTGGGTAAACGGCAAGATGCCTCGGGTTTTGGGGCAACCCGGCGGGCCCGTGATCAAAGGATTCAACGCGCCTAATCGCGTGATACTCACCCGTAACGCCCAGCCCGGCCAGCGCATTCAGCTTGCTGTGTTCGGCATCAATGGGCCTATTTCCTACAGCCCGCAGAACTTCATCTGGATCAAGTCGGCAACCCTCGACTTCTACAGGTCGCCCAAAGTCGCGATCAGCGAGACTCCTGCGCAGGTCGCTAGGAAAGATCCGGCGCTGGACGATATCGTTCCTGCCGGCGCGAAGATCGAGAAACTGGCCGGAGGGTTCCTGTTTACCGAGGGGCCTATCTGGGTACCGCGCACCGACGAAACCGACGGCTACCTTCTCTTCAGCGATCCCAACAACAATCTGATCTACCGTTGGACCCAGGACGGTCAGCTCTCCATTTTCATGACAAAGTCCGGCTACCGCGGCATGGACATCGGTGAGTACGGTCAACCGGGTTCCAACGGGCTCACGCTCGACAAGCAGGGACGGCTCACCATCAACCAGCACGGCAACCGGCGCGTGGTCCGCATGGAGAAGAACGGCCAACTTACGGTGTTCGCCGATCGGTACGAAGGCAAACGGCTGAACAGTCCCAACGATCTCGTCTACAAGTCAGATGGAGCGCTGTATTTCACCGATCCGCCGTTTGGACTTCCGAAGTTCTTCGACGACCCACGGAAAGAGCTGCCCTACAGCGGTGTGTTCCGCGTGTCTCCCGACGGGAAAAACGTCCAGCTGTTGACCAAAGAACTGAGTGGTCCGAATGGGCTCGCATTTTCGCCTGACGAGAAGTACTTCTATGTAGACAACTGGGACGAGAAGAAAAAGATCATCATGCGGTACGAAGTGAACCCCGACGGAACATTGTCGAACGGCAAAGTCTTCTTCGATATGACGTCAGCCGACGGCGAGGATGCACTCGACGGGATGAAGATCGACCAGAAGGGCAATCTTTACGTGTCGGGCCCCGGCGGTTTGTGGATCATCTCGCCAGAGGGCAAGCACCTGGGCACGATTGTCGGGCCGGAGCATCCGCACAACTTCGCCTGGGGTGACGACGACGGCAAGACCCTCTATCTTTGTGCGAAGACCGGTTTATACCGGATTCGGCTAAACATTCCGGGTGTTCGTCCGTGAGTCGGATCTGGTCTTGCAGGAGTAGGGAAAGATTGTCACGTTTTTGGAGTTGCTGTGTCTCATAGGCAGGAAGCTTTGATTCCTCCGAATCGGCTGTCTAACCTGTCTGCCGATTCCGAGGGCAGAGAGCCTGGAAGGGGAGTAGGTTACGTGCCTAAAAAGATTGTGGAAATCGAATGCGCAGAAGTGTGGCGTCAGATTTCAGACTATCTCGACGACGAGGTGGACCCCGGACTCCGGGCCACAATGTCCTCTCACTTCAGGGACTGTGCTCACTGTAGCGCCGTCTTGGATGGCGCACGCAACGTAGTCAAGCTCGTCGGTGACGGACGGGCATTCGAGATCCCGGCGGGGGCAAGTCAGAGGTTCTATAAGAAGCTGAAAGACCATCTGACGGCTCGCTAGCGCGCCCCGGGTTGGGGCGCATGAGCGAGGGACGCACTAACCTACTGCGGGTACCAGGGTCTCACGATTGACAGCTCGAGCCTTCCCCAATTCTTCAGCGATTCTTCGGTTTTCAAAGTCGGGCACGGTTCCAAGGCCAAACGCGACGGTGTTGGCGAATTTCGCCCAGCCCACAAGCAGTATTGCCTCAAGGATTTGTGGATCGCTGAATCCGTACGTACGGAGGGCCTCGATGTCGCTTGATCCCATCTTGGATGTCTGACTGTTGAGCTTGGCGCAGAAATTCAAAAGCGCCTTATCGGCGACCGAAATCTTGGCATGAACGTGGTCAATCGCGATCTGCTCCGGTTCCGGCCCCTCAAGCTTCAACATCCGCACCATCTCGCAATGCGCGGTCACGCAATACGTGCTGAGGTTTGCCGCCGAGCACACCAGAAAGATGTATTCCTTTTGCCGTCGTGGCAGGGCGCCTTCTTTGAGAATCAGATTTCCGGTCATGGCAATCTCAGTTTCAACCATGTCCGGACGTGCAGTTTGTTCGACGAAGAAATTGGGCAGGAACCCCAACTGTTCCCGAATGGCGGCAAATGCCGGGAAGTCTTTTTCGTCGTATGGCTGGTTTCGCAGATAGCTCATATCCCCCACCCCCAAGTGCGGACAAGTTTACACCAGCAGATCGTTGGTGTTGCGGGGCTCAGCCGTTAGGGTGAAATCTCGCGATATACTGGCAGCCCAATTGTCCATGAGTCAGTCCTCGACCATCTCTAATGATCCACTTGGATCATATCCTCAACTGATTGCAGAGTACGGATTTCTGCCTAACTTGTTTCGGGTGCAGAGTGCCATACCGCGTGCCATTGAGGCCGAGCAGCGCCTCATCGACATAGTTGTTGTTCGCCAAGGCAGGCTGAGTAGGGTTCAGAAGGACTCGATTCTTAAAGGTGTGGCGACCGTAAGCGGGAGCGACTATTGCCGGGCGCTGTTCGCGCATTCCCATGCCGCCGAACCCGATCACAACACTGCCCTTTCCGACTTCTCTTTAAAACTCGCGAAACGGGGCCCTTGGGTCTCAGGTCGCGACATCGGGGCGCTCAGAGAGGCCGCGTTCGACGATACTGCCATTCTGGAAGCGGTCGCGACGACGGCTGTGGCCGTGATGCTTTGCACTCTAGCGGATGGGCTACGCCCACCGCTGGACACAGATCTGCGATCACCCGGTCCGGATGAACCCCTGAAAGTCCCCGAACCGCTCGATTGGCCAGAATCCGAGGGGCCACATCTTGGTTCATCCTCGGGTTCAGCCCCTGATTCTCCCGCCTACATCGTACTTCGCGAACACTTCGGCTTTGTGCCAAACCTCTACCGGTTTCAGAGCGCGGTTCCGGAGTTGGTGGAAGTGGAACTAGGATTGCTCGAATCCGTTCTGTTTCACGAAGACGGGTTGAATCGGGTTCAGAAGGAGTACATTCTGTTGGCTATTTCGGCCGCCAACCTGAACACCTACTGCGCGACCCTGCATAGCCAAGTGTTAAACATACTGGGAATTCCACTAGAGGAGTGCGACCGGATCGTCGAAAATCACCGCCACGGCGGCATATCGGGGAAGGATCGGGCCTTGCTGGACGAAAGCCGGAAGCTCGCGATTCTACCAGGGCGGACGAGCCAACGGTTTGAGACGGAGCGGCTCCGCGCGCAGAGCTTTACCGAGCTCCAGATCGTCGAGGCGGTCGTGGTGTCGGGTTTGGCCAACTTCCTCAATACTGTGCAGGCAGGCGTCGGGGCCACGCCCGATTTCGCGCCACGAAGAGTTTTCGGGCCAAAAGATTTGTATCCTTTCTCCGACAAGTCCCGTCCTACCTTCGATGTCATCGTTCCCGATGATCCCGATGCGGCACTTGTGGCGCGAGTCCAGCAGGGCGATATCGATGTCTTCGAGGAGCTGGTGCGACGGCACTCCCGGCGGGTCTTCGGAGCATTGGCAGGGCTCGTGGGAAACATTGAAGATACCCGCGACGCGACACAGGAAGTATTCTTGAAAGCGTTTGAAAATATCGGCCGTTTCCAGGGACGATCTAAGTTCTCGACTTGGCTGACCAGCATTGCAATCAATACTGGGACCGAGCTTCTACGGCAGCGCAAGGCCTCTGAATCGCTAGCAGAGATGGAAGACGATGAGGCATTTCGCCCGCGACAGGTCCAGAGGTGGGAGGACAACCCGGAGCAGCTGTGTTCCGCTTCGCAAGTCAATGACCTGGTTCGGGAAGCAGTCCTGCGGCTTCCGGAGAAATACCGCGTTGCCGTGCTTTTACGTGATATAAACCAGCTTTCCACTGAAGAGGCCGCAGCAGCCTTGGAATTGAGCATTCCGGCTCTAAAAGCTCGGGTTTTACGGGGAAGATTGATGCTTCGAGAGAGTCTCGCCCCCCACTTTATTCGCCAGGACAAAACTGATGCTTAGCTGCGCTGACTTCCTGGCCGAATTCGGGGACTACATCGACGACACCGCCAGTTCGGACCTACGGGCCCATCTTGAGGAGCACCTGCGGGAGTGCAAGACCTGCCAGGTGATCGTTGACAGCACTCGAAAGACTATCGAGTTTGTTACCGAAAGCGGTTGCTTTAAGCTGCCAGTCGAGGCGGTCGACCCCATCGTGAGTGCCGTAATGTCCCGCATTCGCCAGAGAACGACCTGAACCGACCGAGCCAAACGTGCCCACCCTCAAATTTCGTGCATCCTTACGGTCCAGCCTCCGTCTTACTTTCGACTGAAGAGCAAGCAAGGAGTCGTGTGACGGTGACTCAATGATCACGAACGCCTGCAAGCCCTCGAATTGGAACTGAGCAACACCAAGGCCGAACTGGCCCGGGTTGCCCGGGAACAAGCGTTTGCGGCCGAGTCCCTGCGTGCCAGTGAGGAACTTAAAAGCCGGCTCATCGCCTGCAGCCGGGACTGCATCAAGATTCTCGACCTCGAAGGCCGTTTGTTATTCATGAATGAGGGCGGGATGCAGGTACTGGAGATCTGTGACATCGGCCCCTTTGTAAATGGTCCATGGGTGGAGTTCTGGGGAGGCGCAGATCGCGAAGAGGCCCAGGCGGCAGTGCGAGCGGCTCAGGGCGGAGGCATCGGCCACTTTGTCGGTTATTTCGAGACCCGGACCTCCCGACAACCGAGATGGTGGGATGTTGTAGTCAGTCCGATTTACGACGCAAATGGAAAGCCAGAACGGTTGCTGGCGTTGTCACGCGATGTTACCCAGCACAAGAAGAACGAGACAGCTTTGTGTGAAGCCATTCAGTTCAATCGACAGATCATTGAGGGCGCGGCGGAAGGCATTATGGTCTATGACGCCGAACTGCGCTACCAGCTATTCAATCCCTTCATGGAGCGGCTGACCGGCAAGCGCTCTCAGGAAGTACTCGGCAGAGTCGCGACCGAAGTGTTCCCCAGGCTAGGTCCGAGCGGCATAGAAACGGCCTTAAAGCGTGCGCTGCAAGGAGAAGTTGTACAGGTAGCCGACGCCTTGGTACCCAAGCATTCTGCGGACGGGCGCGATCTGTGGGAGTCTTGCACCTTTGCTCCCCATCGCGACGCTCAAGAGAATGTGATCGGTGTAATTGGTCTGGTCCGTGATGTCACCGAGAGGCATCTTGCGGAAGAGACTTTCCGCTCCATCGTGGTCGGCACGGCTTCTGCAACCGGAAACGACTTCTTTCCTTCGCTGGTGCGTCATCTAGCCGTCGCACTTCGCGTGCGCTACGCATTCATAACCGACTGTGACGATCAAAAACACGCAAAAGCACTGGCCTTCTGGAACGGCGATCACTTCGGAGAAAAGTTCGAGTTCGACATTGCCGACACACCCTGCATGAAAGTGCTGAACGGCGAAACTTGCCACTACAAGGAGGGGCTCCAGAGTTTATTTCCGCTGGATACGGGCCTGGCTGACTGGGGAGCAGAGAGCTACTTGGGCGTTCCGATGCTCGACCGGGAAGGACGAGTAATCGGCCACATCGCAATTCTTGACGACAAACCGATGGATCGTGACCCGCGCGCCATCGACCTGGTCAAAATCTTTGCCGGCAGAGCAGCCGCTGAATTGAAACGTCAGCGGGCGGAATACGAATTGCAGACAGCTTTGGTTCGCGTTCAACACCTCGAGCAAAGGAATCGCATATTGCTCGATATTACGAACACAATTATCACCAGTTTGAAGCGTGAGAATCTTCTCCCCGCGATTTGCCGGGTTTTGAAAGATGTTGCAACTTTCGATTCTGCGGGTCTCGCAATCTATGACTCGGAAGTACGCGATCTCCGTATTTTTGCGCTGGAAGGCGCCTTCCGTCCTGGAGACCTGTCAATTGGTCAATTGCTCGATTGCGAAGGCCGTCAATCAGGCTTCCGCTGGGATTTTACCCGCCCGGTTCTCCGCAACAATTTGCAGATAGAGCGGCAGTACACCTTTGAACAGGGCCTTCACTCGGCAGGAATCCGGTCGCAATGCGCCGTCCCGTTGGTCGTGGGTGGGAAGACGATCGGAGTTATGGGTTTTGGCAGCACGAAGTTAGGCGCATACACCCGCGACGATTTGAATTTCTTTCAGGAAGTCGCCAGTCAGCTTGCAATGGCAGTCGCAAATATGCTGGCCTATGAAGAGATTGCCGGGCTCAAGATGCGGCTGCAGGCCGAAAATGTCTATCTGCAGGAAGAAATCAGCAAGGAACATAACTTCGAAGAAATCGTGGGGAACAGCCGCGCCATCGTGGAGGTGTTGGATAAAGTGGAGACTGTAGCGCCAACCGACTCTACGGTACTGATCACGGGAGAAACCGGCTGCGGTAAGGAGTTAATCGCGCGTGCAATCCACAGCCACGGATCGCGCAAGCATCGCCCCCTGGTGAAATTGAATTGTGGCGCAATCCCTACCGGACTGGTTGAGAGTGAACTGTTTGGACACATGAAAGGCGCATTCACCGGCGCGCTGGAACGTAGAACCGGCAGGTTTGAACTGGCGGACGGTGGGACTCTGTTTCTTGATGAAGTCAGCGAACTTCCTCCTGACACGCAAGTGAAGTTGCTAAGAGTCCTCCAGGAGCACGAGTTTGAGCCACTCGGCAGCAGCCGCACGATAAAAGTCAATGTGCGCATCATTGCGGCCAGCAATCGAGACCTGGAGAAAGCCGTGCAGGAGGGCCGGTTCCGTGCCGATCTCTATTATCGTCTCAACGTTCTCCCGATTGTTTTGCCCCCGTTGCGTCAGAGGCGCTCCGATATTCCACTCCTCACGGCTTTCTTTGTGGAGAGGTTTGCCAGACAGTTCGGCAAACAAATCACCGGCATCGCGCAAGACACAATGGATCTTCTGTCCCGCTATGATTGGCCGGGAAACATTCGCGAGCTGCAGAACGTAGTCGAGCGCGCCGTAGTGTTATCACGCGGGCCGATTTTGAAGCTGGGCGCCGACCTGCTACCCGCGGCCAACGCTGCAACTGCGTCAACTGATGAAACTGGCAGGCTTGGGTTGGGACCATCACCAAGTCGATGACGCGATCGGCGATTCTTCGTCGCTGGAGCAAGTCGAAAGGCGGCACATCCAGAGCGTGCTGCAAAAAACAGACTGGGTGATCGAAGGCGAACGTGGGGCTGCTAAGATTCTCGATCTGCATCCCAACACACTGCGCAGCCGCATGAAGAAACTCGGAATCGAGCGTTCGTCGCTGAGTCCGACTCTGCCGGCCACGAAATCCCGTAGCCACGAAGCCACAACGAACTGATCCACGAACCTTCGTGGCTCCCTCCGAAGCGAATTTTCTCAGTAGTTCGCTAAGACCCTCAAAATCACAAACATAGAGTTTCTCCACTGCGCTTCACGAATGGCACAGCTCCTGCTTTAGCAAAGGTGTATTCGGGAAGGAAGCTAGCAGTGCTCAAGATTTCAATCATCAGCGACTCAGATCAAACCATTCAGCTCCAGCTGGAAGGCAAACTCGTCGGCCCTTGGGTCGAAGAGTTACAGAGGCTCAGCGACGAAGCCCTCTCCCACCAGAAAGCTGTGAGCCTCGATCTCGAAAGAGTTTCGTTTGTCGATTCGCGCGGCGTCACGCTGCTGCGCGATCTCGCGCGGAGACAGGTGTCTCAAGTCAATTGCTCTCAATTCGTAAGTCAGCAACTGAAGGAGGCGGCACGATGAAAGCCACCAGCAGCGGAACGGAGTTGTTATCTCAGAACCAGAAGACACTGAACGGATGTTCTTCTATGCCGACTAAGTTTCAGGGCAACGCGGCCGAATCTCATTTGATCCAGTGTGTAAACGATGGCAACGCCGAGGCATTTTATGAACTGGTTCGCCCGTACGAGCGCGCTGTCTTTCTGGCCGCCCTCTCGATCGTCAGGAACGACGCAGATGCAGAGGAGGTGGCGCAAGAAGCAGTTCTGAAGGCGTTTAAGGGCCTATCCCGTTTTCGCCAAGAAGCAAAGTTCAGCACCTGGCTGATTCAGATAACCATCAATGAAGCCAGGATGAAGTCGCGCAAGGACCGGCGCCACCTATATGAATCCATGGACGAAGGGCAGCAAAACGACGAGGGCGAATACATCCCGAAGGATTTCGCGGATTGGCGGGAAATTCCATCAGAGGCGCTGGAGCAGCGCGAGCTTCGTGAGGCACTCACCAAAGCCCTCGAATCTCTTCCCGAGAAATACCGCACGATACTGATCCTGCGGGACGTGCAGCACCTCAGTATCAACGAAACTGCAAAGGTCCTCGGTCTCACCGAAGCCAACGTGAAGACGAGACTATCCAGAGCTCGACTGCAGATGCGAGATGCCTTGGCGCCTGGCTTCGATGGGGCGTGGAGTCGAGGAAGATCCGACGAAAAAGTTCGGCCTTTCTGATGCTAGTTCCTGCCGCCAAGTCTCGCCCTCTGCACGCCAGTAGATCACCCGAAATTGACCTGATGGTCATTTCCGTGTTTATTCGAAGACACTGCGGAAACCCGCATCAGCATTAATCCCAACGATGATCATATTTTGAAACTGCCCTTGGACGGCGGAGGATTAGAGTCCCTCTCCCGGGACTTCCCCTCCCTTAGAAACGCAAAAACGATTCTCCGTTTGGCCTTCCACATCAGTTTGAATCGCAAACATTCCCCCGGCAAGGCGATCGCTTGGCGCTGCTTCCAGCGACGCGGTGGTGACATAGAGAGTCTTTCGGTCGGCGCCGCCGAAGGTGCAGGTGGTAATGTTCTTCACCGGCATTTCGACTACCCGATCCAGTTTGCCGTCGGGCGCGACCCGCACGATGCATCCGCCATAAAAGCGGCAATTCCAGAGATAACCGTTCGAATCCACAGTCGAGCCGTCGGGCAAACCACGCGGAAAATCTTTCAGAAAAGGACGCTCGTTGGCGATTGCGCCCGTTGCTTCGTCGTAGTCATAGGCCCAAATCGTGTTGGCGAGCGAATCGCCAAAATAGAAGCGCTTGCGGTCGGGGCTCCACGCAACCGTGTTGGCGATGCCGAGATCGCGGCGCCAGGTCGTGACCTTGAAATCGGGATCGAGGCGCGAGAGAACGCCGAACTGGCCGTGTACCTCGCCGGGCGAGCCGTCCGGGTTCACGTTGTTGGCCATCGAGCCCAGCCAGAGTGAGCCGCGCGGATCGGGGCGCGCGTCGTTGAGCCGGACTTTTGGCCAGCCGTCCAGTTTGTAAATCGGCAGGTCCCGTTTGTCCGATGCCGGCTCCCATAGAATCACCGATGACCCAAGAACAACTGCCAGAACCTCGTCGCGATCAGTGAGAGCGAGGGCACTGACCGGCTCGTCGAAAAACCATGTACGGACGGATTGGTCCGCCGGAGAAAAACGATGGATAAGAAAGCGATTGATGTCGGTCCAGTACACTGCCCCGTGCGCCGCGTGCCAGACCGCGCCCTCACCGCACCGGTCGCCAGTCGGGGCCACGCAAACGGGTTCGCCGATCACTGAACCCCCAAGCCGGCCAGCAAGCCTCCATCAACCAGATAATCGCCGCCGGTGCAGAACGCGGCTTTCTCGGAAGCAAGGAACGCCGCCAACTCGGCTACTTCTTCGGGCAGACCGATGCGCTTGAGCGGGTGGGCATCGCCGAAGCGCTGAAATACTTCCTCAACCGGCAGGTCGGGCGAGAAGTGTCCCGCCGAAGTCGCCAGCATGGGAGTTCGAATCGAGCCCGGACTGATCGAATTGACGCGAATCTTGTCGGGCGCGTGGTCGAGGGCCATGGCGCGCGTGAGGCTGTGAATCGCGCCCTTCGATGTGGCATACACCGCCACTCCCCGCTGGCAGGCGCGTCCCTGAACTGAGGCCAGATTGATGATCGAACCTCCGCCGCGCTTTTTTATCTGCGGGACGCCGTAGTGGGCCAGCAAATAAATGCTGCCAACATTCACCATCATGCAACGGTTCCAGGTTTCGAGGTCGGTCTCAACCACGGTCCCAAAGGGATGGACCGCTGCGGCGTTGACGATGATGTCGAGGCCACCGTATTGGCTGACGGCCTTTCCAATGATCCGCTGCACGTTTTCGGGATCGGTGACGTCGCAGAGTTGCACATCTAATGTGAGGCCTGCGGTTTTCGCGGCGCCGGCTAATTTTTCGTTGAGGGCTGGGTCTATGCCGCATGCCAGCACGCGTGCTCCGCCGGCCGCGAAGCGCTGAGCGATCGCGCTGCCAATTCCGCTGGTACCGGTCACTATGGCGACTTTGTTCTCAAACTCTTTCATACACTTCTGCTCCTCGGTACTTGTGTTGTAAGAAGGAAATCAAGCAAACGGTTTTTCCAGGGCAGTTACGCATCAGCCGGCAAGCCCGGGAACTGCGTACTTGAGCCCCTGCACCACGCCACGCAGTTCCGCGAGACCCTTCAACCGGCCCACTAGCGAATAGCCTGGATTTACTTTTTTATAAATATCATCGGCCAGCAAGTGCCCGTGATCAGGGCGCATCGGAATCTCGCGATCGGAACGGCCTTCGTGGCGCCGCCGGGCTTCCTCAACCAGCAATGCGTGCACGACTCCCACCATATCTGAGCTGCCGGCAAGATGTTCGGCTTCGTGAAACGAACCGTCCGCTTCACGAGTTACCTGGCGAAGGTGCGCAAAGTGAATGCGACTCGCAAATTCCCGAATCATGGCGAGAAGATCGTTGTCCGCCCTCGCGCCATACGAGCCCACACAGAATGTCAGACCGTTGGCGGACAACTCACAGCCGGTTAGGATCGCACGAACGTCATCGGCGGTAGAAACCACTCGCGGCAGGCCGAACAACGACCACGGCGGATCATCGGGATGAATCGCTAGTCTGACCCCGACTTCCTGCGCGACTGGACCGACTTCCTGCAAGAACACCATCAGGTTGGCGCGCAAATCAGCGGGAGCGATTCCGTCATATTCGGTCAGCAGCGCGCGAATCGTCTCGCGGTTGTAGTGTCCCTCAGCGCCCGGCAAGCCCGCGATGATTGTGAGTTCCAGTTCTTCTTTGCGGGCCGGCGACATCGATTCGTAACGCTGTCTGGCCGCGGCGATCCGCTCCTCTGCATAATCGCCCTCGGCTTTGTTCCGCTGAAGGATGAAAAGATCGTAAGCCGCGAAGTCAACCGCATCGAAGCGCAGGGCATACCCCGTCGTCGGCAGCCGCCATTTCAAGTCGGTGCGGGTCCAGTCCACGACCGGCATGAAGTTGTAGCAGATGACCGGAATTCCGGCTTTCGCAATCGCAACCAACGAGTCCTTCCACGCACCGACGAATTTCTGATGTGGCCCGGAGCGGAGCTTGATGGAATTGTGGATGGGAATGCTTTCCACAACTGGCCAGACTAAACCTGCCGACTCGATTTCAGCCTTCCGCTTGAGTACTTCCTGCTGCGGCCAGGCCTCGCCACGATACAAATGGTGCAAGGCTGAAACAATACCGGTTGCGCCGGCCTGCTTGACTTGGTCGAGCGAGACCGGGTCGTCCGGTCCAAACCACCGCCAGGTTTCCTTCATATCGCCATGTTCTTTCTGGCCCAGGTTTTCATACTCTATTCACTTCTCGAGCGGTACAATTAGGGCCTATCCTGTGGCATAGCTAATTGGGGTGCGCCATGAGCGAAGCAACTTCATTCGATCACATCGTCGCCATCCTGGGCATCGGCCCGGAGCAATACAAAGACTCACCCGCGCTAAAAGAGTGGGTGCGCCGCAACAAAGATGAGAAATACGTGCCGACAGATCTGTTGAAGCATTGGGGCTTCTCGGAAGAAGAGGCAGCCTGAGCGTTCTGGATCTGTTTGCGGGTCAAGAGCAATACGACCCGTTTGCGCTGCCTATCTACTGCTGCGAGTAAGTTGCCCTTTTCACAAACTCTCCGCCACCGGGGCGTCCCAGAAATTTGTCTGCTTCAACGATCACGCGCCCGCGGGAAAGAACTATGTCCGGCATGCCGGTGACTTGAATGCCTTCGAACATCGAATAATCGACCCGCATGTGATGGGTTTTTGCACTGATGGTATGTTTACGATCAGGATCAAAAATCACCAGGTCGGCGTCGCTTCCCACGGCCACCGTTCCCTTACGGGGATAAAGGCCAAAAAGCTTGGCCGGGGCCGTCGAAACCAGTTGCACAAAACGATTCACGCTGAAGCGGCCCTTGGCTACTCCGCCGGAATAAATCAGGCTCATGCGATGCTCGATGCCCGGTCCTCCATTGGGAATTTTGGTGAAATCGTCGCGCCCCAGCTCCTTCTGCTCCTTGAAACAGAAGGGACAGTGATCGGTCGAGACCACTTGCAGGTGATCTGCTTTCAGACCGTTCCAGAGTTTTTCCTGATTCCACTTTTCGCGCAGAGGAGGGGTGAAAACGTATTTCGCCCCTTCGAATCCCGGGACATCGATGTTCTCGAGCGACAGATACAAGTATTGCGGACAGGTTTCCGCGTAAACCGGAAGGCCGCGGTCGCGCGCTTCGCGGACTTTTTCCAGAGCATCATTACAGCTTAAATGCACGATATAAACCGGCACGCCAGCCATCTCTGCCAGCGCGATGGCGCGTCCAGTGGCTTCGGCTTCGGCGGTGGTCGGGCGCGTCAGGGCATGATATTTTGGCGCCTTTTTTCCTTCCGCTAGCGCCTGCTGCACAAGAACATCGATGGCGCCGCCATTTTCGGCGTGCATGCAGACCAGGCCGCCATTTTTTCCAGTCGCCCGCAGAGCTTTGAAAATGCTGGCATCATCGAGCATGAACACACCGGGATAGGCCATGAACAACTTGAAGCTGGTCACGCCTTCATGCACCAGCGCGTTCATTTCATGAAGCTGCGCGTCGGGCAAATCAGTGATGATGCAGTGGAAGGAGTAATCGGACACCGCTTTCCCGGAGGCCTTTTGCATCCAGGCGTCGAAAGCGTGCCGCAACGTCTGGCCTTTGTACTGGATGGCGAAGTCGATCAGAGTCGTCGTTCCGCCAAATGCCGCCGCCCGCGTGCCGGTCTCGAAGTCGTCCGCGCTGGTGGTGCCGCCGAACGGCATGTCGAGATGAGTGTGCACATCGATTCCGCCCGGCAGCACATATTTTCCCGCGGCGTGAATGATGTGGCCGGCGTTTTCGCGAGGCAGTCCTTGCCCGATCGCTACAATCTTTCCGCCAGTGATGGCGACGTCACCAGCGTAGGTGTCGGTTGCGGTGACGACGCGTCCATTGGCGATAATCGTGTCAAAACCCATTCCCGTGTCCTCACGAACTGCGCAGGCATTTTATGCTAAACTGCCCCACTTTCGAATGTTGATTTCCGGATGCTCATTTCCGAAATGACGGAGACGCAATGAAGTTCGGCATCACCATCAAACCCGAGATGACGGTGGAGCGCATCGTCAGCCTCACGCGCCAGGCCGAGGCCGCCGGCTTCGAGTACGGCTGGATCTTCGATTCCCACATCCTGTGGCTCGAGCCCTACCCGCTGCTTACGCTGATGGCGACCAATACGAAGCACATGCGTCTCGGAACGTGCGTGACCAATCCCGCAGTCCGCGACATCACGGTGACGTCCAGTTTGTTCGCCACGTTAAACATTATCTCCGGGGGACGCATGGACCTCGGCATTGGCCGGGGAGACAGTTCCCGGCGAGTGCTGGGCAAGAAGCCGGTCACAACCGCGTATTTGGAGGAATCGGTAAAGGCGTTCCGCCAACTTACGGCCGGGCGCGAGGTTGACTATGAAGGGCAGCCCACCAGGATTTCCTGGGCCACCGGTGCACCGCCGGTTTGGATTGCGGGGTACGGACCTAAAGTTTTGGACTTGGCAGGCAGGATCGCGGATGGTGTGATTCTGCAATTCGCCGATCCTGACCTGATCGAGTGGTGCCTCGGCTTTGTGAAAAAAGGCGCGGAAGCCGCGGGTCGCGACCCGCGCAGCATCGAGGTGATGGCGGCCACGGCAGTCTGGGTTTCGGACGATTTGCAACTCGGACGCAGCCGTGTGCGCTGGTTTCCTGCCTTAGTTTCCAACCACGTGATGGACCTGATCTCGCGTTACAAGCCGGAGGAACTGCCTCCGGAATTGACTTCATATGTGAGCAATCGTGGCCAGTACGACTATTTGCAGCACTGCGATGTGGACAGCAAGAACTCGAAGTTTGTTTCGGACGAAGTGGTAGACCGATTCTGCTTAGTCGGCCCCGCTGAGGCGCACAGAGAGAAACTCCGCAAACTGACGAGTGTCGGCGTCACGCAGTTCAATGTGTATTTGATGTCGGGGGAGGAAGAGGACACGCTGGAAACGTACAGGAGGGAAGTGCTGCCGGCTTTTCGGAAATAGATTGCCAATTGTTGATGGTGTAATCGCGATTTTTCGACAGTTAGTCTCCCGATCCGGTGCAGTTCAGTGTGTTGCGTCGGCCCCACCACTCGTTCGTGTAAAATTGAACGGCGTACCAATTCTTCTCCATGCGGTCTACATCCGGGACTTCGCATGGTATGCCGTTGAACTTGCCGGGGCGATGGGCCTGCGCTGCCGCCGATAACGAATCTGTCGGGTCGAATACCAAATAAGCCGTCGTATCCTGTCCAGCCCAGCCCCAAATCCGTCCCACTCGATGCGCTTCAATTCTCCGGTAACGTCGGGTTGCGCCAGAACTTCGGCCTTGTAACGCGTGCGACCATCCCGCACCACTTTGCCGCGCTGCGAATCGCGTAAAACGTTCCAGGTAATCGCCACCGCGAGGACGAAACACACTGCGCCGAGCCCGACCGCGGCACGCAACGACGGTCTGGTTTTAGCCCGACTTTTTCCCAATCCCATTGTCACGTCAGCACTTTACGCCAGAACTGGATTCCGCTTCCAATGCTCGTTCGCGAAGACAGCCGCTTTCACTCACGACAGTTCCGCCATCGCTGGCGTCCTGAGCCCTCTCTGCAATCTCATTAGCACATAGTAAGAGACAAACGCCACTACAAATCCCACAAACCACGAATAGTCATACAGAGTCCGTAGCGAAGGTACGACCAACCCAACCAGCGCCGTTCCCGCTCCCGCCGCCAGCGCCGCTAATCGCCAGCCAGTTGAACCCGCCGGAATATTCATAAGCGCCGCCGCGCAGGTAGAGGTCATCGACCACGAGCACTCGCCGGCGAATTACGAAGTAGTCGCAAATCATGATGCCCGCCACCGGGCCCAGAAACGCAGCATAGCCTCCGAGCCAGCCGAAGATGAACGTGCCGTAGCTCGACAGCAGTTTCCAGGGCATCAGCGCGATTCCCATGAAGCAGGTGATCACGCCGCCCGTGCGGAAGTTGATCTTGCGCGGCCACAGGTTGGAAAAGTCGTTGGCCGGAGAAACCACATTGGCGCCGATATTCACATTCAGCGTCGCCAGCAGAATCGCCACCAGCGAAATCACGATAGCCACCGGCGAATGGAAGCGGCTGAGCAGTTGCACCGGGTCCCAGATCGCCTGCCCGTAAATGACCACTGTGGCAGAGGTCACAAGGATTCCGATCAGCGAATACAGCGTCATCGTCGTGGGCAGCGCGAGGGCCTGCCCGATCACCTGCTGTCGCTGGCTGCGGGCAAAGCGGGTGAAGTCGGGAATGTTGAGCGAGACCGTCGCCCAGAAGCCGACCGTGGCATTCAGCGCCGGAACCAGGAACTTCAGAAAGTCCGCAAAGTTGGCGAACTTCGATGGGGCCGACAGCATGGGGCCAAAACCGCCCGCGCTGCGATAGGCCCAGGCCAGCAGAAGAAATCCCACGGCCAGCAGAACCGGGGCGCTGATTCCCTGCAGGAAGCGGATGTACTCGATGCCCTTGAGAATGACGGCCAGATTGATGAGCCAAAAAGCCAGAAAACAGATCGCCGTACTGTGGGGAAAATGCGCCCAGCCTGGCGCCAGGATTGCGATCAGACTGCTAACGGCTTCGCCGCCAATCCAGGTTTGAATGCCGAACCAGCCACAGGCAACCAAAGCTCGCAAGACCGCCGCGACATTCGCGCCCAATACGCCGAACGACGCTCGCGCCAGCACCGGAAACGGCACGCCATAGCGTGCGCCCGGCTGCGAGTTCAACAGCATGGGGATCAACACGATGGTGTTGCCGAGAAATACCGTTGCCACCGCCTGCTTCCAGTTCATGCCGCCCTGAATCAGGCTCGCCGCCAGCATGTAGGTGAGGATGTTGACCGACATCGAGACCCACAACGCGGCGTAGTTGTAGGTGCCCCAGGTGCGGTCTTTAGCTGTAGTGGGCGCCAGGTCAGGGTTGTAGAGAGGGCTGGACTCGATCCTGGAATGCAGCGACTCTCGTGTTGTGGGTATGGTTGTCATGCTGACGACGCATCGGGTAGTGGGTGAGTGCGCAAGGCCTTTAACCACGAAGGACACGAGGGTACACGAAGGAAACCACAGAACCAGTCAGTCGGCAGCCATGGACTGGCCCGTTTGCGCCGTGAGCGGGCCATAGGTCTCTGGGACGACGGTCGCGGAAGAACTGCCAGACCTTCCGCACTTCCTGAATCATGTCCAGATCCAAATCCGCGACCACGATTTCGTCTTTGTCCCGGCTGGCTTGCGCGATGATCTTGCCGCGCGGATTGCAGAAGTAGCTCTTGCCGTAGAACTCCCCGATACTCCAGGGTTTTTCTGTTCCCACGCGGTTGATTGCGCCTACGAAATATCCGTTGGCCACAGCGTGAGCAGGCTGTTCGAGTTCCCACAGATACTCGGAGAGTCCCGCGACCGTTGCAGATGGATTAAAAACGATTTCTGCCCCGTTCAATCCCAGAATGCGCGCTCCTTCAGGAAAATGGCGGTCGTAGCAGATGTACACACCAACTTGTGCGTACTTTGTCTTGAAAACGGGATACCCGAGATCGCCCGGCGTGAAGTAGAACTTTTCCCAGAATCCGGGATGCACGTGCGGAATATGGTGTTTGCGGTATTTTCCCAGGTACCGGCCGTCGGCGTCGATCACCGCCGCGGTGTTGAAGTACAAGCCCGGCATCTGTTCTTCATAAACCGGCGCCACGATCACCATGCGGTGTTTCGCAGCGACTTTCTGCATCAGTTTGACGGTTGGCCCGTCGGGGACCCGCTCGGTCAGCTCGTACCAGCGAATGTCTTGTTCCGCACAAAAATAAGGCCCGTAAAACAGCTCTTGCAGGCACAGGATCTTCACCCTCTTACGCGCTGCTTGCTCGATCATCTTGAGGTGCTTATCGATCATCGCCTTCTTGATTTCAGGCAACGAATGGTCGCTCCCCAGCACATTCTTTGCCTGAATAAGGCCACAGCGCACAATTCGAGACATGGACACACACCTCCGAGAGCCGCAAATATACCAGACCGTAGGGGCTGATTCTTCGCAAATGGAGAGTTTGAGAGGATGGGTGCGCAACGAGCCAGCTGCGGCGTCAGAAATGGCATTCGGCTTCAAGTTTTTTCTGCTCACTGAATTGGAAAAGGGGGATAATCTAATCAGGAAGCTGTCTCCGGGAGGGGTGCCCGTGAAAGCCCCACCTTTCAAGACGATTGGTTTCGGTTTTCCAGTCCTGCTCTCCCTGGCGTGGGTGGTTTTGCTGGGCGCCCAGGAGATCAAGATCTCCGCGGAAATCCCCGAGAAATTTCAATGGGACATGCAAACTGCGGCGCAGTTGCGGCCTATGCTGGTCGCCCAGAGCACTGCGGCCTCGGAGCGGTATGCTATCGGCTGCCGCGTCCTAGAAAAGCTGGTGAATCAAGTCCCTGCCGTGAGGCTCTCCTGGGAGTTGCGCATCACGAACGACGATCTTCTGAACGCTTTCGCGTCACCCGACGGAACCATCTACGTGGGCCGAGGACTCGCGCAACTGGCCGGCTCCAACGACGGGCTGTGGGCCGCAATCCTGTCTCACGAGATCGCTCACATAGTGCGCCGCGACTGGGCACGCCGCTATCTTTACGAAAAGTCGTTGCAAAACTCCGGGGCTACGCTCGTTCTGGGTGACCCGGGCCTTCTCCCCGGGACATGGACTGATGCGACGAAGGCTTCTGCCGACCTCGCCAGTTTCTGCCGCCAAATGGAAGTGGATGCCGATGCTCTAGGCCTGATCCTCATGGCCCGCGCCGGCTACCATCCCGATTTTGTTCCGGCCTTGCATCACTTGTTGCACGCGCAAAGCTCGGGCCGGACCACTACGTCGATCTACGCCATGCATCCCTGCTGGGAAACTCGGGACCAGCAGCTCGAACGCGCTTACATTGCATCGCGAAACGAATTTGAACGTCTGTGGCCAGAGTGGTATGCCTCACCCGGCGGCAATCCGCCAATTGTCGTTTTCGCGGGAGAGCCGACAGCAAGAAAGACGGGAGCCGGGGAATGGGAAATCCGGATCCCTATGAGTTGCCAAAACCTGGCAGGAGTAGTGGAGGTAGTCTTGGTGACCCATCCGAGCCGCGGAGAGACGATGGTCAGCGACCGCCAGCTTCACGCGTCGAGCGAAGAACTCCGGCAGCTCACGGGTTGCACGTCACTCAAGACGCTCGTTACGTTCACCTTTGTAGACAACGCCCACACGAAGAAATCTGGCGACTTGGGGGAGGTCTACATTCTCGATGACTCGGGCTCGGTGCTCTCCCGCGCCGAGATCTCCAAGGCTAGGCGCTAGAGGAACCCGCCGTAACAGCGCGCAATCCGTCCAAGGACTATTCTGTCTTCCCCGCCGCCGGCACCCATACGCTATCTGCCGCACGCAGCTCAGCGCCGGGGACTTCGGTAGAAATCTTCACGGTTTGCAGTCCCGCCTTTTTTTGCGGCCTGGCACCGAACGTAAGCAAGTACTGGTTATCGAGCAGTTTTTGCATGTCGTTCAGGTAGGGCTGGTAGCTCACGGGATCTCCCAATCCCAGGTAGAAAGATTCCCCGCCCGTATCATCGGAGAGTTTCGAAAGGCTGCTCTGGCCAAGAGTGGCTTGCCAAAAGCTGGTGCGGATGCGGCCAGTCCCGAGAACGTACATCGAATAAATCGGCACGCCTGCACGTTGGGCCGCATCGCTCGCTGTCTGAACATCTGGATCGATGGGCTGCAATCCCCGCCCACCAAACCCGCCACCCGCTCCGTAAGCGTTCCGAAAGCGGTCGATGCCGTCGCTGACCATCAATACTGCCCGGCGATTACTGTGTCCGGACCAGCGCTTCATCAAGTCGACCACCGAAAGATAGGGACTGGAGAACGCCCCAAATCCTCTCGGCAGGCGCAAAGCGTTAGCCACCAGTGCGTGGTCGGTGGTGAAGTCCTGCACCAGGGTAAAGGTCGCGTTGCTCATGTAGCCGAGAGCGAGACTGGTGGTGGCAGGCTGCGCATTGACCCAGGCTTTCAGGTCGTTCAGCTTCGATCCCAAGCTGGTGGTGTCCGCCGCATCGTCGATCAGGATGAACATGTCGAGGGCTGCGTTCTCGCCTTTCGCGGCTGTCCATTGCAAAACCTTCATGCGCTGTTTGCCCTGGCGAACGATCACATCTTCCTGGTTGATCACGGGAGCAGGCTTGTCTTTGGCGCCCTCAACCGTGACCACCATGCGCACCGGAACGGTTGCCGGGGCTGCGGGTTCTGCCGCCTGCAGGGGAACCAGGAAAGCGGCCATCATTGTTGCGACGACCACCAGTGAGCTGAGAACACAGCGTGGAGTCTTCATGCGTGCACCTCGGGCTGGAATTTGGGCACACATATTAACAGGACAATCGGCGTTGTGCAGCCCTGTTTCTCCGGGAGCATTTGACCCGTCGGGTGTGGGCCCGGGAATTGGGCACAGTTCCCGTATAATCTGAGAATTCGCCGTGTCCGCCACTCTTGCACAAATCGTGGCCGCTTCGCGCCGCAGGGTCTGTGAAACCCGGCAAACTGCGGATCTGCGCGAACTTGAGCAGCGGGTGCAAGAGCATACCCCTCGCGGGTTTCGGAGGGCGCTGGAAGCCGGAAGTGGCCGAGGCGTGGCGATTATCGCCGAGCTGAAAAAGGCGTCGCCGTCGCGCGGACTGATTCGTAAAGATTTTGATGCTGCCGCTCTGGCCCGTGAATTGGAAGGCGCGGGCGCCACAGCGCTTTCGGCATTGACCGACGAGGAATTCTTTCAAGGTTCTCTCGAAAATCTCAGGAAGGCGTCAGCCGCCACGGATCTGCCATGCCTTCGCAAGGATTTCATCGTCGATGAATTTCAGCTGCTGGAAGCACGAGCCAATCGCGCGGACGCCGTCCTGCTTATCGTGGCTGCGCTCTCACAACCCGAACTGGTTGGGCTGACCATACAGAGCCGCGAATACGAACTCGACGTTCTTTGCGAAGTTCATGATCAGGAAGAGTTGCATCGCGCGCTGGACGCGGGATGCAACCTGATCGGAGTGAACAACCGCGACTTGCGGACCTTCGACGTCGATTTGGAAACTGCGCTGCGGCTCGCTTCATTCATACCAAACAATGTCGTAACGGTCGCCGAGAGCGGCATCAATACCGGAGGAGACATCGCCCGTTTGCGCTCTGCTGGATATCATGCATTTCTGGTGGGCGAGTCACTGATGAAGGCGGCGTCGCCCGGAGAAGCGCTGCAAAAATTGCTGGCAGAGTCGCAAGTTCCGGCCGCGAAGTAGAAGCGACTGAGAACTGATAACGAAGAACTGACGACTGATTTTTTCTTCCCCCCATGCATCGCCATGACCTGGATCAAGATTTGCGGCATCACCAATCTGGAAGACGCGCTCGTCGCGGTGGAAGCAGGCGCCGATGCACTGGGGTTTGTGTTTTATGAGAAGAGTCCGAGGAATGTTACCCCTGAGACGGTGCGGGATATCGTTTCGAGGCTGCCGGAGAAGACCGAGAAGGTCGGGGTCTTTCTATACCGGGATTCCGAACACGCTTTCAGGATTGCCGATGCAGCCGGCTTAACGAGCCTGCAGATCCACCTGCACCTGCGCCTTTCCCCTCAAACGGAGAACAACGGCCCACTGCTGGCGACTGCTACCCCGCGGACAAAAAGATTCTATCTGGCGTTGCCGGCGTCATGGTTTCTCGCCGATGGGCCTGTAAGAGCGAATCTAGCCTCGTTCATCGAAGAAAGGCCGGAGCGAAGTTTTGACAGGCTTCTTCTGGACTCTGAAACGTCGGACCTCCCGGGAGGAACAGGCACATCTTTCGATTGGGACCGAGCGGCGCCCGTGTTCGAGAAGATGAGTGCGAGCCTCAATGTGGTAGCAGCCGGAGGCCTCACCCCCGCCAACGTGGCCGAGGCAATCCGTATACTGAAGCCCTGGGGCGTGGACGTCTCATCCGGGGTCGAAGCACGCCCGGGGAAGAAAGATCCTGAGAAGGTTCGCGCTTTCATTGCCGCGGTGCGGCAAGCGGACAAGAGTGCATAAATGGCGACTGCAAGTACAGCAACCAAGAAGCAAGGCGTCGCGGGCGGCCGATTTGGCCCATACGGCGGGCGCTATGTTCCCGAGACGCTCATGGCCGCGCTCGAGGAATTGGAGCGAGAATACGAAAAAGCCAAGCGCGACAAAAAGTTCCAGCGTCGCTTAGATGAGCTCTTGCGTACCTATGCCGGACGGCCCACGCCGTTATTTTTTGCGCGACGCCTCACGCAAAAGCTCGGCGGGGCCAAGATTTACCTGAAACGGGAGGATCTTCTCCACACCGGAGCGCACAAGATCAACAACTGTCTCGGGCAGGGGTTGCTGGTCGAACGCATGGGCAAGCATCGCGTGATTGCCGAAACTGGCGCAGGGCAGCACGGCGTTGCGACCGCCACGGTTTGCGCGCTGCTCGGATTTGATTGCGTAGTCTACATGGGCACGGAAGACATGCGCCGCCAGGAGCTGAATGTCTTCCGCATGCGTCTACTCGGGGCGGAAGTACGCGGCGTGGATTCCGGTTCACGCACTTTGAAAGACGCCATCAATGAAGCCATGCGCGACTGGGTGACGAACGTCCGCACCACGCACTATTTGCTGGGCAGCGTGCTGGGCGCACATCCCTATCCCACCATGGTGAGGGATTTTCATAAGGTCATCGGCCGCGAAGCACGCGCGCAGATTCTTAAAGCTGAGGGAAAGCTGCCGACGACGATCATCGCCTGCGTGGGCGGCGGCTCCAATTCTATCGGGATCTTCTATGACTTCATCAAAGACAAGCGAGTCAAACTGATCGGAGTGGAGGCAGGCGGGCGCGGCGAAAAGCTTGGCGATCACGCAGCGCGTTTTCGCGGCGGCTCGCCGGGCGTGCTGCAGGGGACATATTCGTACGTCCTGCAAGACGCCGCCGGGCAGATCGCAACTACCCACTCGGTTTCTGCCGGGTTAGATTACCCTTCGATCGGGCCGGAACATGCGTGGTTGAAAGAGTCCGGCCGCGCCGAATACCTTCCTGCTTCCGATGCCGAGGCACTGGAAGCGACGACGCTGTTGGCGCGGACGGAGGGGATCATTCCTGCACTGGAGTCGGCACATGCCGTGGCGGAAGTGATCAAGCGCGCGCCGAAGATGAAGAAGTCGGAGATTGTGATCGTGAATATCTCGGGCCGCGGGGATAAAGACGTTGGAATTATGCGGGAGAATCTCAAGCTGGATTAGCTTGGCGGGTGCCCCACTTCCGAGTTCTTTGCAAATGAGTGGATAGTGGGCAATCCAACAAAATTCAACATTACAGTCAGTCTCGGTGGAGCTTTCGCCGGATGCGAATGTGAATATCGGAAAAATGGCAGTTAAACAAGAAAAATAGAGGATATTCGTCGAACAACCCAATGGCAAAACACGATAAACTCGTCGCCCTTAAGCGTATTCGGGGCGATGTGATAGACAAAATCTATAAAGAACGCTGGGAGGAAGTTTGGTTCTTCCCGGAGTACAAGCAAGTGGGAGTAAAAGGGTTTCTCGGAACCGATCCGATATTTTTTCTATCAATCAATCCAAGTTTTGGAACTTTTCCCTCAGTTCCAGTCGAGTTTTACTATCGAAATCTAGAACGGCAAGGCTTTGGAAACGCGCACCTAACGGACTTTTTTAAGGTGAAATGTAAAAACAAAAACTCCAAAGAATTGCGCCGGAATGAAGGGCTAGTAAAAGAATCCATGCAAACTCTCAGAAAGGAAATCAAAGCTTTGTCGCCAAAGCTAATCGTCGGAGTCGGAATTTCGTACCGCAAGTTTTACCGTCAGATTCTTGGTGGCTACGATATTCCTCTTCGTCTAATTCCTCATTACGCGCAGCAGTTTAACAACGGCGAAAAAAAGAAACGGTTTAGAAGGAAGCTGCGAGAGATTCGCAAATTCTACAACACATTGTAATCCGTCATTTCTGTTACTTCCGCTGGCGGGTAGCCCCAGATCTCCATCGGTGGCAGCACCGACTTCCCGAAAACTGCGAGAAGGGGGGCAGTGATTTTAGTCATGCGCGAACGAGATCGCGCCGTTCGAGCCGGGGAAGCGCCTGAATAGATTTTCCGGCCTTCTTCTGGGCGAGGCGGAGTTCGTAGAGGCTTTGCAAATTCAGCCAGAATTCTGCGCTTGTGCCAAAGAAATGAGCCAGGCGCAGGGCGGTATCGCCCGTAATCGCGCGGGTTCCATTCAGGACTTGCGTCACCCGGTTGGTTGGAACGTTGATCTTCCGCGCCAGCGCCGCCGCGCTCATGTTAAGCGCCTTGAGTTCTTCCGCGAGATGCTCGCCGGGATGGATAGCGGTCAATGCCATGCCGTGCTCCTTCAGTGAAGTCGACAATTTCTACGTTCGATGGCCCCGGGGCGCGGTCTGGCCATTCAAAACAGATTCGCCATTGGTCATTAATGCGAATGCTGTATTGACCCTCGCGATCTCCGGCCAATGCCTCAAACCGGTTTCCGGGGAGCGCCGCAAGGTCGCGAATCGAAGCAGCAGCCTCTAAGCGGTCAACTTTCAACCGGGCGAACTGCTCGAATCCCGAGAACGCCTTCACCCGCTTCCCGGCAGCGAAGTCTCGAGTCTTCTTGTCGCGATAGCTGACAATCACCCGCCGACAGAGTGGCACAAATTACGTGTTACGTCAAGCATAATTCACAAACCAAACGCCGTCACTATCCCGGCGTGTTGCTGCAGCATATTTGTGAGATAGTTCTATTGAACGTGTGATGCCCATACAATTTGAAAACAAGCCGTCCCTTGTCGCGTACATCACCTGCGGTGACCCCGATCTCGCCACCACGCAAGAGATTGCCTGCGCCGCCATCGGCTCCGGCGCCGACGTGATTGAACTCGGCGTACCTTTCAGCGATCCGCTTGCCGATGGGCCCGTGATCCAGCGCGCCAGTGAACGGGCGTTGCGCCACGGAACGACTCTGGAGCAGGTCCTTGAGCTGGCGCGAGAAATCCGGAAAAGTTCTCAAGCGGGCCTGATCATCTTTTCTTACCTCAACCCGATTCTCCGCATGGGGCTCTCCAAATTCGCCACGGCCGCCGAGGCCGCCGGAGTGGACGGCGCGCTAATCACTGACCTGCCTGTGGAAGAAGCCGATGAATATTTGTGCGAGATGCGGCAAAGAAATCTGGCAACGGTATTTCTCGCCGCACCCACCAGCCCTGACGAACGCCTGCATCAAATCTGCAAAGCGTCGAGCGGGTTTGTGTACGCCGTGTCACGCACCGGAGTGACCGGGGCCCGGCAACAGTTGACCGACGACGCACAGAAACTGACCCGACGTCTACGCCGCCACACGAAATTACCCATCGCGGTCGGTTTCGGCATCTCCACTCCCGAGCAGTTCGCCGCGGTTGGCAAGTTTGCCGATGCAGGGGTGGTAGGCAGTGCAATCGTCGAGACCGTTGAGCGCAATCCCGGCAAGGAAGCCGAATCTGTGGCAAAATTCATAAAACAGTTGTTAGCCGTCAGTCGTCAGCCTTCAGAAAACAAGCGATGACTTGCATTCCGGTTCTTGCGAGATTCTGCAAGATGCTGAGTCGACTGTTAGCTGACGGCTGAGAGCTCATGGCTGAACGCCCTATGGACATTTCCGATTGGCGCAAGCAGATCGATGAAATCGACGGCAAACTGGTACAGTTGCTCAGCCAGCGGGCGCAGGCTGCGCACGAAATCGGCAAGCTCAAGCGCAAAGCCGCCATGCCGATTTACGAGCCGGACCGCGAGCAATCGGTTTTCAGCAATGTGCGCAAAGTCAATCCGGGCCCTTTGCCGGACCGTGATCTGGTGCGCATCTTCGAGCGCATTATGGACATTATGCGCGACATCCAGCGGGAGGAAATTGCTCCGCAGGCGGCGTCCGGTGGAGCGAGTGACACGGAACTAGATACGGATGTGAATGATTGAGTTCTAAGCGATGAGCGGCCGCCAGAGCGGCGAAGCTGATCGCTGACGGCTGAAAGCTGACGGCTTTTTATGATCGTTGCCATGCAGGAATCCGCGACCGAGGAGCAGATCCAGGGGGTCGTGGAACATCTCGTCCGGATGGGATTCTCCGTGCATCGCACCACCGGTGAACGCCAGACGGTGCTCGCTGCTGTAGGTGCGCGTGTGGACTTCGACACGCGCAACCTCGAGGTCCTCAACGGAGTGCAGGAAGTCCACCGCATCAGCGCGCCATACAAGCTGGCGGGGCGCAGCTTTCGTCCGCAAGGTACAACCATCGAGTTGGCTAACGGATTGAAGGTGGGCGGCGATCAGGTCGTCGTTATGGCCGGCCCCTGTTCCGTGGAATCGCGCGAACAGCTTTTCAATGCCGCCGAACAGGTATCCGAGGCTGGCGCGCGTGTGCTGCGGGGCGGCGCTTTCAAGCCGCGGTCGTCTCCCTACTCGTTCCAGGGTCTAGGGCTGGAAGGCTTGAAGCTCTTACGTGAGGCCGGTGACCGCTTCAACCTGGGCGTGATCAGCGAAGTCATGGAAATCTCGCAGATCGCGATGATGGTGCCCTACGTTGACATTCTGCAAGTGGGCGCGCGCAACATGCAGAATTTCAATCTGCTGCGCGAACTGGGCAAGACCAAAAAACCCGTCCTGCTGAAACGCGGCATCGCGGCCACGCTGGAAGAATTGCTGCTCTCCGCCGAATACATCATGGCGGGCGGCAATTATGATGTGATTCTGTGCGAACGTGGTATCCGCACTTTTGAAACTTACACGCGGAACACGCTCGACATCTCGGCGATTCCGATCATCCAGAAGCTCTCGCACTTGCCCATGGCTTCCGATCCGTCGCACGGCACGGGACTGCGTGATAAAGTACCGCCCATGGCGCGGGCCTCGGTTGCGGCGGGCGCTGACGTGCTTCTGATCGAAGTGCATCCTGACCCGGACCGGGCCCTGTCGGATGGGGCACAATCGCTCTTTCCCGAGCAATTCGCTAAATTGATGGATGAATTGCGCATGATTGCCCCCGCCGTGGGACGCAAGATAGCATAATTATTGAGTCATTGAGTCATTGATTCAATTTCAGTGATTCAATGGCTCAATCTTCCGATGATTCAATCCTCTCATGATTAAATCCGTCACCATCATCGGCACGGGATTGATCGGTGGTTCGTTCGGGCTGGCCCTGAAGAAACGGCGTTTCCCGGGACGCATCGTAGGCTGCGACCGCGCTCCGATTCTTGAGAAAGCCCGCAAGAAGGGCGCCATCGACGCAGGTTTCACCAATCCTGCGGACGCTGTGCGGGGCAGTACCGTGGTTTTACTGGCAACACCAGTTGGCGCCATCATCGAATTGATCGGCCAGCTTGGACCGGCGCTTCCCCCGGCAACTCTACTGGCCGATGTGGGCAGCACCAAGGCGGAGGTGATGGCGCAGGCTACCAGAATTTTCGGGAAAGAGACCAGCCGGCGCTTTCTCGCCACTCATCCGATGGCCGGCAAAGAACAGGCCGGAGTGGAGTACGCCGATCCCGATCTCTTTCAGGGCGCCGTCTGGTTTGTCACGCCGTCCCCGCGTCACCCGCGTCAGAAGATCCTAGACGGACTCAGCGGTGAATTTATTGCTTTGGTGGAAAGAATCGGAGGGCGGATCGTGGGCATCGACTCGGATTCGCATGATCAGCTGTGCGCCTGGATCAGCCACCTGCCGCAAATGATCTCCACTGCTTTGGCTGCGGCGCTGGTCGAAGAATTCGGCGAAGACGCGCCGTTACTCGAGGCCGGTGGGCGGGCTCTGCGGGAAATGACGCGCATCTCCGGCAGCCCGTATTCCATGTGGCGCGATATTGCGCTGACTAACAAAAAAAACATCCGGCAGGCATTGCTGAAACTGGAACAGCACTTGACTTATATCCGCGAGAATCTCGATACGCGCGAGCTGGCGATGGAGTTCGAGCTCGCCCATCATCTTAAGAAAAGCTTTTCGCGAAAACCGCGAGGTATGCCGAAAGCGAGTTCATGAAAACCTCTGGCTCGGCTTTCATTTAGAATCTCTTCCGTATGAATAAGGTCGTGGCCAGCGCTGACGAGGCAATTCAGGACGTTTTCGATGGCGCCATCATTATGGTCGGCGGGTTCGGGCTGTGCGGCATGCCGGAGAATCTCATCCGGGCTCTGGTTCGCAAAGGCGTGAAGAATCTCACCACCATCAGCAATAACGTAGGCGTGGATGGACTCGGTATGGGCTTGCTCTTGGCCGCGGGACAAATTCGCCGCCACATTGGCACCTACGTCGGCGAGAACAAATTGCTGGAGCAGATGGTCCTCGATGGCCGCATCGATCTGCAACTCGTTCCTCAGGGCACTTTTTCGGAACGTATTCGAGCCGGCGGCGCGGGCATTCCTGCCTTTTACACCCCGACTGGAGTGGGTACTATGGTGGGTGAGAACAAAGAAACCCGCGAGTTCGATGGACGCCTTTACCTCATGGAACACGCCTTGAAGGCCGATTTCACCTTTGTTAAGGCATGGAAAGGCGATAAGTGGGGAAATCTGATCTATCGGAAGACGGCGCGGAATTTCAATCCCATGATGGCGACGGCGGCGAAGATAACGATTGCCGAGGTTGAAAACCTGGTTGAGGTCGGCGAGTTGGCGCCTGACTGCATTCACACGCCGAGCGTGTACGTCAAACGAATTTTTCAAGGCGAGCTTTTTGAAAAGCGCATCGAGAGGCGAACCGTAAGAAAGTCCGCGTAAGGCCGGGTCTCAGACCCGGGAGCCGAGGGCAGTTCTGCGATATCAGTATCATGGCCACTCCCGCCAAACCGGGCAAAGACACCGAGAAGCGCGACCGCATCGTCAAGCGCATCGCCCGCGAACTGCGTGACGGCTTCTACGTAAATCTCGGTATCGGCATGCCGACTCTGGTGGCGAACCGGGTTCCGGCAGGCATGGACGTAATCCTGCAAAGCGAAAACGGCATGCTGGGCATCGGGCCTTATCCGATTGAAGGCCAGGAAGATGCAGACCTCATCAACGCTGGCAAAGAAACGGTCAGCGAGATGGCTGGGACCGCTTATTTCTCCAGCGCCGATTCTTTCGCCATGATTCGCGGCGGCCACATCGATCTCAGCGTGCTTGGCGCCATGGAAGTAGACGAAGAGGGCAGCCTCGCCAACTGGATGATCCCGGGCAAAATGGTCAAGGGAATGGGCGGCGCAATGGACCTGGTCGCCAGCGCGCGCCGCGTGATTGTGGCCATGGAGCACACCACCAAAGACAACCAGCCCAAAATTCTGAAGAAGTGCACGCTGCCACTAACCGGCGTAAGAGTCGTGCACACCATCGTTACGGAAATGGCCGTAGTTCACGTTTCGCCTACGGGCCTGGTGCTGGAAGAAGTCGCCCCAGGCCTCACGCCGGACGATGTGCAGCGAGTGACGGAACCGACGCTGATGCTCAGTCCCAACCTCAGACCCATGGCAGTCTGAGGCCTGGTAAGGTCCAACTTCTACTCGTGGCTTGAAATTTTTCCCAACTGCGTCACCTTGCCCGTATCCAGGCTGTAGACGGCTTCGAACACTGTCAGCTTGCCGTCATGCAGGAAGTGTTGCAGCACCTCGCTGCTGGAGACTACATCTTTCGCGCTCTGTTGAGTATTCTCCAGAACCGCAGCCTGCAATAGGTCGTCGCTTTTGGCGTGCACCTTGGCCCGGGTAACCGCCGGCGCAATCTTGTCTACAATTGCCTGCAGATTCGGGGTGGGCATCTTGTCTCCAGAGCAGGCCGCGTCCACCGCGCCGCATTTTTCGTGTCCCAGCACGACGAGAACGGTTGAGCCCAAATGTTCCACCGCGTACTCGATGCTGCCCACACCAATCGCATCCGCGATGTTGCCGGCCGAGCGGACCACGAAAAGCTGGCCCAGGCTTTTGTCGAACAGAATCTCCGGCGCTACCCGGCTGTCGGAACAAGCCAGAACCACCACTTTAGGTTGTTGTCCTTTGGCCAGGCTTTGGCGCAAAGGCACAACGTCGACTGCCTTCGTCTTGCCGCTTACGAATCTTTGATTGCCTTCCATCAGGTCAGCCCAAAGGGCGTCGCCGGAAGGCGTCTTGGCCATCGCCGCGTCATGCGCCGGCGCCATGGCCGGCTGCTGGGCAAATCCCGCGCCCAGAAGCACGGTGATCAGGAGCACGCAGAAGAAATATCTTTTCATCAAGTTCCTCTCTTGTCGCAAGAATGGTTCACCGATGGTTCTAAGGTCCCGCTCAGCTTGCTTACTCGATTCCGCCGCTCTTTAATCTTGCGCCTTCAAACTCGTCGCCCTTCTCCCAGCCGATCAGCTTAGGCTGAGTTGCCGCCTCCCAGCCCAACGCGAATCCGAAGCGCGCCATCGCCGCATCTCCGGTGAAATCCATGTCGGCATGGTATTCGTCGCTCGGCTGGTGATAGTGTTTGGCAGTATACTCGTCCGCCTGCTGGACTCCCCAGGCTGCATCATGCCCCTTATATTTCACGCCTTCATTAATCGAAAATGACGGAATCCCAACCCGGGCCAGGCTGAAATGATCGGATCGATAATAATGCCCGGCTTCCGGCCGCGAATCCGGACGGATTTTAAGCCGAAACTCTTCCGCCAGCGCCTGCACCTTGGGATAAAACGTCGTCCGCTCGGCGCCTGAGACCTGCACCTCCTCGGGCGAGCCGAGCGGCGGGATATCATCGAAATTCAAGTCGAGAGAGATTTTCCCGGCCGGCACCGGAGGGTGTTTGCCGAGATATTCGGAGCCTAACAGTCCCTGCTCCTCGGCCGTCACCGAGGCGAACAAAATCGAGCGCTTCGGTTTGACCGTTGCCAGAGAAAACGTGCGCGCCAGTTCCAGCAGAATCCCGCATCCCGTGGCATTGTCGTTCGCGCCGTTGTAGATATTGTCGCCCGGCATCTCCGGACGAATGCCCAGATGATCGTAGTGCGCGGTATAGATGACGGCTTCGCTTTTCAACTTCGCATCGGAGCCCGGCAGCATGGCGATTACATTGTTGGATTCGAACGGCCGAACCTTGCTGACGACATGCGCCCTCAACTTCGCCGGCAGCTCCACCGGACGAAAATCCCGCGAGCCGGCCTCGGCGATCATCTTGTTCAAATCCATTCCCGCCCCGGTGGCGAGATCACGGGCCACATCAAAATGAATCCACGACGCCATGGCCAGCTTTGGGGAGCCGTCGAGCTTCAGATAGGCCTTTTCTCCCGAATTCGAGTTGCGCACCACTTCCCAGGGATAGCTGGCCATCTCGGTCTTGTGGACCAGCATTGCACCCACTGCGCCTTTACGCGCCGCTTCTTCAAACTTGTACGTCCAGCGGCCGTAATAAGTCAGCGCACGGCCATTAAAAAACTTGGGATCGTCGGAGGGCGGCTCGTTCACCAGCATCAGTAACACCTTGCCCCTCACGTCGACGCCTTTGTAATCATCCCAGTTGTACTCCGGCGCCTCAATGCCATAGCCGACAAACACGATATCGGCGTCAATGTCGGAGGCGGGCTGCTGATTCTCGTTGTAGCCCACGTAATCGGCAAGAAATTTCAGTTCCTTCGCCTCGCCCTTGGCCGAAACCAGAGAAAATGTCGTTTCAGAAGCGGTGGTCACGCCCACCATGGGAACCTTCTGCATGTAGGTGCCGTTGTCGCCGGCGGGCTTCAACCCGGATAGAGAAAATTGGGTAGCAATGTACTCCGCCGCGATGTCGCCGCCGCGCTGGCCGGTGCCGCGGCCCTCGAGCAAGTCGTGGGACAAAAAGCGAACATTCGCCCGGATGCGCTCCGGATCAATTTTCTGCAGCGCCGCAATCGCCGATCCGGAAAGCCGGACCGGCGTCGGTGGCTCGGCCCGTTTTGATGCAGCCACTGCGCATATTGCGCCAATCATCAGGATCAACCACACAACTGTGCTCTTTCGCATTCTGCGAAGCTCCCTGAAACGTGCCTGAAAGAAGATTTTCTATTGTACGGGAAAGAGCAGAAGCATCAGGAGTAGCTTAGGGTCGAGGCGCCAGAGCTAACGTGCCGGACTTGGTTCCTTTGCCGGGAATCGGTTAAACCGCCCCCTGAACACTCACTTTTCACCCGCGGACCGCGGGCTAATTTTTCGATCCTCAACCCGCGCGAAAGTCCGGCACCGGCTCGCCGGGACGGAAAATTGGCTCGGCCGCTCCACCGGCAAGTTGTCCCCAGCGCTGATTGATTTCGTCGATTTCCTTCTTCACCCAGCCGACACTGGAAATCTCGATCTCCCCATCCTGGCCGATCCAGAAAATTGTCGGCACATTGGTTAGTCCGTACGCGTTCGAAACCGGATACGTATGAGTGTCGTCCAATAACACCGGAAAGGTCACGCCAAATTCCTTGAGGAACCTGGTAGTGTCTCGCTTTTCGTTTTGCGAAATCGCGACAATCGCTACCCGTGCATCTCCATTCGCCTTGTAGATTCGCTCCAGGAAAGGAAATGCAAATTGACACACCGGACAGGAAATCTTAAAGAAGGCGGCAACTACCGGACCTCGAGTGAGAGCCTCGCGCAGGGAAAACTGTCCTCCGTCCATGCCGGGAAGTGTGAAGTCCGGTGCTTGTGTTCCTGTGGTCAAAGCGGCCATCGAACGTCCTCCGAACCGGTGAAGCGGTTTTCAACTCTTGCACCTCTATTCTAGATGACCTTCGCTGCACGAAGGATTTTCCTGGCCAACCCGGTCAGTGGCAGTCTGACAATTTGCTCCTTTCGCAGCCAGCGCCCCTCGATGGTCTGCGGCGTGCTCTGCGCGGAGGACGATCGCCGCACCTGCACAATAAAATCAGTCTCGGTAATTGAGTGCCGCAGTGTGAGCCAGGGACTGGCTCCGCCGTTCTCCAGGGAAGCCCCCGGTAATTCCCACATTCCCGGCATGAGTGATGCCTGTTTCGGCCGTCGCACGAGAAAGATCGCACCGTTGCTGCGGTTTAGCGTATAGCCGATCACGCGTTTTTTCTGCCGCTTCCCTTTCGCTGCTTTCTCAAGCTCTCCGTGCGAAAGACAAAAGTCGAACACCGGGCAAGCCTCACATTTAGGCCGGAGCGGAGTGCAGACGGTGGCGCCCAGTTCCATCATGGCCTGGTTAAAATCGCCCGGCCGTTGGCGGCTCAGCAGTGCTTCCGCCAGCTCCCATGGTTCTTCGCGCAGCAGTTGGTGGCCAAACAATCGCTCCAGCACCCGCTCCACATTCCCGTCGACCACGGCGGCTGCTTCTCCAAACGCGATGCTGGCGATCGCCGCCGCCGTGTAGCGGCCAATACCGTCGAGGCCGCGGAGTTCGTCCGCGCTCGCCGGAAATTCCCCTGCATAATCACGGAGCACAGACTTTGCCGCGCGATGCAGCATGCGTGCCCGGCGGTAATAACCGAGGCCGCTCCAGGCAGCCAGAATCGAGGATTCCCGCGCCTTGGCCAGCGCCCGCACCGTAGGGAAACGCGCTATGAACGTACGATAGTGTTCGATCACGGCCGCCACTCGCGTCTGCTGCAGCATAATTTCCGAAACCCACACCCGGTAGGGATCGCGGTCCCGCCGCCAGGGCAGGTCGCGGGCGTTGCGGTCGTACCAGTCGAGCAGACGCCGTCGGAACCGGCGTTTTTCGGACGCAATAGTGAGCGGCAACCGCGGGTTTTGTTTTCCACTGAGCATGAACGCTACCAGTGTATCCAAGCAGGGTTGTACTGTACGGTGCCTCCCGGTTGACCTGAATCACGGCGCGGTCAATAATATCGGGACTTAAGACTGCAACTGGCGTCAGGAATCACGGTCCGGTTTTCGAAGGACGAATATGACCGACTTCGACCGCAAGGTAGACGAAGCCTCGGCCCGGCTAAACAAGTCTGTGGCCGAAGTCACGGAACGCCTCGAGAAAGAAACTGCGGACCTCGTGGCCTATCTGAACAACGAGGTGGTACCGGCTGCCCGAGAGCATTCCACCAAGGCCCTGCGTATCGCAGCGGAGAAAATGGCGCAACTGGCCGACTACCTCGAAAAGAATCAACCGCCCAAGTGAAAATGCACTCGAGATTCTTTTGGTTTACGGCGCTGTCGTTGTTTCTGTTTCTGTTCGTCAGTTGCGGCGAGAAGAAACAGGCCCGGGTCATTCCTCCTCCTCCTCCTCCAATCACAGCGACCCAAACTCCGGCACCGTCTATTCCGTCAGGAACTCGGCAGGAGGACACGACCGGACCCCAGGCTCGGACCCAAGCAAACCGCGGCCTTGATCCAGATTTGCTATCTGTTCCTCCCGACGCCAAGCCCTTGTTGGTTGAAACCGGCATGGCCAGCTGGTATGGCGCTCCGTATCACAACCGCCGCGGGTCGAATGGCGAAGTCTACAACATGAACGCCATGACGGCCGCCCACCTCACTTTGCCGCTGGGCTCGATCGTCAGGGTGACGAATGTGAAGACCCAGCACTCAGCCCTGGTGCGCATCACGGACCGGGGACCGTTCGTCGAAGGCCGCGTACTTGATCTTTCTTATGCCGCCGCCCAGAAGGTTGACGTTTGGCAGCCCGGAGTGGCGCGAGTCCGCCTCGAAGTGTTACGGACTCCGGTTCCGCTCGAGCAAGGCGGGCGATGGGCAGTGCAGATTGGCGGTTTTGGCGAGCCGGATACAGCGCACGATCTTGCCGACCATTTGTCGCGCCGCTACCAAACAGCCAAAGTAGTGTGCTTCAGCAGCCCGGTCGGCGACTGGTGGGTACGAATCCGCGTGCGCGATGACGATCGTGAACGCGCCCAGGAGGTCGCCCGCGACACGCAAACGCCAAAGGGTTCGATCTTCCTGGTAAGGCTGGATTGAGCCGCTAGGATCGGGTTAGCGATAAGCCGGCGGTCATGCCCCAACGTACTTTGACCGCTCACGCCCTCAGGCCCACCATTGCAACGAACGCCCTGGAGGGTCCCTTGCGTCAGACGTTTTTCGCTGTTTTTCTGGCATTCTTCTCGTTCCCCGCAACTTCTCATGCCCAAGCCGACACTCTCGGGATGAACCCGGAACAACTCTATGCCAAAGGGATGAATGCCCTGATCGGCGCCGGCCCGAGCCGCAACGAAGCAAATGCCGTGGACTATATCCGCCGCTCGGCTGAATTGGGCTACGCTCCCGCCCAAGTCACCCTGGGTTATTTCTACGATACGGGCAGCGTTCTCACTCGCGAGCCGGACCAGGCTGCGACCTGGTACAGGAAGGCTGCGTTGCAGGACGACTCCTTAGCCGAATGGTTGCTGGGCCGGGACATTTTCCTGGGTGTGGGCACCCGCGATCTCAACCAGGCCAGCGAGTGGCTGGAAAAGGCCGCCCGCCACGATGATTCCTTCGCAGAGTATCTCTTGGGCAAGATCCGGCTTGAGCGCAACGACTACTCGAAGGCCGCCGAATGGTTCGGCAAAGCCGCTAATCAAGGTCTACCGCAGGCGCAGTGGCAGCTCGGACTTTTGCTGAAACAGGGCCGCGGAGTGAGCGAAGACAAGTTCGAGGCCTACGTCTGGCTATTGTTGAGCTTTAACGCCGCGAATACGCCGGTGGGCACCGATTTACAAGAACTCGAAGCCGCGCTCGGCAGCAATCAGGTGGAGCAAGCTAAGAGCAAAGCCCGCGAAATGGAAAGCACGGTCACCCGCACCGTGGCAGCTCATGGGTGCACTGGCTGGCCCGGCGAATTCGATCCGGTGCCAACTCCGCCGCCACCCGACTTGCAACGCTTCTGCCGCTAGCCGCTGCGGGAGATCAATTCACCGGCTTCTCTGCTGCCTCTTTGTACGTCCCGAACTTCTTTGCCACAGGTTTCAAAGTCGGATAAAACTGCACGAAACTGTGCTCCACCGCGGCGTGGTCCTCGTGACACTGCCAGCAACCGCCCTTGGGGTTTACGCCTGCGCTCTTATCGGTCGCATCAAAACTGAAATAAGCCCATCTCTCAGGAAAGCGGGCTTCATCCTTTACCTCGACGCCGATTCCCATGAGGTCCTCATTTTGATAGTGACCTCCCTTCACGATTGAGCCCTTGCTCTCTGAACCACGTTCTTCAACTACGAAGATTGTCTTATCTGGCCACTTGCCGCTCTTGAGAAATTCGGCGTAAGCCCACTGCGGCACGAAGACGTTGGTAAACATCTGGTGGTCGGCACCCTGGCTGCTGTAACTCATACCCAGGCCGGCCGACAGGAAGATCCATTCCCGGTAGTTTGCCGGCCGGAGCAACTGGTTGTCGCTGGTGAACTGTGGCAGGTCTGAAGCGCCATCAGGCGGGGCAGCCTGCAACAAGCCTAAACAAACAACAATTGTTGCGCACAACAGCATCGCCTTTTTCATTCGTGTCTCCCTGGAGCTGAACTAGGGACAGTACGGCGATAACCCGAGCTTTGTTCCCCGGCGGTTTAGACGGGAACATTCTACAAAAGACAGCGCCGGACAATCCGTATTCCTGGGACAAAAAACGGGGGCAATTGACCTGTTGCCCCCGGCGTTGCGTTCGCGTCGGTTGTCCATTCCGTTCTACATGGGTTCGGCTCGTTTACGCAGGAAGGCCGGTACGTCAAGGTCTTCCTTCTCAAAGTTGGCCATCATCGCCTCGCGCATTGTGTCAGGGGGGATCGCGGCTGGCGGCGCCATCGCATGCTGAGGCTCTTGCTCGCTCATCATCATGGGCGGAGCGGGCGGCTCGGCATCGAAGTCCGGGTCCGGCTCGCGAAAGCTGTGCGAGAAGGAAGACGTGGTCGGTCGTTCCCGCTGCCGCCGGTGATCCGAATCCTTGAACCCCGTAGCAATGACGGTGATCTTGACTGCGTCCTTCGCTTTCTCATCCAGCACTGCGCCGAAGATAATGTTCGCATCCTCGTCCGCCGCGCTTTGAATGATGCTGCACGCTTCCTGCACTTCTGCCAGCTTAAGCGATGTAGAGCCGGTGATATTGATAAGAATTCCCCGGGCGCCATCGATCGCTCCCGCTTCGAGCAAGGGCGAAGCAATGGCTTTCTGCGCCGCATCTACTGCTCGGCGCGCTCCGCTGGCGGAAGCAGTGCCCATAACGGCATAGCCCATGCCCGCCATGATCGCCTTCACGTCGGCGAAGTCGCGATTGATGATCCCGGGAATCGTGATGATGTCGGAAATTCCCTGCACGCCCTGGCGCAGAATGTCGTCGGCCACTCGAAATGACTCGAAGAACCCTGCGTCTTGCGCGACGGCCAGCAGCTTCTCGTTGGGAATCACGATCGTGGTGTCGACCGAATCCATCAACTCGGAAATGCCGCGCTCCGCCTGCTGCATGCGCCGTTTGCCTTCAAAGGCAAATGGCTTGGTGACGACTGCGACAGTGAGTGCTCCCATCTCGCTGGCGAGCGAAGCAATGATCGGAGCGGCTCCGGTTCCCGTGCCACCGCCCAGGCCGGTGGTGACGAAAACCATATCCGCGCCTTCCAGCGCCTCGATGATCTTGTCCGAATCTTCCAAAGCCGCTTTGCGCCCGACTTCCGGATTCGCGCCCGCGCCCAGTCCATTGGTCAACTTGACTCCAAGCTGGATCTTCATCGGAGCCCGCGACATGCGCAGCGCCTGCAGGTCTGTGTTGGCCACCACGAACTCAATGCCTTCCATACCGGCGTCGATCATCCGGTTGACCGCGTTGCCACCGCCTCCGCCCACACCGATGACCTTGATTTTGGCGTCGTTGCGGGCTTCTTCGTTAAAGCTGATGCGAATGTCGCTCTCTTTTTTCATCACCGCCACCCCTCAATTTAGATTCATCACCAAATGTTGACCGTTGTGTATTTCGAATCCAGTCCCCAAATTCGAGGCGTCACCCCGAAGCCCCGCGTTTTCTCCAGCGGCGCGAGGGATCCTGCGCGCATCGCACAACACCCTACGCACCCTTCCCCACCAGCATGGCCTTCAGCCTTGCACTCCATCGTTCATCTTGAACCCCGCGCGCAAGGCGTGCCCGATGACCGTAAAACACCATTCCCAGTACCGTGGCATATTCCGGCTCCGCCAACGTGGAAGGCATCTTCGCCAGCGGCATCGGCCAGGAGAGCCGCACCGGCCGCCGCAACACGCTCTCGGCGATGTCGAGAATGCCCGGCAGACGCGATGCACCGCCGCTCAGCACCACTCCGCCGGTGCAGATATCAAGCACTCCCGCGTGCCGCAAATTGTCACGCAGCATTTCGAACAGCTCGCGGGCGCGCGGCTCGAGAATCTCGCTCACCATGCGCTGCGGCACCAGCCGCGAGGGCCGGTCTCCCACCGACGGCACTTCCACCTGGTTACCCTCAGGAACCAGAGTCGCGATGGCATTGCCGTAGATCCTCTTGATCTTCTCCGCCTCGGCAACCGGGGTACTCAGGCCCACTGAAAGATCGCTGGTGAAATGATCTCCGCCAATCGGAATCATCGCCGTATGGGCAACCGCGCCCTCCTGAATCACGATCACTCCGCTCGACCCCGCGCCCAGATCCGCCAGACACACGCCCAACTCGCGTTCGTCGGCCCGCAACACCGAATCCGCACAAGCCAAAGGCTCGAATACAGTGGAATCGACATGCACGCCCGCTCGATTCACAGCGGTGACCACATTCTGGGTGGCGCTAGCCGCGGTCGTTACCATGTGCACGCGTACCTCGAGCCGTGTCGCCATCATTCCCAGCGGATCGTGAACGCCATCCTGATCGTCGAGAATGAACTGTATAGGCAACAGGTGCAGCACCTCGCGGTCGGCAGGCAAAGAAACCGTCCGGGCTTTCTCTACTGCGGCACGAATTTCCTCACGACCAATTTCCCGCGCTCGCGTCCCGAAACTCAGCCCGCCCTGGCTATTCACTCCGCGCACCTGCGCTCCCGCCACGCCCAGCAATGCATGCTCAATCGGTGTGCTCGCCGAATCTTCCGCCTGCTCCACGGCCTTTTGGATCGATCCCACTGCCCTGTCCAGATCCACGATCACGCCTTTGCGCGACCCGCGCGACTCGGCCACGCCGTGTCCCCGGTATCGCAAGCCGCTGTCCGTAATTTCTGCCACTAACGCGCACGTCTTGGCGCTTCCCACGTCAATTGCCGTTATAAGGTTCCCCGAGTGATTGGCCATTCCTATCGGTCCTGCTCCTTGGCAATTGCTGCGCTTGGTTTCGTAATCACCGCCTTCGAATTTGCAGTGGCATTTGCTGCGGGCATCGGACCGATCGTGTGATTCACCGGCGGCGCTCCCTTGGCAACCGACACCGGTCCGCTGTTCACTTTCGTCTTCGTCTTAGCTGTTTTGTGATTGTGGCGTCGAACGCTCGCCAGGCTTTTCTTGGCCGATGGCTTCAGCGGAGTTGCGCCCTTGGCGTCGACAGCTGGAGCAGGCTTAAGTGGTGGCCCTATGCGGCTCACCAAGGCAGCCGGTTTCACTCCCGCGGCCATCGCCTTCTTTGCCGCAATGGTTGAGAGCGGCGCTTGTTTGGCTGTGCCCTGCAGGTCCGGATTCACGATGATCTGCCGGTCGTAGCGCAGGTCCACCGATTCCAGTTTGTCGAACTGCTGCCGCCACTCCTGCACGTGGGCGACGTAGACTTTGTAGCGCTCGATGTAATTGCCCGACCCAAGATGCACCAATACCACTCCGTCAGCGTGATTCGCAACAACCTTCACATCTTCTGGATCGGAAAGGTCCACTTCACTGAGCTCTTGCGAATAACGCGCTCCGCCAGAATCCAGCTGGCGGATCAGATCGTTGAAAATTCTCATGCGCGCAGTGCGCGTCGAAGGCGGCTCGCCCGGATTGATGCCCAGAATTACAGGAAACGAGTATTTCTTCTTCGCCGCCAGGTCCATCAGCGCGCCGCTCGCGTCGGCCAGCATGATCTGCGAACCTACCCGGGCAAACGCCACCGGAGTGCGCTCATGAACTTCAATGCGCAAACGGTTGGGCACAAAGCGCATCACACTCGCCGATTCCACCCACGGGATTTGCTCGAGCTGCGCCTGGCGCTGGCCCAGCGGAATGAAAAAAATGTTGCGGCCAATATCGCCGCCCATCACTTCCATGATTTGGCCGCGATTTACATTTTCCAATCCGGCCAGTTCAATGTCGTCACTGGAATCGATGCGGAAGCGCCACGAGTGCTCTCCATAGCGGTACAGCGCGCCCACCGCGACAATCGAAAAAAGCACCACAGTCGCGGCGATGGTCGCCCAAAGCAGGCGGGTTGCAGTTTTCCTGGGAAGCGAGCCTCGGCGGACGGAGACCCTTTTTTGTCCGCGCAGAAAGGGAGATTCTTCTTCGGCGTCCAAGTCGACGAGCCGGGCGTCGTCGAGGTCCTGGCGGACAGGCTCGTCGGCCAACGGGTACAACTCTTCCTGCGAGATGGTCGAGCCACTCTTTCGCGCCATCAACTCAGGTCAGTTGTCGTCGGGAACCGCGAGCGAAATTACTATAACTTCTTTTCGCGGCTGGACATAGAGAAAATTTGATAGGTTTTGCACAGGCAGAAACCGATATCTACATCGGTATCAACGACCCATCCACCCGGGCCGAGCATCCACAAACTGCGTCAGATCGTGTCCGGACCCGGCATCTGGTGCACGGTCAAGACTGTTGTAGGAGCCTCTGGGATGGTGAACTTCCTAACGCAGCGCATCTTCTCAATCGAGATTACCCGGACTCGATCAGCTTGCTCCTGTGCCCGTGCGGCCTGCCTCGCAGCCACGGCGTTCTGCATGCAGGCTACGCGGCTTTGCACCCGCGCCAGGACCACCTCGGCCCTATCCACACCCAGATCTTTGCGGTCGGACAGACGATTTGCGACGTCAAGGAATCGAACCGCCTGATCGGAAACGCGCGCGGTCACCTCGTCCGCCGCTTGCTGGAATTGATCGGGCAACCCCTGGGCCAAGCCTATCTGTCTCTCTGCCAAGGAGTTGCTGAGACCCAGGGCGAGTACGCCGGCCGCTACCCAATACCACGCCTTCTCACTGTTCATAGGCCGCTCCCACGCGTTCTTCCAGCTTAGACGAGGCAGTCACAAATTTGTTATCGGATGTGCAGCTTGCTTAGGATACGGCCAGGATGGGCCGCCAGTTCCCGAGAATTCGCACTATTTTGCAGCGGAGGCCGTCACCCCAGCCAGTTTGCCTTCCAGCTTTTGCAGAATCATTGGCCCCAGTTGCGAAACGCTGCCCGCGCCCAAAGTGAGCACCATGTCACCCTCCTGGGCAGCCGCCAACGCCGCGTCAGCCGCATTCTCAAACGAGCCGCAATAGACTGCGGTTCGTCCACTCTTTTCCCCGATCCTGTTAGCCAACACTTCCGCAGTAACGCCTTCGAGTGGAGGCTCACTGGCGGCATAGATATCGAGCAGAAACAGCGAATCGGCCTGATCGAATGCCGTCGCGAACTCATCCATCAGGTCCCGCGTGCGGGTGTAGCGGTGCGGCTGAAATATGACGTGGATCTTGCCAAATCCGCATTCCCGCGCGGCAGCTAAAGTGGCGCGAATTTCGGTTGGATGATGGCCGTAGTCGTCAATTACGCTAACCCCGCCGGCTTTGCCTTTAAGCTGGAACCTGCGGTCGACGCCATGGAATGTTTCCAGCGCCGTCCGAATCTCTTCCGTGGAAATATCCAGGCCAAAACCCACGGCAATTGCCGCAGTAGCGTTCAAAATGTTATGCGCACCGGGAACGTGCAGGCGGAACTTCCCCAGGTCCTTCCCACGATAGTGGACGTGGAAGCGGCTCACCGGCCATCCTTGCACGGAATCGAACGAAGACTCCGCCGACTTGATCTGGAAGTCCGACCCTCGCTTCGCGCCGTAAGTTAGTATCCTGCGCTCGATCTGAGGGAGCAGGCGGCGCAGCATAGCATCATCGTTGCAGGCCACTACCATCCCGTAAAACGGCACCCGGTCCATGAAGTCGAGAAAAGCCTGCTTCACATCGCGCATGTTGCGGTAGCAATCCATGTGCTCGCGATCGATGTTCGTCACCACGGCAAGAATCGGCGACAGTTTCAGGAACGACCGGTCGCTCTCATCTGCTTCGGCAACCAGATACTGCGAATTCCCCAGGCGAGCGTTAGAGCCCAGGGCGCCCACGCGCCCTCCAACTACCACCGTGGGATCAAGCCCGCCCGCCGCAAGCACCGCAGCGACCATGGAGGTAGTCGTAGTCTTTCCGTGCATGCCGGCGATGGCGATGCCGTACTTCAGCCGCATCAGTTCAGCCAGCATTTCCGCGCGTGGAATGACCGGGATGTGAAGCGAGCGCGCTTCGACGACTTCAGGATTCTCCGCCGACAGCGCCGAACTGGTAACCACGACCTCAGCCCCAGCAACGTTTTCCGCGCGATGCCCTTCGTAGATCATCGCGCCGAGACCGGCCAACCGCTGCGTGATCGCCGAACTCTTTAAATCAGAGCCGGAAATCTTGTATCCAAGGTTGAGCATGACTTCGGCAATCCCGCTCATGCCGATGCCGCCAATCCCGACGAAATGGATGCGTTGAATCTTGGCAAACACTGAATCAGCCTCTCGAACTCGTCACGCAAACTACCCTGTCATACCGAGCGGAGCCAACCGCTTCGCTTTGCGAATCGGTTGGCGGAGTCGAAGGACCCCATGCCTGCCCACGTCTGCACTGGAAGCGTCAGGGAGTTCTCCCTGTGCAGCCAGCATCGACTCGCCCACCATGCCCGCCGCGGCGGCGGCGAAATTCCAACGCTACTCTTGCACCCCCGCCAGCTCGGCCACCATCCCCGCAATATCCCTCGCCGCATCCGGATGCGCCAGCCCCCGCGCCGCCGCGCTCATTCTCCGCAACCGCGGACGATCCGCCAGCAGCGTACTCAAAGTCTCCACCAGCCAAACCCGGTCTAACTTGGTCTCTTCCAACACAACCGCCGCCCCCGCGCGCTCGAGCGCCTGGGCATTCACCCGCTGATGATCATCAGCCGCACGGGGAAAAGGCACAAACACCGCGGGCTTTCCCGCCGCCGTGATCTCAGCCACCGTACTCGCACCCGATCGACACAAAAGCAAATCTGCGCGCGCGAAGATGCCTGGCATGTCGTTGATGAATGGGAACAGTTCCGCCGAAATCTTCACGCGCTGGTAGGCGGCTTGCGCGTCATTATAGTCGCGCTCGCCAGTCTGATGGATGATGTGAATCTGCGGCACCTGCGCCGCCAGTTCCGGCAAACACTGAATCACCGCCTGATTGATGGCATGCGCGCCCTGACTTCCGCCGAACACCAGCAACGTCGGCGACCCCGATCGTTCGTCGCGCGCCGCAATCTCGAAGAATGCCTGCCTCACCGGCACCCCCGTGACTTCGCCGTGGCGAAAATACTTTGCAGTCTCTTCGAAATGGACTGCCGCCGCCGAAACCCATCGCGCCACCAGGCGGTTGGCGAACCCGGGCACGACATTCGGCTCGAAGGCCAGCGTCGGAATCCCTTTCATGATGGCCGCCAGCATCGCCGGCCCGGAAGCATATCCGCCGACACCAATTACCACGTCCGGCTGGAATTCCGAGAGTATGCGCCGAGAATCCCATATTGCCACGGGCAGTCCGAGGGCCGTCCTCAAGCGGGTGACGAGGCTGACTCGGTTGAGGGCGCCGACTTCAATCAGTTGCAGAGGAAATCCCGCCGCGGGTACGAGCCGGTTTTCGATGCCCCGCGCGGTGCCAATGAACAGCACTTCGGCATGGTAAAGCTTCTGGATTTCCTGAGCGATGGCCAGCGCCGGGATGACGTGTCCGCCCGTGCCCCCGCCCGCCAGAATGGCCCGCATGCAGTGACTATACCGCAACGAAAACAGCCGCGAAGCGCCGCAAGAATACAGCCCACGGCGTAAGCCGTGGTTCGGAAGCGCCTTGACCGAGCCCTGAAGGGGCGAATCGCCGGATTAGTCCACCTGCCGGCTCACGTTTAACAGCACTCCCACGCAAGCCAGCGTGATGAACAAAGACGATCCGCCATAAGAGACAAACGGAAGCGGAATTCCCTTCGTAGGCATCAACCCCAGCACGACGCTGATGTTGATGAAAGCCTGCACGACCACCATACTGGTGATCCCCACTGCCAGGAACCGCCCGAACATGTCCTCGGTGTGCAGGGCCGTGCGCATGCCGCGCCACAGGAAGATTCCGAAGAGAAGCACCACCACCAGCGCCCCAACCAGCCCCAGCTCTTCCGCCGTCACCGCAAAAATAAAATCCGTGTGCGGCTCGGGCAAATAAAAAAGCTTCTGCTTGCCTTCCATCAGTCCCACGCCAGTGATGCCGCCCGTACTCACCGCAATTAATGACTGAATGATGTGAAAACCGCGCCCCTGCGGATCAGAGTAGGGATTAAGAAACGCCAGGATACGGTCGCGCCGGTAGGCCACGTGAAAGATCAGAAAATACAGCGGCAAGAGGGAGGCAAGCACCCCGTACCCCAGATAGCGCAAATCCAGGCCCGCCACAAACAAAACACAAGAAGTAATGGCAGCACAGGCGATCGCCGTACCCAGATCAGGCTGAAAAACAATCAGCCCCAGGAATACAAGAGTGGGCAAGATCGCAGGCAGAACCGTGTTGCGCCAGTCGTGCATTTCTCGGGTGCGAGTCTCCAGAAAAAAGGCCAGAAAAAGAATGAGCGCCGGCTTGGCCACCTCGGAGGGCTGAAACGAAAAGCCTCCAAAGTGGATCCAGCGGTGCGTATGATGAGCGCGGTCGAGAAAGAAGACCGAAATCAGCATCAGTGTGGTCAAACCCAGCAGAGAGAAAACAACTGCCGGATGTTTGTAGTGGCGGTAGTCAACTTTCATTGCCACCACCATGGCCACAATTCCACCCACGGCCCACGCCATCTGCCGCAGCAAGAACGTATAACCCGATCCATACCGCTCCTTGGCCATCACGGCGGACGCGCTGAACACCATCACCAAGCCAAGAAAGACGAGCAGCATGGTGACAGTGAACAACCAACGGTCCGAGCTGATCCGCTTGGCCATAAGAAACAGTTCATTTCACCACGGAGTCGGAGATTTCACCGACAGAGAATCGTCGATTGTCGATTTTCGCTTATTGATAGTCTTGGTTCCGGGCCGTAGCTCAACTCTGGCATCCTGAGTGGAGCCGCTGGTCCGCGAGAGCAAACCAGCTCAGCCCGAAAATCCGCCCCGAAATCCCCTCACCTACTCAGCCCCTGCACGACTTCCTTGAACACCCGCCCGCGGTGCTCGTAGTTCCTGAAACTGATCAAAGCTGGCGCAGGCCGGAGCCAGCAGCACCACGTCGCCCGCCTGCGCCGACGCGGCCGCTTGCTTCACCGCGTTCTCCAGCGTCTCCGCGTGCTTGACTCAGTGCCGTCCCTTTGAATCTGCGATTCGATCTTGGCCGCTGCCGCCCCGATCGTGTAGACACGCTTCACTCGCTGGCGCAGCAGAGTCGTTGAGCACGCTGTAGTCGCTGTCTTTGTCTTTGCCGCCAAGAATCAAATGGATGTTCGCGGGAAACGATTCCAGCGCCTTGATCGTGGCGTCCACGTTGGTTGCTTTGGAATCGTTGTAATACTCGACGCCCCGGATCGTTGCCACATACTCCAGCCGATGCTCCACCGCTTTGAACGCGCGCACGGCTTGCCGAATCTTCTCCGCGGCGCATCCCATGAGCGCGCCCGCGCACACCGCCGCCAGGGCATTCTCCACATTATGCGCACCCTTGAGCGGGATTTCAGAAGCGAGCATGATTTCCTGCTGCCCATCCGGCCCGCGGAAAAAGACTTGCCCTGCATGCGCGTATGCGCCTTGATTCAGTGGCTTCTTGCGGCTGAACCAGAAAACCTGCGCCCGCGTGCGGCTCGCCAGGCCCACGCAGGTGCGATCGTCGGCGTTGAGCACGGCGAAATCGTTCGCCTGCTGATTTTCAAAGATGCGCGCCTTCGCGTCGACGTAGGCCTCGAACGTGCGGTGGCGATCCAAGTGATCGGGCGTCACGTTAAGCACGACGGCGATTTTGGGGCGGAACGTCTCGATGGTCTCCAATTGAAAGCTGGAGACCTCGAGTACAACCACGCTGTCGGCTCCCGCCTCGTCCACCAGAGAAATCGCAGGCGTGCCGATATTGCCGCCTACCGCCGTCGGCTTTCCGCCGGCGGTAAGAATTTCACCGGTCAAGGCCGTTGTAGTGGTCTTTCCATTTGAGCCGGTGATCGCCACGATATTTTTCGGCAGGAAACGCGCCGCCAGTTCGATCTCGCCGATTACCTTTTCGCCCAGAGCGCGGGCCTGCACCAGCATCGGCGAATCAACTGGCACACCGGGGCTGACCACGATCAGATCCTGCCCTCGAAACGTGCGCTCGCCGTGGCCGCCGGTTTCCACTGTGATGCCATGATCCAGTAGGCGCGTGATCTCTTCGCCCAGCTGGTCCGGCGGCTTGGCATCGGAGACCGTCACCTGCGCGCCACGCGCCTTCAGAAACAGAGCCGAAGCCACGCCTGACTTGCCCAGGCCGACCACCAGCACGCGTTGGTTTGTAAATTCAGCCATTAGCTTTTAGCTCTTAGCCTTTAGCTTTTCTCCGTGTCTCCGTGAGATGAGACATCATCGCAGTTTCAACGTCGTCAGCGCGAATAGCGCGAACACCAGCGACGCAATCCAGAAGCGCACGATGATTTTCGATTCCGACCAGCCCAGCAACTCAAAATGATGATGCAGCGGCGCCATCTTGAAAATGCGCTTCTTGCGCAACTTGTACGACCCTACTTGCAGGATGACCGAGATCGCCTCGATTACGAACACCCCGCCGATAAAGGGCAATAACAACTCCTGCTTGATCATTACTGCGACAGTTCCGATGGCGCCGCCCAGTGCCAGGGAGCCGACGTCTCCCATAAAGACTTCCGCGGGATGCGCGTTGTACCACAGAAAGCCGATCGACGCTCCCACCATGGCGCCGCAAAATATGGTCAGCTCACCCACGTCGGGCATGCGCTGCAGGTCGAGATAGGATGCGAACGCGGCATGGCCGCTCAGGTAGGTCAGCACCGCCAGCGCGCCCGCGGCGATCACAGTACACCCGATGGCCAGGCCATCCAGGCCATCGGTAAGATTCACCGCATTGCTGGAACCCACAATCACGAGAACTACGAACATGATGAAGGGAAGAAAAGCCAGCGGCCAGAGTTGCGGAGCATTCACTAACCGTTCGATCACCAGGTCGGGCCGGAATTGTTTGAAGAAAGGGACGAGCAACCGGGTGGAGTACAGACCGCGGGTCTGCATGGCAATTAGGGCGACGGCGATGAGAAAGCTGGTGGCGATCTGCAATCCGAGTTTAGCTTTGCCGGTCAGCCCGAGATTGCGCCGGTGCACGACTTTCGTATAGTCGTCGGCAAAACCAATCGCCGCAAAAGCGCACGTAGCGAAAACGGCGAGCCAGACGAACCGATTGCTGAGATCCGCCCAGAGCAACGTTGGCACCACGATGGAGATGGCGATCAGCAAGCCGCCCATGGTGGGTGTGCCGGCTTTTTTCTGGTGAGCCTTGGGGCCTTCGTCGCGGATGAATTGCCCAATCTGAAAGTCACGCAGGCGGCTGATGACCAGCGGCCCGACAATCAGGGCCGTAAACAGCGCGGTGAGGCTGGCGAAAGCCGTGCGGAAGGTTAAGTAACGGAAGATGCGGAACGGCGGGAAGTAGTGAAACAGCTTCAGGTAAAGCAGCCAATAAAGCAATCAGCCTCCACCTAGCCGTGGTCTGTCGTCAACGACCTGCGGTCAGCCGCGAGTCTTGCTTTTGCCGGCCAGCGACCGCGCACCGACAAGTCGTTCCAGCGCCCGCTCAAGTTTCACGCCACGCGAGGCCTTCAGCAACACCACATCTCCCTCGCGCGTTTCATGCAACAACCAATCGCCCGCTTCTTCGGGTGTGGCCACAAACTCGGCCCGGGTTCCCGCTTCCCGCGCGCCTTCCACCAGGGCTTGGGCGAGGCCGCGCACACCGAGCACAGCATCAATTTGTTTTTGCGCCATGTGGCGACCAGCGCCTCGGTGCAACTCCTCCGCTGCCGGACCCAGTTCGAGCATTTCGCCCGCCACCACGATTCGCCTCCGGGCCGGCATCGCCGCGAGAGTCTCGACCATGGCCTGCAAAGCTACCGGATTGGAATTGTAGCAATCGTTGATGATGGTGATGTTACCCACCTGGACGACCTCGCCGCGCTTATCCGCCGGGGCGAGAGTAGCCAGTGCGCCGACCGCTTCTGAAGGGCTCATGCCGCGCTCGAGTCCGACGGCCACGGCAGCGAGCGCGTTGTAAATATTGTGCCGGCCGACCAGCCGCAGTCTTGCTTTCTCTCGACAGCTATCGATCACCACTTCAAAGATTGAACCTTCGGATCCAAATGTCTCGATCGATTCGGCGCGCACGTCAGCGGTAGGTTGCAGGCCATACATCACTACCTTGCCGCGAAAATCACGGCCAAACTGCGAAACGTATTCGTCGTCAGCGTTCAGCACGGCGGTTCCACCGGCGTGAAGAGATTCAATCAACTCATACTTGGCCCGCGCGATATCAGCCACCGACTTGAAGAACTCCAAATGCACCGGGGCGACGTTGGTCACGACGCCCACGTCGGGATGGGCGATCTTTGCCAGCGCCGCGATCTCGCCCGCGTGTGACATGCCCATCTCGATGACGGCGGCTTCGTGTTGCGGCTCCAGCTTCAATAGCATCAGGGGTAATCCAAAATGATTATTAAAGTTGCCTTCCGACTTCAGTACCCGGAAGCGCGTGGAGAGGACGTGCGCGATCGCTTCTTTGGTCGTGGTCTTTCCCGTCGATCCGGTCACGCCGATCAGGGGCTTGCCCCACAGACGGCGCACCGCAGTGGCGAGGATCTGTAACGCTGCCAGGGTGTCGCTCACAGCTAGCAGTCGCGCTTCGCCAGGGAAGCGATCAAGTTGCTCACGGCGGACTACAGCCGCAATAGCACCTTGTTCCAACGCCTGCCGTACGAAGTCATGTCCGTCAAGCCGTTCCCCCTGTACTGCGAAAAACAGTTCGCCGGGACGCAGCAGTGCGGGAGTCAATGGAGTATCCTTCTGCCACCGCTTCCGGGTTGAACGTCCCTTCGGCAGTAAGGAACTCGGCAATGCGTGACAACGACAGTTTCATGAATTCTTTCCCGCGGCGGCCTTGGCGGATTCGCAGTCGTATCCCGCTTCGCGCAGAATCTGCTGTGCCACTTCGACATCGTCGAACGGGACCGAGCCATCGCGCGACACTTGAACCTTCTCATGCCCCTTGCCGGCGATCAGCACGATGTCTCCCGGAGCGGCCTCGCGCGTGGCCAGGGCAATCGCGACCCGGCGGTCGGGCTCCAGCACATATTTTGCTCCTGAGCGCTGCAAGCCGACGGCTGCGTCATTCATGATGGCCAGTGGGTCTTCGCTGCGAGGATTGTCGGAGGTCAAGACCACGAAATCGCTGCCCCGCGCCGCCGCTTCGCCCATCAGCGGGCGCTTAATTCGGTCGCGGTCACCGCCGCAGCCAAAAAGAGTGATCACCCTGCCCTTCTGTCCGGCTCTTTGGACGAACTCGCGGGCCAGTGCGGTCAGGTTACGCAGAGCATCGTCGGTGTGGGCGTAGTCGACTACAACCGTGAAAGGTTGGCCGCAATCGACGCGCTCGAAGCGGCCGGGGACGCGGGCCAGCGTTCCGACGCCGCGGGCAATCGCTTCCGCACTACACTTGCGCGCGTAGGCTCCAGCGGCTGCGGCGAGAATGTTGTAGACGTTCACTGCGCCGATCAGAGGAGAAAACAATGGCACAGTTCCTTCCGGTGTGACGAGGTCAAATCGCGTCCCATGCGCCGTCACTTCCACTTTCTCGGCGCGAAAATCTCCATTCGTCAGCCCGTAGGACAACACTTCGGAACCATGGTTCTTGCTGATCGGCAGTAGTTTCCGGCCCCACTCATCGTCAAGATTAAGAATCGCAGCCCGCGGCGCCTCGGTGCCACAGCCTTCGAAGAGCATTTGCTTGGCAGCAAAATATTCCTCCATCGTGTGGTGATAATCGAGGTGGTCGCGGGTCAGGTTGGTAAAGATGGCGACGTCAAACGGAATGCCGAACACGCGCTGCTGGGCCAGGGCATGCGATGAGACTTCCATCACGGCTTCCGTCGCGCCGTGCCCAAACGCCTCCGCCAGCATGCGATTAAGTTCCAGGGCCTCGGGCGTGGTGTGCGGAGCTGGGAGAATCTTCCCGGCGACGTGATATTCGATCGTCCCGATCAAGGCACTCTTGCGGCCCGCTGCGCTAAGAATGGATTCCACCAGAAATGCCGTTGTGCTCTTGCCGTTGGTTCCGGTGATTCCGGTGTCCGCGAGGTGCTCGGCTGGCCGTTTGTAGAAGTTGGCGCTCAGCCGAGCCAGAGCACGGCGTCCATGGGACACCTGCGCCCACGCCACTGACTCACGCTGTTTCTCGGTTGGCGAGTCCGTGACAATCGCAACCGCTCCAGCAGCGATGGCGCGATCGATGAATCTGTTTCCATCGCTGGTCTCGCCGCGCATGGCTACGAACGCATCCCCGGGCTTTACTCTTCGCGAGTCGTACTCTACTCCGCTAATGTTGGGATTGCCGGTTTGGGCGAGGATCTCCGCGCCGTCCAGGAGCTGAAGGAACGTCATTGAAGTGAATTATAGGGCACAGACCATTCGTGGTTTGCCCGCACGAGGGCGTCCGGGCCTACGTGAGCCTTGCTAACGTCCAAATCTGACCGTCACCTTTGTTCCAGCGGCTACCCGCGACCCAGGCATGGGTGATTGCTCCCGCGCGACTCCACTGCCTACGGCGTCCAGATCTACGCCGTTCTCTTCTGCGAGTTCGATGGCTGACCGGATCGTCTTGCCCAGGAAAGACGGCACCACGGTCTCTGCGGTAGTTACATCCAGCACTACCGTGCCTGCAGGAGATGTGGCGGGAGCGTATTGCGGAGGAAAATGGTTCCCTCCAGGTTGATTCGTTGCAGGCTGGTTGTCCGCAACCGATGGGCGATCCTGCTCGGCCGGGGCGACGGCGCTCCTTTCCCGCAACGCCGCCTGCACCACACCATCAGCGATCACTCTGGGTGAGGGTTTGCCGGCAGCTGGGGGCGGAGGAGGATTCAAAGATGCCGCCTCACCATCCGCCAGGTCCAGCCGATCGCCGAGGTGGTCGGGTGAGCCTTCGGCCAAGTCTTGATCCTTTACTTTGTGCTCGGCTAACAACAGTTGGCGGCTGAGAGGCAATTCCACATCGTGCGGCACGTGCAGATACTCCAGCACCTGCTGCGCGATGCGTTGAAAAACCGGCGCGGAGACCTGGCCGCCCTGATGCAGACCGACTGCAGAATCCAGAATCACGACGACAGTTATGGCCGGATTGTTGACCGGCGCGAATCCGGCAAAAGTGGCGACGTACTTGGTGTGGGAATAGGCGTGAGTGGCGGGATCAACTTCTTGCGCCGTCCCAGTCTTGCCAGCCGAACTGTAGCCCTCGAGCAGTGCTTTCTTGCCGGTGCCGTGCAGCACGACGCCTTGCATCATCTGGCGCATTTGCGCCGCAGTCAGCGACGAGATGACACGGCGCTCGTCGACGGGATGAAATGCTATTAGCTGCGGAGCGCTCTGCGGCCCTGTAGTAGCCGCAACAATCCGTGGCGCTACCCAGACGCCATCGTTGGCCATGGTCGAGATCAGTCCGGTGAGCTGCAGGGGAGTGATGCCGATTTCCTGACCCATGGAAATCGCTGCGATCGAAACTTTCGACCAGCGGCTGGGCGGTTTGCTCAAGCCCCGGGTTTCGCCCGGCAGTTCGATGCCAGTCTGCTGTCCGAAGCCGAAGGCGTGAATGTATTTATAGAAACGATCATCGCCCAGGCGCATGCCGATTTTGATGGAGCCGACATCGCTCGACTCGGCCAGAATGTCGGACACGGGCAGCAAGCCATGCGGTTTGCTGTCGCGAATCCGCATGCCGTTGAACACGATCGAGCCCATCTGGCAATCGAAGACTTCGTCGGGCCGGGTAAGTTTTTCGTCCAACGCGGCGGAAATTGTCACCAGTTTAAAGGTTGAACCCGGCTCGTACACATCGCTGACGGCATGATTCTTCAGCTTGGCGGGAGTGATTTCCCGCGTCAGGTTGGGATTGAACGTGGGTCGATTGGCGAGAGCGAGAATCTCTCCAGTATGCGGATTTTCGACGATGACCGTGCCAGTCACGGCGTGGGTTTGTTGCATCGCCGTGTCCAGTTCGCGCTCGGCGATGTACTGGATTTTTTCGTCGATGGTCAGAACGATGTTTTCACCAGGGTCAGGCTGCTTCTCGACGCTGCCGAACCACTTGCGCCGGGCATCGACCGAGATCAGCATCTGGCCGGGTTTGCCGTGCAGTTCCTCGTCATACGCGCGCTCGATGCCGCTTAACCCTTCATCATCGGTGCCCACATAGCCAATGACCTGCGCAGCCAGGCCGCTCTTGGGATAGAAACGCTTGGATTCCTTCTGGAAGTAAATCCCACGAAGGTTCAGCGCGCGAATGCGGGCTGCGGTTTCGGCATCGGCTTTGCGCCCTGCCCAGCAGAACGTTTTTTCCGCTTTGCATCGGCCCAACACGTCACGCGGGTCGGTTTTCGTGATGCGGGAAATGAGCGAGACGGTCGCTGCCAGGTCGGGGATTTCGGTGGGAACGGCGAAAACGGAATCGACCGCCGTGGACATGGCCAGCTCGCGGCCGGCGCGATCGTAGATGATTCCCCGCTTGGCGGCGACGTCAACCGTGCGCTGCTGCTGGTGCTGGGCCTTGTGCTCAAACTCGCCGTAGCTGAAGATCTGCAGGTAGACCAGGCGAATGCAAATCGCACCGCTCCACAGCACTAGAATTCCCGCGAGGATGTAGAGGCGGAGATTGGTTTGGTTGCGGGCTGTGTTGGTCGCCACTTTGCCGGCCTTCGAAAATCAGGTCTTTAATCTTTTGTCTCTGCGGGTGCCGCAGACAAACATGGCGGCTCGCTCGTGCAGCGAAAGCCGCCAGGTTCGTCGTCTTTGTCCCACTACATCAGCGCACCGAAATCACTGCCACCGGGGTCACACTCGCCATGACTGGACCGCCCGAGTCGGGGACTGCAACATCCATGCGCATGATCTGGCCGGCCTGGGGAGGCTGCATTCCCAACTGCCGCGCCAGCGAGTCAATGCGATCGGGCGAACGCAGAGTCGCTTCTTCCAGGCGAAGCGTTCGGTTCAGTTCTGCCAGGCTATCGCGCTGGCTTTTGAGAACTTCGATCTTGTAGCCGTACTCGATGGCCCGGAAGTGTTGCCAGGCAAAGGTCATGACCAGCAGGAACAGACAGGCGAGCGCCACACCGAATTGCTTCATCTCGCGGCTGCGGTTGGGGTCGTCGATTTTTCTAAGACGGGAGTTGTCGATGGCACGAGAGAAGTAAATCTCCGGTGTACCCGCCCAGCATGGTTTGCGCCTCTGAGATGTGCCTTGCATCACCGCTGCGGCTGCCGCCATTTATGCCACCCCGGCTAGCGTGCTCTCGAACTGCGCCAGTTCGGCCTCGGAGACGGCGTACCAGTAGGCGAGTCTTTCCTCGCGCTCGCGTTCCTCGGCGATTTCTTCTGTGCGCTCGACGGCCATCATCAATTCGTCGATCAGAGTTCCTGTGTACATCCCCAACCTCCCGTGTTCGTTCTGCTGCTTTCTACTGCTCGGAAACCTGTAGGCCGCCGTCTCGGCGGCGAGTCTTGCTCGCTCAATAGCGATGCGGCCTCGCTGAGTGGCCGGCCAGAGACCGGCGCTACGAAATCTTCTCTGCGGCGCGTAATTTTGCGCTCCGCGATCTTGGATTACGATCAATCTCTTCTTCTCCGGCGGTGACTGGCTTTTTGGTCAGCAATTTGTACTGGCCTTGCTTCGCCGCCTCGCGCATCGCGTCTTTCACAATGCGGTCTTCCAGCGAGTGAAAACTGATCACCACCAGTCGTCCGCCCGGTTTCAGAAGCTGCGGGGCCGCTTGCAGCAGCTCCCGCAGGTCTTTCAATTCGTCGTTTACGAAGATTCGGAGAGCTTGAAAGGTTCGCGTCGCGGGATGAATCCTACGTTCTGCCTGATTCATTGGCCGGGCCGCGGCTGAAATCACCGCTGCGAGATCCGCAGTGGTGCGTATCGGCCGCGACCGGACAATGGCTCTGGCGATTCTCCGCGACCTCCTTTCCTCACCGAATTCGTAAATCAGATTCGCGAGTGTGACCTCGTCCACCTGATTTACCACTTGTTCGGCGGTCAGCTCGGCTTGCGGGTTCATTCGCATGTCGAGCGGTCCTTCCGCCTGAAAACTAAAGCCTCGCGCCGGGTCGTTGAGCTGCATGCTGCTCATGCCCAGGTCGGCGAGAATTCCGTCGATCCTGTGATTGGTCGTTGGTCGTTGGTCGTTCGCAATCTCTGCGAACGATCGATGCAGCAACGTAATCGTCGGCCAGTCTGGCTGTTGGTTTTCGCCAACAACTAGCGACGAACGACCAACCGCTAGTTTCTGCCGCGCTATTTCCAGCGCCGCAGGGTCTTTATCGAGCCCAATCAAATGACCCGGTGCGCCGAGGCGTTTTGCGATTTCTAAGCTGTGCCCGCCAAGGCCCACCGTGGCGTCGATATAAGTCCCGCCACGCCGGACGGCTAAAAAGTCGATCGCTTCTTTTAAAAGAACCGGCACATGGCCCGCTGGCCCATGCCCAACCCCCTGAGGGGTGTCTGTTAAATCCTCGTCCATATTTCGGGGCCCCCGGCGAACCGCGCCTTTCGGTTCGCTGGGGCGGACTAAATGCCCAGATCGTCGAGCGTCTTCTCATCCTCGGACGTGAACGCCTGTTCCTCGATCTCCTTGCGATACGCTTCCAGGTTGCGCACGATCAGGTGCTTCAAGTTGCCGGTCACCGCGACTTCCCCTTTGATCTGCGCAGCCTCCCGCAACAATTGCGGAATCAGCAGCCTGCCTTGGCCGTCCATCTCGACTTGTTGCCCCCAGTAGTTCACCCGGTCCAAAAACTTCTTTTTCGTAGGATTGAACGTGGAGAGCCCGGCCAGCTTCTGCTCGATCTGCTCCCATTCCTCGAAGGGATACACTTGGGCAACCTTGCCGTCGAAACTGGTGATATAGAATTGCGTGTTGTATTTCTCGTCGATCACCCGCTTGAATTCCGCGGGGACTTTTAATCGTCCCTTTTCGTCGACTCGGGTTGGGTGATTTCCGCGAAACATGTGTTCTGCCCCTTTGGGGGCCGTATAACTTGCTGGCAGTTACCGCAAATACGAGGGAGGTAAAAAACGCACAAACTTCGTTCTTTTCGGGTTCGTTGGGGCTGTTTTTCAGGGTGTCAGCTTCTAATTCCACTGGCGCCTCATCTGGATCAGCTTTTTCCCACGACCTCTAACTTGCTTACCACTCTATACCACTTTTGACCACATCCTACTCCTAAATGCTTTACTGTCAATGGCAAACTTCAAGGTCGATTGATCGGAAGTACACTGTCTGACGAAACCACGATAAATTGTGGCTAACTGAAGAGATGACCACAATGGGTGGGAGTTAGAGACTGGATTCTTTCGATGATTGTTCGCCTGGCAAGTGGTTTGGGGTGAATCGGTTAGCTCTGCAAATCCTGTGGAAATCAGGTCTGGCTTTCAAGGCAGCTATAACCGGCCTCGTTTAGCGTCTCCCAAAGCGCGGAATGAGAAAGCCAGAGCGCCTTTTGTACGCTTCAAACTCCTGGGCAAACTGCGTCGATAAGAGCCGCTCTTCCTTCCTGGCTTTAAGGGTGTAATTCGTCGCGAGAATTGCGAAGGCGAGCACGCCTCGCCACTCGCCGACCGCAAGTGCCGTTCCCGCAACCCCAAGCAGGACGCCCGAATAGATGGGGTGCCGCATGTAGGCATAAGGCCCACTCTGGATCAGCTTGTGGTCCACTTTCAGCACGACTTTGTCGCTCCAGTAGCGGCCGAGGTGGCGACGCGCCCAGACTGCGGTAGCTATGCCGATCACGGTCAGAGCCAGACCGAGGCCGCGCGTGATTTCGCTGTCAGGAATAAACCGCCATGCCAGCGGACCGGTCCGCAGCCATTTCGTCAGAAGGAGAATGAAGATCAGCGCCAGAATTGGAATGCGGAACAGCCGGTAGGCGCTGGCTTCGCCAGACTTGGTGGCGTGCGTACCTCGGACTGCGCTGACAACCCAGTACAGGCCGAATACGGCCCAGAGGCAAGCTAGCAGTTCATGCAGGCGTGCGGGATTCGTATGGTAGCTCCCGAATCAGCATTGTAATGCGTAGGGGCGGACGCCCCCGTCCGCCCACCCCGGCGAGCTCAAGCTCGCACCCAGGTCCTGAGCGAAGTCGAAGGAGGGCGTCCGGGCCTGCGTGATTTGTGCCATCGAGCCAGGCTCTCACCAGACAAACTTCGCGCCCACCTGAATGTGCCGCGAGCCGCCAGAACCCAAAACCGGGTTCGAGGCTTCCCCAAGGTCCGGAGTCGCTGTAACGGTTCCGACCGAGAGATGGAACAGGTTCGTGTTCATCGAAAACACATCAAAATTGGGATGGTTGAGGATATTGAAAACCTCTCCCCGGAGCTGGAGCTTGACGCGCTCACTGAGCTTCCAGACTTTCGACAAACCAAAATCCCAATTCCTGAACGAGGGGCCACGGAAGATGTTTCGGCCCATGTTTCCGAAAGTTCCAAAAGCCGGCGGCACAATGAGCGTGCCATTTTGAACATAGCAGCCGTTGTACTGCAGCGAGGCCAGCAAATCCGGCGTAGTTGCAGTTGCCGCGCAGGCCGGGTTCGAATCGCTGGAAAAATATGGCAGGGGCGTGGAAGCTGACCAGTGAATGTTCTTCGGGCTGCCCACTATATTCCAGCGATCATTGAACTCGCCAGTCTCACTGATATCATCGTCGCCATCGTAAAGAGTGTAGGGCTCACCGCCTTCAAGCGTCGCGATGGTGGTCACCTGCCAGCCTTCCAGCATCTGCCACTTCGCCTTCTTGCTTGGCAAATCGTAAGCCGCAGAGAGCGTGAATCGATTGCGGATATCGTAGTCGCCGTTGCCGCGATCCCCGGCATAGTTCAGGCTGTTTTGCGGAACGCCCGCGGTGTTGCTGGTAGAGGTGTCAATAGCGTGTGCATAAGTGTATCCGGCCAGCAGGTAAAGTCCGTTCGAATATCGCTTGGTGAGTGTGACCTGGAGCGAATGGTAAATAGAATTTGCGTAGTTGCTGAGGAAGTCGAGGTATCCGATGTAGGGATAACAGGGCCCACCAAAACCCTCGCCTCCGTTCGGTGTGGCTGGGCAGTTCGTAGTCAGCGGCCGGCCTATGGTGTGCGTTCCGTCATCAAAGTTGGGATTCACCTGGTTCAGATCAGTGACGCTAAAGAGATCAATGCCGCGGTTTCCCACGTAGGCGATTTGCAACACTGTGTTTGGCGTGAGGAGTTGCTGAACGTTCAGGTTCCAGTTCGCCACGTACGGAGTTTTCAGGCGTTGGTTGATTCCAAAAACATTACATTGGGCCGTAGGAGTGCATTCCTGCCCGGCAGCGGCAGGAAACACTTGGGTAGTTGAATCCTTCCACGTCAGTGCGCCAGGGTTGGTGGGGTCATTAATGGCGACCGAATCCACCAGGAACGAAGTAATCGTACCGTTTCCCGGAGTCACATTACCGTTCAGGTCCACTTTCGGAATGCCTGAAGGGTTTAAGTTCAAGCCCCCGCCATTGAACATGAAAGTGCGGATCGAGGGCTGTTCAAAGATCAAGCCACCGGCAGCGCGAATGACGGTTTTACCGGTTCCGAATACGTCCCAGGCGATACCAAGCCGGGGCGAAATGTTGTTGTAGCGGGTGGGATAAGGAGAACTGATCCCGTTGCCGATTTGCACGATGCCCGCGCTGGGAACGTAGTTGGCCAACTGGTTGTGCGCGTCATGGATGGGGAATGTGACGTCGTAGCGGAGACCCATATTCAGCGTGATGCGCGGCCGTATCCGATAATCATCCTGCACAAAGAGCCCGAACGACTTCAGGCTCACATTGCGGGTTGGATCTCCATAAAGAAACAGCCACTCAAAAGGATTGCCGGCAAAGAAATCCTCAAGCGTCTCGAAGAGCACGCGGCCGCGCCCATAGCCTGCGCGAAAATAGTCGACTGCGCCCCGGCGAAACTCGCCGCCAAACCGGATATTGTTTTTGCCCGCCGAGTAGGAGAGCGTGTCAGAAAAATTCTCCGTTTGCGTGGGTGTGGTGTAGAGAGGCCAGCTCCGATTGCCGCCCATGGAATTAGAAATTTCTTCGCTGGGATTGATGCTGGGGAAACCAAACAGCCGGGGATCCGTGACTCCCGTATTGATTCCATACGCCGTGGGATTGACGTTGTGGTCGAGCGGCTCAATGGCTTCGTAGAACCGGCTGTAGCTGAAGCGCAGGTCATTGATCCAGCGCGAGGTGGGCGTCCAGGTCCAATCGGCCCCGAAGACCTGGGTGCGGGGAGCGGCCGTGGAAAGCCACTCCGGGCGGATGGCGAAGGTGTCGGCTTCCACCAGATTGGTGTTGCTGTAAATAAAGCGGGCGGTCAGGGTATTGTGGTCATTTGGATGAAAGTCGGTCTTGGCCACCAGATTGTCGCCGCGATTCGTATTGTTAAAATCGTAGTTGATAGCGGCAGGGTCAGACGGCAATAGCGTGAAGCCGGGGTTGGAGAAGAACAGCTTCGAGAGTGTAAGGCTGAGCGGATTGCAGTTCGGCTGACATTGGGCGATCGCATCCACGTAGCTGTAGTCCTCGGGAACCGCGCCCAGAGCCGCCAGTTGAGCCGCTTTCGATTGTAAAGAAACGGTCACCGGACTGTCGTACACGCCAGGGTTTCCGACCTTATCGCGAATGCCTTCGTAATTTACGAAATAAAACCACTTGTTCTTCTTGATCGGCCCACCGATCGAGGCGCCGAACTCATGCAGGATGAGCGCAGAAACCGGGCTGGGGGCCGGATCGAAGTAGTTGCGCGCGTCCAGCCCGCTGTTGCGGTGGAAATAGTACGCCGAACCATGGATCGCGTTGGTGCCAGTCTTGAGGCCAAGGTTCATCACCACCCCGGGCTTAACGCCGTAATCCGCCGTCGGGCTTTCCTGAGTATTGAATTCCTGGATGGAATCGAGCGGCAGAAGGCTGGCGGGCGTGCCGGCAATGCCGGGATCGTTGACCACGGTTTCGCCGTAGTACACATCGTTGTCGTCCGCGCCATCGATGAAGAAATTGTTGTCGTCGGGACGGTTGCCATTGGAGTTCAGGGAGTGGAATCCACCGCCCGGAGTCCGCTGCACACCGGGATGCAAAGGAAGCAGATTTTCGAAGTCGCGGCCCTGCAGAGGCAGTTCGTTGATCGCCTTGTTGGAAAGAACGGCGTTGAGGGTAGTGTCGGTAGTGTCGACGAGCGCGCCTTCGGCGGTCACTTCCACGGTTTCGGTCACGGCGCCGGGCTGCAAGCGCAGATCCACGCGAGCTTCACGTGAGACTTCCAGGAGAACGGGGGTGCTTTGGACCTTCTTGAATCCAGCCGCCTCTGCCGAGATGACATACGTACCTGGCTCGAGCGAAGGCGCGTTGTATTCCCCCGCGCTGTTGCTAACCAGACTGCGGGTAACACCGCTCGCAACATTTCGGATTGTAACCTTCGCGTCGACGACGATTGCGCCGGATTGATCCGAAACCGTGCCCACAATCCGGCCCTGGGAGCTTTGCCCCAGGAGAGACTTCGGGATGAAGAGGATGGCAAGGGCAAGAACGAGTACCAAACGGACGCGGCAAGATTTCATGGCTCCCTCGAATCGAGTCTCCTGCCTCTGCTGACACAGAAACAGGTTTGTAATCGGTTGGACTGACTATGGAGAGATCACGGCCCGGTAAGATGGGCTTGAAGAAGGATCACAGGCCGGATTCGAGCTTGCCGTGGTCCACAAGACGGGCGATCTGCTCCAGATTGTCGCCGCCCCGAGAGATCGTGATGGTGCTCTGCACTCTGCTCCGCCCCGAGCACTGAATAGATCGCGGCAGTTTGTCAAAGAAGATGGTGCAAGTCAACCCGGAAGTTGGCATTGGCCTGATCGGAGCTTAGTAGAGTTGGTTTCCTGCTCGCGTCGATTTGACGGCGCCATTCTCTACCGAGAACGTGTAACTCTCGCCGCCGGTTCCCTGCCATGACTTGAGGTCAAAATGCGCGCCGCGGGGTGCGTGGTAGGCCGAGATGCCGTGAATCGTCAGCGGCATGTTGGGATTGCATACTTCGGGAACCTTTGTGACTTCCAGAAAATAAGCTCCCTTACCCGGGCCAACCACGGCGGCTTTGCCGTCGGACTCAACCAGAACTGCTGACTTTTCGTCTATCGCAATTTCGCGCGGCGCCTGTGACCAGCCATCCTGCACCAATGCGAGAGAGGAAGACCAGACTTCGCCCCAGGCGGTCTCGCTTGGCAAAGTGACTGTCGGTGAGGGTGTTCTGCAAATTTGGAATTTTCAGAAAATCACGGACCAGGGTGACGCGATTGAAGTAAGGGTTCGCGAGAGTTTCGGGAGACGCCAGGTCGTGGTCGTCCTCTTTATCGTTGAGTGCGCCGTAGGCAAACTGCCCAAGGACCGCCAATCCCGCGCTGGTGCCGCCGATAGGTTTACCACTTGCGATGCCGGCATTGATGGCATCATCGACGGGCGTGCCCTTCCAGAAATTCACATAGCGCGCCTGGTCGCCGCCGGCAATGAAGACCGCTTCAGCGTGGCGAATGATCTCAGCAACGGCGGGATCCTGAGCTGCCGCGCGATCAGGAATGATCAGAGTAGCGACAGAGTTCAGTTTGCAGAGTCCGTTCACGTAGGAGTTGTAATCGTCGTCCCCGTGGGCGCGCAGGACCAGAAAGTCGCCGCCGTTCGCCTTCTGGCAAAGCCAGCGGAAGGCTTCGTCAAGGTCCGCGCCACCGCCCATCATGGCAGTGCCGGCGGTTGGGGTGGTTTGCGCGTCAGATTGTTGTCCCAGGCGAAGGTATTGGTAGGAAGATTGAGCATCCGCTGAGAGCAGCGGGGCTGAGAGGAGAGAAAGCAGGAGAATTTTGTTTAGAAAAGGGGAGTGCATGGCCTGTGAATCTATCGCGCCTGTGGCTTGCTGTCCACAGCGCAGAGCGGGTCACCGCAAATTGAATGTCTGGCCCGCTATTTCATCGGCTCGACCGCAACCGCTGTCCCATACGCGAGCACCTCGGTGACTCCCTGCATGATCTCGGTTGCGTCGTAGCGAGCGCCGACCACGGCGTTCCCGCCCAGTTCGGCGGCGTGTTGCAGCATCAGGTCAAACGCTTCTGCGCGAGTCTTCTCGCAGAGGTTGGTCAGCAGCGTGATATTGCCGCCGAGAATGGTCTGCAGGCTTGCGCCGATCGTGCCGAGAATCGAGCGTGAGCGCACGACAATCCCGCGTACCACGCCCAAAGTCCGGACCACACGAAATCCATCGAGTTCGAATTGGGTTGTGACCATGCTATGGGCGACCATCCGCCCCGGCGCGCTGTAGTTCGTGACCATGGAGTCTTCCCTTCAGCAAAGAGTGGCACAAATGGTTTCAGCTAACTATACCGCCAGATAGTCGAAGAAGTTCGCTCACAGGTGCGACAAAGCCAACGACGAACCCTACTTTGCAACGATTTTAGTTTCCAGGGTCTCAGCCGAAGTGCACCGCGAACGCCTCTGTCATCTGCGATTTCACCGCCAGCGCGAGCCGGCGGATGCCTTCGCGAATCTGCTGCGGTTGTCCGTAAGAGAAGTTGAGCCTCAAGTGGCGGCTGCCTTCTTCCGTGTGGCCATTTCTGGCGTAGAAACAATCGCCCGGCACAAACGCTACGTTCTCCTTGAGGGCAGCCTGGAACAGCTTTTGGCAATCCATTCCTTCGGGCAGAGTGATCCACAAAAAAAGACCGCCCTGAGGATGGGTCCACGAAACCTCCGGCGGGAAGTGGTCTTTGAGGGCTTGCAGCATCACGTCACGGCGCTCACGGTACACCTGACGAATGTGCTTCACATGCTCGTCGATGAAACCATCGCGAGCAACCTCGTAAGTCACCATCTGAGTGAAGGTGGAAGTGTGGAGATCAGCTCCCTGCTTAAGCTGGGCAAGTTTCGTGACTACGTCGACGGGTGCGACGATCCAGCCGAGGCGCAAGCCGGGGGCAAGCGTTTTCGAGAAGGTACTCAAGTAGAGCACGTTGCCCATCGAGTATCCATTGTCGCGTTTCAGGTTCTCGCGATCGAGCACGACCAGAGGCGGCAAATGCTCACCTTCGTAACGAAGCTGGCCGTAAGGATCGTCTTCGACCAACGGAACGCCGTAGCGATCCGCCAGCAGCACTAATTCGTGACGTCGGCCTTCCGACAGTGTGGTCCCACCGGGATTCTGAAAGTTGGGTAGCACATACATAAACTTGGGGCCGGATCGCAGGGGTTTTTCCAGAAGATCGGTCCGCAAGCCATTTTCGTCACTGGGAACGCTCACGTACTCCGCGCCGTAAACGTCGAAAGCCTGCAAGGCGCCGAGATAGGTGGGTGCCTCAACCAGGACGCGGTCGCCCGGGTTGATCAATAACTTCCCGATCAGATCCAGCGCCTGCTGCGATCCTGAGGTGATTAGAACATTCTCTGGTTTTGCCTTGATTCCGTAGCGTTCGGTATGGCGGGCGATCATTTCGCGCAACGGCTCGTATCCTTCAGTCGCGCTGTATTGCAGGGCGGTGCGGCCCTGCTGCTCCAGGACTTTCGAACACGCCATTTCGAACCGTTCGATGGGGAAAACATCCGGGGCGGGTAGCCCTCCCGCGAAAGAAATCATTTCCGGTTTCTGGGTAATCTTGAGTAATTCGCGGATGGTGGAACTCTTCAGGCCTTTGGTGCGTTGCGCGTAGCGGGACGTCCAGGCGGTTGACATGGTTCCCCCTTACGGAACAAGGATAAGGAATTGATGAAGGTTCTTCTGTGATTAGGATCACCCGGCAACTAGCACGGATCACAATGGTTGGCAGGAGGCCTAGTTATACGGGATTAGCCATACCTAAACTCCGGGCACGGGCGGGCAGCCGGGAAAGGTCTTCAGGTATTTGTTACCCATAAAACCCAAATACTTTATGCCGATTTCGCTGGTGAAGAATCCATCGCAGGTGAGGTTGCGGAGGAACGAGAAAAATTCCACACCCTGGCTCAGGCTGGGGTCCGCCTCGGCGTTCTTCCTGTAGGCGATCAGATCGAGAATCTCTTTTTGTTGTCCGGGAGGGCTGTCGAGGAAAGTCTTGAAGTAACGATCTGTGCAAGTTGCGTCCAGCCACATCATTCCGCCGCCCAGCTTGAGCTGGTACGCCGGATTTTCGCTGGTCAGCAGATCGATGAACTCGGGAGCTCCGCCCTGGACCGCGCCACCCGAATCCGCATCGGAGGGAATGATCGCGTCGCACAGAGCCACCAACGTCTTGTACTGCTGATCGGCGAAAAACTTCGATTTGTAGGCGCCGTCGGGACCTGCGGCCTTTTCTGCAGCGACCATCTTGTGTGCGTACTCCGCCGCCTCGAGCGGAATCACTCGCAGCACCGAAGTGGCTGCAACACCGAGCGAAAGCGATTTCAAAACGTCGCGCCGGGAGATGGTATTTGACATGAAGTCTCTACAAATCTCCCTTCTTCGCCTGGTCGAGCAAATAGTCTGAAGCGCGCCAGGATACCGCCATGATTGTGAGCGTAGGATTCTTATCGGGATTGGTTACGAATGAAGCGGCATCGGTCACGAAAAGATTCTTAACGTCGTGGGCCTGGCAGTTCTTGTTGAGCACGGAGGTCGTGGGATCGTTTCCCATGCGGGCCGTGCCGAGTTCGTGAATGATGACGCCCCCGTCTTCAATTCCGTAGGGATGCTTGTTGTCCGGCTTCGACCTGGTGTAATAGGTTCCACCCGCCGACTCGACGATAGCGCGAAACGTTTGCTGCATGTCTTTCGCCATTTTGATTTCGTTGTCGCTCCATCCCCAGTGGAAACGTAAAACAGGAATGCCCCATTGGTCCACTGTATCGGGGTCGAGATCGCAATAGGACTGCTCGTTGGGAATCATTTCTCCGCGGCCGCCAAACCCGATAAACGCTCCATACTTGGTGCGGCATGCTTGCTTCAACGCGAGGCCGTACCCCTCAGTTCGTTCGCACACTCCGTCGAACTCGCCGACGCCGGGCATATCCCGGCCGCCGCCGAATTCGATGTGGTATCCCCGTAAGAAATCATTCTTGCGGTCGAACCTCCACCACGGCATGTACATGTGCATCCCGCCCACCCCATCATGATTGTGGGGCGGCACTTTTTCGAGCTGGGGAAAATATCCGTAGCCCGAACTACCGACCGAGTCGGTGAGGTAACGGCCGACCACACCCGAGGAGTTCGCCAGGCCGTTGGGAAACAGAGTCGAGCGCGAATTCAATAACAGCCGTGCTGATTCACAGGCGCTGGCTGCAACCACAAATGCTTTGGCATGAATCTGTTGCTCGGTGCGGGTGGCTTTGTCGATATAAGAAACCGCCTGGGCTTTCCCGCCTTTGCCCACTACGATTTCCCGTGCCATGGCGCCGGTAATGAGTGTGAACCGGCCGGTCGCAGCCGCAGGAGGAATCATCACCTGGCTGGAGCTGAAGTTGGATGCGGTAATGCATCCCCGGCCACACTGGGCGCAGTAATGACATGCCGGCCGCCCGTTCAACGGTTTGGTCAGGATGGCCATGCGGGACGGTATGCATAGTATGTTGAGCTTGTCGCAGGACTTCTTAATCAGCGTTTCCGTGCAACGCGGCGGCGGAGGCGGCATAAAAACGCCGTCAGGTGCGCTGGGAATGTTCTCCTTGGTGCCAAAGACACCGATGTAAGACTCAACCTTATCGTAGTAAGGAGCTAACTCTTCGTAGGTGATCGGCCAGTCGTCGCCCATTCCGTCGGTGGAGCGGCTGCGAAAGTCGACCGGCGCGAAACGCAGCGCGATCCGGCCCCAGTGGTTGGTGCGTCCGCCCACGATGCGGGAGCGAAACCAGCGAAACGTGGAACCGGGCGCGGAAGTGTAGGGCTCCCCGTCAATTTCCCACGCGCCGTTCGGCGCCGTGAACTCGTTGCCCACCTGGTGCCGGAACTCACCGCCCACGCCAACACCTCGATGCGGCAGGTCGTAGGGCCAAAGATGCTCTTTGAAGTCAGTCTCGGGGTTGACCGGTGGACCCGCTTCCAGCATGACCACGTTGAGTCCGCCCTCGGTCAGTACTTTCGCTGCGGTGCCGCCGGCTGCGCCTGAGCCAATGATGCAAACGTCATACTGCTTGGGCGAACCTATCACCTGCGCCATTTCAAAATTTCCCCTTCACCGATCACGGGTGCTCAGAAACGCAGCTGCGCGAGATAGTTGTAACTGGTGCGGATATTTTCAAAGGGCGCTGGCGGCATATCGCGCTCTACGAAATAGTGTTTGATGCCGGCCTGATCCGATTTCGCGAAAATACGTTTCCAATTTACTGAACCGCTGCCGACATCGGTCATCTCGGGCGCGTCATCCAGGTTGAAGGAAGAACCGGGCGCGGGTATAGGTGGAATTTTCGTCCAATCCTTGACGTGCACCAGGGGGAAACGTCCGGGATAGAGCGCGAAATACTTGAGCGGGTCCTGACCTCCGACCGATATCCAGCCGAGATCCATTTCCATCTTCACCAGCTTGGGATCCGTGCTCTCCAGCACGATGTCATAGGGCATCTTGCCGTCGATCGGCGTAAATTCCCACCAGTGATTGTGATAGGCGAACTGGATGCCGGCCTTCTGGCAGGCTTCTCCCGCTTGATTAAACGTGTCGGACGCCCGCTTCCAGCCATCGGCGGTTTTGCGCATCGAATCGTCGATCGCTGGATTGACGATGTACTCATGGCCAACGATTTTCGCGGCTTCGATCACTTCCGGAAACTTATCGCCGAGGGTATTGTAGCCAGTATGCATGGATGGCGCGGTCAGACCGCACTTGTCGAGACTGGCGCGAACATCTTTGGGCGAGTGTCCGAAATAGCCGGCAAACTCTACCTCCTTGTAGCCGATGGCCGCGACCTTCGCCAGCGTCCCGTCAAAGTCGTTCGGCATGTCCTTGCGGACGGTGTAGAGCTGCAAGCCAACCTTGTCGATCTTGTGAGTCTCCTCGGCCCAGCCCAGGCGGCGGCCGAGCAACGTCGCTGCAGTCATGGTTCCCAGGAATGATCGACGATCCATCAGAGTTCTCCTTTTTTCATTTGACTGACTGCATAGTCGCAGGCGCGAGCGGTCAACGCCATATAGGTGAGCGAGGGGTTCACACAGGCTGAAGAAGTCATGCAAGCCCCATCGGTGATGAAGAGATTCTTGACGTCGTGCGCCTGGTTGTGGGCATTCAGCACTGACGTTTTGGGATCGCGTCCCATGCGGGCCGTTCCCATTTCGTGGATGGCAAGGCCGGGGGCATTGTCTTCGATGAACGGCTCAATATCTTTGGCCCCGGCGGCGGAGAGCATCTCTGTGGCGGTAATCGACATATCTTTGAGCAGTGCCCGTTCATTTTCGCGCCACTGGCTGGTGATTTTCAGCACAGGAATTCCCCATGCATCGACTTTTTCCTTGTCCAGCTCAATGAAGTTGTCGTGATTGGGCAAGCACTCGCCAAACCCAAAAAACCTGAACACCCACGGGCCAGGCCGGCTGAGCGTACTTTTAAAGTCTGCCCCCAGGCCCGGCATTTCCATTCCGCGCTGCCATCCTTGTCGCGACCCCGCACCGCCCTGGAAACCATAGCCGCGGACAAACAGCGGATGTTTCTGTTTCACATTACGGAAGCGGGGAACGTAGATTCCATTCGGGCGATTGCCCAGGCTGACTTTATCTTCGTTTCCCGGGATCACACCGTGGGCGCCGCCGCCCATGCAGTGGTCCATCAGATTGTGGCCGAGTTCGCCACTGGAATTGGCCAGGCCAGTAGAAAATTCCGGAGTCTTGGAGTTGAGAAGCAGGCGAGTGGATTCGAGCGTAGAAGCGCACAGAAATACGACTCGGCCATGAAACTCCAGGGCCTCCTTGGTTTGGCCATCAATCACACGAACGCCGGTGGCTTTTCTGGTTTTAGAATCGAAAATCACGCTGTGCGCCACGCTGTAAGGACGAACCGTAACCTTGCCGGTCGCTTTCGCCGCGGGCAACGTCGAATTGAGGCTGCTGAAGTAAGACCGGGTGATGCAACCACGCGCGCATGGCCCGCAGTAGTGACAGGGGGCCCGTCCTTTGTGACGCTCCGTCAAAATCGCGGTGCGCCCTATGGTCATCATTCGCTCGCCCGGAAAATACCGTGCGATGGCATCTTTCACCACCAACTCGGCGCAGGTCATCTCCATGGGCGGAAGAAACTTTCCGTCGGGTAATTGGGGCAAGCCTTCTTTCTGTCCGGAGATTCCCGCGAACTCTTCGACGTAGTCGTACCAGGGAGCAATCTCGTCGTAGCGGATCGGCCAATCGACTCCGATGCCTTCGCGCAGGTTCGCTTCAAAGTCCAGGTCGCTCCAGCGGTAGGACTGTCTGCCCCAAATAATTGAGCGCCCGCCCACCTGGCGGCCTCGAATCCACAGAAATGGTTTGTCTGGGGCGGTGGTGTAAGGATTTTCACGATCGTTGACGAAGAACTTGCTGTTCCACTCGTCTAAGCCGCTGCAAGTTTGTTGGATGGGTTGATTTTCGGACAAGCTCTTACGGTCCCTCATGCCGCGGAAGCGCTTCTCCCAGGCGGGGACATGCTCGACATATTCAGTCTCGGGATTGATGGGCCGACCGGCTTCGAGGACGACTGTCTCCAGTCCCTTTTCTCCCAGCTCTTTGGCCGCCCAACCACCCGTGATCCCCGAGCCGACAATAATTGCATCATAGGTGTTGGCGGGCATTATTTCGCGGCCTCCTCTTCGAGAGGCGCGCAACCGGCGTGGCGGGAAGGGATGATCTCACCATGCAGCTCCTGTTCGAATCCGACCTCTGACGTGTAATAGCCGATGAGGGTAAGCTGCTTGATTGCGGGGTAAAATTCCTTCGCCTCAACGTGCTCCAGGTCCCATATTCGACGGCCGCGCCGCCGGAACTCCGTTTCATCCTCTGTGATCTTCAAGAACTCGGACTGTTGCTGCGCAGAGCAGTCGGCAAAATTCTTGCCAAACGTTTGGCGGCAGCGGGAATCAAGATCCGCCAGGCTGGCTAGGAAAATGTCCCGGTCGGCTTCGGCATACCAATCGGCCAGGACCACATCGATAAACTCATTCACCCGAGCTGCCTTGGCTCCCGGAGTGTCGGTTTGGGGGATGATCGTTTCGCAGATCGCGATGACCGTTGCGTTTTGCCGCGGGTTCAAGACCTTTAACGCGGTTGTTTCAGGAAGGTGTTGGTGCACCTCCTGAAAAAGTGCTAAAGCATCTCGGGAAAAGAGAGGTAAGGCCGCGCTGGCGGCAAGAAGTCGTAACGCCTCACGTCTCTGCATTGTCGGGACCCTTGGACGGCAGGCTAAAAGGCAGCTTACTCCGGGACGGCGAAGCGGTCAATTCGCTCTCTCCACCGCTCACGACCCCATGATTTCGCTGCGCACGTTTTTCAAGACGTACAAAGCGCGCTCCACGCCGACTTCGCCCGGCAGAATCGGATCTTCGTTTTCTACACTCAGGATGCCCTCGTAGCCCACGTCCATATAAGCGCGGATTACTTCCTTCCATAAACTCGCGCCATGCCCGTAGCCCACCGCCCGGAATGTTTCCGAGGCCAGGGGCAGGTCCTTGGTCTCAAAAGCAAAGTTCAAGACTCCGAAGTGGTTGACGTTGTCTTTATAGAACACCGTATCTTTCATGTGGGCGTGAAAGATGGCGTTCTGCTTGCCCAGCATGTGGATCACTTCCACCGCGTCGCACTGTTGCCAAAATAGATGGCTGAGGTCGCAGTTGGCTCCGATTTCCTCACCCACGGCTTCCCGCAATCGCAATAACGTCCGGGGATTGTAGACACAGAAATTGGGGTGCATTTCGAGTGCCAGCTTATGAACCCCGTGCTCGCGGGCAAACTTCGCCGCCTGCTTCCAGTAAGGAATGAGTTTCTCATTCCATTGCCAGTCCTGCATGGCGGCATATTCAGGAGGCCAACGATAGGTGATCCAGTTTGGCTTGGTGTCGGTCGCCGTCCCGGCGGGACATCCCGAGAATCCCACAATCACGCTGACTTCCAGGCGCTCCGCCAGAAGCACCGTACGGTGAAAGGTTTCCTGGTCGCGAGCGGCAATGGCTGGATCGGGATGCACCGGGTTGCCGTGGCAACTCAGGGTCGCGACCCGAATATTCCGGTCTTCAAATTTCTTTTTCCAGGCACCCAACTTGGTGGGGTCGTCCAGCAGTTCCTGCACGGGACAATGCACCGAACCGGGATACCCACCTGTGCCCATCTCAACCGCTTCCACTCCCCAGGCGGAAAACTTGTCGAGCATTTCATCAAGCGAGAGCTTGGGAAACGCGGCGTCGAACACGCCGATCTCGAGCTTTTTCGCTCCCTCAGGCAATGGACCGAAACTGGAGCGTGAGGCCAGAGCTGAATTGGTCAAAGGCCCCGCCGCAGCAGCAGCCAGCAATCCGCTGGTGGCGGCGAGAAAAGTCCGGCGGCTGGGAGAATCTGGAAGCAGGTTTCGGTGCATGGATCGCCTCTGCAATCTGGGCTGTGAGCGGCTCGCCCGCCTGATTTTTTTCTGCCGCTGCATTATACGCATCCCACTCAAGCCTGGAACAGTTAACACTGCTCCGGCCAACGCAGGATTCGGGAAGAGTTGACAACCGCCATGCTTTCTAACATGCTTTGGTGCCGCGTGGCAAAGCGACCGCTTCGCCATACTTGCAATAAGACTTGCTCGCTCGTTGCTAACAGGAGACATCTTGATCTCACAGGCCCTGGGGTTCCTGCTATTCATAATTCCGGCGCTGGCCTTGGCCATAGAGCCGCCCTCCCCGCCAAGCTACGGTGTACGCCTGGAAAACACCTGGATTCCCATGAAAGATGGCGTGCGCCTGGCCGCCACTCTGTACCTGCCCGACGGCGCAAGGCCCGACGAGAAATTCCCCGCTCTTCTCGAATATCTGCCCTACCGGAAAGACGACGGCACAGCGCCGCGCGACTATCCCATGCACACCTATTTCGCTCGTCGCGGGTATGTCACGGCGCGCGTCGATATTCGGGGGTTCGGCGCCAGCGAGGGCATTCCGCCGGAGCGGGAATATTCCGCGCAGGAACAGATAGACGGCGAGCAAATCATTGCCTGGCTCGCTCACCAGCCTTGGTCGAACGGCAACGTGGGGATGTTTGGCATTTCCTGGGGAGGCTTTAACGCCCTACAAATGGCTATGCGCCATCCTCCGGAGCTCAAAGCCATCATCGCGGTCGATGCTACGGCGGAGCTTTTTCATGATGATGTTCACTACGTCGACGGTATCGCACACGTCGACGAATTCGAACTCAACATGGATATGGCTCAAGGCTGGACTGGCGCACCCGACTATCCAATCAATGACAACGTGCTCGAGCGGAAGATGGAATCGCCACCCTGGTCGTTACTCTATTTGAAGCATCAGCGCGACGGCCCATTCTGGCGAAGTCCTGTGCGACCGTATAGCGAAATCACGGTGCCCTGCTTCCTGATAGGCGGCTTCATCGATGGATATCGCGACAGCGTCACCGACATGTTGCGCCAGACGACGAAAGCGCCGGTAAAAGCAATTCTCGGCCCGTGGAACCACACCTTCCCTGATGAGGCCGAACCCGGCCCCAAAGTCGAGTGGCGCGATCATGCCGTCCGCTGGTGGGATTATTGGCTCAAAGGGCGAGACACCGGCGTTTTGCAAGATCCCAAGCTGGTGGTTTATATGCGGCATTGGTACCCGCCGGATCCGAGTTTGCCGAATGTCCCCGGAGAGTGGCGCAAGGAGGATGCCTGGCCTCCGCGCAACACAAAAAACCTCGAATTGTTTCCCCAGGCCAATCACACATTGGCGGCTCCAGCCGGCGCATCGACCGTACATCAACTGAAGTACGTTCCCACGATCGGCGTCGAAGCCGGATTCTGGTGGGGCGAGCTGCTGAGTGACACTCGCCCGGTGGACGCGTTCAGCCTGGTGTACGATTCCGCCCCGCTGAAAGAAGACCTGGCGATCCTGGGCAGTCCGCTGGCCCATCTCCGAGTGTCCGCGACTGCGCCATTAGCCGATTGGTTCGCTCGCTTGTCCGACGTTGCGCCCGACGGATCGGTCACCCAGATCACTGGCGCAGGACGCAACGGCGCGCATCGCGAGTCTTTCAGCGAACCTCGCGACCTTGAACCGGGGCGGGTTTATCCGCTGGAAATCGTGATGCACGTGACCTCATGGGTGTTTCCCAAGGGACATCGCGTTCGCCTTTCCATTTCTAATGCACTTTGGCCGATGATGTTACCCACTCCTTATGCGATGACCACTTCGCTCGAGTTGGGAGCCAATGGTTCACGATTGACCTTGCCGACGGTTCCTGTACATGGAGTGGCGGCGCCGGTTTTTGCTGCGCCCGAAGCCTCGGAAGAACGCCCCGGCTACAAGAGCGAGGGCTTTCCCTGGCCGGGGGAGTGGAGTTCAGAGCGCGATCAGGCCAATCACAAAACGACGGTGCATTGGCGCGGCAAAGACGGCTACGAATATCCCTGGGGAAAGGAAACTGATTTAGAGGCGCTCACCTACGAAGCCGACGACGCCCATCCCGAGACAAGTTCAGTGCTTGGCGAAGCCAAGAGTATTTTCGAATTGCAGGGCCGAGTGCTCACCTGGCAGGGACATCTCTCGGTCACCACCGACCAAAGAAACTTCTACTACAAATACACTCGCGAGTTATTTAAGGACGGGCAATTGCTGAAGCAGAAAACCTGGGAAGAAACCATTCCCCGCGATCACCAGTGAGTCTCGTTCTCGCTCGTTTAGATTTGTCATTCTGAGCGAAGCGAAGAACCTATGCATTTTTTCGCGGGCTCACCCTCATTATTGCTTGTAAACCTTCCCATCTTTCATCACAAACTGTACGTGCTCCAGCAAACTAACGTCCTGTAAAGGATCTCCCGAGACCGCGATCACATCCGCGTACTTTCCCGGTTTAATGGAACCCACAACATTCGAGTGCCCGAGCAGATCAGCCGCGTTGCTCGTCGCCGCCTGGATGGCCTGCATCGGCGTCATGCCATACTGCACCATCATCGCGAATTGCTTTACGCTTTTATCGTACGAACAGACGCCCGCATCCGTTCCGAATGACATTTTCACTCCGGCCTTCACCGCCTTGCGAAAATTGTCCCGCTGTATCTGACCCAGCTGGGCGTCGTGTTCCAGGAAGTCTTTCGGCATGGTGCCCAGCCTGCCTTTTTCCTGAATGCAATCTTCGTCATAGATATCCATGTCCAAATAGGTGCCGTGCTCCTTGGCCATCGCAATGCCCTCGTCATCAATCATGGTCGCGTGTTCAATCGACGCCACGCCTGCCCGGATCGCATTCTTGATGCCTTGCGGCGAGTGCGCGTGAGCCTCGACCCGCAAGCCAAAATGGCTGGCTTCATCCACCGCCGCCTGCAGTTCTTCCAGCGTGAATTCCTGCGAATACGGATTGCTTCCGTGCGTCAGCACGGCTCCACTGGAAAGCACCTTGATGTGGTCGACCCCGTCGTGCGCCAGTTTGCGGATCACTTGCCGCACTTCCCACGGACCGTTGGCTTCGCCGTAGTGGAAATCCCACGGAAGCTGGATATCGGGCGCGAAGCCAGTCATTGCGCCCGCGCCACCCGTGATCGTCACGTACGCGCCTGCGACGTACATGCGTGGGCCGTCGATGTAGCCCTTGGCGATCGCATCGCGCATCGCCCGGTCATTCAGCGCGCGATAAACGCCTACATCGCGAACCGTGGTGAAGCCGGAAAGTAAGAAAATTCGCGCGTTGGGCACCGCCGACAGGATCACTTCCGAGGCTGTTCGTCGGATTTGGGAGAGCGGTTCGCTGTCCCCTGTGGGGCCGTCCGCCAGATGGGTATGACAGTCGATGAGACCGGGCAGAACGGTCATTTTCGACAAGTCGACGACTTTGGCGTCGGCGGGAATCGCCAGGCTTTTGCCTACCGCCTCAATCTTGTTGTCGCGGATCAGAATGACCTGGTCGTTAAGAACTGTGCCGGAATCCGGATCCACCAGGCGTCCCGCTTTGATGGCGGTAATTTGGCCGAGAGAAATTATGGAGGAGAAGCACAGCAACAGCGGAAGGCCGAGCGAATTTTTGATCATGTTACCCCGTTCAGATGGAAGAGAAGTAAACCTTGGGGGATTCCGCAGAAATCTTCAGTCCGCGGCCGCGGCAGTGGTTTCTAATCCACCTTTAAGATCCGCCGCAAGCAGACGATGGAACAAATGCTCTCCTGCTTCGCGCCGCACCGAGAGCCGGCCCGCGCCGTAAGCACGAGATTTTAGCCCACGCTGCACTGCCTCACAAATGCCCAGGTCTTCATCCTGTACACGCGCTCCCACGGCCACGCTTTGCTGGTTGTATTCCCGCCGCGCTTGGCTGACGTCCCCAAAATAAAAGTCAAAAATTACGCGGCAGTGGTCCGCATCAATCGGCAGCACCAGATTCGTGTCCATGTAGCCTTCGTAGCAATTGATCATCAGGTTCGGATATTGCCAGAAGTACCAGGCGCGGTCCCCTTTGCGGGTAGCGCCGGTGGCCGCATCTTCATCCGAAGCCACCATCGGACTCGACTGCAGGCAGTACCGGTCCTCATTCTCGATGGTGTATTCCTTGTAATCGAGAACCGAGCTCAACCCTTTGTGCAGATGCGGAACGTGGTAGCCGCCGTCGAGATAATTGTCGACGAACACTTTCCAATTGCAATGGATGTCGTAGGTCCGGGTGTCGAAATAGTGCAGCTTGCTCACGCCCAGCGGCGCCATGCGCTTGACCAGCCCTCCCAGGAATTCGAGTAACGGCGCCGCCTGGGGATCGAGGTTCACAAAAACAAACTTCTCCCACACGTCGGCTTTCAGAGGAACCAGCCCGTTCTGCTGGCGGTCAAAATTCTTTACGCCATCAAACTCCGGCATGCCCTTGAGAGAACCATCAAGACCATAGTTCCAGCCGTGATAGGGACAGTGCAGAATCGAGGTCTGTCCGCAGGGCTCGGTTACGACTGCGGCGGCGTGATGACGGCACACATTGTAGAAACCGCGGAGCGCGCCATCATTCCCGCGGACCACAACAATGGGCTCGCTGGCCACACTAGCGGTCACGAACTGTCCGGGCTTCTCCACCTGATCGGTACGCCCAACCATCTGCCAGCTGCCGCTGAAGACCGTTCTGTTTTCGAGCTCCGCGATGCGCGGGTCCACATACCAAGGCGCAGGAATCGTCGAGGCCTCATTCAGGGGGGCACGAGCGTTATAGTTTTCCAGGATTTTCTGCACTTGGGCGTGGGTCATGGGGTCAGTCCTGATGTGCGCGCCGCTCCGCCCCGATCGCCCTCTGCAGCACATCCAGAAACTGCGCGATGCGCGCTTCTTTCTTGGCCGCGGGATCACCCTGCCGGCGGAACAAACCCGGGTCAAGCTCTTCGGTGAGCAAGGCGTCCTGAAAGCGCTCCATGGTCCAATCCAGAATGGAAACCATCATCTCCTGGTCAAGGTCCTTGCGCAGTTCCTTTCGCTCCAGCCCGAAACGGACAAACGGCACCGTTCCATAGGGGTCCTCAGCCAGAAGAAAACGATTAATTTCGCGCTTGAGGGTCAGATCGGTGCCGTAGTTTCCCAGCAGAGAAACTCGATAGGGAATCCAATCTTCATGCAGCAAGTGCTCGGTGCGCACTAGCCAGTAACGCAAAACTTCGAAGAAACCTTGCTCCCGCACCTCGGCTGGTGCGTCAAGATAGCGCGGAAACGACCTTACCGCGGCTTTGTAAACCTCGAAAAACAGGCCGTCCTTGCTGCCGAAATGCTGGAAGACGGACCCCTTCGCGATGCCGACTGCCGCGGCAATATCGCCGACACGCGCCGCGTGATAGCCCTGCTCGGCGAAATGGCGCATGGCAACATCGACAATGCGAGCGCGCTTCCCCTCAGACCGAGGGCGGGGAGGCAAGCGCCGGTAGCGCGGGGGGGAGACAACGCTGCTGCTGATTCCGCTCACAAATTGACCTCAAGTCACGAGACTCTACAGGAAAAATTATCGCATTTCAATTCAATTTTTAGCCGCGATGCGGTAATGTAAGTCCGCCCTTGGGCACATCCTGTGACCCATGGTCACGAGAGAAGGCGTGCCCGCTCCACGCAAGATTTACGACGCCGTCGTAGTTGGAGGAGGCCACAACGGCCTGACCGCGGCAGCCTACCTCGCCCGCGCCGGCTTGTCCACTCTGGTTTTGGAGCGCCGCGAAATTGTAGGCGGCTGCTGCGTTACGGAAGAAATCGCTCCCGGCTGCCGGGTTTCCACTACTTCTTACATCGCTAGCATGTTGCGGCCAGAGGTGATTCAGGATCTCAAACTTGCCGAGTACGGGCTGCGCATGGTTCCTTGTGATCCTGCCATCCAGGTGCCTTTCCCTGACGGACAGGTCGTGTCGTGGTGGGCCGATCGCGATCGCGCCAGGGCGGAGTTCAGCAAGCTTTCGGCAAATGACGGCGAAACCTTCGTTCGCGTAGACGATCAACTCAAGAAACTCGCCCGCTATCTGCAACCATTTTTTCTGGAGCCACCGCCGGAGATTGAAACTCGCAGCCTCGGCGGCTGGTCGGATCTGTTTCGCGTGGGCAAGCGGTTTCGCGGAATCTCGAGTGCGGAGGTCGCCCAGCTGGTTTCCTTTCTAACCGGTAGCCTGGGCGAATTTCTCGATAACAATTACGAGTCAGAAAAAGTAAAAACGATGTTCCTCGCCAACAATGTCTATGGCAAACACGGCGGCCCCTACCAGCCGGGCACGGCCATCGGCTTGTTGTTTCATCTGTTGAGCGGCGGCGAACACGAACTGCAAGGTTTTTTCGGACATGTCATGGGGGGAATGGGCGCAATCTCACAAGCGCTGGCGGCCTCAGGAAAAAAGCTCGGCGTCGAGATCCGCACTTCTTCGCCGGTGGCTCAAATCGAGGTCCGCAATGGCCGCGCCTGCGGCGTGGTTCTGGAAGATGGCATAGAAATTCGCTCACGAATTGTGCTCTCGAACGCCGACCCAAAGCGCACCTTCTTGAAAATGGTTCCGGCGAAGGATTTGCCCGATGACTTCCTTCACAGTGTGCGTGGAATCAAGATGGAGGGTCCCTGCGCCAAAGTGAATCTTGTGCTGGCTGAAGAGCCGCGCTTCACGGGAACTCCGGCGAATTACACTCCGTTGCAACGAACCTTCTACACCCTGGTTCCCTCTCTCGAATTCGCCGAGCGTTGCTACGATATCGCCAAGCTGGGAGAGATTCCCGAACAGCTCTGGGTCGACTGCGTCGTTTCCTCAAACGCAGACGACTCCTTGGCTCCCAAAGGCAAGCACATTCTCACTTGCTTTGTGCAGTATGTGCCCTATCACCTTCGCCAAACATCTTCGTCCAAAGAAATAACGTGGGACGACAATCGTGAACTGCTCGGCGACCGCGTCGTCAAAAAGATTGCCGAGTACGCTCCCAATGTGCCGAACGCGATCCTCGCGCGGCAAGTCCTGACCCCTCTTGATCTGGAACGCACTTACGGGCTGACCGAAGGCAACATCTTTCATGGAGACTTGCGCCTGGAGCAACTTTTCTTCATGCGTCCGGTTGCCGGATGGGCGCAATACCGCACTCCGATCGACGGACTCTATTTGTGCGGCGCCGGCACGCATCCCGGTGGCGGTGTCACCGGAGCCCCCGGCCACAACGCTGCTCATCAGGTGTTGCGCGACTGGAAAAAAGGCCGATTCAAGGAGGCCGCCGCATGAGCGGAACCAACGGCCATCCCCGAACTGCCGACATTGTCATTCTGGGCGCGGGCGTGATCGGCGCCTCCGTCGCCTTCCATCTGGCGCGCCGCAAAGCTGGAAAGATCGTCGTCACCGAAAAAGATCACGTCGGCCGCGGCGGCAGTGGCCGCTCGTCCGCGCTGGTTCGCATGCACTACAGCTATCCTCAGGAAGTACAACTGGCCCTGGTCAGCTTGCGGATGTTTGAGAACTGGCAGGACGTCGTCGGTGAGCCCGGCGATTTCCGCAAAACAGGTTTTGTCCGCATTGTGCATCCCAACGAGACCGATCGGCTGAAGCAGAACGTCGCCATGCAGCAAGAACTCGGCGTGAATGTGAAACTCATTACTCGCCAGGAGTTGCGCGACCTCGAACCCGACTGGAACGTCGACGATGTCGAAATAGCCGCCTACGAACCCGATTCCGGATACGGCGACGGCGCTGGAGTCGCCAACGATTTTCTCACCCGCGCTCGTGACCTCGGGTCCAGCTATTTGCCGCGGACGCAAGCCACATCGTTCGTCATCGAAGACGGCCAGGTTCGCGGCGTGACCACGGAGCAAGGCGAAATCGCCGCGCCCATCGTGATCGCGGCCACCGGCCCATGGACTCGTCCCCTGTTCCGGCAAGCCGGATACGATCTGCCCATCGAGACCGAATATCACCAGGTAGCGATTCTCAAGAACGCGCCCGGCATGAAAGGCGGGGGCTGCGCTTGCATTGATTCGGTCACCGCCACTTATTTCCGCTCCGACGGCCCGGATAAATTCCTGATCGGCGATTTCTACGGCAAACGCGGCGCGGATCCTGACAACTTTCCTCAACGCGCATCCGACGACGGCCTGGAAGAAATCATCGAGCGGACCTGCCGTCGCGTCCCCAAACTGGAGAATGCCGAGGTCCTGCGGGGCGTGACCGGCGTCTACGATATGACTCCCGACTGCCGTCCGCTGCTCGGAGAAATTCCCGGCGTGCATGGACTCTATGCCTGCGCGGGATTTTCCGGCATGGGTTTCAAGATTTCTCCCGCCATCGGCCTGGTGATGTCAGAGTTGCTGATGGATGGCCGCGGCGAGACCGTCGACATAACCGCCTTCCGTCCGAGCCGCTTCGCCGAAGGTAAGCCGATTAAGGCAGAATACGAATACGTGGATGACTAAGGAGTCTCCTATGAAGAAAAAAGGCATTCTCGAGCGTCTCAAAGACGGCCCCGTCCTGGGCGATGGCGGCTATCTTCTCGAACTGGAGAAACGAGGCTGGGTGCGTGCGGGTCCGTTTACGCCCGAAGTTGCGCTGCTCCACCCCGATGCCTTGCGCGAACTTCACGTGGAGTTCCGTGAGGCGGGCGCCGATGTGCTGCAGGCCCTCACCTTCTACGCCAGCCGCGACAAACTGGCGACGGTCGGCCTCGACAACCAACTCGAGGATCTGAATCGCGCAGCCGTGCGCATCGCCCGCGAGGTCGCGGGAGACAAGTGCCTCGTGGCCGGCAATTTGAGTCTTACCTGGATGTACGAACCCAACAGCCCAACCGCCGCCAACCGTGTGCGCAGAACGTTCGACGAGCAGCTTGCGGTGCAGGTGGAAGAAGGCGTCGACTTTATTGTCGGCGAGACTTTTTCCTGGCTGGGAGAAGCTCTGATTGCCGTCGAACGCGCCAAAGCCACAGGGCTGCCGGTTATGGTGACCATTTGTTTCGAGAACAAAGACGAAACCGCCGAGGGAAAATCTGCCGCCGACTCCGCCAAAGCCCTGCTCGACGCAGGCGCCGATATCGTCGGCATGAACTGCCTTCGGCCCCCCGACCATATGCTGGGACCGATGGAAGAGATGCGGAAAGCGGTTTCCGGTTACCTGGCCTGCCAGCCGGTAGGATATCGGACTCCGAAGCACCAGCCCGATTTCACCAGCTTGCCTGAGTTTCCGCTGGCGCTCGATCCCCTGCAGCTTACTCGCAAAGAGATGGCCGACTATGCCTTGCGGGCCCGCGAGATCGGTATCAACTACATCGGTTCCTGCTGTGGTTCGGTTGCGATGCACGTTCGCGAAATGGCTCGTGCGCTGGGCAAACTGCCTGAGGATGCACGCCCGTGGAAGACAGGCGGCGAAAAACCCATGTCCGCCTACGAATACTACGGACACGATCAGGTGGCAGGAGGCAAGCGCTAAGATTTCCATGGAAACGCTGCTTAAATCCGGTTTGCAAAAATCGCTGCCTAGTTCCTGCTATCTCACGGAAGAAACATTCGCCCAGGAAAAGGAGCAGATTTTCTTCCGCGAGTGGATTTGTGCCGGCCGTGAAGAGCAACTTCCCAACGCAGGCGATCACCTGGTGCTCGAGGTTCTTGGTGAAAGCGTTCTGGTCGTTCGCACCAAACAAGGCGAACTCAAAGCGCACTACAACGTTTGCCGCCACCGTGGGGCACGTCTGTGCGCCACTGAAACTACCTGCGAGGGCGTGCAACTCACCGGAGGCGTTACTGCCGCAGGCACCATCCGTTGCCCATATCACCTTTGGACCTACTCGCTCGACGGCGATTTGCTCAGCGCGCCGCATTTGCGCGAGTCTGATGGCTTGCGCAAAGAGGAATTTTCTCTTTATCCAGTCGGTCTTCAATCCTGGGGCGGCTTCTTTTTCCTCAATCTTTCGCCTGATGAAGCCGGCCGTACTTTGCACCAGCAACTCGGCCCCATTCCTGAGAGGGTCAAGCGATACCCCTTGGCTGAATTACGCAGTGCCCGGCAAATCTCCTACGATGTAGCCGCCAACTGGAAAGTCCTGGCGGAAAACTACAACGAGTGTTACCACTGCGCCGGCGTGCATCCCGAACTTTGCGAAGTGGTTCCCGCGTTCAAAGAACGGGGCGGCGCGCACCTCGACTGGGACGCCGGCATCGACCACCGCGAAGGCGCCTTCACCTTCACCCGCAGCGGCACCACCAACCGCGCGCCGTTCCCCACTTTGAATGAGCAGGAAAGAGTCCGTCACAAAGGAGAACTGGTGTACCCCAATTTCATGCTCAGTCTCTCTCCTGAACATGTAGCATCGTTTGTGATTTGGCCCATCGACGCAGGCCACACCCGGGTGGTTTGCGATTTTCTTTTCCATCCCCAGGAGATGGCCAAACCCGATTTTGATCCGAACGACGCAGTTGAATTCTGGGATTTGATCAACCGGCAGGATTGGGCGATCTGCGAGCGTGTCCAACTCGGCATGCGGTGCCGCATGCACAAGTTCGGCTATTACGCCCCCATGGAAGACCTGAGCCTCGACATTCGCCGCTATCTCAGCACGCGCCTCACAGGCCTTGAGCCCGGCGACCAATAGAATTCGTCCAAAGAGAAAACCGCAATCGGTGCAGAAAAAAAGGCCCACCACGAGGTGGGCCTTTACATCATTGTGGAGAGAGAAGTGTTCTTGACTTCGGTACAGCCCAACGGATACATCGACAGATCTGAGGTCCCGGGACCACAAATTCGAACGGGCCAGCAGCGGCCACCCGTTCATCTTGAGCCTTAGGCTAAGGCCCCGCTCCCGAGCAATTGTCATCAGCTCTTCACGCAATTGTCATTTTTTTGTAAACTCGGCGGCTCACATTTCTGCAACCAACCTCGTGTTCGCCCCTTTTTCAGGGATGAGGATAGGCCGGATTATCCGGCGCAGGCTGGTTGTAGTCCTGCCCGTAGAGGTTCTTGTGGCCTTGAGCTGAACCTTCGTCCTTAAGTCGCAGCAGACCCAGAGTCGAATTGCCATCCGAGACCGTAATCTCGCGGGTCAAAGCTTTGAGCGTCTCCGGCAGGGCGCCTTCATACCAGCTTCGCAGTGTGTACCGGCCACTCGGCACATTGGGAATCACGATCTGCCCCCGCGAGTCGGAAACGCCGTAGTAGGGCGTGTCCAACGCAATCACCACCGCGCTCATCTCCGGATGAATGTTGCAGAAGATGAACGAAATTCCGGGCCGGTCAAAATGCACATCGCGGCTCGTGCCCGCTTCGTAAAGACCAAGGTCGAAGCGCTTTCCGTCGAACAAGGAAAACACGTTGTGGAAGAACGGATCGCGGTTGGGAAAGGCCACTACTGAACCCACCGGCACCACCAGCACATGCGGTTCAAAACTCTTATTGTGTTGAACCAGGGTCGGCTTCTGCGCCGGCAAGGCCGCCGCCGCTTGCCGGGCAGGTTCCTCTTCCGGACTGAGCCAGACCACCACGTTGCCGGCGTCGTGTTTGGCGGCCTCGTTTACCCAAGCCACTCGCGCCGTCAGCGTCACCTCTTGCGCGCTGGCGAGGCAGCCGCCCAGCATGAGTATCCCCACGGGCAGCATTGCCAGCAGCATCGGTCGTCGGGCTGGTGCAAATCTTATGTGCATCAGAACAATACTCCCATGGTTAGATTCACTTGCTCCGCCGTGGGGCTCGTGCCAAACGTCTCAAATGTCCTCAGATGACGGTATTCGCCGGAGAACAACAGGTCGGAACGGGGGCGATAGACAAAGTTAATCAGGCCGCCCCGATTTTGCGCCACCGACGCGGGGAAATAGGCCTGCGGCGCGGAGAAAGCGTTCAGATCCTGGGAATAGGGATTGTCCAGCCCGAAAGCTCCATTAAACTCCAGCTTCGCGGAAGCCCGAAACTTCAACTGCGACCAGCCTCCCACAGAGTTCACCGCCCTGATCTGAGTTCCGGGGGCGAATTCGTCGCCACTGAAAATGACGCTCCGCCCGAAGGCTGCTCCCAGCGCACCCAGAGCACGCCCGCGATAGAACTCGCCGCTGAAACTCAGGCGCGCTGCCAGCGGCACATCCCAATCCGTAATCGCACCCCATCCGTCGACCTTTCGATTCAGTCCCCAGTCTTGGCGGCTGTAGTAGCCCGAGGCGCCAAGAGTCATCGACCGTCCCCGTAAGTTTCGGGTCCACGCCACTCGCGTGGCGTAGGCCGGCTGGCCGGTGGCCTCTCCCGCCGTCGGTTGTTTCAAGTACAAATTGTCCGGCGGCTCCCCTGTCAGATTGTCCAGGATCCCTGCCTGCAACGTAATGTTCTGGCTTTCTGCCAGATGGAAGCGATGTTCCACCCGCACCTGGGGAATCCAGCCCCAAAGGTTTCCCGTGTAGGCCAGCGCGGGCACTGCGACCGACGCAAACGAAGTGGGCGCAAGGGGAGAAACGAACACCCGGTCCTGGCCTGCAACCAGGGAGGTGTTGTCCCAATCCATTCGCATGTCCGCGATGCGCAACCTTACCAGACCGTACGTAGTCCCATTCTCCGTGTTAGGAAATCCTCCCGAAAAATCCACCTGCACCTCTCCCGCGGTCTTGGCCCCCGCCAAGCGTGGGCCAAAAACCTCCAGACCCAATTCGGATTGGCGCAAGGTTGCGCCGAAACTTTGCCCTGAATTAATTGGATTCGGCGGCACGACCCAGGTGGGAAAATCCTGGTTGTTCAGATATCCATGGTTGCCGAACAGATTGAACAACAAAAGACCCGAGAGCCGGACGTGGTATTTCGAAGCGCTCTCAACTTTGGTTTGATATTGGTCATCTACCTTGCTGTTCACGAGCTGTGAGCTTTCTTCCAGGGCCGTGACCCTCTCCTCAATCGGTGGCGTCTGGCTCGGAGCGGAGGCAGCCGTTTGACCGCGCGAGGCTTGCAACTCCCTTCGCAACTCCAGGGTTTCCGTGCGGTACTCGACGGCTTCGGTGCGCAGTTCCTGGACCGCCGCGCGCAACTCGCGAACCTGCTCCTGAAGTTGTTGCACGGCGCTCGCTACAGAATCCGGGGATTGAGCCGCGGGAGCGGCCGCCTCCTGCGCTTGAGCTGCGATGCGGCCCGCCAGCATGAACAATCCTGCAACGGTGAGCATTAGAAGCCAATCAGGCAAACCACTGCGCTGGTTCACAATCCACCTCCCTAAGCAGATCTGGAGTTTCCGCACAGCTGCTGAATTGCACACGAACCTGTCAGGCAGAACTGGTGAGAAGTTCTACTCGGGCCGATTCTGCTTTGCCCGCACCAGCGGTGGCGCGGGCTTTCCGCTCAACCCCGGGCTGGCAGCACCCTCGGAGGATGAGACCAGGGGCAGCCAGAGGCGAAAGATGGTCCCTTCCGCAGATGTTTTTTCCACGCCGACATCGCCTCCGTGGTCCTGAACGATCTTCTGCACCACCGTGAGCCCCAATCCCGTTCCGTTCTCCTTGCCGAAACTCACGAAAGGCTCAAAGAGTCTGCCCCGGATCGATTCCGGAATCCCCCGTCCATTATCACGGACGCGAATCTCCACGGCCCCGGGAGATTCTTGCAGCTCGACACGAATGTCTCCATCCTCCGGCGACACCGCTTCACACGCATTTGCGATAAGGTTGTACAAAGCCCGTTCGAGTTTTTTCGCATCGAACCACCCGGTGCTGTTGCCCTCCTGGCGAACCGCGATGCGCACGTGGTGACATTCGGGGTGAGCCCGGATCGCCTGAACAACGCGCTCCACGGAGTCCCTGACGTTCCCGAAGGCCGGGCGCAGAGACTCCCGTGTCCGCGAAAACTCCAGCAGAGAGTCGATGAGATCGGTCATTTGGTTCACTGCCACCCGAACTTCCTGGTAAAGCTCTTCTCGCTGTTCCGACGAAAGCCGGCTTTCGCAAAGGAACTCAGCATTGGCCACAATCGCCGCCAGCGAGTGCCGCAGGTCGTGCGAAATCGAACTCGCCATTCTCCCGATCGTGGCCAGCCGCTCCGCCTCCAGCAACTCCTGCTGCGTTTTCAGCAGGCTGTCCCGCATCCGGCTGAAGGCGCGGGTGAGTTCGGCTACTTCGTCTCCGCCGCGGGCGTCCAGGGCGTAAGTAAAATTCCCCTTCTCCAGCGCACGTACACCTTCCACGAGATTGGCCAGCGGCCGGGTGAAAGTATGGGAGATCAAGAACACCAGCGCGCTGCCTCCCACCACCGCCACTAGACCCAGGGCCAGCACCAGGCGGTTCAGGCTGTCGAGAAACGCCGTGGCTTGATCGTAGGATTTGAGCACGCTTAGGCGCACCGGGCGGGGCGTCCCCCTGGGCGAAAGTTCCAGCGAAGTGCGCAGAAACCGTTCGTCCCCCAGTTGGATCTGTTCCGGTTCGGCCCCTTGGGAAGCCGGCGGCGGAGCAATCTGCCGAACCAGTTCGGCTTCCTGGGTCGGCGTTAAAGTGCTGCGGACGACACTATCCCCGTAGGAGAACGTCACCTGGCTGGCCGCGATTCGGCCCACTTGCGCGGCCACCCGGTCATCGATCTCATACCCGACCACCAAAAATCCCAACTCCCGGTTCTCAGCCGCCGAACCAAAGTAGATGGGCTTTAGGAACACTTCATAGAGATGCTGGCCGCCAAACCACCAGTCCGAAGGCCCACCTTGCTGATTGAGCCCGCTGGAGAACGCCTGTTGCGCCATTTCGCGCGTAAACCCCGGGGCAGCCGTATGCAGCGCAACCACTCGTCCCGAACGGTCGGCCAACACGAAAAGATCACTTCCTGCCAGTCGCCACAAGCGGGCCGACGCATCCTGGATGGTCGCCTCGTGCTGCGTGGTCATGAGCGCGCGCAGGTCGGGCAGGTCGGCCAGAAGATCGGCTGATCGTATCAGCGTGAGCTCGCGCTCTCGCTGGAAATTCTGAAATGTACTGACGGAGTTGTGCAGGTCGGCGAAGATTTCCTTCCGCACCTGTCTTTGCACTACCCGGCGCACCAGAAGAAGGCTGGTGGCAGTGAGGCTGGCGGAGATCAGCAACATGGAGAGCAAGAACTTGGTTTGCATCCTCAGTTGCATTCTTGCCATCTCCTCGACCCCTCAGCTGGGAGAGGCCGACTCTCACTCCTCATCCTACGAACTTGTATCCCATGCCATGCACTGTACGGAAATGCACCGGATTCCCCGGATCCTTTTCCAGCTTCTGGCGCAATTTCAGAATATGGTTGTCCACGGTGCGGGTCGAAGGATAGTTCTGATATCCCCAAACCTCATTCAGCAGTTCATCCCGTGAAATCACGCGTTCCGCGTTTTGCGCCAGGAACTTCAGAGTCTTGAATTCCTGGGCCGTGAGGGTTACCGGCTGACCTTCCCGGGTCACTTCCATTTTGATGAAATCCACCGAAACTCCGCCAAAGGCGTATAGATCAGCGGGACCGGTTCGCGCGGTGCGCCGCAACGCGGCACGCACTCTGGCTAAGAGTTCGCGCGGGCTGAATGGTTTGGTCACATAGTCGTCCGCGCCCAACTCCAGAAGCAGAACCTTGTCTGAAACATCGCTGGCAGCGCTCAAAACGATGATGGGGAGCGTCGGCATCTGCTCCTTAATCTCTCGGCATACATCCCGGCCGGACATTGCAGGCAGGCGCAAATCGAGAACAATGGCGGCCGGAGGCGTACTCCGAAACGATTCCACCGCAGACTTCCCGTCCCCGCTGATTTCGACTGAAAATCCCTCGGTCTCGAACAACCGCCTCAGCGCCTTCTGCACGGCGCGATCGTCTTCCACCACCAGTATGCGTTCTGGCGAGGCTCCCGCCCCCGGGACTTCCAGACGAGGAATGATTGGGTTGCGTTGAAGCCCAGGTCCACGGCTTGTTTCTGTTCGTATCATCTCTGCTCCAAGATCGCGCGGCAATGGCGGTCACCAACAAGACTACTACCACTCCGCTAACAGATGAGTGCCGGGCCCGATTGTTGACAATTTTTTTACAAGTTGGAAAGTGTGCGTAAATTGGACCTGCCGTCGTAGTTAACCGGCTGAACGCTGGGCCTATATACAGCATCAATAATTTGGATTGGACTCGGGTGCGGTCCAGCCCTAGAGTTACTTTGGAGATGAGGCTCAGGCAAACACCAGGCGATTGGACCAGCGGGAGCGTGGAATTTAGGGGATACTAATGGATAGGACTACCTTAATCCCGCAGGTACGACTAAAAATGGAACCAGAGAGCTTGGGCTTGGAAGAAAACAAAAGCGCAGCACAAGACTTGAATCCCACCGGTCACGCCCACGAAGTCACACACGTCCTCACCCTGGACGAAATTGCCAACTTGGCCGCCACCGGGGGCCAACCCGCCGAAACTTTGATGAATGTCGTTGCCTTGATTGCCAAGCGATTCGAGAGCGACGTATGTTCAGCGTACCTGCTGGAGCCGGACCGCGCCAATCTGGTGCTGGCCGCGACTGTTGGCCTTCGCCGGGAGTGCATCGGCAACTTGCGCATGGCCATCCATGAGGGCCTGGCAGGCTTGGTGGCAGAACAGGTCCGCCCTGTCGCTGTGGAGCAGGCACAGAGCCACCCCCGCTTCAAGTACTTCCCGGAAGCCGGCGAAGATTCCTACCAGTCCTTCCTCGGCGTCCCGCTCATCGACCGGGGCGTTCTGCAGGGTGTTCTAGTCGTGCAAACCGCCGAGCCTCGGGATTTTCGTGAAGATGAAATCTACATGCTGACCGAGGCTGCGGCACAGGTGGCCCCGGTGGTGAGCGAAGCGCGGACATTGGATCGCTTCATTGCTCCCGCGCAGGAACGCCTTTGGACACTAGCCCGCAACCTGTGGTGGAGTTGGGACCACGACGCCGGCAGCTTGTTCCGCGATCTCGATCCGGTGCGCTGGAGGCAGCTCAACCAAAATCCAGTTTCACTGTTGAAGGAATTTCCCCTCGCGAAACTGGAAACTCGCGCCGCAGAACTCGTCCTGCACAGCCGGGTCAACTACGCCTATCGCCGGATGCAGGAATACTTGCACGCGGACCGCACCTGGGGAACCCGCCACGCCGGGGTATTGCGGCCGTGTCCTGTGGCCTATTTTTCCGCTGAGTTCGGCCTGCACGAATCCCTTCCGGTCTATTCCGGCGGCCTCGGCGTTCTCGCGGGAGACCACATCAAGAGCGCGTCTGATCTTGCCATCCCGCTCGTCGGCATCGGCTTGTTTTACGGCCAGGGATATTTCCGCCAGCGTCTCGATCGCAATGGCTGGCAACAGGAAGAGTATCTGGAGACCGACGTCAACCAACTGCCGTTGGAGGTCGCGATCGGCAAGAACGGCCGGCCCGTAATGGTGACAGATCGAGACCCGCAGCGGCTCGATTCACGCTAAAGTCTGGCGAGTGAAAGTGGGACGCTGCGATTTGTTCCTGCTCGATTCCGATGTGGAGGGCAACACTCCGGACGATCGCGAGCTGACTTCCCGCCTCTATGGCGGTGACGCCCGCACGCGCATTCGGCAGGAACTGCTGCTTGGGGTCGGTGGCTTTCGTGCCCTCAAAGCCATGGGCATCACGCCCGGCGTTCTTCACCTGAACGAAGGGCACAGTGGGTTTGCGTGCTGGAAGCGATCCGCATGCGCATGGAAGAGGAAGGCATCGCGTTCGATGCCGCCGTACCCCGCGTATCGCGCGAAGTGGTCTTCACTACCCACACCCCGGTGCCTGCCGGGCATGATCGCTTCGATATGGAGCTCATCGAAGAACATCTTGGACCTCTGCGTGAAGTCCTCGGCCTTTCTCCGGAAAGCCTGATGGGACTGGGGCGAGAGAATCCAACCAACCAGCAGGAGACATTTTGCATGACGGTGCTGGGCTTAAGACTCTCGCGCCGCGCCAACGCTGTTTCGGCCCTGCACGGAGAAGTCTCGCGGGCGATGTGGACCGGGCTCTGTCCGGGCAAACCCGAAGACGAAGTTCCGATCGGACACATCACCAACGGGGTTCACGTTCCCTCATGGCTTGCTCCCCAGATGTTCCGCCTCTATGACCGCCATCTGGGCGCGAATTGGCATCAGCACAGCAGCGAAGCCCGCATCTGGGAAGGCATCGAGAGCGTGGACGACGGCGAACTCTGGGAGACCCACCTCAGCCTGAAATCGCAGCTTCTCGAGTTTGTCCGCCGACGCGCCGTCGAACAAGCCGAGCGCCGCGGCGAACCCCGAAAGGTTTTGCAGAGACTGGGCAAGGTTCTCAGTCCGGACGCCCTGACCATCGGATTTGCTCGCCGCTTTGCGACTTACAAGCGAGCCAACCTGATTCTGACAGACATCGAGAGCCTCGCATCGATGGTAAACGATCCCAAACGGCCCGTGCAGTTCGTGTTTGCCGGCAAAGCGCATCCCCACGACGAACCGGCTAAACGAATCCTGCAGCAGATTGCCGAATTGATGCGCAATCCCCGCTTCGCAGATAAGTTCGTCTTTGTCGAAGACTACGACATCAACGTGGGGCGTTATCTGGTGCAGGGCGTCGATGTCTGGCTGAACAATCCGCGTCGCCCGCTGGAGGCATCGGGCACAAGTGGTCAGAAAGTGGTTTTGAACGGAGGACTGAATCTTTCGGTGCTGGACGGCTGGTGGGCTGAGGCGTACGACGGCATGAACGGCTTCGCCATCGGAACGGGCAGGACGCATTCCAATATGAGTGTTCACGACACGCGCGACGGGGAAGAACTCCACCGGACACTTCGAGATGAAGTGATTCCGTTGTACTACCAGCGCGATCGCGACGGTCTGCCGCGCGGCTGGATTAAGCGCATGAAGCGCACCATCCGCACCCTCGGTTGGCGCTTCAATGCCGACCGCATGGTCATGGATTACACGCTCAAGTGCTACGTTCCCGCTGCCGGGGGCACATCCAGCGACATGAGGTCCGCGTGGTGATGCAGCGCCAGGCGCGGTATGGTCCGTCGCCATGGTTTGCGCCATGGAAGGAGCGGCGAAATGCATAGCGCCATCGTAATTCTGCAAAGTGATCCGTCCCGCGCGGAGAACTTAGTCTCCGAGGTCAGACCAGTTTCTGAAGCCGTGTTTATTGTTCAATCCCTCCCGGAGCTGCAAACCCTGGCCTCGCAATTTCAAATTCGATTCGCAATCTTGGATTTGGATCTGGTAAGCATTCGGGAAATCGTCCGCCTCCGCCAGCAATTAGGTATTGAAATCGTTTGTACCCACCACACGCCGGACGAAGGCATGTGGACCCAGGCGCTGGACGCCGGCGCGCTGGATTGCTGTTTTGACGATGACGGCCCGGCCATCTGCCGCGCCATTCGACAGACTCCGGCGGCATAGACCAGGCCGCAGGATAAAGCCCCTGAAGGGCTGCGCAGTTTCCCCAGTGCAAAGATGCCGGAACTCCCAGACCTCGTCGCTTATATCGACGCGCTCGAGTCGCGGATCGTAACCCAGCCAATTCAGCAAATACGTCTGGCGAGTCCATTTTTGCTGCGCACCGTTGACCCCTCCATTAAAGACGTGGAAGGTCACACCGTGCGCCAACTGCGGCGGATCGGCAAGCGAATCGCCATTGGAGTGGAGGGCGATCTCTGGCTGGTGTTGCATCTGATGATCGCCGGACGCTTGCACTGGCGACAGCCCGGCGCAAAGTTGGCAGGACGGCAAAATCTCGCGGCCTTCGATTTCCCCAACGGCTCCCTCGTCCTTACCGAAGCCGGAGCAAAGCGTCGCGCGTCGCTGTATGTGTTGCGTGGAGAGGAAGGGTTGAAATCCGTCGACCCCGGTGGAATCGAGGTTTGCACCAGTGATCTTGGTTCATTTCGTAGCGCGCTCACCGCCGAGAATCGCACGCTCAAGAGAGCTCTCACCGATCCCCGCATCGTCAGTGGAATCGGCAATGCCTATTCCGATGAAATTCTGCACGCTGCCAAACTATCTCCGATTGCACTCACGCAGAAACTGAAACCAGAGGAGTGGGAACGCCTCTTTACCGCGACTCGCAATACTCTCCAGCTCTGGATCGACCGGTTGCGTCACGAAGCAGAAAGGGACTTTCCGGAAAAGGTGACTGCTTTTCGCCCAGAGATGGCGGTACATGGACGTTATGGAAAACCATGCCCGAGATGCGGAGAAACTATTCAGCGAATTCGTTACGCCGACAACGAAACCAACTATTGCCCTGGTTGCCAAACCGGCGGAAAGCTTCTGGCAGATCGAAGTCTCTCGCGACTGTTGCGGACCGATTGGCCGCGCACGATGGATGAACTTGAGGCATTAAAACGCAGGTAGGGTTCTCAAGAGACTAAAAAATCTGGCCGGGTGCCCCATCCTTTCCGCGCACTCTGCGGAAAGGGTGGGCTTCCTCTATTGATTGAAATATTCAAGGACTAGAAAGAAAACTTGCCGAATAAAAATGCGCCCCGGCAATGGTGCGCGAGGCATGGAACTAAGAGCAAACGTAGTGGAAGGCCCTCAGGGCTTTGCGGGCAGCGGCTGCCAGAGTTCAATCTTATTTCCATCCGAGTCATAGATCCAGGCAAAGCGGCCGTAGGATTCATCCATTCGTTTGGGGTCGATCTTGACTCCCTCTTGTTTTAGGCGGTCGAGCAAAGCATCCATATCATCCACGATGTAGTTGATCATGAACGGTGCCGGGCTGGGATCAAGATATTTGGTGGAGGCCGGGAAAATAGTCCAAACTGTAACGTGTTCCTTTTGCGGGTCGTCGTGTTCGCGCCACGGAAGCATGGCGCCTGAGCCTGTGTCAGCGAGTCCAAGATGCTTCGCATACCATTCGCGCATCTGATCACGATTGGCGGATTTGAAGAAGACACCGCCGATTCCAAGGATGCGCCCGCGCTGCTCCTCTTTGACAGGCGGCTTCGCCTTTTCAGCTTGCGGAGATTTCACTTCCTGTCCTCCCATTGAGCTGGCCGAAATGAGCAACAGCGAGCCGAGCGCAATTGTGCTCCAGAGTATTCCTTGCATCGGCGGATTATACATAAGCTTCGATTCGAATGGAGAAAACGGTTCGCTTACCCGTCTAGCCGGCCGGGTGCCCCATCCTTTCCGCGCACTTTGCGGAAAGGGTGGGCTTATACTACGGATTGAAATATTGAAGGGATTAGAAAATATGGCGGAGAGAGTGGGATTCGAACCCACGTTAGAGTTTCCCCTAAACACGCTTTCCAAGCGTGCGCCTTCAGCCACTCGGCCATCTCTCCGTTCGGACCGCTGCAGGAAGCAACGTTGGGAAGCGACTGGAGGTGCTGCGAACCAGGCAGTCATCAGGGACTGCCTCGATCGCTTCCGCTTCGATTCTATGGCCCCGCGAGCGGAAACCGCAACCCAGAGAGCTCAGCAAAAGGATCTGGACGTGCGCGAACCACTCGTTGTGGCCTACTTCTCTCCTTGTTCGTGCAACTGCTGCGCCAGGTAGTTCTCGATGCCCATCTCATCGATCGCGTGTAACTGCCCTTCCAGCCAGTCGATGTGCTCTTCCTCATCCACCAGAATCTTTTCCAGCAGCTCGCGCGAGCCGTTGTCGCCGGCCTTCACGCATGTCTGGATGCCCTCGTTCAGCCGCTTTACCGCGTCATACTCCACATTCAGATCGTTCTGCAATTGCGCCTTCACCGTCTGTCCGATATTGATCTTGAAGTAGTCGGACATGTTGGGCGTTCCGTCGAGGTAGAGGATATGTTCCATCAGCTTTTCGGCGTGCTGCATCTCTTCGATCGATTCCTTGCGGGTATGCTTCGCCAGCTTTTCGTAGCCCCAGTTCTCGCACATCTCGGCGTGCAAGAAGTATTGGTTGATCGCGGTCAGCTCCGCTTTCAGCACCTGGTTGAGCACGACAATTACTTTCGGATCGCCTTTCACGTTTCGCCTCGCTTGATTTGATTTCCGAGCCAGATATCGGTTCGCCGTCCGCTCTTCTCCCGGCAGCATCTGCGACGGAGAAGCAGGAATACGGATAATTTGTGCAGGAAGAATATAGCACTCGCGAATGGATGGAGAGAGGAAGTTCCGGGAACTACGAGGGTTTCTCGGGGCTTACGGCCGCTGCCAATTCAGGCTGAGCCGCGCCGTTGGTCGGCGAGGCTTGCTGTGGCGGGACGGCCATTTTGGCCCCGTCAAGCACGCGATTGTGCAAGCAGAATAATGCCAACTCGAGCCGGTCGGCAACGCCCAGTTTGTCATACACCTTGCGCAGGTAGTTCTTGACCACCTGCTCGGTCGTTCCCACCCTCAGGGCGATTTCTTTGTTTTTCATGCCCTGAGTCACGCAGGAGACGATCAGCGCTTCCTTGGGGGTAAGCTGTACCTTGGTGCGCCCTGCGGCCGGCCGCGAACCCTGCGTGCGGAAGGCTTCCAGCACCCATTGAACCCCCTTACTGTCGAGCCAAAGCTCGCCCTGCGAAACTTTGCGCAGGCAGTCCACCAGCATTTCCGGTTCCACTTCGCGGGAGACAATGCCGTGGGCGCCGCGGCGGAATAGATCCAGTGTCAGTTCTTCATTGGGCTCCGGAATAACCACCACCATCCGCAACGTAGGAACTTGCCGCAGCAGATCGGCCACGGCTTCGACCGGATTGGGGGCCAGGGCAGCCTCAAAAATCAGAATGTCGGAGCTGAATTTGCGAATTGCGGAAGCCGTTTGCGCCAGCGTTTCCGATTGCCCCACCACGCGGAGATCGTCTTCCAGGGCAAAGATCTTCCGCAGCCCGGCGCGAAAAATGGCCTGGGTGTCGGCTACGATGACGCGGATGAAGTTGTCCGCGCCGTCGCCCTGGTGCGGCGGCCCGCCCATCGTCTCTTCTCCCACGCTGACCGGAATGCTCGCCATTACTTTCCTGCTGCGGGCTTAGCCGCGCTCAAAACGGTATTCATCGATGACCACGCCTACACCCCGCCGGCCATCCTCCTCAAAACTGCGCACCACCCGGCCGCGGCAGTCAATCTGCACGTCGGCTTCGGTGCCGACCACATTCGCGGGGAGTGAGATCGTGAAATCCACCGGCGAACCGATGGGCATCTCCGAATCCAACTGAAACAACACTCCGTTGGCGGAGATGTTCTGGGTTTCGGTGGAGCTCGCACCCGCAGTGGACTTTACCGAGATCGGCAGCTTGATCGGAAAGCGCGCCGCGCTCTGCATGTCGGGATAGCGGTTGCGCCCGGATCGTTTGCCCGCGACTTCACCCTTACCCGGTTCCTGTATCACTGGGGAAGAATCCTCGGCCTGCAGCTCGTCGAAGCCATCGCGTTCCCCGTTTCCCGTGGTTCGCCCATTGTTGGACATTACGCACGCAGCTTACACCCCGGAACCAGACCATAAAAGTTACCGAAGTCATGGAACTATAGGGCGTAAAGTCTTGTAGATCATGGAATTGCAGGGAATTCTACGAGCCATCAGCCGTCAGCTATCAGCCGTCAGTGCGGACAACATCGACACTTAAGATTTCGAGAGGCGTGGTTTAACTGAAGGCTGAAGGCTGATGGCTGGTGGGCTGCTTCTAGAACTTCGTGACTTCCGTGAAGTTGAACTCGTGCACTTTCATCGCCGGCGCAACCATGTCGAATGACTCCTCGCCGCTGGCACGCAGCGGCGTACTCATCTGCTCCACATTCGAAAGCAGATGGAGCAGGCTTTCATTGAACCGAAAATTCAAGACGCCATGCCGGACTTTGCCGTCTTCCACGTAAAACGTGCCATCGCGTGTCATGCCCGTAAGAATCTTTTCGTAAGGGTCAACCTCGCGGATGTACCACAAGCGAGTGACCAGAATGCCGCGGTCGGTTGACGCGATCATCTGGTCGACAGTTTTCGGCTCTGACGGTGTGCCAAACACAATATTCATCGGCGCTTCGCCCATTTCGTTAGGCAGAGGAAAGCCGTGCCCGGTCACTTCAATGTGACCCACTTTCTCTTTGTACTCCGACTGCTTCATCTTCTCGGCCGTCGCGCGCGCATAGACCAGGCGTTTGACTACGCCATTCTCGATCAGTTGCACCCGTTGCCGAGGCATACCTTCGCCATCGAACGGCGCGCCGGATTGCAACGAGTGACCGACGTCATCCCAGATGTCGATGTTGTCTCCAAAAATCTTCGTACCCAGGCGATTGTTCAGGAACGACCGCTGATCGAGAATCGCCAGTCCGCCGAAATCGAAGAACATGAAGCCGGCCAGGTCGAGCACCGCGGCCGGTTCCAGAATCACCGTGTATTTTCCCGGAACAATCTTTTTCGGGTAGGCCGAGTCCTGGGCTTTTTTCGCAGCCGTCTCGGCCAGCAACAACGGGTCGAGGTTGGATACATCCGGCGAATTCGCTTTTTGCCAGCCCGAAGAATCCGCCGCCAGCATGGTGATGGAAATTTCAGAAGAAGTCTGAGTGTGCCAGTCGCTCAAGCCGCGCGAGTTGAAGATTCCCTCCGCCGATTCTGACGTCGAAAAAATACCCGCCGCCGTCAGCCGCCGCTTCTCCGCGATCGCGACGATCTTCTTAACCGCCTCCGCCCGCTGCTCCGGAGTGACGCCTGCGGTCTGCGGAAAATATCTGGACGGCAACGCCGGAGAGCTTTCGCCCGCGGGCTCCGCCATGGGCAGCAGATCGGAATCCGGCTCCTGAACCTTCGCCAAGGCCTCCGACGTCTCGACTACCCGCCTCAGACTGTCGTCATCGAACTTGTTGGTGGTCGAGCGCGCCGTCCGGCCGCCCAGGACCGTGCGCACCGAAACTGCATAATTCTCTTCTGCAACATTCTGATGAATCGTGTTGTTGGCAAATCGCGTCAGGGCAGAGCGGCCACCATAGAACAACGCCTCCACTTCGTCCGCAGAGGAATATCGTTTGATCTTCTCGAAGAGATCACCCGCCGTCTCGCGATTCATTCTTCCTGTGTCCTCTGTGCCCTCTGTGGTTAAATCCCCTCTGAGTCCTCAGCGTCCTCGGTGGTGGAATCAATTCCCCTGATAAGCCGATCCAACCTTGATATTTCGGAACCGGGCCGGCGCCGCGCCGTGTCCCGTGCCCATCACTTGCTGCGGTTGGCCTTTTCCGCAATGCGGCGTTCCCCACAAAGTCCATTCATCGCGCGAGCAGATCGCATCCATGGAATTCCAAAACTCAGTTGTAATCCCCGAGTACGACGGATTCTTCAGCATCCGGACACGTTTTCCATGCTTGATTTCCCAACCCATCTCGCAACTGAACTGAAAGTTGTAGCGCTTGTCGTCGATCGACCACGAACGGTTGGTCTCCATGTAGACCCCGGAATCTGTGTCGGCAATGAGCTGTTCGCGAGTGAGTGGTTTCTCGCCCGGCAGAATACTGATGTTGGTCATGCGGATGATCGGCAGCCGGTTCCAGCCTTCCGCCCGCAGCGTCCCGCCGGAGCGCTCCAGACCGATGGTTGGCGCAGTCTCTCGAGAACTCAAATATCCCGTGAACAGCCCATCGGTAATGATTGGCGTACACTGCGCCGCCACGCCTTCGTCATCGAACCCAAATGTACCCAGACCCGGCCCGTGCTCTTGCCGGGCATCCGCCACAATGTTCACCAAATGGCTGCCATATCGTAGCTTCCGCAGCTTCTCCAAGGTCAGGAATGACGTGCCCGCAAAGTTCGCCTCCATGCCGAGCACCCTGTCCAGTTCAATGGGATGGCCCACCGACTCATGAATCTGCAACCCGAGTTGCGAACTGTCCAGAATCATGGTGAACGCGCCTTCCGGGCACTGGTCAGCTTTCAACAGCGCCACGGCCTCTTCACCCACGCGGCGTGCATTCTCGAGCAGCTTGAGTTCTTCAATCAGCTCGTAGCCTTTGTTCTGCCATTGCCCACCAAAGGAGTTGGGGTAGGACCGCTTCTGAATTTCATTGCCGGCAAACGCGTGCGCCGCGTAGCCGGCTCCGGTGGTGTATTTCGTCTGATGGATGTCTGCGCCCTCCGACGAGAAAAACCACTGCTCCTCCCGGCGGAAATTCATGTTGGTCTCAGCCAGCGTCACACCCGCCACCGAACGCAGTTCCCCGTCGACCTTCAGCAAGAGATCCAGATTCTGTTCAATGGAAATCGAGAAAGGATCGATCTTGTACGGCGAAGTCCACTCTGCCGTGACGGCCTTCTCCGGCACCAGTCGGACATCCCGTACTTTGACTCGCGCCGAAGCCTTGGCTATCTCAACCGCGCGCGCGGCCGTGGCTTCGACGGCCGCATGGCTTAGATCATCAGAGGCAGCAAATCCCCAGGCGCCGTCGACGATGACGCGCACTCCGAATCCCAGTGATTCCGCATCCGACGCACCGCCAATCTTGCCGTTCTTGGTGGCCAGCGCCCGGCTACGCTCGTCGACGATGCGCGCATCGGCGTAGCTGGCGCCACGCAGCGCGGCAGTGTTCAAGGCCCAGGAAGCGATGTCTTTCATGGCGAAATTCAAATCTACCACACGGCGAGAATGTGCAGTTTCATTGCTGGGAGACCTCGCCTGGTCGTGTCTTCGGTCACCCCTCGTTGTGATTTTGGGCACAGCCCTTCTGTGCTGCCGGAGTTCCAATGAATCGTAAGATCTTGAGCACTCGTGGCGGGGAAACCCGCCCCGCCAAGGAGAGAATTCATGAGCACGCTTACGCTGGACAAAAAAGCTGACCTGGCCGGACCGGGTATTGGCGATTACAACGAGTTGGAGAAGACTCTCCCCAAGAATTACCACTCCCTGCTCAATCCGCGGGAAACCCAATACGCCATCTTCGACCTGAAACGCTACATCGAAGACCACTTATGCCAGGAACTCGGACTGATGATGGTGGATGTCCCGCTCATCGTCGATGCGGAGAGCGGAGTCAACGACATGCTGGACCGCGATGGCTCGCGTACTCCCATCCAGTTCCACATCTCGAACGACCGCAACCTTCATCCCGTGGAAGCCCAGGTCGTGCAAGCCGCCACTAAATGGAAACGGATGGCCCTCAATCAGTTTGATTGCCGCATCGGCGAGGGCATCTGTACCGACATGCGCGCCGTGCGCAAAGACTATTTTCTTGACCACGACCACTCTGCCTACGTGGATCAGTGGGATTGGGAGCGCGTCATCCTCGCCGAGGAGCGCAATCTGAAGACCCTGAAATCCGTCGTAAAGAAGATTTGGACAGTCCTGGTAGGTGCGGAAAGATATGCCCACGATCTCTATCCCGCGTTGAAGGACAGCGGCTATCCTAGCCTGCCCCCGGAACTCACCTTTTTTTATGCCGAGGAGATTCTCGAGATGTATCCCGACCTGCCCCGCAAACAGCGAGAAACGGAGATATTGCAAAAGTACCCCGCGATTTTCATCATTGGAATCGGCTGGCCTCTGAAAGATGGTTACCCGCATGAGAATCGCGCCGCCGATTATGACGACTGGATCACCGACACCAGCGCCGAGACCGGCACACCCACTCACGGATTGAACGGCGACATTCTAGTTTGGAACCCCGTAACCAAACGCCGCCATGAACTCAGTTCCATGGGCATTCGCGTCAACGCCGAGACCCTGCGCCAGCAACTGGAAATGTCCGGGCTGCTGGAAAACCTGAAGTTCCCCTATCACCAGGGCATCATCAACCATGAATTGCCGCTCTCAGTCGGCGGCGGCATTGGCCAATCGCGGACCCTGATGCTGCTGCTTCGCAAAGCACACCTGGGCGAAGTCAGCGTGACCGTGTGGCCGAAAGTCCTGAAGGAGATGTGCGCCAAGAAAAACATCTTCGTACTGGAGTAAGTCAGCGCAGCAAAAAGGGGCGGCTCTCGCCGCCCCTCTGAGAACTGACCCGGGAACCGAGAACTGTTTGTTCTACGTCCCCTCCGACCAGCCCGCCAAATACTCTTCCTGCTCCGGCGTCAGACGGTCAATCTTGATCCCCATCGACTCGAGCTTCAGCCGCGCCACCCGCTTGTCCAGTTCCTCGGGCACACGGTGAACCCTCTTTTCGAGGGTCTTGTAATTCTTGACCATGTATTCCACCGAAAGGGCCTGGTCGGCGAAGCTCATATCCATCACCGATGCCGGATGCCCTTCCGCCGCAGCCAGGTTAATGAGCCGGCCGTCACCCAGCAGATTGATCTTCCTTCCATCCCTCATCACGAACTCTTCTACGAAGTTCCGCGTAGTGCGTTTGGAGGACGACATTTTTTCCAAAGCCGGAATATCAATCTCCACGTTAAAGTGGCCGGAATTGGAAATGATGGCGCCGTCTTTCATCAACTCAAAGTGCTCTTTGGTCAGCACGTTCTTGTTCCCTGTGACCGTACAGAACACATCGCCGAGCTTGGCCGCCTCGTTCATCGACATGACCCGGAAGCCGTCCATGACGGCTTCCAGAGCCTTGGTCGGATCAATTTCGGTAATGATGACTTCGGCCCCGTTGCCCCGCGCCCGGCTGGCCAGTCCGCGTCCGCACCAGCCATACCCGGAAACGACGAACTTCGATCCCGCCAGCAGGAAATTCGTGGCCCGAATGATGCCATCGATGGTGGATTGTCCCGTTCCGTAACGGTTGTCAAACAGATGCTTGGTGTCCGCATCGTTCACCGCCACGATGGGATAGCGCAACACGCCTTCTTTCGCCATCGCCCGCAGACGGATCACGCCGGTGGTGGTCTCTTCGGTTCCGCCGACCACGCCATCCAGCGCATCTTTTCGCTTGGTGTGCAGTAGCGTCACCAGATCAGCGCCGTCGTCCATTGTGACGTGCGGCTTGTGGTCGATGGCGGCAAGGATATGGCTGTAATAGGTGTCGTTGTCCTCGCCTTTGATGGCGAAAACGGGAATGCTCTGGTCGCGCACCAGGCTGGCGGCCACGTCATCCTGCGTGGAAAGCGGATTCGACGCGCATAATACGACATCGGCGCCGCCATCGCGCAGACAGATTGCCAGGTTGGCGGTTTCCGCGGTGACGTGCAGGCAGGCGGAGACACGCAATCCCTTCAACGGCTGGTTCTTGATGAATTCTTTGCGGATGATCTGGAGGACTTTCATCGACTGGTTGGCCCAGTCAATGCGCTTTTTTCCCACCTCGGCCAGATCCAGATCTTTGATGTCGCAATTCATTTGTGTCGGCGAAGTTGACATGCGGCTCCTGTGGCGCTGAGTTTGATAAACGTGGCGCGAGCGTCTCGCTCGCGCGTTGCGCAGGCCGGCAAGATGCCGGCGCTCCATTACTTTCTTACGGCGGCCCCCACCGGCTCGCGCAAACCGGCGTCGCTGGCCAGTTTGGCTGCCTTATCGTTGGCTTCCCAGGTGAAATCGGGATCTTTACGGCCGAAGTGTCCGTAGGCCGCGGTCTTCTTGTAGATGGGACGCCGCAAATTCAGAGATTCAATGATACCTTTGGGCGTCAGAGAGAAGTGCGACCGCACCAGGTCAGGAATAATCGCCGGATCCACTTTCTCGGTTCCGAAGGTTTCCACCAGAATGCTGACCGGGTCTGCTACGCCGATCGCGTATGCAAGCTGCACCTCACAGCGGTCGGCCAAACCCGCAGCTACGATATTCTTAGCCACGTAACGCGCCATATAAGCCGCCGAGCGGTCCACCTTGGTCGGATCTTTGCCACTGAAGCAGCCGCCGCCATGGCGGCCCATTCCGCCGTAAGTATCGACGATGATCTTGCGCCCGGTCAGCCCGGTGTCGCCCATGGGACCACCGACCACGAAACGCCCAGTTGGATTGATATGGTATTTGGTGTCGGCATCCAGCATTTGCGCAGGAATGGCGTGCTGGATCACATGCTGCAATACCTCTGCGCGCAATTTCTTGTTTTCTACAGTTTCGGAGTGTTGCGTCGAAACCACAACCGCATCGACTCGGACTGGTCTTTTGTTCGCGTCGTACTCCACCGTCACCTGCGACTTGCCGTCGGGCCGCAGGAAATCAAGTTGCCCACTCTTGCGGACTTCGGCCAAGCGCTGCGTCAGCCGGTGCGCCAGCAAGATGGGCGTCGGCATCAGTTCCGGATTCTCGTTGGTTGCGTAACCGAACATCATTCCCTGGTCGCCGGCGCCGCCCGGATCAACGCCCATGGCAATGTCCGGCGACTGCTCATGAATCGAGGAAATGACCGAGCAGGTCCCGTGATCAAATCCGTACGCGGCGTCCGTGTAGCCCACCGACATCACAGTTCCCCGCACGACCGAGGGGAAATCCACGTATGCCTTGGTGGTGATTTCACCGGCGATGAAAGCCAGGCCGGTGGTCAAAAGGGTTTCGCATGCGACCCGGCTGCCCGGGTCTTCCGCAAGGCAGGCGTCGAGGATGGCGTCTGAAATCTGGTCGGCAATCTTATCGGGATGGCCCTCGGTCACGGATTCGGACGTAAAAAGATAGCGGTTCTTGGATGGCACGCAGTGTCTCCTTCATGAAATCTGGGCGTCACGTCTGGCGGGAGGTTCAGAACACAACGACCTGAAAATAATCGCGTTAGTGTCCTTAAAAAGTTACCAGAGAAGCTGCGTCGGCGCAATGATTTTGGGCCTGACGGTAGGTAATTGTGGTGAAAGGACTTTATATCACCGCAAAGGGTATTTTTCTCACCTCGAACGGCCAAAATGGGCTGCCGCCCCCAGAGTCCTGGCAAGCGCTCCGGCGAACGCTTAATTATTCGAAACCGGCGCTGTGCGAGCGGAAATCGGCTGCAATCCATTGGCGCCAAAAGTCAGCGTCTTCACTTCGCCGTAGTCCCCTTGCAGAGGCAGCTTTGTCCCGTTGAAAGAGAAATCGAGCCCGCCTGCGTTCCCGGTTTTGATAACAACCTGGCTGTGCGCCGGCACGGCTTTTTCCACCGGCGCCACCAGGATGTCCTGCATGATCTGCTTTCCATCAGCGGTAATTGAGATCCAGGAGTCTTCCCGGGCTTTGATCGAGACCACAAACGACCCTGACTGCCGCTTTGGCGTCACCGCCATGGCAGACGCCAACTGAACGCCATTCGCGGCTGGCTCTTCGGCAGTATTCGCCGTCGAACTGGTGTCCGGCGCAGGCGCACTCGCCGGCTCGGCCGCGGGAGCGACCGCCACATTTTTCACTTCGGCAAGGGAAGGCGCTGGAGCAGCGGCGATCTTGGCGGATGGTTCGATTCGAGCGACCGGCGGCGCGGGCTTTTCCCGCGACTTGTAACCCCACATGGCGAACCCGACCGCAATTGCCACCAGTGCAACCGCCAGAATTTCCCACGGAACCCGGGCGGCAATGTGCGGTGGATCTTCCCTCTTCACCTCTAACAGCGGGGCCTGTTCGACTTTCGGATCGGGTTGATTGACACCACTCGCAGCAAGGTATTCGGCGACCGCCTGCTCCTCATCGATCCCCAGATGACGAGCGTAGGCGCGAACGAATCCTTTGTTGAAAATGCCGCCCGGAAGCAGGTCGAACTGCTCTTCTTCCAGAGCAATCAGGAAGCGGGTACCGATCTTGGTGGAAATAGAAACGTCCTCCAGCGTGATCTTTTGCTGTTCGCGTTCCCGTTTTAGCCGCGCACCGAACGCTTCCACCCCACGCCTCTCTCGCCGCCTGTGTACTTCCCGGCCAGCCTAAACATCACACTCAACTATATGTTAATCGCTCCCGGCTGGCCCTGTGAAATTGAAATCTGGAAACCGGAATGTCAACCGGTCGCCGAAATGCCCTACAGTACCGTGGCTTCAGGGGTTCGGGTTACCAAGGTTCGTTGCCCCCATTTTCTTAAGCCGCATATAATTTGAGAACTTCCGACCCTTTTGAGGATAGCTGTCCCCATGACGAAGGCCACCGGCGCGGAGCGCAAGATTCAGGAAATAAGCATCTTCCACGATGTGGCCAAAGCGCTCACGTCCTCGCTCGACCTCGACTCCATTCTGCAGACGATCATGGAGAAAATGGCCGAGTATTTCCGCCCGGATACCTGGTCTCTGCTTATGGTGGACGAGGAAAAGGACGAGTTGTACTTTGCCATCGCCGTCGGCAGCGCCTCGGAAGCTCTGAAAAACGTCCGGCTGAAGGTGGGCGAAGGCATCGCCGGCTGGGTCGCGAAACATGGTGAACAACTGATCGTACCCGACGTTTGCACCGATCCCCGTTTCGCCAAGCGCATCGACGAAATGACCAAGTGGGAAACTCGCTCCATCATCTGCGTGCCGTTGCGATCCAAGCTACGGGTTCTCGGCGTGATTCAGTTGGTGAACGTCCACATGGCCCAGTTTACCGACCAGGAATCGTTCTTCCTCCAGGCGCTGTGCGACTACGCCGCCATCGCGATTGAAAACGCGCGCGCGGTCGAACGCATTCAGGAACTCACCATCACCGACGACTGCACGGGCCTGTACAACGCCCGACATCTCTACAAGACGCTCGAAACCGAAGTGTACCGTTCCTCGCGTTTCGGCTACGAATTCACGGTGCTGTTCATCGACCTCGACCACTTCAAGCAGGTCAACGACACCCACGGCCACCTGGTCGGCAGCAAATTACTGGCTGAAATCGGATACCTCATCAAGGCCCAGCTCCGCTTGATCGACTTCGCCTTCCGCTATGGCGGAGATGAGTTCGTAATTCTGCTGCCGCAAACCGGCAAAGATTCAGCATTGGTCGTCGCCCGCCGCTTGCGCGACACCTTGCGCACCAGCACCTTCTGTCAGGAAGAAGGACTCAACTTGAACGTTCGCGCTTCCATGGGCGTGGCCACCTATCCCCACGACGCCAAGAGCCCGCACGACATCATCCGCCAGGCCGATGAAATGATGTATCTGGTGAAGAACACTACGCGCGACAACATCGGCATCGCCCAGCGCGGGGTGATGAAGTAGCTCTTAGCTCTTAGCTCTTCCACACTGTCATCTTGAGCGGAGCAATGCGATTCGCTTCGCGAATCGCATTGCGGAGTCGAAAGACCCCTTGTGTGATGACACAACTACAGACCTAACCGGGAATTTGTATAGGAACTGCCGCAGTTCAATCTGCCGGCATCACCGCAGGTTGGGACACCCGTGGCGCGTTCACTTTCGTTCGCTCCGGCGATTCAACTGTTAGCCACTTCCGGATTTCCGGCAGCGCGGCCCGCGTCGCCACTTCCCCAGCGCGCATTAAGGCGGCGCTGTGCTCGAACGCATCGTACTTGTAGATTTTCACATCTGGCTCGACGATCACATCTGCTGCCTGTTTCCAGCGATCGCTCACCATGTCCTGCGCGATGGCGAAGCACTGCCCGATCACGTCAAACAGATGGCGCGGCCCGTCGCCGTTGGCCCAGTTTCCTTTCAAATGCACTCCCAGCACGTGATCTGCGCCCATCTCGCGCAGCGGAATCGTGGGCACAGCGTGCGCCAGCATGCCATCAACGTAGGTCCGCCCGCCAATCGTTACCGGCAGAAACATTCCCGGGTACGCGCAACTTGCTCTCACCGGATCAGCTAGCGGCCCGGAGTGGAACACTGCGCCTGCTCCGCTGGAGAACTCCGTGGCGGTCACCGCCAAGGGAATCCTGAGTTCTTCGAAAGTCTTTACCTTGAGCACGCTGTTCAAGAATCCGATCATGCGCATGTTGCTGGCGAATCCGTAGCGCGAGAGCGTCCAACGGGCAAAGGTGCGGAAACGCACCCGGCCCGCAATCTCTTCCAGTTCCGGAATCGACACGCCGCTGCAATAGGCTGCGCCGATCAGCGCGCCAACGCTGGTACCGGCGACAAAACTAATGGGAATGTTTTCTTCTTCGAAGACTTTGAGGACGCCGACGTGCGCAATGCCGCGGGCGAACCCTCCGCCCAAGGCCAGTCCGATGCTGGCCCCCTTTTCCGGGCCGCCGGAGGTCTTGACCGACAGGCCACGGCCAAACGCCTGCACGGTTCGAATAATCTTGCCCAGACTCTTCACCGGAAACCTCACTCCTGCCCGGCTCGCCCGGTCTACTTTCACCCCCTAAGATGCCAGTAAAACTGCCTTCGTTACAGGCACGTTTGTGCCATTTTTAGGTTACGAGGTGTGCCTGTTAGTACCCAATGACCAACTCCCTTGTTTCTGTTAACTTGGGCGTCATGGTACGGGAGATTTCAGCGGGGGCAGTGGTGGTTCGGAAGGCTGCCGACGGCTGGTCGATGGCGGCGATCCAGCCGCAGCGGGGGACATCGGCTTCCCGACCTGCGAAGAAAGCCTCCCAGAAACTGCTGCTGGCCTTGCCCAAAGGCCTGGTCGACCCCGGCGAAGAGCCTGAGCAGACGGCGTTGCGTGAGGTACGGGAAGAGACCGGCCTGACCGCTTCTTTGGTGGCCAAGCTTGGCGATATCAAGTACGTCTACGTTCGGTCGTGGGGCGATAAGGAAAAGGTCTTCAAAATCGTTTCCTTCTATTTGTTTCGATATGAATCCGGGCATATCGACGACATCTCTCCCGAGATGCGGATCGAAGTGCAGCGTTCACTCTGGATTCCGCTGGAAGATGCTGCCCGCAAGCTGGCTTATCGCGGCGAGCGTGACACCGTCCGCCGGGCCCAGGAGTATTTGAAAGCTCACCCGGAGATTTGAGGTTGCAGGCGCGGCTCTGTAGAACCTCAATTGCATCTTGGACGGTTTTACTTCGTCTCGCATAATGAAATTTATGCATTGTAGATGGAACATGAGGTCCTTTTGTCTTTTGTCGTTCGCTTCATGGCTGGCGTTCAGCCTGCCTGTCTGCGCCCGCTCGAAAGCCGCAGCTTCTTACACAACCGACCCTGACTATCTTTCCGCGCTCGCTGCCGCCAACCAGTTTCTGCACGCCTGGCAATCTCAGGACCGGGAAACCGGACTCCTGATGCTCTCGGACAATGCGAAACACGGAATTCCCGAAGACCGCCTGCAAGCCTTCCTCGCGCCGGGGCCGACCGCGGCGTTCGAGATCAGCCGGGGAAAGAAGTTGCAGGCCCGGCGCTATGCTTTCCCCGTCGTGCTCTTCAGTGTTAGGCAGGATGGCAAGGCCATCCGTCCGCATCTCGCCGACCTCGTCCTGGTCAGGACTGGCAAGGACGACTGGGCTGTCGATAAACTGCCTTGAGACAAATTGCCGTAAGATAAACTGCCTGAGCACGAAACATCGTGCGATCCTCCTATGAAACGTATTCATAAAGTCGCCATCCTTGGCGCCGGCACCATGGGCGCTCGCATTGCCGCGCATTTCGCCAATGCTGGACTACCCAGCTACCTGCTCGATATCGTTCCCCCGGACGCTCCTGCGACCGGGCGCGAGCGCAACAAAATCGCTGCCGCCGGGCTGGAGGCCGCGAAAAAATCCAAGCCGGCGGCATTCTTTGAGCCGTCGCTGGCCAGCCTGGTCACAGTCGGCAATTTTGACGACGACCTCAAGCGTCTCGCCGACGTCGACTGGATCATCGAGGCCGTGGTCGAGAACCTCGAGATCAAGCGGGCGTTATTGAAGAAGGTGGAAGCGGTCCGCAAGCCCGGCACCATCATCACTACCAACACCAGCGGCCTGCCAGTCGGCAAAATTGCTGAAGGCTTCCCGGACGATTTCCGCCGCTCCTGGTTCGGCACTCACTTCTTCAATCCGCCGCGTTACATGCGCCTGCTCGAACTCATTCCCACGCCGGACTCCGACCGCGCTCTGGTTGACGCCGTGGCCTGGTTCTCCGATGTCCGCCTGGGCAAGGGTGTGGTGTTCGCCAAAGACACGCCCAACTTCATCGCCAACCGCATCGGAACTTTTTCGGTGCTGAACGTCATCCGCCTCATGCAGGAAATGGATTTGAGCATCGAGGAAGTCGACGCGCTGACGGGGCAAGCCGTCGGCTGGCCGAAGTCCGCGACCTTTCGCACCATCGATCTCGTCGGTCTCGACATCCTGGGACACGTGGTCAGCAACATGACGCAGAATGTCCACGACGAGCGCAGCGATCTGAAGCTCCCGGATTTCTTCCGTCAGATGCTCGACCGCAAGTGGCTCGGGCGACAAGACCAAAGGCGGCTTCTACAAGAAAGTAAAGGGCAAGGAAGACGAAATCCTGGCCCTCGACTGGAAGACGCTCGAATACCGCCCGCGCCAGAAGCCGAAGTTTCCCGCACTCGACACCGCCAAGAACGTTGAGGACACAGGCGCTCGCATCCGGATGTTGCTGGGTCGCCGGCTCGCCGAAAGACAAGGCAGGACAATTTCTCTGGTCGGCACTGTCCGATCTTTGGACGTACTCCGCCAATCGTGTCCCCGAAATCTCCGATTCCATTGTCGAGATCGACCGCGCCATGCGCCTCGGCTTCAACTGGGAACTCGGCCCCTTCGAGCTTTGGGACGCCGCCGGAATCGAACCCACCGTCGCCCGCATGAAAAAAGAAGGCAAGCCAGTCGCGCCCAACGTAGAAAAGCTGCTGGCAGCAGGCCAGAAGTCCTGGTACGCCGACGACCCAAAATCCCCTTCAGGACGCAAATACTGGGAATTGAGGATCGGGAACTGGGAACCGGTTCAAGTCCCCAGCGGGGTTTGGTCGGTCGAAGTAGCGAAAAAATCGAATGGCGTAGTGAAGAAAAACTCTGGCGCATCGCTGGTCGATCTAGGCGACGGCGTAGCCTGCATCGAGTTCCACAGCAAGATGAACTCGCTGGGTGCCGACATCATTGGCTTGATTCTTCAAACTCTCAAGCCCGGCGGCCCCGGCGACAACTTCGACGCTTTCGTCATCACCAACGACGCCACGAATTTTTCCGTCGGCGCGAACCTGATGCTGCTGCTAATGAGCGTGCAGGAAGAAGAGTGGGACGACGTCGACCTCGCCATCCGCCAGTTCCAGGGCATGACGCAGGCCATCAAGTTCTCTCCCAAGCCCGTGGTGGTCAGCGCTTTCGGACTGTGCCTCGGCGGCGGCACGGAAATCTCGCTGCACGCTCCCGCCCGCCAGCCCCATGTTGAGCTGTACACGGGATTGGTCGAAGTTGGCGTCGGCCTGCTGCCCGGTGGCGGCGGCTGTAAAGAAATGCTGCTGCGCGCGGTGGACGGAGCTGCCGCATCACATGGTAAGGCCTCGGCGGAAGCTTTGGCGGGTTCCGTCGAAATGCTGGAGACCATGAAGCGCGCTTTCGAAACTATAGCGACGGCTAAGGTAGCGACTTCCGCGGCCGAAGCCCGCGGATTGGGTTTTCTCTCCGACTCCGACAGCATCACAATGAATCGCGAACGGGTACTCTCCGACGCGAAAGCCCGTGCGCTCGAACTGGTTCGCGGCGGATACGAGCCTCCGGTTCCGTGCACCGACATTCCCGCGCCCGGCGAAAATGTTCTGGCGGCACTCAAGATGGGCGTTCACCTGATGCGCCAGGGCGACTACATCACCGAATACGAAGTCAAACTAGCCACCAAGATTGCCGAAGTGCTGTGTGGCGGAAACGTCACTCCCGGCACGCCCATCAGCGAACAATACGTCCTCGACCTGGAGCGCGAAGGGTTCAAGTCCCTCTGCGGCGAGAAGAAGACGCAGGAGAGGATTCAGTACACGCTGAAGACGGGGAAGACGCTGAGGAATTGAGGATGAAGGATCGCTGTCAGAAATGGAGATTGCGAATCGAAAATCGGCGATTCTCAATCTATGTATTGTTAGTCTCTGTGGCCGCTGTGGTTAGAACCAGGAGTTTCTATGCGTGAAGTCATCATCGCTTCTTCCGTTCGCACGCCCGTGGGACGCGCCTACAAAGGCACGCTCCGCGCCACCCGTCCCGATGAACTCGCTGCCGTGGCGATCAAAGGCGCGCTCGAGCGCGTGCCGCAACTTGATCCCAAAGAGATCGAAGACGTCATCCTCGGCTGCGCCATGCCCGAAGCCGAGCAGGGCATGAACGTGGCCCGCATTGCCGCCCTGCGCGCCGGGCTTGCCGGTCGAAGTCTCGGCGCTGACCATCAATCGCTTCTGTTCTTCTGGATTGCAGTCCATCGCGCTGGCGGCCGAGCGCATCGGAAGCGGCGGCGCAGAGGTGATCGTCGCCGGCGGCACCGAGTCGATGACCATGATCCCCATGGGCGGCAACAAGATTTCGCCCAATCCCTGGCTGGTTGATCACTATCCCGATGCCTATCTTTCCATGGGCCTGACTGCCGAACGGCTGGCCCAGCGCTTCGGCATCACGCGTGAAGCAGCAGATGAATTTTCGCTACGGAGCCATCAGAAAGCGCTGGCGGCGATTCAGGCCGGGAAGTTCGAGGAAGAAACCGTCCCAGTGACGGTTAGTTTCACCGCACCCAATGGATCGAAGCCGAAGAAACAAGAGATCATTTTCAAAACCGACGAAGGCCCGCGCGCCGATACATCACTTGAGGCGCTGCTCGCGCTCAGGCCCGCGTTCCATGCCAAGGGCACGGTGACGGCCGGAAATTCTTCGCAGATGTCCGATGGCGCTGCGGCGACCGTAGTCATGTCCGCCGAGCGTGCGAACGCACTCGGCATCAAGCCGCTGGCACGCTATGTTTCCTTCGCTACCGCAGGCTACAAGCCGGAAGAAATGGGCCTCGGCCCGGTGTTCGCGATTCCCAAAGCGCTGAAGCTTGCCGGGCTGAAGTTGTCCGACATCGATGTAATTGAGCTAAACGAAGCTTTCGCCGCCCAATCTCTGGCGGTGATCAAAGAAGCCGGCCTCGACCCCGAGCGCGTCAATCCCAACGGCGGCGCGATCGCGCTGGGACATCCCCTGGGCTGCACGGGCGCAAAGCTGACGGCAAGCATCATCCGCGAACTGAAGCGCCGCAACGGGCGCTACGGACTCGTGACGATGTGTGTGGGCGGGGGCATGGGCGCCGCGGGGATTTTCGAAAACCTGAATTAGAGGTCACGCGTTTCTCTATAATGTGAGTGCCTAGGAGAGTCTGTGCATCGTCCCCACCTGCTCGCTGCTGGCCTGATATTCTGCGCGACGGCAGCCTTTGCCCAGTACCTACCTTCGACGTCTTCAATAGGGGCCTTTGACGCCCGGTACGGTCACGTTCAGTGTTGGAAGGACCTGGATCTCCCCGCCGTGCCCTCGCAAGCTTGGAACATCATCCCGGACCGGCGGCAGACCGCTGACCCGAAACCGGCGTTTTCTGATCGCATTGCTCGCGATCAGGCGGGGGCCTACGGAATCGACGCAATGGGCAAGTTAGTTGCGACCCGTCCAATTTCGAGCACCTTGTTTGTGGTGACACCGGGTAATCTGAGAATCTTGCTGGGCACACAATCCAGCCCGTCTGATCGTCATATCCGCTGCAGAGTTGTTCCCGGGATCGGCACCCGGAAAGAGTAAGGGGCGGGGCGCTGCCAGGAATATTCGAAAACCTTCCGTAATTAGGATTTCCTTCGTGTACCTTCGTGTCCTTCGTGGTTAAAGAAAAAAAGCGTCAACCACAAAGGACACGAAGGTACACGAAGGAAAATCAACACCTATGTGATGGATGACCTTGCCGGCAACGTCGCCAGATGAGAGGTTCTCTGCGGAGGCACTCAAAATGGCCACCGCATTCGTTCCCAGGCTTACCACCCAGCAAGTCAGTCAGGCCGTCATAACCGCGGCTATGAGAGTTCACACCGAACTCGGTCCCGGACTGCTGGAGAGCACCTACACGGCATGCCTCCAATATGAGCTCAATGAGGCCGGGTGCAGATCCATGGCCCAGCTGGGTCTGCCTGTCGTGTATCGTGGCATCAAGCTTGAACTGGGCTACCGGATGGATTTGGTCGTTGAAGATCTTGTCGTTGTCGAGATCAAGTCTGTGGACGGCATTTCCCCAGTTCATCAAGCCCAAATACTTTCGTACCTTAAGCTGAGTGGCAAATCCCTCGGCTTGCTTATAAACTTTAACGTCGTCCATCTTAGAGATGGCATCAGGCGTTTTGTGAACGGACTGGGTGGAAGCAAAAGCGATAACCACGAAGGGCACGAAGGTGCACTAAGGAAAACCGTAGGGTTTAAAGCCTTCGTGGTACTTCGTGTCCTTGGTGGTTAAAAAGGGGTTCTATGGCCACAACAACTGCGGTTCCCAAGACCAAAATCTCCGGCGGCAGCTTTTTACTGGAAGAGCGTCATCCCGATGAAGTTTTTACGCCTGAAGATTTCACCGAGCAGCACCATCTGATCGGCCAGACGGCTGAGGAATTTGCCCTCAACGAGATCATCCCCAACATTGAGAAGATCGAGCACAAGGACTTCTCCGTAAGCCGTGCTCTGCTGAAGAAAGCTGGCGAGCTTGGCCTCAGCGGGGTCGAGATCCCCGAAACGTACGGCGGGCTCGAAATGGATAAAGTCACCGCCGCCGTTATCGCCGACCACATCGCCAAATATGCCGGCTTCGCCACCACTTGGGGCGCGCACAGCGGCATCGGCATGTTGCCCATCGTTTATTTCGGAACCGAAGCACAGAAAAAGAAGTATCTGCCCTGGCTGGCTTCTGGCGAAATTGTCGGGGCTTATGCTTTGTCGGAGGCTTCTTCCGGCTCGGATGCGCTGAATTGCCGCGCCCGCGCCCAGCTTTCGCCCGATGGCACGCACTACGTCCTGAACGGCGAGAAGATGTGGATCACCAACGCCGGCTTCGCCGACCTGTTCACCGTCTTCGCCAAGATAGATGGCGAAAAGTTCACCGCGTTTCTGGTGGAGAAGACGTTTCCCGGATTTTCCGTGGGCGCGGAGGAGCATAAGCTCGGCATTCGCGGCTCCTCCACCTGCCCGATCATCCTCAACGATTGCAAAGTTCCCGTCGAAAATGTACTGGGCGAAATCGGCAAGGGCCACGTCATCGCTTTCAACATCCTCAACGTCGGGCGCTTCAAGCTGGGCGCAATGTGTGTGGGCGGGGCGCGCGTATCGCTCGAAAACGCCGTCGGCTACGCCAAGCAGCGCAAAGCCTTCAACAAAGTGATAGCCGATTTCGGCCTGGTGCGCGAAAAAATCGCCAACATGGCGACGTTGATCTATGTCGGAGAATCGCTGGTCTACCGCACTGTCGGCATGATGGATGCGGCACTCAACGAAGTGGATAAGTCCGCCGCCGACGCCGCCAAACAAACCCTCAAGGCCATCGAGGAATACGCGGTCGAATGCTCCATCATCAAGGTCTGGGGCTCGGAGATGATCGACTACGTGGTCGATGAGACCGTGCAGATTTACGGCGGCTACGGCTTCGTCGAAGAGTATCCCGCGGAGCGCGCCTATCGCGACGCCCGCATCAACCGTATCTTCGAAGGCACGAACGAAATCAATCGCCTCATCATCACCGGCTTCCTGCTCAAGCGCGCCATGACCGGCCAGTTGCCGCTGATGTCCGCTATCAAGAGTCTGATGGATGAAGTGCTCTCCGGCCCGACTTCGAGTAACGGTCTTGAAGGCGCGCTGGCGGAAGAACGCAAACTGGTAGGACAAGCCAAGAAACTGGGACTGTTCGCCGCTGGAGCCGCTACGCAGAAATATATGCAGGGCATCCAGGACCAGCAGGAAATCATGGGCGCCATCGCCGATATGGTGATTGAAACCTACGCCATGGAGTCTGCCCTTCTGCGTGCACAAAAGATCGTGGCGACTAAAGGCGAATCGGCAGCACTTCTACCAGTGGCCATGACCCGTGTTTATCTCTCGCATGCCATGGAAAAGATCGAGGCTGCCGCACGCAAAATCATCGCCGCCGTCGCCGACGGAGATATGTTGCGCACTCAGCTGGCCATCCTGCGACGCCTGGCGAAGTACGAGCCGTTCAACACCATCGAACTCCGCCAGCAGATCGCGGCGAAGGTGATCGAGCGTGGGAAGTACACCCTGGCCTAGCAGCCAAGGGGGGGAAATCAGACGGTCCATTCGGCCACCTGCCTCGTGGCCGAATGGAACCCTGTGCGGCAGCCGCCTAGAGGATTGGGCCTAGTCCTGCCGTGATCTTCGCTTCCTCCGCCCAAACCGGGAAACTAGGTGCTCATGTCCCAGAATGGAACCAGGGTTCTCTTCCGGCTTCGCAGATTCGCGGCCCTCCCCGCCCTCGTTTGCTTGATTTGCTTTCTGCAAAACTGCGGATACAGTTCTGCGCCGTCAAGTTCCCTGGCTCCTTCGATCACCACACAGCCCTCCACCCAGTCCGTTACCGCGGGCCAAAAGGCAACTTTCACGGTAGTCGCATCCGGCACCACTCCCCTGACCTATCAATGGAAAAAAGGCAGCACAGACATTTCCGGAGCTGCTTCCGCCAGCTACACCACGCCCGCCACCACGATGGCGGACAACGGCTCGATGTTCCAGGTCACGGTCAGCAACTCAGCCGGAAGCATGACCAGCAATCCGGCTACGCTGAACGTTACCGCCGCCCCGGTCGCGCCCACGATTACAACGCAGCCCTCCAACCGGAGCGTCAACGTCGGCCAAACTGCAACTTTCACCGTAGTCGCGTCGGGCACCACTCCGCTGAGCTATCAGTGGAAAAAAGGAACGACAAACATCGCCGGCGCAACCTCCCCCAGCTATACCACTCCGGCTGCCACCTTGGCGGATAACGGCTCGCAATTCACCGTTGTCGTCAGCAATTCCGTGGGAAATGTCACCAGCAATCCGGCCACGCTCGGCGTGACTGCAGTAGCCCCGGCCATTACTACGCAACCCTCTGACCGGACCGTAGCCGTCGGCCTGACCGCAACCTTTACGGTAGTCGCCTCCGGCACCGCCCCGCTTACTTATCAGTGGCAAAAAGGAGCAGCGAATATCTCGGGCGCAACCTCCCCCAGTTACACTACGCCCGCCACCACATCCGCAGACAGCGGCTCGCAATTTCAGGTTGTGGTCACGAATTCCGCAGGAAGCGTTACCAGCAATCCGGCCACCTTAACGGTTACTTCCGCCAGTACAGGAACGGATGTTGTGACTTATCACAACGACGTGGGCCGGACTGGACAGAACCTGACTGAAACCACGCTGACGCCAACCAACGTAAGCAGCACGACGTTCGGCAAGATCGGGTTCTTCTCCACGGACGGTCTGGTCGACGCCCAGCCCCTTTATCTTTCCCAGCTGAATATAGCCGGTGGAACGCACAACGTGCTCTATGTGGTCAGCGAACACGACACCGCATACGCCTTCGACGCTGATACGGGAACTGTGCTCTGGCAGAAATCGATGCTGGGTTCGGGCGAAACTACCAGCGACCCGGTGGGCGGTTGCGGCCAAGTGTCGCCCGAGATTGGCATCACCTCAACCCCGGTCATCGATCGGGCAAACGGTGTGATCTATCTGGTCGCCATGTCGAAGAACGGTTCCACTTACATCCAGCGGATTCACGCGCTTGATATTACGACGGGGCGGAGTTATTCGGCGGCCCCACGCTAATTCAGGCTTCCTTCCCCGGAACCGGCTCCAACAGTTCCGGCGGCAATGTGATTTTTGACCCCAGAAAATACAAAGAGCGGGCCGCCCTGCTTTTGCTGAACGGAACGGTTTACACGACCTGGGCTTCGCATTGCGACGCCGGCCCGTACACGGCCTGGGTCATGGCCTACAGCGCCACCACGTTGCAGCAAACTCACGTGCTGAACCTCACTCCCAATGGCAGTGAAGCCGCCATCTGGATGGCTGGAGCTGGCCCCGCCGCCGACTCCGACGGCTTTATTTATCTTCTAACTGGCAACGGGACGTTTGACACGACGCTCAACGGAAGCGGGTTCCCCAATCAAGGTGATTTTGGCAACAGCTTTATGAAGCTCTCCACTTCCAGTGGATTGACCGTGGCCGATTATTTCACCATGTCCAACACCACGTCGGAGTCCAACGCGGACCAGGATCTCGGCTCCGGCGGATGTATGGTGCTGCCCGACGTTACGGACAACGGCAACCAGGTACATCATCTGGCTGTGGGCGCTGGCAAAGATTCGATCATCTACGTGGTGAATCGCGATTCGATGGGCAAATTCAATTCCACGACCGACCAGATTTATCAGCAGGTTTCGGGCGCGATCGGCGGCGTGTGGTCGATGCCGGCCTACTTCAACGATGCGGTGTACTACGGCGCGGTGGGAGATCACATTAAGGCTTTTTCTATCGCCAACGCCAAGTTATCCACCTCGGCCACCAGTCAGACCGGCACCAGTTTCACCTATCCCGGTTCCACACCCAGCATTTCGGCTAATGGCACGGCGAATGCGATGGTGTGGGCCATCGAGAACAGCAGCCCCGCCGTATTGCACGCTTACGACGCGACCAACCTTTCCGTGGAGCTGTACAACAGCAATCAGGCAGCTTCTTCCCGCGATCATTTTGGCAACGGGAACAAGTTCATGACGCCGACCATCGTCAACGGCAAAGTATATGTGGGAACGCCGAACGGGGTAGCAGCGTTTGGATTGTTGCCCTAACGGAAGCGGACAGCCTCTGAGTCCTCAGTGACCTCTGTGGTTAATCCGAAGTCCTCAGTGACCTCTGTGTCCTCTGTGGTTAATCCTTCTTCTTCAGCTCTTCCATAACGCTCTGCAACAGTTCTTTCGCATCCGTCAGGTTCTTCATGATGATCTGGACATCCATCACCGGCTTGCCCGGCCAGCGCTGGCTCTGGCAATAGACGCCGTGCTGTCCCACGAGAGCCATGGCGTCAGTGATCATGTCCATGGTGACGGCCAAGCGGCCTCGCGGCACACCCATCATGGTCTCGTAATGCTCCAGTTCTTCCCGCTTTTCCTTGAATACCGGCATGGAGAGATTGTAGCTTCCATCCCGAATCGCGCATAATAGCGGAGCGTTGTTGTCTAACGGCATTTTTTCACGTCAAAACATTTGTGCGCGACGGCACACCATTATTTTGGTCGTCGCCAAGGCCTAACATCTCAAAGGAGAATCTCCATGCAAAACCGCATTGCCCTCCTCGCCCTGTGCCTGCTGGTTCTTACCGCGTTCGCCAGCGCGCAGAAACCCAGCCCACCGGCCTCTGCCGACTGTAAGTTCTCGAACGGCAAAACGATCCATGTTGACTACTCCAGCCCACGGGCAAAAGGCCGCAAGATTTTTGGTGGGCTCGTGCCCTATGGCCAGGTCTGGCGCGCCGGGGCCAATGAAGCCACTACCTTCGTTACCACCGCCGACTTGTCGGTAGGCGGCAAGGACGTCCCCGCCGGCAGCTACACCCTCTTCGCTCTTCCCACCCCCGACAAATGGACGTTGATCGTGAGCAAGGCCGTAGGAGAATGGGGCATCCCCTACCCGGAGAACAGCGACTTTGTCCGTACCGACATGACCGTCTCCAAGACGCCGGCTGCGGTGGAGAATTTCACTATTGCTTTTGATCAGGCGGGCGGGAAATGCACTCTGCGGATGGAGTGGGAAAACACCCGTGCAACTGTGGACATCACTCCGAAGTGACGCCGCCGTTCTGAATGTCGCCACCGGCGGTCAAGCTGACCGCCGGACTCCTCATTTGAATGCCCGGCCAGTTTTATTGCAGCACCGCGTAGGTCGCGCCCGTGCAGGTTGCCCCAACGCTCTCCGGCGTCGTGCTGGCTGCGGTGTTCGGATCGTAGCGCAGGACCGCGTCCTCGACGGCGCAAAAGCGCCGCACCCCTGACTGGTTGTAGCTCAGAGGAGCCGCACCACCCACGAACGTGATATTGGGTCCGCCCCCTGCCCCTGCCGCAGAACCCATTAGGAACACATATCCGCTCTTGGAGCCGCTTACCCCGCCCGCGTAGGCCTGGGCCAGCACATAGTCGATGATGCAAGCGTTCGTCGAACTGGGGGCCGCGCAGCCGGTGGCAGCGGCCGGTCCAAGGGTCGACAACGCGGCAGCATAACCCACGGTGGGATAGGCCACCTGGAACGTCACCTGGGCCGTGTTGATGGTACGCATCGAGGCCACAGCGGACGATTCGTTGGCCGCAATCCGCGCGCGCAACAGGTTGGGAATCGCGATCGCAGCGATGATAAGAATGATCGCCACTACGATCAGCAACTCAATCAGTGAAAAACCCCGATTCGGTTTCTGCATTTCGCTCCCCTTAGTCTTTTGGTCACGTCTGCCTTGCAGAGACGCTCACCGCGTCCCAGCACTTTGCAGACCACAGCCGAAATATTTCTCCGGCCAAACAGCATCCCGCTTACCGCTTGTTTTTCAGATAGAAGCCAGGATGAGTGACGCCGTCTTATGTGAGATCGGTAGATTATGGAAACTTGTGACCTGAATTTCATGAGAAGCGGTTAATTGTCATCAACCCAGTGGGCCATGCCAGAAAAGGGGCTTCAGTCCAGGAAGTAGGGAGCTCAGCGATGACGGCGGACGTGGAAAGAACGGCTTTCTCTAACGTCCGAAAAGGTTCAAGGCAAGCCTTGGCTCACCGTGCGTCGGCGTGAGCGTACGGCTCCGCCACACAGCGGCCGGCCGCGCGCACTGCGATTAGTGCTACCGGTGGAAGTACATGTAGGCTGCGACGGCAATCAAAGCGACCGTAATGAGCCACAGGACCGCTTGCCTGCCCCCGCTCTTCGCTTCGTCCATATGCTAAGGACATCGCAAACCTGGGTCTCTGTCAAGTGACCGTGCGGGGACCCGACTTGGCCTCTAAGGCCAATGACTTCAACGCATCTTCGCGGCCAGCGCGTCCGCTGCCTGTTGAGCATCGGCCGAGTCGGGCGAGATTTTCAGGGCCTCCCGATAGGCCGCCAGAGCCTCCGGCAGCCGATTGGCCTTCTCCAGGGCATGCCCCAGGAAGATGTACCCTTCATCCGTCGGGCGCAGCTCTACCGAACGCGTGTAGTTCGTGATCGCCTCTTCCAGGTTCCCTTCCTGCTCCAGTAATCGCCCGAGTCCCAGGTATGCATTGAACTGGTTGGTGTTCTCATGCAACGCGTGGTCGTACGAGTCTCGCGCCTTGGCGAAATCGCCGAGCTCCCGATAGGCAGTACCCTGATTGGCGTAAGCGGAGGCCAGCAACCCGCGGTCTGAGGTCAAGCGAATGGTCGCGTCGTATTGCGCGAGAGCTTCCTGCACTCTTCCGTGCTCCTGCAGATACGCGCCCATGTTGGCGTGACTCATGGGATCTTGGGGATTGATCCGCGCCGCCGATTCAAAGTGTAGATATGCTGCATCTGGTTTGCCCTCCATCAGCAACGCCCCGCCCAGGTTATTTTCGGCGACGAAATTTTTCCCCGTGACGGCGAGCGTATGTGACCACAGATCGTAGCTGCTCTTCCAGTACCCAATCTGGCGATAAGTTACGGTCGCCAGCGCAAGCAGAACACAGGCAGCTGCCAGCACACGCGCAGCGAGCGGAATCTTCGCTCCGCGCGCCAGATCAGATGCGGCCCACACGATCATTACGAAAACGCCGATTAAAGGAATGTAGGCGTAGCGATCGGCCATCGCCTGGTCACCCACCTGCACCAACCCAATGGTTGGGACTAACGTGCCCAGGAAAAATAACCAGCCAACCAGCAAATAGGGCTTGGATCTGGACCTCAGAGCCAGCGTGGTGACGGCCACCAGCAGCACTGCAGAGGCGGCCAGTTTCCACGCCGCGAGCGAATCCCCCGAGTGCGGATAAAACGGTGCCAGGCGCAAAGGCCAGATGGCCTTCCATAGATACATGCCGTAGGCCACCAGAGCATTTTCGAGTCTCACTCCCAAAGAAAACTGCGTTGCAGACCGGATCGACCCACCCGCCCGCTGCACGGTCATGGTAATCACGGCGCTAGCGCCAGAGAGCGCCAACAAGGGAACCTTCTCCCATATCAATTTCCCCCATGACGCCTGCGGCACGCCGATGCCCACAGGGCTTCCTTTCGCACGCCCCAGCGGCCAGTAGTCCAATAGCAGTAAGACAAATGGCAACGTAATTACCATGGGCTTCGCCATCAGCCCGCAGGCAAACAGAATCGCGACGGGAAGATAGCGCTTCCATTCTGGCTTGCGCGCATACCGGCCATAGGCGCCGATGGTCACCAGAAAAAACAACGTGCAGAGAACATTCTTGCGTTCCGCCACCCATGCTACCGATTCCACATTGATGGGATGAAGTGCGAACAACGCCGCAACGAACAAGCTCGGCCCTGCACGGCCGGTGGCGTACGCCAGCAGGAGAAACAGCAACACAGCGTTCACCACATGAATCAGCAGACTGGTCAGGTGATGGCCGCTGGCGTTGAGACGAAAAAGCTGGCAATCGAGGGCATGCGAGAGCCAGGTGAGGGGGTGCCAGTTGGCTTGCTCGGTTGAGGTAAACGCCCAGCTCACAGTTTCCGCACTCAACCCGGCTCGAACGTGGGGATTTTCCGTTACGTAGCGGTCGTCATCGTAATTTATAAAGGGATGCTGATTGACGGAGTTGTAAAGCACCAGCGTCGCAACTGCGAGCAACAGACTCAGGACGGCGTTACGCTTTCCCGGCGAGGCAAACAGCCCGCTCGCTGCTTGCTGCGTCCGACTCTCTTTTTTGGTGGCAGTCGCCATGCCCTTATTCATCGCTTCAGCAACCCATCCGTTTCCTGCTCAGCGCGTGCCAGGTCGCGTGACAAACTTTCCGCCCGCTCGCGTGCTGTTTGTGCCTCGGCGGCGCGCCCACTCTGCGTGAGAGCCCGCGCCAGCAGCAAATATCCGACATCCGTGGGCTGTATTGCCATGGCCTTCGAATAGTCGGCAATGGCTTCATCAAACTCCTGCATCTGTTGCGACAGCACACCCAGTTGCACTAGGACCAAGGGATTGTCCGGAACCAATTGCAGGGCTGCACGGTAGCTTAATCGCGCCTGAGAGAAGTTCCCTATGGCGCGATACACCGATCCCAAACGGGCATAAGCGTCGGCCTGAAGGCGCGTGTCCGATTGCAGCTGCAGCATGAGCTGATAGCGTCGAGCCGCCTCCGGCAGATCTCCCTTTTCCTGCGCGGAGGCTGCCAGATTAAAATTGCCGATGGGATCTTCGGGAGAAATCTCCACCGCCCGCTGAAAATGTGCTGCCGCCTCGGCCATTCTTCCCTCAGCCGCCAGCCCCACACCCAAACTATCCTCGGCCACAAAATTCGGTCCGGTCACTTCTATGGTGTGCGTCCACAGGCTTACGTTGTCCCTCCAATACTCGATCTGATGATGCGCGACAGCAGTGAGCGCTATAAGCGCCACCGCCGGAATTGCCAGCGCCGCACGGGGAAGATGCCATGCCTGCGCCAGATCCGCCGCGCCCCAACTCAGCACGATGAACAGTCCAACGAACGGAAGATAGGCGTAGCGGTCGGCCATCGCGATAGCGCCAACCGTGACCAGTCCGATCATCGGAACCAATGTGCCCAGAAACCAGAACCAGCCCACAGGCAGATACCGGCGTTGCCGCGTGATTACAACCCATACTGTGACGATCGCTAAGAAGATCACTGCCGCCAGAACCTGCCACGCTGGCAACGAATTGCCCGGATGTGGATACAACGGCGCGAGCCGGGTCGGCCAAACTGCCTTGAGCACATACGTCGCATAGGCCACGAATGCATTCTGCGCTCGGTCCCACAAAGAATATTCCAGCGTAGAGCGAACCGCCCCACCGGCGGCCTGCGCTTTGACTGTGATGATCGCGCTGGCAAGCGACATGAGAAACAACGGCACCTTCTCCAAAACAAGGCGGGAAATCGGCAAAGTCCGCCGCAACGGCCAGTAGTCCCAGAGCAAGAGAACGAAAGGAAAGGTAATCACTTGCGGCTTCGCCATGAGGCCGAGCGCGAACCAAAGCACAACCACCGCATATCTCAGAATCGCGGGTTTGCGCGCGTACGCCCAATATGCCCACAGCGCGAGCAGAAAAAACAACATGCTGAGTACGTTCTTCCGCTCCGCAATCCAGACCACCGATTCGACATTGATAGGATGCACCGCGAAGAACGCGGCCACCATCCAACTCCGCCAGGCGCAACTTGTCGCACCTTGCAGCAGCAGAAACAGCAGCACGACGTTCACCGCATGCACTAAGACATTTGTATAGTGATGTCCCGCAGGATTCTTCCCGAACAGCTGCCAATCGAGAGCATGAGAAAGCCAGGTCAGCGGATGCCAGTTCGCGGCATCGTACGTGGTGAACGCCCACTCGACGGTCTCCCAGCGCAGCCCCGCCTGCACATGCCAATTCTCGGTAACGTAGCGCTGATCGTCGAAAGTGAGAAAGGGGTAGCGGGAGACTGGGTTGTAGAGGACCAGAGTCAGAACCACCAGAAGCAGACAAAGAACTACGCTGCGCCTTTGCGGCGACGTGAATAGAGACGTTGGATTCCCGGCCTCAGGCAACACCGAATTTAACCACAGAGGGCACAGAGAAGGCAGGGAGGGTTTTGCACAAGCACCTTTCTGGTCACGTTCGGACGTCACAGACTCATCATGCCGCCCTGATGTACACCACTGAGGACACAGAGGACACGGAGATGCATTTCAACGAAATCAGCGGTGAGGTAGTGGATTCTGCGATGCGTGTGCATAGTGCTCTGGGACCCGGGTTGCTGGAGAATGTCTACCTGGTCTGTCTGGTCCACGAACTCAACCAGCGGGGCTTGCGCACGGCGGCGCAGCTTCCCCTGCCCGTGCGCTATAACGGCGTCATTGTCGACTGCGGTTGCCGGCTGGATATCGTGGTGGAAAATACGGTGGTTGTCGAGGTCAAGTCAGTGGACGCAATCGCTCCCGTCCATCAGGCGCAACTGCTGACCTATCTCAAGCTGAGCGACAAATATCTAGGATTGCTGATCAACTTCAACGTAGTACATCTGCGAGACGGCATCCGCCGCATGGTGAATGGCAAGCCCCCCTCCGAGTCCTCCGTGACCTCAGTGGTAAATCCGCAGTCCTCTGAGTCCTCTGTGCCCTCCGTGGTTAAACGCCAGGCTTCCAACGGAGGATCGGCTTCCGAGCGGCGGTAGTCTCGTCCAACCGCGAAACGCGCGTGGAATGCGGCGCATCGAGCACCATCTGCGGATCGTCTTCCACTTCCTGCGCGATAGATTTCATAGCTTCAATAAAGAAATCCATTTCTTGTTTGGATTCGCTCTCGGTCGGCTCAATCATCATCGCCCCGGGAACAATCAGCGGAAATGCCGTGGTGTAGGGATGAAATCCGTAATCGATCAGGCGTTTGGCGATGTCCATGGTCTTCACGCCTTTTTTCGCCTGCAACCGGTCGCTGAAAACCACTTCATGCATAGTCGGAGTGGAGTAGGGCAGATCGTATGGGCCCTCAATTCCCTTCCGGATATAATTCGCGTTCAGTACCGCGTCTTCCGTAGTTTGCCGCAGGCCATCTGGCCCGTTGGCTTGAATGTACGCCAGTGCGCGCACGAACATTCCAAAGTTTCCGTAGAACGCGCGCACCCGACCTACCGATTGCGGACGATCGTAGTCGAAAGCCAGCGTGCCGTCCGCTTGTGTAACCACCACCGGCCGCGGCAGGAACGGCTCGAGCATCTTCTTAACCGCCACCGGACCCGAACCCGGTCCACCGCCCCCGTGCGGCGTAGAGAAAGTCTTGTGCAGATTCAGGTGCATCAAATCGACGCCAAAATCTCCCGGCCGCACCTTGCCCACAAGCGCGTTCATGTTGGCGCCATCCATGTAGAGCAGGCCCCCCTTGGCGTGCATGATGTCGGCAATCTTGTGGATTTCCTGCTCGAACACTCCCAGCGTGTTGGGATTGGTCAGCATAAGCGCGCCGACCTCTTCGTTCATCTGCGCTTCGAGGGCCGCGATGTCCACCATGCCACGAGCGTCGGATTTCAGATTTTCCACTCCATAGCCGACCATCGCCGCCGTTGCGGGATTGGTGCCGTGAGCGGAATCCGGAATCAGGATTCTCTTGCGCGGCGCTCCCTTCGCGTGGTGATAGGCGCGCACCAGGAGCAGGCCCGTGAGTTCGCCATGAGCGCCGGCGGCAGGCTGCAGCGTGACGGCATCCATACCGGTGATCTCAAGCAGGCAATCGCTGAGCGTCTTCATGATGCGCAAAGCGCCCTGCGACACCCGCTCCGGCTGATAAGGATGACCGTTGGCCAGCCCCTCAAGCCGCGACACGACTTCGTTCACCCGCGGGTTGTACTTCATGGTGCAGGAGCCGAGCGGATACATGCCCAAGTCTATGGCGTAGTTCCAGGTGGAAAGCCGCGTGAAGTGGCGGATGATTTCGATCTCGCTGACTTCCGGCATGTGCCCCAGGCTGCTTCTTTCGGCTGAACCCAAAAGCTCCTTGGTATCCACTTCCGGCACATCGAGCGGAGGCAGCTTCCACGCGGCTTTGCCCGGAGAGGACTTTTCGAAGATCAGCCCTTCATTCTGGTTGACGTGGCGTGTGGCTTTACGGGTCAGCGACTTCATCGCGCCAACTCCTCCACGTCCGCCTCTTTCATGTCACGCGCCGATCGAGCACTGTCAGCGACGAAACCCACCGCGGTATCAATGCTCGTGCGCGTGGTCAATTCGGTGCAACACCACAGCGACGCGTTCTCCAGTTCGGGATAAAACTTCTTCAGCGGAAGCCCTCCAATCATCTTGTGCCCCAGCAGCCGGCTGTTGATAGCGTAGGGATCTTCATTCGTGACCACCACAAACTCGTTGAAGCGCGGTGCGCCCTGGAACAGCACGCTGGCGTGCTTGCCGAACTGCTGCGCGGCGTAAGCCGCCTTGGCCAGATTCTGCTTCGCCAGTTCGCGCAGGCCGACTTTGCCGTAAACGGTCATGAAGATATTGGCCATCAGCGCTACCAGAGCCTGATTAGTGCAGATGTTCGAGGTCGCCTTCTCCCGGCGGATATGCTGCTCGCGCGTCGCCAACGTCAGCACGAAACCGCGCTTGCCGTTACGGTCTGTGGTCTGTCCTACCAGCCGTCCCGGCATCTGGCGAACATTCTGTTCGCGCGTGGCGATCACTCCGCAGTACGGTCCACCGAATCCCAGAGGCACGCCGAACGACTGCGCCTCCATGGCGATGATGTCCGCCTCCCGTGGAGGCTCCAAAATCCCCAGCGAAATTGCCTCCGCAATCGAGGCCACGAGCAGTGCGCCATGTTTGTGGGCAAGTTCCGCAACCGCCGAAACATCTTCAATCGTCCCAAAAAAATTAGGCGATTGCACCAGAACACATGCCGTGTCCTTGTTGATCGATTTCTCCAGCGCCCGCAGGTCGAGCCGGCCGTTCTCCGCGAACGGCACCGTAGCCAGAGTCATACCTTGGTGGAATGCGTAAGTCGAGAGCACTTCCCGGTATTCCGGATGCACGCTCCGGGCAATCACTGCGGAGCGCCGTCCAGTTAGCCGCACGGCCATCATCACCGCTTCCGCAGCCGCCGTAGAACCGTCGTACATGGAAGCGTTGGCCACTTCCATACCGGTCAGCTCGCAGATCATCGTCTGGAATTCAAAGATCGACTGCAGCGTGCCCTGGGAGATTTCTGCCTGATAAGGCGTGTACGCCGTGAGGAATTCGCCGCGCGAAATCAACGCATCGATAATCACCGGCCGGTAGTGAGAGTAGGCGCCCGCCCCGAGGAAGCTGGCATAACCGTCGCCGTTTTCGCGGGCGCGCTCGCGAAACCAGTCGACAATCTCGGATTCCGCCATCTGGCGTGGAATCTTGAGATCGCGGTTCAGCCGGTATTCCGCAGGAATTGGTCCAAACAAGTCGTCGATGGACCGTGCCCCAATGGCTTTGAGCATGGCTTCACGGTCAGCCGGAGATTTAGGCAAATAACGCATAAAAGCTAGTTAGATGTAATCCAAGACCGGTTCGATTGTCGGGACGCGAGGTTCGGATCTCAATGCCCGCCTTCTTCCGCAACAAATTTTTCATAGTCGGAGGCGGAAAGCAGCGAGTCCAGTTCTCTAGGGTCTTTAAGGGTCAGTTTGATCATCCAGGCGCTGAGCGCATCCTTATTGACTTTCTCCGGGGCGGTCGCCAGTTCACCGTTAACCTCGGTAACCGTACCGGAAGCCGGCGAGTACAAGTCCGAAACCGCCTTCACCGACTCAACCGAGCCAAAAGTCTTGCCCGCAGTCAACTCAGCGCCCACCTTGGGGACCTCGACAAAAACAATATCACCCAGCGAATCCTGCGCGTAGTTCGTAATGCCAACAGTTGCGCTTGCGCCTTCGGCTTTGATCCACTCATGTTCTTTAGTGTATTTGCGGTCCGTTGGATAAGGCATGGCAGCTTGTGGCTCCTGGCGTTTTTGGCTCTTGGCTTTTAAAGTCTCTCTGTGTCCTCTGTGTCCTCAGTGGTTCGCGAATCCGGGGGTTTCTCTGTGTTCTCCGTGTCCCCTGTGGTTAATTTTTCTTGGATCGCTTATAAAAGGGCGTAGGCGCGACCTGCGCCGTTACCCCAGCTCCACGAATTTCCACTTTCACCACGGTCCCCAACGAACTAAACTCCGGAGGCACATAAGCCAGGGCGATATTCTTCTTCAAGAACGGCGCGGGTGATCCGCTGGTGACGTAGCCAATCGGCGCACCACCTTCATTCAGAATCTTGTATCCGTCACGGGCAATGCCACGCTCCACCATTTCCAGCCCGACCAGAGTTCGCTTCAGTCCCGCCGCGCGGGCCTTCTCCAAAGCGGCCCGGCCCACGAACTCCGGCTTCTCCATCTTGCAGAAGCGGTCGAGCCCAGCCTCCCACACATTGATCGTATCGGAAATTTCATGTTCGTAGAGCGCGAGCTTGGCTTCGAGACGCAGCGTGTTGCGCGCGCCCAGGCCGCAGGGCAGAACTCCGAACTCTTTGCCCAGCTCCAGGAGCCGGTTCCACACGTGTACACCTGTAGCTTGGTCAGGCGGAATATAGATTTCGAATCCGTCCTCGCCCGTGTAGCCCGTCCGCGCAATCAGGATGTTCCTCCCGACGTAGCGTTCTCCGGCCAAACCGATGATTCCGTGCGTAAACCAGTAAGATTTCAACGCCGACAGATCGACGGTTGTTAATTTTTGCAGCAGATCAACCGCCTTCGGCCCCTGAATCGCAATCTGCGTGTAATCGTCCGACAGATTCTCAACTCTGCAATTGAACGACCGCGTATTGTCCCGCACCCAGTTGAAATCCTTCTCGCGGGTGCCCGCATTGATTACCAGCAGATAATCATCTTCCCCGAGGCGATGAACGATCACATCATCCACAAACGTTCCCTGCGGATAAAGCATCGCCGAATATTGTGCCTGGCCCACCGCCAGCCGCGCCGCGTCATTCATCGAAATGTGCTGCACCGCCGCCAGCGCCTCCGGTCCACTCAGCCGGATATCCCCCATATGGCTGACGTCAAAAATGCCAACCCGAGTGCGCACCGCCATGTGCTCGGCAATGATCCCTCCCTTGCCGTTACAGTACTCGACGGGCATGTCCCAGCCATTGAACTCCACCATCTTCGCGCCCATCTGGCGATGGACCAGGTTCAATGCGGTCTTACGAATGGCGGGAGTAGTCGCTTCCACAGCGGGCAAAAGAAAGTCCTCAGATGATGGTGACCCTTAACCGTAACACGCACGCCGCAAGCGCTTCAACATGCAGGCCCCAACCCGCCCCCTGGCCAGCCGTGATCCAGGCCTGTTACTAACGGCACTTTCCGGCCTTCACGGCCCACGCTAGGCTTCTCCCATGGCGACCACCGCGAAAACCAAATACCGCTGCATGCAGTGCGAGATGTTCGAAGACAAATGCGAGTGCGAAAAGTTCTGCTGCCTTTGCCAGAGCCAGATCGACATCCGCCTCTGCCAGGACGGCCTCTTTTATTGCGTGCCGTGCCGCGAGGCTTGCGATTACAAAGTGTCGGATTGAAGACTTAGTCAATGATCTCCGGACTGATTAACAAAGCCGTTGACGCCCAGTTCAGAAAAGATCCCAACGGGCGGCTGGTGTTTCTTCCCTTTGGCCCCAGGAAACAGGCTTACTTCGTCGACTCAAAGGCGGACGAGGAAAAGATCAGAGCGTTCGTCAAGATGTATCGCAGTATCGCGATGCTGATATCTCTCCTGACATGTCCAAGCATTTATGTTCCCGCCCTCATTCTGGATAGCGCCGGGTTGAGTCCCTGGCAACATCGATTGACCATTATTCTGGCCATCTCCTTGTTTTTCTGGCTCGTGCTCATCTGCATCGCAATCATGGTCTGGGCCGTATACAAAGCTGCGGTTCCGGACTTGACTGCCTCGCTCCCTGAAGTGGGACCCGACCTCAAAGGCCAACTAACCGAACTCCTGCCCCGCTCCCGGCGCCCAGCGCTGGTTTTCCTGCTTGCCGGCATTGCACTTCTGGCCGTAGGGGTTCTTGTGGCAACGCGCTATGCTCCGGGCCGCCCTTGTCTCCCGAACCCCACTTCGACCAGCCACTGAAAGTTCGAACCGCACTCAGCTACAATTCTTTCTCCGCAACCGGAGTGCATATGATCGGTCGTTTATGGCATGGCTGGACCTCACGCGCTAACGCTGACGCCTACGAAAACCTCCTGCGCACCAAAGTCTTTCCTGGAATCCATCAGGTGCCCGGGCACACCGGCGCCTGCCTTATGCGGCGCGATTCAGGCAACGAAGTGGAATTTGTCACGCTGACCTTCTTCACATCCATGGACGCAGTACGGGCATTCGCCGGCAACGATTACGAAGTTGCAGTCATCCTGCCCGAGGCCAGAAAACTGCTTTCCCATTACGATGAACGGTCGGTGCATTACGAAGTCGCGATCGATCGCTAGGCCTCGATTTCATTCCACAGTAAGAACCAAGAAATAATCCATGCCGTCGCCTTTGACGAAGTCATATTGCGCCCGCAGCTTGTAGCCCGCCTCCGCTGCTTCGCGAATCACGACTTCCTTCGCCACTCCATGATTCTCGCCGTTGCCGTTGCGGTCAATGATTCCAACCTTGGCCCCCGGCCGCAGCGCTGGCCGCAGATTACGCAACAAAGTCACCGGCTTCTCGACCTCGTGATAAGTCTTCAGCAAAAGCACAGCGTCGATCCTATTCGCCGGCAGCAGCGGGTCGTCAGGCTTGCTCAGAATAGTCGTCACATTCTGCAGGTTTTCTTTTTGAGCCCGCCGCTTGATGTAACTGATCGCTTCCGGGTTGATGTCCACGGCATACACACTGCCCGTTTCCGTCACCCGCCGCGCCGCCCGCACCGTGAACCACCCCGATCCCGCTCCGATATCCGCCACCACCTTCCCGGGCCCGACGCCAAGAATCTCCATCACCCGACTGATCTGCAGTCGCTCATCCCTCCCCGGCGAATCGAAGATGGTGAGATCGCCCGTGTAAGGTGTGCTGGTTTTTCTGGTCTCGGGGGGAGCGGTTTGAGGGGAAGGGGCCCCAGTTGATTGTACTGGCTGAGTCGGAACGGCACTCTGTGCGTGAGCACAAAGACCTAGACTAAGAAGCGCCAACCTGAGCCCACGGTGCATAGGCATTACGATTCTCCCGAATACGGTGTTAGTGAGGATAGACTGAAAGCGAGCTGTCCAGTGAGCATGCCGGTTTTTGGACAGCCCGTTTCTCCTCTGCCATTCTCGGTGCAACCTTATGTCCTACCATGTGGTGGCGTTCACTATGGCGCAAGTGCGGCAGGGGGCTCTGGGATTCCAGCGACAACTCGGCGGGGCCCTGCGCGAGGCGAGCGGGCTGAAGGTGTATTCGGCCAGTCCGTTCGACATGGAAGCGCGTCGCCGCATCAAAGACCGTTTTGGGGGAGATATCGTCTATTTCTTCAACGAGGCGGCGTGGCAGGAATGCCGGCGGTTGGGGATCGATCTGGAGTCTGTGGGGGAAATTTCTGAGGAGGAATTGCCGCGGCGGCGGGCGGTGGTGGTGGGTTTGCCGGAGTGACGCTGGCCCTCGCTGCGCTCGGGCGGACCCTTCGGCTTCGCTCAGGGCAGGCAGGTCGGAGACCTGTCCCTACGCGAGCCTAAACACGAAAGCCCCGGCTCGTTAGCCGGGGCTCGGGACACTGTTCGCCAAACTAGTTCAATCATAGTTCGGCGAACAACGTTCTCAAGGTGTGGAATTCCCAAAATAGAACGAACGCCGACTATTTCAACCGGGAAGGGCACAAGTTCCACTCGTGCCGGTTTAGGCTAAGTCCCGTGGCGGCTTCTAGCCGCTGAGGTCGGCTTGTGAAGCCCACTCGTCTGATGTCCCCACCTGGCACCTACTTCGTCACGTTCATAACCTCTCAACGCAGGAGGCTTTTCGTTGTCGAGCCGTATGCCCGATTGTTCTTGAAGACTCTCTACGGCTACGGGCGTGCGGGTAAGTTCTTATTGCATGCTTTTGTTCTGATGCCCGAGCATGTGCATTTACTCCTTACACTCGCCAAAGATGTGACGCTGGAGCGAGCCGTACAACTCATCAAAGGCGGGTATTCGCATGCCTTTGGCAAGGAATTTGGCAAAAAGAAAGAAGTCTGGCAAAGGGGATTTACCGATCATCGGATTCGTGACACCGGCGATTTTGAAGGGCATCGGAACTACATTCACGAGAATCCGGTGGCACGCAGGTTGGTCTCGAGCGCAGAGGAGTATCGCTATTGCTCGGCATATCCGGGGTTTAAGCTGGACTCGTGGACCTCAGCGGCTAAAGCCGATGCGGCCTAGGGCTTCAATCGGCACGAGTGGAACTCGTGCCCTTCCCGAAGCGTTCACCCCCCTAAATCACCACCGTCTCTTTGTACTCCCCAAACACTCCGCGCAGGGTGTCGGAGATTTCGCCTACCGTGGCATTCGCTTCGACCGCTGTGAGAATGTGCGGCATAAGATTTGCGCCGGAGCGGGCTGCTTCTTCCACCTGCTTGAGCGACGCTTGCCAAACGCTAGGATCGCGGCGCGCGCGCAAAGCACGGACGCGTTCCACCTGTCTTTGCTCCAGTGCTTCATCGATATGCTGGGTGGGGATGGGCTTTTCGTGCTCCACGGCGAAGCGGTTTACGCCGACCACGACAGCTTCGTGATGATCGACCTGCTGCTGGTATTCATAGGCTGCGTTCTGGATTTCCTGCTGCACGAATCCGCGCTCGATGGCTTTGAGCATGCCGCCGAGTGCATCAATTTTCTGCAGATACTCACTCGCCCGGTTCTCAATCTCGTCGGTGAGCGCTTCAACATAATAAGACCCGGCCAGCGGATCGATAGTTTGCGGCGCACCCGATTCGTACGCGATCACCTGCTGGGTGCGCAATGCGATGCGCGCCGCCTGTTCCGTGGGCAGAGCGAGCGCTTCGTCATAAGAATTAGTATGCAGCGATTGCGTTCCGCCAAGAACCGCGGCCATGGCCTGAATCGCGGTGCGCACGATGTTGTTTTCCGGCTGCTGCGCCGTGAGCGTCGAACCGGCGGTCTGGGTGTGGAAGCGCAGCATCCAGGAGCGCGGATTCTTCGCCTTGAAATGTTCGCGCATGATGCCCGCCCACATGCGACGCGCCGCGCGGAACTTGGCGACTTCTTCGAGAAAGTTGTTGTGCGCATTGAAGAAAAACGAAACCCGGGGAGCGAATTGATCGACGTCGAGGCCGGCGTTGATCGCAGCCTGCACGTAAGCCATGCCATTGGCCAGAGTGAACGCAACTTCCTGTACCGCGGTCGAACCCGCTTCGCGCATGTGGTATCCCGAGATCGAAATGGGATTCCACTCCGGAACATTCTGGCTCGCCCAGGCAAACATGTCGGTGATGATGCGCATGGCCTGCGCCACCGGAAAAATATAAGTCCCGCGAGCGACATATTCTTTGAGGACGTCGTTCTGCACGGTGCCGGAAAGATGGCGAATCTCCGCGCCCTGGCGGCGGGCCACGGCAACGTAGAGCGCGAGCAGAATAGACGCGGTGGCGTTGATGGTCATCGACGTGGAAATTTTTGTCAGGTCGATGCCATCGAAGAGGCGTTGCATGTCTTCGATGGAATCAATAGCAACACCGACTTTGCCCACTTCGCCGAAGGCGAGAGCGGCATCGGAATCCATGCCGATCTGGGTGGGAAGATCAAATGCGACGGAAAGGCCGGTGGTGCCGTTGGCCAGAAGATACTTGTAACGCTTGTTGGATTCCTCGGCGTCCCCCAAGCCGGCGTACTGGCGCATGGTCCAGAGTCTTGCGCGATACATGGTCGGCTGGACGCCGCGAGTGAAGGGGACATCGCCGGGGTAGCCGACCTGGCGGTCGTAATCCCAGCCGTCTAAATCGGAGGGGGTGTAGAGCGGGCGGACGGGGATGTGGGACGAGGTTTCTGGATCAGCGGGACCGGCGGGTTTAGATTTTTCACTCACCGCCGTTATTTTCGTTCTTCATGCCGCAATAAGCAATTGACCACAGAGGACGCGGAGTCCACGGAGGATATTCTTTTTGCTATTTCCTCCGCACCTTCCAGAAGGAACTTACGCCAAACCAGGCGAACGTAAGTGTGAAACAAATTGCAAGCAGCAGGCGTCCCGGTCCGGCATGCGAAGCGCGATAGTGCGTGTATTCGCGGGTTAACGCACCTGCACCGATGGCGGCTATGAACAAGAAAACAAAGCCCGTGACCTCAAGCCAAAGCTGGTGCAACACGCGACCGAAGTGAGTCGCGGTGGTGCGGAGGCCTCGGAGAATCGCGCCGACGGTTCGATTCTGTCCGGCCTGCCGGGCGGCGACCCGCGCCAAAATGGTCAGCTTGCGAGCTGAGGAAATGCTCACCATAAACCAGATTTTAGCAGCCCTTTCGGTGGCCTCCGGAGTTACAATAACGCGAACGGCGGGGCACGACGAATCACGGCGGCACTGGCCGGCATCTTAATGGATGTGACGTGGGCGTACCCGGGGGGCATGTGGACCAGCAACTGAAGCAGTTAATGAAAGAACTGGGAGAGGCAATCAACGAGTCGCTGGCCGATTCGGAGCAGATTGCCGAGGTCGTGTCCCGCATCAAGGAGGGCGGGTACGACATTTTCCTGGTGCTGGAGGCCACAATTGGAGTGAGCAAGCCGGGAGAGAAATCGCCTGACAAGACTTCGCTAGTGACCACCCTAACCACCAATCCTGAATTCAAGATCAGCGATCAGGACCTGAAGTTCCTCAAGTCCCTGCGCATCAAGATCGAAGACGACGCCGCATAAGGCCGCGGTATCACCGATTCCCCTCGAACCTTTTTCACTTCCCATACGCCTGTGACCGCTCGCCGCATGTAATAGTTTTGTAATGTGCCGATGATCACTGCGAAGAACCCTCCTGAGAAATTACGCTTCAAACAAATCACATGAAACCTCACTCTAGGGGAAGTCGCGCCCGCATCCTGCTGAGTTCGGTCTTCGGGCCTTATGCGCAAGACGACGAATTTGGCAGCCGAGCGATTAATCCGATGGAGCTGTACCACAACCAAGTCACGCGCGCACAAGGCAGCTTCTCGCTGCGTATGTTCCATCGATCCTGGGGCATCATGATGATTCAGGCAAATATTTCGGCGCCCTGCAGCGTGCTGGACTTCCCCACGCGGGAAGCCTTCGCCCGCGAGTTGACTGCGAACCACTACGATGTCGTCGGCATCTCTGCGATCATCGTAAACGTTTCGAAGGTCCGGGAAATGTGCCGCATGGTGCGCGAGCTATCGCCCAGTTCGGCGATCGTGGTAGGCGGACACGTGGCAGCGATTCCCGGACTGGAGGCGATGATCGACGCCGACTATATCGTGCGCGGAGAAGGCATTTCCTGGATGCGCCGATACCTGGGAGAAGACGAGCACGCACCGATCCGTCATCCAGCTATAGTCTCCGGCCTACAGACGCGCATCATGGGAGTACGTCTGCCGCAGCGCAAGGGCGGGACAGCGGCAACCATCATCCCGTCGGTGGGTTGCCCCATGGGGTGCAACTTTTGTACCACGTCTGCTTTTTTTGGCGGCAAGGGAAACTTCTTTAACTTTTATGAGACCGGCGATGAACTGTTCGAAGTGATGTGCGGGATCGAGTCTGAACTCAAAGTAAATTCGTTCTTTGTAATGGACGAAAACTTCCTGCTCCACCGTACCCGCGCCATGCGCTTGCTGGACCGCATGAAGCAGGCGGGCAAGTGTTGGGAGCTTTCAGTGTTTGCTTCCGCCAATGCGATTCGAAAATACACCATGATGGAACTGGTCGAACTGGGTATCTCCTGGGTATGGATGGGTTTGGAGTCTCCCAAGTCCAGTTACAGCAAGCTCCAGACTACGGACATTGGGCAACTGACGCGGGAACTTCGCGAACACGGCATACGAGTGCAGGGTTCGACGATCATTGGATTGGAGCACCACACGCCCGACAATATCGCCGAGGAAATTGAAGCGGCGGCCAGCTACCAGACCGACTTTCACCAGTTCATGCTCTACACGCCGGTTCCCGGCACGCCGCTTTACGGGGAAATGGCTGAACAGGGCCGGCTGCTGACGGATGTTGACTTCGCCGATATCCATGGACAGTACAAATTCAACTTCCGGCATGGCGCAATCTCGCGCGAGGATTCAAAGCGCCTCCTGGATTGGGCGTTCTGGCGCGATTTCGAGCGGAATGGGCCGAGTCTCTATCGCATGTGCCAGACCATGCTCCAGGGCTGGCAACGCTACAAGGACTATCCCGACCCACGTGTCCGTGAGCGGTTTGCGCGGCAAGTGAAGAAGCTAAGTGGGGCCTACAATGCGGCTCTCTGGGTGATGGAGCGGGAATTCAGGAAAGTTAATTGCAGCGTGAGTGAGCGGATTCACCAGTTGCGCCGCGAAGTTGAGAAAGAATCTCCAATCATTGCCCGCCTCACCGCCGCTTTGCTGGGCCCGATCTTGTTATGGTCCACTCGGCGGGAAGAAAAGCACCTGGCAGCGGGGCGGACGTATGAACCGCCGACTTTTTTGGAACGCAGGAATTGGGGTTCGGCTTAGGCTTGTGTGTCGTCCCTCCGGGACTCACGCATTTTCCATATGCACCCAGAACTGACGTCCCTGGGCTGCACCTTGCGTTGCTTCGCGGCTGAAAACCATCTCAAGATTGCGTGTTACCAGATTGGGCCTCACGCTCGCGCTGCAGAATCATCTGGTCGAAGGCGTGAGGCAGACTTTCTTGTGTGGAGTACGGGCCGGGTTTGTACGCTCTCGATTTGATTCCGGCTTGCGATAGCTCGGAGACGGCCCAATCCTGCCGGTTGGTCACGTCCCAGAATTCGACCGCGTCCTCCGCCTGGAAACCGGGCTTAGCCATTTCCGAAGGATGGAAGTGCCACTCGCAGATGATCTCCGTGCGGTCGACGGCGCGAGGCCAGAGCGTGTGGGTCATCATGTAATCGGGATGCAGGCTGAGCAGCAGATTGGGATAGACCGCGTAGTACAGAACCATCTGGCGCTCAGCTTCATTTAAACCGGGAAGGTAGTCGCGGCGGCGCTGGCCATCCAGACTCATGGTTTCGGCGCCGTTCTTGAGATCCATGGAGCCGCCGATGAAGTTCGGGTCCGGCGGCGCATTGTTTCCGCTGAGGTAGTCTGACACCTTGTTCAACTGCGGATGCAAAAGAGGACAGTGCAGGCATTCGTTGTAATTTAGGACGACCAGTTTCCAGTTGGCTTTCACATCGTAGGCAATCCGCTTGTAGAGTCGCAACTCCTGCATGCGCCAGGGGACGAATTTCTCTGGAAGGGACGACAACTGATCGGCAAGGGGCTTTGGGTTCGGACTTAAATTGATGAAAATGTGGCCGTCCCAGACATCGCAGTGCACCGAGTTCAATGGGTAGTCCTGGTGACGGAATGAGCGATCCATGTGGGGCGCGCCTAGCAGGCAGCCATCGAGGCCGTAAGTCCAGCCATGGTAGGGGCACTGGATGCGACCGGGGAACTTGCCTTCGGGAGCGGTGCAGATGCGGGTGCCGCGATGGCGGCAGACGTTGTAGAAGACCTGTACGTGGCCGCCTTCGTCGCGGCTTATGATGATGCTTTCGTTGCCGATTTCGCGTAGGAAATAGTCGCCCGGGCTTTCGATCTGCCGAGTGCGTCCGGCACAAACCCAGGTCTGGCAGAAAAAGCGCTCAAGCTCATCGTCAAAAACCGCTGGGTCGGTGTAGTAACGTGCCGGCAGGGTTTGGGGAAGGTCGACCTGAGTTGTCACGGGAGCTCCACGGCCAGTTTTGGTAAAGAGGTATCTTAAGTCAGTGGACGCGGAATCGAAAATTCACCACGGAGCGCACAGAGGACACTGAACCGGGAGTTAACCACAGAGTACACAGAGTACACAAAGGACCTCGAAACCCGGACTCCGGAGGACCGTGGGACTTTGTGCTAGTATCGACTGTTTTTTGAGGCGTGCCGGGGAAGCACGAGCTATTCGCCATATCCGGCAGCGTTTTCCCGGGGCCGTCGATCCGCATCCAAGCGGGAGCCTATGAAAGATACTCTGGGGGTACTGTTGGCGGGCGGAGCGGGCGAGCGGCTCTATCCCCTGACCCGCGACCGGGCCAAGCCGGCGGTGACCTTCGGCGGCATCTATCGCATCATTGACGTCACTCTCTCCAACTGCATCAATTCCGACCTGCGGAAGGTATACATCCTTACGCAATACAAGGCACTTTCGCTCAACCGGCACATCCGCGAAGGCTGGACGTTCCTGGCGCGCGAAATGGGCGAATTCATCGAAGTCTTGCCGCCGATGAAGAGAGTCAGCGAGAGCTGGTACCAGGGCACCGCGGACGCGGTCTACCAGAACATCTATTCGATCGGCTCGGAGCAGCCGAAACACGTGCTGATTCTTTCCGGGGACCACATCTACAAGATGAACTACGGATTGATGATGAAGCGGCACCAGGAAACTGGAGCCGACGTGACGCTGGCGACCATCCAGATTGATCCTTCAGAAGTGTCACGCTTTGGGGTGGTGGATATGGATCCGGATCATCGGGTGCTGGGGTTTGAGGAGAAGCCCAAGCAGACCGAGTTGCGCTCACCCTCCAATCCGGAGAAATGCTCCGCCTCGATGGGAGTTTATCTGTTCAACACAGATGTCCTGATTCCGGTCCTGCTGAAGGACGCGGAGGACCCAAACTCAAGCCACGATTTCGGCAAAGATATTCTGCCGAAGATGGTGAACGACTACCGGGTTTATACCTACGACTTCGTGGATGAGAACAAGAAAGAAGCGCTTTACTGGCGCGACGTGGGAACGCTCGAGGCCTACTACGAAGCCAACATGGACGTGGTCTCCGTTTCGCCCGTCTTCAACTTATATGACGAGAACTGGCCCATCCGGACTCATCAGCGCCAATATCCGCCAGCCAAGTTTGTGTTCGCCGAAACCGGGCGCACCGGGACGGCGGTGGATTCCATTGTTTCTTCCGGCTGTATTGTATCGGGCGGCATTGTCAAAAATAGCGTGCTTTCTCCCGATGTGCGGGTCAATTCCTATAGCGAAATTGACGCCTGCATTCTCTTTTCGCACGTGAATGTGGGGCGGCGCTGCCGCATCCGCAAAGCAATCATCGACCGGGATGTGCACATTCCCGAGGGCACAACCATTGGATACGATCCCGAAGCTGACCGGCAGCGATATTTCGTCACCGAAAGCGGGATTACCGTGGTGACCCGTGACTACTCGCTGTTCGAAAATCCGGTGACCGTGGATTACTTCACCAGCGAGTGACGGCGCGCGCAGGACTGAGAACCGAGAACCAGGAACTCTGAACTGGCTTTTCGTTGCACGCCTGCTGCTCGAACAAAACCAGTTCTCAGTTCCTGGTTCTCAGTTTCCCCTCTGGCCGACCTTCCGCACCGTAGTTTCGCAACAGGATTACTCAAGCCTCCGATGTGCTCTTTTGAATTGAAGAAATACCGCGGTTCGCCGATAGAACAGGCATGCGCCTCGTCCTATCGCTTTGCCTCTTGCTGCTGACCACTGCTGCATTATCCCAGATACCGAACGACGGTAAAGACCTGCCTTTCGTCCAACCACGGGACCTGGTGCGGGGTTATGTGGATGATGACGCAAGAGTCGTATTGCGGGGCAATCTGCATCCGCTGGCCCGGGCGGAGTTTGATCGCGGCGCAGTAGCGCGCAATTACCGTATGGGTCGGATGATCCTGGTCCTGAACTTGGATCCGGGGCGGCAACAGATTCTGGATGAATTGGTCCGCGAACAACAGGATCCCGACTCGGTCCACTATCACCAGTGGCTGACGCCGGAGGAGTATGGCGTGCACTTTGGCATCTCAGAGAACGATCTGGACCAGGTATTAAATTGGCTGCAGATTCATGGCATGGAAATAGAGGAGGTCACGGCCGGGCGGCGCGCGATTGTTTTCAGCGGAACCGCGGCACAGGTGGATTCGACCTTCCACACACCCATTCACACGTACGTGATGGGAAGCGAAGTGCACCACGCCAACGCGAAGGACCCGCAAATTCCTCTGGCGCTGGCGAACGTGGTAAGCGGAGTGGTCTCGCTGCATGACTTTCGCAGCCGGGCGACGCACAGCGATGCGAGAAAAACTACGCCCGACTTAAGCAGCGGAAGCGCGCATTATATGGCCCCGGCAGATTTCGCCACGATTTACGACGTTACGCCGCTTTATGGGCAATCCATCAACGGCAGCGGCCAGAGCGTGGCCATCGTGGCCCGGTCGAATATCAATCTCTCCGACGTTCAGGCCTTCCGCAGCATGTTTGGGCTGCCGGCGAACAATCCGCAAATCATCGTCAATGGCGCCAATCCGGGAATCTTCTCCTCAGGCGAAGAAGTCGAGGCGGATCTCGACGTGGAATGGGCAGGAGCGGTGGCCAAGAACGCGACCGTTGATTTTGTGGTTTCGGCCTCCACCAATTCCAGCGACGGCGTTTATCTCTCGGCGCAATATATCGTGAACCACAATCTGGCGCCGGTCATGAGCACGAGTTTTGGACTTTGCGAGGCGGCGCTGGGCAGTTCCGGGAATAGCTTCCTCAATAGTTTGTGGCAGCAGGCCGCGGCCGAGGGGATCACGGTGTTCGTTTCTTCGGGCGACAGCGGAGCGGCCGGTTGCGACTCATCTTCCGCCAGCCGCGGGAGCGCCGGCACGGGAGTCAACGGCCTGTGCTCGACGCCTTACTGTGTTTGCGTCGGTGGCACCCAGTTCAGCGACACCTCGAACGCTGGTGCGTATTGGTCCTCGTCCAACAGCGCGGCGCAGGGCTCGGCGTTGAGCTACATCCCGGAAGTTGTCTGGAACGAAAGCAGTGGCGGCGGCTTGTGGGCCAGTGGAGGCGGAACGAGCATAGTGTATGCGAAACCTTCCTGGCAGACGGGGACGGGAGTCCCTGCGGATGGCAAGCGGGATGTACCGGATGTGTCGCTCTCGGCTGCCGGGCACGATGGGTATCTCATCTACATGAACAGTGGGGAATACGTGGTTGGGGGCACTTCGGCGGCATCTCCTTCGTTTGCCAGTTTGATGGCATTGGTGGTGCAAAACGCCGGCGCGCGACAGGGCAATGCCAATACGGCTTTCTACGCTCTGGCGGGGAAACAGACCTCGGGCGGCGCGGCGGTGTTTCACGACACCACCACCGGCAACAACGGCGTTCCCGGGGTCACCGGATTCAGCGCCGGCACGGGATACGACCGGGCCACCGGCTTGGGCTCGGTTGATGCGAACATCATGGTGGGTCACTGGAGCGATGCCACCACAGTACCCGCATTCCAAGCCGGTTTGGACTCGAGCACGCTCACAGTGGTCGCAGGATCAAACAGCAGCACGAATGTGAACGTCACTGTGAGCGGCGGCTTCAACGCGAGCGTTTCATTTACGGCAACGGGTTTGCCCACCGGAGTCACGGCGACGTTCACACCAACCAGCCTCGCTGCTCCTGGGTCCGGAACGAGCATCCTGAAGCTGACGGCCTCAAGCACCGCCAAAGCAGGAACCTACACTGCGAACATTTCCGCCACCAGCGGCAAGACGGTGCAAAAGATCGCAATCTCGATTACTGTGGCGCCTGCACCGACCTTCACCTTAGGGGCAACGCCGACGTCCGTGAGCGTCGCGGCCGGAGGTTCACGAACGGCAACGCTGACAGTGACCGGGAACTTAACGTTTAACTCTTCCGTGGGCTTTAGCGTTAGCGGGCTGCCGGCCGGATTGACCGCTTCTTTCGCCCCCTCGACCATCAGCGCTCCTGGGTCGGGATCAACCACCCTGACATTTAACGCATCATCGGCGGTCGCACCGAAGGCCTACACCATCGTGGTAACGGCCACCGGCGGTGGAATCACGAAGACCTCAAGCTTAACTGTCAATGTGCCAGGCTTCACGCTCACCCCAGTCTCAGCGACAGTTTCGGTCAGCGGAAAAACCAGTAAAGGCACGGTTGCGTTCACTACTTCCGCCTTGGGAGGGTTTGCGTCCGCGATTGCGCTCAGCGTTTCCGGAGCGCCGACCGGAATTACTGTTGGCCTCAGTCCGCAGAGCCTGGGGTCGCCGGGAAGCGGCCGTTCGACGCTGACCCTGACGAAGGGAACGGCAGCGAGTGTGGGCAGCTCCCGAGATCACGGTCACGGCCACTGGTGGCGGCATTCAACATACTGCTGCGATAACGCTGAATGTGAGCAAGTAAACTTAGCGCTTTGCTGCCTTTGGAACTTCGATTTTTCAAGAAAGCCAGTTTCCAGTTCTTCCGTTCTCAGTTCTCAGTTGCCGACAGGATCTTCGTCTTGTGTTCGCCCTGCCCTTGCTGCGCCTGCTACAATTCCCTGATTTTCGATGTCCTGAACCTTTGGGGCCACAACAACGTATCTAGATTGTGGTGTTAAGCCCGTGGTGTGCCTCGATTGGCTGCGGGCTAAACCAGGGGTTCTGGGGAGTGCAGGTTGGAAGACACCCAGGTCGTAGGAGCGCTGGTCCGCCGCTGTGTGGCGGGCGACGTGGTGGCTTGGGAAGAGATCGTGCACCAATATCATCGGCGAATCTACAATCTTTGCTATCGTTTCGCGGGATCGGCCGATGACGCGCAGGACCTCACGCAAGAGGTCTTCATCAAAATGTACCGCACGCTGGGCAGCTATGACGTGGACCGGGGCGCGTTCGTGACCTGGGTTACCACGGTCACGCGAAATTTGTTGGTGGACCATTTTCGGCGCAGTAAACAGGACCGGGTTACGGATTCACTGGACGTGCCGGCTTCTGAGCATGAAGACGCTATGCCGCTCAGCGATCGGATTGAAGACAAAGGCCCGGCACCGGATGCAAGTGTACAGAGCCGCGAAACCCGGGAGACGGTACACCGGGCTCTGCAAAAGCTCTCTCCCGAGCTGCGGGAGGCGGTGGTGCTGAGAGATCTTCAAGACATGGATTACAGGGAAATTGCGGCGGTTTTGCGGGTGCCGGAAGGCACCGTGAAATCAAGAATAAACCGCGGGCGAGCGGAACTTGCACGCCTGCTCCAACGTACATATAGGCAGGTGATGTGATGCCAACAGGCGAAAACAAAGGCGGGATGCAGTGCGTTGAGTTTGAAGCACTTCTCAGCGATGCCCTGGATGGGATTCTGACCGGGCATAGGCTGGAGGTGTTCCATACTCACGCGCGGGCCTGTGCAGTGTGCGGTCCGATGTTCGCGGAAGTGGAAGCTGGCCAGCGCTGGCTGAAATCGCTGGAGGAAGTGGAACCGCCGCCGCAGCTGGCACACAACATCCTGGTGGCGACGATTGGGCGGGAGACCAACCGGGTGGAAGAGCTGGTACGTCATCCGCGAACGTCCTGGAGAGATGCGTTAACGGGGTGGCTGCGGCCGGTGTTTGCGGTGGCGCGGCAGCCGCGATTTGCCATGTCGTTCGGGATGGCGTTTTTCTCGCTCTCAGTTTCGCTGAGCCTGGCGGGAGTGAAACTGACCGACTTGCGGCATGCCGACCTGCGGCCGAGCGCCATCAAGCGCAGTTACTACGAGGCCAGCGGCCGGGTGGTGAAGTACTACGAAAATATTCGTTTTGTGTATGAGATGGAATCGCGTGTCCGGGATTTCAAGCGGGCCACAACGCCCGTTGAACCGGCGCCCGAGCCCGAAAAGGAGCACAAGAATAACAACACCAGTGGACAGCCTGAGCAGAAACAGGAACGCAACTACAGCCAGGGTGAGGATCGGCCAGTGCTGGCCCTCGCCTCGGACGATCCGCCTGTAGTGACGGTGACCACTTACAGGAGGCTTTCATGAACTGCGCCACGCACAACACGGTTGAAGCTGTGGCCTATTGCCGCACCTGCGGGAAAGCGCTTTGCGCCAGTTGCACCCGTCCGGTGCATGGCGTGATTTACTGCGAGAACTGCCTGGCAGCGCGGCTCGAAGGGGTGCAGCCGCCGGCCGCAGTGGGTTTTGTCTCGCCCGCTGTGGGTGGACCGGTGCAACCGGCATCGGGGCCGAACCCGACCGTGGCCGGAATTCTGGCTGCGTTCTTTCCTTTTGGCGTGGGGGCGGTCTATACCGCGCAATATGCCAAGGGCCTGGCGCATCTGATCATTTTCTTTCTGCTGGTTTGGGGAACGGACCACATCAGTGGATTGATTTGCGGGCTGGGTATCGCGTTTTTCTACGTGTACCAGATCATCGACGCGGTGCGCTCGGCTAAGGCGATCCAGATGGGGCAAACGCCCCCGGATCCATTTGAGTTGGGTCAAACCTTCAGCACCGGCCAGAAGACCGACGCAGCCAAGATTCCCACGGGGGCGATCGTGCTGATCGGCCTGGGCGTGCTGTTCATGCTGCACACCATGGGCGCGCTGGAGTTCGGCGTGGACCGGATCTGGCCGTTCTTTCTGCTTTTCTTGGGGTTTTGGATGTTTGCCCAGCGCTGGGGTTTGCTGGGAAAAGGTTCGTCTTCTTGTCAATGCCCGCGCTGCCGCGCCCGGTGTCTGATGGGGCCGGCAGTGCTGGTCACGATCGGAGCGCTGGGCTTGCTGGACAGCATGGGCCACATCGGCTGGGGCCGAACGTGGCCGATTATTCTGCTGGTGATCGGCGGCGTAAAGCTGCTGGCCAGCAATGCTTCGACTGAGGGACACATTGAGGCGCCGCCGCAGATCAGCAGCGGACCACAAACTCCGCAAACGCCGATTCAGCCGCCTCCGAGTGAGGTGGGTCATGTCTAGTCCTACAGTGCCGCCGTCTTCGTTTTCGCCACCAAGCGTTCCGCCTCCGAATCTCCCGCCACCGAGACGCAGACGCTCGATGGCTGGGCCGCTGGTGCTGATCATCATCGGCGTGGTCTTCCTGCTGGGAACCATGCATGTGGTTTCGCTGGATGAGCTGGGCAGGTTGTTCGCCCGCTACTGGCCTTTGCTGATCATTCTCTGGGGTGTGATCAAGTTGATTGAACATCAGCAGGCCCAACGCGAGGGGACGCGCGCGCCCGGAATTGGCGGCGGCGGAGTCTTTCTGCTGATCATGCTGATCCTCCTGGGCCTGGGAGCGACTCAGGCTACGCGGGTGAACTGGAGCGAACTGCGCGACCAGATTGATGTGGGTGACCAGGACATTCCGTTTTTTGGCCACAGTTATAGTTATGACGATGAACTGGCGCAGGCGTTTCCGCTGGGAGCGACTTTGCATGTGTCAAACGATCACGGCGCGGTAGAAGTAAATGCTTCAACGGATGACCAGATCAAAGTAGTGGTGCACAAGCGGGTGACCGCGGAGCGGCAGGAAGATGCTGACAAGTGGAATGCCGCCACTAAACCGCAGATCTCGGTCGCCGACCATACCGTCACACTCAATGCCAATACGCAGGGCGCGGGAGAGCACGGCGTGGTAACCGACCTGGAGATCACGGTCCCACGGAAGGCGGGGCTGGTGATTACGGCGCATCGTGGCGACATCAGCGTGGTGGGCCGCGATGGAGATTTGGATCTTTCAACCCGCGGCGACACGACTGCGTCAGACATCAACGGGAAGGTAAGCGTCAATATGACGCGAGGCTCGACGCGGATTTCGCAGACTTCGGGCGATGTTGCGGTGCAGGGGCGTGGCGACGAGATCTCGTTGCATGAGATCAAGGGCAACGCGCGTATCACGGGCGAATTTGACAGCATCAAGCTGGCCAAGATCGCGAATCCGGTGTTCTTCAAGTCGGCGCGGACCGACATGGAGTTCGTGCGGCTGGACGGCGATCTGGACATGGATTCGGGCGATTTGCGGGCGACGGACCTGGCCGGGCCTTTCCGTTTGCTGACCCGCTCAAAGGATGTCCGGCTGACGGGGGTGAGCGGGGATGTGCGCGTGCAGAATGAAAACGGCTCGGTTGAAGTACACATGAACAAAGTGGGCAGCATGGACGTAACCAATCGCAACAGCGAAATCGAGGTCTACCTGCCGGACAAAGCCGGATTCCAGGTGCAAGCCCGAGCCCGGGGTGGAGAGATCGAGTCCGACTTCCGGGACTTGAAGATCGAGAACGCGGACGACAATGGCTCGGCCTCCGGAACCATCGGCGAGGGAGGGCCACGGGTTGTGTTGAACAACGAGCATGGCACGATTGCGATTCGCAAGGGGTCGTCGCTGGCAGGGGTTCCGCCGGTGCCGTCTGTGCCATCGGTTCCCAAGGTTCCGAAAGTGCCGGATGTGCCCAAGGTGACGGAGAACTAGGGAAGGCAGAATTCAGAATTAAGTGTGCAGAAGTAAAACCCGAATGTCTGAGAGCGCGGCCGGTGGCCGCGCTCTTCTCTATTGGGCGGCCTTCGCCCGCGCGGGCGAGTCGCCCGCGTCCACACGTGCATCTCTCCCGGCATCATGTTATGTTCAATTTCCTTCGATCCTCAACATGATTCGTTCCTACAAGGGTGTGCGGCCGGTGATTGGGGAGTCGTGTTATATCGACGAGTCGGCGCAGATCATCGGCGATGTGGCGCTGGGCGAACATGCCAGCATCTGGATGAACGCTGTGCTGCGTGGAGACGTGTATGCGATTCGCGTGGGCGCCTATTCGAATGTGCAGGACTGCAGCGTGTTGCACGGCATGAAGGAGCAGTACGGTGTGTTTCTGGGCGAGTATGTCACGGTGGGGCATTCGGTCACTCTGCATGGCTGTACGATTGGTGACCGCTGTCTCATCGGGATGGGGTCAATCATTCTGAATGGCGCGGTGATTGGTTCGGGTTCGATTATTGCGGCGGGGACTTTGATTCCTGAGGGGACGGTGGTTGAGCCGGAGTCGTTGTGGATGGGGTCTCCGGGGAAGTTCCGGCGGAAGCTGGAGGAGAAAGATCAGGAGACCATCATGCGGTATGCGAGGAATTACTTAGGGTATAAGGACGAGTATTTGAGAGAAAGATAGCTTTTAGCTATCAGCTATCAGGTTTCAGCTATCAGTAAGAGCTTGCGGGAGAATTCCCTGATGCGGCTGCGGCAACGGAAGTGGTGCAGGGGTCCTTCGACTCCGTGAGTTCATCCGCTTCGCGGACGAACTCACTTCGCTCAGGATGACAAGGGATTTTGAGCTAAAAGCCAAAGAGCTGCTCATGATCAAAGCTGTCCGAGGAACGCGCGATCTGCTGCCGCCGGAGACGGCGCTGTGGAATTTTGTGGAGGCCGCGGCGCGGGATGTGTTTCGCGCTTATAACTTCCAGGAAATTCGTACGCCGATTTTCGAGGAGACGCAGCTCTTCTCCCGCGGTGTGGGCGAAGAGACGGATATTGTTTCGAAAGAGATGTACACGTGGGAGGACCGCGGACGGGCAGCAAGTGAAAAGGGTCAGTCGCTTACGCTTCGCCCGGAAAATACGGCTGGCGTCGTGCGCGCTTATATCGAACACCAACTTTGGGACCGCGGGCTCAACAAACTTTTTTACATCGGGCCGATGTTTCGGCGGGAGCGGCCGCAGAAGGGGCGGTACCGGCAGTTTTATCAGATCGGGGCGGAAGTGATTGGGCCGGCGACTGCTGGAAGTGAATCGCCGGCACGTGATGCGGAACTGCTGGAGCTGCTGGCTACTCTTCTTGACCGGGTGGGCATTACGGGATGGACTTTGCAGATCAACTCGGTCGGGTGTCCGAATGACCGGGCGCGGTACAACGAAGCTTTGCGCAAGGCTTTGGAACCGGTGGTGCACCAGATGGATGCCGATTGTCAGCGGCGGGCGGTGACCAATCCGCTGCGCGTGTTTGACTGCAAAGTTCCGGAGGACCAGCCGATCATCGAGAAGCTGCCGCACATCAGCGAGTATCTCGACGAGCCTTGCCGCAAACATTTTGAAGAGGTGAAAAGCATTTTGCGCGCGGTCGGGGTCGAGTTTCAGGAAAACGACCGGCTGGTGCGGGGGCTCGATTACTACACGCGTACAGCGTTTGAGTTCACCCACGGCGCTTTGGGGGCGCAGAATTCGATTCTGGGCGGCGGGCGGTACGACGGGCTTTCGGAATCGCTGGGTGGGCCTCCGGCGCCGGGAGTCGGATTCTCCATCGGCGAAGACCGGCTGGTGCTGGCGCTGAAAGAATCGGCTGAGGCGGTGCAGCGCAAGCCGGATGTTTACATCGCGCCGCTGGGCGCGGGCATGGACCGCGAGGCGGCGCGACTGGCGCGGGAGTTGCGGCGGCATGACATTGTCGTGGAATTGGGCGACGAGAATTTTCGATTGAAGAAATCCCTGGAGACCGCGAGCAAGCTGGGTGCGCGATTTGCGCTGATCGTGGGTGAAAATGAGGTCAAGGCTGGGGCGTTTGCACTCAAGAATCTGGAGAGTGGAGAGCAGAAGCCTGTCGCTCGCGAGATGCTTGCTCAGTCCATTCAGACAATGCCGTGATTTAACCACGGAGGACACAGAGGACACGGAGAAGAGGCCTTTGCTTTGACCACAGAGGTCACGGAAGAAGCTGATTGACTTGCTTTATATCTTCAGCCTAGTATTTCGCACGCCGGAAACGTCTAACAGGAGAAAAAGTATGAAACGCACTGCTGGGGCAATGTTGTTCTTGAGTTTGATGGTCGCTACCGTTTCATCCATGCAAGCGCAGATGGGGCCCATGACGCCCGCGCCGGAGTTGAAGAAACTCGACTTCATGGCGGGAGACTGGACCGCTGAGGGCACCGCCAACCCAGCACCGGGAATGCCGGGCGGAAAGTTCACGTCATCCAGCCACACCGAATGGATGGAAGGCAACTTCTTCCTGGTCGAGCATGGAGTATTCGACATGGCCCAGATGGGAAAGGCAAAAGAACTGGCGATACTGGGATACGACGCCGACCGTAAGGTCTACACGTACCACGCATTTAACAGCATGGGCGAAGCCGAGTCGTCGACCGGCACGGTAAATGGCGATACCTGGACCTGGAACAGCGATGAGAACATGGGCGGCAAGATGATGAAGGGACGGTTCACGATGAAGGTGCTGTCGCCGACCGCCTACACCATGAAGTTTGAGATGTCTCCGGACGGCACGACCTGGACGACCGCGATGGAAGGCAAAGCAACGAAGAAATAGAGGGGATTTGCTGTGATGAATTTGCGTTCGGTGGTCATGGGGTTGGCGGTGAGCCTTGCGGCGGTCGCCGCCGGATGGGCGCAAGCGCCTGTGTCCGGCGGAGCACCGCTGGAGCAGGCGCTCATTGCCAACTCCAAAGCGGTTCGCGAGGCGCAACTTAAGAAAGATGTCAACTTCCTGAGGAACACACTGACGGATGATTTTGTGGAAGTGCGCAGCGAAGGCAAGGTGCATGAACGCAAGGATTTTCTGAGCGATGCGGAAGACGGGAGTGTGACCGAGTTCTTTCTTTATAAACCTCGGGTGCTGGCGATCGACGAGAATGCGGCCATCGTCACCTATGACTGCGTTTTGCACATGACCGAGGGTGATGCTCCCAACCTGGCGCCGCGGTATCAGCATATTTCGGATTTGTGGGTCAAGCAGAATGGGCAGTGGCATCTGAAGTTTCAGCAGGCCACGGCGTCGCGGCCGGTGGATTGATTTTGGACTGAGGGTGGTTTCGATCCGCGCGAGATCCCTCACTTCGCCTGAAAAGCGGATCCGTTCGGGATGACGACAAACTACCTACCCACCTGCCGTTTATAATCTTTGATTCGGCTTTCCATCATCTTCCCTGTTGAAAGGCACAACTTGCTCGATTTTTTAGGCGATCTTCGACGTACCCACATGTGCGGCGCACTCCGCATTTCTGATGCGGGCAAAAAGGCTGTACTCATGGGCTGGGTGAACCGACGGCGTGACCTGGGCAGCATCATTTTTGTCGATCTGCGCGACCGCACGGGAGTGACGCAGGTGGTGTGCAATGCCGAACGCAACGCTTCTCTTCATGAAAAGGCCGGGGCTTTGCGCAACGAGTACGTGATCGCCGTGATTGGCACGGTCAAGCAGCGCGACGCGAATACGGTGAACAAGAATATTCCCACCGGCGAAGTGGAGCTCGTGGTGGATGAACTGCGCATTCTGAATGAAGCCAAGCAGCCGCCGTTTCTGCCGGGCGACACCGTGTTGCCGAATGAAGAGATGCGGCTGAAGTACCGCTACATTGATCTGCGGCGGGATGCCATGCAGTTCAACATCGAGTTGCGGCACAAGGTGGCCAAGGCGATCCGCGATTATCTTTCGGCGCAGGGATTTTTTGAAATTGAGACGCCGTTTATGACTCGCTCTACCCCCGAGGGGGCGCGGGATTATCTGGTTCCGAGCCGGGTGCAGCCAGGGTCGTTTTATGCGCTGCCGCAGTCGCCGCAGATGTTCAAGCAGATTCTAATGATTTCTGGCTTCGACAAGTATTTCCAGATCGTGCGCTGCTTCCGCGACGAAGATTTTCGTGCTGACCGTCAGGCAGAGTTCACGCAGCTTGATTTGGAGATGACCTATCCGCAACCCGAGAGCGTGTGGGAAGTGGTAGAAGGGTTCTTGTTAGCGGCATTTGCGGCCGCAGGCTTTGCGATTAAGCCGCCGTTCTTGCGGATGAGCTATGACCAGGCAATTCGGAGCTATGGAATCGACAAGCCGGATATGCGGCTGCCGGCGATGGTGGACGTGCGAAGCGGGCTGACGACGGAAGAAGTTGAGGAGTTGTCGTCGAAATTCAGGATTCGCAAGGACCTGCCGATTCAGCTGATTCGCATTCCCAAGGTGGGGGAGATTTCAGGAACGGAGCGGCGGACGATTGGAACTTACGGAGCGTTTCAGCATGCGCAGGGGCCGTCGTTTGTGCAGCTGATGACTGATCCAAAGCGGTTTGCCAAGGATTATCCGGCGCTATCGGAGAAGGTGCTGGAGTTTGCCAAGGTGGAAGCGGACGACTTGTGGTTGCTGGCGGGCGCGCTGGATAAGCCTGAAGTTACGGCCGTGGCGGAACAAAGCTTGCAGAGTTTTTGCCAGAAGTGCGGATTTCTGCGGCTCGACCTGGCACAGAAGTATGCCGAGAAGCATGGAGCGTTCACGAAGACCGGTGACCCGGCGCAGGATTTTCGCTTTCTCTGGGTCACCGACTTTCCCATGTTCGAATGGGACAATGGCGAGAAGCGATGGAACCCGGCGCACCATCCGTTTACGTCGCTACATGAAGAGGACATGGCGAAGCTCGAGGCGAATATTGATTCGGTGCATGATCCGAAGTCGCCGCTCGGGGAGATTCGGGCACTGGCATACGATGTCGTGCTGAACGGAACTGAGTTGGGGTCGGGGTCGATTCGTATTCATCGGCAGGATATCCAGAAGAAGATTTTTCAGGCGCTGGGCATGACGGATGAAGAAGCGCGGGCGCGGTTTGGATTTTTCCTGGAGGCGCTGGAATATGGCACGCCGCCACATGGTGGGATTGCTTTGGGGCTGGACCGGATTGTAATGATTCTGGCCGGGGCGGAGAGTTTGCGTGAGGTGATACCCTTCCCCAAGACGGCGCGGGCGGTGGATTTGATGGTGGATGCGCCGACGCCGGTGAGCGAGGGGCAGTTGAAGGAGTTGGGGATCGAGGTAAGAAAAACCGAGGGAGTGATGGGGAGCAGGCGCCAGGCGGCGAGTGGCGGCGGTTCTGGGCTTCTCCTGCTCGCCTTGGATCTCTGATCTTGGCGCTTCGCAGGGGACAAGGCGCGGGTGGGTTTGAACATCACTAGGGTTCGGGCTTTCGGTCGTCCCTACGGGACTCGGCGTCGTTTCATACGACCCCAGCGCTGAAACGCTGGGCTATTCTCGCGCTGCTCCTCCGGGTGTTCCTGAAGCGTTTGTGCCTGGCGGGCGCCGCGCGCCCCGGAAGGGTCAGAGACTCGTCCCTACACGAGTTCTTATTTAGACGCGATGCGCTGCTTGCGGAAGGCGTGCAGAATCATGGCGCCGCTTACGGCAAAGCTCATCACCGCGCCCAACGCCAGAACTTCGGTTCGTTGTGGCCCCCAACGGAGCAAGTCGCTAAGAAATGCCGCCAGCGCAAGCACGACTCCCAGGAAATTCAGCCATAAAGGAGAACGCACGGGTTGAGCTTGCTCGCGGTTGCGCAAACGCAACTGGATCAGGACGGCAGCTAATCCAATGGCGCCGACGACTACGACCGTTAATGGGCTGAAGAATGCGCGCTTGCTGGTGAAAAAGACAATTACGGCCAGGATGCCGCAGAGCAGGCCGGAAGCGACTACGGTCCAGCGGCGAGGTTTGAGCGCGGAGTCTATGCTGTCATTCTAGACAGAGCGGGGAAAGATACCAACAGAAATCCGGCGGCTTCGTCCTGTTCGCATTACTGACAGCGGTGCCTATGCACCGAGATCCCTCACTCCGCCTGAAAAACGGCTGCGTTCGGGATGACGCCGGTGAGAATGAAACGGCAGAATCCAAATTGAGACACCAGTCAGCGACGACCACGGGTCAGTAATTGTAGCGGTGGCCACGTCGCAACAAAGGCTTTTCGAAATACTTCCATGAGAGGGACGCGATCGCCAGTGTCGTGGCCACTCCCAGCAGCCCGCCAGCCAGCCAGCTTACTGTGGGCCAGGCATGAACTTGCGCACTCAGAATTCGCCTGCCGGCTAGGACTGAGAGGAAAGTGGATCAGGTAGGTGCAATAGGCAATCATGCCTAGCGCCTTCAACCCACGATTGCGGAGCAGGCGCTGGAACCATCCTGTCGTCGTGCTGATCGCGAGGAGCAGGCACGAAGTATAGAAGAGGGCCACCCAGGAGTATCCCAAAGTGTTCATGGGTGGAGAAAAAGGCTCGTAACCTCGGTAGGTCATCCATGCCATACCGGCGAACAGAACTCCCGCAGCGCACGACAGGGCTTTACGATTGGCGCACAGTTGCTGCCAGAACTTCGGATTGCGCACAAGAAACGCGCAGAGCACTCCCAGGCAGAGAGCGTCGGCGCGGCAAGGCATCAGCACATAGCAGGCGAAGTCGCCGTGGGGTAGCTTGTAGTGCAAAAGGATGCGGAGCAACGGGGCCGCAACGATGACTGAGACGAGCGCGGCCACTAGTCGTCGTGGACTTATTTTGCGAATCAAGAGTGGCGCGGTCAGATAAAACTGCTCCTCGACCGCCAGTGACCAGGTGGCGGTCATGGCGAGGGGGCCAAACCAGCCCAAAGGGATCATCCAGAAATTCTGGGTGAGCGTGAGATAGGCGAGTGCGGGAACGGTCAGTGGCGAGTGGTCGCCTATCGAGCCTGGCATTATGTGGAAGGGCAGATGGCGGAAGAGGAACAGCGTGATGACCGCGTAGTACAAGGGGAAAATGCGATAGGCCCGGCGGATATAGAAAGTTTTGAAATAGTTCGGGGAGTTCCGGGCGTCGAGCAGGATGCCGCCAATCAGAAATCCTGACAGCACAAAGAACAGGTCGACTCCGCTCCAAGTGAGCTGGCCGGAGGTGAGGAAGACGGAAAGCCATTTGGAATATGTTTCCATTCCGAAGATGCTGTGGCGCATCAGCACCAGCAGGATGGCGATCCCGCGCAGGCCGTCGAGGGCTGGGATTCGGAGCGACCAGTTAGGGACTGGATATTCCTTGCGGACGGTGCCCGGTTCGCGCTCGGCCACAATCACGAGGCTTGCGGTTGGCGATGTAGCAGGCGCTACGTCTTCGCGAACTTGCGGATAGGAGGCCACGAATCGAGAAAATGTTAGCAGCGTGTGCCGTGGGCCGAGGTAAGAAACGACACGCGAGAACCGAAAGAGTATCGGGTTGGAATTAGAGCACTCACCCGGCGGGAGAGGCTATGGCTCTCCGATGTAGTAAACACGAATCGTCCTGCCAACCTGCGCGGCGGGCCGATAACGATCCAGCCACGAAAGTGCACCCGGCGGGTAGGTTTTGTGCAGCACATCTCCGAGGAGTTCCGAACGCAGGCTGACGGCAATCCAGCCTGTCACAGGATGGAAAGGCTGGAGGATTTCAAAGTCGGGCAATCCCATGCGGGACAGATCGGCGCTGCTCCATAGCGCAAGGCTCACATGGGAAACATTTCTCTGGCGCAGCCATTGGGAGAGTCTGAGTAAGATCCTGGCCGCAGTCGAGATCACAACCGGCAACAAGAACTCGACTGGGATTGTGTCCTGCCAGTTGGTTGAAATATGCGATGTAATCCCCGCGCGAGTTAAGGCTGGCGATGGCCTGCCAGAGCAGGAGCCCGAAGAGCAGGGCCCTGGTAAAGAATCGCGTTTGCCTTTCACGGTTCCAGAGCCATGCAGCGCCAGCGGCGGCCATGATAGCAAGCAACGGGAACAAAACGAGAACGTGGCGAACGCCGTAGTAACAGTTCACCCGGGTTGTGACAACCAGGATCGCGAACGCCGCGACCGCGGGAAGAATTGGCCGCCACTGCCTGTGAAGAGCCGACTGGAGCGGATGCAACGAGACCGAACAGAATCAAAATAAGAAACGGGAGCGGCAGCTTCACACCGAGAGCAACGAAAAAGAAGTACCACCATCCGCCGTTCTTGATCGTTCCTAATAGATAGGCAGGCGGAGCGTTCTTGTTCAGGACCCAGGCCTCGGCGAGTCCCTGGAGCAGAGCTGGGGCCGGCACGACCGGGTTCGACAGCACTGCCTTTTGCGCGATGCTCCGAAGCGGCGATGGGAAGTGCTCGAAGGACGGCATGGCTTGGGGCAAGAGTTGCATGCTTTCCTGGATTCGGCCAACCGAAAAGCGATATCCGCCCCAGAGAATCAGAATAGCGATGACGGCAGCCAGAGTCAGATCGAGCAGATTCCTCGGGAGAGAACGGCCAGTAGGCTTTTTGCCATCACGTTCGCTCAGCCATTTGCTCAGGAGCATGGCCACAGCGGCAGCGGGAACGAAGAGGAGGGTGGTGAACTTGGTGAGCGCGGCAAGCCCGAGAGCAACTCCAAGCAATGCAACGTTCTTCCTGCTCGGATTCTCCATCCAGTTCGCGAAAGCAAAGATGGCGGCGAGCTGCATGCAGGCTGCGGGAAAGTCGGTGTAAGCCAGACCGGAAAATGCCAGCACGGTGGGCAGAGTCGAGAAGAGGAACACTGCGGCAAGGGCGGCGAGGTCACCAAAATTGCGGCGCGTCCAGATGAAAACGAGAATGATTTCAAGTAACAGGAAGGGCAGGACGCCGCAACGTGCCAGAGTCAGGTTATGCACATATTGATCGCCGTGGTTGAGGATGGCGTTTCCCACCGTCCAAAAATCCGGGTGGGTTGTGAGATCGGGAAGGCGTGCGCCGTGAAAGTAGAGTGGAAGTGCTATGGCGATGCGCGAGAGTGGCGGATGCAGGGGATCGAGCCGGTAGGTGCCTTGCTCGATCCATTCCAGTCCGGCGGCGATGTGGGCGGGTTCGTCAAAGGCTTGGGCAGTGTCGTGATAGGTGAAAACGATGCGGAGCATCGCCACCAGAGCCAGCAGCGCGACCGCAACGATGACCCAGCGTTCTCGATGCACACGGCCCTCAGCGGGAAACGGCATTATAGCGGGAGCGAAGATCGCGTAACGCTCCAGGTGAAGTTTGACCTCCTGCAACCGTGGCACTTCACGCGAGATCCTTCGCTCCGCCTGAAAAACGGCTCCGCTCAGGATGACCAGGCATCTGGGGATGAGATGAGGGTCACTGGGCTGACCGGGAGTCGCGCTTGGCTCTCAGGTCAGCGACGATTTGCTGGAACTCGGGTTCGGAATGCAGAGTACCGAGGTTGGTGTCTTTGTCGATTGCGTCAGGATTCTTCAGGCCCCGCTTAACGGCTTCGCGAAGATCTTTGATGGCACGCTTCTTGTCGCCGCGGGCGGCGCTGGTTTCGGCCAGCAAGAGGATCGGCCAGGCTTCATTCGGGCTGATGCTGCTCATGAGCTGGAAATAGTATTCCGCCTTGCTGAAGCGTTTGTTTTCCAGTTCGGCTTGACCCGCTTCGATGCCCTGGGCCCACAGATCGTTGAAGGAACGCAGCAGGACGAGCCGGATTTCGTCGTTCTTGGCATGATCCGCTTTGTTCTTAAGTCCAGTCATGCCGTCGACTATATTGGTGCGCATGGCCGGCTGCGCGTCAAAGTCGGCTTCGCCGACTTGCGAAATCTGCGCTGAAATCTGCTGAGTCAGGGAGCGCTGCTGGGCGATTGCTTCCTGCTGTTTCTTGAGTGCCAGCTTCATTTCAGGAGAATTACTTAGTGCGGTCAGCTTCGCCTTGTATTGGGTCACATCTTTGAGGCCGGAGAAATCGGAGGCCAAGGAACGGTATGCCTCAAATTGCGCGAGCGTGTCTTTGCGCTGAGCGGCGTCGTCGGCTTCCTTCTGAGTTTTCGCAAGTAATTGGTCGATGAACGCCGAATCTGCAGGCGCGGTACCGGCTTGCATGGCCTTGAGTTGGAGCCACTCGAGAGCCTCCGGAAAGATGGCGGGCGGCGCCCACTGGTGCTCGCCGGGGAAGACAAGCAGGCGATAAGCCGCGCCCCAGTCTTCCTTTTCGTGGGCGAGTTCGGTGACTTCCGGCCAGTTGAAATCCTTGTCTCCAACGAAGGCGAAATAGGCGAAGCGGTCTTTTTCGGACGCGGGAAATGAGCCGGGATAGCCGGCGCCGTGCGAAATAACACCGGCGACGGCGCAGGGTTCGCAACGGATGGCCAGAGTCGTGGCGACACGAGCCCCGCCGGAGAATCCCATCATGTAAACGCGGCGGGAATCGAGAGCCAGGCGCGCGTGCGTGTCTTCCCAGACAGCCTGCGCGGCTTTGGAAACGGCGTCCGCCTGAAAGTTCCGGGAATTGTTGGAAGCGGCGATGATATAGCCGTATTTCTCGGCGGCATCTTTGTAGAGCTTCACGGGAGTCTTGCCGTAAGCCAGAGGATCGAAAGCATAGATGATCGGCCAGGGTTTCGCAGGAGAGTAGTTGGAGGGCACATATAAGGCGTAGGTCTGGCTGGGATCACCGACGCAAGGGACGGAGTCGACTGATCTGGCCGGCGGGAGGGGACACCGGAGCAGAGTTCGTTTGCGTAAGAGCGTTAGTAGCGGTAAACAAAAGCGCCAAAAAACCACGAATGACAAATGATCCACTCCAAGTGCGGCGAAGTTGACGCATCCAGCCTCCGTAGGCTAGTCATCATACGTGAGCGAAGCAGGAATCGCCGGACTGGGGAAGACCCATAGCTTCCGCACCGCGAAGCGTTGGTTCTTAGGGACGAGTCAACCTGAATTGTCGCTCGACCGGAGGCTAACGCCCGGCGCGTCGATTGGGTTCGGCCAAGCCAGGACTCATTTGGAAGCGCGCAAGCGAATTCCTGCTTGCGGCCCAGTGGGTTGGAGGGCTTGTACTAACTGGTTGTCATTTCGCTCAAGCAAACCAGGAATTGGTCCTGCCTGGGGAAGATAGACCTGGTAATCGCCATAATTTGCCGCAAGGAGAAAGCGTTTCGTGAGCACATAGGAAACGTGCCGCGCCATGTCCGGCTCGCGAGCTTCGAAAAGGTGCGGCGCACGGTGGACCGAGTCCAGCACAATAATGTCGGGCAAGCGGCCAGTTAGTCCGCCGAGCCGCGCGTCGTCCACCAACACACGATTCTTCAACTCGAACTGGAGCTGTGACGGCCCCATCACCAGCGTTTGCCTGTCCGAATGATTCATTACAAACTCGATGGTAGGCAGGTATTCATTGCGGTATGTATTCTGCCAGATCTTGATGGCATGCCCGGACATCTGAAGCAAAACGAACGCGCACAAAAGCGAAACCAGCAGCCGAGTTGGAACGAGCTTATTAGAAACGGCGGTGCCTGCAACGGCGGCCAGTAACAGCCCCCACATGCTGATCACATGAACCATGTAATGAGGGACTTGTGCACCATCCAAAAGTGCTAGCTCAGCGTAATAGAGCACGGATAAAAGGAGCAATAACAGAACACCACGGGCGCGCCGCAGAGTGGGCACAAAAGCTGCCGAGAGAATCCCGGCCCAGTAGGTTAGTAAAATGCAGAGTTTGAGCTGGAAGCCTCGGCCTTGCGGTGTAAAGAATCTCACATATCGGTTCACGACGTCGCTTAGAACCGCGTGCACCGGCGAGGAAAGCCCACCCAATCTATAAGTGGAATGTGCGCGAATCTGCGACAGGAAGATGCCCGGAGCCTGGACGATGTATAGACCCCAAAGAACCGCGAATATTAGATAGGGGATCGCCGCCAATAAGAAATCCCTCAATCTCAGACGCTTATAGTCGAGAAAGAGGGCGGTGAGCAGGAGACCGCCTGTGTGCAACACGCTCACGGGATGGGCAAAACAGGCCGCTGCTGCCAGGAGTGAGCCAAGGAAAGAGGCGAGTGCGACGCTCCTTTCTCTCAATGCGACGTACACCGCGATCCCCCCGAGACCTAAGGCCGCGGCCATGACATCCATGCGCACGGTGGCGGCGCTTAACAGCACGGTATAGTCAGTTGCCAAGAAAAGGGCCGCTAGCACCCCGCTCAGATGTGAACCAGTCAAACGCCTGGTTAGCGAAGATCCTGCGTAGACTAATCCAGATCCAAAGAGCACCGATAACATTCGAAGCTTAACGAACGAGAATCCAACCAGCTTAATCCAACCCGCCAAGACCACCAGATACAACGGCAAAGTCCAAAACGTGTAGCGGTCGTACGCTACGAACTCTCGTACGATCGGGTGGCCTTTCCCGCTCATGATCTTCGACCCAAGGTAGCCGAATTGAGCGAGCGTGTGGGCGGGATCAGCTAACTGACCTTCATCCCACCAAGGGCTGCGAGTTAGAGCGATCGCAATTGTAATTACAGCAAAAATCAGGGCGATGCCGATCCAGATCGCTGTTTCGCGACCCGGACGCCACGCACTCGAATTCTGCAGAGGCACACGCCGCGCGACACTTGGTTTACTGATGTCCACAAGACCACTTCGTCTGCGGCACTCATTTCAGCCGCAATAGATGAGTTGGCTGCGCCAACTCCCAATATCCGGCACGTCGCAAGAGACACTTAGGGCTAGCCTGATTGTTTGGGGCCGAGGGCCGGGGGCCGGGGGAAAGAAGGGCCTGAGCGGAGACCAATGCCAGAACGGCAAGTGATACCCCACTGAACGGCGCAATACTACTCCCGCCGAATCAAATGTCAAGGGGAGATCTGGCAATAAGTACTTGGCAAAGTACGGATTCAAGGTAGGCGGCGAGTTACTTCTTACGTTGCCTTACATCTTAAGGCCAGAAACCTGCTCATCCACCCGTTATGGGTAGGCCAAGGCCTAGAGTCGGCTGAGACCTACTGATTGCTTCGAGGAGCCTGCAGGTAGACCGAGCTCCGCCACCGCGGAGCGATTGCCGCCACGGCTCACCGCGTAGAGAACCAGCTCCACACGGCTGGAGATGCCCAGCTTCTCAAAAATGCGGAACACGTATTTCTTGACGGTATTTTCCGTGAGATTGAGTTCGCGAGCGACTCCGCGATTGCTCAAGCCATCGACCACCAGGGCCACGACTTGCTCCTCGCGTATGGTCAGCAGTTTTATCCCTACGGCGTTGACGACGCGGAGCGGAGGTAGATCGACCAATCCTTCGATTACGTATTGCAATTGTTCACTGTTAGCCCAGACCTGGCCTTGGTGCACGCTTAGGATGCACTTGCATAGAAGCCGGAAAGGATGGTCAGCCGGGAACAGTCCCTTGACGCCGGCACGAAAGGCGTTGACCACGACTTCGCGATCGTGGCCGGCGAGCAGCAGGATCTTGGCGATTTCCGGGTGCGCAAGATGCAGGCGGCGCACGATAGCCAGGTCAGGACCGTGCTGGCTGCGATGATCGGAGTTAAGCACCGCGACCTGGATGGGCGACGCGGTCATGCCGCGCAAAATAGCCTCGGCATCAAAATCGCAGGACGTGACGTGGAATTCCGGGCGGCGGCGCAGCGCACTGGCCAGAAGGTGACATTGCATTTGGTTGGTGTCGGCGACCAGGACACCGATGGCACAGGAAGTGGCGCTTACAGATTCCATAGCTCCTCATGGCGGGGTGAATTCCTCCGTTCCAGCCCAACAAAATCATTGTGGTTAGCCTAGCCAATGTATGCAGAGCGTGGCTGTGACATCTCAACATTGCAGTCACATTGACATGTGGAAAACTCTTGGGAGCGGATTTTCGGGCAGAGAAACCAAGAGCGTCGATGCCGTGGAATCACTCACTTGCGGGATCAGGCACCGTTTTGGGAAACGTGGTTGGCGCGAGCGTTTCTTATGGAAAAGATTTATGTCCTCTTTAGTGGATGCCTCGGAGGTTGCGTTCCAGATGGAGTAAGATCATTTCCGTCCTGTCCTCAGGCGTGGACAATACTTCCGATGTCTTGTTGCTGCGCAGTGAGAGGGCTAGGTTGGTTCGTAACAATACGCTTGTAGCGGTTTGGGGCCGTCATGGCACGAAGCAGTCCAGCGCACAAACGACGTTTCGCGATCTACGCGGTGATGGGTTGGAGCTGTGTTGTTTCAGGGGTTTTTGTGGCGGCGAGTGCTCAGGAACCGTGGTCAAGAGCAGCCTGCGCAAGCACGGAACCGGCGGCCACCACGAAAACCGGGACAGCGGGCGGTGCATCGAGTTCAGACGAGATGGGGAAACGCCGCCCGCTGTACCGGCTACATCAGAGTGACGTGTTGGAGCTGAGTTTCACGTTTTCGCCCGAGTTCGATCAAACGGTGAGCGTGCAGCCGGATGGGTTCATCAGCCTCAAGGGACTCGATGATCTCTACGTTGCCGGGATGACACTGGGCGAGTTACGCGAGAAAGTCTGCCTGGCCTATCTCGGGATGCTGCATGAGCCTGAAGTCACGGTCACCCTCAAAGACTTCGAGAAACCTTACTTCGTCGCCAGTGGCCAGGTGGTGCATCCCGGCAAATATGAATTGCGTGGCGACGCCACGGTGACGGAGGCGCTGGCGATAGCCGGAGGATTCACCGAGGCCGCCAAGCATTCGGAGGTCGTGCTGTTCCGCAGAATCCCGGATGAGCGGGTCGAGGCGAGGCTGTTGAACGTGAAGAAAATGCTGAATGCGCGTGACCTGATGGAAGACGTTCACCTGAGGCCAGGAGATATGCTGTTCGTTCCCCAGAACCGAATCTCGAAAATACGCAGGTACTTGCCGGTTTCCACGATGAGCATGTACGTCAGCCCGACACAATTCTGACTATGGCGGAAGAACTCACTCTCTTGCAACGGCCGATGTGGCCTCCGGCGCCTACGCTTCGCGACCTGGTGGCCGTGTTGTTCCGGCAGCAAAGGCTGGCTGTGGCTTCATTTGTGCTGACGCTGGTTGCTGTGCTGCTCTACGGAGTTCTTGCACCCACTTACAAGGCGCATATGAGAGTGCTAGTGCGACGCGGGCGAGTCGACCCGCTGGTGACTCCAACGCCTAGTCAGGCCACGCAATTTGAACACCCCGAAGTAACGGAAGAGGAGCTGAACTCCGAGCTGCAGTTGCTGGGAGATGACGAGATTCTTGGGCGGGTGGCACAAAGCTCCGGGCTGGCCAGCGAAGAGAGCTGGACCGAACAGTTATTCAGTAGAACCCCGGAGGAACGGCTGGCGCAGGCGGTGAAACGGATGCACCGCAGGCTCGATATTCAGGCGTTGAAGAAGACGAATCTGATTGAAGTGACGTACGCATCGGCCGATCCGGAGCGGGCAGCGGGAGTGCTGCACTCTTTGGCTCAGGCTTATCTGGAAAGACACCGGCAAGTGCGGCGACCTTCGGGAGAATTCACCTTTTTCGAGCAACAGGTGGAGCAGTCGAGGACTGGGCTGCTAGATGCCGAGATGCAGTTGATGGATTTCACCCGCGATCAGGGAGTGGTGTCGGCAGCCGCGGAACGAGACACCACCTTGCAGAAACTGGCTGACATTGAGGCCGACCAGGGACAGACCCGCATTGCGATCAGTGAAGCGGCACAACGCCTTCGCGTGCTGGGCTCGCAGTTGAGTTCGTTCCCTGAGCGGAGCACCACCATACTGCGCAGCGCGGACAATCCTCAATTGATGGAGAAAATGAAATCGCAACTACTGGAGCTTCAGCTTAAGCGGACTGAGCTGCTGAGCAAGTTCGAGCCGACTTACCGCCTGGTGAAAGAAGTAGACCAGCAGATCGCAGAAACCGAGGCCACGCTGGCGACGGAAAAACAGACTCCGCTGCGGGACGAAACCACCGACCGGGACCCAAACCACCAGTGGGTGCAGGCGGAACTGATGAGAACACAAGTCACGCTGGTGGGCCTGGAGGCGCGGGCATCGGCCAACACAACCTTGCAGGCTCGCTACCTTTTGGCCGCGCAAAGGTTCGGCAATGAAGCCATCAAGCAGGAGGAACTTTTGCACGATTTGAAGGCCGCGGAAGAGAAATATCTCCTGTATGTGAACAAGCGCGAGGAAGCCAGGATCGGAGACGCGCTGGACCAGGGCGGCATCTTGAATGTCACGCTGGCGGAGGAACCGCAAATCCCGGCTCTGCCCGCACATCCAGCCTGGATGTATGGGGCGATGGGTTTTGTGCTTGCCGGCACCATGAGCACGGGTTTGGCTTTCGCGGCGGATTCGCTCGACCCCGCGTTTCGGACTCCAGAAGAAGTCATCTCCTACCTGGGTACGCGGGTGCTGGCCTCCTTACCGGAAGGAAGCGGGTAGAAGATCGCCACTTATCACCACACAATCTCATGAGCACACACGCAGAGTTCCTCCATCAAACGCTGAACGACCAGCCAGCCAGAATATTCGGCTTCGAAGTGGCCGAGACGGTTGCCCGCGACTCACGACGAGCCGCGTGTTGGTCGGAACTTTATGGTGAGCAACAGATTCGGGGCCTGGTGCGGCAGGTCTTTTTCCCCGGATGGCCAAAACCGGCGCGGCAAGTGGTTTTCAGTGCCGTGCAAGACGGAGATGTCGGGGGCCTTTGTATGCAGGTGGGGGAAAGGCTGGCGGCACAGATTCCGGGCAGCGTTTGCGTGGTTGACGCGGCGACTCCGGGTGGTGAGGAGAGCAGTGAGGACGCTGATATTTCAGCGCCCGCGGGTTTCGGCGAATCGCACTCTTTCCGCGACTGGGCGAAACAGATTTCTGGCAAATTGTGGTCGGCTCCATTGAACAGGTTCGCCGGGGCAAACGGGAATGGTTGGCCACCCGACGCAGTCTCCATGGCTCTGCGGGAACTCCGGCTGGAATTCGACTACACGGTCGTACAAGGGCCGCCAGCTGGCATCTCGAACGAACCCGCGCTGCTGGGACAGTGGAGCGACGGTGTCATCCTGGTTCTCGAGGCGAATGCCACACGCAAACTGGCGGCGCAAAGAGCCAAACAGATGTTTCAGGAAGCCAATGTGCGATTGCTAGGGGCAGTATTGAGCGGGCGCAGGTTTCCGATTCCCGAAGGCATTTACCACCGGCTGTGAAGCATAGTCGTACCTCGGATAAAGCTTAACGTGACCGACTTTCACGCAATGCGATTGGGACTGAAGTAGCGGAGCTTTGTCCGGCCCATCCTCACCGCCGATGATTTCCCTGCCCATCCGGTTTTCCGCGCTGGCTTGGGAAAGAACCTGGTATGCCCTTCAGACGCGTTACCGGTTCGAAAGAAAAGTGGTGAGACAACTCGAGAGCAAGAGCGTGGAAACTTTTGCCCCGGTGCGGTCAGAGATCCATCGCTGGAGCGACCGTCAAAAAGTTGTCTCCGTGCCGCTGTTCTCCGGCTACGTGTTTGTACACCTGCAGGCCTCGCTGGCTTCGCGGCTGGCGGTGCTGAGGACGGAAGGCGTGATCAGCTTTGTGAATCTCCGCGGCGCGCCGATCGCCATTCCCGGCAAGCAGATCGAGGACTTGCGGCAACTCCTTTCACACAAAGTACCTTGTTTTCTCCATGCTTTCTTGAAGGCCGGACAAAGGGTCAGAATCCGGGGCGGCTGCCTCGACGGCCTCGAGGGCATTCTGGAGGAAAGCCGGCAAAAGACGATGGTGATTTCTCTCGAATGCATTGAGCGCTCGGTCGCAATCGAGATTGCGGGATACGAATTGGACCCGGTCTGAGCATGTCCTCAGGAGCGATATTCGAGTCGGGAGGCGCAAATCGCCATACTCCCCTGCCGATCGCACTGGCGGCCGAGAGCCCACATCCGAAAAAGAAAGCGGAGTCGGCTCGCTGGGACGCAGGCTTCTGGGCGGGCGGGCGAGCGGAAAGAAACCCCGAAGGAGACAAGGCAGACCGCACATCCTGGCACGCATTTCTCCCGCGCGCGGTCACCCACTGCCGCTTCTCGGCTGCCAGCAATCCAGTGACTGACATGTTGCTCGTGGGCTTGAGCTTTGCGATGGCTCTTGAGTTCAGTGGTCTGCTCAGGACGGCTTTCGCCTGGGATGCGCCCGCAGCTCGTTCGCAGTGGGGTGTGATCCCGGTCCTGGCCGGGCTGTTCTCTCTGTTGAACTCCTCAGAAGGACTTTACAACGACACGCGCAGCGATCCGCAGCGGGTGAGAAGCATCCTAGCGAAATCGATGGCCTGGGCAATCCTGCTGACCAGCGCCGCGCTACTTTCGAACCAACACCTCGTGGTTCCTCTGGGGACTGTCGCTGCAGGCGGCCTTCTCGCCTACGCAACGTTGTGTATTTGGAGGAAGTGGCAGTGGTGGAGAACGGCACAGTGCCGTGCCCGGGGGGAAGGAATGCGAAATGTTCTGATCGTGGGGGCAGGCGCTTTGGGGCAAGAAGTGGCGGAAGCGCTGTCCCGAGATGTTGCGGCGGAACGTACGCTGGTTGGGTTTCTCGACGAAACCGCTACGGGACACGGCGCGATAAGGGGCAAACCCGCCGACCTCAACGCGATTGCACGGGCCCATTTTGTGGACGAAGTGATCCTGGCGATTCCGAACCAACCGGAATTGGCCCACCGGGTGGAACGGGAAGCTCGGCGCTGCCGGCTCGATATAAAAGCGGTATCCGAATTACTTCCCCAACCAATACGGGCTGAAGTCGAGCATCTCGGCCGCTTGCCCCTCCTGACCCTGCATGAGGAACCGCTCCCGGTACTAGGTCCTTTGTTGAAGCGGGCCTTCGACATCGTGTTTTCGACGGCTTCGTTGTTAGCCGCAGCGCCGCTGCTTGCGGGCATTGCCCTGGCGGTGAAACTCGATTCTCCCGGTCCGGCTTTTTATCGCGCGCCACGGGCTGGGAAAAAAGGCCGGACGTTTCCCTGCTTCAAGTTCCGAACCATGATGGTGGACGCTGACATTCTGAAAGAGGGCCTGCGTGAGCGTAACGAGCGTTGTGGCCCATTTTTCAAGATCGGCGATGATCCGCGGATCACGCGATTGGGCCGTCTGCTCCGGCGTTACAGCATGGACGAACTCCCGCAGCTTTGGAATGTGTTGCGCGGCGAAATGAGCGTTGTGGGGCCAAGGCCTCACCCGCTGGATGACTGTCAGCGTTACCAGCTTGAGTATCTTCGGCGGCTCGATGTGAGCCCAGGAATCACCGGTCTTTGGCAAGTGACCGCGCGGCACGACGCTTCTTTTCAGCGCGGCCTGGCGCTTGATCTGGAATACATCGAGCATTGGAGTTTTTGGAGTGACGTACGCATTCTCTGCCGCACGGCCGCGGTGGTGTGGAAAGGCAGCGGAAAATAGTGGCCACAGCCGGGCAGGCGTCGGCGCAGTCGTGGGGACCGCGAGGCGTTCAGGTGGTCCTGGTGAGTTTCTTTCGGCCACTGCGGGCGTTGGTCGTATCGCCGGCGTGGATCTTCCTGCTGATGCTGGCTGCCATGTTGTTCCATTCTGCCGATGTTCCGTTCTATGAACTCGACCGCATCGCTTTCGCTTTGCTGGCGTTTGTTGTGGGTCTGCGCATGCTGGCACGGCGCGATGCGCTGCAACTCAGCGGGCCGGTCGTGTGGCCTATGCTGGGATTGCTGGCGCTGGCGCACGTTTTCATTGCTTCGCCAGCCTTATAGCGCCGAATCCTGGAGTGTATTCGCCGCCAAGTGGCTTGTGCCCTTCACGCTGTTCGAATTGGCAGGATCAGTCTTTTCTGATTTCGTGGCATTACGCAAGTTTGAGATTTTCGCAATGGTGGTTCTGGCGTACCTGAGTTTGATTGCAGTCTTTCTTTCTCTTTGATTCCAAGTCGCTGATTTTTCCCCGCTACATTCTGGACGAAAGCCTCGGCATCCACGCTGACCGGGCGCGCGGGCCGTTTCTGCAAGCGGTGGCCAATGGGGTGTCGCTCAACCTGCTCGCTCTGATTGCTCTGGATTCTTTTCGACGGCGGCGATTGCCGGGGATCATTGCACTGGGATTGGTTGTGGTGGTTCCGCTTGCCGCATTGGCCACAAGAACCAGGGCGGTATGGCTTTCGTTTTCCGGATCAGCGCTGGTCTTGCTGTTTTCGTGTTATCCGCGGGTGCGCCGCACGTGCCTGGTCCTGGCGGTTGCGGGCACCGTGGGTCTGGGCACGATGGCCTTTATGGGAATTCAAGACGACAGTATGTCTGAGCGTTTGCAGGAACGCGGGCCGGTGGATTTCCGGCTGGCAGTGTATCAGGCCGGCTGGGAAATGTTCCTGGAGAAACCGTTGCAAGGTTGGGGCGCGGAGGGGATGCAGTCGGAGCTGACCCGCCGCATCAGTGACTTCCATCAGGAAGCATTCTATTTTCACAACACATACCTGGAGATTGTTGTGGAGTACGGGTTGCTCGGTTTGGGATTGTACGTCTGGCTGGTGATCGACCTCTTCCGGCTGGGGCGTATTCGCCAGCCTCATGTGCCTTCTCCCGAGGGCACGTTCTTCGATGAGGGTTTGCGTTCGATCTGGCCGGTTATGCTCGGGGTTTACCTGCTGCACGCAAGCTTCGTGGTGATGAATTACCAGTTCGTGAATGGCCTTCTGTTTACCGTGGCAGGCGTACTGGCGATGCAAAACCGCCGGGCCCGGCCAACATTTCATGCCTCCCCAATCTGAGACGGTGGAAGATGCTACGCTGCGCGGCGGGGCTTACCTGGCTGCGCGGTACGGGTTGGGAGTTCTGATCAGCGTGGGTAACATGCTGATCATGACCCGGTGGATCGGCCCGCATGCCTACGGGTTGTTCGTCACTGCGATAGGCATGGTTGCGTTTCTTGCCACCTTAGCCCGTGGGGGCATCGACACCTATCTGGTGCGGCGCGAAGAAGTTCCTGATCGGCATGTCTACAGCGTGGCCGCCACTTTGATCGTTAGTATCGCATTGGGATTGGCTCTCGCCGGTGGGCTTGTCACCCCAGTCCTGGTGCAGTGGTTCAAGAGCCGTGAGTTTGTTCTTCCGTATCTCGTCCTGCTGCTAACGGTCCCGCTCACGGCATTGACTGGAGTCTTCATAGCAGCACTGGAACGAAAACTGGATTTCGGAAGCGTGGCGGGCATTGAACTCGGAGGGCAGGTGCTGGGTTTTCTGGTATCGGCGGCACTAGCGTGGTCACGACGCGGAGTATGGGCTCCGGTGGCGGGGCAGATGGTCTGGCAGATCTATGTTCTAACAGCTGCGGGTCTTTCGGCCAGACTTCTCGTTCGTCCGCAGATCGATCGCGCACAAATGCGGGAGATGCTTTCGTACGGAGTCGGCTTGACGGCGTCACTTCGCACCTGGCAACTGCGGACCCTGGTCAATCCTTTGATCGTTGGTCGATTCTGTGGAACCGAGGCAGTGGCATTCGTAGCGCTGGCGCTCCGCGTCGCTGAAGCTTTGGGGACAGTTCGCCTCGCTGCCGGGCGTATGGCGATTGCGGCACTGTCGCGGCTCCAGAGCCAGCGCGAACAGTTTCGCAAGACTCTGGAATACGCCCTGTATCTACAAGTGGTGAGTCTTGGGCCTTTGCTGGCCGGGTTTGCATTGTGCGGTCCGTTCCTCGTGCGGCACGTCATGGGGGCAAGGTGGATGCCTGCGCTTGCTGTCTATCCCTTTGTCGCCGCGGGAGTGCTCATCAACTCCGTATACAACCTGCAAGCCTCGGCCCTGTTTGTGATGGGACGGCAATGGCTGGTGATGCGCTCATATACAGCACATGTCCTGCTGCTGGGCGCGGGCACTGTCATGCTGGTGCCGCGCATGGGCATCACGGGTTATGGCTGGGCGGAGTTGTTGGCGTGCGGCGCCTATATTCCCCTTCATTCCGGTCTTACACCCCGGGCGGCCATCTCTTATCGACGGCTCGCACCCTGGGTCGTCGCTTTTTTGGCAATCCTGTTCGTGCCCGTCTGAAAACCAGGACAAGCGCCAGGCCCACATTTCGACGTCCATGAGAAAAATCGCATATCTCGCCAACCAATTCCCTTCCTCACTGGAACCGTATGTCTGCGACGAGATCCTGGAATTGCGTAAACACGGATTCGCCGTGGTCCCGTGTAGTGCCCGTGAGGCGGGCGCGAATCTGGTGAAAGAGACGCAGAAGGCTCTGGCCGCGGAGACGCTGTATCTCGAGCCTTTGCAAATCAAGCTTGGCCTGCAGGCGGCATGGCTGTGCGTGCGCCAGGCGGAAAATCTCGGGGATCTTTTACGGCGCGTTCTGCTGCAAGGCGAAGAACCGCTGGGCCGCCGGGCGAGGGCCCTGCTGCATACCTGGCTCGGCGCGTACTATGCGCTCCGGCTCAAGGCACAGGGAGTACACCACATCCATGTTCACCACGGATATTTTGGGTCTTGGATCGGAATGGTTGCGGCGCGCCTGCTGGGAATCGGATTCAGCATGAGCCTGAATGGCTCCGATCTGTTGCTGCACCGGGCCTATCTCGACATCAAGCTTCAGCATTGCAGGTTTTGCCTGACAGTCTCGGAATTCAACCGGGCCCACATACTGAGGCATTACCCGCAGATCGCCCCCCAGTTGGTGATCGTGCAGCGCATGGGCGTGGATATTGCGCCGGATAACACGGCCGAAGCTGTTTCGACTAGACCGGAGCGCGGTCTCACGATGCTGACAGTTGGCAGATTGCATCCCGTTAAAGATCATGCGTTTCTGCTGCGGGCGTGTGAACAGCTCAAGCGCCGTGGCTTCAACTTCAGATGTTACATCGTGGGCGAAGGTCCGGAGCGGAGGTCGCTCGAGGGTTTGATGCGGAGTCTGGATATAGAAAACCAGGTCCATCTGTTGGGTTATCTGTCTCAGCCACAACTTGAAGATCTCTACGCGGCATGTGATGTGGTCGTGCTCACCAGCCGCAGCGAAGGCATCCCCCTGGTGTTGATGGAAGCCATGGCGAGAGAGAAAGTGGTGCTGGCGCCCGCGATTACAGGGGTTCCGGAATTGGTGGTGGATGGAGAGACGGGTTTCCTTTACTGGCCTGGGTCAGTCAAAGACTTTGTGGCGCGGGCTGAGGAAATTTCGCGTTTACGGTTGGCCCTAGATCCGATGCGGCGCGCCGCCCGGCAACATGTAAAGGAACATTTCGATCGAGAGAAAAACCTGCACGCGCTCGCCGAATTGTTTCTCGAACGTATTCCTGACTCACCTACCCCTGACAGTCATGCGAATCCTCTACTGCAACAAGTACAACTTCCCGTTTAGCGGCACCGAGGTTTACCTGTTTGAGCTTATGGACATGATGCGGGCCCATGGGCACGAAGTGGCCTTGTTTTCGATGACCGACTCGCGGGGTGAACCGACACCATTCGATTCTCATTTCGCCCCGTACATTGATTTCAAGGCTGGAAGTCGGGGTCCGCTGAAGAAACTGCGCCAGGCGGCGCACGCCATTTATTCGCGGGATGCGCGCACAAGACTGCGCCGCATGATCGAGGAATTCTGCCCCGATGTGGCGCACGTCCGGAATATTTACCACCATTTGTCGCCTTCGATTCTGTGGGAACTCAAAGCGCAACGAGTTCCGGTGATCTATCACCTGAACGATTTCAAACTGCTTTGCCCCAGCTACAACCTGGTAGCTCACGGGCAGGCTTGCGAGCGCTGCCACGGCGGCAAATTCCGGCACGTGCTTACAGAGGGCTGCTATGAAGGACCGCGAGGCGCGTCCCTGGTTTTGGCGGCCGAGGCATATGCGCACAAGTGGATGGGAACTTTTCGACGTTGTGTCGACCGCTTTCTGGCTCCAAGTTGTTTCGTGAAAGACAAGTTCGTGGAACACGGATGGCCAGAAGAGCGATTTGAAGTACTGCCCCACTTTCAAAGGTTGCCGGTGTTACCTCCTGCGAAAGCAGCCACGGGCGGACCGATTCTGTATTTTGGCCGGCTGTCGCCGGAAAAGGGAGTGAGCGATTTAGTGCGCGCCATGTCGCGCCTACCGCAAGTGCAGCTTATGGTCGCTGGAGACGGACTACAGCGAGCGGAGCTGCAGCGACTGGGGACGGAACTGGGGCTTCGGAACATCGAGTTTACTGGCAATGTGAAACGGCAAACACTCGATTCGCTGATCGCAGCGTCGCGCTTCACAGTATTTCCTTCGCGGGCCTACGAGACGCTTGGCAAGAGCATTCTCGAATCATATGCGTGGGAACGGCCAGTAGTTGCGTCAGACCTGGGGTCAAGGCGCGAACTGGTTCAAGAAGGCGAGACCGGACTCTTGTACCCGCCGGGGGATGTGGTCCAGATGGCAGCAGCGATTTCATCTCTTACCCAGCGGCCGGAGGTGGCCGCGCGAATGGGCATCGCCGGGCGGGAGTTGGTTCGACTGCGCCACTCGCCGGACGAGCATTATCGGAAGATGATTGAATTATACGAACAAAGCGCGCACACGCCGCCGATGCGGATTGCCTTCATCGGAGCCCGCGGCGTTGTTTCCAAGTATAGCGGGATTGAGACTTATTACGAGCATGTGGGTGGACGCCTGGCGAAAGCCGGGCACGATGTCACTGTTTATTGCCGGAACTACTTCACGCCGAACATCACCGAATACCAGGGAATGCGAGTGGTACGGCTTCCGACGGTTCGCTCCAAACATCTGGAAACGGCGGTTCACACACTGCTAAGTACGGTTCACGCCATGTTCGGAGATTGCGATATTGTCCACTACCACTGCCTTGGGCCGGCGCTGTTTTCATTTCTTCCGCGATTGATTGGGAAAAAAACGGTGGTGACGGTGCAGGGGTTGGACTGGCAGAGAAAAAAGTGGGGGCGCGTCGCTTCGGCAGCGCTGCGAGCTGGAGAATGGGCGGCGGTGCAGCTGCCCCATGCGACGATGGTGGTGTCGCACACATTGCGCCGACACTATTTTGCTCGGCACGGCGCGCAGACGATCTATGTGCCGAATGGCACATCGATGAGAAATAGAGCGGGAAGCCAACGGCTCGGCAGCTTGGGGGTAACGCCGGGGAACTACATCCTTTTCCTGGGCCGCTTCTCACCGGAAAAGAATTGCCATCTGCTGATCGATGCCTACGTCAGGATCAACACGTCAGTGAAACTCGTCCTGGCGGGCGGGTCGAGCCATTCGGATACATATGCGAATAGCCTTCGCTGCCGCGAGAGTGACCGAATCCGCGTACTTGACTGGGTGAGCGGAGACGCGCTGGAGGAACTGCTCACCAATGCCGCGTTGTTCGTTTTGCCTTCAGATCTTGAGGGCCTCTCGTTGGCCTTGCTGGATGCGATGGGTGCCGGAGTCTGCGTTTTGGCCAGCGACATTCCAGAAAACTGCGAAGCCATCGAGAGCGCCGGCTTCACATTTCAGCGCGGCAATGTCGATGATCTCGAACGCATGCTACGACGGCTGATTTTTGACGCGGAGTTGCGGGAGTGCGCCGCGGTTAAGGGACGGGAAAGAGCGCGGAAGCATTATCTGTGGGACGACGTGGCAAAACGGGTGGAAGCGGTTTATCAGCAGTTGTTGAAGAGCGCAGCGCGAGGAACGCGCGAGCAGATTGTGGAACTCGGCGGCGGGTCTGATCGCGCTGCGTAGCTGCGAATTGGGGCAAGGGTCTTGATTTCTGACCGCTCTGGCGGTGTGGGCAGTCCCTCTCTCCGCGTGAAAAACGGCTACGCTCGGGATAACCCCGACACGAAACAGGAATCCTGCCTGTTGTTTCATTTACAATCCCTTCAACCAGGCTACCAGCGCGTTCATGGTCGCCGTGGCTTGACGGGATGGAAGACACAGTACTGGTAACCGGAGGAGCGGGGTTTATCGGCTCCAATTTCATCCTGCAATGGATGAAGCGAGAGAGCAGTTCGCTGCTCAATCTCGACAAACTGACTTACGCGGGTAACCTGCGCAATCTTTTGCCTGTGGTTTCTGATCCGCGCTACAGCTTTTTGCAAGGCGATATTTGCGACCGGGAATTGCTTTGCAACCTGCTTCAGTTGCGGAAGCCTCGAGCCATCGTGCATTTTGCAGCGGAGAGCCACGTGGACCGTTCCATCCACGGGCCCGACGATTTTATCCGTACCAACGTAAACGGAACCTTCAGCTTGCTCGAGGAAACAAGGGCATACTGGACGGCCTTGCCGGAAAAGGAACGGGATCAATTCCGCTTTCTTCATATTTCTACAGATGAGGTTTACGGGTCTCTGGGCGCGGACGAGGCTGCCTTCTGCGAAACCACCGCTTATGCTCCGAACAGTCCGTACTCAGCTTCCAAGGCCGCTTCTGACCATCTGGTGCGGGCTTATCATCACACTTATGGCTTGCCGACGCTGACCACGAATTGTTCCAACAATTACGGCCCGTTCCAGTTTCCAGAGAAATTGATCCCGTTGATGATCCTGAATGCGTGCGCCGGCAAACCGCTTCCGGTATATGGCGACGGCCAGAACATTCGCGATTGGGTTTTTGTGGAAGACCACTGCGATGCTGTGATCACTGTCCTGAGACGCGGGAGATCTGGCCAGACCTACAACATCGGTGGCTGGAACGAGAAGAAGAACATGGAGATTGTGGAAACGATTTGCGCCATGCTGGATGAACTCCGTCCCGCTGACCCAGTTGTCCCTCACCGTCAATTGATCCGCTTCGTCAAAGACCGGCCGGGTCACGATCGCCGGTACGCCATGGATGGCCGCAAAATTGAGCAAGAGCTGGGCTGGAAGCCGCGGGAAACATTCGAGACCGGAATTCGCAAGACGGTTCAATGGTATCTAGACAACGAAGACTGGGTCCGGGGAGTCACCGACGGCAGTTATCGCGAGTGGATCGCCAAGAATTATTCTTAGATCCAGGCCTGTGCCGGATTCTGGCACGGTGAGGCTGGGTTGCCTGCAGGCCGTCCGCGAGAATACACAAGTATGCGAATCACCAATTTTGGCGCAACTGGCCTGCTGGGCCAGGCTCTCATGAAAGCCTGGGCAGAGGAATGCCCAGAGGATGAGGTTGCCGGGCTCAGTTCCAAAGACGCCGACATACGCAATCCTCAACAAGTCATGGATGCGGTACGGGGCACACGGCCCGAGTGGATCGTGCTGGCGGCGGCCTATACCGATGTTGACGGGTGCGAGACCAAGCCGGATTTAGCGTTTGCGGTAAATCGCGACGGCGCCGTAAACGTGGCGGAAGCGGCCAAGAGCCAGGGCTCGCGCCTGCTTTTTGTCAGCACCGACTACGTCTTCGACGGCACGAAAACCACTCCCTACGAAGTGGATGACCAGCGCGCGGCTCGAACCGTTTATGGCAGGTCGAAGGCGGAGGCGGAGGTCAGGCTCACGGAGGTTCTTCCGGCGTGCTGCATTGTGCGAACCTCATGGCTCTTCGGGATCGGGGGCAAATGTTTTCCCGACACTATTCTGAAATTAGCTGAGAGCCGGCCTGAATTGCTGGTGGTCAACGACCAGCGTGGATCGCCAACGTATGGGACCGATCTGGCGCGGGCGATCATTCAACTTTGCCACAAGAATGCCACTGGAATCGTGCACGCAACCAATCGAGGTGATTGCACGTGGTTCGATTTTGCCCGTGAGATTGTCGAGCGGGCCGGTCTCACAACTCCGGTGCATCCGACCACCAGCGACAAGTTTCCTCGCCCTGCTGAACGTCCCAAATACTCTGTGTTATCACGGCGAAGCCTCGACCGCTACGGAGTCGCAATGCCCAACTGGGAGGACACGCTGGGCCGGTACCTGGCGGCGCGACGGACAGCAGGCTGACCCGGCCGATCAGAGAAGAGGCAGGAGTTCGGCACGCAGTTGCTGCTGATGAGCGGGGTCAAGCTTGTTGCCGGCACAAGTAACATAGAAAACGTCGATCGCGGTCTCACCCTGCGTGTCGATGAGGCCGGCCTCGATGTTGCAGCCGAACTCCGACAGGCATGCGCCGATGTCGTAAAGCAGGCCGGGACGGTCTTGCGCCGTAACTTCGAGCAGAGTGCTGTGCAGGGACGAAGAGTTATCCATGTAAAGACGCGGCTCAGTCTTCACTTTAGGGACTTTCTCGGCTGGCTTGAATTTTTGCCGCATTCGCTCCGCCACATCCACCTCGCCGGAAACAGCAGAGGCCAGATCGCTCTTCAGCCGCACCACTTCCGCGGGATTCAATCTCAAGAGTGTGAAAGCGGTCAGAGACGCGAAAGGTATCGAGCACGATGCCAGCCTTGTTTGAATATGCATCCGCCTTAAGGATGTTCATTCCCCAGGAAGAAAGTGTGCCGGCGACGCTGGCAAAAAGAAAGGGACTATCGAGCGTGAGCAAAACCACGTCGTAGTATCCGTTGCGCTGCGCAATCTCGACCTGTGGATCCTGATCGTTCAGTTCGGTATACATGCGGTAGTGGGACGCGACTTCCTGGGCGGGATGGATTGTCAGATACCGCTTGGGGAAGCCTTCCAGAAACGCCTTGAACCGCTTGGTGTCGACTGTCCCTTCGGCAGCCGCGATCAACTGCGCAACCGGCCCACTCGTGGCCAGATCGGCGCCTACGCGCTGATCGTCCACCGTGCGGTTCAAATCGTTGGCGGTGGCAGCGTAAAGCTGCCAGAGGATTTCCGCTTTCCAGGGCGTCAAAGCCTCGGGATTCACAGACTTGATGTCGGCGTAGGTGAGCAGGGTGAGCATCTTCAGCGGTTCGGCGGCCTTTACGGATTCACTGAATTCGCGCACCACGCGCGGGTCGAAAATGTCGCGCCGCATGACAGTTGCCGACATGCGCAAGTGATTGGCGACCAAGAAGGTTACGGTTTCCGCATCCGCAGGGTCGAACTGCAGCCGCTGCAGAATTTCACCGAGGGCGGCAACGCTGGCGTCCACATGGTCGCCGTCGGCGCCTTTGCCGACATCATGAAAGAGCAGCGCCAGGAAGAGCAACTCGGGCCGCTCGATGCCCTCGAATACATCGCGAAACTGCCGCTCCAGACCGTCCTCGGCGGAGCGCAACGCGTGCACGTTCTCAATGGCAACCAGCGAATGTTCATCCACGGTGTAACGGTGATAGTAGTCACGGACTACCAGGGCGTCGATGGCATGGAACTCGGGGAACAACGCAACCAACACTCCGAGGCGGTGCATAGCACGCAGCGCGGTCGCGGCATGCGGCAAAATCAGGATGCTGCGAAACTGCGGCCATAAATCTCTGGTCCGGGCCACCAAATCAGCAATACCAGGTAATGCGCCCTCTACGCAGCGTTCGGTTTCACCGCTCAATAGCAGTCCGTGGCTGGCGACAAATTCGAACAAGCCCAGCAGAACAGACGGATCCTTCACCGAAGACAACTGGCGCAGGAAGATGCGGTCCTCGACTACCGAGAAATCGGCGTTCGACAAACGAGAGTTCCGGGCTTCAAATAATCGATACAGTCTACGAGCCGGGCGTTCTTCTTCAAACAGCGTTTCCAGGCGGTAGATGGTGCGAACGCAACGGAAGTAAGCCCGCATCCATTCCGCGGGCGTAGACGCCGCCGGTCCGCGAACGCCGATACCAGCCAGCGCGGCTTCCGCCTGTAATTCGTAACTCAAGACATTGAGATCGCGCCCCTGCCGGTAGTGCAGAAAACACCGGACATCCGAAAGAAGATCCAGAGCCGCGAGGCAATCGCCGCGGAGCGCCTGGGGCAATAACTCTTCCGGTGCGGGCCACGGGCCGTTCTTTTGCAGGGCGCTCAGCAAGCCCAACCAGCAGGCAACATGGTAGTCGCGCAGGCCGCCGGGACACTCCTTGATATTTGGTTCTAGGTGAAAAATCGTATTGCCGTATTTCTGGTGGCGCTCCTGAGTAAGATCGACTAGCCGTTGGCGCAGTTCGGCCGCTTCTGAAGCCACCATCCTGGGCAGAATTTGCCCGTGCAGCGTCTCAAATAATTCCCGGTCTCCGCATACAAAACGGCTATCCAACAGAGCGACATTGAATTCGAAATTGTCGCGATAGAGCTTGCCGCACTCCGCCAGAGAGCGCACGGTTGGACTCACCCGCAGCTTCAAGTCCCACAATGCCCGGCAGAGTTTGGGAATCGCGTGCTTTTGCAGAGCTTCGCTGAGGGCTCCTGCGGATAGGAAGAGTAGATCAACATCGGAATAAGGAAAGAGCGCTCGCCGGCCATAGCCTCCGAGCGCGACGGCGCAGAGTCGGTCTTCGCTCCTGCCCCTGCCCTTGGCCTCGACCTCATCGATTTCGGCGCTCCACAGTTGGGCAGCGACGGTATCAACCAGATCCGAGCGCTCCCGGATCGCCTCTCCGCCTCGTTTCGACTCCAGGAAGCGATTGCGGATCTTTTCCGATTCCGCTTCGTACCTCGCCTGCAAGGGCGAGGTTGCGCTGGTAAGCGGCGTGGAATCAGTGCTTCGGCTTGGGATTTGCGGAGAGGACATGAGGTCAATTGCGGGTCGCGAGTTCTCACCCCCAGAACGCGCCCCACGCCATTGTTTTCGCACACCCCAGGGACATTTCGCAGGAATTTAAATTTATGGGAAGGATAAGGCTTATTTATTGGCTAAATTCACCGACGCAGAACTCCCGCCTAAGCTAAGCCGTATGTGAGTTCGGAGCCTCCGAAGATCTGCATGCCGCGACCGCATCGAGCATCGGGCCTTCAGGTAAATTTTCACTCATCCGGTTCGTCCGCAACAGTTCCCAAAAATCAATGCAGTAGACCATGCACAGGCTCATGATCTTGGCAATATGACGGGGCAGTTTTTCGGAAGCCTCATAGTCGGAAAGCAGACCCAGGGCGATCCGATGTTCTGGGTTGCCTAGAAGCTCTGCCGCGGCAATTGTCATGGCATGAGACGCCCGTAAAGTCAGTCCCACGCGCGACCGGGAAAGACGAAGTAGTTTTGAAAGGCTGGTTGTGGCGGGGGTGTTCGCCAAAGACGGAAAGGCAGGGAATCTTTCTGAAGGCGCGGAGGACAGCCGATTCACTTGGTTTGGGGCGTGCGGTCGAACGTCGATCATGCCCAAAATTCGAGCTTCGGTGTGCAATTGTAATGGCCACGCAAAAAAGGGATGACGATGGGGAAGCAGAACAACATGCTCGTCGCCCACGTGTTGTACCCGGCAACATGTCAGGCCGCTCGCGTGCTCGATGAGCCAGAAGGGTCCCTTTGCAGAGTCCACAGCATTTCTGTGAAATAGGTGCGCGGAATAGCGGTCCACTCGCACAACGCTGCCGGGGATGAGTCCAGGCGATACGCCTGCATCGTTTCTTCCGATCCTCGCGAACAGATACCGAGAAGTGGGGGCCGAGATTCCTGAAGCGGGGAGAGCAGGCCCGCGGCCCGATTCAGCTACCTGTGGGGTGACCAGTACGGTGCGTTCCACATGAAACTGCAGTTGTGCAATGAAAATTGACCGCAGGTCAAAGCCGCAAATACTCATGCAATCCGCAAAGCTGTGACCCGTGATCGCGCTCAGCGCTACCAATTGGCAAACATGAGGAGAAATTCTCTGGTTCAGCTTGAACAGGAAAGTGGGGGGAATAAAGTAGGGGGAGTTGCACCCGTACAACTCGCGAGTGATCGCTGACAGCCGGGCCACTGTGAGTCCGGACGCCAGGACGAGGCCCCTGATTCGCGCGGCGCAACTGGACCGCGCGAACCCACACGCCACATCCTCGCTGACCCCGGTCCGAGGAAACGGCACCGGGAACCGCCCGTGTGTTGCCGCCAATGCATCCACCCATTGATACTAGTAAGGCTCCGTTCCGATAAAGATCGCGATGATCGCGCTGCTAGTTATGAGTCGGGTTCTCTTCAACAAGCTTTCCTATCCCGAAGCTGACTTCGTTTTCCAGAGGTAGAGGCTGCTGCTGGAATCAATCGCTCCAGAACTCCTGCAAGCGACATCTTGAGTTGGCGTCTCTAGACCGTCGATTTGGCGGAGATATTAGCGTTTCCAGGGCCTTCGCCAGAAGCGAAGATGGGTTTCGTCGGTTTTCCGACGAACCGTCGGTCGATATAGCGACGGTAGATGACCAGTAGATATCCACTTTGCTGGGAGCCGGGACGAACAAACTGGTTTGTGCAGTTGACCGTTCGCTTTTCGAACACTTCCGCATTTCCATCGCAACCCGCCTACAGTGTCTCGGCGTGACAGCAGTTTCACTGTCAAGGAGACACCTCAATGAAAAATATTGCTCGTCTACTTCTAGCCGCGCTAGTCCTTGTGGGTGCAGTTTCGACCTCTTCATTGGCTGACGGAGGAGCGCCGCCGGCGATGTGCCATCCGGCCAACTGTCCAAAATAGCTGTGAAGGCCTGTTGACTTTGCCTTAAGCTCGATGGCTCTTGTGAGTCGTACTGGTAAGCGCGTAGGCTGCCAGTATCGGCTCCATGAATACATCCCATCTAGCCACAATAATTCTCTGGATTGTTCCGCTGGCGCTGCAAGCCGCTATCGTGGCGGCGATGCTGTATCGCAAACTGGCTGGAAGGTTCCCGGTCTTTTTTGCCTACACCGTTTTAGTTCCTTCCCGCGACATTATTCTTCTCTTCCTGAAGTACCCCGGTACCTCCTACGCACTTGTCTATTGGGTGGGAGAAGCGCTCGCACTGCTCCTCGGGCTGGGAGTAATACTTGAAGTGGCCCAACGTTTGTTCCAGCCTTACCCGTTTTTGCGATTTCTGCTTAGGGTCATCTCAGTGCTGGCCGCGGTGGCAACTCCTGTTGTTCTCGTGTTGTTGGCTCTCACCGGTGGACACAGGGAGTTTTTTGAGGCCATGGTCATGCTGGAGCGTGCCGCCCGGTTCCTACAAGTCTGCATGTTGATTGTGGTCCTCCTGCTTATGTCGCGATTGGGGTTGAATTGGCAAAACTATGCGGTCGGAATCGCGGCAGGTTTTGGAGTGTACTCGGCTTTGGATCTGGCCCTGCTAGAATTTCGCGCCCATTTGCACCTGGTTTCCGACTCGGCGTTTGTGTTGCTCCGGCCTGCGGCATATAATCTCGCCGCTGTGATCTGGGCCTATTATTTTCTGCAAGCATTGCGGAAACGACCGCTCGGCCAGTTGCCGGAGGTTGATCTGGAAAATTGGAATAGGGCGGTAGCGGGGTACATCAATCAATGGTATCGACGTTACTAGTCCTGAGTATCGCCGCAGTTTCGATCGCCTTGACATGGGCGCTGCTGCGTGGCCGAGGCATGGAGGTACGCGGCCTCGAGGACTGGGAGGCGCACCGGAACGAAGTCGACTTCGAGATGTTTCGCTGGCTCATTGATCCGGCGGAGGAGCGTTACCTTCAACAGTCCCTCTCCAAGACCCAGTCCCGCAATTTTCTCAGGAAGCGAATCGGTCTGGCATTACGAGTCATGGCGTTGATGGGGGAAAACGCAGCTCTCTTGACGAAACTGGCGGAACTGGCCAGGGGAGCACAGAGCACGGCCCTCGTGCGGGAAGCCGAAGCACTTAGCACCGCCGCCCTGCGACTCCGGATGAACCTCGGACTGATGAAACTCTGCTTGTGGATAAAGTGGTGCTTTCCCAATTGGTCTTTGTCTGTACCTGCATGGGAGATTGGATATAATACTTTGCTAAATCATCTCGTCCGTGTGCAGAATTGCGCCTATCGGGAAGCCCGCATCCAAGGCTGATGCAGCTGTTCCGGCAGGAGAGAGATACAAGCTGTCAGATTTGTGAGAAGGGAATGTCTTTTCCGTTCTTTATTTATCGTGCTGGAAGAAGTCTTGAGCAAGGAGTCTTTACCCAACGCTGTGGCCAACCCATTCGGCGATACCGCGAAGAACCTGAAGGCAATGAGTCCGCTGGAGACCGCGCATGCCAGGCGAGCGGATCCAGGAAAGTGCATTCGAGAGTTGCGCGAAGAGCGGTTGGTAAAAGCCAGCGACATTGAGCGTACGAGCCGCGCCATCGCTGATTCCAAGGGAAACGCAGACTTCTACGTCTCGCACTCGACGCTCGCCGACATTGAAGCGGGATCAGTCCCGAGTATCTATAAGCTCTTCAGCCTGGCGGTCTGCTTGGGTGTGCCCCTCGACAAATTGCTCTCTCCCTTTGGAATCGACTCGGGGGAAGCGACCAGTATGGTGGTGCGTGGATCGGAACCGCTTCCCGCTCTAGTACCTCAAGAGGCCGGCTTCCGCTTTCAACTCAACTTCGACACTCAGTTCGCGTTCCTGGAGACAACTCTACTAAGGGTGCCTCCACAGGACGCCGGGGTGCTGCCCGGAACCCTCCCGAGAAGACTCGATCCCAAGCGTTATCGCTACGCGGTGATTGGGTCAAAGGACGACACGATGGGGGAGTTACTTCCGCCAGGGTCGCTGATCGAAATCGATACGACACAGATCACAGTTCAGGTTTTCTCCTGGCGGTCCATGCGAGACCGTCCCCTCTATCTGGTTTGGCATACGAAAGGCCATACCTGCTGCTGGTGTCAGCTCGATGGCAGGGAGCTCACGTTGCTGCCCCATCCGCTTTCCCCGCACCCTGTGCGGAGGTGCAAGGTGCCGGTCGAAGCTACCATCATCGGAAGGGTACTGAACGCCTGGCTTCCTTTTCAGACGCCTGCGCTGCGACGTACAGCCTATTGAGAGCCAGGGCGGTCTTTAATCCGGCGATTCAGGTCACTGCGACATTCCGCTCACGCAGCACGGCAAGCGCCACTTCAATGTTGAGAGAAAAAAGCTCCGATGAAAGAGATAAGGCGCGCACCGGAACGGTGGCGCGATACGCTTGCAACGACTCCCAGGTCTTAACCACCGTGCTCGCTTCGGTCCTGGTGTATTGGATGTATTCCTCGAGTTGAAACACATACCCTGATAACGACGTGGCCAGCAAACGGCGAAAGACCTCTTCGTGGCAAGCGCCCAGGACACGGTCGGCATCTTCAATTCCCAGCGCCGGCGAAAGCTCATGGTGAAGGTAAAGACCACTGTTGCAATCTCGCAGAGAGGCCAGGTAGATCATCCGTGTGAGATCGTTGGGAAGAGGATCGAGGATGGTGGACCAGGCGCTGGCTACAACCGCGCCCAGAGCTGCGGCCGGGGTTACTCGCAAGTCCGTTGCACCAGGTCCACTCCACGAAGAACCCGGCAGAAGTTCCCCTTCAGGCAAAGTCATTTCTGCTCACAGTCGAGCCCATGAAGATTGCGGTTTCGGCCCCAATCGTCCTTCCGCGCGATAAGGACGCCCGGCTCCGGGCACTCATTGTACCTGTGGAGTCCAGTGCGCGGGAGAAGAACAGGCCGTTCTCCATAAACTATGACTCGCGGTCGGTTTTCCGACCGGCAGCAAGAATCACTCCGCGATTTCGTGCTTGCAGCGACAATGACGCGGTAAGGCAATGGGCCCGAACAGAAAATATCATCACGGGCCGGGGTCGAGCCAAAATGAGTTCTCCCGCAGCTGGTGTTTCCGCCGGACGGGCACTACTGATTTCCAACGACTCAGAGACGGTCAGGCAACTTATGGAGGGAATGCAACAGCTTGCGATTACCACTGAATCATGCAGTGATATCAGTGCCGCCATCGCACTGTTGAATCGTCAAAAGTTTGAAGCTGTGATCGTTGACCTGGCGATCGGAGAGCAGGCCAGCCAGCTTTTCGAGCGCATTCGAATCTCTCCTTCCAACCACCATGCCGTCACCTTTGCCATCGCGGACTCCCAAGGAGCTCTGGCGGCGGTACAAGAGCGGCCTGGCTTCGTCATGCAGAGGCCGCTCACCGCCGACGCGATCGAGCGCACGTTCAAAGCCGCGTTCGGACTCATCATTCGCGAGCATCGCCGGTACTTCCGGTATCCGTTGACGGTTCCAGCAGTCGTGGAAGAGAGCCCCGGGAAAGAATTGCAGTGTCAGCTTGTTAACCTCAGTGAAGGTGGTGTGGCGGTGAGCAGTGTCTCATCGCTGGTACCCGGAGCAGAGGTGAAGTTGCAATTTGCGCTGCCCGGCCTGCATGACTTTCTCAAGCTGGGGGCGGAGATTTGCTGGTACGACCAGAAAGGCCGCGCTGGCCTTAGATTCCTGGGTCCAAGCCCAGACCAGCAGTCGGTGCTCCAGGATTGGCTTGCCGCCAGGCTTGAAGAGAGATTGCCGGAATCGGTTGCCCGCAAATTCCAGAGAGCCGAATAGGCCGTGCTTCTGAGCCGCTGCCCGCTTACGTTTCTGGCGACCCGCTTCTATTGAGACGGCTTGTCTTGCGTTTTTCCCTGAATCGATAGAAGTTCTACTTCAAAGACCAGCGTAGCGCCCGGCCCAATGTCAGCCCCAGCACCGCGATCACCGTAGGCGAGATCGGGTGGAATGAAGAGCTGCCACTTGGATCCAACCGGCATAAGTTGAAGCGCTTCCGTCCAGCCTTTAATGACGCCATTCACCGGAAAGGTAGCCGGCTCTCCCCTCTTGTAGGAGCTGTCGAATTCCTTACCGTCGATCAGAGTGCCCCGATAGTTGCAGACAACACTGTCAGTCGCCGCGGGGGTCTGGCCTGTGCCTTGCTTTTCAATTTTGTACTGGAGACCACTGGGCAGCGTCACCACACCCTCTTTGCTCTTGTTGGCAGCCAGAAATGCCGCTCCCTCTTTCTGGTTTGCCAGCCCCGCTTGTTGCGCCTCTTCCTGCTGTTTCTTGCGAACATCGGCCTGCACTTCCAGCATTACAGCACGTGCTTCATCTTCGGTGAGCAGCATTTTGCCCCCCGCTAAACCGTCTCGCAGGCCGCGTTGCAGGATAATTGGATCAACCGGCACCGATTGCTTGTGCAGGCTGGTCCCAAGATTCATTCCTAATGCGTAGCTGAACTTGTCTTTTTGAGTCTTGAGAACCAAGGGGCTCGGGCTTTTCTTGGCCGCAGGCGCTTGTCCCGCCTTCGCCGGGGCAGTTTGGGCTTTGGCGGCGGGCGGCTGCGGTTTCGCTGCCGGAGTTTGCTGCGCCGAGGCGCCCCCCAGCAAGACGACGCAGATTATGAGAGTAGTGGTAGCTGCGATGAGAAATTTGGGCATGAATCTATTGTCACATTGCTCCCGAAACTGCGCAAACCGGATGGCGATTGACCGCACAGCATCGCAACTGGATTCCGTGCGGAAACAGGTTTGACAACCGGTAACCGTCGCAGTCCAGTAACTCTCGTACTCATCGGTTGGTGACCAAATGGCGCTATAATCGGGTAAGTTTTCTCCCCCCTCCAGCGTGTATCCATGAACCAAGCCCCGGAGGTTTTGACCGCACACGAGAGAGTTCAGCGCCCGGGGCCAGTCCCCCGGCTCAAGCTGCTGCACGAACTGGAGCCGGCCCGCCGTGTGTTTTTCAGCAATCTTTCAGACCTGGTGCTGTTTCGGAGAGTTCCACAGTTCACGACTACCTCACGGCCCGGGACTTTCTGGGATGACGTCTTCGTTCCCTCTGCCGCCCCCTGGTCGTCTTTTCTGGAGTCGATGCTCTGGCACCTGCTGGTAGTGGTCTTGTTCATTTGGGCCCAATCGCGGGTGTGGGTGCCGGAAAAAAAGTTTTCGCAGCGGGATTCTTCTCATCGGTCGATCACTTACTATCCGCCCACACAGTCATTTTCGGCTGCAGGGGGAAGGGCGCCGCGGAATCGTGCGCACGCGACGCGGCAAGCCCGTCCGTCAGCGCGTCCGACTCCGCTTCCCGTGACGCCGCAACGAAAACCGAGCCTCGTCACGCCGCCCGATATCAAGCAGGCCACGGCGAGGCTGCCGGATTTTCTGGGATCCCATTCCGTTACACCCATGGTGCCCTTCTCTGCGACGGCAGGCTTGCGGCCAGGCGCGGCTGGCGGCCCGTCCAGCGTGGTGGCCCCGCCACCGCAGCTTGACCAGGCGACGGCTCGCCGGCTTGCGCTGCCTGAGACTTCCGCTGTTGCCCCGGCGCCCCAGCTGGGCGAGGCCTCCACAGGACGAACCATGAGCGCGCCCAACGGGAACAGCTCGCGAGTCGTGCCGCCTCCGCCTTCGATTCAGGCCGCGGCTAGTGGTACAGGAACTGGCCGAACGAACAGGCTATCGAGCGGGGGTTCGCAAGTCGTCCCGCCGCCTCCGTCAGTTCAAGACACCGGCAATTCTGCCAGCAATGGGCGCGCGGGTTCTCTGTCCACACGATCGCAAGTGGTTCCGCCGCCCCCGTCTGTTGTAGGTACCGGCAACCCTGGCGGAACTGGGCGTTTGAGTTCGTTGTCCGGCACGGGCTCTCAAGTCGTACCGCCCGCTCCGTCGGTTCAGGGAACGGGCAACACGGCGGAAGCCGGACGCCTGAACCGGCTGTCCAGCACGAGTGCGCAAGTGGTGCCGCCACCTCCATCGGTTCAAGGCGCAGGCGACTCAAACGGAAACGCGCGTGCCGGTGCGCTATCTGGTTCAGGTTCGCAGGTCGTGCCACCGCCTCCGTCAGTTGCGGGCGCAGGTAACTCGGCTGGAACTGGTCGCATGAGTTCGCTCTCGGGTAACGGTTCGCAGGTTGTGCCGCCGCCGCCATCAGTTGCGGGAGCAGGTAACTCGGCTGGAACTGGACGTATGAGTTCGCTGTCGGGTAACGGCTCGCAGGTGGTTCCGCCGCCGCCATCAGTGCTGAACGCAGATGGCTCTTCTGGAAGCGGGCGTATGGGCTCGCTATCAGATGGCGGTTCGCAGGTCGCGCCACCTCCGCCATCGGCTGAGGGTGCGGGCAACTCGGGCGCAGGGGAATTCACCACCGCGACGAATTCCGCTCCCGACGTCACAGCGCCCCCGGCAGCAGACAACCAGCCTAAGCCTGTAGTGGAAGAGTTGCCCCTGGGCTTGATTGGGATGGTGTTTGCCCTGCCCGGCTCCTCGTATTTCTCCAACTACGAAGTTTTTGTCGCCCAAAGGCGGCTCGGCAAAGACAAATTGCAACTCATTAAACTGGTGTACGTGTTTCTTCCATATCAGCGTCGGCTGTCGGAATACGATTTCAGCACTTTGCGGCCACGACATCCGCTGCGCGCGACAAGGGACTCGACTTGCGATGAGACCCTGGGGCAAATGATCCAGTCTCACACCGACCCAAATCTTCCGGCCTCATCCTACCCCAGCCTGCCAGCCGAATTGCGTTCAGCCGACTTGAATGCGCAGCTGCCCTGCTACCGCACTACGGCGGACGACTTCCAGAGAGCCTTCACGCAAGCCCACTGACGCGACGGGACAACCCTTCGGCATTCGGCGACGAGGCTATAATTTTCTTGCATAAGAACTTATCATGCATAAGGCTCAAGATGAAATGGCCGGGAGATGTTGCAAACAATCTGCCGCAAAAAGTGGGACGACGCCAATTCCTGTGGCGGGCGCTCGTTTCGGGTGGGTTGGCATCGAGTTATCTTAGAGGGCAGGTAGGTACCGGTCTGCAGAATGTGGCGTCCAGTCCTGCCACTTCAACTTCCACTTCTGCCGGGATGGGCAATGGGCTGGTCACTGCGAACATTGATTTTTTCATTCGCAATCACTTTGCCACGCCAAAGATTAGTACCGACAAGTGGAGCCTCGAAATCGGCGGCGTGGTTTCCAGGCCGATGAAGCTGTCGTATTCGGATCTGCTCCTGATATCCTCGGCGCGCAAGTCTTCCACTTTGGAATGCGCGGGAAATCGCTCGGGTGGGGGCGGGGTGGGTACGGCGGCGTGGTCCGGAGTGCCGCTTGCGGATTTGCTCAAGCAGGCTGGCCTGCAGCCCGGGGCCACTACGGTTGTATTCCACGGCGCCGATTCCGGCGACGTTGAAGGGCTTCCAGCGGGGACTCACTATGCGCGAGGCATTCCGCTGGAGAAGGCGTTGGATCCTGCAACTCTGCTGGCGTACGAGATGAACGGCGAGCCCCTGCCTGCGGACCATGGCTTTCCGCTGCGAGCGCTGGTTCCGGGCTGGTACGGAATGGATTCCGTGAAGTGGCTGACCCGGGTTGAGATTCTGGACAAGCCGTTTACCGGATATTTTCAGCAGGAAGAATACATGTCGGTTGCGGCGAACGGCGAGCGCCGCCCGGTTACACGCATGCTGGTGAATTCAAAGATTCTCCGACCCTCTGCGGGCGAGGAGATTCGCGCCAAAACCTTTAAAGTGGAGGGCGCGGCGTGGGCCGGGGAACGAAAAATCGCAAAAGTGGAAGTGCGAGACAACCCGGGGGGGACCTGGCAAACGGCGTCTCTTGGAACCACGCCGGTCGTCATGGTTTGGACTCCCTGGAGCTATGACTGGCACGTTCCTGGCACGGGGCATTATGTGCTGGAAGTACGAGCCACAGACGAAGACGGCAACACGCAACCGGATGTTCGCGACCCGAAACGGAAGGACGATTACGAACTCAATACTCCGGCCCATATCAGCGTGGTAGGCGTGGCGTCATGAGCTTGATGTCGTGCCCGCGCGTGAGAATATCGATGACGTACGGAAATAGTCCGAGCGCGTTGGCGCGGACGGCAGGCGCGTCTTCTGCTCGGAAGCTGTGGTCTAGGTTCGTATTTGGGCTGCTGCTTTTTGCTTTGTCCGCAGCACGGCCGGGTGCGCCGCAGTCTTCAAATCTCCCTCAGCTTGCGGCCCAAGGCCAAGCTGCCCTGCGGGACCAAAAATTCGATCAGGCAGAAACGATCTATGAGCAGGTGGTGAAGCTCGATCCGCGATCCCCGCTTGCTCATTCCAATCTTGGACTGGCTCTCTACATGCAGGAACGGTATCCACGGGCGATTATTGAGTTGCGGAAAGCCCTCGACCTCGACTCGCATCTCGATCACGCCCAGGTTCTTTTGGCGTTGAGTTATTTCAACACTGGAGACCTCGACCGCGCTGTTCCCTTGCTGGAGAAATCGTATCAAGCTAGAAAGGATGATCCGGTAGTCGTGGCTCATTTGGGGTTGGCTTACTTGAAGCAACAGAAAGACGAGAAAGCCCTGGGGTTGCTGAGCCACTGGGCTGAGCTTGAGCCCGACAGTTCTGATGCCCTCTACTTCAAGGGAAAGGCCGCAACCTACGTGGCCTCGGACGCGTTCTCGCGGTTAACCAAGATCGCGCCCGATTCGTACCGCATGTTCCAACTGCGGGCTGAGATGCTGCGGCAGCAGCAGGGAATGACGCCGGCGGCGATCAACGAATACAAAAAAGCCATAGCGCAGAAACCCGACGCTGCCGGACTGCATTACGCTCTGGGCACGCTCTATCGCGAAGGCGGACGCCTAGACGATGCGCTGGCGGAGTTGAACGAGGAGCTGAAGATTTCGCCGGGCGACGCCATGACTGACTATCTGATTGGTGATATTTATTTGCTGCAGAACAAGCTGGATGATGCCGAAAGCCACTTGATCCGGGCATTGAGCGTGCAGCCCGGACTGACAGACGCTCAACTCGATTTGGCCAAGACTTACCATGCTCAGGGTAAGGTTGCCGAGGCGGTGAAGTTGTTGCAGTCGGTCGTCGTTTCTGATCCCGACCGGCAAGATGCCCATTACCTGCTTTTCGGCTTGTACAAAGAGCAGGGCCAAATGGAGGAAGCGCGCAGGGAATTGCGGGCCTTCGAGGAACTGAAACGCAAAGCCACGGACGAGGACCAGAAGCGCATGCGGCTTGACCCGGTCAATTAATCGAGCGCTGCTGCTTGACAACGATGCCTCTTGGCCGATATCTTGCTAAGCGCTTAGTTAATCAGCCATTGGTTGATTCTAGGGTGCTGAAAGGGACTTATCGCTATGTCTGCTGAGCGGGTTCTCGCAGCTGCGCTGGTTGAACCGGGAAAGTACGAACTGCGCGAGTTTCCCATGCCGGAGCCAGCCCCCGGTTGTGTTCTGGTGAAGATGGAACTCTCCGGAATCTGCGGCACCGACAAGCACACCTATCAGGGCTACACCACACAGTATGCTGGCGACGGAAACGGCAAGCAGATTCGTTTCCCTATCATTCAGGGCCACGAAAACGTCGGAACTGTCGCCGCCATCGGAGGCAAGGGTCTGTACGAAGACTTCGAAGGCATCCCGCTGAAGATTGGGGACCGCGTCGTGGTGGGTGCGAACGTCTCCTGTGGCACCTGCTACTACTGCCGTCACGACTTCCCCTACTACTTCTGCCAGAACATGACGGATTACGGCAACAACCTAAGCGCTGCCGATCCCCCGTATTTGTTCGGCGGCTGGTCGCAGTACATGTACATCATTCCGGGAAGCTTCTTGCTTCGGGTTCCCGACGAACTGCCCTCCGAAGTCGCCGTCCTCACGGAAATCATGGCGGTAACGGTGGGGCTCGATCGCGCGAAGCAGATGTCGGCTTTCCCCAGCGAAGCCTTTTTGTTTGATGATACCGTCGTGGTTCTTGGCGTTGGGGCGCTTGGCATGTGTTTCCTGATGAAAGCCCGAATGCTCGGGGCGGGAAACATTATTGCTGTCGATCTTTCAGATTACCGTCTGCAGTTTGCCAAGCGCCTGGGAGCCGATCACACGCTGAACGTTGGCAAGACCACTCTAGCCGAACGCCTGGATTTTGTTCGCAGCCTGACTCATGGCCGTGGGGCTGACATGGTGATCGAGACCGCAGGCGTGCCGAAGGCCGTGCCGGAAGGGCTTGAAATGCTCCGGTTGGGAGGCCTGCTGGTGGAAGCCGGAAACTTTTCCGACCTCGGCGAAGTGCCCATCAGTCCGCATCGGCATCTTTGCGCGAAGAGCGTGCGCATTCTCGGCGTCGGTGGCGAGGAGCCGTCGAGTTATGGGCCCAGCATGCGGCAGATGGCACGCTATATGCAGACGTATCCTTTACGCGAATTCGTCTCCCATCGCTATCCGTTGCGTGACGTGGAAGCAGCGGTGCACAAATCTATCGCGCCCGATTCCATGAAGGTTGCGATTGAGCCGTGGTCCTGACTTAGATCGGCTGATTTAGTTCCTGACCACGGCCTTGGCCGGGCCGACCGTGAAAGCTGAGCAAATGAGCAACATTCAAGCCGGAGGGCTCTGATCGATGGCACGCGGGAAACGAATCGGGTATGCAGTGGTCGGGCTGGGAAGCATTTCGCAAGTTGCCGTGTTGCCGGCATTCGCCCACAGCAAGAAGTCAAAGGTGGTCGCGGTGGTGAGCGGCGACAAGAAGAAGGCCGACAAGTTTGCCCAACAGTTCAAGGCCGACCACGCTTACAGCTATGCCGAATATGCCGACTGTCTGCGAAATCCTCAGGTGGATGCGGTCTACATCGCCACTCCGCCGGGTGAGCACGAGAAATATACCGTTGAGGCGGCCAAGGCGGGTAAGCATGTGCTCTGCGAAAAGCCCCTTTCGGCGACGGTGCAGCAGGCGCGAAATATGGTGGCCGCGTGCCGCCGTAACAAAGTGCAATTCATGACCGCGTATCGAAAATATTTCGAGCCGAGCAGCTTAATGCTCAAGAACATGATTTCGAAGGGAGAACTCGGGCGAATTGACGTTGTGCATACGCTTTTCACAGAGCATCGTCCGTTTGGCGATAGTTCGTCAGCATGGTTGTTTTCAAAAGAGCTATGCGGCGGCGGCCCGTTGACTGATCTCGGTGTTTATTGCGTGAACACCTGCCGTTGGCTGGTAGGTGAGGACCCCGTCGCGGCCAGCGCTGTAAGCTGGGTTCGGGACCGAAGGCGGTATAAGGAGGTCGAGGAGGGGGTTGCGTTTCGCCTCGATTTCCGGAGCGGCCTGGTCCTGCAAGGAACCGCAGCTTACAGCGCGGCTTTTTCCTCGTTCGTGCACGTCCACGGTGAGAAGGGATGGGCGGAACTGGCCCCTGCGTTTGCGTTTGAAGAGGAACGGCGGATCAGCGGGAAAATTGCCGGACGCTGGTTTGCCAAGACTTTCAAGCCGATCGACGAATTCGTTCTGGAGCTGGACGAGTTTGCCAGTTGCATTCAGGAAAATCGCAATCCGGAGCCTGACGGCGAGCAAGGAATGCGCGACATCATTATCATTCAGGCGATTTATCAAGCTGTCAGAGAACGCCGTACGGTAAAAATCAAATACTGATAAGGATTACTAACTATGGCGAAGTTGGGCATGGGAGTGGTGGGTGTGGGCACGATGGGCAGGCAGCATGCGTTCAACATCCGCCACTTGATTCCGGAAGCGCGGTTGATCGCCGTCGCCGACGCGGACTTGAAGCGGGCCAAGCAAGTCGCCTCCGAGTTGGAGATTGACCATGCGTACCCGAGCATTGAAGCACTGGTCGAGCGCAAGGACATTCAAGCAGTTGTCGTCGTGACTCCGGCGAAATTCCACGGCGCGGCGATGCGAGTATGCACGCAGGCCGGCAAAGACATTTTCTGCGAGAAGCCTTTCACGCTAACGGTTCCGGAAGCCGACGAAATGCTCGACCTCACGGCGAAAGCGGGGGTGCGCGTGCAAGTGGGACACGTACGACGTTACGATCCGCCCAACGTGAAGGCCAAGAAGCGGATTGAAGCCGGCGAAATCGGCGATCCCGTGATCTTCAAGTCTCTCGCCCGCGACCCCGCGCCGCCGCCGGTCAGTTACATGGCCAGCGGTGTCAATGGCATGTTTTTTCAGGATTCCACCATCCACGAGTTCGACTTGGGCCGTTGGCTGATGAATGACGAGATCTCTGAGATCCACGCCTATGGCGCGATTCTGGTCTTTCCCGAGGCGGCACAGTTCAACGATATCGACACGGCGCTGCTCAACATGAAATTTTCACGCGGCACCCTGGGAGCAGTTGAGAACTACATGCAATCGGGCTACGGGTACGACATTCGCACCGAGATCGTCGGTTCGAAGGGCACCATCATCATGGGATATCTGCAGCACACTGCTGAAATGGTTCTGACGGCGAGTGGTGCGCGAACCGACGTGGTGGACCATTTTCTGGTTCGCTTTCGCGAGGGTTACCTCGATGAAATGCGCGACTTCGTACAAACCATCCTTGCCGATCGTCAGCCCAAGGTAGACGCTTTTGACGGGCGTCAGGCGGTGGCAGTGGCGGCGGCGGCGGAAAAATCGTATCGTGAAGGACGGCCGGTAGCCGTCGAGAATCGCAAGAGGACCTCTCGGGCGGCATGACCTGAAGGTTCATTCCGTAGGAGTCGGGTTGGGTTTCGCAGGCTGCGAAAGCACAAACTGTTTGATAGCGCCCCGGCTGCGCTTCAGTTCCTCTTGGCGAAGGTTATAGAGCTCCTGGTAGCGGCTGAGTTCCTGGCTGGCCGACTCCATCTTATTCATCGCACGATAGACCTGCCCTAAGCGATAGTGCGCGATATCCGATTTGGGATCCTGCCGAATAGCTTCAAGATATTCGTTCACAGCCCACTGATTGTCTTTCCGCGCCGCATACAAATTGGCTAATTCCAAGTGGGCTTCGGGAAAGTTCGGCTGCAATCGCACGGACTTTTCAAGCAATATCTGAGACTGGGCCAAGGTGCCCATTGCCCCCTTGGCCAATTCCGAACGAAACAGTCCCGCGCCGTAACAGAATGCCAGTTCCGCGCTTTGTGGATGGCTGGTCGCAAGTCTGCTCAAGCGCGGCAGAAGCGCCTGCCAATCCTTAGGCGCAAGAAAACTCAGCACCGTCTTCCAGGCTTGAAAGACAGCGGGCGAGTCCGGTTCCAGTTCAAGCGCTGCAGTGAAGGCGTCTCCTGCTTCCGAATATTCGCGCACGGCATAATGACTGAAAGCTAAGCCCAGAGACTGACGCGAGGACTTGGGAAACTTCTGTGCGCCAACTCGAAAAACTTCCGCTGCCGGCCCGAAGGTAAAGTGGGAGAGATATTCCATACCGAGGTCGAAGTAATTCTGTTCATTCGCAGAATCAAGCTCCACAGCGCGCTGGTAGCTTTGCACAGCATCGAGATACTGCCCCGAGTCTTCCTCCACGTTCGCGAGAGCGGTGTACAGCTCCGCCGATGGGTTAACCTTAAGCGCTTGCTGCAACAGATCGATAGCAGCCGCAGACTTACCTGCGTTCTTGTAAGCCGCTGCAAGATTCACGAGGATCGCCTGGTTCGTAGGGTCCTGATGCATGGCGGCTTCGAGTCGCGGAATTGCTTGTGCATACGCTCCGGCCGACGCGAACAGAAGACCGAGGGCCAAGTTCTGTTTTTCCGACAGGTTGGCCGGCGGCGCTGGCAGGTTCGCGGAGGAAAGCTCGGTTCCGGTCGAAAGAGATGCCCGTGCCAGTGCCAGATAGATTTCGTAAGAGTCTGGCTTGATCGCATAGGCGCGACTGTAAGACTCCGAAGCGGCGGCATATTCTTTCAGGTCCTCAGCCACGACTCCGGCCAACGAAAAGTACTTAACAGCCTGATCCGGCTCCTGGGGCGCGGAGACCTGATTCAGCACTTTCGTCGCAGCCGCGTTTTGTTTGGCCTCGTGCAACGCCAAAGCCCATTCGTATCCAACTTGAAAATCTCCGGGGCGGACATTCCACGCCTTTTCGAGATAGCCAGTGGCCGCAGCATAGTCGTGAAGCGCCGAGAGCGACGTTCCCAGGCCCAACAAAGCGGTGAAATTCTGCGGTTCGCGGGCTTGCGCTTCACGAAAAGCGGCCCCGGAGTCTTTGTATCGCCCGAGCTTTGAAAGCAGCACGCCAAGATTGTTGTATCCCATGGCCGATTGCGGGGCGAGACGGATTACCGCCCGAAAACTTTCCTCCGCTTCCTGATCGCGGCCGAGTTCACTTGCGGCCAATCCCTGCAAGTTGTAGAGAGCCGGGTCATGCGCGCCCGCCGCAATGCTGGCGTTGATCAGATCGAGCGCATCAGATGTCTTGCCGGCTTGAAGAAGCTCCACGGCCTGTTGGAATGCCGCCTGCGCATCCGCGGTCTGCGGCGAGGCGATGCCGGGAATAAAAAAGACGCACGTCGCCAGTAGGGCGAGAATGATGACGGTACGAAGGCGTCCCAACATCCGATGCCAGCTCAAAACTTGTCCTGTGAAACGATTCCTTTGCCTTCCTGGACCACAACCAGCCGATTCGCAGGCACATGTTCCAGCGTCTCTTCCACTCCGCCCAGCCAGCGGACTTGCACGCGCGCTTCCTTCGCCCCGCCCAGGCCGAAATGCAGGCGCAGATCGTTCTGCGAACAGAAACTTCCGCCGCTGCGAACTTCCTGCACCTGGCGCCGGCCGTTCGCTTCCACCACCACGCGCGAACCAATCGCTGCCCGGTTGGTTTTCGTTCCCAACAGCTTCACCAGCAACCAAGAATTCGCGGGAGGCGCTTCATTGCGCAGCAACGTTGGGTAATCGTTCAGGTTGTTGATCAGGATGTTGGTACGTCCGGTGTTGAAAATATCGCCAAACGCTACGCCTCGACTGCATCGCGACTCACCAAACGCAGGCCCAGCCTGCCCCGAAATATCTTCAAACCGACTGCCATCGACGTTCCGCATGAGGATGAACTTGCTCTCCGTCTTCGGGAGTATGTGGTGAGTGCCGGTGCCGGGCGGATAGATGGAACCGCCAACAATCAGCAGATCAGGCCGGCCGTCGTCATCGAAATCCATAAAGCCGGTGCCCCACTTCACTGAACTGGTTACGCCTGCCAGTCCAGCCGGGACAGTGACATCGGTGAAAAAACCCTTGCCTTCATTGTGATAGAGGTTGGGCGTCTCGTCGGAGAAGTTCGTCTTGATAATGTCGAGCCAGCCGTCGCCATCATAGTCGGCGGAATCAGCGCCCATTCCGCCCTGAGTACGGCCGTTGGCATCGTAGGCTACGCCAGCCAACGTGCCACTCTCGCGGAATGTGCCGTCGCGATTGTTCATAAAAAGCAGGCTGGCCGTGGAATCGTCGGCAACATAGATATCGGGCCAGCCGTCGTTGTCATAATCGCTCACGCAGGGGGTAAAACTGTAGGTGAGCGGAGCTTTCGTGATGCCCGCTGCCTCGGACACATCCGTGAAGGTGCCGTCGCCTTTATTGAGATAAAGAAAGTTCCTGGTGCCCTTGAGCCCGGCGACTCCGTAGAGCACCGGTGATTCCTGACCGGCCAGCGCCGGGTCGCTCTCATATAGCTTCAAGCCATACTCATAGTCCACATAGTTACTGACGAAGAGATCGAGATGACCGTCCCGGTTATAGTCCACAAATGCCGCCCCGGTGTTCCAGCGGTCTTCGGTCTGCATCAGGCCCGACTCGCGCGTGACGTCCGTGAACGTTCCGTTGCCGTTGTTGTGATACAGAACGTTGCGGCCGTAGTACGTAACAAAAAGATCCAGGTGGCCGTCGTTATCGTAGTCACCAACGCAGACGCCCTGCCCCCAGCCATGTCGCACCAATCCTGCCTTCTCGGTGACGTCGGTAAAAGTGCCGTCGCGATTGTTGTGATAAAGGTGATTAGTGGGCTCCTCGCCTTTGGGAAAATCCTTCATTCCCCAACCGTTGACGACGAAAATATCGAGCCAGCCGTCGTTGTCGTAATCAAATAGGGCGATGCCGCCGCCAGTGGTCGATAGCAGAAAGTCTTTGCTGTCATGTCCGATGAGTACAGTCTTCGAAAGAAGTCCGGCTTTCTGCCCGACGTCAACATAGCGCGGAAAGTAGAGCGGCTCAACGGCCGCAAGTCCCGAAGCCCGCGAGGGGCGAAGCAGGTAGCCCCCAGCCGCTACTGCGGCCAGGTGTTTGAGCCACTGTCGGCGGTTCATCATCTTGATTCTAATGCCGGGATGGGGAAGCAAGAAGCCGACCGAGGAGTGGAGGTGTCAACAGCGAAACCCAGATTCCCTTCGACTTCGCTGAGGGCGGGCTCTCGCGCATAAATACGCGCTCGGAATGACACTTGTTCCGAGGATTTGAAACCGTTCGCTAGTTTCGATCTCCGGCTAAACACCGAGGCGGCGAAGGTATTCCCTCCCCGAGATTGCATTGACCAGGGGAGCATCGGCCCCAACGCCGCCGGGCAGCACATCGGCCTCCACGACCAGCCATCCGTCGTAGTACCCATCCTTCAGGATCGCCAGTATTCGTGGAAAATCAATGTTCCCCTTGCCCAGCGGTGCGTAGATTCCGTGCCGGACTGCCGCATGAAGGTTCATCCGCTCCCGGCGGGCTTCGGCCAACTTCGCGTTGTTCACATCTTTCAAGTGCACGCACCAGACCCGCGAAACCTGCTTCTCCAGGAAGGCAACTGCGTCCCCTCCGCCATAGACGTAGTGGCCGGTATCTAAGCACAAACCCAATTCGTCTGCTGGAAATAACGAAAAGAGCCGGTCGATTTCCTCAGGTGTCTCCACATGGGTGGCGGCGTGATGGTGAAATGCGACCTTGAGGCCGGCCGCCTTGCAGCGCGCAATTACTTCGCGGATGGCGGTTGCCGCGGCCTGCCATTCCGCGTTGTTCCAGGAAGTCTGATTGGCTTCGAGCCGCCTTCCCGCCACGGCACTTCGAGCAGGAGTGATTCTGTCGGAAAGAACCAGAAGCCGGGCGCCGGCTTGACTGATTAGGCTGACCGAGCGGTCTACTTCCGCCAGGCTGGTTTGGTGGGCCGCTGGATTGCCTAGTTCTATGTCAAGAAAGGCGGAGCATAGAGTGAGGGAGCGCTTCTCCAGTTCGCTGCGAAGCGCAGCTGGTTGGGCGGGGAGAAATCCGTAGGGGCCAAGTTCAGTGCCGGAATATCCTGCCGCGGCAATCTCATCGAGCACCCGGTCATAGGGATAGTCAGCCGGATACTCCACGTGCTCCATGATTCCCCAGCTGACGGGAGCACTGGCTACGCGAATCGCCATCGTATGTCCCTCTTATCCGAAGAGGGCTTTGCCGTCCCCCTGGAGAAATTCCGCTTCTTGAGCGGATGTAGCCATCACCTCGATCTCTACCCTTTCACAAGCCCGCCAGATCAAAACTCAAGCTTGACGCCGAACTGTATCTCGCGTTGGGCGTCAGGCAGTGTCTGGGTGATGGCGGCGCCACCTGCCCCACGCCCGCTGCAATCAGTTGGTGTTGGAGCCGCCGCGGGCGTGCAATTGAAGTTGACAATTCCAGCCCCGCTACTGCCACCGCCTGATCCTACGTTCGGCAGGTTGAAGTTAGGATGGTTGAAGATGTTAAAGAACTCGGCTCGGAAGACAAGTCCGAATCTCTCGCTCAGCTGGAACGTCTTGTAGGCCGAAAAGTCGAAGTTCACCAGGTCGGGCCCCCGCAATATGGCGCGTCCCGCGTCCCCGAACAAGCGCGCACTGCACTGGCCACCGCAGTTACCGGGAGTGGAGGCGAGCGCAGGAGCGACGAAAGCCGCCTGATTGAACCAGCAACTAAGATTCTGATGGCCAGGATTGGTGCATCCCACGTTTGCCTGGGCCGCGGTATTGAAGGAAAAGTCGTAGGGGTTGTGAATGATGTCCGGACGGGGAGGGAAAGCACCGGTATTGGTGAAATCGCTGCCCATAACCACATCGAAAGCCTCTCCGCTGTGTGCCGTGGTTACGCCGGCAACCTGCCAGCCTCCGAGAACTGCCTGCGCTATGGCGTTGGCATCACCGCCAAAGTGCTTCCCTTTGCCATAGGGCAGTTCGTAAACGTAACTCACGACCAACTGGTGGCGGAAGTCCGGAGTCGTGGGGCCTTTTTCCGCGGCAACATCGTGAGCGTTCTGGATGTCGCACTGGTTCACGTTTCCGTCAGCCGTTCCCAGGGACTTCGCGAAGGTGTAGGCGGCCAGAACATTGAAGCCGCTTGAGAAACGATGCTCAACCGAAGTTTGGAATGCGTTGTAGAACATGCTCAGGCGAGCCACGTCGAGAGGCAGAACAATGTTGAGTCCAGGGCGAGTGCCAAAATAGGGTCGCCCCTGGTTGCCGTTCGCAAAGTTCGTATCTAACGGCAGGTAAGGCTGGTTAAGGTTTGACGACTCGTGGTCGAACAAGTTTGAACTGCGGGTGCCAATATACCCAGCCCTGAACAACCAGCTCTGCGCGAACTGCTGTTCCACCGTTAAGTTCCACTCATATATCCGGGGAATCCTCCGAACCGGATCGAAGGTTGACCCGATCTTCCCAGTGGTTCGTACAGTCCCAATGGGATTCGCGGGGTCGACCGGAGTGAATGTCGTCGGGAACGCATTGAGCAGTTGACCGGTGGTGGGGACGTTCGAACTGTTAAAGCTGTTGGAAACGACCGCCAAGGCGGGCGGATTTAGACCCAAGTCGTCGAAAATGTTCCCTTCGGGAGCGTAAAAAATCCCGGCGCCACTGCGGACGACGGTTTTGGGACGCACTGTCCAGGCAAACCCTACGCGCGGCGCCCAGTCCTTCTTGTCGAATCCCACTCCACCGTGAGACGAGGTATTGACGGTGAGGGTGTTCAAATCGAAGTTACCGACGGTGGGACCACCCGCGGGCGAACTGATCTCATACCGCAAACCAAGATTCAAGACTAGATTCGGCTTCACCCGGATGTCGTCTTGCACGAACTCCGACAAGTCCCAATAGCGCGTGGGGTCCACAATGCCAAAGAGATGGTCCTGCAGAGTAGAGATCGGAATGCCGAGCAAGGTGTCGGCCAGCCCAAGACCCGTGTAATTGCCGCCAAAGGTGAGCAAGCCGGAAGGCGCGGTTTGCTGAAAGAAGTTCCGCTGCTGACGCCGGAAATCAACGCCGAATTTCAGCGAATGTTTCCCGTGGGTCCAACTCATAGTATCGGCAAGCTGGTACACGTTCTCCGCGATGGTTTCGGGCACCCACAGCGAATCCCCCAATTGCTGGTAGCCGCTGATGTTGATTTTGGTCAAGCCCGAAGAATTACCGCCGTGGTTGGCGTTAGGGATTCCCACGTTATTCCCTGCATTGGATCCAAAATCCAGGGGCAGCGTAGCATCCTTGAACCGTATAAATCCCGCACGCAGATCATTGAGCAGTCCGGGATTGAAGATGTGCGTCCAGTCCCCCGCCAGACTTTGCACGCGGTTATTCAGCGTGCTCGAAGTGCCGGAACCCGCGCCTCCGTCCACGTTGGGAAAGTTGGAAGGGTTCGTCGCGTTGGGCGTGGCGATTGCGTAATGGGCAAAGAAACGATCGCTCGATGTGATGTTGTAGTCGAACCGTGTCTCGAAGGCCGTCTCGTCGAATTTATACTTTCCATTGAAAATGAAGTTGTTGGTCAGTCCGGCCCCGGGAATATTTGGATCTGGAAACAGATTGACGATGTTCTGGCCGACCTGGTTAATCGAACCGTTAGGGATGGTGTTGCCGAAGAAATTACCGGGATTAAACGGGTCAGGAATGTTTGTGCCCGGCCCCAGGTCGCTGAAGTTTCCTGAGTGCATCAGCGGGGTCGGAACCGTGCTGATAAACGGCATCTCCTCCCGAATGTCGGACCGCTGGATGGAGCCGAAAAGGAAGATCTTGTCCTTCACAATCGGGCCGCCTAACTGGCCGCCGTATTGGTTTCGTTGGAAACCCAACTGACTGGTGGCGAAATAGTTCCGCGCATCCAGTTGGTCATTGCGCAAGAATTCCCACGCTGAACCGTGCAATTGATTGGTCCCTGATTTGAGCACGATGTTGACCATGGCGCCGCCCCGGCCGAACTCGGCGTTCATCGAGCTTTGTTCGACTCGAAACTCCTGGATCGAATCAGGGGGCGGCTGGATAACCACGGTCCCGTTGCCGAATTCGTTGTTGTCCAATCCGTCGAGCAGGAAGTTATTGTCGAAAACTCGAAGGCCGTTGACGGATAGCGCAGTTCCCGGCCGATTATTGTCGGTAGATCCGGCGCCCGCGCTGGTTCCAGTTGCCCCTGCGTTCGCTCCGGGGCCAAGGAATGCGAGTTTGAAGAAATTCCGGCCGTTCAGGGGCAGGTCGACAATGCGCTTTTCGGTTTCAATTGTGCCGAGCGAGGACGTTTCGGTGGCAAGCAGGGGGGCTGCGCCGGTCACGTTCACGGTTTGCGTTGCCACGCCAACCTTCAAAGCAACGTCCGCTCGGACGACCTGGCCAATGCCAAGGTTGATATCCGACTGCACGACCCGCTGAAACCCCGCCTTCTCGACGCTGACGGTGTAGGTGCCGATCTTCAGAGCGGTCGCGCTGAAATTGCCGGTCTCGTCGGTCGTGACCGTGATCGAGGCTGCCGTTTCGACTTGGGTAATGGTCACGGTGGCTCCCGGCACCGCCGCGCCGGAAGAGTCGGTGACCACGCCAACGATCTTGCCTGTCGTCACCTGAGCTGCAGCGTGCGGGCTCAACGCCAAAATTGCCACCGCACAAATCAGAAGACCCACTGTTAAGCTGGTGTGCCTAATCATGATTTTCGCTCCCCCTCGAACGCGTTGCGATGCTGGTGGCCGAACTACCGAACCCCACAGCTACCGGGAATCTGTAGTACAAAACAACTAGCGCGAATAAGCGGTTATCTATAGCTTGCTGGAACGATTACTGTCAAGCTCTTTTTGCGGAAAAATCCAACTAATCCATGGTCCCCAGGATACCTATGACGGTTAGCGGGAGTGCCAAGACACGCCTGCACGCCTTGTGCGATTTATACATCGCCAGCAGCGATAGGAACGATTCGATTTTCGCGTGCCGAACGGTAAATCGCCTGAATCGTGGCAATGTCGAGCAACCCTTCCGTCCCGTCTGGTTCCGGGTCATGGCTGCGGCGAATGCAGTCGGCGAAACCATCAAGTTCCAGAGCGAACTCATCGATCACTTTAAAGGTTTGCTCAAACCATTGACCTTGAATTTTGCCGAACAGGCGGCGCTCTTCCTCGAAGGCATAGGCGGGATTCAACGCCGCCCAACCCTTTTCGCCATGCACCTGGATAAACGAAGCAGCCACCGCGCTGAAGCTGGAAGAACCATGGCATACCAAGCCGTCGGGGTGCGTGAGCCGGAACGCAATATTGTCTTCCACTTCACTAAAGCGCTTCGGATCTTCGGTCCAGGCGTGGGCGGAAGCCTCGAGCGGAGTGCTGCCCGCCACCCAGCGCATGGTGTTGACGCAGTAAATGCCCAGATCCATCAGTGAGCCGCCGCCGGCCAACCTCGGATTTAGTTGCCAAGCCTGGGCCTTGCCGGGATCCACAACTTCGGTATAAGTGGAGAACATATGCTTCAGCCGGCCGAGCCTGCCGCTCGAAGCCAGCTGTTTGAGCGCCACGCTCCCCGGCTCAAAGTACTTGCGGTAAGCAATCATCAGGAGAACCCTGTTGGCTTTGCACGCCTCCACCATGCTGCGGCAATCTTCGACCGAAGTGGCCATCGGCTTCTCGCACAACACGTGCTTACCAGCTGCGGCGGCGCGAATGGTCTGTTCGGCGTGCTGGCTGTTGACCGAGGCGATGAAGACCGCCTCGACCTCAGGATTGGTCAAGCATTGGTCGTAATTGGCATAGCTGTAGCAGTTCGCGACCCCAAACTTCGCTCCCAGCTGGTCCGCCCGCTTGTGGTCATGACTCACCAGCGCGACCAGCCTGGACTTGGTGCAATTGCCGAATGCGGGCAAGACCGAAATCTCCGAAATGCTGCCCAAGCCGACGACCGCATATCCGACTGATTTGGAATCCGCCACCCTGTGTTCCTTTCGCCACCTTACGGAAATTTGCCAGCCTGTAATCCATTGTGGCTAAACGCTGATACTGCTGATCTCCTGCCAGTTCCCCGCATCCCACGAGCGTCCCATTGCCGCCAGCACTTCGGCTACCCGCAGGGCCTCCACGAAACCCGGCACTCCCTGACGACGCTCGGCGACCGACTTCAGAAACTGGTACGCCTCGATCGTTTTCAGATCTTCGTAACAGAGACCGACGCCTGCGCCGGGATTGAAGCGCGCGTGCTGGCCGTGCTGCGGTCCGCTCACAATCCGCGTGTATCCATCGTGGGCCTCCTCTTCGTCCGGACAGAAAAGCTGCAACTCGTTCATGCGCTCGAGGTCCCAACTGAGCGCGCCTTTCGTGCCTTCGATCTCAAATGCAAACTGGCACTTGTGCCCCTGAATTACCCGGCAGACTTCGACGCTGCCCTGAACCCCATTGGCGAATTGCAGCAACGCGCTGGCATAATCTTCGTTGGTCACATCGCCCAGAGGCCCGCCACCTCCCACGCTGAAGTGTGTGCCCGCGCCTGGCGTGGCCAAAGGTCGCTGGCCGAAGAAAGTTTTCTGATTGCCCACCAACCGCTTGATCGGGCCGGCGAACATCAGACCCATATCCACCACGTGCGACATGAGGTCACCCAAAACACCCAGCCCGGCAAACTCGCGCTGAAAGCGCCACGAAAGCACCCCTTGGGGATTGGAGGCATATCCGGCAAAGAAACGTCCACGAAAGTGGGTGAGCTTGCCGAGCCGGCCATCGCGAATTAGTTGCTGCGCGTACTGGATCAACGGGGCCCAGCGGTAGTTGTATCCGACGAATGTGAGAACGCCTGCCTGGCGGGCGATCGCTTCGATTTCCGCGGTCTCGCGCGGATCCTTCCCCATCGGCTTCTCGCAGAAAATCTGTTTGCCTGCGGCCGCCGCCTCTTTGACGATTGGCAGATGCATGTAGTTCGGCGTCGCAACGTTCACAATCTGTACGTTTGGATCAGCCAAGACATCCTGCCAGTGGGTGCTAGTGCGCTCGAAGCCGAAGCGGGCTTGCGCCTCCTGGTTGCGAGCTTCGACGTCATCCGAGCAAACCATAAGCTTTGCCCGAATCCCGCTGTCATAAAATCGCTCCGCAGCTTGCAGGTACGCACGGCTGTGCACCGTACCCATCCACCCCATCCCGATAACTCCCACGCCGATGACCTGAGTCATGCTGTTTCCTTAGCGGTTAGAGAAGTAAGCACCGTCGACCCGATGCTCTTGACCATACGCTCATACGCCTTACTGTGTGTCCGGATTGGGAAGCATGATGTCACGCACCAGAGCGTCCAGGTCATGACACGCGGTGATGAACTGACGAAGCGTCCGCCGGTTCGCCGGGAAGGAGTCAAAGTCCTCGACCGCAATTCCGTCCTCGGTATATGCCCGCCGGAAATCCGCGAACTTCCGGGAGAGATCCTGCACAATTCTGGGTTCGACCGGCGTGTCGATGCGGGGACGGACTTCCACATCGCTTGCATTGAAACGAACCTGCCAGGCGTAAGGAGGTGAGATCACAACATCTCCTCCAATGAACTCACTCCAGTGCATGTGGTTGCGGAAGGCCGCTGAGAGTAACCGGATACGGTAACCACGTTCGCGGAAGATCTGATATGTCTTCTTGAACACGGCCACGCCAGCCCACTCCAGGTATCCCGGATCGATCGTGATGTTTTCCTTCTCGGCCGCAACCTTGAGCCAATCATCGAGGCGGCCGACCATGATGGTGCAGACTGGACCCATAGCCGAAATGTCCTTGCCCTCCGCTTGACGGCGGGTGAGACCCCGCTCCACGGCTTCCGCCACGGCGATGCACTGCGGCAAGGTGAAGCAAACGGTGGCGTTAATGCTGATCCCGCGAAAGGTGGCTTCTTCAATGGCAGGAATTCCTGCCCGGGTCACAGGAATTTTTACGATCATGTTGGGGGCAAGCCGGTTGAATTCGTCGGCTTGCTCGACAATCGCTTTCGAGTCGCGATAGAGCCGCGGATCGGTCTGGATCGAAAGCCTTCCATTGCGGCCCTGGTGGGCCTCAAAGATCGGCCGCAACAGTGCGGCAGCCTTGACTGACATTTCTCGAGCGAGCTGCCAGCCGATTTGGTCTTCCGTCGCGGTGGGAAGCTCGTTGATCAGAGCCCGAATGCGGTCTTTCCAGGCGCTGATTTCCTTCTTGAGAATCCCGAGTACGATGACGGGATTGCAGGTGGCGCCTACCGCCCCATGCTCAATCGAATAGGTAAGCTCCTGAATGGACGCGGAGTCGTTCCACAAGCACGTGGGCGTAGTCTGCGTCATTTCATGCAAGGGACTCTTGTACGTCGTTGGGGCAGTGACACGGCTCATGGGTTCCTCCAGCCGCCGCTGGCGGTTAACGTTGCTAGTGAGAGACGCTGCATGGTTTGGATTGCCGGTGTGAATTTTCCGCCGCCACCGCGATCTCCAGGGCCCTCAAGCCATCTTCGCCGGAAACCCGGAGTGGGCGGTCGTTCAAGATGTTGTGCACAAAATCTCTGACCTCGGCCACATAGGCGTCGGTAAATCTTGTGAGGTAATGATTGGCGAGAGGCTCAGTTCCGCCGTTGGTGGTAAGGAACGCCACAGGCGTCTGACGCAGGTTTCCCACAAAGATCGATCCCTTCGATCCCACAATTTCGGTGCGAACATCGTACCCGTAGGTCGACTGGACATAGGACTCGATGTTCCCGATCGCCCCGCGTCCATACTTCAGATTAACGACGCCGGCGACGATGTCGCCGTACTGCGCCACCTCCGGACGGATCGCGACTGTAGTGTAGGCCTGTACCTCGCTAACCTCGTCCCGCATGAGCCAGCGCGCCAGGTCAAAATCGTGAATCGTGTTGTTGTAAAACAACATGCCATTAAGTTGGGATTGATAAGCCGCGATGGGCGGGGCATCCTTGTCGCGCCCGATCGACTTGAAAACGACCGGCTCCCCGATTTCACCTGCCTCGATCCGCTTCATGGCTGCCGCGTATCCGGGATCGTAGCGACGCATAAAGCCAACCTGGAGCCGCACTCCCGCTTTGGCTACGGCTTGGAGAGCGGCGTGGGCGTCCGGGAGGTTGGTCGCGAGAGGTTTTTCACACAGAATGTTTTTCTTCGCCGCAGCCGCGGTACGAACCGCCTGCGCGTGAAACTTGTCGGGAGTAGCAATCAGCACGCAATCGATATCCCGATGACCCAACATATCTTCAAGGCTGCCGAAGGAGTGCTCGATTTCAAGTTCCGCAGCCACCTGTTTGGCCCGGGCGGCGGCGACATCGGCCACGGCGATCAGCCGGGCTTCGGGGACGAGGCGGCGGATATTTTCGGCGTGACGCTTGCCCATCTCCCCCACCCCGAGGACGCCGACTCCCAACTTGCTCATGTGAAGTTTCTCTCAAGAAATCTTAGCGCTTTGGCGACTACGATCAAAACACCACGCTCAAGCTGAACTGCCCTTCGGCGTGCCTGTATAGCTGTTCAACTCCACTACCACAGCGATCTTGGACATCTCTATTGCCAGGCCGCCAGAAAGAATACTGCAATTTCCGGCGAAGCGCTAGTACGTTATGCTAAACATCAAAGCGCTTAGATCGTTGGCTCGATCAGGGTGTTTTGCCCATGCCGCACCTGTCGCAAAGCTTTGCCCCGCAGACCCCCGTCGATAAAGCGACCGGGGCTATTTTGGGCTATTGGACTACCTGTGGTACCGTAATGCGGCTGTAAGCGGTTATGCAACCCGCGCGATGCCGATGTTAGTTCCTTTGCCGCAGCTTGGATTTCCATCAGAATCGACTACTCCCGGTTTGCGAACCCTAGTAATTTCTCATGACTAAGAAAACAAGACGAACTCGAATGTCGGGTCGCACCTCCAAGGCCCCGAGTATTTACGACGTGGCTCGCGAAGCCAAAGTCTCCGTATTTACCGTTTCGGCGGTGATCAACAAGACCGGGCGCGTAAGCGCCACGCTGGCCCGCCGCGTCGACGCCGCAATTCTAAAACTTAACTATCGGCCTAATTTGCTGGCACGCAGCCTGGCCAAGCAGCAAACCCACACGCTGGGTATGGTGGTGACGGACATCGCCAATCCATTTTTTCCCGCCATCGTGCGCGGCGCAGAAGACACCGCTCAGAAGGCCGGCTACAGCGTGCTGCTGTGCAATAGCGATGATAAACAGGAAAAAGAAGCTGTCTATCTGGAACTCTTATTGTCCAAGCGGGTCGACGGCATCATTCTCAACAAAACCCCCGCGGCGCTGTCCGTCGCGCAACGCCGGATGCTGGCGGAAGCCAAGATTCCGATCGTCCTGCTGATGAGAACCTGCCCCGGGCTGAAGACCGACATCGTGCAGACGGATGACCGGCAGGGTGCGATCGAGGCCATATCTCATCTGGCACGCATAGGTCACAAGCGAATAGGATTCGTCAGCGGGCCATTGCACGTCAGCAACGCCCGCGCCCGCCTTCAAGGCTACCGCAAGGCGCTGGAAGCGGATGGTCTTGAGTATCTTCCCGAGTTGACCTTCGAAGGCGACTATCGCATCGAGTCGGGTCACCGGGCCGGCCTTGCCCTGCTGCCGCGCCGTCCGGATGCCGTCCTGGTGACCAATTATCTGATGGCGGTCGGATTCATGAGCGCGGCTGACGAAATCGGAATGCGCTGTCCGGAAGATTTTGCGTTGGTGAGTTTCGACGACTACCCATGGCTAGGCTGTTTTCATCCCCGGCTCACGACCATCGAGCTGCCGAAATACGAACTGGGTGACACTGCAGTGCAATTGCTCCTGGAGCGCATTCAGAGCAAGCGCAGCCAGCCGGTCACGGTCAACCTGGCGACTCAACTGCGAGTGCGTGAATCCTGCGGTTTCATGTTGCACTCCCGCAAAGAGCCGGCGACGGTGTCAGGGAAAAAAACCGGATCATAAGCTTGCAAATCAATCGCGAAGGCGCAATGTGAAGCTGGTTCGACATCGTGCGCCTCTCCGCTTTGGTTGAAGTCGTTCAAAATATCCCGCTGAATCAAGATTCGCTGAAGTCGACGACTACCGGTTGCCCCAGGGCTCTCGCCTTGAGCACCACGTAGAGCGTACCGCCCGCCACCCAGATCGCCCCGATGACAATCGTCGAATTTTGCAGGCCCACGAAAATTGCCAGGCAAAAAAGAAAGCCCAGGGTCGGAACGATTATGTCGAGCAATATGTTTCGTTTCCCAGCCTGTTCCCGGGAGAAACCGAAATAGCGAACCGCGGCCAGGTTGACGGCCATAAAGGCCACCAGAGCGCCAAAGTTCATAATCTCGATAGATCTTTCCCATTGCAGCGTGAGTGTGCCGATATACGCCAGCACGCCCGCGATGATCACGTTGTAGGAAGGATTGCCACGCTCGGCATTCAGATGGCCAAAAATCTTCCGCGGCAGCAGATTGTCGCGGCCCATGCCGTAGAGCAAACGGACTGCGCCGAGAAGTCCGGCCAGCCCACAGGCCAGGCTCGATATCAGCAAGACAACTGCAAAGGCGACGAACAGGTTGTTGCCGCCCACCACTTTCGCCACGTCCATGAACGCGGTTTCCGGATTGCTGAGGCTGCGGTAGTCGGGCACGGCTTGCTGCGCCAGGTAAACCTGGAACGCGGCAAAGAGTCCGGTGAAAACACAAACCAGCACGGTCGCGAGCAAGACGTTGCGCCGGGGGTTCTCGACTTCCTCGGCCAGTATGCTCACTCCGTCAAACCCGATGTAAGTAGTCGCGGCGAGGGCGGTGCCCGCGGCAATGGCGCGTACGCTGAACGTGCGAGAATCGTAAAAAGGGCGGGCGGAAATCAATCCATGCCACTGCTGGTGCGAAAACAAATACCAGAGCGCCTCAGCGATAAAGGCCAGCATCACCACCGACATCATCGCCAGCAGGATTTGATTGGCCCGCGCCGTAGTGCGAATTCCAAACCAGCACAGCAGCGTCATAAATCCCACGGCGGCTGCGGAGAGTAACGCAAAGGGAAGGTGAGGGACTAACCGCTGAATGGTAAGCGCCGCATACAGGCTGTTTTGCAACGGCTGGAAAAGATATTCGAGGAACATCGCCCAGCCTACCGCGAAGCCGATGCGGGAATTGAAACCCCGGCTCACGTAGGTGTAGACGGAGCCGGCCGAGGGATACACCGTCGCCATGCGGCCGAAGCTCACGGCGGTGGCGGTCATGGCGAGCATCGCGGCCAGAAGAGTGATGACTGCATGCCCCTGAGAAAGAACTTGCGCCTCACCAAACATGGGGACCACAGCGATGGGCGAAGTTAATATGATCCCGTAGTAAACCAGATCCCAAAGGCCCAGAACTCGCTTCAGGTGTGGTGTGGTTGCCGCCGGTCCCGCCGTTGTAGGTTCCACTGCTCCCCCGCCCATCAACGATGGGATGTACCTCAGGCCGTGCTAGAACGCTCGCTGCTTCGCTCTCGCCTGCACATATCTCGTGCGCGCGGTTCGCACCGGCTCGCTCTCTGAAACCTCGGCAATGGGAACGTCCCACCACGACTCATAGCCGGGAACTCGCTCGTTGTACGCGGTTTCGATCACGACCACCGAGGTTTGCCGTTGCCCGCGGGCTTCGATCAGGGCTTTGCGCAAATCATCGCGTGTCCTGGCGCGGACAGTATGAGCCCCCAGACTCGCCGCGTTCGCTGCGAAATCGACCTCGATCGTATTTCCGTCGAGTTTTCCGTTCCTGCGGTAGCGGTATTCCGTGCCCATGCCTTGATTGCCGCAGGCCCGGCTCAGGCCGCCGATGCTGGCGAAGCCATGGTTGTCCAGCAGGACGATGTTGAGCTTATACCCCTCCTGCAACGAGGTCACGATTTCCTGCGCCATCATCAGGTACGATGCGTCGCCAACCATGACGTAAACTTCGCGGTCCGGCGCAGCCATCTTGACACCCAACCCGCCGGCAATCTCATATCCCATGCAGGAATATCCGTACTCGAGGTGATAGCCCTTGGGATCGCGGGTGCGCCACAGCTTATGCAGATCTCCCGGAAGGCTGCCGGCCGCACACACCACCACATCGCGAGGCCCCGAGACTTCATTCACCACGCCGATCACTTCTCCCTGGCTGATCGGCGGGCCCACGGGCTGATGGTAGATTCGATCGACTTCCTTCTCCCAGCCCTCGCGCAGCGATTTCAATCGGGCCGTGTAGGATTCTTCGACCCGGTGTCCTCCCAGCATCTCTTTCAGTTCGTCGAGCGTGACTCGCGCATCGCCGACCAGCGGCAAAGCGGCCCGTTTGCCGGCGTCGAACTCGCTGACGTTAAGGTTTACGAATCGCACCGAAGGATTTTGGAATGCAGTCTGGGATGCGGTAGTGAAGTCGCTGTACCGAGTGCCGATTCCCAGAATCAAATCAGCTTCCCGCGCAAGAATATTTGCTCCCGGGGTGCCGGTCACACCCATCGCGCCCAGCTCCTGAGGATGATCGTAGGCCAACGATCCCTTCCCGGCCTGCGTCTCAACCACCGGAATTCCGGTGCGCGAGGCAAACTCCCCAAGCGCCTGGCTGGCTTCGGAATAAAGCACGCCTCCGCCGGCAACGATCAGGGGGCATTTGGCGGCCCGGATCCATTCTGCAGCCTTCGTCAGAAGCTTGCTGTCAGGCCTCGATCTGGGGATGACCCAGACTCGCTTGGCAAAGAATTCTTCTGGATAGTCAAACGCTTCCGCCTGCACGTCCTCCGGTAGGCTGAGCACCACTGCGCCGGTTTCGGCCGGTGAAGTCAGCACTCGCATCGCTTCGGGCAATGCCGTCAGTATCTGGTCGGGCCGGTTAATGCGGTCCCAGTACCGTGACACCGGCTTGAAACAATCGTTAACCGAAATATCCTGGCTGGTCGGGGACTCCAGTTGCTGTAGTACGGGCGCCACGTTACGCCGTGCGAAAATGTCGCCGGGCAAAAGCAGGACAGGCAGGCGATTGATCGTGGCGCCTGCGGCTCCTGTCACCATGTTGGTGGCGCCAGGGCCAATGGAAGTTGTGCAGACTAACGTCCGCAGGCGATTACTGGCCTTGGCAAATGCCGCCGCAGTGTGGACCATGGCTTGTTCGTTGCGGAAGAGGTAGTAGCGCAGGTCCGGATCCTGCTCCAGCGCCTGTCCGATGCCCGCGACGTTTCCATGGCCAAAGATACCCAGACATCCCTCAAAGAAGCGGCATTCCTTGCCGTCGCGCTCGCTATATTGGTTCTTGAGGAACGAGATGACGGCCTGCGCCATGGTCAAACGTCTGGTCATGTGGCTACGCTCTCACGGAATGATAGCGGCTGTCGGAGTTTCCCGCGCCGCGATCTCCAGTTTACAAAAAGAGCGGAAGGCAAGTGGATACGCGGCAAACCCGCCCCGTCGAACATTCGCCTAAGCGATTTGGGTATCGGCCGATTTGCAGCTAGAAATGGCCCGTCCATAAGTTTAAGGATCCTCCGGCCGGGTCACCCTTTCACAAGCGGCAGGCGCGGATCAGGCTCCTTCCATGTGGAACGAATCCAGACATGCCGAGAATCTTCCGTGATGGCCATGGTGCGAGACGTGCCGGCAAGAAAGTTCAAGTAGTACACATCGTATCCTGGCCCGGCGACTACAGGATGAAAGCCGCTTCGGACGAGAACCGCGTCGCCATCCCTGGTCTTAACCGTTTGCCCGGCTGGATTGTCACGCGAATACAAATGTTGAAAGGCAAAGGCATCGGGCTGGTTCATCCGGTAGTAGTAAATCTCATCCAGATCAACCTCGGTGGGGGGATTGTGAACATCATGCTTATGCGGGGGATAACTCGACCAGTTTCCTCCAGGGGTATAAACCTCGATCACAATCAATCGCTCTGCCGGGAAACCGGACGGCATGACGTCAACGATCTGGCGCGACACGTTGCCCCCGCCGCGCAGATTGCTGGCCACGTCCTGGGGAGTGACTAGTTTCGGCTCCAGGCGCGCTTGCGAGGGCACCCGGCATTCCGCGATCTCACAGACGGTTTCTGCCGTGAATGTCGCTTTGCTCCCGGTGGGCAGATAAAGCGCATAGGGCAGCCCGTCAAAAACATTCTTTCGTTTTCCAATCCGTTTCGCGCCCGCTCCCCAATCGGCAAGACAGGTTCCTCCCAGCAGCACAAACGCTGCTTCCTCTCCTTCTGTTTGTACCTGATAGGCTTCGCCGGGCTGCAGACGCCGGACGAAGAAGCTCATCCACTCCCACCTGGCCTGCTGGCGAGGTAAATGCAGAAGCTCCCCAGACTGTTCCGCAGGCAAGTTGCCGGAGTGGACCAAAGACTCACTTTCGATCATTTCATTCACCATCAAGCCTGGCGGGCCTGAGAGCCCGATTCGCGAGATCTGCGGCGGACTAGCTAAGCGCTTTGACAATATGGCAAATGCCTGTTGTGTTGTCAATTGCAACTTCCGGGGTGTAAAAGATCGGGAAGACTGCGTCCGAGCGGCACAACGCCGGGAATGTCCGCCTGCGGGCAGCCTTCCGGTGTTTTCCTTCCTCTTGGGATGCGAGGTAATCAGGACCTTGATTTGGGAAGCGCTGGCCTGCGTGTTGCTCGCCGGCAGAAAGATGTTCTTGCCGGGATAGATGGTCGGGGAGAGAGGATTTGAACCTCCGACCCCCTGGTCCCGAACCAGGTGCTCTACCAGGCTGAGCCACTCCCCGACGTAGGTTGACGATGAAGCAGATCGGTGTGTAAGGCTGAGGGGAATTTCTGCCACAACACAGCGACATCCGCAATTATAGCATCGGAGATTGGCGCGGAATCGGCTCTTCTACAGCCTTGAGGGCCACTTGGATTGAACTCTCATACCGAAACTGCTCACCACTTTGCCGCTTCCCCAGCAGGATGCGGTATCTCCGATAGAATAAGTGGCCACGATGATCGCGGTCACTGCCACAACGCTGTTTACGCCCCTGGAACGGATCGATCAGCCGCTGGTCGTCCTCGAGCCCGGTTCCATCATCGAAGTGACCACGCGGGCTCATCGCGAAATTCCGGCCGGCTGCCGGGTAGTAGATTTCGGCGACGGTGTCCTTGTCCCCGGGTTGATCGACATCCATATTCATGGCGGGGCGGGACATGATGTTATGGAACAGGCCCCCGACGCTTTGCCCTCGGTCGAACGGCTTCTCGCTGCGCACGGAGTGAGCAGTTACTTCCCCACCACGGTGAGCGCTCCCCTGGAGGCGACGCTTGCCGCCCTGCAACGGCTGGCCGATGCGATTGAGCGGACAGAGCGCGATCAGCCGGCGGGAGAACTGCGGGCGCGTCCCCTCGGTATCCATCTGGAGGGACCTTTTCTCAGCCACAGCAAACGTGGAGTTCATCCCCCCGAAGACTTGATCGCTCCGGACCCGGCAGTCTTCGAAAAGTTCTGGCAAGCTGCCCGTGGCAAAATTCGCCTGCTCACCATTGCCCCAGAGTTGCCCGGAGCGCGGCAGGTTATCGAGCAGGCGGCAAGTCGCGGCGTATGCGTAAGTGTCGGCCACTCAGATGCCGACCTGGAGTCCACCCGCGCCGCGGTAGCCGCCGGCGCCCGCCACGCAACTCATACCTTCAACGCGATGCGGCCATTGGGGCACCGCGACCCGGGGATACTGGGCGAGGTGCTGACCGACTCCCGGGTCTCGGCGGACATTATTGCCGATGGAATCCACGTGGACCCCGCCGTGGTTCAGTTATTCTTGAAGGCCAAGGGTCCCGAGGCGGCCGTACTCATCACGGATGCCAACGCCGCGACCGGCATGCCCGATGGGCGCTATCGTCTGGGCCCGTTTGAATTCGACGTGCACGACGGGCGCTGCCTCGCCAATGGGGTGCTGGCCGGCAGCGTTCTGACCATGGATCGCGCTATTCGCAATGTGATGAAATTCGCTGCGTGGGACCTGCAACAGACCGTGCGCCTCGCTACTCTGAACCCGGCGCGGGTGGCGGGAGTCGCAGGGGGCGAGTTGAGAGCTGGTTTTGCCGCCGACCTCGTGGTGTTGAGCCCGGCTGGCGAAGTGCGAAAGACAATTATTCGAGGCGCCGGGATTTAGCCCGGCGGCCCTGAGGAGAACATGGGCGACAAAGGCGGATTTCCCCACTACATGATTAAGGAAATCTTCGAGCAGCCGCAGGGCTTGCGCGCGACCATCGCGCCCCGCGTGTCGCTCGAAGCAGGTGCGGTGCGGCTGGAGGATGTCCGGATCAGCGCTGACGAACTACGCGCTCTGCGCCGCATCAACATCGTCGCCTCGGGCACCAGCCGTCATGCGGGAATGGCCGGGCAGTACATGATTCAGGAACTCGCCGACCTGCCGGTGGACGTGGACTATGCCAGCGAATTCGAATACCGGAATCCGCTGATTGGGCCGGGTGAACTCACTGTCGTCATTACACAGTCAGGCGAGACCGCCGATACCACATCAGCACAGCGCGAAGCCCGAGCCAAGGGCTCGCGCACGATTGCGATCTCCAACGTGATCGACTCCACCATCGCGCGCGAGGCCGACGGTGTGATCTACACCTATGCCGGCAAGGAAATCAGCATTGCGTCCACCAAGGCCTTCACGGCGCAATTGGCAGCGCTTTTTCTGTTTGCGCTCTATCTTGGGCAGGAGCGTGGCAACCTGACCAAAGACCAGGTGCGAGGCTACATCGAAGAACTGCTCGAACTTCCCGGCAAAGTGGAAATGGTCCTGCAATCGGCGCCTGAGTGCGACCGACTGGCCGGGCAATTCTACAAAGTGGAGAGCTTTCTCTTCCTCGGCCGCGCCATTCATTATCCGATTGCAATGGATGGAGCCCTTAAGCTGAAGGAAGTCTCCTACATTCACGCAGAGGGATATCCCACCGGCGAAACCAAACACGGGCCCATCGCCCTGATCGATGAAAGTCTGCCTGTGGTCATCATCGCGACCTGCGACCGCACGGACGAAGGCTCAGTCGTGCGTTACGAGAAGAATGTAGCCAACATTCGCGGCTTCAAGCAGCAAGGCGGACGCGTCATCGCCATCGCTACCGAAGGAGACGATGAGATTCCCCGCCTTGCCGACCACACCATCTTCGTGCCGCAAGCCTCGGAACTGCTCTCACCCATCCTCGAAATCGTGCCCCTGCAGTTGTTCGCCTATTACATGACGGTGCGCAAAGGCCTCGACGTGGACCGGCCGCGCAATCTGGTGAAATCGGTGACTTTAGAGTAGATCGGGAAGACGAGCTAGGCCCCTAGTTCGGCTTCCGGTTCTTGCCGTCGGCCATGTAACGCAGAAACGAGCCGTTCACCGATCGCAGTTTCTCCAGGAGCGAAGCGTCCGCTTTGGCCTGCATATCATCGGGCGGTTGTTGCCGGATGCTCTGGCGTAACTTCTCGCCTACTTCCGACTCGTTGGTCATCACTTGCATATAGAACCACAGGAAGTGCCGCATCTGGTCGAGAGCGGATTTCAGCAACTGGATGGAATCCATTTCCGGGAGCTGGTTCAGGATCTCCATGAGTTCGGGATCTCCCGGAGCTTCCATGGCGGCACAATTCAATTGCCGCTGAATGGAGCGCAGGTCTTCGGTCACACGCAGAATCCGAATGTGAACTTCGCTCAGGTAATCTTCGCGTTCCATTGTTCACTCACCCCGCGACTCACCAATACATGAACATCGCACCCAGAGCGGTAAGCGAACAGATGTCCCATGTGCATGCGCTTTGGTAATTCAGTGAGTTACTTTGGTCTGAGAAAAACAATCAAGCCGCGCCGTTGCTCACAGCAGCGTCGCCCTGCTGTGAAAACCCCCGCGGGACACGGATTTCGGGCACTTCGAGCACTCGTACCCCGGGACTCGGATTCTCTACGGCTCGAAGTAACGCAGTTACCATCTGTTCCAGAGTAACCAGCCCGAGCCGCAATGCGCCCTCTCTGGTCTGGGGCAAAAGCTCCATCAGCTTGTAAAAAGGCACGAGCGCATAAGGCCAGCGATGGCCGGGTCCGAGCACGTACCAAGGGCGCAGGATGGTGGCATTCATGCCACTTCGCCGGATCGCGCTTTCGCACTCTGCCCTCACGGCAATGTATGCCTTCATCATTGGGGCGGGATGAGCCACGCTGAGATAAACGAAATGGCGAATCCCGGCAGCTGTAGCAGCTTGCACCGCGCCCAGGCCGGAAGGCAGATCAATGCTGCGAAATTCTGCCGCCTTGGCTGGACTGGGATGGGCCACGCCCACCAGCTGCACAAAAGTATCTGCCGGCCGAATCTGCTTCGCGTACGAATTCCCGTCGAGGGCATCACCCAGAACCGCTTGGCAACCCTTCGGCAGTTTTCCTTCCGAACCGCGCCGGACCAACGCTCGTACCAAATGTCCCCGGGCGAGCAGTCGCTCAATGAGCGGACGCCCCAGATAGCCGGTTCCTCCGGTGATGAATACGCAACGTTGTTCTCCACTCACGCTGGCTCTCCTTCCTCAAGAGTACGGCGCGGCCGAGCCAACGGATTTTCGCCGAAGCCATTTCCCCTCGCAAGCAAATTCCAACTGAGAACCGGGAACTGAAAACTAGGAACTGTTGTTTCCTCCAACCGCCTGCGCTAAGACGTTTGTGGTACAAACGCGCAGTGCCTGAGGAGAACCAACCCGGCCTCGTCCGTGCCATAGGCCGCTGGAGCCTGGCTGCGCTCTTGATCAACTCCATCATCGGCAGCGGCGTGTTCAAGCTGCCGTCCGATGTTGCCGGGCTCATCGGGTCCGCCAGCGCCTGGGCCGTGCTGATGGTAGGGGCAATGGTTGGCGTAATCATGGCCTGCTTCGCCGAAGTGGGGTCGCAGTTCACTCAGGCGGGCGGGCCGTACCTCTATGCGCGCGTAGCCTTCGGACGCTTCTGGGGAATCCAGGTCGGCTGGATGCTCTGGCTGACGCGGCTCACCGCTCCGGCCGCCAGCGCGAACCTGTTTGTGATCTATCTGGGAGAATTTTGGCCTGCGGCGGTTCGCCCTGTGCCGCGCCTCCTTATTTTGACGGTGCTCATCGGCCTGCTCGCATGGATCAATTTGCGCGGAGTGCGCAGCGGCGCTCGAGTCAGCAATATTTTCACCGTCGCCAAGCTCGTTCCATTGTTCTTGCTCGCGCTGGCCGGCGTCGCCTACCTGATGGCCGGACACGGTCATGTACCCTCCTCATTCCCCGCCGGAGGAAACGCCTGGCTCAAGGCATGCCTCCTGCTTATGTTTTCCTACGGCGGCTTTGAAGGCGGAATCATCCCCATGAGCGAAGCGAGGAATCCGCGACGCGACGCTGCATTCGCCCTGTTCACAGCGCTGATCACCTGCACGCTGCTGTACGCGGCGATCCAATTGGTGGTCGTAAGAACTCTGGCGAATCCCGCCGGCAGCCAGCGGCCACTGGCCGATGTCGCCAGGCTGGTAGTGGGCGGAGCTGGCCCGGCCCTCATCGCCATCGGGGCGCTGATTTCTGCTTACGGATATCTCAGCGCCAACATGCTCGCCGTTCCCCGCATTACCTTTGCCCTCGCCGAACGCCACGACTTCCCTTCCGTCTTCGCTTCGGTGCACCCCCGCTTCCACACGCCGTATTTTTCCATTCTTGTTTTTGCCACACTCACCTGGCTGCTGGCTTTGCTGGGAAGCTTTTCGTGGAATGTGTTGCTCTCAGCGGTGGCCAGATTGTTCTGCTACGGCCTGGTATGTTTGGCGGTTCCCGTATTGCGCCGCAAGCAACCCGGCGCGGCTGGGTTTCGCCTGCCGTTTGGAATTGTCTTCTCTATCCTTGGCACTGCCTTCTGTCTGATCTTGATTGTGGGATATTGTCTGCAATCCGGTCAGCAGGTGAACCGCATCGGATCGCTGATCCTGGCGGCCACGATTGTGGCGGCCTCGCTCAATTGGGTATGCGTGCACGGGAGGGAATCGCGCGAAAACTCCCAAGGTCAAACTTAATTCGGCTCACGAAACCGCCCCGCTCCGGTCTAACGCGAAGCCGTCCAATCACGGGAGCCGCATGCGAAACTGGATCCTTTCTTTAGCCTTCTTAGCGCTAACGTTGGTCTGCCTGAGTCCGGCACAGACCCTGCCCGAGCGTGGGGACCCCTCCGGCAGGTGGGTGGGAGAGTACAGGACCGGCCATCGCCGAGTTTTTCTCGTGCTTCTAATAAAGAAAGAGAACGGGAAATGGACCGGCGTCTACAACCGCCCCTTGCTGGACTGGGAAAATCGGCCCGACCTGATGGCCTTGACGGTCCACGACGATGCCGTCAGTTTTGATCTGGGCGATTCTTCCTCCAGTATCCACGCGGATACCCGTTGGATTGGAAACTCCCTTCGAGGAAAAATCGCCGGCCCGGGTGGGGAGGGGAAAATCATTCTCGAGCCATCCGCAACCCTTTCGAAAGACTATCTGGACACACTGGCCGGGGATTACGACGACGGCTCGGGCGATTCCTATGTCATACAGCGCGAAAACACTTATCTCTGCTTCCTGAATCGGCGAACCGGCCGCTCGGGTCGGCTGATCCCAGCATCGGAAACCGAATTCTGGTCAGGCCCCACTTTCGACATTTATTACCCGGCGGAATTCCGCTTCACCTTCGTTCGAGGCGGGAACGGGCAGCCGACGCAGCTCAGAGTGAGCGAACGTGGCAAGCGCAAGGTCGTGGCGGGCCGGAAGATGGTTTACCGCACCGATGAGGTCGAATTCCACAACGGCGACACCAAACTATCCGGCACAGTGTGGATTGCGCCCGGAGGCGGGCCGCACCCGGCAGTCGTCATTCTGCATGGCTCCAACTACCAGACTCGTGGCGGGCAATACGCGGCCCTGGCTTTTGTTGCCGATCAATTCGTCAGGAACGGCTTCGTTGCCCTTACCTACGATAAGCGTGGCACGGGCAAATCGGGCGGCGAACGCGATGATGCCCCGGAGCTGTTGTCAGGAGATGCGGCGGCCGCGGTCGGGCTGCTGCGCAATCGACCTGATGTCGACCCCGATCGAATCGGCCTTTGGGGACTCAGTCAAGGCGGTATTATCGAACCCATCGCGGCGGAGAAAGCCGGACGGATTGCATTCTTCATCAACGTGTCTGGCGCCGTTATCAATACGAACGAGCAGGAGATCCAACGGACAGAACTGGAACTTCGCGCCGACGGTTTTCCGCCCAAAGACGTTCAAGCGGCCGTTCACTTGCAGCAGGTGAAATTTCACTACGCCTGTAAGCGAGATAACTGGCAGGAATATCAGACGGTTCTGCAGGCGGCGCAGGGTCAGCCCTGGTTACCCGATCCCTACATCGGTCCTCCAGACTCCAAAACCAGCAGCGCCTGGGACTTTTGGAAGTGCGGGGTTGAGCCAGGAAAATATTGGGAAATTGTCCATGCGCCTGTCCTTTATGTTCAAGGGGAATTTGAAACCAATTCAAACCCCCAGGACAATCTGATGCGCCTTCAACAAGCGATGCAAGCCGCCGGGAACCAGCGCTTTGAGCACAAGCTGATGCCCGGTGCCGAACACTCGATGTTCCGGGCGACACGCGGCGGCGAGAAGGAAACGCCGTTTCTGAAGGCCTACGTGGCCGGCTATTTCCATTTCATGACGGATTGGGCGACGCGCCAGGTCGTGTCCTCGAATCGCAAGCCAGAATGATCGTTGCCAATCTCCAGTTGCTCGCCAACACTGGAGCGCGTGTTAAGCTGGCGCGTTCTCTGAACTACGGAGAAAACGAGTGCCTGATATTCCCGCGCTTCTGGCCAGAATTCCGGATGAATTCAAACCGATAGCAGCGCTTGGCCTTGGCGCTTTCATTCTGGTTTGTCTCGTGCTGTTTCACGGCGCTGGTCTCCATCAGATTCTGACCCAGCACAAGCGCGGCGAACGCCGCCTGCTCGCCGGACGGCCCCATCTTGTCGCAGCCTCACTTCTGTTTGGCTGGTCGGTTTTCCTGATGCTCTGCCTGCATATCGTGGAGATCACCACCTGGGCCTTCGTCCTAACTTATTCAGGATTGGTCTTGCGCGCTTACGACGCCCTGTATTTCTGCGCCAACGCCTATACCACGCTCGGCTTCGGCAACGTCGACCTCGCAGACAAGTGGCGGAACATCAGCCCCATCATCGGCATTTCCGGACTGTTCACTTTTGCCTGGACCACCAGCGCGCTGGTGACGGTGGTGACCGGGCAAGGGCGCCTCATCGACCAACTCGAGGACGAGCGCGAGCAGGAGAGACAATTGCGCGCCACCCTCACGAAAGAGGAATGGGAGACTCTGAAAAAGGAACGAGACGCCGAGCACGCCGAACGGCAGAAGACATTGACGCAGGCCGCCGGGACTTCGTTCTTTCAAAGGCGAAAGACATGGAAGGAGGAAAAGGAGCGAGTGGCCGGGCTTCGCCGGGCAAACACAGCGGAGATTGAACGACTTCGCCAGAAAGAACGCCAGGACGAAGAGAAACTAGGAGCAGGCAATCCGGCGGCAAAACCCGGGGACAAAAAGTGACACGACCACCTCGCATCTTCTTCTTCCTTTCTCTTGCTCTGGCCGCCCTGGCCCTGCACGCCACGGCACAATCACCATCGGCCCCTGCAAGTTTTCTCGTCGAGAAAGACGTTGCCATCCTTATGCGCGATGGCGTGATCCTCCGCGCCGACATCCTGCACCCGCGCGGTGAAGGCCGCTTCCCCGCCCTGGTTTACCGCACGCCCTACGGAAAAGAAGACGCACTCAAGGACTACACCACGTTTCGCCACGCGGTCGAGCGTGGCTACGTTGTAGTCGTGCAGGATGTACGCGGCCGCTTCGCTTCCAGCGGTGAGTTCCGTCCCTATCAGAATGAAGGCCACGACGGTTACGACACCATCGAGTGGGCGGCGCACCAAGCGTGGTCCGATGGAAATGTCGGCACCTTCGGGCTCTCCTACCCCGGCGCTGCGCAATGGCTCGCAGCGGTCGAGGACCCTCCGCACCTGAAAGCTATGGTTCCTGCGATGACGTTTTCCACTCCGCGAAACTTCTTTTATGCTGGCGGCGTTTGGGACATGTCGTGGATCTCGTGGATTTGGAACGACATCGCGCCCGCCACGCGTAGGGCGAGAAACCTGCCGGGTCCGAAGACCGATGACACGGCGCTCACCGCCTGGAAACGTTCGGGGCCGAAAATGTTGAAGACGCTGCCCCTGAATCAGATGAAGGAACTGCGCGAGATCGCTCCCTACTACTACGATTGGCTCTCGCATCCGCCCGACAGTCCCTGGTGGGATTGGTGCGAATTACGCGACAAGTACGATCGCGTGCATGCGGCCGTGCTTAATCTTTCAGGCTGGTATGACGACAACTACGGTCCGGAAGGAGCTGCCACCAATTACCTTGGCTTGCTCAAGTCACGTGCCGGTGAAGCGGACCCGCGCACCCACCTCTTGATCGGCCCGTGGGTGCACGGTGTGGATGCGACCGGCGAAAGCAGGGCCGGAGAGCGCGAATTCGGCCCCACCGCCGCCATCGACTACGACGAAGTCATTCTCCGCTGGATGGATCACTACCTTCGCGGCATCAACAACGGCGTCGAGCGCGAGAAACCCGTTCGCTATTTTGTCATGGGCGACAATCAGTGGAGGGACGCGGACACCTGGCCGCCGCCCGCTCAGCCAACCTCGTATTACCTGGTTTGGGCGCGCGGCAGGCACGGCGGCAGCCTCGCAGCTGGAACTCCGAAGCAAGATGCAGAGGCTGCGACATTTCTTGCCGACCCAAAGCACCCGGTCATCAACAAGTACGATTCATCGGGCGGGCACGACTACCGCTACCTCGAGAAACGGCGAGACGTTCTCATCTTTGACTCGCCGCCGCTCGCGCAGGATGCCGAGATCACCGGCCCCATTCATGCGGAGATCTACCTCGGTTGTGATTGCCGTGATGTCGATCTCTGGGTCCGTCTGCTTGATGTTGCTCCCAACGGTACAGCCGTCAATGTGATGGGGCCGGGCCTTGATGTCCAGCGCGCCAGCTACCGCGACCTGACAAAGGGACGGCAGCTCATTACGCTGGGCCAGACGTATGAACTGCATCTCGACAATCTGATTACCAGCAACGTATTCAAGCAGGGCCACCGCATCCGGGTGCAGATTTCCGCCAGCTTTTTTCCAAACTTCTCCCGCAATCTGCAATCGGGCCAGTTGGAAGCCACGTCGGCCCGGGCACAGAAGGCCCGTATCACGATCTACGCAGACGCGCAGCGTCCATCCCGCATCGTCGTGCCCCAGTAGCGCCGGCGTCCCGCCGGCGTTGGTGCGGGAAGCACTTCGATTTCCAGAGCAGTCACGATCCACGCAGGATTCCGCGCTCCGCCTGAAAAACGGCTCCGCTCGGGATGACGCCGAATGTGAAGATCTACAACACAAAGCCCATCAGCGCGCGCTCTTCGCGAACTTGCTCACCATCTCCGATATAATTCCCGCGGTCGCATCGCGGAGGCGTTCGTGCTCAGGCAAAACCGAGTTCTTATATTGTTCGCCTTTGCGGTCTCGATGCCGCTTCTGGCACAGCGTGAGCCGGTCCTCAGGCAAATCGACCTGCCGCATTCCTACTACTACCGCGAAATGTATCTGCCCCAACTGACCACCGGCCCGAGTTCCGCCGCCTGGACGTCCGACTCGCGCCTTCTGGTTTACTCGATGGCAGGATCACTGTGGCGGCAAAAAGTAGACTCGACCACTGCCGACCAACTCACCTCAGGCCCCGGCTACGACTACCAACCGGATTGCTCGCCTGACGGACGCTGGGTAGTTTACGTTTCCTATGCGAAAGATGCGATCGAACTCTGGGCTTTAGACCTGCAAACCAAGAAAGTTCAGCGTCTCACTTCGTCCGGCGCGGTCAACCTTGAGCCGCGCTGGTCTCCCGACAGCAAACGCATCGCCTTTGTTTCCACTTCGTTCAAAGGCCACTTCCATATTTTCGTGGGAGAGTTCAGTAACGGCGAACTGAAAAACGTGGCGCGCCTCACCGGAGAAAACCGCAGTGATCTGCCTCGCTACTACTACAGCGCCTTCGATCACGAAATCAGCCCCACCTGGTCGCCCGACGGCAGCGAGATTGTTTTCGTCTCCAACCGCGGCCACACCTACGGCACCGGCGGCTTCTGGCGGATGAAGGCCCAGCCGGGAGCGGAGGCTCGCGAGATTCATTACGAAGAAACCGCCTGGAAAGCGCGTCCAGATTTTTCTCCTGACGGAAAGCGCCTGGTGTACGCGTCCTACATCGGACAACAATGGCATCAGCTCTGGCTGATCCCCGCGCAGGGCGGTGACGCTTTCCCCATCTCGTACGGAGACTTCGACAATGTTGCACCGCGCTGGTCGCCCGATGGAAAACGGATCGCCTTCATCTCTAATCGCGGCGGCAACACTTCACTTTGGATGCAGGAGGTTCTGGGCGGCGCGCAAACGGCGGTGCTGGCAAAAGAGAAACACCACCTTAATCCTGTGGGCCAGTTGAGCATAACGGTGCTGGACGCAGCCGGGCATCCGACGCCGGCACGCGTCTCAGTGACCAGCGAAGATGGAAAGGCATACGCCCCGGACGAAGCATGGATGCATGCTGATGACAGATTCGTTCGTTCCGAGCGTCCGTTTGAAGCTCATTACTTTCACACGAGCGGCACGGCCGAACTTACTCTGCCCGTGGGCCGCGCCGACGTGGAAGTGATAAAGGGATTTGAATATCGCTTCGAGAAACAAAGTGCGCTGATCGCGGCAGGCAAGCGTTCGAGTCTCACCATCTACCTTCAGCCTCTGACTCTTCTGAAAGACCCGCACTCGCAGTGGGCCGGCGCCGACGTGCACATCCATATGAATTACGGCGGAACTTACCGCAACACGCCGAAACATTTGATTGCTCAAGCCGCAGCCGAGAATCTCGCCGTCGTGGAAGACCTGATCGTCAACAAAGAGCAACGCATTCCTGACATTGCATACTTCAGCCCGAAACCCGACCCTGCCTCGACCGCGACCACTCTCCTGCTGCACAGTCAGGAATTTCACACCAGCTATTGGGGCCATCTGGGAGTACTGAACCTGACGCGCAATTTTCTGCTGCCGGGCTATGCGGGTTACACGGGTACGGCCGCAGCCAGCCTCTTTCCCGCCAATGCGATCGTCGCTGACGTGGCCCATGAACAACAGGCCCTGGTGGGATACGCTCATCCTTTTGAAACCGTCTCTGACCCCTTCAAAGACGCGCGCGAATTGCCAGTCGATGTCGCGTTGGGCAAAGTGGACTACCTCGAGGTGGTCGGTTTTTCGGATCACAGACTGACCGCCGAAATCTGGTACCGCTTGCTGAACTGCGGCTTCCGCCTGCCGGCCGCCGCGGGAACGGATGCGATGGCAAATTTTGCTTCACTGCGCGGGCCTGTGGGGTTGAACCGGGTGTATGCGAGCGTGCCCCAGGGCGCTATCAACGTCAACACCTGGCTCGACTCTCTAAAGCATGGCCGGACGTTTGTAACCAACGGTCCTTTGCTTGGGTTCACTCTTGGCGGGCGCCAGGTGGGCGATGACCTGCGCCTTCCGGCAGGTGAGAACAAAGTAAAGTTCAGTGCGTGGTTGCGTTCGCTGGTTGCGGTCGATCACTTGCAAGTCGTCTGTAACGGGCAAGTGGCCAGCAACTTGAAGCTGAGCGCCGACCACGAAAACGCAACCATCGACGACACGATCCCAATCACGAATAGTGGATGGTGCTTGCTGCGGGCATGGTCTGAGAAAGCAGAGTATCCGGTGCTGGACGCGTATCCCTACGCGACCACCAGCCCGATCTACGTGACGGTCGAGGGCTCCGCGATCAAGCCGGGCGCGGATGCAACTTACTTCATCACCTGGATCGATCGCCTGATTGAAGAAGTCAAGTCCAACCGGGACTGGAATACTGAGGCCGAAAAGACGGCTACGCTGAGTCTGCTTTCTTATGCGCGAACCATCTATGTGCAGATGCAGAAGTAGCGGCTCAGCGAAATTGGAGAAGTGTTCCGTGCGGAACACTTTCTAAACAATAGCCTGCAGCTATAAATCTGCAAACCGTTCGTGAGGGCGAGGTTACGCCGCGGGGTTGTGGTTTTTCTGCAACAAGCCAGGTGCGTCAGAATGAGACTCGGCGACGGCGTCCAGGTTTATTCAAGACCGGGCCTGCTCCAACTCAAGAAGAGATTTCTTGCGCGCGATTCCCCAGCGGTAACCGCCCATATCTCCGTCTCCGCGAACTACGCGATGGCATGGGATCGCCACCGCAACCGGGTTGGTAGCGCACGCTCGCGCCACCGCCCGTGCGGCTTCGGGGCGGCCGAGCGCCTTTGCGACGGCGCCGTAAGAACGAGTGGCTCCAAAAGGAATTTTCTGCAAGTACGTCCAAACCCGTCGCTGGAAGGCGGTTGCCTGAATGTCGAGCGGCAGCGACGAATCAAGGTTTTCGCCACGCATCTGGCGGAGCAAATCCTGGGCGGAGTGCTGTAGCGTCGTATCGTCGCGGCGGCGAACCGCGAAGGGGAATTCGTGGCGGAGACCCTGTTCCAGTTCGCCATCGGAACCAGCGAACTGAATCGCGCAGATGCCTTTGTCGGTGGCCGCGACCAGCATGCGACCGAGGGGCGAATCGGCGCAGGTGTAGCGAATAGGGGCCGCGATTGCGCCGCGGCGATATTTGTCGGGCGTCATGCCAAGCTGCGACGCCGTGCGTTCGTACAAACGGCTGCTGGAGCTGTATCCGGCGTCATACATGGCGCGAGTGACGGAGTGCCCGGCTTGCAGGTTGCGCTTGAGCTGGTTCACGCGGCACGAATCGGCGTAGGCCTTGGGAGTAATTCCCAGCACGGCTTTGAAAGTTCTCTGAAGATGAAATGGACTTTGGCGAAAAGCGGATCCCAGGCGAGCCAGCGTAACTGGTTCATCGAGGTGGCGCTCGATGTAGCGGCAGACTTCCTTGATCATTTCTGCTCGGGCGTTGCCGCCGGCGGCCTTGGGGCGGCAACGAAGGCAGGCGCGATAACCGGCTTTTTCCGCGGCTTTCGGCTCGCGGAAAAACGTTACATTTTCCCGTCGCGGACGACGCGACGGGCAGGACGGGCGGCAATAGACGCCCGTCGAGGAGACGGCGAAGACGAACGCGCCGTCCTGGCCGGCATCGCGAGCCAGAACCGCCTTCCAACGAGTTTCGTCGCCTGGTGACATGAGGAACGATGCGCTTTCTGCCGGATTGATTATTGTAGCGGTTGTCATGAGCCGAGATTAAGATGCCGGGCCCCGAACGGGCTATCCGGATATTGCGGTCAAAGCATATTTGATGAAGGATGGTGTTCGCAGGAATAGCCTGGTTCGGGTTTTCGTGTCGCCTATTTCAACTCGAATGCTGACGTCCCTCGCTCCAAGAAAAACACAAGGTCCATCCACTCCACCGATCATCGCTTTGCGATAATCGGTTCTGGTCGGGATGACAGGGTTGGGGAGATTTCAACGTTCCCACTCAAGCCGAAACCGGGCTTGAGTGGGCCACTGACCACTTGATGGAAGCGCAGCCCTCTGATTTCAGACACCCTGATATACCCATCCTAGAAACGACTTGGGACTCTGAAAGGACTGCCCCCATTCCGCGTCGTAGCGGGCGGTGGGCTTGGCTGCGATCACCTCTTCCAAAGTCCTGCCCTGCTTTTTGAGCTTGGCGACTTTTTCGCGCGCCTCGACGAGGACATCGCGAAACAGCGTGAGGTCGCCTTTCCCCGTGACTGCGCCATGGCCTGGAATCACAATGGTGGTTGCGCTAACCTTCGCCACATTCGCTTCGGCTGCGCGAATCTGGCCATCGATACTGCCTCCGGTCGAGTAATCGATAAAAGGATAGTTTCGATTCCAGAACGTGTCTCCGGTGTGTAGAACATCCGCCTCGGTAAAGTGTACGGAGATGTCCGAATCGGTATGAGCGGGGCCGTAGTACTTGAGGGCGAGCGTGGAGCCGTTGGCGTGAACCGTGTGCTCGTCCTGAAAAACAGTTGTGGGAATCGCTCCTGCGGGGGCGGCCGGAAAAGTGTAAACCCAGCCTTCGACCCGCGTGTCCACGGAAAGGCGTTTGCGCGTGTTCTCGTGAGCCAGAATGCTTGCGCCCGCCTGGTGCAGCCACTCGTTACCGCCGGTGTGATCGAAGTGCCAGTGGGTGTTGATCAGTTGCTTGATGGGGTCGGCGTTAATGCCGGCAAGGGCCGCGGTAACGTTCGGCCGCGCGGTGACGATTTCGGCATCGACGAGAAGCTTTCCATCCGGACCAGTAAGTACGGCGATGTTTCCTCCAGGACCAAGTAGGACGCTGATATTACGGCGAAGGGCTTGCACCGTGATTTTGGCGGTGGCGGATTCCTTTAGTGCTATTTGAACCAGGCCTTCCTGAGAAAAGAGTCGGGGTGGAGTGAGGCAAGCGGCCGCAACTGCGACCCCGCTCGATATCAGAAACTGACGCCTCGAGACTTCGTTGGCTGCTTTGGTGGTCATCGATTTGCTCCTGTTCTGTGCTCTTGCGCTGCTCTCGGAGAGAGGCCCGCAGTATAACGGGGCATGTCGAAAACACAAGGTCCCTCCACTCCACAGATCATCGCTTTGCGATGATCTGTTCCGGTCGGGATGACAGAGGTGGGGTCAATATTTGATGAAGATGGCGTTAGCAGGAACAATCTGGCACAATTTTCCGGATCGATCAGCTGATATGGATATGTCCGACGAAACCCACCACCTGCTTGCGGCTCTGCTGGACTCCTGGGACCGGAACAACACCATCCTGCTCAATCTGCTCCACGCTCTTCCGGAGGGCGGTCTGGAGGCGCGAGCCATGGAGGGCAGTCCGTCGGTCGTGGAGCTTTTCACCCACATCCATTATGTGCGGCTTGTGTTCGTCTCCGAAGACGCTCCCGAGTTCGCCAGGGATGTGCCCCAGAAGGAGTGGGCAGTTGAGGGTGACCGTCGGCGTATCGCGGAAATGCTCAACGAGAGTGCCAAGGCAGTGCGTGACGCGGTACAGAGCAGGGCGTTGACGGGCCGGGACATGAACCTTCACTACGATCACCCGATCCTCCTGCTCCAGCACATGATCTGGCACGAGGGCTACCATCACGGCCAAATAAAGCTGGCTCTTAAGATGGCGGGCCGCCCCCTGCCCAACAAAGAAGCCGGGCCGATCACTTGGCGCGTCTGGATGCGGAAGAAGTCGGCAGTCTAGGGGACAAGCGCGCTGCCGGAGTCTCGTTTCTCGGCTACCATCACTGCTGTCTTCCCGGGGAGCCAGAATGCCGTGACGGAACCAGGTAACTTTTCATCCGAGATCGTGGCGGTACATGTTTCGCGTGCGATCAAGATCGACGCGGCGAAGCCCGCGGGCGAATGGGACCAAGCCACTCCGATTTCTTTCTGTTCGGATTGGCAGGGGCGCAATCCTGACCCTGGGTGTGCAACGACAGGTGAAAGCTCTGTGGTCGCCGCAGACTTTGTATCTGCGGTTTGAGTGCCAGTTCCGCGAGCTTTTTCTTTTCGACGATGCCGAGGCCAATGGACGGCGCGATCGTCTTTGGGAGCGCGATGTAGCGGAGGCGTTCTTGCAGCCGGATCCCGTCGCGGAAACGCTGCTACCGTGAATTTGAAGTCAGCCCCAACGGAATGTGGATTGATCTCGATGTTTTCCCGGAGAGAATTGCAGATCTTAAGAGCGGATTGGAACGTTCCGTTGTGCTCGATGAAAAAACATCAACGTGGGCGGCGGAACTTGCCATACCGATGAAGGCATTGACCTCGGCGTTTGATGCGAAAGCAATCTGGAGGGCGAATTTTTATCGCGTGGAGGGACGTAGCGAGCCAAGGACTTATCTGGCGTGGCAGCCGACCCATACTCCAGAGCCGAATTTTCATATCCCTGAGGCGTTCGGGAAGATGCGGTTTGAGTAAAGGCGGTCTCCGGCCGCACGCCACCGGGACGGCAGCGCTACGATCTTGCCGATTGTCCTGAAACTTTTGAAGGCGTAGAGTTGTGGCTCATTTTCGTCTTGGGAGGAACTGTCAATGAGGCAGGGTCGGTTGTGCGCTGTCCTGATGTTTTTCGGCGTGCTCGGTTTTTCCGCTTCGGCGCAGCAACCGAAGCCCGGGGTTCTGGGCGCGGAGGATCTGAAGAAGGTGGTGCCGGCGGTTTATTTCTTTCGCGGGCAGTCGGCCACTGTGCAGGTACGCAATTCGGGCGGAATTGCCACGGCGGATGGCAAATTCGTGCTGGCGAGCCTGGTGGACACTTCCGGATATGCGAGTGATTTGCAGGCGAAATATCAGGGACTGCTGATCACGGAAGTGAAACTCAATGTTGGAGGATCGGAGCTGGCGCCCGGGGAGTATGGCTTCGGATTCGTCAAGGATGGCAAGTTTCTGGTGATGGATGTGGGCGCGAATGATTTGTTGAGCGTCGCAACTGCGACAGATGAGAAACTAGCGCATCCCGTGCCGCTGAAGATTGTGCAGGAAGGTGGTGGGTTCCGGCTCTATGCGGGCAGAAAGTGGGTCAGTTTGAAAGTGGAGTAAGGACCCGACTGTAGCGCCGGCCTCTGGCCGGCCTACGCGCCGCCGAGACGGCGGCGCTACAAACCTAGTGCGCGAGAGGATGATGCGTGCTCAGGATTGCTGAGATGCCGGCACGCTTGCGCAGTTCGGTCAGCAAGGCCTGAGCGGCGTTCTGGTAGGTCTTGCTGGGATCGGATGGGTCTCCCCAGACCGCGTCGTAGATCACCTGCGACGCTTCTCTTATATCCATGTGGAGAGCGGCTTCCATGAGGTCAAGGCGTTGCTCCACCCGGTCGTAACACTCCTGGCAAACTGAGGCAGGCTCGAAACCACCTTGATGGTTCTGTTCCTGCGTACAGCGGAAACTGGCGGCGGCGTTGATCTGCAGGTGCGAGGCGTAGACCTGTGATTTGAATTCGCGGAGAAAACGCTCGCGTTCGGCATCCAGAGTAGCTTCGTCCGGCAAAATGTCGGGCAACTCTTCCATGACGGCTGCCGGAACAGTGGCCGACACTGGTGAGAGTTCAACTGGAGCCTGGGCCACCGAGACTCTTTCCGCGGCCTGGCAAATCGGACAATTTGTCATGTCGGCGGCGTAATAGGTCTTGCACTTGGCGCACGGCAAGCCATACCCGCGCCGCTTCGGAGTGAGCTGCACAGCAGCAAAGTTCTCATTCGCGCTGCGGTAAGAGACGGTCTCAGGCTGCAAAACCGCGGGTGAAAGCGGCTTTGGTCCGAGAGGCGGCGTAATGCGAGTCGAGTTCATGCTGTGCTCCCCTGGGCTTTCGGATTCCACTGCGAATCTGGGAATCTGAAGTTCATTCTAGGTGTTCGAATGCGGTCTCGCGATGACACCACAGTTCATGATGAGGTACTGCCCTTTGGTACAGGGCAGTTGGCGAGCCAAACTTTCCTATTGAAAACACGATGGTTAATGAGCGTGTCTTGACCCGGACCCGTGCCCCAGTGCGACGAGCATTTCAAAGTGAGACAGGCGCTAAAAAGGGTTCAGTGAGCGCTCGGGGCGTTCATAAGCTTCAGCAATTCTTCCTTACGTGAACGATAGAGGTTCTGGCTAGGTTCGAGGCGGGCGGCGGTTTCCAGTTCGGCGAGGGCGGTGTCCAGGCGACCCATACTCATCAGGCAAGCGGCGAGGTAGTAGTGGTTGTTGGCGGTGGGTTCGAGGCGCAGCGCGAGACGAAACTCGCGTTCGGCGGCCGCAAAATCCTCGGCGGTGAAGAGTGCGGTGCCGAGGTAATGATGAGCCAGGGCAGAATCGGGATCGAGTTCGACAGCGATGCGCAGTTCGCGAAGGGCATCCTGGGGCTGCCGCACCAGGAGGAGCGCCTGACCTAGAACCCGGTGTTCGGTGGCCGAGGTCGGATTCTGCAAAATAGCCTGGCGAAGCTCGGAAATCGCAGCTTCATATTCCCGCTTGGCCATCAGCGCCTTGGCCAGGCAGCTATGTCCGCGTTGCCAGCCTGGGTTCGTGCGAAAGAGTTCGCGAAGCTCGGCCGACGCTGCATCGTAGTCGCCCTGATCGCAGTAAGTGTTACCCAGGTTGTAGCGGACCGAAGGTTCCTCTGGCGCTAAACGGCGCGCCTCGCGGTAGGCCGCGATCGAGGCCGTGAAGCTACCGTTGTCGTGAAGCGCCATCCCGAGATTGTTGTAAGCCTCCCAAAAATGCGGGTTGAGCGCGATGGCTTTGCGGTAAGCGGCGGCGGCCCCTGTCATGTCGCCCTTATCGTGCAGCACGATCCCTTTGTCGTAGTAAACATCGGCATTTTCCGGTTCGTGGGCCAGCGATTCGTCAAACGCGTGCAGGGCAGGAGTGTACTGGCCATTGACGTACAGGCCCAGACCAAGAAAGCGATAGGCTTCCGCGTTGCTGGGATCCAGACTTAAGGCGGTGCGCGCTTCTGCGATGGCGGTGTCTCCATCATCATCGCGGTAAAAAAGAAACGCCAGCCGGGCATGTACATCGGAAAAACCGGGCATGAGATCGCGCGCGTCGGAGTAGGCGTCAATGGCTTCGTCCCAGTCTTCCTCTTGCTGATGGATATAGCCCAGCGCAAAGTGGAGGGCGGGCTTCTCCGGTTGGGAGGCTGCCGCTTTTTGCAGTATTGAACGGGCCTCGGGGTAACGCTTCTGCCGAACCAGCTCGACGGCATGGACTAGCGGCGCAGGACAGTAGGCCCCGGACTGCATGGACGCAGTTGCGATTCGGAGACTTCGCAGTGATTCCGCTGGAACTCCCGCCGCAGAAAGAACTTTCTCTGTCGATTGGTCGAGCGCAACCTTGACGCCACGGGCTTGTACCAAACGATCCAGCCGCTGGCCGGAAAGTCCCCCTGCCAGGAAGGCCATAACGTCAGTGCAATCCACCGGTTGGGGCGGAACTGATTGCCCCAATATGGGAATTGTGGCAACAACAAGTAGAACAAAAAGCAGGGCCTTGTGGCGCAAGCGGGCTCCTGGGCGCGGTAAGAATGAACTTCGCCGGCCCCGATTGGGACGATAGAACGGGTGCATGAGGCCGGGTAGGTCACGGAGGTAATTGGCCTTCCGGCCGCTTAGAGAAGGTTGAAACCAGCGGTTGGAGCGGCCGGGATGTGACATTGGTCGGTTGACGGCGGAGTAAGGGTCCGATAGTGTTTAGGTTCGAATCCAAGGGCATTGGAGGATTTTCATGATTGAAGGCCTTTTACAGCCTACGCACCTGTTGGTAATTTTCGCGATCGCCCTGCTGTTCTTCGGGCCGAAAAAATTGCCCGATCTGGGCAAGGGGATTGGCGAAGGAATTCGCGCCCTCAAAGAAGGCATGAAAGAGACGCCGACGGATCCGGCGAAGAGTCCCGACGCTGAAAAAAAGTAACCGTGAAGTGAGCGCAGTGGAAGCTGCAAGTGCGCGCCTGCACGAAAGAAATTCCGCCCTCGTCTGTTTGCCGGCTCGACTGTTCCCAGGCTAGCCGAAAAATAATCAGCGACACCCCTGCCGCGCCATGAGGCGATGACCGCGCGCGGAGGCTTAACCCCAGGTTTTTCCCAGGTCTTCCAGGAGGAAATCGTGAGCAAGCTACAGGTTTTGGCAGTAGGGCTGGTAATCCTGTCTTCAACTGCGCTGTTAGCGGATCAGGTCGTGCTGAAAAATGGGGACCGGCTGACGGGCAGCATTGAGAAGTCAGACGACAAGACTCTGCTCATCAAGACGGAATTCGCAGGCGAAGTCACCGTGCAGTGGAGCGCGATTCAGGTCATCACGTCGACCCAGCCGCTGCATGTGGGCACGAGCGGTGGCAAGACGATTGTGGGCGCGGTGACCACCTCGGACGGCAGCCTGGCGGTGGCCACGTCCAGCGCAGGTACGGTTACAACGCCGATCACAGCGGTGCTGACCCTGCGCAATGATGCGGAGCAGACGGCTTTTGACAAGGCGCAGCATCCGGGCTTTATGGAAGGATGGAAAGGCGGAGCCAATGTTGGGTTCGCGCTGACCGGTGGCAACAGCCAGACTAAGAGCCTGGCGATTGCATTTACGGGGACGCGGACCGGGCTGCACGATAAATTCCTGGTCTACGAAAATACGGTCTACGCCACCAATGACGCGCCGGGAGCCGTGCCCAACGTGACGGCGAACACAAACCAGGGTGGGCTGCGCTACGATCACGATCTGACTCCGCGGCTATTTGGATTTGTCGGAACGGATTTCATGAACAACGCGCTGCAATCTCTGGGACTGCGCTCGGTGGGCAGCGGCGGTCTCGGACTGCACGCCATCAAGTCGGTCAACACGACGCTGGACCTGTTGGCCGGCGGCAACTTCACGCATGAGACATACGATTTCATTCCTCCCACGCCGCCGAGCACCGTGTTTACCCCAGGAGTCACGAACAACTTTGGCGCGCTCACACTGGGCGAGGAACTGACGCACAAGCATGGCGGCACGGTCATCACGCAGAAGCTGTACCTCTATCCGAACTTGAACGACACCGGCCAATATCGCGCTACGTTCGACCTGGGGACGGTGACCAAAATCAGCAACTGGCTGGGCTGGCAGAATGCGTTCGGAGATATCTATGTGACCAATCCGCCCGGCGGGCGCAAGCAGAACGACATTGTGCTGACCACGGGATTGAACTTTTCGTTCGCCCACTAAGTTCAGCGAACGCGGAGTGTGAGCCAAGACGCGCCAAGCAACCGCGCGGTGTAAGCCCGCTTCGGGAAATACCCGTTCCTTCAGGGTTTTCCGGCCCGAATCTCGCCCACTGTCACCATTCTCCCCAAATGAATGTAAAGGATTGTAAAGAAGCAACATAAACCGCAACCGGGTAACCTATTCAAACGTCAAAATAGCATTAGAATCGGAAAGAAGTGTCTGAGATTTTGGGGACAGGTTGGCATCGGGGAGCGAGGCGAAGAAAACTGTGGAAGCTTGCAAAAGAGGGCGTGAGTCAGAAGGTGAAGCTGGCGGGACGACGGCGCGGCGGATCTGGCCGTCGCGTAGAGTTTGCACGCAAGCGGCGATCGGCTCGTTCCTTGTGCTTGCGATCGTAGGAGCGAGTTGCGGGGGTAGCGATCCCAAGCCCACTACCGCGCGGGCGGCGACCGGGCAGGCAGTGCCTGTTGGAGTGGTCGCGGCCGAGCAGCGCGATCTGCCCATCTACCTCAAGGGTCTGGGTTCGGTTACCGCTTATAACACGGTCAGCATCAAGAGCCGGGTGGACGGACAGCTTTCACAGGTGAACTTTAAAGAAGGGCAATACGTCAACAAGGGCGAACTGTTGGCGGTGATCGATCCGCGCCCCTTTGAAGTCGCGCTCAGCCAGGCGCAAGCGCAGTTGTTCCGCGATCAGGCCTCACTGCGCGACGCGCAATTAAATTATGACCGCTACAAGGGTCTGCTGCAGGATTCCGGCGCCATGTCGCAACAACAGGTGGACACACAGAAAGCGTCGGCGGATCAACTGGAGGGAGCGGTTCGCTCCGACCAGGCGGCAGTCGACAATGCCAAGCTTAATCTCGTGTACTGCCACATCATCGCGCCGATCAGCGGGCGCGTCGGCTTACGCCTGGTGGATGTGGGTAACATGGTGCACGCCGCCGACACCAACCCGATGTTGGTAATCACGCAGCTTCAGCCGATTGCCGTGATCTTTACCTTGCCGGAAGACAATCTTCCGACCGTCGCCCAACATATGCAACACGGCACGCTGCAAGTTGAGGCCTACAGCCGGGATGACCAGACCAAACTAGAAACTGGCACCCTGCTGACCATCGACAATCAGATCGACCAGACCACCGGCACTGCCAAGCTGAAAGCCATTTTCGACAACAAAGAAAATCTTCTGTGGCCCAACCAGTTTGTTAACGTCCGTCTTTTGCTCGAAACCCGGAAGAACAGTACGGTGATTCCGGCGGCGGCGATTCAACGGGGACCGCAGGGAACCTATGTTTTTGTGGTTAAAGCGGACAAGACCGTCGAAGTTCGTCCGGTCACGGCGCCTTTTACCCAGAACAATACTTCCTTGATTGCGAGCGGTCTGCAGCCGGGTGAAGTGGTAGTGGTGGACGGCCAGGACAAGCTGCAGGCCGGGTCCAAAGTCGATCCGCACGTGGTCAGTCCCAACGGAAACAAGAACGCGCAGGCGGCCAGTCCGGGAGCGCCATGAGCCCCTCGCGGATTTTCATTCTGCGTCCGGTAGCGACCACATTGTTGATGGTCGGGCTGCTGCTGGTGGGCATCGTGGCCTACCGGCAATTGCCGGTTTCGGCGCTGCCTGAAGTGGATTACCCCACCATCCAGGTTGTGACGTTTTATCCCGGCGCGGATCCTGAGGTAATGGCGTCCTCGGTAACGGCGCCCCTCGAGCGGCAATTCGGCCAGGTGCCCGGCCTTAGCCAGATGACTTCCACGAGCTCGCTGGGCAGCTCCATCATCACCCTGCAATTCAACCTGGACCAGAACATCGACGTGGAAGAGCAACAAGTGCAGGCGGCGATCAATGCCGGCACCACGTACCTGCCACAGGATCTGCCCAACCCGCCGATTTACAGCAAAGTAAATCCGGCGGATTCCCCGATTCTTACACTGGCGATGACTTCGGATACGCTGCCGCTCTCCAAGGTCGAGGACCTGGCCGATACTGCGCTGGCGCAAAAAATCTCACAACTGCCGGGCGTGGGGCTGGTTTCGATCAGCGGTGGACAAAAGCCGGCGGTGCGCATTCAGGCGAATCCTACGGCGCTTGCTTCCTATGGGCTGAGCCTGGAAGACGTGCGCACGGCATTGGCGGCAGCGAACGTCGATCAGGCGAAAGGCGTGCTGGATGGGCCTCGGCAATCGTTCACCATCGGCGCTAACGACCAACTGACTTCGAGCGCACTGTACAACCAAGTCGTAGTCGCCTACCGCAATGGCGCGCCGGTGCGCCTTTCCGACATAGCCACCGCTACGGACGGCACCGAAAATGTAATGCAGGCGGCCTGGATGAACACTACGCCGGCCGTGATCGTCAACATTCAGCGGCAACCGGGCGCCAATATCATCAGCGTGGCTGACCGCATCAAGAAATTGCTGCCGCAGTTGCAATCTTCCCTGCCTTCGGCAGTCCGGGTCCAGATTCTTACAGACCGCACGCAGACCATCCGCGCATCCGTCGAGGACGTGCAGTTCGAACTGATGCTGACGGTAGTGCTGGTGGTGATGGTGATTTTTCTTTTCCTGCGGAATCTTTCGGCCACGGTCATTCCCAGCGTGGCCGTGCCGCTTTCCCTGGTAGGAACTTTCGCGGTGATGTATCTGCTCGGCTACAGCCTGAACAACCTGACGCTCATGGCGCTGACCATTTCCACCGGCTTTGTGGTGGATGACGCCATCGTCATGATCGAGAACATTGAGCGGTTTCTCGAGCAGGGAGATTCGCCGCTGGAAGCGGCCTTGAAGGGATCAGGACAGATCGGGTTCACGATTGTTTCGCTGACAGTCTCTCTGATCGCGGTGTTAATTCCGTTGCTGTTTATGGGAGACATCGTCGGCCGCCTGTTCCGCGAGTTTGCTGTGACTCTGGCTGTGACCATTCTGGTCTCCGCCATGGTCTCGCTGACACTGACCCCGATGATGTGTGCCAAGCTCTTGAAGCGTCACGACCCCAGCAAGCAAAGCCGTTTCTACAAGGCTTCGGAAAACTTCTACAACCGCGTGATCGAGTTCTACGGCCATACGTTGAAGTTCGTGTTGAAACATCAGACCACAACTTTGCTGGTCACCTTCGGCACTCTCGTTTTGACGCTGTTTCTGTATGTGGTTGTACCCAAGGGTTTTTTCCCGGTGCAGGACACGGGCGTGATTCTGGGCATCTCGGATGCTCCGCAAAACATTTCCTTTGAGGCCCTGTCGCAGCGCCAGCAGGCGCTGGCGAAGGTGATCCTGAAAGATCCGGACGTCGAGAGTCTGTCGTCGTTTATCGGGATCGACGGCACCAACACGACGCCCAACAGCGGGCGCGTCCAAATCAATCTCAAACCGCGGAATCAGCGCAAGGAGACGGCGAGCGACATCATCCGGCGGCTCCAGCCGGAACTGGCGAAGGTCGAAGGCATAACGCTGTACATGCAGCCGGTGCAGGACCTTACGGTAGAAGACCGAGTGAGCCGCACCCAGTATCAATATTCCATGGAGGACGCCGACGCCCAGGAATTAGGCGTGTGGGCGCCCAAACTGGTGGACAAGCTGCGCGCCTTACCCCAGATGCGCGATGTCGCCAGTGATCAGCAAAACAACGGGCTGAAAGCGGAGTTGGTGATCGACCGGGACACCGCCTCCCGGCTGGGGATTCTGCCTCAGGCCATCGACAACACGTTGTATGACGCCTTCGGCCAGAGGCAGGTGTCGACCATTTTTACGCAGCTCAATCAATATCACGTAGTTCTCGAGGCGGACCCGCAATTTCAGCGGAATCCGGATGCGTTGAAAGACATCTACGTCAAATCGAATACCGGCATGCAGGTGCCGCTTTCGTCTTTTTCTCACTTCCAAACCTCGAATACTGCCTTGGCGATCAATCATCAGGGGCAATTTCCGGTGGTGACGCTGTCGTTCAATTTAGCGCCGGGAGTTTCTCTGGGAGACGCGACCAAGGCGATCGACCAGGCGGAGCGCGACATTGGCCTTCCACCGAGCATTCATACCAGTTTTCAGGGGACCGCGGCCGCGTTCCGCAATTCGTTGTCGTCGGAGCCCTGGCTGATCTTTGCCGCCATTGTCACCGTGTACATCGTGCTGGGAGTTTTATATGAAAGCTACATTCATCCCATTACGATTCTGTCTACGCTGCCTTCGGCTGGGGTGGGCGCGATTCTCGCCCTGTTTCTGACGGGCAACGATCTGGGCGTGGTGGGCCTGATCGGCATCATCCTGCTGATCGGAATTGTGAAGAAAAATGCCATCATGATGATCGACTTCGCGCTGGAAGCCGAGCGCGTGGAGAAGAAGCCTCCGGAAGAGGCGATCTTTCAGGCCTGTCTGCTGCGCTTCCGCCCGATCATGATGACCACCATGGCGGCGCTGCTGGGCGGACTTCCGCTGGCGCTGGGCCGCGGCACGGGATCGGAGCTACGCCATCCCCTGGGCATCACGATTGTGGGCGGATTGCTGGTGAGCCAAATGCTGACCCTGTACACGACCCCCGTGGTTTATTTGTGGTTTGACCGGCTGGCGCAGCGCTTCTCGCGATTCCAGATCGGCAATCCGATAGAAGAGCCTGCCGAAGGAAATGCTTCGGCAGACTGAAGATTGACCCATGAATATTTCCGCTCCATTCATCAAGCGGCCCATCGGAACTTCGCTACTGGCGGCGGCGTTGCTGATGGCGGGTGCACTGGCCTTCAACTTCCTTCCGGTTGCTCCCTTACCCCAGGTTGAATTTCCTGTGATCCAGGTGGGCGCAAGTCTCCCCGGCGCGAGTCCTGAGACTATGGCTTCGGCGGTGGCCACTCCCCTGGAGAGACAATTCGGCAGGATCGCCGGCATCAATCAGATGACGTCGACCAGCCAGCTGGGCTCAACCAGCATTGTGTTGCAGTTCGATCTGAACCGCAGCATCGACGCGGCTGCACGCGATGTGCAAGCCGCAATCAATGCGGCGCGCAGCCAGCTTCCGGCGAATCTGCCGGGCAATCCCACTTACCGGAAGGTGAACCCGGCGGACGCGCCGATCATGATTCTCGCGCTCACCTCCGACATTGTCACTTTGCCGCAAATGTACGACGCCGCCGACTCCATTCTGGCGCAGAAGCTGGCCCAGGTGGAGGGTGTCGGCCAGGTGTTCGTGGGAGGCGGCGCCAAGCCCGCGGTGCGCGCGGAATTAAATCCCACGCTCCTAAACAAACTGGGCGTGGGACTGGACACAGTGCGCACAGCTTTGAGTTCGGCAAATGCCAACCGGCCCAAGGGTGAACTCTCCGGTCCGATCGATTCCTGGACAGTGGACGCGAACGACCAGATGTTTCGGGCAGATCAATATCGCAAGCTGATTGTTTCTTATAACAATGGCGCGCCAGTACGCCTGGGGGACGTCGGACAGGTCAGCGACGGGGTTGAAGACATTCACAACATGGGCGTGGCTAACGGCAAGCCAGCCGTGGTCATCATTATCTTCCGGCAGCCGGGCGCGAACATCATTTCGACGGTAGACCGAATTTACGCCACGATTCCCTTCCTGAAGTCCTCGATTTCCCCAGCCATCGATCTCTCGGTTGTGCTCGACCGCACCACGACCGTTCGGGCCTCGGTGGCCGACATTGAATTCACGCTGGTGATTTCGGTAATCCTGGTAATCCTTGTGGTTTTTGCGTTCCTGCGAACCCTGCGGGCGACCTTGATTCCGAGCGTCGCAGTGCCGCTTTCTCTGGTGGGCACGTTTGCCGTGATGTACCTGCTGGGCTACAGCCTGAACAATCTTTCGCTTATGGCATTGGCCATTTCAACGGGCTTTGTGGTGGATGACGCAATCGTGGTGCTGGAAAACATCACCCGCTATCTGGAGGAAGGAATGCCACCGGTACAGGCGGCGTTCCGCGGGGCACGGGAGATCGGGTTTACCGTGCTTTCGATGAGCACCTCACTGATCGCCGTGTTTATCCCGATCTTACTGATGGGGGGGATTGTCGGCCGGCTGTTTCGCGAATTTGCCGTGACATTAAGCGTGGCAATTGGCGTGTCACTCATAGTCTCGCTCACCACCACGCCCACCATGTGCGCCAAGTTCCTGCGGCCGCTGAATCAGGAGACTCATGGCCGGATATACGGTTTCAGCGAGTGGATCTTCGACAGCGTTCTCAACATTTACCGCCACAGCCTGCAATGGGTGCTTCGCCATCAGCCCCTGACCCTGGTGGCTACGATTGCCACGGCTGCCCTGAGCGTCTACCTGTACTGGATCGTGCCCAAAGGCTTTTTCCCGCAGCAGGATACGGGGCGCATCGTCGGGTCGGTACAGGCTGCTCAGGACATCTCGTTTCAAGCCATGCAGCAAAAGATGAACCAGTTTGTGAACATCGTAATGAAGGACCCGGCGGTGAGTACGATCACCGGGTGGGCGGGCGGGAATACGCAGTACAACACGGGCCGCTTGTTCATGATGTTGAAACCGCTCAAGGAGCGAAAACTTTCTGCCGATCAAGTAATCGCGCGCCTGCGGAAGAGCCTTGCCGTGGTGCCCGGGGCAACGTTGTATATGCAATCCGCCCAGGATTTGACAATCGGCGGGCGCCAAAGTCAGGCGCAATATCAATACACTCTACAGGGAGAAAATCTTCAGGACCTGAACACCTGGGCGCCACGCCTGTTGCAGAAGCTGCGGACCCTGCCCCAATTGCGCGACGTCAATTCCGACCAGCAGGATAAAGGACTGGAAGCGAACGTCATTATCGATCGCGATACGGCGGCGCGCCTGGGAATTGCGGCCCAGGACATCGACAACGCCCTCTACGACGCCTTTGGCCAGCGGCAAGTCTCCATCATGTACAAACCGCTCAATCAATACCATGTAGTGATGGAGGTGGCTCCCGATTTTCAGCAGAGCACGGAGGCGCTGGAGAATATTTACGTGCGGTCGTCTAATGGGACCGCCGTTCCTCTGGCCACGTTTGCGCACTTCGGACCCGCCAATACATCCCTACAGGTCAACCACCAGGGACAATATCCGTCGATTACTCTGTCGTTCAATCTGGCTCCGGGAGTTTCGCTCGGACAGGCGACCGCCGTCATCGAAAACGCCGAACGGTCGATCGGCTTTCCGTCCACTATCAGTGCGAGCTTTCAGGGAACGGCTGCTGCGTTTCAGGATTCTTTGTCGAGCGAGCCATTGCTGATCTTCGCAGCGCTGGTGACCGTGTACATCGTTCTCGGCATTCTCTATGAAAGTTATATTCATCCCATTACCATTTTGTCGACGATCCCTTCGGCTGGCGTGGGAGCCATTCTGGCTCTGCTGCTGACGCACGGCGAACTTAACGTAATCGGCACGATCGGCATCATTTTGTTGATCGGGTTGGTGAAGAAAAACGCCATCATGATGATTGACTTTGCGCTGGAAACTGAGCGCCGTGACGGGCGCAGTTCCACAGACTCAATCTACGAGGCATGTATTCTTCGTTTTCGTCCCATCATGATGACCACGATGGCGGCCTTATTGGGGGGTTTGCCCCTGGCCCTGGGAGCCGGTACGGGCTCTGAGTTGAGGCGTCCGCTGGGCATTACGATTGTGGGCGGACTGATTGTCAGCCAGGCACTCACGTTGTTCACCACGCCGGTCGTCTACATCTATATGGACCGCGTGCGATTGTGGGCGAAGGGGTGGTGGGCGTCCCGCTCGAGAGTGCAGCCGGTTGAACCGAAGCCGGCCTCGGCAGACTGAAGGGCACGATCAGAGAAAAGTTCCGCGGGACTTTACGAATCTTTACTGGTCATTGACCGAATATTTACCCCTACGGAAGAGGCCGCAGTGTTCAATAAGATGATGCCAGGGTTCAAGTTCGGTCAGAAAAGGTCAGTTCGCGCCGCTTTCGTGCCTGTCCTCCCATGGTTGCGTGCGGGTTTTTCGCCTCCTGCGTCAGAGTCTCCTGCATGAAGTTCCTCTGTCAGTCGAAAGTGCAACCTTGCCGTCCCGCCCGTTTGCGGATGTGGGCCGGCTCTTGTGCGTTGGTGCTTCTATCGGTTAGCGGCGTCTTTGCTCAGGAATCCCCGCCGGCGGCGAGCCTCATCATCACGGGGGTAGTGAGTTCCGGCGCCACGCCTATCCCGGGTGCGACGGTTACTGCAACCGGCTCCCCCGACGGGAAGAGTGTGGTGACCTGGACTGACATGGCTGGCAACTATTCCCTGCCCGTGCCCGGAGCGGGAAACTACGCGGTCCGCGCGGAGATGACGGCCTTCGCCCCGGTGATACGGCAGATTACCGTCGCCGACCCCAGCACGCGAGCAGATTTCCTGCTGGTTCTGAATTCCCGGGCCCAGCAGGCTGCAACCCCTTCCGCACCAGGGCGCACTGTGCCACGCGAGAACCGGGGTTTTCAAAGTCTGGCCGTTCTGCAGGGTCTGGCCAACGGCGATACCGCGGCCACCAGCGCAGCCGACCAGATTGTGCCCTCCGGAATGCCGGTGCCTGGAGTGGCGCCGGACGCGGCGACCGAGTCGATCGCATACTCCGGCGGCAATTCCGGTGTGTCGATGTCTATGACCATGGATGAAATGCAGCAGAGGATGCGCGACTCGCAAGGCCAGGGAGGGTTCGGCGGAGGGCAGACGATCGGAGGAGCGCCGGTAGGCGGCACGGCGGCCGGCGGGGCACCCAGCGGTGGACCCGGCGGTGGCGGATTCGGATTTGGCGGCCCGCCAGGAGGTGGATCTCGGGGTGGTGGCGGCCCGTTCATTTTGGGCGGCGGCCGGGGAAGATTCGACATCAACCGCCCGCATGGAAGTGTGTACTACACCCTGGGTGATGCGGCGCTGAACGCTGCTCCCTACTCACTGACCGGAAATCCGGTTGAGAAACCGGGTTATCTGCAGCAACGTTTCGGTGTTTCCTTCGGCGGCCCACTGAATATTCCTAAGGTCTATCACGGTGGCACCAAAACGTTCTTCTTTTTCAATTACAACGGTTCGCGAGCGGACAATCCCTACGACGCCTTTTCCACAGTGCCGACGACAGCCGAGCGCAATGGAGATTTCTCGCAATCCACTTTTCTCAGCCGCGACTCTTTAGGAAACGACGTGCGGCTTCCAGTACAGATTTTCTACCCCAGCACCAGTCCGTGCCCGCAGGCCGGACAGCCGATCCCCGGCAACAACCTGCAGAACTTTAATCCGGCGTGCGCGCTCAACCCAGCGGCCCAGACCATTGCTCAGAATCTGCTGAAGTTTATTCCCACACCGAATCTTCCGGGGGTCCGACCGGACGAACAGAATTTTCACTTCATCACCACAGCAACAAATAACAGCGACGACCTGAATATCCGTCTGATGCATGCTCTCGGCGGATCGAGCGTCGGCTCGCGCCGGTCGCGCGGCCCGCAAAATAATATGACCTTCGGCTTTCACTACCACGGAGCCAACAGTGTCTTGACCAACCCCTTCCCGAGCGTTGGAGGGAACACTTCAGCGCGCAGCTTTGATGTGCCGGTAGGCTACATTCGAAGCTTCGGCAAGCTGACCAATGTTTTTCGCGTAGATTACAACCGCAGTCGGACTTCGACGCAGAATCTTTATGCCTTTTCCCAGAACATCGCGGGCGATCTTGGAATTGGCGGCGTGTCCTCCGACCCGTTCGACTGGGGCTTGCCGAACCTTTCCTTTACTCATTTCGGCAGCCTCAATGACACCAACCCACGCCTGATTCGCAATCAGACCTACACCTTTACGGACAACTTGATCTGGACGCACGGCAAGCACACCCTGCATTGGGGCGGTGATTTCCGACGAATCCAGCTCAACACCGAAGCCAGCAATGATGCGCGAGGCACCTTCGTGTTTACCGGCCTGAACACCTCGCAGACGGGAACACTCAACACCGGTTTCGATCTCGCCGATTTTCTTTTGGGGTTACCCCAGCAGACCCAGCTGCAAAAGGCGTTGCAGACCGGCGATAACAATTATCATTTCGACGGAAATTTCTGGGACCTGTACGCGCAGGATGAATGGAAGCTTCGCAGCAACCTGACCCTGAATCTGGGAGTGCGCTATGAATATGTCTCTCCTTTCACAGAACTGAACGACCGCATCGCCAGCCTAGATATTGCTCCAGAATTTTTCGTGAATCCCAATTTTTCCTCGCCGAATGCGGTCGTGCCCGTCCTGCCGGGAGGCGTTGGCCCGAACAACGGCGCGTATCCCGCCACCCTGGTGCGGCCCGACCGGAACAACGTCGCGCCGCGCGTCGGCATCGCGTGGAAAGCCCTGCCCAAGACGGTCGTCCGCGCCGGATATGGAATTAACTACAACACTGGCGCGTACCAGACCATCGTGCAGCAGCTCGCGTTTCAGCCGCCGTTTGCGGTCACCGCCACCAACGTGCAATCGGCTGCGGGCGCGCTCACTTTGCAATGCGGATTTCCCCCGGCGAACACCTGTGGATCTCCGCCGTCCACCGGGCAGATCACCAACAACTATGCCGTCGACCCGAACTACCGTCTGGGCTACGTGCAGATCTGGAATCTTGACGTTCAGCAGGAAGTCACTCCCACACTGATCTTCAATCTCGATTACACGGGAACCAAGGGAACGCGGCTGGATGTTCTGGAAGCTCCGAACCGCTGCCTGGTGGGAGCGCCCGGCCAGCCGGACTGCACCACTGGAATTCGCCTCAGCAACGTGCAGGCATTCAACTGGGAAAGCTCTCAGGCCGACTCGACTGCCAACGCCGGGACGATTCGAGTACGCAAACGGCTGCAACACGGAGTTTCGCTCGGCGGCAGCTACACCTACTCCAAGGCACTCGATGATTCTTCGTCGATTGGTGGAACCGCCAGCGTGGTAGCGCAGAATCCTTTCGATTTGTCGGGGGAGCGCGGGCTTTCCATCTTCGATCAGCGGCACAAATTCACCGCCGACTACCTTTGGCAGTTGCCCTTCGGCCATGATCGCCGCTGGCTGAACCGTGGTGGGGCGCTGCGGAGCATTTTCGGCGACTGGCAGTGGAGCGGCGATTTGACCATCGCTTCCGGCCTGCCATTCACGCCCCGCGTGCTGGGAAGCTTTGCCGATGTGAATCAGGGCACGAACGGTACGCTTCGGGCCGACGTGGTTCCCGGTGAACCCACCACGGTGCCCGATCCCAGCATCAGAGAATGGTTCAACACCGCGGCGTTTGTTATCCCTCCGTCAAACCAGTATGGCGACGCCCGCCGCAACAGCATCGAGGGCCCGGGCAGCTTCCTGTTTGATATGGCGGTGACGCGGGTGATTCCGATTCGCGAAGGCAAAATGCTGGAACTGCGCATGCAGGCGTCGAACGTGTTCAATCATCCGCAGTATTCAGCGATCGATAGTACAGTGAACTCACCTACGTTTGGGCAAGTGATCGCCGTCGGCGCCATGCGTACCCTGCTGTTCACCGCGAGGTTCCGCTTTTAGAAAAGGACGCTATGCCGCGGACATCCCAACTCGCGAACCGCATGCGCAAGGCAGCCTCGCTGGTCCTCGCCATGTTGCTGGTTACTACCGGGCTCGTTTCGCAAGACTCGTCGGGGCAGTTCACCTTTCACTCGGAGACGGAGTTGGTGCTGGTGAATGTGACGGTCCGCGATAAGGATGGGAATGCCGTCAAGGACCTGAAGCAGGAAGACTTTGTCGTGCTGGAAGACAACAAGCTCCAGCAAATTTCTTCCTTCGATCTCGAAAATACCGACGCCGTCGTACCCACGAACACGGCCGAGATTCCGCTGCTGGGCAACAATCAACCGCCGCGTGCCAAGGCCTCTTCATCGCAAGCAGCCTCTGTTTCTCCGCTCAAAGATCGCCGCCTGATCGTTCTGTTTTTCGACCTGAGCGCCATGCAGCCCGACGAAATCGAACGTTCGGTTAAGGCGGCGGACAAATATGTCGATACTCAAATGGCACCCGCCGACCTCGTGGCCGTGATCTCCCTGGGCAACCAGCTCGTGGTGAATACGGACTTTACTTCCGATCGCGATCTGCTAAAGAAGACCCTCGCCAGCTTCAATTCCGGCGCGGGACAAGGCTTTGAAGAAGGGTCGACCGGCACGACGGAAGGGACGGCCGACACTGGCGCGTCGTTCACTGTCGACGACACCGAATACAACATCTTCAACACCGACCGCCGGCTCCAGGCCTTGAAATCGGTGGCTGACAAGCTTTCCCGTGTCGATGAGAAGAAATCGCTGATCTACTTTTCCAGCGGCATGGATCGCACCGGCATTGAAAACCAGTCTGAACTTCGCGCCGCCACTAACGCGGCGGTGCGTGCCAATCTTTCGATCTACACTATGGACATTCGCGGCCTGCAGGCCATGGTGCCCGGCGGAGAGGCGCAGAGCGCCAGCTTACGGGGAACGTCGCCCTATTCCGGTGCTGCCACCTTGAATCAGTACAACTCGAACTTCACCACCCAGGAGACTCTGGTCACTCTGGCGGCCGACACCGGCGGCAAAGCGTTTCTTGACTCCAACGATTTCGGCCGGGTCTTCCGCGGAGTGCAGCAGGACACTTCGATCTACTACCTGCTGGGCTACCACAGCAGCAACTCCGCCCGCGACGGCCGCTACCGGCGCATTACGGTGCGTGTAAAGCGGCCGGGACTAAAGTTGGACTTCCGCCGCGGTTATTACGCGCCTGCGGATTTTCAGCATTCCACCCAGGAAGACCGCGAACGTCAGCTCGACGAAGAATTGGCCTCGGACTTGCCCAATACGGATTTGCCCGTCTATCTTTCCCCGGCTTATTTCCGCATTGCCGATAATCGCTTTTACGTTGCGGTGTCACTGGTAGTGCCGGGCTCGCAGATTCCCTTCACTCACAACAACGATCAGGACCGCGCGACGCTCGACGTGCTGGGGGTGGTGGAGGATCCGCAAAAACGGCCAATGGGCCAGGTCCGTGACACCGTGAAGCTCGCTCTGAACACATCACAGTTAGTGCAGCGCAAGAACGTGCAGTACAACACCGGCTTCGTGCTGCCTCCCGGCAAGTATCATCTCAAATTTGTCGTGAGAGAGAACCAAACGGGAACTCTGGGCTCGTTTGAAACTGACCTCACGGTCCCCGATCTGAAGGGCGTTCCGGTGAAGATGAGCTCAGTAGTGCTGGCCAGCCAGATTCAGCCGGCGAAAAAGAGCAACAAAGAAAATCCGCTGATACGGGACGGCTCAGAAGTTATCCCGAGTGTGACGCACGTGTTCTCGGCCGGACAGCATCTTTATTTTTATTACGAGGTCTATGATCCGGCGCATCCGGCGGCTGTGCCGGCACCAAACTCAGGCGCGGCGAAACCTGGCATCCATCTTTTGAGCAGCGTGGCGTTCTTCCGCGGAAACACCAAAGCTTATGAAACTCCCATCGTGGTCAGCGATCAACTCAATGAACCGGGAAGAAAGGCTGCGGTGTTCCAGTTGGATGTTCCGCTGGCGTCGCTGACCCCCGGCTTCTACACCTGCCAGGTTAATGTGATCGATGACGCCGCGGGACAGTTCCGCTTTCCGCGGCTGGCGCTGCTGGTCCGGCAACAAGCGCCTGCCGCCAGCTCCACCACAAGCCCGCAGCCCTAAGCTCGATGTGGGCGCGGGTTCAATGTGGGCGCGGGCGTCCCCGCCCGTGCACCCTCGCCACGAAGACGATTACGTGGAGACAGCCGCCCTCGGCTTCCGGTCAAGCGGAGGTCGACTGCCCGTGAAGGAGAGCATGCGTCAGGTCTGGCCCGCAAAAAATAAGGCGGATGCGCAAAGTGCATCCGCCCAAGAATGAAGAGACGACAGCTCGCTTAGAAGATGATCTTTGCCGCAAGCTGCATGTTGAACGCTTCCCCGGGGCCAATGCCAGGCGCACCGTTGAAGTCGCCGATGGTATCGGTGACGAAGCCGGTGCTCTGGCTGACAGATCCGCCGCCCGAGGCCAGATTGACCCGATTAAACAGGTTGTACATCTCCGCGCGGAGCTGCAATTTGAACCGCTCCGTGACGGGAATGTTCTTGAACACCGAGAGGTCCACATCGCCGTAACCCGGTGCGTAGAATCTATTCCGAGACGAGATTGCCAAGGAACGTCGTGGGCGTTGAGCAGTTGAAGGCGTTCGGATTCACCCACTGCTCTCCGCCGGCCGCTGCCGAGAACTTGTGTGAAACCCCAGCGAAGGGATCAGCCACCAGGTCGCAACCCGGACGGCTGAAACCACCATTGATGTTGAACGGCTGGCCAGTGTGGAAAGACCACAAGCTGGCCACCTGCCATCCGTGGGTCAGTAGCTTTGGCCCCCAGGATGCACCGGGCACGTCGTAGGTGAAGCTGACGGTCACGTTGTGGCGGGTGTCGAAATCGCCGTTTCCGTATTCCGCCCTCAGGTTTGTGCTGTCCAATGGAATGACGCCGCGATATTCGGTTGTATCGTCCAGAGCGTGGGCCCAGGTGTAGCTGACCTGAGTCGTCAATCCGTGCCACGAGTTGGCTCTCAAGAGCGCCTGCAGGGAGTTGTAGTTTGAACTGGCCGCACTGTTGAGCTGAATGATGCTGTTGTACTGCGGATACTGCGTCGCAAACTGTCCAAACTGATTGATGTTCAGCATGGCGGCTCAGCTTGCGTCCTTCGCTGCCCACGTAGCCGATCTGCATTACCGCAGCACGGCCCAGGCTACGCTCCACTTGCAGACTGTATTGATAGAAATACGGGGCGCGGAAATTCTGGTTGACGGAGTAGATGTTGTAAGTAGAGGATTACCACTCGGATCAACGCAGTCGCCCGTGGCTGGATTCGCAACCCCCAGTCGGGCAGAACGTAACTCCGGGGAAGATCGAGTCTCCGCCAGCCTGGGCGGCGTCCCAGTTGTAGCCATTCCTGCTGTAGTTGTCGGACCGCAGCCGGACCGATCGGGTTGTCCTCTAAGCCGTCCGCCGCGGAGATCGGCGGGCGGAAATCCAGGAACGGATTCATGTTGATCTGATCGTAGAAGACGCCGAATCCGCCGCGGATCACCAACTCGCCGTTCTCTCTGGGCTGATAAGCGAAGCCGAAACGCGGAGCAAAGTTGTTGCGGTCCGGCGGAAAAATGGAATGATGCCGTTGCCTTGAATTTGCAGTCCCTTCCCGGACAAAAAGACGCCAGGTCCTTGTTGTTGCTGTACAGCGGACCGAAGTATTCGTAGCGCAGACCAAAGTTCAGGTTCAGCTTGCGGGTAACCTGCACATTGTCCTGAGCGAACAGATTGAACGCGTTGACTCTTACAAAACGCTCAGGGTTACCAACCGCGATCGAGGAGCTTAAGACGTTGCCAGCCAAGAAATCCGCCAAGGCCGCTGCATTAGGATCTGCGGTGGCCCAAGGAGTGCTGCCATCTCCATTAGGTCCCAGAGAACCATCAAAGGCAAACTTCCCAGTTCCGCGCCGGTGATAGAACTCGTTCACGCGGCCCTGGCGAACCTCGCCTCCGAAGCGGACTTGATGCTTCCCGACGTTGTAGGACACGACGTCTGCAAGCATTCCAGTGACGTCGTTGCGGCCTTCTGGCGGAGTCAAGCCGATCTGCTCAAAGCCGGAGATCGCAATGTTCGGGGCGCCCAAAATCGGCTGGCCCTTGATGGTCGCGTCCGGGCTCAGGAACAAACCCATCGCTTTGGTATCGAAGCTGTTGTTGAAGTCGTGGAAGACCTGATTGAAGTAATTGACGCCAAAGAGGATCTGATTGGTCAGCCGGGGCGTGAAAGCCGAATTTAGAACGGCCGCGTAGTTGTACACGTGGATTGGAGCCACTTCGAAGTAGTACTGCAGGTTCGAACTGGCGGTTCCTAGGGCCGGGCTGCCGCCAAGTGGCGCGGTCTGGCTGCCCTGTCCGCCAAACCAGCGAACGGACAGATGGTGTTTGTCGGTGAAATTGTAGTCGATCTTGGCGACGCCGTTGTAGCTGTATCCTGTGGACGCCACGGGACTGAAGAAGTTGCTTACCGTTCCAGGCAGATTCGCAATCGATCCGGCGCCGGAAGTCGGCCACAGACCCGCTGTCGTCGTCGGCACGCAAGGAGCACCAACCGGAAGCTGACTGACGAGGCCTGGACCGAGCAAATTGCAGGAAGTCTGACTCACAGGGACGCCGGCGGTCGCCAACAACTGGCCAGCCTGGGCCACCCAGGCCGCTGACGGTTCCGTAGCCAGTCCTGACAGTCCGATTAGGTAGTTCTGCTTTTCAAACGATGGTGAAAAAGAATGCTCTGTCCTTGATGATCGGACCGCCGAAAGAAAATCCATAGTTCTGATTGCGCAGCTCGTGGCGTCTTTGGGAACGGTAGCGCTCGGCCGGAAGAAAGGTGACGACGCCCCATAAAACTCGTTGCGGTTGAAATAGTAAGCCGAGCCGTGGAACCCGTTGGTGCCCGACTTCAGCACCAGATTCACCGTGCCGCCTGCATTGCGACCAGCTTCAGCGCCCGATTGCGTCTGGGCTGAAAATTCATCAGTAGCGTCAATCGGCATGATCACGCCGGCGATTCCCGACACACCGCCTTGATTGACCGCCGGAATGTTGTGCCAGAAGTCGTTATTGTCAACGCCGTCAATCTGCCAGTTCATTTGGTTCGGCCGGGTTCCATTGAGTGAACCGTAGCCGCCCACCGAATATCCGCCGTATCCGGGGGCTGTTGAAATTAGCTGCGTAAAATCGCGGCCATTGAGCGGAATGTCATGCACCAACGTTGACGGGATGGTCATGGTCTGTGTCGCGGTAGTAGGATCCAACGCCACAGCCGCCGCCGAGACCTCCACCGTTGTGGACTGCTGTCCCATCGTCAGCCTGACGGGGAGCGTATAGACCTGGCCCGCCGTGACGTTCACATTGGCCACCGTGATCTGTTCGAAACCGCTGGCCGTCACCGTAATGGTGTAGGAGCCGAGAGGCAGATCCTGGAAAGCAAACTGGCCGTCGGTCGTGGTGACGCCGGTGAGCACCACTGCTGTACCGTTATTTGTGGCCCGAACCGTCGCACCCGCTACCACCGCGCCGGTTGGATCAACCACCGTGCCGTTGATGGCTCCGCGGAATGTTTGGGCTTGTCCTGCAACCGTAAGCAGTACGCCGAGGAGAGTGACTAGGGATAGACGTCGCATTCCAGACCTCCGCTTTTCGCGTATTGAAAGTGAAATCTATACAGCCTGCCAATAGTGCTGGAACGGTACACACTGGCACACGGCTTGCCAAATAGTGGCGCAATCAAACATCAATATAATCAGGTATTTACGGAGATTTCAACAAAATGAAATCCGACTCGGAGGCTTGATACTGGAAAGTAAATATGGAAATACGTAGACCCTAGCGAACCTGCGGATTCCGGCAATCGAAAAAATCAATCACCCGGCCATCATGGCAAGCGCTTCAGTTCTTTCGCCGGCAACCGCCGAATTTCGGATTCGGCGGCTAGGCGTTTACTGTTTTTTCTCTTGCTCTCTCTCCCGCTCGATCCTCGTGATTTGTGTGCGCAGCCACAAAGCCAGAGCTTCTTCCATTTCCGGCTGGGTTCCAGCACGGTAATAGTGATCCACGGTTTCTCCGGTTGCGGTTAACGGGATGAATCGGCAAGGGACACGCTGCTCGCGCATGTTTTCTGGCACGAACTGCATCAGGAGACACTCATCGCAAGGATGAGGGCGCGCCGGATCGCCAAAATTCGGGCACGTCACCGAGTCCTCAAATACAAACGTAGGGCGCCAGGGCGTGCGCACCGACCGACCGTAGCCACCATCTTGCAGGAACTGCAGTTCGAACTTGAGTACATCCAGGATGTCGCGATTCTCTTGAGACATAAGACTACCTCAAAGCAGAGAATGCCAGAGGGCCCGGTTGGACTCCATGAACCAGATCACCGCCGGATGTGATTCGCATCACAGGAGTCGTGTACGCTCGAATCAACTATAAATACGGACCTTAGCCACTATCTCTGCGACACTTGATCAGAATCAGGCACCGGCTAAGCCGAATGGGAAGAACCCAACTTGAGCAATGCATTCCGCAGCCGCCTGTGGCCCTGGAGCAGGTGAAGATATTTCATTTCATCCGGCGCCCCTTTGGCTCGGACAATTCGCAGCAAGGCTCGTCTTTCGGCAGAGGTCCACGACGGGAGGTCGGAGAGCAGGGAAAGTACTACCGCAAAGTTTTCGAAATTGCAGCGCTCTCGCGTCAAGCTCGCTGTCCCTGCACCGAGGATGCGCGCTAACCGTTTCGATGCCGCTGTCCGAAACCCTTGACTGTCTCCCTGGAATTGCCGGGCCATCCGGCGGTTCACTTTGAGCCCGATGTTGCGAATGGAGAAGATGTCCCAGGCCCCTATCTCAGCCCCGGGCAGTTCGTAAAAGACGTTCCCTTCCGCCAGACGCCGAAGGATCCGCGCAGAAGTTTTGTAGTCAGAGTCCTGCGCAATTTTCTTTTCTTCCCGCTCGGCCAGTGCTCGCAGATCGGCTCGTCCCGGCCGGAAACCAAGCTTGCGATAGAACCAGAACGCGCCCGATTCGATGGCTTCTTCGTTGCCCCGCCCGAGCTGATAGGGATACATGGAAATGCAAGTGGCTCCGGTGAAATGGCACAGGCAGCGCAGGGCCTGGGCGTAAATCCAGGCAACTTCGCCGCCGCGAAATGTGTAGAACGTATTGAAACCGACCTCGATCCACTCAAAGAGTCCAGTGGCTTCGATATAGTTGATCGGGACGCCATTCTTCACGCTGAATCCGGCAACGTAGGCGCGCAGGGGCAATCGCCGCTCGGGAGGCAGGTTCCACAGAAAAATGGAAACGCCGCGCCCCACATCTGCGCGGACGACCGATCGTGGATCGCCCAGCGTAGTGCCGTACAGCTCGCGGTAGCGAACCAACATAACTTCGCGGACCAGATTCATCACCGCCTCGCCTTGCGCCAGCGAAAGTTGCTTCAGCACAGGCGGAGGCTGCGTCAACTCCTTCGCCAGCGAAACTTCGCGGCGAGAGATCAGCGGCTCCTTGTGATAGAAAGCTTTCGCGATCGGTTTCCAGTTCCGAGTGCGCGATAAACGCAGGTTGTCCAGATCCCAGCGCACCGTCAGCCGCAACGAATCGTAGAGTTGAGCTTTCTCGAAATCCGGGAGCGGCAGTTCCTGAAAACGATCCAGCAGCCACTGCAAGCCGCCCTTCTTTCTTCCACTGGCTTCTTGCAGCCAACGCTGCCACGGAACGCCCGCTTCAACGTAGCCGTCTTCTTCAATCAGCGGAATGAACTGCGGCCACACCGCGGCCAGGGCGCGCTCATCGGCATAGCCATCCCACACGATTCCTGCCCCGCGAGGAATCCGGCTCACCAGCCAGCGCGCAACGTCAAAGCTGAGCGTGTCTTCCATCGTTGTTCCGGCTATGCCGGAAACTTCTAGCGAGTCGAATTTTTCCATGTCGGCGTCCGCATGCCGGAGTTTTTCCACTCGCAAGCTGAAATTATTCAGCAGACGTCCCGATCCGCTAACAACGCCGGCGTTGTGCGGAAAAGCGCGCAGGAAAAGAAGCGCTTCGTGAAAACGAATGAGAGACGGAATATCGGAAAAGGATTGCCTTTCGAGGACCGAAAGCAACTTCAGTACGCCCGCTGCATCTTGCGGGCCAAAACGATAGCGAAATTGTTCGAGTTCGGCGAGCCGGCGATTCAGCGGACGAACAGCCATGAGAATTCTCAATAAACCTACCCCAGCTTGCGATCCAGCGACGCGGCTATCCAGTCACTGCCCAGCCAGCGTCCGCCCGAATCACCTCGCCAGTGATGGGAATAGATTCGTCACTGAGCAGAAAGAGCGCGATGCGCGCGACTTCCTCGGCTTCGACGAAATCTCCCTTCAAGGGCTGTTTGTGCGTGAGGTAAGCACGGATCTTCTCGTTCGACTGGGCGCGCGCGCTCATGGGAGTGCGAACCAGCCCTGGGGCAAGCACATTGATACGAATCCCGTAGGGCGCATAGTACCCCGCCGCAGACAGGCTCAAAGACTCGACCGCGCCTTTGCTGGCGGCGTAAGCGTGCGTGGCAAAAAATTCCCGCTCAGGAAAACGGGCGAGCACGCTGCCGGTGTTCAGAATCGTGCCTTTGCGGGATTCGCCCATCCAGTGGCGAAGCACCTCCCGGCAGACATAAAACGTCCCTGCCGCGTGGATATTCATTAAAGCCTGCCACGCTTCCGAGGTGCATTCATGCAGAGGGCCGTCACCCAGCGAGCGCCCACTGATGCCGGCGACGTTAAATACGGCATCGACTCCTCCGTGCTTTTGAATGCAAGCCGTCACGGCCCGTTGCACCGCTTGGTAATCGGCCACATCCGCCACTGCGTAAGCCGAACCGGGAATCTGGGCGCAAAGCTCTTTGCACTCAGCTTCGCGGTTTCCGAGAACAAAAATTTGCTTTCCGTGGCTCGCCGCCAAGCGAGCCGTGGCCGCGGCAATTCCCGAGGACCCGGTGATCAGCAGCGTCTGCGTCATTAGGAACTGGAAGTCATTCGTAGAGATGCCGGAGACTTCTTCGATAGGCCTCGTAAAACTCGTCGAGTTGCTCCTCGGCACTCTGGTTTCCGACAAACTGGTGACTGGGCAGCAACACAGGTTTGTGCCCTTTTTCCAGCAGGAGGCGCGCCGTTTCACAGCGCAGCATGTTGATGATCATCGCTCCCGTCAATGTCGAGGCTGGTCCGGTACGCCAGTCCAGTCCTTCCAACTCCACGACACAATCCCCCGGCGGGCATTCGTTGTCGATGATGATATCGGCAAAGTCGATCAGTTTCTTGCCGGAAGAATGCGCTGGCTTGGACTGTTCGCAATGGGCCCGCGACACAATCGCGATGACCGGCAATCCGCGCTGTTGCGCCCCGCGAGCCATTTCCACCGGAACAGGGCGGATCCCGCTGGTTGAAATCACGATGAAGGCATCATGCGGGCCAAACTTGAAGCCGTTCAGAATCTGCTCGGCGTAGCCCTCGTATTTTTCCAGATAAAGCGGAGGGCGAAGTCCGTTCGTGCCTACGATCGCCGAATGATTGGAGAGAGACTGCTCCACCAGCGCGACGAACCCGACGAAGCATCCCTGGCGCGGAGTCATTTCTTCGCACATCATGCGGGAGTGTCCGCAGCCAAAAAGAAACACCAGACCGCCCTGCGCGATGCGGTCTGCACACAGTTGAGCTGCCTTCTGGATCGGGCCGAGCTGGGTGGTTTTCAGCCGATTGAGTAACTCAATCGTGGAGTCAAAGTAGGAAACGGCCGCGTTGTCCGTGCGCCTGCTCTTTTCAGACATGGGTTTCGTCCAGTCATTATGCACACCGATGCTACAATGCCGCAAATCAATGGCTGCAGGTTCAAAGAAGCGCAAATCCTCGTCATCTCAGAACCTTCCCGAAGGCGTCTACGCCATTGGTTTGGATATCGGCGGCACCAACCTCAAGGGCGGCTTGGTCGATGAAACCGGGAAACTCCGAAGATCGCTCTCAGAAGCCACGCCTCGTTCCGTCGAAGGTTTCAAGAAACTGGCGCACTCGTTCTTCCTCGAGCTCGGTTCTGGAGTTTCGATTCGAGCTGTCGGCATAGGTTGCAAAGGCGTCGTGGATGTGAAGACCACCCTGCTGGTGCGTTCCCCCGGCGACCTTCACCATCTCGAAGGGCATTCCTTACGGGATCTGGTGAGCACCGGCGCCGCCGGCAAGTCGGTGTACGCCGATAACGACGCGCGCACTGCCCTCATCGCCGAGTGGCTTTGGGGCGCGGCCAAAGGATGCGAAAACGTGCTGATGCTCACCCTGGGCACCGGCGTGGGCGGCGCCATGCTGATGCAAGGCCAGATCATGCGCGGTGCACACGGTGTGGCTGGGCACGTGGGTCACATGACGATCGATCCACACGGGCCGATGTGCATCTGCGGAAACTACGGTTGTCTGGAGACGGTCTTCTCGGCGCGCGCCATTGAGGCACAGGCATTTTCCGCCAGGCATCGGCGGGTTTTTTCCGTGCTCACCGATCGAGCGCAAGCATCGGACTGCGCGCAGGTTTTTCAGGCGGCTCTGGATTCCGATGAAGTTGCGCAGTGGATCATCGACCGCGCCACCATGTATCTGGGCGCGGCCATCGCGAGCCTGGTCCATCTGGTGGACCCGGAGTTGATCATTCTGGGCGGACAAATCGCCGAAGCCGGCCCCCAACTGCTCGATCCGCTCCGCAGGGAACTGCGCAGTCGGACGCGCTTTCTGATTGGCCGCGACTTGCCCATTGTGTTTCCTCGTGTTCCCTCTCACACGGGAGTGATCGGAGCCGCTGGCCTGGCGCTTTTGGAGACCGGCGCCCTGCGGGCCTGATATGGACGTGTTCCCGACCTCAAGCAGTGAGAGCGTTCACTTCGATGTAATCGTGGCTGGCTCGGGATCGGCGGGAGCCACCGCCGCCATTGCAGCCGCTCGCACGGGAGCAAAGACTCTGCTCGTCGAACGTTTCGGCTTTCTGGGTGGCACGAGCACCCTGGTGCTCGACACTTTCTACGGTTTTTACACCCCGGGTTCCCGTTCTCTGAAAGTTGTCGGCGGCATCGCCGACGATGTTGTGAATGGTCTTCGCGAATACGGGGCCTGCATGGAGCGGCCCAATACCTATGGCGCTGGTACCGGCATTACCTACAATTCGGAATATTTGAAAGTAGTGTGGGACCGATTAGTGCAGCAGGCAGGCGCTGCCATTTTGCTGTACGCCTGGATACAGGATGCGTCCATTTCCGGGCAAAGAATTCAATCGCTCACCGTCGCCACCAAGCGAGGCTTACAAAAAGTCGTTGGAAGGTATTTTATCGATGCCACGGGCGATGCTGACTTGTGCCACTTCGCCGGAGTTCCCTGCGAACTGGCGGGCGAGCACGAACCCGCCCAAATGCTCACCACTACATTCAAAGTGGCAAATGTTGACGTGCCTGCAAGGAAGAAAGTATCGAAGCAGGAATTCCACCAGCGGATGGCGGCAGCGGCTGAGTCCGGGCGATTTAGCCTGCCCCGTCGCGAAGGCAGCGATCATGTCACCCCAGTCAAAGGGATGATGGCCACCAACATGACCCGCGTGCAATCGTTTGAATCGGCGGACGGCCGATTCCGCAATGCAACCGATCCCGATCTGCTAACGGCGGCAGAAATCGAAGGCCGTCGCCAGGCTCTGGAATATCTGCGCTTCCTCAAGAGCGAGATACCCGGGTACGCAGAAGCGGATCTCGTCGCTTTCGGAACTCAAATCGGTATTCGGGAGACGCGCCGCGTCCACGGCGAATACCGCCTGACACGGGAAGATGTGCTCAGCGCCCGCCAGTTTGACGACCAGATCGGGCTGTGCGGCGCGCCCATCGAAGACCATCACGCAGGTAGCGACACGGAATGGCAATACCTTCCCGACGGACAATGTGTTGGCATTCCCTTTCGCACGCTTATTCCGCAAAAGGTGGAGAACCTGCTCGTCGCGGGCCGATGCTTCTCCGCCACCCACGATGCTCACGCCAGTGTTCGCTCCATGGCGCAATGCATGGCCATGGGACAAGCGGCGGGAACGGCGGCGGCGTTGTGCTCGAGCCTGAGCCGCGTGCCTCGTGAACTGGACTTCCGCCTTCTGCAACAAAATCTCCTCAGCGCCGGAGCAATCTTGTCCACCCCCTAACCATGCCCTTCCTGCGCACAGTTCTCGGCGATATCGAGGCGACTCAGGCCGGCGTCTGCTACGCGCATGAGCACATCATCATCGACCCCAGCTTTACCACGTTCTGTTATCCCGATTTCCTGCTGGATTCGGTGGAGCGCGCTTGTGTCGATGTAACCGACTTCTACGCCGCCGGCGGCCGTACCCTGGTCGATTCCATGCCCTGCGGCGGCGGACGCAACGCGGCCAAACTCGCCGAAATATGCCGCCGGACGAACGTGAATATTGTGTGTCCCACTGGTCTTCATTTGGCGAAGTACTATGCGCCGGGACATTGGGGTGAACGGTTCAATGTGGAACAGCTGGCAAATCTGTTCATTGCCGATATCGAGCAGGGCATCGACGCCGCCGATTACAACGGTCCGGAAGTTGTACGTACGCCGTACAAGGCCGGCGTGATCAAAGTCGCCACAGGCAAGCATGCTCCGAACCCGCATGAACACAAGGTGATCGAAGCCGCAGCCATGGCGCATCACCAGAGCGGAGCGCCACTGCTCACCCACACCGAGCAAGGCACGGGCGCGCTGGAGCAGGTCCGGCTCTTCCAGCAATTCGCCGTGCCGCTCGATCATGTTGTCATCTCGCACACCGATCGCGCACCGGACCCCGCCTACCACAAAGAAATTCTTTCGACCGGCGTGCTTCTGGAGTACGATTCGGCGTTTCGCTGGGGGCCGGAAGCAGGCAATCCCACGTTGGATCTGGTCGTCGCCATGACCGCCGAAGGCTTCGGGAAGCAGATCGTTCTCGGAATGGACGCGGCCCGCCGAAAATATTGGAAAGCCTACGACGGAACTCCCGGGCTGGCGTTTCTGCTGCGCGAATTTGTTCCACGGTTGCAGCAGGCCGGTTTGAGCAGCACAGACATTGAGAACATTTTCGTAAACAATCCTGCCCGCTGTTACGCGTTCGCTTCCACTCAAGCCAGCAAAAGGACTGGCGCACCCCATGCCTGAAGCCACTGTGGGCCTGCTCATGATCCTTCTTGCCGGCGCGATGAACGGAAGTTTTGCCGTTCCCATGAAACTCACCCAGCGCTGGGCATGGGAAAACACCTGGCTGATGTGGACAATCTACGGCCTGTTCGTCTTCCCGCCGGTGCTGACCTTCATGACGATCCCGAACATCGCGGCGGTGTATCGGGAGGCTGGACCCGGCGCAGTAGCGGCGGTCACGGCCTGCGGCGCAGGATGGGGCATTTCGGTGATCTTTATCGGCCTGGCGGTTGAGGCTGTCGGCGTAGCCGTTTCTTTTTCCATCATGCTCGGCCTTTCCGCGGCGCTCGGCAGCCTGGTGCCTTTGATTTTCCTTCACTCTGACAAGATCGCGACTCCGGCGGGTATGACTGTGTTGGCGGGTCTAGCCCTGGTATTGCTCGGAGTGACCATATGTGCCGTCGCCGGGAAACAAAGGGAAACGGCGCTGGGAGCGGGTGTGCCGGGCAAACCGTCGATCGCCAAAGGCCTGACGTTTTGCGTATTGGGCGGAATTGGTTCCGGCCTGGTGAATCTCGGTTTAGCCTTCGGCGGTCCGATCTTCAAAGCAGCCGAAGGTCACGGCGCATCCCGTGTCTGGAGCCCGAACGCCGCATGGCTTCCGCTCATGCTGGCGGGGGGCATTCCAAGTCTCATCTATTGCAGCTACCTGATACGCAAGAACCACAATGCCAGCCGCTTCAGAGCGCCAGAAACATCCACGTATTGGTTGATCACTGCGTTCATGGCATTCCTCTGGTTCGGGAGCACCATTCTTTATGGTGCTGCCGCCACTAAACTAGGCCAGTTGGGCACGGTGCTGGGCTGGCCGCTCTTTATGTCGGTTATCGTCATCACCGCCGCCGTCTGGGGCATGATTACCGGAGAATGGCGTGGCAGCGGCAACAAACCGCGGATCGTAATGGCAAGCGGTGTGACTGTTCTGGTGATCGCAATTTTCGTCCTGTCGTTTGCCGGGCGGCAAGTTTAGCCCCAACCCGCTCCCGAGCGTGCCCCAAGTCCCCTGCCCTGCTTCGGCCACCGGGTAACATGTACTTCTGGCCTCTTTCCCTTGCTTCCCCTTCCGTGAGACAAAGAGTGTAAGCCCGCCGCTTCGGTGTCCATAATCTGTTAAGTCGAGGTTGTCTCGTGCCCCTCCTTAGATATTCCTGCGCGAAATTCTTGTTACCGTTAATTGCAGGTATGCTTTGCCTTCTGGGCTGTGGAAGCAGTTCGCAGCCCTCCAGCCCGCAGGGCAGTTTTGCCGGCGCCCCCTCGGGCCCGACAACTACAACAACCACGACAACAACGACAACCTCCAGCCCAGCCGCGGCAAACACTCTCGCGCGGGTCACGCTCGCTCCCAGTGCCGTAGTCGGTGGCGCGTCATCGAAAGCGACGGTTGTGCTTACCAAGGCGGCCCCCGCGGGTGGCGCTAAAGTCTCGCTCAAAAGCGCCGTGCCCAGCATCGCCAAGCTTCCGGCGAGCGTGACTGTCGCGCAGGGTAAGACCACAGCGACGGCTTCGATCACGACTTCTCCCGTAAACTCCGGCGCGGCGGTGGCGATCACCGCGACCTACAACAGCTCGGTGGCGGGAGCGAACCTGATTATCACCCCGCCCACGACGCCTTCCGGATTCACCATCTCCGCCAGTCCCAGCACGCTGAGCCTGGCGCCGGGCTCTTCAGGTTCGGCTCAATTCATAACCAATGTGACGGGAAGTTTCGACAATCCGCTGCTGCTTACCGTGGCCAGCGATCCTTCAGGAATCTCAGCCAGCTTAGCTCCCGCCGTGATCGCGCCACCGGGTTCAGGTACGTCTCAACTGCAACTCACCGTCGCCGACAACGTGGCAGCAGGGAATTATTCCATCCAGGTGAACGCCACCGACGGCACGACCACGCACGTCGCTACTCTGCAAATCACCGTCGGCAGCGGATCCGGTTCCGGGGGCGGAGGCGGTTCGGGAGGCTCCGGTGGCCCCGTCGGCACGCTGCACGGCTGCTGGTATCACGCCAATGGCAACAAGTACCAAGGGGTCAAGTTCTCCATGAATTCCGCGGCCACCGTGGACTTCAACGCCACCCTCTATTTTGGCGCGACCTGCAGCCAGTGGGCCGACCAGTTCGGCTTTGGCCAACCTCTCAACCTGGGTGGCTTCGGCTACATCTTCTGGTTCAGCGACTTCAAAAACCAGACTGGCACATCGGCCATCTGGATGGTGGGCAATCAGACTTCGCAATGCGTGGATTATTCGACTGCTCCTGATTGCTAGGGTCCTACGCCGGCCTCAATTCGTGCCTCCACAGCGGGACTCAGCCCGCTCTATGTCGATCTTTGTACGGCGATAACTCGCCGCAATTTTGCCTCGAGTCCGCTCCATATATTCTCCGAAGAAATCCAAGAGTCTACACCAAGTACGGTTATACTTTGCAAGATAACGTGGTTTTGTTTGGATTTCACAAATCGCCGCCAAAATCATCTTTAGTCTTCCTGGGTTTCGATATGAAACATCGTCTCCCCTTCGCGGTTTCGCTCCTCATCCTGATGCTGGACGCCGCGCTCGCCCAGTCTCAGCAGCTCGCGATTCAAACTGAGGTCGGGAAGCAAACGCTGTTGCAACGCACTGATCTCGAAGCCCTGCCGCACGTCAAAGTAACGGCCGGCGATTCGACCTTCGAAGGTGTTGCCCTCAGAACCGTGTTAGAGAAAGCAGGAGTTGACCTCGCGAACCTCAAGGGAAAGCGTCTCGCTTCATGCCTGCTGGTAGAAGCCGCTGACGGCTATCGGGTTGTGTTCGCCCTCCCCGAACTCGACCCGGCATTTACTGACAAGCAGGTCCTTCTGGCCTTCCTGAGAGACGGCAAGCCCCTGGATGAAAAGGAAGGGCCATACCGCATCCTGGTCCCGGACGAGAAAAAGATGGCCCGATGGGTGAGGCAGGTCACAAAATTAAGGATTGTGGAGATACAGTGACGCCGGAAATGTCGATAAACCTGCGAACCTTGAGAGCGGTAACGGTCCTGACGTTAATGCTCGGCCTGACAACGCCCTTTGGCGCGGCCCAGGAAATCACTCTCGCGGCAGCCGCGGATCTCCAATTTGCCATGCAGGACATCGCCGCCCGATTCCAGAAGGAAACCGGAAAAAGCGTGAAGGTCACATACGGTTCGTCAGGCAATTTCTTTCAACAGCTTCAGAACGGCGCACCGTTCGACATTTTCTTTTCCGCCAATCTCGATTATGCGAAGAAACTCGAGGCCGCCGGCCTCACCGAACCGGGAAGCTACTACCAGTACGCCAAGGGGAAAATTGTGATCTGGGTCCCGAACGATTCCAAACTCGATCTGGGTTCCGGCTTGCAGGTTCTATTGGACCCATCCATCAAGAAAATTGCCCTGGCAAACCCGCAACACGCTCCCTATGGACAGGCTGCGGTCGCCGCCATGCAGAAAGAGAACATCTATGACAAAGTGCAAGCCAAGTTTGTGCTTGGAGAAAACATTTCGCAGGCGGCATCGTTCGTGGTTTCGGGCGCGGCCGATGTCGGCATTGTAGCTTTGTCCCTCGCTTTGTCTCCCCCCATGAAAAGCAAGGGCCGCTACGTCGAGGTTCCGGCGAATGAATACCCGCCCATCGAGCAGGCCTGCATCATCCTCAGCTCGTCGAAGGAAAAGGAAACCGCGCGTCAATTTCTATCGTTCATCAGAACCGCAGCCATCGGCGATGTCTTCAGCAGTTATGGTTTCGAGGTTCCTAAGCAGTAAGTCTCGCGTGGACGGCGGTTTCAAAGGCAAGAGATTTCAACCGAAGGAAAAGGATATGGTAGGCCCGAATGGACTCGAACCATCGACCTCTTCCGTGTCAAGGAAGCGCTCTAACCAGACTGAGCTACGGGCCTACATGAGGATGGTGCGGCTTCAATTCTACCGGGCGCCGGCTGATTACGGCAATGTTTGGCGCTCGGCGCAACTATGCGAGAACACGGATTAGAGAATTTAGCCGGGGTAAACCATAAGTACCGACCAACGGACCCTGTTTTCCACAACCATCCAAGTGTATTCTGTGGCCAGACCAGCCCACTCGTCCAGTCGACGCAAAATCCGCGCGGACATCTATGGCTGGAGTTGCAAAAAAGTGGCCCGCCCCGAACCAAGAACTTCCTGCGCTGGATGCACCGGGTTTACGGCTGCCCGACAGGAAGGATTCAACTGAAGCAGTTTCTTCCTCCAATTCAGAGGCAATCTTGTCAGATTTGCGGGCTCTTGTGGCCGCCGCTCCCCGCGACACTGACAGGATTTTGGGGGCCATTGCCCGAGTCGCGCAATCCCTAACCAGCGCCAGCGGAGCAGCCGTCGCCATGCGGCGCGGTGGAGTTGTCATCTGCCTGGGCAGCAGTGGGGAAACGGCTCCTGCACTCGGAACCCGTCTCGGCGTTGATTCAGGCATCTCCGGGGAATGCTTGCGTACGGGAGAGACCCTGCGTTGTGACGATACCAACACAGACTCGCGCGTAGACCCTGAGGTTTGTAAACGGTTCGGCCTGCGATCCATCGCGGTGGTACCTCTGCATGAACAGGGTGAGACAGTGGGAATAGTGGAAGCCTTCTCCACTCGGCCCTACAGCTTCACTGACGGGCACATACAGTCACTGGTGCGCTTGGCCAAGCTCGCGGAGACATCTGCCGCCCCGGCAGAGGCGGCGGTTCCAGACGCGCAAACTCTCTCCCCGCTCCGCGCCAACGCGCGGAAAACGGAAATTGCACCGCACCTTGCACGCTGGCAGCGTTACCGGATCGCCGTCGTCGTTGGGATAATGCTACTGCTGCTTTCTGTTTTGGCTTGGAGAATGCCCCATAACTCAGCGAAAGAGGTGCCCGGGAACCATCAACTTCCGGCAGCGAGGATCGTTCGACCTGCGCCGGCAGCCACGTCCGAGCAAATTGACTTGAGCAACTTGAACAATGACATCTCGACTCGCCGGGGCATGCGTCATACCGCCGAGACTGGAGCGGCAGATTCTGTCACGCGCTATCGCGTTGCGCCAAACGTGCATGATCGAAGCTCCACGCCACCGGAAGCCTCCCCAGTTGAAGCGCTTCCTGCGCCAAAGATCGCCGCCTCCGCCACAAACACCGATGAGATCAGGACTTTACTTTCAGTTCCGGCCACATTGCCTAACTTGACCCGCTCGGTTTCGGCCTTTTCGGGCGGAGTTCTGGTTCACAGGGTACCCCCGGTCTACCCGCCACAGGCGCTTAAAATGCGTGTTGCGGGAACCGTGGTTATGCAGGCGACAATCGCGGAAAACGGGAGCGTCCGCGACCTCAAAGTGAAAAGCGGACACCCTGCCTTAGCTCAGGCGGCCTTCGAAGCAGTCAGGCATTGGCGTTACAATCCCTTTCTGATGAACGGCAGGCCCTTTCAAAAAGAAGTGGACATCTCCATCAACTTTAAGCTGCCCGACTGAAGACAGTCGGCTTGGCCTGACGCACCTTTCTGGGGCTGCGCTCCACCGCCTCACTTCAATGCGGTGGCCCCGCTGTTCGCGCCTCGGGAGCCGGCGGGGTGTCGGTCTGTCCTTTCATCAAAGGCTCCGCCACGGGGACTTCACTCTTGACCAGATCCGTCTTCACTTCGACCTTCTGCCTGGGCAAGGGGTTGATGTCGGTTTGGAAGGTCTCATATCCCGGAAGTGCGATCCGAATCTGGTGCGCCCCGGGAACTATCTGCATGGCTTTTCCCAGACCATCAAACTCACCCACGTGCCCGACAAAACGGCCGTCTACGAATACTGCCGCCCTGGAGGGGTTCACATTGATCTTGATTGTCGCCAGTTCGGTATCGGCCGGCATGGACCCGGTTGCCGCCTTTTCCATCGTCACACTGATGAGTTGCCTTTGACCTGGCTGAAGAACCACCGTCCGAACAAAGTCCTTGTAGCCACTTTGGCGCACGCTGATCACATGTTCACCTGGCAACAGCAGAACCTTCTTCGATCCCTTGAGTTCTTTCAGGTAGCCGACATACTGCCCGTCAATCCAAACGCCGGAGGTTCTCTCCACGTTCGTCTTTCCTTCAAACTGAACTTCCCCCAGCACCTGATTATCGTCGGCGCGGGTAATGCCGGCAGCAAACCAAACGAATGCTAGAACAAGAACCCACGCCAAGCCATACACCTTCGCATTTCGACGTTTCATGAATGCGCCACCTTTCGCAACGGTATCCAGAGGAAGAAGTAGAGCAGAGGGAGTGCCAAAACGCGTAAGTGTTTGTGAAGAGGGCACTTTGCGGACCGAGTGGAATCTCTAAGCAGCAAAAATTTCCGGCTTAATGCAAGAAATGCAAGGTTTGTTGAAAGCGGCCAAAGACGCCCCTGTGGGGACCATTTCGCATCCCTGCGACAGCGGCGGGGCTCAATCAGCTTAGCGCGTGAGCAGGGGCACGTCACATCACTAGCCCCGGGGATGTGCTTTCGCTCTAATTCCACACTCTGCTTGTCCAGCGTCTCCTAGGCCACTGCGGACCTCGCCCTGATGTGCATCTCGTTGCTGATGACGCTCGCAGAGGCAGCGAAAACGAACGATGGTTCGGACTCAACCGTCCCACCGAGGACCCTGCTCAGACTCAGTAAAGACTGACTTCCGCAACCTGCGCAGTGGCCATTCGAGCCCTCGCTAATGACCTCGCAGTTGGCGCACAAGACCGCTGTCCGAAGACGAACTAGATTCGTGTTGGGTGAGACTGGGGTCTTCATACTCACTCATTCCTCCATATCGGGTTCTAAACCGACCGGTCTATAGATGAGGATCGGCGCACTTGAGTTACCAAAGCAGGGGCGGCGGAACTGCTTCATTCGTTTAGAGGCGCGGGAAGTCCTCAGTCCGCAGCGTTAACCCAAGCGGAAAAAACTTTCACCTGGAGCACGACCTGGCGCGACACCCCGACGGGATGAGGCACAGTCAAAGACCCGAGAAAGCTATGGTTAGCTATACCAATAAATGTAGGCCAGGCCGGTCACAGATACTGCGATAAGAAAGACTGATGCGATGAGCGACCAGTCGACTTTTCGTATTTCTCGCATCGAGCACTCCAAGCTGAGGCTCATGACCCGACCGGGCGGAACCGTCGGCATTGATTTCTCATCAAACCGCCGACGTACGGCCTTGCACGGAAGACGGCTCATCCGGTCGATACGCGTCCCTCAGGGCATTTAGAGCATACATAGCGTTTTCCAAAGCCTCTTCTTCTTCGCCGGTATCCGGTGGTTCGTGAAACAATTCACGCGCGCGAAGCACTATTGCCCACTCTGCTTGGGCAATACGCTCTGAGAGTTTGGCGGTGTCAGGTTCAAACAGAGCGGCGACGTAAGAGTCGCGCCAACCCGTGCGATTCCTATCGGAAATGGCGGCCATAAGCCCTCTTTTCCCCAGCAAAATCCTTATAACTCAGGTGCACACTCCTTGAGCAATCAGGTTTTTGTTGTATTAACTCTTGGGTAAATGGCGAGTGGCTTGCGCGTTCGAGCAATTTCCGCAAGAGTTGCAAAATTACCATCTTCGCGGCGACAATCCCTTTGTGCCTAACTCAGTAATATCGAACTCTCCCGCTGTCAGCCCATTCCCGCGCGGCTCTCTTGTCATTCTGACGCTCTCCAATCCGCGGGAGAAAATTTGGGGTGCCGTGCTCGCCCTGCTGCCCGAAGGCCTGAGCCTCTGCGGCGTCGAACTGGCCTCGTTTGACGATTTGCTTTCCATGGTCAAAGAAGGTGAACCGGTTTCGCCGGGTGTGCTGTTCTTTCCCATGCACCGCATCGAACGCCTCGAGCTCGATCTGCCCGACGGCAATCTGCCTTCTCTTTCCCAACGCTTTACCAACCGCACCGGACTCGACCCGGTCGCGGTGCTCCTCCGTCCTCCGGCCCAGGGTTCCTCACCTGAGGCCCAGCCGTGAAATTTTCGCAACTCTTCACTGCGCCCAATCAGCTCACGCTGCTGCGCATGATTTTTTTGCCCTTCATTGTGATCAAGATCGTCGAAGGCAAATACTGGTGGGCGCTCATCTTGTTTGTGCTGGCCGGGCTCAGCGACGGACTCGACGGCCTGCTCGCCCGCACCCTCAAGCAGCAAACCACGCTTGGCCAGTATCTTGATCCCATCGCCGACAAACTTCTGCTCAGCACCATGTTTCTGGTGCTTGCCATCCTGCACAAGATTCCCTGGAAGTACACAGTGCTGGTGTTCAGCCGCGACTTGTCGATTCTCAGTGCCAGCGTCGTGCTCTACGCCATCGCCGGATTACGCGACTTCAGCCCCAGCATTTTCGGCAAGGCCAACACTTTCGCCCAGATTGCCGCCATCTTTTTTGCGCTCCTGTTTCAGGTCGAGCGCCTGCGCTGGATCTGGCTGTTGCGAATGACTTTTCTCCATGCCACAGCGGCCTTCACCATCGTCTCGGGCGTCCATTATGTTTTCCTTGTCGGTCATCGCCTGCGCCGGCATGGCCACTCGTTGGCCCCTTCGCCCTGATTTTTCCTGGCGTCATCCCGAGCGGAGCCGTTTTTCAGGCGGAGCGCGGGATCTTGCGCGCATCGTCACGCCGATCAGGGATCACTGCACCTCGCCCGTCATTGACCCCTTTTCTCCCCTCCCCCTAGAATGAGAGATCGTCTTGGGCCCGCTTGCTCACCGCATGGCGCTTCGTCTTTACAACACGCTCTCCGGGAAAATCGAAGAGTTTCATCCCCTGGAAGACAATCGGGTCCGCATGTATGCCTGCGGCCCCACGGTCTACGACTACGGCCACATCGGCAATTTCCGCACTTTTGTCGCGGTCGATATTCTGCGCCGCTTTCTCCGCCAGAGCGGATACCAACTCGACCACGTGATGAACATTACCGATGTGGACGACAAGATCATTCGCAATTCCGCCCAGGAGGGCGTAAGCGTCCAGCAATACACGGCGAAATATATTCAGGCGTTTCTCGAAGACGCTGCCGCCCTCAACATCGAGGAGCCCAAATTGGTGCGGGCCACTGAGCACATCCCTGAGATGGCGAAGGCCATCGCCGAACTGGAAAAGAAGGGCTACGCTTACCGTGCCGACGACGGCTCCTATTACTATCGCATCGCGAAATTCCCTGCCTATGGCAAGCTGTCGAAAAAAGATTTTGCCGGCATGGAAGACGGCGCGCGCGTGGACGTCGACGAGTATGACAAAGACAGCGCCCGCGACTTTGCCCTCTGGAAGGCCCCAAAGCCCGGCGAAGCTTCCTGGGACACCGTGATCGGCTCCGGCCGCCCCGGCTGGCACATCGAATGCTCGGTCATGTCGATGGAAGAACTGGGCGAGACTTTCGATTTACATGCCGGTGGCGAAGACCTTATCTTTCCTCATCACGAAAATGAAATTGCTCAGTCGGAAGCGCTTACTGGCAAGCCTTTTGTCCACTTCTGGTTTCATTCGCACTTCCTGCTGGTCGAAGGCCAGAAGATGTCGAAGAGCCTGGGCAATTTTTTCACGCTGCGCGATCTCGTGCTCAAAGGCTACAAGCCTTCCTCCATTCGTCTGCTCCTGGCCTCGATCCCCTACCGCCATCAACTCAACTTCACTTTTGACGGCCTGGCGCAAGCTGCCAGCAATGTCGAGAAGCTGCGTAACTTTCAGCTTCGCCTGTCTCGCGGAACTTTTTCCGCCGGCTCGTCCGACGCTCTCTCTCAACTCGCCCGCGAAACTACCGAACGCATAAAGGCAGCCCTGGAAGACGACCTCAACACCGCCCAGGCCCAGGCCGCCATCTTCGATATGGTGCGCAAAGCCAACGCTGCCTTCGATGCCGCAGAGATCAAGCAAGACAACGTTCAGCCATTCCTCGATGCGCTGGAAAAGTTCGATGACATTTTCGCGGTCCTCAAGGAAGACGACGCGCCGAAGATGAAGGCTATTCTCGAATGGGCGAAGGCTTCCGGCCGCGAGAAAGACATCACTCCCGAACTGCTTACCGCCGTCGGCGCCCAGGGGCTCTCCGATGCTGAGATTGAAAAAAAGATTGCCGACATGAACGTCGCCCGCAAAGCCCGCGACTTTAAACGTTCCGACGAAATCCGCCAGGAACTCACCACGGCGAGCATTCTGGTGGAACAAACTAAAGAGGGCGTCCGCTGGAGAAGGAAGTAGGGACGCCCTGGCCTGCGCTACTACTTCAAAACGCAAGTTTCAAGCGCTCCGTCCAAGCCATTGTTCTTGCCGGGTCCGCACACCTGCTGGTTCCACTGCTGTTTCAAATCCTTGCCTCTAGGCAGTTTTGTCACCGCCGACATGGTTCTTGCCGACACTGCGGTCGCCGTGTGGGGAATCAGTTGTGCAAAACTGTTCACCGTCGTGAGAATCAGGTTCACCGCGGCCGTGATTCGTGCCGAGAGAGTTGCATCGCTCACATGCGCCGCCTGCAGCAGGGCCGGCAGGTTCTGGTTGAGGTCTCCGATAACATTGTCGATCTTCTGCAGCGTCGCACTATCCGGGTTGGCTTTGTATTGGTTGTATAGAGTTTGCAGCAGCGTAAGGTCCTTGCCCGCTTCTGTCGAAATGCTCTGAATCGCCGCCGACTCCGCCGTGCTTAACTGTTTCCCCGATTCCAGCGTAGCCGCCAGGGCTGCCACGTTCAAGGCCATCTGAGTGAGTACCGGCAAATCAGCCAGTGCCACACTGAGCCACTGCGCCGTGCAGCCCGTCGCCACCAGTGCCGCCGCCAGAACCATTGCCAGACCGATCTTCATCGATTGCGAGTGCTTGGAATGTGAGTGCATACCTCTCCCTCCATCAAAAATGGATTTGATCTGAGAACTGAGAACCAGCAACTGAAAACTGGTTTTTCCGAAACCAGGTGCGCCCTGCGAAGCCGAAATCGCAAAACAAACTTCGGCGCCGTCATGAAGAGTCCATCAGACTCGTCAATCGGTTATTTGTAAGTTGAGGTTGAAAAAAGACAGGAGCCCGCGGATAAAGCCGGCTTATTCAAAAAATCAGATCATCTGTTACCCAGCCCTCTCATACACATTCGCCACGCGCAAGATAGTGCTCTCGTCGAAATGCTTTCCCAGAATCTGCATTCCGATTGGAAGTTTTTCTTTGGTTTCACCGCAGGGAATCGAAATCCCCGGAATTCCCGCCAGATCGGCGGTCACGGTGTAAATATCCGCCAGATACATGGCCAGCGGGTCATCCACCTTTTCGCCCAGCTTGAACGCGGCGGTTGGACTAGTCGGCGTCACGATGGCATCGACTTTCTTGAAGGCCTCCTCGAAATCACGCGTCAGTAGAGTCCGCACCTTCTGCGCCTTCAAGTAGTACGCATCGTAATATCCGGCGCTGAGCGCGTAAGTTCCCAGCATGATGCGCCGCTTCACTTCCGCGCCAAACCCTTCATCGCGGCTGCGGCGGTACATGTCAGAAAGCGACCGCACGCCTGCAGCCCGATATCCATAGCGCACGCCGTCAAACCGTGCCAGGTTCGCCGAAGCCTCCGCCGTGGCCACGATGTAATACGCAGGAATCGCATACTTTGTGTGCGGCAGCGAAACTTCCACGATCTCGCAGCCGAGCGACGCCAGCTTTTGGATTGCCGTCTCGATCGCCTTGCGCACTTCCGCGTCCAGGCCTTCACCGAAATATTCTTTGGCCACGCCGATCTTCAATCCGCGAACCGGCTTTTCCATCTCCGCTACGTAATCCGGCACCGGCACATCGGCGGAAGTCGAATCCATGGGATCGCGTCCCGCAATCGTGCGCAAAATGATGGCCGCATCTTTCACGGTCTTCGCCAGCGGCCCAATGTGATCGAGCGACGAAGCAAACGCAATCAGGCCGTAGCGGGAAACGCGTCCATACGTCGGCATCAATCCCACCACGCCACAGAATGACGCCGGCTGCCGAATCGATCCACCTGTATCCGACCCCAGCGTGATCACCGCCATGTCCGCCGCAACGGCCGCAGCTGATCCGCCAGACGACCCGCCCGGCACGCGGCTCAAGTCGCGCGGATTATGCACCGGTTTCCACGCCGAGTTCTCATTCGACGAGCCCATGGCGAACTCGTCACAGTTCATTTTGCCGAGGACGACGGCACCCGCCGCTTCAAGCCGGGCGACTGCAGTGCAGTCATAAGGCGGAACATAATTGCCAAGAATCTTCGATCCCGCGGTGGTGCGCACGCCGCGCGTGACCATTACATCTTTGATCCCAACCGGAACGCCACCCAGCGGAGGCAGCGTCTCGCCTTTCGCGGCCAGCGCATCCATCTCCGCAGCTTTCGCCATAGCGCGCTCTTTCGATAGCGTCAGATACGCGCCGATCTTCGGATCGTCGCTCTCGATTTTCGCGTAATAAGCCTCGGCCAGCGCCGTGGCGCTGGTCTTGCGCTCCTGAACGGCGGAGCGGGCGGCGTCGATGGTGAGTGAAGTTAGTTCCACGATGTCAGTGGTCAGTGGTCAGTGGTCAGTGGTCAGCGAGTTCGCTAGCCACTGGCCACTAACCACTGATCACTATCTTTCAATCACTTTAGGCACTTCGAAAAACGTCCCATCTGAATCCGGCGCGTTGGCGAGAGCTAGTTCCTGTGGCAACGATTTCCGCAATTCTTCCAGGATGTCCTCGCGGCTGGCATAGCCAAATCGCTCGCTTCCCTGCTTCGATTCGTCGACGCCATAGCGGTCGGAAACCTGCGCCATCGGTGGCACATCCTTCGTATCCAACTCGTTCAAGCTATCGATGTGGCCCAAAATCGAATTCAGATCGCGTACCATGCGGCTGCGTTCTTCGGCAGTCAACTCCAGGTTGCTAAGGTCGGCCACATACGCCACGTCTTTTTCCGTGACTTTCATTTCGTCACCACAAACTCTACCCGCTTCACGCTCTCGGCCACATAGCGATTGATCACCGCCAGATACTGCGGAGCCAGCGCCTGCAACTCGGCCCGCCATCCCGCGTCAGGAACTTCCACGCGCAGCACGCCATCCGCGAAATCCAGCGCCTTGGTCCGCGCCGCCACGGCTTGGCCGCAGGCTAGCGGCCACGCCAGCACCGGCCCTTGTCCCGCCGGAGCCCGCCGCAAACCGGAGGCGACGATCTTCTCCAGTCCTGTGGCTACGTGTTGCATCTCGCGGGGCATGGGAGGGGTTGGAGGCAGAAAGGATTCGTGCTTTTGTGCTTTTTCTACCCTCTACTTCCAGAATAGCAATTTCCGTAGGGTAAATGGGACATGGATCGGACAATTATTTTGCGTTTGAATGCAGAGGCTTAGCGGGAAATCCGCCATTTCGGGGGCTTGACAAGTTTTTAGGCCGGCAAGGGAAATTGCCGTTTCACGAACTCCAAAGCGGTTTCTCTTGACGGCAACCGCCCTTCGAGCTGCGCGTCTTCCACCGCCGCAAGAATTTCCTTGAAGCGCGGCCCTGGAGCATAGCCGGCGGCAATCAGATCGTCGCCGCTCACCAGGGGTTTGGGCCGAATCGCGTCTTCCGGCAGCGCGTTCATCTTCTCGCGAGTGAAATTGTACGAAGTGAGACCACCGAAACTGGCCAGGCAGTCGAGCCGGTGCAACTCCAGGTGCTGATCGAAATGCGGCATGCGCACAAATCTCTTGAATGTCGATTCGCTCATGCGCGTGGCATGCCCGAACCGCATATGGTTGTCGACCAGCGCGAGAATCTGCTCCGTGTCGTCGTTCGAAAAGCGAAGACGATGGCAGATTTCCTCCGCCATCTTTACGCCGACATTCACATGATCGTCGAACCGGATGCGATCGGCCACGCGAAAAGTCGGTGGCTTGCCGACATCGTGCAACAGCGCGCCCCAGGCGAGCGTCGACGGACAGGGATGCGGCAGGTTCTGCAGCAAGAGCAGCGTATGCACGAACACATCGCCCTCGGGATGAAACTGCGGCGGCTGTTCCACCCCTTTCATCGCCGAGATCTCCGGCAGAACTTCCCGTAGAAGGCCGGTTTCATCGAGTAGTAGAAAAGCTTGACGCGCATGGCCCTCGGTGAGCATGCGGGTCAGTTCGTCGCGCACGCGCTCACGGGAGACTTGTTCGATCTGCGGCGCCAGTTTGTGAATCGCGCGGAACGTGTCCGGCTCAATCATGTAATCGAAGCGGGAGGCGAACCGCACGGCGCGCAGCATGCGCAGCTTGTCTTCGCCGAAACGATGCTCCGGCTCGCCGATGGCACGGATAATCCCGGCGTCCAGATCTTTTCGTCCGCCGACAAAGTCGAGCACGCCATTCTTCAGCGGATCGTCGACCAAGGGATCAAGCATCATGCCGTTGATGGTGAAGTCGCGCCGCCGGACGTCTTCTTCGGGCTTCTTGGTGAAACGCACTTCATCGGGATGGCGTCCGTCGGAGTAGCCGATGTCGGAGCGAAAGGTGGCGACTTCGATGCAGCCGGTCTTGGTGGAAACCCCTTGGTTTTCTCCGTGTCCTCCGTGGTTCAAATCAAAATCGGCAACCACAGAGGTCACAGAGGACACAGGCACGAGCACTACCCCGAACTGCGCACCGACGGCATACGTTTCAGGAAAGACTCGCATCGCTTCATCCGACGTGGCAGATGTGGCGACGTCATAGTCCGCGGGCTCGCGCCCAAGCAGCAGATCGCGCACGCATCCGCCGACGAGATAGGCCTGATGACCATGTTCGCGCAGGGTGCGGATGATCGAGATGGCGAAGTCCTTCAACATTTCCGGCTACAAAATCAAAGAGTAGCATCGGCAACCGGCGCTTTGCAGAGAATGCCTCGACGTGACATTGCTGGCGTCGACGGGATTGGGGTCCTTCGACTGCGTGTTCTCTTCGCTGCGCGAAGAGAACACTCCGCTCAGGATGACAGTGGGGGCGATGAAAGTCGAGGCGACGGATCGGCATTTACGTTCCACTCGGCTCGCAGCTTATCTCGTTCCGCTTCACTCAGCGTGAACCACGACTCCGCCACGTCCCTCACCCGCTCCAGCGCGGCTTGCATCTCCGCGTGTTTGCGCTCCATTTCCTCTGCATCCGCGCCCGGTGCAACGTGGATCAGCGGGGCCTCTACCAGCACGGCGCGCGAAAACAGATGCGGCATCTGCATCAGGTCCCAGGCTTTTTCGAGCGTATAAGCGTGCTCCAGCCCGATGTGAAAAACGTAAATCGGCTTGCCTGTCTTGCGGGCGAGCATGACTGGGCCAGGCTTCGCGATATAGCGCGGTCCGCGGGGCCCATCGATGGTAAAAGCCACGTCGAGCCCTTCATCCAAACGCCGGCCCATGACGGTCAGCCCGCGAAGACCGCCGCGCGTGGAACTGCCTTGCGCCGTGCCGAACCCAAAATGTTCAATCACCTTCCGCGTCCACTGGCCGTCGAAATTCGTGGTGTTCATGACCACCACGCCCTGGTTGCGCCAGAACCACACCGAAGGAACGATGCAGCGATGCCAGAATGCCGCGACCACCGGCACTCCGCGGGCGTGGTTCGGCGCATAGTAATTGCCTACTCTCTCAAAGCGGAGCGTCGGTCCGATAACGCGCACCACCGAGATGACCGCCGAGGCGATAACCGGAATCTGCATGCGCCGCCAAAAGGAGTACTTAGGCAGGCGGGTATCGTAGTGCGGATTCACCGCTTCGGCGGTATCCGGCTCGGCCAGATTTTTGGCCTCGGGCAATTCGCTGGGCATCACGGGTATTGTAGCTGCGGCGGGAGCGTGATCTGAGGACTTGTGCGCAGCAAAAAAGCGGCGCCGGCTGGTTGACCGGCGCCGCTTTTCTTGCAGCTAACGAGGGTTACTTGCTGTCCAAAGTTCCAGTTGCACCGAGTTCGCGCCGGATCGCGACCGTGCGTGCCGGACGCGCCGCAGCCGGGACTCCCGCCGCCGCGCCGTAGCGCTCCAGCAACATCGGCACCATTGCGTTCTCGGCTTCTTTGACGAAAGTCAAACGGCCTTCCGGGCTGAGATCGATGCGGATGAAATCTCCCAGCTTCACTTGCCCCGTCGCCACCAGATTGGCCAATTGAAAGACAATGTGCCGTTCGATGGCGCGCTTCAGGTGCCGTGCTCCGTATTTCGGGTCGGTGCCTTCATGCAACAGGAAGCTCTTTACCTTGGGCGTGCAGTTGAAAACAAACTGATTCGCCGCCGGCGCCGTAAGGACGCGCTGTTGCACCAGGCCCAGTTCGATTTCCAGAATCTGTCCCAGATGCTCAGACCGCAAAGTCTTGAACACCACCGACTTATCGATACGGTTCATGAATTCCGGCGTGAACTTGCGGCGCGCGGCGTCAACCGCCGTACGCTGCACTTTCTCGTCGAGAGCCGAATCAATCTGGACGACCTTGGGCGCAAAGCCCAAACCTCCGTCCACCAAATTGGTCATTTCGCCAGCGCCCAGGTTCGAAGTCATGATGATGACGCATTGCGAAAGATCCACGCGGCGGTTATCGCCCAGCGTGAGCGTGGCTTTATCCAGAATCCCGAGCAGCAACTGCCAGAGCGCGTCTGAAGCTTTTTCAATCTCGTCGAACAGCAGGATCGAGAGCTTCAGCTTCTCGGTATGCCATTGATTCAACGCTTCCTGCGTGAGCAGGGGATGAGTTTCCCGGTGTCCCAGATAGCCCGGAGGCGAACCGATCAGCTTGGCGATCTCGTGGGAATGCTGAAACTCCGCGCAGTCGATCTTGATGCAGGCGCGGGCGTCTCCGAAAAGCGACTCGGCCATGGCTTCAACCACCCGGGTCTTACCCGAGCCGGTCGGTCCCAGAAATAGAAGATTGCCCACGGGGCGGCCGGGAGGGTTCAGCCCGGCCAGAAACATCTGGTAGATTTCGACCACTTTTTCGACCGCCTGGTCCTGCCCTACGATGCGCCGGCGAAGGGCGCCTTCGAACTCGCGGGCATCGTTGCTACGGCGGGTGGGATCGAGTGGCGTGCTAAGGACGGTTTTCATAGGGCGTGGCGCATCCCTTTCCGGGCTCCTGGGGTTCCTGGGGGAACGAACCTTTTCGCAATAAGAGACAGATTTCGTCAACTCTTATCGTCGGCCAACCTGGAACAGTGCAAATCGCTCGCCATCCCCCGGGAGCCGATCCATCGTCTACTTCCTAGGGGTTTTAGATGCTTTCTCCCTATCCAGGTGTCACAGGCTGTGTCGAAACAGAAAGTGGAAAAAGAGAAAACCTTTGCGCAGGCGGGAAGATTCTTGCTCCAAATGGGCCTGCCCCCACGACATGCCATCGCTGTCCTGACGTAACTGGCACCGCCGATTTTCCCCCGCTAGCATCGTCGCAGCTTTCCCCCTCATGGAGAATAACTTGCGCCGCCATAGCCCTATCTTCTTTGCCGCTGTCCAATGTCTGGTATACGGATTCAGTTTTTGGTATTTGGCCGCCGCTCCTCGAGCTCTAGCCCAGCAGACCCCTGCGCAGCTTTTACGTACGTCTCGGCCATCGGTTCCCATCGTCCCGAGGCCCAACCAGCCCTCCCTCATTACCGCTCCCCCGGGTAGCGCCTTGTATGAAGCGAAACGGGGTGACAGCATCCCCTTGATTGCACGGCACTATCTTTCGCAGACCACCTACCTGACATCTTCCGAACTAGCCGAAGCTATGCGCAAGGCCAATCCGGACCTGCATTCGACGTTCCTGAAAGCCGGACAGCAGGTGATTGTGCCGGGAATCCTGGCCCTGCCGATCGTCGAGAAACCGGTGCCGATTGCCCGCGATTTCGAGGTTCGAGCCATCTACTTAACCGGGGTAATGGCGGCCAGCGATCGCGGCATCAAGATCATCCAGCATTGGCGCGAAGTGGGCGGAAACGCGGTGGTGTTCGACATCAAGGATAGTGACGGCAGCGTTAACATTCCCTTCGAGCACCCATTACTCGGAAGCCATCACGCGGCGATTCACGATCTGCCCAAGTTTGTGCGCTTTCTGCATTCCCAGAACATGCATGCCATCGCCCGCGTCGCCATCTTCCGCGATGAACGGATGGTGAAGGAGCATCCTGAACTGGCGGTCCAATCGCACCGCACCGGCCAAGCCTGGCGCGAGAACGGCAAGCTGGTTTGGACTGACCCTTCGCAGCCCAAAGTGCAGGAATATGAAATCGCGCTGGCCAAGCGCGCCGCCGAAGCCGGCGCCGACGAAATTCAGTTTGATTATGTCCGCTTCCCTGCTGAAGGCGATCAGAAAGACGCCAGCTTCGTGTTTCAGACCGAACATCCCGAATGGCATCGTTCAGACGTGATCGCCAACTTCCTGAAACACGCCTACGCTGAACTACATCCCACGGGCGCTCTGTTATCGCTCGACGTATTCGGCATCATGGCGTGGCAGCGGCCGGTCGACCTGTCGCATACCGGGCAGGACATCGTGCAGATGGCCAAGTACTGCGACGTGCTCTCCCCCATGATTTATCCCTCACACTTCTTCGGCATGGATGGCATCGCCCGCCCCGGCGACGCGCCCGAGCACTTTATCGGCGAGTCGATGGAGCGGTTCGAGAAGATCACCCAGGGCAGCGGAGTCGTAATTCGTCCCTGGCTGCAAGCGTTTCACTGGCGGACCAAGACCTATTCGCCGAAGTACATTGAAGTCCAGGTGCTGACTGCGAAGAACAAAGGTGGCATCGGCTTCTTGTTCTGGAACGCCGCCAATGACTACAGCAAACCCTACGCGGCCATGCCCGAGATGCGGGCCGCAAAGGGCCAGTATTTTCGCGGGGATGAGCTACCGGCGCTGGCGCAGGCGAGTGTACCCAGCGTGATTCCGCCCGTTCCTACAGCGACGCACTAACCTCATACAACTGACGTGGGACAGCCGCCCTCGGCTGTCCAACCACGCACCCACCCGAACTACCAATTTAGTCATCCTGAGCGCAGTGGCGGTTTCGCGAAGCGAAGCCGCCACGAAGTCGAAGGACCCCATGTTTGCCAACACCGCTATGAACCCGGAAAGGAGTTTTCTTGGGTGCTACCGACGTAGAGAGAATTCCCGGATTTGCCGACGCCGAAGTTCAGATTCAAGGGGTCCTTCGACTGCGTTGTCGTCCGCTTCGCGTACGACAACTTCGCTCAGGACGACACGGTCTAATGCTTGAACGGATTCACCACCATCACCCCAAAATATTCCTGTCCCGCGTTCAAATCCTCCGACCAGATGCGCCCGCACTTGGCACGTTCGGCCGCGGCCACAATCATTCCGTCGTAGAAGTGCAAACCGTACGCTGATCGCGCTTCGATTGCGCGGCGGACGATGCCTCCGTCCGGCACAACAAGCTTGATCGGCGCCAACACATCCAGCAGTGCGATCACATCCTCGGGGCGTGACGGAGGCGAAACCTTGTGGAGCATGGTGGCGGCAAATTCCGCAAGGACCTGACTTGAGATTACGATCTCGCCCGCAATGGCCTTTCTGACGAGTTCCTGCGCAACTGTTTGTTTCGCGGGAGCGCTCGCGTCGTAGGCATAGACGAGCACGTTTGTGTCGAGGAAATCAGGAGCGAGCATACAGGTCTTCCCGCTTCCAGGTTCGCTTTCCGATCTTCACCTGGAATTGCCTGAAGCTGCGTTCCAAGGCCTCGCGTTCCCGGCGTTTTCGGCCCGAAGCCGCATTTTCCGCGGCAAGCTGTTCCAGGTATTCGCGCACCAGCCCGGTCAGAGTGGTATCCCGGTCGACCGCAATCTTGCGGAGATCCTTCACCAGTTTTTCATCCAGCGACAGGGTGATGTTCATGTACACATAATAAGGGAATCACGTAATCCGTGTAAAGGCCCGGGCCTAGGCGGAGCGCAGCGGTCCGGCAGATGACATTTGTCATCCCAAGCCGCTGACGATGTCCACTGGCCGGGCGACAAGAGGCGGAGCAAAATTGGCTCTTATGCAAGTGGAAGGGCCGGTTGGCGGGACTAAAAAAACGCAGTCAGCCGCCAAGCTTGGTGGTTGTGGAGTACTTCTGCATCGTCTATTCTGGTGGGGCTTGGGGAATTGTTTCCCCTCCAACGCGCCACGCGTTCTCCCGGAGTTCAGCTATGACCCTGGCTAGCTTTGTCCGCAAAAATACTTTTCGCAACCTGCGCCGGAGTATCCTGACCGTACTCAGCATCGGGGGCTCCCTGCTCTTGCTGACCTTTCTGATTACCATCTGGCGCAGCTTCTATGACAGCAAGCCCAGTGAACAGTCGGCGCAGCGCCTGATCGTCCGCCACAAAGTGTCCCTGGCGTTCAATTTGCCGAGCTATTACCGGCAAAAGATCCAGGCCATCCCTCACGTAAAGGAAGTGGTCAATCAGCAATGGTTTGGCGGTCAGTACATCGATGACAAGCCCGACCACTTTATCGCCCAGTTCGGCACCGATCCGCAAGAGCTATTGAAGGTATATCCCGAGTTCGAAATCCCTCCCGACCAACTGCAAGCCTGGCAACACGATCGGGCGGGGGCCATTGTGGACGTGGGCCTGGCCAACAAATTTCACTGGAAGATCGGCGATCGCCTCAATATTACAGGGAAGATTTTTCCGGTGAATCTGGAATTGACCATTCGAGGAATTTTTACGCCGCCCGACCCGACGCAGTCGGTCTACTTCAACAAAGATTACATCGACGAAGGCTTCCCCAAGCTCAAAGGTTACGAAGGGTTTTTCGCCGTGCTGGCGGATTCCCCTGATTCTGTCACGCAGGTGGCGCAGGCGATAGACGAAGAGTTTCGCAACGCCGACCGCCCCACCAAATCCGAGAGCGAACATGCTTTTCAACTCGGCTTCATCGGGATGCTGGGCAACATCAAGGCTTTCATCATGAGCATTTGCCTGGCGGTGGTCTTTACCATCCTGCTGGTGTCGGCCAACACCATGGCGATGTCGATTCGCGAGCGTACGCGAGAGGTGGCTGTATTAAAGACGCTGGGCTTCACCCGCAACAGCATTCTGGGCTTATTCGTCGGCGAAGCGGTTTCGCTGGCGCTGGTGGGAGGGCTGATCGGGTCGATTCTCTGCTACTTCATCGTAACGGCAATGGCCCGGCAGGGCGGACTGTTCACCGGCATGAAGGTCACTCCTCTGACCATGGTCGCGGCTCTATGTATCGCTGCCGTGGTGGGATTCGCCAGTTCCTTTGTGCCCTCTTATCACGCGGCTAAAGTTAACATCGTGGACGGACTGCGCCACATCGGATAAAAGAAAAATGGCAATTCCTCTTAGCTATAACGTCCGCAATTTGCGCTTACGCAAGAGCCTTACCATCATGACTGCGCTGGGAATCGCGCTTACCGTGGCGACCGCGGTTTTCATCATGGCGCTCCTCGCGGGCCTGAATGCAGCCTTCGGCAGCACCGGCGACCCTTTGAACGTGCTGATGCTGCGCAAGGGCTCGGACTCTGAACTGGCCGCGGGCGGGGTGTCGCGGGATGCCGTTCAGGTGTTGAAAGACCTGCCCGGGGTGGCCAAGAACAGTAAGGGCGATCCTCTGGTTTCGGGCGAAGACATTTTGGTGGTGGTATTGCCGCGCAAGGGTGGAACGGGAGAAACGAACGTCACGACTCGATTTCTCACCCCCCTGGGTATTGAGATGCGGCCACAAATCCATCTGGTGGCGGGACGCTGGTTCACGCCGGGGCAGCGGGAAGTTGTGGTCAGCAGTTCCATCAACAAGCGGTTTGAGCACGCCAACCTGGGCGACAGCGTGCACATCGGAAAAGGCGACTGGCCCATCGTCGGAATCTTCGACGCCAGCGGCACGGCGCACGACTCTGAGATTTGGGGCGATATCAATCAACTGGTCACCGATTTCGAACGCACGGTGTACTCGTCGGTATTGGTGCGGGCCACCGACCGGGCGGCGGCAGAGGCGTTGAAGAACCGGGGCAATGACGATCAGCGCCTCGAGCTTAACGGGCTGCTGGAGCCTGACTACTACGCGTCGCAAACCAAATCAGGAGCCCCCATCCGGGTCGTGGGCTGGATTGTGGCCTTTATCATGGCGGTGGGCTCAAGCTTCGCCGCGGCCAACACCATGTATGCTGCCGTGGCGTATCGCGGACGCGAAATTGCCACCCTGCGTGTCATCGGCTTTTCCCGTCCCAGCATTCTGACTTCGTTCATGCTGGAATCGCTGCTGTTATCGTTGCTGGGGGCAGTGCTTGGCATTCTCCTGATGCTGCCGCTCAATGGGATGACGACGGGAACGCAAAATCAGGTGACGTTCAGCGAAGTAGTGTTCAGCCTGCAGATGACGCCTACGGTGGTCATCACGGCGGTTCTGTTCGCCCTGATCATGGGTGTGCTGGGCGGGTTTGCACCGGCGTGGCACGCGGCCCGGCAGGACATTTTGACGGCGCTGCGGGGTTAGCGACCCACGAACTGGCCGGCGGGACGCCGGCGCTACAGATATGCCGATTGACGCCAAACACGAGCACCTGCAGAACCTGCGCATCGATCGTACTGCCCGCACGGGCGGGGACGGCGAGCCTCCGGTTTGGGCGAAACGCTATATCGTGATTGGAATTTCGCTACTGGTGGTGCTCAGCCTCGGAACGCTGGCGTATCGCCTTCTCTCGCGCCCCATTCCCGAGGTGGAAATCGTTCGCGCCTCGGCTCCCAATACTGAGGTGGGCGGCGTGGTGCTTTCCGCCAGCGGCTACATCGTGGCTCATCACAAGATAAACCTGAACTCTAAAGTGACCGGCCGGGTGAAGTGGATCGGCGTGGAGAAAGGCGACAAGGTCACTGAAGGCCAGGTTCTGGTACGTTTGGAAGATGACGAATTCCGCGCCCAGTATGAGCAGGCGCGGGGCGCGGCCGAGAACGCCCGCGCGTATCTGGAAGAACTGCAGAACGGGTCCCGTCCGGAAGAGATTCAGCAGGCACAGCACAATCTTGATGAGGCGAAAGCAACGTTGGTCGATGACAAGATCACTCTGGAACGCACTCGCAGTCTGGTGGCACAGGGCGTGCTCTCCAAACAAGCGCTGGACGACGCCACCGCCAAGTCCGAGTCCGACCAGCAGCGGGTGAACTCGCTCGACAAGACGCTCCGGTTGGCCACAATCGGCCCCCGGCAAGAAGAGATCGCGCGCGCCCGCGGCGCTTTTATGCAGGCCCAAGGCCAGGCGGACTACGCCAAGTCCCTGCTCGATGCGACGGTGATCCGCGCGCCGGTGACAGGGACAATTCTCGAGCGGGCGGCGGAGAAGGGCGAGCTGGTCACTTCCGGATTTGCCAGCACTGCCGAGGGCGGTCCGCAGGGCTTGGTCGTTTCCCTGGCCGATCTCAACGATCTCCAGGTGGAACTCGACATCGCGCAAGACGACTTCGCCCGGCTCGGTCCCAAGCAAAAGGGCGTGGTGACGACCGACGCCTACCCCGACCGCAAATATGATGGAGAGATTGCCGAAATCTCACCCCAAGCCAACCGCGCCAAGGCCACGGTACAGGTGAAAGTTCAGATCCTGAAGCCGGACGCATTCCTGCGTCCGGACATGAATGCCACCGTCAAATTTTTGGCGGATGAAGGCAAGACCGCGAGTTCACAGCCGCAAGGGGTGTTCGTGCCCACGGCTGCGATTCACGAACGCGACGGCAAGAAGTTTGTCTTCGTGGCGTTTGACGGCAGGGCGCAGCAGCGGGAAGTGAAGATTCTTTCGCAGCGCAACGGCGGCCTGCTGGTGCAAGGCCTCAATGGCGGCGAGGACCTGGTTACTTCTGCGCCACAGGAACTGAAAGACGGAGACAAAATCAAGATCAAGGGGCAATCATGAGCACTGCGACTCTTCCTAATACTGCGACGCAAACCAAGGTGGTGCAGGCGCGCAATGTCAGCAAGGTCTTCAAACGTGACGCCTTCGAGGTGAAGGCGCTCGACGACGTTTCCATCGAGATTGCGGCGGGCGAGTTTCTCGCTCTCATGGGTCCTTCCGGCTCGGGCAAGACCACCCTGCTCAACATGATTGCGGCGATCGACCGGCCGACCCAGGGAGAGTTGCTGGTGCTGGGCGACAATATCTTCCGCTTCAATGACGCGCAATCCGCCCACTGGCGTAACGAGCACATCGGCTACGTCTTTCAGACCTTCAACCTGATCCCGGTGCTCACTGCATTTGAAAATGTCGAACTGCCGCTATTGTTGACCAAACTTAACTCGCAGCAGCGGCGTGACCACGTGATGACGGCGCTGAAGCTGGTGGGGCTCGAAGACCGCGTCCATCATCTGCCCAAACAGCTCTCAGGCGGACAGGAGCAACGCGTGGCGATTGCACGCGCGATCGTTAGTGATCCGACTTTGTTATTGGCAGACGAGCCGACCGGCGACCTGGACAGTCATTCCGCGACCGAAATTCTGGAGATTCTCAAGCGGCTGAACCAGGATTTCCACAAGACCATCGTGATGGTGACGCACGATCCTCACGCGGCTTCGTACGCGCACGTGACACGGCATCTGGAGAAGGGGATGCTGCTGCCGCCAGCGTAGAACTGGGCCAGCACGGGCGGGACGGCGGCGCCTACAGTGCTGCCGAGTTTCCCAGAGGCGAGTCCCGGCTCTTGTCGGCGGGATCGGCTACCCACTGCCAGGTGCGCCGTCCGTTGTGGCTGGCCAGCGTCCGAGCCTCGCCATAGTCCACCAGGCGATTCAGCACGGTGGTGACTGAGGCCAGGGGGTCTTTGTGGCGAAGCAAGAGCGCGGGAACACGTTTTTCGATCTGTTCACATACTTCACGCGCAGCGAGGGGGCGATTGGCTTCCATCAGAACCATGCGGCACGCTTTGGTGAAACCGGGCTGGCGCCCGCTGCTCTTGCGATCCACCAACTCGAGCAGTTCTTCGCTCAGCACCTCGTCACCAAACAGGTTCGCCAGGCCGACAATGGTTTGCTTGACGGTGCCGATGCGCTTCATCACCTCGGCTCGCTGACGCAGGAGCTGGCCTAGTTCTTCCTGGGCAGCCTTCACAACTTCCTGAACATGACCGTCACCGTTGCCCATCGTGCTCTTCGTCCCAACCCCAGTGCTCAAGCTCCGCCCGTTTTGCATGACCACCTCCGAGCCCACCACACGGTTCCCGCCGGCCATTGCCTCAGGTCTTAGGGCACACTACAACCTGCCTCCAGATACGCAACCTCCCCGTCCACGGTTCCATCGAAATAGCGTCCGGTAGCATATTTCCTGAAAACCTCGTTGCACGCGGAATCCGGGCTGGGAAGCATATGGGGACTTCCTTGTTGCCTTAGACGCCAAGCCCGGGGAAACGTTAAGCGCAAGATTTGTAAAATCTGGGTATTGGGATACTTTGGTATATCTCTGGGATGGGCGACGGAGCGCCAAACTTGGGATGAGTAGTCTGAGTGCATTCGGGTTGTTCGCCGTGACCGCCATGCTAGTGTGTTATGCACTGGAGAACCGCAGCCATTGGTTCGTGTTGGGCTTCGCGGTTTCCTGCGTACTTGGTTCCGTGTACGGGTTCCTTCAGGGTGCATGGCCCTTTGGACTTGTCGAGGGCGTCTGGTCGGTCGTCGCGGCACGACGATGGTGGACCGCTTCACACGCCCCAGGTACAAAGCGACCGGGCGCCAAAATCTGAGCGTCTTTCTTGAGCTTCGGTTCTTCCGCGGGAGTCAGAGAAATTGAGTTTCGGGACCTCTTGCTGACAGTCTCATTTCGGCAAAGTGCAGAATTATTTTCGATTGGCTAACCGGAATTCGTCCCCTGAGTTCTTCCTTCTTGACAAAAATGAGACACCTGATAAAGTTCGATAAATCTTCAAATCAAACGACTTCAGCGCAGGTGCCCAACGTATGAAGAATGTCTATGAAGTTCTGAGACAGAAAGAACTCGAGCTGGCCAAACTGGAAAAAGAGGTGGAAGCTCTGCGGGTGGCGGCGCCTCTGCTCTCGGAAGAGAAAGAGGGCGGCATGAGCATGGAAAACAAGCCGACCCTGGCTGCCGCCACGGCTGCAGCGCAGCAACCTATCCGCATTCCTCAGCCGGCCGTGAACACTGCTCCGCAACCGGCCCGCGCTGCGGGATGGGACGACACCGCCAAACGTTGGCCCTGATTGATGATCTGAAGCTCGCGAAGCTGGTGGTCTCGTCTTCGCGGTAAAGAGACTTTGCAAGTTGCGCCCAGGGGAGATTTGTCCCGGGCGCATTTGTTTTTTGGCAAGAAATCGAAACAAGACCCGCTTGCTCCCGCGCTCTGACATCCGATTTACCCCTGTTTTTACTATTGACAACACTATACCTTGCATTACATAGTATATCCGTGCGGCGGGAAGATTTAAGCGAAGTGGAAGCGCCCGACAAGTGGGAGGTGCAGCTTCGCAAAGGCTGCCTTGAGCTAGCCATCCTGGCTGCACTTTGGGGCGGACGCCTCTATGGCCTGGAGATTATTCGCAGGCTGGAGAGCGCTTCGAAACTGACGGTCTCCGAAGGCACGGTGTATCCCCTGCTCAGCCGGCTTAAAGCGCTGGGCCTGGTGCGGTCCGAATGGGTGGAGTCGGAGGCCGGACATCCACGCAAGTACTACGAGCTCACACCTGCGGGAAAGCAGCGCGCTCTCGAAATGGCACGCATCTGGTCGCGTTTCTCGTCGAGCCTGGACCTGTTGCTCGCGCCGCTGGGTAAGGGAAAGTAGGAGGAAGTGGAAATGACGATCTCAGACGAATCCCGGCGGACGATCGACGCCTACCTCGAGAAAGTACGCAAGGGTCTGCGCGGACTGAGACAGGAAGATGCCGGCGAGATCATCGCGGAGCTGCGGAGCCATATTTTGGATCGCGCCGGTGCGGCAGGCGAAGTCACGCCGGCGGGAGTTACAGCGGCACTGGCCGCTTTAGGCAATCCGGAAGAGCTTGCCAGCGGGTATATGACGGACGACTTGCTGGCGCGTGCCGCGAGCACACGCATGCCATGGACGATTCTGCGCGGCGCGTTCCTTTGGGCCACGCTCAGCGTGAAGGGCTTTATGGTTCTGCTGTTTTGTGTGGTCGGTTACATGTTTGGCGGCGCGTTTTTTCTGGCGGCTCTGATTAAGCCGTTCAATCCGAGAGTCGGCCTCTGGGTGCTGGACAACGATACCTATTCTCTGGCCCTCGGGATGACGGACTACGGACCGCGGGGCCATGAGTTGCTCGGCTGGTACCTGATCCCGATCGGCTGTGCTCTGGGCGGCGGGACGATTCTACTGACGACTCACTTTGCGCTGTGGAGCATTCACCGATTTCGCCGGGCACGGGCGGCCGCGGGGGTTGGGCGCGGTTTGTGATGAATCAACCAGAAAAGCTCGGGGACGGAGTTGCGGCCCGACCCAGCCGCTGGCGCAACAGCAAATGGCTGGCGCCGGTTGAGTTTGCCCTCGTTGGCCTGATCTTTCTTGCCGACCACAAGCACCTGATTCCGCTCAGCAAGACCCCGTTTCTTCTGCTTCTGGGATGGATCTCGCTGCGACTGCGAAGAGTTACCTGGCGAAGCATCGGATTCATCCGCAACCGGAGTTGGGCGCGAACACTCGCCATCGGGGCTGGAGCGGGAATCCTCCTGGAGGCCTTCGAGCTTCTGGTCAGTCAACCACTTCTGGTGCGGCTGACCGGCAAGCCCCCGGATTTGTCCGACTTTCGCGACTTGCCGGGAAATGTCCCCTTGGCTTTGATCGGATTTGCTTTTGTGTGGACATTCGCCGCCTTCGGCGAGGAACTGGTGTGGCGCGGTTACCTGATGAATCGCGTGGCCGACCTCGGACGCCACGCGAAGTGGGCATGGGCCTGCAGCCTCATCCTGGTCAACATCGGTTTCGGATTTGCCCACGGATACCAGGGAGTGACCGGCATAATCGATGAGGGACTGATGGGAGTTCTTCTGGGAGCCTTGTATCTGCTCACGGGCTGCAATCTAGCGGTTCCGATCATCGCTCATGGAGTGCAGGATACGATCGATCTTCTGTTGATCTTTTTCGGGAGATATCCCGGGATGTAAATGGTTTCCACAGAACGCGATGAATTCCTCTTTCGCAGCGATGCTATACTCCGTTAACCCGCAACAATCCAGCCGCTTGATTCCGTCTCCAGCCGAAGACGAGGGAGAACGTGTATCGAACCAACCCGGGGGATAGGCTTTGAGTTCGGCGGCAGCTAGAGCGCCACTGCGGCCCGGAATACCGCCCCGCAAGGTGGCGCGCTTCCCGTTGTCGGTTCCGGTGGACGTCACGGTTTTGCGCTCTGGAGTTCAGGACACGGTTCCGGGCCGCCTGGTCGATGTGTGTGAAGGCGGGTTGGCCGCCGTGCTGGCAGCCGATCTTCGTCCGGGAGACTCCGTAGGGGTACAACTCCGCTTGCCCGAGATGGGCGTGGCGCTGCAGGCCAAAGCGATCATCCGGCACCGCGCCGCCTTGCGCTACGGCATGGAATTTCTCTCGCTCTCGGCGGAACATCAGGCCATGATTCGCTATTGGATCGACAGCGTTGATCCGCGACCTGGAGGGCTGCCTGGGAGCGGCACCATTTTGGGACCCTCGGGTCGCGCAAGAAGGCGCTGGTGGCCCCCCGGACCCAGACTTCGCCGAGTTTTGTGGCTGGGGTCGGCGGTCATTGCCGTGCTCGGTGCTCTCGGGTCGTGGCAATGGTATGTCACATGGCACGAGTTGGAATCCCGCGTTCCAGCCACGCTGGCCAATCGCAATGTACCGCGAGTTCACGTCGCGGCAGAAGTCATCCAGCAGCAACTCATCCACAAAGTCGAGCCCACTTACCCGCAGGCGGCCATTGATCGGAGCGTGCAAGGCATTGTGGTGCTCCGCGTCGTGATCGCGCGCGACGGCACGGTGGAGGAGCTTCGCCGGGTCAGCGGCCCGGAGGAACTTGCAGCGGCGGCGGTGGACGCCGTGAAGTGGTGGCGCTTCCGTCCCTACCTCGAAAACGGTGAGCCGGTCGAAGTGGAAACCCAGCTGGCCATTGAATTCCGGCCGCAATAAGCAATTTCGGCAAAACGGGTTGTTGTGACCGTCTGTGCGTTGCGCCCTCGGGTTTCATCTGCGAAACTGCCAGTGGACTCTCTGAACGATGGGTAAAATCCACGTCCTTTCAGACAACGTAGCCAACAAAATCGCTGCCGGCGAAGTGGTCGAACGCCCCGCGTCGGTGGTGAAAGAGCTGCTGGAAAATTCTCTCGATGCCGGGGCCACGCGCATTCGCATTCAGGTCGAGGCCGGGGGCAAGAAACTCATCCAAGTCACGGACAACGGCTGCGGCATGCTGCGCGACGACGCCCTGCTGGCCTTTGAGCGCCACGCGACTTCCAAGATCAAGGATGCGGAAGATCTGCTCCACGTAGCGACGCTGGGCTTTCGCGGCGAGGCCCTGCCTTCGATCGCCTCGGTTTCCCGCCTGCGCCTTGAGACTCATACCTTAGGAGAGGCGTCCGGTACGGTTATCGAAATCAACGGCGGAAAGATTTTCAAAGTCGAGGAAGCCGGCTTGCCGGAAGGGACATCGATCGAGGTTCGCGATCTGTTTTTCAATACTCCCGCGCGCAAGAAATTTCTCAAGGCGGAGTCCACGGAGCTTTCGCACATTGCTTCTCTGGTCACGCATTACGCGCTGGCGCATCCGGAGAAGCATTTTGAACTGCACTCGGCCACCAACGCCATGTTGATTGCCGCGCCGGTGAGCGGTTACAGCGAACGGGTTTATCAGGTCTTTGGCAAGGAAGTTCTGGATCAATTGATTCCGGTCGCGGCTATGCAGCCGCTCGAGCGCATCGGTTTGCCTCAACCTCCGCCGTGGCGCCGCCAGGAAGAAGAGGAGACGGACGGGGAAGAACGTCCCGGCAAGGAACCCGGCGATCTGCGGGCGCATGGCTTTATCTCGAAGCCCGAAATCCAGAAGCTTAACCGCAATTCGATTTACGTTTTCGTCAACGGACGCCTCATCCGCGACCGGCTCATTCAGCATGCCCTCACCGAGGCCTATCGCAATATTTTGCCGCCCACTGTCTTCCCGGTCGTGCTGCTGTTTCTTGAGCTGCCCAGTGCGGAAGTTGACGTTAATGTCCATCCCTCAAAAACCGAAGTCCGCTTCCGCCAGCCGACGGTGGTGCATGATTTTGTCCGCGATTCGGTTCGCGCTGCCCTCATGAAGGCCCGGCCCGTGCCGCAGTTCATGGCGGAAATCCACGCCCACCCCAGCGCCAGCCCGTCGCTCACGCCGGGTGCAGGAGGCAAAGCCACTCCAGTAGACATCGCGGCGTGGCGGGCGCTGTATATCCCGGCTGCGCCTCCGGGCTTCGCGCTTGAGCCGCCAGCCCTGCCGCCCGAGACCGGGCGACTGCACTTTGGCAATCAGTCCATCGCGGTCGAAGCCAATGCAGCGCTGGCCGTGGCCCGCTTGCCCGAGCAGGTTTTCCCGGCTGACGGCTGTGCTCCTTCGCTTCCTGAGATGCCAGAATCCGCCAGCGATGCCGCGCCTTCGCTGGCTTCTCTGAAACCTCTGGGCCAGATTCGTGAATCGTTCATTCTGGCAGTCAATCCCGAAGGACTCTGGATCATCGACCAGCATGTAGCCCATGAGCGCGTTCTGTTTGAGCAGATTCTGGCGCAGCGCGCGGCGCAGAAAATGGAGGGCCAGCGGCTGTTGATGCCACTGGTGCTTCAACTCACGCCCGCGCAGCAAGCAGTGTTCTCGGAGATTTCAGAAGAACTGGCGCGCAACGGTTTTGAAGCCGAGCCGTTTGGCGCCGGAAGCATCGTTGTAAAGACCGCGCCCGCCGGAATCGAATCGCCCCAGGTGGAGCGCATGCTTCAGGAACTTCTCGACCAGTTCTCGCGCGAGGAGCAAGCGCTGAATCTGGAGAAAGTCCGCGCCCGCGTGGCGGCCTCTATCGCCTGCCATGCGGCCATCAAGGTCAACATGCCGCTGGAGCAAAATAAAATGGAATGGCTACTGGCGGAACTCGCCAAAACCCAATGTCCCATGACCTGCCCGCACGGCCGGCCGGTGGTTCTGCGATACTCTTTGAAGGACATTCAGAAAGCGTTTAAGAGAATTTGAGCTCTTGGCTCTTGGCTCTTGGCTCTTAGCTTTTGGCTCTTGGCTAGTGCCGGCCTTATGACTGATCAGGAACTCGACCAACTTCGCCAGGAAAAATGGCGCCTTACGGGCCATCCCGTCCGCACGCTAGAAGAAGCTCGCGCCTTTCTCGAGTCGGTGGGTTTCTGTCTTATGTACCCGCTGCGGCCGCCGTTACTCGTGCCTACGTTCGTCGGGGCGTGGGTGGGAGCGGAGGAAAATCTTCCCACCTGGCAACACGCCTTCGCCGATCCGCGGGCACAAGAGGCCACAAATCTGATGGTTCGTCTGCTGCGCGAACGGGACGCCTACGAAGCCAATCTCTTCGGAGAGAACAACGCCTTTCTGCTGGCGGCGTCGATCTTCCCTTATTTTTACGCGCTGGTGGGAGAGCGCAACCCTAAGCAGGCGCCCAAACTGGGGCCGCGATCCGAATATTCGGACCTGGCGTGTGACGCATTCGCTGCCATCCAGCGCGGCGGACCCATCTCCAAACAAAAGCTGCAGGAGACGTTGGGCGGCAGTGTATCTCTGGGCGCGCTCGACCACGCTCTGGGTGAGTTGTGGTCGAAGCTGCGCATCACGCGTGTTGACTACAACCCTTCCGAAGGCTCGTTCTGGGATGTGCTCTACCGCTGGTCGCCGGAAGCGGTCCGCGAAGGCATCGACCTTTCCGTCGGGGAAGCTCTTTCCGCGTTGCTTTCCAAGTACCTTGATTCGGCGATCGCCGTGGAGCAGGCAGAACTTGAAATCTTCTTTGGCAACTTCGTGGCCCGTTCGCGTGTGCGCGAAGCCATCAACGCGCTCCTCTCGGCCCGGGAGTTGAGCTTTGTGCGGGTGGGAAGCCGCTCGCTATTGCAGGTAGCGCCTCTCAAGCCCGCGGCAAGAACCAGCGCCGTCCAGCCCCAAACTGAGAATTGAGAACCGGAAACTGAAAACTGGTTTTTGCAAGACCTGGAAACCCTCTACCCAGGCCCGACCCGTGTACAATCTGTACCTTCCACGATGACCGAATCTTCCTCGCGCAGACTGATCATCGCCATCGACGGCCCTGCCGGCGCCGGCAAGAGCACCATCGCTTCGCGTTTGGCGCGCAAGCTCGGCTACGTGAATCTGGAAAGTGGGGCCATGTATCGCGCTCTGGCTTTGAAGGCGATCGAATGCGACATTTCTTTTGAGGACGAGGCGGCACTGCTGAAACTGGCCCGCAACTCAGAGATCCGCCTCGAGCCCACCCTTGGCGGCAACCGGGTGCTGCTCGATGGGTGCGACGTAAGCCAGAGAATCCGCGAAACTGACGTCACCGAAGCCGCCTCGCGCGTCTCCGTGCACCCTGCAGTGCGTGCCTGGATGGTCGCGCGGCAGCAGGAGATGGGCGCGGGTGGGGGCGTTGTGATGGAAGGCAGGGATATCGGCACCCAGGTTTTTCCCCACGCCGACGTCAAGATTTTTCTCGACGCCGATCCCGTGGTGCGCGAACAGCGCCGGCTGCAACAGCAGCATTTGACGGGCCGAGCCGCTCAGGCTACGGCCGCGGAATTACGCGAACGCGACCGCCGCGACCGGACCCGGGCTGCATCGCCCCTGGTGGCCGCTCCCGATGCGCTGCTGCTCGATTCCACTAAACTTTCCGAAGATGAAGTGCTGCAACGGGTTGAGAGTGCAGTGAAAGAGAAGTTGCAGGTCGCAGCGGCGAGGAAGTAGCGTCGGCCTCTGTCCGGCGTTTCCTGGCAGTTCCGGACATCGAGCGCGCGAGAAGCGCGCCCGAACGCCGCCGGGACGGCGGCGCTACTCCTAAGGCATAGTGAGAGCCATTCCCGGCTTGGGAATTCCGCACACAAAGACCACGCTCCTCACAGACAGGAGTTCCACTCCCGTGTTATACCCATCGCAGTTCTCCCTTCGTCTGGACTCACCTGAACGCGAAATCCGATCCCAGGTGCCAGTCCTATGCCGCGCTTCGCCGCAGCTGTGATGTTGCTTCTATTGACTTCATACGCTTTTCCCCAGGACGCCTCAACCGGCGCGCTTCGCGGCCTGGTTACCGACTCCAGTGGCGGACGCATCACCGGCGCTACCGTCGTATTCGTCAACGCCGCAACCGGCTTGCGCTACTCGGCCGCCAGCGATCATGAAGGCCGATTTGATTTCGAGCTTCTCCCGCCTGGAGATTACTCTGGACGCGCCGAATCTCCCGGGATGTCTCCCCAGACTACTTCGCGCTTGCATGTGGATGTCGGCGGCTCGACGGAAATCAATTTCAAACTGGTGGTCGCGGGAGCAAAAGAAACCGTCACCGTCACAGGCGCGACTCCGATGGTCGAGACCCAGCCCAGCGCGATTTCCTCTCTGATCGACGAAACGGCCATTGCTCAACTGCCACTCAACGGCCGCCGTTACACCGATCTCGCGCTCTTGACTCCGGGAGTCACGCAAGACCCGCGTGGGTTGAACTCAGGCTCGAACGGGGATCTAGCGTTTGGAGGTATTCGGGGATATCAATCCAGTTTTCTGGTCGATGGCGGTGACAACAACAATGGATTCTTTGCTCAGGCCCGGGGGCGTTATCGTGAGCCCTACCAGCTCTCGAATGAAGTAGTAAAGGAATTTCGCGTGTCGTCAAGCACCTACGGAGCAGAGATGGGACGCGCCGGCGGCGCTGTGGTCAACGTGGTCACCAAGTCGGGCAGCAATCAGGTTCATGGCACGGCGTTCTACTACATGCGCGACAGCATGTTTGCGGCCCAGCATGACTTCATGGACTTCAAGCCGCACGACCAGCAGCAGCAGTTCGGGTTCACCCTGGGGGGCCCGCTGCGGCGCAACCGCACATTCTTCTTTGGCGGCGTGGACCAGCACATTTTTCATGTGCCCTCGGTGGTGCGCTTTGACAACGGCAGCGCGGTGGTGGTCCCGCAGCCCGGGGCGGGACCAGAAACACCCGGAGATTACGGCCCGGAGGATCAGGCTCTGGTATTCGCCAGCGCGGCGCAACTCTCGCAGCAAGCCGGCACATTCCCCGCCTCGATGCTGGGCAACTCAGCATTTTTAAAACTCGACACCGCCCTCAATCAACACCACAATCTCTCGCTTCGGGGAAATACCTCCCGCTACTTCGGAAGCAACAACGTATTCCTCGACACCGCCAGTCCGCAGACCACTTATGGCATCAGCGACAATGGCGAAGAGCAGGTGTTCACGGAAACCGCATCGCTTTCCCTGACCAGCAACTTTTCTTTTCGCGTGGTCAGCCATTTGCGGGCCCAGTTCTCGCGAGATTTGCAGCAATCGAGCAGCAATACTTCCGACCCGCTGACCCGCATTCCCAATATCATTGACGGCTTTGGCCGGTCGTCCATCCTGCCCCGTCAGACCCGGGAGCATCGCCTGCATCTGGCTGAGACGGTGAGCGTCGAAACCGGACGCCATTCGTGGAAGTTTGGCGGTGATGCCCTGTTTACCTGGGTGTACAACTTTTTCCCTTCGTCTTTTGGCGGGGAATACATTTTCGACCCCATCAAAGTGAACCCTTTCACCTACGTTCCGCAGGAGGCAGGACTGGAACTCACGCCCTTGCGGGCGTATGCGCACCAGGTGCCGCATTATTACCTGCAAGGCTTCGGCTCGGCGGTGACGAATCCCGACAGCAATGAATACGCCGGCTTCGCTCAAGACAACATCCGCATCACCGACCACCTGGCGCTCAGTCTGGGAGCGCGTTACGACCTGCAGACGTTTGCCACTAAGAATCTGGTTTCGAATCCACTGTGGCCGGATTCAGGAAAGGTTCCGCTCAATACTGAGAACTTCGCTCCGCGCGTTGGTCTGGCTTATTCCATCGGAAAAGACCGGCCTCTGGTCATTCGGGCCGGCTACGGCTGGTTCTACACGCGGATCCCTCAGATCTATGCTTCCGCTATACAAAACGAAAACGGCGAGATGGGGAATTTTCTCTTTCTCAACAACACGAATGGCACGGACCGCGAGATCTTTCCTCAGTATCCGAACCCGCTGGTGAGCTGCGCGCTCAATGCGATAAGGTGTACACCGCCATCCAGTGTTACCCAGTTCCTCGAAGCGGATGTTTCCGCCTTTAGCCACAACTTCCGCACGCCGAAAGTGGAGCAGGCGAGCCTGAACCTGGAGCGCGAGGTGGCGCCGCGGCTAGCCGTGGGAGTCTCCTACCTTTATGTCCATGGAGTCGATCTGATTCGCGCCCGCGATGCCAATCTGCCACCCCCGGTGAATGTGACTTACCCCGTGTATGACGCGTCCGGAGACAACTTTCTGGGGACCTATTACACCGTGCAATCTTTTTCGACATTGCAGTTCACCCAGACGCTCAACTGCCCTTTCCCGCCCTGCATCAATCCGCTGGCGCGCCCGCTCCCGCAGTTGGGTGCTATTGACGTTTTCGAGAGTGCGGCTTCCAGCGTCTATCACGGAGCCACGCTTTCGGTGAGGCGGCGCATGAGCCATGGTTTGTATTTCATGCTGTCATACACCTTCGCTCACGCCATAGACGACGGCCAGGATGCGCTCGTCGCGGGACGCCCCGCGACAGTGCAGAATTCCTATGCTCCGAACAGTGAGCGGGGCACCAGTACCACCGATCAACGTCAGCGTTTCGCTTTTTCCTGGGTTGTGTTGCCCAGACCTTTCCACCGCGATCATCCCTGGTTGAGCCGGCTGTTCAACGACTGGAAACTCTCCGGGGTGACAACTATGGGCAGCGGGCGGCCGGTGAGCGCCACGGTGGCGGGCGATGCGAATCAGGACGGCAACAATACCAACGATCGTTTACCCGGCGCCAGCCGCAATTCGTTCCTTGGCCCCGACTATGCCAGCAGCGATCTGCGCCTGGCGCGGCGAGTCTATGCAGGCGATCACATCAAGCTGGAAGTGATGGCGGAATCGTTCAACGTTCTCAACCGCGACAATCCCAAAATCGTCACCACCAGCGACGGCTTTGTAAGCAATTCTGCGCAGTTCGTTCAGACTACTAAGAACATTGGAATCAACTACTTCCCAGCACAATACCGGACGTCGACCAACTTCCTTCATCCCAACGACGCCTACGCTCCCCGGCAGGTGCAACTCTCTCTGAGGCTCACTTTTTGAAGAAGAAATGCCCCGGCAGCAACGCGCAGAATGGCGCTTTCTCAATATGAAACCCTATATATTTCTTGACTTGCCGCAGGAACCTTGCCATAACTATCGGGGTCCAAATGGGACGAGTTTGGGGGTGTAGCTAGTTGGCAGAAGTCAGAATCCAGGAGGGCGAGTCCCTCGAAAATGCGCTGCGCCGCTTTAAACGGAAAGTGCAACAGGAAGACATCATCAAGGAGGTCAAGCGTCACTCCTTCTACCTGAAGCCCGGCGAGAAGAAGCGTGTGAAGGAAGCGCTCGCACGCAAACGCAGCCGCAAGAAAGCGCGCAAAGAACAAGAATAGCTGATCGTTCGGGCCGCCCCTCCGAGGTGGCGGCCCTTCACTTTTCAAGCACGTTCCGTGCAGTGTTCCATGCCCATACAGAGCAGGCGTGGCAGGCCGAACCAGGGTTCCAAGGGGAAATGAGAGGGGGGATGTGTCAAAGCCCGGCGTCCTCGCGCGCCACAAGTTTGTTTAGCGGGGAGGCTGGGATGGGGTTGAAGGGAGCCTCTCAATGGAATTTCAGGACAAGCTGTTGAAGTGTATTGACTGCGGAGCCGATTTTGTTTTCACCGCCGGCGAGCAGTTGTTCTTCCACGACAAGCAGTTCAAGAATGAGCCCAAACGCTGCAAGGTCTGCAAAGGGAAACGTGTAGCTGTGCTGGGCGCGGCACCCAACGGATCGAGTAACGGAGGCCTCACTAAAGTGGAGACCCGCACCGTGTGCTCGCAGTGCGGGAAAGAGACCACAGTGCCTTTCCGGCCGACTCAGGGCCGGCCGGTCTTTTGCCGCGAGTGCTTCATGCAAAAACGTCAGGTTGCGACCGCCTGATGCACGACTGCTGGCACGCGGAGAAGACGCTTTCGTTTAACATGAGACCGTGGCCAGCTTTTACGTGCAAAATTTTGGTTGCCGCGCCACGCAAGCCGACGGCGCGGCTATCGAGCGGCAGCTTGCCGAGCGGGGATTCGCCCGCGCCCCCAATTCCTCCTGCGCGCAAGTGGTCGTCCTAAATACTTGCACGGTCACGGCCGCGGCCGATCAGGACGCACGCGCATCGATCCGCCGCATTCATCGCGCGAATCCCGACTGCCAGATCGTCGTCACCGGTTGCTACGCTCAACGCGCACCCGAGGAAATCGCGGCACTTCCCGGCGTTTCACAGGTTATCGGCAATTCCGACAAGCACCGGTTGGCGGAAATCGTTCCCCTTTCGTCCCTGACACCCGGGCCCGCGCAACAGATCTTTGTTTCCGATATCTTCGCGCACACCGAATTGCTGGCCGCCCCCGTGTTCGAGGAACAGGCCCGCACCCGCCCCAATCTGAAAGTCCAGGATGGATGCGACAATCGCTGTTCGTTTTGCGTGATCCCATCGGTCCGCGGCCAGAGCCGATCCTTGCCCATGGAAGAAGTGCTTCGCCAGGTCAACGCGCTGGTGGAGTCCGGCTACCATGAAGTCGTCATCTCAGGCATCAACCTGGGCCGCTGGGGAAGAGACCTCCCTTAACCAGTACCAAGAAACTGAGAACCGGGAACAAAGAACTGACAACTGGTCTTTTCCAGTCCGCGCTCCCCTGACTATCCGACAACGGGCCGGGAACGATTACGGCTTCGTAGGTCTAGTTCGCGCCATTCTCGGCGAAACCTCACTTGAAAAACTGCGTATCAGTTCGGTCGAACCCATGGACTGGAGCGATGAGTTCATCGCCCTCATGGCTTCCTCGCCGCGCATTGCCAAGCATGCGCACGTACCAATGCAGTCGGGCAGCGACGCCGTGTTGCGCCGCATGCATCGCAAATATCGCCCCTGGCACTATCGTGAAAAGATCCAGAAGATCCGGGCGGCCATACCGGCCGCAGCCATCGGCGCTGACGTTATGGTTGGCTTTCCCGGCGAGACGGAGGCCGAATTCGAAGAGACCCGTCGCATGATTGAAGATTTGCCTTTCACCTACTTGCACGTCTTCACCTATTCGGCGCGGCCCGGCACGCCCGCAGCCGGGCTCCCCGGTCAGGTTCCGGTGCACATCGCCCGCGATCGGAATCGGATACTGCGCGAGCTTGCCTCCGAGAAGAAGCAGGCCTTTATGCGCTCGTTCCTCGGGAAGGCACTGCCAGCGATCACTCTCAGTGTCACCGGCAGCAATTCTCAGGGGGAATTCACTGAATCCCTCACGGATAACTATTTGAATTTCCACCTCCAAGGCCAGCACGAAGCTAATCAGTGGATCCTGGCTCAGGTGGAAGACTTATGTGAGGAAACGCTGGTTGGAACCAGCTTGACCTAGCTGGTGCGGAAAATCTCGCCATTGCAAATGAAATTCTGTCGAGTTTCCATTAGGATTCGACCATGCCTCCAACTTCCCTAACGCGGCGGTCTTTTCTGGCTCTGTCAGCGGCCCTCCCTCTGGCCTTCAAAGCCCATGCTTCCACGTTGATTCCTGTGGGGCTTGAGCTGTACTCGGTCCGCAACCACTTGCAGCAGGATCTCGACGGCACGGTTCTTGCGGTCGCGAAAATGGGCTATCAGTGCGTCGAATTCTACGCGCCCTATTTTGATTGGAGCGAGAGCCAGACCAAGGAGATGAGAAAACTGCTGGACGATCAGGGCGTCCGCTGCTTCTCGACGCACAACAGTTTCGAGTACTTCAGTCCGGAGAACCTGCAAAAAGCGCGTGACAGAAACCTGATTCTTGGTAGCAAGTACGTCGTGATGTCGAGTTCAAAGCCAAAGCCCGGCTTGGATGAATGGAAAGACATTGCCGGAATCCTGAACTCGGCCGCAGAAACGCTGGAGCCTGGGGGACTCAAAGCCGGTTATCACAATCATGAGTTGGAGTTCACGCCGGTCGAGGGGATGCGCCCGATCGAAATCCTGGCCAAAAACACCAAGCCATCGGTGATGCTGCAGCTCGATGTCGGCACATGCATCGAGGCGGGATCCGATCCGGTGGCGTGGATCAAGGCCAATCCAGGTCGTATTCGTTCACTTCATTGCAAGGACTGGTCGCCCGGTTCGGACAAGGGATATACGGTTTTATTCGGCGAAGGCGTGGCCGACTGGAAGGCCATTTTCGCTGCAGCAGAAAGCGTTGGCGGAGTCGAGTATTACCTCGTCGAACAAGAAGGCAGCCGGTTTTCTGAAATGGACACTGCCCGCATGTGCCTGGAGACGTTCCGCACGATGCGAGCCCAGTGAACTTATCCTCCGTCCGCGTCTGTTTGGTGTAGCGCGATTGACAATTTGAGCAGGGCGTCCTACCTTTCCCGTGTTCTCAATGCACGGAGGCCCTGCCCTTGAACCGGAAAAATGCCCAGCCGTTGGTGGCCGTCCTCTTCATTCTCGCTATGATTCCCGCTGTTTGTCATATTGTCGTCGCCCAGACCACCACGACTGTCGGCATTTTCGACGGTCATGGTGATGTCGGCAACGTTCTGCATCCAGGATCAGCCGAATATGACGCCGCAAACAAGACCTATACCATCGCAGGCAGCGGCAACGACTTGTGGTTTTCCACTGACGAATTCCAATTCGCCTGGAAGAGAGTGTCGGGCGATGTCGCGTTCGCCGCTGACATCTCTTTCGCCGGCACGGGCGGCAACGCACACCGCAAGGCCGTGCTGGTGTTTCGCCAGAGTCTGGATGCGGATTCCGCCTACGCCGACGTAGCGCTTCATGGCGACGGTTTGACGTCGCTGCAATATCGCGACGAAAAAGGCGTGGCCACCCATGAGATCCAGTCGAATATTTCTGCGCCCAAACGTCTACGGCTGGAAAAACGCGGCGATTACGTTTACTTGTGGCTCGCCGAGGACGGAACCGACCTCAAGCCCGCCGGAGCTTCGATTCGGGTTCCGCTCACGGGAGATTTCTACGTGGGCATCGGCGTTTGCTCTCACGACAAAGACGTTGTGGAGAAAGCCGTGTTCTCCAACGTAAGTTTCGAATCTCTGATGGCCGATGCCGGCAAGAAGCCCACGCTTTACAGCACATTGGAGACGGTCACGATCGCCGACCTCGACCGGCGCGTCGTCTACGTTGCGCCCGATCGTTTCGAAGCACCCAACTGGACACACGATGGCGGATTGTTAGTTTTCAATCGTAACGGCCGCATCGAGCGCATACCGGCCCAAGGCGGCCAGCCGATCAGTGATCGACACCGGGTTCGCCAACCGCTGCAACAACGACCACGGCATTTCGCCCGACGGCACGCTGCTCGCCATCAGCGATCAGTCGCGGGAAAATCACGAATCTCTCGTTTATCTGGTGCCCTTCGCCGGGGGCACGCCGCGGCGTATCACAAAAAACTCGCCTTCCTACTGGCATGGCTGGTCGCCGGACGGGAACACGCTGGCTTTCGTCGGCCGCCGGAATGACGACTTCGACATTTACACCATCCCCGTCGCGGGCGGAGAAGAAACTCGCCTGACCACGGCCAAAGGTCTTGATGACGGGCCGGAATATTCTCCCGACGGAAAATACATTTACTTCAATTCGGTGCGCACTGGTCAGATGCAGATTTGGCGCATGCGGCCCGATGGCAGCGAGCAGGTGCAGATCACCTCTGACGACTACAACAACTGGTTTCCCCACATCTCGCCTGATGGGAAATGGATGGTGTTTTTGACATTTCACAAGGATGTCGAGGGACACCCGCCCGACAAAGACGTAATGCTGCGCATAATGTCGCTAAGCGACAAGAAGGTGAGTGTACTGGCGAAGCTGTTCGGCGGGCAGGGCACGCTAAACGTGCCCTCCTGGTCGCCCGATAGTAAGCAATTGGCGTTCGTCAGTTACGAGTGGCTCTGGTAGGTAAATGCCCGAACAGATTCCCGCGAACTAAATCTTCTCGAAGAAGTGCGCGACTTTCTTGCCGGCATCTTCGGTGTAGTAGACGGTGACCTTGGCGCCTTTCTCGCTTCCCTTCCCGATGTCCTTGCCCGCATCGGACGCCGCATGGCCAGAAAGCTTAAACGTCTCTTCGGTGCCGTCCGCGGTCTTGACCGCAATCGTCTTCGCCCCGCGGTCGACATGGGTGACGGTGCCGTCTACGGCCTTCATTCCATCTTTGCCTACTTTGTCGACCTCGACCGCGGTCTTCTCCGTCCCCTTCACGGTGTAGTGCGCCACAACTTCACTGCCTTCAGTGAGTCCGTGAAACGCGTCTTTAGCTCCCATGCCGGCGGCCTTGACGCCGTGAACGGTAGTCGAGCCGATAAACTTGAATGTCTGCTCAGTGCCATCGGCGGTTTTGATCACCACCGTTTTGGTGGTGGAATCCAGCTTGCTGATGGTTCCATGGACGGCGTTGACCACGTCCTCCGCAGCCCAGCCCAACGCGCTCAAGAGCAGGATTATCAGTGATGCACGGACTATGCTTTTCATTCTTTCCAGTCTCCTTAAGATTGTAAGATCGTGTGCCGGAAATTCTACTCTCTGGAAAGGAAAAATGCTCGGGCGCAGGAATGTTCGCCCGCGCTGAGACAGAGAAAAGGGCCGAAACACAGGGATGCGAGACGCCAGCGCTGGCCGTTTGCTATAATCACGGTCTCACTGTTGCTCTAGCGTATCGGAGGATTGTATCGACAAGCGTTTTATCCGCATCAACGAGCGTATTCGCGCGCGGGAAATCCGCGTGATAGACGATGAAGGCAAGCAGATCGGGATCCTGCCGCCCTACGAAGCGCTCAAAATGGCCCGCGAGCGCAACCTGGATCTGGTCGAGATTTCGCCCACCGCGCAACCTCCCGTATGCCGCATCATGGATTATGGGAAATTTCTGTATCAGCAGGAAAAGAAAGAGCGCGAGGCCAAAAAACACCAGAAGGTAATCACCGTTAAAGAAGTTAAGTTTCGCATCAACGTGGACGACCACGATTACGACACCAAGAAGAACCACGTGTTGCGGTTTCTGGACGAGGGAGACAAGGTCAAAGCGACGATTTTCTTCCGCGGCCGTGAAATGACGCGCACCAACCTGGGACGCCAGATTCTGGAGCGCCTGATCAAAGATATAGGCGATCGCGGGATTGTGGAGTTCCGGCCAAGGCAGGAAGGCAACACGTTGCACGTGATTCTCGCGCCCAACGCCAAGAAGCCGGGAGAGAAGCCGCAGCAGAAAGCAGCGGCAGCGGTTCCGCCGCCCGCACCGAGAGCCAATCAGGCGTGAAAAGCAGCTTTTGGCTATTGGCTCTTAGCTTTTGGCCGCCCCGGGTTTGGCTAAGAGCTAAAGGCTAAGAGCCAAAGCTAAATTGTCAGAAAGAGTTTATGCCGAAACTGAAAACACACAAGGGCGCGGCGAAGCGCTTCAAGAAGACGGCGACGGGAAAGGTGAAGCGCGGCCATTCGCATCTGCGCCACATCCTTACGTCGAAGACCAAGAAACGTAAGCGCAAGCTGCGCAGCAATGTGCTGGTCAGCGATGCTGATACGCCGAAAGTAAAGCGCATGATTCCGTACTAGTGGTCAGTATTCAGTGATCAGTGGCCAGTGAAATCGGTTTTACTGGCAACTGACCACTAGCCACTGAGCACTTGTTTGAGGGTTGCGGCCCCAAAGCTGCCGGCCCCGGTGAGTGAAGAGGCGAACAGACTTCGGTCTCCTGCCTCCAGCCGCCGTTAAAACGAAAGTCAAAAGGAGCAAGACCATGCCTCGTGTAAAACGCGGGACCAAACGCCGCGCCAAACGAAAAAAGATACTCGACCGTGCCAGCGGATATTTCCTTACTAAATCAAAACTCTACCGGGCGGCCAAAGAAGCGGTCGACCGCGGCCTGAAGTTCGCCTACTCCGGCCGCAAGCAGAAAAAGCGCCAGTACCGCTCGCTGTGGATTGTGCGCATCGGCGCTGCTGCCAAGCTGAATGGCTTGAGCTACAGCCAGTTCATCCACGGCCTGAAAAAGGTCGGCGTCGAGTTGGACCGCAAGATTCTGGCTGACCTGGCAGTAAAGGATCCCGGCGCGTTTAAAAGCCTCGCCGAGCAGGCCAAGGGCGCTCTCGGAGGGGCGGCGTAGCAGCTCTCAGCTTTCAGCTATCAACTCTTGTAGCGCCGCCGTCCGGCGGCGTACGGGCCGGCAAGATGCCGGCGCTACGCCGAGATATTCAGCCGCGAAGCGGCGCAAGAATACAGCCCACGGCACAAGCCGTGGGGTGACCGAAACCAGCAACCAAGCCCCGAAGGGGCGAAAGAACCGTGGCCTACACCGTCCCCAAATTAAAGGACCACTCGGCGAAAATTCTCGACAAAGCCGCCGAGAAACTCCTCGCCGCGCTCGACCAGGAATCGAAGGCAGTCAAGAGCGAACCCGACTGGAAAGCCTTCCGCGACCGCTGGCTTGGCCGCAAAGACGGAATCCTCACCCAGATCAATGATCTGTGGCTCAAGGCTGCGCCTAAAGATGCCAAGCGCGAAGTCGGCCAGCGAGTCAACCAGCTCAAAGCCCGTGTCGAGCAAGCGGTGGAATCGACCAAGGACAGGCTTATCCAACACGCGTTGGATAAGATCGATGGAGTCTCCAAGTGGGAAGACCGCCTGGACATCACCCTCCCCGGCACCCGCCGCCCGCTCGGCGCAGAGCATCCGGTCATCAAGACGACCAACGAAATCCTCTCCGTCTTCCGCAACCTGGGTTACTCGGTCCAGGAAGGCCCGGTGATTGAGACGGACTACTACAACTTCGAGTCGCTCAATTTCCCGCCCAATCATCCGGCGCGCGACACGCAAGACACGCTGTTCCTCGCCAACCAGGAATCGAAACCGCCGCGCGAGCGTTTGCTCCTCCGCACCCACACTTCGCCGGTACAGATTCGCACCATGGAGAAGATGAAGCCGCCCATCCGCATCGTGATTCCGGGCAAGGTGCACCGCAACGACCCGCCCGACGCCAGTCATTCGCCCATGTTTCACCAGATCGAAGGCCTGGCGGTGGACACAAACATCACCTTCAGCGACTTGAAAGGCACGCTCGATCACGCCATGAAAGCGCTGTTCGGCTCGAGCGTGAAGACCAGCTTCCGTCCGTCGTTCTTCCCGTTCACCGAACCCAGCGCGGAAATGCTGGTTTCGTGTTTCATCTGCGGCGGCAGCGGCCGGCGTGGCAGCGATCCCTGCCGCCCCTGCAAGCAAACCGGATGGATTGAAATTCTCGGCTGCGGCATGGTCGACCCGAACGTCTATGGTTTTGTCGATTACGACCCCAGGAAAGTCTCGGGATTTGCCTTCGGCATGGGCGCCGACCGCATCGCGCTGTTGAAATATGGAATCGATGATATTCAGTTGTTCTTTAACGGAGATGTCAGGTTTTTGGAGCAGTTTGGGTAAACCAGCTCTTAGCTGTTAGCTCTTGGCTTTTAGCTTTGCCGATAAGATGTCAACAATGTGCTCCAAGCTAAGAGCCAAAAGCTAATAGCTAAAAGCTTCTTCTCATGAAACTTTCTCCCCAATGGCTGCGCGATTTCGTTGATCTCGGCGTGGACGACCGCCGTCTTGCCGCCGATCTCACTTCGGTCGGAATCGCCGTGGAAGGAATCAGTGGCTCAGGCGAGAACACCGTCTTCGAAATGGAGATCGGCACGAACCGACCTGACGCGATGAACCACTACGGCGTAGCGCGTGAAGCGGCAGCGATCTACGATCTGCCGCTGAAACTTATCGAGCCGAAGCTGCCCTCAGCGGCTAAAGCCGCGTCAGCGAGCGAGCCTGCCGGCACGACTGAAGTCGTGCCCTTCCCAATTGAAATCGCCGAACCCGATCTCTGCCCACGCTTCAGCGCGCGCGTGCTGCGCAACGTCACCATCAAGGCTTCGCCCGCAAAAATCGCAGAACGTCTGGCCCTGCTCGATCAGCGGCCCATCAGCAACGCGGTCGATGCCACGAATTATGTGCTCTGGGAAATGGGCAAGCCTACGCACGTCTTCGATCTCGATCTGCTCGAAGGCGGCAAGATCATAGTTCGCCGCGCGCGCGATGGCGAGAAACTCAAAACTCTCGACGGCGTCGAGCGCAAGCTCACCACTGAAGACTTGGTCGTCGCCGATGCCGTGAAACCGGTTGGGCTGGCCGGCGTCATGGGCGGGTTCGACACCATGATCACGGAGAAGACCAGCAACATCCTGATCGAATCTGCGTGGTGGGACCCGGCCAGCGTTCGCAAAGCCTCCCGCCGTCACGCTCTGCATACTGACGCCTCGCACCGCTTTGAGCGGGGCGCGGATTTTGATTCCACTGTGCTTTCCTGCGACCGCGTGGCCGAACTCATCCTCAACTCGGGGGGAGGCGAACTGCACGGCGGCGTGGTTGACGTTGTCGCGAAACGGCTGGACCAGGCACCCATTGCTTTGCACATCTCTGAGGTCCACCGCATTCTGGGCGAAAAGCTCGAAACCAACGAGATTTTCCGCATCCTCAAGCGGCTCGGCTTCGAATTGATGCCCGAACGCGGCGGCGATCCCGATTTCACCGTCCACATTCCCAGCTGGCGGCTCGATGTGGAACGCGAAATTGATCTGATCGAAGAAATCGCGCGCCTCCACGGATACGACAAGTTCGCCAACACTCTGCCCGCCTTTGCCGGCGCAGTGGTCGAACTTCCCGAAGCGCAGAAAGACGCCAGGCTGCGTTCTTCGCTGCTCGCGCTCGGCTACCACGAGGCAGTCTCGCTGAGTTTCATTTCGCACGAGGACGCCGAGACTTTTTCCAATGCGCCGGTGATCGAGCTGGCCAATGCCCTCAGCGAAGAAGCTTCGATCATGCGCACGTCGATGGTCCCCGGCATTTTGAACATGCTGGCCTACAACCTGAATCGCGACGTAGAAAATGTCCGCCTCTTCGAGGCTGGCCAAACCTTCGAGGCCGCAAACGGCGCGGCGCTGGAGTTGAAGCGCATCTGCCTCGGCGCCACCGGCAGCGCAGTGGTGCCCGGCGTCCATCAGCCGGTGCGGCCCGTGAACTTCTTCGACCTCAAAGGCGATATCGAAATGTTGCTGGGCGCGTTCGAGCATCGTGCGCTCTATTTCGACGCCAACGCGCCCGAGTATTACCATCCCGGCCGCTCGGCGCGCGCCGTCATGGATGGCGCGACCGTGGCCCAGTTCGGCCAGATTCATCCGGACGTCGCCGCCGCGCGCAAGCTGCGCAAAGATGTATTCGTGGCCGAGCTTTATCTTGACCGGCTGTACAAACATAACTTGCGCCAGGTGCGTTACGAACCTTTACCGCGCTATCCGGCGGTCGAGCGTGACTTCTCGTTCGTGTTTTCCGACGGCGTGCTGTTCGAGAAAATTCGCCAGGCGGTCGAGGGCCTGCGCTTGACCGATCTGCGCTCATTCGTTCCCGCCGAGATTTTCCGCGGCGGAAAGCTGCCCGCCGGCAAGTATTCGATTCTGCTGCGGGCGATATTCCAATCCCGCGACCGCACCCTTCGCGAAGAAGAAGTCGCACAATGGTCCGCCCAGATTATCAAGACCCTTGAAGGATTGGGCGGAACGCTCCGAGCATGAAGCAATTTCTCAGCTCCAAGGTCGCCCACTTCACCGAGTCTGTAATCCGCGAGATGACTCGCCAGGCGATGCTTTACAACGCCGTCAACCTCTCGCAGGGCTTTCCAGATTTTCCTGCGCCCCGGGAAGTCAAAGAAGCCGCCCAGGAAGCCATTGCCGGCGATGTGAATCAATACGCCATCACCTGGGGGGCCAAGAACCTGCGTCAAGCGATCGCCGCCAAAATGCAGAAGTGGCAAGGGATTCAGGTTGATCCGGAACGCGAAATCACTGTGTGCTGCGGATCGACCGAAGCCATGATTTCGACGCTGCTGGCCGTCTGTAACGCCGGCGACGAAGTTATCGTCTTCGAGCCCTTCTACGAAAACTACGGGCCGGATTCGATTCTGTCGGGCGCGAAGCCGCGCTTCGTGAAACTGCGTCCGCCAACGATGGCCGATGACGAATGGACTTTTGAGGAACGCGAGTTGCGGGCCGCGTTCCACAACAATACCAAAGCCATCATTCTGAATACGCCAAATAACCCGACCGGCAAAGTATTCACGCGAACCGAACTCGAACTGATTCGCAACCTGTGCGTGGAGTTCAACGTCCTCGCCATCGCCGATGAAATCTACGAGCACATTTTGTACGACGGCACGGAGCACATTTCGATCGTGACGCTGGACGGCATGCGCGAACGCACTGTCACCATCAACGGCCTTTCGAAGACCTACAGCGTCACCGGATGGCGCGTGGGCTGGGCCGTCGCGCCCGCTGAGATCACCGACGCAATCCGCAAAGTGCATGACTTCCTGACGGTGGGCGCGCCTGCACCTTTGCAGGAAGCCGGAGCCGCTGCGCTCGAAATAGAGGCCAGTTACTACCAACGGCTGGCCGAGGGATATCGCGCGAGGCGGGATAGGCTTATGCCCGTGCTTGAGGAGGTTGGTTTCCGCTGTTTCCCCCCGCGCGGGGCCTATTACGTGATGACCGACATCAGCGGATTCGGCTTTGAAGATGACGTAAAGTTTGCGAGCTACTTGGTGAAGGACATCGGGGTCGCCGTCGTCCCCGGATCAAGCTTCTATGACGATCCCCGCGACGGCGCGCAGCAGGTCCGTTTCGCGTTCTGTAAGCGGGATGAGACCCTCGACGAAGCAGCGCGCCGTCTCCGGAAGTTAAAGAAACACCAATAGCCTGGGCTCAACGCTTATCGAAGGCTGGGAGATTCCCCGCCCGCCCGCTACTTCGTAACCACGCCGCAAGCGATCCGGTCGCCCGAATTCCCTGAAGGGTCCGTCTTCATGTCATCGGCTTTGGCGTGGATCATCAGCGAGGTGCCGCCGTTGCTGAAAAGCGAATGGGTCCCGTCCCCGAGGGTTACGTCTTTGTCCTCAAGTTTCGCTTTGGCGTTGCCCTTGGCGTCCACCGTGAGGTTCAGCATGTCTCCGGCGTGATGTCCGTCGGGGTTGTCAAACCCGTGTTTCTTGCCCTCGGGATTGAAATGTCCGCCCGCCGATTTGAAATCCGGGCCTTCACACTTCGGGTTTTGGTGAAAATGTATGCCGTGCACGCCGGGAGGCAGGCCGTGAACCCGAACGTCGAGCACGACGCCGGTCCCTTTCTGCGATATCACCGCCGTGCCAACGGACTTGCCTTGCGCATCTTTGATTTCGACTTTTGTCTTGGCGGCCATCTTGGCCGCGCTGGGAATCGCGAGCGCGGCGAGCGTGGTCAGAGCAATGAGGGAAAGTTTGATCTGATCTCATGCCAAGATTATAGCCATTCTTGGCCTGGTTGGGCGTCCACCATTCCGGTGGCCCGAAATGGGTTCAATTTCGAACTGCCTAGCGGGATTTCGCCGCCGCCCTGCCCTTCCAGGTCTGATCCATCCACAGGTTTCTGCGGTATACTGCGCTTAAGTTTCCCATCCCAAGCGGAAGTGGTGCACTCATGTCTGTGCGAATGGCTGATGAGGTATCGACCCAGGTTCCTACCGACGATTTTCAAGCGCTGGAAGAAAAAGTTTATCGCACCATTGAGATGTACAAGTCGGCGCGCGAAGCGCGGACGGCGGCCGAACGCGATACCCAGCGCTTGCGCCAGCAGTTGGAAGAGCGCGAGGAAGAAGTCGAAACCCTGCGCAAGGAAATGGTGCGCTTGCGTAAGGAACGCGAAGAGATCCGCGGACGCGTGGAAAAAATGCTGACGCAGATCGAATCGCTGACCGCGGAGCAGGCGGCCAGCTGACCATTTTTCGCGCGTTAAGAGGGAGTGTAGCGACTATGGCATCCGCGACGAAACAGCAGCCGGTTCGGGACGCCGCCAACAGCAGCGTGCGCGTAGAGATTTTCGACCAGCCCTACAACCTGCGCGGGTCTGACCCGGAATATATCCTGAAGCTGGCAGAATACGTCGACTCCAAGATGCGCGCCGTTTCAGAACAGACCCACACCGTGGACACCGCGCGGCTGGCCGTTCTCGCCGCCCTCAACATCGCCGACGAATACAACCTGCTGAAACGGAACTACGACACAGGGGCGCTGCAATACATCAAGCGCGCCCAGAATCTCTCCGAAGCGCTGGATGAAGTGCTGGAAGAGAAGCGCAAAGCGGGATAGGCGCTCCCGGTCCCTTCCCGCACAGCAAGCCGCGTGCCAACTTTTTGCGTTCTGCCTCTTGCCAACCGCCGGGAGTTTCCCCTAGCATCCATCCTGAAAGCCGGCCTACGGGGTTGGTGATGACGGTAACCGATTTTTGAACCAACACCTGAATGAACGGGGGCTCGACTCGATATACGATCCGGTGTGCTACGCTCCGCCATGCGGAGAAGCCTAAAGGGTCTCGGCGGGTTCCCACACGTCTAACGACGGTTCATTCTCGGCCCGCCACACGGCACAGTGGGTCGGCTTGATTTTTCTTGCGCGGCTCGCCGTTCCTTTGCCGGAATACCCCGACTGCGTCTACCCTGCTAAACTGAATCGTTCGATTCTCTGGTTCGGAGCATCCAACTAAGCAGTGTTTCCTGAACTTTTTCATATCGGCAAATTCTTCCTGCCTACCTACGGGCTTCTGGTCGCTATCGGCGTACTGACTGGGCTGTGGGTAAGCGTCCGCAACTCGCAGAAGGAAGGCATCAATCCCGACGACGCCTGGAACTTCGGCATTCTGGTGGTGTTCTGCGGCATTGTGGGCGCCAAGATTCTATACATCGTCAACGACTGGAGTTACTACACCGCGCATCCCGGCGAACTGTTCAGCTTCGGCACTCTGCAAGCTGGCGGAGTTTTTTCCGGCGGGCTAATTGCCGCCTTCGTAGCTGCTGTCTGGTACATCCGCAAGCGGCGCATGCCGGCGCTGGCCACCTGCGATGCGTTTGCGCCCGGGCTGGCCCTAGGGCACGCTATCGGCCGCGTGGGGTGCTTTGCCGCCGGCTGCTGCTATGGCAAACCGACCCAGCATTTCTGGGGTGTGACCTTTACCAACCCGATCGCGAGTGCGAACTCGTCGACACCGCTGAACATTCCGCTCGAACCGACCCAGCTTTTTGAGTCCGCCGTCGAACTGGTGAACTTTTTCATTCTGATGTGGTTGTTCCGCCGCAAGAAATTCGATGGCCAGGTGTTTGGCGCCTACTTGATGTTGTATGGCGTGGCGCGGTTCTTTCTGGAATTCATCCGCGACGACCCGGGCCGGGGTGAAGTCTTCGGCGGGATCATGACCGGGACGCAGCTCATCTCGATTGGATTGGTGCTGCTCGGCGGGATCATCTGGTGGCTGCGTAGCGGCTTAGCCAAGCCGGTGGCTGTGCAGGCACGGTGATTTAACCACCAAGGACACGAAGGTACACAAAGGAAAACCCAAGGAGTTCCGCCTTCGTGTAACTTCGTGTCCTTTGTGGTTTACGAATTTAGGACCGCCGACAATTCCCCTTCTCATTTCTAGCTCGCTTCGCGATATTCTTTCATTCGCTCAACCTCAAAACCACTTGTCTGGGGAATTTCCCATCTCGATTTCGGCGACGTCTGAAAGCTCCGGGCTGCGACTCGACCAGTTTCTAGTCACGAAGCTCACCGAGGTTAGCCGCGCGCGGGTGCAGCAACTCATCGCCGGACAAAAAGTCCAGGTCGATGGAGTGCCGGCGAAAGCGTCCCTGAGGCTGCGCGGCGGAGAACAAATCGAAATCATCGCTGATGTTCCGCGTCCGCCTCTGCGCGCCATAGCTGAAGACATCCCGCTCGAAATTGTTTACGAAGATGACGACCTGGCAGTGATCAATAAGCCCGCTGGCATGATGGTGCACGCCGGCGCGGGCGCCACAGATGATGATCGTAACCGGGGGACCCTGGTCAATGCGCTGTTGCATCGTTTCGGAAAACTCTCGGGCGTAGGAGGCGAGCTGCGTCCGGGAATTGTCCATCGCCTGGATAAGGCCACCAGTGGTCTGATCGTGGTCGCGAAAAACGACGAATCCCACCGCAAGCTGGCGGCGCAGTTTGCCGCCCGCCAGATCAAGAAAACCTACATTGCCCTGGTGCATGGCTGGATGAAGCAAGAACGGGGAACGATTTCGAGCAGCATCAGCCGCGACAGTGTACGCCGCGTGCGTATGACGACGAAGCGGCAAGGCGGGCGCGAAGCCATCAGCCACTACGAGGTGAGGCGTAGAATAGAGTCCAAGCTTGGCAAGTTTACGCTCCTCGAAGTGCGAATCGACACGGGCCGTACCCACCAGATTCGCGTGCATCTGGCATCGCTGGGCCATCCGGTTGTCGGGGACACTCTTTATGGCGCTCCACGGGAATTGAAGACCCGCGCAGGCACCGCTGCCTCGTTGGACAGAAACTTCCTTCATGCCGCGGCCTTGCGCTTCGCCCATCCCCGGACCGGAGCCGAGCTGGCATTTTCGCAGCCTTTGCCCAAGGAGTTGGAAGCATTTCTGGAGCGCATCGGGTAGTCCGTGCCGGCCGAAATAGACGCCCGTATGGATATAATGGGGATAATGAGGTTCGGGCGCATTCTTGTGGTCGTGGGCAGCCTCGCGCTGCTTTTGTGTTTCTGTTTCGCTTGCTTCATTTCGGTCGCCGCTGCACAGGATCCCGCCACGGGCAACTTGCCCGGAGCGCCCTCATCGGTCAAACAACAGCCGAAAACCGCGCCTGCCACGTCTGCTCCGGCACAAACGCCCGCCTCTTCTTCAACCACGGCGCCGGGCGCGACCGATAAGACCACGAAGCCCGACACCGGATCTCCCAGCCCGGACGCTTCTAATACAGACGAAACCACCACCACGATCCGCGTTCCGGTCAACGAAGTGAACGTGGTGTTCACCGTGACCGACAAACACGGCCGCTACGTGAAGGACCTCAAAAAGACAGATTTCAGCGTGCTCGATGACAGCCATCCAGCCACCGAGATTCGCAGCTTTCACAACGAGACCGACCTTCCCTTGCAGGTGGGACTACTGATCGACGCCAGCAATTCGGTGCGCGACCGCTTCAAGTTTGAACAGGAGTCCGCAATCGAATTCCTCAATCAGACGGTACGGCTGCGTTACGATTCGGCGTTTGTTGTGGGATTCGACGTGACCCCGGAAGTGACCCAGGACTTTACCGACAATACCGAAGAACTTTCTCGCGGAGTACGCGCGCTGCGTCCGGGCGGGGGCACAGCAATGTATGATGCGCTCTATTTTGCCTGCCGCGACAAGCTGCTGAAGCAGCCCCACAATGGCCCGGTACGGCGAGCCATTGTTCTGCTCAGCGACGGCGACGACAATACCAGCCACGTGACCCGCGAGGAAGCGATCGAGATGGCGCAGCGGGCTGAAGTGATCATTTACACCATCAGCACCAATGTGATGGGCGGACGTCAACGTGGCGACCGCGTGCTGGAGCGTATTGCCGACGCCACCGGCGGGCGGGCGTTCTTTCCATTCCAGCTCAACGACGTCGCCAACGCTTTCTCTGAAATCCAGGACGAATTACGCAGTCAATACGCGCTCTCCTATCGCCCTGCCGAATTCCGCGCCGACGGACGCTACCATACCGTCGAGATCGTAGCCCAAGACCACAAAAACCTGAAGGTGCGCAGCCGCCACGGCTACTACGCACCCACTCAATAGGTCTCACGTGGCGGGATACTCCGGCACTCCCTTACCCAAGAAACTGGGCATCAAGGAAGGATTTCGGGTGGCGTTTCTTGATTTGCCCCTCGAAATGAAGGCAGATTTGAAAGACACCCTCGCTTCCTGCCAGATTGCGAAAGATGGGAAAGCACCGCTCGATTTCGCCATGGTGTTCGCGAAAAAGCAGTCGGATCTGAAGAAAGAATTTCCCCGGTTTGCCAGGCTGCTCGCGCCTGCGGGCATGCTGTGGGTGAGCTGGCCTAAGAAAGCATCCGGAGTGGCGACTGATTTGACCGAAAACAACGTGCGCAAAATCGGACTCGACGCCGGCCTGGTCGACGTGAAAGTGTGTGCCGTGAATGAGGTGTGGTCAGGATTAAAGTTCGTGATCCGGCTAAAGGATCGACGATTTTAACCGGGCCCGCCTGCCCCTGTCATCCTGAGCGGAGCGGTTCGTTCACGAAGTGAACGAACCCCGCAGTCGAAGGACCCCATGTAGTTGAATGCGGCACCGGCACAGCGAGGAGTTTCCGTGGGTGGTTGTAGGGCATCGTGAGAATTCCTTTCCAGGCTTGATGAAGCGCCCGCTGGCATGGGGTCCTTCGACTCCGCAACCGCTTCGCTTCGCGAAGTGGTTGCTCCGCTCAGGATGACATTGGAGTCGAAATGCTAGCTAATCTTTGCGTGGGACGGCGTAGTAGCCGCTGCGGGCCTGGATCTTGTATCCGCCCTTGGAGTGGACATCGACCTTGCGGTACGTGCCATCGAGGGCGGCGTTGGTTGGCGTGTAGCCAATGTTGTACTGGCTGCGCAGTTCCTTGGAAATCTGGTCGAAAGCGTCCCGCAGCTTCTCGGGTTTGTTGCCGACCTCGATGACGCGGCCTCCGGTTTCCTCTGTTAGTTTCTTCATTTCCCCAGCGCCCGAATATCCGCCCACTCCATAGAAGCCGCGGTCCGCGCAAAGCAGCACGTACACGATGGCGTCGGATTTTTGCGCCGCCTCGATCGCATCTTTGATTTTGAGTTTGCTGCCTTCATCTTCGCCATCGGTCAGGAGGATCATCGCCTTCCGGCCAACCTCCTGCGACAGCTCGTCGTGAGAAGCCAGATACACCGCGTCGTAGAGCATAGTGCAGCAGGCATGAGCCAGCGTGGGAACAGGCCCACCGCCCATGCCAGGAATGCCACGCGGGTCTGGCGAGCCGCCCCCGATGCGCACGCCGTTGAGGGCATCTTTCAAGCGCCGGGTTGAGTTGGTAAAGTCCTGCAACAGGTCGATGTTTTCGTCGAAGCCAATCACAAAGGCTTCGTCTTTGTCGCGCAAAATCTGGCTCAAGAAGGAACCGCCGACTTCTTTCTCCATATCGAGAACGCGCTGCTGGCTGGGGCTGGAATCGATCAGAATGCCGAGCGTCAGCGGCAAGTTGGATTCGGCAGTAAAGTATTTGATGGTTTGCGGTTTGCCGTCCTCAAAGATCTCGAAATCGTCTTTCGTCTGGTTGGCAATCAGGCCCCCTTTCTTGTCCTTCACGTTGAAGAAGAGCTGCACTACGTTGACATTGACTTTGAGGGTGCTGAGAGACTGGTCATCCTTCCCCTGTTCAGTGGATGGTTGTGCCAGGCGCGGAAGCTCCTGAGCAAAAAGGAACGCCAGCGGGCAGGCCGCCAGGATCAGGGCGGTGAACACAGCCAGGGGACGCATTTTAGGCATTAGGATATTCTCTCGCGGTTTTTGTTAGTCTATCCCAGAGAACTTAGATGCACGAAACGGCGGCTCTCAGCATCCGAACCTGAAGAAGACAGGACGACCGGGGTGGAAACGTGAATTTGCCTGCGATGATTCGGGGAGTGGCGAAGCTAGGATTGGGAGCTGCGATGGCTGTATGTCTGGTCTTCACTCCGACGGACGCGCAGCAAGACGAACAAAAACAAGACATTCCGGACGCGCCCTCGGCTACTCGCCCGCCGCAGAGCTTCCCGGCGCCCCCACCTTCGGCCAACCCGCAGCCCCCGCCGCCAGCAGGCCAGACCCCTCCCACCACATCCAGCCCGGCACCACAGCCTCCGCCCGCCCAGCCGCCCCTGGCGCCCGGTTCTGCGCCTCCCCGGTCTGCGGTGGATTCCGGCACTCCGCTTCCTCCGCCCCCAATGAAGATCACAACCGTTCCGGAGGGCGGCGCCACCGAGGAGCGAGAGGCATCCGGACAGGACCTCTACAAATTCACCGTCAGCGCCAACCAGGTGCTGGTCCCAGTGATGGTGAAGGACGAGTCCGGCCACCTGTTGAGCGGCCTGCTGCCCCGGGACTTTACGGTTTTTGAAGATAGGAAGAAACAACCCCTGAATTTTTTCACGTCCGACGCCTTTGCCATGTCGGCCGCCGTCATCATCGACCTCAGTATGCCCGACACCGCCGTGGAGAAGGTGAAAAAGACCTTTCCCGCGCTCGAAGGCGCGTTCAGCGTCTATGACGAAGTCGCGATTTACACCTACAGCAGCAATGTTTCCCGTATGTCGAGCTTTGCGGCAGCCGGCAAAAAGCTGAACGAGACGCTGAACGAATTGAAGACGGTCAGCGGGCGCAACAACGGCGTTCCCGTCATGGACGGCCCACTCGGGCCGCAAGGGCCTATCGTGAACGGAGTACCGCTCGACCAGGGGACGATTCACCCCAATGCGCCTCCCCGGGAATACCACGTGCTGAACGACGCGATTCTGGCCGCGGCCGTCGATCTGGGCAAACGCGACCGCTCCCGGCGCAAGGTCATTTTCGTGATCAGCGACGGCCGCGAGTCAAACAGCAAAGCCAGCTATCGCGACGTTTTGAAGGTTCTGCTGACCAACGGAATTCTCGTTTACGGCGTGGCGGTGGAGGGTTCAGCTATCCCGGTTTACGGCAAATTGGAGCGGTTCCATCTGAAGAAGTTCGGCTTTGGCGACATCCTGCCTAAATATGCGAACGCCACCGGCGGAGAAATCCTCACTGGCTTCTCACCGGATGTAATCGAAGACACTTACGCAGCCGCCCTGGGCGATGCCCGCAACCAGTACACCTTGGGCTATATGACCCGCGCGACGGTGAGCAGCACGTATCGTGAGATTGAGGTTCGCGTCGCCCGGCCGGGGTGCAAATCCTCCTCCGTTCGTCCCTGCGTCGATGTGATTGCCAAGACTGGCTACTATCCCGCTGGTGGAATCCGGTGACGATTCGCCGCATAGCTATGAAAAATCGGCCTGGTTGCGGCGTGGCACGGTTCGTCCTGGACCCCTCTGCGTTGCGGCTGGCGCAATATCGGAGGAGTTACCGGTGCGTGACAAGTAACCGGAGTAACCTGCCAGTCACATTCAGCGTGTGATATAAAACCAGCAGTATCAGCAAAATCCTTACGCGGAAACGGCCGGTTTCGGGCGTTTGCCGCGCACATTGAGGAAAGCGTTGAGTTTCATTAACTTTGCAGCTCGGGAGATCAACTGCAAGATCGTCTACTATGGCGCCGGTCTGGGCGGCAAGACGACCAATCTGCAGCACATCTACCAGAAAACTGCGAACCAGCAAAAAGGCAAGATGATCTCGCTGGCCACGGAGACCGAGCGAACGTTGTTCTTTGATTTCTTGCCTTTAGACCTCGGCTCGGTGCGCGGCTTCAAGACCCGAATTCACCTCTACACCGTTCCCGGCCAGGTGTTCTACGACGCCAGCCGCAAGCTGATTCTGCGCGGCGTGGACGGGATCGTCTTCGTGGCCGATTCCCAGGAAGAGCGCATGGACGCCAACATCGAGGCGCTCGACAACCTGATGGACAACCTGAAGGAGCATGGTTACGATTTCAAGAAGATTCCCTACATCCTTCAGTTGAACAAGCGCGACTTGCCCAATGTGCTTCCCGTGGAAACCCTTACCAAGAACCTGGCGCGCAAGAATGAGCCGGTGCTGGAAGCTGTGGCGTTTCAGGGCGTCGGCGTGTTTGAAACGCTGAAGGAAATCGCGCGGCAGGTGCTGGTGGAATTGAAACAGGGATCGTAAAGTACTAGGGCAACCCAACCTTCCGCACCAACTCAGCAAACCGGGGGTCGGAACGTAGGGGATCAAACTGGAAGTCAGTCTGCAAACCGACCAGCAACCAATCGCGCTCCTGATAAGCGGTATTGAGCCACTGGAAAGTGCGTTCCTTGTCTCCCAAATCGGCGTAGAGCACAGCAATTCCGTACGGCGAAGCGTAGCCGGTCTTGCGTTGCGCAAGACGCGCCTCAATACCTTTCGTGAGTGCGCCTTTCCAACCCCCCGAACGAAACCCTTCCTCCAGAGCCGAAGCGAATTCAGATTCGTTTGGGTTGCCGGAGAGCTGGCCGAAGGCTTTCCGCTCTTCAATGACCTGCGGGTACATGCGTTTTCCCCAGTATGCTTCGGCCAGAAGAGCATGCGCTGGGGCAAATACCGGGTTCTCGTTGGCCACCTTCTTAGCCTCGGCAATGGCCTCGTCGTAGTGGCGTGCATGGAGACGAACCGATCCGACTCGCAGACTGATAATCGGCGACAGCGGATCCAATTGGTGGGCACGATCGGCTTCCGCCAGGGCTTCCTCCTCCCGGCCACCGATCAAGCTCAAATACAGCGCGTACCATTGGTGGGCCGTGCCATCGTTGGGATCGAGTTCCAGAGCTTTCTTGAACTGAGCTTCTCCCCCAGCAAAATCCCAGTCGTAATTCGTCTCGTTGTTGCCCAGAACGGCATGGGGATGGGCCAGACTCGCGTCCAACTCGAGCGCTTTGCGCGCGGCGGCATTTGACTTCGCATAGGTTTCGCTGGGCGTGCCCCCGTAACTGGCCAATACGGTATAGGCATCGGCCAGACCCGAATACGCCAAAGCGTAGCCGGGGTCTTTGGCGATGGCTTGATTGAAATAGGAGATTGCCGTGGCGACGTCCGAAGGGGTTCGTTTGTTCCACGCGTAACGACCCTTCAAATACGACTCGTAGGCTTCTGTATCCTCTGTGCCCTGTTTGGTGACCTGCTGTTTTTCTGACGTGCTGAGCTTGGAACGCAACTTTTCCGCAAGATCACCCGCGATCTGTTGCTGCAACGAGATGATGTCTGCGCTCTTGGCGCTGTACCGCTGCCCCCAGATTTCAGTGTTGTCCCGGACATCGGTAAGCTCGGCGCTCACCTCGATGTTGTCTCCTCGCGGCACCACTCTTCCGCTCACCAGCGCCGACACGCCCAAATCGTGGCCGACCTTTTGCACGTCAACATCTTTCCCCTTGTAGCGGAAGACCGAGTGCCGCGACTTCACCTTGAGATCGGGGACATGTACCAGATTGTCGATCAAGGATTCGGTGATGCCGTCGCTGAGATAGTCGGTATTGGCATCCCCACCGACGTTGGTGAAGGGCAGGACGGCAATGGAATCGATAGTTGAGCCGGAAGCAGGCGTGAGCCAGCGATACGCCCCGTAGCCAAGGCCAGCTAAAATCAATATGGTGCCCGCGGCGGCCGCCAAAAAAGCCTTCTTGTGCCGCGCCACGACCCCGGCGACGATCTGGGTATCAGAACTTGCCTCGGCGCTGGCCATTGGGATCGCGCCACTAGTGCGAATCCGCCAAGACGCTGCACCTTGAGGAACATCTGGCGAAGACACGGCAGAAGGCGCAACTGAGCGTCCCGTGTCGGTATCGCGTTTCAGCCGCTGCAAATCTGTTCGCATATCGGCTGCGTGCTGGTAACGCAGACTGCGATCTTTCTCCAGGGCTTTGTTGATGATCCGCTCGAGATCGGCGGGCACATCGGGATTCAGTCGCGCGGCCGCAACCGGAGTGCGATCCAGAATCTCGCGGAAGATGACCGCAGAACTCTCGCCGCGGAAGGCCAGTGTCCCCGTTGCCATCTCGTACAGCACTGCTCCGAACGAGAATAGATCCGTCCGTGCGTCTAACTCCTTCGCCCGCGCCTGCTCGGGTGACATGTAGGCGACCGTGCCTAGCGTCGCACCGGGACTGGTCAGGTGCTCATCGCTCATCGCTGTCTCTTGGGCCGTGGCGCCCGCTACATCGGACACTCTGTCACCTGAAGTCACCTTTGCCAGGCCGAAGTCCAGAATCTTGGCGCGGCCGCGCTTGGTCACAAAAATATTGGCCGGCTTGATGTCGCGATGCACAATGCCTTCGCTGTGGGCCGCGTCCAAAGCGTCGGCGATCTCAATGGCCAGGGACAGCAACGTCTCGGTCTCCAGCGGGCGGCCAGCGATGCGATGTCTTAGCGTCAGGCCGTCGAGGAACTCCATAACGAGAAACGGTTTGCCGTCTTGCTGCCCGATTTCATAGATGGTGCAGATGTTGGGATGGTTCAGAGCTGAGGCCGCCTGCGCCTCCCGCTGGAAGCGGGCCAGGGCCTGGGCATCGTTGGCAACATCATCCGGCAGAAACTTCAGGGCGACGAAACGGTGCAGGGTCAAGTCCTCGGCCTTGTACACCACGCCCATCCCGCCGCCACCGACTCTCTCGACGATGCGGTAGTGCGAGATGGTCTGGCCGATCATTTGCAGGAATGCTATGGCGTGCGCTAAGGGGTGTCAATGCACCGGCTTCACTGCAGCTTCGCGTACTCCGCCTTGGCTTCTTTGAGGATGGGGATGTCGGGGTCGGCGTCTTTCCAGAGAGTGAGGAAATCTTTGTAGGCCGCGAGGGCCCGGACGCGGGCGGCATCGCGATCGGCTGGGCTTCGCTCGCCATTGACAGCCGAGGCGGCTGTCCCCACACCAGCCTGCAAGGCATTAGCACGAGCCACTCCCAGATGCGCCAAGGCTCCCGTCCAGCAGTTCCAGACGATGCCGCTGTGGTCGAGAATCTTCTGGAACTCGGCGCCGGCGGCGCTGCCCTGTCGCGCTGCCAGATATGCCTCGCCGCGAACAAATGTTGGATAAAGACAGGAAATATTGGCGACGGACAGGACTTGCCCCAACTCGATGGGTGATGCAGCCACTTGCAAAGTATTGAGGGCTTCGGCCGGATTCTTCCGATTCAGCGCCAGTTGCGCTTTAACCGCTGGAAGCCAAAGGGCCTGCACCTGAGTGTCCAGAGGAAAGCGTTTTTCCAGGTCTTGGGCGAGCGATTCGGCGCGTACCGCATCGCCTGCCATGGCAAAGGCCAGCGCCGCTTCGACCTCGACGCCCCGACTCGCGGGAACGAGTTTAAAAGCTTCTGCCGCCAACTGCCGCGCTTCCGCGGCATTACCGAAGGCGGCTTCGCGCAACGCGGCATTCTCCTGCCAGATGGCTCCGCTTTCCTTGCTGTCAGCGTGTATGGCGGAATCTACGGACCGTCTGGTAAATTCTCGTGCCTTGTCCAGGTGACCAGCGTATGCCTCGGTGTCGGAGGCAAGCGAAAGCCCAAAGTGCTCAGCGTCGGGCTGGCCCGCAAACCACTGCTGCTGTTCTATCGTCGCCGTTGAATCTTCCAGAAGAAACGCCAGTGCATAGAGGGCGTTGTGGAATATGTAATCATCCAACTTTCGTGCCTGCGCCTCTCGGATTGTCTGCCGTGCTTCCTCGAATCGCTGCAAGGCGAGCAGACTATTGCCGAGGTTTTCATAAGGGGCGATGTCGTCCGGGACTAGGCGGAGGTTTTCACGATAGGCATCCGCCGCCTTCTCGTGCTCCCCCTGTTCGCTGTACACGAGGCCGAGACTATTGTGTGCGGCGTAATGTCGGGGGTAGCTGGCAATCATCTCCTGAAACGTTTGTGCCGCTTTCTCCAGTTCCCCGGTTACATATTGATAGTAGATGGCAGTAATCGCCAGCTTTTCCCGCTCGCTGGCATGTTCCCGCAACTCAAACGCCTTGGTAAAGTAGTCGCTGGCTCGGCCGAGCTCAGACAGACTGGAATAGTCGTTGCCTAATGCGTTGTAGCCCAAGGCAAAGTTCGGATCAAGCTCGATGGCGCGTTGATGGTAAGGCAGGGCGGCGGCAGGGCCTTTCTCGAGATGAGCCTTCAGACCAAGCGTGTAGGCTTTGAGAGCCTCGAGCGAAGAAGTAGTGGCTTCTGCCAGCGGAACATCAAACTTGTGGACCGAGGCCAGCGATTCACCCAACTCCGTGCGCAGCTTGGATGCGCCCTTGCCTAGCGCGTCCAGCACCTTCTCCTTGGACGCCGCCGTTCCCTGTTCCTCGGCCAAAATATCTCCGCTCTGGCAATTCACCGCCCTCAAAACCAGTACATATTCGCTTCCTAGAGTTGAAATCGACCCGCCGATATATGCTTTGCTATCGCTACGCTGACAAACCTCGCGTGTGATATCGGGTGTAAGCGGCGTGTCAGCCGGGCGCGTCATCAACTTGAGAGTTGAGCCGACCTTGTTATCCGAAAGAAGGTTCAGAAACGGTGACTGTCGCAGGGCAACGCTCAGCCCCGTCTTCAGCGTATCGTCGAAAACCGCGTCTCCGGTGGTGTTAGCAAAATCGGCCAGCACAATGGTGTCCTTCTCGTTGAGCTTAGATGCTTGAGAGGTACGGCGGTACGACACACCAACGATGATCGCTCCCAGCAAAGCGAGTCCGAGGGTAATAGGAACCGCGATCTTCCATGCACTCTTCCGGGCTAGGGGCACTTCCGAGGGCTGTGTAGTGATACTTTCGGCGCCTGCCGAAGCTGTGATGGCCGTTTGAGTGGCGGGACTCAGCTGTTTCAGATCGTTGCGCATCTCCGAGGCGTGCTGATAGCGTAACGTCCGGTCTTTTTGCAAGGCCTTAAAAACAATCTTGTCAATCCCGGTCGGCAATCGGGAATTCCAGTGGGTTGTGGACGGAGGCCATTCGTGCAGGATGGCGGCGAAGGTCGCACCGACGGTCTTGCGTTCAAACGGCAAACGTCCGGTGGCCATCTCGTAAATCACGACTCCAAAGGAGAACAAGTCTGTACGGTGATCCAGTTCCTCGCCATGCACCTGCTCTGGAGACATAAAGGCGATGGTGCCAGGCGTGGCGCCCAAAGCGGTGAGATCTTGAGTTGTTACGGTGCTGTCTTCGTGGAGCCTGTCACGGTTGCGCAAGTCAACGGGAGTCGTCATTTTTGCCAGGCCGAAGTCAAGTATCTTGACCTGCCCCCGCTGTGTCACGAAGACATTGGATGGTTTGATATCGCGATGAACGATGCCAACGGCGTCGACCGCCTCCAAGGCGTTAGCTATCTCAATGGCCACTGACAGGATAACGGGCGTTTCCAAAGGACGCCCGGCAATACATTTGCGCAGCACCATCCCCTCGAGGAACTCCATCACGATGAACGAATGGCCCTCGTTCTCACCAATGTCGTAAATGGTGCAGATATTGGGATGATTTAATGCAGAAGCAGCCTTGGCTTCCCGGCGAAATCGTTCCAAGGCCTGGGGATCTTTGGCCATGTCTGCAGGTAAGAACTTGAGAGCTACAAAGCGGTCGAGCCGGGTATCCTGGGCCTTGTAAACCACACCCATCCCTCCGCTGCCGAGCCTTTCGACGATACGGTAATGCGAGATGGTCTGGCCGATCATGCCACAAGCATGCTCTGGCGGAAGTATAGCAAGTCAAGGATATGGGCTTGGTGAAAGACAGCGAGAATCTTCCTCAGCCACCGCGAGCGCGAAATAGCTCGCCCGATCTCCGTCCCGCTTCCCTAAACCCTGCACCCCCGTCTAAACTATCGACGCGGCTGAGCCGCGTGTGTTTTACAATTGGCTGCCTGCGAAAATCATTCACCCTTTCGGTCTGATGTTCCAGAGGCCGAACTCCCGGAGAACCGAACCTTATGCGCCTTGTGAAAGCCTTCCTGTCGGTTTGCCTGCTTGCGCCGGCCGTGTTTTCTCAAAATTCATCCCTTCATGGAATCGACGTCACGGATCTTGACCGCAAGGTTGATCCCTGCACTGACTTCTACGAGTTTGCCAACGGGACATGGCGGGCGAACCACCCCATTCCGCCGACCAAGGTGCGTTGGAGCAAGCGTTGGGAGTCGGGCGAGACCACCAAAGACAAGTTGAAAGAAGTCCTCGAAACCGCGCAGCAGGATAAGACTGCCGCCAAGGGCAGCACCGATCAGATCATCGGCGACTACTACGGCGCCTGCATGGACGAGTCGCGGGTGAATGCGCGCGGCATTGAGCCGCTTGAAAAAGTGGTTTGTCGAGATCGATGCCGTCAAGGACAACCCTGGGCTGCAACCCGTAATGGCCGAGCTGCACGACGTGCAGATCGACCGTGCCCTTCAATCTTGCCAGTTCCACCGATCCCCACAAGCCTACCTGGACGCTGGCTGATCTCGGCGCCAGCGGCTACGCCCTGCCCGATCGCGATTACTACCTCAAGCCGGATGCGCGCTTCAAAGAAGCGCGCGAGAAGTACGAGGCCCACGTCGCGAAGATGTTCACGCTGGTCGGCTGGGACCAGAAGTCGGCCGCGGCAGGGGCGCAGACCGTCATGACCATGGAGACGCAATTCGCGGAAGCGTCTCTAGACAACGTCACCCTGCGCGATCCCAGCGCGACTGACCACAACATGACGTTTGCCCAATTGCAGGCCTGGCTCCCTCATTTCGACTGGACGGACTACTTCAAGCACAAGCAACTAGCGCAGGATGTCGACATGAACGTCGACCAGCCCAAATACATGCAGGAGTTCGATCGCCAACTGCAGCAGACTTCGCTCGCGGACTGGAAGGTCTATCTCAAGTGGCAGGCGCTGAACTCGACGGCGGAAGCGCTTTCCGCTCCGATTGTGGAAGAGGACTATGCATTCTTCGGCAAAGTATCTGCGCGGCCAGGCCGAGATCAAACCACGCTGGAAGCGCTGCGTGGAATCAACCGACCAGCTACTCGGCGAGGCGTTGGGCAAGAAGTACACCGAGAAATATTTCCCGCCGGAAGCCAAGGCGCGGGCACAGGAAATGGTGCGCAATCTATTGCTGGCCATGCGGGACGACATTCTCAGCCGCCCCTGGATGAGCGACGAGACCAAAGAGCGGGCGATGGCCAAGATCGCCACCTTCGATCCGAAGATCGGCTATCCCGACCAGTGGAAGGACTACAGCAACGTCGATATCCGGCGCGATGCGTTCTTCGAAGACTACCTTGCCGGACGCCGCTTCGTGTGCAGGACGATCTTCGAGACGATCGGCAAAGCCCGTCGACCGCACACGCTGGGGCATGACGCCGCCAACTTCCAACGCATATTACAACCCGCTGTGGAATGAAATTGTTTTTCCCGCCGGCATTCTTGCAGCCGCCAGGTTTCGACATTAACGCAACCGATGCCGTCAACTACGGCTCGATCGGCGTCGTCATCGGGCACGAGATTTCGCACGGCTTCGACGATCAGGGGGCACAGTATCGATTATCTGGGCCGGCTGAGAAATTGGTGGACCGAGAGCGATTTGAAGCAGTTTAGAGAACGGGGCGCGTGCGTGGCCGACCAGTTCGACAATTACTTCATCGAGCCGGGAGTTCATCACAACGGCAAGCTGGTTCTGGGCGAGAGCATCGGCGATCTCGGCGGCGCGAAAGTTGCGTTTCTTGCCTTTCAGAAGTCTCTTAAAGGCAAACCTCGTCCGCCGGATGTCGACGGCTTCACTCCGGAACAACAATTCTTCATCGCCTGGGGACAATGGCGAGGTGACGCGATCTCGCATCGAGGAACAAAGGGTCCAGGTCCAATCGGACCCGCATCCCCTGGGCAAGTTTCGCGTGAATGGCCCGCTGTCGAATTTGACGGAGTTTCAGCAGGCCTTCAGCTGTAAGGCGGACACGCCGATGGTGCGGCCAGTGGGCAAGCGATGTGAAGTCTGGTGAGTTTAAAATAGAGTTGCTTGCCAGACGCTTACATCTTGGGCATCGAGAGTTCCTGCGATGAGACCGCGGCGGCCGTGGTACGGTCGGGGGAAGAGATTGTCTCAAATGTCGTGTTCTCGCAGATCGCCACTCACCAACCTTACGGCGGGGTTGTCCCCGAGTTGGCCTCGCGGGAGCATCTCAAGGCAATAGTGCCTGTCGTACGTCAGGCTCTGGCTGACGCAGGCCAGACCTACTTCTCCGTGGATGCGCTGGCCGTGACGCAAGGACCGGGACTGGCTGGATCGTTGCTGGTGGGCATCAGCTATGCCAAGGCGCTGGCATTCGCGCTAAGTAAACCGCTGATCGCGGTCAATCATCTTGAAGGACATATTCACGCCGTGCTGCTCGAGGAGCGGCAAAAGGGGGGCTTCTCTTCTTCAAATCAGCCCTTGAGTTTCCCGGTACTTGCGTTAGTGGTCTCGGGCGGCCACACCCATCTCTATCTCGCCGAGCAGCGGGGAAATAGTTGGACATACGAGAACATCGGCCATACTCGCGACGACGCCGCGGGAGAAGCCTTCGACAAAGTGGCAAAGTTGCTGGGGCTTGGTTATCCCGGCGGCCCGGTGATCGATAAGTTGGCCAGCCATGGGAATTCGGCGGCAGTGAAGTTTTCGTCACCGCAGATCAAGCATCCTGACCGAAAGATCATTCCCGCTGTTCTTGGCGGATCGGAGACCCGGCACTCCACGACCCGCTTCGATTTTTCTTACAGCGGAATCAAGACTGCGGTGCTGCGGTATATCGAGACTCATGGCATGCAGCATTCCATCGAAAAACGGCGGAAGGCTGTGGCAGAAATTGCCAAGCCTACACTGAAGGATTACCTCGCGAACACCGACCCGGTGACGCTGGATCTGGTCGCTTCGTTTCAGCGTGCCATGGTGGAAGACCTGGTGGGCAAGACGCTGGCGGCGGCGCGAGCCTGCGAGGCGGCAACGCTGTTCGTGACCGGTGGCGTGGCTGCCAACAATGAACTTCGTCAGAGGTTCGAGCACGATGCCGCCATGGAAGGATTGCCGGTTTATTTCCCCTCGCGTCCGCTTTCCACGGACAACGCCGCCATGATTGCGGCGGCGGCGTATCCCAAACTTCTCGCCGCCGATTTCGCGCCTATGGACTTCTCGGCCGAGGCGGGGATGAGGTTGAGTGGCTAGTGGCTAGTGGTCAGTGGCTAGTGATTCGGTATGCCGCCCTTGTTTGGGCTTGCTGGTCGCTGGAACTGATCACTGACCACTGTTTTCCCACCCCAGTTTTCAGTTCTTAGTTCCCAGTTCTCAGTGGGAGTTCATTTGCCGGTGGTTTTGGCGGCGGCTTTTTCGCCGAGTACGGCTGCGAGCGCCTTTCCCAGCTGATCTTCGATGTCGATGTCTTTGAAGACCGCGAAATTGGCGCGCTTTTCCTTCTTTTCAAAGCCACTCTGCTTGCCGGCCAGGATGACGATCGGGATGTCGACGGTCGCAGGTTCCGCTTTGAGTGCGGTAATGAGTTCAGCGCCACTCATCTTGGGCATCTGCATGTCGGTGATGACGACATCAGGCCGGATGCGTTTGAGCACTTCGAGCGCGTCCTGGCCATTGGTGGCGGACTCCACGGTGAAACCGTGCGCTTCGAGGAAGCGGCACACAGTGTGGCGGATGAGCATAGAGTCATCAACGACGAGGGCTACATTCGGCATTCTTGTCTCGGGACAGTCTTCGACCTGAACAATGCGAAACTGTATTGGAACATCTCTCAAGTTATGCGGGAAAGTTACCTTGGTCACGGCCGCGCCGGGGATCAAAATTCGCTCGAGAGCTTGTTATCTTCGATATTCATGTCTTTGAATTCACTGGCTTCAAAGACTTCGCCACACTCGATGCACTCGACGAATTCGGCATCTTCTTCACGCGCCACAATGCGGACACGGGAGTGCTTGCATGGCGCGGTGTTGTTTGGACTGGCGGGGATCTGGGGCGGCTTGCTTGAATTCATAAATCCGGATTAGGCTTTCCTGCCCAGGCGGGTCGAGGAATGGAACCGGAAATTTAGGGTATTTTAGACCGGCCTTGGGCGATGTCAAGCCCCTTCGCAGGCCCGCATTCAAATATACGACCAAAAATGTCGTATCGATGTAACCGGTTAACCTATCTAAAGTTACGCTTGACTGCAGATTTCGACGGCTGCCTGTAAGGGGTTGCGCTTTCAGGCATCTCGTGGCTAGAATAGACATATCCGACCACAAAGGTCGTATATTTAGTCGCTCCGCAGATGCTGAAGCTCACCAAAAAAGCGGATTACGGGCTGATGGCCATGAAGCACCTGGCTGAGCGTGCCCCTGCCGGAGCCTGCAGCGCAAAGGACGTCGCGGACGCGTACAGCATTCCGCCGGAAGTGATGGCCAAGATTCTGCAGCGGCTGGTGAAAGCCGGGTTGCTGCACTCGCAGCACGGGACCAATGGCGGATACACCCTGGCGCGGGATGCGCGGAAGATTTCAGCCTTTGAAGTAATTCGGGCCATCGATGGGCCGCTGTTCATCACATCCTGCATTACGGTACGCGGCGAGTGTGATCAAACCGAGCGCTGCACGATCCGCGAGCCCTTGCGCCGGGTAAACCAGAGCATCGAGGAAGTGCTGCGCAGCATCAGTATTTCAGAGATGAAGGAAGAGTTGGAAGGTGGGACGGAAGAGCTGGTAACGATTTCGAAGAAGTAGCCCAGAGTTGAGGAGACAGCAATTATGAGCACGGATGTGAAGACTCCCCCAGTCGAGCAGCAGTCGATGCAGCCCACGAATGGCAAAGGCATCAAGCTGCCGGTTTACATGGACAACCACGCCACGACCCCGATGGATCCGCGGGTGCTGGAAGCGATGCTGCCTTACTTTATGGAAAAGTTCGGCAATTCCGCGAGCCGGAACCATTCTTTTGGCTGGGCTGCGGAAGAAGGCGTGGAGACCGCGCGCGAGCAGGTTGCCAAACTGATCGGCGCCACGACGAAAGAGATCATTTTTACTTCGGGCGCGACCGAGAGTGACAACCTGGCCATCAAGGGCGTCGCAGAGATGTACAAAGAGAAGGGCAATCACATCATCACAGCGGTCACGGAGCACAAGGCGGTGCTCGACACCTGCAAGCGCCTCGAGAAATACGGCTACCGTGTGACTTATCTACCGGTGCAGAAGGATGGCCTGATCGATCTCGACGATTTGAAGCGCGCGATGGACGACAAGACCATCCTCGTGACGATCATGTTCGCCAACAACGAAATCGGCGTGTTGCAGCCGGTGGCTGAGATTGGGAAGCTCTGTCATGAACGCGGCGTGATCTTCCACACCGATGCGACCCAGGCCGTGGGCAAAGTTCCGGTTGATGTGAACAAGATGAACATCGATCTGGCTTCGATTTCAGCGCATAAGATGTATGGACCCAAGGGCGTAGGTGCGCTGTACGTGCGTCGCAAGAACCCGCGCGTGCAGATTTCCGCGATCATCGACGGTGGCGGGCACGAGCGTGGCATGCGCTCTGGGACGTTGAATGTCCCCGGCATCGTCGGGCTGGGCAAGGCGTGCGCGATCGCTACCGAAGAGATGACAAAAGAATCGTGCAAGCTGGCGGGTTTGCGCAACCGGCTGCGCGACCGGATCATGAACCGGCTGGATGAGACTTACATCAATGGCTCGATGGAACACCGTTTGCCGGGGAATCTCAATATCAGCTTCGCTTATGTGGAGGGTGAATCGCTGCTTATGGGCATTAACGACATTGCGGTTTCGAGCGGTTCGGCGTGTACCTCGGCGACGCTCGAGCCATCTTATGTGTTGAAGGCTCTGGGCGCGGGAGATGACCTGGCGCATAGCTCGATCCGGTTTGGCATCGGTCGCTTCAACACTGAGGCGGAAGTGGATTACGTGGCGGACCGCGTGATCGAGACCGTCGAGCGGCTGCGCGAGCTTTCGCCGCTGTATGAGATGGCGAAAGAAGGCATTGATTTGAAGTCGGTGAAGTGGGCGGCGGAGTAGGCGTTCTTGCAGAAAATGCCTCTCGGCGGTCGAGTCAAGCCGGGAGTGCAGGGGGCCTTCGACTCCGTTGATCGGTTGCTCCGCAACTGATCAACTCTGCTCAGGATGACAAGGTTTTGAGGACGAATTTTCAAGGAGGCAGTGAGTCATGGCATACAGCGATAAGGTAATTGATCACTACAATAATCCCCGCAATGTGGGGTCGATGGACAAGAGCAGCTCTGAAGTGGGGACGGGGCTGGTGGGCGCGCCGGAATGCGGCGATGTGATGAAGCTGCAGATCAAGGTGAACCCGCAGACCAGCATCATTGAAGATGCGAAGTTCAAGACCTTTGGCTGCGGCTCCGCCATTGCATCGTCTTCGCTGGCCACCGAGTGGGTGAAGGGCAAGACGGTCGACGAGGCGTTGGCGATCAAGAACACCGAGATCGTGAAGGAACTGTCGCTGCCTCCGGTGAAGATCCACTGTTCGGTGCTGGCGGAAGACGCCATCCGGGCGGCCATCCATGACTGGAAGAAGAAGCAGGACGTGGCGAAGCCGGTGGCGGTGGAAGCGAAGTAACTGTCGTTGGCCGGTTGTCGTAGGTCGTTGGCGATCGGCCAGTGCAGGGCAAGGATTGTGTCTATGACCCCGGTTGCAGAAGAAACCAAGAGCTCTCCCGCCAAGGGAGTAGTGGTGACGGAAAAGGCACTGGCAAAGATTCGCACCGCCATCGTCAAAGAGGGCATTTCGCCCGAGCAGGGTGGATTGCGCCTGGGCGTGCAGGGCGGTGGGTGCTCGGGGCTGAGTTATAACATTCGCTTCGACACCCAGCCGCGGGAGCGCGACCGCATCTTTCAATTTGGAGATGTGCGGGTGTTTGTAGATCCGAAATCGTTCATCTACCTGCACGGCATGACGCTGGATTATCAGGAAACGCTCATGCAGCAAGGTTTTGTGTTCGTGAATCCGAACTCGTCGAAATCATGCGGCTGCGGGACTTCTTTCTCAGGTTAAGGCTTGAACTGCAGAGGACGCTGAGCCGCCGCACAGAGCGCAGAGAAAATCCCAGTTCCACGGTTCTCGTATTTCTCCTTAACAATTGGGCCGTGGGGAGGTGTGTTGCACCATGAGTGACGCCATCCGAGTGACCGAGCTGACAGTCGAAACTGCCGCGTGTTGGTCGTGCGGTGAGATGCGGGCGGCGCAGTTCTGTGTCGCGTGCGGGAAAGTGCAACCACCAAAACCGGTGGACTACTTCACGTTCTTCGGGCTGCCGCGGAAGCTGAATATTGACACCGCGCTGCTCGAAAAGGAGTTTCACGAACTCAGCCGCAAGCTGCATCCTGACCTGCATGCCCAACAAAACAGCCAGGAGCAAGCCTGGAGCCTGGAGCAGAGCTCGCTGCTGAACGACGCGTACCGGATTTTGAAGGATCCGATCAAGCGGACAGAATACCTTCTGAAGCTTGAAGGTGTGGAACTGGAAGAGCAGTCGAAATCGGCCACAGACGCGGCGCGGGCAACGGGCGAGGTGAAGAAGCAGGTGGTGCCTCCAGATTTGCTGGAAGAGGTCTTCGATCTGAATGAGGACCTGGAAGAACTGCGCGCACAGAAGAAAGCCGGCGAGGACAATCCGGCACTGGTCGAGGAACTGGGCCGGCACAAACTCGAGTTGGAAGAGAGGTACGAGGCACTGCTCGGCGAGTTAAAGGGCCAGTGGAAAGAATGGGACAAGGCGCTCGACAGCGGCGACGAGCAAAAGCTGCGCCAGACCCGCGACAAGATGGTGGACTTGCTGAACCGAAGAAACTACTTCCGGAACCTGATAAAGACGGTGGAGGAAGTGCTGGAGAATTGACAATTTTGTAATCGAGTAATTGTGTAATTTGAAATCCTGCGCGGTCTACCCCGTTCCGATTTTGAAATTATATCAAATTACCCGATTGCCAAATTTCTAAATGGCTACTGATCGCATTATCGGCATCGACCTCGGCACCACGAATTCACTCGTGGCGTTCATGCAGGGAGACACGCCTCTGGTCATCCCCGGCGAAGACGGACTGAATCTGGTCCCGTCGGTAGTCGCGCTGGATGAAAAAGACAATATCGTGGTGGGTAGTGCGGCTCGGAAGTATCTGATCGAGACTCCGGAGCGCGCGGTCTACTCAATCAAACGCCTGATGGGCCGCGGCGTTGAGGACATTCAAGACGAACTGAGGCTGTTCCCTTTCCGGCTGGCCGAGGATTTGCAGCCGGGTGAAGTGATCCGTATCAAGCTGGGGGACAAGACGTTTACACCGCCGGAGATTTCTGCATTCATTTTGCGCCAGCTTAGACGCAATGCAGAGCGCTATTTTGGCGCGGCCGTGACCAAAGCAGTGATCACGGTCCCGGCCTATTTCAACGACGCGCAGCGGCAGGCGACGAAAGACGCGGGCCGTATCGCCGGGCTGGACGTTTTGCGATTAGTAAATGAACCGACGGCTGCATCTTTGGCCTACGGCCTCGACAAGAAAACAAACGGTATCGTGGCGGTTTACGATCTGGGGGGTGGGACGTTCGATATTTCCATACTCAAGCTGCACGACGGAATTTTCGAAGTCGTTGCCACCAATGGCGACACGCATCTGGGCGGCGATGACATTGACAATCTGCTGATCCGGACGGCGCTTGATGACATTCGTGGCGATATGGGCTTGGACGTTTCGCGCAATGGCGAAGTCGTGGCCACCATCCGCAAAGCGGTGATCGAGACCAAGATTGCACTCTCGCAACACCCGGCCGCGCTGATCCAGGTGGAATTGCCCGGAGGCAGACAGTACCAGCGCCAAATCACGCGTGAGCTCTTTGAGCAGTTGATTCAGCCGATCATCGACCGCACCGTCAGTCCGTGCAAGCACGCCATGAAGGACGCGGGGCTCAAGGCGAGCCAGATTGATGAAGTCGTGCTGGTGGGAGGTTCGACGCGAATTCCCAAGGTACGGGCGCTGGTAGAAGAATTGTTCCAACGAACGCCCCACACGGATTTGAACCCCGACGAAGTTGTGGCCCTAGGCGCGGCCGTGCAGGCAAATATCCTGGGCGGAGGCTCGGAAGCCACTGAGAACATGCTGTTGTTGGACGTAACCCCGCTGTCGCTGGGAATCGAGGTGGCCGGCGGGGTGACGGACAAGATTATCCTGCGCAATTCCACGATTCCCGCCTCGGCGACGCAGCATTACAGCACGCAGATCGATGGGCAGGCCAACGTAGCCATTCATGTGTTGCAGGGCGAGCGCGAACTGGCCAAGGATTGCCGCTCGCTGGCGCGCTTCGACCTGAAAGGCATTCCGCCGATGTCGGCCGGCATGCCGCGAATCGAAGTGAAATTCACGATCGACGCCAACGGCATTCTGCACGTTTCCGCGCGGGAGCAGCGCAGCGGCAAAGAGGCGGAAATCGAGGTCCAGCCCAGTTACGGCCTGACGGATGAACAAGTCGAGAGCATGATTCTGGATTCGTTCGATTCCGCAGAAGAGGACTTCCGGCAGCGGCAGGTGATTGAAGCCCGGAACGAAGCGCAGACGATTCTGGCCGCGCTGGAAAAAGGAAAGAGAAGTCCGGCGTGGGGCGCGCTCACTAGCGACGAAAGAAAACAGATTGCGAAAATGGAAAAAGCGCTGAACGAGGTCAACGGCGAAGACGACTACGCAGTCATACGCCAAGCTATCGACGCGCTCAACCAGGGGACGATGCGGCTGGCCGAGTTGATGATGGATACGGCGGTTTCTTCGGCATTGAAGGGCAAGACTATGGAAGAGGCCGATCTAGGCGAGGGGCCGGAAGCGCCGCACCCCGTGGCCAAGGCGGAGTTTGAATAAGATAAAGCCCAAGAAAGCTTTAACCACAAAGGACACGGAGAACACAGAGACGGCGTTCTCGACCACAGAGGACACGGAGAAGCAGGAGCATTCATGATAGAGGAAAAATCGCAGGGCGGAGGGACGGCAACGGTGGAAGCTCCAACCGAGAATACGGTTCAGGTGACCTTCCTGCCTGAGGGCAAGACAGTACAGTTCGAGAATGGCGAACTGCCCTACAAAGACCATGGCAAGGAGCAGTCGCTGCTCGACGTGGCATTGAACAATGATATTGGGCTCGATCACGCCTGCGGCGGCAACTGCGCTTGCACAACCTGTCATATTTGGGTAAAAGAGGGTGCAGAGAATCTTTCCCCGATGGACGATGACGAAGCCGACCGGTTGGACATGGCGGCTGATTTGCAGTTAAACTCCCGTCTCGGATGTCAGGCTGTGATTACGAAACCGGGTAAAGTCGTGGTGGAAATCCCGGCCTGGAACCGGAACTACGTTTCTGAGGGGCACTGAAAGCGGGTCGTGAGACTGCAGCGACCCAGGACCAAAGAACAACGACGGAAGGGATTGCATGCGTAAAGATTTGACCTGGGATGACGCGGACGATATTGGGATCCTGCTTTCGGAGAAACATCCGGAGGCCGATCCGCTGGCGATTCGATTCACCGAGCTACACCGCTATGTAACTGAACTGCCTGAATTCAAGGACGATCCCAAAAAGTCGAACGAAGGCAAGCTGGAAGCTATTCAAATGGCGTGGCATGCGGAGTTTCTGGACAGAACGCAGGGATAACTTGGGCTTTACGATATGAAAGGGCACGGCTTATGCCGCGCCCTTTCTGTTTGCCACCGCCGCACTTAGCTTGCTGCTACCGGTACGGCCTCTTCCACGCTGGCTTCGCGCAGGAACTTGGCAGCTTCCTCGGGGGGAGTTGGGTTGATGTAGAAACCTGTGCCCCACTCGAATCCTGCCGTCTTGGTTAACTTGGGCATGAACTCGATGTGCCAGTGGTAGTGATCGTTGTTGGGATCCTGCACGGGCGAGCTATGAATCACCAGATTGTAGGGCGGATTGTCGAGCACGCGGTCAGCCTTCATCAGCAGAGACTTCAGTGCTTTGGCCAGGTTCTCGAACATGTGGGACGAGGAATTTTCAAAAGCCGACTCGTGTCGTTTGGGCAGGATCCAGGTCTCGAAAGGAAATCGGGGCGCATACGGCGCCAAGGTTAGAAAATCTTCATTCTCGGCCACCACGCGAACGCCCGATTCGCTCTCCTGCCGGATGATGTCACAGAAAACGCAGCGCTCTTTATAAATGAAATATTGCTTCGCACCCTCAATCTCCTCGGTCACATAAATAGGCAGAATGGGCAGCGCGATCAACTGCGAATGGGCATGCTCCAGCGATGCACCGGCGGCTTCGCCGTGATTCTTGAAAATCAGGATGTACTTGAAGCGGCGGTCCTTCTTGAGATCGAGAATGCGGTCGCGGAAAGTCCACAGAACATCTTCGATGCGCTTGGGCGGGAGCGTCGCCAGCGTGGCGTTGTGATCTGGGGTTTCGATGATGACCTCGTGCGCACCGATGCCATTCATGCGATCGAACATGCCCTCCGCCTGGCGATTCAGGTTGCCCTCGATGCCCAAGGCCGGGAACTTGTTGGGGACGACACGGATTGTCCATCCGGGCGCATCTCGCTGTGGCGCGGGGCCACCGTTGGGGTTGGGTCGGTACGCCTGGATCTCAGGAGGAGTTTTGCTCTCATTCCCGTAACAGAAGGGGCAGAAGCCCCCCTTGATTTTCACACCTTCGCGGACAAAGTCCGTGGGACGCTTGGCGCGGTCGGTGGAAATAATCACCCACCGGCCCACAATAGGGTCTTTTCTGAGTTCAGGCAACGGAGAGGAATCCTTTCCCGGAGTTCGTGCAAAGATTGTATTTTACGCTACGACCCAGCATTCTTGAATACCTCGCAAATGGGCCGGTCCGACGAGGACTCATAGTACACACTGACTACATCGAACCGCCACTGGCACGGAGCCGGAAGGTTGCGCAGATAATCGCGGGCTACCTGCATGAGGGAACGCCACTTGGCGCGATCTACAGCGGCTTCCGCGGGTTTAACGTCGTGAGTGGTGCGGGTCTTGACTTCGATAAAACACAAGACATCTTTCTCCCAGCCGATCAAATCAATCTCACCGTGGTGATGCGGTGAGCGGAAATTGCGCGCTACCATGACGTAGCCCAGGCGGCGCAGGTGGAAATAAGCGTCTTCTTCGCCGCGGCGTCCGGTGTGCTGATGGCGCGGAACCGCATCTGGAGCGAGGATTCTTGCGGCCAGCCAATCCAGGCAGCGGAGGGTGGCTTGGGTCAGAGCGCCAGAGCGCATAGGATGAGAAATTGTAGATCTGAGACATCGGTTTTGTTTGTGACCGATGTCACTCGGAGAGTGGTCGCGTGCCGAAATGGGAAGGGAAACCCGAAAGGGAGGGGCTGGCGGCAGTCTAGTTGTGCTGCTTTTCGTCGTCGCGGTGACGCAGCCACTCCAGGAACATTTGCTCCATCGACTTGTCGTAGGTCATAAGGACGTGGCGGACAGTGCGGCCACTGACGAAATGGCAGACCTCCTCGGCGAGATTCTTGGCGTGGTCGCCGGCGCGCTCCAGGGACTGGGTCATGAAGATCACTTGCAGGCTGGCCTGGCGGGGCATGTTTTCCGGGTTCTCGATGTGCCGGAGGAAGAGCAAGTTGCGCAACCGATCCATTTCGGCATCGGCGCGCAACACTTCGACCGCTTTTTTCACGTCGCGGCTCGAGAAGGCGGCGCCGATGTCCGTGAGCATTTTCTCCAGAATGGTCGCCATCTGGGTGAGATCGCGCGTGTCTTGCGGGTCGAGGCGAGCGCCAACCGACTGGGCACTCGATGCGAAACTGAGAAGAAGATCGCCGATGCGCTCCAGACCGATCATGAATTTCATGCAGGCCAGCAGCTCGCGGGCTTCGGGCTCTGTGACCTCAGTGATCGCCGAGGTCACTCCGGCGTCGATCTCCATGTCGAAAAGATCGAGTTCCTTCTCGCGCTCGCGAATGGTGCTGAGCAGGGCCGACGAGCCGGTGGCAATCCCCTCGGCGGCCGCGCTGGCGGCTTCTTTAGCCACGCCGCAGGCTTCAATAGTCCGCCGCACCAGGTGCGAATAAGAATGCTCGAATTCAGGCATGTTGCTGGGGGCTGCACTCATGATCGAGTTGCTCCGCAGGATTTCCTTCGAATATAACCTGCTGTTTGCAGCTTCATTTTGTTCACACAACGGACGCTTAAGCTGCAAGCATAGGTTGTTTGCGCAAAGGGTTGGTTAAAACCGCATGAATTTTAGACTTCCTGCTGCCGGAGAGGCCGTGGTCCTTCTTCCGTTTGGACAACCGCTCCGGGCAAGGTGAAGAAAAAAGTCGAACCATGGTTGAGTTCGCTTTCGGCACGAATCGTGCCCCCGTGGGCCAGAACAATGTGTTTCGCGATCGCCAGGCCCAGGCCGGTGCCCCCAGACTCGCGGGAGCGCGCCTTATCTACACGATAAAAGCGCTCAAACAACCGGGGAAGATGATCTGAAGGAATGCCCGGACCGAAATCGCGGACGTAGAATTCCATGCCGACAGGAACCGGCCGAGCACCGAGTAGGACACGACGGCCTGAAGCTGCGTACTTGAGAGCGTTCTCGATGAGATTGGAAAAGACCTGATGAATGGCCTCGGCGTCCGCCTGCACCAGCCGGGAGGCGGTGCTCTCGACCTCCAGTTCGGCATTGTGCGCGGTGGCGACAGCGCCAAAGCTCTGCAGAGCTTCATGCAGAAGTTCCTCGGGCGTGACCGGCTGAATGTCAAAACGCTGCTCACCCGATTCGACCCGGGCGAGAGTCAGTAAGTCCTCGGTCAGACGCGACATGCGGGCGGCATTCTTGCGGATGATTTCGAGGAAGTCGCGCACGTGGTTGCTTTCCGGAGCGCTGTCGAGCAGGGTCTCGGTGTAACCCTGAATGGAAGTCAGCGGGGTACGCAACTCGTGGGAAACATTAGCGATGAAATCGCGCCGGGTCTTCTCCACCCGCTCGGTTTCGGTGAGATCGCGCAGCACGGCCACCGCCCCGCCACCCGGCAAGGGTGCCGCCGTGATATCGAAGGTGCGGCCAGGAGAAATTGAAACAGCCCGGGTAGTGGAAACTCTGCGGAATTCGCTGGCCTCGCGCACGGCGCGTAGAAAATCGGGGTCACGGACAGTTTCGACCACCGGCGCCTGCAGCCGCGTGCGTCGGGGAACCAGTCTTTCCATAGCTTGATTTGCCCACTGCACCCGTTGGTCGGCGCCGACAGCAATGACTGCATCCTGCATGCTGTTGAGCAGAGTTTCGAGCTGGCGGCGGCTGGCCTGTAGCGCCTGAAAGCTCTCCTGAAGCTGGCGCGTGGTCCCGTCCAGCGACGCCGCCACCTGGCCGATTTCATCGCCTGAAGTCTCAGCTATTCGGGTGTCGAGGTTACCGGCAGCAACCCTTTCAGCAAACTTGACGATACGCTCCAGGCGGCGGGCGGTATAACGGGCCGCGGTTGCGGAGACGATCATGGCAATGGCAAAGGACAGCAGCGATCCCAACAGCAGCGCGCGGCGGATGTGAGAGACGGCGGCTTCGACATCGGAGAGCGGGTAAGCCAACCGGACCGCGCCTCCTGTAACCGGAGCAGCAGCATACAGAAACGGGGCCCTGACAGCGCCGCTGCGACGTTCGTCCACGCCGACTTCGCCCCGCAGAGCTGCTACGAATTCCGGCTGGCTGGCGGGATCTTGAAGGGAGGCGGGGTCAACCTCGGAATCAGCCAGGACCTTGCCTTGCGCGTCGATGACCGTGGCCCGAGCGCCGGCCGCCTGGCCTTCCTGTGCCACCATCTCCTGCAGCGGTCGCTGGCGGTCGCTATTGACGCGATTGGCAAACAACAGCGTCTTTTGCCGCAGACCACGCTCGATTTCCTGACGCAACGAGTTTTCCCAGGCTCGCCGGATAGAGTAGTCCAGCGTCACAGTGGCTGCCGCGATTCCCAGCCCAAACACCAGCAGCAGCTTGAAGAAAATCCGATTGCTCACTTCGGGACCTCAAAACGATACCCGGCGCCGCGCACCGTTTTTAGATAGCGCGGATTTTCCGGGTCAGGTTCGATCTTTTCACGAATGCGGCGCACGTAGACGTCGACCGAGCGGGGTGTGACGTAGGCCGTGTCGCGCCAGACGGAATCGAGAAGCTGGTCACGGGTAAAGACACGGCCAATGTGGCGCGCGAAGTGATCGAGCAGGCGGAATTCTGTTGCGGTGGTAGTGACGACCGCCCCACGCACGGTGAGAGTCATGGCACCGGGATCGATCTCGATCTCGCCTGCCTTTACCGGAGCCTGCGACAAAGGCCGTTCGAACCGCCGCAACACGGCTTTGACCCGTGCCACTAGTTCTCGCGGGCTGAAGGGTTTGGGAATGTAATCGTCGGCGCCCAACTCGAGACCCAGAATGCGGTCTGCTTCTCCGCTTTTCGCCGTCAGAAAAATTACCGGCGTGGGTGCCAGTGCCGGGATCTGGCGAATCTGCCGGCACAGCTCGAGACCATCTTTGCCGGGCACCATGATGTCGAGCAGAAACAGCGCGGGCCGCTGCTTTTCCGATTCGTTGATGACGCCGCTGCCGGTGGGAAATACCTTGACCACAAATCCGCCCGCCTCCAGATGATGCCGGACCAGGCGGGAAATATCGGGATCGTCTTCAACGACGAAGATGCTCGCTTTGACTGCCATATTGAGGCATATTGTAGCTGGGAGAAGGGTTTCGTGCTCTGTGCCGTTACGGCCGCACTCGAATCACGAGATTGGCAGCCTCATCCATCCAGAAGCGCATGCGGGGCGGAACCACGGTGGTAGCGCTGTATTCCGTGATGATGGCGGGACCGGAACATCGGCGGCCCGGTGGCAAAGAATCGCGCGAATAGATCGGTGCGGATACAGGCTTGCCATCGAAGACGAGCCGGGCCCGCACTGGGGTTCCGCGAACATGCGTCGCCAAGCTCGAACCGGCGGGCGAGTCGCCCGCCGCCACACGCCCAGCCTGCGATGATCTGATGCTCGCCCGCACACGGATGGTGACAATCTCGAGTTCGCGGTCCGGATAGATGTACCCGTAACGGCGTTGATGTTCGCGCTCAAACGCTGCCCTCAAGCTAGAGGCATAAGGAATATTCAGTTCGTATCCCTGGCCGCGATAGCGGAGATCGACGCTGCGCTGGTAGCGGATCGTTCCTGTCCAGCCTTCCTCGCGGAAGTTTGTCTCTGTACTTCGGCGCAGAGCGGCAAATTCACTTTCCAGTTTCTCGAATGGAGGTTTTCTCGCAAACCGCCAGAGGAGCGTGCGCGAGTGGTCTTTGACCACATCGCTGACCAGGATGCCGAACGCGGAAAGGGCTCCTGGAAAAGCGGGGACAACCACATGTGGGATCCCCAGAGCTTGCGCGAGGGCGCAGGCGTGAAGGCCCCCAGCGCCGCCGAAGGCGATAAGGGCGAAATCGCGGGGATCGTGGCCGCGCTCGATGGAGACAACGCGGATGGCTTTTTCCATGGTCGCATTAGCCACGCGCAGAACACCGACGCAAAATTGTTCAAGCGTGAGTGTCGATCTTTGCTTCTTCAGCCATTGAGAAGTCAGCCGCCGGGTGCGTTCGAGGTCCAGCACAAATTCGCCCCCCAGAAACCTTCGCGGCTGTAGACGGCCGAGCAATAAGTTGGCATCAGTGACCGTGGGCTGCTGGCCGCGGCCATAACAGATCGGACCCGGATCGGCGCCCGCCGATTCGGGTCCGACCCGCAATGCCCCGGCTGCGTCGAAGCGTGCGAGTGAGCCGCCGCCCGCGCCCACGGTGTGGATATCGAGCATGGGTACGGCTACCGGAAGTCCGGCGATTTCAGCCTGCGTGCCTGGTCGTATTGAGCCATCTACCAAGGCGACGTCGGTAGAAGTGCCGCCCATGTCGAAGGAAATGATTCGTTCAAATCCGCTGCGCCGGGCCATTGCCGCCGCGCCGACCACACCGCCGGCAGGCCCGGAGAGCACGGTGCGTACCGGCTGACGGGCAGCAGCATTGAGACTTGTGATCCCGCCGCTCGATTGCATCACAAATACCCGGACCCTTCCTCTGCCGGAATCGAGTGATTCGCGAGCGCGGTGGTCAAGCTTTTCAAGGTAACCCTGCATGATGGGCTGCAGGTAAGCGTTCATCGTGACCGTGCTGGTGCGTTCATATTCCCGGAATTCAGGCAGAATCTGGTGGGAGATGGAGAGGGGGATTCCCATTTTCTTGAGCGCCGCCGCCACGGCGAGTTCATTGCGCGGGTTGGCAAAAGAAAAAAGCAGACTGACTGCGATTGCATGAGGCTGTTCCCTGCTGACCTTGCGGAAAAGCGACTGCAGATCATTTGGTTTGGGTTTCTCGATGATTTTGCCGTCGCTGGATGTTCTCTCGTTCACACCAAAGCGAAGCTCAGCAGGCGCAAGAGGTTCGATACGATCGAAAAAGAAATCGTAGAGCTTGGGACGGGCCTGGCGGCCGATTTCGATCGCGTCCTCGAAACCAGCGGTCGTGATCAAAGCCACGCGGGCGCCTTTGCGCTGGAGCAAGGTATTCGTGCCCACGGTGGTCCCGTGAAGCAGGGTGAACGAACCCCTCACCCCGATTTTCTCAAGGGCCTCGATGATGGCTTGCGAGGGATCTGGTGGTGTCGAGAAAACCTTGAGGGCGCGGATCTGCCCATGATCGATCCAGATGCAATCAGTAAAAGTGCCTCCGGTGTCGATTGCGATGCGAATATCAGATGGGTCGCGGCGAGGCATAGTTGGGTGCAGGAACGCTAGGGTAACACCAAGAAGGAGTGCCGTAGGCCCGGACGCAAGGTTTACGCAGGCCCGGGCGCCAGTGCGGGCGCGAGCCTTAGCTCGGAATGGCGGACGAAGCATCCGCCCCTACGTAGGGCCTGCCACTACCCCTTTGTGGTAAATGCCAAAGTCAGTAGGGTTTTCTGCTCCACTTCGTGGGCTTTGGCCGATCCGGTTGCCGGGCTGGCGCTAGCGGAGCGCTTGACTGAGAGTACCGCCCGCTCGCCAGCCATGTGGCGCAGGCGAGGCAGCATATAAAACAACGCTCCCATGTTGGCCGGCTCTTCCTGAACCCAGACAATGTCCCTCGCTGAAGGATGCTGCTCGATTGCAGCGATGAGATCCGCTTCAGGAAACGGATAAATCTGTTCCAGGAACACGATCGCGGTCGAGCTGTCACCTCTCCTTTTGCGTTCCGCGCGCAGTTCGTGACCGATTTTCCCAGTGCAAATCAAAACCCGGTTCGCATCGATGACTTCCGAATCGGCGATGACCGGCAGAAAGTGATCGAGGGCAAACTCCGCGATCGAGGAAGAGGCATCCGGGTGCCGCAACATGCTCTTTGGGGTGAAGACCACCAGAGGTTTGCGCCAGTGCCGCAGAGCCTGCCGCCGCAGAAGATGGAAGTATTGTGCCGCAGTCGAAGGCTGGCAAATCTGGAAATTGTCGCGCGCGGCCAGTTGCAGAAAGCGCTCGATGCGGGCACTGGAGTGTTCCGGTCCCTGCCCTTCGTAACCGTGCGGCAGTAAAAGGACCAAGCCGGAAAGCAGCGCCCATTTGTCTTCGCCGGCGCTCACAAACTGATCGATGACCGCCTGGGCCACGTTGGCAAAGTCGCCGAACTGCGCCTCCCACAACACTAGCGTCTCGGGATAGTCCCGGCTGTATCCGTATTCGAAACCGAGCACGCCAGCCTCTGACAAACTGGAGTTATAGATTTCGCAGCGAGCCTGCTCCTCCGAAATGTGCGCAAGCGGCACATACTCCTGCTCGTTTTCGATGTCGAGCAGTACAGAGTGCCGCTGATTGAAGGTGCCGCGACGGCTGTCCTGCCCACTAAGCCGAACGGGAACACCCGCCCTGACCAGGCTGGCAAAGGCCAGGGCTTCAGCCATACCGTAGTCCACGGGGCGCCGGCCCGCACCCATTTCCGCGCGCTGTTCGAGAAGCTTCTTAACCTTGGGATGAATATGGAAGTCGCCTGGGTACGTGGTCAGGGGCCCCGTCAACTCTTGCAATTCCGCGGCGGAGAGCCCGGTGTTCACTTCGTATTCCGGTTTGTACCGGCCGCCAACGTACTGATCCCAATATTTCGGCAGCTCGCGCAGAGTCGGTTTCTTGGTTAAGCTGCCGGCCTGTTTTTGCGCTGTTTCGAATTCCGCGCGAACCTGATCTACCTGCGCCTGAACATTCTCGGCTCCTGTGTCCTCAGCGTATATTTCCCACAGCGGTGGATGCTCTTTGATCGCCCTATAGAGCAAGGGCTGGGTAACCGTGGGATCATCCACTTCGCTGTGACCGTGGCGGCGGTAACCGATGAGATCGACGACCACATCGCTTCCGAATGTATAGCGATATTCGAGCGCCATGCGGCCGACGCGGACGACGGCATCCACGTCTTCCGCGTTCACGTGGAAGATGGGGATGGACTGACGCCGCGCGAGCTGAGCAGAAAATCGGGAAGAGTGCTCTTCATTGTAAAGAGTGGTAAAACCCAGAAGATTATTGGCGATGATGTGGACCGTTCCGCCGACGCCATAGCCCTTCAGATCGGCGAGATTCAGCGTTTCAGCCACGACTCCCTGTCCGGCAAAGGCAGCGTCGCCATGGACCAGCAAAGGGAGATATTTCCGCCGTCCGTCCTCGCCCGCCCGGTCCTGCTTGGCACGAGTGCGTCCGACCGTGACCGGGTCAACCGCTTCCAGATGGCTGGGATTGGAAACAAGATGGATGTGTACTTTCGCACCACTGCGCGTCACGTATTCCCCAGTGGCGCCCATGTGATACTTCACGTCGCCACTACCCAGGACGCTGCGGGGATCCACATCTTCGAATCCGGCAAAAACTTCTTCCGGCGCCCGCTTGGCCACGTGCACGATGACATTGAGCCGGCCGCGGTGGCTCATCCCCATGACCAGCTCAACCGCGCCCCGCTCGCCGGCCGACTCGATGATTTCGTCCACCAGCGGAATGAGAGCGGTCACACCTTCGAGAGAAAATCGCTTGCTTCCCAGGTAGCGCTGCTGCAAAACCTGCTCAAACAGATCCGCGCGGATGAGTTGATCGAGGATGTGCTCGTGGTCCTCCTCAGGCGTAGCAGCTTCCATGCCTTCCTGGATCCACCGGCGTCGTTGGGGATCGGTGATGTGCATGAACTCCACCCCAATCGTCCCGGAGTAGATGCGGCGAGCTTCGCGGGCAGCTTCGCCTTCGAGCCTCAGTTCCGCATGGTGGACCGGCGCCAGGAAGCCCAGGGGATCGAGATCGGCTTCCAGGTAGCCCCAGCGGCGGAAGGCATCGAACACCTTTTCCTGCTCGCCATTGAGCGGTTCCATTACGCCGAGTGGAGCATCCGTCACAGTTTTGGATCGAGTTGCCATAGGGTCACTACTAGCATAAAGGATGAGCGCCGGGGCGTGCCGGATTCGTCCCTAGGCCGTCGCGGTTTTGCGCGCCGCCGCTCCCCTTGAGGCTGCCGGCAAAGCCTTCAGGAGCAGCCCGTTCAGGAGAATGGTTATTACGGAGGCGGCCAGCGTAGCGTGGTACACATTGCCATCGACCAACCCGGAGTCGCGCGCCACCCGCACCAAAACGTAGGAAAACTCTCCGATCTGCGTAAGCCCCACCCCTACCATGAGTGCGGTGCGCAAGGGATAGCGGAAGAGCCATACCACGGCGCTCCAGATCAGGAACTTCCCGGCAACGGTCAGGAGCACAATCGTGACCCAGAGCCGCGGCTGGGAAACCAGAATGCGAGGATCGACGAGGGCCCCGATAGTCACAAAAAAGAGGGCGACAAAAGCATCCCGCAGGGGTAGCAGTTTCTCCAGCGTTTTATGAGAAACCTCCAGGTCGCTCACCATCAGGCCGGCAAGAAATGCTCCCAGGGCCAGCGACAGCCCGACCGCTTCTGTGATGGCAGCGGTGGCGAGGCCTAGGGCGAGCACGACGATCACATACAGTTCGTCATTGCACATCTGGCTGACCCGCTTCATCAGCGGAGGAACCAGTTTGGCGGCCAGCAGCATGACTGGCGCCAGAATCAAAAGCGCCTTGCCGATCGCCAGGCTCACCGAAACCAGTCGATCTCCCGTCAGGTTGCCGACGGAAGGCAGGAGGACGGTCAGAACCACGACCGCCAAATCCTCGACCAGCGTTATGCCAATCATCACCTGACCGTGAGGAGAGCGCAATTCGCCCCGATCGGCCAGGAGCTTCGACAACACCATGGTGCTGGCTACGGAAATAATCGCGCCCACTGCAATGCCCTGGGTCAGACTCCATCCCAGGACCCACCCAACAGCCGCTCCCAGCCCTACCGAGAGCAGGATGCCTAGCGGTCCTCCGAAGATCGCCACCCACTTGACCTGCAAGAGTTCCCGAAATGAGAATTCCAGGCCGATGGAGTACATCAACAGAATGACGCCAACTTCGGCGAGAACCTCGAATTGGTGAACGCCCTCTAACCTGACACCCGGAGTGAAAGGACCAATCAGCATCCCACCCAGCACGTATCCGAGGATCAGGGGCTGCCGTAGCCACCTTGCCACAGCACCCCCGAGGACAGCCGCGCCGAATATGTAGGCAAGGTCGCGATAAAAGGTGGAATGGACCATAGGTGGCGACCCCAAGTTTAAACCGCAAGCCGCCTTTCGAGGCGCTTCGGGGAACCGATTGAGTCAAGCTCAGGTTGCGTCCTGAAACTGGACTGTTCCGCATTCGGCACTCCCCTCAAACCAGTCATTCGTCTGTCGCTGACGCAGCGAGAATGCTCTTTGTCATGCCCTCCGATGTAGCCTTTAGCCGGAGTGGGCATGGAAGAACTAACGCGACCCGCGATCCCAACCCCGATGCACTTGTTGCTCGTAGGCGAGCAAGAACGAGAGTTCGACTACCTGCAAGAGCTTCTGCGGCGCGGCGGAGGCGAGCGTCTGGATCTCGACTATGCAAGCTCGCTGGAAGAAGCCATCGAACGGTTGAGTCAGACTTCATATGATCTTCTGTTCTGCAGCTACAAGCCGGGCGATGGCGTCGCTCTCCGACTGCTGCACGAATTGCGGAAGCAAAGCGACGCTCCTACCACCCCCGTAATTTTCTTGAGTGACCACGTCGATGATCGCGCTTTGGACGCCGCCATACAGGCCGGAGCCACCGACTGTGTGACCACAGCGGCCTCGAATGAGTTTTCTCTTGGCCGGGCGATCCGCTATGCGGTTGATATGTACTGCAAGGAGCGTCAACGCCAAAAGGCGGAACAGACTTGCCGCAAGCTCTGGCGATCGGTCGAAGTCTCGGCCGACGTGGTCATGATCACCGACCGGACCGGAGTAATCGAATACGTAAACCCCGCCTTTGAAGCCTTGACCGGCTTTTCCAGCCAGGAAGCGCTTGGCCGGACGCCGCGTATGCTGAAGTCCGGTCACCAGCGGCTGGACCTCTATCAGCACCTCTGGCAAACCATCCTGGCGGGGGAAGTATTCCGGGGCGTGATGGTGAACCGGAAGAAGAACGGCGAGGTTTTCTATGTGGAGAAGACGATCACGTCCTTGCGCAATCCCGAGGGCGAAATCACCCACTTCATTTCCAATGATCGCGACATCACAGAACGGCGCCGGCTGGAGTCGGAATTGCGCCAGGCCCAGAAGATGGATGCAATCGGCAATCTGGCGGGCGGAGTGGCGCACGACTTCAATAATCTTCTGATGGTGATCAGCGCATATACCGAGCTGATGCAGGACTCGATGGCGTCCGAGCATCCCCTTCGCCGGAACGTGGAGGAAATCCAGAAGGCGGCAGGGCGAGCCGCCGACTTAACCCGGCAGTTGCTGGCCTTCGGACGCAAGCAGATGCAAGCCCTGCAAGTGCTCGACCTCAACGCGATCATCAAGGACATCAACAAGATGTTGCCGCGCATGATTGGGGAAGATATCGAGTTGGTCTCGGCTCCGGGCCTGAATCTCGGCAAAGTGAAGGCTGATCCGACTCAGATCGAACAGATCCTCATGAACCTGGCAGTAAATGCCCGCGACGCGATGCCCAAAGGCGGCAGGCTGACGATTGAGACGGCGAGCGTTCGCCTGGACGGCGACTACGGGCAGAAACACTCCATCGTTCCCGCTGGGGACTACGTTCTTCTGGCAGTGACCGACACCGGTCAGGGGATCACTCCCGAGCACCTGCCTCATATTTTTGAGCCCTTTTACACCACCAAGCCCGAAGGCAAAGGTACTGGGCTGGGCCTGGCGACCGTCTACGGAATCGTAAAGCAGAACCACGGCTTCGTGTGGGTTTACAGCGAACCGGGCTTGGGAACCACGTTCAAGATTTACCTTCCCCGTGTGCAAGAGAAAGGCAAACCCCTGGCACCGATCGAACTGCTGCAGGTCTCACCGCGCGGCTGTGAGACGTTGTTGTTGGTGGAAGATGAGGCCGCGGTAAGGGAATCGGCACGAGAGTTTCTGGTGCTTTGCGGCTATATCGTGCTGGAGGCCCAAGATGGACAAGCTGCCCTTCGCCTGGCGCGCGATTACCATGGACGCATCGATCTCGTGGTCTCGGACGTGGTCATGCCGCGCATGGGAGGCCCGAACCTGGCCAAGGAACTGGCGGTCGACAGGCCTGAAACTCAGGTTTTGTTCGTTTCGGGCTATGCGGAGAATACCGTCTTGCGGCACGGAGCCATCGACGTGGTATCGCGTTTCCTGCAAAAGCCCTTTTCGCTGAAAGCCCTGGGCCGAAAGATTAGGGAAGTGCTGGACAGCAAAGTACCGCTGGAAAGACTCGCTGCTTCGACTACAGGTTAGTTCCTGCTTCCGCCCCCTTCTCGTATAATGACGGTTTCGGATTCGCTCCATGAACCTTTCTGCTGCGCTGCAGAAGCCTGTCGCCGGGCCTGTCGAGCCCGACTGTCCTGTTTACACTCCAAAGCACGGGCAACTCTCGTCTTTGCTCGTGATCTTTGCGCTCTGGAGCAGCATCTACGTTGCGGGGATGTTTAGCCCAGCACTGCTCGACGACGTTGACACGGTTCACGCCGAAGCGGCTCGCGAGATGCTGCAACGGCGCGACTGGGTCACTCTCTACACCAACGGCATCCGCTATCTGGAAAAAGCGCCGCTTCCCTATTGGTCGGTGGCGACAAGCTACGAACTTTTCGGGATCAGTGATTGGGCTACGCGCCTGCCACTCATGCTGACGGTGCTGGCGCTTCTGCTAGTGGTTTACAAGCTGGGTCAGTATGCCTACGGCGAAGGGGGCGGGCTCTGGTCGGCGGTCGTTCTGGCCACGTCGATCGGGCCTTACATCTACACCCGGTTCCAGATTCCTGACGTCACTGTGGGGTTGTGGCTTGCTTTGGCGTTTTTTTTCTTTCTGCGATCATTGCAGGAGGAACCGCCGTCCCACATCACTTGCTGGGGATTTGCTGTGGCTTGTGCGCTGAATGTCTTGACCAAAGGACTGATCGGGCTGGTGTTCCCGTTGGCGGCAACCGGACTTTACTTGATTCTCACCGGCAATCTTCGGCATCTGCTCCGGTTACGGATTTTCTCCAGCTCTTTGGTGTTTCTGGCAATCGCCGCGCCGTGGCACATCCTGGCGGCTTTGCGCAACCCGGCACAAGGACAGGTTCGTGGTTTTCTCTGGTTTTATTTTGTGAACGAACACTTTCTGCGCTACGTGAACAAGCGCGTGCCCCCGGGATATGACACCGTGCCTTTGTTGATTTTCTGGGGCCTGGTGATTCTCTGGTTGGTTCCGTGGAGCGTTTTTCTCCCGCAGGCTTTTCGCCAGGTGCCACGACGTTGGCGCGAGTTACGCGGCCGGCTCGATTTGCCAGCGCAAGCAAGCCTGCTCTTCGCGCTATGGGCGTTCGTAGTCATCGGATTTTTCAGTTTCTCCACACGCCAGGAGTATTACACCATCCCGGCGTTGCCAGGACTGGCCTTGCTGATTGGCGGCTGGCTGGGCAAGGAATCCGCATCCCCGGATGGATCGTGGGAACGGCGGGTGGGAAGAATTTCCTCGACTGTATTGTTGGTGCTGGCCTTTGCTGGCTCTGCGATTGGGCTCATTCTGCTGATGTCGTCTCATCCTCCTGCTCCCGGAGTCGACCTCGCCGATCTGTTGAAGAAAAATCCACAGGAGTACGATTTTTCGCTGGGACATTTCTTCGATCTCACCCCACAAGCGCTGGGAGCCTTCCGCGCGCCGTTGCTGGGGACCGTGATTTGTTTGTCGTTCGGAGCGGGGTTGAACTGGTTTCTTCGAAGGCGCGGCAAACCGGTGTTGGGCAACACCGCGCTGGCGCTCATGATGATTGGACTACTTGCCTGTGTCCATGGTGCCTTCATCACTTTTTCTCCGATCCTGTCGTCCCATGAGCTGGCGGTAGCTATCGAGCGCCACTATCAGCCGGGAGACTTGATTGTGGTGGACGGCCAGTATGATCAGGCTTCAACCTTGAACTTCTATACAGGAATTCCGTTGCGCATTCTGCACGTTCCCAGCGGGAATCTGTGGTATGGCTCGCAATTTCCCGACGCGCCGCACGTTTGGGACACGCAGGCTTCGTTCGATGCCCTCTGGGACGGACCCCAACGTGTTTTCCTCTGGACGGATCAAGACGAACCCAAAGAACTACACGGCCGGCCGCGATTTCTGCTGGCGCGCAGTGGCGGCAAGTCAATTCTCACCAACAGGCAAATGAGTGATTGAGGTAAGTCTCGCGTTGCTGGTGCTGCTGGCGGGCGCACTCGTCTATTCGCTGCTCTCGATCGTGGCAGCGTTCCGCTATCTTTCGGTCGTGCCGCCTGCCCAGGCTTCAACCGAGCCAGTCAGCATTCTCAAACCTCTTGCGGGCCTTGACGACGGACTTGAATCGAATCTCCGAACGTTTTTCGAACAGGAATATCCTTCATTCGAGATTTTGTTTGCGGTGCGGGAAAAAACCGATCCTGCGGTTGCCGTCGTCGAAAAATTGCGCGCCGAATATGCCCGAATCCCCACGCGGCTGCTGGTCACCGGAGAGCCAACCTATCCGAATGCCAAGGTGTTCAGCCTCGCACAGATGCTGGCGGCCTCCGCAAACGATCTGGTGGTCATGAGCGATAGCGATATTCGAGTGACGCCGGATTTTCTGCGAAGAGTCTCGGCCGAGTTTGGAGTGCCGAACCTGGGCGTCGCAACCTGTCCTTACCGGGCCGTGCCCGGTGCGAGCTTCTTGGTCTCGCTTGGAAGCCACGGGAATGAACACCGATTTCATCTCCGGGATTCTCGTCGCGACGGATGCTGGAAGGTATGAAGTTTGCCGTGGGGCCGACCATCGTCGCGCGCAAGCGGCGTGCTGGAGGCGATCGGCGGTTTCGACCGGCTCAAAGATTATCTCGCCGAAGATTTCGTGATGGGCAAGTTCGCGGCCGAGGCGGGATACGGAGTGATCCTTTCCTCCTACGTTATCGAGCACCACATCGGCAGCGCCAATCTGCGGCAAAACGTCGCTCACCGGTTGCGCTGGGCGCGCAGCACGCGCCGCTCTCGCCCCTGTGGGTACATCGGACAGTTGTTCACCATGCCGCTTCCTTTAGCTGTGCTGGTTTGCGCCGCTCGCCCGGGTTGGTGGCCGGTTTTGCCCGTCGCGTTGTCGGTACGATTTCTGGCGGCTTATGTCGCTTCGGCGAAAGTTTTGCGGGCCAAAATCAACTGGCTTTTGCTGCCTTTTGAAGATTTGATCGGCTTTGCCGTCTGGATCGCCGGGTTCTTCGGAAATACGATCATCTGGCGCAATCGTCGCTACCGCGTTTTGCCGGATGGTAGGTTTGAGCCGGCTGGGGCGTCGAACGCGCAGGTCTAAGACTAAGGCTTAATCTCAATCGGAGTACCGACACGAACTAATCTCCAGATCTCATCCATCTCTTCGTTCGAGACCGCAATGCAGCCGTCGGTCCAGTCGTGCAGCGTGTGGGCTTTTCCCACGAACGCGTACTCCTTGGGAAGGCCGTGCAGCATGATGTCTCCTCCGGGGCTTACGCCCAGTCTTTGCGCTACGGCGATGTCCTTCGAATTTGGATACGAGATGTGAAACGCTTTGTAGAAATGGCTGTTAGGATTCCGCGAATCGAGTACGTATAAACCTTCGGGAGTTCGGTGGTCTCCTTGCCGCATCTTCGGCCCCCTGGGTTCACCACCCAGAGCCACGCGATACGACTTGAACTCTTTGCCCTGCCACAGGAGTACCAGCTTCCGCTCGTGTTTATAGACGACCACACGGTCTACGCTTACGCTAAGGTCTTTACCACCGGCGAGGAGCGAGGCGCACAGGACAGCACTGATTACAAAGCATCGCATTGGACCAGGATTCCACCCCCCTAGCAATTATTCATATCCATTTAACTAGCGACGCCTGAGCAGTGTCTCAACCCTATTGCACTCCCGCCTGCTTCAACTTCCCATTGATCAATCGAAATTTCCTCCCGCGCCAAGAAATCGTATTGCCACCCAAGCCGGCTAACCACACGGGAAGTGCGACCAGGTCCCGCACCGGAATCAGCCAGAGCCAACGAAGCACATTGGAATCCCGCAGAGCGCCTCGCCCAACAACCCAAGCCACAGTGAGCCGCATGCAGGCGGTCAGGGCGAATAACGCCCACGCCCATCCCACCCCACCCGAAATCAGGAGCGCCAACAGCGACCAGAACAGGCCGAAGGTCAACACGAGGCCTATATACCCCCCGCGCCGTGCTTCACGAATGGTTCGAGACCAGCGCAGTTGGTGGCGGATAAACTCGACAAAGGTATAGCTGGGCAAAAAGGTTTCGACCACAATTTCCGAGAGTTCAACATGCAGCCCAAGCCCAGCAATGCGTTTCCCCAGTTCATAGTCGTCAGCGAGATAGTCGGCGATCGCTTCGAATCCGCCGATCGCCGCGAGATCACGCCGGCGAAAGGCAAGAGTAGAGCCCAGGCCGAAGCGGATTCCGCTTTCGATCTGACGCGCCACCAGCACGCCCGGCACAAAGTCCGTACTGATGCCCAACGATTCCAATCGCGAGCCGAGCGTGGCGGCGGCGACGCCCCGGTACAGGCAGGTCACCAATCCAATCTTCGGATCTGCGAGCGGCCCGATCACCCGCCGCAAGTAATCCGGCTGAACGCGAATGTCGCTATCGCTCACGATGAGATTTTCGTGTCGCGCTTCCTCCAGCATCTGCGCCAAATTGCTCACTTTAATATTGGCGCCAAGGTTTTTATCACAGACCTTCAATCGGATCGCCCGCTCCGGGAATTCGGACTGAAGCTGCCTTACAAGTTCCGTAGCAGGGTCAACCGGATCACTGACGCCAAAAATAATCTCGTATTCCGCATAGTCCTGCTGGCATTGGCTGCGCAAGCTTTCATACATCCCCGGGTCGATTCCTTTGAGTGGCTTAAGAATGGAAACTGGAAGCATTCCAGGTGTAGCGCTCGCACTTGCGCTTCTTCGTTCGCGCAGAAAATTCGCCGCGCTCCAAAGGCAAAGCAGATAGTAGGCCACGCTAGCGAATGTGCCGACAACAGCAATCATTTCGACAGCGTGCACAATGTGAGGAATCATCAACCGCGCAGAATAGCACGATGCAAACGTGGAACCCCCGATTTCACCACAAAGGACACGAAGGTACACGAAGTAACCCCTTTGACGAAGGCCTTCGTGTACCTTCGTGTCCTTCGTGGTTCAAGATTTAATTCACTCGTAGCGCAGCGATTCGATGGGATCCAGATTGGCCGCCTTCCAAGCGGGATAAATTCCGAATAGCAATCCTTCGGCAGCGGCTGCACTGAAGCTGAATGTCGTCCAGAACACCGACATCCGCGCCGGCAGCGAACTCCAGATCGCCGGAATAATCCAGGTAATGATTCCGCCCACCAGCACGCCCAGAATTCCGCCCATCGCAGTCAGAGTGATCGCCTCAAGCGTGAATTGCAAAAGGATGTCGCGCTTGCGGGCGCCGATGGCTTTGCGCACGCCGATTTCCCGAGTCCGCTCGGTCACGGAAACCAGCATGATGTTCATCACGCCGACGCCGCCGACGATCAGGCCAACGCTCGAAACCGCAAACATAAAAATGAACACCGCGCCCGTCACCTGGTTCCACACATCGGAAAGCGAATCCTGAGTGAAAACCGCGAAGTTATCTGGCTTGTCGGGCGCAACTTTGCGGCGTCGCCGCAGCAATTCCCGAATCTCGTCAATCGCTTTCGGGATATCGTCGTGCGAGGTCGCTTTGATGCTGATCCAGTATTGCTTGAGTTCAGGATGAAGTTTGCGGAACGTCGTCAACGGAAAATACACTATGTTGTCGTCCGGGTTTTTCCCTCCCGCAAATACGCTCTTGCGTTTCTCCGCCACGCCGATCACCGTAAACAACTGTCCGTCGATATTGATCTCTTTGCCCAGGGCGCTCGCGCTGCCGAACAGTTCATCCGCTGTGTCCGAACCCAGGATGATGGTCGACGAATGTTGCGTGTCGTCAATATCGCTGAACCAACGCCCCTCAGAGGTGCGAATATCAAACACGTCCTTTACCGTTGCCGTGTCGCCTTCCAGAATAGTGCTCTTGGCCCTGCGGTCGCCGTACTTCACCACATAGGTTCCTGTGCCAAACTCGGGGTGAAAGAAGCGGAGTCCGGTGCTCACCGCCAGGACGTGAGGCAGGTCTTTCATGGCCATGGCGTCATCGTAAGTAAGCTCCCTGCGCTTGCGCATTTCTTCCGTCGGACGCCCAAACGTGAAGGGCTCAAGATGGAAAGCAAAAACAATATTCGAGCCCATGCTGCTGATCATGTCGCGGACGTTGTCGTTGAGCCCGCGAACCACAGAGGAAATTCCGATCACAACTGCCACGCCGATCACAATGCCTAGAACTGTCAGGCCCGAGCGCATCTTATTGCTCCGGATGGTGTCCATCGCCATTCGGACAATTTCACCGTAATCGCGTCTGCGCATCATGGTTTTATCGGTTCATTGCATCATCGGATCATTGAGTCGTTTGGCAAATCCCCGGTTTTCAATGTCTCAATGATTCAATTTACTTACAGCTCAAATCTCAATGCCGCGATCGGATCGAGTCGAGCGGCTCTTTTCGCAGGATAAACCCCAAAAAACACGCCCACGCTGCTGGAGACAATCAACGCCGCAGCCACCGCCCACAACTTGACGCTCGAGGGCATGCCGATCAACGCCGTAATCCCCTTGGCTAACGAAACCCCAAGCAAGACTCCAATCACTCCTCCCACCAGGGCCATGATGCCCGACTCAATCAGAAACTGCAGCAGCACGTCCTGGCGGCGCGCTCCCATGGCCTTGCGGATGCCGATCTCGCGCGTCCGCTCCGTCACCGACACCAGCATGATATTCATGATCACGATTCCGCCCACGATCAGCGAGATGGCAGCGATCACGACCATAGTGATAAAGAACGTACCGCTCAGATTCGACCACAAACTCAAGAAACTGGCGTTGGTCTCCGCCGTAAAACTGTCGGGCTGCCCGGGAATATCGTGCCGCCGGGCGCGCAGAATTGCGCGGGCTTCGTCAATTGCTCCATCCAGTTGGCTGCCGATGCCGTTGGCTTTGCCCGAAATCCGAATGCTGTTATGCGACCCGAATTGTTTCTGGTAGCTGGTGATCGGAATGGCGACGTAGTTATCGCGGCTTTGTCCAAGAGTGGTTCCCTGCTTGACCCCCGTCCCGATGACGCGATAGATCTGACCCTCGACCCGAATCTCCTTGCCCAAGGGATCGACCCCCGGGAACAGGGTGTTCACGACGTCGGTGCCAATCACGGCCACGCCTGAACGATTATTCAGGTCATTCTGGTTGAGTGTCCGGCCTGCGGCCAAATCCAGATTGAAGATCTCCCACATGGAAGGGGTCATGCCGCGTATCCATGTATCCGTGATGGATTGCTCACCATACTTCACATGGCCGGAGGGATTCAGAATAGAAGCGCCCACCATGGTGCACTGATGGCAGGCTTCGAGAACGGCCTCGTAGTCCTCCATGGTCAGGTCTTTGCGTTTTTGGCCTTCGAGCAACTGATCGATATTGGTGACGACCGGAGAGACCTTGCTGATAATGAAAACGTCCGCACCTAGGTTAAAGACTTTCTCCGCCACATATCCGTTGATGCCACTGGTGAAGGTGACCACGGCAATCACCGCCGCCACACCAATCACCACCCCGAGCAGGGTCAGAGCCGAGCGCAGCTTGTTGGCCCAGAGCGATTGCAGCGAGAGACGAATGGCTTCGATGGTGTGCATGGAGCGAGTGCTAGATGCCAATAAAGTGCAATGTCAGTCTAGCAGGCGCGAGCGGATCGATTGAGGCCGTCAAGCGATCCGTACAAACTGCGGCCTTCCAGGCAAGATACGAAACTCAACCTAAGGAAGTTTCATCAAATCGAATATAATGAGTGGGTTGGCAGCTGGGCCGGACGGCCGCTCCCGCTATCCTCGGATGGCGGGGGAGGAAAGTCCGAACTCCGCAGAGCAGTGTGCCGGATAACGTCCGGGAGGGCGGATTCAAGTCCGTTCGACGGAAAGTGCCACAGAAAACATACCGCCCCGGCGGCAACGCAAGGGTAAGGGTGAAAAGGTGCGGTAAGAGCGCACCGCCGCAGCAGTGATGCCGCGGGCAGGGCAAACCCCACACGGAGCAAGACCAAATAGGGAGGGAGCTTCGGGTTCGCCTGAAGCACGTGCCGGCTCGGCGCGTCCAACCTCCGGGTAGGTCGCTAGAGCCCGGCAGCAATGCCGGGCCCAGAGGAATGGCCGTCCTGCCGGAGCAATCCGGCGGACAGAATTCGGCTTACAGGTCCGGCTGCCACAAAACTTCCCTGCTTCCACACGCCGAGGAGAGTTCACGTCGCTGTGGTAGTACGCGCAATCGACGCACTTGTAGTCAGGACACCTGGTGTGGCTTGTTTCAATGTTCGCACCTCGGCGCTGGCCTCGGATGTTATGTCGTGCATGCCGAAGCGGACGCCGATGTTCTTCAGAAAATCATAGGGTGGAGCGCCTCCGGCAAAGATCCAAACGAAATCGTTGGGCATCTCCTGCGATTCGCCGTTGACCTCGACAATAACGCTCTCAGACTTGAATTCGACCGGTGTTGATTTGAACAGGACCTTGACCTTGCCTGAGCGCATGCAGTCTTCGATTCGTTTGGAGTTACGTTCTTTGATGCGGCTAAAGCGTTCTTGGCGGTAAGAGATCGTCACCTGGTTGCCGCTTTGGTGGGCAAGTCCCATCGCCGCTTCGACCGCGCTGTCTCCTCCGCCCACAACCAGGATTCGTTTGTTCACGTAGTGGTCTGCCTCAATCAGCCGGTACATGACCTTAGGAAGCTCTTCGCCTTTGACCCCCAGCTTGCGGGGCGTGCCCGTTCGTCCGAGTGCAAGCACAACCGCACGCGAGCGATACTGATTGTTGACGGTCGCAACCACGAAGGTTCCTTCCTGGTCCCGGTAAATGTCCTGGACCTTTTCTCCAGTGCGAACGTTGAAGTCCGAACGATTCAGCACCATGTCCCAGAAGGCAAGAAGGTTTTCCTTGGAGAGTTCGGTCTTCTTGAACTTTCCATACATAGGAAATTCCACCGGGCTGGTCATCACCAGCTTCTGGCGTGGATATTTCGCCACGGTACCGCCAATTTCGTCCTGCTCTAGCGTGATGTAATTGAGCTTGCGCTCGATGGCGCGCAACGACGCGCTTATTCCGGCTGGACCTGCTCCGACAATCAACACGTCGTGCACATCGGGCGAAGCCGCCATGGCTTGGCTTCTGCTTACGATCGTGTCGATACAATCGCGCCCCTGATTGACGGCGTTTTTGATCAGAGCCAACCCACCAAGTTCGCCCACGACGAACAGATTCGGGATACTGGTCTCATGTTCGGGCGTAAGGCTTGGCATATCCGCCCCCATGCTGGGACTGGCCATCACCATGGTGATGGCGCCGACGGGACAAGCTTCCGCACACAGGCTGTGCCCGATGCACTTGTATCCGTTGACGATGGCAGCCTTGCCCGCCAACATGGCAAGAACATCCCCCTCGGGGCAAACTGTAGTGCAGGTTGCGCAACCGATGCATTGCGCCGTGTCAATATGGGGATGCTGCGATCGTGGCCCTTCGGAAAAGAGTTTGCCCTTTTCGGCTGCTTCGCGGGCGCGCACCTCGCGGTTCTTGAGGTCCTTCAAATAACCGCGCACAAAGAACGCGGTGATCACCGCCGCAACGCCGAGAGCAATCAGCGTATCCATTTGGTCCTCACAAGTAGCCCATCATGCCGACAACCACGATGTGCGCCAGGGCTAAAACCGCAAACGTGTAACTGAAGGGCTTGTGCACCACATGCCAAAGATGAAACACCTGCTGCGAGCGGGAGAGGAACAAGATGCGTTTGGAAAGCGTGGCCTCGTCGCGTGCCGTCGAGATCGCTTGCTCGACCGACCTGTGGCCCGTAGAACGCAGGCCGCCCAGGGTTGAAAGTATCTCTCCCAGATCTAGCGTCTTCCGGCGCAGTGCGGCCACGCGGAACACCCGTGTGACGTCCAAAACCATCATGTAAACCAGGGCCACCGCCAAGGGCAGTTGGTTCACCCGCTCCGCACTCGGTAATCGCAGCAGGGTATTCAAATCGGCCTGCGGCAGCAGTCTCTGCTCCACCAGTTCCTGGGCAAGCCGGTCCCGAAGCTCCTGCAACTCCTTCAGGGATATCTCGGCCGCATTCAGGTTGCGGGGAATCTGCGCATAAAGATACCGGCCCACCACCCCACTCAGCGACACCGCCAGCATGATCCAGAATGCGATGCCGGCAAATCCGTGGAATTTCCACGCTGAGTGAAAGGCGATCACGAAAGGTGCGGAAAGCCCCAGCAGAACATGAAAATCCAACCAATGCCGGGAGGAACCCTGGCGCGAAAGCCAAGCCCAATGCTTACGTACGGGGTAGAGGAAAATGGCCAGAAACATGGCCACGCCCAGGAAGCCGAGTTTCACGCCTATTTTGCCGCTCGGCTTCAGCAAAGCATGTTTGGACGAAAATGGACGGTCCACACTGCTGAGTGTGTAGTAGTCGAATCCGTAGACAGCAAGACCTGCGATCAGCGCCACGGCCAGTACATAGCCGCACACTAGTTGAAGGTGATGCGCCCGGCCTTCGCGTCTGTCGACGGTCGCGATACCACTCGTTGCGACGGCTGCATTTGTGCTCATTGATTGGCCACCTGCTCCTCCGTGCTCACCGAAAAGCGTTTGTAGTCGGTGAACACGTGCGTATTGCGCCAGTGCTGGCGCGGAGTCTCCACTTCAACTTGGGCTTCCACGGGAAACCAGTAAGTTGTCTTGACACCTCGAAATGCAACCGGCGCGTACTTCACGTCGGAGTGCATTGTTTTCAGACCTACGTCTTGCATGCGATTTCCAACGCCCGCAGTCATGCGGGCAATTGCCCCGGTCTCCGGGTCGATCCACGCCGTACCCGAGAGAGGTAGCGGGTATTCCCGCCCTCGCAGCGCCAGAACCGCGGGCGAACGCATGCCGCGAACGTACTGAAAATTGACTTTGTCGAACCTGTGCCCGCCGACCATTTCCGGTCCGGCGGCTGTGAATTCAAAGCTCCCCACGTAATAGGGATGAAAAATCAAGAAAAGCGTAGCAAAGCCGTTGGTGATGAGCATCGACGTGTTTTTCTTGTCGGCCTTCACCTCATGAAGCGCTAGCCGGGATTCATTGACGCTCAATTCGCCACCAGCGTTGGTGAGAATTACCAGGTAGTCGTAGGTGGATTGGGCATCACGCTCCACTTTTCCATTCTCCAACAGCTTTTGTTGCCGCACTTGCTCGGTACATTTGACGTCAGAAAATTGTTCCAACAGACCTGAAACTTGAGTGCCGGCACGCGCGAGCAGATCGTCCAGGTTCCCGGCCGCGGAAGCTGGCAGACTGCCGAAACAAACTGTGGCCAAGGCAAAAGCCGCGGAGGATCGGCGCAACCAGTTCCGGCAATGCTGGACGGAGATCATTCGTGTTTTCGCCTCGAATCGAACCGGTAGCCCATCGTGAACATCCACTGGTCGTAGTTCAGCGATTGGCCGCGGTTGATGGTGTAGCCTCCCTGCAGGAAATAATGGGCCCCCAGCGGAGTCTCAAAGTTCATGGTCGCGAACCGGGTACGGTTGTTCGTGGTCAGCGTGGAAATGAAATTCTGGTCACCGAGCAGGAGTTCCAGGTGCACGTTGTCATGCAGGTTCTTCGAGAGCGAAAACGAACGGTAACTGCCGTCCGCAAATGAACTGTTGAAGCGCGAATAGTGAAGGTCTGCGCGCAGCCCCAGCCACGGCAAGTGGTTAAAAGTCAGTCCATACAATTGATTCAGCGAGTTCTTCGCATCACCCGTGCGATTGCTGCGTCCGAGATCGGCGTACACGAAGATCTGTTTAACCGGCTCAACCCTCGCGCCCGCGCTGAATCCTTGAAAAAGATACATATCCAGCGCTCCCACGATGCCAATGAGGGTCGGATCGAACGTCGGAATGTCGCGGAAATAAGTGTGATTGAAATCCAGTTCGATCCTGGGGTGCGCTTGCCAGCGGAGTGTGAAAAAATTCCGGCTGAGTCCAGGCCCAGGGGCAGGGGCTACGGAATTTCCGCGAGGGCTGTCGGCCTGCAGAGAATCGTAAATCGAGACCGTTCGTTTGTATGAAACCGAATTTTCAAAGAAAACAAACGGCCGATTGATCTGCCATTTCAGCGTGCTGAGTCCCAGGCCCGAAGTACTGGTGTAGTGCACCGCATCGTAGCTTCCGCCTTCAAAGTTGATGAACGCGCCGGCGATTTTTTGGTTCGGATTGTAGTTCCAGGAAGTGGGGTCGGGAGTGGACCCAGCGAAGATACCCGCGGTGGTTCCGCGCGAGAGGCGGCGTCCGAAATAACCGCCGTCGATCGTATCCAGGCTCGGCGCCCACGGTAGATAAAGACGGCCGAATCCCGCGACCCAGGCCGAGTTCGGGTTGTCATAAAACATACCCAGGTGATAGGTGCGGTTGATCAAGTCCTGCAATGTGGGTTGTGTGGAAGAGGACTGCGAAGTCACGCGGCCGCGCCAATACCCGCTCAGGTTCCAATAGGTCCCGTTGATGCGTGTGATGTCCGCCTGCAGCACCAGGCCAACATTTGAACTGGTCATGCCCGCGGTGCCGTGGCTCACGGTCCCGAGGTAGTCGAATCCGATCCGCCCTGCGGTCCGATTCACCGCGGGCGACGGGGGTCTGGGTACGACCTCGCGAACTTCATCATCCAGCGGATCGCCTTCGCTGAAGGCCACGACCACCGGATACTGGCGGGTGGCGCTCAACGTCCGCTGTTGGACCAAGGCCTGAGCGTCGTCAAGCGATAGATACGCCAAGTCCCCCGGTTTTACTGGACGTTTCGCTCCATGGACATCGGTGGCGGCGGAAGTTTCCGCAATCGCGGTGACGTCCAGTTCCGCAACCACGCGAGGATCCTTGGGGTCGGCGGCCACGCCCTGCTGGACAGGCAAGTCACTGTCTTTGATTTCCAGCTTCATGCCTTCTGCCAGCCCGGAACTGCGGCCTCCGTCCAGATAGGCCACGCCTTCGACTACGTATTTCACTTTGAAGACCGTGCGCAGGCTGGGGTCGAGCGCGTGAAGAGTTGCCGCCGGGTCGCTTGGCGCCGCTGCCGCAGCGGCGGTCGCTTGGTCTGCCGAAGATTGTGACGTCTCGTTTCCCTCGGAGCTAGCTGCGGTGGTGCCTTCGGCAGTCGGAGTTTGGTTCACTTGCGCTGCGGCAATGGCGGGCTGTTCGACCGATGCTTGGGGAGACTTTGAGTCAGCAGTTAAGGCAGAAACCGCGCCCTGCACAGCAACCACCGGGGTGGAATTCTTCTCCGCAGGCTTCTGAACCTCGGAAACTTGGTCCGGAGGCGAAGACACCGACGAAGGGGAAGGCGGAGATCCAGCATTTGCTGGCGTTGTGGCCGTAGCGACCGGCTGCTTCGACGAACTCGCAGGTGAAGCTGATCCGGCGGGAACCGCCGCACCTTGCGGAGGAGTTACCGTTGCCGATGGAACTGCAGCCGAGCTAGCCGAACCAACCGCATTCGCGGTGGTCGCCGAAGGAAAAGCAGTGGGCGAAGCGCTGCCCCCCGGGGGCACGTTGCCGGAGCCGGGAGATCCCAAACTGGGGAATACTGTGCCTTCCTGAAGGCTGCCCCGGCTAGGATGCGCGGCATTGGGTTGGGAACTCGATGCACTCGCTACGCTTGTGTCGCCCGACGCTGTAGTTGCGCCGCCAAACCCAGGCCCTCCCGAGACGGGTGCCGGAGGAACCGGGGCTGGTGAACTGTCGCTCAGCGTCGGCAACTGGCTATCCGGACGCCGGCGGAAGATTCCAGGGATCTTACCCGATGCAGCCGCGGACGGCGCCCCTTGTCGCGCGCCGGCGGGCGGTGTGAGCAGCAAAATGATCTTGCTGCCTTCGCTCCGCAGCACATACGGTTGGGCCCGGTCCAGGTCAACCACCAGCCGAGTACTGGGCGGATTCAAACTGTGCATACCGACACGCACGGCGCGCACACCCTGAAAATTCACGCGAACGTGTTGCCATGTCGGGCCGGCGCTGGTGTTCGGAAAATCCAATATCACCCGGGCCGGAGAAGTTGCGGTCTGCACCGAGGGCCGCACCGGTGCGCTCACTAAAACCTCTACCTGCACTGAACCACCCTGCAGAGACAGACTCACGTCGCGCACTTCCGCTGAACCGGGCCGCGTGCCTTGCCCCTCGGCACACGAGACCAATAGCAGAAGAACCACGAATTGTCGCTGCGTCGTATTCATTCGATATCGTCATCAGGCACGGGCTGGGGAACATCGATCTCCTATCCACCTCTCCCCGTTGGGTGGCACTGATAGCAGTTGGGGCTGTTGTAGATGTAGTTCCGCACGCCCTGGTGTTGCTGATCAGTCTTGGTTTTCGTGTGACAGCCCGTACACGAAAAAATGCTGTAGTCCGACGAATTGGTGTGACAGGTAGCACATACGCCGTTCGCGTTGCCATGATTCGTGGGGAACCAGGTGTGGTTAAAGGTGGCGCCCGCCCAGGAAGTCGTGGTGTGGCAGGTCTGGCACGTGGTGGGAAATCCAGCCGCTGTGTGGTTCGGGTTCGTCGTGTTTTGATAGTCCGTCTTGTGGCAGGAGTAGCAGTCTGTCGGGACCGTGGTGTAGTTGTTGTTCACGTGGCAATTGGCGCACGCGACACTGGTGTGCGCGCCCGTCAGCGGAAAGGTCGTGTTGTTGTGATTGAACGAGGATGGGCTCCAGCCAGAAGTCGTATGGCACAGCTCGCATTGCTGCGGGAATCCGGCGGTCACGTGGTTCGGGTTGGTCGTCCCCTGAAAGTCTTTCAAGTGGCACGAAACGCAGGTCGTACTCGTCAGGTTGTAGTTGTTGTTGGTATGGCAGTCGGTGCACAAGCGGGGTGGCACAGTGTGCATGCCGGTAAGCGCGAAGCCGGTGGTTGAGTGATCGAACTTTCCATCGGTCCACTGCACGGTGTCATGGCAGCTCTCGCACGTAGTCGGGAATCCCGCGGCCACGTGGTTCACCGGGCTGACGGCGTTGGTGTAGTCGTTCTGGTGGCATGAAATGCAGGTGGTGCTCGTGAGGTTGTAGTTATTGTTGATATGGCAATCCGTGCACTGCCTCGGCGGAACCGTATGCGAGCCGGTCAGTGGGAATCCTGTGCTGTTGTGGTTGAAGGTCGCATTCAGCCATGTAGATGTGCTGTGGCACGAATCGCAGGTCTGGGGGAAATTCCCCGTTACGTGGTTCGGGTTGGTCGTGCTCTTGTAGTCCTGCAGGTGGCAAGTCACACACGCGGTGCTGTTCAGGCTGTAGTTGTTATTAGCGTGGCAGTCGGCGCACTGCCGTGGCGGTACGGTGTGCATGCCGGTCAGGGTGAAGCCGGTGGTCGAGTGATCGAACTTGCCATCTGTCCAGGCAACGGTGTCGTGACAGTTCGCGCAGGTCGTCGGGAACCCGGCGTGCGGCACTGGCGCGGTCGCGTTGGTGTAGTCGGTCTGGTGGCAACTGATGCAGGTCGTATTGGTGAGGTTGTAGTTGTTGTTGATATGGCAGTCGGCACACTGCCGCGGCGGAACGGTGTGGGATCCGGTCAAGGGAAAAGCCGATTTGGAGTGATCAAATGTCGCCGGCTGCCAGGCCGACGTGTTGTGGCAAAGTTCACAGGTCTGCGCGAATCCGCCTTGCACATGGTTGGGATTGGTCGTATTGGCGAAGTCGGTCTGGTGACAGGAAATGCAAGTGATGCTGGTCAGGTTGTAATTGTTCTTGACGTGGCAGTCAGTGCACTGGCGCGGCGGAACGGTGTGGGCTCCGGTGAGCGGGAAATTCACCGAAGAATGATCGAAAGTCGCTGGCGACCAGGCGAGCGTCGTGTGACACTGGGCGCAGTTCTGGGGGAAGTTCGCGGCTACATGGTTCGGGTTCGTCGTGCCCTGAAAATCCTTGAGATGGCAGGTGATACAGGTCGTGCTGGTGAGGTTGTAATTATTGTTGATGTGGCAGTCCGCGCATTGCCGGGGCGGAACCGCGTGGGCGCCGGTCAAGGGAAACCCCACCGACGAGTGATCGAAGTTGGCATTGAGCCAGTTGTCGGTGCCGTGGCATTGCTCACAAGTGGTCGGAAACTTTCCCGTCAGGTGGTTTGGGTTCGTCGCGTTCTGATAATCGGCCGAGTGGCAGGAATAACAGGCCGTCGACATGGTTTTGAATTGGCTGGTGGCGGCACCTTTATGGCAGGCATCGCAGTCGACGGCGGCATGCGCGCCGGTCAGCGGCATGCGATTGTTGTGCGCTTGAATCTGCTGGACTGACACCTGCCATCCCCGGACAGAATGGCACTGCTCGCAATTCGCCCCCAAGGTTCGCCGGTGAATGTCCGCGTGGCAGTCGGCACATTTGTGACCCACATTGGTGAAAACCAGTTTGGTATGGCACTGCGTGCAGGTAACCGCCTCATGCATGCCGCGCAACGGATAACGGGTTTGGTTGTGATCGAACTCCGGAACGCTGCGAATCGGCGTCCAACCATTTACGGTGTGGCAATTTTGGCAGGGAATCGAGAGGGCGCCGTGCGGGCTGCGCGTACTGTCGTAGGCCTTGGTTTGCGCCGGGACAGGGGCCGGCAGCATCAACCAAAGAACAACCTGGATCAGGAATGTCGAAGCCAACTTGCCCCGCAAGCGATTTTCACCCGTGGACTTACAGACAAAGGGGCGCAGTTGCCGTTCGCCCGAGCAATTTGCGGCCCATTTACTAGGGTAAATGTACTTCCGCGTGGAACAAGTTACAGAGGTACCATTTCGGGAATGCTCGGGCGGCCATTCTTAAAAGCACTGATGCTACCTCTTGGGTAAAGGTTATCTGTGACCCAGGCAGGTGACTGGCGGTGTGGAAATATTTTGTGCTCACGGCTTTTCTGGCTTCTCTACTGGAACGGTCGCGCCGTGGCAGGCGACACATTCTTTGGGCGTCGGCTTGTAAAAAAGTATCGTTTTTCCATTTATTACACGGTTCAGTTTGTGACATTCAGCACAACCCACATTGCGATGTGCCCCCTGGAGCGAAAATTCGGTTCGACGGTCGTGATCGAACAACGATGGTTTCCAGCGGGCGCTGTTGTGGCAGTCTGCGCAAGCTGTGACGCCGCCGGCCCGTGAGAACTGTGCCCCGTGGATGTCGGTGTGGCACTCCTCGCACTGCTTGGGGGCGGCGCGGAAATCCACGTTCATCAGCTTGGTCTCCAAATTCGGCGGTCTGTGGCAGTCAATGCACGCTACCGCCCGGTGTGCCCCGACCAATGCGAACGCTGTCTGGGAATGGTCGAAGCGAGACAGCTCTTTCCAGGACTTGGTCGAGTGACACGCCTCGCAACCAGGTGCCTTCCCATTGATCGCACGCTGCATACGTTCGCGGAACTGCCCGCGGTGCGGATCTTCGTGGCAGGTGATGCAGGAAAGATTCGGGAAGTGGTAAACCGCTGCCGTCTTCGCTTCCGTCGCTGCCTGCGGTCCCGGCTTGTGGCAGTCCTGGCAGGTTACCGCGAGATGAGCCCCGGTCAAAACAAACTGAGTTTGTTTGTGCCGGACCAAGCCGAACGTGGAGGGTTTATAGCCATCCAGCGTGTGGCATTGCTCACAATGATTCAGATATGGTGCAGCAGCGAACTGCGCCTGATGCTCATCCTTGTGGCAATCGAGGCAGAGCGCAAACTTGATCTTGTATACCGTCTCTTTGCCTCGCGGAATATGGCACTGTGCGCATTGCAAGCTGCCATGCTTGCCCTGTAACGGATAATCCGTCGACGCGTGTTCTTTCAATCCGAAGGTGGAAGGCTTGAACCCTTCGAGGTTGTGGCAGCCGCTGCACTCCGCGCCGCCAGCCCGCTTGGCGAATTGGCCCCCGTGCTCATCCTGATGGCAATCCATGCACTTCTGGAAGGCGATCGGCTGCTTGAAGTCACCTTTGCGATGGCATCCCAGACAATCCACCTGTTGATGCTTTCCGACCAAGGGGTATTTGGTCTTCGCGTGGTCAAAACTCTGGTTTAGCGCGGACGTGGAGACCCGCTTCCAACCGCTTGTGTTATGGCAGGACTGGCAACTTTGTTCCACGAAACTGGCGCGATGCGGATCGCTGTGGCAGTCCGAACACTTGCCGAAAGGCAGGCCGATGTAGCGCGGTTGGTTGTCCGGTCCAGGAGTATGGCACTTCTGGCAAGTCACCTGCGCATGCAGCCCGGTCAGAGGGTATCGCGTCTTCGAGTGATCGAACTGCTGTATCGCCTGCTTCCAGTCGTTGTTGTTGTGGCACTGAAGGCAATTGGGACCGAGCCGGTTCTGGTGTGGATCCTGATGGCAAGGAACACAGGTAGCAGCAACGCCGAGGAAAGTCCGGCTTAAGTCTCGAACTTTGATCGCCTGCCGTTCGCTTGGGGCAATGTGTTCTGGACTGTGACAGCGATTGCAACTGAGGCCGGCGTGCTTGCCTTCAAGCGCGTATCCGGTTGGTTTGTGATCGAAGGTTTTCGTGTCCCATTTGATCAGGGCAAAGTCCCTTCCGTTATGCTCCGAATGGCAGCGGGCACATTCTTGGCTGGACCCGGGCTTTAAGCCATAGGAAGCATGCAACCCAGTGTGCGAGGCCAATCGTTGCGCGATCTCTCCGTGACAGTCCAGGCACTTGAATACTGCGTCGCCGCCTCCGAGCTTGTGGCAACTGGTGCACTGCGTGGGGCTGTCGAGGGATTGGTGAGCCTGAGAGAGGGCGCCGGGAGAGATTTGAGCACCGGCGAGGCCGGTGGCCAGCAATAGCAAAGCCGCCGATGCAAGAACCACGCGTCGCATAGGATTGCAATCCGCTTTCGATAGCAATCGGTGGTCCTTTTGCATTTCTCTAGGTTCGATTTTCTCCACTTGGTTGTCAGTTCCTCGCAGCATAGCCATTTCGGTGTGAATACGAAAGAGACCGGAAGTACAAGAGGTGACTGGCCTGAGTCTCGGAGCTATCAGCAGTCCCGGCGCGGCATAGGGCTGTGGCACACGACATGCTCTTTTCCGGCAACACACAGCCGGAGAGGTTCGTGGATGCCGGATGTGCGCGCCACATGGTACGATTCCCGCGTGGGCGACTCCGTTTGCATCCCAAGTGCTGCCCCCGCCGTTCCAATCACGACGGTGACTCCGCGGCACTCAGCCCTCGTCCGCATCACCCACTGGATTACCACCTTGTGCTTCTTTGCGCTGCTGGTCAGCGGTGCGGAACTTGTGATTTCTCACCCCCGCTTTTATTGGGGAGAGACCGGCAACGATTTGACTCCGACGTTGTTCAAACTACCGATCCCTGCCTCGAGGGCATTGGTGCCGACCGGATACGGGTACGTGCTGCCGGACCAGAACGGCTGGAGCCGGTATCTCCACTTTCAAGCTGCCTGGGTGGTGGTTTTGACCGGCTTACTCTATGTAATCTTCGGCTTGTTCACCGGGCATCTGCGGAAAGACTTGCTTCCGGGCGGCGCTCTGTCTTGGAGGGCGTTCTCGGCTGCGATCGCCGGCCACCTGCGGTTCGAGAGGCCGAGTGAGTCGGACGCCTGGTCATATAATGTGCTCCAGCGGCTCGCTTACTTGTTCGTAATCTTCGTTCTCTTTCCATTAGTCATCTGGACCGGCCTGGCGATGTCTCCCGCATTTGTTTCCGCGGTTCCGATGGCCGTCACTCTGCTCGGCGGCCAGCAATCAGCTCGCACACTACACTTCTTCGTCTCCCTGGCTCTCGTGCTCTTCGTGCTGGTGCACATCGTAATGGTTTGTCTTGCCGGATTCAGGAGTCGTATGCGGGCGATGATCACGGGCCGCACTGGTACGAATATGGAGCGCACATGAGCAATATCTCACGCCGCAAACTGATCACGACCGGACTCGCGACCGCAGCAGGCGCGCTGGGCCTGGGCGTAGCCGCTCGCCTGGCGGAACGCTATGGGCTTGTCCCACCCGACCACGGCGGGATCTACGGCCTCGGCGAAACCCTGACCTATGCTTCACAGCGTCTGCTCACCAGGCATTCATTGGCCCGCGAGTTCTCCCGCAGCCAGATCTCAAACCCTCCGTTCGCGAACGAAATCGCGCCATTGAATGAAGACTTCAAGCGCCTGCAAGGCGGACGCTTCGCCGACTGGCGGCTTTCGGTCGACGGGATGGTGGCGCGGCCAGCCTCGTTTTCGCTGGACCAGTTGAAGAGCTATCCGTCTCGTAGCCAGATCACGATGCTGCAGTGTGAAGAGGGCTGGTCGTATATAGCCGAGTGGATCGGCGCGCCTCTGTCCCAAATCCTGAAAGCCGTGGAAGCTCACCCGCAAGCCAGATACGTTGTCTATTACTCGATCGATCCGGGTTGGTGGGAAAGCATCGATATGGCCGATGCCATGCACCCACAAACGTTTCTTGCCTACGGGATGAATGGCGACGAACTCCCCGTGGGCCACGGCGGCCCCTTGCGCATGCGGGTCCCACGACAGCTCGGCTACAAGAATGTGAAGTTCATCACCCACTTGACGGTCACCGACAGTCTGAAAGGTTTCGGCAAGGGCCTGGGGTCGGCGTCTCCAGAGGGGGGCTATGCCTGGTATGCCGGCATCTGACCGAATTCAGCGGCAGGTTGATTCGATGTCCGGCCTGAGCCTGAGGCCCCCAAAGGCCCTTGGCTGTGGCTGTCATTGACAGTTCTTCCTGTCTCCGATTCAATACGTAACGTAGTCACAGCCTGACTTGGCACATTGGGCTTGCGGACCAGTTGCCGGGTTTTTCAAAGTCCAATCGCGAAGGTTCATCTTCTATGCCTATTCCCACGACAGAAATATTGTCTTCTGGCCAAGTCAAGGAACTGACCGCCCGGCTCACCTACGGAACGTGGCGCCGGCAGAAGGGTTGGTCGCCCCTTGAGGTGGTGGACGCCGAGGACTGCCACTTTACCGATAGGGACGGAAAAAGATATCTGGATTTTTCGGCGCAGCTGATGTGCGTCACACTCGGACACAAGAACCGCGCCGTGGTGGAAGCCATTGCAGAGCAGGCGAGGAAGCTTCCGTACATCGCGCCGTCATATGCGACCGAAGTTCGCGCCGAGTTGAGCCAACTTCTTACGGAGGTTCTCCCGCGGGGCTTGGAAAAGTACTTCTTCACGACCTCCGGCACCGAGGCTAACGAAGCGGCCTTCAAGATCGCCCGTATGGTGACGGGGAAAACCAAAATCATTTCCCGCTACCGCTCATATCACGGTTCCACGATGGGATCGATTGCAGCCACTGGGGATTTCCGGCGGTGGGCCATGGAGCCTGCGGGCAAAATTCCCGGAGTAATTTTTGCTCCTGAGGTCAACTGCTACAAATGCCCCATCGGGCACACTTACCCGAGCTGCGAGATTGCCTGCGCCCGATACATCGAGCACATGATCGAGAACGAAAGTGATGTAGCTGCTGTAATTGTTGAGCCGGTGGTCGGAACAAACGGCGTGCTTGTTCCACCCCAGGAGTACATGCCACTACTGCGTAAGATTTGCGATGCGCACGGCGTGTTGTTGATCGCCGACGAAGTCATGACGGGCTGGTGCCGGACGGGGAAATGGTTCGCCGTCGATAACTGGAATGTCGTGCCCGACATTCTCACCACGGCCAAAGGCATCACCAACGCCGCGATTCCACTGGGACTGTGCGCCACGAGTACCAAGGTTGCATCGTACTTCGACGATCATTTTTTCTCCCATGGGCATACGTATGAGGCCCATCCCCTCACGCTAGCGCCGGCCATCGCTTCGATTAACGAGATGAAGCGGCTAAAGCTGGCCGAACGAGCCAGCGAAATGGGTGGGTACCTGGGTCAGAAACTCAAGGAAATGCAGCCGCGGCATGCCTCAATCGGAGAAGTGCGCGGTATCGGGATGTTCTGGGCTGTGGAACTGGTTAAGAACCGGACCACCAAGGCGCCGTTCAATACTGGTGTCGATAAGGTAGCGGGCAAACCGACGCTGGTGGATCGAGTGGCCGCGAAAATGATGGGAAATGGCGTCTTCATTCAGGCCTGGCTCAGCCACTTCGTAATCGCGCCGCCTTTGATCATTACGAAGGAAGACATCGACCACGGCGTTGCGGTTCTGGATGAAGCCCTCAGTCTTGCGGACGCGGAAGTAGAGAAATAATTCGCTTGCAAACGGTGCTTCGAGACTCAGTGCGGCGTAGTCGTCGGTCGCGGCTGCAGGACTGGCGGAGACGCCGCCTTCTCCAGGCTTTTTGCTTTGGCCAACTCGACTACTGACATTTTTCCATCCGTAACGATGTCGTCCCCGGTGGCATTCTCAAGCTTTCGAGGAGCGGCGGGACGGTCCACATCGACGTAAGCTACCCCTGTTCCGGCGAACAAGAGATCGGTCTCTACCCAATCACGCTCCCGGTCAATATGGGGGTCGATGCGGTGAGACCATTTAGTCTTAGCCCGGCTGCTGGCAGTCGCAATGTCGTGGGTTGCCGCGCCGACCCAGACTTCGCGTCCGTTATAGGTATGGGCCAATTTCCAGATGCGGACGTGATGGCGCTTCTCGAAGGTATCGAGGGATCTCTGAAAAACCATCTCCGGTGGCCGGCCTTCCAAGATCAACGCCGAAACCGGGGCACTGGAGTAACCGGTCTGCCGCGCCGTTGCCTGCACCGCTTTCAACGCGGATTTTATCCCCAAATTATCAGCGTCGTACCATCCGGCTTCCTCGAAAGCCGAGACGACTTCTTTTTGCGTGCCTAAGAACATCAAGTTCGTTGGGTCCGAAGGAGTCTTGTTCGTGGCATAGGCGCGCATCGGAGCGGATTCCACCAGTTTCTGTAGCTGGGGAGTCATCGTCAACTTTTGCCATCCCGGCCAGGTATCCTTTTGCTTCAGCATGGAAGGGCGCACGATCTGGACCTGAATATCGGTTCCCACCGGAAACAGAATCTCGCGGCGTATTGATAAACCGTAGATGGTCTGCACACCCTTGAGCGAGTAGCCTGCAATGGGATTGGCCGCGCCTAAAGCCGCCATGGCAATCGAGACTTTTGACGAAGCATGGGGCTGGACGATCCCCAGAATCTCGTTGTTGCGAACGGTCTCCCGCGCGTTATCCACATTCAGCACACGAGCGTACAGGGGAGAGAGCTGCCCGTCTTTATGGACAATGTTGGAGAAGTCGAGCACGATGCGGGGCCGCGAATATTTGTCCGGAGCCTTTTGCGCGAACAAGATTGTCCCATTGACCTTGGTTCCCGGGGAGAGCAGGAGTTCCCCTTTCTTGCATTCGACCGCCTCCCCGCTCTTGCACAAGGGGTAAGTCACCGTGGCTTGGACCGGGTCGCCCGTGCGTGATCGGTCGCTATAGACCGGCACGTCCAGCCGGATGCTTAACGTTTGTCCGGGACCAAGGTCAGCTTTGCGGGTTGCGGCGACTGCCGCGGCGTGGGTGGACGGGATATTCGTCGAGAGTTCGTCAAAAAAGTGGTAGAACGCAGCCAGGAAACCGCTGCTCGCGCCGTGCTCGATCAAAAGCGTCTGCATCTCGAAATTTGGAGAATAAAGAAGATAATCCAGGGCGGTATCGTTGTAGCCGTCTTCCCGGTTGATCTCGACCCCTCGTTCGATCAAAGCGTCGGCTATTTCCTCGTAGGCCACCACTACCTTCGGGTTTGTACTGTAGCTCGAACCAAAAACCGCCCAATGAAGTGCCGTACGCCCGCGGGAATCCACGGCTTTCATGTCTGCGCTTCCCACCAGACCTTTCGCCTTCGTCAATCGAGCAAGGATCGGCTGTTCTTTCGTCTCACGCGTGGCTTGATAAAGCTCCTGAATCAGCGGAGAGGAGTTCGATATGTCCAATTGGACCGCCGCCGGGGCCAGTTCCCCTTCTTCCGAGGGTTGCTCTTCAGAATCCGGACCTTCCTCGTCTTTTGAGGGTTTTGAATCCTGCTTTTGTTGCGTGGCAGGTCGTTGGCCTGAATCATCTGCGACTGGACGTGCTATCCCGGTGGAGTGCATTCCGGCGATGATGAGAGAGACGAGTAAGAGCAAAGGCAATTTTCCCTTGGTTAACATTCGAAAGGCCTCTGGTTCACGAGAAGTCGCTGATTATAACTCAGTTAGGTATGCGTGACTTTAGTGACTTCCATCACCAGCGCGGGAGACCGTCGTCACCGCCGGGTCTTGCCGAAGGAGCTGTAATAAGAAGCCCAGTTTTATAAGGCGGCGGTCGCGAAAACGATGCCCCAAGCGGCCTACAATGACGGCTTGGCGGCCAACAGAATCGATGGAGGCATTCATGTCGATTACAAAACAGCAGGCGCTGGACTACCACTTCGGGGTACGTCCCGGAAAGATTGAAGTCACCCCCACCAAGCCTTGCCGAACTCAGCGCGATCTAAGCCTGGCCTACACCCCCGGAGTGGCAGATCCCTGCCTCCAGATCCAGGCCAACCCGCATGACGCATTCAAGTACACGGCACGTGGCAATCTGGTAGCTGTAATCAGCAACGGCACTGCCGTCCTGGGCCTCGGCGATATCGGCGCCCTTGCCGGCAAGCCGGTCATGGAAGGCAAGGCAGTACTCTTCAAGCGGTTTGCTGACGTGGACGTCTTCGACCTCGAAGTCAACACCCATAATCCCGATGAAATTATCAAGTTTTGTCAGTTGCTGGAACCCACTTTCGGCGGCATCAATCTCGAAGACATCAAGGCCCCCGAGTGTTTTTACATCGAAGAGACCTTGCGGAAGACGATGAAAATTCCCGTCTTCCACGATGACCAGCACGGGACTGCCATCATTTCCGGGGCCGCTCTGCTGAATGCGTTAGAGGTGGTGCGTAAGGAAGCCAAAGATGTACGCGTAGTCTTCAATGGCGCTGGTGCCTCTGGCATTGCCTGCGCCGAGCATTACGTCCGGCTGGGTGTGAAGCGCGAGAACATTATCCTCTGTGACACAAAAGGAGTGATCTACAAGGGGCGCGGCCAGGGCATGAATCCCTACAAAGAACGGTTTGCGCATGAGACCAAGCTTCGCACTCTGGCAGAAGCCATGAGGGGCGCCGATGTGTTCGTCGGCTTGTCGGGGAAGAGCGTTGTGTCGCAGGACATGCTGCGTACCATGGCGCCTCATCCCGTGGTCTTCGCCATGGCCAATCCCGATCCCGAAATTACATATGAGGATGCCAAGGGCAGCCGCAGCGACATCATCATCGCGACCGGGCGCTCGGACTATCCCAACCAGGTGAACAACGTGCTGGGCTTCCCGTTCATCTTCCGCGGTGCGCTGGATGTCCGCGCCACTGCGATCAATGAGGAAATGAAGCTGGCCGCAACCCACGCATTGGCTGCTCTTGCCAAAGAAGATGTGCCCGATTCGGTTTGCCGCGCCTACGGCGTGGAACGGCTGCAATTCGGCCCCGACTACCTGATTCCGAAGCCCTTTGATCCCCGAGTGTTGCTGTGGGAGGCTTCGGCCGTTGCCAAGGCAGCCATGGATTCAGGCGTGGCCCAAGAGCCGGTAGATCTTGCCGTCTATCGCGACCAGTTAGAGAGGCGATTGGGCAAGGCTCACGAAATCGCCCGCATGATGATCCACAAGGCGCAGGCCAGGCCAAAGCAAGTGGTCTTTCCCGAAGGAGACAACGAGCGGATTCTGCGCGCCTGCCACTGTCTGCTGGAAGAAAAGATTGCAGTACCCATTCTCCTGGGCAACGTGGATCGAATCCAACTCAAGGCGGTTGAACTTGGGTTAGACCTGAGCGGCACGAAGATCGTGGATCCGGCGAATTCTTCTCTGCGTGAGCCCTACATTGATGAGTTATTCCGGCTGCGTCAACGTCGAGGGGTAACCTTAGCTGAAGCCCGTACACTCATCAACAATCGCAACGTTTTTGGTTCGATGATGGTGCACATGGGTGACGCCGATGCCCTGCTCTCGGGGGTGACTCAACACTTCCCGGACACGATTCGCCCCGCGCTGCAAATCGTTCGTATGCGCGAAGGTCTGCACAAGGTGTCCGGCTGCTACGCCATGATCACCCGCAAGGGTGACCTGCTCTTCCTGGCCGACACCAGCGTAAACATTGAACCCTCAGCAGAAGACCTCGCCGAGATTGCGCTTTGTACTGCGGAAATTGCCCGGCGCTTCGATGTGGTTCCGCGCGTCGCCATGCTCTCCTTCTCCAGTTTTGGAAGCACACATCACCCGGCTTGCCAAAAAGTAAGCAGGGCGGTTGATCTGCTGCACAAAGCGGACCCAACGCTGATCGCGGACGGAGAGATCATGGCCGATGCCGCGCTTTCCCCCGAGATACTGGAAACAAACTATCCTTTTAGCTCGCTCAAGGGAGGCGCCAACGTTCTGATCTTCCCCGATCTCAATTCCGCGAATATCGCGTGCAAGTTGCTGGCGAAAATCGGTGGTGGCGAGGTCTTTGGCCCCATTCTGATGGGAATGAGCCAGCCAGTGCATGTACTGACCCTCGGAGCCGAGGTGGAGGATATCGTCAACCTGACCGCAATTGCGGTGGTCGACGCACAAGAGACCGAGCCGCATCTGCGGGTAGCGGGGGCCGCTAACTTAGTCCCTGCCGATTGAAGGGCCGGCATTTTACAGCCTGATCATCGTCGACTAGAATTATCCGAGTAGGGGTTCTCAAATCACTTTTCCGAATAGGTGCTCATGTCAGGTCCAAGTCGCAGGCCGGAAATCCGGCGCCGCCGTACTCGCAGGGAAAAGATTCTCGGGCTAAGAAAACGTTTGGCCGCAGCTTCCACAGAAGCCGAGCGCAACCGCATCGTGGCCAAAATACACCGTCTGGGATTGAACTCGCCTGGCCAACCATTGCTGGCGAAGGCTTAAGCACTGGGGCCCGGGTGTTTGGGTGCCGCGGTTTTCATTGCGCCACTCGGGGCCTTGCCTCCTCCGCTTTTTTCTTAGGAGCGCTTTCTTCGCACTTCCCGCCGACGCTTTCATAGACCCGGAGAATCTGCCCGGCAGCCAGGTCCCACGAGAACTTTTTCGCTTGTTCGTAGCCGCGCAATTTGAGCTTATCTCGAAGCGGTTGATCAAGCAGTACACGCTGCAGGGCGCGCATGATCTCAAAAACATTCTCCGGATTCACCAGGACGGCAGCGTTCCCCACAACCTCGGGCAGCGACGAAGTGTTCGAAGTCACCACCGGAGTACCGTGTGCCATGGCTTCCAGCGGAGGCAGCCCGAATCCTTCATAGAGTGACGGAAACACGAAAATCTTGGCGGCGTCGTAGAAAATCCGCAATACCTCGATGGGAACAAATCCCATAAAGCGCACGTCGTTCTGGACTCCGCTGCGGATGACCGTGCGGCGCAGGTCAGGTTGTTTGGAGAGTTCGTCGCCAATGATGATCAGCTTGAGATCGGGGAATTTGTCCGCTTTCTCCAACTCCGCCTTCAGCGCCGAAAATGCCTCGATAATGCGCACCACGTTCTTATGCGGGCCAATCCGGCCGGCATAGAGCAGGAATGGATGGGTAACCAGATACCGTTCGGCGAGAAGTTGCCGGTCCGCTTCCGAAGCGTGGCCGCGCAGGAACCGCTCGTCGATGGCGTTGTAGGCAACTTCGATGCGGGAGGCCGGAATGCCGAAGACCTTTTCAATCTCACTCTGGGTGAATTTCGAAACTGCGAAAATCCGCGACGCACCTTTAAGCGCCCGCCGCGTCAGGCTGAAGCGCAAGGAACGGCGCAGGCTCGATTGGCCTCGCGCAAGATACATGTGTTCCAGCAGGTCATGCACCGTCATCACGTAGCGGCAGGGTAGACTGCGGGGTAACCAGAACAGGTGAGGAATGTGGGCCAAGTCACACTGCAGCCGCTTCACCGTGTTGCGAAAATTGAAATGGCCTTTGACTGTGGTCTCGTGTTCCAGCAGGGGCACCGTCTGAAAATTTGCGGGTAGTGGGCCGATTTCCGCCACCGTTTTCTCGGAACCGATCAGAGAATAATCGTTGTCATGGTCCAACCGGCTTAGGGCGCGCACGATGTTGCGGGTGTAGGTTCCGACGCCGAATTCGGTCATGCGCCGGATGTCGATGGCAATTTTCACGGGGAAAATTCAACCACGAAATTTCTGCAGTTCGGCCCTCTTACGGATCGCTCAATATCGGGAAACAAACTCAGGCCCGCATTTCCGCTTGTGCCTTCGCTCTCAATTGTGGATACAGAGGAAAGGCTTCAGCCAGTTGCAGAACCTGACCGCGAATCTCTCCGAGAACTCTGGCGTCAGCCCGCTGTTGCAGCGCCCTTGAAATCCAACGCCCCACTTGCCGCATCTCGCCTTCCCTCATCCCGCGCGTGGTTAGTGCGGGAGTGCCGATGCGAATGCCGCCGGGCTTCATAGGCGGATTGGTGTCAAAAGGAATCGCGTTCTTGTTTACCGTGATCCCCGCCTCGCCAAGCGCCTTCTCAGCCTCGTTGCCCAGCATGCCCTTGGAGAACACGTCGACCAGCATGAGATGCGTATCAGTCCCACCGGAAATGATGCGGAAGCCTTCCGCGGCCAATGTCTCCGCCAGAACCCTGGCGTTGGCCAGAACCTGTTTCGCGTAATCGCGGAATGCAGGCTGCATGGCTTCACGAAAGCACACCGCTTTGGCCGCAATAATATGAACCAGAGGGCCGCCCTGCATGCCGGGGAACACGACTTTGTCGATGGCCGCGCCGAATTCCTGGCGGCACAGGATCATGCCGGCGCGCGGGCCACGCAGTGTCTTATGAGTGGTCGAGGTCACGATCTGGGCGTGCGGCACCGGAGAAGGATGCACGCCTCCGGCCACCAGTCCGGCAAAGTGCGCCATGTCGACCAGATAGAGCGCGCCGACTTTATCCGCAATCTGGCGCATACGCGCAAAATCGATGATCCGAGGATAGGCGCTTCCTCCCCCGATAATCAGCTTCGGCCGCTCTTTTTCCGCCAACTTTTCCAGATCGTCGTAATCGATGGTCTCGCTTTCCTTGGTCACGCCGTAAGGAACGATGCGATAGGTCTTTCCCGAGAAATTCAAGTGGTGCCCATGGGTGAGGTGCCCGCCATGGGCCAGGTTCAAGCCGAGAATCGTATCTCCCGGCTGAAGCACGGCGGCATAGGCAGCCATGTTGGCTTGCGATCCCGCATGTGGCTGCACATTGGCATACTCGGCGCCAAACAACTCTTTCGCCCGGTCCCGCGCCAGGTTCTCTACCACATCAGCAAATTCGCAGCCCCCGTAATAACGCTTGCCCGGATAACCCTCCGCATACTTATTAGTAAAAACCGAGCCCATCGCTTCCAGCACCGCTTCGCTGACGAAGTTTTCCGAGGCAATCAATTCCAGGCCTTCGTGCTGGCGGCGCACTTCGTTATCGATCGCGGCCGCAACTTCCGGATCCGCTTCGTAGAGTGGTCGATCCATGGCATCAGGCTTCATTATTCAGCTCTCAATCTGTGCGCGTCTCAAGGGAAAGTCGCGGCGCATACGGGCATATTCATTCTAAACAAGCGTTGCGTAATTAGCACTCGATTTGGCCGATGACGCGCCCGCTTCCGCCAGGAAAGGCCTAAGTGCTGCTTTCGAATGCTCCGCGGAGAAAAGATACGATCTTCCAGCCATCCAGATATTTGTAAGGGGTTTCACCGGTGGTGTAGTGGCCGCAAGGCAAGACCGCAACCTGGTGATCCAAATGATGCCGGACAAATTGTTGAACTACCTGGCGGGAAAATTCAGGCAGAAATGTCAGGTCGTACTTCGCATAGACCACCAGAGATTTCTTCGGCCAGCGGGCAAATTGTTTGAAGTACGACATGGGACTGATCGCACTCCACAATCCGCGCAACCGTTCCACATTGATCTGCGGCTCCAGCCCCTTGCGAATGTGGCGGGTGGACTGCCCGTGCCAGACAACGTCGGCAAAATAGGTTGAAGCGTGATTGAAAGCTGCAACACGGATACGTGGGTCATGCGCGGCCGCCAGGAACGCATAGCATGAGCCCAGGCTGGTGCCTACAATCCCCAAACGGTCGTAGCCCTGTTCCCCCAGCCAGTCGAGGCAGCAGCGGACGTCGATCACTCCCTGACGGCAGGCCCCGAGCGTGCGGCCGATATTGGCCGAGACCGCATAGTCGGCCCGTCGAATCTCCACCGGCATGCGGATATCGTGAAAGGGCATGCTCAGGCGCAGCACCGCGATACCCATCAGGTTCAAGGCACGGCACAGGCCCGTATAGGCAACGCCATCGCAATTCCAATGCGGCAAAAGGACCACCGCCCGACGGCCGTGTGCCGGAAACCAGCGTGCGTTCGCCACATTGTTTTCTGGATACGGTGTGCGCACCGGCGAAGTAAAGCGCAGAAACTCCGCATGGGTTCCGAGCACCTTTTCTTCCAGCTTGCCATCCGGCACTTCTCTCGTGCTGAAGACCTGGACTTCGCGCCGCTCCAGCCAAAAATCGGAAGGCACAGCGTAAGAGAAGAACTCGTCGCTCGCGCCCACAATGCGGCGGTTGTAGTCGCTCAGATATTTCTCAGGGTCATCAGGCACATATCCCGGCAGATGTCCGTTGCGGCAAGGCCAGTCGCGAGCCCAATCCAGTCCCCACTCCAGCGGACGCACCACACGATTGTTGTCCACCGACGTGAGGCGGTGCTCCCAGTCGTACATCCATTGCGCGTAGCGGGAAATCACGTCTGTCAGGAATATAGCAGGAGGACCGGATAAAGCCGGAGGCAGCACAATCGAATGGCGCCGATGAGCATTGTGCGGCGTGTTCCAAAGGCTCAGAGGTGAGTGAACCCGCCAGCACGAACGGCTACCGCCCGTACTTCCGCGGCACCCTCTTCGAAATCCCGCAAAGGATCTCGTACACATTCGTATCGGCTAAGGCCGCGTGCTCGCGCGCATCCACGCTGAGGCCATCTTGGGCACCCAGCAAGATCGCTTCGTCGCCGACCGCAACTCCCGGCAGACCGGTGACGTCCGCCAAGGTCAAGTCCATCGAAATGCGCCCCACGATCGGCGCGTAATGCTCGCGCACAATCACCCTGCCGCGGGATGAAAGCGAGCGATTCAATCCGTCGGCGTAGCCCACGGGAAGCACCGCGATGCGCGCCGGAGCTTTGGTGACGTATGTCCCCCCATATCCCAAAGCCTGGTTTGCGCGGACTTCACGCAACGACAGGATGCGAGTCTTCCAGGTTAGTACCGGCTTCACCGCCAGCCGCAGCTTGCTGCCGCTGACTTCCCTTCCTGCGCGCTCAAAGGGCAAATAATAACCGTACAGCGCGATCCCTGGCCGCACCATGTTGTGCCAGGATTCGCGCCGCGAGATCACCGCGCCGGTGTTCGCAGCGTGAACGATCGGCGGATCAAATCCCTGCACCGCAAGCAAATGCCGCACTTCCTCAAAGCACTTCAATTGCGCTTCTACCGAAGGAGCATCGAGCACCTCGGAGGATGCCAGATGCGTCGATACCCCTTCCACCAACAGATGTGGTGCGGCTTTCAGCGCCGCGCAGACCTGTGGCAGATCCTCAGGCGCAACTCCCAGACGCCCCATACCTGTGTCAATCTTCAGGTGAATGGGATGCTTCGCGACTCCAACTCGAGCCGCCGCTCGCTCCAGTAATTCGACTTGCCCGGCCTCCCACACCGTCGGTGCTAGGCCCAGACGAACAATTTCTTCTTCTTCACCCCGCCAGAATCCTGTCATCAACAGGATGCGCGCCTGAATACCGGCGTCGCGCAATGGGATCGCGTCATCGAGCGAGGTCACGCCCAGCCAACGCGCTCCCTCTTCCGCAAGGGCCTGCGCACACTCCAGTGCTCCGTGCCCGTAGGCGTCGGCCTTTACCACCGCACAGACAGTCACTCCCGGCCCCACGTGCCGCTGCACCACGCCAAAGTTGTAGCGCAGGTTAGCGAGAGAGACTTCCGCCCAGGTGGGACGCGTCGCCGCCCGCTTCACAATTTCAACTGTAGCCACAAGTTTCGATTATAGCGGCCACGATCACGCTTCCCACGTTACGCCTGTGCTACGCCTCGTTCAGCTTTCGGATTTATCCTCCCGACAGAATGAAATTTACCGTCACCTGCGTCTCCACTTCCACTGGCTCGCCGTTCAGCACGTAGGGCCGGTACCGCCATTGGCGTACCGCGTCTATCGCGGCTTTGACCAACAGAGGATGGCCGCTAAGTACCTGCAAGTTCTCGATCGTGCCCTCCCGGCTGATGATGGCCCGCAGCATAACGGTGCCCTGTACACGCGCTTGTCGCGCCAGAGCCGGATAGGCCGGCTGCAGGCGATAAATCAGATTGCCTTCCATCATGTGGGAAATCGGCGGCTGGCGGGGTGGAGGAGGTGGTGGTGGCAGCACGTCGACACCGGTTCCCGGGGAGTTGAGAACGGGATTTCGAGTCCTGGTATCACCTGTTCCGCTAAGTACTCCAATTTCGCCCAGATCCACCGGTGGTGGAGCGGCATGCTCATTGATAGGAGTCACGCCGATGGGCACGACTGGAGGCGCAATCACCCGGCCGTTCGACGACAGGTTGCTCGCGGACGCAGTTTGTTGCGCTTGACGGGGCGGAGCTGGCGGTCCCGACGGCGGAGTTGGAAGCACGATGCTCGTTGTCAGGCGAGGCGGCAGTCCTTGCACATAAATCATCGGCAACAGAAACAGAGTGCTCACCGCGAGTGCCTGAACGCTGAACGACGCCACCGTCGTCCAGCCGCGGTGAGACCGATTGGCCCAGGTCGAATCGCACAATTCGCTGAACATGGTGTCCTCCAGAGATGCGAACATCTCTAAAGACACCGGCGTCCGTTCATTTCGGCTCTGGTTTTCAACAAAACTGAGCGAAAAAAAAGGCCGCACCGAAGTGCGGCCCAGCGGAAACTTTCCGAGCTATCTGGTGTCGCCCTATTTTGGCGCGCCCGGAGCTTTAGGCGTGGTTGCAGCCGGAGTCGTTGCCGGCTTGGTCACGGGAGCAGCGGGCCTGGCGGCCGCAGGCTTGGCCGGCGCAGGGACTCCCGACTGCGCGTTGTACGTGTCAACGATCGCCCGCGTGATGTCCACCGCGGGTCCCGCCCACAGCACGGGCCCCTGTGGCCACGGGTTCGAGGTGTCGATGATGATTCCGAAACCGTTGTCCGCCGCATACTTCACGATGAGCGGGCCCATTTTCTGCAGAATGCGCTGTCCGATTTCGCTCTGCTGGTTCTGCGCGTCATCCCGCGCGTCCTGCACATTGCGTTCCAGCCTCTTCTGCTTTTCTTCGATCTGCTTCACCAGCGTTCCGCGGGCCTCGTCATTGAGCTTCTCACCCTGCGTGCTGAGCTGTTTCTTCAGGCTCTCCACCTCGTCGTTCATGCCCTTTAGCTCGGTCTGCTTGGGCTCCAGCTTCTTGCTGAGTACGTCGAAATCCCGCTGGCCTTCGTTGCTGGCAAAAATGGCCTGCTCGAGGTTAATGGTTCCTAATTTCGTACCTGTGGCATTTGTGGCCATGGGTGCTGCTGCCGCACTGCTGGTGGCAGCGCTGGGAGCAGCAGGCAAAGGGGCGGAGGGCGCGGGCGCAGTTTGCGCCACCGCGGGCAGCACCAAGGCTGCCGACATGAGGAAACGCACGAACCTTTTTGTCATGAGGTGCTCTGGACTCCTTGGGAAATTGTCGTTCCGGGAAATGCTCAGAATCTGTTGCACAGCATATGTCGCTCGCGCCCCAAGGCTGACCTGACTCTTCTATCCAACCGGGGAGGGCGGGCGGCCCCCATCCTCACGCCGAACCGGAAGGCGCGGTGATCACTCCGTCGGCTGCATTGTTTTCAGAGTGTGAACCAACCGATTATAGGGGCACTCTTAGACAAGGTCAAACCCGGCCCCTCCCCCCTAGAACGTTGTCGCCACGCTGAAGCGGAACGTCTTGCGCGGTTCCCGCAACTGGAAGTTTGGAGAAAACGTGTTGACCGCGTTGCGGAAAGTTGCATCCCCCGCGCCTTTATAAATACAAGGTACATTCCCGCCCGGGCAAGGGAACATGTCACGCGTGACCCGCAGCGGCGGGGTAGCCTCCGTATCCAGGCGCAGAGGATTGTAGGCCCAGTAAATGCGAAATGGAGCGTTCACGATGGGCAGGAATACCTGCAACTCCAAGCCCGTAGACATCCGTGGCACCCAGTTGGTGTTGTTGGCCACCTGTAACTCGCCCGAAAAGGCCGGGAATCCGGGGCTGCTCCCCGGAGTCAATTGATAGCGGGGATCGCAATTGAACGCGGCGTCGGGATAGGGGCAGCCAAAATTGGTGGCGTTGAGTACATTCACCTGCTCCGGGGTGATTTTCAACTGGGACTTGCGCAGGATGCCGTCAAGACCTGTATCCATAAAGGGCGCGATCGCCACTGGGCCGGCAATGGTGATGCGATACTCCAGATTGGTCACCAGGCTCGTGTCCCCTCCCGGAAAAACAATCTGCTCAGAAGGTATCGGGACAGTGTAGGCCCCCAGCAGCGGGTTGCTGGGATCTTTAGGTACGACCGAGCCGTCGGGGTTGCGCAAAACGATCGCAGCCTTGTTGGGAAGGAATGCCACCGGCGAAACGGAGCGGATGTCAAAACCGCGCAGATCGTTTTCGCCGCCCATGTAGAACCGCTGGAAGGGAGCTGCCACATCTCCGGCATAGCCGGTGAGGAAGGACCCCTGCACATTGAACCCGATCGTGTTGCGAGCCGTGCTACCGTGCTTCTGCACGGGGATAAAGCGTTTGTACTGGATGATCGGCCGCACCGATCGCACGGTTCCTCCCAGGCCGGCAATCTCAGCCCCCACAGTCATGCTGCTTCCGCTCTTGGGCGAAATGCCGCTGTCCAGCCGGTTAAAGGTGAAAGTGGGTAGGATCTTGCTGGTCACGATTCCGTTGAGCGAGTTCGGTCCGCTGAGACCCTGAAATGCCAGAAAGGTAAACAGGTTCTTGGAAGCGTCGCTCAGGGCCACCAGAGACGAGCGGTCCAGGGAATAGGTAATTCCGATCCGCTTGAACCCGCGATGCAACGGGTAGCTCAACGACGTGGTAAATCCTGTGCTGGATTGCGTGTAATTCTGCAAGTTGTTGAGCACCGCCGCCGGCAAGTTCACTTGCTGTCCGCTGATGATCGCCGATTGCCGTGCCTGGTTGTAGTTGTATTTCTGCGCAAAAATCGTGAAGCCCGCCTGTAGCGGCCGGTCAAACAAATAGGGTTGGGTGAATCCCAGCGTGATGTTGCGTTGCAGGTTGCCGATATTCGCCTGCACGGTGAGAGTTTCCCCCAGCCCCAGAAAATTGTTGGTGCTGTAGCTCAATCCGATAAAGGCGCCGGACAACCCGCTCACTCCGCCATTGAGGCCGATGCTGTTCTTGCCTTTTTCCCTCACTTTGAGGGTCAGGTCCACGTAGCCGTTCTTTTCATCCAGTTGGCGGTCGGTGACGTTGGGATCGTCCGGTTTCAACTGCTCGAAGTAACCCAACTGGTTAAGGCGGAGCAGACTCAATTCCCACAAACGCTGGTCGTAAACCTGGCCTTCCTCAAGCACAATCTCGCGCCGGATCACTTTGTCGCGGGTGGTGGTATTTCCTTGAAATTCAATGCGCCGCACCTTGAACTGCTTGCCTTCATCCACATCGATCGTGAGGTTGACCAGCTTCTTGTCTTCCTCGAAGGTCGTGTCCGGAATTGAGGTGAAGTTGATGTAGCCCTGCGATGCGTATGCCTTACGCAGGCTTTCCAGTCCTTTGGCCACTTTATCTCGGGAAAAAATGTCCCCATCCTTCATGGGAAACAGCTCCCGCATGGCAGCGATATTGGTGAAAGCCTTGTTGTTTTTGAACGTGATAGACCCCAGCCGGTAGCGGTCGCCTTCTTCGATGGGGATCGTAATATCCACCGCCTTGCCCGCTCCGGGTTGAAGCAGGGGAATATGGGGACCGGTATGCCCGGTATCGTGGATTTCTGTCTTGGGTTCCTGCACCGAAACCTTGAAGTATCCGCGGTTCTGGTATTCCGCGCGTACCCGCTCCGTGTCCTCTTCCAGCTTGCTGGCGTCGTACGTTTTGGAAAAAAGGTTTTCCAGGAAGATCGAGTGCGGAATCCCGATAGGCTTCAGGTTCTTCATGGCGCCACGCAGAATCCGGCTTGGGATGTGCTGGTTGCCCACGAATGTAATCTTCCCCACCTTGACCTTGGGACCCTCTTTCACCACAAACGTGACACTGACCGCCGCCGGAGGAATCGGCCTCACTTCGGTGGTCACGGTAGCGAATTGCCGGCCGTGCTCGGATAGCAGCTCCTTAATCGTGACCTCTGCCTTCTTCACTTTGGTGGGATCGTACTGACTCTCGGGGGAAAGCCCGACTTTTCGGTCTTTGAACCTGTCGAGCACGTCGCTTTTCGTAACCGAGTTCAGTCCAAGGTAGTCGATCTCCCGGATAGTGGGCCGCTCCTTGACATAGACGTGAATGCGCCAGCCTTTGGGCGTTTGCTCGCGTTCAATCCGGATATCCTCGAAGTATCCCGTATTCCACAGCGAGTTGAAGTCTCGCTCGATGGCTGCCTGGTCATAGACGTCTCCGGCATGAGTAAAGATTCGGGCTCGAATCGTATCCGCGGGAATGCGGCGATTCCCGTGGACCTGTATGTCGGTCACCACTTCTTGTTGTCCCCAGCCGCTACTTCCGAATGCCAGCATGCACAACACCAGCCACGGCAGCCAGCGATGCAGGATTACGCAAACATCAGGAAATGAAGGAGATGCCTCAGGCGCGCGCCGCATATGGCCGCACCTCTCCGTCCGGACAGGGCTATCCTGATGAAAACGAAGAATCGAACCTACCTCAGCTTTCCGATTATGGAAAACGGCAATTATACGGTACAGCGGCAGACACCGTCCAAACCCCAACGCGCTCCCAAGCTCCCGGATACGGGCCCAGACAAGCCCTACCTCAACCAAGACGGAATAAAGCGCAATGGAGTTGCCTAGACGGTCGATTTTTCTGAGGTATGGGCATCATGTTGCCGCGCGGAGGGAAAAAATGCGGCCGGGGTGTGCGGCGCGGCCGATTGCTCGACCATCCACCCCAGAAGCCCGAGAAGCACAAATCCCAATCCATTCAGCAGTCCGTGCGTGCCCGCCATGCGTGGAATCTGCAGCCAGTCCTTGCCCAGCGCGTCTCCAATTCCGTAAATCGTTGCCAGCGTCATGCCGCCGAGCACAGCAATCGACGAAACGCGGATAAAACCGCGCGCCGTGCCGCTCTCCAGGTCTTTGCTCAGCCACAAGGTGTACAGTGCCACGCCCGCCACGCTCATTGAGAGCATTGCAACCGCCATCACCTTAAGAAAGATCGAAAACACAAATCCCGCGGCCACCACAAAGGGCACGAGCACAGTCAGCATCACGAGCCAAGCGAGCAGTCGCGTCTTGTGCCCGTGCCGCCGGGCAAATTCCAATACGGTTGCAGCCAGCAGGGCAGTGGCAAAGCCGGTGTAGTGGAAATGCACTGCGGTCAACAGTACGATCGGTTCTTGAAAACTCAGATGAATTCCCAGCCTGGACACAAGCAGCCAACCCGCCGCCAGCGCCAGATCCATCCGTCCTATATTGATTGCCGTTGACCTGACAGAAAGATGCACGCCCAATGCAATGCCCAGCAAGCCTCGTAGCGCGATCAAACCGCAAACCACAGCCCACGGTCCAACCAGGACGCCCGCCACAACGCCAGGCGGGAACCAAAAGGAAGCCACCGTCAGTCCGGCGGCGAAAGGCTGAATTGCGAGAGCCACATCATCCAACCATGCTGGTCCTCCCGGGGCCATCATCCGTCCTAAACGCAATCCGAGCGGCACGATCACCAGCGGCGCAAACAGAAACAGCAGTTCGATCGAACCCAGCGGTGCTCTGCCGTTCGCCGCGAGAGTCGCCAGCACCACCCACGCCCCCGCTCCCAGTGTGGCTGAGATTCGAGTCCACCGGTCCGCATTTTTGTCATTCACGAACACCTCACTTCGCTGGATTCAATCCGGCTATCGCGAATATGGCAATCAGAACGATCAGCGCCAGGTTGTAAAGTGCGTCGAGGCCGCCATTCTGCCGCCTGATTTCCTCGTCGTAATAGAACTGCTGCAATCCGATTCGCAGCGCCCAGAATCCAGCCAGGAACCAGGTGAGAAACCGGCCCAGCATGCTCCCGCCCGCCAATTCCGGTGCATAGCCAAAGCACAGCCCACTAAACAAGCCCACAATTAGCACGATGTATAACCAATGCACATAGAAAATCTGCCGCAGGAAATGTGGCACGCTTGCCAGGTTCTCCGTTACTCCCAGCCTTCGCGGCAGGGGGATGTTCGCCAGCACAATCGCCGATTGAATCCCTCCTGCCAGCCAGATCAGTTCGATCATTCGGTGTGCGTTCATGCCAGCCTCCCGACATCGCAACTCTTCGTCATCGCAGTCAGGGTAACGGGGTGTGCGCTGGGGCCGCGGCCGTTGGCATAGAAGAGGGCGCTTTCCGCCGCAAAATTCTCCCTGCCACCAGCAACGACAGCGCCATGCCCAGCAGCCCCCAGCGGACTTGTTGCGCCACCGCCAGCGTGGCCGGGCTCCGCACGCCAGGCTCGGATTGACTGAGCATTGCGAATACCAGCGCCACCAATACAACGATCACGTTGAAATATGCTGCCCAAAACTCTCCGCGATGGCCACCGTTTTGTTCGGTCAGCCATCGCCGCAGTGGCGAACCCAGATAGGCCACAACGCCTGCAGCAACTAGAACTGTCGTGCCCAGCCCCAACAGTGCCACCACGCTCGCATCCATAATTTCCTCCCTCCGCCTTTGCCCCGGATTCTCGCTGTTGTCATGTGCATCAGACGTTTCTGTATCAACAGAAATAACCAGGCAAAAAAATTATCGCGCCTTCAACTGCATCAACTTCCGGATCTTCCCCCTCGCCTTCAGAATTCCCTTCAGCGTTTGCGGGGAAATCCGGCTGATTTCCTCGTACGCCGCCGTACCCGCCTCAAAAAATTCGGCCATCGCTTCCAGGCGCTCGCGGGTGTAGTTGTCGGTTGCGCCTTCCTTGCTCAACTCGGCAAGCGACCGCCGCAGCAACTGCATTGTCGGGTCCACCTCGCGCCGCTTGCGCTGCTCCACAATGATGCGAAACATCTCCCACACATCGGTCATGGATTCGTACTGCGCCTTCCGTTCGCCCAGAAGATGCGAAGCCCGCACCAGGCCCCAGCTTTCCAATTCGCGGATCGAAGTGCTCACATTCGAGCGGGCCACCCCGAGCGTGGCGGCGATTTCTTCTGCACCCAGCGGCTTCGGCGACAAGTAAAGCAACGCATGGATCTGCGCCACCGTGCGGTTGATGCCCCAGCGCGTCCCCATCTCGCCCCAGTGCAGGATGTATTGCCGTTGAATGGGTGTCAGGCTCGCCATATCTGTTATTTCAGTACAAACAGAATATACAGATTTATTCAGCATCTGTCAAGTTGAGTTCCCGGATCCCGCTCTGGACAAGGCCTTTCGAGGATTTCTCGGCGCCGGCTTCTGCCAGGAAAACAAAAGCCGCGCATCGGCGCGGCTCGCTGAGGGCTGACGGCTGAAAGCTGACGGCTTACTTGATCTCCATCACTTCCTTTTCTTTCGCCTTGCTCATATCTTCCATCTTCTTGATCTCGTCATCGGTCAGCTTCTGAATTTCTTCCATCGACCGCTTTTCTTCATCTTCCGTAATCTTCTTGTCCTTCATCGCTTTCTTGATGGCGTCGTTCCCATCGCGCCGGATGTTGCGCACCGCGGTGCGGTGGTCCTCGAGCACTTTGTGCAGGTGTTTGACCATATCTTTGCGGCGTTCTTCGGTCAGCGGCGGCACCGGCACGCGGATGATCTTGCCATCGTTCATGGGGTTCAGTCCCAGATCGCCGGCGCGAATTCCCTTCTCAATGGCCGCCAACGAGCTCGGATCGAACGGCTGCACCGTGATCAACTGGGATTCCGGCGCGTGCACCTGAGCGATCTGATTCAGCGGCATCTGCGAGCCGTAATAGTCGACCGTGACCGAGTCCAGCATATGCACGGAAGCCCGCCCGGTTCGCGTAGCCGCCATCGCCTTGCGGAAATCCTCTACCGCTTTTTCCATGCGGGTGCGGAGCTGGGCATAGATTTCCTTCAGCCCCGGCACCGCCGCCATTGTCGTTTGAGCCATGATGAGCTCCGAATAAAACGAATCAATCAAAACGCTGCATTATAAACCCAAGCGCAAGAAGATCAGCGTAGATCCGCGCGATCCGCGGAGATGAAGTTACGCGCTCACCAGCGACCCAATCTTCTCCCCACTCACTACTTTGCGAATATTTCCCCGCTGGTTCAGGTTAAACACGATAATCGGCAGGTTGTTGTCCTTGCACAGAGAAATAGCCGTCGAATCCATCACCTTGAGGCCCTTCTTGAGCACATCCATGTAGGTGATCTGGGAAAACTTCTTGGCGTCTTTGACCAGCATGGGATCGGCGTCGTAGATCCCGTCCACCTTCGTGGCTTTGAGGATGCAGTCAGCCTTGATCTCCATGGCGCGCAGCGAGGCAGCCGTGTCCGTCGAGAAATAAGGATTGCCGGTGCCGCCGGCAAAAATCACCACGCGGTTTTTCTCCAGATGGCGAATCGCACGCCGCCGGATAAACGGCTCGGCCACCTGGTTCATTTCGATGGCGGATTGCACGCGGGTGAAGACGCCCTGCTTCTCCAGCGCGTCCTGCAAGGCCAGTGCATTGATCACTGTGGCCAGCATGCCCATCTGATCGGCCGAGACGCGGTCCATCTCTTTGGCTTGCTCGGCAACTCCACGGAAAAAGTTGCCTCCGCCCACCACGATCGCGATCTGGATGCCGATCGAGCGCACGTCCGCCAACTCCGCGGCAATTTCATGAATGCGCAAGGGATCGACCCCAAAGCCCTGGGCCGCGGCGAGCGCCTCGCCGGAAAGCTTGAGGAGAATGCGCTTGAAGATTGGAGTTGTCATCGCCGTCTTTCGAGGACTCGCCATTGTGAGGGCAAAATGTATTTTCGCGGCACAAAAAAAGGGCGCCCGCAGGCGCCCTGAACTATTCGGCTTTCGGTTCTGTAGGTTTTGTGATGGCGATGGTCTCACCCGCCTCGCCCACTTTGAAACGTGCGAAGCGGCGTACCGTGATGTTCTCGCCCAGCTTGCCGATCTTGTTGGCGATCAACTGAGAAATCGAGATTGTCTGGTCTTTGATGAAGGGCTGTTCGTAGAGGCAGACTTCCTCGTAGAACTTTGCCATCTTGCCCTCCAGAATCTTCTCCACAACCTGCGGTGGTTTGCCCGTGGCGGCGGCTTGCGCGCGATAAATATCCTTCTCGCGCTCGTATGCTTCCGGCGTCACATCTTCTTTGCGGACAAACTTCGGGTCACTGGCCGCAATGTGCATGGCGACATCGTGCACCAGCTCCTTGAAGTCATCGGTGCGAGCCACGAAGTCACTCTCGCAGTTCACTTCCACCAGCACGCCTATCTTCCCTCCGGCGTGGATGTAGCTGGTCACTGCGCCCTCGCTAGTCGCGCGCCCCGCCTTCCGTTCGGCCACTGAGGCTCCCCTCTTACGGAGCAACACAATCGCCTGCTCCACATCGCCCTTGGATTCGGACAAGGCCTTCTTGCAGTCCATCATCGGCGCCCCGGTCTTGTCCCGAAGCTCTTTCACTTGTGTGGCAGAAATATTCACAGTAGTTGTGCTCATTTTATATGAATGTCCTTACTGATTCGTCGTCAGCCTCAAGCCAAAGATTCAAGGCCAACGACGAACGACTGCTCCTAACAAACTTTGACCCGCGCAGGTCGTCCGGCGCGGGTCCGATTTTCCTCACAGAACCGTTTACCCTGACGTTCCCAACGACTAACGGCCAACAACCCACGGCTGGTCCTATACTGCCTGGGTCCCCACCGGAAGCTCGTCGCCGTTCTCAGTCTCGACCGGCCGCGGCTTGCGCGTCGCTCCGGCGCCCAGCACGTCTTCCATGCTGATATCTTCCGCCGCGCCATCCGCCGCAACTTCCACGCCATGGGGCGCGCTCTCGGCAGCACTGGCGATGCCCGCGGCCAAATCCGCCGCCTGCTTGTCGCTCATCAGTTGCGCGCCTTCGACCACCGAATCGGCAATCTTCGAAGCAAACAACCGGATGGCCCGCAGCGCGTCGTCATTCCCAGGAATCACGTAATCCACTTCACTGGGATCGCAATTCGTATCCACCACCGCCACCACCGGAATCCCCAGCTTGCGCGCTTCCCGCACCGCAATCTGCTCTTTGTTCGAATCGATGACAAAAATCGCATCCGGCAGCCGCGTCATATTCTTAATGCCCGCCAGGTTGGCCTGGAGGTGCTTGCGCTCGCGCTCCAGCTTGATGACTTCCTTCTTGGGCAGCAACTCGTAGCGGCCGTCCGTGGCCATCTCGTCGAGTTCCTTGAGCCGCTTTACCGACTTCTGCACTGTCACCCAGTTGGTGAGCAGGCCGCCCAGCCAGCGCTGGTTCACGTAGTAGCCGTTGCAGCGGGTCGCTTCTTCGGCGATCGCGTCCTGAGCCTGGCGCTTGGTCCCCACGAAGAGCACAATTTTGCCTTCGGCCGCCCGCTCGGCGATAAATTTCGACGCTTCTTTGAACATCTTCAGCGTCTTCTGCAAGTCGATGATGTAAATCCCGTTGCGCTCGCCGAAGATGAACTCCTTCATCTTGGGATTCCAGCGCTTCGTCTGATGCCCGAAGTGAACCCCCGCTTCGAGCAACTCCTTCATGGTAATGTTAGCCAATCAACCTCCTCGTTGAGTCTGCATCCTCCGCGCCCTGCTTGCCGCTTCGGATTGCTATTCCCGTCCCCGCGCGCGAGCACGGGAAGAATTGAACACCTGAATCAGCTCTTAGCTATTTGCTTTTAGCCAAAACCTTAAAACCAAACCTTAAGCCTCAAAACTTGTCATTCCGAGCCGCTCGCAGTCGGGCATTGCGCGACGAGAGCGAGCGACGAATCTCGGTCTCCTCGGACTCCGCCAAACTACCGCTTGCTGTACTGGAAGCGCTTCCGGGCGCCCTTCTGCCCGTACTTCTTGCGCTCTTTCCCGCGCGAGTCGCGGCTTACCAATCCTTCAGCCTTCAGCTTCTTGCGCAGCTCGATGTTGAACAGCATCAGAGCGCGGGCAATGCCCAATTTCACCGCGTCCGCCTGCCCCGCTACGCCGCCGCCCGAAACCCGCGCCAGCACGTTGAAGGTGCTCGCGGTCTCCGTCGAAACCAGCGGCTGCTTGGCGTTCGAGCGCTGCGATTCGGTCACGAAATACTGTTCAAAGGCCTTGCCGTTGACTTTGAAGTCTCCGCTTCCCGGACGCAGATATACCCGCGCCACCGCCGACTTCCGCCGTCCCGTTCCGTAGTACTGAACCAGTTCTGCCATTCTTAGCTTTCAGCGCGCTGCCGTCAGCATTCCGCTGGCCCGCGTGCTTCACCTTTCAAAAGATTCTGCGGGCCTATGCCCGCACTTCGAGCGTCCGCACTTCCGGCTTCTGCGCCTCATGCGGATGCTTGTCATTCCGATACACCTGAAGCTTCGAAAACATGTGCTGGCCCAGTTTGTTCTTGGGCAACATGCGCAAAACCGCCTGCTCTACAATCAGCTCCGGCTTGCGCTCAAACCGCTTGCGAAAATCTTCGGTCCGCAAACCGCCGGGATATCCCGTGTAGTGGTGATAGGACTTCTGTTCCGCCTTCATGCCCGTCATCTTCACCTTGCCGGCGTTGATGACGATCACGTGATCACCGGTATCGAGAAACGGCGTGTACTTGGGGTTCTCTTTGCCCATGAGGATGCGGGCCACTTGCGAAGCCAGCCGTCCCAGCGTCTGGCCCGAGGCATCCACGACGTACCATTTGCGCACGATTTCCCCCGCTTTGGGGAAATAGGTTGACATGCTGAATCTCCCAGAAAATTATAAAAACGCAAAGAAGACCGCTGAGTATCCACGTTAGCGCCGAAGGCGCAGGGTTACCAGGCGGGCAACTACCAGGCTCTGAACGTCTAAAGATAACGTAGGACACGGCTTATTGTCAACGCGGGCCGTGTGTTTTTCCCATGTCCGGCGCCCCGCCTTCTGGGGTAAAATGGCTTTAGTCCTTCCCCGGCAGAATCCATACCTCCAGAGGGGTGAAGTTTTGGCACACACTCGATTGGTAGAAAATAGCCTTATTCTAATTTTGCTGGGAGTCCTTGCTGGCGCCATCGGCGGAGTGGCAGTGGGCCTGGTGACCGGACGTACTTCCTCCACCGCTTCAAGCTCCCACTGAGCCGACTACCCCACACACTCCTTCGCGCTTCCGGAGAACCCTACTCGTAGGCGAGAGCATCGATGGGATCCTTCTGCGCTGCTTTATAGGCAGGATAAAGCGCGCCTAGAACCGCCCCAACGATGGCGATCACCGTTGCTCGCAGAATCCAGCCCCCACTAACCACCACAGGCAGGGTGGGAAGACGCTGGTGCAGGCCAGTTCTCGCCGCCAGGCTAAACAGCACGCCCACCACGATTCCGGCGATCGCCAATAGCACAGTCTCGCGCAGAATCACGTTCACGATGTAGAACTTCGATGCGCCCATCGATTTCAGGATCCCAATCTCCCGCGTGCGCTCCATCACCGCGGTGTACATGGCCTGGAAGATCACGATGAACCCGATGGTCACGGAAATGCCGATCACAACGTTGATGAACGTTCTCAACCCCGGATAGGTGCTGGGAGTCATCATCGATAAATACTCGCGCATTGAGCGCACGACGTAGGTTCCCATCCCAGGCACGTTCTTGATTTCGTTCACCACTGCATCGGCGTTGTTGGGATCATCCAGCTTCAGGTAGAAGGCGGAGGCCTTCTCTTTCGCCCCCACCAGGTCCTGCAACGTCGTGATAGGTAGAAATTTTCGCGCGCCTTTGCCGTGGGCCACGATGCCTGCAACTCGAAAGGGTTGATTCAGGATTTCGATGGTGTCGCCGACTCTCACGTGTTTGCTTTGGGCGAAAAAGTCGTCCACCAGAGCGTCATTCGGCCCCTGGAACGGGCCGCCGTGCAGGTACGTGAACGAGCCACCCAGAGACTCGTAACTCTTCAAATCAATCCCGTAGATGGCTTCGAGCGTCCCCGAAGTTGAAACCTGCATCAGCACCGGCGCCACCGAAACCACGTGCGGCAGTTTGGCAAGAATATCCGCCACTTTGATGGGGGCGGGTGCTCCCGTAATCGAAACAATGGCGGACGAGCCTGGCGGCAGCACGATTACATCCGCCCCGATGCCCTCCTGCCGCTGCCGGGAATCGCTGAGCATGCCCAACGACAAGCCCACGATCAGTAAAATCAACGTGACTTCGAGCGCAATGGCTACAATGCTGATCAACGACCGGATGGGCCGGTAGGCCAGGTTCGAAACAATCATCTTGTTCATCATTTTTCGCTACCAGGTATTCCTTACGAGGACCGCAGCCGGCTTCACTTTGGGTCCGTGCCGTTCGCGCCGATCTGGCTGGCATGCGGCTGGTCAAGCCGGACGACCTGCGCTCCGGGCGGTTGCTGCAGCACAAATTTGTCGTCGGGGAGGGGCTGGTTGATCTGCAATTTCACCATTTTCAAAGTGATGTCGTACTCTTCCTGCGGCCGCGAAATGTCGATTTGCGACGGGAAGTTGGTACCGTCGTAATCCTTATAGCCTTCATACTGCGCTGCGGTCACCACGTTTCCCTGGTCGTCATAGACCAGATGACGATGGGGCAACAGGTCGGTGCGGCTGAAAATGATCCTGCGAGCGAGGATCCAACCCTTGCCATTCCGCTGGATGATCACGACTTCGTAATCCGGAATCTGCACCCGGTGCCGCCGGCTGTCGAGGACGGTTTCGTAGCCGCTTTCCATGACCGCAATCTGGTTCTGGGGATCGACCGCCGGAATCAGCAGTGCATCGTAAATGATTTGCGGCCGCAGATTCTCAAGCGGCTGCTGGGGATTGGGCGCGGGAATATCGTTGCGTCCCGTCACAAACCGGTTCTTGCCCGGGATCCAAAGCTTGAACTGCGCGCCGTCACTCACCATGTCGAAGGCTTGAGTGCGCACGATCGGGTAGAGACCAATCATTCGCAGCATGGCAGGCTTGCGCGCCAGGATGTAACCCCGAATCTCTTTGTAGTCTGTGATTTTGCCCTGCTGGCTGCCCCCGACTTCGGTGTCGATATCGACGGTTGCCTGCATGGACTGAACCTTGGCCGCCTGCGCATCAATGTAATTGATCAATTCCTGCTGGGTCGCAGTCTTAAGGGGTTGCGGGACTATCTGGTGTTCCACTTTGCGGGAACGCAATAGACAGCCTGTGAGTGGCAGGACCAGAAGCAAAATAAGCGCACTACGGTGCAGATGACGAAGAATCATGAATTATGGAGACGGAGTCCCTGGTAATCAGTATATAGGTTCAACGTCAGTGAGGTATGGACGCTCCAGCGCGATGAAAAGATTCTCATTTTCAAGCGGGCATGTACATTTGTACATAATTTATGTCCATTGAGACGGTATTAAGCTCCGTTGCCGCCCAATTAATGAACGGCGAGCAAGTGACGGTTGAAGACCAGAAGTTCCCGATAAGGCGCGTCGGCAGCGGCCGCTTGCGCATGGTTCGCTTCAAGATGCAGGGTCGCGAATTTGACGCGATCGAGCAAAATCCCAAAAAGCTAAGCCGCTGGGCTAAGCTCGCCCGCGAAAAACATCAGGTGGTGCAGTTTCGAGACGTCGCGACCCAGAAATATGTGGCCGTATCCATGGACGGCGAAATCACCGAATATAGCCGCTAGCTGATCTCCATCAGTCGCCTAAAATTCCACACGCAAGGCAAGCTGCCCGGTACGGTTGCCGGAGTTCTCCGAAGCCTGCCCGCTGGTGATCTTTCCGAAAGTGGAAGCCGAAGAAACGTCGGTTGAGGGCGGAGCGAAGTTCACGTGATTGGGCAGATTGGTAAAAGTACTTTCGAACTTCACCTGAACCCGCTCCCCGATCGCAAAGCTCTTTGAAACTCCACCGGCGATCGCCACCGTGCCCGGGCCGAGCAAGCTGCCCACGCGACAATTTCCCACCGGTCCGGCGGGAATCGGGTTGAAGGCCCCAAGATTGAAGTAGTTGCTGGGCGTGGGATTAGAAAGATTGCCATTCCCGATGCAGTCGGGCCGCTGAAACGCACCGCGAAAGACGAGATTGAGATTGCCTGGATCAAAGCTGGGACTGGTAACAGGAGTGAGATACGGGCCAGTCTGCCAGAGACTGACGGTGCTGATGGACCATCCTCCAAAGAAGGCTTGCGGAACCGCGCTCATGTGGCTGAGCAAGCGCCGACCTTGGCCGACGGGCACTTCGTACATGGCGGAAACCAGCACGCGATTGCGGCGAACGGCGGCGATGTTGCCGCGATTCTCAGTCAGGTCAAAGCGGTTGGCGACGGGCGTTCCGTAAATGACTTCGGGAGAGTATGCGGTGGGCGCATCGCCGCCCACGTTGCCCAGGCTCTTCGCCCACACATAACTTCCCTGCAAGGTCAGACCGCCGCTTGTACGGTGGTCGATCTCCGACTGCAGACCTTCGTAGTTGACCGAGCCTTGGTTCTCCGAGGAAAGAATGCGGCCCCAGTTCAGATAAGGCCTGGGGTTGGGGTTCGGAGAAATGGCACTGGGCTGGACCTGATTCAGATCGACGGTCTGGCTCATGCGGTAGGAGTTCGTGCCAACGTAGCTGACCCGGGCAGTGGTGTTGCGGACCAGCTCGCGTTCCACGGTCAGGTTCCACTGCGCGGATTGCGGATCGCGATAGTTGATCGGCGTGTTCTGATAGAAATCGCCGGTTCCGGCGATGCTCAACGGATTGTCGGGCGTGCGCACGTTAGGAAACTGATAGGTCGGCTGGCCTGTATTGGGATCGGGATTCAAGGTGGTGCGTACGACGGCCACGCTGATGTTGGTGGTATTGAACGAGAGCTGGCCAAGGTTGGTCATAGTGAAGATGCCGAACCCGCCGCGGATCACAGTCCTCTCGTCGCCAAAGGGGCGATAGGCGAATCCGACGCGGGGCTGAAAGTTTCTTTTGTAGAACTGACGCACGCCGGGGCCGAGTCCTTGCGAACTGGCGGATTCCACTGGGCCGCAAGGCAACGCAGGATTGGCGACACCGAATGGATTGTAAGAGCCGTCGCAGGCGTTGATCGCTTCAAGAAAACCCTGCACGGGGACGTTGTGGTCCGGGACGATCACGCCGCCGTTGCGTTTGTCGAAGGCGGTGAGGTTGGTGAGCGGGCTGACAAACGGAGGCAGGGCCTGCCAGCGCAGGCCGGCGCTGAGCGTGAGCCGCGGGCTGAGCCGCCACTCGTCCTGCACGTAGAGACCAGTTTGGATGGTGTGAGCGCGCACGTCGGGGCCGGACTGCGCAATGTAGGTTTTCGCGGGCAGGCCGAGGAGGAAGTCGCCAAAGGCGTTTCCAGAAAACGTGGCTGCATTGAAGGTGAAGTCTCCAAAATCGTCGGAGCCGCCGAAGCTTTCGATGTCAGCGTAGGCCACGCGGCGAACGTCGACGCCGAACTTCAGGCTGTGTTTGCCGCGCACCCAGCTCAAGTTGTCGGTGAACTGGACGGTTTGCGATTTGGTGACTCCGGCTTTATCGCGGCCGATAGGAGTGAATCCAGTGCCGTCGTTGAAATTGAACGTGGGAAATGCGCCCTGCGTCGGATGGTCACTGAGATCGAGGCCCACCAGGCCGAGCGTCTGCACGGCAGTCGCGCCTTCGATGGGGAACCCAACGCCAATCCGGAAAAGCGAAACACCGAAGCGGGCTTCGTTGACCAGGGTGTTGGTGATCGCATAGTTGTGCGAAAAAATCAGGTTGCGATCGGCTTCGCTGTCCTGATCGCTGGGCAGAAGCGCGTTGGGCACGGTGCTCGAAATGTCTTTCGCACTCCAACGCAGATAGAGCGACTGCTTGGTGGTAAGAGTGTGATCGATGCGGATGTCGTATCCATTGGTACTGCCCGGAGTCGGGGTCTGCTGGAGATAGTTGGACCCCGGAGTGCTGGAATTGGGGAGGGCGGTGTAGTAGTTGTCGAGCAAGGCTTTGGCGACCGGATTAATAGCAGAGATTTTAGGCCCGCCCATGGCGGTGAGATCGCCCGCGCGCTCCGCGACCGTGGGGACATTGAGGAACAAAGGCGTGACCAGGCGGCGGCGGTTGCCTTCGTAGTCGGCAAAGAAAAATGTGCGTGGAGTGCCTTTCATCAAGCCGGGAATCTTGACCGGGCCTCCGAGGCTTCCGCCGAAGGTGTTGAATGCCTTGTGGGGCTTGCTGGGGAAGCCGAAGGTGGTGGCGTCGAGCACGCTGTTCTGGAGATATTCGAACAGGCTGCCGTGGTAGTGCTCGGTTCCGCTTTTGGTGGCGATGGTGATATCGCCGAGCTGGGCGAATTCAGCGCTGTTGTTAAACTGCGCCACCTTGAATTCGCTGATCATCTCCGACGAGGGATTCATGTTGGCCAGCGCGCCATTTTGACGGATGTTGACGGTGGAAGAGCCATCGACGGAGTACTGCACCTGCGAGGGCAACCCGCCGCCGATCGCGACGTTGCCATTCGCATCCTGCTGCGTGCCCGGGACCGTGGCCAGCACGGCGAGCGCGCTAGTGGTCGCTCCGCGATAGTTCACCGGCAATTGGGAAACTTGATCGAAATCTTTGGTGTCGCCCAGGGTGGAGTTTTCAGTGTCGATCATGGGCGCGGTTTCACCAACTTCGACGGTTTCCGTGGCCGTGGCGAGTTTCAGGGAGACATCGAGGCGCAGGGTCTGGCGGGCGTCGAGCTGTAACGAGGGCAGCTTGAAGGAGTTGAAGCCCTCGGCGTGGACGTCAATTTCGTAGTGCCCGGCTTTCAAGTTGAGGAATTGAAACGAGCCACTAGGATCGGCCACAGAGTCGCGCGTCGACCGTTCGTCGAGACTCAACAGCGTGACCTTCGCTCCCGGGACAACCAAGTCGCCGGGGTCCTTGACTACGCCCACGATGCCACCGAAAGTGGATTGAGCATAAGCCGAGGCGGAAAGAAGAATGGTGCAGGCCAGTAGAAACGCTGCGGGTGGAAAGAATCTGCGCACGTAAAACCTCCGGCGAGCTGAGCGGGCTCGCGACCTTGGTGGCGATTCAGAGGCCGCCGATTTGCGTATTCCTTGCGACAGCGGTTCCAAGTCGGCGATCTGAACTGCTCATCAGCGGAATATAGGAAGGTGGGCATAAAGAAGCCGTAAGGATTGCCTATGAAATTTGTGAATGGATTGCACGAAAGTTTTGGATAAGAAAATGGGAGCGGAGTTTCTTGCTTCGTAACCAGACGGCCTGCGCCTACCTCAATCTACTTCGCGCCACCGCCTGACGGTACGCGGCCACGTTGCGGTTATGTTCCTCGAGGCTGTGGGCGAAGCGGTGGTGGCTGTTGCCGTCGCTGACAAAGAAATAGTAGTTCGTGTCCGCCGGGTGCATGGCGGCTTCAAGCGAGTCTTTTCCGGGATTGCCGATCGGGCCGGGTGGAAGGCCTGTGTGGGTGTAGGTGTTGTAGGAAGAATGAAACTGCATATCGCTATGGTGCAACTTGCCGCCGTAGTCGCCCTCGAGAAGCTCGGCGTAAATCACGCTGGGATCGGCTTGCAGTGCAATGTTCCGGGCTAAGCGGTTGTAGTAGACGCTGGCCACGAGCGGGCGTTCTTCAGCAACCGCGGTTTCTTTTTCGATGATGGAGGCCATGGTCACGGTTTTTTGTACGCCTCCCGAGGCGTCAGTCAGGCCGATTTCGCGGGCCACCTGGCGAAACTGCTTCACCATGGCAGCGGCGATGTCTGTCATGCTCTGGGTACGGGCGAATTCGTACGTACTCGGAAACAGGTAGCCTTCGAGGGTTTTGGCGTCGGGGGCGAGATCGGAGATCAGGCCCGTGTCCGATTCGGCTACTTTTAAGAAGTCCAGACTCGATCCCAAGCCTGCCTGCTCAATCGCTTGCGCGACATCGAAAATCGTGTAGCCCTCAGGAATCACCACCGTGTGGACATAGATGTCGCCCAGCACCAGGCGGCCATGCACTTCGCGCGCGTCAGCCGTTCTTTCAAAAAGATACTCGCCCGCTTTCAGCGAATGCTTGCGGTGCAGATAGTGCCAGAGGATAAACGCATCGGCGCTGCGAATCACGCCTGCCGATTTCAGTTCCGTCGCGATGCGGCGGGTGGAGTAACCCGGATGCAGAAGCACAAACTTCTGCCCGGGCGGCGTGATGGGCGTCCAGAGCGCCCAATACAGCCAGCCGCCTGCGCCCAGCGCAGCCAGCACCAGGAATATGAGGAGCTTCCGCAAGTTGCCCTTAGTTTAGATGAGGATGGAGGCCCAGTCGTTAGTCGTTAGTCGTTGGACTTTCATCCCTGGTGGCGCTGTCCTGCCGGGCGTCCATCCAGGACTGGAGAATCAGCACAGCCGCCAGGCGGTCAACCACTTCGCCCCGCCGTTTGATCGACATCTCTGAGTCGCGCAGCACGCGGTTCGCCTGGGCCGAACTAAGGCGTTCATCCCACAGGTGAACGGGGATTTTGAAGCGCTTGCGCAACATCTCGGCGAATTCCTTCATCTTCTCTGACTGGGTGCCTTCGGCTCCGCTCAGGCGCAACGGGTAACCTACGACGATCTCAGATACTTCATATTGACGCAGCACCTTTTCCAGCTGCTCAAAGTCGGTGCGCTTGTTCCGTCTGCGCATGGTTTCGAGTCCCTGCGCGGTGATGCCTAGCAGATCGGACACAGCCATGCCAATGGTTTTCGAGCCTACGTCGAGACCGAGAATACGGCTGGGCATGAGAGTAGAAGGTATCGCACAAATGGCTCAGAGCATAGCTTGCAAAACGCTGGCGACGGCGTTCATTGAAACGACTCTGCGGTGCCGGAAGGTGGAAATGATTCGCCAGCCCGCTGCCTCTTGACATTTAGTCCGTATTTCTGCAAATATCGAAATATGAGAACGGCCCAAAGGAACAATTCCGCCGAACACGTCGCCAAGTACGCAGACATGTCCTCGGCAATCGGCACTGAGCCGCGATTGCGCATCATCCGGTTGTTGCTGTCCGCCCACCCGGAAGGTCTGGTTGTGGGCGAGATTCAGGAGGAGCTGGACATTCCAAACTCCACTCTCTCGCACCATCTCGACAAGTTCAAGGCCGAAGATCTGGTCCGCGTGCAAAGAGAGAGCACGTTTCTTCGCTACACCGCGAATACGGAGACGCTTCAGAAATTGCTTCAGTTCCTTTATGCCGAGTGCTGCACGCGGAACCGCATCATGAAGCCCGAAGAAATCGTTCGAATCTGCAACTAGGAGGACGGCATGGGTAGCGTGGACATTAAGGAGATTGAGCCGACCAGAATTTACCGCATAGAAGATACCCGCGAATTCCTCTCCGGCCAGAACATCGACGTGGATGCGATTGCGCCGCAGGTGGATGGCAAGTTCATGAGCGCTTTCGTGCGGGCGGCGAAACCGCAACGGAAGGAAGCCTGCTGCGGCCCCACCTGCTGCCAGTGAGGAACCATGCGAGAACACTACAACGTTTTGTTCTTATGCACGGGAAACTCGGCCCGCTCGATCATGGCCGAGGCGATCCTGAATTTCAAAGGCCGGCCACGATTTTCCGCTTACAGTGCGGGAAGTCATCCTTCGGGCGCGGTTCGGCCGGAAGCCATCGCGGAACTAAAGAACGCTCGCTTGCCGACGGACGGCCTCCGAAGCAAGAGTTGGGACGAGTTCGCGAAACCCGACGCCCCCAAACTCGATTTTGCCTTCACGGTCTGTGACAATGCCGCGAACGAGGTCTGCCCTGTCTGGCCGGGCCAGCCCATGACCGCGCACTGGGGAGTGCCTGACCCGGCTGCGGTTCGTGGCACGGCTGAAGAGATCAAACGGGCGTATCGTGACGCATTCGTGACGCTGGAACGCCGCATCGGTCTCTTTCTTTGCCTCCCGCTCACGGCTATCGACAAGCTGGCAATAAAAGAGGAGATCGACAAGATCGGCCGGCAATGAAATTCAACCTGCGCGCCAGACTTACGGCTGAATTTCTGGGCAGTGCGTTCCTGGTTGCCGCCGTGATCGGCTCCGGCATTATGGGCGAACGGCTGGCGGGAGGAAATGTGGCCGTTGCTCTGCTGGCGAACACGATTGCCACGGGCGCGGCTTTGCTGGCTCTGATTCTGACATTTGGGCCGATTTCCGGCGCACATTTGAATCCCGCCGTGACGCTCGCCGAGGCAATAGAGCGCGGCATTTCCTGGCCAGAAGCCGGAGCTTACATGTTTGTGCAATGCGCGGGAGGGGTTGCGGGAGCGATCATGGCTCACCTGATGTTTGGGCTGCGCTGGTATTCCCTCTCTTCACATTCGCGGAATGGCTGGGCGCTGGCTCTGAGCGAGTTTGTGGCGACGTTCGGTCTCTTGTCGGTAATCTGCGGTTATTCGCGACTCCGCCCTGGAGCAGTACCATTCGCTGTCGCCAGCTACATCACGGCAGCGTACTGGTTCACCGCGTCAACTTCGTTCGCCAACCCGGCGGTGACGATCGCCCGATCCTTGTCGGACACGTTTGCCGGCATTCGTCCGGCGGATGTCCCATTATTTCTGGTGGCGCAGATCGCCGGAGCCTTGAGGCTGCCACGGTTTTGTCTCGCTGGCTCGCGCCAAAAGTGACACCGTATGCGGACGGAGTTGCTGAACCCGGCTAAGGCTTCGCTTCCTGCAGCAGAACGACGTCGGAGTCGGTATGGCCTCGTAGAATGCCCAGATTCTTGCCATCCGGCGACCAGTGAAAGGAGAGGATTTGCTCTGAATCGAATTTGGTGATCGGGTGGCCGGGAGAACCGTCGAGGGGCTGCACCCAGACGTTATCCACGCCATTCTCGCGCACCGGGTAAGCGACCGCTTTCCCGTCTGGCGTGAACTGCGGGCCTGCGGAAATGTGGGGATTGGCATCGAGCAAGCGCGGATTTTTCAGGGTCGTCAGGTCGAGCAGCGCAATTCTGATGCTGCCCACTTCCAGATTTGAATATTTGACCATATAGGCCAGAGTCTTCCCGTCGGGTGAAATGCCCATCCCCCGGCCGGTCTGGAAGGTATTGGGAACTACGCTCCCGGGAACGGTTTCAGGTTTGCCGGAGCCATCGAGAGGCACGCGCCAGAGTTGCGAAACGTCTCGGGGAAAGTAAACCCAAGCTTGATTGCCGGAGCAGGCGGGCGGGTAGCCGAAGAAGGCGTCGTTTTGCCCGTCCGTCAACTCGGCAGGTTGGGAACCGTCCGCATTCACTCGCCAAATTCCAATCAAATTGGTTCCCCCGTGGAAGGCCCAGGGAAAGACGATGTATCGCGTGCCGCAGCTGGCGAGACCCATAATTGCAGCGGCTGGATCGCTGGCCAGCACCGTAGGATTCTTCCCGTTAATATCCGTTTTGACCAGCCGTTCGAAATCGGAGGTCAGGAGCGCGCCGTCGGACGCCCAATTGAAGTTGCTGATTTTTGCTCCGTCGACCGCCAGCGGAGTCAGGGCTGAAGATGCGCTGCCGGCGCCCGGCAAAATAAAAAGATTGGCGACGGCTTTCTGTTGAACTGTGGCCAGGGTCTTTCCATCGGCGGAAAGAGTCACCGTCGAATAAGTGTTCGTATCGTGAGAGATGGGACGCACCAGGCCCTCGGACAGCGAGACAAAACCGATCTGAATGCGGCCGAGGTCAGGGCCTTTCTTTCGATAGGTGACATACAAACCGTCGCCACCGGTCGACCACTGCAATGCCGTGATTTCTTTATCGTCAAAGGTCAAAGTTTTTATCTTTCCGCTGGCCAAATCGAAAAGACTCACTGCCCCAAAAGCGCCGCGCGGATCGTCTGGGTAGGCGATCGTCTTGCCGTCGGGAGACCACGCCAGCCAGCGTGGAAGGTAGTTCAGCGTCTCGATATGAAGTATTTTCTCGTCGCTGCCGTCCAACTTCGAACTGAGGAAGCGGTATTTGCCGGTCTCCGGATCATTGGCGCGGAAATAAGCCATGCGCGTGCCGTCCGGGGAAAACGCGATGGCGCTATCCACGTCGGCGACCACTTTTTGCGGCGTGCCTCCCAGTACTGGCGTGCGATAGACGCTGAAATCGCTGTTGATATTGTTTTCGGCCTTGCGGAAGTAAACGTAGTTGCCATCAGGCGAGAAGGCGACGTTCGGGATGGGGTTTGAGGGCGGGACGATTTGCGCGTCACTTCCGGTGGCCACGTTGCGCAGCCATAGACTGTTCTGTCCCTTATCGTCCATCACCGTAAGCAGGTATTTGCCGTCGGCGGAAACGGCGGTGACCACGGCTTTGCTGGAATTGGTGACTTGCGAGATGCTGAAATTCTGGAAGGGAGTGGGCGCGGCGTGATGAAGCATCGAGTAAATGCCAACGCCCGCCGCCGCCAGAACAGCTAGAGCCACAACCGCTGCACCGACCAACCCGAACTTGTGCTGTTTGGCGGCGGCAACAACTGCCGAACTGCTGCCCTGCCTGTACTGTTCCGCACCGCTGTCGTGAACCGGCGTCACAACGCTCGCTGGCGAAGGAGTATGCGGTCCGCTGGCAAGGCTCGAACTTGAGGCCGCTCCAGAATCCGCTCCGCTGGGCGAGGCACCTGAGCGGCTTGACTCTGCCACTCGCTTAAGACGTTTCAGATCGGCACGCATGTCGGCGGCGTGCTGGTAACGCAGGTCGCGATCCTTCTCCAGCGCTTTGTCGATGATGCGTTCGAGTTCCGCCGGCAAGTCAGGATTGATGCGCACGGCCGCGACCGGGACGCGATCGAGAATCTCCCGCTGGATCAGTCCTGAGCTTTCACCCCGGAATGGCAACGTGCCGGTCGCCATTTCATAGAGCACTGCGCCAAAGGAAAACAGGTCGCTGCGGCCGTCCAGTTCCTTGGCACGCACCTGCTCCGGCGACATATAAGCGACAGTGCCGAGGGCCATGCCGGGACTGGTCAGATGCGTCGCTACTGTGCCGGTTTCGGTGGCGTCTATGCCCGGCGTCGTCCGCGCGCTGGCCACTTTCGCCAAACCAAAATCGAGAATCTTGGCGTGGCCGCGCTTGGTGACAAAGAGGTTCGCAGGCTTGATGTCGCGATGAACGATGCCTTCGGAATGTGCGGCGTCGAGAGCATCGGCAATCTCAATGGCGAGACCGACCAGTACATCGGTTTCAACCGGTTTCCCGGCGATGCGATGCTTCAGCGTCATGCCCTCAAGGAACTCCATGGCAATGAAGGCCTGCCCGTCCTGCTCGCCAATGTCGTAGATCGTGCAAATATTTGGATGATTCAGCGCGGAAGCGGCCTGAGCCTCGCGCTGAAAACGGGCGAGCACCTGGGGATCGCGGGCAACGTCCTGGGGCAAAAACTTGAGGGCGACGAAGCGATGCAGCCGCGTGTCTTCAGCTTTGTAGACAACGCCCATACCGCCGCCGCCCAGCATCTCGACGATGCGGTAGTGCGAGATGGTCTGGCCGATCATGGTCTGCGGCGATTATAGTCCGGCGCGAATCTTACGTCGGTGAGACGGGCGAGTCAATGAAAGGCGCGGAGTCGGGAGGATTCATAACAGTTGTTAGCGAGGGCATTCACAGTACGTACACTCGGAGCATCCACCAGATAAGGAATATCGCAACGATGGCCCCCGCAATGTGCACGATCCAGTCGCCCGCTGTTCTCGGTTTTCCGAAATTGAACATGCGGCAATGGTAGCAGGGGCTAGCCAACTCTAATGGGTTTTGTTTCCTCAGGAACAAATGAGGCTGCCCCACCCTCTGCGATTTTCAGAGGGTGGGAGACCCCGCTCTCAACGTCTCGAGATTTTGACTTTGTATGCGGCGTCCGCACTCCAGCCTCCGGTCACCACCAAGGTCAGCGAAGCTTCTTTTCATTCACCGCAAGCTGCTCGCGAGTGTTGTCCAAAAGCCGTTGGACACTCACTGGCTCATCCCTCTCGACTCGTTTCGAGATCATCGTGAGGGCGTTGATTTGAATGGTCGTCGCCTTGAACCGCAACGTCGGATCAGTGCCGAACTCGTCTGTCACCATTACCCATCGCAACGGAAGTTCGCTCGCTAACACATCTCCGAAGGCGACCCCGAGGCTCTGTAATTCATACGTCTGAGACTTGTTGAACACCTTGTCGTCGATCAGGTTTTGGAGGACGGGCAAGTCACGCTTCGTGCGGGTGAGCGCTATGGTGCCATATCGCAGCTTGGCGGCGGCTGCAACGACTGCTCTCTGCTGCTCAAGGCGTGTGCCGTCCTCGTGGGAAAGCTCGGTGAACTTAGGACCGGGTGTAGCCCTGTGATTCGATTGGCCAAAGAGAATACCTAGCAGGCCCACCATCAAAAGAGAAGCCGTGATAGCGGTGCGAACGGCCATGGTGAAAATCAGTACAAAGTTTACCCGACAATAGGGGCTGCTGGCGAAAACACCGCCATTTCACTCATTGGCCAGAGCACAGGGCAGGAACTGGCCCGCTCTAATATTTTTCTTTGCTCGTTAACGAAAGAGGCTTTGCCGCCCCTCTGATTTTCAAATCTTACCAACCCATTTGGCGCATCCGCTCCAGGATGAGCCCGCTGTAATGAATCATGTGATCGGGCCGTCGCTTCAGAGGCAGCGGCAGAATTGCGGCGAGCTGGGCCGACTGTTGCCGGTCGATATTCCGGGCCGAGGTTCGGTAGTAGTAACGGCACGCTGACTCGGCGCCATAAATACCAGGGCCCCATTCGACCACGTTGAGGTAGAGCTCCAGAATACGCCGTTTACCGAGGACCAATTCAGCCACCGGGACAAGCGTAAACTCGGCGCCCTTGCGGAGAATCGACCGGCCGGTTCCGAAGAACAGGTTTTTTACCAGTTGTTGCGTAAGGGTGGACCCGCCGCGAAGGCGGCCGCCTTCCATATCGTCTTCGGCGGCAATTTCCATGGCGTGCCAATCGAATCCGTGATGCTGGTAGAACCGGGCGTCTTCGGCGGCGATAACAGCGTGCTGGAAATCGGGCGAGATCTGGCTGAGTGGAACAAATTCGTATCGTTCATGATACGGCGTGCGGTGAATCCATGCTTGCAAGCGGCGCTCCATATGCACCGCGGTGGTTGGCGGGTCGATCCAGCGCGCAGCTACGAGGATCAGCACAGCCAGCAACCAAAGAAGCGCGACTCCGAGGAGAAACCATCGAACGAAGGATCGGAGAAGGCCTTTCCCAAGCGTGGCCTTGGAGTGGTGCGTCTGGAGGTTCAGCCACATTTCAGAATAATCGTTTCGGCTGGATTGTTCCTGCTCAAATGTCCGCAAAGCAGAAAACCCCTCATTTGACGCTCAATCGCCATATCGCTCATTGAGCCGGTCGGGCAAGTTGGTGAAATCGCCTGATTTCAAGTGTTATCGGGCCCGTTATAATCACGCCGATGGCCAGCGACCCCTTTCTCGCGTGGTCGAACCGGACGGTGCTTCGCCCGGGCCGCGAAGAGCCCTACCTGTCGATCCAGGACATCGTGGTTTTCGTGCGCGATCTGGAGGTGAGTAAGCGGTTCTACCTGGAGCAATTGGGCTTCGAACTGCTCACAGAACAACGCCTTCCTACCGGCGAACGCTGGATCGAAGTGGCGCCTCCCGACGGAAGCGCAAATCTCGCGCTGGTTGAACCCAAGCCCGACGCACCGGAATACAAACTGATTGGCGGCTACCGCTGGGTCCTGTTCATGACCGAGGATGTCCACGCCAAGTACAAAGAATGGAGCGAACGCGGGGTGCGTTTCTTAACGGCTCCGGAGACGCCGGGGTGGGGCGGCACCTATGCGCGTTTCGAGGATCCGGACGGGAATGCGTTTGGCCTTGAAGGGTTCGATGAAGTGAGGCAAAGCCTGGAGTCGCGCCGCCAGGCGCACGCCGAGAAGCTCGAATCCGAACGGCGCACCGCCCAGGAACTGGAAATAGCGCGGCAGGTTCAGGCCCGGTTGTTTCCCCAGGTTCAGCCGCAGTTGAAAACGGTCGAGTACGCGGGAATCTGCGTGCAGGCGCGCCAGGTGGGAGGGGATTATTTCGACTTCCTGAATCTCGGCCCGCAGCGGCTGGGGTTGATCATCGGCGATGTTTCCGGCAAGGGGATCGCCGCCGCTCTGTTGATGGCGAATTTGCAGGCCAGCCTGCGGAGCCAGTCGGCGCTGGCCTTCGATCAGCCTGAGGCGTTGCTCCGGTCTGTGAACCGATTGTTCTATGACAATACCGGCGAAAGTGCCTATGCCTCGCTTTTGTTTGCCGACTACGACGAGGCGGCGGGGCGACTGCGCTACGTCAATTGCGGCCACTTGTCAGGTCTCCTGGTAAGAAGGGACGGCACGGTGGATCGGCTCGAGTCCACCAGCACGCTGCTCGGGCTGTTCAGAGAGTGGAATTGCTCGATGCGGGAGCAGGAGCTTTCTCCCGGGGACGTGCTCGCGCTTTACACCGATGGCATCACCGAAGCCAGTAACGAGCAAGGAGAGGAATTTGGCGAGCGCTGCCTGATTGAATCGCTTCAGCAGCATCGGGACCTGCCATGCCAGGCTTTGTTGACCGCAATCGTGGATGGTGTTCGGCGATTCAGTTTTCAGGAACAGCACGACGACATCACGGCGATCGTCGCGAAGTTCAAGGCTAGTAGCTGACCCGTCGTCGGGTGGATTGCTGTTTTCCGGCTCGTACTTCACCGGCTCTGGCTGTTATCGATAATTATCCAGAGCGGCGGGATCACGGGGTAATCCCGGAGCCACGCAAATCTCACCAGCTGGCAGGTCATCGGACGAAGGAACTGAGATGCAGATCAGCAAGGACGCCCACCAGCACGAACTGCAGGGCCAACTGCAGCGCCAACTGCAATACCTCCTCAAGGTGACAAGATTCGGTGTGGTTATGTGGAAGCGCACCGCCGACCCCAACGAAACCTTCACCACAGAGATGAAAGGCTCCTTCGTCGCCACCATCTGGGAAGACACCCTGAGGCGATATTTCAGGCTGGTGGGCAGCGAGGGGCAGATCCAAATATTGGCGACCAGCGCCGACAGCGACGTCGTTGACGCACTCTACTCGGAAGCCAGGAGGAAGGCCTTCAATGTAGACAAGGCCATCGCGGACATCATCCTGGGCGGCTTTCAGCTGGCGCAAAATCGGCGAGGTTGACGGAGGAGTATTTCAGATACCGCTTCTAAGGGTTCTTCCTGGCACACGCCCAGCGATGGCCTCGAAATAGGGCTTAAACGCTGGTCCTTCTCTGCGAACGTCTCCCGATACTCCGGCGTCTGTCTGGGCGCGGGCGATCTCCATGATTTGCGCTGTGACGCCGGCGGGGGACTCCAATGTCTCTCGGCGAGTTCGGTCTTTAGATCCGTTTCCGTTGTACCCAACAGTGGGTCGGGGATTATTGTCTAAATATCTTTTTTTGCGCGGGCGCTTGAGATCGTAGTCATAAGCGACCGAAGAAGTTTGGGCGTGGGCGAAAGGTAGTTGCGCCGCGGCCCGCAATCTTAGCCAATGTTTGCGGAAACCGGTTTCCAGTTGAGTCATCACGTGTGCCCGCGGTCCCATCTCCGGCGCAAAGTCTGCCCCTGTCCTATTTGCGCAGCTTGGCCATCCCAAAACAGAAAACTCACGTGGCCACCTTGAGGTCATATTCACAGGCTCGGAAGTTCCTGTAAGCCCCCAAATGGGGTATTTCTCGCGATCGTGGCAGAGACGGGAGCAGCCAGACGGGCAATGGGACTGCGATTTGAGGATGAGAAAACGGGTGAACGGGCCGGACCTGGCGGCTACGCTTCGAACTCGGAAGCTTCGGGGAAGCGCAACTTGCTCTTGGAGAGCGCCCGGGTGAGCATTTCTTCAATCTCGGGTTCGTCACAGTTTTTGGCCATGCTCAGCTCGCTGACCAGGAGGTAGCGGGCGCGTTCGAGCATCTTCTTTTCCCGAAATGAGAGCGGCTTGGCCTGATGCAACAGAAGCAAACTCTTGAGAACTGAGGCGACTTCCAAAAGCGAGCCGGTGCGCATGCGCTCGGAGTTCTCTTTGAAGCGGTCTTTCCAGTCTTCGTTGTTGCCGCAAATGCCGTCGGCAAGGAAGTCTACGATTTTCTGGATTTCGCCATTCTTGACCACGCGCCGCAACCCAACCATATTCACGTTGTGGAACGGCACCATGACTTTAAGGCTGCTGGCCTTGATTTTGAGGAGGTAGAACTTTTCCACAGTCGCGCCAAAAGTGCGGCTGCTGATTTGTTCGATAACTCCCACGCCATGATTGGGATAGACGACCTTATCACCGATGTGGAAATTACCGTCGCTCATCATGAAGGTACACCTAAGAGCGCGAGGGGACAGGAAAAGCGCACCACAGCTATTTTACCCTAATCGGACCTGAGAAGGCAATTTGGGAACGGATTCGGCCCAAAGGCGGAATCGATGGTAGGGGCTTCTGCGCCGCTCCTCTGCAAGGAAGGCCTCGTATCCCACTGAAATTACGGGGATGGCAGAGCGTACCGTTCCCGTTCGAAGACTAGGTGCAGGGTTTATAATCTGCGCTGCGATGACTGAACACATCAAGAAAAAGCTGCAAGAGGAAATTCACGCGCTCGAACATGAATTGAGCCATGAGCTTCCCAAGGAGCTCAAGAAGGCCGTGGCTCTTGGTGACCTGAGCGAGAACGCCGAATATCACACCGCCAAGCAGCGCCAGGAATTCGTCAAGGCCCGGATACGGCAACTGGGACGCCGCCTCGCCGATCTTTCCCTTATCAACATGAATAACATTCCCAAGGATAAGGTGGGGCTGGGATCGACCGTGCGTGTGTACGACAACGTGAAGAATGAGGAGATGGAATACAAGCTGGTGACCAGCGAGGAATCCGACGTGACTGCGGGGAAGATTTCGACCACCTCTCCTATCGGGAGGGCTCTCCTCAATAAGAAAGTTGGAGACACGGCCCTTGTCGTGACGCCGAACGGTAAGCGTGAAATGGAAGTGCTGACCTTGACCACGATCCACGACGAGGCGCAAGCCTGATGGCAGCAGCCTGGACCAGCGCCTTTGGCCGGGCCTGCGGCGTGCTGCTCGATGCCAGCGTGCGCTGGCTGGCGCTGGCGCGGATCAATCCCAACGTGCTGACGTTTATGGGCTTGGTGGTTAATACCATTGCCGCGTTTCTGTTTGGATACGCCAACGCCGATAACCAGGCCCGCATGTTCCGCTATGCCGGGCTGGTGATTATTGCATCCGGATTCTTCGATCTGGTGGATGGCCAGGTGGCCCGCGCCACCAATCGGGTGACGGTTTTCGGGGCTTTCTTCGATTCCGTGATTGATCGCTACAGCGACGCTTCGCAATTCTTCGGGCTGCTGGTGTTTTATGCCCGAGGGGAGCGTTTCTCCTACGTGGTGCTGACGGCGTTCGTCATGATCAGCGCCATTATGGTGAGCTACACCCGGGCGCGTGCGGAATCATTGATCGGGTCGTGTCGTGTTGGCTTCATGGAACGTCCAGAACGGCTGGTGCTGGTAATTCTGGGCGCGCTGTTTAACCGCATGGCTCCGGTGTTATGGGTCATTGCGGTGCTTTCGACGATTACCGTGATTCATCGCATCCGCTATACCTGGACCCGGACTTCGGGAGTGGTGCCTCCTGAGGCCAAGGCGGGGCAAGCAGCATAGGTGGGGCGGGACTTCCTGTTAGACTACCCGGTCGTTTTCGCCGAAAACTTTTTCTTCATATTCTTGGGTGCGTTCCTTTGAAAAGGATTCCAGCTTTCGTTCCGCTGCTGATTGAGTGTTTGCTGGCCGGGATGTCAGTTTCTGCACAAACCATCCAGGTAGACATCACCCCATCACATGCCACAAACCGTTTTGTTCCCAATCAAACTTTGGGCGCAGGCATTGACCGAATCCCAGTGGCCGCCATCGACAAAGACTTCGTAGAACCGAATTTGGGCCGGGCGCTGGCTTCGGGATGGCAGGCGGTCACGTACCGGCAGAATACGGAGTTGCTGGTCGAGGCGTGGCACTGGAATCCGCAGGGCACCTGGAGCGATCCGAGCGGCAAAGGGTACTTTACGGGGTCGACAGACTCTGCGGAGTTCATTCGCTATTCCTACGGATATCCGTTGCCGCGTCGTGGCTTCACGCGGAACGATGGCACGGACAACTCTGGCTTTTCACGCCTCACCGATGGGGACATCAACACATATTGGAAGAGTAACCCGTATTTGACGCAGCGCTTCACCGGAGAGAGCGATGCGCTGCATCCGCAATGGGTGGTGGTAGACCTGGCGCAGATTCAGCAGATGGACAGCATTCGTATCGCGTGGGCAGCGCCCTATGCTGTCCACTATCTGGTGCAGTACTGGACAGGAGACGACCCGATCAAGTTGCCCACGCGGGGAACGTGGCAAACCTTTCCACACGGGTCGGTTGCGAGTGGCAAGGGCGGATCGGAAACGCTGCGCTTGAGCGACCATCCGCTGGCTGTGCGGCATTTGCGCATTTGGATGACCGAATCATCGAATATCTGCGACTCGCGTGCCTCTTCTGATCTGAGGTCAGACCCAAGAAACTGCGTTGGCTATGCCATCGACGAGCTTTACATCGGCACGACAACCGCAGATGGGGATTTTCATGACATCGTCCGCCACACACCCGACCAGGAGCAGACTACGACGTATTGCTCGTCGGTTGATCCGTGGCATGAGCCTTCAGACTTGATTTCGACCAGGCAAGCCCAGGTGGGGTTCGATCTGTTCTTCACCAGCGGGGTGACGCGTGGGTTGCCCGCGATGATTCCTGTGGCGGTGCTGTATGACACTCCGGAAAATGCCGCCGCAGAGATCGCATACCTGAAGAAACACAATTACCCGATCTCCTACATCGAGATGGGTGAAGAGGCGGATGGCCAATTCACATTGCCGGAAGATTACGCCGCGCTGTATCTGCAAGCAGCGACAGCGATCCATAAGGTTGATCCCACGCTGAAACTGGGCGGCCCATCATTTACCGGAGAGAACAAGGACATTGAAGTCTGGCCTGACGCCAATGGCAAGGTTTCCTGGACGGGCCGGTTTATCGACTACCTGAAGCAACATGGACGGATGAACGACCTTGCGTTCTTTTCTTTCGAGCACTATCCCTATGATCCTTGCAGGATTCCCTGGGGCAGTCTGTACGATGAGCCGGAACTGGTCAGCCATATCATGCAGACCTGGCGCGAAGATGGCGTCCCGGCCGATGTTCCGATATTCATCACGGAATCGAATCTTTCTTCGGCGGCCAGTGAAACGTCGCTCGATCTGTTTGCCGGGCTGTGGCTGGCGGACTACATCGGATCGTTTTTGAACGCAGGGGGAAATGGAGTTTACTTTTTTCATTACCTGCCGCTGCAGATGGAACACGGCTGCAACGATTCGCCCGGAACCTTCGGCATGTTTACGGTGGACGCCGCTTACAACATTCAGCAGCCGCTGTCGCAGTTCTTTGCCTCGCAGCTCATCAATCTGGAATGGGCCCAACAGGGAGCGGGCGAACACCAGATGTTTTCCGCGAAAAGCGACATCGATGACGGCGCCGGACACGCGTTGGTGACCGCTTATGCCTTGAAGCGTCCGGATGGACAGTGGTCACTCATGATCGTGAATCGCGACCAGCAAAACGTGCACAAAGTGCAGATTTTGTTCCAGAATCAAACCGCGGGCAGTACGGATTCTTTTGCTGGACCAACTGAAATTTCGGTGTTCGGGAAAGATCAATACCAGTGGCATCCCGCGGTGACAGAATTTATGGCGCATGCGGAGCGATCGGCGGCGCGGAGTGTCGAAGTAAATGTTCCGGGCAAGGCAGAGCCCGACGGGCCGATTGCGCACAGAACCCAAAGCTCGGGAAAGCACGCAGAGTATGACTTGCCGGCTGCATCCATCACGGTGATTCGGGGAAAGCTTGGGACGCAATAGATAATAGATAGAGGGGCGTGGGTCTCTCGAACCAGACTCTCTTTGCGATGCTAGACTATCCGTTCATTCCCTGAGGACTTCCCTTGCCGACTGATCCCGTTCTTGTCGTCCATGGGGGCGCGTGGGCGATTCCGGATGACATGGTCGAGGCGCATATCAACGGTGTGCGTGACGCCATGACTGCGGGATGGCGCGCACTGCAACGGGGGGGAACTGCGCTTGATGCGGTCGAAGAAGCTGTGGTCGTCATGGAAAATGACGAGACTTTCGACGCTGGCCGGGGCAGTTTTCTGAATCGCGACGGGAAAGTGCAACTGGACGCGCTGATCATGGACGGAGCCACGCTGCGAGCCGGCGGAGTGGGCTGCGTGGAGCGCATTGCCAATCCGGTGCGCGCGGCACGGAAGATTCTGAGCGACAGTCCTCACGTTTACTTTGTGGCCGAAGGTGCGGAGCGTTTTGCGGCAGAGCACGGTATTGCGCTTTGCCGGAATGAGGACTTGATCATTCCCCGGGAAGTGGATCGGCTGCGGGAATTTCAGGCGCGGGCTGAGGAGGACCCGGCGGACCTATTTGCCCCCAGCATTTCCCACGACACAGTGGGAGCGGTATCGGTGGACAGCGACGGCAACATCGCGGCCGCAACCTCCACCGGCGGCACGCTCAACAAAGCGCCCGGACGTCTGGGCGACTCGTCGCTGATCGGATGCGGCTGCTACGCCGACAACAGCACGGCGGCGGCCTCGACCACAGGCTGGGGCGAGCCCATCATGAAGCTGGTTTTGGCCAAGTGGGCAGCGGACCGAGTGGCTTCCGGAAGCGCTCCCGAGTGGGTGGCGGCGGAGGCTATCAACTACTTAAAGGACCGGGTGAACGGCCACGGTGGCATGATTCTGCTGGATGCTCGCGGGCGCATCGGTATCGCGCACAATACCCCCCGCATGGCCTGGGGCATAAAGACCCAGAAGCGGGAAGAGTCCGGGATTCAGCGGAATCCCTAGAAAAATCAGGAATGACCGTCAGCCGTTCAGGCTTTCCAACTGCTCATGCGACCCGGGTTAATCGCGGTCTTGCTGCTAGTCTCGTTCAGCCTCTCTCCGCCCGCCTTGGGTGCCGACGAGTCGGTCACGACTGGACCGGCGGCCCTCTACCTTAAAGCTCAAGTAGAAAACACCCCGCCAATCTCCAAGCTGAAGCCGGGAGATACGGTGCAAGGAAAACTCTTGCTGGATGTCTACTCAAGAGAGCGGGAAGTGCTGCCGGCGGGCAGCATGATCCGGCTGACGGTGGACAAACTCGTTCGGCGGCGGCGGGTACCGAACGACCACTGGCCGTGGGTCATCAAATTGTTCACTCCCCGGCACGAAAACTCTCCGACATTCGAGTCGGCCACCGCGACCACGACTGACGGGAAGAAGCTTGCTCTACGGGTCCACTTGCTGGCGATGGGCGAGCAACGCGAAGTCCGTGCCTCGGCGAAGAAGCCTCAACCAGAGCAACGCAAGGCCCAATCCCCGCAGAGCGTTGTGAGCCTCGAGGCATTGGAGATCGGGTCCAGCCCCGGAAATGAGGCACACGGCGAGACTTCCTTGGCCTTCCCCACCTCGTTGCCCGAGATCACAGTCGGGACATCGGCCAAATTGATTCTCCTTGCTCCAGTGAGCGCGTCCGGAAGCCAAACCGGCGACGTTTTTCAAGCCCGCCTGGTTGAGCCTGTGCGCGTAGCTTCGGAGATTGTGTTGCCGGAAGGGACCGTGTTCGAGGGCAAGGTGCTGAAGCGGACGCCGCCGCGCATGCTGAGCCGTCCCGGTTCCGTGCTTATGACTTTCACACAGGTCAGCCTTCCCGGGGGCGCGAGTGTCCCCATCGCAGCCTCCCTGAACTCGGCCGAACTAGACCAGAGATCACACACCAAAATCGATCCCGAAGGAAAGCTCCGGGGTGACCGTCCGGGCAAGTTGTGGATGGTGGCGAACATAGGTGCGACCGCCGGAATAGCCAAAGCAGCGGATGACGGAACCCAACTGGTGATTGAAGCCATCGTTTCCACCGCCACCGATGCCTCCACGGCCGGAACCGCGCGCATCGTGGCGACTTGTGGTTCTGTCTTGTTCTTGCTCACCCGGCATGGCCGAGACGTGGTCCTTCCTAAGTTTACCGAGGTGGATATCGTATTCGACCGGCCGGTCACGTTGCGCCGGTCCGGCGCAGCCACCCCCACTCCCTGACAGCGGCGGCTCACGGCGTTAGTGGGTAGGATTCCTCCGGCGACTTCCAGGTTGATTTGCTGCGTCCTTCTGATGTACAAACCACGGGGCTTTGTTTCGCACCCGCGTGCACATGCCTATCGCATCCTGCCAACGAAGGATGGGCGGCTCGACGCCCTCTTCTCGCAAGTCTCTTGCTTCACCCTCACGGAGAACACTATGAGTTTGAAAAAGCTCGTCTCGGTTGGGTTGCTTGTGCTGTTGTTCACTACCCTTGGGTTTGCCCAGGGCGCGGCCACTGGAGATTTGCACGTCACGGTTAAAGACCAGAAGGGTAACGTGGTGACTAACGCCACGGTCACGGCCAGCGAACAGGGCAAAGCCTTCGAACGCTCCACGACGGTCAACAGCGATGGAGAGTACTCCCTGGTGGCGTTGCCGCCGGGCGTGTACACCGTAAGGGTCGACGCGAGCGGGTTTGCTAAGGCCACGGCGGAGAACGTAGCCATCACGGTTGGCCAGAAGGCAGAATTGCCCATCGAACTGTCTGTGGCCGGCATGACGGAAACGGTGACCGTCAGTTCGGAAGCGGAACTGGTAGAGACGACGCGCACCTCGACGACCGCTACGATCGAGCAGCGTCGGATTGATAACCTGCCCATCAATGGCCGCAACTACATCAATTTCACCCTCACCGACTCGCAGGTCTTGCGAGACAATGCGCCGAACACGGGCGCGGCGCCCACCTCCGGGCTGAACATGAGCGGCCAGCGGGCACGCTCAAATCTGGTTAACGTCGACGGAGCTGACGCTACCGACAACTCCACCAACGGCGTGCGCTCGACGGTGTCGCAGGAAGCGGTGCAGGAATTTCAGATCATCACCAATAGTTATGCCGCGGAGTATGGCCGGGCCTCAGGCGGCGTGGTAAACATTATCACTCGCTCGGGATCGAACGAATTTCACGGCGACGTGTTCGGTTATTTGCGAAACCGCAACTTCCAGGCGGTGAATCCGTTCAGCACGGTCGATGATCCAGCGTACACGCGAGTGCAAGCGGGGGCTGCGTTCGGCGGCCCTATTAAGAAAGACAAGACCTACTACTACTTTTCCTATGAGGTCACACGGCGGCATGAGACGGGATTCTCGAGTATTGGGCAAGGCGGCTTTGGTCTGATCAACAATGTTGATGTATCCAGCGCGTTCGGGCTTCCCGCGGGCACGATTCAGCAGGACGTGCATGGCACTCCGGAGCAGCAGGCCTACTTCCAGCAGTTAGGCCCAGCATTGGTACAGTTGAACGCCATCAGCCCGGCGTTGGCCGCCGGGTATGCCCAGGAGGCAGGTCTCTATGCCACATTCGTCGGAGGATCGTCGGGAATCGCGCTGAATGGGACCTACCCCGCGATTTTTGCCGCGCTTGAAGGCTCGGCGATTCCTATCCCGTCAAATTTATCGAATCCGCTGACCCAGTTCCCCACTTCGTGCAACTTCGCTCCACCGGCAAACACGCTGTGCAATGCGTTGCCGGGCCAATTCCAGACCTTGAATTCGCAGACCGGCAACTTCCCCATTTTCGAAGGCACCAGCCTTTACTCGCTGCGCATTGATCACAACGTGAGCAACAACAACCGGCTGACGTTGCGCGCTAACGTCAGCCCCAGCACGGTTACAGGCATTGAGGTCAGCGGTCAGGACCAGCCTTTTGGGCAGAATGCCTATTCGCGGACTTCGCAGCAGACCTACCGCGACGTAACAGGCGTGGCCCAGGACACTTGGACCATCGGCAACAACAAGGTAAATGCCTTCACATTCCAGTACGCGCGCCGCGGCTTGTCCTATTTCTACAACACGTCGATCCCGGGCGGAGCCGATGTGGCCGTGAACATCCCCGGCTTTGCTTATTTCGGACGGGAGCCGTACTCCTACATTCAGCGCACCGAGCAGCGTTACCAGTTCACCGACACTTTCTCCTGGACCAAGGGACGTCACGACACCAAGTTCGGCGCAGACATCAACTACCTGCCGATCAGCGCAGTTTTCACTGTGAATTACGGCGGAGTGTACGACTTTGGTCCGTTAACCTCGGCGACCCTGGGATTCAGCAATCTTTGTACCGCCAACAATGTGCCCGCCAATTTTTGCCCGACCTTCCCGGGTTTCAACTCGGTGCAGACCTACGGCCTGGGTATTCCCGGAGACATGGTGCAGGGCATCGGCAGCCCGAGCGATTCATTCCATAACATCCCGCTCGGCTTCTTCTGGCAAGACTCCTGGCGGGTCCGTCCGAACCTTACCCTGAATTACGGGGTCCGTTACGACGTGGAAATTCCTCCCAAGTTCAAGCCGCCTACTGCCCTCGGCCAGGCCGGATACAACTTTCTGGGGTTGCAAAAGGGAATTCAGACCGACAAGAACAACGTCCAGCCCCGGATCGGAGTGGCCTGGGACCCGCATGGCAACGGCAAGAGTGTGGTGCGGGCCTCGTACGGCATCTTTTATGACCACCCGTTGCTGGGTCTTTACTTCCTCGGCGACGCGTCCGACGGCTCTACCAGCGGACAGTTGGCCTTTGCCGGCGGGAGTCCGTGCAGCAATAACCCCGCCTCTCCTCCCGGCCCAGCCAGCCTCAATGCGGCCAACACGTTCCAGGGCATCCTGAATACGTCCTCGTGCTTGCCCACGCTTGAGGGTTACCAGCCCGGCGGACAGCGCTTTAATCCGGCGCCGTTTACCACTCCGACGGCAGCGAACCCGGGTCTGTTTGTGAACCAGAACTATCTGAATCCCGCCACGTTTTTCCCGGTGGCGTTTCAGCCATTTGGCTATCCGCAGTCCAAGAACTTTGTTTACGCCTACGCCCAGCAGGTGAATTTCAGCGTCGAGCAGGATCTAGGCAACGGCTTTTCTCTGAACCTGGCGTATAACTTCAACGGCGGACGCCATTTAAACCGTCCGATCAACGCGAATACGATTCGCGGTGACTTGATGACGGCGAATTTTTTTGCTGCTAAGCAAAATGGATCAACTGCCAGCAGTCCGTTCACGGTAAGCGGCTGTGGCCCTGGTTACGTGGATCCTGCTCTGATGAACTACTTCCGTCCCTCCGGGCTGAACCCGTCCATCGTGATTGCGTTCCTGGCCAGCGGCGATCCGGCCAATATTGCCTGTGTAGCCCAGGCGCAAGCTCTGTTGCAAACGACTCTGAAGAAGCAGGGCTTCAATGCCGGCTGTAATCCCACACCGCTGGATTTCAACTATACGAACTGCGTCCCCTTCGGCGACATGGACGCCAATTACTCGAATGGCAGTTCGGTCTATAACGGATTCAGCGCCAACCTGCGCAAGCGTTTCGGGAACCACTACGAATTCCTCGCTTCCTACACCTGGTCGCACGCGATTGACGATTCCACTGACCTACAATCCACTCTAACGCCACAAGACAGCTACTTCCCATCGCTGGATCGTTCCAACTCGACCTTCGATCAGCGTCACCGCTTCGTTTTCAGCGGCGTGTACCAGAGTGGCAAGCTGGGCGGCAACAACTTCGCCAATAAGTTCTTCAGCAATTGGACGGTCGCACCGCTGATCGAGTTCGGTTCCGGCCGTACGTTCAACATCATTACGGGCAGCGGCGACAACCTCCAGTTGTCGTCTCTCACCGGGCGGCCGAATACTTTCGTCAAAGCGGCCTGCACCGCGCAGGGCAATCAGCCTGTGTTCTCCAAGGCCTCCCCAACCGGAGTTTTTCAGGAGCCCTGTATCTCCGGGTTTGACGGCACTTTGCTTTCGCTCGACGGCAATCTGGGCCGCAACGCGGGCACGGAGCCCTGGACGGTGTTCGATGATCTGCGGGTCGCCAAGCGCCTTTATTTCGGCGAGCGGATGAGCCTGGACTTGATGGTCGATATGTTCAATATCGCCAACAAGTTCAACGTGGCGGCGGTCAGCCCGCTCTTCACCAATGCCGGGCAGCCTACTGCAGCCTACGATCCGCGCCAGTTCCAGTTCGCCATGAAACTGATCTGGTAGCGGGTAGCGAATGGAATTTCGAGCAGAAGTATTCGGGCCGCCGCACGGCGGCCCGATGGTTTTTGCGCACTGCCCTTCGCTGTCATGCCCGAATGCAGATTTTCCCTGAAAACCTGCTAAACTTCCCTGCGTTTAGTTTCACCTGCGCCTGACGATCGTGGCTGAAGATCTCACACTTCCGGGCCAGACCATCTCGCACTACCGCATTGTGGAGAAACTGGGCGGTGGCGGGATGGGCGTGGTGTACAAGGCCGAAGACCTCAAGCTCGGCCGCTTCGTTGCGTTGAAATTTCTTCCTGAAGAATTCGCCGAAGACGCCGGGGCGCTGGAGCGCTTCCAGCGCGAGGCGAGAACGGCGTCCGCGCTCGACCATCCCAACATCTGCACCACCTACGAAATTGGCGAACATGAGGGCAAGCCCTTCATCGCCATGCAGTATCTGGAAGGGATGACGTTGAAGCACCGCATCGGCGGGCGTCCCCTCGAGATGGAACTGGCCATCGATCTGGCAATTCAGATCGCCGATGCCCTGGATGCGGCCCATTCCAAAAACATCGTTCACCGCGACATCAAGCCAGCGAACATCTTCGTAACCACGCGGGACCAGGCGAAGATCCTCGACTTCGGACTGGCCAAGATGGCAACGCCCAAGAACGCGAGCACATCCGCCATCACCATGACCGGAGATCATCTCACCAGCCCGGGGACTGCCATGGGCACGGTTGCTTATATGTCGCCGGAACAGGCGATGGGCAAAGAACTCGATGCCCGCTCCGACTTATTCTCGTTCGGTACCGTGCTCTACGAAATGGTCACCGGCGCGATGCCGTTTTCCGGCGAAGCCTCGGCAGCGGTTTTCGATTGCATCTTACACAAGGATCCTGTGGCGCCGGTTCGGCTTAATACGAAGGTTCCCGTCGAACTGGAGCGCATCATCAACAAGGCGATGGAGAAAGACCGCAACCTGCGGTATCAGCACGCCGCCGATATCCGCAGCGACCTCCAGCGGCTGAAGCGGGACACGGAGTCAGGGCGGACGGCGGCATCCTCAGGCCGCGCAGGGGTGGCTGCGCAGGACAGCAGCCGAACGAAGCTGGTTTTGAAAATTGCGCTACCGGTGCTCCTCCTGGCGCTCATTGCCGGAGGTGTGTATTTCTGGCGGTCGCGGCAAGTTGCGCCGCTCACAGAAAAAGACACAATCGTGCTGGCCGATTTCGCCAACAGCACCGGCGACCCGGTGTTCGACGATGCGTTGAAGCAAGCCCTGGCCGTCGAGTTGGGGCAGTCGCCTTTTCTCAATGTGCTTTCTGATCGAAGAGTGGGCGAGACCCTAAGATTGATGGGACGCCAGCCTAACGAACGGCTCACGGCGGACGTCGCCCGTGAACTTTGTCTTCGTACGGGCAGCAAAGCCATCATCGCGGGATCGATTTCCAGTCTGGGAAGCCAATATGTGCTTGGTCTGAACGCGTCCGGTTGCCGCACCGGAGACCCGTTGGCAGAGGAACAAGCTCAGGCCGCCAGCAAAGAGCAAGTGCTCAAGGCTTTGAGTACCGCAGCATCTGCCCTGCGGGCCAAACTGGGAGAGTCACTGGCTTCCATTCAGAAGTTTGACGTCCCTATCGAAGCTACAACCCCTTCTCTGGAAGCGCTTAAGGCTTTCAGTCTTGGAGCGGTCACCCAGCGTGAGAAAGGTGACGCTGAGGCCATTTCTTTTTACCGGCGAGCCATCGAGCTTGATCCCAATTTCGCCGTCGCTTATGCCGGACTAGGGGTTTCCTATGCCAATCTCGGGCAGCCCAGCCTTGCCGCCGAGAACATCAAAAAAGCATACGATTTGCGGGACCGCGTGAGCGAGCGTGAGCGGCTGCGCATCTCCGCTGATTACTACGCCTTCGTTACCGGGGAACTGGAGAAAGAGGCGGAGACCTACCAGCTTTGGATCCAAAGTTATCCGCGCGACAGCGTACCCCACCTCAATCTGGGAGCGAACTATGCTGCTCTCGGTCAGTGGGAGAAATCAATAGCCGAAACCAGGGAAGCTATCAACCTGGAGCCGAACAATGTTATCGGGCATACGAACCTGATTGGGGCCGATCTCGTGCTTAACCGTTTCGACGAGGCCAAAGCCACGATTGAACAAGCAAAGGCGCGCAATCTTCAAGGTGGTCAGCTGCCTCTTGTGACTTATTACCTCGCATTCATTCAGCAAGACAACGCCGCGATGGCAGGCCAGCTCGCTTGGGGAGCGGGCAAGCCTGGGGACGAGGATCCGCTGCTCTCAGCCCAATCGGATACCGAGGCATATTACGGCCGCCTAACCAAGGCCCGCGAGTTCTCGCGCCGTGCTTCGGACTCCGCACTGCGCTCGGACTCAAAAGAGACCGCCGCCTTATGGCAAGCCAACGCCGCCTTGCGCGAAGCCGAGTTCGGCAACAAAGAAAGTGCTCAGCGCGCGGCTGAAGCCGCGCTTGCTCTGGCTCCGGGGCGCGACGTTGAGGTCCTTGCGGCGTTGGCCCAAGCCCGCGCCGCAAACGTCATTAAGGCTGAACAACTGGTGCAGCAATTAGAGAAAAACTATCCCTCCAACACGGTCCTCAAGCTCTACTGGCTTCCTACGGTGAAGGCGGCTCTGGAGATCAGTCGTGGCAATTCCGGCCAAGCAATCGACATCCTTCAGGCCGTCGCGCCATACGAAATCGGAGGGCCTCCGCCGTTCCAGGTGGAGACTCTCTACCCGGCTTACCTGCGCGGAGAAGCGTATCTCTCGGCCCATCAGGGCGCCGCTGCGGCCACGGAATTCCAGAAATTAGTTGATCATCGCGGCATGGTGCTGAATCTTCCGTTAGGCGCGCTGGCACATCTGGGCCTCGCCCGCGCCTACGCGCTTTCGGGCGACACTGCGAAGAGCAAAGCGGCGTATCAGGATTTTCTGGCGTTATGGAAAGACGCGGATCCCGATATCCCCGTCCTGAAAGAAGCCAAGGCGGAATACGAGAAGCTGAAATAGCTACGCCGCTTGGACGACGCATTGATTCGCTTTTGACTCAACCCGCCAACTCAGCCTAAGATCAAGCCCCGGGGGTCTCCGTTTCTTGGTCGGCCGAACCATTTCGCACTATCGAATTGTAGAGAAGCTCGGTGGTGGCGGAATGGGAGTGGTGTATAAGGCCGAAGACACCAAACTTGGCCGCTTCGCTGCCCTGAAGTTTCTCTCTCCTGAACTGGCGCAAGACCGCCAGGCCCTGACGCGCTTCCAGCGCGAGGCCCGCGCCGCCTCGGCGCTTAATCACCCGAATATCTGCACCATTTACGAAGTCGCCGAAGAGCAAGGCGAAGTGTTCATTGTGATGGAGTTTCTGGAAGGGCACACGCTCCGCCACAAAATTGAAAACCGCGCCCTGAAACTGAGGGATGTGCTGGATCTGAGCATCCAGATCGCCGACGCCCTCGATGCGGCGCACACCGCCGGCATTGTGCATCGCGACATCAAGCCCGCCAACATCTTTGTCACGCCTCGCGGCCAGGCCAAGGTGCTCGACTTTGGATTGGCCAAGCTTTCACCCCAGCGCAAGACAGAAAGCACCGGAGTCCCCGCCGGAGAAACACTGCCGCCAGGAGAAAGTCTGACGGTGGCCGGTGCCGCCATGGGCACCGTGGAATACATGTCGCCGGAACAGGCCATGGGCGAGGATCTTGACGCTCGCACCGATCTGTTTTCGTTCGGCGTTGTGATCTATCAAATGGCCACCGGAATCGCGCCGTTCACCGGAAATACTTCGGCGGCGGTGTTCGACGCCATCCTGCACAAGACGCCGGTTGCGCCGCAACGGCTGAATCAGGAGCTGCCGGCTGAACTGGGCCGCGTCATCAATAAGGCGCTGGAAAAAGATCGCGACCTGCGCTCTCAAAGCGCAGCGGAAATTCGCTCCGACTTGAAACGATTGAAACGGGACACCGAGTCCTCAAGCGCGGCGCGGGTGGCGGAAGCTAGCGGGGCGACACCAGCGTCCGGCGTCGCTGTGGCGGCACCCTCTATGGTTTCGCCTCCAGCCGCGCGCAAGGGCTGGTCCAGTACGCTGATGACCGTGGGAGCCCTGGTTCTGGGAGCAGTGCTCGGGGCTGTGGCCGGAAGAATCTGGTTGCAGAAGCCTCCACTGCCTCCTCCGACTTATCGGCAACTCACGTTCCGCCGTGGCAGTGTGCGATCCGCCCGATTCGCGCCCGATGGCCAGACGATTCTCTACAGCGCTTCGTGGCAGGGGAACCCGGTTGAAGTCTTCACCGCCCGGCCCGAAAGCTCCGAATCTCGCGCACTGGGTATGGATCGCACTCTGCTAATGTCCGTCTCCGCTACGGGAGAAATGGCGGTATTGCTGGGCAGTCATCCCCTGGGCACCTGGGTGAGTGTTGGGACGCTGGCTCGAGCCCCGCTGGCGGGCGGCGCGCCGCGCGAAGTTGTCGATCAGGTACAGTGGGCGGACTGGGCGCCTGACGGCAACAACGTCGCCATTGTGCGAGATATGGGAGGACGCAACCGGCTCGAGTTTCCGCCGGGAAAAGTCCTCTACGAGACAGGCGGCTGGATCGGGCATATGCGGGTCTCTCCCAAGGGGGATTACATTGCATTTCTGGACCATCCGATTCAGGGAGACGACAGCGGGTCAGTAGCCATAGTGGACCTGCAAGGCAAGAAGAGGATCTTGTCCTCGGGCTGGTACAGCAGCCAGGGCCTGGCCTGGTCGCCCGACGGGCAGACGGTCTGGTTCACCGGAAACAAGTCAGGCGTTGACCGGGCGTTGTACGCAGTTTCGCTCTCCGGAGATGAGCGACTGGTGGCGAGAATGCCCGGGACACTGATGCTGCTGGATATCTGGAAAGACGGGCGGGCGCTGCTCAATCGCGCCAGTTGGCGGCGCGAGTTGACGGCCGTTTCCGTCGAGGGCAAGGAGCGTGATTTGACCTGGCTTGACTATTCTTACCCCGCCGACATTTCCGCGGACGGAAAAACTCTGCTGTTCGACGAAGAAGGCGGTGGTGGAAGCCTAGCGTACGGCAAATCGGGCGGACTGAGTTATGCCGTTTATCTGCGAAAGACCGATGGCTCGCCTGCCGTTCTGCTCGGTGAGGGCGCAGCCGTGGCCTTGTCGCCGGATGAGAAATGGGCGATGGCGCAAACTCAGGATTCTCCAGCTCAGTTAGTTCTGCTGCCGACCAAAGCTGGCGACGCCCAGCGCCTGACCCATGACTCCATCAACCACGCCTGGGCGCGCTGGTTCCCGGACGGAAAGCGCGTTTTGTTTTCGGGAAATGAACCCGGCCACGGCGTCCGGCTGTACGTGCAGGATGTGGATAACGGACAGCCCAAAGCGATCTCTCCGGAAGGAGTTCACGCCACCGCGTTCGTAGTCTCTCCCGACGGGCAATCTATCGCCGCGATCGGCCCTGATCAATTGGGTTATCTCTACCCTGTTGCGGGCGGCGATGCCCGGCCCATTCGCGGCCTCGAGGTAGGAGAGCAGCCCATCGCCTGGGCGCAGGACGGACACTCGCTCTACATTTACCGGCCGGGTGAGCTGCCGGCCAAGGTCTACCGCCTCGACACAGTCACCGGTCAGAAAACCTTCCTCAAGCAACTGATGCCGAACGATCCGGCTGGCGTCGAAACCATTGGGCCCATCCTCTTTACTCCAGATGGCAAGACGTGCGTGTACGGCTATCACCGCACGCTGTCGGATCTGTACCTGGTGGAAGGTCTGAAGTAGTTGCTCTGGATGAACCCCGCCCTATCCGCGAGGAGTCATCCCGAAGCCCCGCGTTTTTTCGAGCGGGGCGAGGGATCTCGCGCGGATCGAGTAAGGCCTCCCCATTTCAGCAGCGCTCACCCTCGAACCCACAACTCCACCCCTGCTACACTCGTTCTTCACCATCCTTGGCGCTTGCCGGAGCTTTCCTTGAATGTCCGAAAACAATCCACCCACCCAACGCACGCGTCTGGTGCGCGAACCGCAACGCGCAGTTTATGACCGCGCCGCGGCGTATCAAATCCTGGACGAAGGTTTTATCTGCCACGTCGGTTTTGTCGTCGACGGCCAACCATTCGTAATCCCCACAGGATTCGGCCGGTCCGGCGACAATCTCTATATTCATGGCTCCGCCGCCAGTCGCATGCTCCGCAATCTGGATCAGGGCGTCGCCGTCTGCGTAACCGTCACGCTGCTTGATGGCCTCGTGCTAGCGCGTTCGATCTTCAATCACTCCATGAATTACCGGTCCGTGGTGGTGCTGGGGACGGCGGTCGCCGTACAGGATCCGGAAGAAAAACTGAAAGCGTTGCGCGCCTTGTCGGAGCACATCTTGCCCGGGCGCTGGGCGGAATCGCGCCAGCCGAATGAGAAAGAGCTCAAAGCCACGCTGGTGTTGCGCCTGCCGATAGAAGAATTCTCGGCGAAAGTGCGCCAGGGCCCGCCGATTGACGACGAAGAAGATCTTTCATTCCCCACCTGGGCGGGAGTCATTCCGCTGGAAATGGTTCCCGGGGCGCCGATTGACGATCCGAAGCTGGATGCGGGACGGGCTGTACCGGAGTATGCCCGACGGTATTCGCGAAAGCGCTAGCCACGCTTCCCGAATTGGGACTTGTTCCAACTTAGTCCTCAGAATCCGGCGTGCGCAGCGTCGCGGCGCTCATACACTCTTCCTAACGGACAGTGTTTGGAGGGTGTTGCCAGTGGGTACTGGACGCTGTCCGTCAAACAGTCGAGTGGCTTTCAGCCATTAGGGTTCGAGTCCCTCACCCTCCGAGGTCGCTCGGCAACAAGACTATCGGCTTGACAACGTGATTCCGCAAACTAGAATTGATATCGACGGACAGCGTCCAGTATCAAGCCACCCAAAGCCCCGACTAACTGTCGGGGCTTTCCTTGCTGCCTTGCTCGTCTGGCGCAGGCACTCTTGCCCGCGAAGAATTAAAATTGCCCCTCACAGCCTCTCCGGCCATTTCCTAGACGCGTGCAGCACCGCCAGGATTTGCAATTCATTCCGCCGATCGCGGTGAGCCACAATAAACGACGCGCCGGGGATGATCAGCTCGCGAGTACCTTCGATGCGTCCCTCCCGGCCCATGCCCGGAAAGTCCGCCAGCCTCTCAGCCGCGGTGAAAATTTGCCCTATGACCTTTTCCGCGGCCGCCGAACTGTCGCGGGCAATATAGTCGTGCGTGCTTTGCAGGTGGCAAATGGCAAGCGGAGTCCAGTCAATCTTCATCGACGCCGCCAGCGCGCCGCCATCTCCTTCACTTTCCCGTGGGGAATCAGTTTGCCGGCATCGGCCTGTTTCAGGCCTTTCTCGATCTGCTCAATTTGCCATTGCTGGACTTCGAGATAGGCGGTTACTGCTTCGTTCAGCAGGTAGGTCCGATCGCGATCGAGGGCGTCCGCCAGGCTGTCCAGGGCCTCCAGCTTGCTGGGCTCGATGCGAAAGCTGATGGTCTGCTTGTCCATGCCAGCATAATGCGCCATATTATGCATTGCAACACGGCTACGGAATCAGTAGCAACTTGCCCGTCGTCTTTCGCCCCTCCAAATCCCGATGCGCCTGCTGAGCTTCCGCCAGCGGATAGGTATGCGCAATCCGCAGCTTGAGCGTTCCGGCAGCGATCATGCCAAACACTGCGCCTGACCGGGCCAGCAATTCATCTCGTGTGGCGGTGAAGTGGGCCAGCGAGGTACGCGCCATAAACAACGACCCTTTCTGCGACAGAACCATGGGATCGACCGCGGGCACAGGCCCGCTGGAGGCGCCGTAGAGCACTAACATGCCGCGCGGCCGCAGCACGTTCAGACTTTTTTCGAAGGTGGCCTTGCCCACTCCGTCATAGACCACATCTACGCCCTTGTCACCGGTAAGCCGCTTGGTCTCGGCTTCAAAATCGATCTGAGTGTAAAGAATCACTTCATCGGCTCCAGCTTCTCGCGCCAGCTTGGCCTTCTCTTCGGTCGAGACCGTACCAACCACGCGCGCTCCGATGTTCTTGGCCATCTGCACCAGCAGCAATCCCACGCCGCCCGCGGCCGCGTGCACCAGGGCCGTGTCGCCGCGCTTCAGTGGAAACGTGTCATGAGACAAATAGTGCGCGGTCATGCCTTGCACCATCGAAGCGGCGGCATTCTGATCGCTCACACCATCGAGCACCGGCACCAGGGCGTCAGCCGGAGCCGCGAGATATTCCGCATACGAGCCGAGCGCGCCGCTCCATGCCACGTGGTCTCCCACTTTCGCGGTCTTCACGTCCGCGCCCACAGCCGTAACCACGCCCGCGCCCTCCTGACCGGCAACGAAAGGCAAGGGCGCTTTGTAGCGGCCCTCGCGTAGATAAACATCAACGAAATTAACGCCCGCCGCTGCGACTTTCACCACTGCTTCGTTGGATTTGGGCTGCGGAACCGGCAAGTCCACGAGTTGCAGCGCCTCGGGGCCGCCGGTTTGCTTAACTTGAATGGCTTTCATGAGTTTGGTGATTTTACGAAATCCGGTACCGCAGCGCCAACGGCTAAGGCCGGCCGCGCCAGGATAGCTTCACTTCAATCCCTCGACCATGTACAGATCGGAGAGGTCGCGGACGTAGGAGTAAACATACCAGCGGCCGTCAGCAGTCACTTGCAGTTGTCCAATGGAATACACGCCCGCCCGATCCATGGGTGCCAGTTCCTTCCACAGTTGCTTCTCGCCGGTTACCGAGTCAAAGCGGTAAATCTTTTGCGGGATCTCGTTGCGGAGCTTGGCGAAGATATGGCGATCGTTTCTCGCTATATTCAGTGTCGCCGCCGCCGGCCTGGGAAACAGTGCCTTGATGTCTTTGGGCTGTCCGCCAGCGATCGGGAAAAGCGTCCAGGTGCTGTCGTCGCGGGGCACGAAAATGGATTTCCCATCCATCCACAACCCGCCCGAAATCCCCTCCGGCGTTACCGGAGTCGGCGGGCCGCCTGCCACATCCTGCAGATAGTTTCGTGTGGGCTTCCCCGGTTCATTGCCGATCACCAGCAAGCGCTTGCCGTCCGGAAGCCATTCGATGAAGTCATAATTGAAACCGGGCTGCGAAATGTTTTTGGGATCGCCCGCGCGGGTCGGCAATAAAATCAGTTGCTGGGGCTCACCTGGAAGCACCGACGCCACCCACTTGCCGTCCGGCGAAACGTTGTACGGACTGCCATCGCCCAGACGAATCGCGGGAGAGCCGTCGGTTGCGCGCATGTAGGCGGAATACTTCGGCCCACCGCCATCGCCCTCCTCGGCGAAGAAAATCCACTTTCCGTCGGGCGAAATCGCGGTCGGCAACGACCAGTCCTGCCAACTCAAGTCCGTTTCAGCTTTCTGGCCGGGGAACATTCCCGAGATTCCACGCCGCCGGTTCTGCCGGATGAACAGCACCCGGCCATCCTGCGCCACATCCTGCACGATGACTTCGCCCGCGCCCGCCCACACCAGGCGCTGGCTCCCGGACAACGTCACAGCCATTAGATTGCTGGATAAGTGAACGTAAGAGCCTGTGAACCAGACCTCTTTGCCTGAGGGTTGCCAGACGAGCCCGAGCACATCTGAAAAAGTCGCAGTCAGCGCTCTGTGATTGCCGGCACGGTCAACAACCATCACACTTCCGCGGCTGTCCCAAAGGATGGGGTGATCGATGAATGCGACGCGCTCTCCGTCCGGCGAAACCCGCGCGTCGCTGATCCAGCCTTCCGTCGTATAGATAACTTTGCCGAGTGGATATTCCAGCCTCACCTTTCCGTCCCCAAGTCGAACCACAGCCAGTGCGCTTCCATCCGGTGACCAGTCCGCCGAGATCACTCCTTCGGCCACCTCTCGCGGAGCGCCCCCGCTCAGCGGAAGCTGCGCCAGGGTCCCTTGCGAGACGTTGGCGCTAAAGAAGTTGTGGTCGAGCGTGACCGCCAGTTCATCGTTGTGTGAAATGGCCAGAATGCTGCTGCCTTTGAGGCCGAGATCACGGGACTGGGGCGAATCCGGTCGGGTAGTGTAGAGCTGCACTGGATCGTCGCCGAATGCAGCGCTATAGACGATTGTCTGTCCGTCCGGCGCAAAACGGGCCGCAGCCACATGGCCTCCTCGAAAAGTCAGCCGGCTGAATACCGGGTTCGACTTTGGGACTGTGGTTCGTCCGGCCCAGAAAGCAACCGCCGCGGCGACCAAAAGCAGAGGAATGCCCACCAACAGAGGAATCCGAGACCTCGCCCGGCTTGGTACTTTCCCCGTGGTCACCGCGGCCGATGCGCTGGTCGCCGACGACAAGCTCTCCAGATCAAACGCCAGATCGCGCGCAGACTGGAAGCGCATTCCCGGTTCTTTCTCCAGGCAATGCCGCACGATCCGCTCGAGGCCAGGCGAAACATGCAGGCTGCTTTGGCTCAGTTCTGGCGGTTCTTCTTTGAGAATCGCGTTCATCGTCTCCACACCGGAGTCGCCTTTGAACGCACGCTTGCCGGAAATCATCTCGTAGAGGATGGCTCCGAAACTGAAAATGTCGGAGCGATGGTCGAGGTTCTGCCCGCGCACCTGCTCCGGTGACATGTAGCCCGCCGTCCCCATTACGGTTCCGGGCTGCGTCGGATGGGTCATGGTCGGGTTCTCGCCCGACGCTGCGCCGCCGGTTTGCTTCGCCAGGCCGAAGTCCAGAATCTTCACCCGGCCGTCCTTGGTAAGGAAGATGTTGTCGGGCTTCAGATCGCGGTGCACGATGCCTTTTTCGTGCGCCGCCGCCAACCCCTTCGCCATTTCAATGGCGTATTCCGTCACTTTGCGCTGAGGCAAAGGTCCCGCATTCATCTTCTCGCGCAGCGTGACCCCTTCCAGATATTCAGAGACCAGGAAATGCACACCATGGTCGGAGCCGACGTCGTGAATGGCCAGGAGATTAGGGTGACTGACTGTACTTAAGAGGCGCGCTTCCTGCTCAAAGCGTTGCAGGCGTTCCGCATCGCTGGCGAAGGCTACCGGAAGGATCTTCAGAGCGACGGTCCGGTCAAGGCGCGTGTCTCGCGCACGGTAAACCTCACCCATGCCCCCTGCGCCAAGGGGCGAGAGAATTTCGTAGGGCCCGAGTCTCGTGCCGGATACCAGGCTCATATTCGGATCGGGCGCAATTATAGCGTGGGCATGTTGCCATGGTGGCTTGCTGCGAATCCCATGCCGGTTCCCTATCGGAAAACATACCGCCCGTGCCCCAACTTTCCTGTTGCCAACGCCAAACCGTCGCAGGTAACATGCCCGACCGGTTCCCAAGGTAATCGGGGCAGCTCTGGTTCGGATTGACCCATCAAATTGCAGGGTAGTACGATTTCAGGGGACCTACGGATACAGTCCGGCATGCGCGGTGGTAAGCTTAAGTTACTCATAAGATGAGAATTATCAGACTTACTCCGGCGGCAATCGCCTTTCTGGCCAGCTTGTTGGTGGCCACGGGGTGCCAAACCGCTCAGCGTCCGGTGGCGATGCTTCCGTCACCGGCGGCTGCTCCGCCGCCGTTGGCTCAAGCTTCCGCGCCAGCCCCGCCAGCCGTCGCGGTCCCGACGCCAGCACCGGCCCCACCCACGGCCGCTCCGGTTCCGGCACAGGCCAAGTCCGATCCAGTCGCCGATCTAGTGGCGCAAGCCGAAAAGGAAAACCAGGCGGGCCAGGAGAAATTCAAAGCCGGAAACCTGGAGGGCGCACGCCAAAATTTTGACCACGCTTTCGAGCTGCTGCTGACCGCGCCTCCGGAGATCAGTTCCGATCCGCGCGCCCAGCAGGAATTCGACAAGCTGCTGGAACAAGTCAATCGCCCCGAGATGGCGGCGCTGCAGCAGGCGGCGGATTCCACAGACCAGAAATCTGAGCCAGCACCGATCGATGAGGTCAACGAGGTCACCCCTCCGGTTGATGCCAAAGTAAAGGCCCAGGCCGAGGCACAAATCCAAGCCACGCATTCCGACCTGCCGCTCATGATGACGGACCCAGTAGCAGGTTACATCAACTACTTTTCCGGACGCGGACGCGGTGTGCTCGAACGCGCTCTGGTCCGCAGTGGGCGTTATCGCGACATGATCCAGACCACGCTCCAGCAGGAGGGCGTACCGCAAGACCTGATCTATCTGGCGCAGGCCGAGTCCGGTTTTTATCCGCAGGCGCTTTCGCGCGCCGGGGCCCGCGGCTTATGGCAGTTCATGGCAGGACGCGCCCGGGGTTACGGCTTGCAGCGCAACTACTTTGTGGACGAACGCCAGGACCCTGAAAAAGCCACCCGCGCCGCCGCCCATCACTTGAAAGATCTATACGCACAGTTCGGGGACTGGTATCTGGCCATGGCCGCCTACAACTCCGGGCCGGGCACGGTGCAGCAGGCGGTGAAGCGTACTGGCTACGTGGATTTCTGGGAGCTGTACAAGCGCAACGTCCTGCCCAAAGAAACCCGCAATTACGTTCCCATCATTTTGGCCGTGACCATTATGGCCAAGAATCCGGCGCACTACGGGTTGGACAGCCTCACACCTGAGAAACCAGTTCCTTATGACTCGATAAAGCTCGACTATACCGTGGACCTGCGGCTTGTGGCCCAGTGCGTGGGCGTCGCGGCCTCAACTTTGCAGGACCTGAATCCCAGCCTGCTGCGTTGGACCACGCCCAAGGACGCCGGTTTTGAACTCCACTTGCCGGCAGGAACCAAAGCCCAATATCTGGCAGCCATCGAGCCTGTTCCGCCGGAGATGCGGCTGTGGTGGCGCTACCATAGCGTTACGCCGGGCGACACGCTGGCCTCGATCGCACACGTCTATCGCACCACGCCGCAGGCCATCGCTCAGGAAAACAATCTTCAGGCAGGCGACGGACTTCAAGCGGAGAGCAAGCTCATCATCCCCATCGCTCCCGGAAAGCACGCGGCCACAGAGGAAGCGACCTACTCTCACCGCGCCACTGTCTATCACGTTCACAAAGGAGATACGGTAGAAACCGTAGCGGATAATTTTGCCGTCCCGCCTGCGATGGTGCGCCGCTGGAATCACCTGAGAGGCAACAGCTTGCAAGGCCGCCGGGTTCTGTATGTTCACTTGCCCGTAGCGCCGACCACGGTTGCGGGGAACCATCTGGTTGCTGTCAAACAAGAATCCACTTCAAGTTCCCATACGCCGGCAAAAAAGCCAGCGGTTCGTCACACCGTGAAGCCGGGCGAAACCTTGAGTTCGATTGCTTCCACCCACCACACTACGATCGCTGCCCTTAAACGGGACAACGGCGGCCTGGCGGCCCTGCGGCCGGGCATGGTCCTGATTGTCCGGGGTCCCCAGTAGCCACGACCGATTCGGATCTCCCGCGGCACGCCCTCGTGGTTCCGATCTCTCGAAAACCGCGAAAGATCGGCCAGCCTTCTCAGGATCGGGGGTCAAATCCCGTAGTTCACTTGGCGCAACCCGTCTTTGTAGGCATCGCGCGCTTCGGTGACTTTCGCGTGCGCATCATGTTCCTTGAAGTGGGCGTCGTCCCACATCTCCATGGCGATCATGGAGTGGTCGTGAGCGGCCAGAGCTTCTTCTGCGCGAATAGCTTCAACCCAGGCATCAACGGCTGCTTTGTAGGCCAAGCGTAGTTGGTCCAGGTCCTCTTTGCTCATAGGCCGAGCAGAGTAATGCCGCTGCCCGGCCCGGTCAAATGTACGGGGCATAATTTAACGAGAAATTAACCATTGAGCGCGGGGCAGCCTAAATTGACACCGCCTGCCCACGGGTGTCCAATGGCTTCGCACGCCACATGATTTTCTCGAGATCCTAGAACCTCAAGGAGAGCTATGAAGAGAACCTGGATGTGTTTGGCCGTTTCGATCTTGCTGGTCACTGCCACGTGGGCGCAGACAGGCGGGACTGAGCAGGCTGTAGCCGCGCTCGAGCAGCAATGGCTGAAGTCGCAAACCACGAACAATCCTGATCTGCTCGCTCCGCTGCTGGCTGACAAGTTCGTGGACACTCAGGCAGACGGCAAAGTCATGAGTAAAGCCCAGACCTTGGCCATGGCGAAAACCATGAAGTGGAGCAGCGCTGCCTACACCGATGTGAAAGTAACAGTCTTTGGCGATACCGCCATCGCGACCGGGGGCTTCAAGGGCAGCATGACTGATGTTTCGGGCAAGGCCGTCACTATGGACGAGCGCTGGACCGACACCTGGGTGAAGATGCCGAACGGACAATGGCAATGTGTTGCCAGTCAAGCCACGCCGGTAAAAATGTAAACCACCGTACAACCTAAAGCAGAGTTCCCGGCTCACGCGACGTGCGGGCCAACGCTGGGAAATCGCCTCTTCCAGGGACGGCTTCCACACGGAGGAAAGCCCATGAAAAGTGCTCTCGTCCTGTTCCTCCTGGCAATTTGTTCACTTGCCCAGGACCAACCGATCGTCTCAGCGACGGCCTGCGGTCCGAAGAGCACCGACTTCGACGTTAAGCGGGACAACTCCAAGCACTCACTGGCAGAACCCGAACCCGGAAAGGCGCGGGTTTACTTCGTCCAGGATATCGGGGTGGTGAGCTGCCTCGGAGGATGCGTCACTACGAAGATCGGTCTGGACGGCGACTGGGTAGGCGCCAACCAGCACAACTCCTATTTCTCAGTATCAGTGGAGCCCGGGGAGCACCATGTGTGCGCGAACCTGCAATCGCGCTTCTCGCAGATAAACCGGCAGGTGGCGTTCGTCCATTTCACCGCGGAAGCGGGCAAGGTCTATTATTTCCGCACCCGCAGCTTTGGGGACAAAACCCAGGCGCTCTTCGATATTGATCCAGTGGACAGTGATGAGGCCCGGTCTCTGATCGCTTCCTATCCACTCAGCGTGTCGCACCCCAAGCCCTGAGGCGCAGCGTTACTGTAACCCGGCCTGGGTCAGCTTCACCGCACAATAGGGAGTCGCAGCGCCGCCAACGGCGCTGCATTGCTGCGCATTCACCGAACCCGGGGCGAGGGTTGAAAAGTAGATGTTCGTCCCGCCATTCGACAACTGGTTATCGACTACGATACCGCTGGTTCCTCCAAGCGCGTTGGGGGCGGTTACGCAACTCGAGGTTGGTCCTCCGCCGCAGGCGGGCGTCGTCAGTGAGCTGGTAATCGTAGAACCTTCCAGAAATCCATCGGTCGCGCCGCCCACTCCGAAAAACATCCGGTCGGTGGTACCGTCGAAAAACTCGGTCAATGGCGAACATTCGTCCCCAAGAGTGTTGTTAATCACAAAGGTGGATGACCCCGTGCTGGTGATGAGGTGATTGTTGTCAAAGGGGAAGAAATACATCTTTGGGTTCGACGGGATCAGGGGCGCGCCACCCGTTCCTGACACAAATCCGCACGCCATCAGGTGCCCGGTAGACGATCCATTGACCCAGAATGCGTTATCGAAGACCGGCGCGTGCACGTTGCCCGTCGTGCAGTCGCCGATGCCCTGAGCTGAACCCAGGTCAACGGCAGCAAAACTGCTGGAACTGGTGAAATTGGCCGCGATCTGGTTGACTGCCCCTCCGAGGCCTACGACATTACTGCATCCCGTGACTACAAACACCTGATCGATGGCCGGGCTGGCGGAATCGTTCACCACGATCGGCGGATCCACGACTCCAGTGCCAGGCCCGTGGCCCGCCCATCCGATGGTCTGCCGCGCCGCGGCCACGCCGCCCGGGCTGGCCAGGTTGACCGCATACAAGAATCCCTGCCCGTCGCCCAGAAAGATTCGTCCTGAAGTCGTATCGACGACCGGATCCGTCAGGACACTGTTGTTCTGAGTGGATACACTCACGGGCCAGTCGGAGTTGCTCACCAGCACGGGGGCACCGCCACCGAATACAGGCGTGATCTTATACAGCTGCCCATTGTCAGCGCCTACATATGCCGTATCGCTGACATAGTCGACCCAGGGCGAGGAATTGGTATTGGTCGCGCTGTTCTCGATCAGAACTGTGGTCATGCAACCCGCCGTCGTCGGCATGGCGCAAGAGGTCGGCGTCTGCGGGTTCAGCACTGTTCCTGCCTGAGCCGGCGGAGCCGGAATGGGATTCGGCAGCACCAGCACGTGGAAGTACGAACCCGTGCTCGTGCTCTCGACGAACGCCACTTTTGTCCCGTCGGCCGACAGCGTCGGCGAGGTGCGAATCTGCCCGCCTGCCTGAGTCACCGTGTTGTAGGCGAACGCCACCCAGGGCGAGCCGCCATTGCACTGCGGACTCGCTTCCGTGTACAGATTGTTGATCCCGACGAGATTGGCCTGCGTCCCCGAAGTCACCGTCAGCCCAAACAGAACGTAATCGGAATTGCAATCCTCCGTGCTGAAGTCGAAGCGGTATTTTGCCGGGAACTGGTTCTGCGGCACGAAGCCATTTTCCAGCGAAACCGCCCAGTCGATCTTGACGTGACGCCGATGGTGCCTCTTCCGCCGTTTGCGCGCGTTCTCCACCGCCACTCGCCGCATCACCAGGTTGTAAATATGCCTCGGTTCCGGCGCTCCGGCCTTGCAGTGAGTTTTCCACTCGGGGACCCGGCATCAACAAATGCCGCGAACTCCAGTCCTGCGGATAGCCCAGGTGCGCCGGCTTCTTGCCGATCTGTGGAGGAGTTCTGGAGATTACTCCCTGCCCCCAAACGGAGACGTTCAGCAGAAACAATCCCGCCGCCACGCCGAACCAACGCAACACCCATCCCCGCATCATGTTTCTCCTCAACTTTTTGTAAGGTCCGGGCCGAGCGAGTCCCGCCGCGCGCGGTTCAACTCGCGCGCCATCTCCCGGACAATGGGCAAGTGCAAGAAATCTACATCGGAGGGAAAGGGGAATCTAAGATGACCGAAGTAACGCGTGCACCAACTCAGTCAATGGGATTTCAATCCCCACAAGATCTCATTCCAGGGACCGCGATTAGGTTCGCAAGCAATTGGTTTCTTTAGATTTGGGCCTTATACTGCCAATCCTCGAATCCTGGAAGGAGTGAGCTTGGCGACATCTTCACCCGTCTCGAAGGGCCATCCGCTTGGTGGGACGCCGGTTCACTTGCCTCCGGAGCGTCGCCTGACGCTGTTTGCGCTGACTTGCCTCATATTCTTCACGACCTCCGGAGGCGCCTTTGGGCTGGAGCCGCTAATCGGAACTGTCGGGCCGGGCCTCGCCGTGGTGCTGATCCTCATCACCCCGCTCATCTGGAGCCTGCCCATTGCCCTGATGGTGGCTGAACTCGCGAGCCTCATACCTGAAGAGGGCGGCTACTACATCTGGGTCCGCGACGCGCTCGGGCCGTTCTGGGGAGTGCAAGAGGCGTGGTGGACCATGGGCTATGCGGTGGTTCTGCTGGCCAGCTTTGTCGTCCTCTTCGTCAGCTATCTTGCATACTTCATTCCGGCACTGGCTCCCCCGGCGGACGGCGAGGGCTCCGGCCTGGTCGCTCTAATTCGCTGGCTGGTAGCTGCTCTCGTGATCGTCACCGCCATGACGGTAAATTTGCGCGGTTCCCGCGACGTGGGCCGTTCTGCCAAGGGGAGCGCGACGGTTGTGTTGGGCGCATTCGCCCTGCTGGTTCTCGCCTGGCTCAGACGAGGTCCCGCCGCGGGCGCTGTCACGGGCATGGTTGTCCACGATCTTGCTGCCACTCAGAAGGGGACACTCCTTCTAGGTCTGTCATACATTGTTTTCAACTATTCAGGCTGGGACAACGCCGCGTCCTACCTCGGGGAAGTGGATCGGCCGCAGCGCAACTACCCACGGGCGGTCGGCTGGGCGCTGCTGGTGGTAGTCCTCAGCTACCTGCTTCCTGTGATCGCGGGTCTGAGCGTCACCACCGACCCGGCAATATGGGGTGCCGACGCGGGTTGGCCGGTGATCGCGCGGATGATTGGCGGCCGCTGGTTGGGAGGCCTTCTCGCAGGGGCGGGACTGGTCTCCATGTGGGCGCTCTTCAACGCCCAGTTGCTATATGTTTCCCGGCTGCCCTTTGTCATGGCCTACGACAGGTGGCTTCCCGGAATAATCGCGAAAGTGACGCCCGACACCGCGGTACCGAAAGTAGCGATCCTCTGTTTTTGCGCCATCACAGCTATTTTCGCCGCTCTGTCGTTCGGGAGTCTGGCGGTGATCGTGTGCCTGCTCAACACAGCTGCCCTGCTGCTCGAGTTCCTTGCACTCGTTGTCTTGCGCCTGCGCCGCCCGGCCGCTCACGGCAGCTTCCGCGTGCCCGGAAACTGGTGGGGCATGAGCGCCGTTTGTCTAACCTGGTTGGCGGCGGCGGTCGTGGTGCTGATTGCCACCTTGCATGACTGGCGTTTGTACTTCGGACAGTTGCTCGTGGTCGGGGGCGTGGTACTAAGCGGTATCGCGCTATATCTCATCCGGCGCGGGATTGCAGTCCCGGTCACCGAATCGGCTGTGGCTTCGCCTTCGGCTGAGAAGTAAAAGCCAGTGTCGCCAAGAAAGAAACTGAGGGAACTGGTGGCTCAAAAAGAAGAAGTTGTCCGCCTCACGCAACGCGCGCTCGCCGAGGTTCTCAAGGAAGCTGCACGGCGCTGCGGCGGCGGGGTGCGGGAAGAGGACGGCCTGCTTCTGGTCGCCGCAAACCATCCTTGCCCAGTTCTCGTTAACAGCGCATTGCGCACGGGAAACATGCATGCGCACGAGGTCTTGAGACGCGCCGAAGCCTTCTTTGGTGAACGCGGGCACCGCTACGAGGCCTGGATCCGCGATGGCGTAGATGCCGACCTGGAGCAGGCAGCTTTGGCGGCAGAGATGCGTCTTGCAGCAGAACTCAGCGGGATGGTATTGCATCGCAGCCAGGACGTCCCCGAACTGGGCACAGGGGTCGAGATTCGCCGGGTGGAGGACGTCGGCGGCCTTCGAGATTTCACTCATATCGTTGCAGAGGGGTTTCGGGAAGAAGCGCCCGGTCTTTCGGACCTGGTGCGCGCAATTTTTTCGGAGCCGCACTCCGTCATCGCCCCCGACACCGCGGCATTCGTGGTGTGCGACCGCGGCGAGCCCTCCGCAGCGGCCATGACGATGGTAAAGGAAGGAGTTGCCTGGATCGGATGGGTGGCGACGCGCCCGGAAGCCCGCGGACGGGGCCTGGGCCGGATCGCCACGTCCGCAGCAACTCGCGCCGGGTTCGCGCTAGGCGCCAGGCTCGCATCGCTTGAGGCCACCAGGATGGGCGCTCCGGTGTATCTGCGGCTCGGTTATCGCGAAGTCGCGCGATATCGCACCTACTGGCAAAAGTAGCGACCCTCGCCGCACGCTCTTTGAAATCCTACTCGCCAGCGGCCTTGCTTTGCGCTCCAAACTTGTCGCCGAAGAAGTCATTCGTGTTCCACTTCGGGCGATCATCCTGTTGAGCGATCTCATAGCCCAGCAAAAAGCAGACTCCGGCCGCCCTCGCCGCGGACTCGTAGTTGAACGTCTGGCTCATGTTGTCCGCGGGCGTGTGGTAGATCGTGGTCATCCATTTCTTGCTGGTTTCCAGGCCATTGACTGCCGGGTCAGTGCTTTGCATGCCATCGGTCACATTCACCGACGGAACGCCCTGCAGCACAAAAGAGTACTGGTCACTGCGAATGAAGAGGTCTTCCTCCGGCATAGGGTCGGGGCTGACCAGATAGCCTATCTGCTGGGCCGCCCAATTCACGTCCCGGTCCAGGCTCGAATGCTCGACGCCGAGGGCCACAATATCCTTGAGGGGATAGAGCAGGCCGGGGGCTTCATCGATGTTTATATCCGCCACGATCGCGCTTTTCGGCACCGTGGGATGGTTGGCGAAGTAGTCCGAGCCCAGCAGTCCGGCCTCTTCGCCCGTCACAAACAAGAACATGATGGACCGTCGCGGAGCCCGCGGCAGGCCGGCAAAAGCCCGTGCCAGTTCAAGCACCGTAGCCACACCGGAGGCGTTATCGTAAGCACCGTGGCAAACTTTGTCGCCATTTACCGGAGGACAGATTCCCAGGTGGTCGAGGTGGGCGCTGTAAACCACGTATTGATTGCGCAACTTCGCGTCCGAACCCGGCAACACGCCCACAATGTTAGAGCTGCGAAAATCATGGCGTTGGCTCACCACGCGAACTCGCACTTTCGCGGGCAGGTCGAATCCTTGCGGCTGGCTTGCCTCTGCTTTCTTGAAAACTTGCGGGAGCGTAATGGCAGCGCCGGAGAACAGCAACTCCGCGCCCTGCGGACTGAAAGGCGCACGCACCTGTAATTCCCCAAAAACATCGTGAGGCGCCTGGTTTTCCTCGAGCCAGTTGGTGTCGCCGACCTGGTACTGCGGCGCCAGCCAGTCCCACGGTTCTCCTTTCTGATCTTCCGGGGTCAGGATATTGAAGACTCCTACCGCGCCGTGGGCGACCGCATTTCGCTGTTTCACCACGTAATCCGCGTAGTACGCGCGCTGTGTGGAAGGAAAGCGTGCCGGCGCATTCCCCAGAGTGATGACGATTTTGCCTCGCACATCAAGTCCCGCGTAGTCGTCATATTTCAGCTCGGGCGCGGTAACGCCAAAGCCGACAAACGCCAATTGCGCCTCCACACTGACGTCGTCTCGCAACACGTCGCCTTCCAGTACGTAATCGACTCCGTCTTTAAGTTTCTGTTCCTTCCCGTTTTGAACTAAAACCACAGAACTCTGCGATACATCGACCACCGCCTTGCGGAAGGGGACGGGTTGATACCAGGAGCCATTCCATCCACCCGGTTGAAGCCCCATTCCCTCGAGTTGAGAGGCTACATATTTCGCGGCGATGTCGTAACCGGGAGTGCCCGGGTCGCGGCCTGCCAGCAGGCTATCGGAGAGGAACCGCATGTGCGCGCGAATGGCCTCTGGGCGGATGGCCTTTAGGGCGGTTTGGGCCGCCATTTGATCTACTGAGCTGGCGGTCTGTGCCAATCCGGGAGTCAGGAATACGAGCAAAACACTAAGCACAGCCTCGACAGTTCGCAATGGTTGGGCCCTCGTGAGACTCTTGGCATTGTAACCGCCACCCACCCCTGGAGAGGGCGGGGAACAAGGGCAGGCACTGTCCCCGGGTCATGACTGGGGGCTGCCGTTTCATCCTCACTTTGTCACTTTCACAATTCATTCGCCCGGGGAAAAGCCGCTGCCGGGTCCTTCTTCTGTGCCTTGCTTTCTGCTCTGTTGCGGGATTACTGTGTAGCTGAAAACGGCTGTGCTATAATCCGCGCCGTTCCGCGAGACGGAAGCAGTTTTTGGGTTGTCCTTTTATTTCCCTATTCGCCGCGCAGGCGCAGCGTCCCGGCGCCGGGTGCAGCCTGAGACCAGGAGGAGAAATGACTTTCGACGAAACCCTTTACGGACGTGACGACGAAGTGGATGAATTTGGCGACAGCGGCGCCTACGGCGATGCGCTGGAAGAGGATTACGAGGAAGAAGAAGAGGAAGAAGAATCCGAGCCGCTGATCAGCGAACCGGCGCCTGAACCGGCCGCCCCGGCCGCTCCCTCAAGACCCGCTGCGCCCAAACCCCGGAAGCCGGCAGCAAAGAAACCGGCCAAGAAAAAACCGGCGAAAAAGAAGCCGGCAAAGAAAAAGAAACCCGCTCGCAAGCCGGCAAAAAAGAAAGCGGCAAAAAAGAAGCCGACCAAGAAAAAGAAGCCGGCGCGCCGCGGCAGGCGCCGCTAGGTCTCGCTTTGCAACGATCCACGTGGGCCCGGACGCGCTCGTCGGGGCCCGCGAGCTTGGCTCGCAATGCCCTGAAGAGTACAGGCTGGGCATAACTGCAAGAAAGCCGCAGCTCAAAAGCTGCGGCTTTCTTATTTCATGACCGACGTATCCGCGCCCTTTCTATTTCTTGGATTGCGTTGCGGCCAGGCACCGGGCATAAAGCTCAAGCAAATGTCCGGCGTATTCTTCCGGCTTGGAAGCCGCCCCGCCTCCCTGGAAGCCCACTCCACCGCCCGTGGTCCTGCCGTAGCCAGTCGTCATGGCGATGAACTTCATCAAGTCCAGAGCGATGTCTTCGTTGCGGCGCGATCCCGACGCCATGGTTGGTGCCTCCTCCATGAATGCCTCCCGTCCCCTCGAAATAGTGGGGATCTCGTCGTCTTCGTCCTGCATGCGGTCCTGCAAGTTAAATCTCCGGCGAAAAACCGATGATAGCAGAACATTTCGGAGGTTTGCGTCGGCCTGCCACCTTCAGCAAGGTCGGATAATGGTGCAACTGAACAAACTATCCGACCTTTAGATGTGAGCTTCTTAATGGGAAGGCGGCTAATGCTCTGTGCTCTAGTCGCCGATGACTATCACTAGAGGAAAACATTCATGATCAGCCCTGTCAGTCATCCTAGCTCGGCCCCTCAGACCGAGTCAGCGGCCAGCAAACAACCCAAACCCGAAGCTTCCAGCGCGCAAAACAAGACTCCGCCCCCGCAGGACAAAGTCACCATCAGCCAAGAAAATGGCGAAGCGAGTCACGGCGGAGACACCAAGTAATAGCTTCTTCCGGTTCGTCTCGTTTGGCAACTCCGCACGCGAAAAGGGAGCGGGTCATTTGACCCGCTCCTTTGTTTTCGTCTGCACTAAGGCTGGATCTTTCGAAGAGTGAACCGGTTAATTCAGGTCCGAGAGCATGGAATACGTCTCCCCGCCGCCCTGCGAATTCAGAATGACAAACGTGCGAACCTGGCCGGCGGTAAAGGTAAGCGATCCGGTAGAGGGGAATGCAGGGAACTTCTGCCCCTTCGCCGTAACCGTAACTTCCCAATTTCCCCCTGCCAGAGCCACATAGCTGGATGCACTCTGAAAGGATAACCCACTGACGGTAGGACTCAAGTTGTTGATCGCTGTTCCCGGAGGCGTTTCAATGTAAATATCCACTGCCGGCCCGGAAGTCCCCAGCGCCGGGGATGCGTCAATAAACCGGATGTTGAAATCGTTGGTCGCCGGTGTCGAGTTATTGTCACTGAAGTCCATGATTTTGAACACGGGCGTGAAGTTGAACGCGATAACCGTGTTGTCGCCGGAAGTGATGTCGACAGGCTGCGCGCTCCCTATCACGGCCGAAGTCCCCGACGGCTCAAGCTCAATCTGCTGCGAACCCGAAGGTCCTGACTGGTAGGCCGTGGCGGTCGCGTAGGCTACGTTCGAGAACGTGGGCGTCGTGGTCGCCGTAGCGTTAAGCAGCACATCCAGACTGTTTTGGTCGGGCATGGCGTTCATAAAGCGGAACCGGGTGCTCCCGCTGCTTGAGCAACTGATGTTGAGTAAGATTCCAGCCAAAAGCAACAGTCCGGCGCCTAGCGAAATCGCTTTCCAGGATCGACTCACCTACACACCTCTCCCTATGAATTTAGCTGGGTAATGCAGTTAAAGATGTTAACAGTAGAACCCACGGTTGCCATTTGGCAGCGTAAAGAATTGGTCAAGCTAAGTAAAGTGTTGTAAAGACGCCGGATTTACGAATTTTTACCAGCCTTTACAGACTCTTTACCCCTCCGCCTTCGGCCACGGGTTTCTAATCACAAGAACTGAAATTCTGAAACGGAGATGACCCCAATGCAAACGAGAATCAGCCGGAGTGCAACCGCAAGGCACAAATCACTTTTCACCGCAACCATACTTTCTGCTATCGCCGGTCTGACCCTGTCTCTGGGCACGGCCCTGGCCCAAAGCAACGATAACGATAACAGCAATCAGGCCCCTCCTCCGGCAAAAGGAGACCATATGGGGCATCGCGGCATGATGCCCAGCGTCGACGACCAGATCAAGCACCTGACCCAGAAGCTGAGCCTGACCGACGACCAGCAAGCCAAACTGAAGCCCATCCTCGAAGACCAGCGCAAGCAGATGGACCAGATTCACAACGACTCTTCGCTGTCGCGCGAAGATCGCTTCAGCAAGATGCAGCAGGTGCGGACCTCCGGCGACACCCAGATCAAGGCCCTTCTGACTGACGACCAACAGAAAAAATTCGACAAGATGCGCGAGGAGCAACGCAGCCACATGCGTTGGGGAGGCCAGGGTCAGGGCGGACAAAAACCTGAGGGCGGCTCGGATCAGCCTCAATAAGCTCGAGCTTCAGACTTTCCCGGTGCTATGAATTCTCTCCCGGCCTCTTGAACCGGCGGTGCGCGGCGATGGCTGCGAATGTGCCGGTTTCCAGAGGCCGTTTTTTATCTGGGGTGTGATTTACAAACTTTTACCGCCGCGTTACCGAATCTTTACGGTGTGAGTTCTCGACGCCCGCATCCCACCTTGCACCAGCCGAGATGCAGCCGCCTTTTCGAGCTTGAGGTTTCGGGCCCGATCTTTCGGCTCGCCTCCATCAATTCCGTGCGAGGACTTGCCATGTTGATGTTGAACAAATCCATCTCGAACAAGGTCAGCTTTGCCGCAGCAGCCGTCTTACTACTGGCCGGCGCCGCCCAATCGCAGGACACCCGTTCCGAAGTCAGCCTGGGTGTTACCGGGAACTTCAGCCGGCAATCTCAAGGCAACGACGTCATTCAGGATCCTACCCAGTCCGGAGGATTTGTGGCCAGTTATCGCTTTGATTTCCGGCCGCAGATGGCAGTGGAACTTAACTACGCCTTTACCCGGAACTCTCAGAATTTCACGCTTCCCGGCCTGGTGTTCGCGCCCATCCAGACTGACATTCATGAAGTCACGGCGGCGTATGTTCTGGGTTTTCACGTCTCCAGCCGGCTCAAACCATTTGTGCTGGGCGGAGGCGGCGGGCTGATTTTCAGTCCCACCAGCACTTTCAACAACACCTCTTTCGGCGCAAACATGCAAACCAAACCCGCGGCCTTGTTCGGAGGCGGCGCGGACTACACCGTCTACCACAAGATTGCGCTGCGCCTGCAATACCGCGGACTGCTATACAAAGCTCCCGATTTCGGCGTGTCGAACTTTACTACCGGCAGTTGGGGACTCATGTCTGAACCAAGCGCTGGCGTGGTATTCAAGTTCTGACGCCAGTAGAAATCGTAATTCGAGTCTGGATCGAATGCTGGTGCCAGCATTGCTCTAGCCGCGAAGCGGCGGCATGGGAAAGCCCGGCACGGAAGTGCCGGGAGGCAGGGATAAAATTCCCCGAGTCCCGTAGGGACGGCACTTCCCGCTCAGCACCGGGGCGCGGCCGAAACTGCCGCCGTTAAACTCTCTCCCAATCGTCTTGGCCGGCTACCCCACCCTCCGCACCTCGCTCATCAGGGCGAGCAGGTTATCCTCCGAATCGTAGAAGTGCACCATCCACAGGTCGTGGGTCGGCATCTTTGCAATCAAGTGCGGCTCCCCCTCCAGGCGGACACCGCCGGCGCGCAACTGAAGATGCGCGGCAGCGATGTCGGGCACGGTGAAGTACAGGATCGAACTCGGGTGGTCGAGCTCCGGCTGTTCGGCGCAAGTGACCATCAAGCGCACTCCGCCACAGTCGAAGAATGCCATCTTGCCTGCGGTAAACAAAAGGCTGAGGCCGAGTTTGTCCCGGTAGAATGCGGTGGCACGCTCCAGGTCGTGTGCGTTGATCGAGATTTGGGTCAAGCCTGAGATACCCAGCTTTGAAGCGGTTATGTGCACGGCTTTACCTCCAAGCGAGGATTATGTTAGCATAGCTAACGTATTACTTAGCATAGCTAACTATATGCGATGAGGCAAGTCAAGAAGAAAATTTCGCCCAGCCAGGAACGGCTTGAGACAGCCGACCGTCTGCACTCTGCCGCCATCCATCTGCTGCGGCTGGTCCGCAAGCAGGATGCCCTGGCCGGCGTGGGACCGGCCCAGTTGTCCGCGCTGTCAGTGCTGGTCTTCGGCAGTGGCGGCAGTCCGATGACGCTGGGGCAACTGGCGGCCGCGGAGCAAGTGAAGCCGCCTACGATGACCCGTATTGTGACGGGACTCGAGCGCGGCGGGTTGGCGGAACGGATTTCCGATTCCGAGGACGCCCGCCGGGTTCAGATCCGCGCCACTCCCAAAGGCCAGCGTCTGCTCATGCAGGGCCGCCAGCGGAGAATTGAGTATCTGGCTAAGCACCTTGACGTCCTCGGCGAACGAGAGTTGGCTGCTCTTCGAGAGGCCGCTGCAATTCTGGGGAAAGTCTTGCGCAAATGAGCGTACACTGGTGCCGATTTTTGACTTTCCAGGAAGGGAGTTTCGGCTAAGATGTCCAACACTTTCGGTACGGATATCCTGATTCAAGCGCCCGATCCCAAGAAAGCTGCCCTTTTCTACCTCAAGCATCTCGGATTCGAGATCACCGACGAAAAGCCCAACATGATCAGCCTGCATGGCGAGCACATCAACTTCTTTATCGAGCGAGGTCCGGCGCTCGGCCCGGTTTTCGAAGTGACTGTGGAGAACGTCGAAGAAGCGAAGCTCCGGCTGGTGAAAAACGGTTGCGAAATCGTTAAAGATGAGCCAGATTTTCCCAGATGCTACGTCAAAGACCCGTTCGGCTTGATTTACAACCTGACGAGCTGAGAGTGGTTAGTTCAGCAAGAAACCCACCAGAGATTTACTGAATCAGATTCCTTCGGGGGACCGCTATGAATCAAAAGGTCACAGTCATCGGGACGGGGCGCATGGGATCCGCTCTCGCAGCTGCGCTCTATAAGAGAGGATTCGACACAACCGTATGGAATCGTACTTCGTCAAAGACGGAATCTTTGTCCCGGCTGGGTCTACGCGTCGCACCAAGCGTGCTGGAAGCAGTCGGCAACGCTGAAATCGTCATCGTCAACCTCAACAACTACGAGTCGGCCAATCAACTGCTACGACAGCCGGCAATTGAGTCCGCGCTACGCGGCAGAGTGCTTGTGCAATTAAGCAGCGGAACTCCCGATGAGGCCAGGGAGATGGAATCCTGGGCTCGACCACGGGGAATTGACTACCTCGACGGAGCGATCATGAGCTATCCGGTCGATATCGGGAAGCCGGCAGGCACGGTTCTGTATTCGGGTTCGGATGAGCTCTTCAATCGCGTGAAGCCAGTCCTGCTTGCCTTCGGTGAGAATGCAATGTTTGTTGGAAAGGAAATCGGCCAGGCTTCAGCAACCGATATTGCCGGCCTTTCCTTTGCCACGGGAGCGATGTTGGGCTTTCTTCATGGGTATATCGTCTACGAAGCGGAGAATCTTCCCGTAGGCGGATATCTGCAGGTCATCAAGAAATTTATGCCGGCAATTGAGGCCGCGCTCGCCGATCTTTGCGACAAGATTCAAAGCAAAGATTACGGGAACGCGCAAGCCGCGCTTGAAACTTGGGCGGTAGCGCCTCGGGAACTCATCGGTTGGTGCGAGAAACATCGGGTCAATCACAGCTTTGCAGACCCACAACTTCGGCTCATCGAACGGGCCGTAAAGGCCGGCAAAGGCCAATGGGATTTCGCTTACCTCTACGAGGTTCTCAAACAGGGCGCAGCCTGATCGCTCTGCCTATCGCGGCTAGATTGCCAACAGGGTTTCGCGCCCATCCGCCGAAGTTATCTTGCGGCTGGCGCCTCACGGCATTCATTGCTTCGTCAGCTTGAATCGAGCGAAGGGCTGGGCTACGCCTTTGGCCACATTGTCGAGCCGGTCCTCCCAGGTGTCGGTCTTGGGGTCGATAGATAAAAGTGTTGGTGAAGCTGGTCTCGCCGTGCTCATCGGTGAAAACGAATGCCAGCTCATTGTCTTTGGCCGCGGCCATCCCGATGGATTCCGTTGTTAATCCGCCGTACACGTCCATCCAAGCGCAGCCGTATTGCCTGGTCTTCTCATTCCAGCCGATGAACACCGTCGCTTCGTACTGTGGTTCGCCTTTTTCGTTCTTCTGCCGCGAGACTTCGTGGAACCGCAGGTAATGGTGCTGGAGCACCCACTCCGCATCGAGGTCATGCGTAACCGGACTCTTGCCGACGGTCCCCTGCATCGCCCACTTGCCGGCAAGATGATCGAGCAGAAGTGAAGTAACCGGGGCCTGTTGCGCCGACACGGCCAGAGCCGCCAACATCGTAATCAGAAAACTCGTAGCTCGGATGACGAGTTGCTTCATCGCTGCACTCCTGCATTCTGAAGTTTTGCTTCGTTCAGAAGAAAGGCCGCTCGCGCATGCTGGAAACGCGAACCGGAATTCTACATCAGGAGCTAAGTTTCGATTCCCACATAGCAGATGCGGCCGACCAGGTAATCGGCGGCGGTTTTGCCTTCTTCCATGGCCATCACTTCCACGGGGTAGGCCTGGTTGTGGGGACGCAGCACCAGGTGATTGCCGGCTTGCTCCACATACTTCACGGTTGTTTGCCCATTTCGGGCCACGGCATACATGTTGGACTCGCCCTTGCGGTAAGGTTTGAGCGAGTTGTAGTGGCGGTCGACGAGAACCGTGGCCCCGGGAAGCAGGCGAGGGTACATGCTCATGCCTTCGCGGCCATCCACCTGGATTACTACGAAACGCTCCCAACCGTCGCGGTCGCCTTCCATTTCGGGACGCAACTTGCGCAGGAAGCTCTTCTTGAACTTGAGCACGTCCTTGACCTTCATGCTCATGATCAGGGCGCGGGTCGCGGCCACGGCGCCCTCGACCACCAGCACATTTTCAAACTCGTCGCCGCTGGGCGGCACGATGCTGGCGCGCTTGTTGACCTCTTTGGGATCGAGCAGGTCCAAAACGGAAATTTTCTGCACGCTCAGGACCTTGTCCATGCCCTCGAGGCTGAGGCCGCGCTTCTTGTTGAGGAAATTCGAGATGTGGGCCTGCTTGAAGCCGGTCTCCTTCGCCAGACGAAGGCCGGTCAGGTCGCCTTCCTCGATGCGTTCCCATAAAGTTTTGCGGAGATTTTCCTGCAGCACCTTGAATTTCATGGCGAAAGTATACCATGTGGCTATAGCGTTTTGCTATTTTTATAGCAAGCATAACATCTATAAGGAAATACAATTCTTGACCCGGCCGGGGTTCGCGCAAACCGGTTGATCTGGAAGAAATCCGACAGAAGATTACGAACCTGGTCGGAGAAGAAGCCGGCCCCATGGTGGAGTCTGCGATTGAAGAGGCCCACAAGGGCCATTACGGCGCTATGAAGTACTTGTTCGAGATCGTGGGATTGTATCCCGCGGAAGAAAACGAAGAGGGCCAGACCGACAACTCGCTGGCCAGGACTTTGCTGCGCCGGCTTGGCTTGTCGGAAACTCCAAGATTGGAAAATCCGGTTACGAAAGATAGCGAGCCGAACCTTACGGGCAAAGAAGAGGATGCCGTAGAATGAGAACCTGCTACTGGCCGGGGAAGGAGAATCATCTTTTGGCCGTGCGTTGGGAGCCGCAGTTGTTCCGCGGCGAGGACAGGGTTCTCGCGATGGATATGACATGGGTGACCGGCCGCATCGCGGTTGGAGGCGGCATCTGGACGGCCGAGAATATGGCGGCCGTGGCACGGGCCGGCGTGACCCACATTCTCGACATGCAGATCGAGTTTGACGACACGCTGCTGGCGCAACCGCATGGCATCGTCGTGCTGTGGAATCCGACGATCGATGATTTTCAGCCGAAGCCGCCGGAGGTTTTTCAGCGCGGTGTGGCGTTCGCGCTCGACGCGCTCGACCAGGAGGGAAGTAAACTGCTGGTGCATTGCGCGGCCGGTGTGCATCGCGCCCCGATGATGGCTCTGGCGGTGCTGTGTTCCCTGAGCTGGAAGGTGGCGGATGCGCAGAGCCTTATCGAAACTAAACGCCCCGTGGTGGACTTCGCAGACGTGTATGTGCAAAGCGTGAAACAATTTCTGGAACAGAATTCGCCTGCGGGGCGGCGAATTACGGGCGCCGGATATCGAAAGACTTAGCTGTGGTGAGATGGCGTTCGTTGGTGTCCCGGTGGGATATAGATCGTTGAAACGGGGCGCTAGAGCGGGTCGTTTTGACTGCAGTTCTCAGACTTCAGTTCCCGGTTCTCAGTTCTGGTGGTTGGGAGTAACGGAGGAGATATGTTCGAAGCGCGCCGCCTGCCGAGGCGGCTTTTTTTCTTGCTGCTCTGGGTGGCAGCAGCGATGGCGGCCGCATGGGCACAGACTCCGGCGACGACGACCGTCCAAGATACCGTGTACAGGGCAGACTCTTCCCCGGCTGGCGGAGAGTTGCTGATCTCCTGGCCGTCTTTCACGACTTCTGGCGGACAGGCGGTGGCGGCTGGGACGAAGAGTGTGACGCTGGGTGCCGGAGGCGCACTCTCGGTGGCTTTGGTTCCAAACGCGGGGGCAACGCCAACGAACACGGTATATTCCGTCGTTTATCAGCTGGATGATGGCACTTCGAAAACAGAATATTGGCTCGTACCGACGACCTCGCCGACAACGATTGCGGCGGTGAGAACCACGCTGGGGTCGGCGGTCTCGGCGGCGCCGCCCGCGACCAAGCAATATGTAGACGCGGCAGTCGCAAGCAAAGCGAACGACAGTGCAGTGGTGCATTTGACTGGTTCGGAGACGATCACCGGCTCAAAGCAGTTTTCCGTATCGCCGACTCTGCCCACTCCAACGCAAGCGTCCGCCGCGGTGAACAAGGCCTATGTGGACTCGGCGGTAACCACTGCGGGCAGCGGATCATTCGTGAGCAAGGCGGGCGATGCCATGACCGGCCCTCTGCAATTACCGGGAGATCCAGCAGCAGCGAATCAGGCTTCGGACAAGCATTACGTGGACCTGGGACTCGCGGCTAAAGCGGATCTGGTGGGGGGCGTGGTTCCGGCGGCTGAGTTGGCCAGTGGAACCGCAAATAATGGAGTTTGCCTGCACGGGGATTCGACCTGGGGCGGATGCGGCACCAGCAGCAACGCAGTTTCCATTCAAAGTGTTCCGGTGGACACGACGGCGCCCACTGACAATCAAGTGATCACCTACGTAGCGTCGCTGGGAAAGTATCAGCCGCGGCCCGGAGGTGGAGTCACGGCGGGCATGCAGGCGGTGAAGTATGCACCGGACTTCAGTTGGTCGCAGTCGCCTTCGGCGGACCTGAGCGCAGCGGGAGCGAAGACGGTAAGTCTGGCAGCGTGTCCCGCGGGGGTGACGGGATCGGAGCCGCAGTACTACGTCTACGTTGCCGGCACCGGGACCGCAGAAGCCGTGCTGGTCACGGGTGGCACGTGCGCCGGTAACGGCCTGGCAGGAACGCTGCAGTTCACGACTGCAAATGCCCACAGCGCGGGGTATACCGTAAGCAGCGCATCCGGCGGATTGCAGGAAGTGCTGATCGCGGCGCGTTTCTCGCCGACCAACCCTGCGGGGACGTCGCAGTCCGGCAATGTGGTTGTGCCTCCAGGGGAGTACAAGGCGTTTGCCCGAGTTTCCATACGGGCGTCGAACATCACAGTGGATTTTTCCGGCTCGATTGTGGAGTGCTGGATGAACGACACCTGCATCTACGTAGGCGATCCTACGAACGGCGTTCTGTTTTCCGATATCACTCTGATCGGCCCGAGAGGCAGGCCGACGATCGCCAACGGGCAGAACCCTTTCATTGAAGTGAACGCGCAGAAAACGCGAGTCTTCAACGTATCGACACGCGCGGCTTTGTCGAACGGCACGTTCGGCAGCTACGTGCAGGTGGATGATGATCAGGCCTTCCTGCTGGATGGATTGGATACGGCGTTGGGAGGGGGAAGCGGAAACTACGGAGTGCGGTGTGACGCGACGGTGTGTAATCCGGTGGTGTACGCACCAGGACCATTTGCCACCAGCGCCGCTGTAGGGTGGCTGAAGAACCTCAACATCTCGATGCAATGCGCAGGCAATGGAGTCGACTGGCAGAGCGGAAATACGCTGCGGATTTCCGACAGCGTGATTCAGGGATACGCACAATATGGAGTGCGGGCGGGAACGCGGCGTGGGGGGTTTGGCGGCTTTGAGCTCGAGAACGTGTACGAGGAAGTGGGGAACTGCGCCAATCCTTCTGGCGCCATCGGCCAGGCCGGAGTGATCGCACAGGGATCGTCGGTGAAGATTGAAGGCGGAGAGGCTCCGGTTGGTGCGGCACCGCAATTCGCCAACACCGGAGGCACCAGCTATATCTACTATGTGGTGGCGCACCAGACTACGCAGGGTCCATCGAACCCGCTCTATGCAGGAACGGCCCTGAGCAACGGTTCGGGCAACATCACAGTGACAACGCCCGACATTGCGGGAGCCACTACGTTCGACCTGCTGCGAGCGACTCCGGTGTCGGGGGCGCGCGAGCAAGCACCCTATGGAACGGGCAACTATGCGGTGGCGACAAATGTTACACGGTCATCAGCCTGCTTGAATGGAGTCTGCACGTTCACCGATACGCAGGCTACGCTGCAGTCGTACACGGTGGCCGTCCCGACTTACTTTCCCTTGCTGACGTTCTGGCCGGGAAACCTGGTGCTGGGTGCGAACCAGGATTCAACCAGTCCGCTGAATGCAGCGCGGGCGTGGATGCAGAGTGTGACCTCGAACATTGTGGCGGTGCAAGGCACGGCAGCTCCTGCGGTCATCTCGACAAATTGCGATTCGCTGTCGGGCTGGACGCCGGTGTGGGTGAGTTGCTACTCGGCGATGGCGCCCTCCACTTTCTTTGAGCAGGGAGCGTTTTTGCTGGCGGTGAAGCCCAACGGAGACGCCAACAGCAAACTGAACCTGAAAGGGCGGCTGAATTTCTCCACGCTGGGAACCGCGCCGGGCCACATTATTACGCTGTCGGACTCGAACTTCCAGAAAACCATCGCCACGGCAAACAGCCGGCCGACGAACGACGCGAACGATGCCTTCTTAGGATACGACCAGGGCGACGGGAATCCGGTCAACATCGGGATCAGCCTGGGCGCGCCGAAATCAGTGAGCAACTATGTGGGCAACGTGGGTGATGGCCAGAACTGGCTGGAGCGGCTGACGGCCAACCTGAAGGAATTCAAAACGAATGTGCAGATGGATAACTCGCTGACTGTGGCCGGAGCGGTGCAGGCGAGCTCGTTCGTTTCCACCGGAACGGGCGGGTGGAATATCACCGGAAGTTACGGAACGCTGAGCGCCGCGGCTGCGGGTAAGTCTCTGTTGGGATTCGGCACCAATGGCAAGCTGCAGGTTTCGGAGAACGGCGGCGCTGTGGTGGAGGTGGCCAAGCTCGACGTGAGCGGAAACTTCGCAGGTAACGCAAGCACCGCTTCGGCTCTGGCGCAGACACCATCGCAGTGCAGCGGCAGCTTCGCCACGGGCATACAGGCGAATGGAAACGCGAATTGCAGCACTGCGGATCTGGTCGAACTGGCGGAAACCACCGCCCCGAGCGGCGTGGCGAATTACGGGATCTTCTGGTTCGACCAGACCTGCCATTGCCCAAAAGTGATCGATAACAACGGACAGGCGGTGCAACTGGGGCTAACCAACGTGTTCAACGCGGATGCGAACACGCTGGAGGAATATAACGGAACGAATCCACAGACTTTGCGGGTGTACGGCACGCGGACGGATGCCTCGAACTACGAACGCTTCGGCTTGAAGTGGGACAACACAGATGGCTACTTCACGATTGCAAGTGAAAATGCAGGAACGGGGAGCCAGCGGGGAATCGGATTTTTGATCGGGAGCACAGTGCGGTGGGCGATTGATATCTCGTCGAGTCTGAAGCCTTTTACCGACAATTCGTACAATGTCGGCGCAGTGACTCCGACGACGCTGCGGCCGAAGACCTACTACGCGGGAACATCGTTCGACATTACAAACTCGGGGGCTTTGACCTTCGAACCCTGCAACGACGGGACCACCGGCACGAGCCTGAACTTCCTGGCGAAATGGAATGGGGCCGGCACTCCGTGCGCGGTGAAGGCGGCAACCAGCGACACGGATGGACTCATCGGAATCGTCAGCGGCGGGAGTGGAACGAGCGGAAGTGCGGTTGTGAGCTATCGCGGCTACGCGTCGTGCAGCTTCGATGGCGCTACGACAGCCGCTGATTACGTCATCGCAAGCAGCAGCACAGCGGGCGATTGTCACGATGCCGGAGCAACGAGGCCTACGGGAGTGGAAGTGATTGGCCGGGTGATGAGCACAAATGGGACCTCGGGAACATACTCTTTGTTTATGGCGCTTGAGCCGAGCGCAGGTCCGAGCCCGGTCCCTTGGTTCACGCAGACTACGGCGAGCGGCTCAGTTTCGTTCCTGACGTCGTCCAATGTGGCCAAACTGTACGGCGTGGTCTATGGCAATCCTTCGCCGCTGACCACGACGCAGGTCACGTACAACGTGACGACGGCGGACAACACCTCCAACAACTATGACATTGGTTTGTACAACAGTTCGGGTGGCCTGGTGGCTCACATCGGGACCACCGCGGGGACCAGCTTTGCGGGAACGACTGGATGGAAAACTGTGAACTGGACTGCGGCGGCAACGATCAAGCCGGGCAAATACTATCTGGCGATCACGACCAACTGCACGAGTTCCTGCGCGCAGTTGATTGGAAGCTTGACCGGCGGCGGATTCACGTTTGCGGGGGCAGTGCAGGAGAGTGTGACTTCGGGCGGAACTTTGCCGGCCACGATTACTATTCCTAGCGATTCGTATACGGCAACTACGGTTCCGACCTGGTCGATCCAATAACGGCGGGAACGCCGGTTGAAACAAACCAGTTTTCAGTTCTCGGGTCTCAGTTCTCGGTTTACTTCACTTCACATTCATGGGAGGAACTATGCGGAGCGTACTCGCGCTGCTGCTGATGGCGTTGTGTCTTCCTGCCAGGGCTGTGACGTACTACGTGGATCCAGCTGGGAACAACGCGAACAACGGGCTTTCGCCCCAAACCGCCTGGAGGTCGCTACTGAAGGTGGGGATTTCGGCGTTTCAGCCAGGCGACGTGATTTTGTTCAAGCGCGACGGGGTGTGGAATGAATGGCTTACTCCCCCTTCGAGCGGGAATGCAACCAATCTGATCAAGTTTGACGCCTACGGGACGGGGCGGCCTCCGGAATTCACGGGCGCCTATGCGACAACGGCCGGCGCAATGGGTTAACACCTCGGGAAATGTCTGGCAAATCACCTTGACCGCAGAACAAGCCATCTCGCAACTCAAGTTCGTGCAATTCGGCACGATCTGGGGAAATGCGCAGAGTGCGACAGAATGCGCTGGCCAACGATCGCGACTGGTATTACGACCCGGTGGCTCAAAATCTTTATGTGTGGTCTTCGAGCGGGAATCCGGTGACACACTACGGAACGGTAACGCCGATCATTCTGAGCGGGGCATCGCTGATCAATATCAATAGCGTCAGTTATCTGGAAATCCAACACCTCAAGTTGGATTGGTACGACGGGTATGGAGTGCAGGTGCAGGGCACGAGCGATCACATCTGGCTGGCGAATGTGATGGCCGACAGCCAGGTGCCGAACGCGACGGTGCCGATCGGTTTTTATGTTCATCCCAACGGAACGCCCGGCGACATTCATTTGTACAACACCGATTCACACCGAAATTATGTGGGGTATCGCTTCGACAACGCAGCCAACGCGATCGAACTAAAGAACTGCCGGGGCTATGCGAACCGGACCTACGGATTGATGGATAACACAGGTGCGGTCACGTTTTCTTTCTGTCATTTCTACGCCAACAATCTGGCTACGGGACTTTCGACCGACATCACGGGATCTCCCGGCCCGATCAACGGCGGAAATAATCTGGCAGCGGATACGCCACCGCGTCTGCGCGGTTTCATGCGGTACCCGGCGCGAATCACGGTGACTTATGACGATCCGGGATTGATAGACGGTTCACACCAATATATCCAGTCCCTGCTGCCGACGTTCCAGGAAAAAGGAATGCCGCTGAGCATCGCGGTGGTGACCGGTTATGACCTTTCACAGTCTTTGATTTCGACGTTCCAGTCATGGATCAACGCGGGGTGGGATGTGAACTGCCACTCGGTGTCACACCAATATTTTGTGTTTCCCAATGCGTTCACGATTCAGTACACGGGGACGGGGGCCTCAAGCGTGACCCTCTCGATCGCCAACAAGCAATTCACCATTACGGCCCCGGGCGATCCGAACGCGCAAGTGAGTTGGGACCTGAGCGCTTCAGGAGCGGACATCGTGCCCAACGGACTGGATACGCTAGGCGGTCTTATTTACACGCTCAACCAGCGCGGCGTGTTTTCCGTGATCCCGGACCTGAACCTGAAAAACGCGGTCAAGAGCGGAGACCTGGCGGACGTGACATCGCAAAATATCAAGAGCGCACCCTACACCCTGCTGCAAGACAAAACGCGGCTGATGAGTGATGAGATCGGATGGTCGAGGGCGTGGATCAACGCCAACCTGACGGGAGTTGGCGGCGGACATTCGGCGACGCTGACCTGGAGTGCGCCCACTTCGGGAGCGACGCCCACGGGATACAACGTCTATCGCTCGGCCACAACTGGCGGGCCGTACGCCCAGATTGGAAGTGGAATTACGGTCACGAATTACACGGACTTTGCGGTCAATCCGCAGCAGGTCTGGTACTACGTGGTCACGGCCACGAATGGCTCCGGTGAGTCGGGCTATTCGAACGAGATATCAGCCACGATCCCGGGAAGCTGGGTGTACGTGTATCCCGGGAGTTATGAAGACAGCTCTACCGAGACGATTGCGGCGGCTGCAGGATTTGCGGGCGCGCGGGGAGCGGGATCGATGCAGCCGGCGCCGAATGCGGCCTCGGTTCTGGCAACTGGAGTGGACATCCAGAACATTTTGAGCCAGGGGGTCGCTCCCAATCTGCAGAACCTGAGCGATGCACAACTTACCAGCAAGCTACAGGCGCTGGTGTTCAAGTCGGGCGTGTGGGGAGTCCCGATAGGAATCTTTTTTCACGTAAACGAACTCTCACCGCACCAGGTGGGCGTCATGCTGGACGCACTGAAGTCAGCTGGAGCCACGCTGATGACCAACACCCAACTAGTGAGCTATTTGCGCGGAGCGCAGCAGAATGTGGGGACGACCTTTTACACGGACGCGGCCTCGGGAGCTCCACTCGACCTGCGGCCAACCTCAACCTCGCCGCTGGTGGATCAAGGCGCCCCGCTGGACGCGGAGTACAAGTTCGACCTGATGGGAATCGACCAAACACAATTCGGGACGGGTTGGGAGATCGGCGCGATGGCGTTTGTGCCGGAAGCACCGGGCCGCGCCAAGGCTGGGCCTTAGGCGGCTTTTGGCTGGCTCTGGCCTTTGGCTCTTGGCTGACTATCGAACTTCGTCGTCGTTTCTGATTTCCGGTTGGTCAACTTCAGTTCTTAGTTCCTGGTTCTCAGTTCTCAGTTGTGAATTCCTATGAGACTTGTTATGGCGGTAATCATAGTGGCGGCGGCCGCATGGGGGCAGTCTGTCTCGACAGGCAGCGCGACGAGCAGAGGCGCCTCGGTATGGACCACGACCGGCAACGCGCAAAGCAGTACGGAAAACGTGTATTGCGGACCGGGAGATATGCCGTCGTTTGGCTTGTCCGATGGGCCAGCTACACTGCCTGCGGCCTGCGTCTATACGGGAAATTCAACCGGTCCCGCGACCGTGAAGACCATTTGCCCCTCAGGGCAGACGCAAAGCATCACGATGCCGTCTCCAGGATTGGCGTGTGATTACTCGACCATTCAGGCAGCGGTCACGGCCTCGGCGGGGAATCCGGGTATCTGGTATCTCATCAAGGCGACGAGCACGGGGCTGTCTTCCGGAACTCAGAACGTTTACGCGGAGTGCGTAGCCTGGCCGTCGGGCACGGGTGGAAGCTCCTCGACGTGGGACTGGTTTACGACCGACCTCTATGCGTCTCTGCCGCCTTCCGGCTCAAGGGTCAACCCCGGCTATGTGGGAACGGCGTCGCTGTCCGGATATCCGAGCTATACGCCGCCCGCTTCCGGAGTCTACATGCCGAAGATTCGTTGCGGCACGACGAACACATCGACCTTCGCGCTGGATGCCTCAACCAGCTACAAGAGATTCATCGGCCTCGAAGTGACCAGCCTGTCGGGAGTGGCAATCCAGAACTCGCTTTTCGCCATGCCGCTCAACGGAACTTTCGGATCGGACCACATTATCGTTGACCGCTCCCTGATCCACGGCGGGGACAGTCCGACATGGACGAACGAGGCTGCGAGCGTGCAGCGTGGCGTGCGCATGGCCGGGACATATCTCGCAGTGGTGGACTCGTGGGTTGGCAGACATTGCGTGTTCCGGGAACCTGCCCTTGAACTTGCTCGGAATCGAACGCCTTCGCCTGGGGCACCGGAGCCACTTCCGGTCCGCAGGGGCCATACAAGCTCTACAACAATCTGATCTCGGCGAGTTCGGAGACGTGGCTGACGGGCGGGGGACAGACCGACGTCAATCCCGAGGACGCCGAAATCCGCCAGAACCATTCCTTCAAGCCGTTGTTCTGGAACTGGCGGAGCTGCTTTACCCCGTTGCCGGCATGGTGTAACGGGATCTACTTCTGGGGTGGCGCGGATGTTACGACCATCTCCCGAACCTCGAATGTGGTCTCGGCCACGTTGTCCCGCTATCCACTGCTGACCCGCACCTACACGGTGGGAGACAAACTGGACGTAAACAATGTGGGCGATTCGAGCTTTAACGGGACGTTCACTTTAACCGCCGCAGCCGGAAACAATGTGCAGTGGTCACAAACCGCGGCGGACGCCAGCTCTTCCGGCGGGCAGGCGAACTATCTCGGCCTCGAAGCCAACGTAAAGAATCTGGGGGAGATGAAGAACCAGGACCGGGCGTTGATTGAAGGCAACATCTTCGAAAACAACTGGGATGGTCAGAGCGATCAGGACGGGCAATGCTTCAACCTTAACGCCATCGGGAGTCCGGGAGACACGCAGGTTGCCGTCGTAACCAACGTGACAATCCGTTACAACCTGTTCAAGCATTGCAACAAGGCCGGGCTGATCGGGAACGAGCAAAACGGGCTGGTCGGTGTGGGCGCGCTGGGCAACTTTTCGATTCACGACGATGTCTGGGACGACATGTCGAATATCTGGGGCTTGAGCGGGCAGGGCACCAACGCCATGGGCTTCACGGAGTCGAACAGCTATTCGTCGGTCTCGATGCCTTCAAACATCACCATCAACCATGTGACCATCATCCAGACGGACGCGCAGCTTACCTCTCGGTCAGCAGAAGACGCGTCGATGGAAAATCTTACCGACAGCTCGAATTCGTTGTTTATCCCCACGGGCACCGTGAGTACTAGCGGATTGACGGTCACCTTGACCTGCGCCAGCCCGAGTCCGAGCAGTACGACCTGCACGTCGTTCAATAACCTAAGCGATTCTTGCAGCGGCAGCGGATGGGGAACGATTGCGACCAACGGCTGCGTGGTCATCATCAACGGAGTGAAATACCAGATTGACGGATCGGTGGCGCGAACCACGACCAGCCTGACTCTGCTTACCTCGGCGGGAACCCAAACCGGAGTAACTTACACGGGGCGCTGCAAGGCGGCGTTCAACGGAACCTGTCCCACGGGGCCGCCCGCTACGCCGTGGCCGGGACACGTCGTGCTGAACAGCATCTCGGCGGCGGGGACGCGAGGTCAGGGTAGCTCTTTGGCCACGGACTAATTACTATTACGACACCACGGCGACGGCGAACCACTACTGGATCAATTGCAACATTTGGGCAAGTGCCCAAACTCACAATCAGGACTCGCCCACCCCGTATCCGACATACAACCCGGCGGGCTATAGCTGCACGAATCAGGACACGTCAGATCACACACTGGGGACGGTCGGGTTTGCGAATTACAACTCTGGGTTGGGCGGGGGAAATTACGCCCTGTGCACCGGATCGGGGACGGATGCCTACGGAGTGAATCCCAGCTGCACCGGAGCATCGCCGTTCTACTCGGGGAGTTTCCCGAACTGGCCAACTACCGACAATCTGCCTCCGGGAGCGAACATACAGGCGGTCAACCAGTACATGCAGGGGGCGCAGTAGGTGAACGCTGATCTTTGTCTGCTCCGGCAATTGGGAACGGCGTTGGAGGTTCCTGGGCCGGATGGTTTCGCGTCCGACGAAACCATACGCGAGCTGATGATCCAGGGCTTGTTGAAGGTGCGAAACAAGACCCGGGGGCTGGTTTTGTTGCAGCCGAACCGGGCGCAACGCGCATTTGCGCGAGACTGCAGCAAGCGAAATATCGTGCTGAAAGCACGCCAGCTCGGGATGACGACGTACATCGCGGCGCGATTTTTTGTTCAGACCATCACGCAACCGGGAACGCTGAGCGTGCAGGTGGCGCACACGCAGGAGTCAGCGGAAGAGATTTTCAAGATCGTGCGTCGCTTCTGGGAGAACCTGCCCGAAACGATGCAGAAGGGCGCGCTGGTGACCTCCCGCGCGAACATCCGTCAACTCGTCTTCCCGCGGCTGGACAGTGAATACCGCGTGGCGACAGCGGCGGACCCGAACGCGGGCCGCGGGATGACCATCCACAATTTGCATTGCTCGGAGGTCGCCCGCTGGCCGCGCGATGGAGCAGAAGTCCTGGCTTCGCTGCGCGCCGCGGTCCCCGGGGACGGTGAGATTGTGCTGGAATCCACCCCCAACGGAGCAGGCGGCGTTTTTTACGATGAGTGGCAGCGAGCCGAGGAGACGGGATACACAAAACACTTTTTCCCGTGGTGGTATGAACCGGAATACCGGGTCGAGAATGTCGCGGCGACTCCGCTGACCGATGAGGAGCGAAAGCTTGCGGAGCGCGCCGCCCTGAGTGAAGCACAGATCGCATGGCGGCGTGCCAACCGGTCACAACTGCGTGGCTTGGCGGCGCAGGAATTCGCGGAAGATCCGAGTTCGTGCTTTCTTGCTTCGGGCGAATGTGTTTTTGAGTTGGAGGCGATTGAGCGAGCTTTGACGCAATCGGCCGAGCCGGTTGAGAAGCACGACAACGGACGGCTGCAAATTTGGTTTCCTGCGCAGAAAGGGCGAAGGTACATCGTCGGCGTGGATCCGGCGGGCGGCGGGGCCGAAGGAGACTATGCCTGCGCACAGGTGATCGAACGGCAAACGGGAATGCAGTGCGCGGAAGTGCATGGACACTTTCCGCCTCGGGATCTGGCTTTGCGATTGATTGACCTGAGTAACACCTACGATCGCGCCCTGCTCGTAGTGGAACGGAACAATCACGGACATGGGGTGTTGGCCCACTTGCGCGCGCAAGGGTGCCTGGCCGTGTATCGCGAGGGCGGGCAGGATGGCTGGCTGACTTCGGCGGTGAGCCGCCCGGCGATGTTGGAGAATCTGGCTGCAGTGTTAGCGACGGAACCAGAATTGTTTCAGAGTCCGCGACTGCTTAACGAATTTCGGACATTTATACGGCATCCGGACGGAAGTTCAGCGGCCGCAGGAGGGACGCACGACGACTGCGTGATGGCAATGGCTATCGCGCTGTCGGCCCGGCAGGCACTGGCCGGGAGCTTTGGCCGGGGCGGACTCCAACTGGCGAGTTTGCCGCCCGGAACGGTGATGTTCATCCGTCACAGACACGGGGCTTGGAGGCAACCTAGAATGACCACCCCCAGAGGAGCGGGTTGCCGAGCTTCGCTTGGGACGGACGAAGAGCGCCCGTCCCCACGCGGCCATCGGTGGTCCAGATAACTTTGCCGGTGGTTGCGGTCCAACACGTGCGGCGAATGCGAGGCGGAGCACAGGGACACCTGATGCGCTGCTCGGACGGAAACTTTTACGTCGTGAAGTTTCGCAACAATCCGCAGCATCTGCGCGTGCTGGCCAATGAGCTGCTGGCGACGCGCCTGGCGGAGGAGGCCGATTTGCCGGTGGCTGCGGCCGAGGTGGTCGAGGTCGGGGACTGGCTGGTCGAACATACTCCGGAGTTGAACATTCAGCTCGCGGGGAATGCGATCCCCTGCCAGCCGGGATTGCAATTCGGATCGCGCTACGTGGTGAGCCCTCTGGAGGGGCAGGTTTTCGATTACTTGCCGATGGAGATGTTAGGGCGGGTGCGGAATCTGGATGCGTTTGCCGGAATCCTCGCGATGGATAAGTGGACGGGCAACGCCAACGGGCGGCAGGCAGCGTTTTGGCGACGGATGCGCGAACGGAAATATACGGCCTCGTTCATCGATCAGGGATATTGCTTCAATGCGGGCGAGTGGACGTTTCCGGATTATCCGCTGCGCGGCGTCTATGCGCGAAACGAAGTGTATGAAGGCGTGCGCGGGTGGGAGACGTTTGAACCGTGGCTGTCGCGAATCGAAAAGATGGACGAAGAGACAGTTTGGAGGGCTGCCGGCGAAATTCCTCCGGAATGGTATTGCGGCGAGTGGGATGCGCTGGAGAAATTGGTGCGGCAGTTGATCGAGCGCCGGGCGCGGGTGCGGGAATTGATTGCGGGATTTCGGGCGTCGGTTAGGCAGCCGTTTCCTAATTGGATGGAACAATAAAGAGGCAACAACGCATCACCACTAAGGACACGAAGGCACACGAAGGAAAAGCTAAAGGCTAAGAGCTAACAGCTAATGGCTGAATTACGACATCTCGAATTCTTTTTGCTGCGGTATGTGCCGGACGCAGTGAAGGAGGAGTTCGCCAATATCGGCCTGCTCATGTTTGAGCCCGGAGCGAACGGTGCGGGATTCGCAGAGGTGCGCTTCAGACGGGATTGGCGGCGAGTGCGGTGCGTGGATCCACAGGCGGATATTGAGATGCTCGAGGCTTTGGAGCGTGACATCCAAGAGCAGTTGAGGAACACACGGGACCGGGCTTTGTTTCTGAAGAGAATGGAAGATTCGTTTTCCAACGTAATTCAGCTTTCTTCGGCGAAAGCCTGCCTGACGGAAAATCCGGTGAAGGAACTGGCGACGCTGGCTTCGTTTTACCTTGAAACTGTCACGCCGCAGAAAAAGCATGTGCGCACTGGCCGGTCGAGAATCCTGGACCAGATGCGGCAGTCGTTTGAACAGGCTGGCGTGTGGAGATTTCTGATGAATGGCGTTCCGGTGTCGCCTTACACGAAGCCAGGCGATCCGATGAAGTTTGATTTCGGATATCGAGTAGGAGACGAGATTAAGTTGTTTCACGCAGTTTCGCTGCGATCCAGCGTAGAGCATGCTGTGATGTTGGCGTCAAGGTATCCGAAGATTGCAGAGGGAATGACGCGGCTGACCAGGGCCCAGCCTTGGTTGACCGCGGTGGTCGAGGATGATTTGGACCGCAGGCAGGAAGAACTACAATTCGCTTTGGGAGCGCTGGAAGAGAGTACGATTCGAGTTGCTACAGTGGAGCAACTTCCCGCGCTGGCAGACGTGGCGCGAAGGGAATTAAAGGTCTGATGGTAGTCGCAAATGCTCTCACCACGATTCTCATCCTTTGCGTGATACCGGCCTTAGCTTACAGCTGGTGGTTCTGCACGAAGGAGATGAAACGTGAGCCCGGCAGATGGCGCAACAGGATCACGCTGGCTTCGCTTGCGCTAGTTTCACTCGCAATTTTACTGTGGCCGGTTATGGCCGCGTTTATTCCCAGAAACGAGCAGTTATGGCAATATGCCGAAGCGTGGCAGAGAGTGATTCTTCGGATTTGCACTGCAGCGTTGATTCTGAGTTTGGCAGGGAGGCCCCGCCTCATTTTGCCGATTGTAGTTGCATGCTTGGGGACGACTCTTTTTTGGCTCGTTAGTACGGCGCCTTAGATACGCATTTATTAAGCATCTTATGATCTGAACGCGGGCGAGGACGCTCGCGCCACACAAGAAAAAATCATGAACATATCATCGAAGTTGCGCGGCGCAATGCGCCGGATCGCGGAAGTGTCGTTAGGCGCCAAAGGCTTGGAGGGTAAGAGACTGACTATACCCTTGCCTTCCATCCTTAACACCTACGGGCCACGGCCCGACGCATACCCAAAACCGTCACCAGCAAACTTGCGCCGGTTTGCCGAGACCCCGGTGGCGCGGAGGGCGATCAACGCGATCAAAGACCAGATCGCGGGGATGCGCTGGCGCATCCAGCCACGGCCGGGCCGCGGGCCGGAGGTGGCCGATGCTCAGGCGCGAATGCAAGTCCTCACGCAGAACTTTGACAATCCCAATCCGGACGATTCATTTCGTTCACTCGCCGAGCAGGTGTTGGAAGATGTGATTGTCGGCGGCTTTGGGGCGATTGAAGTCGAGGACACAGGCGATCCAGAGCATCCGCTTGTGCTTTGGCCGGTGGACGGAGCCACCATTCGCATCCGCAGCGATTGGGACGGAAATCCTACGTCAATTCGTTATGTCCAGGTGACGAATCGCAACGGAGCGGAGTCGCAGGTCAAGCTGCAGGATGATGAGCTGATCTACATCCGGCTGAATCCGCGCACACACACGCCGTTCGGCCTGGGACGGCTGGAAGTCGCATTCGAAACGGTGAACGCGTTTCTTGGCGCGCATCGCTATGCGGCGCGGCTGGCGTCGAACTCTGTCGTGGAGTACGCGCTCTGGCTGCAGGGTCTGACCGCCGATCATCACGAACGACTGATTCGCTGGTGGCAGGACGAGATCGAGGGCACGGGACGAGTGCCGATCCTCTCTTTCGAAAACAAGCCGGAAGTGTTGCGTTTTGGCGGGGGCACGGACGCGGATCTACGGTTGCAGTGGCAGGAGTTTCTGTTGCGCGTGATCGCCGATGCCTTTGATTTGCCGGCGCAGGCGCTCGGCATCGAACGCGACGTAAATCGCTCGACCGCGGCAGAAATGACGGACCAGGCATTCCGCCAGGCGATCGTTCCGACAGCGCGTTTGTTGGCCGAGTATCTGACGCGCGACGCCATCTGCAAGAAGCTGGGCTGGGACGATCTCGAGTTCGTTTTCACCGATGTGGATTCGGCGGGCGATGAACTCGAGCAGGCACAGATTCAGCAGATTCTCATCCAGACAGGCGTGCTGACGGTGAACGAAGTTCGAAGGATGCGCGGGCTGCCACCGGTCTGACGCCACGCACCCTCTTTCTCGAGAGTAAGGCGACGCTAAAAACGCATGTTCAACATCAGTTCTCAGTTCCTGGTTCTCAGTTCTCAGTTTCTTGTCTCAAAAGGATGGGCAATGGCAACAATTGATTTGGAGTCGATGGCGATTGAGATGCCGCGCGTGCCGGGGCATCCCAATCGCGAAGCGTTTCGTGGCGTGCTCACCTTGGTGGATGTACTTTCCGACCGGCCGCCGGCGGGCGCGCGGGGACATCGAGTCGTGCTGACACGCTCTGCGGCCGAGGCTGCACTGCCGTCATTGCTAGGTATGGGTCTCGACTACCATCCCACGCTCGACCGCCATGATACGCGGCGCAAAGTCGGCGTCATCGTGCGGGCGGAGATCCTGGGACGCAAGCTGGAGCTGGGTGGATATTTGTTCGCCAAGGACTTTCCCGAGATTGTGCAGGAAATCGGCCGGAACAGCCTCGCGGCATCTCACCCAAATCTGGGCATGTCGTACGAGATCGCCGATGCGCGGGTTGCCGACTTGCGCAGCAAAATATGGACGTTGACCCACGTGACATTTACCGGAGCGGCAATTTTGCGGCGCGACAAAGCCGCCTATCAGAATACTTGGATTGAGCTGGGCTGAACAACGCACGAAACATCAACACAATTCAGAAGGAGCAATCATGAACGAGGAGATGACGCAACAACTGGCGGCGACGGCGGATCGACTGGCCAACGCCGCAGAGGCGCTTGATCGGGTTCTGGGCAAACTGGACGCTCAACAAGAGGCGCTGAACGCAAAGGTAGACCGGATTGTCGCGGCTGTGGAGGAAGGCCAGGGCGGAGCGGAAGGCCACGGCCTCGACGAAACCGGAGACGCCCAATGGAAAGAACGAGTGGCGGAACTGGAAAAATCGAACCATGAACTGAAAGCGCAGGCCGCCCGGTTGGCTCGGAAAACTCTGTCGCCAACAGTGAACGCGCTGCTGGGCAAGGAAATCGATTCCGGTGACAAGCTTGACGTCGCGGTTCTGGACAAAGTGCTCCAACCGCTGAGCGTGGAGCAACGCATCGCCGTAAAAGCGGAAATGGCGCGGGCGGGAATGATCGGGTAAAGGCCTTTTTTCGCTCAACAATTCAGTTTTCAGTTCGGTTCCCAGTTTCGGACGAAGGGCGCGACCCCGGTCGCGCCTTTTTGTTTCTGCCGAACCGGCCAACAAGTTCACACCAATCGCAAGCAAATCATTTTTCAGGAGAAGACATGAAAGCACAATTCATCGATCTGCACGCGGCCGCGGACTTTCTGGGGCCGGGCGCGATCGAGGTCAATCGCTACCAGACAGAGATTTTCGACATCGTGCGGCGGCGCGGCGTGTTCGGGCAAAGGATCAAGCAGGTGCCTGCAACCGGGCATCCGTCACGATTCTTTGAACAGACCGCAATCGTTTCGCCGAGCGCGGCCACCGCCTTTGTGGATCCGCGCAACATTGTGGCTACGGTGGGAAGTCCGACACGGGTAGAGCGCAGCGTTCCGCTGAAAGCGCTGGTCTCCCAGATCAACTACAACCTGTTCGATCTGGAAGTTGGGGCGCAGCAAAGTCAGTTTGCTTTTCTGCAAGCCAAGGACCTGGCCGATTCGGTCGACGGACTGATGCGCACTCATGACGTGGCGCTGTGGAACGGCAACGACACGTCGCTGAGCGCGCCGACCACAACGCAGTATTTCGGAGCGATCGGACAGATCGAGGCCGGCGGCAACACCACCACGATCGGCACAACAGCCAGCATCGTGGACGGCATCAAGGGCGTAGTGGCGCAAATGGTTTCCAACTCTTCGTATGAAGTGCGGCCCACGGCCATTTACGCCAACCCGGTCCTGCTCGATCTGATCGACCGGGAAATGAAAGCGGAATTCAACGTTGTGCTCTCGACCACTGAGATCACGGCTGGGCTGCGGGTGAAAACGCTTTCCACTCAGGCCGGAGACCTGCCGCTCATTCCCGAATGGTCGCTGGGATACACGGGAACACCCGGCAGCGGAACGGCGGTACTTCCCTGCTACATCGTGACCGAAGACCTGATTGAGTACCACTGGCTCACGGATGCGAATCCGCGGGCTTTTCAATTGGGCCTGCTCGGTTCGCTGGCTACACAAATGGTAGTGGCGAAGTTCGGTGCGGTAGTGGTGAAAGGCGCGGCTTACGCGCATTACGAAGTGAAGGTCGATCGGTAGAAACAGTTGCCAGTGGTCAGTGGCCAGTTGCCAGTCTTAACTAGACAGGTCAACTGACAACTGGCCACTGATCACTGACCACTGAACTTTGAGAACTCTTATGAATTATCTCGATCCATCGGAATATCAGACGTACGGGTTGGACCCGGCCACGCCACAGAACTGGGTGGTAACTGCATCGACAGTAATCGATGCATACTGCCGCCGAGCGACCCTGGGTGTGGCCCAGTACGAGGAGCGGCTGCGCATCCAGGCGGGTCGCAACACGGTGCGGATGACGTATCTGCCGCTGACGGCGGTGTCTCCTGCGGTGACGCCGATTGTTTCGGCACGGGGACGATACGCCATCCCGCGCCGGGGCGAATGGCCTTTTGACGACATCAGCTCCGACGTTGCTTTGATGTTCGGGCTACCGGGAACGTGGAACGCGATCGATCCCGCGGGCATTGACGTGTACATCCAAACCGGGGAACTCACGCTGCCGGTGAATGCGGTCGGGCTCGGGTACAGCGAAATCGATGTGGTCTATAACGCCGGGCTGGCGGTGATTCCAGACGTGGTGAAAGTTGCGTGCGCGCAGATTGTGCGTAACGTGCAATCCACACCAGCGCTCAACGTTAAGACGGGCAGGGTTGACCGCATGCGTCTGGACTATTTTTCGAACAGCCTGGTCGACCAGACTGTCAGTTCTTTGCTGGCGCCCTACGTGGCGCAGAAGGTGGGCTGACCATGCCGGGAGGAAGTGGAATATTCGGCATGGCCGTCGCGAGAGCAACGGAAGCCATGTTGCGGGCGCTAGGCGGAGCGGAAATCAGCCTGGTGTTTCCTTTATTACAAATGCCGAGCGACCCCAGCGGAGAACTCGGACTCATGGATCCCGGTGTTGAAGAAGTGAAGTTGTGCCCAGTGATCGCCCGTGAGCTCGCAACTCCAGGATCCGGGCCGAGAAGAAGACTCGAGTTTACGGTTCCCGCCACGACAGTGCAGGCGGAAGTCGTTGAACGAAATGTCGCGACGGCCGACGCCTTATTCGATGGAGCTTTGGGTGTGATGTATGCCGGAGACCTGCTTCACATCGAGAGCGTGACTCCGGAGTATTTCGCCGGAACTCCGTATCTGTACAGAGTGGTGGCGGTGGAATGAGCTACCAGCTGTCAGCTTTTGGCTTTTGGCTTTTGGCTTTTGGCTTTTGGCTCGGAGACGAAAGCATCGAATGCAAAGCGTGACCGATTTCCAAGCGACAAAGATGTAGCTGACGGCTGAAAGCTGAGAGCTAAGAGCTAAGAGCCAAAAGCTAAGAGCTGCTTCTATGCAATATACAAAAGACAGTTTCTACATGACGATGCGGGAACGGCTGGCTTCATTGAATCCGCAGCGCACGGTGACCATCAACGGTGTGACGCGGCCGGCGGTAATCGTGGCCGAGAATGAACTGGTCGTCCCAGTGACGCCTTTGCCGGATGCGTTCTACATCGAATGGGGTGGTGCGCAAGTGGCAGAGGGACAGGCGGGAGGCCGCACGCTGATGGCGATGGATTGCGTGATTTCGCACCACACTTTCGGCACTGTGGAGAGCGGGGTAGACCGCGGCCGCACTCTTGCCGAGCTGGATATGGAGCTGATGGCCATCTGCCAGCCACCACGAACCTCCAAACGGGACTACACCCAGGCGCCGAGCGTTGACCTCGGCACGAATATTTTCTGGACATTGCCCGCCTTGAGCCCAGTGGCCGGAAGTGACGGGACAAACAACGAAGCCTTGCCGTCGCGGACCCAGTCAGTGCAACTGGAACGCCGCGCGGTACTGCAAGTGTTTTTCTTCAGCGAGGTGAATTCGCAATGAGCTCTGCTCCGCTGCGTTCCGCGATGGTTCCGGTCACGCGGCGAATCCGCGCCTATTTTGCGCCCATGGATCGGACCGCGGGAACTCCGACGGTATTCGATCCGGGAAAGCAGGGAGCGTTCGCCCTCGACGCTCCCCCGGCGCCGTGGCTGGATCTGGGATGGATCGATAATTTTCAGCGCTTTTGCGCAACCACGACTGAGCCCCTGCGGGCGGGCGCCCGAGGAGCGCCAGCCGGACAGTTTCGCGGGCCAATCGATGTCCGCATTGAGTTCGATTTCCGCGAGTGGGGCAAGTTGCAGATGGCGCTGGCGGGCGGCTCGGAACACATGAACGTCCTGGCCAGCGATCCCAACGCGAATGCGCAGCCTTCCGGCGGAACTCCGCTGGCCGCGGTTGCCGTGCTGCCTGGCTCAACCGCGACAGAGATTGTGGTGGGCACAGGCGCAGTGAGCGCATTTTCTGTAGGCGTTCTGGTCGCGGTCGACAACGACTATCAGCAGCAGACGGGATATGTGGGCACAGGCATTTCGGCCGCGTATGTGACCGATCCGGCCGCTGTTAACCGCGACGCGAACTATATTCGCCGCGTGACTTTCAATGTTGGACGCGTGGCTCAAGTCACCGCGACTTCTCTCTTGCTGGCGCAACCTCTTCCCGGAGGCGCGCCGGTTACGGGCGCGGGCGTGCAGCAAGTTGTAGCTTTCGTTGACCGCGAGGGCGGTTCATTCTTCCAGGAATGGTCGGGGTTGTTTGTGGCGGAGGAGGAATCGGGCGGGCGGGTTTGTTTTTACTATCCCCACCTCAGCCCGACTACCGTGCTTCCGGCGGCGGTTCCTGCGGCCGCGCCAGGCGGCGCCCATGCCGGCTCCGCGGTGACGGCGATGCAGAGCGCTTCGAGCGTGAGTAAATCAGCAGCGCACGTGACTGCCCCCTCGGCGGCGTCACCAACCGGCAAGGCTTTCCAGCGGGAGGAAATGGTGCAACTCGCTTCGCCGATCATGGCGCTGGGTTTGCGAGCGGCCTTTCTGGCGATGCCGCACACCGATGAGAACGACGGCCAAGTCGCGGTCTGCTACCGCAGCTACTTCCCCGTCGGAATGGCGGCGATTTACTAAAACCGAAGCGGCGGGAAGCAATCTTTGCCACACTCACGTTTCATCCAAACGGCCAGCACCAGAAATTCCCAACCACGGGTTGTGGGTATCTCGTCCATCGATCACAGCGTTCGAGACACACCACGGCTAAGCTTTCATCGAAATCGGCTTTCCACGGATCAGAATGAAACTGCAAATCGACAATCTCGATGGCCAGGGGCCGCGCGACTACACAGCCGCGATTGACAGCACCGGGATGCCACGCGTGGTGCGGCAGTTGAACAAGCCCTCGGAGCTGCAGGTGAGCCTGCTGGCAAATCAGCCGGACTTCGTGGTTCCGGTGATTGGGGCACGCATCACCGTGGGTCGAATGAATGGGCAGGATGTGTTCACCGGCTACCTGACCGAAGCTCCGGTGTTTGAGTATCTGGGATGGGGCGAGCGCGGCCCGGCCTATCGCTACAATCTGGTGGCTCTAAGCGATGAAGCGATCCTCGATCGAAAGCGACTGCCCCAGCGCTCCCCTTTCGTGGCCCGGAGCGCGGGTAACGCGCTCCGGCAGATGACCACCGACCTATTGCCGGGAGTTTTCGACACCAGCGCCGTGCAGGATGTGGACGTACTGGCGTCGTACGTGCCCGATCCTCAGGAGCCGTGGACATACCACGCGGCTCTGGTTGCGCTCGAGGCAAGGGGAAGTTACCGGGTGAACGATGGTGCTCTCATTTTTTCGCCGGTAGGTGCGGCCCAATACTCCGTCAGCGAAGCCGACAGCAATTTCTCCCCGGATGGTCTTGCCCTCCAAGCGGCAAGTGGTCTGGTAAATGACGTCACGGTTGTGGGTTTGATTGAACCGCAGGACTACGTGAAAGATTACCTGGTCGGCGACGGACTTACTTTAAAGTTCTACCTCTCGCAAACTCCGTTCATCAAAAGCAGCCAGACCCTTATGAACGAAGAATACCTGGGAACTGCGCTCGATTCCACGCGATGGAAAGCAACCGATCCTTCGAATGCGGTATCGGTAAGCAGCGGCCAGTTGCAAGTTTCGGGGGGGACTGGCACAGACGGGGCAACCACGGTCGTTTTCGCCGAAAACATCGAACTGGGTGGCGCGGTCGTGCTGCAACATGGCAGTGTGACTTTCGGAGCGGCATCGACCGGAGTTCTGGGCGGCCTGTATCCGGCGACGGTCTCAATTGCCGGTTGCCTTGCGGGATTTCAGATCACTCCAAACGGAGCGCAGTGCAACATTCAGGCGCTGGTCAACGGCGCGGCGGTGGGCACGCCCATGCCGACCGTTGCGGGACACGAGTACGCGCTCACGACGAGGTTCTATGCGCCGGAGGTCTATCGCAGACAACAGATATTCCATTCGGCGGCCCATCCCGCGGGCAACGGGTTCGGGGGTGCAGCCGTGCTGGCGGATGTCCGCATCGTGCTGGAGGTCCACGACATCGATCCGGCAAACCCGGCATCGCTTGTCGCGGATTCAACCGTGCTCTATGACGGCATCCTGCCTGCCGCTCCGGGGTTTTGCACCTCTGCGTTGGTGAATGCCGCCAACATGAACTGCGCAATTGCTTTCACCCGCTTTGTGCAAGCGGTGGACGCAGAGGTTCGCACGGCACTGCCGGGAGCGGACTACGTTACACGACTCGTAGGGGCACAGTCCGACGGGGCGGAGTGCACGATTCTGTCCAGCGCTGCCCTGGAATTTTTCCCGCAGATATGTCCCGATAGCGAACCAACTGATCGAAGTGCGCTATCGCGGGCAGGGCCGCGCGTTGGCAAGAGTGACAAATCCAGCCAGCATTGCGGCGCAGCAAAACGGGACCGACGACGGGATCCGGGCGGTGGTGAGGCATGTGCTGGCGCCAACGCCGCGTACCGCCGCAGACTGCGAGAACGCTGCGCTGGCACTGCTCGATGGAGCAACCGCTCTAGCCTGGACCGGGGCCTACGGAACCTGGAGCGACTTCCTGCCTGGAGGTGCGGGGGACATTTTTCCGGGAGACGCTGTGCAAATAAATGCTCCCTCGCGGCAAGCGGACTTCACGGCAATTGTGAGGCAAGTAGAGATTGAGGTGCGAGATCTTGAGGGCGAGCACGGCAACTACAAGATTCAGTTTGCGGATGATCTTGCCGTTCCACTGGCCTTTGGCTTTGAGGCGGCCCGAGTGTCCCTGCCGGTTACGTTCACCGTGCTGACCGCGGCGCAGGTGGGTGCGTTCTATCTTCCCGACCTGACTGCGGCCGAAATCACGGCAACCTCATCAACCAGCGTGACCGTTGACACGGGCGTCGCAGCTCCCACGGGAGGCGGCTTTGAAGTGCGCTGGAGCGACACCGGCTGGGGCCAGGGCAACGACCGTAATCTCGTGGGCCGTTTCAACACCCAAACCATCACGCTGCCGAGAGTGCTGGGGAAGATCCAGAACTACTATCTGCGGCAATACGATGCCTCGTCGCCGCCTCGTTATTCCAGGTACACGGTAGCGCTGCATCTTGACTACCCACTGTCATGAGCAACTTCGAAGAGGAATCCGCGGTCCGATCGGCCAACCGCGGCGGCGGAAACAGGCAACCACTCGTGGTGCGAGTGACGGACCACGATTTTCAACAGGACGTGCTGGAAAAACTCAGCCGGCTTGAAACCAAGATGGACATGCTGGTCGGGGGAGCTCAGCCAGGACGGATGAGTCTCGCAGAAGGCCGCCTGGTAGCGCTAGAGCGCAGTGAAATCAAGCGTGGCGTCTACGAACGGCTGGTGAACGCAGTGATCACAGTAGCGATCAGCCTGGTGATCGCGCTGCACGATCGGTGGTGGAAATAAAGCGAGTTCATGACTTGCGGGCTTCTCTTAACGCCAGTTCTAAGTTCCTGGTTCTCAGTTCTCAGTGCTCATCATCCACATTAAGGAGACTACAAGATGGATTTCTTATCCAAGCTGCTGCAGGGGCTCGCCTTCGTACCCGTAATCGTGAACGGGATCGAAAATGTTTTTGGCAATCGAAAAGGTTCAGAGAAAAAAGACGCGGCAATGTCTTTTGCCCAAGCCGCGCTTTCTACCGCCCAGGCGGTCGCGAGCCGCCAGATTGTGGACGAGGCGAAATTCAGGAATGGCCTCGGAATGGTGATCGACGGTACGGTAGAGTGCCTGAACGCCTCCACCTGGGCGCCCAAAGCGTAGCTTAGCCGACTTCCTCGCTCCAGTTTTCCAGCGTCTTCTTCACGAACGCCATGAACTGGTCGGCCACCGCGCCATCCACCAGGCGATGATCGTATCCGAGCGTCAGGTGAACGACCGAGCGGACCGCGATCGAGTCGTTGCCTTCTGGGTCAGTAATCACAAGCGGAGTTTTGGTGATGCCGCCGACGCCCATGATGGCGGCATTCGGCTGGTTGATAATGGGCAAGCCGAAGACCGCTCCAAACTGGCCGGGATTCGTAACCGTAAATGTAGATCCTTCCACTTCCTCCGGCTTAAGTTTCTTGCCGCGGGCCCGCTCCCCCAGATCGGTAATGCCGCGCTGCAGGCCGAGGAAGTTAAGTTCGCCAGCGTTCTTGAGCACAGGAACGATGAGTCCCCAGTCGAGCGCCACGGCAATGCCGACATTGACATACTTGTGATAGCGGACGCTTTCGCCTTCCAACGAGGCGTTGACAATGGGGAATTGCTGCAGCGCGATAATCGCCGCGCGGACAAAGAACGGCATGAAAGTCAAACGAACGCCATTGCGCTGCTCGAATCCAGCTTTCATTTTGTTGCGCAGAGTCACGATGCGGGTCATGTCCACTTCGAACATGCAGTGCACGTGGGCGCTGGTGCGGCGTGACTCGATCATGCGCTGGGCAATGATCTTGCGCATCTGAGTCATAGGAACCAGATCGCCGGGAATGGCCGCCGGTGCGGGAGCCTTAGCAGACGCTGTTGGCGCAGATGCAGCAGGCGCGGCCGGCGTGCGCGGCGCCGCAGGAGCTTGCTGGCTCTTCTCGATGAAATCCAAAATGTCCTGCTTGGTGATGCGGCCCCCCAGGCCCGTGCCTGTAACTTGCGTCAGGCTGACATCGTGCTCGCGCGCGATCTTGCGCACCAGCGGCGATGAGCGGGCATGATCATCATCTTCTTCGCGGGCACCTTCAGAGGCGCCTTTAGCCGCCGCAGGAGCGGGCGCTTTTGCGGTTGTGCTTTTCTCTGCTGCCGGAGCCGCAGGTTGAGCCACCGCCTTCGCCGGAGCAGCGGATTCCCCGTCCACCGCAATCGTGCCGACCACAGTGTTGACCTGCACGGTCGCGCCTTCGGTCACCTTGATGTCCTGGAGAACGCCGGAGGCGGGCGCCGGAATCTCGGCATCTACCTTGTCGGTAGAAATCTCAAACAGTGGCTCATCTCTCTGAACTTTATCCCCAGGCTTCTTCAGCCACTTGGTGATGGTGCCCTCGAAAATGGATTCGCCCATCTGGGGCATGACAATATCAGTCGGCATAAGTTCCTTCCGCGCAGTTCTGCAACAGAATTTTAGGGCGCTTGTAACCTCTCATTATATATAGGCACCGAATTTATGGTGCGACCGCGGACCGCCCCCCGGGTCCCCAAGTGGCTCAGGTTGATTTTTCCTGCTAGTTTTTCGTCCCTTTTGCGGCCGGGTCAACCCCGAATGTTTTTTTCCAGTAGTCCTGTACCGTTGGCGGCAGCTTTTCAATGCGTGAAAGGAACGCCGTGACCTTCCATATATCTTGCTCGCTCAGCGTCTTGCCCCAGGCGGGCATGCCGGTATAACGGACGCCGGTACGAACGCAATAGAAAGTATGCCACTCGGGGTCGTCGAGTGGGTTGAGAACCAGATTGGGGGCGGGTGGGTAGAACGTTGCTCCGAAGGAGTTCGGCTTGCCGTCGAGAGTGCCGTGGCATTCGGCGCAGTTCATGGTGTAGATCTTCATGCCGTCGACCAGGTTGTCGTCGGTAGGCGGCACAGGATTGCTTACCCGGGGAGCGCGGCGTTCCATCGAGGCATCGAGGGCGGTGTTGGCAAGATGCTGCTCCCAGCCGGGCGGGTTGGCGTCGGCATTGCTGGGGATAAATCCCATCATGGCGATGGCCAGCCCGCCAACCGCGAGAACGACCAGGGTAAAGATGATTCCTAGAATGAACTTGCTCATAGGTCCTCCGGGGAAGTTGTTACCAAGATGCCAGCGTGGTCAGGGATTGTCCAGCGGCGCGGTATCGCGAAGAATGGCCAGAGCATCGGCTGCATCCGATTCGCGGACCTGAAGTTTGATTCCGCCCAGCATGTGGGAATGCCAGCCTGCTATGCGGAGCATGTTTTCATCCTGGGCGAAACACTCAATGCCAGCCGATTCCAGGCGGGTGCGGGCGAGAAGAAACTCAGGCTCATTGTGGAAGGCGGCGATGGTGATTAGGGCTTCGTGCATGCTGGATGGCCGTGGTCCAGAATCGGCCGGGTCAGAGACCCAGCCGTACCCGATCTAGTATGCTCTCAGCTTTCTCGCTTCGCGCACCACATCGCTCACCTTGGGCAGGAAATATTCCTCCTGCGGCGGAGAAAAGGGTACCGGGGAATCTTGCGCCGTGATGCGGACGATCGGGCCATCGAGATCGTCGAAAGCTTCTTCATTGATAATGGCCGCAATTTCACCCGCCAGACCGCCGGTGCGCGAGTGCTCGTGCAGGATAATCACTTTGTTGGTTTTGCGGACGGTTTGCGCGATGGCCTCGCGGTCGAGCGGCGAAACGGTGCGCAGATCAATGATTTCGAGGTCAATGCCTTCCCTGTTCAGAATCTCGGCAGCTTCGAGCGCCGTGTACACCATGGCAGCATAAGTAATGATGCTGACGTCGCGGCCTTCACGGGCGATGCGGGCCTTGCCCAGCGGTACGATGTAGTCTTCTGCCGGGACTTCTTCTTTAATGCGGCGATAGAGATATTTGTGCTCGAAGAAAATGACCGGATTGTTGTCGCGAATGGAAGCCTTGATGAGCCCTTTGGCATCGTAGGCGCTCGCCGGACACACGACCTTCAAGCCGGGCGCGTGCACGAACCACATTTCAGGATTCTGGGAATGAAACGGGCCCCCGTGCACGTTCCCGCCGCTCGGTCCGCGAATCACCAGTGGCGCAGGCGCTCCCCAGCGGTAGTGGGCTTTGGCCACCATGTTGACGATCTGGTTGAAGGCGCAGCCGATAAAGTCCATGAACTGGAACTCAGCCACGGGTCGCATGCCGGTGAGGGCCGCGCCGAAAGCCGCACCCACAATGGCAGATTCGGCGATAGGTGTGTCGATGACTCGCTCTGCCCCGAAGCGGTCAATAAAGCCGTCGGTGACTTTGAACGCTCCGCCGTAGATGCCGATGTCCTCGCCAATGCAGAAGACGGCGGGGTCGCGCTCCATTTCCTCCCAGATTCCCTGGCGGATGGCTTCGAGATAGGTGAGTTGCATAAATATCTTGAGAAACGCGAAACCGCCGGCACTATGAAACCACCAACCATCTGTCATCCCGAGCGAGGAGGCTCGTTCACGAAGTGAACGAGCACCGCAGTCGAGGGACCTTTTGTTTATGCCGGCCGAGGAGCGGAATCCGCAGCCTCATACCACTCAGCCGCCAGGTCTTTCCACCCAGGGTTCATCCGTTCGATCAACCAGATTTTCTTCTCCCGGCGCCAGCGTTTCAACTGCTTTTCGCGGTCGATTGCATTGCGCACATCGTCATACTTGTCCCAGTATACGAGGCGGGTGGCATTGTAGTCGTTGGTAAAACCTTCGAGATCGTGATGTTTATGCTGCCAAACACGTTTGCGCAGGTTGTTGGTCATACCGATGTAGAGCACGTGCCGGGAAATGCTCTGCATGATGTAGACGTAGAACTGGTATTCGCGGCGCATGGGATGGCTCCGGCGAAAACAAGAGGTCTCTCGACTGCGCCGGGTGATTCGCGTCGCGAATCACCGGCTCCGCTCGAGATGACAGGAGAAAGAATACCGAGTGGATAAACATCCCGTCTGTGACGGATGTCACGCTGGAAGCGCATTCTGGTCCTGATCTACTTCACCGTCACGCGCACCGGAAATGAAGCAGACGGTCCGTTCTCATCGCTTCCGGAAAAATATGCCACGATCTCATTCGTGCCGACACTGAGCGCCGAACTCCGCACTTGCAGGATCGCTGTCGACTTTGAGCCGGACGCCGGCGCGAGGGAGGACTCGCCGAGCAGTGTTCCACCGAGACTGCCGAGATAAAACCGGACGGTCCCAGCCGGCGGAGTCGGCCCTGTACTGACCACACTCGCGAGTAGCGTCGTCTTTGACCCACGATCTTTTGAGGAAAGAACCGAAGGGAAAGCAGTCAAGGCCGAACGAGTCCATGAACTCGGCCTCCCCGCCATTCTCCAGGAAAACATAAGAAACGAACTGGACGTGAGGTCGATCGCCGGTTCGGTCGTGCTGTAGGACTGCATGTTGTCCTGATAAACGGCCTGGCGGGGGCTCGGTGTGGAACCGTTCACTCCGTTGAATATCGCAAATGTGTCCACTCCACCCTTCGGGCACGGTCTCATGCCACCGACAAATCCTGAAGTCGCGTGAGACCCCGGACCTTCAGACGCCGCGCCCCACAGGACGGGTGTGCCTCCTGAGGATCCCTCCAGTGATCCCACGATGTTCGCGACCTGGTGCTGTATGCAGTTTGGAAATGTGCTGCCGTCACCAACAATGAACGACGAACCCCACGAATTCAGCCCGAGAATATTGCCCAGCCATTGCCGGGAATACTTGTCATACGTGCCGGCCTGGGTCAGATAATGAGCCTCGCTCGCCATGACAGACAGTCCGGCGCCGTGCGACGTGGTATCGCCGTCGCGCCAGTTTTGGCCAAAGCTAAACACATCGCTTTGAGCATGGGTTATAGCGTCGCTGAGTTGGTCCGTAAGATTTTGCAGCAGCGCAGATTCCGAAACCGCCAGGCCGTTCTGCTTCCCCGCCATCTCCAGCGCCCGGTAAAGCTCAAAATGCGCCAATCCGCTCAAATCGTAGAGATTGAGCGTGTCGGTATTGCCCGTGTCATACACGTTGTTGATGTAGTTGCTCGCAAACTGCGCGGCTTGCTGCAGGTATTGCGCCGGGTCCGTCACCGGCAATCCCGCAGGCAAATTTTTGGCGCCCCCGGCGGACTTGAGAGCAAAGTAGAGTTCGGTTGCGCCCAGCTCCATATCATCGTCCCAAACATTTTCGCCATAGCCGTCAAAGGGAGCAATCGTGAGCAGGTTGTCGGCAGGATCGGGCAAAGAAGTATTTGCGAGCGCAAAAATATGCTCTGCGTTTAAAAGCGCCCGGTTCGCAACGCTCGGATTGGTGGTTCGATTGAGCTGGTAGTACGTGGCGAATGCAGCCGCCAGCCGTCCCGCGAGGTTGGGAGTGATCAGCGATCCTGCCGGCGCAGCGATGAACACCGGGCGGTTGCAGATGAAGAACGTGGTATCGGGATCGCAGGACTCGGGGTCACCGGACTGTTTGAAATTATCGGCTGCCTGGGGACGCGTCCAGATGTCATATTCGCTGATCAGGCTGGTGAAATTGTCCCAGTCCTGGCTGTTGTCGGTCTGATAGTAGAGGGTCTGACTCTGGTCGTCCCACATCTTCATCAGCCACTCCACTCCGAACTGGGCTTCTGCGCTGAAGTCCGAGGATGAGGGCGCGCCCGCGGCGGTGCCTGCGTAGGAAACCGAAGCCGGCGGCGCTGGCGGATTCGGCGGCGCATTCGGTCCCATCTGGTTGGGGAAGTCACGCACGCCAATCTCCATAAGAGCGGCGGTGTAGGAGACGGTCTCGACGTACTTCATGTAATCGCCGGCATCCCACCAACCGCCGGTTGAGTCGATCACCGCGCCCGTCGGGGTTAGAGGCATGCCCGTGTTGGTGATCAAGTCGTCGTCATCGAAATTCGGACTGAGATAAACCGAACCCTGCTCATCCTTGAGATGACCGGGCTTGTTGCGCAGCGCATTCGCAATGAAGTTCGGCCCGTCGCGCTGCGTTTGATAGAAGAAGAGCGTGTTCAACAGCAATCCCGGATAGAGAGTCTTCGGGCGATCCACCGCGAAGCGGGGAGAAGTCGCTGCGGCCGGACCCGCCACGGTGATCGTATAAATCTCGCCTCGCGGAACCGAAAAGTCGAGCGCGTAGACCTGGTAGACGATGCTGGCGGAGCAGACTCTCTTGCTTCCGCTTCCTTTGGTAGCGATGCAGCTCGCCCAACTGCCAAGAGGAGCTCCAACTGGACCCGAGAAGGCGGTTGCACCCTGCGAATCAATCACAGTAAACGTCGCGCCCTCTTCTGCAACCGTCGCCATCAGATAAGCGCGGCTGCGCGCACCGGACTCGTACCCAACCTGATTGACGCGGACGTACGCAGACTGACTCCAGACGGGTAGAGTGCACAGCAGCGCTAGAAGCGAGACCATCGAAGCGAAGTTAGCGCGGCGGGGGAGAGGTAAGTGGGATGGACTGCACCGGGCCATGGGGATTGCCTCCGACAGCACATTGGCCTTATTAAAACGATTGAATATGGCTCAGTAATAGTTGAGTTGTCAAGATGAAGAAACTTGCACCTGGTGGGATTTGGCCGGCCACGTGGGCAGGCTCTTACTTCAGATGGACGGCGGAGGCAGGCCTTTTTAGCCTCGCAGCAGACGGGACCTTCGCGCCCGGCATTCCGTACTTTGGTTTGATCTCATGGCAACCGGCCTCGCAATACACGCCTCCCGCAGCCGACTCCGGCTCGGGCATCGGCGAAGCGACCGCGTAGTCGCGGTCTGCTTCGAGTTGGCGATTAACGTCTGCAATTAGCTTTTCATTCTCCTGCGGCGTCAGCCACTTCTTCACGTTGACCAGATAATTCTCGAACCGCAAGATGCAGTCACGCTTCGTCCAATAGTCAAACAGTGGCTTGGGCACGTATTCGGCGGCGTCGTGGATGGCGTGGCCTTTCATGCGCATCATCTTGGCTTCAATTAACGTCGGGCCTTCGCCGCGGCGAGCGCGCTCGCAGGCTTCGTGGGCCGCGTCATAGACCTGGCAGGCGTCGGTGCCGTCGACGATCACTCCCGGAATTCCATACGCGATGGCACGCTCGGCCAGATCTTTCACGCGAAACTGCATGTCGGCAGGAGTGGAATATCCCCAGAGATTGTTTTCGACGAAGAGCACGAGACCAAGGTTCTGCACCGCGGCGAAGTTCAGGCCTTCGTAAGTCACGCCCGTGGACTGGCCGCCGTCGCCGATGTAAGTCATGACGGCAATGTTGCGTCCTTGCAGGCGCGCGCCCAGAGCCACCCCTGCCAGCACGGGTATAAGATCGCCGAGCGTCGAGATCGGCGCCACCACGTTGCGCTCCTGAATATCGCCGAAGTGCGAAGACGCGTCGCGGCCCTTGGTGGGCGAGCCTGCCTTAGCCATGTACTGCATCATGACGTCGCGGGGTGAAAAACCGCGCACCAGCAAGGAACCCTGATTGCGGATCAGCGGCCCGAGCCAGTCTTCTTTATGTAGAGCAAAAGCCGAGGCGCAGGAACAAGCCTCCTGGCCGAGCCCGAAATACACGCCACCCACCACTTTCCCCTGCTTGTAGAGATTTTCGAGCGCCTGCTCCATTTTGCGGTTGAGCAGCATCCAGCGGTAAATCTCGATGTGCTGCGGCTTGCTGAGATATTTCGATTCGCGAATCGGCGGAACGGGCGCGTCGAGTTTTCCCTCGACCTCGTAACGAATTTCATCGCCCTTGCGAATCTGGCGGATGGTGAAGCTGGGTTTTTCCAGCCGGTAGTCGGGAATGGAGTAGATGCGCTGTGAGTCGGCCGGCGTATCTCCGCGGTGATTCGAATTTCGTGATGTCTTCGGAGATCTCGTGCCGATCTTCTTGGCCATTTTGCGCAGCTCGGGGCTCTTCCCACTCATGCTAACCCAGAGCGAAGTTCCCGGCTACTGGCGCTCAGACGATGCTGGCCCCGGGCGGGAGCGTCCGCACCACACGATCAAACTCATGCCAGAAAAATATCTTCCTCTTTGTGCAGCTCGCGAAGTTTCGCAGGAGGCTTCATCGGAACTCCCACAACCGGGCCAAGCAGATCGTCCAGAGTCTCCAGCCATAGAATTTGGCTTTCGAAAACGACCCCGAAATTGCGTGCGATGGCGTGCGCCACATCCTGCAACAGAACTTGCTTCCCAAGTTCTTTCTCAATCGAGGTCACTGGCTTGGCCTCAATCCCACAAGGAATGATCAGATTGAACAAGCTGAGATCAGTGTTCACGTTCAAGGCGAACCCATGCGAGGTGACGGCCCGCGAGATATGCACGCCGATGGCGCCAATCTTGGCCTCTTCCGTGCTTGTGTAGGGACGGGGCTCGGCCCCGCCCGGGCAGGGCGTAGCCCCGCCCTCACACGGCGCATGGTCAGTCCAAACTCCGGTCAACCCCGAGATGCGCTTTGCTGGAATTGCAAAATCGGCGCAGGTGCGAATCAGCACTTCCTCCAGACGCCTCACGTACTCGATGGCTCCGACCGTCTTGCGCTTGCCCCCCAACGAAGGCATCTCCCGCAGATCGAAAATCGGATATCCCACAATCTGTCCCGGCCCGTGAAACGTCACATCCCCGCCGCGATCGCATTCGAATGTTTCCACCCGGCGTTGCGCCAGCGCCTCCGGAGACGCCAGTATGTTCCTGGCTTTGGCATTGCGGCCAAGCGTAATTACTGGCGGGTGCTCAAGCAGAAGCAGAACATCACCGATGCGGCCTTCTTTTCGCAGTCCGACAACACGCTCTTGCAAGCGTAAGCCGGTGGCGTACTCCACGGTTCCGAGTTGGATGACAGAAATCAATCTCTACCTATTTCACCACGGAGGGCACGGAGAATCCACCCTAAGAAACATGCAAAACCTCTTCCGCACCCACGAAAAGCCTCCTGAGCGACCGAATCACCCACCGCATCAAGACGGCGATCGCCACCAAAAACGCCGCTACAATACTAGCCGCCCAATAGGGATGCTTCGTGGCAAACCACGTCAGAAAAACCGCCAGCGCATCTTCCCCCAGACTGAGCGCGGTGTTTGAAAATGCCTCGGGAGAAGGCGTAACCGCCGCCCGAGCCGCCGTCTTGCCGCCGTGGGCCGCCAATGCGATCGCCCCGCCAGCCACCGTGGCTGCAACTTGCTCCCAGGGAGAAAGCGATGCGGTCGCATGATACGCAATTAACGCAGCCACGGGAATGCGGATGAAAGTATGCAGCGCATTCCACACCAGATCGAAGGCGGGAATCTTGTCTCCGAAGAATTCAACCGCAAACAAGACCCCGCTGACGCCGATGACGTACCAACTGGTCAGAAGATGCAACGACGCTGGTAACGCGATCATTCCGACGCGCGCCAGCACTCCCAAAGCCAGCACCGTCGCATAAACATTCAAGCCCGCCGCAAAACTGATCGCCACCAGAAGCGCAATCAGTTCATCAGGACTGAACTTCACCGCTTGCAGAACTCTCTCATGCATTGACAGCCAAGCCGTACACGCTGTTCGCCGCATCCAGCATGGCCTCAGCCAATGTCGGATGCGCATGAATGGTCCACACCAAGTCTTCGACCGTAGCCTCCAGCTCAATCGCGACCACGGCTTCCGCGATTAACTCTGTCGCCTGCGGCCCAATGATGTGCACTCCCAGAATCTCACCGTAGTCTGCATCGCTCACGATCTTGATAAATCCTTCGTGTGCGCCCACGATCGAAGCGCGCGAGTTTGCGGTGAAGGGAAACTTTCCGATCTTCAGGTTGTAGCCCGCTTCTCGAGCCCTCTCTTCTGTCAACCCGACGCTCCCGATCTCCGGATGGCAATACGTGCAGTTCGGAACATGTTCCAGGTTAATCGGCTTGCCCGCCTTACCGGCAATCTTCGTCACCGCCACGATTCCCTCCATCGCGCCCACGTGCGCCAACTGCGGCGTACCCAGCACGATGTCGCCAATGGCATAAACGCCGGCCTCGGCCGTCTGCATCCAGCTATCGGTTTTGACAAAGCCGCGGTCCGGCTTGATTTTCGTTTTCTCCAGCCCGATGTTTTCCGTGCGCGGCTTGCGGCCAACCGCGATCAGAATCTTCTCCGCATCGATCTTCTGTTGCTTACCTTCAGCGCTGAAAGTCACAGCAACTCCTGACTTCGTCTTCTCCACCTTCTCCACCTTTGCGCCGGTGTGAAAATTAATTCCCCGCTTGCGGTAGACGCGAGCCAGCTCCTTCGAAACTTCCTCATCTTCGATAGGCACCAGCCGCGGCAGCATTTCCAGAATCGTCACTTCCGAATCGAACGACCGGAAGATCGAAGCAAACTCCACTCCCACTGCTCCCGCGCCCACGATCACCAGATGATTTCGGAATTTCCTTAAGCCCGAGAATTTCGATGTTGGTCAGAACCCGATCATCCGCCTCCAGCCCCGGCATCATGCGGGCTTCAGAACCGGTGGCCAGAATGATATTCTTAGCTTTAAGCTGGCTCGACTTCCCACCATTCTCCACATCAATCGTGAACACGCCGTTCTTCGCCGGCGCCGGTGAGCTTGCCGTAGCCCTTGACGGTCTCCACCTTATTCTTGCGCATCAGGAAGTCGAGACCCTTGGTGTGCTTGGTCGACGATCTTCGACTTCCGCTCCTGCACCGCCGCCCAATTCAGCTTGCGTGCGTCCACGCCTTCAATGCCAAATTCCTTGGCGTCTTTCAAGTGGTCCCAAAGTTCGGCGTTGAACAGCAGCGCCTTGGTGGGAATGCAACCCACGTGCAGGCAGGTTCCGCCCAGCACGTTGTCTTTTTCGATCAGTGCAGTTTTCAGGCCGTACTGGCCCGCGCGGATCGCAGCGGTGTATCCCGCCGGCCCGCTGCCTACGATAGCGACGTCATAAATGGTTTCAGGCAAAAGAGTGCTCCTTACTAATAGGAGGAGATGTCCGATGGCAAACCAATGATTCTAGAACAGCAGGAAAGAATGGCAAAACCAAAGAGCAGAAGATGCTCAGTAATTCTCGTCAACTCTAACCACATTGTCATCCTGAGCGGAGCATGAAGTCCGCGATAGCGGACTTCATGCGGAGTCGAAGGACCCCGCGGTTGCCGGCAATCTTCACCGGCGTGTCCAGGCATTCTCAAGGCAGCTCTTATCTCGTAGCTCGCCGAAATTCCCAAATGAACCCGACGAGAAAGACGGAAATAGCAGTGACAATCAGCCAAGGCGCCGGTCGCACCAACGAAACGGGGTCCCAGGATGCGGTCTGGTTCCCTTCCGTCTTGGAAGCCACGTAAAGCGCTATTGTCACGAGGCACATTACAGCCGCGAGGATGACGGCCGCAAGTCCAGCCATGAGGCTCTTAACGTAGATCATCTTTTTTGAAAACGCCGAGCTTCGCTCGGCCTGGACGGGCGAGGACGCCCGTCCCCACACCAACCAGTGCTGATCAAATTAACCCAGCAGCCTCGCCGCTTCCTTCGCGTAGTAAGTAACAATCGTCCCCGCGCCCGCCCGCCGAATCGAGACCAGCGACTCCATCATCACCCGTTCGCGGTCGATCCAGTTATTGCGCGCAGCGGCTTCGATCATCGCGTACTCGCCCGAAACCTGATACGCCGCCAACGGCACATCAAAGCGCTCGCGCGCCGCCGCGATCACATCCAGATAAGGCATGGCCGGCTTCACCATAATCATGTCGGCGCCTTCTTCGATGTCGAGTTCGATCTCGCGCATGGCCTCGCGCAGGTTCGCTCCATCCATCTGATACGAGCGCCGGTCGCCAAACTGCGGCGCCGAATCCGCCGCCTCGCGAAACGGTCCATAAAATCCGGACGCAAACTTAGCCGCATAAGAAAGAATCGGAGTATTGCTGAATCCAGCTTCGTCGAGCGCCTTTGCGAATCGCGCCCACCCGGCCATCCATCATGTCGGAAGGAGCGATGATGTCGACTCCGGCCCGCGCCAGCGATACCGATGTCCGCGCCAGAATTTCGAGCGTGACGTCGTTCACAATTTCAAATTCCGCTTCAGCCGCGTGAACCAGCCTCGCCGCCGCCGCGTCAATCACCCTGGCCTTCTCGCCTGGTTTAACCACAACGACCTCAGCCACTGCATCCCGGGCTGCTGCCCCCAGCGATTGCGGCTGGCGAGTGGCTTTCACCACGCCGCAATGCCCGTGCGACATGTATTCGCAGAGGCAAACGTCGCCCATCACCACCAGATCCGAAACTTCCCGCTTGATGGCTCGCGCCGCCTGTTGCACGATTCCGTCGTCCGCCCATGCGCCGGTGGCCACATCGTCTTTCTTCTCCGGCAACCCGAAAAGAATGATCGCAGGAACACCGAGAGCATAAGTTTCCCGCGCTTCTTTCACCACTTCGTCCACAGAAAAATTGAACACGCCCGGCATCGACCGTATTTCTTTGCGCACGCCCTCGCCCGGGCAAACGAATAAAGGATAGACAAAGCTTTCCGGAGTAAGCCGGGTCTCGCGGACCATCGAGCGCAGAGGCTCAGTGCGGCGCAACCGTCGAAGGCGTGTGATCGGGAAGGCCATATGGCAATCCAGAACCGACAAAATACTGCTCGTATCAGATCGATTCTAGCAGAGCTGTTAGCCGCGAAGCGGCGTAAGAATACAGCAGGGGCGTAAGCCCTGGGTCCAACCAGAGAACGAGCAAGTCCCGGAGGGACGATAGAATACTTCCCACGCTCCCACCAAAGCGCCCCCACTTTTTCCGGAATCTGTCCAATCCCAAGCAGTTCCCGAGTACGAAAGTAACGCCCCGCCCCACAGAGGTCTGTCAACCGGATGATGCGGGCTCATAGAATTTCGATTATCCATGTCCTTCTGGAAACAACTCCTCGGACAGCACTGGAGAATGACCGGCACCGCCGCTCTGATCCTGATCTATGCGGTGGTCTCTTTGAACTTACCCGAGGGCGCACCGCAAAAATTTATTGGGGATTTCACTCCGGTACTACTGCTCTTGACTGCCTTGGTCATCATGGTTCGGAACGCGATTTCCACTCGCGGTCAGACCCGAGTGTTCTGGGTGTTGCTATCCATCGGCTGCGCTCTGTGGGCGTCCAACGCGGCCATGTGGTTTTTCTATGAGGTGCTGCGTCATCACGATATTCCCGAACCGTTTGTCGGTGACGTTGTCCTCTTCATCCACGTTGTTCCATTCATGGCGGCAATGGCCCTGCGTCCCCACCTTCCGGTCGGACAGCAAAAGCTTTATTTCAGCACTCTGAATTTTGTGCTCCTCCTGGTCTGGTGGGTGTTTCTTTACGCCTTTGTCGTCTTCCCCGATGAGTATGTGTCCCTGAACGTTGGGGTCTACAGCCGCAACTACGATCTTCTTTATCTGCTGGAAAATGTCGCATTGCTGGTGGCTCTGGCCGCGCTCGCCCTGGGCACACGGGGAGCATGGAAGCGAATCTACTGGAATCTCTTTGTCGCACTCTCCCTCTACACCATGAGTTCTGAAACCATCAATGCAGCCATCTCCGCCGGCCAATACCACACGGGCAGCTTGTACGATGTTCCGTTCGTGGCCTCCCTTTGCTGGCTTCTTGCTGCGGTGGTGCTGGCGTGGCAAGTGCAACGTCAGATCGAAGTCGAACCAGCCGCCGAGCAGCGCTGGATGTCCTTCGCTCCCCGCCTGGCCCGCCTCGCTATCCTCTCTTTGCCGGTCATGGGCTACTGGGCTTGGTTCTATGACACCGCACCCGTCCGGCTGCGCTACTTTCGCCTGCTGGTGACGCTGGTCGCGATGCTGGTTCTGGGCCTGTTCGTTTTCGTCCGTCAATACTTGCTGGACCACGAATTGATGCGCCTGCTCGCGAAGTCGCGCCGCGCTCTTGACAACCTCCAACGGCTGCAGACTCAGGTGGTGCAGAAGGAAAAGCTGGCCTCGCTCGGACAACTGGTCGCCGGCGCCGCCCACGAGATCAATGCTCCCCTCGACGCCATTTTGCAAGACGCGGGCCTGCTGGTGGGCCACGAGGGTCTGGAACCAAACCAGGTCAGCATGACCAAGAAAATTGGAGAACAGGCGCGTCGCGCTCAGGAACTGGTCTCCGGCCTGCTCAGCTTTGCCCGCCAGTCGCCGGGAGAGAAGAGTCTGGTGGATATCGGCCAGGTCGTGCAGCGCGCCATGCAAATGAAGACGCTGCATCTGGAGAACCACAAGATCAAGGTTGAAACCAACATCGCGCCCGGACTGCCCCCGATTTGGGGCAATGCCAACCAGCTGATTCAGTGTTGCCTTGAAATCATCGACAATGCACTCGACGCTCTGGACGGCACGCCAGGTGCGACCTTTTCCCTCAGCGCACGTCAGGAAGGCGACGAGGTAGTGCTGGAGTTCGCCGATTCCGGCCCCGGCCTCCGCGAGCCCCAGCGCGTCTTCGACCCCTTTTACACCACCAAACCGATCGGCAAAGGCACGGGCCTCGGCCTCAGCGCCACGTACGGCGTGGTACAAGACCACCAGGGACAAATCTCCTGCCAGAACCGGCCTGAAGGGGGGGCGGTTTTTACCATTCGATTCTCCGTGGCGCGGCCAGAAGTGACAGCCAGCGCCGCGGCAGCGGCCAAGGTAGAGACTCCGCTGCTTCCCGCTCACTGATTTGTAACTCACCCTCTCCCTAACGGCGTCATCCCGAAGTCCCCGCGTCTTTTCCAGCGGGGCGAGGGATCTCGCGCGCAGCTCACATTCACCGTACGGCAGAATCTCACTACAAAAAGAGGCGTCATCCCGAAGTCCCCGCGTCTTTTCCAGCGGGGCGAGGGATCTCGCGCGCACCTCTCGCGCCCCTGCTGCGAATCCCTCCCCTCCGGTAACATAGACAAGCGATGCCGACCTTGACCCACGCCAGCGCGCAAGTCCTCGAGTTCGAACCCCTCCGCGAACTCCTGCGGGGCTACGCTTCCTCCCCGCTCGGTCAGCAGCGCATCCTCTCCCTCTTCCCTTCCACCGATAGAGCCTGGATGGAAACTCAGCAGCAACTCACCACCGAAATTCGCGCCTTCCGCCGCGTCGGCGGCAGCTTCGACTTCTCCAGCCTGCTCGATGTCAGGAAGTTGGTTGAGAAATCCCGCATTGCCGGAGCCGTGCTCGAAGGCCTCGAAATCCGCGACGTCGTCCTGCTGGTCGACCGCGCCGCCGAGTGGCGCGAAATCGCCCTCAACCCGCCCGCCGCCATGAAAACAGGATGGACCAGCGTAGCCCAACTTTCCGCCGCCATCATCGACTTCACCGACTTCCTCCGCGGATTCCGCAACAAGTTCCAGCCCGACGGCTCCCTCGAAGATCGCGCCTCGCCCGAACTCGCCCGCATCCGCCGCGAAATCGAAAAACAGAAACGCCAGATTCAGGACTCGCTGCGTGGTTATCTGCGCAAGCTTTCCGAGGACGGCGCCGTACAGGATGAACTGGTCACCATTCGCGGCGAGCGTTTCGTAGTCCCAATAAAAATAGAGCAGAAACGCCGCGTTCAAGGCGTAGTCCACGGCGCCAGCTCCAGCGGCCAGACCGTCTTCGTCGAGCCCCTCGAAACCATCGAGCAGAACAACGAACTGGTCCGCCTGCTCGACGAAGAGCAAGCCGAGATTCACCGCATCCTGCTGGAGATGACCCACCGCATCGGCGAAAGCTCTGACGCGATTCTCCAGGCAGCGGAAGTGTTAGCAGAACTCGAACTCCAGTTCGCCAAAGCAAGATTCGCCGAAGACTACACCTGTGTCCCGATTACTTTCGTGAGTCAAGATAGCCCACGTGGGGACGGCCGCCCTCGAAAGCCTGCCCCGAGCGAAGCCGAGGGGGCCCAGCCGGACGCAGTCCGGCTCCTTCTCCACAACGCCCGCCACCCCCTGCTAGAACGCAACCTGAAAGCCAAAGGACAACGCACCGTCCCCATCACCATCGAACTAGAAGGCGAAAGCCGCGAACTAGTCATCACCGGCCCCAACACCGGAGGCAAAACCGTAGCCCTGAAAACCGTGGGCCTCCTGGCCCTCATGGCCCAAGCCGGCATTCCCGTCCCCGCCGACCGCGCCGACCTACCCATCTTCGACGCCGTCCTCGCCGACATCGGAGACTACCAATCCATCGAGCAGAATCTCTCCACCTTCTCCGCCCACGTCACCAACATCGATTTCATCTCCCGCACCGCGACGCCGCAATCGCTGGTCCTGCTCGACGAACTAGGCTCTGCCACCGATCCCGAAGAAGGCGCGGTCCTGGCCGTGGCCATCGCCGAGCACTTCCGCCAAATCGGTTGCATCACCATCATCTCGACGCATCACACCTCGCTCAAAGTCTACGGAGCCAACACCCCCGGAGTGGTAAACGCAGCCGTCGGTTTCAACGAAGCCACATTGCAGCCCACCTACGAATTAAAGATCGGAGTGCCCGGAGCCTCCGCCGGAATCAACATCGCGCAGCGCCTGGGCCTGAATCCTTCGATCATCGAAGCCGCCCGCGCCCGCCTCGGAACCCAGGCCCGCGACGTAGGCGAATTTCTAGATCGCCTGCATTCCGAATTGCGCGACATTGAAAGCGACCGCCTTCGCCTGCGCACGCGTGAAGAAGAACTACAGCGCGAAAAAGCGCACCTGGCGAGCGAAGGCCGCAAAGACCAGCAGACCAAACTCAAAGAAATGGAAAAGAAGTTAGAGGACGTCCTTCGCGACTTCGAATACCACGCCCGCGAAGCGGTAAACGCCATTCAGGACCGCGCCGCCTCGCAAAAGCTCTCAAAAGATGCCGAGCGCCGAATCTCCAAGCTGCGCCGCGAATTTCGCGAGCAGTTCGATTCAACGGTAGTAGCGCACGCCAGCGGCGCAGACCAGGGCGATCCCAACGCGCAGCCGCAATTGGTGAAGCACGTCTCCGAGGGCGACACAGTCAAACTGAAATCAGTCGGCCGCCCCGCGGTCGTCGCCCGCAAAATCGACGACAATCATTTCGAAGTCGAAGTAGGCGCAATGAAAATGAAGATCGCCCGCGCCGACATCGCCGAAGTCATCGCCCGCGCCGCCGACTCTCCGGTAAAAGCCGCCCGCGCCCGCGGCATTTCCGTGTCGCTCGAATCCGAGAGCCAAGCCCCCGCCGAGATCAACGTCATAGGCCGCACCGTCGACGACGCCACCCGCGAAGTCGAAAAATTTGTCGACCGCGCCTTCCTCGCCGGCCTGGCGCGCGTCCGCGTAGTCCACGGCAGCGGCATGGGCATCCTGCGCAAAGCCCTGCGCCAGTATCTGCAAACCCATCCGCACGTAGAGTCGATCACCGAGCCCCCGCAAAACGAAGGCGGCGCCGGGGCAACGGTGGTAGAGCTGCGCGTCTGATCCGGACCACGTAGCGGCGGACGCCTCGTCCGCCCCGCGAAATCTTCCGCGTGAAACGGTTGCACAAGTGTTCCGCGTCAGACGGTTTTGTGCCTCCTAGAGCGTTTTGACGATTCTCTCGTTGTACTGGTCGGTGCCAGAGCGCGACGTAGCCGCGTAGCGGCGGGATATGAAAGCCCGGCACGGGAGTGCCGGGAAAAATGCAACGCGTAAGAGTCCCGTAGGGACGGCACGTCTCGTCGGGCAGACTATGCCTTATCTCCCGAGATCGGATCAAATCTCTCCAAAAGAGATTTGATCTCCGTCTCGGCAAAAGCTTGGCAATCGGAGTAAAGCTTTGTCAGCAACGCTGGCTGCGTCTTCATATGAAAGGGGAGGACCTTTTCAAATTCTGAAAAAGCGCTGCGAAAAGCACGGACTCTCTCTAGATTTCCGCTTAATCGTAGTCTTCGTTCTGTCGCGTCCTCCCAAATACTCTCCCAATACCGACATGTTCGGCAGGATTCGAGGCAACGAGTACCATCGTGAGATAAGAACGACTCCCACCCGGACCCCGCAAGCGAAAGGATCCTCAACGAGTCGTCCCGGCGTTTTTCGCTATTACATCTTCTGCACGCCACCAGCACGTTGCCAGGTACGTGAAGACCTGCACGGTAGCGATTCATACCATCGAGGTGCTCAATCACCGATTCAGTGTTGGTCAGATCGCGAGAGCAATACGGGCACTGGTTATTAAACCGCTCGCGTACGAGCCTTTCATACTCTTCACCATCAACCTTAACGGGCCAGTCTTGGCTGATCCTGCGACTCAGCTCGTGAAGACACATGCTGATTAGCTTGTTAGCCACGTCGGATTTGGCTCGCCGCGTTGCCCACCGCAGCTTCGAGATGGGATCCTTCACCCTTTTCCATCCCCGAGAAGCCAATCGACCTCCACGCCTAATACTTCCCCGAGGGCTTTAAGTTCGTAGTCAAGAACGCGGCGGTGATTGTTCTCGATTTTTGCGATCGCTGCTCGGTCGAGCTGAATCCCGAGCCCGGCGAGTCTCCCTGAAAGCGCATCCTGCGTCAGGGCTGGCTTGCGGTCTTGGCGCGCCTCGGCCACGCGCCTGCCGACGATGTTCCTCCGCGGAAGCCTCTTAATCACAGGGAAAGAGTATCTTTGTGCACAAGGCGAAGGTGTTCTAAACTAGAACATTGAAATGCAGGGCACAGGGTTGCGCTGATTTCCTTTGGACGTACTACCTTTAGGAAACGAAGAGACGAGGCTGATGGATAGGGGTCAAGAGAAAACGGCGCACGGCCTCAGGCTGACGACGCGCGACTGGGGCGAGATTTGCTACGCCCTAGATGTGAAAGCTGGCGAAGTCAGACGGGCCGATTCGACGACGTGCCGGGCGAGGCGACGATTCGCGGTTCTGAGACCTTCGATGGGCCGTCCACCTCAGGCGAATCATGGCGAAAATCCGAGCGAGGTGAGTAGTGAAAGAGACTTTGATGCAGAGGTACGGCGTTTACACGCGTACGAACGAGACGCAGATTTGGCGTCTTGAGTACATTACAAATCGCGTGGTCGCGCAAATGGCGGAGGACATCAACACTCAGTATGGAGTCAGTACGTTGATAGTGGCCGGAGAAGAGTATTTCCCATGTTTGTCGAGACGTGATTCCCGCGCAACAACCAGTGGGTCCTAAGGACCGGGCCAAACAGAAAGCGTGGGATGCGCACCGGGCGACCGGTTTTCCGCAGTCCTCCACGAGCCAGGTCCCTTATCCACAGCTTCTCCACAGCAATCTCATTCCGGTATATTCACATCAGCCCCGCTCTGGCCCACAATTCCTGCGGAGAACTGTCGCTCTCGCCCACATATGGCTAATCCCGGAGATTTCGCATACACGGTGAAGCAGCAGGCGGACATCGTCCGCGTGGTGGGCGAGTACGTCAAGCTGAAAAAGGCTGGGGCGCAGAATTATTCCGGGCTGTGCCCTTTTCACGGCGAGAAGACGGCGTCGTTTTCGGTGCACGCCACGCGCCAGTTCTATCACTGCTTTGGCTGCGGGGCTTCGGGAGACGTGTTCAGCTTTGTGCAGAAAATCGAGAACATCACCTTCCCCGAAGCGGTGCGGGCGGTGGCGCAGAAGCTGGGCATCGCCCTGCCCAAGGTGAGTTACAACAGTCCGGCGGAAGCGAAAGAGGCCCGGCTGCGCACCGTGCTGCTCGAAGCCCACGAGCGGGCCTGTGATTTTTTTCAGGACCTCCTGCGGAGGCCGGAGGGCGCGCATGCGCGCGAATATCTAGCCGGGCGCGGGCTGAATGAAGAGATGATCCGCGCCTTTCGCATCGGGTTCGCACCGGATTCGGGCTTTGTTCTGCGCGACCGTATGAAGGGGGAGTTCGGTGAGGAAGTGTTGCGCGAGAGCGGGCTATTTTCGTGGAAGGAAAGCTCTCAGCCGTCAAAAGAAAGTGCTCAGCCATCCGCTGTCGTCCCACAGCCACCCGCCCTCGTCCCCGCTCCCCCCACCCATGTCATCCCGAGCGAAGCGAGGGATCTGGGTTCCCTAACGGCTGACAAAGAAGAAGGGAATGCAAGCAACCTTGTATCAAAAAATGTTAAGCCAAAAGCCAAAAGCCAAGAACCAACAGCCGCTGTCATGTATTCCAAATTCCGCAATCGTGTAATGTTCCCCCTCACCAACGAAACAGGCCGGGTAATTGCATTCACCGGGCGGACGCTCTCGACCGACGAAAAGGCTGGCCCCAAATATCTGAACTCGCCCGAGACCGCCATTTACTCGAAGTCAAAAGTCCTCTTCAATCTCGACCACGCCAAGGAAGCGATTCGCAAGCTGGATTACGCCATCCTGGTCGAAGGCCAGATGGATTGCATCTCGGTTTACGCAGCGGGCTTCCATAACGTGATCGCCAGCTCAGGCACGGCGTTCACCGAACTACAGGCGCGTCTGCTGGGACGTTTCAGCAAGAATGTGGTTGTAAATTTCGATCCCGACACAGCCGGCGCCCGCGCCACCGAGCGCACGCTCGGCTTGCTGGTGGAAGAAGAGTTTCAGATCAAGGTCCTGACCCTCGAAGCCGGGTTTGACCCCGATCTCTACATCCGGCGAAAAGGGCAAAGAGGCATACGCCGCGGCGCTCAAGAACTCGCAACGCTATTTCGACTACCTGATCGAGCGCGCCCGCGCCCAGTTCCCGGTGCGCAGCGCGGAAGGCAAAGTGAAGGCGGTAAATTACCTGCTGCCGCACATCCAGCGCGTTCCCAGCCGGATCGTCCGCGACGAGCTGTCCCGCGAGATTGCGCAGAAGCTCGGCATTGATTCAGCGGTGCTCCGCCAGGAACTGAAACACGCCGCCGCCAGCCGTTCTGTCGCCAGCCTAAAGGCTCCCGCGGAAGCGCAGGTGACCGACGCCGAGAAAATCCTGATTCGAGCGCTGGCCTCGGCCACGGAGATGCAATCTTCTGAGGAGCATGTCTCAGCCCGCGACGGCGCAGAAGAAGAATTCGATCCAGCCCGCCAGGCACAGTACGTTTTGCAGAACGAGCGCCTGCACCTGGGGCTGGCCACTGAGGCGCTGATCGAAGCGTTGCTCGGCGCGCCCCAGGAAATGGCCGACGTCATGAACCTGGAGTTGCCGGGCTCCGACCGCAACCTGTTGGCCAGCATGCTGATGCGCGACGAGGAGCCGCTCACCGCGGAACGTCTCGAAGGCGCCGTGCGGGCCCTGCGCCGCATGCACCTCAGGCGAAGGCTCGAACAGATCCAGATCGAATTGCAGTCCAGCCGCAGCCGCGACCCCGAGCGAATGCAGACGCTCATGCAGGAGAAAGTCCGGATCAAACGGGCCCTCATGGATCCCAGCCTGGCCGACGAGGGTCCGAAGAAGCAATCGGCCTAGGCTAAGTAATTGAGCCGCAGAACCTTGAAACTAAACGGCTCAATTTTGCATCTAAGTTGTTAGCGGAACACAAGATACGCGGAAGTGCCGGAACAGAACTAAGTTTCTGATACAGCAGCGGGGCGCAACGTGCTACAATCTGAAAGTTTGGACTGTCTGTTTGTCCCGCAAGTCCACGTTCCCACCGATAAAACGTTAAGCCGTCCGTCGCCGGACGAGTGAGGATATTTTTTCTTGGCTCTAGAAGACAAGTACGACGACATTAAAAAGCTGATCGACGCAGGAAAAGAAAAGGGATATCTAACCTACGATCAAGTCAACGACCTGATCCCGCAGGATGTGCAAAGTCCCGACGACCTCGACGATCTGCTGACCACGATTGGCACGCAAGGTATCGACGTGCTGGAGGGGCCGAAGCTGCCCTCTTCCGCCGCGCTCGATAAAAAATTCGATGATGAAGAAGCCGGAGAGGACGTCGAACTCGACCTCACCCCCGGCACTCTGGAAAAAACCAACGACCCCGTCCGCATGTACCTGCGCGAGATGGGGACAGTGCCGCTGCTTACGCGCGAAGGCGAAGTGGAAATCGCCAAGCGCATCGAGCGCGGGCAGTTGCGGGTTTTGAAGGCGCTGTCGCGCTCTCCCATCGTCATCAATGAACTGCTGGCGCTGGGCGAAGACCTCAAGAAGAGTGTCCGCTCCATCAAGGAAGTGGTCACCTTCGACGAGGAAGAGATCACCGATGAAATTCTGCAGAACCGCCTGAAGGAGTTCACGGGAAAGATCGACGAACTCGCCAAGGCCTACAAGAAAGCCAACCAGCTGGCGGAAAAGTTCGCCACCGTTTCGCAGAAGAAGCGTCCCAAAGACCATCGCCGCTACCGGCTGCATTTGGCACGCGCCATCGTCAAGGTCTCGTTGTGCGTGCGCAAGCTGGCCTTCACCAACAACGAGCGCAAACGGCTGATCGAACGGGTGAACAAGACGGTCGATACGCTCCGTTCGCTCGACCGCCAGTCGCAGAACCTCGAAAAGAAGGCGGACGCCACGCGCAGCGAAGAGCAGCGCAAGGAATACCGCCGCCAGTCCCGCGCCATCCGCTCGGAACTGGAAAAACTCGAAGCCGAAGCCGGAGTCGCGTTTCTGGAACTCAAGCGCACGCAGCGCGAGATCATCCAGGGCGACATGGACGCGGAGCAGGCCAAGCGCGAGCTGATCGAAGCCAACTTGCGCCTGGTGGTTTCGATCGCGAAGAAGTACACCAACCGCGGCTTGCAGTTCCTCGACCTGATTCAGGAAGGCAACATCGGCTTGATGAAAGCTGTCGACAAGTTCGAATACCGCCGTGGCTATAAGTTCTCGACTTACGCCACGTGGTGGATTCGGCAGGCGATCACGCGCGCGATTGCCGATCAGGCACGCACGATCCGCATCCCGGTGCACATGATCGAAACCATCAACAAGCTGATCCGCACTTCGCGGCAGCTGGTGCAGGAACTGGGACGCGAGCCTACGTCAGAAGAAATCGCCAAGCGCATGGATATTCCAGTGGCGAAAGTGCGCAAGGTGCTCAAGATCGCGCAAGAGCCGATCTCGCTCGAAACGCCGATCGGCGAAGAAGAAGATTCGCACCTGGGCGACTTCATCGAAGACCGCGGCGTGGTCTCGCCGGCCGAAGCGGTGATCAACGTCAACCTCAAAGACCAGACTTCGCAGGTGCTGCGCACGCTGACGCCGCGCGAAGAGAAGGTCATCAAGATGCGCTTCGGCCTGGAAGATGGCAGCGAGCACACGCTCGAAGAAGTCGGCCAGTCGTTTCGCCGTGACTCGCGAACGCATCCGCCAGATTGAAGCGAAAGCACTGCGGAAGCTGCGCCATCCGTCGCGCTCGCGAAAACTGCGGGCGTTTATGGACGGGGTTAGGGACTAACCTCAAACCATTGTCATTCCGAGCACAGTAGTATCGTGCGAGGAATCTGCTTTTGGGCGCGGCTTATGCCGCGCCTTTTGTTTTCCCAAACTGGCACTCAATCCCAAAATATTTCTCCCCTGTTCATCACATCGTATTTTCGCGACACTTAGAATTACCTGCGGGCAGGTAGGCGACTGGAGGGTGTTGCCAGTGGGTACTGGCCGCCGCCTGTCAAGCGGTCGAGTGGTCTAATCAGCCACTAGGGTTCGATTCCCTCGCCCTCCGTTCCACTCGACTACGCAGATTTGACTTGAGTGCCGCCTTGGCAAGACTTATGCATTGACACGGACAGGCGGCGGTTCAGTACCATATCGCAAAGCTCCGGCGTGATTACCCGGAGCTTTTGCTTTTGTCGATCTCCCCACCTTTGCACAAACCGCAAAAGGGCCGTCCCTTTATTTCAAGCTGCCATAGTCTTTATCGCTAACCGTCTCCAACCAGATTGTCTTTCCCTTTTGAGTCGGTGTAACCGCTATATAGGCAAAGCCACTTTTCGGAGATGCACCATGCCAATGCTCCACGCCCGGAAGACATTTGATCACATCTCCCTTGTGGACGATTTGTAATGGCTTTCCCCGTTCCTGATAATAGCCAGTGCCTTCCGTGATAAGTAGAACCTGACCACCTGGATGAATATGCCAATCCAGCTTTGCGCCGGCATCATAGGTTGCTACAGCGATACTGGAATCGAACGTACTGTCGCCCACATTTAACTCGTTAAGCCAAATATTTCCCGTGTGATTCTTGGTGGTGGAAAGTTCACCTTTGGGGAAAATCGCGTCCCCGGTTTGGGCATGGGACTGGAAGCTGAATACCAGGCTCACCGCAAAAGCCGTAATTAGCAATCTTGTTCTCATTTTTCTCCTCACCCTTTTCGTCGCGCCCTTTTTTGCGGCGGAACGATGCCTACGCCGTCACCCGTGACGAGGCTTCAGAGGCTGAACCGTCGGCTGCCTCCGCCTTTTAGGACCCTGCTTCGGACAAGTCGTACTGGCTCTGCATGTTCATCCAGAGTTCCGCTGAGTGTCCGACCAGGGCAGCCGCGAGGCGGAGGGCCATGCTCGCCGAGATTCCTGCCTTGCCGTGTCAGCACGCGCGACAGTGTCACACGAGTGACCCGCAGATGGGCCGCGGCAGCGGAGACCGGCAATCTTCGCCAGGCATTCCCGCTAACACCAGGCCGGGATGCGGCGGAAATTCGGGGCATGCTCATGGAAGCTCCCTAGTGATAGTCCTGATAACCAACCAGAATTGCATCGCTCGGGGCTTCGAGATACTAGACGACGTCCGCGAATCGCCGCTCACGCTGACCGAAATAGGCCGAGGCGATTGTCAACACCGGGACGCACGCAACATCCCCCGGTTTCCCCGCGGACTTTAGCGAATCACATCTCTCGGCTCGGGCGCATTTTTCGGAGCATTTCGCAGAAACTTCATCAACCCATCGCCGGTCGCCTTTCCTGCACGCTGCTTAAAAAATTCGGCAGCAGTTTCCACCCGGACTCCCTCAATGAAGTCTGCGATGTTATACGCGATGGGGTAGAGCCGAACTTCACCTCGGGCGATCTGCCCTCGGTCGTTTTGGGGATGAGGAGCGGCATGCAGCGTACCAAATTCCCAGCCCCAAAGGGGCGACATATGACAGCCCAGGGCGGCATCGCGCGCGAGAATCGCGCCGATGCAAGCCCTGGGTACGGCACCACACACGAAATCGCGCCCATGGGGCGCAACTCCCACAAATAAATCCAGTTCCCGAACGAGGCGCCGTTCTGCAGCCTTATCATTTCGCTGGCACGGATTGTCCTGCCGCCCTTCCCATTTTGGGAATCACGGCCGGTTCCTCCCTCCGAAAATTCTTGCCTTCGGGATCCTCAGAAATTTCCAATGGTAGTAGAAGAAAAGCAGATTCCTCGCACGCCCTCGCCTTCGGCTCCGGGCGGCTCGGAATGACAATTTTTTGAGCGGAATGGCCTGGGAGTTGGCTTGAAGAAGCAGAAACCGCAACAATAATCGAAGACAAAAAGCAGCGCGGCGAATGGGCGGAGTTGCGGTTTATGGCCAGGGCCAACGAGCATGGTCTGCCGGTGAGCAAGCCCTGGGGGAACTCTCGAGCTATGACTTCGTCATGGGCGACCGGACGCTTTGTCAGCGTGCAGGTAAAGTCCACCCTGATTGAACAAAAAACCGGATATGTTTGCACCGTGCGCGGCGGCCACCAGGCCTATCGGCCGGATCGTTCGACTTCCTTGCAGCCTACGTCGTCCCCGAGGATGCCTGGTACATCATCCCCGCCAGATTAATTACGGGGATGCGATCGGTCTCTGTCCACGCCGCGAGCCGAATACGAGAAGTACCGCGAGGCGTGGGAGTTGCTGCGGGAGGCGGCGGATGTGAAGGAAGAGGCGACCCAGGCAGAGGAGCCGGCGCCGAGCATTCCGCGCAATGCGCTGCAGCGGATGGAGGCATCGTTGCGATTCTTTAAGAGCCACTGGGAGAGGTAAGGGTTTTGGGGTCTGAATTCTCACCAGAACTGTCATCCTGAGCGCAGCATGAAGTCCGCGATAGCGGAATTCACGCGGAGTCGAAGGACCCCATGCCTGCATCCGTTACCACGGACGTGAAAAGGAATTCTCACGCTGCTCTCGACTGCGGACCAGTGAGACCTCTGGCTGAATGAATAGTTTTCCGCGACTCGATTGAACAACTTCTTAGGCAACTCAGGTTTTTCTTCCGACTTTTCCGTGGCTTTCCACAAAGAAGTTCTGTCCTCCACAGTTTCTGCACAACGCGGCTGCAATTTTCCGTTGCGATCACTTCGCGATTCAAGCACAGTGCGGTCAGTGCATACGTGAGATGTTTTAAGCCTGCTGGAGATCGTGGCACAAGCCAACGGTTCCCGGCGGTTCCCGAGGGTGAATCGCTGGGAGAGTTTTGCACAAGGCGCTTCGGCGCATTGCGTAAACTCAGGCGTTGCGGCCTCCTCGGAAAGGTCCTCCCCACAAGGTGGGACTGAGCCGCTGGCAAGCCCGATCGCTGCAGGTCAGAGAACACGGGATTCGGGACTTTCGGGTTTCGAGTCTCAGCGTCACTGACCCGCTGAGTGCGTCAGGAAAGCGGCATCCTTCGGAATGCAGTTTTCATGCGCATGCTTCGCCGCCACAAGCGGTGAATGAAGCAGGCAAACATTCACGAGCAGTGCGGCTCAGGTGGCTGGCCTGAGCCGCATTTATTTTTGGCGTCTGCCTCAACCGTTCCGATTCAGGGTTGGATTAAACCTGGTCCCGGATCTCAGTTGGCTCTTGCGATTCGCTTTTTATTCGTCCTATACTGAGAGCGCAACTAAGCCGCCAGAGAAATTGAATTGTTCTGGGGTTTTCCAGAGCGGCACTTTTCTTTCACAAGTTTTATGCGGCTATGATGTGCTCGCACTCTGAGAAGTGAATAAGACCTTGGCCACTGCAGACTACTCTCCCGCGCACACTCTTCCGGCAAACGTGGAAGCGGAACGATCCATCCTGGGCGCGATTCTGCTCGACAATATGGCCTTCAATGAGGCGGCCGAGCATTTGCGGCCGGAGGATTTTGCGCTCGACTCTCACCGTCGGATCTATGTCTGCATCGCGGAGTTAGTGGAGTCGTCGCGCCCGGCGGACTTCATCACGCTGACCGAGGAACTCAACCGGCGCAAGGAGCTTGAGGCGGTCGGTGACGTGGGCTACATTTCCGGGCTGATGGATGGTGTGCCGGACCGGCCGAGTATTGAGCACTACATCCGGATTGTGCGCGATAAGGCGCTGTTGCGCGGGCTCATCAATGCGGCGACGGCTGCGATTGCGCGGGCGACCGACCAGTCTGATCCGGCGGAAGAGATTCTTAACGACGCGGAAGCGGCTGTTTTTCAGCTTTCGGAGAAGCGGATTGGCCGGGGCTTCCTGGGCATTCAGGAAATCGTCAAGGAATCGTTCGGCTCGGTGGATGCGCTTTTGCAGCGGGGCGCACGCATTACCGGCCTGGCAACGCATTACAGCGATCTGGACGACATGACGAGTGGGCTCCAGCGTTCAGACTTGATCATCATTGCCGCCCGGCCTTCCATGGGAAAGACTGCCTTTGCCTTGAACATTGCGGAGAACGCCGCCATCGAGGACAAAAAGGTGGTGGGTCTTTTTTCTCTGGAAATGTCGCGCGAGGCGTTGCTGCTGCGTTTGCTGTGTTCCCGGGCGCGAGTGGATTCACACAAGATGCGGAGCGGTTTCCTGTTGCGAGAAGACACGGCCAAAATTGTGCAAGCGATGGAAGATTTGGCGCATGCCCCCATCTTTATTGACGACACGCCGGGAATCGGGCTGAGCGAAATGCGGGCGAAGGCGCGGCGATTGCAGCAGTCGAAAGGCAAGCTCGATCTGCTCATCGTGGATTACCTGCAGCTCATGTCCGGCGGCAGCCGGCGTTTTGAAAACCGCACGCAAGAAGTTTCGGCAATCTCGCGCGGGTTGAAGGCGCTCGCTAAAGAATTGAGCGTGCCTGTCATCTCACTCTCGCAGCTAAGCCGTGCTCCGGAGAGCCGGGGCGGAGACCATCGCCCGCAACTCGCCGACCTGCGCGAATCAGGTTCGATTGAGCAGGATGCGGACGTCGTGGCTTTTATTTTTCGTGAAGAAGTCTACAAGCCAGACGAGCCGGAGTTGGACGGTGTGGCAGAATTGATCATCGCCAAGCAGCGAAATGGCCCGACCGGCAAGCTGCGCCTGGCCTTTTTGAAGCGATCCACTCGCTTCGAATCCATGGCGCAGGGCGGCATGGAGTCGCCTGAATAAGCGCCCTGCGTTTCGCTCGCAGATTCCGCTCCATGCCCTGTGGAAAAGTTTGTGGAAGCGCAGATTTCTCCATCTGAGACACTTGGGGATGGAGCCTAACGGGCCGCCCGATCATTCCACTCATCGGCTGATAATCGTCCTGAATCTGGGTACTTGCGTTCGCGCGAATTGCCCCGGCACTCACCCGCTTCATCTGCCAGAGAACGATGTGCAACCTTTGCGATTTGCACATTCCGAGGGACATGTCCGTAGGCCCAGCAGTGGGGAAGCATGCGGACAAAGGGCGGAATCCGGGTACGGCTCGCGATCCCGCTTGTACCCAAATGCTCACCCAGCGCGACCCTCGCCGGTGCGGGATGAGGACTCCGAGGGGGTAGACTTGACCCTGCCAGGTTTCCTCCCGACGACATGAACGGCGCCACCTCAACTGACGACCCGAAGTGGAGCCAGCGTGAGAGTAAGCCTCGCGAGGCCGTACCACGGCAGGGCAAGTTCGGCGTGGTTTTTTCCTTCCTGTCAGTGCTGGCGGTGGTGATCATCACCCTGGAGTTCATGCTGGCGCGCAGCGGCATGGACGATCCTGACATCTGGTGGCACTTGCGCGACGCAGAATATCTTTTCCAGCATCATCAGTTGCCGCGATTTGACATGTTTTCCTTTACCGTGGCGGGTGTTCCCTGGATCAATCATGAATGGCTGGCGGAAATTCCCTTCTATCTGGCCTGGCGAGTCTGGGGACTTATGGGTCTGAAGACGGTGGAGATTCTGCTGTTGCAATTGATCTTTGCGGGCCTTTTGTATCTGGGATGGAAGGAAAGCGCGAACTTCAAGGCTGCGTTTGTAGCGTGTGCTTTCTGTTCGTTTCTTGCCAGTACGGCGTTCGGCCCGCGGACGATCCTGTTCGGCTATGCCTGGCTAGTGATTCTGCTCATCATCCTTCAGCGCTTCCGCCTGCGAGGCGCCGCGCCGCTGTGGACCATTCCTGTTCTGTTCTGCTTGTGGGTCAACACCCACGGGTCGTGGCTGATCGGCTTGATTTGTTTCGCCATCTTTATTGTGGCCGGTTCAGTGAAAGGAACCTGGGGGCGCATTACGGCTGAGCCATGGACTGCAGTGCAGCGCCGGCGACTCACTCTTTCCTGGCTAGCCAGCGTGATCGCGCTCTTCGTCAATCCTTTTGGGTATCGCCTTGTGGTCTACCCTTTCGACCTTGCATTCCGGCAGAGACTCAACATCACGCACATCGTGGAATGGGTCCCGGTGAATCTGCGGGATACGCACGGGAGACTGGTGATGGTTCTGCTGCTCGTTCTGCTGCTGGGCGCTTTGCTGCGTAACCGGCGCTGGACGCTTTCCGGATTATTGCTGGCATTGTTCGGGCTGTACTGCGGGCTGAGTTATGTCCGGTTTCTGTTTCTGCTGGCAGTGCTGGTTTCGCCGTTATTGGCGAGGATTCTGGACTTCCTGCCGCTTTACAAACCCAAGCTGGAAGTTCCGTGGCTCAATGCGTTGGGGATCGTGCTGATGATTGCTGCCATGTTTTACTACTGGCCCCATTCGAGCGCGCTGCAGAGTTCGATCGACAAGAAGTACCCGGTCGGGGCGCTGGCTTTTCTCGAAGCTCACCCGCCGCAGGGCCGGCTGCTGAATTTCTATCCGTGGGGCGGTTATATGGAATGGAACCATCGGGACATTCCAGTTTTCATCGACGGCCGGGCAGATATTTTTGAGTATGCGGGCGTGTTTCAAGACTACATCGACGTGATGGGGATTGATCGCGCGAAACGAATCCTCGATAAATACAAGATTCAATATGTGCTGTTCCCGCCTGACCAGGCGTTAACCTACGCGCTCGAACGTGACCCAGAATGGAGAACACTCTATCGCGATGAAGTCGGGGTGTTAGTGGAACGAAATTCAGAGGGATCGCTGTCGTCGCCTCTATCCAACTAAATTTCCGGATTGCCGATTCTATGCCGGGCGGCCATGTTTGATTGCAGTCGCGTGGCGCAGGGTCCGGAGCACAGTCTGCGCCAGGCTTTCGATGACGGCGACGTCGCCTTCATCGAAGGCGAACGAGTGGCCGGAAAACACTTCGAGCAGTCCGACAATTTCCCGTTCATACTGAATCGGTCCTGCGACCACGGAGCGGATGCCCAGGAGTCGGCAGGTTTCGGCGTCCACGCGAGGATCAGTTTCGGCGTCGTCGCAGCGCAGGGCTTTTCCGGTGCGGACACATTCGCCGGAGAGTCCTGAGTCGATCTCAAGTTCAGTGCCGAGCGGAGGCGCACAATCGCCAACGCTGGCGCGGCATTTCATGAGTTGCGAAGATCCATCGTCTTTGAGCGCAATGGCTGCACCGCTGCCGCGGGTGAGTGAGCAGGCGCGTTGGCTGATGAGGCGCAGGGCGGAATCGAGGTCCGGGCCAAGCGGATTGAATTCGTATTGCACGGTGGTCGAGCCGGGCGCGTGCCTGCCCTGCCCGGAAGCGCCGGTGTCTGGTTCCAGGCTGATGGCCAGATGGTCGTCTGCGGCGTTCGCGGGATTTGTTCCGAGGGGCGCCAGCGAGAACTCGCCCATGCTGAACTTGGGCGCTTTGCGGCTGGGAGCGGTGGCGTTCAGCGTGAGCCACTGGTTCAGCCGGATGCGGGCTTCTTCCGGCAAATCGGAGAAACGAACGCCGGCACGGCCGAGAGCGTCGGCCCAGGCAATGTAGCCCTCGGTGTCGAGATAGGTGGCTGGTTCCGGGAGGCTCAAATGTAGCTGAATGCGGCGTTGCGGCTCGAGAGGACGTGGCCGTCTGCATCGCCAGGCCCTGCTCGCTCAGGTCCAGAATCATTCCGCCGGTGACGCCGTCGAAGCTGGCAAATGCCGGGGCGTGCACTTTGTGGCGCAAGCAGCGGCGTCGTTCGATGGGCTCCATGTTTTGCCGGAAGAAGTGTGGCTTAAGGCGCGAAGGAGCGCGACTTCTTGCCTGCAGATGATGATCAGGGCAAAGCAAATCGAGGGAAAGTGCATGGAGGGGTTCCCCCGCCGGGCGGAAGTTTCACCGGAAATCTTTCACCGGAAATCTATGGGAGAGCGAAGGTATACAGCGCACTGCCCGCGGCGATGGCGACGTATTCTTTTCCATCGAGGGCGAACGCGATCGGCGCGGCGTAGATGGCTGCGCCGGTCTGGAAATGCCACAACGCCTTGCCGGTGGCGGCATCCAGCGCAATGAAGTTGCCTTCCGAGTCGCCGGTGAAGACGAGGCCACCAGCAGTCGAGAGAGCACCGGCCCATGAAGGCGAAACGTGGCGGAATTCCCACTTCATCTGCCCGGTTGCCGGATCGATGGCGCGCAGAGCGCCCCAGAACGGTTCCGAAGTGTCGGAAGGAAAATAGGCGCTGCCATAATAGGCGTGACCGGCTTCGTAGGGCTGGGGAGCGGTGCTGAACATGTCGCACTGCTCGCGGGAAGTGACGTAGAAGAGGCTGGTCTGCGGATCGAAAGTCGGTGATTCCCAGTTGGTTGTGCCAGCGGCTCCGGGACAAACTTGTCTGGCCTTCAGGTGTCGGCTTGCTTTGACTATTGGCCACAGGTCGCCCGTCGGCGTCTTTGCTATCGCTCCAGGTGACCTTGCCGAAAGGATTCGCCAGACACCAGCTTGCCTTTGCTGCGATCGACAACGTAGAAGAAGCCGTTACGATTGGCCTGCGCGACCCATCGTTTGTCGCCAAGATCGAGCACGACCGGAATCTGGGTCGAATCCCAGTCGTGTTCGTCGTGCCTGGTGAACTGGAAATACCAGTTCAGCTTACCGGTGTCGGCGTCGAGCGCGAGCAGAGTGTTGCTGTAAAGGTTGTCGCCGGCGCGGCCTTCGCCACGGTTGGAAGGAGAAGGATTTCCCGTGGGCCACAACAGTTCATTCTTGGCGGGATCGTATGTTCCCGTGATCCACGCCGGAGCGCCGCCGATTTTCCAGGAGTCGCCTTCCCAGGTGTCGTGGCCGGGTTCTCCCGGGCCGGGGGTGGTGTAGAAACGCCATTTTCTCTGGCCGGTGCCGGCGTCGTAGGCGTCGATGAATCCGCGAATGCCGTATTCGCCGCCAGACACACCCAGAATCACGAGATTCTTTACCACCAGCGGCGCGGCGGTAAAGCTGTATCCGCCTTTGTAATCGACGGCCGCAACGTCCCAGATGATGTTCCCGGTCTTCGTGTCGAAGGCGATGACGTGGGCGTCGAGCGTGCCCATGAAAACTTTGTCGCCAAGAATGGCGAGGCCGCGATTGACCCGGCCGCAGCAGGGGCGAATGTCCCCGGGCAATTGCCGCTGGTAGATCCAGATGGGCCGCCCGGTGTGAGCATCGAGGGCAAACGCGCGATTGTCCGTGCCGGTGCCGTACAGAATGCCGTCGACTACCAAAGGCGTGGTTTCGAACTTGCCCGTGGCTACGGTTTGGTACACCCACTTGGGAACCAGCGAATGGACGTTTGCTGTGTTGATCTGATCGAGCGCGCTGAAACGCTGGCCGGAGTAACTGCCCGAATAGGTGAGCCAGTTCTGCGGCTCTTTGGAAGAATTGAGCAGGCGGGAGAACGTTACTTGCCCGTGCGCGGGCTGCGGAAGCGCTGGAAACAGCGCGAGCAGCAACATGACGAAGAATCGTTTCACGCTCTCATCCTCAATTTGCGCCTACACTTTGCAGGTAGGCGACGATGTCCTGCAGGTCTTTGTCACTCAGGGTGGCCGGATCATAGATCGGCATGGCCGAAATGCGGGTCTTTTTGAAAGAGCGGAGCTGATCTTTTTCGAAGAAGTGAATCTGCTCGCTCTGATCCATGATCTGCACGCTGAAGCTGTCTTCGTTCATGGCCACTCCGCGAACTTCGGTGCCGTCCGCTGTTGTGACTACTACGGTCTCGTATTCCTGAGGAAATTCCTTCATGGCCTCAGTGAGCCCGGGCGCCAGACGGCGACTGGGGTTGCGGACCGAATCCACGATCGCTTCCGGCGCGCGCGCGGTTCCGACGCCGCTTAAGTCGGGGCCAAAGCGTCCACCTTTGCCTTCGACCATGTGGCAACTGGAACAATTCGCATCTCCGTAGAAAAGTTCCTTGCCGTGAGTTGCGTTGCCTACCGGTTGCGCCGGCGCTTTCACCTGCTGGCTTCGCAGATAGGTAATGACTTGCCAGATTTCCGTTTCCGTCATGCCCACGCCCTGGCCGGTCGTGCCATTCGGCGGCATGGCGGTGCCGGGGACGCCTTCGTTGATGGTGTGATACAAGTCAGCGTCGGCATTTCCGTGGCGCTTTTGGGCGCGGGTGAGATCAGGGCCGCGTCCTCCGCCGTGGGCGCCCAGGCCGTGGCAAAAAGCGCAATTGATGCGGAACTGGAATTCGCCCAGTTTTGCTGCTTCAGGGTTGCCGGCTAGTGGATTGTGATCTTCTGCGGCACAGACGGTCGTCAGTGCGAGCAGCAGCAATACCGCGCAGCCTGAAATGGGGCGAAACTTCATCGGGATTTCGCTCTCCCTCATGAGCGAGTGTGGTTCCAGTTTGATTGCTGGCGGCAGCATCGATGCACGCAAGATCCCCGTTCGACTCGCTTGCGCTTCGCTCAGGGCAGGCTCTCGCTCCGCCTGAAGAACGGCTTCGCTCGGGATGACTCCGATAAAGGGATTTAGGTTGTCAGAATGCAAGCTTCACCATCATTAATGGCGTTTTTGCGGAGCGACTTCCGACGGGAAAGCTTCCGTTGAGTTTCTTCCAAATTCAAATCGCAAGATCCACTGGCTGGCGACGTTTGCGCCATCCGCCTGCGGAGGCGTGAACTTCCAGTCTTGCGCGGCCTGCTTAGCCAGGCGGGAAAAATACTGGCTGGGGCCGGCCGAGTCAAAGCTGGTGTCGACCACGTTACCGGAGGGATCGACTTTGACTCGCACTCGAACCTTAACCTTGCCTTGAATGGTGTTGCGGGCACTCTGGGGAACGCGCGGCAGAACGCGTTCAGCGACCGCTCCCTGGCTTGAAAGTTGCGTGGGTGATTTTGCCGGCGGCGGTGCGGGGTGGGCGACTGGCTTTGGTGGAGTTACAGCAGCGGGACTCGCTGGCTCAGTCTTGGTGGCTTGAGGAGCTTGAGGCGACTTCTCTTCTGCAGGAGAGCTATGCCACAATCGCTGGCCAGCCAGAACGACAAGCAGCACGATTCCCCCGATGGCTGCGGGAATCCAGTAGCGGCGATTCGTGGATGCAGCACCCGGCTTGTTCGCAATCGCCTTTTGATCCGCAGCGCCCGGCCGCAATCGCGTCATGATCTGCGCGACCGTGTAACGGGATGCCGGATTCCGGACCAGGCAGTGGCGAACAATATCAAAAAACATGGCTGGCAGCTTGTCCGGAACGGCGGGGTCGGCTTGTGCTTTTTGCACGGGCAGAGTCTGGGTCAGAACTTCGACCAGCGTCATCCCCAACGACCAGACATCGGCGGCCGGCTGAAGGCGCCGCGTGATCACTCTCGGGCGCGTCGTAGGCGCTGCGGCGGCTGAGGTTGCCCATCGATTCGCCGGCGGCACGGATGCCGTCGCTCGATAGCTTGAGCTGGTCGTCGATGGCCATGATGTTTGCCGGCTTCACGTAACCGTGGACTAGTCCGCGATTGTGCAGGTACTCGAGGGCACTCAGAAGCGGGCCGAGCATTTCGCGGGCTTCGGCCGAGGTCAGCGGCCTGGAAGGCAGAATCTGGGAAAGATTTTCCTCGGCATATTCCATGACCACGTAAAGAAATTGTTTGCCCGTGAGCTGGCAGCGGCCGGTTTCAAAGAGCCGGATCAAGTGCGGGTGGGACAAAGCCGCAGCCCGCCGCCAGCGGGAAAGCTGGGTTTCTTCATCGACCGCGTCAGCGAAAACAAGTTTGATGGCGGCTTTCTGCTGGGCGCGCTCGGTGAGAAATACGAACGCTATCGCTGGAGCCGCCAAGGTACTGCAGCAAGCGGAACTCGTCGTTGACGAGTTGGCCCTCCCACTGCTTGCCGGTTTCAGACATCTGGGTCCCCGCTTGTGCAGTCATGGCTTTTCGGTCCTAGCGGGCGCGCGTTGGTTGCTATCTTATGCCAGTTACGGGCAAGAATACCCCTGTGAATTGTATGAATTTGGCCAGTTCAGGAGTCTCTCGCACTATTCCGAGTGTAGACCAGACCTGGCCCGGCCGAAAAGCATTCTTCGGAAGGTTCGGGACACGGCAGTACAGCTACGGCAGTTCAGGGGCCTTCCGGATGCCGCGTGGAGCGTGGAGCTGCCAGACCGGGCATGCATCGCGGGTCAGGTTACTTCATCCCCAAGTCAGTCAGGACTTTCGGGTTTTCTTCTTCAACGGCCAGCAGGGAGTGGCAGGCGGAGCAGTCATTGGTGATCACTTTGCCGTCGGGGCTGACATGGCTGCCGTCATGGCAGCGGAAACATCCCGGCGAGTCGTTGTGCCCGAGGTTATTGGGATGGGTGCCCCAGGCGACGCGCATGGCGGGAAATATGTTGCGCAGGTAAATGGCGGCGGCCTGCTCGGCAGACTGTTGCACGATGGTCTGGCGGGTCTGGTAAATCTGAGGATAGTTTTCCCGGTAATAAGTGTCGATTCCGCTGACGATCCGTTGATGGGCGGTGTTGCGGTCGGGATAGTCGGCCTTGATCAACTCCAGGGCCTTTTTCTTGATGAAGGGCAGTTCGGGGCTGATCACGCCTTGCGTGATTCGCTGGTCTACCGCATTCTCGGGCATTTCGAAGGCATGGGTCGGGCGGTTGTGGCAGTCGACGCAGTCCATGGTGCGGTGATCGCCATGGTTGAGCTGCTCCGGCGTGGTCTTGATATCGGTGGAGGTGTAGGTGACCACTTTGCCGGCGTCGTCTGTGTAATAAACCACGGGGATGACGAGGCGTTGCTCGTCGATCGAAATGTAGTGAATGCGCGATCCCTGGTCGAGATGGCGCCCGTGTATGCCGACGCCGCCCTGCCCGGAGCGCCCGCCTACCTTCATCAGAAGCACGGTGGTTTGCGGGGTGTTTTTCTCGTCATCTTTGTACTTGGTGGTTACGAGAAACTTGTCGCCGGTAAAGCGTTGTGGCCAGTGACACTGCTCACAAGTTTCGCGCGCCGGACGCAAATATTTCACGGGAGAAGGAATCGGCCGAGAGTAGGTATGGAAGGTTACGGCAAAGACCTGACGCACACCCGAGAGCTTGGAGCGTACAAACCAGCCCGCGCCCGGGCCGATGTGGCAGCTCACGCAGTCCACGTGAGAATGGGGGGAATTCTGGTAAGCAGTAAATTCCGGAATCATCACGGTGTGGCAGGTCTGGCCGCAAAATTCTGCAGAGTCCATGTAGGCGACGCCGCGGTAGGAGGCGGTTCCGAAAAGAATGACATTCAGCAGAGTAGCCGTAAACACCAGCCAGAATCCGCGCCGGACCGTCTCCGACCGGAAGTCGATCTTGGGGTATGCCTCGGGCAGCTCGCCACGGATGCGCAACTCGCGCCGCCGCATCCACACGCCCACCGGACACAGCACCAGGCCAAGGATGAAGACGCCGGGCAGGATCAGGAAGATGAGAATTCCGATGTAGGGATGGGGAGGCCCCGGGAGGAGGACATCATAGAACCAGAAGGCGATCATAGTGAGCGCACTGCTGGTGGTCAGCACCGCGCCCGTTAAAGTCACCGGATTGTGGCCCAGAAAATAAAGCGGCCGGATCCACTTCTTCACCGTTTCATCGAAGTTCATCGAAGGAAGCTGGACTCCTCTCTGTTGTGCATGCCCAAGTCATGGTGCGGGTCAGGAAACATTCTATGGTTTGGTGTGCGACAGCAATGTATCTGATCTAACTCTCTATCTGCTTGATGTACAGCCGAAGCCCCAGCAACACGATCCCGATCGCGATCAGCGACATTGCCAGGCCGATACGGCGATGGTTGCGCTCAACCATGGCGTCTTTGCCAGCCCGCCGGTTGTTGGCGGCGATCTTCAGACCAGCTTGAATATCCTGATCCACCAAATCCGTCCGGAAGCTGTGGATTGTGACTCGAGCCTTGGTCAGAGAATCCCGTGCCTGATCCTGCCCCAGCCGAGCCTGGCTGACCTCCATGCCAGAAGACTCAGCAATGCCCAGAACCTGGTCTGCGCTTTTGATCGCCGCATCCAATTGACTCAAGGAACTCTGCAATTGCGCGCGGGCCTGATCACAAACGTCGCCTGAAGTATGACACGTCATGCAGACGGCGGCCCGCCCTGTGCCAAGCATCGCGTCGCTCGGATGGCTGATGCCGTGATTGCCGTGGCACACGACGCATCCGGGAAGAGAAGCCGCTTCAAAGGCCTTTCTGTGTGAACTCTTGTCGTACATCTGAGCCTGAAAAGTGTGACAGTTCGAACACACGTTCTGAACTCTGTCTATTCCTGGCGGCGCCGCGCCATGGTTTCCGTGACAGGTTGTGCAGGTTGGCGCGCTTAGATCACCTCGCACGGTTAGCGCTTCGTGGTGCACGCTGGTGCTGTACTTTGCGAACTGATCCGTGGGAATGGAGTATCCCTTCATGTAATCCGGGTCGGAATGGCAGCGGGAGCAGGTGTTTGCCACATTAACAGGGTTGACGGTGGAACTGGGATCGCTGGGCGCCCTTAGATCGTGGACACTATGGCAGTCCGTGCACACCGCAACTTTTGTGTCTCCCGCCGCGAACCGCTTGCCATGCACGCTCGTCCCGTATTGGCTCAACTGGTCGGTGCGCAAGCTGGGGTTGAATTGCCGAATATATGCCGGATCGGAATGGCAGCTGCCGCACAGCTGCGGGATTTGCTTGCGATCAATCTTCCCTTTCCAGCCGGCCTTCCGGCTCATGGCTTTGTCAGGATCATCGCTGGTGGGATCACCGCCGTGGCAGCTGACACAGGTCAAACCCTTTTGCGCGTGGACGTCCTGGCTAAACTTCTCCTGCGTTACTCCCAGGGGATCGGGCAAGACGGAATGACAATCCAGGCAGGAGTTCTTGGTTTGCCCATGACCCAGGCACACCGCAAACACCATGAAGCTCGCCAGCCCGAAATAGCGGGCTGCACCGAGCGGCCGGAGCTTATTTCGCGAGATGGCCATAAACAGTCATGCCTGCCACGTAGGCCAGGGCAAAGATCGCAAACCCGGTGATCCAGTTTTTCGGGTGTGAGGGCTGGTCGCTCTCGAAAAAAGGCAACAACAGCCACAACAACCCAACCAAGCCGAATACAAGTACACCCAGAACCTCCCCGTCGATGAACCACACTTTGGGCGGGATAAGCTTCAGAGTCTGGAACATGAACAGGAAGTACCACTCGGGCTTAATTCCCGCCGGGGCAGCCACAAAGGGATCTGCCTTGACACCCAAGTTCCAGGGGAAGAGTGCGGCTAACGCCCCCAGCACTCCCAGGGCCACGTACCAGGCCATCAATTCCCGCAGCAAGAAATTGGGAAAGAATTTCATTTCCCGCTTTGCAGAAGGATTCGCGGCCCACTGAACTTCCAGTTTCGGGGGGACACTGATGCCCAGCCGTTGAACCAGCAACACGTGCAGCAGGATCAGCAAGGTTGCCAGTCCTGGGAGAACGGCGACGTGGAACCCAAAGAACCGGCTGAGTGTGGCTCCGGTGACTTCTTCACCTCCGCGAAGAAAGATCATCATGGGCTTGCCAATGACCGGGACCTGCCCCGTAATCTCGGTCCCCACCTTGGTGGCGAAGAAAGCCAGAGTGTTCCAAGGCAGCAAGTAGCCGCTGAAACCGAATCCCATGACCAGAAATAGCAGTATCACGCCGCTGACCCAGGTGAGCTCACGCGGTTTGCGGTACGCCTTGAGGAACAGGACACTGAACATGTGCGCAAAGGCGGTAAAGATCATTAAATTGGCCGACCAGGAGTGGATGGACCGAATCAGCCAGCCAAACCGAACCTGGGTCATGATGTACTGCACACTTTCGAAAGCCTCGTTGGCACCCGGGCGGTAATACAAGAGCAGCAAGATCCCGGTCAGCACCTGGATCACGAAGAGAAAGAGAGTGATGCCTCCGAGGAAATACCAGTAGGAGAGCTTGTGGAGAGGAACTTTTTTTTCTCGCAACGGAGCGATCAGGTCATCCCAGCCGAGCCGCTCATCGAGCCACTTGCGCACCTTGCCTAGAGGACCCATCAAGCGTCCCGCCTGCGCCTTACGAAGATCTCGTCCCCGCGCACCTGTACCTCAAAGCCCTCCAGCGGGCGCGGCGGGGGACCCGAAATATTTCGCCCATTGAGGTCGTACTTACCGTTGTGGCAGGCGCACCACACTTGACGGAGATCGTCGCGGTACTGCACCGTGCAGGAGAGATGGGTGCAGGTCGCGGACATGGCGCGGTAGTCTCCGCTGGAAGAGCGGACCAGCAGACCGGGGCGATTACCAAAGCGGAAAATCTTTCCGCTGTTCAGTTTCAGCTCACCGACCCGGGCGGCCACCACGGAGTCGCCTCCCAGATCGGCAGCTTTGGGCGGAATCAGGTACTGCAAGACGGGGTAGACGAAGGCAACCACGGTGGCCAGAAATCCCCCGCCGAGCAGCGCCTCGACAAACCGCCGGCGGGGTAATCCTGCAGATAATCTTTCACCGGGGCTGACCATGCCCTCATCACTCGCTGCCATAGCCGCCTCTTAGTGCTACTTCTTGCAGAGGCCCTTGATATAGGCGACCACGTCCTTTATTTCCGCATCGCTCAGCTTCTTGTTGTAGGCAGGCATCTTGTTTTTGCCCTTGTCGACGATATCCGTCATTTCGGCGGCGGTCTCTTTCTTGACCTCGTCCGAGCAAAAATCTCGGGCTTTCATGGCTTTTCCCGCGGAGGTGCCAGCCCCGTCGGCGCCATGGCAAGCAGCACACTTTGCTTTGTAGGTTTTTTCGCCCGTGTCCTGCGCCTGCACAGGCACGGTCAACAGGCATGCCACCGCCAACGCCGCCAAGCTAAACAGAACCAGAGAAGACCGTCTTGCAATTGTCATCGCTTCCTCCAGAGATTATTCAAACGTAGTTGAATCGCCTGCGTATGGTACGAAGCATAGAACAATCCTACCTGACCGTGGTCCCACTTAATGGCCGTGATCACGAAGCAAATAGCTTTCCCGGAACTGGCTTGTTGCTGATGACCAAGAAGGAACCTTACACTTCCCGCAACTGATTTTCGCTTGTGATGCGTGAGCCGCTGCGCCACAGTGTACACCTATGATCTCGACATGGCCTCTCCGAGGGGTGTGATCTCGGTCACAGTCGCTTGTGACAAGCGGCATAGGCAAGGGGTTAGCACTGCCTTCTAATCACGCAAGATTATGCAGGGCTGGCCCGATATGGGACGTTCCGAACTGAAGATGAACTATGACCTTAAGAACATCGGGCCGGAGCGTTAACTGATTTTCACAGAGCGCACCGGTGAAAGAATGGCAGCAGCCCAACGCAGTTGTGGATGTCTCTCAGCATCCCGATGAAAAACGGGCCGGCGAGCCCGTCTCGCCACCCAGCAACTACGAGGAGTCTACGATGGACGACGGAAGAACTGGCAAAGCATCAGCGTTGCAGTTAGCCGGGTTGGCGCTTCTACTGGCATGTCTAGCCGCAGTAGGAAGCGCCGCCGAGAATCCATCGCAAGAACAAAATCTCAAACCTCCCGCCGGCGGATCTGCCTATGTGGGGTCCGACACTTGCAAAACCTGCCATGAGGACATCTACAAGAACTTTGAGACCACGCCCCATTGGAAGACGACTCTCAGCAAGAGGGGGGAGGAGTGGCAGGGCTGCGAGGCCTGTCACGGACCCGGCAAGGAGCACGTAGAGGGTGGCGGAGATAAGACTAAGATTTTCACCTTCCAGGGCGTTACCGCCAAAGAGATCAGCAAGCGATGCCTGGGTTGCCACGAATATGGCGAGGAACATGCAAACTTCGATCGCTCCCAGCACAATGTCAACGACGTAAGCTGCATCGCCTGCCACTCGCCGCATCATGCCAAAGAGTCCCAGTACCTTCTGGTAAATAAGCAGCCCGAACTGTGCTACGGCTGTCATACCGACATCAAGCAGGACTTCAACCGGCCGTTCCGACATCGCGTCGAACAGGGGCTGATTCAGTGCACCGACTGCCATAACCAGCATGGCGGCTTCCTGACCAAGCAGCTGCGGGCCACTGCGGCGCAGGACCAGGTCTGTTACAAATGCCACGTTGATAAAGCGGGGCCGTTCGCCTTCGAGCACGTGCCGGTGAAGACCGAGGGTTGCGTCTCCTGCCACCTGCCCCACGGATCGACCAATCCACGGCTGCTGAAACGCAGCCAGATGAATCTGGTCTGCCTGGAGTGCCACACCCTGACCCAGGACTCTTCCGTACCTGGCCTGCCGTCGTTCCACAACCAGACCCAGAAGTATCAGGCGTGCACGATGTGTCACACCCAGATCCATGGTTCGAATTTTGACGAATTCTTCTTCAAGTAGGAGAACGCCATGAAACGTCGCTTCCCGGCAGCTTCCGTGCGAATGATAGGCCGAAGTGTCCCTGGCAGGCTCAGGCGGCGATTTCGGCCGGGCCGGCATTGGGTGCTGGCTCTGTTTCTTCCTTTCGCCCTGCTGACGCTGGCTCCCGGACAAACGGCAAGCAGTTCGACGGATGGACTGGAGAACGGCAACTATGCGTACCAGGGTTCGTTTGAATTCGGGTATCGCTTTGTCAACACCAACGGGAGCCAGGCGATCTACGACACATTCGTCAACCAGCAGCAAGGCCCGCGCCTGCTGGATCAGACTTTAAGCGCGCGCTCACTCAATCACCAGGGCGGGCTCTTCGACAATCTCTTCCTCAGCAGCTTCGGGTGGGGTGGCGATCCGGAGAACGCCAGCCGTCTGCGTATGTCCAAGAACAAGTGGTACAACTTCAACGTAGTGTTCCGGCGCGACCAGAACATCTGGGACTACAACCTGCTGGCGAATCCGCTGAACCCCTTCAATCCGTTTATTCAGCTCAACAATTCTCCGCACGAATTTCTGACCGTACGGCGCATGTATGACTACAACCTGGTGCTGTTGCCCCAATCGCGGGTGCGCTTCCGCCTGGGCTTTACCCGCAATAATATGGAGGGGCCGGCCTTCAGCTCGATCCACGAAGGAACCGACACCATGCTGGTGCAGAACACCCGCACCCTGCTCGATGGGTACCAGGCCGGGATCGACATCAAGCTATTGCCGCGCACCAACATCAGCTACGACCAGTTTCTGCAGTATTACAAAGGAGACTCGACATGGGCCGGTCAGCCGCGGGCCTTCCAGTTGAGCGATGGCTCGTCGGTAGACGCAGGCATCGTGTACAACGCGCCCGCAGGCCAGCCTTGCAGCAATACGCCTCCTATTTTCAACCCGGCCACCACACCGCCAACTCTGAAAGACACCTGCAACGGGTATCAGGCGTATGGCCGATCGGCGCCTACGCGTACTTCTTTTCCGGTGGAGCAATTGACCCTGCAGTCGAGCTATTTCCGGCGGGTGGATTTTTCGGCGCGGGGATCCTATAGTTCAGCCGACGCCACGGTAAACAACTTCGATGAATCGTTCGTGGGCTTGATCTCGCGAACCTTCCAGCGCGCTTTCAACGTTACCGGCACCGCCAAGAACAAACGCGTGGTGGCGAACACGGACCTGGGAGTTACCGTCAGCATCACCGACAAATTGCGAATCAGCGACAGTTTCCGTTTCTCTTATTTCCGCATCCCGGGGCTGTCGGACCAGACTACGCTGAGTTCGTTCACCGGAAGCACCGCCAGCATGCTGATCCCGATACAACCCTATAATCCGGCAATCTGCCCTCCGACTTGCCCGGTGCACAGTACGAGTTCGCCGGCCGACGTGGCCACCGACCTGTTTAACCGGTTCCTGGGGCAGGATTCGAAATACAACACCATCGAATTGGAGTACGACGTCACCAAACGATTCGGGGGACATCTCGGCTACCGCTATGGGGCAAGGGAAATCAATCACTCGGTTCTAGAGTCGGCCAATGAACTTTTTTATCCTACCGTCGCCAACCGCGGCGACTGCCTTACGCAGCCGCTCAATCCCGATGGGACCTGCAATTTTTCAGGCATCGTCGATCAGGGACTGACCTCGATCGATGTCCACGAGAATTCGGGGCTGTTCGGGGTGTGGGCCCATCCCAACGACAAGCTGCGGCTGAACTTCGATACCGAGATCTTCTCCGCAGACGTCGCCCCCACCCGCATTACTCCCAAGAATCTGCAACGCTACAAAACCCGGGTCAACTACAAACCCAGCAACCTGGTCAACCTTTCCGGCACGATCAACATCCTGGAGAGCCGCAACAACGTGCCCACAGTGCTGCACCGGGAGCACGATCGCAACTATGGCTACACGGTGGCGCTGAACCCGAACCCCCGGTTCGGGGTTGATTTTGGGTACAACTACGACGATATTTTTTCCACCACCAACATCTGCTATGTGCTGGCCTCAAGCGCGAAAACTGGTTCCACGGATTGTGGTGGCGCTCCATTTCTTTCCGAGCCTTCGCTGTACGATAATAAAATCAACTTTGGCTACATCAACATCATCCTGAAGCCCATCAAACGGGTATCGGTCAGCCTGGGTTACAACCTAGTCAGCAGCAGTGGCGAGACCACGATCCTGGCGCCCACCCCGAATACGCTGGGGCCTTTGGGGCTCAACTTCCACAAACCCACGGCTTCGGTGGATGTTGACCTGACCAAAGGAATTGTGTGGCGCACCGCCTGGAATTATTACGACTACAACGAAAAGTCTGACCCGGGCACGCTCGTGCCGCGCGACTTTCAAAGCAATTCTGCGACGCTGTCGGTGGTGTATTCCTTCTAGCTTCCAGCCGGAGTGTTTCGGATCGAATTGAAAGAGTGGAAGCCTGCTTCCGGACCCCGCCTAGGTCAGGCTGGGCGACAAACCGGGAGGTTCATACGGACAGAACGGATCGCTCTCCAGAGGATTACCGGTGTGAGCAAAGGCCCGTGCCCGGGATCCGCCGCAAATGTGGCAGTATTCGCATTCTCCGCATTTCCCCTGGAACTGTTCGGGTGCATGCAGCGCCTGGAAGATGGGGGCATCGCGGTACACGTCCACCAGGGAGCCTGTCCTGACATTGCCGCAGGGCAGAGGCAGGAAACCGGACGGGTAAATGTCACCCTTGTTGGAAACGAAGACGATGCCGTGTCCATCGCGAATCTGGAAGCCCTTATAGACCGCACTCTGCTTGCGTTCCGCGGCGGGCATGCCTGCTGCCCGCATTCTCTGCAACGCGAGCCGCCGGTAGGAGGGTGCTTCGGTGGTCTTGACCGCGAAAGGCGCGTCGGGCACGAGGTCCAGGACCCAGTTCATAATCTGTTCACCGCGCTCCGGCGAAACCTCATGCAGAGCTTTCCCTCGGCCCACTGAGATAAGAAAGAACAGGCTCCAGCGCATGACCGGGAAAGTTTTCAGGAGCTCGTAAATCTCGGGCAGATCGTCTGCGGTTTCCTGTGCCACCAACGTGTTCACTTGAATCGGCAAACCAAGCCTGCCCGCATACTGGGCCGCCTCCATGGTCTTTTCAAAGCACCCGGAAACCGCGCGGATCGCATCGTGGCGGCCGGCGCATGAGCCGTCGAGGCTCAGTCCCAGGCTCTGAATTCCATGGGCCTTAAGCTTGGCGAGTGCTTCGCCGGTCAGCTCCGGAGTCGCGCTGGGAGTAATGGAGACGTCCAAGCCGAGTTTGCGGGCATGGTCGATCACCTGGAAGAGGTCTTTGCGCCGAAGCGGGTCGCCGCCGGTAAGAATCAGGTGCGGAAGGGGAGCACCGAACGAAGCAATCTGACACAACAGTCCCAGGCTTTCCACCGGAGTGAGTTCCAAGGGATCTGGCGCCGGCATGGCCTCAGCACGGCAATGCCGGCAAGCCAAACCGCATGCCTGCGTCATTTCCCAGTAGACCAGCATGGGATTCCTGGAGAAGTCGGGAGCCGGTTGAATTCGTGAGGAAGCTGACTGGAGATTTACCATGGCTATGATTCGCGACGCCACGGGCTCAAGGGCCCTCGTCACTCCTAACTTAGCTGCACTCTCCCGTGAGTCTCTGTGACGAGGATCACACCAGGCGGTGACCGAGACTGGGTTTTGGTACTCTCTTGGGCAAGTCCAGTTGTCCTCAGTCATGAAGGACCGGAATAAGCCGATGACCTCAGGCAGCGGTTTCGCCACCTACCCCAGCCTTCGAGGCCGCGTGGTACTCATCACCGGCGGGGGATCGGGCATCGGGGCGTCGCTGGTGGAACAGTTCGCGCTCCAGGGCGCCAAGGTGGCGTTTCTCGACATTGCGGTCGACGCCTCCCGGAAGCTGGTGGAAAGCCTCTCCGGCTGCGCGCACGCGCCTCTTTTTCTGCCGTGCGACCTGACGCACATCCCGGCGCTGCAAACCGCGGTGAAAAAAGTTCAGGAGCAGATGGGCGACGGTTCAGGTGCTGGTCAACAATGCCGCCAACGACGATCGTCATGAATTTTCTGAAGTCACTCCGGAATACTGGGATGAGCGCATGGCGGTCAATCTTCGCCATCAATTCTTCACAGCGCAAGCCGTCATCCCAGGCATGGTTGCCGCGGGTGCGGGTTCGATCATTAACCTGGGCTCGATTTCCTGGATGATCCCATCGACCGGCATGCCGGTATATGTGACAGCCAAAGCCGCGGTTGCGGGACTGACTCGTGCGTTGGCCCGCGAACTGGGCCCCGCGGGCGTTCGGGTCAACTGCGTAGTTCCGGGAGCAATCATGACCGAGCGCCAGCGCCGCTTGTGGGTCACGCCCGAGTATCTTGCGAAAATCCTGGCGAGCCAAAGTCTGAAGCGGGAGTTGGTGCCGGAAGATGTTGCCCGGCTGGTGCTGTTCCTCGCGGCCGACGACAGCTCTGCGATCACGAACCAGAGTTATCTGGTGGATGGCGGGTGGATTTGACTGCACTGTGGCAAGCCAGGGCCTGCCTATTCAGCAGAAAATTTGTAGACCGTCCGCGAATGAAACGTCTGACCGGGCCGCAGAATCGTGTTGGGAAATTCGGGGTGGTTCGGAGAGTCGGGGAAATGCTGCGCCTCCAGGCAAAAGGCCGAGCGTTTCGCATAGTGGTGGCCGTGCTTGCCTAATGATCCATCGAGAAAATTGCCGGTGTAGAACTGCAAGCCGGGTTCGGTAGTGTAAACCTCCAGAACTCGTCCGGTTTCAGGGTCGCGCACTTTCGCTCCGAGCACCAGTTCATCCCCTTTTTTATTCAGGACAAAGGTGTGGTCGTACCCTCCGCCAACGACAAGCTGCTCGTAGGAATCGTTAATCCGAGCGTCAATCGCGTGGGACTTTCTAAAATCGAGCGGAGTTCCGCCTACGGAACGAAGTTCACCGCTGGGGATCAGACCCGCGCCGACGACCAGGAAGCGGTCTGCGTTGAGCATGATTTGATGTTGCAATACATCGCCGTTGCCTTCGCCCCGCAGGTTGAAATAGCTGTGGTGGGTAAGGTTGATGGGCGTAGCCTTGTCGGTCGTGGCTTCGCAAGCGAACTCAAGCTCGTCCTGATCGGTGAGCGTGTAAGTAACTTTTGTTTTCAGGTTGCCTGGAAAGCCCTCCTCACCGTCTTTGCTGGTGTACGTGAAAACGACTCCGACAGTATGTTCTTTGGTGAAAGGCTCGGCGTTCCACAGGACCTTGTTGAATCCCTTCACGCCGCTGTGCAGGGAATTGGGGCCGTTGTTCTTGGCCAGGTGGTAGGTGATGCCATCCAGGGTGAATTGCGCGCGGGCAATGCGATTTCCGAAGCGCCCGATGATTGCGCCGAAATACGGCTTGTTGTCGAGGTATGCGGCAAAATCGTCGTAACCCAGCACGATGTCGTCGAGTTTTCCGTTCTTATCCGGGACACGCAGTGAAACCACGATCCCACCGTAATTCATGACGCGGACTTCGACACGGTGGGAGTTGGTGAGAGTGTAGAGGTCGACCGATTGGCCGTCAGGCGTTTTGCCGAAAGTCGTTTTCTCGATCATGGACTTCCCCGGGGGCGACGCTGCTCTGACCGGGCCGACAGCGAGCACGACCAACGAAAACAGAGTCAGGCAGAACCGGACAATGGCTCGGTGTCCCGGTCTCGTCTCATCGCACAAGCGTCGGCCGCCGATTGAGGATCATTTTTTCTTCACTTCTTTCGCGGCGGCACTGGCCGCCGCCCGCTCCTGCAGTGCAAGTGTGACGACACGCAGCATCTCGTCCCAGGGGGCGGGCTTTCCGGTCCAGATCTCGAATTGCCGGGCGGCCTGGTGAACGAACATCTCGATCCCGGGGATCACTTGCGCCCCGCGTTCTTTGGCCAGCTTCATGAGCCTGGTCTCGGGCGGATCGTAGATCATGTCGAACAGGAAGCTGCTGTTGATCTCGTCTTCATGGAGCGGAGATTCGCGGGTGTTGCCCATGCCGACCGGCGTGGCATTGATGATTACGTCGAATTTCGACTTCTTCAGGTCGGGCCGTTTCAGGATGCGGGCCCGGGCGGAGTGCGCCAGTTTCTGCGCCGGCGCCAGGCTGCGATTCAGGATGTAGACTTCTGCGCCGCGCTCTTTGAGACCGAACACCGCGGCTCGCGCCGCGCCACCGGCGCCCAGCACGAGAATCTTGGCGTGCTCCAGAGGGATGCGCCGTTCTAAGGGACGGACCACGCCTGCCGCATCGGTGTTAAAGCCATACAACTTCCCGTCCTGCGCGCGCACGACCGTGTTGCAGGCGCCGATTTTTGTGGTGTGGGAGTCGGTGTTGTCGAGATGTTTGACGATCACTTCTTTGTACGGCATGGTGATTGAGAGGCCGTGAATGGGAATATCGCGCACACAGCTCAGCAGGTCCTTCAGCGTCTTGGCGTGCAGCGCGAGATAGACTCCATTCACGTTTTCCCGACGCAGGGCGGCGTTCATAATGGCGGGTGAAAGCGAATGCGCCACCGGGTCTCCTGCCACACCGTAAACTCGAGTCGCGGCGTCGACCTGCTCAATGCGGTAGGTATTGCGCAATTCCTGGGCGGTCGCCTGCCCGGGAGCGGTTTTTTCATCAGGGCTGATGGCTCCGAAGGTGAACACACTGCCGGCACGCACTCCGAGCACCCGGCTGATGATGCCCTGTTCGCCCATGCAGATCCCCACCAGAGAATACTGGTCGATGTGGCGCTCAAGGAACTTCATCATCGTGACGTTGTCGTAAAGGGTGGTGGCCGTACTGACAACTTTGTAAAAGTCGGCAGGGATGGCGCCCATCTTCGCCAGCGTCTCGTCCAGCTTCTTGGTGGCGTGAAAGTCGTGGTACGAGATAATCAGGGCCGCCTTGGTCCGTAGGCGTTGCACGCGCTCGGACCGGGCCTTGGAGGCGCTCTGCAGCTCCAGATCGAGCAACTGGCAGCCCGCTGCCGCCGCCTTGGCCAGAATGTCCAATTGTGATGCCAGAGAGCCGCGAAACTTTCCCCCATTGGCTTCCCTGCGGCAGGTAGCGATGGTTACGACATGAGGGTGATATTCAGCGAAGCGTTTGATCTTCGGTAAGGCAAGGGCGGGCCGGGAAAGATAATCTAACCTGAACTCCAGAAACGGGTTATCGCGCGCCAGGGACTCCGCCTTGTGAACCATGTCGGCGGCATCTTCCCCAGTGACCGCAACACACACCCGTGGGAGGCGCAAAGGCAGGAAGCGGGGCGGATAGGATCTCGTTGCAGCATTCATGGGGGCGAACGAGTCGGGATATTACAGGCGCGTAACTGTAGATGCAACAAAGTATTAACAATTTCACCAGCCAAACTTTCTAACGTACCGGTGATGACACCAGCGTAACCTTGACCGTCCTCAGTCAGCAGGTTACTGTCCGGAATGAAAGCCCTTTGTTTGCTGTAGTTAGCGGGAAAATGCGGGTCCGGGCTCCCGGCTTAGACATCGGAGGTAACATGAAGAAAACAGGATGGTTACTGCTATCCCTTTGCCTTGCTATTGCGGCATCGGCACAGCAGGCCGACCCCGGTCCCACTGACCAGGCTGCTCCGCAAAACACGATTCTGACGTCAGCAAGCTTTCCCACCGAGCGGCTGCAGACGCCTTCCAAAGCGGACATTTACTGCGCGGGCTTCGTCAACAAGCAGGTGCTGCCTGACGCCAATTTCGTCTCGGGCGGGCTCAACACGCCCAACACGACCAAGTTCGTTAACCAGGACCTGATTTACCTCTCGGGACATGGCTACCAGACCGGACAGCAATACACCGTCCTGCGCCAGTTGATCGACCCGAATCGCTACGAGACTTTCCCTGGCCAGCAAGCCATGTTGAATTCCATGGGCCAGCCTTATGCCGAGCTGGGACGGGTCCGCATTGTGGACACGCGCAGCAAGTCAGCGGTGGCGTCGATCGAGTTCACCTGCGAGCCCATCGATCCGGGGGACATCGTGGTCCCGTTCGTGGAGAAAGCTGACGTCCAGTTCCATCCGCCGCAGCGATTTGACCGTTTCGCACCGCCAAATCATGCGACTAGCGGACGCATCGTGGCAGCCAAGGACTTCGATTCGGTGCTGGGCACCGGCGCCAAGGTTTACCTGAACGTTGGCGCGAACCAAGGGGTCAAAGTCGGTGACTACTTCCGCGCGGTGCGCGGTTACGAAGCCGACTTGAAGGATCCCGTGGATTCGCTCTCTTTCGCAGGCTACGACGTGGTGGAGACTTCGCAGAAGCGCCCGCCGACTGTGGAACCGCACATGTTCTCCAGGTCAAAGGGACCGGTGATCCATGTGGCCGACCTGCCGCGGCGCGGAGTCGGAGAACTTGTAATTCTCAGCACTACTCCCACCACCTCGACCGGGATGCTGGTCTTCGCATTGGAAGATGTTCATCTGGGTGACGGCGTGGAGCTGGATCAGCAGTAAGAGTGCTCGCCAGAACCAGTCAGGCATTTTGCATCGGGGATGCCGCCAACAGGGTTTCACCGTAGTTGCGAAAAGGGCAATGTCTAAGCCTCCACGCCGATGTCATCTTGAGCGGAGCCACCACTTCGCGAAGCGAAGAGGTGGCGGAGTCGAAAGACCCCATGCCGGCGGGCACTGCCTCAAGCCTGCAATGGGATTCTCACGATACCGTTGAAGTGCCCACAGAAATTCCTCGATACGCCGGTGCCACATTCAAAGTACATGGGGTCCTTCGACTCCGTGGTTCGTTCACTTCGTGAACGGACCACTCCGCTCAGGATGACAGGGCTGGGCTATTTCGGATTTTTTCTTCACTTTGTTTGGTCTAGTTTTACTTCGCGATCCGAAAATACCTCCGCTGTGAAAGCCTCAATTCTGGCCCCGTGCTTCCACGCGTCCGCAGGCAGGCCGGCTTTCTGACAGGTTTGTTCGAGAAACGTGATGCGGTCCCAGTTGTGTTCTAAAGCAACTTGGGGCAGCAGAAGTCCGCGATGCGAGCCCATTGTGATGAGCAAGCCGTGGCGGCCGATTTCCACCTGGTTGGGTTGAATGACCTCAAGGCGCGACAAAATACTCAGGGAGGCTTCCAGATCGGGAGCTTGCTCCCGAGTAACCGGCTGGAACCGTGGATCTTCGAAAGCCGCGGCCCGCGCGGTTTCTGCGACCGTCTGATACAACGACGCCACGGGAGCCACGTAGCCCACGCATCCGCGGAGTTCACCTCGCAGGTAAAGCGTGGTGAAAACGCCCCGGGATTCGGCCAAGTGCGGCGACGGAGGATGTAGAGCAACCTGACGTCGCTCCAATGTCGCCGCGATGGAATCGTGCGCCAGTTTCAGCAGGAGAAGACGTTCTTGGAGAGAAAATTCGGCGGGAGGATGGCTTCGGGACGAAGAATCCGGGATGGAATCGGAGGTCTCGCCATCGGAGGTCTCGTCAGGTGATGGCGACATTGCTCTTCCTCCGCCGGCTGAGGACGAAGGCACGGCGGCGGCGCTTCACCACCCGCCGGTCGATCTTGGACCAGAAGGCGGCGAAATAATCGATCGCCGACGCCAGTGACAAAAACACCATAAAGTAGATGGCCGTTATCGCAATGTAGTGCACCGGAAAAACGTACGGGCCGTAGACCGGCCAATCTTTCCAGCGGTGCTCCAGAATCACTGCCACCACGGAAACGATCTGCACCAGCATCTTGAACTTGCCCAGGTCGCTGGCCTCGATGGTGAAGCCTTCCGATGCCGCGATCGACCGCAGGCCGCTGACCAGAAATTCGCGGGCGATGATGACGACCGCCATCCAGGCCGGAACCAGGCTGGGATTGAACTGGACCAGAGTTACGAAGGCTGCGGCGATGAGGAGTTTATCCGCCAGGGGGTCGAGAAGGATTCCCATGGTGGTGATCTGGCCACGCCTGCGGGCGAGATAGCCGTCGATGCCGTCGGTGATGGAGGCGGCGATGAAGACCAAAGACGCGAGAATTTCCTGTTCGCCGCTGAACGCGTGGAAACGATTGGTGGAAAGAATCCAAATCAGCAGTGGAATGCTGAGAATACGGGACAGCGTAATGGAGTTGGGCAGATTCACAACCGACGCGGAGCGTGTGGCGACTCGAAAGCCGGAACAGGCAACACGCCGATTATCGCCCAGCGGGAAGAAGGAAAGCAACGGAGGCGGCGCGAATGGATTTGGCAGCCGTTCGCGCCGCGGGTCCCGAGCTACGCTGCTTCGGTTTTTTCCAGCGATTTCAACAAATTCATCCCGGTTTCGAGCAGGCTGCCATGTTCCGGGAGCTGTCCGTTGGGAGTGAGTTTGTCGACCAGCGAGGGCAGCAGCGAGGCCAGCTGCGAGCCAGCCGCGTCGGGCGAGATTCCGGCTTTCGCGGCCAGTTCCTGCACCTGCTGGCTGCCCAAAATGTGCTGAATCTGATCCGCCGAGATGGGAAGATTCTGGCCCGTGCCCACCCAGGAGCTGATCACTTCACCGCAGCCCTTTTCGTGAAAAGTCTGCACCAGGCCGCTGAGACCGCCAGGTTGCTGGTTGATCATCTGAAGCAAATTGGCGGCCAGCGGATTGGAACTGCTGCCCAGCAGGCTGCTGATGGATTTTCCGGCCACGTCATCGATAAAGCTCATGGAATACTCCTATGCGGTTCAAACCGAATTGTTGAGATCAAAGCCTGGCCGTTCGAGCTTACATCTGCTTGGCAATAATCTTGTCTTTGATCTTGTTGTACGTGGCCTGCGGAATGACCTTCTTGCGCACCAGGTCGGTCTTGGCCTTGTAGGGCCGCCCATCGATGATCTTCTGGGAATAGGCCGCGCCGATTCCGGGAAGCGCGTCGAGTTGGTCCTTGGTAGCGGTGTTGATATCCAAAAGATCGGCGGTTGAGGCAGCTTTTGCCATGGAACTAGACTTGGAGCCGGAGCTCGATGAGCTTTGGCTCATCGCCATTCCACCGAGCAGAATCACAGCACACAGAATGGTTACAACGCGCGCGACGAGATTTTGACGATTCATTTCTCCTCCTTCACTTTTCACTTTTGGGCTTCTTTATAACCGGCGGCTTTGGCGTCGGCTTCCGACATGAACTTTCCGGTCTTGGTTTTACCGTACCAGCGGCCACTCTTGTGATAAACCCCGCTGTCAGTGTTCACCCAAACCATGCCACTGGACTTTGCGGAAGCGATCTGCGAGTCCGAAACGCTGCTGTTGGAGGCGGTTGTGGAGGTTTTCTTGGGAGCGGGGGACGATGCCGCGGAGTTCGACATGTTGCTCGCCGGAGCCGGAGATGCCATCGGCGCGCTGCCAGACGAAGACGAACTGGCCGGGGCACTCATCTTCGACGACTTGCTGCTGCTCTTCATGGAACTGGAATCGGAAGGCGCTGCCGTCGATGTGGCGGCAGGTTGACCGGCCGTTCCCGCGTCGGCTTTCGCACTCTTCTTGCTGCTCTTTTTCTTGGAAGTCGCGGAGGATGGAGCTGCGGCTTCGGTCGAGCTGGCGCCAGTGCTGTTGCCTTGCGCGGCGTTTGCATCCGACTTCTTGCTTTTCTTGGTCGTCTTCGAAGCGGTCTTGCTGGCAGAGGACTCGCTCGTGCTGGCGGCCGGTGCGGTCTGGTCTGCGCTTGCCGTGGATTTCTTACTCTTCTTAGAAGTCTTGGTGGAGGTGCCGGTAGAACTGCTCGCAGCCGACTGGTCGCCGGACGAGGCAGCCGCCTTCTTGGACTTCTTTGTAGTTTTCTTGGTGGAACTGGTGGTTTGGCCGGCGGTCTGGTCCGGCGTGCCACTTTGAGTTTGTGACCGCATGGGAGAAACGCTCAATAACAGCGTGATGGCGACCGCAATCGCCCAATTGGTTAGCGGGTACTTGCGCGGGTTCATAAAATCTCCTCCAGTCGGGCACGCTCTGCACGCATTCTAGGCACAGGTGTGGTTCGACGAAGTTGTGTTATGCAATGCGTCGCCCTGACAGCGGGGCAGAATAATGACAGGCGGGGACAAAAACGTCAATGCCGCTCCCGTCGGCGTGCGTCGTACCCATGGCGCCCGGGGGCCTAGGCGTAGATGCCGCGCTGGCGGATGGTGTAGGCCACACGATCGATGGCGAGCATGTAGGCAGCAATCCGGTTATTCACGCCGTGAGTCTCGGCGTAACGGACTACGTCTTCAAACGCGGTCTTCATGATGTGCTCGAGTTGCTCATTGACCACGGATTCTTTCCAGAAATAACCCTGACGGTCCTGAACCCATTCGAAATAAGAGGTCGTCACCCCGCCCGCATTGCAGAGAATGTCGGGAATCACAAAGACCCGCTTGTCTGCCAGAATGTCATCTGCGCTGGCAGTCGTAGGCCCATTGGCACCCTCGGCCAGGATCCTGCACTTTACCTGATCGGCGTTGCGGCTGGTGATCTGGTTCTCGGTGGCCGCCGGGATCAGGATTTCGCATTCGGTCACCAGCAGTTCGGCCGGATCCGCGGCATCGGCACCCGGGAACCCAAGGATCGTGCCATTGCGCTGGCGGAAATCCCAGAGCGCTTCGATGTCGATGCCATTCTTGTTATAAAGTCCACCCGTCACTTCCAGAATTCCGGTGATCTTGTATCCGGCATCCGCCATGAGGCGGGCCGCATTGGAACCGACGTTGCCGAAACCCTGAATGATAACGCGGCTGGATTCGGGACTGAGGCCGAGCCGTTTGACCGCCTCGTCAACCACAATCATGATGCCGCGGCCGGTGGCTTCGCGGCGTCCACGAGAGCCGCCGATGTTGATTGGCTTTCCCGTCACCACAGCGGTCACCGTTTGCCGCATGTGCATGGAGTAGGTGTCCATCATCCATGCCATGACCTGCTCATTGGTGTTGACGTCGGGAGCGGGCACGTCTTTTTCCGGGCCGATGAATTCAACCAGTTCGGCGGTGTAACGACGAGTCATGCGCTCCAATTCGCCCATAGACATTTTGTGGGGGTCGCAGATCACGCCTCCCTTGGCTCCGCCGAACGGAATATTGACCACCGCGCACTTCCACGTCATCCAACTGGCGAGGGCGCGCATTTCATCGAGGGTCACGTCCGGGGCATAGCGGATGCCGCCTTTGGATGGTGCCGCGGGCAATGGAATGCTGAACCCGAAAACCGGTAAAGACCTCCAACTGCCCGTTGTCCATGGCCACGGGAATGTGCAGGATGAGCTCGCGATTAGGGTAGCGAAGCACCTTCCAGATGCCCTCATCCAGATTGAGCTTGTGGGCCGCGAGGTCAAAGCGGGCGGCCTGCGCCTCCCATGTATTAGTTTCCTTCTCCATGGATATGGCGGTGGTCATCGTTGTCATAAAGTCGTCTCCGGGATGAGTGCGGGGTTCAAGTCCTGGCCAGGACCGGGCGGGCACCCAGAAAGGGCAGCCAAATTCAAGAGTATAAGCAGGTTGTGGGAGGTAGGCAAGCGCACGGGAGTGAGGGGCGCGATCTGGATGTTAGACGCCAATGGCCTTCTCGCTACAGCGTGATCTCCATGCCCTCAGCCGCAGCCCGCACTTTCGGGATAGTAATTCAGGGCATCTTTCACTACCTGGTCGAGGCAACGGTCGTCGTGGTCAGGATCGTGGTGATAAAGAATCAATTCTTTCGCACCACTTTCCATGACGATATTCACGGCCTCGCGCCAGTGGCTGTGGCCCCAGCCGCGTTTCTGGGCCTGATACTCTTCCGGAAGATATTGGGCGTCATAGATCAGCACGTCGGCTCCTGCGGCCAGCTTGCGCACATTCTTGTCGAACTCGGTATTGCCCGGCTCATTGTCGGTGGCGTAGACCACCACACCTTCCTTGGTTTCAAGGCGAAAGCCGGTGCATCCCTGAGGATGGTTGAGGGGCAGGGCCTCGACCGTTATATCTTCGAGCTTCATGCTGCCCTTGAGATCATAGAAAGTGCGATGCGCCTTCATTTCGCTCATGCCCACGGGGAAGTAGGGAGCAGCCATCTGCTCTTCCATCACGCGCTTCAGGCTGCTGTTCTGGCTGGAAGAGTGGAAGAGGAACCGGTTTTCGGGGCGGTCATAGAGCGGCCCGAAGAATGGGATGCCCTGAATGTGATCCCAGTGGAAGTGCGAGACGAAAACATGAGCCGCCACCGGACGGCCGTTGAACTCATGGCGCAGGGACTGGCCCAGCGCGCGAAATCCGGTACCGCAGTCGAAAATAAAAAGTCTTTCGCCCACGCGCACCTCCACGCAGGAGGTGTTGCCGCCATAGCGCAAGTTTTCGGCCTGGGGAGTCGGGGTGGAGCCGCGCACGCCCCAGAACTTAATTCGCATAAGGTTCTTCTATCCGCAATCTTCAGCCCGCCGGGGAATTTCGTCAATTTGATGGCTGGTTACACCCTACACCTTGGTAAGCCCTAGTCGGCCTCGTGGAGAGACATACGGATTCCGTATTTGGGCCGGAGGGTGATGGACGGAAAAGCGACGACGAGATGCCCCGGGACAGCGCGCAGCGAAATCGCCGCGCGATCGCAGCGAGAAGAAGAGTGGCTTCCAATGGTGGCAAAAGCAGCGCCGATGCATTGCCGGGGACCGCCGCCAAATGGAAAGTAGGCGAACCGGGGAAGGCTCCGGGTCTTTTCATTGTCATTGACCCAGCGGTCGGGATCGAACTTTTCAGGATCGGGGAAGAATCGCGGATCGCGATGCATGATCCATTGGCTCATCACGACATTGGCTCCGGCCGGGAGGGTATAGCCGCCGATTTCGCAATCCCGGGCGGCGGCCCTGGCCATGCTCCAGGCCGGGGGGTACAGGCGCATGGATTCCTTGATCACGCGGCCGGAATAAACAAGATTCGGCAAGTCCTGGTGCGACGGGGTTCGGCCATGCAGAATGGCATGCAGTTCGGTTTGCAGTTTTTCTTCGACATCGGGATTTTCGCTGAGCAGATACCAGGTCCACGAGAGGGAAAGCGCCGTGGTTTCGTGGCCGGCAAGCAGGAACGTCATGATTTCGTCGCGCAGCTGGCGGTCCGTCATGCGGCTGCCGTCGTCATCCTGCGCCGACATGAGCATGGAGAGCAGGTCGCCGCTGGTCGAATTTCTACCGTTGGCAGTTGCCCGGCGGCGGCGAATGATGCTGTTGACGATCTCGTCCAACTCCCGGACTGCCCGCCGCACTCGCGCCAGAGACGGGATCGGCAAATAGCGCATGATCGGAGGCAATATCATGCGCAGGCCCGATGTGTGCTTCATCAGCACGTTCAAGGCCTGCGATACTCTTTCCGTTTCTTCTTTGACTTCGACGCTGAACAGCACTCGGGCCACGATCCGGAGCGTGAGCTGCATCATTTCCTGATGGACGTCGCGAATTTCGCCGTCGTTCCATCCAGCCAGCATTTCGTCCGCGCATTCGGTCATGGTCTGCGCATAAGAGGCGATGCGCTCCCGATTGAAGGCAGGCTGCGAGAGCCGCCTTTGGCGCATCCAGTTCGGGCCTTCACTGGTCAGCAGGCCATCGCCCAGGAACCAGCGGCTGTTTTGAATTACGCGGTCTTTGCGGAAGTTTTGCTGCTGCGTAACCAGGGCAGACTCGATTAAATCCGGATGGTTCAGGAAATACACGGGAATCCAGCCTGCCCGGTAATAAAAGATGTCACCGAATTCAGCGGCCCAGCGGGTGAAAATCGCCAGCGGATCGGGGCTGGCCAGCGGAAAATTGCCGATGAGGAAGTGGGGCGGCGGGCCGGGTGGGCGGCGGTGGGAAGGATTGGGCATCGACGAGGGGTTGGCACTGTATTCAGCGCCCTAAATTCATTAACCACTAAGGACACGAAGGTCCACTAAGGAAAGCCGCAAAAGTGCAAACCTTCGTGATACTTCGCGTCCTTCGTGGTTCATCAGGGCACTGCCGAGATTCAGCAATAGTTTACAGTCTCCCGAGGGCAGATCGCGGGAGCACGGTAGATTTCTCCTATAATGATTTGCTGACCACTTAATCCCTCATGCTGCCTCGTCCCGACTACAAGGAATTTTCGCGTCTCGCCCGCGAGAGCACACTGGTGCCGGTGGTGAAGTCCGTGGCCGCGGACTTACTCACGCCGGTGTCGGCATTTCTGGCCGTTGCCTCGGATGAGCCGGACGCTTTTCTGCTGGAATCGGTCGAACGCGGAGAACAGATTGGACGTTACACATTCCTGGGTGCCAGGCCGTACATGCAGGTGCAAGCTCGCGGCGGAGAGATTGTCATCCAGAGAGGCCGGCACAAAGAACGGCAGACAGGCAATCCCCTACATCTGTTGAAGCAGCTTCTTCGGCAGCACCGACCCGCCGTTGTTCCCGGATTGCCGCCCTTCACCGCTGGGGCGGTCGGATATTGCAGCTACGACATCGTGCGGCAATTGGAGAACATCGGCGAGCATGCCCAAAGTGATCTCTCTGTGCCGGATTGCTCGTTGATGTTTTTCAACCGGCTTCTGGCCTTCGATCATCTGCGCCATCAAATCCACATCATCGCCACTGCCGACGTTTCTGCGGAAAGGCCGCGCCGGGCCTATGACCGGGCGCTGGCTGATATTGCGGTGATTGAGAAGAAACTCGCACGCGGCTTGCGACCCTCGCTGTGGCATCGATCTTCGAAGGGGCCCGGGGGAAAACTGAAGATCCACGCCGGCACCAGCCGCAGGCGATTCATGGAATCCGTGGAGCGCGCCAAGGAATACATCGCCGCCGGCGATATTTTCCAGGTCGTGCTTTCGATGCGGCTGGATTTTGTGCCGGAAGTTGAGCCCTTCGACATTTATCGCGCGTTGCGCGCGCTGAATCCTTCGCCTTATCTGTACTTCTTGCGCAATGGCGGCACACACGTCCTGGGTTCGTCGCCGGAGATGCTGGTGCGAGCCACGGGGAGCAAGCTGGAATACCGGCCGATTGCAGGCACGCATCCGCGCGGACGCGATGAAGCTGAAGATACGCGTCTGGCGCGCGAAATGCTGGCCGACGAAAAGGAACGCGCCGAGCATGTCATGCTGGTCGACCTCGGGCGCAACGATCTCGGCCGGGTGAGCGAATACGGCTCGGTGAAAGTGAAAGATTTGATGTATGTAGAGCGCTATTCGCACGTGATGCACATCGTTTCCGCGCTCGAAGGCAAGTTGCGCAGCGATCTGGACGCGATCGACGCCTTCGCTGCCTGCTTCCCCGCCGGCACGCTGAGCGGCGCGCCGAAAGTTCGCGCCATGCAGATCATTGAGGAATTGGAGCCGACACGGCGGGGGGTTTACGGCGGATCGGTACTCTATGCGGATTTTGCCGGCAATTTGGACTCTTGCATCGCGATTAGAACCATGCTTATGGAAGGGAAAGAGGCGTATTTGCAGGCTGGGGCGGGGATCGTAGCTGACTCCGATCCGGCGCGTGAGTATCAAGAGTGCATGAACAAAGCGCAGGCAGTGCTAAGAGCGGTGGAGACCGCGAGAGGCGGGAGTTAGTGGTTAGTGGTCAGTGGTCAGTGGTCAGTGGTCAGTGGTCAGTGGTCAGTGGTCAGTGGTCAGTGGTCAGTGGTCAGTCAGCGGCTCCGGTTTAGCCTTTAACATTTCCCGTTTTGGCACGACTGAGGACGCAAGGTGATAGTCGTCACATCCCATGGGTCGCATGAGGGAGGAAAATTTCCTGGGTGCATCGTGTGGCGATAATTGGAGTGCGCTCGTACCGCGACCTTATCGTTTGGCGGCAGTCGATGAGTCTGGTCAAGGAAGTGTATCGCTGCACTCAGGCGTTTCCGCAATCGGAGATCTACGGACTGAGGGCACAAATACGGCGCGCCGCAGTCTCGGTGCCGAGCAATATTGCCGAAGGCCAGGGCCGATCGTCCACAGGCGAGTTCCGCCAATTTCTCGGTCATGCGCGCGGCTCCCTCCTGGAAGTCGAGACGCAGGCTCTGATCGCGAATGAACTGGGATATCTTGACGCCGACCAAACCCGAAGTCTGCTGAGTCGTACGGCGGAAGTGGGGCGCGTTCTCAATGGTCTCGTTAACTCGCTGTCTGCGCGCCGCACGCTTCGTGAGACTGACCACTGACCACTGATCACTGGGCAAGGAAGTTCGCCACCAGCTTCTTCCCCTCCGCTGTCAACACACTCTCGGGATGAAACTGGACACCCTCGACCGGAAACTGCTTGTGCCTTAAGCCCATGATGGTGCGGGAGCCGTCTTTCTCGATCGTGTAGGCGCTGACATCCAGGTCCTCGGGCAGGCTGCTCTCTTCGACGATCAGCGAATGGTAGCGAGTGGCGGTGATGGGAAACGGCATGCCCTGAAAGATGGTGCGGTTGTCGTGGCGCACTTCACTGGTTTTGCCGTGCATCAGGTGGGACGCGCGGACCACCTTCCCGCCAAAAGCCTCAGCGATAGCCTGATGTCCCAAACAAACGCCCAGCACCGGAACTTTGCCGGCGAAATGCCGGATGACCTCGATGCTGATCCCGGCTTCCCGGGGCGTGCAGGGGCCAGGCGAAACCACGATGCGCTCGGGGTGGAGGGCCTCGATCTGAGCCACGGTGACTTGATCGTTACGGCGCACTTCGACATCCGCCCCCAGCTCGCCCAAGTACTGGACCAGGTTGTAGGTAAAGGAATCGTAGTTGTCGAGGACGAAAACCATAAAGCTTTCAGCCGTCAGCTATCAGCTCTCAGAGAGCGACCCGTCAAAACCATTGTAGAGAGGCCCTTGCATGCTCTCAAGCCTCTTTAGGATCTTCTCACGACAGTGGTCTTGACAGTCCGGCGGCAAAACGCCATGCTTACATCGTTTTGGAAGGAGCCTCGTTGGCCGATACCGAGCAGGAAAAACGCGCCACCCGGCGGTTTGCGCTACGGCTGCCGGTTGCCGTGACCGCGAGCGAGAACGGCACCGACGAAAAAACCGCACAGACCCGCGATGTGAGCGCCCGCGGAATCTGTTTCTATGTGGACTCCGCCATAGCCACCGGCTCCGGCATTGAATTCACGCTCACCCTTCCTCCCGAAATCACTCTCACCGAAAGCATCCGCGTACATTGCAAAGGCAAGGTTGTGCGCGTGGATGACACGGCCAATGAAGGTAAGGTTGCGGTGGCCGCGGTGATCGACGAGTACGAATTTCTGGCGGACAACTGATTCCCGGGCTGTCCCTCGGGGACTGCCCTCTCGTTCTCTTTCCGTCACTTCTCTCCCTGGCAGCCCGGTGCTATGTTGGCCGAGTAGAGCCTGTTCCGGAGAGATGAAGCTTTGCCGCGCCTTCCCCTTTGTTTCCTGTTACCGACGCTTGGTATCGTCCTGGATTCACGGACTGGCGCAGTCGTCTCCCGTGACCAAGCAGCCGACACCGGCCGCGGTTCGAGCCATTCGAGTGTTGCCCGCAATCGAAGGCCCAGCGGTCGAGATCATCTCCACCCGCCCGCTCACTCCCGCCATACAGAGGATCGAAGACCCGCCGCGCTGGTCATTGATCTGCCCGGGGCAAGTTTGGCGCTGGCACAGAAGCACATTGACTTTCGCAATCCGCAGGTCCGCGGAATCCGTTTGAACCAGTTCCAGAGAACTCCCGCTGTGGCGCGCGTGGTCGTCGACCTGCTCGGCCCGGTCGACTACACCTGGGACGCTACCGGTAACCGGCTGATGATTCGCCTGCACGCTGAGGAAGATTCGCCGCCTCCGCCGAAGCCGCAATGGACCACAGCAGTGTCGGCGGGCGCGCAGCCCGCCTACCTTCCAGTGAATTCGACCACCTCGGGTGCTGTGATGCTGGCCGGAAGCCGGCTGGCGGGCAGATCGTCAGTAAGCGCCGGATCGGAAACCGCTGTGCTGCGTCTGGCGCGTGGAGGTGAGGTGCGGGTGTGCCCGGGAACCACTGTTTCAGTGACACCTTCCCAGAACAATCGCCAGTTGATGGTCGGGATGAGCACTGGCGGTGTGGAAGAACACTTCAGCCTGGGGACAACAGCCGATTCTGTGGTCACTCCGGACTTCCGCATCCTGCTGGCCGGGCCGGGGGAATTCCACTACGCCTTCCGGGTGGATACGCGAGGCAACACATGCGTGCGTGCGCTGCCGGGAAATACCGCTTCTGTCGTTGTCTCCGAGCTGTTGGGCGACGGCACCTACCAAGTCAAGCCTACCGAGCAAGTGGTTTTCCGGGGTGGGCGTGTGGGTTTGATCGAGACTGCGCTGCCCACGGATTGCGGTTGTCCCGCGCCCGAGGTTCCTGTGATGATGGCTTCTTCTCGCGCTCCGGCCGTTCTTGATGCAGACGATCTGGGCCCGATCCGTCTGGCACAAGGTGGGGAGAAGAGCGCGGGCATGAGTTCGCGCTCTGACTATGCGCTTTCTGAGGAAGCCTGGGCCGGCCTGTCACCCGAGACGGCTCCGCTCCCTGCAACGAAGCCGAATGAACTCCATGTACAGGTGGACGCGCCGTTCGTGTTCCGAGCGGTGCCGGCACCAGACGCCGGGCCCGCCCTCCCTCTGGCGGATGCACGAGGCCGCCCTCCGCTACTCGCGCCTGCCCTGCCTCCAGACACAAATTCCCAGCGTCGCGGCATCTTTAAGAAAATAAAGGGCTTCTTCGTGACAATATTCAGTTAGGGATCGCCTGCGGAGACAGCGGAACCAGACGAATTTTCGGCATTCAGAACAGAAGAGGCTTTTGGTCCTGACGGGCATGAACCCTGATAGCCTAGCCGTAGCTACAAGGTGCGCGAGGTCGTTGTGTCGAGATTCGTTGCAATTCTGCTCGCCATTTTTTCGGTGCTCCCGATAATCGTCACAGCGGAAACTCCCGCTTTATCGCCCCCAGCCGACAGCAAGACTGGAACCACGCCAGCGGCGGCAGACTATCTCAAACCAGTCCAGACGTTCGACGTGCCATCGGTCGCATCAGGATTGTTCGGCCTGATGAAGTGCGATGGCGACGGAAATCTCTACCTTGCCATTCCGCACGAACGGACCGCAGAGATCCACAAGCTGAATGCTAAGGGAGAAGGGCTACTTCTCGTTCCCGACACCGACCCTCAGGCGAAATTGGATGCGTTCGGATCTTTTGCGGTCGGACGAAACGGCGAACTCTATGAGATAGCCTTCCCTCACGACATCACCCGCCAGGTGTTGGTTTATAAGTCTGATGGAAAGTACAAGTCTGCAATCAAGCTGCAGCTTGGTTTCGAGTGGCTGCCCAGCGCTCTTGCGGTCTTCCCCTCGGGCGACCTGCTGATTTCCGGTTTGAGGTGGCGAGGGAACGACAAGCCGCGCAGTCCGTTCACAGGAATTTTCTCACCGGATGGAATGCTGGTGAAAGAAGTAAAGCTGGAGGACGACGACGCGCTTTGGGAAATGGCGGCCAACGGCGATTCGCGAGTGGTCTCGCCCCGGAATCGTTGGGGCAACCTCGCCGTTTCTTCGAGTCAAATGGAAACCGCTGCCGACGGAAACATTTACCTGATGCGCTGGACTTCGCCGGCAATTTTCTATGCAATCTCGCCGGCCGGCGAAGTTGTGCGCCGGTTCACCGTCGACCCCGGGGATTCTTTTCTGAGCCCGTCGCAGATGCACATCTCCGGCAAAAGGATCGCAGTGCTCTTCTTTCAGCGGGAGAGCAAAGAGGAACGCATGATGGTGGTTGACCTGGAAGGCCGTGAGGTTGGGGCCTACAGCGGGATCAGGGCAGCAGGAAAGACAAACCCCGGCATGCTTCTATTTGCCTGCTACGCCGCCGATCCCGAGCGCTTTACGTTCATCTCCCCGAAGGAAGATGACAAGCTGCAGCTTCTGATCGCGCAGCCCCATTAGCGCGGGACTTCGTGATTCACCCGCGGCGGAAGCCTTTGGCCACCGGGCCGACGCGCTTGCGCACTTCGTCGGCGATCTCCGAGCCTCGCTCCATGACATCTTCGGCAGCTTCTTTGGCGGCGTCTCTGGCGTCATCAGCCCACTCGCCCACGGTTTCCCTGGCGTCATCATACTTGCGGCGCAAATCCTTGCGCATTTCCTCACCCGACTTGGGGGCGAGCAACAGCCCGATGAGCGCCCCGGCGCCTAAGCCGATCAGCAAGAATGTCACTGCGGTGCCGGCTTGGCTGTTGTGTTCCGAAACTTCGTATTTTCCAACGCGCATAAGAACGTCCTCCAATAGGTGCCGACGCTTGTGGCCTGCACCGAAGCCATTCTAGCTCGTTGCCGGTATGCAGCGCGAAAGAAGAGACCTTACTCGTCGTCCCGCCACACTGTATTTCCCAAATAGACCCAAGTCCGTTAAAATAAAGCGCTTGGTTCCCGTAACTGGTGGAAAATGTGGCTTGCCCGCCTTCCGCCGGCCTACTGACCCGCAATCCACAAGGAGATTTACCTCGCAATGGCTATTCCTGCCACCCAGCTTCGCCCCGGCATGATCATCAAGCACAACAATGATCTGCACTCCGTTTTTAGTGTCGAACACCGCACACCCGGCAACCTGCGCGCGTTCATCCAGGCCAAATTGCGCAACCTGCGGACCGGCGCCATGTTCGAGCACCGTTTTCGTTCGCCTGACCCCATTGAAAGAATTAATGTGGACGAAGTCGAGATGGAGTTTTTATACGCCGACGCCGACAGCTATTACTTCATGGACACTTCGAACTACGAACAGACTCACCTGACCCGAGACGTCCTGGGCGACGCGGTCGACTACCTGACGCCGAATCTGCAGATCAAAGTGGAGTTTTTTGACGGCAAAGCGGTGGGCATCGAACTGCCGCAGACCGTGGAGTTGACCGTGCTTGAGACCGAGCCGGGATTGAAGAGCGCGACTGCATCGAGCGTTACCAAGCCCGCCAAGACTGAGACCGGACTGATCGTGCAGGTGCCGCCGTTTATCAACGAGGGGGAAAAGATCCGCGTGGACACGGCGGAGGGTGTGTACTTGTCGCGAGCGTAAGTCAGTGGTCAGTGGCTAGTGGTTAGTGGCCAGTACGATGGTCTACGGCGTCCGAATGTTTTTCTGGCCACTAGCCACTGACCACTAGCCACTGACAATGACTTCCACCGAAAATGCGGTTCTCGCCCGCCGCTTTATTGTCCGCGGGCGCGTGCAGGGTGTGGGGTTCCGCTGGTTTGTGGAACGCGAGGCCCATGTCCTCGGCATCTCCGGATGGGTGCGCAACAATTCTGACGGAAGCGTCGAGGTGCTGGCGCAAGGCAGCCGCGAGCAACTGGCGGGATTGCGTTCCCGCCTGCGACAGGGTCCTCGGGCCGCGCGCGTGGATGACGTCGAAGAGCTGGAAGCCAAGCCGGCCGCCGGACTTGGCACATTCCGCATTGAAGGAGCCTGGTAAATGTCCAAGGGCTTGAACTCGGAGCAGCTCAAAAAGCTGATCCGCGAAGTGCCGGACTTCCCCAAGAAAGGCATTCTGTTTTATGACATCACCACGCTGCTCAAGGACAAGGTCGGCTTCGCCGCGTTGATTGACCAACTCTCCGAGTACTACATCGGAAAGCAGATCGATCTCGTGCTCGGCATGGAGGCCCGCGGGTTTATCTTTGGCCCAGCGCTGGCCTACCGCCTGAATGCGGGGTTTGTGCCGGTGCGCAAGCCGGGAAAGCTTCCCGCAGCGACGTCCCGCGTGGAATATGAGCTGGAATACGGCAGCAACGCGCTCGAAATTCACAAAGACGCGATTCAGAAAGGTCAGCGGGTGATTATTGTGGACGACCTGCTCGCCACCGGCGGGACAGCGGTCGCCACCGTGGACCTAGCCAAAGCATTGGGAGGAGAGATCGCCGGCCTCTGCTTTGTCGTGGAACTCGACTTCCTCAAGGGGCGCGAGAAGCTAAAGCAGTACGACGTGTTTTCGTTGCTGCACTACGAGAAATAAGCCCGATTCCAAGGCCCCCGGGGGAGCGAAACCAGCTACCTGGGCTTCTCTGACAATATCCGCTCAATCTGCCGCAGATGATTGATGTCATGCCCGGCATACATGCGGACCATGTGCTCAATCGTTTCCTGCCCGCGCTCGGAATGTACCCCATAGTGCTTCCACTGCCCGGGTGTCAGCGACTTGAGTAAAGCGAGATTGGCTTCGCGGATCACGCGAAACTGTTCGACCGACTTGCGCGGATCGCGCTTTTCATAATGCCCGCTGGTGACCGCGGAATCCTGATCGACCCCTAAAAAGGAACTTCCAGGAGCGCCCAGAATCAGCCTGATTCGAAAACCGACAATGATTTCCGTATCGGCGAGATGTGCGAGGATCTCATTGACGGACCATTTGTCCGGAGCTGGGCGCTTGCGTAACCTGGCGGCGGGCTGGCCCTTGATGATCCGCGCGAGTTTTTTGGCGGTGGCAGCCTGAACCGCCAAAGGCCGCTTCCCCTCGACGTGGCCTGTTATCCGCTGAATGTACTGCTGTGCAGTTTCTTTCATGGGTTTCGTCTCCCACATCTTTGGACGGTATCCCGGATTTTTGGACAGCGTACAGCGAAGAAGACGACAGGACTATCCGAATCTTGCGGGCAAAAGCGGATCATTCCACCAGAAGCCTCGCGTCTTTCGGCAAATATCCCTTTTTTCGGAACCAGTCTTCCATGGCATCTTTCAGCTGGTCCAGCGGGACCCGGGTTCCGATCTCCATCACGCCATCCGACAAAGGCAAGGTGTCGTCGAACACGCTGGCGTTCGTAAAGTTCCGCATCGAGAAGTTGTCCAGCCACTTCAGCGGGCAGGGCTGGCGCTGTCCGTTCTCTTCGTATTCCACGCGCATCTTACGAGCAAACACGAATTGATTTAACCACAGAGGGCACAGAGGAACACAGAGGAGGCAAGCCTTCATGGCTCGAGACGCTTATGTTTGTTGCTCTGCTTGACACTCCACCCGGCAAGGCATACTCTCCCCCGCTCTATCGGTAATTGAGGAGGAAGCCATGTTCTATTTGCTCTGGTGGATCATCGTTGGGTTGATCGCAGGCTGGGCCACGGGCAAAATCATGAAGGGCGGTGGCTATGGAACCGCCATGGACATCGTTATCGGTATCGCCGGTGCCCTGATTGGCGGATTCATCATGCGATTCCTGGGTGGTTCCGGCCAAGGAGGGATGATCTACACCATCCTCGTGGCAATTCTTGGCGGTGTGATTCTCACCTGGCTCATCCGCCAGTTGAAGAAGGCCTAACGCGTTCTTCGTGTCCTCGGCGGTTCTTTGCGTTCTCTGCGGTAAAGACTCTAACCGCAGAGCATGCGAAGGGGTGCGGACAGCGCCGGCCAACTAACCCAGCGCGCAATTCCCTGCCTTCTCTGGCAAAATAGAGTGTTTGCTCTTATTCCCGTCCGTTGTTGAGGACTGTCTATGAAAGCTGCTGCCCGTGCCCGTGGTCCGCTCACCAGCAATATTCATCTCATTCGCTGGGTGGAAAAGACCGCCGAGTTGACCAAGCCCGACGCCATCCACTGGGTGGACGGCTCGCAGGCCGAATACGACAAGCTCTGCCGCCAGATGGTGGCCAGCGGAACCTTCATCAAACTGAACCAGGAGTTGTGGCCCGGCTGCTTTCTGGCCCGCTCGGACGCCAGCGATGTGGCGCGAGTGGAAGACCGCACCTTCATCTGTTCTCTTTCCAAAGACAGCGCAGGCCCGACCAATAATTGGGAGAATCCCTACGTCATGCGGCGCAAGTTGAAGGAACTGTTCAACGGCGCAATGCGCGGACGCACCATGTACGTGCTCCCCTTCAGCATGGGGCCGATCGGCTCGCCCATGTCGCAGATTGGCGTGCAACTGACCGATTCGCCTTACGTCGTCGTCAATATGCGCATTATGACGCGCATCGGCCTCGAGGTTTTCAAGGAAATCGACAAAGACGAACAGCGCGTCGTGCCCTGCATCCATAGTGTGGGCGTCCCGCTGGCGCCCGGGCAGCATGACGTTCCCTGGCCGTGCAACAACGAGAAGTACATTGTGCACTTCCCAGAGAGCCGTGAAATCTGGTCTTACGGCTCGGGCTATGGCGGCAATGCATTGCTCGGCAAGAAATGTTTTGCCCTGCGCATCGCTTCGAACATCGCGCGCGATGAAGGCTGGATGGCGGAGCACATGCTCATCCTGGGCGTGGAAGACCCCAAGGGGGAGAAGACTTACGTGGCCGCGGCCTTTCCCAGCGCTTGCGGCAAGACGAATTTTGCGATGATGGTACCGCCCAAGGGATTTGAAGGGTGGAAGATCTGGACGGTCGGCGACGACATTGCCTGGATCAAGGCCGATGCCGAAGGCCGCCTGCGCGCCATGAATCCGGAAGCTGGGTTCTTCGGGGTCGCGCCGGGGACTTCGGCGAAGACCAATCCCAATGCGATGGCAACTTTGGCGCGCAACACAATTTTCACCAACACCGCCCTTACTCCGGACGGAGGCGTGTGGTGGGAAGGCATGACCGACAAGCCTCCCGCGGAATGCCAGGATTGGCAGGGCAACCGCTGGACACCGGAACTGGCGGCGGAAACCGGACGGAAAGCGGCTCATCCCAATGCCCGCTTTACTGCACCCGCCTCGCAGTGCCCGACGATTGATGCCGCCTGGGAAGATCCTGAAGGAGTGCCGCTGGGAGCGATCATTTTCGGCGGCCGCCGCTCCACGACGATTCCGCTCATCTACCAGGCGTTCAACTGGAGCGCGGGGGTTTACGTCGGGGCGACCATGGGATCCGAGACTACCGCGGCGGCTGCCGGCGAAGTCGGCAAAGTGCGCCGCGATCCCATGGCCATGCTGCCTTTCTGCGGCTATCACATGGGAGACTATTTCCGGCACTGGATCAAGATGCAGCGTTCGCTCAGCAAAACGCCACGCATTTTCCACGTGAACTGGTTCCGCAAGGATGCCGACGGCAAGTTCATCTGGCCCGGCTATCGCGAGAACATGCGGGTGCTGAAGTGGATCGTCGACCGCGTGCATGGACGCTCTCACGGCAAGGAAACGCCCATCGGCTGGACACCACGCTACGAGGATATTCACTGGAAGGGACTGGACTTTTCGGAGGAGAAGTTCGAGGCGCTGCAAAAAGTGGACCGCGCGGCGTGGAAGCGCGAAGTGATCGATCACGAGGAACTGTTCATCCTCTTACATGCGCATCTTCCGCCGGAAATGATTTATGAGCGGGAATTGTTGATTTGCCGGCTGTAGCGCCGGCGGCGCTGGTCTTTTTCGAACGCCGCCGGGACGGCGGCGCTACGCGACGGTAAGTTCGTTCACGACGGCGTCGAGATGTTTGAGCGTTTGGTCGATCGTGAGTGCGTACATTTCGCGGTCCATGCCTTCACCGGCTTCCAGCGCCGTTTTGAGGTAATGGCCGGCGATTTCCACGGCCAGCGGATCCGTAATCATCTTGCCGGTGCGCTTTTCATATTCCACCCAGGCGGGATGGGGTAGAGCGACCCAGACCGGGCGGCCGTCGACCAGAAACTTAATGTCGACCGCGTCGGCGTGGCGGGTTGAGATGGCCACAATCAGCGCCTGGTAGACGCAATGCACCTTCCTCTTGCTCCAGCGGTCGGTGGCGTGGAAGTCCTGGTACATGGAATAACTGACTATATCGAACCCCGGCGATGGCGGCAATCGGCAGATCGAAGAGCGCACCAGCATAGGAGTCCGGATTGCCAGTTGTCAGTTAATGGTTCCCAGGTTCTCAGTGTCCCAAGGCTGATTCCGGTAGCCCCACCGCAGTCCTTAGGACTGGGCCGAACGAATCACAGCGTCGCGCTCCGCCAATTTCTTAATCGTCAGCAGCATCTTCCGCTCCATCACGAAGTGGGCCGGCTCCCAGAAAAACAAGCTGGCCAGCCGTTGCGTAAGCGTCTTGGGCTGTCCCCCGCGTATGCGGGCGATCAATCGGGTCTGCTGCGGTCCGACGGGCTGGAGCGCAAACTCCCAGAGCCCTTCTTCGCCATTGCCACCGGCTTGAATCCGCTGCCAGTCTCCGGGCGCCACCATGGCAAAGGCGCGCTGTGGGTCGACCACCGCAGCGATCATCTTTCCGCTGCCGCCGTAATGTTTGGGCGAGCAGAACCACACGGTTTCGCCGTTTACACGCGCCGGCCATTCGGGCACGATCTTTTCTACCTTAGGCATTTCGCAGTGGAACGCGTTCTCGAACGGTGTGTAGCTGTAGAACCCGCTGCGGTCCTGTCCGATTTGCATGAGCCATGGCCAGACTTCTTCGGGCGCGGCATTAATTGTCACTGCGTGAGTAACCTGCCCTGTAGTTTCGGGAAACAAGGCGTCGCCCGGCAGCGAAGCTGCCAGCTCGGCCGGGGTCGCTCCCCAGCGCTGGTGCCAGGAGCGCAGTATGGAGAAATAGGCGACATTCCACGTCGCGAAAACGATTGCGCCAACCAAAAGGATTCTCTTGCGTCGCGGTGTCATAAGCGCAGCCCTCCAAGCGGATTCTAGAAGCGCCCCCAAAACTCTGTCGGTGACCCAAATCACTGAGGTTGACTCTCCAGCTCCTTTCTTCCCGTGAAGTATGATGGCTGTCCATAAGCGGAAGGCCCTCATGCATAACCTCGGCATCCTTCTCTCCGGACGCGGCTCGAACTTCGAAGCCATCGCGCTCAACGTGGCTGCGGGCAAGATTCCCGATGCCCGCATTGCGATCGTCGTCTCCAACAAACCCGACGCTGGAGGGATTGAAACCGCGCGGCGCCTAGGACTAAAGGCGATGGTCATTCCATCCAAAGGCAAGCAGCGCGAAGAACACGACCGCGAAGTGGTCGGCGTGCTGAAAGAACATAAAGTCGATCTCGTCTGCCTCGCGGGATACATGCGCTTGCTCTCGCCCTGGTTCGTGCAGCAGTTTCCGCGGCGGATTCTCAACATTCATCCGTCGCTGTTGCCCGCGTTCCCTGGCCTCGAAGCGCAGGAGCAGGCCTTCGCGTACGGTGTGAAAATCTCGGGCTGCACAGTGCATTTTGTGGATGAAGAACTTGATCACGGCCCGATCATTGTGCAGAAGGCGGTGCCGGTGCGCGACACCGACGACGAGAAAACCCTCGCAGCCCGGATACTGGAACAGGAGCACATCGCGTACTCCGAGGCAATCAATCTTGTGCTCGCGGGAAAACACGAAGTCGTGGGCAGGAAGCTAAAGCTATCTGACCGCATTCGTGAGCCGGGCGAGTAAGTCGAGCTTTGCTCGACCGGGCGGGCGAGGCGTCCGCCCCTACGTGGTTCTTGCCGCCCGTCAGGCACCTTCCTACAATGCCCTTTGCCTGCGTGTGCGCCCGGCGCACAAGGCTCGACGGCCCGGGACCGTCCCGGAGCCCCTCAAACGCTATAATCGTCCCGCATGCCAAATTTCGCTCCTGTCGATGAACAACTGATTTACATCAAGAAAGGCTCGTCTGAGATCGTGAAAGAGTCCGAGCTTCGGGCCAAGATTGAGAAGTCCCGCACCTCGGGCAAGCCGCTGCGGGTCAAGGCTGGTTTTGATCCCACCGCGCCCGATCTTCATCTGGGACACACCGTCCTGTTGCGCAAGCTGAAGCACTTTCAGGATCTTGGCCACGAAGTCACTTTCCTGATCGGGGACTTTACCGGTCTGATCGGCGATCCCACCGGCCGCTCGGCGACGCGCCCGCCGCTTAGCCCGGAAGACATCATGCGGAACGCCAAGACCTACATGGCGCAGGTCTACAAGATTCTCGATTCGCGCACTACGAAGACGCGGTTCAACAGCGAGTGGTTCGACAAAATGAAATCGGCGGACTGGATTCGGCTTGCCGCCAAGATCACGGTTTCGCAGATGCTCGAGCGTGAGGACTTCCACAAACGCTTTCAGGAAGAAAAGCCCATCGCCCTGCACGAACTGCTTTACCCACTCGCGCAGGGATACGACTCGGTCGCGTTGCAGGCGGATGTCGAACTCGGCGGCACCGACCAGAAATTCAATTTGCTCATGGGGCGCGAGCTGCAGCGGCATTTCGGGCAGGAGTCGCAAGTGGTGCTGACCATGCCGATTCTGGAGGGCCTCGACGGCGTGCAGAAAATGTCGAAGTCGCTGGGGAATGCTGTGGGCATCAGCGAGCCGCCACTCGAAATGTACGGCAAGGTCATGTCGATTTCCGATGAAATGATGTGGAGGTATTACGAGTTGCTGACCGACGTGCAGATGGCGGACATCGAGAAGATGAAGCGCGAGTCGCATCCGATGGAGGCGAAGAAGGGATTGGCGGCGCGGATTGTGACGGACTTTCATTCGGCGGAAGCGGCGGCGAAAGCGGCGGAGGACTGGGCGAAGCAGTTTCAGAAGAATGAGGTGCCGGAGAGCTTGTCTCAGGTCGCAGTGAGCGTCTCGACAGTACGGATTGCGGATGCGGTGCCGAGCTCCGGTGAAGGCGGCGCCGCGCAGGCCGTCGATTGCGACCCTTCGGATTCAGAAGCTTTTTTCATTCGCGCCGACAAGTTGATCAAAGAGGTGGGCTTGACGGGTTCAACCACGGAAGCGGGACGCAAAATAAAGGAGGGGGCAGCAGAAGTCAATGGCCAGGTGTTACAGGGACTAGTGATCGTTGTGCCCTCCAACCGACCCCTCACAATTCGAGTAGGCCGAAATATCAAGAGAGTCGTTCTGACATTGCCTTAGCACCCCTGTCATCCTGAGCGGAGCAGGAACTTCGTGAATGCGAAGTTCCTGCGGAGTCGAAGGACCCCGTACTTGCCAGCCATTGCCTCAGCCCCAGCAAGGCATTCTCTCCACACATCCGTGTAACCGAATTCCCCGACAGCGCCGCATTAGAGCCAAACTTGCAGGGGTCTTTCGACTCCATGTTGGCTTTCTTCGAAAGCCAACATTCCGCTCAAGATGACAAGTTAGTGGGAAGCAACTGCGTAGCGAGCCCGCCTTGGATCACGCTCCGTCATCCTGAGCGGAGCAGGAACTTCGCGAATGCGAAGTTCCTGCGGAGTCGAAGGACCCCACGCCTGCCGGGCAGTGCCGCAGGCCCTGCAAGGCATTCTCTCCACACGTCCGTGTGGCCGAATTCCCCGCAGCGCCGCATTAGAACGAAACTTGCGCGGGGTCTTTCGACTCCAGGTTGGCTTTCTTCGAAAGCCAACCTTCCGCTCAAGATGACAACTTAGTGGGAAGTAACTGCTAGCGAGCCGCCTTGGATCAAGCTCTGGGCTTGCGGAGCTTCGCTCCGCTGGACAGCCGAGGCGGCTGTCTCTACGTGGTTCGTGCTAATCTCATCCCGCGAAAATGCGTGCCGCTGCCATCTTGGGCTTGGGGTGCTCTGAGCGGGACCTCAAGCCATTTCAAGAAAAGTCGAACGCTACGTGGCTGATCGGCTTGCCTGCGTCATCCGGCGAAGTTGATGCCATTCTTCTTTTTGGCGGCGATGGGACGGTGCATCGGCATCTGGCGCAGTTGGTTCAACTCCGGCGGCCGGTGCTGGTTGTCCCCAAGGGCAGCGGCAACGATTTTGCGCGAGCGCTTGGGCTCGGTCGTATGCGGGATTCGTTGGGCGCTTGGCGGAAGTTTGAATCTGGCGGAGGCAACGTCCGCGCCATTGATCTGGGCTTCATAACAGAATTAGGCGTGACAACACACCGACTCGCCGGCGAGACGCCGGCGGTACGCGGGCATTATTTTTGTTGTGTTGGCGGAGTTGGACTAGACGGCGAGATTTCACGGCGCGCGAATGCTCTGCCGCGCTGGTTACGCGGCCATGGCGGGTACGTTTTCAGCATGCCTGCCGCAGTGATGCAACTTGCCGCCTTCCCTATGAAGATTCTCGAACCTGACTCGCAGGGAACTGACGCTTTTGTCACCCGCAGCTCGGGACCTGTGGTCGTGGCGACTTTCGCGAACACTCCGGTCTACGGCGGAGGCATGAAAATCGCCCCCAAAGCACTGCTCGACGATGGACTGCTCGATATTTGCGTGGTCAAAGACATCAACAAGTTCAAACTCTTTTGTCTTTTTCCTACGATTTATTTTGGACGGCATACGGGCTTGCGCGAGGTGGAATATTTCCAAGCAGCCCGTTTGCGGATTGAGACCGAAAAACCGTTCGATGTTTACGCCGACGGCGAATATGTTTGCCAGACTCCGGTGGAAGTTGCCGTTGCGCGGGCTGCGCTCCAGGTGATCGTGCCGTAGGTTCGACCCGGGAATCCTGCAGTTCATCCCTGAATCGCTAGGGACGAGTAGACGTCCGCGACGGGACATCCCTCGTCGCCGCCAAACCGTCCCTGCAACGTCTAAGGCAATGCCATGAACTCACTCCGCGTTTTCTTCGCGTTGTTACTCTGCTTGCCGGTGTTCGGGCAAGACTCAGCCATGTTCCGGGGAAACCCGCAACACACAGGCGTCTACCAGGCCGCGGGCGTCCCATCGTTTACCAAGGTCAAGTGGAAGTTTCATAGCGGGGGCGCGGTGAATTCATCCCCGGCTGTGGTGGGCGACACCGTATATGTGGGCAGCAACGACAACAATCTGTATGCCATCAATCTCGAAACTGGCGTGCTGAGATGGAAGTTCAAAACGGAAAGCCGGGTGGCTTCGTCACCGGCAGTCGCGGGTGGCGTGGTTTATTTTGGAAGCTATGACGGGAACTTCTACGCGGTCGATGCGGCGACGGGTCAACTGAAGTGGAAGTTTGCGACCGGCGGCGAGCGGCGCTTTGCGGGCAAGCATCTTCATGGATCTTTGCCTGCAGCAGAAATCATGCCTGATCCTTTTGATGTGTATCTCTCGTCGCCGACTGTCTGGAACAGCGCGGTTTACTTTGGTAGCGGTGACGGCAATGTCTACTCTCTCGATGCGGCCTCGGGGAATTTGAAATGGAAGTTTCAAACCGGCGATGTGGTACATGCCTCCCCGGCGATCGCCGACGGGGCAGTATTTATCGGCAGCTGGGACAGTTATTTCTATGCTCTTGATGCGGCTTCGGGCAACGAGAAGTGGCGGTTCAAGACGGGCGAAGACCCGGACATCCATAACCAGGTCGGCATTCAGTCCTCGGCCGCCGTGGCTGATGGCGTGGTTTATTTCGGTTGCCGCGATTCGAATTTCTACGCAGTGGACGCGGCTAGCGGGCAGCAGAAATGGAAGTTCAATAACAAAGGGTCGTGGGTGGTAGGCTCGCCGGCAGTCCGTGACGGAAAAGTTTATTTCGCAACTTCCGACTCGAGCATGCTTTACGAAGTCGATGCCAAGTCGGGCACACCAGTCTTCTCTCTGAAATTCAAGGGATGGCCGCTATTTTCTTCGCCTTCGATCGCGGGCAACATGCTGTATGTCGGCTCCAATGAGGGCAAATTCATGGCGATTGACCTAAGCGCCCAAAAGCCTGCGTGGAGCTTCCAGACCGATGGCTCACAGGAACACGGCGCAACCTACACCAATCCCGATGGCAGCCCGAAATATGAAGCTGCGTTCATGGAGAATTTTTATGACGACATGGTGGCGGGAGTAGCGAAGATGATGAGCGTGGGCGCGGTTCTATCCTCGCCGGTGATCGTGAACAACGTGATCTATGTGGGCAGCACGGACGGCAATCTTTATGCACTTATGTAGCGCCGGGTCAGCGTAGGGGAGGGTCACAAGTTGACCGCGATCTCGGCAGCCATTTTTTTGGCTGCCTCCACGCTTACTCCATTGGCCCGCAGGTCGAGATGGACCATAACGTCTCCCTTGCGCAACATCAGACCGGAGCCCATGGGAGCAAGGTAAGCCTCATCGCCGATGCCGGCGAGTGGAGTCATGGTTTCCATCCCGGAAACCTGCTTCATCGCGGCATGGGACAGTTTCATCGCCATGGCGCCACCTTGCCAGGTATAGGTAACGTCCAGCCGTTGGTTGTTGGCCGGCCCGAAGTGGTAGGTGCAAATCGTGATGCCGGATTGCTCGACTGAGGTGACTGGCTGCCCGAGGGCGTGAGATACGGCTTCGCCGGAAAGCATCGTGCAAGGTTCGCGCTTGCCCGTGTAAGGAGGCACATTGCCTCCCATTTCCTGAGTGAACTCATGGGCCCGTTTCTTGACACGGTAGCCGATGTAGAAGCAGCTCCCGGCCATCAACAGGCCGATGAGCACGAATACACCCACAACGGCCAGGATGACCTTCACCGCAGTGTTGCTGCCCTGAGTGGTAGCAGGAGGAACGGGAGAAGAAGCCGAAGAGCTTCCGACTGGTGCGGACGATACGGCGGCGCCACACTTGTTACAGAATTTTGTTCCATCCGCCAGTGGAGTGCCACAACTGGTGCAGAAAGCGGGCATGACTGACCTCCCAGGGCAAGGAAGGCGGAATCTTAGGGCGATTCTCTGGGCTCGTCAAGAACGATGCGTCAAGACCGATCCGGAGTGAGTTCTGCCGTGCCCCTGGATCAAGTCCAACTGCCGGCAAGCGAGTAGTCCCTGAGCGGTGCTAAACTATGTTTTCTATGTCGGATCAAGGCCGTTCCCGCGCCCTGCTCTGGATCGTAATCGGCGGAGGCGCGTTCTTTCTTTTCGTGCTGGCGGTGTTTACGCTGGTCTACCTCACCCTGCACGCAGGAGGCGATCAGGCTTCGCTGCGCACCACGTTCGGCGACAAGATCGGCGTGGTCGAACTGCAAGGCGTGATTCTCGATCCCGGCACGGTCGTCCCGCAGCTCAAGAAGTTTGCCGACGACGATTCCATCAAGGCCATCATTCTGCATGTGAACTCGCCGGGCGGAGGCGTAGCCGCGTCGGAGGAGATTTATCGCGAGGTCAAGCGCATACGCGACGAGAAACATAAACATATCGTCGCCTCGATCGAAAGCGTGGGCGCGAGCGGCGCGTACTACGTTTCTTCAGCCACCAATAAGATTTACGCAGACAATGGCAGCATCGTGGGCTCGATCGGCGTCATCGCCCAATGGGTCAACTATGGCGATCTGCTGCGCTGGGCCAAGCTGAAAGACATCACCATGAAAGCCGGCGAATTCAAGGACACGGGTTCGCCTACCCGCGACATGACTCCCGCCGAGCAGGCTTATTTGCAGGCGCTGATCGACAATATGCATACCCAGTTCATTCAGGCTGTGGCGGATGGGCGAAAGGCGAAAGTGGCCGACATCAAGGCCATTGCGGACGGAAAAGTCTGGACCGGGCAGCAGGCGCTCTCACTCAAGTTGATCGACCAAGTAGCTGATTTTGAAGGCGCTGTGGACGACACCGCCAAATCCGTTGGGATTTCGGGCAAGCCGGTGCTGGTGCATCCGGAAAGAGACCGCAAGACCCTGCTTGACCTGCTGTTTGGCGACGTTTCGGAGTGGCTCCCCAGCCGGGAGAAGCTGCTGGAACAGCATGTTGGGTTCTACTATCTGTGGAAGTAGGGCCTTTAACAACCAGTTCTCAGTTCTTGGTTCCCGGTTCTCAGTTTCTGGCATTCGATGGCCATCCTGAAAAAGCCACTTGCGTACAACCCCTGAAATTTGAGAAGGTTATGCAGGCCCCTAGGTGGCTTTCCGGCCCTGTCCGACCCTGGCCACCTGCAAATCAAGAACTAGACGGAGTGCGAGGCGTATGACAAAAGCCGATCTGATTGATGAAGTCTCCCGCCTGGCGGAGTTGACGCGTAAAGACAGTGAAGTCATCGTCGAGACCATCTTTGACAGCATCGTGCGGTCGCTTCGAGTGGGCGACAAGATTGAAATTCGTGGCTTTGGCAGTTTTCGCACCCGTCAGCGCAAGCCGCGCGTAGGACGCAACCCCAAGACCGGAGACCGCGTGGAAGTTCCCGCCAAGAAGATTCCTTTCTTCAAGCCCAGCAAGGAGTTGAAGGACCTGGTGAACACGTCGGGACAAGCAGCACCATCCCCAGCACCGGCGGCCCCGCCGGCGTAGTCCAGTGCCACTTGGGGCGAATGCGAATAAGCGCAACCTTCCGGTACACTAGTTCTATCTTTGCTTTCATCTCTTAAGAACAGGACTCTTACGTAATGCTGCTCAAGAATCGTCTTTTTACACCCGGCCCTACTCCTCTGCTTCCGGCTGCGCAAACTGCCATGGCGTCGTTTGCCATGCACCACCGTACAGCTGAATTTCGGGCGCTGTTTCAGCGCGTTCTTGGCGATATGAAGGATTTCATCGGCACGCAGAATGACGTGCTGGTGCTCTCGAGTTCGGGGACGGGAGTGATGGAGGGTTCGGTCTCGAACCTTACTTCCCCCGGGGACAAGGTGCTGGTGCTGACCGCGGGCAAGTTTGGCGAGCGCTGGCGCGATCTGGCCAAGGCGTTCGGGTGCGTGGTAGAGCTGGTCAGCGCGCCTTATGGCGAGACATTTTCGCTGGAAGAGGTCCGGGCGAAACTGACTCCCGACGTGCGGGCAGTTTATCTGCAGGCGACCGAGAGTTCTACAGGCGCGCGGCACGATGTGAAGGGGATCGCCAAGCTGGTGCAGGCTTCGGGCGGTGACACGCTGCTGGTGGTGGACGCCATCACCGGACTGGGCACGACCCATTTTGACGTGGATGGCTGGGGCATTGACGTGATCATTGGCGGATCGCAGAAGGCGCTGATGATTCCGCCCGGTTTGGCCTATTGCGCGATCAGCGAGCGGGCATGGAAGCGTATGGAAAGTGCGAAGTCTCAGCGTTATTACTTTGACTTCCGCCGGGAGCGCAAAGCGGCGGCGAAGGGCGAATCGGCTTACACGCCGGCCACGGCGATGTTCGCGGCGTTGGCGGCGGCGCTCGACTATGTGCGGCAGATGGGAAATGGAGATCTGAGGGCAGGACGTGAAGCGCTGGTCAATAACGCCGAACTCGCGGCCGAGATGACCCGCGCCGGCGTGCAGGCGCTGGGATTGAAGCTGTTTGCGCCTTCAGCGCCGTCGGCGGCGCTCACCGCGGTGCAGTCCCCGGCCGGCTTGGACTCCGGAAAGATCGTCAAGGAATTTCGCGAGGAGTTTGCCGCAGTAGTGGCCAACGGGCAGGGAGAGATGAAAGGCCAGTTGTTTCGCATCGCGCACCTCGGTTACTACGACTATCTCGACACCATAGGAATTCTGGCGGCACTCGAACAGGTGCTGGCCGGTGTGACCGGAAAAACGATCGAGTATGGAGCCGCGGTCCGGGCAGCCCAGGAAGTTTATGCTCGCGACCGGGCGGACAAGCGGGTCCATGCCTGATGTTCGACCGCGCTGCGCCGGAACAGCGGCGCTACTTTCAGCCTCAAAAATGCAAAGGCAAGAGACCTCGTATGCGAGCCCGTGTGTGCGAGGATTTCAAAGGTGAACTGAGACCATGAAAGTTGTAGTCGCGGAAAAGATCTCCTCGTCGGCCGTGGATCTGTTGCGCGAGCCGCGCTGGACAGTAGTAACCCATGACCAGGCTGAGGGGAAACTGGCCTCCCACCTAGCCACGGCAGATGCGCTGATTGTGCGCTCGGCTGTGCAGGTCAACGCCGAGTTGCTGTCTCACGCCAACAAGTTACGCGTGATCGGCAGAGCCGGAGTGGGGGTCGACAATATCGACTTGGACGCGGCAACCCGCAAAGGTATTGCTGTGATGAACACGCCCGGCGCAAATGCCATCGCCGTGGCGGAGCATACGCTGGCCTTGATGCTGGCCATGGCCCGCCACCTTTGCCGCGCGGATTTGCTGATGCATGCCGGGAAGTGGGAAAAGAAATCGCTCCAGGGCGCAGAGCTGCGAGGCAAGACTATCGGCATCGTGGGGCTGGGGCGGGTTGGCATGGAGGTCGCCCGGCGGGCGATCGCGTTTGGCATGGAGGTCATCGCCCATGATCCTTTTGTTTCCACTACCGTCGCCAAAGAAGCCGGAATCCGGATGGGCAAACTCGACGAGGTGTATGCCGCATCTGACTATCTGACCTTGCACGTCGGCCTGACGCCGCAGACCGAAGGCATGATCAACGCGACATCCCTGAAGAAAATGAAACGCGGAGTGCGTCTGGTAAATTGCGCCCGGGGCGAACTGGTGGACCAGGCGGCGCTGGCCCATGCGCTCAAGAGCGGCCAGGCCGCGGGAGCAGCGCTGGATGTGTTCGAGGAAGAGCCGCTGAAGAATTCTCCGCTCACCTCGCTGGAGAATGTAATCCTGACACCTCATATCGCAGGATCGACCTATGAAGCCCAGGAAGCGGTCGGCTACCAGATCGCTTTGCAAGTCAAACAGTATTTGAAAGACGGAGTCATTCAGAACGCTGTCAACGTGCCTTCGGTTTCGCACGATGAGTACCTCGAACTGCAACCCTACATCGTGCTGGCGGAAAGGCTGGGCGCGTTTCTGGCACAGGCCAGCGATGGCACGCTGGAGGAGATTTCGCTGCGCTATAGCGGGCACATCGCGGCATGGAAGACCGACCTGATCCGCAACGCGGCGATCAAAGGCATTCTCAACGAGGCGCTCGAGGAAAAAGCCAACCTGGTGAACGCCGCAGCCATAGCCTCGTCGCGCGGACTGCGCGTGCATGAAGCGCGCAAGCTCGAAAGTTCGAAAGGCGGCGCAGGCAGCGTGCTCACCATCCTGCTGAAGACTGCGTCAGAGGAGCATCTGGTAAAGGGCGCGGTGCTGCGCAAACAAACTCCCCGGCTGCTGCACGTGGATGGCATTGACGTCGAGGCGCCGCTGGAGCGAAACCTGATTTACCTTCGCAATCGCGACGTGCCGGGCGTGATTGGCAAGGTGGGAACGATCCTGGGGAAGCATAAGATCAACATCGCCGATTTCTCGCTGGGCCGGCGCCCGGGCAGCGATCGCAAGGGCTCCCCGCGGGAAGCGATCGCGGTCGTGCACGTCGATGGACATGTCCCCGACCAGGTGCTGTCAGAACTACGCAGCATTCCGGCGGTCGAGCAGGCCAAGGCGATCCGGCTGTTTTGATTTCCGGTTTAGAAGTCTGGGGAATGAGCTTGGGGAATCTCGCTCCAGCACACTGAGGATCTTGATGGCAAAGCAAGCAGTTCTTCTGACAATTGCGGTGTTACTGCTGACTGGTATCGGGTTCGCCCAAGCCACTCATTACGACGTTGCGGCGACGGTTGGGCCATTCATCAGCAAGCAATCCAGTGGAAATGGCACGATACTCACGCCTACGAATTCGGGCGGCCTTGTGGCCACCGGCCGTTGGCGCCTGACCAAGAGGTTTTCCGTTGGGGCAAACTTCGCGCGCACCAAGAATTCCCAGCTCTACTTCGTTTCACCCGACACCTATCGCATCCAGGGTCCAGTCACGGAATTCGGCGGCGCGGCCTTCTTTAGTTTTCTGGAAAGGAAGAAATTCGAGGGCTTTGTGTTCGGCGGGATGTCGGCGTTAATCTTCACTCCAAAAACCACCGTCATTGATGGGGTGGCGTCTTCGCTCCCAGCGATCAGCCAGACCAGGCCTGCGCCGGTTTACGGACTCGGGGTCGACTATCACGTGTGGCGCAGGTTCGCGGTGCGGGTGCAATATCGGGGGTTGTTTTATAGGACGCCGACCTTCAACCTTCCGAACTTCTTCACTGGCGCATATGGGCACATGGCGGAACCCACGGCCGGTTTGGTTTTCAAGTTTTAGCGGGGTGTGCGGGCCCGCCGGAGACTCAGCCGTTGGAGGCTTCCTGACGCAACTTTCGGCTCTCCGCCAATAACGCCATGGAGTGCATGAGGTTCTGCAGCGTCACAATACCCACCAGGCGCTGATCTTCCACCACGGGAATGATGCTGAGATTACGGGTGGTGAGCTTGCGGAAAGCGGAGCCCAGCGATTCCTTTTTCTGGGCCACGTCGAAGATTTTGTTCATGACGGCCTGAACGTAGCCGTTGCCCTCGGCGCGCAACGCGTCCAGAATTCGTTGCCGTCGAAATCACTCCTACCATGTCACCGCCGCGAATCACGGGGAAATCATCCTGTAGAGAATGGACAGCTTTCTCCAGCGCATCCTCGAGGGTATCGGCGGGGGAGAGTGTGGCGAAGTCCGTGAGCATGATGTCTTCCAGGTTCACGGTTTCGAGAACCGAACGGAAGACAATGGCGCGCTCTTCCATTTGCGCGGCCAGGAACAGGAACAGGCCGAGCGGAATCAGCCACAGGTTCCAGAACCATCCGGCAAGAATAAAGACCGTGGCAAAGCTCTGGCCAATGGAGATGGCACGCCGCGTAGCCGCTACCCACCCGATGCGGCGGCTGAACATAGCTCGCAATACGCGGCCTCCATCCATGGGATAGGCTGGCAACAGATTCACTGCAGCGAGGTAAAGGTTGATCCAGACCAGGCTACGCGGCAGATTGGTCGGCTGCACAAAGGGCCAACTCAGAAGATGGGCCTGGGGGGCCAGAGCATAAACGGCGACGGCGCAGACCAACCCGAACAGCAGGTTAACCAGAGGCCCGGCCAGAGCTATGCGAATTTCCTGCTTCCACAAAGATTCGGGAACGGAGTGGGAGTCATCGAACTGGGCGATACCCCCGATGGGCAGCAGAATAATCGACTTGGTCCGCATTCCTGCCCGCGCGGCCACTGCAGCGTGTCCCAGTTCATGAACAAGGACACAGAGGAAGATAATCCCGGCGAGAGCCAGGTCCCGACTGCCGTTCGCCGCGCCATTATGAGCCTGGGATTCGGTGTACCAGATGAACAGGGGCAACAGAAAAAACGACCAGTGAATGCGGAGTTCGACTCCGAACAGTTGCCCCGCCAGGATGGACCAGCTTCTCATCGGCAATTGGCCGCCCAGGCCACTACAGTCATTCTATATATTTAGACGCTAGAAAGGCGGGGCAAGTCGCATTTCCTCGGAATCGGGAGTGCTAAGCAGTTTGGGGGAAGAGACTCGGGGCAGGTTCGACATCTATGCGTGTCATTGCCGGGAAGTATAAGAGCCGACGTCTGCAGTCTTTGCCGGGGACGGACATACGCCCCACGGCAGACCGCTTACGGGAGACGTTGTTCAACGTGCTAACGGCCGGCAATCCTGCTGCGCTCGAGGGAACGGTCTGGCTCGATCTCTTCGCGGGAACCGGCGCAGTAGGCATCGAGGCTCTGAGCCGGGGCGCTGCCATCGTGCACTTTGTGGAATCGGCGCCTGCTGCGGCGGAGTTGATCCGGATGAATTGCGCCGCGCTGGGGATCGAGAGCGGGGCTCAAGTCTTGAAGCTCGATGTTATGCGCGCGCTGCGGCAGCTTGAAGCGGGCGGCGTGGCTGCTGACTTTGTGTTTCTCGATCCTCCGTATCGGATGGAAGATGCTTATTCGCGAGTTCTGGAGGCGCTATCGCAGTCGCAGATTCTAAAGCCGCATGTGACGATCATCGTCGAACACCGGAAGAAATTTGATCCAGGCGCGAACTTTGGTGAGCTTCAGCGCTATCGCAAGCTGGAGCAGGGAGATGCGGCGTTGAGTTTCTACGGGATCGGAACCGGCGTTACCGCCTCCTGCGAAGCCTAAAGGCATTTCGTCTGGGTCGAGACTTGTGGCAAGCTGTACCAATGGCAAAGGCTTACAGAACGGATGTACTCGGCAAAAAGAAGTTTCAAGAGGAAATCGAGCAGCGCAAGAAGGCCCTCAAGGCAGAGCGCGTGCCGTGCCCGTTACCGGATTGCGCGTGCACTTATGAAATGTACGGCTGCAGCCCCGCGAATCTTGTGGACTACGTGGCAACTCTTCAAGAGCGGGTCAAGCGAGAACATCCCGGCCACACCAGCGAGGTGCTTTCAGTGAATGAATATCGCAAAGTGCCGAGGTGAAACAGGCGCGGGGGAATCGGGGGTTTGAGTGTGAACGCCTGATAGCGACAGTTACCCTGCGCCGATTTATCATCGAACCACAATATGTCTAGAACACGGGAAGAGATACTGGAAGAGCGTCGCCGACTGAAAGAGGAGTATGGCCGCTTGTTCGATTCCGTGGCGGCGCTCCTCTTTCGGCACGACCCGATTGGAATCGCCTTTGATAACGAAAACACCGATGAATACGAGCCCGAGGCGGGCACAATTTTGCCTCGACTCCGAACCTGCGAATCCGTCAGCGATGTGCGCCGTGTTGGTGCCGCGTACGTGGACTTCAGCTGCGGACGCATCGGAACGTGGGAACTACCGCAAGAAGGAAGAAATCGTGAGGCTAGGGCGGAACAACTAGTCCAAGAAGTCGAGCAGATGGCGCGGGCGGTTATCGCAGGAAAGTGTGACGAGACTCGCGGCCTGTTCTCACTAACAAGCAGAGTCTACGTGGAAGGGTACACGTACAAAGTCGTGGATTTGCCGATGCTGCCAATCCCTCCGTTCGGCACTCGTCGGTACGCTCCTTACGCTCCAACGTCGGCGGGGACATAGTTGGGCGGGCCCTGCCTTGCACCACCACGACAAAGGCTGCTCCAGCCGTCGTGGTTTTCGACGGCTGGGGACCAGGAACGCGTGCGCAATCCCTGTTTGATCTTAATGGGTCCGTTTGGGAACGCTCATCGGTCACATCCCACAAATCGGGTTCCGTGTTAAGAATCCGTATGCGTATGGAGAAACGGGGCCCGTGTGCTTGAACAGACCGCGGATCGCGCAGCTTCGGATGCAGGAAATCGCGTGAGAGCATGAGCACGAATTCCCATCCGTCGAAAACCGCGACGGATGGGGCAGCCATTGCCGTGGCAATGCAAAGTAACCGAGATCAAAATCAAAGGGTGGGCCAGCCCGCCCCTCAATTCAGATCAACTGCTTGCGCCTCAGGAATTTGTAGACCTTGAAGGCTGGAACGAGAATGGGCAGCGCATACCAGTACTTCTTGCGGATGAAATTAGCACTAAGTTTTCCTGCCCACGCATCTGCTACGTCTTCCTTTTCGGTGTGCTCGGGGCGAATTGTCTTGTGAATATGATGCCCGACCTCGTGGAAAAGCACATGGGCAAAAACGATGTTCCGAAGAAACGGTATGCGAAGAGGCGCTCCTCGTAGTCCCGTAATGATTTTGTCCACTCGAAGCTCGATGTAAGGTAAGGAATTGCGTGAGCCTCGATGGTAACGACCAATCACCCGTGACTTGTCGAACTTGCGCTTGCGAGACCAAACCCGCCCGACGCGGTCCTTGCGAGGCAAGCCAGTCTCATTCGTCAGCACGATGCAATCCAAGCCTCTTAGGTACTTGTCGGGCACGGTGCGCAAGAGCTGATGAACAATTGCTGTCGCATCAATGGGGGGAACGAAGTCCCGATACGCCTCTCTGACCCCGACTTTGCTTGCCTCAGGCAGACGCCACCAGCCTCTACCGAACCATTAGACCATTCGTTCCGTTCCTCGCAAAATGGGCGCGGGATCATTGGCGTAAGATCGCCATAGGCGGGCTGGCCCTGCCTTGCACCACCACGACAAAGGCTGCTCCAGCCGTCGTGGTTTTCGACGGCTGGGGACCAGGAACGCGTGCGCAATCCCTGTTTGACCTTAATGGGTCCGTTTGGGAACGCTCATCGGTCACATCCCCCAAATCGGGTTCCGTGTTAAGAATCCGTATGCGTATGGAGAAACGGGGCCCGTGGTGCTTGAACAGACCGCGGATCGCGCAGCTTCGGATGCAGGAAATCGCGTGAGAGCATGAGCACGAATTCCCATCCGTCGAAAACCGCGACGGATGGGGCAGCCATTGCCGTGGCAATGCAAAGTAACCGAGATCAAAATCAAAGGGTGGGCCAGCCCGCCACAGGCCCCCACCTTTGCAAAAACCGCAAAGGTGGGCCAGCCGCCCGTCCAGTTTTTCTCCGAATAGGCCAGATCTTGTGCTCACGCTCCCACCGCTAGACCGTCCAAGATAATCGGCCGACATGTTCGCTCACACTATTTGGGACGAGACGTCTCATCTCGAGTGTGCGTGGGCCTTGCAGCAGAGAGCTTCCAGCGGAAACAAGGAGTTACAGCATGGGAAATATTAGCCGTCGCGATTTTCTGGCTGTGGCCGCGGTGCTTGGTGCGGAAGCGGCTTGGGGTCGCTCATTCTCGACTCCTTCGAAGATTTCCTGGCGCGAGCGTCGCGACCTTTTCCCGGAAGGTGTAGCCTCCGGCGATCCCGACAGCACTAGCGTATTGCTGTGGACCCGGCGGGCTCCGCAGTCCGAGCCGCAGCCTAAACCGGCCCAGGAATTGATCGTCGAAGTGGCGCTCGACCAGACGTTCGAGCGTGTGATCGCAACTCAGAGAGTGTCGATTTCGGCGGAGGCGGATTGGACCTGTCGCGTGCTGGTCGGAGGACTGAAGCCGGCCCAGGTCTATTGGTATCGCTTTACCGATTCTGAGGGTTGCGGCAGCCGCCTCGGCCGTACCATCACTGCGCCTGCCGATAATGATTCCCGGCCGGTACACTTCGCGTTCGTCAGTTGTCAGAACGCAAACCTCGGAGCGCAGAACGCGTACCGAAGAATGATCTTCGAGGATGAGCACGCTTCTGAGCAGGACCGGCTCAGCTTTGTTCTGCATCTGGGCGACTTCATCTACGAACTGGTCTGGTATCCGGAGGACCGCGCCACTTATTACGACCGCAAGGTGAGGGAAATCGTTCGTTATCCTCAAGGAGAGAAAATTGACGACTTCCACATTCCAGTGAACGTGGATGATTACCGTGCTGTGTATCGCGCCTACCTGCATGATCCCGACCTGCAAGACGCTCGTGCCCGCTGGCCCTTTGTTCCCATGTGGGATAACCATGAGTACAGCTGGCAAGGATGGCAAGCCTTGCAAGTGTTCGACGGCAAAACGCGCCCCGCGCAGACGCGCAAGGTCGCTGCCATGCAGGCATTTTTTGAGTATCAGCCCGCGCGTATGGTGAAGAGCGGTGGTCCCTCGTCAGAAGAGTTCAACCCACCTAAGGTTCAGGATGCCCCGATCACTGTTTTCGATGAGCATGGACTCGGGCAGGAGGCCAACAATCTTGCGGCGATCAATAGTCTGAAGGGATACCGGTCGCTCCGCTGGGGCCGGAACGTGGAACTCATGATCACCGACGAGCGAAGCTACCGATCGGAGGACCCCGGAACCAAGTTCGCTGACGCAGATTTCTTTAATAAGGACTATTCGGAGTTCGTGCCTGAGGAGGTGTTTGAGATACTCGATGGCGGTAGGGATTACAACGGAGGCAAACCGCCCGACACTATCCGTTTCGGGGACAAGCAAGTTCCGAACCTGCGTAAGGCGGATCCCGCGCAGACCATCCTCGGAGCCGAGCAAAAAGCGTGGTTTCTGGAACGACTGCGGAATTCGAAAGCTGCCTGGAAGATCTGGGGAAGCACAACTGCGACGCTGGATATGCGCGCCGACCCGCTGAACATTCCTCGCAGGGATGGTTGCAAGCGCCTGGCCCGGCGCTGGGTATGCCAACTTAGGCGGCGGGGACGTCAGCCTTGCCTATCTCGAGCGCGGTGAGATTTACGATTTCGTTCAAAAGCATGCGATTACGGGGTTTGCCACGGTGGCGGGCGACCGGCATAGCTTCTGGGCCGGTTTATCGGCGAAGTCTCTCCCGCCGAAGCCCTATGACCCCGTCGGCGTGGCATTCGTGGTTGGATCCATCTCCGCGCCCGGAACGGTGGAGGCAATGGAACATCATCTGCACAAAGACGCTCCGCTGCGGGCCCTGTTCCTCGGGCAAGGTCCTGGTGACAACCTTCCGCAACCCACTATTAATATGCTGGTGCGTCACGGTGTTCGGTCATGCCTGGAATATGCGAAGAGTGGTGACGTGCAAAAGGCGCGCCAGCTTTCCAACCGGGATTTGTCACCGCACTTGTCGTTTGTTGACATGGGCGGCCATGGGTATTCGGTAGTGCACGCAGCAGCGGACCGGCTGGAGACGGACTTCATCTGCCTGCCGCGTCCCATCGTTCGCCAGGACCAGCCGGATGGCGGACCGATTCTCTATCGGGTTCGACACGCTGCAAGGCTCTGGCGCAAGCACGAACGTCCGAATCTCGAGCAGAAGGTGATCGAAGGCAATCCGGCGTTTTC
>CAVXVR010000007.1:0-140986 GCA_963765285.1 Terriglobia bacterium
CTTGGCCCGAGCTGGAGGATACGCCCCGAGCCACGAGTTCATTCCTCACGAGTTCCCCTTGTCCTTTTTCCAATTGGAAAATCGCCCCATGGAGTGCGCCATTACCTTCAACGTATTCCAAGGTCAGCGTGTCGTATTTCTTATGTGCAAAGAGACTCACGACTCGGCCACCTCCGAACGGAGCGGCTGTCTTGCCTATCTTCATGGGCACACCGCCGACCTGCATTCCTTCCTCACCCAGAAAGACATCCCGGACAGAAGCGATGTCTACCTCTGCGACAGGCTTGCCGTTTTGCTGAAATCGCAACACATTGTCCTGGGTAGACAGCGTTCCTTTACCATTGCTCTTTGTGTTCGGCCAACCCAGAAGATGAGTGGCGCGAGTGCTGAATGGCGAGTTCGCCTTCAAAGTGGGAGCGGTGCTCTGGGCCAACGCGCCAATGCCGAAGCACAACAGTAATGCCCAGAGACTGATAAGTGCGTGTCCGCAGAAGCAGCCGCTCTTGTCGTTACTTAGAACAAACAGACGATACATTCTTCCTCCAGGTCGACTCGAATCGCAGGGTCGACATGTAACTCCTGAAAAAACTCCTCGAGCGTGACTCTCCCGCAGGCAGCACGCTCTATTTCGATTGCTTAGGTTCGGTAACGGGTCTTTGGCTTTCTATCGGCACCTGAAGCGACCGACCCAAGATGTCGTTGTAAGTGATCGTGTTCTTTCCGACGAATACCAGCAGGTCACGCCCTGCTGCGTACTTCGGGGGGATTTCGCCCGCCGGCGTTGTGTACCGCACCAGATAAATTGTGTCAGCCACTTTCACGGATACGTCGTAGGTGATGGGGTCAGACGCGTCCTCTCCCGCAACTGGATGCGGCTTCACCTCAGTAATGGTGGCTACCTGCCACTTCGACGCGGACTGGCAAAGCGCCGGAAGTGTCAGCAGACACAGAGTAAATACAGGTATTAGCCTCCGTAGCATTCAGTACTCCTATTGCTCCTTCTTGCTCCGCGGTCAAAGCCAGGGACTGAGCGTTCGCCACGTCAGGAGCTTGTCCTTAACACCTGCGTTGGAACGCAATCGACATGCCAATAGTCGGAGCGCTTGTAGAGTCAGCAACGAGCCTGCTGTTTCATGTCTTTGCCGCGCGCCGTGTTGCGCGGGTCACCGCTCAACGCTCAGGTTGCCGACCACATCCGGGCACACATGCCTAACGCAGGGCAATCGTTGTGACATTCGATATGCAGCGCACTCAGGAAGAGCTTTGTTCGCGGCTCTGATTCGTTGTTCGGCATTGGCATCGCGCGTGCACTCTCAGCTTGCAGCGAGGCGGCAGGCGTTTGATGGCCGAGACGGACTCCGCAGCCAACCACTACGGGCAACTGAGAGCCGAAAACCCGCGGCACCATCTCCGTTCTTGTGGCCCTGTTCTGCCCCTCGCATCTTTTTAGGATCTCTGGATAGGAGAGTGACTATGAGCACCTTTGACACACTGCCGGGTGAATCGAATCCGCACGTCATCTCGTCAATCATTAACTTAGTCTGCCCACAGTGCGGGGGAAGAATGTCGGAATTCCAATGTGAAGGGAGATGCCGCAGGAACTGGCTTGCTGAATGGGAGTGGGCGAATCAGGCAACCAGGAGCCCCAAATCCCGGTGAGGCCACACTGGCCGGTCGATGCGGTGAGCTACGGTACTTCGGTGGATTCGTCTTCAGTGGACGAAAGGGTCACCATGGCGCCAGTTGAAGAGCCAGTAAACGAGAGTGTGGAAGAAAGATCGCTAGTCAAGAAATCACTGGACGGCAACATTGGGACCATTACGCTCGATAATCCTTCGAAGCACAATGCTCTAGGCGCGGCGCTGATCGGAGGGTTGCTCCTGGCGCTTTCCGATCTGACAAACGCGGGAGCGCGAGCGATTGTATTGCGAGCGTACAAGGGGGCGAAGGTCTGGTCCGCTGGGCACGATGTCCGGGAATTGCCGACCAATGGCCGCGATCCATTGACGTACGACGATCCGTTGCGAAGAGTGGTGCGCGTCATTAAGGAATCTCCGACGCCGATCATCGCGATGGTCGAGGGCAGCGTCTGGGGTGGGGCCTGTGAGGTGGTTATGAGCTGCGACATCGTGATCGCCGCAGAAGGAACCACCTTCGCGATCACGCCGGCAAAGCTGGGCGTCCCCTACGATATCGAGGGCACATTGAGCTTCATGCAGTCGGTAAGTTTACCGGTCATCAAGGAGATGCTGTTTACGGCCCAGCCGATGACGGCTGAGCGCGCGCTGCGAGTGGGACTCATCAATCAGGTTGTCCCCGCTGAACGCCTGGAGTCGGCGACCACGGAACTGGCCGGGTACATGATCCGAAATTCCCCACTGGTGATCTCGCTCTTGAAAGAGCAGTTGCGCGTCCTCGGCGAAGCGCACCCGCTTAACCCGGAAGGGTTCCAGCGGATTCAGGCAATACGGCGCCGGATCTATGACAGCTCCGATTATCAGGAGGGTATCCGGGCTTTTTTTGAGCGGCGTGCGCCGCAATTCGAAGGACGTTGAGACGATGGCAACAAACAAAACGTATCCATGTCTGACCGCGGACGAAGCGGCAGTGCTGATCCCCAATGGAGCGATGGTGGCCGTAAGCGGCTTCACCCCTGCAGGTGCTCCCAAGGCGGTGCCGCGGGCGCTCGCTAAACGAGCTCGGGAATTGCATCAGGCAGGCGAGGCGTTCCAGGTGAAGCTCCTCAGCGGGGCTTCGACTGGCGCCGCCTGTGACGACGAACTGGCCGCCGCCGAGGCAGTAAGCTGGCGGGCTCCCTATATGACCTCGGCGCCCATGCGCCAACTGGTCAATACCGGAAAAATCGAGTTCGTCGACATGCACCTATCGCATGTCGCACAGGTTGTCATGGAAGGCTTCCTCGGTCCGATCGACTTCGCCATCATCGAGGCGACAGAGATCACGCCTGACGGGAAGGTATATCTCACGACCGGCATCGGCAATACGCCGACCTTCCTTCAGTGCGCGGTCAAGGTCATCATCGAGCTGAATGCCTACCACTCGCCCCGACTGCGGGAGATAACCGACATCCTTCTATTGCCCACACCGCCGCGCCGCACCCCCACTCCAATTCACGACCCGCTTGACCGGCTCGGTCGCGACTATGCCACGGTCGATCCCTCCAAGGTGATCGCCGTCGTCCATACGAATGAGCCGGACGGTGGACGGGCGTTCGCCGCTCCGGATGAGTCCAGTCGACGAATCGCCGAACACGTTGCCAGGTTTTTCCTGCAGGAAATACGCTCCGGGCGAATTCCATCCGAGTTCCTCCCGCTTCAGAGCGGGGTCGGCAATATCTGCAATGCCGTGCTGTCCGGACTTGCCTCGTGCCAGGAGATTCCGCGTTTCAAGGTCTACACCGAGGTGTTGCAGGATGCCATGCTCGATTTGATTGCCTCCGGAAAATCGCTTGGGGCGAGCGCCACGGCACTAACGTTGAGCGACCAGAAGCTGAAGTTCCTATACCAGAACTTCGCCGAATTCGCCGACCGGATTGTGCTCCGGCCCCAGGAAATCTCCAACAACCCCGGGATCGCGAGGCAACTCGGCGTGATCGCCACCAACACTGCGATTGAAGTCGACCTGTATGGCCACGTGAACTCGACGCACATTATGGGCACCCAGATCGTCAACGGATTGGGCGGCAGCGGCGACTTTGAGCGCAACGCCTACCTCTCCGTATTTATGTGCCCGTCAACCGCCAAAGGCGGCCGGATCTCGACGATTGTGCCAATGTGCTCGCACATCGACCACAGCGAACATTCTGTGCAGGTGGTTATTACTGAGCAGGGCCTGGCCGATCTTCGCGGTCTTGCTCCCCTGACACGAGCGCGGCGAATCATCGAAAACTGCGCGCACCCCGCGTATCGAGATGCTCTACACCGGTACTTGGAAAACGCACCGATGGGCCATATCGGCCACGATCTGCGTCGTTGTTTCGACATGCACCTGAATTATCTCGAGCATGGAGCGATGCTGCCGGAGTTGGATCTGACGATCTTCGAGCCGCATCAGGTCTCGGGACAGAGCAATGGCCGATAGCCAATTGGCAGGAAACTGATCATAGGTCTAAGGAGGATGTAGTTTGCCAATCCCGAAAATGATGAACGCAGCAGTCGTTGAAAAATTCCGCGAGCCACTTGTGATGCGAGAGCTTCCGGTGCCTACCCCTGGGCCGGGGCAGGCCTTGGTGGAAATCATGGCGAGTGGGGTCTGCCACACTGATCTGCACGCGGCTGACGGCGATTGGCCGGTGAAGCCAAATCTTCCCATCACCCCCGGACATGAGGGAACCGGTATCGTTGTCGCGCTCGGTTCGGGAGTTACACATTTAAAGGAGGGCGACCGGGTCGGTATTGCGTGGTTGCATAGCGCGTGCGGTCATTGTGACTTTTGCCTTTCAGGCTGGGAAACCCTGTGTCTGGAACAGAAAAACTCCGGCTATTCGGTGAATGGCAGCTTTGCCCAGTATGCATTGGCGCAAGCCGACTACGTGGGCCGAATCCCAAAGGACCTGCCTTTTGTTGATGCGGCACCGATCATCTGTGCTGGAGTCACGACCTACAAAGGGCTGAAAGAAACCAATACGCGGCCGGGCGAGTGGGTGGTGATCTCAGGTGCGGGCGGCGGCTTAGGCCATGTTGCGATTCAGTATGCCAAGGCAATGGGGCTGCATGTGGCGGCAGTGGACCTGGGGCCGGAAAAGGCGGCATTGGCACAAAGCCTCGGAGCCGAGATTGCAATCGATGCCAAGACACAAGATCCGCCCACCGAGATTCAGAAACAAATTGGCGGGGCCCAGGGAGTTCTGGTAACGGCCGTGTCGACGATGGCTTTCAAGCAGGCGATCGGCATGCTACGTCGCGGCGGCACCTGTGTGCTCAACGGTCTGCCTCCGGGAGAATTTCCGGTCTCCATTTTCGATGTGGTGCTGAACGGGTACACCATCCGGGGCTCGATTGTGGGCACGCGGCTCGATTTGGAAGAGGCTTTGAGCTTTGCCGCTGAAGGCAGAGTGAAGGCAATCATCGAGACACAGCCTCTCGAATCGATCAACGACGTTTTCCACCGCCTCAAGACTGGGAAGGTCAACGGGCGAGTCGTGCTCACAATCGGGGCGCAAGCGTCCCAAGAGGTATTCAGGAAATCTGAATGAGACTACTCCAGTGGGAGGGGGATATTTGCCGATCTGGCCTGGCATACGCCGCGAGGCTCTTCGGCCGTTGGCTATGTTGCTGCGATTCCTGAAGGAGACAACCTTTTCGGATTTCAGGCGTGGAAAGTTTTCTGGCCCGGTGGTGGAAGGTCTGAAATGAGTGCTGAGGGGGTCTTGAGCGCATTCCAGCGAGACGCTCCCAATCTTTTCTTGGGCGCGGCCTTTGCCGCTGTCGGCATGGTATCGGCTGCTTTTGCTGTTCTGCGCCGCCAACGCGACTCCCTCCTTATCTTCTTCGCTTTGTTTGCTGGGCTCTATGGCCTGCGCCTCTGGATTTCGTCACCGCTGCTTGCAATGACGCTGCCGAGCTCGACCCTTTACCCCCGAGTACGCGCAGGTTCTAACTACATCATCCTCATTCCCGCATTTTTGTTTTTCATCTCGCTCGGTCTGCCCAGACGAATTGAGCGGGTAGTTGGGTGCGCCATGGTTGGTTTAGGTTGCGTCCTCGCCTCGGCCACCTTCCTGTGCGGTGATTCCGTCATCTATGACCGAACGAACAGCCTCGCGGTCATCAGCGCGTCGACATTTTTTCTCATTCGCTTCATGGCGAACGGCTCTGGCGAGAGTAAGCTATATGTTTACGCCGGGAATCTACACCGATGATCAGGTCATCGGCTGGCGCAAAGTGACCGAAGCTGTTCGCCGCGCAGGCGGCCAGATGTTCATTCAGTTGACGCACGCGGGGCGCATCTCCCATCCGGCGAATACGCCGCACGGCAGGCAGGCGGTAGCGCCGTCCGCTGTGAAGCCCAACAGGAAGATCTTCACTCCTTCGGGGCTGCAAGACATTCCCGAGCCGCGCAGGCTCCGGGCTGATGAGATTCCGGCGGTCACTCAGGAGTTCCGGCACGCCGCTGCCGCCCCGAGAAGGGCCGGCGCTGAAGGCGTAGAGATACACGGCGCGAGCGGCTATCTCATTCATCAGTTCCTTTCGGACAACGCAAATTTGAGAACCGACCGGTATGGCGGTTCTATTGAAGGAAAAATTCGTTTTGCCGTAGTTCAACTCTCAAGTGGATTGGCTGTCGGTCTGCATCCTAACCACACTGTCCTAAGTGCAAGGGAATCTCTCCCTGCGAGGCGCAGCCGCAGCAGGGATTGGGAGGCTCCAAAAGGCTAGCAGGGCTTCGCACTCTAGAGTTGGAAAACACGGATCTCTTGCTAGCATTGTGGACTGACTCTTCGGTAGCCATGAACGATTGAATGACATTTGGAACACAGTGTAATCAGGTTCTGCTCGGAATCGTCGCCGGAGCGGCTGCGAAGTTCCTTGTGGTGGACTTCCAGGTTGGACATCGAGCCGCACGACTGGCAGCGCCAGCCATCGCGGCGTAACACTTGATGGCGGAGTTGTTCGTACGGCTCGGATTCGAGCTGCAGGCGGGCACGCTTGGCCGGAATTTCGTTCACGCTCCCTGCTCCGTTGCAGATTGTAGAAACGATCGTCGTTGTTCCTCCGGCAGGAACTTGAACAGGCGCGAGATGGACTGCAGCAGCACTTCTGCATTGCCATGCTCCAGATTCGCTCCGGCTAGGAAGTCAGCACAGATCATCTCCAGGCAATAACCGCGGGATTTGTCGGTCCCGAGCATGAGGGCGGCAGTCTCGACCGCTTGTTCGATGACCGGGATCTGGCTCTTGTACAGTTTGAAGTAGATGATCTCCCAGGGTTCGGTTTCCTTCCCGGTGAGCTCTTTCTCGACCTCCTGCTTAAACTGCTCCTTGGGCATCTGGCGGGCCTTGTGCATCCAGGTTGCACAATCGAACTCCTGCCGGTCCCGCCTCGCCAGTTTCGCCAACTCCAGCCCCTTGGTCCAGCCCACTTCTTTCAGTTCCCTCCGCGCCTCCGGCGGCAGGTGTTCGTGGATCGACATCAGGTAGTACGCCTTCCGCCGCGATTCCGGGAAGCGTCTAGCCAGAAACTCATCAAAGGACTTCAGGTTCTCCAGTCGCCAGTATTGCCCGGCGCGGACTTCGCAGAGATATCTTCCCAATTCGACGAAGTGAGTATCCCGCTCGGCCTCCTTCTGTTGCTCCCAAGCCAGGATCTCGTCGATCTTGGCCAGCACGAACTGAGCCCGCTTATGGTTCAGCTTTGGCAATACTGGCGGGTTCTTAATAAGCAAGCTCATCCAGCCAACCAAGTTCTTCTGCTCCTGGCCGCCTGGTTAACGCGGCCTCGACCAAATCGTTCCGTCCCAGACAAAGCCCGATATAGGGGCAGCTGCTGCACGGGTTCTGGGGAAACCGGATGCCACTGTGCGGCAGGAACCGGGCCGATTCGATTCTCCCGATGGTGTCTTCGACCAGCTGGCCGAACTCCTGGCGCTGCTGGTCCGTAATCGTGGTGCGCAGATACTGCACTTCCACTAGCCGCTTGCGGACGAAAACGATCTGGGCGACTTCCGAGATACCCGTCATCCAGGAGTAGCAGACCAGTTGCGGGTCGAGAGCGAGCAGACCGTCGGGCTCCTCCGGGTAGCGGGCGGAAGTAGTCTTCCACTCCAGCAGGCAGCGGGTGCCGTCGAGCTTTCCGATGGCATCAACCTGATGCAAGCCTTGGATCTGACGCCTCATGCGGCACCTTCTTTCTGGCCGAGGTAGCTGTTCAACTGACAGAGCAGGGCATTGCGGTCTTTCTCAGCCCAATCGGCCAAGTGGGTGACGAAGGTTTCGACTTGCTCGCGCGTGGCATCGCGCAGAGCTTTAGTGCCGCAGAAATCGGTGGCATAAGCTTTGACCAGCGCCGGATCGAGCTGATGCTGGCGGATGAGTTGGCAGAGGCGATCGCGGACTTTGGGGCCGCCGTAGTTCCCGTTGGCGGGTTGCGGTGAAACTTTCTTCGGCTTGCTGGGCTCGGCGATGGATCCAATTTCTTCGACCGAGCAGATGCCGATGCCATAAGCCTTCCGCAGGGCTCGGTTGACGGCACGCGTCTCCGCCACCCGCATCTCAGCCCCCTGGACCAGTGGAGATACATTCGAAGGATCAGCGTCGCCGTAGCCGACGAAGCCTTTGCAGGTTTTGGACTTATAGACGGTGGCTACAAACGCCCAGCGAAGTTTACTGGGATCTGAAAGCTCAGGAGCGACTTTAACGTCGATTCCAATGCATCGGTGTCGACGCGCCAAGCCAAGAAGACCGGCGTGGGTTACGTACCAACCGTTATGAAGCAACAGAAGCTCGCCGCTGGCAACGGAGAGGCGATGTTGATACGTAAGTTGCTTCAGCGACTTAAGACAGTGACTGTTTGTCAGTCCGGGCCACATTCTTCGAGCTGCCGATACATTGTGTCTCGCGAGATCCGACATTCGAGTCATGGATAATTTCTCATTAACGTCATCCTATTGGATGACAATAGGATGACATGTACTGACGCGCGAGTCAACCGCGATCTTTGGGAACCTTTCCAAACAGGTGCTAAGATTTCTGAAATGAAAAAAGACGCTCGATTGACCTTCAGGGTGACCTCCAGTTTGAAGAGGGAGGTCGAAGCGATAGCGAAGCGGGAAGGTCTAAGCGCAGCGCGTATATGCGAGGCCTTTCTTTTAGCTGGATCCGATGCCTATGAGAGCCAAGGCACCAAGCTACTGCAGAGGATGCTGGGACGACTCAGCACCAAGCTGCCAGAGAAATCGTAGGGGGGTTCTTTTTGCGGTGAAAGTACCAGAAAGGTTGACTTTGTGGGTTGACTCTCTTCGAAGCCGGAAGCATCGCAAGTTGCTTCTGGACGGGAAGAGGCGTATATAAAGGGTAATCTGCTTTGAAGATTGGGCTGTATCCAACCTAGATTCGTCTCCAACGTGATTCCCAAAATCTGGCCGCGGGCGTGGGGAGAAGTCCATGGCGCGGGCTCGGAACCTCGAGGCTGCGTTCCTGTTACCCCCGCTCTATCAGGTGCGGCGCAATCGCGGAGGCGACTTGGCGAAAAATTCGTGCAATGCTGAAACAAATACCGGGGCCGAAACTCGAACTCGTATTACGTACGGCGAATTTTGTGAGAAAGCAGTCATCGATGTCGTGGCATCAATGGATCGAGATGGACTCGATCTTCTATTCTGGCGCGGCGGGGAAGTCCGCATTGCACCGGAGATAAACCATTGCGGTGTTCGGTATTGTCCCCCTGACCTAGACGCGAGCATCCTCCGTGCGACACGGTTCCCGCCTGGTGCGGTCGCCTACTGTAGCGTCACAAACTTATTCTCCGAGATTGCCAACCTCTACCGGAGACACCTAGGGTTGCCAGAAGATCTCGCGGCGTTGACGACTTGCTGGAATTTTTCGACCTGGATTCCAGAATTGATGCCGATTCCGCTCACGCTGTGCATCACCGCGAGCAGGGGCCAGGTTCGCAGCTTGTTCCGCATACTCCACACCTTGTGTCGGCGCCCGCTGATGGTCGCAGAACTCTCTCGTCGCCTTCCAATCCACCTGGGCCCTGCTCTGTTGGTGGATCACCCAAAGTTGTCGTCCAAAGTCTCCGACTTTTGGACTGCAGCGAATTCTCGCGGTATGGTCGTCTCGACAACCGGAGGCAAGGTCTGCGAACTCGCCTGCTCAAAGGCTGTTGCTCTGCACCCGGAAGACTCCCCAGATGCGTGGGGCGAGGAGGCGATGCATCTGCTACTTCCACCCACCGAGTTACTTCCGCTAACGGAGCAGGTGCTGGGAACTATTGCGTCCGAATTCCAGCCGCAGCTCCAGATGTTTCGCCTGCGCCGGTTAACAGGAACGGAAAAGTTGGCCGTCCCCTCGTCCGAGTTTTCAGATCTTGAGCTGGCACGCAACCTGTTCGCATGTATCCCGGACGACGCTGGAATCGTCCAGATCCTGACCCCGCTGCTCGAATCGCATCGGCAAGAAATTTCGGAGCGGCAGTCGCGCGATCCCAATGTCGCGCTTGTGAAGGCACTCTGGGCTCCAGCGCATGAGGCGGGCAAACTGAGCGTGAGCGAAATTGCCGATCGCATCAATGCACTCCTGCTTTCTTGCGATGAAATGTATGTATTCAATTCCCGGGAAATGGGATGGCGGCTCAGGAAGTTGGGATTTCAGAGGCACCGCGAGCCGAGCTCCAGGATCTTGCAGTTTTCCAGCGAGATCCGCCACCGGCTGCACCAACTGGCTCGGGAGTTCAGACTACAGTTACCAACGATCCAGGGTTGTCCGGAGTGCAAAAAGGTGCAAGCAATTGAAAGTTAGGTGGTTATGTAGTTTTTGTCGTTTTTGTCGTTTTCTCAGGAGGAATCAAATGCCAAAGTTAAAACTTAGTCTAACCCGGTTGGAAAAAGACAAGCACCTAGCATGCCTGCAAAAACTGCAGGCTGAAGGTCATGCCATTGAAATCCCGGAAGAAATTTTCGCACTCCGCTGACGTCATGCGGATCGAACCGGAGCCTCGTTGGGGAAACCGGCTCCTCGACGTTGGCATAATCGGCGGAGTTGGCTACTACGCTCTTGGTGTTCGCATGATTGCCGAGCGAGATCAAGTCACATTGCTGGATTACGAGGTCACGACCGACTTTGACGACCAAATTGAGCTCTTGGATGCGGGGGTGCGAGACCATGGTGGTATCTTCCAGCGGTTCCACCTTGAACCAGAGCAAGTGCTCAATTCGCGCTTTGAAAGCCCGCTTCGATTCTGTCGGCGGGGGCAAGTAATCGAAGGCTGGCTTGTTGCCGCGGGTTCTGTGATGATCCCTTCCGAATATGATCACGGTGCGATCGTACGCTGCCAGCTAAACTTCTGGGATCAGTTCGAGCACAAAATCGGAATCGACGTGGATCTTTCTGTGGACCGGCTTAAGCCAAAGGCCCCATCCGTACGACCCAGGGCTGGATTATTTGACCTGGTCGAAGGCCAGGAAGTGTGTTCGCGCTCCGTCAGGCGGGACTCTAATGTTGAGCTTCGTGGCTCAGTCTGTCTGGAAGAGATGCCGTCGCCGGAAGGGGAGGAAGTTAAGCCTAAATGAAAACTGGCGATCAGTTCGGTCAATTGCAGCAGTGGGCGAGTCATTATAGGTTGGTGGCGCGGAGTTCAGGTAAGGTCGGGAGGCGCCAGCAATGACTCTTTGCGCGATTTTTCATTCGTCCGCGAAACCTGTTCGCTACCATCCCAGAGTATGCCGCTCTTCCCAGGATGCGAGTCGCCTGCCACTTCTACAAGTATCATTATTGATTTATGGGAGGCGCAGATGAGTTGTCTTTGCTGGGAGCCCGCGGAGTCATTGGTTATGCTCGCATGTCTAACTCTAATGTCAGCGCAGGCTACCGCCCAAACGCAACCTCACCGAACTCCCGGGACCATCGCCACCGGGCAAATCATCGGCTCTGACTGGCTTGTCGTCAAGCGCGAGTGGGGGAGGGCGACTTTTTCGGGATTGGGGTGAATATTCCACCCTTCCGCAGAGCGTTCGGATCGGCGACGGAATTGGGAACTAAGGCCGCAGAGTCAAGTCGCTTTCGCCGAATCGTCGGTTTATGATCGCATGACATTCGCCTGGTGGAGTCTTCGAATCCGGACTGCGCTTCTGCCCTTCAGAGAAAAAGGCTCCGTCGCCCGCCTGCGGGGAACAACGGGACACTTTCTCCGGTCCGGTTTCAGGAAGAGGATCGCAGAATTGCGGCGATTTCCAGCGATTTTCAGGAAGACAGCCGGGTTTCTCTGCAACCCAGACTGTGTGGCGGAGGATGCAGTCGCGCGCTAACCCTTCTCCGCCGGAATTCCCTGCTAACAGGGAAAAATACAGGGAATTCGTGCTTTCCTTGGGGCCGCAAATGAGCTTATCATCGCAGCATCTTCTTCCTATTGACGCACGTAGGGCGACCTTTACGCCAGATCGGAACAGGCAACGAACAGGGAATTATCAGGGGGACATTAGGGGACCACGTTCGCCAGAACAGGGAAAAAGGACCATCGAGCGAAAAGCCACTCTGTATCCTTTGACATGAGGTAAGCTAATTGCAGCATCAGGAGTGCCCGACAAGGGCCACCAACCGACTCCCGACGATTGGGCCATTGGGTGCTCGATGCCTCCGGGGCGGCTTGGTTCTTCACGACAAACCCTGAGTTCTGGTCGCACAACCAGTTCGTTCCCGGGACACAGTCTCAATCGCAAGCACCTATCGGCGCCTTCGAAGCGCACCTGAGTTACGACGTGAAGCCTCGGCTGTGGGTGTCGCTCGATGCCAATACCTGGTTCGGCGGTCGTACGACCGTGAATGAGACAGAAAAACCCCTAACTCAGCAGCTAAGCTCCCTCATCGGGGCGTCAGCCTCCATCCCGCTGAGCAAGCACCAGAGTGTGAAAATCGGCTACAACTCTAGCGACTATGCCCGGTATGGCGGGTACTTCCAGAACGTTTCGGTGGGGTGGCAGTACTCCTGGCTGGGTCGACCAAACTGAGTCACGGTCGGGCGCAACGCCCACACCGTGGTTCCTGGTGGGCGCACGGCGGGCCCCCGTCGTGGCTGAAGAATTGCCATTACACCGAAAACCCTGGTCACTAGGGCAACAGCCTGTTTCACAACACCTAGGAGTGTTTAGCTCCAATACAAACAGCCCGACTCCTCGCCGTCGAGCGGCGGCTGGGCGAGATGCCCTCGCCCTTTACCGGAGTCGGGCACAGTTCGAGGTATTCAGTTTTAGTCCTCCTCTGGAGTATTAAAGAACTCTCCCGACGGCCCTGTCCGTGACTTCCATCACTTAGCACTGCTCATAGAAGTGGCCGAGCTTGGCATTAAAATTCGAGCCACAACGCGATAACTCCCCCAGTTGTCGGCAGCTCGTCGGGTCCTATCCTAGCGCGCAGTGTAGCCGCCAAAATCAGAAACTGAGTTCGGCTCGCAAGCAGACTGTCTTTCCCTTCAAACGAGTCTACCTCCCCAGCGATGAGCACTTTTGCTCAGACAAATGCCAGCTGGAACGCTAACGTCAAAGTGTGCTTCCAGCCGAATCGCCGAGGAGCCGGAAAGTCGCTTGCCGTTTTATAGGACCGAGCTATGGCGAAGCGAAATGCACCAATCCGGGTCGTTTCCTTTCTATTATTGGCTGCTTGCGCGGCATTGTGTCAGAGCGACCGTCCTTCAGCTGACTTGCTTCAGGGGTTACAGTTTGAGGGCTCGAATTCGCCCGAAGGCCGCGAGATGCGTACGTGGAGATCATTTCCTGATGCTCCGTCTACGGTGCAGCCTCCAACGCAAGCAGAGAAGATTCACCCGTTTGTCGATGAAGCGCGCTCGCATTTAACGCTTGCCGCGGTTGGCATCAATGGGGGCGCAACACGTAAAACAGAATTGGGCCAGGTCGCTCCCCGACGGCAGCCCAGCTTTACCGCTCCCTATAAAGCGGCATTTACTCAAAAAGAGTCCAGCTCCTTTTTTGATAAGTACCTGTATCCGTCGTTGCTCAAGCAGAACCTGCGTTATCACTCTTCGACCGGCGGCAGCTTCATGGGCCGAGCCAAATACGCAACTTCACATATTTTTATGACGCGTGACGACTCCGGAAAGGCGAGGCTGAACTCTTCGTACCTTCTCGGAGTCCTGACTTCGGTCGCTATCCACACTGCTTACCGTCCATATTGGACTCGATCCACTTCGGCGACATTCAACGACTTCGGTGCGACGATTGGCAGCGACGCGGGGATGAACGTCTTCCACGAGTTTGGGCCTGACATCCGGCAAATGGTAAAAGGCCACACGCCGAAGTTCGTGTCTGGGATCAAAGAGCGCATCACCCACGGCCTTGACCCGAGGGAAGTTGCTTTTACCCCGAGATAATGTTCCGGTCATTTCGCTCATGAACGGAGATAGGATTCGGCGGCGACCCTTCGTCTGTGCGCAGGAATCCGACAATTCTGGGCGAGTGGTCGGTTACACGGAAGTAATCCGAATCTGTCTACGTTGGGTACGCGAGACATCGCGGTTCGTCGGTTTCGTCACAATGCTTGCATTGCTGAAAAAGTCAAGTCGCTTTCGCCGCATCATCGCTTTGTCAGCGCATGATATTCGCCTGATGGAGTCCTTGAAACCGGACTGCCTGTCTGCCCTCCGGAGAAAAAGACTCCATAGACCCCCTCCGGGCACAAACGGACACTTTCTCCCCGCCCATAAAGACAGCGGATTTCTTCACGGTTATGCGGCTTCAAGAATACGTGCGGGAAGCGACAGTGTTATGATCGCGCCACCTCCCGAACGATCCGCAATTCTTGCCTGACCGCCGTGTGCCCGGGCAACTGCATCCACAAAGGCAAGTCCCAGACCATGCCCGGGAGAATGCTTTCCTTTTACGAAGCGCTTGAAAGCGGTGCGGCCAATATCCGGTGGAAATCCAGGACCGTTGTCTTCGATCACCAGCTCGGCTGAACCTTGGCGTGAGCATAATCGAATGACTATCCGGCAGGCGTCGGGCAAGTGCGTCAATTCGTTCTCAAGCAAATTGCTGACCACTCGGTTCAACAGAGGCAGGTCAGCATCCACGACCACATGTGGTTCCAGGTCCGTGGTCACTTGGTGATGACGCTCAGCCATAGCCAGGTGGTAAACATCCACTAGCTGTCTTACAACGCCAGAGAAGTCAACCGGACCACGATCGATGTGAAGTGCGCCCGCCTCCGCCTCGGCAAGGTCCAGCGTCGTGTTCAGCAACTGCAAGAGCCTATCCAGGCCTTCAATCGCTTCACCCACTGACTCACGCCACTTCTCGTTCCTGTCGTTGCATAAAGCAGCCTCAAGCGTACCCCGGATCAGTGTGATGGGGCTTTTCACGTCATGCGCGACTCCGCCGGTGACCGTGCGCAGCTGATTGACCGAGGATTGAACCCGGTCCAACATATAGTTGAAGGTCTTAGCCAATCGCGAGATCTCATCTGAGTTCACAGGCTCGGGCAATCGTCGGCTTAGGTCCTCGGTACCCATGCGGGCGACCGCTTCCGTAATACGTTCGACGCGCAGCAGAGTGCGTCGAGCGCTCCAGTACGAAATCAGGAATCCGAGTACGAACATCCCTCCCCAGACCATCAGGAATCTACGGGCCAAGACGTACAAAAGATGCTTGGCGCCGCGATCGGAGAGTCCCAGGTAAACCGTCCTTCCATCTGCTACGCGGGTGACAACTCGGAACGTTTCTCGCCAGCCAGTTACTGCGACGGATTGGGGAGTGCCCACACTAAGTTTTGCTTTCTGGATCGCTGCCACAAAAGCATCTCTGGAGCCCGGCCCGACCCACAACGGAGAGTCGCTATTCGTGGGATCGGTTGCCAGGAAGAAAACAGAATTCAACCTTTCGCCGCTGGAATTACGTTCGTCTGGCACCTCCTGGGTAGCCAATTCGGCAACTTCGCCAACTGCCCGCTTGTAGAGGCGGTCTCTGGGAGTGTCCGCCGCCACCTTGGCCAGAACCTCAGCTTCCCCGGTAAGCCAGGTATCACTCCGCTCTCGAATGCCCTGAGCGACAAGCCAATACACCACTGAGAAGGCCATGGCGGTTCCCAGGCCAAAGGCCAGAGTCGTCCAAATCGAAATTCGCCAGGCTGCAGTAGCGGGCAGAGTCTTAGGCATGTTTGAGAACATAGCCAACACCACGAATAGTGTGGATCAGCGGTCGCGGTGTGTCCTCGTCCACTTTACTCCGCAGACGATAAATATGGACATCCACGACGTTGGTGGCAGGATCAATCTGCATTCGCCAAACGTGGTCCAAAATCATGGTGCGGGTCACCACACGGCCTTCATTCCGGCAAAGATACTCCAACAGCGAGAACTCCTGCGGAGTCAATTGCAGCAAACGATCACCCCGCCGCGCCTCCCGGCGGACCAGGTCGAGGTGCAAATCCGCAGCCTGCAGACGCACTGACTCGTGCGGTTGAGCCTGGGACCTGCGCAGAAGATTCCTCAGCCTCGCCAACAGTTCCGGCAGTGCGAACGGCTTGGTGAGGTAGTCATCTCCGCCCTGCTCGAGTCCACGGACGCGGTCGTCCACCGAACGCCGGGCCGAGAGGATTAGGACAGGCGCCGTACTGCCTTGCGCGCGGCAGCGGGCAATCAGATCCAACCCATCCAAGTCTGGAAGGCCGAGATCGATGATGAGAGCATCGTAAATACCTTCCAAGGTCGCGGTTTCCCCGGTCTTCGCATTGCTGGCCGCATCCACCTGGTATCCAGCTTCCACCAGGGCCCGCTTCAGGAACTGCTGAATGGATAAATCATCTTCCACCAACAGCAATCGCATAGGAGCGTCCCCCAAACGACCCGAAGACTTTACACCCCTGGGTATGATGTAGGAAATAGGATTCCGGGCTCTAGTCTTGAGCATTTTCCCGAGCCGGATCGCGATTTACGGGTGGGAGGCGCTTCCGTCGGGGTTGCCAGATCCCTGCTGACCCCAGGTCATTTCGAATCGCACGGGAATTTCATTCTTAACCGGAAGTGTCAAGAGTGTCGGTGGTTCGATCTTGAAATCGGAGAGTTTCGCCGGAACGATTCCTGAGATCCGCGCCTCCCGGCCTGCCATGACGAGTTGCAGTGGAACCTGCTTAAACTGTGCGGTTTGGCCGGCGAATTCGATCTCCAGATCAGCATGAATGGCGGGTGAACCGGCTGCGCTCTCGGGCAACCGAGTGCGCACGGTGACCATAGGAAACTGAGCGCCTCGCGTGACTTGCAGCATGTGCAGATCGCGATTACTGTCTCCCGAATCAAACGAGTTCACAGGCACGGCGATCAGGAAGTCGCATTCTGCGGCGTGGCAAACACCTTTTCCCCGCGCGGCATGGCTGACGCCCTCGGTCTGGTGTAGCGGATGAGACACTGAATAGGTGAGCGTGCTTTGCTCCAGAACCCATTGAACCTGGGCTGCGAGCAGCCGCGGAAGTGCCAAGAGGCAAAGCGCCATCAGGATTTTCTTATTCATAGCTCAGAACTTAAACGATACCGCCACCAGAGCAGCCCCAAAGGCTCCCGCGGTAACGATGGCCACCGGCGCATGTGCAGAGGCGATTCCGTGGACCTTTTCTCCGTTACTTTTTTGGTTGTAAGCCAGGGCCCCCAAGATGGGAGTCAGGACCATCCCTGGGCCGTGAATCCAGGCTAGAGCCTTATGTACGCGAATCGGCCCGCGGGTCTCGGTGCCAGGCACGCGAGGCGCCCGAATGGCATAGTATGCCGTAATGAAGTACAAGTCTCCTGTCACCGCGCCAAGAGCCAGGTGCACGTCGCGGTCGGTCGTGCTCGTGCTCTTCCCGCCGGCGTTGACGGAAGTGGCCAGCGTGGCCAGCAACGGGATAGCCGTGATCAGCCCCATGCGCTGATGGATCTTCAGCATGTGGGTACGCTTGTCCAGCAGAGCCTGTTCCTTTGCATTCCCCTGGGTCTGATCCGGAGGAAAGCCCAAATCCTGCAGAGACGGGCCATTTGTGCTGGAAGGGGCGTTAGGCAGACTTTCCTGTCCCTCCGGCGTCGGCTCGCTGTTGATTTGTTCACCGGCCCCCAGCTTTTCATCCAAGACGGTGGTCTCCGCTCGCTTGACCCTGACATCCCGAATCTGGATCGGCTTGAAGCCGGCGGCCTCAAATCGCACGCTATAGGTGCCCTCAGGGAGCTGGTCAAACCTATAAGTGCCGACTGTTCCGGTAGCTCTATTGCGTAGCTGGCCCGCGTCCTGGCTGGTCACGGTGACCGTGACATTGGCAACGACGTGTCCGGAGCCATCTGAAACCGTCCCGGCCAACGTACCTTTTTCCGCGGTTTGAGCTATGAGCGACCCAGACACTGCAAGCAGCGGATACACGACAGCAAATCGAAGGATACGCCGGGACTCATCGCGCACAATTAGTCTCCCCACTCACAAACAGAATATGCCCACAACATTACCGCTTCGTTTTCACAAGGTGACGATTTGTTCATGACATCATCGAATATTTCCCTACGATGACAATTTGTTCATCTACGCGTGTGACTTCTCATTTCTCTTGACCCCAGAATTTGCTGAGTGATAGTAACTTCGTCAGCACGCAGTTTCGTCTTTTCGTTTGTCCCATTCGTTGCAGCAGTAGCAGCCAAAAGTTCTGAGCAGCCACAGTTTCAGCGGGAATACAAACTGTGCAGAACTTACGAGGAAGATACAGTGCTTACTGTATTTACTGCTGATGTAATCGTGAATAGCCTCTGCGGTGTCTGTTACTCACGAAGCGACACTAGTTAGGGCCTCTTCCTTTCTACTCGCCCATGCCCTCGTTGATTTTCGGTTTTGGACCGATTGGTTTTGGACCGATTTTGCACTAGGAGGACTCCATGACCTCTTTCAAGAGGAGTCTGGCAGGCGGCTTGTTGACGGTGCTCGTTGTTGTGTTTGTGATCGCCTCCAGTCAGAACGCTCACGCCCTTCCTGCCTTTGCCCGCAAGTATGGCTTACGCTGCTCGGCGTGCCATGAAGCCTGGCCGATGCTCAACTACTTCGGACAAAGGTTCAAAGACAACGGCTACCAGCTCATGAACGACCGGGATTCTCCCATTTGGCAGAACAATGGCTATTGGCCAGTCACCATGCGCATTACCCCCTTCTGGCATCGTGAGAGCAGCGATAAAGTGGCCACCGATCAGTCTCCTACCGGTCAGCAGCAGGTCACAGCCAACGGCTTTGACGTGGGCGGACTTGATATTCTTTCGGGCGGCACGCTCGAGAAGAATATTTCCTTCTTATTTGTCCTGTCGTCGGATGAGACCGCTGCTTTTCACTTCGAATCGGTCAACGCCCGGCTCGATAATCTCTTCCACAGCCCGTGGTTGAACGTCAAGATGGGGAAATTCGAACTCGACAATGTTGTATCGGAGAAGCGCAGCCTGACCCTTACGGCGAACGGCGGTGGCTTCCAGATTTACCACTTCATTCCAGTCAATGACTTTAATGTTTTCGGGCAGATTGGGGACAATCAGTTTGGACTGGAATGGATGGGCCATTCGGCCAATGACCGGACGCGAGTCTCCGCTGCGTTGCTCAGTTCTAACGATGGCAACGTCGACCTGCAGAACAGCAATGCCTACAGCGGGTTCTTTGCAGCGAGTCAGGCCTTCGATGCGGGCAAGCTTGGGACCCAGCGCGTCGGGTTCTACGCCATGATTGGACAGTCACCGACAGCCTTTCTGACCTCATTAGGGACGCCGATCCCCGGCGGGGGGCAGGCCAACAAGGGCTTCAGTCGAGAAGGTTTTGTTGGCCTGTTTTACCTGGGCAAACTCGACTTCCAGGTGGTGACTCAACATGGATCGGATAACGGGGCCTTCACGACGCTGGGAACTGCTACCGGAACGCGGCCGGCAACCTGGAATGGCGGCTTCGTCGAGACCCACTATGTGTACAACCCGCAGTTGATTTTCATCCAGCGCTCGGAGTGGGTTCGCATGTCGCAGCAGGCGATCGTCGGCACACCCTCCAATGTCGGGAATATCGACAACTACGTTTTCGGGTACCGCTATATGCCGTTTATGAACGCCCGGGCGGGTTTTGCCTGGCACAACGAGTATTCGTGGATACGCCAACGCGGAGCGGCGCCCGACGGCACTGACCTGACTAGCAGCAGCGTATTGCTGGGATTTGACTTCGACTTCTGAGAGGGGCCTATGCACAGAAACTTCAGCATTTTCCTGTTCAGCGGCGCGGCCGTATTCCTGGCTGCCTGCAGTCTCTCCTCGGCCCAGGTCACACAATACAACGAGGACCAGCGACTTAACATGGAGAGTCACGTGGGAAGCAGGGTCGGGCACGCCAGCGCCGCCAAAATGGATTACCGCAGATACTGCGTCGGCTGCCACGGCGATCTCGGGGACGGCGAAGGAGAGAACGCCCAGTGGCTCGACCCCAAACCCCGGAATTTTACCCTGGGCATCTTCAAGTGCCGCTCGACACCCACGGGAACATTGCCCACCGATCAGGACCTCTTCGATACTATCGGCCGCGGGCTGGTCACCTCCAATATGCCCCAATGGATTCCTCTCTCAGAACAGCAGCGCGTGGATCTGGTCGCCTGGGTGAAGCACTATTCGCCGCGCTTTGCCACGGAAAAGCCCGGGACGTCGATTCAGGTTCCGCCGGAGCCGGAGATCACTGCGGATCGGATCAAAGACGGAAGGGCGGTGTACGACCGGGTGCAGTGCTGGAAATGCCACGGACCAACGGGTAGAGCAAACGGTCCCTCCGCCTCAACCCTCACCGATGATCAGGGCGTCCCCATCAAGCCCTATAACTTTCACGATGAGACACGGTTTAAGTGTGGGACAACGGACGAAGACCTTTACAAGATTTTCATGACCGGACTCGATGGTACCCCCATGCCTTCCTGGTCGGACAATATAAAGCCGGAGGAAGCGTGGGACCTGGTCTTCTATCTGCGCAGCCTTCAACCCATGCCGTCGAAAGAGAAAGACATTGCAAGACAACTTGGCCTGAAGCCAATTAATCCAAACGCGGTTCCGGGCACGGCGCCACAATGATGCGGCCCATCACCGGCAGAATGAATGAAGGAGAGAAAATGAAAGTCCGCTATCAGTTTGCAGCCATGACGTCGGTGCTCCTCTTGGTTTCCCTGGGTCTTTTGTATTCGACACGAAGTGTGAGTGCGGCCGCCGAAGGAAAAATTACAGGCACAGTCAAGCTCGACGGTGCGGCTCCTCACATGAAGGGCATCGACATGTCCAAGGACCCATATTGCGTCGCGCAACACGCCAACAACCCAGCTCATCTGGAAAACGTGTTGGTAGGTTCGGGTGGTGGGCTGGAAAATGTGGTGCTTTACATCTCCGCCGGTTTGGCTGCCGGCGAGATGAGTCAAGTCCCAGCGACGGAGCCAGTGTTCGATCAGAAAGGTTGTATGTACACGCCCCACGTGCTGGCCATGGACGTCAACCAGAAATTCAAGGTGACCACCAGCGATCAGACCACCCACAATATTCACCCACTGCCCAATGCCATGGCCGGCAACATACCGTGGAACAAATCGCAACCGCCAGGAGCGCCGCCCATTGAGACCAGCTGGAAAACCGAGGAAGTCGCCATCCCTGTGAAGTGCAACATTCATCCCTGGATGCACGGTTACTTCGTTGTGGTCAAGGGTCCGTACGCGACCACGGATGGGAACGGCTCATACACCATCAGCGGCGTGCCTCCGGGAGACTACACCGTGACTGCCTGGCATGAAGAGTACGGAACGCAAACGCAAAAGGTGAGCGTGGCGACCGGCAAGCCGGGGACCGCTGATTTCACTTTCAAAGCCAAATGAGAAGGGCGGCGGGGCCGGGTTCGCGAGCGTGAGAGCGGGGACGCAGATGGCACGCCCAGCTTGGCGGACAGCGGGCTGGCCCTGGACCGGCCTTGAGCGCCAAATCCGAGCTGACGGCAGGAGGGCGTATGGAAACTGCAATCGGAGTTTTCACCTCGCGGGATCACGCCGAGGAAGCTGTCAAAGAATTACAGCAGCGAGGTGTGCCGGAAGAATCGATTGTTTTCCTGACCCGCTCCGAAAACGATGCTAAAAGCATCGCGAAAGAGTTCGGAGCATACGTGGGAGGTTTCGTGGGAGGAGCCGCCGGAATGACGACCGGAGTGGTGGCTGCGACCCTGCTTCTTCCCGGCGTCGGGACGGTATTTGCGCTGGGTTTCGGTGCCGCTGCTCTCCTGGGCCTTGCTGGGGCGGGCGCAGGAGCCACCGTCGGTTCGGTGGCCGCACACGATCCGAACGCACCGAAACCGGCCGCAGCTGAAAGGTCCGCAGAGGATGTTGCGTTTTTCCGTGAAGTGCTTAAAGAAGGCCGTTCCCTGATTGTGGTTCGCACAGAATCACAGCAGTTGGCGACTGTTGCCTGCGATGTTCTTGACCGCCGGGGGCTGGGAATACAAGGACACTCACCGGTCAAGATGCAAACCGCCACCCGGCAGTTGGGCGGAGTAACGGTTCTTGATATCAGCGGAAGAATAACCCTGGGCGAGGGAAATGTCATGCTCCGCGAGATTGTCCGGGATCTGGCGGAAAAAGGTTGCAAATCGATCGTGCTGAACCTGATGGAAGTTCACTACATCGACAGTTCGGGAGTCGGGGAATTGGTCAAGGCGCACACCACGATTCGCAACCAGGGTGGGCAACTCAAACTCACCAATCTGAGCAAGCGCGTCCACGACTTGCTGGAGATGACCCGGCTGTCTGCAGTTTTCGACATTCACCCCGACGAAGCCAGCGCGGTGAAGTCCTGCGGCGGTTCGCCGCCAGCAGTGGCGTAGCGCATCGGCGAAAATCGCTGTTTGCGCGGGTTGACTGTTCGAATACACATGCGCGGCTGGACTGAAGCCGGTTAAGGTGAGGGTAAACATGGCGAAATTGTTTGCGGCGACCATCATCGTCATTGCGATTCTTTCCGCGATCCCCATCATTCGGCACACCTGGGAGGCCCCGGCCGATATTTCGGTGAATGGAAAGCTGATCGACGAACAAATGTCGGAAACCATGGCCGAGGTGGGTATCTCGTTCCTGGCCTCGCAGATCCTGCTGGCATTGTTCATCTGGAAATTCTCCCAGCCAAGACCAGGCGAAAAGATCAAAACGTTTCCGGGCGGCGCGAAAGCCATGGTCTGGGCAGCTTTCCTTCTGGTGGGAACGGAAGTTCTGGCTTTGGGAGTTTTCGGAGTCAAGGCCTGGGCTAACGCGTATTTCACTGCTCCAGCCGCAGATTCCATCCCGGTTCAGGTGCAAGCGGGGCAATTCGCGTTCTACTTCCGCTACCCCGGACCCGATGGAAAATTTGGTCCACTTCACCCGGACAAAATCAGCGAGGCCAACGAGAACTTCTTTGGTCTTGATCAGACCAATGACCAGGATTCGAAGGACGACATCGTGACCGCGGAAATGGCGATTCCGGTAAATCGCGAAATCCATTTACTGATGCACGCGAAGGACGTTGGGCATTCCTTCTATGTGCCCGCCTTGCGAGTCCAGCAGGATTTTGTCCCTGGGTTGGATCTGTCAATCCACTTTACCGCCACCCAGATTGGCCGATATGAGATCGTCTGCACTCAGCTCTGCGGCCTGGGGCATTACAACATGAAGGCCTACTTGTCGGTCTATTCGCAGGAAGATTTTGACAACTGGCTGAAGAAGCAAGCGGCATTGCAATAAGGGACCCCCGGTACCAAATTGTAGGGCAGGGCAAGACACTCCGTTTGAGGTGAGTTCATGCAGGATGTGTCAGGACACGCACAGGCAGCACACCACGCGCCACCGACAAGCTTTATCCGGAAACATGTCTTCAGCCTCGACCACAAGGTGATCGGCAAGCAGTATTACGGACTGGCGCTGGCCGCCGTCCTGATCGGAATGATTCTTTCCTGGCTGATGCGTATCCATCTCGGGTGGACGAACTACGCAATTCCCGGGCTACACTTGCTTTCGGCCAACGGCGCCCCGGGCAACGTCATGACGCCCGAGTATTACCTCCAGTTGATGACCATGCATGCCACCATCATGGTCTTTTTTGTGCTTACCACTGCGCCGTTCGCAGCCTTCGGCAACTACTTCCTGCCCATCCAGGTGGGCGCGGAGGACATGCCGTTCCCGCATTTCAACATGATGTCGTTCTGGGTCACGTTTGTTGGGTTCCTTGTTTTGATGTCGTCTTTCTTCGTGGGTGATGGGCCAACTCTTGGTGGCTGGACGCAATATGCCCCACTGAGCGCCGTGGGATCAGCTGCCGGTCCGGGCGAGGGCACTGGCGTGGTTCTTTGGGCGGCCGCCATTGGCATTTTCTGCATTGGCCAATTACTGGGCTCGTTGAACTTCATTACAACGACTCTGGATATGCGGACGCGCGGCATGAGCATGTGGCGGCTTCCACTCAGCGCCTGGGCATGGTTCGTCACTTCGGTGATGGGCTTGACCGCATTTGCTGTGCTCATGCCCGCCTGCATCCTGCTCATTCTCGATCATGTGGCGGGAACCAGCTTCTTTGTGCCCTCGAATGTGGTTCTCAACGATCAGTTGCAGCCGCACTCCGGCGGGTCAACGCTTTTGTGGCAGCACCTGTTCTGGTTCTTCGGCCATCCCGAGGTCTACATTGCGATCGTGCCTGGCATGGGCATTGTCTCTCACGTTTTGATCGCCAACATGCGCCGGCCGATGCTGAGCCACCGAGTGCTGGTCTACTCGATGGGAGCGCTCGCCGTCCTCAGCTATATGGTTTACGGGCATCACATGTTCGTCAGCGGGATGAATCCGGTTTCCTCGCTGGCATTCTCCTTCCCGACCCTGATCATCACCATTCCGTCCGCGATTATCGTTCTGATCTGGCTGGGCAGTCTTTACGGGGCAAAGTTGCGGATCAACACTGCCTCCCTCTTCGCCCTGGGCTTTGTTTCCATGTTTATCAGCGGCGGCGTGAGCGGCTTTCTCCTGGCGCAACCTTCGATTGACATCATGGTGCACGCCACTTACTTCGTGGTAGGACACTTCCACATGGTGATGGGCGTGGCCGCGATGTTCGGGATCTTCGCTGGAACCTTCTTCTGGTTTCCCAAGATGTTTGGCCGCATGATGAACGAGACCCTGGGGAAGATCCATTTCTGGTTTACATTTGTCGGAGCCTATTGCATCTTCATGCCATTCCATTACCTCGGGCTTGCCGGAAACGTGCGCCGCTACCAGGCGTTTGTGATCGACTACATGCAGCCACTGCTCCCGGTACACAAGTTCATCACCATCGCTGCTTTGTTAACCGGGGCAGCGCAACTCATATTTCTGTACAACCTCGTCCACAGCCGTTTTTGGGGAAAGATCGCGCCGGATAATCCCTGGGAAGCGACTTCGCTGGAGTGGAGCACGCCAACCACACCGCCGCCATTTAACAATTTCGGCGACCAACTGCCGGTGGTTTATCACGATCCTTACCAGTATGGCGTGGAAGGCTCAGTCGGCGATTACGTGATGCAAACCTCGCCCGAGCATATTCAGAATGCGCACGACGAAGCGTAAACCCATGATGTGAGGAGTTTCCTGATCCTATGGCAAGTACAGTCCACGAGCCGCCGAAAATCGGGGAGCGCCGTCAACCGTCGCAACCGGCGGACGGCTCGGGAAATAGCGGTGGCTCCCGCAACCTTGTTCCTTCCGATGGCCATCTGCGCGCGGTAAAAGACTCTTCTCCGCCCCCGGCATCCACTGGCATCTGGGTCATACTGGCATCAATCACGATGACGTTCCTGGCGTTCACTAGCGCCCTAATCGTTCGCCAGGGTGCAGCGCTGGACTGGCGGCATCTTACTCTGCCCCGAATCCTCTACTTCAACACCTTGGTGCTTCTGGCCAGCAGCGTGACCCTGGAAGTGGCGCGCCGCCGCGTGGGCACCTTCATGGCCGGAGGACGAACCGCGATTTCGATCCCGGAACGCTGGTTGTACCTAACGCTGTCCCTAGGTGTGCTTTTTGTAGTGGGCCAATACGCAGCATGGCTGCAGTTGCGTTCGCAAGGGCTGTATCTGGCAACCAACCCCAATAGTTCGTTTTTCTACGTCCTGACCGCGATGCACGCCTTGCACGTTCTGGGCGGGCTGGGCGGTCTGGTTCGCGTCATTTCCAGGCTGAAGCGGTCGGTTTTGAGGAAGAGCACGCTGGACGCGACTTCCCGCTACTGGCATTTCATGGATGCGCTTTGGATTTACCTGTTGGTGCTGCTATGGATCAAGCTATAGCCAGACCAGTTGATTAGGAGGCACTGTGAGCCACGCCGACGTGACCCTGGGAGGACCCAGCGCGGGCCTAACCGAGAGACCGGCATTCTCGGTTCCGGCAAAGAAGATGGCGATGTGGTTGTTCATCATCGCCGACACAGCCACTTTTGCCGCTTGCCTCGTCGCCTACGGATTCCTCCGCAATGCCACGCCGAATTGGCCAAGACCCTTCCACAGCATCACGAATGTGGCGATCATGACATTCATTTTGCTTACCAGCAGCCTGACCATGCTGCTGGGAATCGATGCTGCCAAGACCGGAGACAAGGCAACAGCGCTGCGCTGGGTCATGATCACCGCAGCGGGCGGTGGCTTGTTCGCCTTGCTGCACATCCGGGAATGGATTGGGTTGATCGGCGAAGGCATGACGCTGTTGAAGAACCCCTGGGGCACCGGCCTGTTTGGCGCCGCGTTTTTCAGCATCACCGGTTTGCACCTTCTGCACGTGAGCTGCGGGGTAATCGCGCTGGTCGTGGTCGGACTTCGTTATCAAGGCGGCCGTTACAACGCCGACGACCTGGAGATTACCGGTCTCTATTGGCATTTTGTGGATTTGGTCTGGATGTTTGTCGTGCCGCTCGTCTATCTGCTGAACCTGGGGCATTGAGGAAGGTTGGGAAAAAGCCATGGCTATGGCCGTAGAGCATAAAACCCACGTGGGCAAATACTTCGTTGTGTACTTCTGCATGCTGGCGATCGCCGGCTTGCAGTTTGTGGTGGCGTATTCCAACATCGACGGGGCACAGATGTTCACCCGCATGATGATCCTGGCGGTCGTCGAGGCAGCTTTGGCCATCTTGTTCTTTATGCATTTGTGGATGGAGAACCGGGGTTTGTTGTGGTTTGTGGCCATCTCCACGATTTTTGTGTTGTTGGCCATGCAATACGGGTGGACGGACAGCTTCCGGCTGGCGCACGGTGTGCCGTGGGCAAACTGAGCTTTCCTTATTTCCCGAAGTGGCCCGTTATGAAGCAACAAAGGCACACCTGCCTCGCCATCACCCTGCTTGCCGGACTGATGCTCTTGCTCGCGCCGTCCGCTTTCGCACAAAATTGCGCCCTCTGTTACACCCAGGCTGCTTCGGCGGGATCGCGCATGATTGAGGCGTTGCGCAGCGGAATTCTGATCCTGGTTATCCCTCCCACTCTCGGATCCATCGGCATGATTTTCCTGGTTCATCGCAAGCGCAACCAATTCCGAGACAGCAACTCGGAAGCCGGGTTTGATCGTCAAGAGCGCGAGCAGCCATCTTCCGATTCAGCCGGGGAAACATGGTGACCAGTCAAGGGATATCAGGCGCAACCCGGCTTTCCCGAGTGCAATGCAGGCTTCGGGATTACTGCATCCTGACCAAGCCGGAAGTGAATCTCCTCATTCTCATGACCACTTCGGCGGGTTTCTATCTTGGCTCTGCGGGTCCTTTCCGTGTCGGCAGGTTCCTCGGAACCCTGCTGGGAACCCTGTTGGTGGCCAGCGGTACCGCCACGCTCAATCAACTAATGGAGCGGCGCTACGACGCGCAGATGCGCCGCACCGCCCAGCGGCCTTTGCCTTCAGGAAGGTTGAGCAGCAAAGAGGCTCTGGGGCTTGCGCTTTTGCTCAGCCTGACCGGCGGTGCTTACCTGGCCGTGGCGGTCAATGGACTTGCCGCAGGCCTGGCCTTGGCCACGCTCGCCTCATACCTGCTGGTTTACACCCCGCTGAAACGAAAAACTCCACTGTGTACGCTCCTGGGCGCCATCCCCGGTGCGATGCCGACGTTGATCGGCTGGGCGGGAGCGTCTGGCCGGATTGATCGGAACGCCTGGTTTCTCTTCGCCGTGCTTTTTCTGTGGCAATTCCCCCACTTTCTCGCTATCGCTCTGATGTATCGGGAAGACTACTCGCGAGCGGGGTTCCGGATGTTGCCCGGCTTCGACCAGGATGGCCGATTCACGAGGGCGGAGATCCTCGCGTTCACGGTTATACTGGTACTCGTCACTGGCTTGCGCGTGGCGGGCCCGGGTGCGGCTCTGTCTTCGCTGGTCATGTTTGTCGCTGGAGGATTTTTCCTGTATCAGACGACAAGACTGGCGGCTTGCAATTCAAAGTCGTTGGCAAGCCGGGTGGTGCATGCCTCTGTATTCTATCTGCCGGTCGTTCTTGGAGTTCTGGTTGTTTCTAAACCTTGAAGCTCCGATGTTCTCGCTCACCCGGTCCCGGACTGCGATCGTTCTGCTTGTGCTCCTTGGACTGTCGGTAATTCCCGCGCATGGGGGTCAGCACCAGCATTATGGCCAAGGATTATCTCTGGAGGTAAATCAGCCCTACGATGAAGTTCTCAATGTTGTCCGAGGCGCAGTGAATGACGGTGTTATCCGCGGGACCTTTGAGTATAAGGGAAGCAACCAGCTCGACGGCGCACAGCCCGCGCTGACTTCAAGCGCTTTCCCGCGCTGGACAGAAGGCGGCGACGTTTTATATAAGATCCGCCTGAATACGCTGGCCCCGGAACACTTCTATTCAAGCGGCGACATCGGGACGGTGGTAGTGCGCTACGTGGTGCAAAAGGTGAGTCCATCAGTCACCCGTCTGCGCATTGATGCGGTTTTCGAGCAAGACTCCCATCACAACACACGGCCATCCAACGGCCAGGTTGAAAGCCAGGAGTTCGAAGCCATCTCTGACCGGATCAAGGATGCGGAGGATCGCGTCGACCAGGAACGTCAAAAGGTTTCCCTGGATCAACAGCAAGAGAAAGTGGAAGTACTGCAAGAGGCGGTGGATCGGGAAACGGTGCTGCTGAATGCCGCAAACGATCGGGCTTCGCATCTGCAAGAACAGGTCAAGACCGTGCCGGCCGGACGGTCAGCGCGTGTCGGAACTGGCGGCGCTGATCTAAAGGCTGCGCCCTACAAGGAGTGCCGGACTTTAGAGCTCCTCGCCCCGGGCGAAACCGTGACAATTCTGCTCCAAACTCCGGCCTGGTCCCGGATCCGTTCGCCACGCGCCGAAGGTTGGGTCTATCGCCCCCTGCTGGAGGTAGCACCGTGAAGGGCTGGAGGCACGGGATCACCATTTTAGTGGGATGGGCGCTGGTGTGTGCGCTTGGGGCTCTCGCTGAAGGCCCGCCGGACACTCAGGAACGCGAATATCCATTTCCCATCGCCGTGGTCCTGACCGCTCTGCGTCAGATGGGTGCTTACACCGGCGCCCGCTTACCCGAACTCGAAGGGTTCGTCAGAACTGACGGAGCCCAGTTGCCTCCTTATGAGCGTCCTTATTACGAGTACAAAATAACCTTGCTGCCGGTAACATCGGAGCGGACGCTGGTTCGCCTGAAAGCAAATATCTCCGCCTGGTACCAGGATCCGGAGGGTCAGCAATCTGGCTACCGCGCTTTGGTGTCGAACGGCCGTCTGGAAGGCGACCTGCTGGATCGCCTGCAAGGGTTCCTGACCCACAACAAATCGAAAATCGTTACCGACCCCGGCGCGCTAAACACGCGACTGGCGACTCTGCACCAACAGCGGCTTGATGCAGAACGAAAGGTTGCAGAACTTCAAAAACAAGTTCAAGGCTTGCAGTCGACCGTGCCTACGACCGCTCCGTTGGAATACGCTTCCGTGAATCACCCGGTCGCGATCGTCAGTGCGCCTGGCGAACCCTCTTCACTGCTTCTCCGGGCTGCCCCCGACGATGAGTTTCAGGTTCTTGAACACCGGGGAATCTGGCTGCGCGTCGCCCTCGATGGCTCACCTGACGGGTGGGTAAAGCGTCCACAGGTGCAGTTGGTTGCGTCCAGTCCGGCGAACGCGCCCGATACCCGCAAAGCCTCGCCGGGCAGGGATGATTTCGCAGTGGTCCGGGAGGAGATTTCGCCTTTTTCCGGCGACTGGCCCCGGCTGAAGGACAAACAAGCCCTTTACGTCTTCGTTCGCCCCGAGGGCTCAATCATAAACGGATCCGAAGGCAGAAAGTTGCGCTATGCCGAAGCGATTTTTCGCGAGCGCTATCAGGAGATCGTACACACATCGAAGCTCTTCGTCGAAGGCATTGTCGTGATCTTCCTGGATCAGCGCGGAGGGGTGGCGGCAGCAAGTATGGAAGATATTGGCCGACTGACCGAAGGAAACCTGACGCAGGGAGGATTCCTGAAGAAGTGCTCATTCGACCCTCCAGGCGCTTTCGAGAATGCCGGGACCAGCTCGAAGGCAATCTCCCCGTAGGAGTAGGCACTCGTCTTTCCGGCCGGCGGGTATCTGTTCGAGGGTCGACCGAGATTTGCCGGTATGCCAGAGGTGTCCGGCCCTGGGCGCCGGATGCGGGATCTGAAACATGTTGGGCACGAAAACCGGAAAGCATGACCATGGATATCAACATTAGCCTTTACATCGTAGTGCCCTCACTGTCCTACTCGCTGCTTTGGCTTAGGAAGTGAAACACCCAAGCTCATCGCTGGGGTCTGCCTTGTTGTTGGTTTGTGCTGTGGCCTCAGCCCAGCTGCCGGTAGCTTCCTCGCTGGTGCGATCTCACCCGCCGCGGACCCTTGCCCTGACCAAGTTCTATGACACTCCCAGTCCTTTGCCGCTGGGCAAGGCTGGCGAACTCATCCGCTCCGAGGTCTTTGATGACTATGATCTGCCCCACGAGATAGCAGCGATTCGTGTTCTCTACCATTCGCGTTCCGCGGTAGGAAAGGATGTGGTCGGTTCAGGTGTTGTGCTGGTCCCCGGCGGGAAACCGCCTGCGGGGGGTTGGCCGATCATCGCTTGGGCGCATGATTTCACCGGCGCTGCCCGGACGTGTGCTCCTTCGTTGCAGAAGAACTTGAGGGCAGGGCCCCTGCTTGCGATGTACGCGGGCGTCGGTTACGCTGTTGTAGCCTCCGACTACGCGGGATTGGGTAACAACTCGCCCCCGGCGGTCTTGGACCTGCAGTCTACTGCGCTTGACGTGATCTACTCCATTCCGGCAGCGCGCGCCGCCGTGCCCCAGCTCAGTCCAAAATGGATTGCGGCAGGAGATTTCCAGGGGGCTCTTGTGGCCCTCGGCGTGTCAGAGGCTGAAAGCACGTTTCGCGATCCCAACTTTCTGGGTGCCGTTGCCATCGGCGGGGTGGCGGACCCACCAGATCTCTTCGAGCGCCAGTCTCAAGGAGAGGGCAACCGCGGTCCGATATTTCTGGCGGCGAGTGTCAAAGCAGTCTTCCCGGATTTTGCAGTCGAGCAGGTGTTAACTCCGAAGGCCCTCCCGCTCTATGAGCGCATCCGCCAGGCTTGTGATCTCAACGCCGAGCCAGTGCTTTCAGCACGTGAGATGCTGAAGCCCGCATGGGAAAGCGTGCGCTACGTCAAGGAATTTTTCAGCCGGAACACTCTCGGGCTTAAGCCTGCCTTTGGTCCGCTGCTGGTGATCAGTCCTGATGATGACCCCGATGTCCCATCGAAACTGACCACGGTGACCGTATCGCGCATGTGCGGGCAGGCAGATCGTCTGCTTTTCTACGAGTATCCCCAACTCGATGCCAGCGGGGTGGTAGGAGCCTCGGTCAGCTACCAGCTCAGTTGGATTCGCGCTCGCTTTGGCGGGTACCCCGCACCCAGCAACTGCCGCTGACTGAGAACGCTGACAGGGAACAATGCTCAGCCGTTCCCGCGCTTCCACTCTTAACACTGTTAATGCAGCCGCGTCTCTCTACAACCCAGACTGCATGGCGGAGGGAGAGGGATTCGAACCCCCGGTACCCTTTCGGGTACAGCGGTTTTCAAGACCGCCCGTTTCGACCGCTCACGCATCCCTCCGAACCATTTACTTAAAAGTCTAGCAGCCTTCCCAGAATCCTCACACGCCAAGTTTGGAGGCGCTTGGCAGCCTGGAAAACGTGCTTCTGAGCCAGTGTTGATGCAGGTGCATGTCCATCAGGAAAACGGGAGAGGAGTTTTATGGGTGTAGAATGCCATCGACATACCAGAGGTGATCCGCACTGGGAGGCCGCCATGTTGAGGCCATTTTTGATCCTGTTCCTTTTGGGTTTGACCGCTGGGGCGCAAGAAAGCCAGACTGCCCCGAAGCCCACCGCGCCCAAGGCTGATACGGTTCCCGTTGAAGCGACCCGTCAGACCAATCCCGTCAAGCCGACCGCAGAATCGATCGCAGCGGGCAAGAAGTGGTATGGATACGACTGTGCCATGTGTCATGGCAAGGACGGCGACGGCAAGGGCGATATGGCGGGCGACATGAAGGCGAAGCTGGTTGACTTCACGGACCCCGCCGCGCTGAAAGATGTGACTGACGGGGAAATCTTCTACGTGATTAAGAACGGCAAAGGCCAGATGCCTGCCGAGGGCGATCGTCTGAAGCCGACCGAACTCTGGAACCTCGTGAACTACGTGCGTTCCCTCGCGAAGAAAGCGCCAGCTGAAGATAAAACTGCCCACTGACTCGGCCCAAAGCTCTCGCGGATTTTGCGGCGGCCGGTGGAGGGCGAGTGCGATCCGTCCCTGCTGACCATCAAATCTCCCCGCTCTTTGCCATGCGTCCGATATGATCGGATGCGCGATAGGCAAGCGCCTGAATGGTGCAGGTCGGCTGGTTGCGCCCGCTGGTCACGAAGCTGCTTCCATCGACAATAAAGAGATTCGGTACATCGTGGGCGCGATGGTATTTGTCCACGACTGAGGTTTTGGGATCGTTTCCCATGCGGCAGGTGCCCATCAAGTGGACGGAAACCGTGGATTCCTCTGGCTCTCTTCCCCACTTCTTCTTTGCGCCGGCCGCTTCGAGTACTTCCATCGCCCGATCGCGGAAGAAAGCCATGTTCTTCAAATCGTCCGGATGGTTCTTGTAGGTCACGCGCATGGCCGGCAGGCCCCAGGCATCGTTGACCTCAGGATCCAGCGTGACGCTATTGGATTCCAGCGGCAAGGTGGTGAGGTGGGTCAGAATATCGAGCGACCGGCAGTAATTCTCCTGCAGCGCTTGTTTGAAGCCCGCTCCCCAGTGCGGAGTGTCCGGAGACAGACCGGAAAGCGCGAAGCCAATGGGATAAGCGTCCAGGCGCGCGTCGATTCCTCCGCCTCCGTAAAAGCCGCGCTTGGGATCGGAATCGTAGAAATCGTGGATGACGCGGGTTACGACAACGCTTTTGTACTCGTTCAAGGGATGCTCAAAGATTCCACTGGCCCCTGAATCGCAATCAAACATCAGATATTTGCCGACCATGCCGTTCGAGTTAGCCAGCCCATTGGGAAATAGATTGGACTTCGAAAGCAGCAAAAGGCGTGGCGTCTCGGCGCCATTGGCGCAAAGCACTACTGCTTTTGCTTTTTGGAATTGTTCCTGACGGTGGGCGTCGAAAAATACGACTCCATCAGCCCGGCCGCTTTTGTCGGTCGAGATCTTCCGCACATAACAACCGGTGCGAATCTCACAGTGCCCGGTTTCTTCAGCCATGGGAATCACGCTGGCCAAAGTGCTGGACTTGGCGTCCCACTCGCATCCAAAACATTCGCAATATCCGCAATGGTGGCACGCCGCCCGCCCGCGATAAGGCTGAGAAAGAATCGCCAGCGGCGCCGGGAAAGCGTGCCAGCCCAGTTTCTGAGCACCGCGTTCCAGAAGCACGCCAGACGACTTCACTGGCATGGGCGGCAAAGGATAGGGCTTGGAACGCGGAGGGTCGAATGGGCTGGCGCCCGCCAATCCGGAAATGCCCAAGTCCCACTCCGCTTTGGTGTAGTAGGGCTCCAGGTCCGCGTAGGTGATGGGCCAGTCTGCGAAGCCGGTTCCCTCGATCGGACCCCAGCGGCTGCGTTCGATGAAATCAATCTCATGAAAGCGCCAGTAGTTGGCGGTAAAGTGGACGGTCCCGCCCCCGACACACATTCCGTACTGCACCGCGGGCTTGGCTACGGCCTTGTCTTTTTCCGTTTTGCGGAAGGTGTTGGGCCGCAGCGCGTGATCGTTGGTCAAGACATCCTGCCCGATATAAGGGGGAGACCAGACCGCCTTCTTCTTGAGTTCGTCGTGCTCGAACTCGTCCGCCCGCAGGTATGGTCCCTGTTCCAGCACGACCACCTGGAATCCCGCAGCGGAAAGTTCTTTCGCCACCACGCCCCCCGGCGCCGCCCGCTCCGATCACAACAAAGTCAACGGGCGTGGTGGTTTCAAATTTCGTCATCGCATAACTCCGAGGAGCGGGCTCTTAATGACCTTTGTATTCAGCGTCGTAGTAGCCGAACGGCGGAGAGTAGACAGGTTTGTTCTCGAATCCGATCAGCTTCCATCCTACTTCGTCGTTGTTGCCGCCGTACTCGGGCGAGGCGAGGAATCCCATGATCGTGTGCACGCGCACCATTTCGAAAAATTCGGTTTTCTCGATGGCTTGCAGCAGTTGCACTTGCTGGGCCTGCGACAGACTTGAGAATTTGCCTGCCTGCGGGGAAAGCTCCTGCGTCTTAGCTTGAAGATCTTTCAGACCTTGCGTGTAAGAAGCTTGCTTGTCGCGATCAAACGTCATCAAGGCTTTATCAATGAAGTAGACGACTTTGGCTTCGTGCGCGCCAGGTGTGTCATCAGTAGGAATAATTTGCGCGGCGACCGCGTCAATCTCTGCGGCCTGCTCGGTGGAGAAAAACTGGAAGGCAACTGAGGCTCCCGGCTGCGCCGCCATGTGAGCATGGTTCTGGGCCGCGAGAATTGCGGGCCAGTGCAGCGCCAGCCATGCGGAACTCAGTCCGGAAACGGAGCGGACGAGAAACTGCCGCCGTGAAGTACCGTCTTGATCCACACGAGCACCCGAGCGATGAGATCGCAGCAAAATCATATCATTCGCAGGAACCGGGCGCCCGGGAGCGAGACTGGCTTGCTTTGCCTTTTCACGCTGCCTGTCTTAGACTTCGTTCCCGGCAAGGGGGACACCATGCAGACAACGCGAAGGACGTTCCTGGGCAGTGTAGGTGCGACGGCGGCTCTCGGCATCGTGGGCGCGGGAACTGTTGCGGCGGCGAAACGCGCCATGCCGGAGCCCATGCAAAGTTCGCCCGGTTCTGCCAATAAATGTCTCTTCTGGGTGGCGGCTTTGACCCCGTGCGACAAGGACCTCAAGTTCGACGAATCGGTTTATGCCGACATGATGGCCTACTTCAAGGCCACCGGAGCAGATGGAGTCGTGGTCCTGGGCACCACAGGCGAATATCCCTCTTTCTCCGTAGCCGAGCGCAAGAAGGTTGCCGAGACCGCCTTCAGGCATCGCAACGGACTCAACCTCATCGTTTCGCCAGGCACATCAAATTTTCCTGAGACCATTGAGTTATCGCGGCACGCCGCAGACAACGGCGCCGACGGCTTGCTCATCATTCCGCCCTTTTACTACAAACATCCTCCGCTGGAGGGGCTCACCGAATATTTCTCGCTGATCTTCGAGCAGGTAAAGATCCCGATCAACCTCTACCACATTCCGGATACGAGCGGCGTGCCCATATCCATCGAGCTGATGCGCAGTTTGCGAAAATATCCCAATCTGGCGGGGATCAAAGATTCCGACGACAGTGTTCCCGACTATGAGCGTTTTGTGCGCGAGTTTCCCCAATTGAACATGCGGACGGGTACAGTCACTAATCTAAAAGCCGCGCTCGACCACGATATGGGCGCCATTTTGATGGAAGGCAATCTCTTCACCCGCCAGATTGCCGCGGTATTCGCGGCCAAACGGGCAGGCAAGAGTATCGATGAACCGTTAGCCAAGCTGGACAGCGCCATCAAGCTTCTGGAACCGGCCGGCGGTTATCACTTCGGCACGATGAAATATGCCCTTAGCCTGCAAATGGGAGGCCGGCAGACGTATCCGCGGCCGCCTCATACCAATGCCACGGATGAGCAGAAAACAAAAATGAAGGCAGCGCTGGAACAGATGAAGCAGATGGGCTGAAAAGCAGGTTCGTTACGATTCATCGAGGTGAACGTGGGATTGGGAAAAAGGAGCTGTCGTAATCACCAGGTTTGGCTGGTACTAGCTATCCTCGCGCTGATCCCGCTCCAAGCCTACGGTCAATACCACGCCAAAGAAACCGAATGGCCCACCTATGCCGCCGATCTCGCCGGCACGCGCTACCGGCCGTTCGATCAGATCAACGCTTCCAATTTCAATGACCTTGAAGTGGCCTGGCGGCTGAAGACGGACATGTTCGGCAACCGCCCAGAGTACAAGCTGGAAGGAACGCCGCTCATGGTCAACGGAGTCCTGTACACTACCGCAGGCTCGCGGCGGGCAGCGATCGCGGTTGACGCAGCCACCGGTGAACTGCTCTGGGTACACGGTGAGCACGAGGGAAAACGCGGCGCAGCCGCACCCCGGCAACTCTCGGGTCGAGGATTGGCGTACTGGTCTGACGGCAAGGTAGAACGAATTCTCTACATCACTCCCGGATACCGCCTCGTATGTTTGGACGCGAAGACCGGTGTTCCGGTCCCGTCTTTCGGGGAGAACGGTGTAGTGGATTTAAAGTTAAACGATGATCAGACCATTTTCCCCGACCTGACCACCGGAGAAATTGGACTGCACGCGACTCCGATCGTCGCTGGCGATACGGTAATCATCGGCGCTGCATTTCGCGAAGGCTTTACGCCTGCCAGCATGCGCAACAACAAAGGCTACGTCCGCGGATTCGACGTGCGGACGGGCAAGCGCCTCTGGATTTTCCACACCATCCCCAAGAAAGGCGAATTCGGCTACGACACTTGGCTGAACGGCTCGGCGGAATATACCGGCAATACCGGCGTGTGGACGCAGATTACCGTCGACGAACAGCTCGGGCTGGTTTATTTGCCGGTCGAGGCGCCGACCGGCGATTTCTATGGAGGCCATCGGCCTGGAAATAATCTGTTTGGAGAGAGTCTGGTCTGTGTCGATCTGAAAACCGGCGAGCGGAAGTGGCATTTTCAACTGGTGCATCACCCGCTCTGGGATATGGACATCTCTTCCGCGCCGATTCTCGCCGACATCACCGTAAACGGGCGCGCAGTGAAAGCGGTAGCGCAGCCGAGCAAGCAGGGTTTTCTGTATGTATTCGATCGCGTGACCGGAAAACCCATCTGGCCGATCGAGGAAAAACCGGTTGAAGTTGGCAGTGTGCCGGGCGAATGGTATTCGCCCACGCAGCCCATTCCCACCAAGCCACCCGGGTACAGTCGCAACGGAGTCTCGAACGACGAGTTGATCGACTTCACGCCGGAACTTCGCAAGCAGGCGGAAACAATCGTTTCCAGATATCACTTAGGTCCGGTCTTCACGCCTCCGGTGGCCAGCAAGGCGGAGGGTCCACTTGCCACTCTGACGCTGGGAACGGCCGACGGCGGAACCAATTGGCCCGGCGGCTCCTACGACCCCGAGACCCACATCCTGTACGCTTACGCGTGCAATTCGTGCCTCGAGCCTATCGGGCTGGTTCCTCCTCCGAAGGATCTCTCCGACATGAATTACGTGTACGGTACCGCGGGGAAGAACCCTCGCATGATCAACGCCGCCGGCACCAACTCCAGCGCCGATGCTCCCAAGACGGCCAAGAAATCGGCGAACGGAGACGAGTGGACCGTTTTGACCGTCGATGGCTTGCCTCTGATCAAGCCACCATACGGAACAATTTCCGCCATCAACCTCGACACCGGGGAAATCGTGTGGCAGATTGCGCACGGCGAGACGCCCGACTTGATCCGGAATCATCCCGCGCTCAAGGGACTGAAGATCCCGCGCACCGGGCAGCAGAACTGGAACGTGGGGACTCTGGTCACGAAGTCTTTGGTGATTGCCGGCGATGGCGAGGTTACCACCGGATCCGATCACCCGCGGGGCGCGATGTTGCGCGCCTATGACAAGGCCACCGGCAAAGAGGTCGGCGCGGTTTACTTGCCGGCTCCGGAGAGCGGATCTCCTATGACTTACATGCTGAACGGCAAGCAATATATCGTGATTGCGGTCAGTGGAGGCAACTACTCGGGCGAGTACATCGCCTTTTCACTTCCATCGCAGGATTAAGGAGACGCCAAAACGAGACTGCAAGCATCGAACACGCCGGGAAATAGAATTTTGGCGCTGGTTTTGGGAGCGGTCGTCGCGTGCTGTTCGGCGTTTCGCAGTCAGGCACAGCAACCTGAACCTCCTTCCCCAACGCGTTCTGTATGGGATGGCGTGTACACCGACGAACAGGCCCAGCGCGGTGAGCCGCTTTATCGCGAAATGTGCGCGTCTTGCCATGGCGATACGCTGAAAGGCAGCGGAGAAACGCCCGCCCTGGCGGGCAACACGTTTCTGTCGGACTGGAACGGCCTGACTCTCGGAGACTTGTTCGAACGAATCCGGCGAACCATGCCGCAAGACAAGCCGGGACGGGTTACCCGGCCGCAGAAGTCTGACATTCTGGCTTACGTGTTGAGCGTCAACAAGTTTCCTGCGGGCAAGACGGAACTGCCGCATCAAACCGAGTTTCTCAATGAAATCCGGTTCGAGGCGACCAAACCAGATCCGAAGAAATAAGGGAGGTTTGATATGAAAAGACTGTTTCCGTTAGTCGTCATTGTTGCCGCGTCTGATTGGTTTCGTTACGGGCCGCGTCACCAAGCCCACCCCCCAACCCGTGCTGAGCGGACATTTCGACGACTTGTCACTGGTTCAACACGCCATGGCGCAGACCAACAAACCCGAAATCATGCCGTTTGGATTCAATAATCCGCAGGAGCCGCCGCTTGCCCCTGACGCTCCGCCGATTTCGCATTGGAGTATCGACGACATTCGCAAAGCGCATACCGAAATGGCGGAGAAGGCGGCCAAACTCGCCTCACAGCCCGGAACAGGAAGCAGCCAGTCATTTGGCGGCGGCCCGGTGAATGTGAGCACTCGGAATTTCGCCATGTTCATGCTCTATCGCGTGCATCGCGATCAGCCGGTGCTCAGCCTGACCAAAGTCAACAGCGTTTGGGATGACGCCGAGCAGCACAGCGGCGCTTACGATTTCTACGTTTTCACAGGCGGGACCGGACAAATGGTCCTGGGCGGGAAAATCGCCAACCGGCAGAATCTGATGGATAAAGATGGCCCCGTACCCGGGGAGTATCGTGGACAACCCGTGGTCGGAGGACAGACGTTCAACGTGAAAGCAGGCGACTGGCTGCTGATTCCTCCGGACACTCCGCACCAGCCCAAGCCTGATCCTGGCGGCTTCAGCTACATGATTATGAAGATCAATGTCGGGGTTTACCCGTGGAGTCTGATTCGTTGACCTTTTGATCCTCGTCCTGCCGGTGCCGAGTGAACCCAGGCACTGATTACGAAAACGCGGTAGAATGTCCGGCTTAGTGGATCCCACATCCATGTCTACAGCAATTGATAGCGCCAACTCGTTTGTCGCCCTCCGGTCCAGGGTGCGCGACTATTACGAGCTGACCAAGCCGGAAGTAAACCTGCTGATTCTGATGACGACTTCAGCGGGTTTCTACCTCGGTTCTCAAGGCACATTCCAAACGGGAAAGCTTGTCGCCACTCTGCTGGGCACTCTACTGGTGGCCAGCGGCACGGCCACGCTGAATCAGTTGATGGAAATGCGCTACGACGGGCAGATGCGCCGCACGGCCCAGCGCCCTCTGGCGTCGGGAAGATTGAGCAAGTGGGAAGCTCTGGGCTTTGGTCTTGCGCTAAGCGCTGCCGGTGGTCTGTATCTTGCTTTTGCAGTGAATGGATTGTCGGCCGCGCTTGCGATTTCCACTTTGCTGGCGTACTTGCTGGTTTACACACCGCTCAAGCGCGTCACGCCGCTGTGCACCATGCTGGGCGCGATTCCTGGCGCGATGCCGACGCTGATCGGGTGGGCGGGTTCGTCCGGACACATTAACGGTGAGGCGTGGTTCTTATTTGCCGTGCTGTTTCTCTGGCAATTTCCCCATTTTCTTGCCATCGCCCTGATGTATCGGGAAGATTACGCCCAGGCCGGCTTCCATATGCTGCCGGCGTTTGATGCCGATGGGCATTTTACGAAGACCGAGATCATCATCTTCACTGTCGTGCTGGTGCTGGCCACGGTGCTGCATGCGCCGGGCCCGGGCACAGTTTTCTATTCTCTTGCGATGTTCGCCGCCGGCAGCTTCTTTCTGTATTACACGGCGAAATTGGCGGCTTCAAATTCCAGGGCCGTGGCCAGCCGGGTGGTGCATGCGTCGGTGATTTACCTGCCGGTGGTTCTCGCGATACTGGCGGTCTGGAAACGCTGAAGCCTTGATTTTTTTACTTATCCTCTCTGGGTTTACGAACCGACCTCCTATGAAACGAATTATTTGGCCTTTCCTTGCTGCGATTACTGTTCTCAGCCTGAACCTGATTTCCACCGCCCAGGCGGCTCCGCCGGCTCAGCCCGAGAAAGCCACGCTTGCCACGCGCACGTCGGGACTTTCGAAGCATGAAGGTTTTATCCCCTATTACTGGGACGAGAAAAAAGGGGACGTTCTGTTCGAGCTTTCCCCCGCCGCGCTGAGCCGCGAGTTTCTGTATTTCACGGGACTGGCCAGCGGCATTGGGTCGACCGAAATGTTCGCCGACCGCAGCACCTTCGGAAATTCCGCGCTCTGCCGTTTTCGCCGCGCCGGTTCGCATGTGCTTGTGATCCAGGAGAACACCAGCTTTCGCGCCGAGAATGGCAATAGCGAACTCAAGCACTCGGTCGAGGAGAGCTTTCCGACCTCAGTGCTGGCCTCGTTATCAATCGAGGGCGAACAAGACGGCACGCTGCTGCTAAATGCCAGCCCCTTGCTCATGCGCGATGCCGCGGACTTGCTCTCACAACTCCGCCGCCCCACTCACGCCGTCGGAGGAGTGATGGTGCGTGATCAGTCATCCCACGGGGGGGACTGGCACCTGGACAAAGATCGCAGTGTGTTCGCTCAGGATCACAGCGGCAGTTTTCCCCTTAACACTGAGCTGGAAGTCCTGCTTACATTCGCCACGGACTCTGAAAGCGATCTCAACCAGCCAGATCCGCACGCTCTGAGTGTGCGTGAGCACCATTCATTCGTGGCCCTGCCGGAGAGTGGATACGAGCCTCGGGAGCAGGATCCCCGGGTTGGATTTTTCACGGTTGGCTTCGACGATTTTTCTCAGCCGTATGATCGTCCGCTCACTCGCTACCTGGTCAGCCGTTGGCGGCTGCAGAAGAAAGATCCGAACGCGGCGCTGAGCGAACCAGTCAAGCCGATTATTTTTTATCTTGACCGCGCCATCCCAGAGCCGGTCCGTTCCGCGGCGCGTCAGGGCGCATTGTGGTGGAACGTCGCCTTTGAGCAGGCCGGTTTCAAGAATGCATTGCGCGTCGAAGACTTGCCGGAAGGCGCCGATCCGATGGACATCCGCTACTCCACGATCCAATGGACGAACCGTTCCGGCCGCGGCTGGTCCGTCGGCCAATCCCAGGTGGACCCGCGCACCGGCGAGATTATTCACGCCGTCGTGCAGCTCGATTCCCACCGCGTGCGCACGGTAAATAACTATTGGCAATCGACGATTCCATCGGGACGTGATGCCTCCGAGCCTTCGCTCGACCTGTTTGCCGCCTTCGATGACCTCGATCCTCAAACAAGTGAACAACAGGTCTTGATAAACCGGCTGGCCCTGCTCACCTGTCATGAGATGGGGCACGCCATTGGCCTGGAGCACAATTTTGTGGCCAGCACTTTCGGCCGAGGCTCGGTGATGGATTACTTTGCTCCGCGTGTCCGTATCCGGGCCGACGGGTCTGCCGATCTCTCGGACGCTTACATGCAGGGCGTGGGCAGCTACGACCGCTTCGCCATCGAATGGGGCTACGGCCAGGGAAAACCCGGGGCTTCCGCCGAACAGGAGCAAGCTAGGCTGGACGCGATTGTCAAAGCGTCGATCGCGAAAGGCATTGTCTGGGGCAATTACGATGATCCTCGCTGGAACGCCTACGATGACGGCCCCGACCCGGTTACCTGGCTGAAGGAGGTTCTACCCGTTCGCGATGCCTTGCTGGCGCACTACAACCCCGGCATGCTTAGACCTGGGGAGCCAAATTCGATGTTCACTTCACGTTTTGCTCTGGTTTATCTGTTTCACCGGTATGCTCTCGCGGCCGCCGTGAATGTCGTGGGAAGCGCGAAGGTTCCTCTTTCTCTGGCCGGCGATGGCCAGCAGCCGGTGAGCATCTGGCCGGATGAAAGTCAGAGGGAAGCGTTGCGTCTGCTTCTTTCTTCTCTCGATCCGGCGAAGCTGGAGATCGCAAAGGAGACCTGGATCACCCTCGCTCCTGTCGAAAACCGTGGGACGGATCCGGAGGAGTTCACTTCCTCTGCTGGATATCTGTTCAGCCCGCAAGACGGCGCTCGCGCCGTGGCGGAGATTGTGGTTGGTGGGTTGCTCAATTCCAGGCGGGTGGAACGGCTAGCGGTCATTTCGCAAAACGACGCCAATGCGTTCTCGCCGAGTGACGAAATTTCCGCGCTGGTGAAGGCCGCGTTCTCCGGCGGAGGAAAAACATCTGCCCAACGCGATCTGCGAGGAGTCGTGCAGACCGAAGTGGCCGAGCGTCTGATGGTGCTGGCAGCGGACGGCGATGCGTCTGGAGAAGTGCGAGCGGCCGCATTAGCTGGTGTGCGCCAGGTGCAAGACGCCGCAAAGAAAGATCTGTCGAAGACGCCGGCGCTGGAACGTCTGGATCACGAAATCAAACTGTTCCTGGAGAATCCGCAACAAAATACTCCAAAGCTGCGAAACTCCGGTGCGCCCGCCGGCCCGCCGGTGTGATGAGCGCTGCCGGCCTGAGTGTTCCCGGAGTCTTGAATCGGCTCTGTCCAATTGTCATCCCGAGCGGAAGCGAGGGATCTAGGTTCTTGCCGGCGGCGGCACCAACCCAGATTCCTCGCGCCGCTCGGAATGACAGTGGAAATGCAGGCGCGGGCGTCCCCGCCCGTGCGGAGACACAGCATGAAGAGGTTCATTCTGACCGGGGCACCCGGTACCGGGAAGACGACGATAATCCGTCAATTAGAACGCGATGGCTTCGGTGTAGTGGAAGAGGCGGCTACCGACGTTATCGCGCTGGAGCAGGCTCTGGGCACCGCTGAACCGTGGTTGCACCCCTCATTCATAGATTCGATTGCCGAACTGCAAAGGCAGCGGCAGATCCGGGCGGCTAGGCAGCCGGATGAGATGCAGTTTCATGATCGTTCAGTCGTTTGCACCGCCGCCCTGGCGGTCTACCTCGGGTACGCTGTCTCGCCCACTCTCTCGCACGAATTGGACCGCATCAGGACGGAGATGATCTTTCAAAAGCGAGTCTTCTTCATAAGGAACCTTGGTTTTGTCGCGCCCACAGAGGCACGGCGAATCAGTTTCGAAGAGACACTTCGCTTTGAGAGGATCCACGAGAAAACCTACCGCGATTTCGGCTTCGAGCTCGTTTTTATCGAACCGGGAAGCCTGCCCGACCGAGTGGCTGCCATTAAGGCGGCGCTTTGAGAAGCCCCAATGCGGCTCTGTGAACCCGGCTACGCGAAATTCTGCATAGCCTTCGGGACCGGGTGCCGCGCTTCATAAGCCGCAATGTCGCCCTCATGCTGCAACGTCAGGCCAATATCATCGAGACCGTTGAGCAGACAATGGCGGGTAAATTCATCGATGTAGAAACTTGTGGAAAGCCCATGCCCGTCGTGGACTTTTTGCAGTTCGAGATCCACGGTGAGGTGATATTCCTCGATTTCGGTTGAGCGGCGAACGATTTCGGCGACTTCTTCTTCACTTAGAACCACGGTGAGCACGCCGTTCTTCACGCAGTTATTGGCGAAAATATCCGCGAAGGAGGGCGCAATCACCACCCGAAATCCGAAGTCATCCAGGGCCCACACCGCGTGTTCGCGCGAGGAGCCGCAGCCGAAGTTCTTCCCCGCAACCAGAATGCTCGCACCCGCATGGCGCGGATGATTCAGCGGGAAAGAATGATCGTGCTGCCCGTCTTTGGTGCGGCGCCAGTCGTGGAACAAAAATTCGCCGAAGCCTGTCCGTTCAATCCTCTTCAAGAATTGCTTGGGAATGATCTGATCGGTATCGACGTTGGCGCGATGCAGCGGCGCGGGTTTGCCTTTGTGTTTGCGAAACGGCTTCATAAAAACTTCCAGTCCCGAATATCGGTGAAGTGCCCGGCAATGGCTGCCGCAGCCGCCATCATGGGGCTGACCAGGTGGGTGCGCCCTCCACGCCCCTGGCGGCCTTCAAAATTCCGGTTGCTGGTGGAAGCGCAGCGTTCGCCCGGCTGAAGGATGTCGGGATTCATTCCCAGGCACATTGAACAGCCCGATTCCCGCCACTCAAATCCCGCTTCCTGGAAAATTTTGTGCAAGCCTTCACGTTCGGCCTCGCGCTTCACAGCTTGCGATCCGGGCACCACCATGGCGCGCACTTTCGGATCCACACGGTATCCCTTAGCCACTCGCGCGGCTGCGCGCAAATCTTCCAGGCGCGAATTAGTGCAGGAACCGATGAAAACGCGGTCCACGGCGATTTCCTCGATCGGGGTCCCAGGCTGCAGCCCCATGTACTCAAACATGCGCTCGGCGGCCCGCCGGTCGGCGTCAGTCGCCAGTTCGCTCATTTCCGGTACAGCCGCGTCGACGGGCACGACCATGCCGGGGTTGGTGCCCCAGGTCACAAATGGTGCGAGCTTCGAACCGTCGATCTCCACAGTTTTGTCGTAGTGTGCACCGCGGTCGGTCGTCAAGCCGCGCCATTTCTCGACGGCCTTCTCCCATTCTCCGTGCTGCGGAGCAAAACGACGGCCCTTTACGTAGGCAAATGTGGTTTCATCTGGAGCGATCATGCCGGCGCGCGCCCCGGCCTCGATGCTCATGTTGCAAAGGGTCATCCGGCCTTCCATCGAAAGCGCTCGCACGGCCGGGCCTGCGTATTCAATCACGTGGCCAGTCGCGCCGTCGGTCCCGATCTGGCCAATGATCCCAAGGGCCAGGTCTTTAGCGGTTACACCCTCGCCCAGATGTCCACTCACGTTGATCAACATGCTCTTGGGCTTGCGTTGGGGCAGACACTGCGTGGCCAGCACATGCTCCACTTCAGAAGTTCCGATGCCGAATGCCAACGAGCCTAGCGCGCCATGCGTGCTCGTGTGGCTGTCGCCGCAGACAATGGTCATGCCCGGCTGCGTGAGTCCCAACTCCGGCCCGATGACGTGAACGATGCCCTGACTGGCCGAATCCATGTCGAAGAGAGGAACCCCGAATTCCTTGCAGTTCTTCTGCAAAGCTTGTATTTGCAGCGCAGCGATAGGATCGAGGATAGGAGTCCCACGCGGCTCCGTGGGGATGTTGTGGTCCACAGTAGCGACGGTGCGATGAGGCTGACGCACCGGCCGTCCCGCGGCCCGCAAGCCGTCGAACGCCTGGGGCGACGTAACCTCATGCACCAGATGCAGGTCGATATAGAGCAAAGGCAGCCCGGTGGCTGGGGTATGGACGACGTGTTCGTCCCAAACCTTGTCGAAAAGTGTGCGCTGTCTTGCCATGAAAATCGCTCTGATGCCTTGAATTCGCCCGGAGACAAGCCTCCGTCAGAACTGGACCGCCCAATGCTCTATGGTGTAAATAGTTTACCAACAAAGTCGACCCCTGGCAGACGGGGCCGTGCGGCCGGACTTAAAGTCATGACCGGGTAAGTCCCGGCAGGTTATGATGATATGGCGAAACGCGGCGAAGTAGTCGGCATTGAGTCCTTGAGGGATGGGATGATCAACGGCAAGCGCATTGCAGTAGTTCTGCCAGCATACAACGCAGAAAAAACGTTGGAAGCGACCATTCGGGAGTTGCCGGACCTTGTCGACATTCGCATTCTGGTGGACGACCACAGCTCTGACGGCACGGTGGAACTCGCCAAGCGCCTTGGGCTGCAACTCTTTGTCCACGACCAGAACTACGGCTACGGACGCAACCAGCAAACCTGCTACCGCGAAGCGCTGGCGGCCGGCGCTGACGTGATCATCATGGTCCACCCGGATTATCAATACACGCCGCTCCTAGTGACCGCCATGGCCAGCATGGTGGCTTACGGGGTGTATGACGTCGTCCTCGGGTCGCGCATCATTGGAGGAACAGCGTTGCGTGGCGGGATGCCCTTTTACAAATACGTAGCCAATCGCCTCTTAACTGCGGTCGAGAACCTGTTTCTTCGCATCAAGCTCTCCGAGTATCACACCGGTTATCGCGCCTTCAGTCGCAAAGTGCTCTCCGAACTTCCCTTGCTGGAAAATTCTGACGACTTTGTTTTTGATAATCAGGTGCTGGCGCAATGCGCGCATTTCGGCTTTCGTATCGGCGAGGTGTCGTGTCCCACCAAGTATTTTGAAGAGGCCTCGTCCATCAATTTCCGGCGCAGCGTCGATTATGGTTTTGGAGTGCTGCTGACGACCTTGCAGTTTACCCTGCAGAGGATGGGCCTGATGCACTTTAGGATGTTCAGCGAGAAGGGCCGCAAACTCGAGCCCGGTTATCCTACCTACTACGCTCGCAGCGGCGAGACGGTGCGCTCAGCGTAGCTCACTTCTTACGCGACAGAAATCCCAGCACTTTGCTGGCAAACTCATCGGAGAAGCCGAACCGCGCCTTGGCACGGGAGTACAGGTCGAGGGCTTTCTTGTCCAACCAGATCATCGCCGACTTCCACCAGCCGTCCTGGGGCCGGGCAAAATAATCGGTGGAGTGCCCGCTGAACTTCGCGTCGTGCTCGACTGTGTAGTAGTACAAAGCAATGCTCTTGCGCGACTGCCCTTCCGGACAGGTCAGCGGATCAGGGAACCCGTGCAGCGACCGTTCATCAGTGGTAAAGACCAGTGCGTAATTCAGCAACGGCGGATACTTGACCGCGCAGCGCGCCATGTTGCGCTCCCACAGCTCAAGCGAGCCGCCCCACTGCTCCTGCCAATCCGGATTCAGATAGAGGATCAAATTCACCCGGCGATGCCAACTGGTGTGGAAATGGTGCTGCGAGAAATCGGTGTGGACGTTCAGATAACCGCCCGGGCCGGATTGATGGAGTCCGCCGCCTTCGAGGATGGGATCGGCGATCAAGTTCGGAATCCCGGTCAACTGGGAGACCCACGCCACAAATTCCGGCGTATTCAACTCGTCGACTACAGCGCGGATGGTGGGCGGAAACAGTTCCCGCTTGGGCATGCCTAGCTTGTTTTCGTTGGCGTGCTTGTACTGCGTCCAGGCCTCGGTCGTGGGGTGGGGAAATTCCTTCGCCATGGTTAGCGCGATGCCGGGCTGCAAGAAATCTTTCAGCAGAATATGAGGGCAAGGACTGTTGTTGCGGTATTGCAATGCCAGCGCCGCCAATGCTGGGTCCCATCGTTCATAGGGAAAAAGCCGGGCCGGGGCTTGGACCGCCTGGGCGATGGACATGTCTTGGGGGTCTCCTATTATCTTTCGATTGTATCCGATCGATTGGTCAGAAGCGCCTATTTTGGCCGAGAAGCCCGGCTTCGAAACTCAATCATGGCAACTGGCAGACCGATACTGTGTGGTTCTGATAGGCACAATTGAGTCCGACGACGCCCGGTTGTTGAACAACCACCCAGCTCACACCATATTTCTCCTTGAGACGGGCAAAGTCATCACGGCTGAAATTCTTCCACGGAGTTTGCGCCTGAACTTGCGCCCACCAGTCTTCTGCCAGAGGTGGGAACATGCTCACGGCACCGCTATCTTTAATGGTGTCCGCCAGGCGGCTCCTCTGCGCCAGGGCGCGAAATCCGATTGCGTCCTCGCCGGGCAGTTGCATGTAGAGAGGATCAAGAGCGAACAGCGCGTCCGGCGGCGTGTTTTGCCGGGCCCATAAAAAAGCCTGCGCCCAGGGGTTTTTCGGCGCCCTGCTTGGCCACTCGACTTGCTCACTGGCCGGGAAAAGCGCCCGCTGCGCCAGAAACATTCCTCCCGCCAGGGGCACAAACAGCGCCAGCCATCGCCACACGCGGTTCTTCAGCACGTATTCGCCCAGCAGGCCGCCCATCACAACAAACATCAACATGTAGAGCAAGTGCAAGCTACGCAGCGGCTGCAAGCGGGCCAGGGCTTCGAAGCGCTCAGGCAAGTCTACGATCAACGCCGCCGCAAAATAGATGAGGTCGTAAATGATCAGCGCGCGGCACATGCGGTTCAGCAATATCCAGCCTCGCGCCCGGGCAATGCGCGCAAACCACCAGAACAATGCCACCGGGGCCAGGATCCCCAGCCACTCGTACCACTGCCAAAGCTGAATATAGTGGAATCCGTGGCGCATCGCGGCCTGGTGATAAGCCTGCGAGGCGGGTGGGTCCAGCGAAATGCCAAAGGGCAGGAAGCAAAAAAGCCACGCTGACATTTGACCAACCACCATCACACTCTTCGATTTGACGTCCCATTTCTCCATGACCACCAGCAGCAGGCAGTACGAAAGCGCAAAGGCCGACATCAAAGGATGCACACACGCGGCAAACATCAGCCACAGTACGGCTCGAACGTATTTCCTTTCCAGAGTCCGCGCCACCGCGAAAATCGCGGCGAACGCCGCCAGATTCCGCGGATTCAAGTACTGGTCCATGATGTAAAGCGCCGTGCCGGCAACTGGGATAGTGAACAAAGCCGCGACCAGGCACACCGCGCCCCAGCGGGCCCGCGGAGTTGAAAACAGAACGCCGCTCAACTGCCAGCAGGCCAGCAACAACAAGAAAATCGATGCGATGTGCCAGACGAAGAGCCCGGTCTCCAACGGCAAGTGCGTTACTCGCAACGAACCCGCTACCAGGTTCGGAAACAGCGTCAAGCTGGCGTGGGAAGCGAAAAATTCCTGCCCGATCGGAAACAGCTTGGGGTTGAGAATCTTCTCCACGCCCGGTAGGTAGATTTCGGCATCCTCAGCGTAGGGATGGTAGCCGTGCACCAAAAGGGCTGCAGCCGTCAGCAGGAGCAGAAAAATTGCGGTCCGGTATGGTTTCACGGGCAGCCAGGGAGCATGCTTCGAATCACGATCTGCTACTTTGCCACACTCCGGGGCCGGCCCGCCATTTTTCCGCGTGTCGATCCCTGGGGCAACCTGACCAACATCGGCCCCTACATGAGCAAGCCCGCCTACGAGATCCTGAATGCGGCTCCGGCGAACACCAAAAATCAGTTGAACGGGTTCTGCCACGATTCGGCGGGAAATCTGCTTGGCCCCTCTGCGCCCTGTCCCAACACGACCTACACCTACGACGCAGAGAACCGGCTCACGGCAACCGCTGGCTACACCTACGTCTATGACGGTGATGGCAAGCGAGTCAAGAAATGTCCCAACACAAACTGCACGGGGGGAACGCTATACTGGACCGGAACCGGCAGTGACCCCTTGAGCGAAACAGGCGTGGGCGGAACTCTCACCGAAGAATATATTTTTTTCAATGGTCGGCGAGTAGCGAGGCGCGATGCGTCCGGAAATGCGGTGCATTACTACTTCGCTGACAATCTGGGTTCGACCAGCGTGGTCACGGACAGCGTGGGAACCATACCCCCCCAGCAAGAATCGACGTACTATCCCTATGGCGGTGAGATTGTGATCAGCGGCAGCGACCCCAACCACTACAAGTTCACCGGCAAAGAACGCGATACCGAAAGCGGGCTCGGATAACTTCGGGGCCAGATACTACGGATCAAGCATGGGCCGGTTCATGTCCCCCGATCCTCCCCTTCTCGATCAACATATTGCAGATCCGCAGAGCTGGAACTTGTACAGCTACGTCAGGAACAATCCGCTGTCATTCGTCGATCCGACAGGGAACGCTGTTGAGCTCCCTATGTAGCGGAAGCGACGCCTCCGAAGTGCGCGGCGGAACGCTGGCAGTAATCGGCTTGAGTTCTTGCAGAAGTCGCTCGGCAATGACAAGGCAGCTTCAAACCTTTACATCAACGAAGTGAAGAAGGACGGCGACAATACGCGTTACTTTGTCGGCATCAAAGGCGATGTCGGTGACTTCATGAAGCAAGGCGACACGGCACTATGATCTCGGGAATTTGGCGGGTGGCCCACCTTTGCGTTTTTTGCAAAGGTGGGGACCACAGTTCACTCGTCACATCCTTCCGGCTGGCGGGGTGCTAGAGTGCGCGGATGGCGGATCATCCCAAACGCTACTACGGGGCGAGGCAGCTTCATTTCATCAACTGCAGTTGTTATCATCGGCAACCATGGCTGGCTCGACCTGAGCGCCGCGATCTGTTCCTGCAGGTGCTGGAGCAAGTGCGGCAACGCTACGGTTTTGTGGTGGTGGGATACGTGGTGATGCCGGAGCACATTCATCTGCTGATCGGCGAGCCGGAGAAAGGCGATCCCTCGCGGGTGATGCAGGCGGTGAAGCAGGGATTCTCGAGACGGGTGCTAAAAGCCTCGCGCCAGCGGCGAGTGGGGGGACAACAGGAACTGTTTGGTGTGGGGGCGGAGCATGTCTGGCAGAAGCGATTTTATGATTTCAACGTATGGAGCGAGAAGAAGCGGATAAAAGCTGGGCTACATGCACCGGAACCCGGTGCAGCGCGGGTTAGTGGCGGAGCCGGAGCAGTGGGCCTGGAGCAGCTTCCGGAGCTATGCGTATGGGGAGCCTGGCGCGGTGCGCATCAATCAGTGGGGAGCGGCGATCCTGCGGCAGAGAACGCGCCGGGTATAGCGCACAGGCCCCCACCTTTGCAAAAAACGCAAAGGTGGGCCACCCGCCCGGTGCAGCGCGGGTTAGTGGCGGAGCCGGAGCAGTGGGCCTGGAGCAGCTTCCGGAGCTATGCGTATGGGGAGGCTGGGGCAGTGCGCATCAATCAGTGGAGAGCAGCGATCCTGCGGCAGAGAACGCGCCGGGTATAGCGCACAGGCCCCCACCTTTGCAAAAAACGCAAAGGTGGCCACCCGCCCGGTGCAGCGCGGGTTAGTGGCGGAGCCGGAGCAGTGGGCGCTGAACGCAGCCGCCGTGAGCTATGCGTCCTCAAGGTGTACAGGGGGCTGGCCCACCTTTGCTTGTTTGTCGCCAGCATCATAACTCGAGGCTGCCCCACGCTTCGCGGTTTTCGAAGCGTGGGCACCACGGACGATGATGGCAAGCGACTCTCTTGCGCGGAACTCCTATGTGCAGGCATTGCAGGTCAGACCACCCAAACCACAAACATTACGGGGTAGTGTGTTTAATTCCGTTTGCTTTCGTGATTGTGCTCTGCGCTCTGCTCATCTCTTGTGGCGGCACATCATCCTCTTCCCAGAATTCGACTCCGATGGTCACCTCAGTCACCCTGAGTTCCAATCAGAAAACTGTCCAAACCGGAAAAGTTGTAACGCTCAGCGCGGCCGTCTATGGGACAGGTTCATTCAACGGCGCCGTCACCTTCTCGGTGAACGGCGTGCCGGGCGGAAATGCCAGTGTCGGCACGATTACACAGGAAAGCTACACCGCGCCCAGTAGCATGCCGAGCCCCGACCCCGTGACTATCACGGCGACGAGCGTGCAGGATCCGAGCAAATCGGCGAGTGTCCAGGTCACTGTGTTCGCCTTCGACAAACGCGCGGACCGCAGTACACTCGTCACATCCTACGGCAAAACCCAGCAGCTCGAGCGCGCAGGATTGAGCGGATCATCCCAAACGCTCTCGGGGTACGAGGCAGCTTCATTTCATCACTGCAGTTGTTATCATCGGCAACATGGCTGGCTCGACGGAGCGCCGCGATCTGTTCTGCAAGTGCTGGAGCAAGTGCCAAGCGGACGGTTTTACGGTCGTGGGATACGTGGTGATGCCGGAGCACATTCATCTGCTGATCAGCGAGCCGGAGAAAGGCGATCCCTCGCGGGTGATGCAGGCGGTGAAGCAGGGATTCCGAGACGCGTGCTAAAAGCCTCGCGCCAGCGGCGAGTGGGGGGACAACAGGAACTGTTTGGTGTGGGGGCGGAGCATGTCTGGCAGAAGCGATTTTATGATTTCAACGTATGGAGCGAGAAGAAGCGGATTGAAAAGCTGGGCTACATGCACCGGAACCCGGTGCAGCGCGGGTTAGTGGCGGAGCCTGAGCAGTGGGCCTGGAGCAGCTTCCGGAGCTATGCGTATGGGGAGGCTGGCTTGGTGCGCATCAATCAGTGGGGAGCGGCGATCATGCAGCAGAGAACGCGCGCGGCATGATGCACAGGCCCCCACCTTTGCAAAAACCGCAAAGGTGGGCCACCCGCCGGGCAGGTAGATTTCTGCGTCCTCAGCGTAGGGATGGTAACCGTGCACCAAAAGGGCTGCAGCCGTCAGCAGGAGCAGGAAAATTGCGGTCCGGTATGATTTCACGCGTGGCCAGGGAGCATGCTTCGAATCGCGATCTGCTACTTTGCCATACTCGAAGGCGAGTCCGCCATTTTTCCGCGCCTCCGCTGTTCGCTTCCACGCGTCAGGTGTAGCATCTAACTGGCATGCCCGCCGTTCTCAGCCCCGCGCGCCTGCGCCCGAAAATGGCCTTGGGCGAGATTCTCAGCTTCGCCTATGACACCTTTTGCAGCAATAAAGTCCGCTTTGCTCTGACCGGACTGGGCATGGTGATCGGCACCGCTTCGCTGATCCTGGTGGTCACCATTGGGATGACGGGCAAGCAATATGTTTTGAACCAGATTCAGGCGATCGGGGCCAACCTGATCTACGCCGAATACGAAGGCGGAGGGCAACGCATCACCAGCACGACTCCTGATCCGCTCACGATCGATGACGTGCAGGCCGTCCTCAAGCAGGTCTCGGGCATTGCCGCAGCCTCGCCTGTGGCCCAGTTCAGCGAACGCATTTCGGTGGGCGATGGAAAAGAACGCGATATTCAGATTCTGGGGGTCTACCGGTCCTACCGCGATGTACGCAATCTAGTGGTAATCACGGGAAGGTTCTTCGACGCACAGGATGAACAGGCGCACAACAAAGTGGGAGTCATCACCCAAAAAATGGCGGAGGAACTGTACGGTTCAACCGACAACTCCATCGGCAGAGTCCTCAAACTGAGCGGCCTTCCCTTCACCATCATCGGCACCTTCAAGGAGCGCGTGGACACCTTTGGCCAGTCCGAAGTGACCAACAGCACCATGCTGATCCCATACTCCGTAGCCCGCTACTTCAGCGACACGCCGACAGTAAAACAAATCTATTTTTCGGCGCAGGATCCCTCTATGGTGGTCCCGGTTACGGCACAGATCCAGCGCGTGATCCGCGCCCGGCATCGCCCGGAATCCGTTTACCACGTGGAGAATTTGACCGAACTGGTGGCGGTGGCCGAGAAGACCGCCAACGCCCTTACCATTGTGCTTCTGCTGGTCGCGACCATCACCCTTCTAGTGAGCGGAATTGGCATCATGAACATCATGCTGGCCACGGTCAGCGCGCGCATTCGTGAAATCGGTATCCGCAAGGCATTGGGCGCGACCAACCGTGAAATTCGCTATCAATTTCTCTCCGAAGCCGTTCTGATTTCCGTCGGAGGGGGGCTAGTGGGGGTAGTTGCAGGTCTGGCGTTGCCCTTCTCAGTCCGCTTCTTCACTGAATATCGGCTGCCGGTTTCAGGGCTCTCGGCCGTCGTCGCCATCGTGGTTTCCTCCCTGGTAGGCATTCTTTTTGGCACGGTACCCGCCACTCGCGCGGCAAAGCTGGATCCGGTGGAGAGTCTGCGGTACGAGTAGAGAAAGAGCTCTTGGCTATTAGCTCTTAGCCTTTAGCTTGAGGCCCTCGGTGCCAACTTTCGAGGATTACCGGTTCAGCTAAAAGCTAAAAGCTAAGAGCTAAGAGCTGCCCTTAAAACAGGAAAGCCGGGCTGGTTAGCCCGGCTTACTTTCCTTACCGTCTTCAGGGAGCAACTGAGTTCCATCGTCCCCGCAGATTTGCTTCTCCGAAGTCACCGCCTGCTTCGAAGATCCTTCAACCCTGTATCTGACCTTGGCCCTTCACCGCTTCATCACCGCAAGTCACCGCTTACATCACCAGGGCCAGGCCCTCCAACTCCTTTTGCAGGACCGGCAAAGAACATCCCGACATCTCGACCCGCCCAACCGCATCCAGGGCCGCCTGGGGAGAAACCCCGTACCCGCGTCCCATCAGAAATACCTGCAACAGCTCGGCGGCCTCGTGCGAATCGATCAAACCACCCTGCAAGAGATCGTTTCGCAAGGCCGTCAGTTCGGTACTGGAAAATCGTTCTCTCATGGCCGTCATCACCTCCGACCTCCAACTCCCTTGACCCATTAGACTCACGAAGCGCTGGATACGTTGCATGCAATTTCGATGCCGCAAACTCGCCTCTGTTCTATATACGTCCAAAAGGCCCAGTTGGTTTCATAAACCCTTTGCAATGCGTTAAGTTGCGGGCAACCTTTTTGAGCGCCTGGCACGGAAGTGCCATTCGGGGTCGTCTCGCGGGATTGACACATTGTGTCGTTATGAAACTGGGAAGCGCACTTATGGACATTTTGGGCGAATCGGGAACAACCACGCGGGGCAGGTTTTTGATCCGATGTGGCTTACGGTTCGACGATCGCTTCATCCACCAGAAGGACCGGAATGTCGTCGCGGATGGGATAGACACGCCGGCACTCGCCGCACTTCAGGCTTTGCCCCTCGTCTTTCAACACCAGCGGCTTCTTGCACGCCGGGCAGACCAGGATTTCGAGCAGCTTCGGATCAACCATGGGGGGATTGTCGGCCCGGCGAGGAGTAGTTGTCAATTCGGAGCCTTACCCACACCCTGTTCTCACCACAAAGGACACGAAGGTGCACAAAGGAGACCCCGAAATTTACAGCCTTCGTGTAACTTCGTGTCCTTCGTGGTTCACGAATTTCCGTGCTTTCGCTGACGACAAATTCTCAATTTGCCCAGAGTGCAGTTTGCCGGGTGGGTTTGCGATAAAATCTCAATTTCGTAACTCCACTCGCAACGAGGTGTCATGACTGCCACGATTCTGGACGGCAAGAAGATCGCTGACGAAATCCGCAGCGAAGTCGCTGCCGAAGTCGTGAGCATGACTGCGGCTGGCGTTCGGCCGGGATTGGCGGTGATCCTTGTCGGGCAGAATCCGGCCTCAGAGATCTACGTTCGCGGCAAAGTCAAAAGCTCGGAAGAGGTCGGAATCTACAGCGAAAAGCTCACGCCGCCGGCGACGGTCTCAACCGAAGAACTGCTGGCTATGGTGCTGGGCCTCAACCGCCGCGACGAAATTGACGGCATTCTCGTGCAATTGCCCCTGCCCCCCCAGGTGGACTCGAAGAGAGTTCTAATGGCGGTTGATCCGGCGAAAGATGTCGACGGCTTTCATCCCGTGAACGTGGGCTTTCTGTCGACCCAGCGGCCCGGTTTGGTCCCCTGCACTCCGGCGGGAATCATCGAAATTCTGAAGCGCAGTGATATTCCCATTGCCGGGCAGGAAGCGGTCGTGGTGGGCCGCAGCGATATCGTGGGCAAACCGACCGCGATGTTGCTGATCAATGGAAACGCCACCGTAACGATTTGCCATTCGAAAACCCGTCACCTGCCAGCGGTTTGCCAGCGGGCAGACATCCTGGTCGCTGCAATTGGCCGGGCTGGCATGATCACGCGTGACTTCGTGAAACCCGGAGCCACCGTAATCGACGTGGGAACGAACCGAGTCACCGACCGGAGCGAGTTTAATCGCTTGTTCTCAGGCAATGCCAAGCGTGAGGAATCTTTCCAGGCCAAGGGTTCAACCCTGGCTGGCGACGTGCACCCGGAAGTGTACGAGGTAGCGGGAGCGATCACGCCAGTGCCGGGGGGCGTTGGTCCGCTGACCATCGCCATGCTGATGTCCAATACTGTGAAGGCGGCGCAGCTGCGCAGAGGCAATCGCATGCGGGAGTTGGCCCGGACATGAGGATTTTGCAGGCGAGGATCATTCACCACGGAGGCACGGAGCCACGGAGAAATTCCTGGTTTTCTCTGGGTCTCCGTGTCTCCGTGGTGAAAAGTCTGTTGGTGAGGCGGCCTTGCTGAAGGTCGGCCTGACTGGCGGCATTGCCAGCGGCAAATCCACCGTGGGCGGGATGTTCCTGGTTCTCGGCGTCCATGTCATTCAAGCCGATGGAATTGCCCACCAGCTGATGCAACCGGGCGAAAAAGTGTATGACGAGGTAGTCCGCCATTTCGGGAAGGGAATTCTGAATTCTGACGGTACGATCAACCGTGTTCGCCTGGCCGAGTTGGCCTTTTCGTTCCACCAAAACCAGCCTTCCCGAGTCCGGGAATTGAACCAAATCGTCCATCCTGCCGTAATACAAGCGCAGGAGGCATGGATGGACCAAGTCGGACGTCGCGACCCGCAGGCCATCGCCATGGTGGAAGCGGCTCTTATCCTGGAAGCCGGCGCCGGTAAGCGTTTCGACCGGCTGGTCGTCGTTACCTGTAGCCCGGAACAAAGAATAGAACGCTGGGCGCGCAAGCAAAACGTTGACCAAGAAGCCGCACGCCGGGAGGTCGCACGGCGCATGGCGGCGCAGCTTGCCGACGAAGAAAAAATCAAGGCTGCTGATTACGTGATCGATAATTCCGGCTCGCTCCACGAAACTGCTGAACAGGTTCGCGTGATCTACGAAGAGTTAAAACGCGCAGTCGAGAAAGCCCGATAAAGCTGCCGATGCGGCTCGTCCCTTGCCAAAGGACAGGGCGGGGCCTCAAACTGAAAGTGCAACGTCTAAAGCTAGTATGAGAGTCCTGCGTCCAATCTTTCTGGCGGTGCTGCTGGCGGGCGCCTTTTTCTACTTCACCACCTACCGCTCCGGCCGGTCCCTTCAGGTGGACTGGCTTGGCCATCCGAGCAAACTCGAAATCTCGGAGGCGGCCGGACAAGAGCCGCTCGACAACGAAGAGCAGAACAACGTCAACATTTACCACAAGAATATAGCGTCGGTGGTAAACATCACTTCGCGAGCCATGAGCTTCGACTTCTTCTACGGCCTCGTCCCTCAGGATGGCCAGGGGTCGGGCTTCATTCTCGATAAAGAAGGCCACATCGTGACCAACTATCACGTGGTGGCCGACGCCCGTCAGATCGAGGTCACGCTGCACAATAAAAAAACCTACCCCGCGAAGATCGTGGGCACCGATCGCCAGCATGACTTGGCCGTGGTCCAGATCAAGGCACCCGATCTTTCGCCCCTTGTGCTGGGAGACTCGCGCAACCTGCAGGTTGGGCAAAAGGTGTATGCCATTGGCAATCCGTTTGGCCTCGCTGGAACCATGACCCGTGGCATCGTCAGTTCGATCCGTTCCGTCCGTGAGCCTGACGGCCTGACCATTGACGAAGCCATCCAGACCGATGCTGCCATCAACCCCGGCAACTCAGGCGGGCCGCTGCTTAATACCCACGGCGAAGTGATTGGCATCAACACCATGATCGCTTCGAATGTGGGGCAGAGTGCGGGCATCGGCTTTGCCATCCCGATCAATACGGCAAAAGCCGTGTTGAACGATCTGCTCACCCTGGGCAGCGTGCGCCGCCCCTCGCTCGGGGTACGCACCATTGACATCAGCCCGGGCCTGGCGGACCAGATGGGGCTCGCGTCCGATTACGGCTTGCTGATCGTGCAGGTTGTTCCCGGCAGTGCCGCGGATCACGCCGGATTGCACGGCGGTACGGAACGCGCTTACCTGGGCAACATGCCCATCTTGCTCGGCGGAGACTTGATTGTGGCCATTGACGGCCAGGAAATCCAGGACCAGTCGGATTTAAGTCGCATCATGAATAATCACCGCGCGGGTGACACCGTGCAGGTGACAATCTACCGCGGCAAGAAAAAGGCGGATGTTCCGGTGACATTGGGAGAGACCAGGGAACAGGTGTAGGTTGTTGCCGGATTCGCATACCACCCATGAACGTAGATTTTATCCGGAGCTTTTGTCTGTCGCTTCCGCACGCCAAAGAAAACCTGCAATGGGGTGATGATCTTTGCTTCAAAGTGGGAGGCAAGATTTTCGCGGTCCTGGCCCTGAGCGCCGTTCCGCAAAAGCTATCCTTCAAATGCACTCCCGGGAAATTTGTCGAACTGGTCGAGCAGGAAGAAATCATTCCTGCTCCGTATGTCGGCCGCTATAAATGGGTCCTGCTGGAGCGGCTGGATGTGTTGCCCAGCCAAGAATTGGAGGCCCTGATTAGCCAATCCTACGAAATGGTGGCGGCCAAGGCTAAGATCAAACCAGAGGCGAAAACAAGAACCAAGACAACGGACCGGCGAAGACGCAAAAAGCGCTTGAAGGATATTAAGTAATCTTGGGCCAACGACCGACGACTAGGGGCCAACGACCAACGACCGCGGGCGGATTTGACTCCCCCTCACCCACTACGCTAGCCTCAGAAGTCTGCCCAAAGCTTGGGGTGCAAAGCTGGAATCGAGCGCCGCGCTCCGGGCACGACTGGTTCGTTCCCCTTTCATGACCGCACACCGCAAGCTGTTGATTTTACAGGTAATTGCGCTCACGCTTCTGTTCCTCGCGCCGCTATCAGCTGCTCCCATACGTCCGGTGCATGCACCTCACGCCATGGTCGTCAGCGTGCACGAACTGGCCTCACGGGCGGGCGTGGAGATCATGCAAGCCGGCGGCAATGCCGTGGACGCGGCGGTTGCCACAGGTTTTGCGCTTGCGGTCGTCTACTCCGAGGCTGGCAATCTGGGCGGCGGCGGATTTATGTTGATTCGCACCGCCGACGGCAAAACCCGGTTCATCGACTATCGGGAAAAAGCCCCTGCGGCCGCGACCGCGAATATGTATCTCGATTCTCAGGGCCACCTCATTCCCGACGCGAGCGTGGTCGGCTATAAGGCCGTGGGCGTCCCCGGTTCAGTGGCAGGCATGGTTTATGCCGGCAAGAAATACGGCAAGCTCCCTCTCGACCGCGTCATGGCTCCGGCCATCAAACTCGCGCGCGATGGTTTCCCGCTGGCCTGGGAAGATGCTCGAGATTTTCACGATCGGCATCTCGCCGAATTTCCCGAGTCGCACCACATTTTTCAGCGGGACGGCAACTACTACAAAGCCGGCGAAATTTTCCGCCAGCCCGAACTGGCCCGTACTCTCGAACGCATCGCAGCCAATCCAGATGATTTCTACCACGGCGCCATGGCCCGGGAACTGGCCGCCTCGGTTCAAAAAGGTGGAGGCCTCGTCACCGCCGACGATCTGGCGCACTACGAAGTGAAAGAACGGGAGCCGATTAAAGGCACTTATCGCGGATACGAAGTGGTCAGCGCGCCACCGCCGTCGTCGGGCGGCGTGGCCCTGATCGAGATGCTCAATATTCTGGAAGGTTACGATCTGGCGAAGTTGGGGAATCGCTCCGCCGAGTCGATGCATTTGACTCTCGAAGCTTTCCGCCGCGCGTTTTTCGATCGCGCTGAATTTCTCGGCGATCCGGACTTCACCAAAATTCCCGTGGCGCAGCTCATCGATAAACGCTACGCCGGCGCCTGGCGAGAAACCATCGATCCTAAGCGTGCCAGCATCAGTAAAGATCTCCGCCGACCAGCGATTTTCAGCCAACTGGAACAGTATGCGGTACTCCATCCTCAGCCCTTCGAAGCGCGCGATACCCCGCACACTACTCACTATTCGGTGGTCGATCCTGACGGAAACGCCGTCGCCGTGACCACGACGTTAAACGACGATTTTGGGTCGCGCGTCACAGCGGAAGGCTTGGGTTTTCTGTTAAACGATGAAATGGACGATTTTGCCGCCAAGCCCGGTGAGCCCAACCTTTACGGTCTGGTGCAGGGGCCGGCAAATGCTGTTGGCCCGGGAAAGCGTCCGCTATCATCGATGACCCCGACTATCGTGCTGAAAGATGGCAAGCTTTTTCTGGTGCTGGGTTCTCCCGGCGGAGCGCGAATCATCACCACGGTTGCTAACATTCTGATGAGTGTGGTGGACTACGGGATGAACATCCAGGAATCAGTCAACGCTCCACGTTTCCACAACCAGTGGCTGCCTGATGTTTCCTACGTCGAGCAATGGTTTTCTCCCGATACGGTCAGAATTCTTGGTGAAATGGGGCACAAAATCGAGTTCGGAGAAAACGATGGCGGCGAATGGCACCCCTACTGGAGTGACGGGGAGTGCATTGCGGTAGATTTGAAAACCGGGGAACGCCTGGGTGCCAGCGACTGGCGCAACAACGGAAAGGCAGTTGGCTACTAATGCAAAACGCAGTTTCCACCTACATTTACGTCAAAGAACGACTGCACCCCGGCCTGCTTGACGGGCTAGTGCGCGGGGGCGCGCAAACCCTCGAGATTTTTGCCGCGCGCCAGCATCTCGACTACGCCAACCGCAAGCAGCATGTCCGCGAGATTGCCGACTGGTTTCGTACCAGCGGGGTTGCTCTGCATTCTGTTCACTCGCCCCTTTACGCCGACTACGAGTCGGGACGCACGGGAGCGCCTCCGGTGAATGTTGCTGCCACGGATCGCGCCCAGCGCATTGCCGCTATGGATGAGATTAAGCGGGCGATTGAACTGGCCGAGCAGATTCCGTTTCGCTTTCTGGTTCAGCACTTGGGCGTTGGCGACGAATCCTTCAGCGACCAGAAGTTTGAATCTGCCATGACCTCGGTCGAGCACTTGCGCGCGTTTGCCAAGCCGCTCGGAGTGACGGTTCTGCTGGAGAATATTCCCAATGAACTCTCGACCCCCGACAAACTGGTGGAGTTTATCCATCTGGCGCGGTTTGAAGATGTCGGCGTCTGCTTTGACGTCGGCCACGCCCACATCATGAGCGATATCCCACAGGCATTTGAAACTTTGAAGAACTACATTCGCTCGACTCATATCCACGACAATGCCAAAGATCGCGACTCGCATTTGTGGCCGGGCAATGGTTCGATCGACTGGAAGCAGACTATGGAACTGCTGCGCTCAGCTCCCCACACGCCGCCGCTGGTGTTGGAGATTGAGCACGACGAGAAGGTCAATCCGGTGGAGAAGATGAAGCCGACGTTCGATAAGTTGCAGAGTGCGTAAGAAGCGCTTCAAGTACGAAAGCCAGAAGATTCTCCGCGGACTCTGCGTCCTCGGCGGTTAAAGTGTTTTGACTTATGCCGGCACCCCTAACCACCATCGCTGAAATCGGCAAGCACGAAGGCCAGACCGTCACTCTTCGCGGCTGGCTCTACAACCTGCGCGAGAGCGGCAAACTGCTTTTCCCTCAGTTTCGTGACGGCTCAGGCGTGATTCAGGGCGTCGTACCCAAGAACGCAGTGACGCCGGAAGTCTTCGAAGCTATCAAAACGCTGACTCAGGAATCCAGCGTGATCGTCGAAGGCAAAGTTCGTGCCGACAAGCGTGCTCCGGGCGGCTACGAGCTTGATGTCACTAATGTGGAAGTCGTGCAGCGAGTCTCGGAGACTGATCCCTTTCCCATTTCGCTGAAAGAGCACGGCGTCGATTTTCTGATGGAGCACCGCCATCTTTGGGTGCGCACTCCGCGCCAGGCCGCCATTTTGCGGGTGCGGGCGGAAATCATTAAAGCCGCGCGTGATTTCTTCGATGAGCAGGGATTCACGCTCACCGATCCACCGATCCTCACTCCTGCGGCCTGCGAAGGCACCTCAACTCTCTTTCCCGTGGATTATTTCGACGAGCAGGCTTACCTCACGCAGTCCGGCCAGCTTTACATCGAAGCCACGGCCATGGCGCTGGGCAAGGTGTACTCCTTCGGCCCGACGTTCCGCGCGGAAAAATCGAAGACCCGCCGCCATCTCACCGAATTCTGGATGGTCGAACCCGAGGTCGCCTACGCCACGCTTGACGATCTCATGGACCTCGCCGAGGGTCTCATCAGCTTTATCGTCAAGCGCTGTCTTGACCGGCGGCGCCCCGACTTGCAGACGATCGGACGCGATATAACGAAGCTTGAACAAATAACGCCGCCTTTCCCACGCATTTCCTACGACGAAGCCGTGAAGATGCTGCAGGAAGCCCATGCCAAAGGCGCGCTGGACAACAATTTCGAATGGGGCGGCGATCTGGGCTCTCCCGACGAAACCTACATTTCGTCGCAGTTCGAGAAACCCGTGATGGTGCATCGCTATCCGGCCAAGGTGAAGGCTTTTTATATGGAGCCTGATCCGGTGCGTCCAGATTTGGCGTTGTGCGTCGACGTGCTCGCCCCGGAAGGTTACGGAGAAATCATCGGCGGCTCGCAACGCATGGCCTCGTATGAGTTGCTGGTCCAGCGCATTCACGAGCACGGGTTGCCGGAAGAAGCTTTCAAGTGGTATTTGGATTTACGCAAATACGGCACCGTGCCCCACGGCGGATTCGGCATGGGAATTGAACGCGTGGTGGCCTGGGTGTGCGCGCTCGATCACGTACGCGAGACTATACCGTTTGCGAGGATGTTGCACCGGCTGTATCCGTAGGTTTCACCGCCGAGCACGCAGAGTGCGCCGAGCATGGAAGAAAAAGACAGACTCGACTCGATCACGCGCCGTATCATCGGCGCTGCCATCGAGGTGCCAAGTCGCTGCGGTGAACAATCAATCTAAGGCAAGCTAAAACTATGCCTCCCACAACTTCATCGTCGTCTAGCATCACTGCCAGGAAAATCCAGGTGATTGGCGTTCCTCTCGACCTGGGACAGTCCCGCCGTGGCGTCGATATGGGCCCCTCCGCGGTCCGGGTCGCAGGCCTCGAAGCCCGCCTCGAAGCTCTCGGCCACGTGGTCGAGGATGCGGGCAACGTGGCTGTCGCAATTCCCGAGCAGAAGAAAGAAGGCGCGTCGAACGCCAAATATCTCAAGGAAATCACCGCCACCTGCACCAAAGAAGCCGAACTGGTGGTGAAGACGCTCGAAGCCGGCAAAGTCCCGTTGGTTCTTGGCGGAGATCATTCCGTTGCGGCAGGCACCGTCGCTGGCGTCGCCGAATTCTATCGCCGTCAGAACCAGAAGATCGGCCTGATCTGGATTGATGCCCATACCGATCTCAATACTCCCGACAGTTCTCCCAGCGGCAACGTGCACGGTATGCCCCTGGCCGCCACCATGGGCCTGGGCCCGGCGGAACTGGCAAACATTTTCGATTTTTCGCCCAAAGTGAAGCCGGAAAACTGCGTGCTCGTCGGCGTGCGTGACATTGACGCCGTCGAGAAAGAAAACGTGCGCAAAGCCGGCATCGGCGTCTTTACGATGCGCGACATCGACGAGCGCGGCATGCGCACCGTGATGGAAGAAGCCCTGCGCATGGCCGGACGCGGTACCGCCGGCTATCACGTCTCGCTCGACATGGATTGGATCGACCCCGAAGACGCTCCCGGCGTGGGCACGCCCGTCCGCGGCGGCGCAACCTACCGCGAAGCGCATCTCGCCATGGAGATCATCGCCGACCACGGACGCATGTTGAGCTTTGAAATCGTCGAGGTGAATCCCGTAATCGATGAACGCAACCAGACCGCCGATCTGGCTGTAGAGCTGGCGCTCTCAGCCTTCGGGAAAAAGATTTTGTAGCGGGTGCCCCACCCTTGTCGCGGTAATCGCTACTGCACGTCCGAGACTTTTCCCTTCACGAACGTGATCTTGAGGTCCTTGTAGACGTAGATCTGTTTCGCGCCCAGGTTTACTTTCTTTTCCGGTTGGCCCAGCGCGGCCTCGACTTCCTCGACTGTCTGGCCTAACTGGATATTCTGAGGCTCGGGCGCGGCGGCCTGTGCCTGGCCTCCCTGGTTGCCCTGTCCGCCTTGCTGCTGGTTGCCCTGTCCGCCGTTGCCCTGTTGCTGTCCGCCGCTGTCATCGATGGTGAAGACCTGGGCGATGGTGTCTTCGATTTGCGACGGGCTCGCCGTCGCCAGTGATCCCTTGGCAAACTGGAAGATCACCTCGGACTTATAAAAGGTGGTTGGACTGGTGTTGTTGCAGGCGTCGCAGGCGATGACGCTGACGGCGACAGTATCTTTATCGGGCTTCACTTCAATCTTTGAGGGATAGACTTTTTCGCCGACCTGGAACAGGCGGGAGGTTGCTTGCTTGGTTACCTGATCGCTCGCGCCTTTGCATTTGCCGAACAGGCCGCACATCTTCTGGCCCATGGCAGTCGCGGAATTGCTGGTCGCGGAGGCGGGAGGATGGAGCGTCCCGTCCTGAAAATGCGCTGGGAGCATGTTCATGTTCCCGTAGGGAACGCCCAGAATGCCGCCCTTCTGGATGACCAAAATTGTGCCGGCTTCGAGCACGGCGGGGCCACTCGAGTCTGCGCCCATTTTCACGACGTTGTATTGAGCCTTGAGCTGATCCTCCAGCGAGACCGTTTGGCCGCCCTGTGCCGCCACCAGGCTGGGCGCGATGCCCGCCAGAATCAACCCAGCAACCTGAATCGAAATCCCGACTCTCCGGCGCATTGCAGAATCCTCCTGTGTGGGTTCTCGTCTAGGCCGCAATTTTCAAGCGTTGCGGAACGCTGCTGCAACAGGAAAAGCCGGGAGCCGAACTTGATCGGCCCCCCGCGTTCCCGTCTGTTACTGATTGCCTGAATCCTGCTGGACTTCCGCTTCGGTTTGATCCGCGTCCTTTTGTTGCTGGCTCAGATCATTGTCCACGCCTGCGTCGGGTTGTGGTGCCGGAACTTCCCCGGTGGTGGTGGTGGTGTCCGGGGCTTTGGGCAAACCGCCCGTGCCGGATTTGTCGGCCAGAGTCTTGAGCCCGGTATCCATGGTCTCGCGGAAATGGTTGTGCATTTCCTGCAGGTCGTTGGCGTCGACCGCGGCGCTGGCCCCGACGGCGCATTCCTCCTGCTTGCTGCTCCTGACCACAACGGCAACATTGTTGTCGCTATCGATGTCGGTGCCGGTGCGCTCGATGATATCTCCAGCGGAGAGTGCGCATTCGTCGCCGTCATCAGTGGTGACGTCGAGAGCGCTCGCCACCACAAAGATTTTGAACTTGGGATTGAGCGCGGGGGGTGCTTCATCTCCGCTGGCTGCGGCAGCGGTCTGGGAAGAGTTTTCGGCTGCGCTCTTCTCGTCGGCAATCTGCTGCTTCACCTCGTCGGCCAGCTGCTGCTTGAGCTCTGGCGTCAGCTTTGGCGCGGCGGCGGCGCCAGCGGGCGCGAAGGCGGCAAAGCCCTCGATCGGGCCGTAAATCGATTGCAAAGTGCTGGCGACCACGGGATCGACGGACCACAACGATGCCGAAAGCTTTTCCGATTTCGCAAAGCGGAACGGAACCGGCATTGCCTCGCCGGCCAGCCGGGCTTCGTAGGCAGCCCGGAGGTTCTCAGAGATCATGTAATCGGTGAGCCAGGACGAAGCTGTGGGATACGCCGGATACGGCTGATAGTAGTAGTTGTAGGAGCCGTACCAGGGTTCATTGTAGTAACCCCACTGGTAGTAAACCGGCTGCGGCCACGGGTTGTAGGCCCATCCGTAGTAGACGGGGTGGTAATAGTAGGCGGGGGCATAACCGTAGTAGCGCGCGCCGTGATAGTAGTAGCCGCGATAGGCGTACGCGTAGCGCCGGCCACCCACATAGTAGGTGCGCTGAACGTAAGCCCGGCCGCCGCGGTTGAAGTAGGGACGCTCCGCGTAGCCGCGGCCGTGTCCCATGCTTACGATGCGGCGTCCGTTGCGCTCGGTCACAATGCGCCGTTCGCCGTGCATGCCGTGCTCAATCTTCATGTTGTGCGCTTCAATGGTGCGCACTTTGCCGCCCCGGAAGCTGGCGTGGACGGTGGCTCCCGACTTGGTCTTGATTTCCTTTGTAGTGGTCGGCGGGCCGCGGTGGGCAGCGTTCACGTTATGGGCGTTGTTTGGGCCCTTACCAGCGTTCGCGTTTGCGCCATGGGCTCCATTCGCGCCCCCGGGTCCGTTTCCGTGAGCATTCGTTCCACCGTGGGCGTTGTTGGGCCCGGCTCCCGTCCCGTGCGTGTTGTTGGTGCCTACGCCGGTTTTCGCGCCGTTGGTTGCGCCGGGTTTGCCTTGCATAGTGTTGGTTCCATGCGCGGCATTCGTACCCATATTATTTTGGTGGCCGGCAGTATTCGACCCCGGCCCTCCGTTGGGGTGCTGCGCGTTTTGCCCCGACGGGTTGGACGAAGAAGGAGCGTTATGAGGCGGAGCGTTGTGAGGCGCGGCGGGGGGTGGAGAACTTTTGGCAGGAGGAGGTGAGCTTTTCTTGTTGTTCTGGGCCAACGCGACGGTGGAAAGCAATAGCACGGCTAACGCGAGGGCGGGCATTGCCAAAGCCCTTTTTCCCCTACTCCGATTCATAGCGCCTCCTGGGTATGCGCGATCCTGGATGTTTTCACTCTGCGGCACAGATCAGTTGCTCAGACGAATGCTTTACCGCGGTCATTGTATCGACTTGGAAAGACGCCTTCGTCCAAGCTTCCACGCGCGGCGGGACCCTTGGGGGGAGACATGAAGTACCACCACAGCGGGGGTACGCCAATTCCACACCCACTTGGCCCTGGTGTCAAGAGATTCTGCAGGGTCAGGATGGGCAACGGAACCGCCGGAGGCGGTGCCCATGGCGCTTGCGGCCGGGAAAATGTTCCAATTGCGAACCCCCGGCAGGCTTGGGGACGAACCGCGACGATTATCTCCGCGCGATTGACGGTCGAGCGGATTTACGTCCACACTGGAAGGCATGAAGAAGGTGCGGGTCGGAATCCTGTTTGGCGGGCGTAGCGGAGAGCATGAAGTGTCGCTGCTTTCGGCGGCGTCGGTGCTGAAGGCCATCGACAAGAATAAATATGAAGTCGTGCCCATCGGGATCACCAAAGAGGGGCGCTGGGTTACGTCGGGAGACGCTGAAAAACTGCTGCGGGGCGACGCGGGCGAGTCGCCCGCGTCCACACAAGCACATCTGCGGGCGGGTGACCCGGAGGCTACGCCTGGGGCGGCTGTGTTGGCGACCGGGGAAGCGATTGTCGTTCCTCCTGAACCCTCGCGACATGCGGGTTCTTTGACGCCGTTTCAATCGGATGCGTCCCTGGCCCGCAGGGCCTCCGACCGGGCCATCAATGTTGACATTATTTTTCCTGTGCTGCACGGAACCTTCGGCGAAGATGGCACGATTCAGGGATTGCTGGAACTGGCGGATCTGGCCTACGTGGGGGCTGGAGTACTGGGCTCGGCCGCAGGCATGGATAAGGACATCATGAAGTCGCTGTTTCGCGCGGCCGGGTTGCCGATCGTGAAACATGTGACGATTTTGCGCGGGGCATGGGAGGAAGCGCCGAAGAAAGTAGAGAAGTTCGTGCAGAGCAAATTGAAATATCCGGTGTTTGTGAAGCCGGCGAACCTGGGATCGTCAGTGGGAATTTCCAAGGCCCGCAATAGCAAGGAACTGGGGCCGGCGATTTATGAGGCGGCAAAGTTTGACCGGAAGATTGTGGTCGAGCAAGGCGTGGGCGGGAAGAAGAAAAAGGCGCGGGAGATTGAGTGCTCGGTGCTGGGCAATGACAAGCCTCAGGCTTCTGTGCCGGGCGAGATTGTCCCTTGCAAGGAGTTTTACGATTACAACGCGAAGTATCTGGATGAGGGTTCTGAGCTGATTATTCCTGCCAAGCTGACCAAGAGCTGAGACCAAGAAAGTTCAGCAGCTGGCGGTCAGCGCTTTTCAGGCGGTGGATTGCTCGGGGCTTGCTCGCGTGGATTTTCTTATGGATCCGACGTCGCGGAAGATTTATCTGAACGAGATCAACACCATGCCAGGGTTTACTTCGATTAGCATGTATCCGAAGCTGTGGGCGGCTTCGGGGGTGGCGTATCCCGACCTGATTGAGCGGCTGATTGGGTTGGGGCTGGAGCGGCACGCGGATAAGAAGAAGAACCAGTACAGCAGGTGAGTGGTGTTGCGAAGCGCGCGAGATCCCTCGCCCCGCTGGAAAAAGCGCGGGGCTTCGGGATGACGCCCGGCAAAGTGCGGAAGATTTATGAGAACGAAGACCTGGGATAAGTCTGCCGCGGCGGTTCTTGGGTTTGCCGTCATTCTGATTGCAGGCTGGGCTGCGGCTGGCGGGGAGGATCGCGTGGGTGCGATGGTGGTTGAGAAGGTGGAGGGGTTCACCGTGATCGGCATTTTCGCGCGCACCAGCAATGCCCGGGAGATGACGGCCGAGGGGGTGATCGGCAAGCAATGGGGCCGTTTGTTTCAGGAAGGCGTGTTGGCCAAGATTCCTGCCAAGGTGAATTCTGAAATCGTCGCGGTTTATACCGACTATGTCAGCGACCATAATGGCGAATATACGTTTGTACTTGGGGCGAAAGTTAAACCGGGCACGGAAGCGCCGGCTGGCATGGTTGCGGTGAAAGTTCCGGCGGGGAAGTATGCGGTGTTTACTTCGGAGAAGGGGCCGGCAGCAAAAGTGGTTCCGGAAACTTGGCAGCGGATTAATTCGTTGCCAAAGTCTGCGCCCGGTGGAGATCGCAACTACAAGGCTGATTTTGAAGTCTATGACCAGCGGGCGGCTGATCCTCAGAATTCGGTGGTGGATGTGTATGTGGGAATCAAGTAGTTTTCCAGCTTAGCCAAAGGCACCGCAGCGGCTTAAAGCCCTATTTCGTTGTGCCGCTTGTATCGCAGCGCTGAAGCGCTGCGCCATCCAAAAAGTCTAAATATTGAATAAGGTTGCGGTGGAAAAAACCGGATTCAAGAAATCAGATCTCAATTCTTAGTTCGCGGTTCTCAGTTTTCTGCTGTCCGAACTTTTCTTGCGACCCAAAATCCTCTGCCACCGAGAGCCGGTGGTTACTGCTGGGGAGGGATCAGCGGCCTGCCCTTGACGTCCCACCGGCCGGTTAGATACGATTACCCAAGTTTGCTCTTCGGAGCAGACCTTGGATTTCATGCAGAGTGGCTGAGGGACGAGCCCTGAGACGCCACGGCAACCGGGTTTGGATCATACATCCTTACCGCTGGTGCCAACTCTCTCCTGGAAACGGGGAACATGAGATTCGGGGTGCGGCATTGATGCATCTCGTTCCTCATTCCTCTTTTCCTTTGGAAAAGGGGTTTTGTATTTTAGGAGTGTTTTCGGCTCGTCCTCAGGTACTCGAAGAGAGTAGCCCATGCCCCCATATGAATTACGCTGCCGCGAGTGCGGCAAGAGCTGGGGAAATCAGCCCCGCTCGATCTGCGACGACTGTTTCTCGCCGCTGGAAGTTTCCTACGATTACGACGCGCTGCGCGCCACGGTAAGCCGCGAGCGTATTGCGCAGGGCCCGCCCAGCATGTGGCGCTACTCGGTGCTGTTGCCGCTGCCCGAGGGCTATGTGCCCACGCTGGCGGCTGGATTCACCCCGCTGTTGCGCGCGCCGAGACTTCAGGAGGAGTTTGGGGCGACGAATCTCTACCTGAAGAATGACGCCGTCTGCCTGCCTACCTTGAGTTTCAAAGACCGCGTGGTCGCAGTGGCGCTGGCGCAGGCGCGGAATTTCGGCTTCGATACGGTTTCCTGTTCGTCCACCGGCAATTTGGCGAATTCAGTTGCCGCGCAGGCAGCGCGCAATGGATTTAAGGCGGTCATTTTTATTCCCGCTGATCTTGAGCCGGCGAAAGTCATTGGCACCCAGGTTTTTGGCGCGAAAGTTGTGCGCATCGCGGGAAGCTATGACCAGGTAAACCGGCTGTGCTCGCAGATCGCGGACGATCGCCATTGGGGATTTGTGAATGTGAACCTGCGTCCGTATTACGCCGAGGGCTCGAAGACGGTGGGATTCGAAATCGCTGAGCAACTGGGTTGGCGCTTGCCGGATAACGTTGTTGTTCCGATGGCTGGCGGATCGCTGATTGTGAAGATCAAGAAGGCATTCGACGAACTGATCAAGCTGGGGCTGGTCGAGGCGAAGCCGGTGAAGTTTTTCGGAGCGCAGGCTACAGGATGTTCGCCGATTTCGACTGCTGTCAAGGCGGGTCAGGCCGAAATCGAGCCGCAGCGGCCGGTGACGATCGCGCGCTCGCTCGCGATCGGCAATCCTGCGGACGGGCATTATGCGATCCAGACAATCAACCAGACGGGCGGCTGGGCGGAGGATGTCTCTGATCCGGAAGTGGTCGAGGGCATTCAGCTTCTGGCGGAGACCGAAGGCGTCTTTACCGAGACTGCGGGCGGCGTGACGGTGAGCAGCGCGCGCAAGCTTTACCGGCAGGGGCGTATCCGGCCGGAAGAGACGACAGTTTTGTGCGTCACCGGCAATGGGTTGAAGACTACAGATGTGCTGGCCGGGAAATACGAAACTGCCGAACCGATTCCGCCGCGGATTGCGGAGTTCGATAAATATCTCGAGACGCTCGACGCGGAACGGGACGTGCCCGAGGTGGTGGAGGCTTGATGAACATCACGGTACAAATTCCCACCGCATTGCGCCGCCTGACCGCGGGGAACGCCAGCGTGAACTGTGCGGCGGAAAATCTGGACCAGCTTTTTTCTCTTCTCGATCAGCAGTTTCCCGATCTCAAGCCGCATCTGCGCGATGAGGCCGGGCAAATCAGACGCTTCTTGAACGTGTACGTGAACGAGGAGGACATTCGGTTCCTTGGCGGGAACGCGTACGTGTTTAAAGACGGCGACGAAGTGCTGCTGGTGCCCTCGATCGCCGGCGGGTCGGGCGAAACAGCGCAATAGGCGGGGTTTTCCACGCTTTTCTCTTCCGCATGAAATTTCTTGCACCTTACGTCCGTTCCTGTATAATCTAACTAACTGGTTAATTAACACAAGAGGCGAAATGAAAACCACCATTTCCAAACCGCACATGGGGTCCCGGGGAACGCCAGAAAAAAGCCGGGCTGCGATTCTGGATGCCGCAGTGCGTGAATTTTCTCGCGAGGGCATTGCCGGGGCGCGCACCGACGCCATCGCCGACCGGGCAGGCGTGAACAAGGCGCTGCTGTACTACTACTTCAAAGACAAAGAGACGCTCTACGGCGCCGTGCTCGACCAGGCCTTCGGCGGACTGATCACTACCGTTCTGGCAGTTTTGGAGCGCGACCTGCCGCCCCGCGAGAAGTTGTTGGCCTATGCCGGCGCACACTTTGATTACATCGCCAGCCACGCGCGCTATCCCCGCCTGGTGCAGGGGGAAATGATGCGCGCCGGGCGGGGCGGGTCAGCGCAGCTGGAACGCATCGTGAAGCATTATTTTCGACCGCTTTCGGCCAAGCTGGCTGAGGTCATTCAGGAAGGGCAGGCAGCGGGTGAGTTTCGATCCGGCGATCCGCAGCAATTCTTGCTCTCGATTCTCGCAGTCATTGTTTTCTATTTCATCAACGCTCCAGTCATGCGGATGGTGAGCGGTGTCGATCCTATGTCTGCGGAGCGGATCGCGGTACGTCGTGCGGCGGTGCTGGACTTTCTTTCAGCGGCAATGCTCCGGCAGGGCGTGGAACCGTCCACTGGAGCAAGACTATGAACACTCGCAATAAATTCATCTTGATCGTGACCGTGATCGGAGTGCTGGCGCTGGTTTACTACCTGATCTCGACGCCGCGCTCCGGTGACCTGGTGCTGATCGGCACGGTGGATGCGAACCAGGTGATCGTCAGCCCGCAAATGGAAGGGCGAATTTCTCAGCTACTGGTGGACGAGGGAACCCAAGTGAAGCAGGGAGACCTGATCGCGGTGCTCGATCCTTCGGAACTGGAAGCACAGGCACGGGCGGCCGCGGCCACCATCGACAGTTTGCGTTCCCAGGTGGCCATGACCCAGGCTCAGGAACAGGCCACCACGGGCTCGACCACCAGCAGTGTGGCGAATGCTCAAGCCAAGCTGCAATCGGCGCGGGCGCAGTTGGTGCAGGCCGAGGCGATGCTGCAGCGCACCGACAGCGACAGCCGCCGCATGATAGCGCTGGCGCAGCAGGGCGTGGCTTCGGACCAGGATCGCGTGCAGGCGGAGAGCAACCTGAAAGCGCAGCAGGCCACGGTGCAGGCGCTGACCGATCAGGTGAGCGCGGCCCAAGCGGACCTGAACACGGCCATCGCGAACACCCATCAGGCGCACGCGGCGCAGAGTACGGTCGAATCGACGCGAGCGCAGTTGGGCAACGCCGAAGCCATGTTGAAGCAGGCGGAAGTCCGGCTGGGCTACACCAAAATCTATGCGCCGGTGACCGGGACGGTTTCGGTTCGCGCGGCACGCCAGGGCGAAGTGCTGACTGCCGGGCAGCCTATTGTGACGATTGTCGATTTCGGCGATACCTGGGTGCGGGCTGCAATTCCGGAAACTGAGTCCGATCACATCGGGTTGGGCGACACGCTGCGCATCGTCTTGCCCGGAGGCACGGAGACTGCGGGGAAAGTATTTTTCAAATCCGCAGAAGCGGATTTTGCCACGCAGCGCGATGTCAGCCGCCGCAAGCGCGACATCAAGACGATTGTGCTGAAAGTGCGGCTGCAAAATCCTAAAGGGGCGTATGTGCCCGGCATGACTGCCAATGTGCTGGTTTCGCCGCAGCAACTCAAAGGCACAGCGCAAGGCGAGAAGACTGCGTCAGGACAACTGCCATGATTGCCGATCTCAAATCGAACGGGACGAACGGGCACGGTGCTGCCGCCCCTAATGCGATCGAGGTCGATCACATCGTCAAGAAGTACGGCGACTTCACGGCAGTTGATGACGTTTCGTTCTCCGTGAAAGAGGAAGAAATCTTCGGCCTGTTAGGGCCGAACGGCGCGGGGAAATCTACTCTGATTCGCATGATGACCACGCTCATCCCGATCACCAGCGGCAAGGCCTACATTGCCGGGCACGATGTGGAGAAAGACGCCAACGCCGCGCGGCGGGCGATTGGAGTGATTCCGCAGGCACTGACCAGTGATCCGGATTTGACGCTGGAAGAGAACATGAGCATCTACGCCAAGCTCTACGACGTCCCGGCCCAGAAGCGAAAAGCCGCGATCGATGAGTTGCTCGAGCTGGTAGATCTGACGAAGTGGCGCGATGCTCAAACCAAGACGCTTTCCGGCGGAATGCGGCGCCGGCTGGAAATTGCCCGCGGGCTGGTGCATAGTCCGCGCATTTTCTTTCTGGATGAACCGACGACCGGCTTGGATCCGGTATCACGCGTGGCCGTGTGGGAAATGTTGACCAACATCAAGGCCCACCGCCAGCTCACCATCCTGATCACCACACACTATATGGACGAAGCCGACCGGCTGTGCGACCGCATTGCAATCGTAGACCACGGCAAACTTGTGGCGCTGGATACGCCCATGGCGCTCAAGGCGAGCGTGCCGGGATCGAATGTGATCGAGGTGCAATTCGAGCGCGCCCCGGCCGATTGGGAGCAACGGCTGCACAAACTGAGCGGCGTCACCTCGGTGCAGCATGAAGGCGCGGATATGTATCGCATCCTCACCGGAGACGGTTCGCGCACAACCACCGAACTGGTGGAAGGGGCGGTCCATGCCGGCGTGAGCGTGAAGTCTCTTTCTGTGCAAAACACAACGCTGGACGATGTTTTCGTCCACTATACGGGGCGCCAGTTGCGTGACGAGCTGCAGAAAGCCTACGGCTTCGTCATGCCGCCAAGGCCAGGAATGTAGTTATGAATCGAATGATGGCCATTGTCGAACGCGAGATGCGCAAATTCTTCCGCTCGCCGGCGCTGATGATGGTGTCGATGGTGCTTCCTCTCGTCCAGTTGATCGTGCTGGGAAACGCCTTCGGGGGAAAGATTCGCGACGCCAAAGTGGGATTGGTGGACCAGGACGGCGGGCCCCAAGCCATCAGAATTCGGGAGGCTTTTGACTCGGTCCACGCCAACATGCGGACGTTCGCTGTGGTCAATTACAACAGCGACAAGCAGGCGATGGACGACGTGCGCAACGGCAAGATCCAGGGCGCGGTGATTATCCCCCCGCAGTATTCCCGGCGGGTGTACGAGCAGGATCAGCCGCGCATCGCTCTGGTGGTGGACAATACCGATAATTTCATGAGTTCCACCCTGGAAGACGAACTCAACCAGATTACTCAGGCGCTGAATAATCCAACTGTCCAACCCAGAATTTTGCAGCAAGCTGTGTTGCAGATTGTCGAGCTTTATCCCTACATCGAATACATGAAGTTCCTGCTGCCGGGCTCCATCGTACTGGCCATGTTTATTTCCGTCATGATCGGTGGAGGCATGCTCTACATCGACGATAAGGCTCGCGGCGTGCACGAGGGGTACCTGGTGACTCCGATCACCAAGATTGAGCTGGTCTTCGGCCTGAATGCGGCGGGGGCGATTAAAGCAGTGCTGACTGGGGTAATCATTACGATCATCGGCTCGCTCATGGCGGGGGTCGGAACCATTTTTCATCTCGGGACCATGCTCGGGCTGTTGGTGATGATTCTGCTCACTTCAATCGCCTTCAACACCATGATGTTTCTGCTAATGGTGCGAGTGGAAGATCCGCTGGTGCCGCGCGCCATATTTGGCGTTCTCAACACGTTGCTGTTCTTTCCCAGCGGGGCGATTTACCCGATTCAAGCCTTTCCCTGGTGGCTGCGGGCGATCGCGAGAGCGGATCCGTTTACTTACGCGGTGCAGGGCTTTAAAGGACTCCTGCTCAAAGAAACTGGCTTGGCGGCGATTGTGCCGGATATGGTTTATCTCTCGATCTTTGCAGTGGTGACACTGGCTATAGGCACGCCTTTATTCAAGCGCACGCTGTAACCTGGTGCAGTGCGAACTGGAACTTTTCGCCGGGCGGCGGAATCCTTTATGCTAGGGAGCCATGACTCTTCTGGATGCCGAACAATACGACCCGGCGCGTGAGCGGCGTCGCAGACTCAAGATCGGCGGCGTGGTTGCGCTGGTTCTGGTGCTGGGCGGTTTGGCCTGGCTCAATCGCAATTGGACAGAAGAGCGCGCGGTAGACCGCTTTTTCACCGCGCTTGAGCAGAAGAACTACGAAGCCGCGTACGGCATCTGGCTGCACGATCCGGACTGGCGGCAGCATATGGACCGGTACACGCAGTATCCGTATAACGACTTCTACCGCGATTGGGGGCCGGGCGGAGAGTGGGGGCTGATCAAATCGCACAAGATCTACGGTTCCTTAAATCCCAGCAGCAGTGGCGTAATCGTGGATGTGATCGTGAATGATCGCACGGAGCACGCCCGCATCTGGGTACAAAAGTCAGACAAGGCGCTGAGTTTTTCGCCGTACTAACTGAGAACCGAGAACCATCAACTGAGCACTGATTTGATGTGTCGCTCTCGCCCTTCTGAACAGGCGCATAGCGAAAAATCAGTCGCCTGTGGGGTCAGGCTTTGTAGAGTCTTCGCCAGCGAAGTCTCATCACCGACGTTGAGGCATGCCTTGGCGCGATCGATCTGACGCATGAGGCCGCAGAGAACTTTTCCCGGGCCGATTTCCACGAAGGTTTGCACTCCGTTCGAAATCAGAAATCGCATTGACTGCTCCCACTTCACCGAGCCCGTGACCTGGCGGATCAGCGCGTCCCGGGCGCGGTCCCCTTCGTCTATTTGCGCGGCATCGACATTGCAAATGACGGGCACATGCGGATTGGCAAATGTAAGTGTACGCAAATCTGCGGCAAGCCGGTCCTGTGCTGGCTTCATGAGCAAGCAATGGAAGGGCGCGCTGACCGGCAACAGAATGGCCCGCTTGGCGCCGCGCTCGCTCGCCAGTTTCGCCGCTCGCTCAACGGCGCTCTTGTGGCCTGAGATAACGATTTGTTCCGCCGAGTTTATGTTGGCCGGGTCGCAGACCTCATGCTGCGCGGCCTCCCGGCAAACTGCTGCGACCTTGTCCTCATCCATTCCGAGGATGGCGGCCATCGCTCCGACGCCAACAGGAACTGCTTCCTGCATATATTTTCCGCGATTGCGGACGGTGCGCACGGCATCGGTAAAACTGAGCGTTCCGGCAGCTACGTGCGCGGAATACTCGCCCAGACTGTGACCGGCGACGAAGCCGGGCTTAATGCCCTTTTCGTCGAGCACCCGCCATGCGGCGACAGAAGTGGTTAGGATCGCCGGCTGCGTTATTTCAGTGAGACGAAGCTGATCTTCCGGGCCTTCAAAACAGAGCTGCGACAGCTTGTAGTCGAGGGCCTCGTCAGCCTCTTCGAAGGTCCGCCGGGCGACGGGATATTTTTCAGCCAAGTCCTTGCCCATGCCCACAGCTTGTGAACCTTGGCCGGGGAACAGGAACGCAATGCTGGACTGTGAAATTGGCATTGGAGTATCAGATTACCTTGAGAGCGACCATTAAGAACGAAATGCTCTTCCCACGGGTACCGGAACGGTGACCTTGCCCGAGTCGCCGGCCTGGGCAGGCTTTGGCGTACCCGCTGACCGAATCGCTCCCAATCCTTTTTCGATGGAGTCGTTGATCCTGCGGTCGGCGAATTGGGCCGCCACGCGAATCGCATTCTTGATCGCGTTGGCGTTGGACGACCCGTGGGTGATGAAACACACTCCCTTGATCCCCAGCAGCGGCGCGCCGCCGTATTCGGTGTGATCGAGCCGCTTCTTGAAATCCGCGAACGCATTGCGCGAGAGCAGGTACCCCACTTGCCGGGTAATCGTTGCTTTGAGCGATTCTTTCAGCGTGGCCCGAACCATATTGGCCACGCCCTCGGAAGTCTTCAGCGCGACGTTGCCCACAAAGCCGTCAGCTACGATCACATCCACCCGGCCGTTATAAAGGTCGCGGCCTTCCACATTTCCGACAAAATTCAGAGGAAGCTGCTTGAGCAGAGGGAAGGTTTCGCGGGTGAGCTCGTTGCCTTTACTTTCTTCTTCGCCGATGGAGAGCAATCCGACACGCGGACGGCGTGTGCCGAACATGCTGCGAAAATAGATCTCTCCCATGACCGCGAACTGTTCGAGGTTGTGAGGTTTCGAATCGACATTCGCGCCCACATCGAGCAACACAGCCACAGTGCGGATCGCGGTGGGAATCACGGCGGCGAGCGCCGGGCGGTCAACGCCGGGAATTGCTCCCAGAACCATTTTTGCGGTCGCCATCGCCGCGCCAGTATTGCCGGCGGTAACGAAGCCGGAGGCGCGTCCATCGCGCACCATGCGCAGTCCCACGCGCATGGAAGAATCGCGCTTGGCGCGAACCGCCTGCACCGCTTTGTCTTCCATGGTGATGACTTCGCTGGCGTGGACCACTTCGAGAGGAAGCCCGGTGGCGGAGGGATAGCGCTCCAGTTCGGCGCCGATGATTTGCTGCGGCCCCACCAATAGGACACGAACCCCGTAGTGCCGCGCGGCCTGGATCGCGCCTTCAATCTCAGGCTTCGGCGCCCGGTCCGAACCCATCGCGTCCAGAGCTATGACGCTTGGCATGAGGTGGAGAGACTAGCTGGTTTCTCCGACTTCCAGAACTTCGCGGCCTTTATAGTACCCACACTTGGAACAAGCCCGATGCGGCAGCTTACGCTCGTGGCAATTCGGGCATTCGGAGAGCGAGCGGCTTTTGAGTGCGTCGTGGGCGCGCCGTGTACTGGTGCGCGCCTTGGAATGTCGTCGTTTTGGATTGGGCATTAGAATTCCTCTTCATTACAAAAATCGAAATCTACATTTACGAAAATCGAAATCTACGAAGATCGATCAGTGATGCAACTTGCTGCGGATATCTTTCAGCGCTTCCCAGCGCGGGTCCTCAACATGGTCCTTACAAAAGCACTGTTTCTCGTTGAGATTGGCCCCGCATTTTGGGCACAGGCCGCGGCAATCCTCGCGGCAGACTGCCTTTAACGGAAGAGCCAACAAAACCTGCTCGCGCACTGCATCTTCGAGCAGGAGTCCGTCCCCTTGATAATAGCTGACCTCTGACTCTGTGGCACTAACGGAACGCTCTTCGGGTCCAGCGTCAGCGCCCAGCGGGCGATACAGCAGGTCAAAGTCGCGCTGCAGCTCCCGAACTACCGGCTCAAGACAACGTGCACACGGCAAAGCGACTGTGGTGCTCAGGCCGCCATTGATGCGTATATCGTTTATTATCTTATGCTTGCCGTGATTCTCTTCGACCAACTGTGCCCGGCCACCGGTACGCAGCACATCCAACTGCTGTAGCTCATCCCCGAAATCGATGGCGCCGGGTGCAAAATCCTGGGCAAAATCGACAGGGTGTAACTGTAACTCGCGTATTTCGATGAACATCGGGAACCCCGCGTCCCCACCCTGAGGCCACCAAGGCCGCGGAAGCACGCTCGGAGTGCAAGTACTTCAGGGAGCGAAACTTAAGGATAAAGTGAGGGGGAGAAGGTGTCAAGGAGCGAGACGGATTCGAGTCGCTATTGATGTGCTAGAATTTACCTAGGGATTACCTATGGCAACGCTTTATGTCGAAAACGTTCCGGATGATTTGTATCGCGCCTTGCGCACGCGGGCGAAGCAGAACCGGAAATCAATTGCAGCGGAAGTTTTGTCCCTGCTGGAACAGAACATTCCAACGGCTGCGGAATTGAAAAGGCGCCAGAAATTGGTGAAGCAGCTTTCTCTTATGCGGTCCGCATCATCGCCAAGCCCGGGTCCATTCGCTAGTAGCGAGCAGATGATTCGCGAGGACCGCGAGCGTTGAGCGACTTTGTGCTCGATGCCAGCGTTGCAGTGAAATGGTGCCTGCCCGGGAACGACGAGCCGTTTACCGAACAGGCAGAAGTCCTGCTGGAAAAATACAGCCGGGGAGATGTCCGATTCCTCGTGCCGGATCTATTTTGGGCCGAGGTCGGCAACACGTTGTGGAAGGCGGTGCGCGCTGCGCGATTGCCGGCGGCGGAAGCCAGCGTTGCGCTCACGGCGGTGGTCCAACTAGGAATCCCGACAGTTTCCTGCGTTGAACTGGCCGAAAAGGCGCTGGAGATCTCTTTGCGGCACGAGCGCAGCTTTCATGACAGTCTTTACGTCGCACTCGCGGTACGATCATCGGCGCAAATGATCACCGCCGACGAGCGGCTCGCTAACGCGCTCGCCGCGCGGTTGCCGGTAAAGTGGTTGGGGGCGTTGTAGATGGCTGAGTCGAGAAGGCCAGAGATACCAGACGTAAAACCCGGGCTTAGTTCTCAGATCCATCCTGCCCTGCCTTCCGATTCTGCCGCACTGGTCGTGTTGATCGTCGCTTTCGGATTGCGTCTCTGGACGGCCTCAGCGACATTTCTTAATCCCGACGAGGCCATGCACTACGTAGTCGCCAACAAAACTTCTCTGGCGCTGGCCTACAAGTCGAGCTTCGCGCTAGTGCATCCTCCGCTGCTCGTGCTGCTGCTTTATTTCTGGCGGTCTCTGGGTACGTCAGAGCTTTTCTTGCGATTGCCCTCGGTGCTCGCGGGGACCGCCTTTTGCTGGCTGGTTTTCCGCTGGATCACAATTCTTCTGGGAAAGACAGCGGGATGGATCGGGCTGATTTTTGCCAGCTTTCTTCCTCCGTTGATCGCGCTCTCAGCAGAGATTCGGCAATATGCACTGTTACTCGCTTTTTTGGCCGCGACCGCACTTTACCTGGAACGTGCTTTGGCGGAGAAATCCTCCGCGAAGATGTTGCTCTCGGCGTTCTTCCTGTTTCTCGGGCTGCTCACTCACTACTCAGCTTTTTTGTTCGCGGCGGCTATGGGTGTGTACGGCCTGCTGCGAGTGATTCGCGATCGGCCTCCGGCTCGAGTTACTGTCGCGTGGATAGCAGGAGAAGCGGTCGGGCTGGGGCTATCGGTTTTCCTATGGATCACGCGTCTGTCGCGCCCCGGTAGTGGCCTTGCTGCGGGCCAGGGGAACCAGGTCTGGAATAGTTGGTACTTGCCTAATTCGTACTTTCACGCCGGTAAAGACAATCTGGTTTTGTTCGCGATCGGCAGAAGCTTTGGAGTGTTCCAATTTCTTTTCGGCCAGCTCGTGATTGGAGATCTCGCTTTCCTGGCGTTCGCCGCGGGCATTGTGTTGCTGGTGCGCAAGAAGCGGTTATCGGGGCAAAGTGCGCCTTCGCGGGAAGTGGCGACCTTGTTCGTGCTGCCCTTTGCAATTACTTGCGGCGCCGCAATCGCGCGGCTTTATCCATACGGAGGCAGCCGCCACACGGTGTTCCTTGCGATGTTCGGGCTCGCAGGCATGAGTTTCTTCGCAGCGTGGCTTGCCCGGCTCAGGCCAGCTTGGGGCATCGGCGTTGCCCTGCTGGTTGTGGTGCTATGCGGCGGACTAGGCACGCCGCGGCGTCCGTACATGCTGCGCCAGGACCAAAGCCGCGCTCATATGATTGCGGCTATCAATGCGATTCACAGCCAGATCCCGCCGGGCGGACGCATCTTCGTTGATTCGCAGACTAATTTTCTGCTTCGGCATTATTTGTGTCCGCAGACCGATCCTGCGGCCATTCCGTTCGTCGGAAGTTTCAAGACTTATGATTGCGACGGCTATCAACTTACGATCACAACTCCCGAGATCAACATATTCAATGCCGCGAGTTTTCGAGAAAGCTGGCAGGGCCTGATTCGGCAGATGGCACTCAAATCCGGGAACGAGGTTTGCGTATTTCAGGCGGGCTGGGACATTCACCTGGCAGAAGAGTTGAAGCAAGATTCTCGGGAAGAAGAATTTCGCGACCTGAAGCCGGAATCATTCGGCCGCAACATCACATTCTTCAAACTGAAGGTCGCATAGCACGGCCATTCAATACCCGCTAGAAGAGAAGTTGAGCCCCAGCGCGTGCAACGTAACCGGGTCGGGCATAGCTTTGCCGTTGCTCTTGGTGACTACGCCGAAGCCGCCGCTGTAATCCCACATCGTCCAGCCCATGCCGTGGCGTTCAAGCGTGGTGCGCACATCGCTGATCCATTGCGCGCGATCGCGCGGATCAGCATTCGCTCGGTAGACGCCGAACTCGTTGCAAATGACCGGAACCCCTTGCCGCGCAGCCCACGCGGCGACGGCCCCAATTTCCACCTCGATCCGCGCGGCATCCCAATGCTCCGCTCCGTAACGAAGCAGGTAAAGACGATTGATATCGTCCGGCACTCGCGAAGCAGCCTTCTGGGTCGACTCTGGAGTCGAGGGATACGACAACCCATTAATCTCGTGCCAGAAATTGGTTGCCCAGGTCGCGCCCTGATGCGTGAAAACATAGGGCTCGTAGAAATGAAAGGTGTAGATGACGTTGGGGTCGCGCAAGGGTTCCAGAAAGATAAGTTCGTCCTCCGCTGACCAGCGCGCGCCGGTGGCGATGATCGTGTGCTGTGGCGCGCCTTCGCGAATTGCCGCCGCCAGTTTGCTCTGTATGCCGGACCAGCGAAAGCGGTCGCGCATCTCCGGTTCGTTCAATATCTCGAAAAACACGCGGTCAGGATCGAGCCGCGAATAGCGCCGGGCAAGCGCCCGCCAGAAATCGGCGAGTTGTTCGACGAAGTCGTCGTCGCTCGCTGGTTTCGCTTTGAAGTCGCCGTCAGGGTGGAGATCGACGACCACAGCCAATCCCTGATCAAGAATCATTTTAATCGCGGAATCAAGATAAGCCAGATAGTCCGCGGGAATGTCGTCGGCGTGGCCCCGCCGGAACATAGGCTGCGGATTGACGCTCAAACGGACGTGATCGAAGCCCATGGCGCGGATCAGAGCGATGTCTTGCGCGGTCGTCCAGGTCTGAAAGTGTTCCTTCGTATATCCCTTGGGATCGTAGACTTGGGCGAACCATTCGCTGGCGTTGACGCCGTGACGCAAGTGGAAGAGCCGGCCGGGTGGCACGGCGGAAAGCGGCTGCCCTGGCGTCTGCGCCAGCGACGGCGCAAGCATTAGTACGAGCGCAGAAATCCAGGATGCGATCGGGGAGAGTTTCACGCGAAGAAATTTCTTCATTGAAGACTCAACTGAGAATCGGCAGCGCGCGGACGCGCTTCTTGGTCGCGGCGTAAATCGCGTTGCACAACGCCGGAGCCAGCGGCGGCACGGGAGGCTCACCCGCCCCGGTTGGCGCTTCGGTGCTCTCCACAAAATAAGCCTCGATCTCTGGCGCTTCATTCATGCGGATGGGCGCATAGTCATCGAAATTTCCCTGCACCACGCGTCCTTTCTCAATCGTGATCTGCGCACGCAAAGCGTTGGCCAGCGCAAAGGTGATTCCGCCCTTGATCTGTTGCTCGAGAATGTTGGGATTGACCACCTGCCCGCAATCCATCACGCCAACCACGCGATGCACCCGCGGTTGATCGTTCTCCATCGAAATCTCGACCACCTCGGCCATGTAGGTGCCGAAGCATCCAAAGCAAGCCACGCCATGATAATGTCCCGCAGGCAACGGCTTGCCCCACCCGGCTTTGTCCGCGGCCATCTGCAAGGCTCCACGCATGCGGCCTGTTTTCCAGGTGGTGTCGAAAAACTTGATGTCCTGGTCTTTTGAAAGCAAGTGCAACCGGTAATCCAGCGGATCTTTGCCGGCCGCCGCCGCCATCTCATCAATGAACGATTCCGATGCAAACGCTGTTTCCAGTCCATACACCGATCGCATGTAGGCGGGAGGGACCGGAGTAACCGTCATCACGTACTCGACCAGTGCGTTGGGGAGAGAGTAGATCAGAGAAGCCTCGTCCGGCAGGTCGGCATCAACTTCGGGCGACGGACCGGGAAACCCTTTCTGAGTGTTAATGGAAGGCTCCACGATGCGATGAGAAAAAGCCGCCGGCCAGCCGCTGCCGTCGAGCACGCCGCTCAGCACGTGATAGCTCGCCGGACGGTACGTGGAAAACCGCATGTCGTCTTCGCGCGTCCAGATCACTTTGACCGGCACGTTGGCAGCTTTCGAGACCAGGGCCGCTTCGACAGCGTAATCGTGCTCAAGGCGGCGGCCGAAGCCTCCGCCCAGCAGCGTAACGTTGATCTTGACCTGGTCCGGATCCAGGCCCACCGCCTTGGCGACGGCATCGCGAACATCCGGCGGCCATTGCATCGGCCCCCAAACTTCGCAATTCGATCCCCGAAAGTGGGCCGTGCAATTGCCCGGCTCCAGGGGAGCGTGAGCCATCAGGGGAGTCTGGTACGTCGCCTGGATTCGCCTGCCGGAGACTCTCGAAACATCGCCCGTGGAATAAAGCGTCGCAGCTTTGTTGGAAGCAGCCTTCTTGAGCGCATCATAAATCGCCGCCTGATTCAGGTCCTTGTTCGGCCCTTCATCCCAGGTGACATTCAGCACGCGGCGTCCTTCCATCGCGCCCCACACACTATCGGCGACGACGGCAACAGCCGAGTCGCCGATCTTTCCCGATGTAACCGACGCCGGAAATCTTCTTCGACTCGCTGTCGTCGAAGCTCGCCACTTTGCCGCCAATCACCGGGCAACGCGCCAGCAGTGCATACTTCATGTCAGGCACGCGCAAGTCGATGCCGAAGATCGCAGCTGCCATCAACTTTGGAGGGAACGTCGAGCCGCGGAACCGGCTTGCCGATCAGTTTGTAATCCTTCGCATCCTTCAGCGGAGGGAACGCCGGAATGGGCTGCACCGCAGCCTTAGCCGCTAGTTGCCCGTAACTCAAGCGGCGGTTCGAGGCGGCATGCACTACGAAACTGTTTTCAGCCGCGCATCCCGACCGCGGTACGCCCCACTCAAGCGCAGCCGCGCTGATCAGCATCTCGCGGGCGGCAGCGCCGGCCTTGCGCAGCGGGTCCCATGAAATGCGAGTGCTCGCGCTGGAACCAGTTTGCTGGTCTCCATAGAGAGTCGGGTTGGCTCCGGCCTGCTCGATGGTGATTTGCTTCCAGTCTGCTTCCAGTTCCTCGGCAAGAATCATGGGCAGGGACGTGCGCACTCCCTGCCCCATTTCCGACCGCGCGACAACAATTGTAATTTTCCCGTCAGGCGCGATTTTCAGGAATGCATTGGGCGCGAAGGTAGCGCCGTTGCTCGAGCCGCCATGCGGAAGATAGAAAGCCAATGACCAGGCCAGCGCCGGCAGCGGCTCCGATGGCAAGAAATCCACGGCGAGAGACCGAACTCACCGGCCACCTCCCGCCGCCCGATGAATCGCCTTGCGGATACGGTCATAGGTACCGCAGCGGCAAATGTTTCCCGTCATTGCCTGCGTGATCTGCTCATCCGAGGGCTGCGGATTCTTCGAGAGCAAAGCCGCCGCCGCCATGATCTGGCCGGTCTGGCAATAGCCGCACTGGGGCACATCCTCGGCGATCCAGGCTTGTTGCACGGGATGAAGCCCATTTGCGCCCAGTCCTTCGATAGTAATGATGTTTTTCCCGACGGCCTGCGAGACTGGTGTTGAGCAGGAACGAATCGCCACGCCGTCTACATGCACCGTGCAAGCGCCGCAGAGACCGGCACCGCATCCGAACTTGGTTCCGGTGAGTTGCAGTGTGTCGCGCAATACCCAAAGCAACGGAGTCTGGGGCGAGACGCTGACTTTCCGCTCATTCCCATTCACTCGCAGAGTCAGGTCCGGCATGAGGTCCCTCAGGATGAGTCAACACATGGTAGCGAAAAACGGCTGGCAAGGGGAGTGTAACAGCAGATTTGCGGCGGCTATTTCAGTTCCTGCAAACGCGCGGAAGCAATCTGCGCGGCTTCGCTGTTGGGGTTGTCTTTCTGTACTTGCTGATAGAGTTGTTTGGCATCGGCAGCCTTCTGCTCCGCTTGATACGTCGCCGCCAGTTCCAGTTGCGCCATCGGCTTGCTCACGGTGCTCGCCGGCTTTGCGATGAGCTGGTTGTAGAGGTCGACAGCGTCTTTATTGCGGTTGGTGTTGCGGTAAACAGAGGCTAGTGCAAGTTTGGCAAGGGCGGCAACCCCGGCGTCGCCCGAGCCGCTAACGGCTTTCAAGTCGCGTTCCGCACCTGCGTTGTCCCCAAGCTGAGCCGACGTCAACCCTAGAAAATAACGGGCAACTTCAGCAGAGCGCGTGTGCGCGTATTTGTCGACGATCCCTTGAAGCTGCTTATGCGCCTCGGCGGCGCGTTCTTTCGGCGAGGCGAACGTGGGATAGTCGGGGTCAGCGGGAGCGCCCGGCTGGCGCAACGGAGTGTCGAGCGTCCGGACGGCCCGGTTCAATTCGACGCTGGCTCGCTGGTCCTCCTGATTCAGGTAATACCAGGCTCCGGAAAAAGCAGCCGCCAGCACCAGCACGATTATTCCACCGGTCAGGAGCCTGGACTTGTGCTCGACCGACCAGTGGACCGTGGCTTCGGCAGCTTCAATGGTGGTCCGGCTGAATTTGTCCTGTTTCAGTTGATGGCGGGTTTCTGCGCGCACGAACTCCCCTTATGGCTTTGCGTGGGAACTCACAAACACTTAGTCTAACAGGCAAAAATCATCACCGTCAAAGCCGCAGAACCTCGCGCATAATGCCGCGCTTCGGAATGGCAACACTTTGTAGATGTCTTAAACTACACCGCTGCAGAGGCGATCAATCTCGTCCAAAACCGTCCGGCTGCTCCAGGCGTTCGTACACCTTCACGATGCGGATTTCATTTCCCAATTTCGCCCAACACCGGAGCACCTCCGGGTCTTCCTGGGCGGCACGGCGAGCTTCTTCCGACTTCCAGTAACGAAGCAATACGTATTGTGACTGCCCGTCGCGGTACAAGGTGTCCCGGCTGTATCCGCCGGCAGAAAGCACGGCGAACAGATCGCGCATGGTCGAAAGCGACGCTTCTTCGTGGCCGGGCAACGGCTCGTAGATGGCGATCGACAGTATTTCGTGCGGCACGATTGTCCTCAAAGACGGTTGCGAGTTGGTTTGTGCTTCCGCTGTTGACGCGAACCTTTCCGTTCTTCGTCTGGGGTCACCACGTGCAGGCGCATGAAGTTCGTGGAACCAGAAGCCATCTGCGTCCCCGCCACGATGCCCAGCACATCTCCATGCCTGATCTGCTTGCGGCGCAAGAGTTCCTGCTCGGCGGCTACAAGCATCTGTTCCGCCGTGCGGGCTGACTCGCGCCGGACGGGCCGCACGCCCCACAACAAGTTCATGCGGTTACAAACCTCGGGAACATAGCTGAAAGCGTAAACCGCCGAGCTGGGACGATACTTCGACAGCAGACGTGCCGTGTCGCCAGACTCCGTGAATACGGCGATGGCGCTCATGTGCAAGTCTTCCGCGGCGTGAGCAATCGATTCGCAGATCGCCTCGGCGACCGACAGTCGGCGGTGCTGGCGGCGCCTGGGGTGCTCGAACTCAGCCATGTTGCTCTCGGCCTCCACCACAATCCTGGCCATCATAGTCAACGCCTCGCTCGGATAGCTGCCGGTGGCGGTTTCCGCAGAAAGCATCACCGCATCGGTCCCATCGAAAACCGCGTTGGCCACATCACTGGCCTCGGCCCGTGTGGGGCGCGGATTTTCGATCATGGACTCCAGCATCTGGGTGGCGATGATCACAGGCTTGCGCCAGTCGGCGGCGCGGCGGATCACATATTTCTGGATGACCGGAACTTTCTCCGGCGGCATCTCGACACCCAGGTCGCCACGGGCCACCATTACGCCGTCCGCCGCTTCGAAGATTTCCTCCAGTTTTTTCAGGGCCTGCGGTTTCTCCAGTTTGGCGATGACCGGGACCGCCTTGCCTTGGGCCGCTATCAGCTTCTTTGCCAGACGAACATCGGCGCCGGAGCGAACGAACGAGAGAGCTATGAGATCCACTCCCTGCTGCAGTCCGAATTTCAGATCGGCGCGGTCTTTGGCGGTGAGCGCCGGGACGGAAAGTGCCGCACCGGGCAGATTGATGCCCTGATGCTCCGCCAACTGGCCACCGTTCGCCACCTCGCACTCCACATCCCCGCCGCGAACTCGAAACACGCGCAACTCAATCAATCCGTCGGAAAGCAGAATGCGGGCGCCCGGCCGTACTTCCTCGGCCAGTTGCTGGAATGTCGTGGAAATCAAAGCCGGTGTTCCTTCGACGCTGCGAGATGTAATGGTCACGCGGGACCCGGTTCTCAGGCTGACCGGCTTGTGGTCCTTGAGAGCGCCGGTGCGGATCTTGGGGCCTTGCAGGTCTTGCAGGATGCAGATGGTGCGGTTTTCCAGCCTGGCGGCACGCCGCAGCCTGGCCACGTTGCGGGCGTGATCGTCATGAGTGCCGTGCGAAAAATTCAGCCGCGCGACATCCATGCCCAGACGCATGAATTCCCGAATCTTAGCTTCGGTATTGCTGGACGGGCCGATGGTGCAAATAATCTTGGCGCGGCGCATCGGCGCCGCGGAGGGCGCAACTTGATCGGTCTCCAGCGTCTGTTGCAAGTTCTCCCTCGCGGCATGGTGCCAGTCGATCAGCCGCGTCCTCCACAGGTGCCGTCGGGCAGTTAAAGAACGTGCAGGCCGGAACTGGAAATCTCAGTGAGTTCCTTGCCCAGTTTCGACCGTGGGAAGAGCATGGCGTTGAATTCCGCGCCCACCAGAATGATCAGCGAGATCATGTACATCCAGACCAGCAGAGCGATACCCACTCCGAGTGAGCCGTAGAGGATGCTGTAGTCCGCGTAGCGCTGCAAATACCAGCCAAATAACGCCGTCGCGGCAAACCACAGGGCGGTGGCTAAAGTGGCGCCAGGCAGCACGCTGTGCCAGGGCTGGGTACGGGGTACGGCGTTGTGGTAAATCAGCGCGATGACCGCGATGCTGGTCAGTCCCGCGATGAACCAGCGGATGGCCGTCCACATCAGCAGAATATATGGGCCGAACTCATGTCCGATCTCAAATAGGATGCGGGTTTCAATGCGGCTGCCGAAGGCCACCAGAATCGTGGCAAAAGTGAGCGGGATGCCGGCGAGAATCACCAGCGAAAACGCGATAATCCGTTCCTTCACCAGTCCCCATCGCTTGGGCAGTTCGTAGGAGCGGCGGAAGCCTTCCATCCACGAGATCATCACACCGGAGGCAGTCCATAAAGTGATGAGCGACGCCGTGATCAACACGCCCACGGGGCGGTCGGAGCGTTCCTTCAAGTAGGCTAGGGCAGCCCCGCTGCCCGCAGGAAGAATGCGGCCGAGGGCGTAAGAGATTTCCCGCAGGTAGACCTCAGTTTTGCGGGAAGTGGCCAGTACAGAACCCACCACCAGCAGAAGCGGGAAAAACGTAAGAATGGAGGAATACGCCGACGCTTTGGCAATGGCAAACGCGTCATGCTGAAACGCGCGCCAGAAGGCAAGCCGAAGCAGCCGTAGAAAACGAAGGAGCACTGGCTTCAGAGTATTGTGCCCGGGCATCTGGTGCAACTGGGAAGTGCCAGAGCGTTCCGGACCAGGTAGTTGTTGAAGGCTCGCGTTCATGGGGGAAGAAGCAAAGCGCGCGGAAAAACGTTGGGGGCGGACAAGTCCGCCCCCATTTGTTCCCGTGACCTTACTCGGCCGTTAACTCCTCGGTCTCGCCTTCGGTACGCATCAGCTCGAGCGCGCGCTCGGCTTCTTCGTACGCGGCGGAGACTTCCTCTTGCACCTTGGCGGCAGCCTCTTCCATTTCCGGCGAGAGGCGGACGTTGCGGTAGTATTCCATGCCGGTGCCGGCAGGGATGAGGCGTCCCACGATGACGTTTTCCTTCAGGCCGCGCAGGTGATCGACCGCGCCCTGAATCGAGGCCTCGGTCAGCACTCGCGTAGTCTCCTGGAACGACGCCGCGGAGATGAACGACTCGGTCGAGAGCGACGCTTTCGTGATCCCCAGCAGCAACGGACGGCCAGTGGCCGGCTTGCCGCCATCTTTGATCACCCGCTCGTTCTCCTCGCGGAAGCGGAACTTGTCCACTTGCTGTTCGAGCAGGAACTGGGTGTCGCCCACGTCCTCGACTTTGACCCAGCGCATCATCTGCCGGACAATCACTTCGATATGCTTGTCCGAGATGTTGACGCCCTGCAGCCGGTAGACTTCCTGGATCTCGTTCACCAGGTAAGACTGCAGTTCCTTTTCTCCCAGCACCGCAAGAATATCGTGCGGGTTCAGCGGACCGTCCATCAGCGGTTCGCCCGCCTTGACCCGTTCGCCTTCCTGCACGTTGATGTGAACGCCACGCGGCACCGAGTATTCCTTCTCTGTGCCGTTGTCGGCGACCACGTAGATCTTGCGCTGTCCCTTGGAGACTTCACCGAACTTCACCGTGCCATCGATTTCGCTGATGACCGCGGTTTCATGCGGCTTGCGCGCCTCGAACAATTCCACCACGCGGGGCAGACCGCCGGTGATGTCCTTGGTGCGGGTCGTCTCGCGCGGGATCTTCGCCAGGATGTCGCCCGGGTGGACTGTGTCACCGTCATTGACCATCAAGTGCGAACGCGACGGCATCAGGTAGCGCTTGCTGGCCTTGCCTTTGATCACGATCGCCGGCTGCCGCTTCTCATCGGGAGAGTCGGCCACCACGTGCCGTGACAAGCCAGTGACCTCGTCCACTTCTTCGTTCAGCGTCACGCCTTCCTGCAGGTCTTTGAACTGCACCGTGCCGCCGATTTCGGTGACGATGGCGAAGGTGTACGGATCCCACTCGACCATCACCTGGCCGAGCTGGACCTGATCGCCTTCATTGACCTTCACCTTGGCGCCGTAAACTACGGCATAGCGCTCACGCTCGCGGCCCTTGTCGTCCACGATGGCGATGGAGCCGTTGCGGTTCATGACCACCAGATCGCCGGCTTTCGCCCGCACGGTCTGCAAGCCGATGAAGCGCACGGTACCGTTGTTCTTGGCATCGAGGCGCGACTGTTCCGAAACCCGCGACGCCGTGCCGCCGATGTGGAAGGTACGCATGGTGAGCTGGGTTCCCGGCTCGCCAATCGACTGCGCCGCAATCACTCCGGTAGCTTCGCCCAGTTCCACCAGGCGTCCCGAAGCCAGGTTGCGCCCGTAGCACATCACGCAAACCCCGCGCTTCGATTCGCAGGTGAGCACCGAACGGATTTTCACCCGCTCAATACCCGCCGACTGGATCGAACCTGCCAGCTCTTCCGTGATCTCCTGATTGATATCGACGATCACGTTGCCGTCGTAGTCCTTGATCTTCTCCAGCGAAACCCGGCCCACGATCCGGTCTCGCAAAGGCTCGATGATTTCACCGGCCTCGACAATTCCCGAAACGTAGATGCCATCGACTGTTCCGCAGTCGTACTCGCTGATGATCACATCCTGCGCCACATCGACCAGTCGGCGAGTCAGGTAGCCGGAGTCGGCGGTTTTGAGCGCCGTATCGGCCAGGCCCTTACGCGCGCCGTGGGTCGAAATGAAGTACTGCAACACAGTCAAGCCTTCGCGGAAGTTGGCCGTGATCGGGGTTTCAATGATTTCGCCCGACGGCTTGGCCATCAAACCGCGCATGCCGGAAAGCTGGCGGATCTGCTGTTTCGATCCGCGAGCGCCGGAATCGGCCATGACGTAGATGGGGTTGATCTCGCCTTCCTTGTCCCGCCGCTGCATTTCCGCGAACATCTCATCGGAGACTTTTTCCGTAATCGCCGACCAGATTTCGATGACCTTGTTGTTACGCTCGCCGTTGGTGATGGCCCCGTCCAGATACTGCTGCTGGACGCTGACCACCTGCTTCTCGGCGTCGCGCACCAGGACTTTCTTGCTTTCCGGGATGACCATGTCGTCGATGCCGATGGAGAGCCCGGCCTTGGTGGCGAACCGGAACCCGAGTTCCTTCACTTCATCGAGCATCTTGACCGTGGTCTCGAGGCCAAACCGCAGGTAGCAGTAGGTGACCAGCTGTCCCACACCCTTTTTCTTGAGCAGTCCATTGATGAACGGCATGCCCTGAGGCAGGTGGTCGTTCAGAATGGCCCGGCCCACCGTGGTGTTGACGAAGCTGCGGTCGGAGTTCACCGGCTCGGTGTGAATGATTTCCTGATCGTCGTACGCGGCCGTCAGATCGATCAGTTCACCGGAGTAGCGCAGCCGGATGGGCGTCAACGTCTCAATCTCGCCCGCCTGCAACGCCAGCAACACTTCTTCGATGTTGGCAAACGCGCGGCCTTCGCCCTTGGCTCCGGGCTTCGCTTTCGTCAGATAGTAAAGTCCCAGCACCATGTCCTGCGTAGGCACGGTGATCGGCTGCCCCGATGCGGGAGACAGAATGTTGTGCGACGACAGCATCAGCACGCTGGCCTCGACCTGCGCTTCCGGAGACAGCGGAATGTGTACCGCCATCTGGTCGCCGTCGAAGTCGGCGTTGAATGCCGTGCAAACCAGCGGGTGGATCTTGATCGCCTTGCCTTCCACCAGCACCGGTTCAAACGCCTGAATGCCGAGACGGTGAAGCGTGGGAGCGCGGTTCAAGAGCACGGGATGGTCTTTGATGACCTCTTCCAGAATGTCCCAAACGATGGGTTCCTGCTGCTCCACCATTTCTTTCGCCTGCTTGATGGTGGTGCAGTGCCCGGTCTGCTCGAGGCGATGATAGATGAACGGCTTGAACAGTTCGAGCGCCATCTTCTTGGGCAGACCGCACTGGTGCAGCTTGAGTTCCGGGCCGACCACGATCACCGAGCGGCCGGAGTAATCCACGCGCTTGCCCAGCAGGTTCTGACGGAAGCGGCCCTGCTTGCCTTTCAGCGTATCGGAGAGCGACTTGAGCGGGCGGTTGTTTGCACCGCGTAATACGCGGCCACGGCGTCCGTTATCGAACAGCGCATCGACAGCTTCCTGCAACATGCGCTTTTCGTTGCGCACGATGACTTCCGGCGCGTGCAGGTCCATCAGCTTTTTCAACCGATTGTTGCGGTTGATGACGCGGCGATAGAGATCGTTCAGGTCGGAGGTAGCGAAGCGGCCGCCATCCAATGGAACCAATGGACGCAGCTCCGGCGGAATGACTGGAATCACATCCAGAATCATCCAGTTGGGCTTGTTGCCGCTCTTGCGGAACGCCTCAACCACTTTCAGCCGCTTGGCGTACTTGAGCCGCTTCTGCAGCGAGCTCTCGTTCTTCATCTTCTCGCGCAGTTCGGTGGAGAGCGTGTCGATCTCCACGCGCTTGAGAAGTTCCTTGATGGCTTCCGCGCCCATCATGGCCTTAAAGCCGGCGGGGCGGTACTGCTGGTCGAGTTCGCGGTACTTGGCTTCGTCCTTGATGACTTCGTGATCTTTTACCGGTGCATCCCCGGGCTCGACGACCACGTAAGCCTCGAAGTAAAGCACCGATTCGAGATCGCGCAGAGAAATATCCAGCAAATGCCCGATACGGCTGGGCAGGCCCTTGAAAAACCATACGTGCGAACAGGGCGACGCCAGCTCGATGTGGCCGAGCCGCTCGCGCCGGACCTTCGACAACGTTACTTCCACGCCGCACTTGTCGCAGATCACTCCGCGATGCTTCATGCGCTTGTACTTGCCGCAGAGACATTCCCAGTCGGTGACCGGGCCAAAAATGCGGGCGCAGAAGAGGCCGTCGCGCTCCGGCTTGAAGGTGCGGTAGTTGATGGTCTCCGGTTTGGTGACTTCACCGTGCGACCAGCTGCGAATCTTCTCAGGAGAGGCTAGGCTGATACGGATAGCGTCAAAATCGGCGATCGGATTTGCCATGTCAAAGGGGCTCGAACGGTACAAGGTGGTCCTCCACTCCTGCGGTAGTTCGCCACCGCTGGCGGCTCTGGAAAGCAGTGGTCAGTGGCCCGTGATTAGCGGCCAGTTACCACTCTTTGTTGGGCCGGAAGCATCAGAGCAGGTGCTTCCATTCCCTTTTCCCTAGAATCCTGTTCCTAAAATCGCGTTCCTGAAATCTCGTTTGGGTCAGCGGTCAGTGACTAGTCACTGACCACTGGCCACTGGCCACTGAACTCAGTCCGCCGCTGCCGCGACCGGCTTCTTCTCTCCCGCCTTGATCAACTCCACATCCAGGCAGAGCGACTGTAATTCGCGAATCAGAACGTTGAACGACTCGGGCACGCCCGGTTCCATGGCGGCTTCGCCCTTGACGATGGCCTCGTAAATCTTGGTGCGGCCATACACGTCGTCAGACTTTGCCGTCAGCAGTTCCTGAAGAATGAAAGCAGCGCCATAGGCTTCGAGCGCCCAGACTTCCATTTCTCCGAAGCGCTGTCCGCCGAACTGCGCTTTACCACCCAAAGGTTGCTGGGTGATCAGCGAATACGGCCCGATGGAACGCGCGTGGATCTTGTCGTCCACCAGGTGCGACAGCTTGAGCATGTAGATGTAACCGACCGTCACCGGCTGTTCGAACTTGTCGCCGGTCATGCCGTCGTACAAGTACGTCTTGCCGGATTCCGGCAGGCCCGCGCTCTTCAGCAGCGCCTTGATCTCGCTCTCGCGCGAGCCGTCGAACACCGGCGAACCGGTGAACACGCCTCGAGTCAGCGTGGGAGCTACGGCTGCTACTTCTTCGTCGCTCCACTCCGAGACGGTGTCAGCCAGAGTCGTGTCCTTGAACAGGAGTTTCAACTCGCGGCGGATCACTTCCTCTTTCGAGTTCTCCGCCAGCAGTTTTGTGATCTTCTTGCCCAGTTCGTGGCCGGCCCATCCCAGGTGGGTCTCGAGAATCTGTCCCACGTTCATACGGGAAGGAACGCCCAGCGGGTTGAGCACGATTTCGACCGGCGTACCGTCATCGAGGTACGGCATGTCCTCATCCGGCAGAATGCGCGCGATCACGCCCTTGTTGCCGTGACGGCCCGCCATCTTGTCGCCCACGCTCAGCTTGCGCTTCATGGCGATGTAAACCTTCACCAGCTTGATCACGCCTGGCGGCAGTTCATCGCCCTTGGTCAGTTTGTCTTTCTTTTCGTTGACGATCTTCTTGAGTACGTCGATCTGGCGCGAAGTCATTTCCTCGATCTCGTCGATCTGCTCATTCACCCGCGGGTCCTTGTCCGCATACTTGATGCGCTTCAGGTTGCGGGTCGAGATGCGCTCGATGGCGTCGCGGTCGAGAATCGTGTCCTTCGTCAACAGGCGCTTGTTGGTGCGCTCGTCATGCAGATCAGCCTGCACTTCCTTGCCGCCCAGAATGTTCTCGAGGCGCTTCAGCCGCTCGTCGGTCAGAATCCGGATTTCGTCCGAGAGGTTCTTCTCCAGTTTGCCGATTTGCGCCGCCTCGATCGACTTCGCACGCTCGTCCTTTTCCTGGCCTTTGCGGGAGAAGATCTTCACATCGACGATCACACCTTCAATTCCCGGCGGGCAGTAGAGCGAAGCGTCGCGGACATCTCCGGCCTTTTCTCCGAAAATGGCGCGCAGCAGCTTCTCTTCCGGCGTGAGCTGGGTCTCGCCCTTGGGCGTGACCTTACCCACCAGAATGTCGCCCTGCTTGATCGAAGCCCCGATGCGGATTACGCCAGCTTCGTCCAGATTCCGCAGCATCGATTCGCTGACGTTGGGAATGTCGCGCGTCACTTCCTCCGGACCAAGCTTCGTGTCCCGGGCCTCGATCTCGTACTCCTCGATGTGGACCGAGGTGTAGTAGTCGTCCTTCACCAGTTTTTCCGAGACCAGAATTGCGTCTTCGAAGTTGTAACCGCGCCAGGGCATGAAGGCCACGAGCACGTTGCGTCCCAGGGCCAGCTCGCCGTGGTCGGTGCAAGGACCGTCGGCGATCACCTGGCCTTTTTCGACGCGCTGACCTTTCAGCACAGTCGGCTTCTGGTTGATGCAGGTGTTCTGGTTGGACCGCTTGAACTTGGTGAGCTGATAAATATCGCTGCCCACTTCGCGGGAAAGCTGTCCCGGATGATGTTCGCCCTCGACCCGCACGATGATGCGCTCCGAGTCCACCGAATCGATCACGCCGTTCCGCCGCGCCAGAATCACGGCACCGGAATCGCGCGCCGTGACGCCTTCCATTCCCGTGCCCACGATCGGAGCTTCCGCCCGCAGCAAGGGAACCGATTGGCGTTGCATGTTGGCGCCCATCAGCGCGCGGTTCGCGTCATCGTGCTCGAGGAACGGCACGAGTGACGCTGCGACCGAGACCAGTTGCTTCGGGCTGACGTCGATGTAGTCCACTTCGTCGCGGCTCACCAGCACAAAGTTGCCGGCTTTACGCGCGTTGACTAGATCGCCCACAATGCGGCCCTTGTCGTCCAGTTCCACGTTGGCCTGCGCGATGACGTGGCGGTCTTCCTCCCACGCCGAGAGATAGAAGGAGAACGGCTCCACATCCGCAAGCTTCTTGCGCCGCTCTTTTACTTCAGCGTTGACCTTCTCGACTTCATGCTTCTCCACGTGATCGCCGACTTTGTAATCGCTGTCGCCGGCGTTCACGATGGTCAGATAGTCGAGCACGCGTCCGCCTTTGACCCGCCGGTAGGGCGACTCGATGAAGCCGTAGTCGTTGATCCGGGCATAGCAGCTGAGTGAAGAAATCAGCCCGATGTTCGGACCTTCCGGCGTCTCAATCGGGCAAATGCGCCCGTAGTGCGTGGGGTGAACGTCGCGGACTTCGAATCCGGCGCGTTCGCGCGACAGACCGCCCGGCCCAAGGGCCGAAAGACGCCGCTTGTGCGTAATTTCCGACAGCGGATTGGTCTGGTCCATGAACTGCGAGAGCTGCGATGATCCGAAAAACTCGCGGATCGCAGCCATCACCGGCTTCGCGTTCACCAGATCGTGCGGCATGGCCGTGGACATTTCCTGGTACACGGACATCTTTTCTTTGATCGCCCGTTCCATGCGGACCAGGCCGATACGGAACTGGTTCTCCAGCAGTTCGCCGACCGCGCGCACCCGGCGGTTGCCCAGGTGATCGATGTCGTCCACCGCGCCGATGTTCTTGCGCAGCTTGAGCAGGTAGCGGATGGTCCCGTAGAAATCTTCCGGCTCGAGCGTGCGGTTATCGAGCTTGGTCGCGTCCTGGTTTTCGAACAGCTTGATGTTGAACTTCAGCCGGCCCACCCGCGAGAAGTCGTACTTGCGCGGGTCGAAGAACATGCCGTGGAACAAGGCCGTGGCCGTGTCCAGCGTCGGCGGATCACCCGGCCGCAGCTTGCGGTAAATCTCGATCAGCGCTTCCGACGGGGTCTTGACCGAATCGCGCTTCAGGGTCTGGCAGATCACCGTTCCCACATCGTCGCGCTCCGGGAAGAACAGGTTCATCTCAACCACGCCGGAGTCGAGGATCTTGGAAACTTTGTCCGCCGTCAGTTCCGAGTTCGCTTCGAGCAGAACTTCGCCCGTGGTGGTGTCGACCACATCGCTCGCCACCCACGCGCCCTCAAGATCGGTGATGTCGACTTCAATCTCGGTGATCTTCGCTTTTTGAATCTCTTTCAGGACTTGCGCGTTCAGCTTGCGCCCCGAATGGGCGATTTCCTCGCCGGCTTTGTTCTTGATGCTGTGGGCCAGCTTCATCCCGACCAGATTCGTGGGTTTCTCGCTCGCCGGATCGATCGTCCAATAGAGCTTTTTGTCACGAATGGCCAGCCGGTCGACGGTGTAGAAGGTGCGAAGAATGTCCTCGCCCGACCGCAGTCCCAGCGCCCGCAGGAAAATCGTTCCCAGGAACTTGCGCTTGCGGTCAATGCGGACATACAGCACGTTCTTCTGGTCGTACTCAAATTCCACCCACGACCCGCGGTAGGGAATGATCTTGCCCAGGAAGTAGGTGCGGTTGTTAGCGGTTTCGAAGAACACGCCGGGTGAGCGATGCAACTGGCTCACGATCACGCGTTCGGTGCCGTTGACGATGAACGTTCCGTTCTGCGTCATCAGCGGCACATCGCCGAAGAATACTTCCTGCTCTTTGATATCGCGGATGGACCGGTTTCCGGTCTCGGCGTCCTTCTCGAAAATGGTCAGACGCATGGTGACCTTGAGCGGCGCGGAGTAGGTCATGCCGCGCTCTTCGCATTCGGCCACGTCGTACTTCAGTTGCAGGCCCACAGGATCGCCGCACTTGTTGCAGAAATCAGGCGTGTTGGCGTTATACGTCCCGCACTTCGAGCAGAGCACCTCGCCCGGGTGGAAGGGATCGGTAATCACCGTCGACCCGCAGTTCTTGCAAGTCGTGCGCAGATGGTGCAGGCCCTTCAAGTGGCCGCACTTGCACTCCCAGTTGCCGATGGCGTAATCCACGAACTCGAGCTGCGAGACGTTGCGGAAGTCGGTAATCGGAAACACCGACTGAAACACCGACTGCAAGCCGGCGTCGTCGCGCTCGCTGGGCAAGCGGTCCATCTGCAGGAAGCGGTCGTAGGAGCGCTTCTGAACCTCGATCAGGTTCGGGATCTGGATCGTCGCCGGAATTTTTGAAAAGTCAAAACGTTTGCGGTAGGTATCGTTTTTCGCCATTCAGAGACTCCCAACTTTCAAGCGCAGCCAAGGGCTGCGGAAAACTGCGGAAATGTTAAGGGCGCCGAGTGCGCCAGGGTGCTAATCAATCCGAAGAATTCCACGAAAAATACGTACGCGCCCGCAGGGACATAACTCCCCGCAGGCGCCGAATGCGACGCTTAGCCTTGTTAGTAATGTATGTTTCCGCGCCAGTTCTTTAAGGCCTGTTCCCGTCCCGCTGCCCGCGGGACAGTTGCCAAATCGTTAGAGCAGCCGCGCCACGCTCCCTCGATCTATCGGAAGTACGGGCCGCCCGAAATTACTTCGTGAAGGGAAGCGGTGTTAATTTAGATGCAAACACCCGCCTCCAGGCTTCACAAGTTAGATCGCTCGCCCGATCCGGTCTTGCAGACCGAATCGGACCCGCCAGGAACTACTTCACCTCTACGGTGGCCCCTGCGTCGGTGAACTTCTTCTTGATGGTCTCCGCTTCTTCTTTGGAAACACCTTCCTTGATGGACTTGGGCGCGCCGTCGACCAGATCCTTGGCTTCCTTCAAGCCGAGGCTGGTGACTTCACGCACTGCCTTGATTACATTGATCTTATTGGCCCCGACTTCCTTCAGAACCACGCTGAATTCAGTCTTCTCCTCGGCCGGAGCCGCGCCGCCTGCCGCCGCGCCCCCGCCTGCCACCATTACCGGGGCCGCTGCCGCCGCCGAAACGCCCAAACGCGCTTCGAGCTTCTTGACCAGGTCCGCCGCTTCGAGCAGCGACAAACCTACGATTGATTCTTCCAACTGCGCCAAATCCGCCATGTCTAGTTCTCCAGTCTTATTCGTATTTCGTCGTTCGGCTGCCAAGTTTCCAGTGCGCCAAGCCCATTCGCCGCGCCAGACAACGCCGCGAAGCGGAACCACGCAACCCTCAGCTGCCGACGACTGAACTCATTTCGTAATTTGGCAACTTGTAATTCGGTACTTTGAGAACCAACCGGCCTCAAATCACAAAATTACCCGATTACAAAATTACAAATCTCGTCATGCTTCCCTAAACTTCTTCTGCTCCACGCCCTGGCCTACGACCACCGCCAGATTGCGTCCCACGGCGTTCACCGTAGTCACCAAGCGCTGCGCCGGCGAACTCAGCAGGAACAGCAGCTTGGAGTAGATTTCTTCCTTCGACGGCATGGTCGCCAGCGCGTTGATCTCTTTGATCGTTATCACGCGGCCTTCGACCACTCCCGCCTTGAAGGTGAATTCCGGATTGTCCTTGGCGTACTTGGCCAGCGCTTTGGCCAGCGCCACCGGATCGCCCTGGGTGTAGGCAATCGAAGTTACGCCGGAGAGGTTCTTCAACACCTCTTCCACCTTTGTGCCCTTGGCGGCGCGCTCTGCCAGTGTGTTCTTCACCACGCGATACTTGGCGCCGGAAGTCCGCAGCGTCTTGCGCAGTTCAAAGTCCTGGGCCACGGTCAGCTTGCTGTAGGTGGCCACGATCGCCGTGGAAACCTTCTGCAGCTCGCCGGTCAGCTTTTCTACCTGCTCGTTTTTCTTAGCTCTGGTAACCGCCATATCGTCAATCCCTCATCGATTCGCGTAGGGACAGCCGCCTCGGCTGTCCGCCCGGCCGTAGGCCGGCAACTATGCCTTAGCCGCAGCTTCCGCCGCGCTGGTGTCGATCTGAATTCCGGGGCCCATGCTCGAACTCAGATAGCACCCCTTGATGTATTTGCCCTTGGCCACCGTCGGCTTCGCCTTGATCACGCTGCCGATCAGCACTGAAGCGTTCTCAATCAGCTTCTCGGGCGGAAACGAAATCTTGCCCACCGGCACATGGACCAGCGCCGTCTTGTCGGTGCGGAACTCCACTTTGCCAGCCTTGATTTCCTGCACGGCCTTGGCGACATCAAAGGTGACCGTCCCGGTCTTGGGATTCGGCATCAAGCCTTTGGGGCCCAGCACTTTACCCAGACGTCCGACGGACTTCATGACGTCAGGCGTAGCAATGAGGGCATCAAAATCGGTCCAGTTCTCTTTGTTGATCTTCTCGACCATGTCCTCGCCGCCCACAAAATCCGCGCCCGCCTGCTCGGCTTCTTTGATCTTTTCGCCGCTGGCGATTACCAGGACGCGCTTGGATTTGCCCAGTCCGTTCGGCAGCACAACCGTTCCCCGGACCATCTGGTCGGCATGCTTGGGATCGACGCCCAGCCGCAAAGTGATTTCAACCGTCTCGTCAAACTTGGCGAACTTCACTTTTTGCAGCAGCGGAACCGCGTCCTTCAATAGATAGGGACGCGCCTCGACCCCCTGCCGCGCCTTGGTAATGTTCTTTCCTGCTTTTCTCATCTGCTCTTCCTCGTCTCCCACCGCCCAGCGCTGTTTCTGCTGGGCCGTAGTGTCTTCGACTACCACAAACCGTGTGGGGACGGCCGCCTCGGCCGTCCGGCGAAGCAACGCTCCGCAACGCCCGCGACCACGCAAACCTACCCAACTACATCAATTCCCATCGACCGCGCCGTACCGCGGACGCTCTTCACCGCCGCTTCCACCGACGCCGCATTCAAATCCGGCATCTTCTGCCTGGCGATGTCTTCCACCTGCCGCAGCGTAACTTTGCCGACTTTGTCCTTGTTCGGCGTTCCTGAGCCCTTGGCAATCCCCGCGGCGCGCTTCAGCAAGATAGACGCCGGCGGCGTCTTGGTGATGAAGGTGAAAGAGCGGTCGGTGTACACCGTCACGACGACCGGAACAATCAGCCCTTCCAGTTCCTTTTGGCCGGTGCGGGCGTTGAACTGCTTGCAGAACTCCATGATGTTGATCTGCGCCTGCCCGAGCGCCGGTCCTACCGGAGGCGCCGGCGTGGCCTTGCCCGCCGCGATCTGCAGTTTCACGTAACCTGTTGCCTTCTTCGCCATTTCCTAATCCCTGCCTCGAACTTAATCTGTGTAGGGCCGGGTACGCTCTGATCAAGAACGACCCGGCCGGCGGGTCAGAGACCCGCCGCCACACGTGCTATGCGACCTTTTCCACCTGGTTAAACTCCAACTCCACCGGCGTCGACCGGCCGAAAATCGTGACCATCACCTTCAGCGTCTCGCGGTCCTCATTCACCTCGTCCACGATGCCCTGGAACGTAGCAAACGGCCCTTCCGTAATGCGCACCGTCTCGTTCTTCTCAAACTTGACCTTGAGCTTGGGCGCGCCCTTGCTGTCCGCAACCTTGTAAACGATGTGCTGCACTTCTTCGTCCGAAAGCGGCGTCGGTTGCTGCCCCGTCCCGACGAAACCCGTCACCCGCGGCGTCGACTTCACCACGTGCCAGACGTGGTCGTTCATGTCCATCTCGACCAGCACGTAGCCGGGATAGAACATGCGCTCGGAGGTGTACTTCTTACCTCCACGTACCTCGGTGACCGATTCGGTGGGGATCAGCACTTTGCCGATCTTGTCTTGAAGACCGAACGCTGCTACGCGCGATTCGAGCGATTCCTTCACCTTGCGCTCAAACCCCGAGTAGGAGTGGATGATGTACCACTTCATATTGGGATTGCGCGGCGTTTCGGTGGCATCGCCCACGGGCACAGCGGCATCCCCGCCAGCCTGGGGTTCCGCGGTCGCCTGGTTCTTTTCTTCTTCCTGCATAATCGTTTTGATGTTCTTCCGTCCTTCGCCTTAGCGGTGCGTCAGATACTGAATCAGGTAGGTGACGCCTCTGCCCACCGTGTTGTCCACCGCCCAGAAATACAGGCCAAACAAAAACACGGTGATGATCACGACCGTCGTCGTGGCGCGTACTTCCTTCATGGACGGCGCGGTGACCTTCTTCATCTCCGTGCGCACGTCGTTGTAGAAGGCTTTGCCGCGCTCCGGCCAGGCTTTGATCCGGTCGCCCAGGTTCTCTCCGGCCGTTGCGAGTGAATCCGCCATTTTTTTCGTCTCGACTCCCATACGCTTCCCGGCCTCGTCCATCCCTTTCCCAAACTCTGGCAGGGGCGGAGGGATTCGAACCCCCAAGTCCGGTTTTGGAGACCGGCAGTTTAACCGTTGAGCTTACGCCCCTAAAAACAGTGGTCAGTGGCCAGTGACTAGTTGCTAGTTTTCGGTCTTGCTTTCACTAGCCACTGATCACCAGCCACTAACCACTTTATTTCACTTCTTTATGCGGCGTATGCTTCCGGCAGCGGCGGCAGAACTTCTTGATCTCGAAGCGCTCCGACATCGTCTTCCGGTTCTTGGTCTTCGAATAATTCCGCTCTTTGCAATCGCCGCACTGCATCGTAATGATTTCCCGGGGCATCTGCACACTCCAATCAAAATGCTGAATTTAGAAGTCAGAATGCCGAACTTGCTTTTCTTCTTACTTCTTCATTCTTCCTTCTAACTTCTGCCTTGCTACTGCACAATCTCGCTGATCGTTCCTGCGCCTACCGTGTGCCCGCCTTCGCGGATCGCAAACCGCAGGCCCTTTTCCATCGCCACCGGCGTGATCAGTTCGATGACAAGCGAGACGTTGTCGCCTGGCATCACCATCTCCGTGCCTGAGGGCAATTCCGCCACTCCGGTCACGTCCGTGGTGCGCAAGTAAAACTGCGGCCGATAGCCTTTGAAGAATGGCGTGTGTCTTCCACCCTCTTCTTTGGTCAGAATGTAGACTTCCGCTTTGAACTTGGTGTGCGGCGTAATCGATCCCGGCTTCGCCAGCACCATGCCGCGCTCTACATCCTCTTTCGCAATGCCGCGCAACAAGAGTCCGGCGTTGTCGCCCGCCATGCCTTCATCGAGCTGCTTTTTGAACATTTCGACGCCGGTCACGACTGTCTTGCGCGTGTCGCGGAAGCCGACAATTTCCATTTCCTCGCCAACCTTCACCTTGCCGCGCTCGATTCTTCCGGTCACCACCGTGCCCCGGCCCTGAATCGAGAAGATATCTTCAATCGGCATCAGGAACGGCTTGTCCAGTTCGCGCGCCGGCTGCGGCACGCTCTCGTCCACCGCCTTCATCAACTCATCAATCTGCTTTTCCCACTTGGCTTCGCCGTTCAACGCCCCCAGCGCCGACAGCCGGATCACCGGCACGTCATCTCCAGGGAACTTGTAGCTCTTCAGCAGCTCGCGGACTTCGAGTTCCACCAGATCCAGCAACTCGGGATCATCCACCGCGTCGCACTTATTCAAAGCAACAACGATGTAGGGAACGCCCACCTGCCGCGCCAACAGCACGTGCTCTCTGGTCTGCGGCATCGGACCGTCGGTCGCCGCCACAACCAAGATCGCGCCATCCATCTGGGCCGCGCCCGTGATCATGTTCTTGATGTAGTCGGCGTGCCCCGGGCAGTCGACGTGCGCGTAATGCCGCTTCTCGGTCTCGTACTCCACGTGTGCCGTGGCGATGGTGATGCCGCGGGCTTTTTCTTCCGGCGCGTTGTCGATCGAATCAAACGAGCGGAACACAATCTTCGGATTGTGCTTCTGCAGAACTTTCGTGATGGCCGCCGTCAGCGTGGTCTTGCCATGATCGATGTGTCCGATCGTGCCCACGTTGCAGTGCGGCTTATTGCGCTCAAATTTCTCTTTCGCCATATTCGTCGGCCTCTAGCTCCTTACACTTTGTCATCCTGAGGCGCGCATTTTGCGCCGAAGGACCTGTGTATTTCCCTTGCAGCGCGGCCATCTTGCCCGCGCAAACTCTCAGTAATACTGAAAAAGCTTCCTGAACCTGTGGCGCAAATCATGATCGACGGATTCAAGCTTCGACAAATAAAACTCGCGTATCTGCGCCTGGTCCGAAACCGTCAACGCCTGATGCAAGCTCTGTGCGCCGGCTGCAATCCCGTCGTCCAAAATCTTCTTGCCCAGGATCAAATCAAAGTCGCGAATCCGCAGTCCCTTGCTATGCACCCGCTTCAGAAACTTCTCCGCCGCTTCTGGACGGAAGGCGCGCTCAATCGCGCCCTTCAGTTCCTCAAACTCTTTTTCCTTCTCAACCTTGATCGTCGCTTGTTCGAAACTCACTGCGGTTTACCTTCCCCGAGATCCTGGAGCGGGAGACGGGAATCGAACCCGCGACCAACAGCTTGGAAGGCTGTGACTCTACCACTGAGTTACTCCCGCCCGAAACAGCCGTCAGCTTTCAGCCGTCAACCCCCGACTTTCAGCAAACTCTGGTGATTCTTCTGGACCAATCCTCTCAGCAGAATCGTAATTCCACTGATGTAAATGACGTGCGTAACAATAAAGCAAATCCGCGTAATCACGACGTCTTCGAAAATTGACGGCACGCTTACCGAAATGAAAACACCGAGTACCGCCGGCAAAATCAACCCACGCCGTAACCGCGATAAATCGCGACGAAACCGCACAAAAACGAGTGACAAGAGCACTAGATAGGCGACAGCGATCAAAATGCCCACCCATTTCACCATCAGCCACGAACCCGTCATCGCGTTCATGCTTGTCACTCAAACTCTGGAGCCGATGACCAGGATTGAACTGGTGACCTCTCCCTTACCAAGGGAGTGCTCTACCAACTGAGCTACATCGGCAAAACTCTCAGCACTTCCCTATGAATCAACTTCTCCGGCAACGTCGGCCTGACTCTCGTCCACGTCGCTGCCCTCAACCACCGGCCCGGCGTCCTTGCGATGGATCCACGTCTTCAACGCAAACATCGCCAGAACCAGCAACGGCAAAAGACGAATGCGTGGGTCAGGAAGGGTGGCCCACACCAAAACTCCCAACACCAGGTACGCGGCCAGCGCCAATGCCAACCGATTCACGCGCGCCTTCTCGCCGGCGATTCCAACTCTCGCGGTACCCATCGCACTCCAGCCAGGCAGTTCAACACTGGTGCACAGGGAAGGATTCGAACCTTCGTACCTCGCTAGGAGGAGCAGATTTACAGTCTGCCGGCTTTAACCACTCACCCACCTGTGCAGAAACCGGCTTCAAACCTCACGCTTCACAGCGCTTCAAGCAGAACGGAAACACATTGTCGGGTTCGCGCACGACTCAAGGTGAACCGAAGACCGGAGTTGCGCGCACACATCCTCTGGCGCGCAAACACCACACTTGGAAATTCTTCCTTATGGAGTGCCGTTGGAAAACCTGCTATGCCGCCACGCCGCGTTCAAATCCGTTTCCTGGAGCTGGCGAAGGGATTCGAACCCCCGACCCTCTGATTACAAATCAGATGCTCTACCACCTGAGCTACGCCAGCAGTTCGCAGTAGTGCCCTGCCTCAAGACACTTCCGCACTGATCCCTTCTTCATGTCCGGGACAACAATATAAGTTACCATAGCGGTACCTGACGTGCAAGCAATTGAATCCCAGCGGAATCACCCGCCTCGGGCTCATCCGTCCGATCCAAATTGAGGCCTGCACGAGGGAGCTCTCAGCCTTCTCAACGCGACTTCCCCCCGCTCTGCTATCATTTTGCCACCGCTTTTCATGCGATTAAAGCGAAGACTCCCCATCTGGTTCGGCGTTGTGCTGGTGGCCTTGGCCGTCGCTGCGGTCGTAGTTCTGCGCAAACATGCTCCGCCGGAGGCGGCCCGCCTGTTGCCCGGCGCTGATGGTTTCGTTTACTTCAATCTCCGCTGGATCCGCCTGGCCAACGTCGTCCCCCAGTTGCCGCAGGTTTCTCACGATCCCGAGTACGAACAGTTCATCCAGGCCACAGGCTTTCAATTCGAGCGCGATCTCGACCAGGCGGCCTTGGCGATTCACTACTCCAGTTCCGGAACGCCCAACTCCGGCGCGCCGGGCACAACGCAATTTTCCGAGATCTTTGTGGGCAAGCTTGACGGTGAAAGACTCCGCAATTACTTACACAACATTTCCCACTCCTCGGAGAACTACCACTCCATCGATATCTATGCGATTCCTCTCGAGGGACGCATACTACGCGTGGCGATTCTCGGGCCCGACACAGTCGCCGCTTCGAACCACCCTGATCCTGAAGTGATTCGCGGCATTATCGAGCGCTCCCGCAAACTGGCGTCCCCCTTTGGTGGACCTGCGCTCTTGCGCCAGTACTACAAGCAGGTTCCCCTGGCCAGCTTCGGCTGGGCCATTTTCCGGATCAATCCTCCGGGGCAGTCGGCTCCCACCCAGGGCACCCTTTCGTTTCTCTTTTCCAAACCAGCAGTGGCCGTGGTCTCGGCTCGCTACCTGGGAAAGATCCATCTGCGCGCGGAAGCTTTTACCGGCAGTGAAGAAGATGCCCAGCGTGTGACCGAGCAGGCCGGAACATTTCTGACCATGCTGCATTCCGCCGAAACCACCGTTTCCACCGGAGGCCCAGACGTCGACGTCAAGGCCTTCTTCGACGGGCTCCAGGTCGCCCAAAATAAGGATCGCGTGGAACTGACCGCTGTCGTGCCCCTCGGCTTCCTCCGCAAGGCTATGGCGGGGCCTGGACCGGAAGCGCCGGCGCCAACTCCGCCTACCCCAGCGCCAGCTACGCCGACGAAAGACAAATCCCATAACTAACAGTGCTTTCCGAGCGGCCGATTCCCGCCCAACACCAGTAGCTCCATGTAGCGGCGTTTGGATAAATTGGATTTGTCATTCCGACGATTCGCTTAGCGAAGAGAAGGAAGCTGTTATCGGGTCGAAGCCTTCGTAATCGTGTCCACGAGAGCAGATTCCTCCTTGTCGCTACGCTCCTTGTCGGAATGACAAAGGTAACGGGTTTATTTGGACTGCACCGTTACCCAGCTCCAGCGGTATTACCTGCTTGTTCCGCCACGCAGGTACAATAAAGACCAATGTCCACTTTGCCCCTTCCCATCGCCGCTTTCCTGGCCGGGTTGATCTCGTTCCTCTCGCCCTGCGTGTTGCCGCTGGTTCCGGGGTATGTTTCCTTGATTTCCGGGGCGGGAGTTGAGGAACTGAAGGCCCAGGAATCTCATCTGTTTCGCAAAGTGCTGTTGAATTCCATCGGCTTTGTGCTGGGGTTCAGCGTTGTGTTCATCACGCTGGGCGCGATCTCGACCGAAGTGGGGCAAATGCTGGCCCGCTACAAATCAGTGCTGGCGCAAGTCGCGGGCGTCGTCATTATTCTGTTCGGCTTGCACCTGACCGGGGTTTTCAAAATCAAAGCCTTATACACCGATGCGCGGCTGCACAGTGTAAAAGGTGGAAGCACGCCCATCGGTTCGTTCCTCATCGGCTTTGCTTTTGCTTTCGGCTGGACGCCCTGCGTAGGGCCGATCCTGGCCATCATTCTGGGTTTTGCGGCAGCCCAGGATTCGGTGATGAAAGGCATTTTTCTGCTGGCAATTTACTCGCTCGGGCTAGCCGTGCCATTTCTCTTGACCGGACTTGGCATCGGGCGCTTTCTCAAGTTCTATAGCCGGTTCCGATCCCACATGCACGCTCTGGAAGTCGCCAGCGGTGCATTAATGATCGCGCTGGGCGTGCTGCTGGTGCTCGGCCGCTTCACCATCATTTCCAACTATTTGTCATTCTTAAACCGATTTGCCTTGTGACGGAGCTCTTTTGTGAAACGTGATCCGGTTGTTCTGCTTGTGGTGGCCATGGTGGTTGCCGTCATGCTGGTGGTTGCAGTTCATATCACGCGGCGCAATGCCGGCCAGCCTTCGGCTTCGGCAAACCTGAAAGGCCAGCTTGCGCCCGACTTCACTTTGCAATCGCTCGACGGCAAGCCGGTCCGCCTTTCCGATTTCCGCGGCAAAGCCGTGCTGCTCAACTTCTGGGCGACGTGGTGCCAGCCCTGCAAAATCGAGATGCCCTGGTTCGTGGATCTGCAGAAACAATATGGTCCCCAGGGATTCCAGGTTTTAGGCGTAGCCATGGATGACGCCAGTCCTGAAGACATCGGCAAATTCGCCAAGACCATGGGCGTCAACTACCCGGTGCTGATCGGCAAGGAGAGCGTGGGCGACGACTACGGCGGGGTTCAGTTTCTTCCCGCCACCTTCTTCATAGCCCGCGATGGCAAAGTGATTGATAAGGTATTCGGCCTGAAAGGCCGGGGCGAAATCGAAGACACCATCAAGAAAGCCCTTGCCGAAGGCCCGGTGGCGACGAAATAATGCGCGAAGAAAGAAAAGCCCGCAAGCGAACTGCCCAAATGAAGCCTGGCAATGATCACGTGGGGGCGGGCGCCTCGCCCGCCCGTGCCGAGCGAAGCTCGGCTTTCCCTGGGAGCAAATCATTACTGCGTGGCACAATTTTTCTCTCCGGCTGCCGGGCCGTTGCCGCCCCGCTATTCGCCAGCCTGTTTCTCGCGATCCTTCTTCCGGCCGTCATGCCACGCCCACTCCCCGCCCAGGATCTCGACCAGGACATTTCCGGCCGCAAAGCCCCATCCATCACGCTGTTCCCGCCGGGCATCACCACGGTGACTCGCAGCAAGCAGGGCAAGGTTGTGCTGCGCTTCCGCGTGAACGCCGGGTTTCACGTCAACTCCAACACGCCAAAGTCGGAATTTCTCATACCCACGGTTCTCAAACTCGACGCCCCCACCGACATCGCCGTCGGGAAAATCACCTACCCTGCCGGCGAAGAGATGAGCTTCCCTTTTTCTCCCGACGAAAAACTCAGTGTCTACACCGGAGAATTTCCCGTCAGCATCGTCATCCATCCCCTGGCGAGCGTTGTGCCCGGCAAATACATGCTGCGCGGCGAACTGAAATACCAGGCCTGCGACAATGCTGCCTGCTACCCTCCCAAGAAATTGCCCGTGGAATTTGAAGTGAAAGTGGTGAAGGCCCCGCCGCAGCCCTCGAACCGTCCCAATCCAGCGCAGAGCCCGCACGTGCATGGATAGGCATGAGCAATCTCTAAAGCGGAAAACTGAGATCAGCTGACGATGAATGCCGACCCGTAGCGATCGAGCATCGCGACTTCGCTGACCGGGCGACGTTTGACCGGGCCGAACTTTCTAGCTGGATAACCAATGGGCATGAGCGCGAACGTTCTCACATTCGCGGGTAGATTTAAGACCGCCTTGATCTCATCTTCGGCAATCGTGTGGTTCGTGGTCACGACCGTTCCCAGCCCCAATGTGCGGCAAGCCAGCACAATGTTTTGGATAGCGGGATAAATGCTGGCGCCGGCGGTCCAGGGGCGCGCGGCTCGCATGGCTGCGGCGACGTCCGACGGAATCTCCGCGGGAAGGTCGAGAGGGTCGAGCCGGAGGCAGGGAATCAGCAGCACGGGTGCATCCGCCATGTGCTCGTAAAGATGCAGGCCACTTTTCATCATCCGATCGTGTTGCGCCTGTGAAATGTGGTCGGGCCGCCGCTGGTGTTCGTAGCGCTTCCCAACCCACTGGCTCACGCTGCGATAGATCGCGCCAATGCGGCGCCGCTGCGGCTCGTCACGCACGACCATGAAAAGCCAGTTCTGCGCGTTGCCGGCGTTGGGGGCTTGCGTGGCTGCTTCGAGAATGCGGGCAATGAGTTGCGGCGGAATGGGATCGGGCTTGAGCCAGCGCATCGCCCGCGCCGAGTACATTGCTTCAAATAGGCCGATTTCATCCTGGTTGACAGTCATGTTGGTCGTGTTTCCCCGCCGGTTCTTCTAGGGCTGGCCTTTCTTCTCAATTTTGGCCCACGTATCTTTCAACGCGACCGTTCGATTGAACACCGGCTTTCCTGGCGTCGAGTCGCGATCGGCACAGAAGTACCCCAGCCGCTCGAACTGATAGCGATTCCCCGCCACGGCGTTGGCCAGCGACGGCTCCAGCTTGCAGTGTTCCAGAACTTCGAGCGAATTGGGATTGAGGTTCGCCATGAAGTCCTGACCCTCTTCAACCTGATTCGGATCTTCCTTGGTAAAGAGATTTTCGTAAATCCGCACCTCGGCATCGATGGCGTGCGCCGCCGAAACCCAGTGAATCGTCGCCTTCACCTTGCGGCCGTCGGGCGGAGAGTTTCCACCGCGTGTTGCCGGATCGTAGGTGCAGTGAACTTCGATCACTTCGCCCTTGTCGTTCTTCACCACGCTCGTGCAGGTCACGAAATATCCGTAGCGCAGCCGCACTTCGCGGCCCGGACGAGAGGCGGTAGTACTGCTTGGGCGGGTCTTCGCGGAAATCGTCCTGCTCGATGTACAGCACGCGCGAGAACGGAATCTTGCGCGTTCCCGCCGCCGCATCCTCGGGATTGTTCACCGCCTCCATCTCTTCGACCTGATTCTCCGGGTAATTGTCGATCACAACCTTCAGCGGACGAAGAACCGCCATCACCCGCGCCGCGCTCTTATTCAGATCCTCGCGCACGAAGTGTTCGAGCATGGCCAGTTCGATCACTCCGGTCGTCTTGGAAACCCCGATCGCTCCGCAGAAATGTCGAATCGCCTCGGGCGTGTACCCGCGCCGCCGGATTCCGCCCAGTCGTAGGCATACGGGGATCGTCCCAGCCGCTGACTTTTCCCTCCTGCACCAGTTGCAGCAGCTTGCGCTTGCTCAGAACGGTGTAAGTCAGGTTGAGCCGGTCAAACTCAATCTGCTCTGAAGGAAAAATACCTAGCTGCCGGATGAACCAGTTGTAAAGCGGCCGGTGGTCCTCGAACTCCAGCGTGCACATGGAGTGCGTGACTTTTTCGAGCGAATCCGATTGCCCGTGGGCATAGTCGTACATCGGATAGATGCACCACTTGTCGCCGGTTCGGTGATGCGAAGCATGCAGAATGCGGTACATCACTGGATCACGCATGTTCAAGTTCGGCGAAGCCATGTCAATCTTCGCCCGCAGCACCCGCGAGCCATCGGGGAATTCGCCTGCCTTCATGCGCTCAAAAAGACTGAGATTTTCTTCAACCGGACGATTGCGATAAGGACTGTCTTTCCCCGGCTTGGTCAAAGTACCGCGGTATTCGCGAATTTCATCCGCCGACAAATCGTCAACGTACGCCTTGCCGTCTTTAATCAGCTTGACCGCCCATTCATAGAGCTGGTCGAAATAGTCGGAGGCATAGAAAAGCCCATCCCAGTGGAAGCCGAGCCACTTCACGTCCTCCTGAATCGAATCGACATACTCTGTCTCTTCTTTCGACGGATTGGTGTCGTCGAAGCGCAGATTGGTGTGGCCATGAAACTCGTCGGCCAATCCGAAGTCGAGGCAAATCGCCTTGGCGTGGCCGATGTGCAGATATCCGTTCGGCTCCGGAGGAAACCGGGTCTGCACGCGTCCCTGAAATTTGTTGGTCTTCAGGTCCTCAAGAATAATGTCGCGAACAAAGTTCGAGGGCTTGGACTCGGTTACAGCCGCCGGATGGGCCGGCGTTTGGGTTGGGGGATTAGCTGGATTCATACGTCGTTAGTCGCTATAAAACATGCTAGCACGGCGAGCGAACACGTAGCGGCGCGCACCCTCGCCCGCCGGGCCAGCCATTCTGTAGCCGCGAGGCGGCGCGAGAATACAGCCCAAGGCGCGAGCCTTGGGTAAGAATGAGAGACGACCAAGCTCCGAAGGGGCGAAAGAATTGACCGTCTCGAAGCCCCGAGCGAAGTCGAGGGTAGTCGAAGGGGACCTAGCGCGGATCGCACTGCGAAAGCTCACTTCTCAACCCTGTACAGCACAGAAGCGTGTGGCGCCAGTTTGACTGTCAGCTCTTTCGCAGCCTTGAGGTCCTTGCCCTCCCACAGATCACGAGCCTTGTACTTCGCCGCTGGCAGTTCGAGACCCTCCCATTTGTAGCGAATCGTTTGTTCGCTATCTCCAAGGTTGAACACTGCGAGATAGTAGCCCTCGCCGCTTTCCGGGCGCGCCACCCAAAGCGCAACCGTGTCCGAGGTAATGACCGCATGATTGTCGTGCGAATGCTGATCCACCGCGATCACTTCCGGATTAGTCAATAGCGACGTCGTCCACTCGTCAGCCGAAAGTAAATCTCCTCCCATGATCAGCGGCGAGCGGAAAATGGACCACAGCGTCATCATGGTGCGCTGCTCGTCTTTGGTGAGCAGGGTGTTTCGCGGCTCGCCCGCTCCCGGACTCGGGCCCAACCGTCCAAGAGGCAACATGTCCGCATCGGGCCAGTTGCCGCGGCCCACATACGGAGCCCATCTGGCCGTGGTCGCGAACTGCCGGTAGAGGCTCTGCGACCAGTCGTGGTCTTTCCACGGACCCCAGTGGTCCCAGAAGTCATCGCAGATGCGCCACATCTCGGCGTTCTTGGCGACTTCATCCGCGTGATCGAGCGACGTGGGGCCCGGCGAAAGACTCAGAACCATCCCGCGCCCGGATTTCTTGATCGCGTCATGCAGCATCCGAATCTCATCGGCCTTATACGGATGGGCTGCGATGCAGTCGGCCTTGATGAAGTCCACTCCCCAGCTGGCGTAGAGCTTGGCGATGGAGTCGTAGTAAGCCTGCCCGGCCTCGTTGTTCCTCACTCCCCAGTTGTAAGTGTTCCAGGGACAGGGGTCGGACTGATCGGCGGCATCCGCGGCGTGATACGGGGAATCGGCGATCGGCACATTCTTCGCTACGGCTTCACGCGGAATGCCCCGGATTATATGAATGCCGAACTTCAAGCCGAGCGAGTGAACGTAGTCCGCAAGCGGTTTGAATCCGGCGTCATCGGCAGCCGAGGGATAGCGCGTAGCCACGGGAACGAACCGCCCATTGCTGTCGAGCAGGAATATGGAATCTTTGGAATCCTCCTCCACATTCTGCACGTACCAGCCGTCATCGTTGACCACGTATTGCCACCCGTGGGATTTGAGGTGCGCCGCCATCCAATCAGCGGTGGCCCTGAACTGCGACTCTGTGATCATCCGGCCATAGGAGTCCCAACTGTTCCAACCCATCGGCGGAGTGGGAGCGAGGGAAGCGTCGCCGGCGAACGCGGGCAGAAACGAGAATAAGGCAAAGACAATTACGGCAACAACGTGGAAACGCCATGCGGATGCAATTCTCATCGGACCTCCCAGCCACCAAGAATCAAACTGTACCACTGGCAAGGAGTTGTGAAGGAGATCGCGCCGTCTGCGCGACTTGGTAGCATAATCGAAAGAGCTTTGCCCTCATGTTTGCTGTCCGCGACAATCTCGCCCAATGTTTCACCGCCTTGCGCGCGCACAAGCTGCGCGCTTCCCTCACCATGCTCGGGCTGACCATGGGTGTGGCTACTCTCATTACGGTGATGACCATCGTGCAGGGTGCAAACCAGTATGTGGAGCAGAAGATTGCCAATCTCGGAACCAACGTCTTTCAGATCGCGCGCACGCCCTTCGCCGTCACCGACTTTACCATCGTTATCAAGGCTCTGAAGTTCAAGAAGATCGAACTGGATGACATGCGCGCCATCGCTGACAAATGCGAAGCCTGCGGGGAGGTCGGTGCCGGTGCGAGTACCACCGTCCGCGCACGTTACGGCAACAAAGAGGTGCAGGACGTGAACCTGGCCGGCCAAACCGCGAGCATGGCAGACATCGACACTCGCACCGTCGAACTCGGGCGCTACTTCACTCCCTCAGAGGCTGAACACAGGGCCAATGTCTGCCTGATCGGCGACACGCTGGTACAGCAGTTATTTGCTGGTGTAGGCCCGATCGGCAAGACCCTTCGCGTTGGCAACGAGGAGTTCACCGTAGTCGGCACTATGGAAAAAATCGGCAGCGTGCTGGGCCAGGACCAGGACAACTTCGTAATGATCCCGCTGCCGGTTTTCTTGAGCATGCAAGGCGCACACACCAGCCTCACGATCAACGTCAAGACGACCACAGAGAACTTCGAGAAGGCGCAGGACCAGGCGCAACTCATCTTGCGCGCCCGCCGCCACCTCACCACCGAAATGGATAACGACTTTTTTATCGGCACGAAAGAAAGCTACATGGCCCTGTGGCGCAGCATCAGTTCGGCCTTTTTTGCCGTGTTCATTATGGTGAGCACCATCTCGGTGGTGATCGGTGGCATCGTCATCATGAATGTCATGCTGGTCAGCGTGACCGCCCGGCGGAGAGAGATCGGCGTGCGGAGAGCGGTGGGCGCAACCAAGAACGACATCCTGCGGCAGTTTGTGGCCGAGAGCGTCCTGCAGTGCATCGCCGGAGGACTGGTCGGCATCACCCTCGGATTTCTGATCGCGCTTGCCCTGCGCACCTATACCCCCTTCCCGGCTTCTGTGCAGACCTGGGTAGCGGTGCTGGGAGTTTTCCTGAGTTCCGGCGTCGGTTTATTTTTCGGAATTTATCCTGCGTTGCGCGCCTCGCGCCTGGATCCGATCGTCGCCTTGAGGTCTGAATAATGAGGTCTGAGTGATGGCGATCATGACGGCTTCTCAAGCGCGGGAAAACCTGCTTGCGGCGCTCGAAATGCTGCGTTCCAGCAAGGTGCGCTCCGCCTTGACGGTGCTCGGCATCGTCATCGGCGTTTCGTCGGTGATCTCCATGGCGGCGATCATTCAGGGCCTGAACAAATTCGTGCAGGACAAAGTGGAATCCCTGGGATCGCGTACCTACTTCATCACCCGATTTCCCGTGGGCACAGATCCCTCCCGCTGGCCGGAACGGATTCGGACCCGCAGATATTTTGCGTACAATTACGCTGGTTTCATCCGTGAAGCCGCTCCCGATGTGCAGATCGTGACCACCATCGGCACGCGCGGCTATTTCTTGGGCGACAGCAACCTGATTACCAACGGGGACCGCAGCGTCGAGAAGGTCATCCTGCGCGGAACGGAGCCGCAGTACACCGAGGCAATTCCGTTGTTCAGCGTCGCCCGCGGCCGCTTCATCAGCGCCTTCGATCAGGAACATGCCCGCGCCGTCGTGGTGCTGGGCGCGGCCATCAGCGAATCGCTCTTCCCCTACACTGACGCCGTTGGCAAAACCGTCCGCATCAACGGCCTGCCTTACGACGTCATCGGCGTTTTTGAGCATGACCCAGGCCTGTTCATTGGTCCCGGGGTCGACGTGTTCGCCATTATTCCGCTCAGCGATTTTAGAAAGCGATACCCGCAAAACAAGGAGTTGATCATCACCTTCACCGTTCCGAAGAATGTGAATGTCGGCACCGCGCAGGACGAAGTCATTCAGGCGATGCGCCGCCTGCGCCACCTCTCGGGCAGCCAGGAAAATGATTTCGAGTTGAGTTCGCCCGACTTTCTCAGCAATCTGTGGAACCAGCTCACGGGCGCGCTGGTGATTCTCACCAGCGTGATCAGTTCGGTGGGACTGTTAGTTGGTGGCATCGGCGTCATGAACATCATGCTGATTTCCGTGACCGAACGTACCCAGGAAATCGGAGTGCGCAAAGCTATCGGCGCCCGCCGCGCCGACGTCCGGCTGCAGTTCTTGCTCGAAGCGGTAGTGGTCACCATGGTCGGCGGCACCATAGGCATTCTGATCGGTGCGGGCGTATCCACGCTGGTGCGCACCCTCGTGCCGTCGATTCCGGCAACCCTGTCGTATCTCTGGGTGTCGATTGGCTTCGCGATGTCCGTCGGCGTGGGCGTTTTCTTCGGCTATTATCCCGCCAACCTGGCGGCGAATCTGGATCCCATTGTGTGTTTGCGGTATGAGTAGAGGGCGTCAGGGTTTGGTTTTCCTGGCGCTCCGGATCCCTACCCCTAGCGGCGTCATCCCGAGCACAGCCGCTTTTAGGCGGAGCGAGGGATCTCGCGCGCAGACACATTATCCTAGAAGTGGGATAACTGACGGGGGCGCGTTATGGCAAACGGCCGAATTAGTGAGGCAGTAGTACCAAGTTTCGGGAATCTGTTTGCCGATCTTGGACTGCATGATGCGGATGCGAAGAAGACGAAAGTGCGGCTTGCTGTCGCCATCAAGCAGATAGCTCAGTCCCGCCGCCTCTCGCAAATCGCTGCGGGGCGCCTGCTGGGCATCAACCAGCCGAAAATTTTTGCCCTCGTGAATTACCGCCTGGATGGATTTTCAGTCGAGCGGCTGATGCACTTCCTCAATGCCCTGGACCGAGATGTAGAAATCGTGATCCGCAAAAAACCTCGGTCGCGCAGGGCCGCGAGGATCGTGGTGACGGAAGCACAGATGCAAAGCGCGTTCTAGCCATAGAGACTCTGGGCGACGGCTCCTCAAAGTAACGTTGACTGGCTGACGCTGGCCTCCGAAAATTGCGGTTGAAGCTGGACAGGGTAGCGTGCGCCGGGCCTGAAACCGCCCGGTCTGTTTTTGGTACTACCGCGTCGTCTTTTCAAGCTCCTGCATAGCCCTATCGATCCGCTTTAGCGTTTTCTCCCGCCCCAACACTTCCAGCGTCTCAAACAACGGCGGCGCATTCTTCCGCCCGCAGACCGCGACGCGAATTGGCTGAAACATCTGTCCCGCTTTCACGCCCAACTCCTGAGCGGCGGCGCGGAGCGCCGCGTCTAGCGGGTCGTGCTTGAACTCAACTCCAGCAAGGACTTCGCGGGCGCGCTTCAGGACTCTCAGCGCCATGGCGGCGTCTCCCTTTTGCGGGATCAGTTCGGCGGGATCGTAGGGCGGAAGTTGGTCTACAAGAAAGAAGTCGGCCGTGGTGAGCACGTCGCGCAGGAGCTTGATGCGTTCGCGGATGAGTGGCGTGATCTGGAGCATTCTTTCCGGTGTGACGTTGAATCCGGCTTCGCGGACAACCGGGAGCAAGCGGGCGCTCAGGTCTTCCACGCTTAGAGCGCGGATATGCTCGGCGTTCAGCCAGAGCGCCTTCGGATCGAAGGTTTCTTCGGGGTAAGGAACACCGGGATTCCTCGCTTCGCTCGGAATGACAGCTGGCGAGGATTGGTTAACTGAGGACGTGTGACTAGCGCTGGCGGGCGAGTCGCCCGCCTCCACATGTACGGCGGTTTCCTTAAAGTTAACCACGGCGTTGGCTCGGTTGATGCCTTCGAGCGAAAACGCGTCAATCAATTCGTGGCGGCTCAGCTTCTCGCGATCATCTTTCGGAGACCAGCCCAGCAGGCAGAGGAAGTTGATGAAGGCTTCCGGCAAAAATCCGGCGTCGCGATATGTCGTTACGCTGACCACCGGTCCGTGGCGCCGCTTGGAAAGCTTGGTGCCGTCGGGCGCAACCAGCAACGGCAAATGGGCGAATTGCGGCAGTGTGACTCCGGCGGCTTCGAAAATCAAAATGTGCTTGAACGTGTTGGTGAGGTGGTCCTGGCCGCGAATGATGTGGCTGATGTTCAGGTCGGCGTCATCGGCGCAGGACGCAAGGTGATAGGTCGGCATTCCATCGCTGCGCAGCAGTGCAAAGTCTTCGATGTCGCCTGTGGACTTGGCCTGCTCCCCATAAACTGCGTCGAGGAAACGTACCTGCTGATTGTCTCCTCGCGGCACACGAAAGCGCAGCGCAAACGGCTCTCCCGCTGCCGCGCGGCGATCGCTTTCTTCCCGCGAAAGCTCCCGCATTCCGGGATTGAACAGCCATGGCCCGCCCGCATGTGACTTCTCGTCATCTCCGGAACGGGCAGGCGTGAAATCCCTGTAAGCCAGCCCTTTCTCAAAGATAGCGTCGGCGACACTATGATGGAGCGCCAGCCGCTCGGATTGCTTGTACTCTTCGTCCCAATCAAGGCCAAGCCACTTAAGTCCTTCAAAAATAGACTGTACCGAAGCCTCGGTGTTGCGCTCGACGTCGGTATCGTCGAGGCGAAGAATCGTGGTCCCGCCGTTGTGGCGAGCATAAAGCCAGTTGAATATGAAGGTTCGGGCACTTCCTACATGCAGGAATCCCGTGGGCGAAGGGGCGAAGCGAACACGCGGGCTTGGGTTCATTACGTAACCGGGTTCGATGTTACGGGCGGAAGAAAAGTCGCGTCAAGCGTGGCACTCCTCAGCGAATGGCGCTAAGTCGTTGCCCTGCATTCAAAAGGAAGCACGTACCTAACGAGTTTTGGGACTCGCCAAAACTGTTGTGTTCGCACAGCGCAGTGTGAAACGATTGATAGTACCGAATTGAATCGAAGATCATTGCGGAACCAAGAAAGCCCTTCGATCTAGCGCCATGAGCAGCGTCGCCGTCAGCGTCCTGGTTGTGCCCGGAGTCGTGACCCTGATCCTTTTCGGGGTGTTCACCTACCTCTACGCCCAGACCCGGCAGGACTACTTTCGCGCCTGGCAACTGGGCTGGGCGGCCTACACCCTGCATTACACGCTGCGCGCATGGGAAATGTTCCGCACCTCGACGGCGACTATCTCTCTGCTGGCTTCGCTGCTGCTGGTAGTGACCGCGATGTGCATCTTCGTTTCGACGCGGCTCATTCGCGAGCGCTTCCACCTGCGCTGGTATGACGTTGCCGTGGGTGCCGCGGGGGCGGCGATCTGCGGATTGAGCTTCCGCCAGTCCGCGGCAAACACGGTTCCTCGCCCTGAAATGGGTGTGGCCGCCATTCTGCTATACAGTTCGGCCTATTTTTACTACCACTACGGCCATCGCCGGAATTCGCTGGCGTTCAAAGCTCTAGCCGTCTTTTTGGCTGCCTGGGCCGTGTTGATGGGCTTCGGGCAAATCAACACTCGCTACGCAGCATTTTTCGATCTGCTGGGGCCAATTCCGCAAATGCTGCTGGGCATCACCATGGTCATGGTGCTGGCGGAGAATGAGCGCAACGCGGTGCAGGAAAATGCGCTGGCATTTTCGACTTTGGGAGTCGATCCCACGCGGCTGCTTTCGGCGAACGAACTGGCGCCCAGCATGCAGAATATTCTTGACCGCCTGGTCGCACCGCTGCCGACGGGCCGGGCCGTCATCTGCATTTCAGAGCGCTGGCGCGCTATTTTGCCTTCGGTCGAACGCGGTTTTTCGCCGGAATTTCTCAGCCGGCTGGAAAAGAGTGGAGCGGGCGAGTACGCCTGTGAACTCGCCTACCGGCGCGGCGGGTTCGTGACCCTGGACAATGTGCCCGAGATGCCCGAACCGCTGCCGGCATTTCCCGGCGGCCGCTTCGCTCAATTTCGCGAGGTCATGGGACAGGAAGGTATTTACCACGTTACCGCGGTCAGCCTGCAAACCCGCGAGCGCAACTTCGGCGTGGTCCTGTTTCCCTACGCGGCGCGCAACACGTTCGGTTCCTCCAACCTGCGCCTGCTGATCGGCCTCTCCTTGCAGATCGGGTTGACGCTCGAGAACTACGTTGTGATGCACGACGCGCAACGCCGGACCAAGGAGTTCGAGTTGCTCACGCAGATCGGGCAAGCCATCAGTTCGCGCCTGGATCAGGACGAGATTCTGCGAACACTGCATCTGGAACTGGGACAGATTTTCGATACCAGCGATTTTTACATCGCGTTTCTGGAGAACGATGACATTCGCTTCGAACTGGAGATCGAAGGAGGACAGCTCCTCCCGAAACGCTCCCGGAAAGTGACCAACGGACTGACGGAGTACATCATTCGCACCGGCCAACCCGTGCTGATCCGCTCGGAAATGGAAAAGGCCAAAGAACGGCTGGGAGTTACCTTTATCCCGCCGCGGCCGGCCAAGTGCTTTTGCGGAGCCCCGATCCTGATGGGAGGCAAACCCGCCGGCGTCATGGCGGCCATGAACGTGGATCGCGAGTACGTCTTTGAGCCGCGCGATCTTGAAATTATGCAGACTGCTGCGGGCCAGGTCTCCGTTGCCGTGGAAAATGCCCGGCTGTTTGCCGAGGAGCAACGCCGCGCCCGCCAGTTCGCTTTTCTCAACAGCATCTCTAAAACCGCGATTTCACGCGAAGATTCCGAGCAGATGATGGCCGAAATCGTCGGCAACATTCAGAAGAATTTTCATTTTGACCACATCGGTATCGGAATCCTCGACTACTTCACCAAGGACATCGAAATCAAAGCCGAAGCTGGAACGACGGCGCAGGCCTTGGGCAAACGCATTCCGCTGGGCGTCGGCATTCTCGGCCGGGTGGCGCGAACCGGAGAGAGCGCCCTGGTACAGACCACCAGCGGAGAAAATCTGCAGGGCGTGCTGCCGGGATCGCGCGCCGTGCTTTGTATCCCAATCATCTACGGCGAGACGTTACTCGGTGTGCTCAACGTGGAGAGCCAGCAGGAAAATGCTTTCACTCCGCAAGACGTGCTGGTGATGAATACGCTGGGCGATTTGCTGGCCACCGCGCTGCACAACGCCTACGTCTTTAAGCAACTGCAGCAGCAATCCATTACTGACGGTCTCACCGGCATCAAGACACGGCGCTTTTTCTTTGAAGCGCTGAACTCAGAATTGAAGCGGGCCTCGCGTTCCGGGCGACCTTTCTCCGTCGTGCTGATGGACCTGGATAAATTCAAGCACGTGAATGATACCAAGGGACACCTGGAAGGCGATCTGGTCCTGGCCCGAGTGGGGCGTCTGCTTGAGCAAAAGAGCCGGCAATCGAACATCGTGGCCCGTTATGGCGGCGACGAGTTCGTGATTCTGATGCCGGAAACCGGTGTCGAACAGGCACAAGTGCTGGCGGAACGCCTGCGTCTTTGGCTGGGCGGCGATGCCACGTTGCAGGAACACCACATCACAGGCAGCTTCGGGGTGGCTACTTTTCCCGTCCACGGTTTCACCACCGAGGACATCATTCGCGTGGCGGACGCAGGCATGTACGTCTCCAAGCACGCCGGCGGCGACCGGGTCTCGATGGCGGAAGACTTTGGCGAGGTTGAGGGTGCGGCAGCGCGGAGACAGTCGATTGCCCGCTACATCGAAGGCTTTCTGCAACGGGAGCACACCCGCGCCGAAGACCAGGAAGACCTGCTGGACATGCTCAGGAAGATGGCTGGCGGAGACGAAAACTGCAACGTCGCGATCTTGCGGGAAGCGATTGAAGCCCTGAACCGTGCCGCCGAAACCCGTGAGATCAGTTCCTCCGGTCATGGTGAGATGGTGGCCCGGTACTCAACTTGCATGGCCCGGTCCCTGGATCTTTCCGAAGAAGACATGGCCGATCTGGCTTACGCGGCGAGAGTGCATGACGTGGGAAAAATTTTTGTTCCGGAGCGCGTTCTGAATAAATCCGGGCCGCTCACGGACGACGAGTACCGGACGATGAAGCTGCACGCCCATTGGGGCGCGAAGATTGTGGCTACCATTCCGGAGAGCGAGAAGCTGCAGCAGGCGGTCGAACATCACCACGAAGCCTTCGACGGGTCAGGATATCCGGGTGGTTTGCGCGGCGAGCAGATCCCCTTGGGGGCGCGCATTCTTTCTATCGCGGACGCCTATGTGAACATGACCTCCGACCGGTCGTTTGCCGGAGCCAAGAGCAGTTCGCAAGCCCTGGGGGAACTGGAAAGAATGAGCGGCACGCGTTACGACGGAATGCTGGTGCGCATTCTGATCCGCGAACTCAAAGTAGAGAAGGCCTCGCCCGCGATGGGGGGCTGAGGCGTCTCGGAACCGCAACTACTGACCGAAACTGTACTTCACGACTTCCAGCGTTTCTTTGGACGAGGGCGCGTACCTCCACTTCATCACCGCCTTGGTTAAGGCGTCGGCGAGGAGCGGATGTCCTCCGAGCACTTTCACCTCACTCACGGTTCCGTCGGGCTGAACTCGTGCTTCAACCTGCACCGCGCCTCTGAGGTTCATGCGTTGTGCCATCTCGGGGTATTCGGGAGAAACACTGTGCTTGAGCTGGCGTGCTCCCTCGGTTGCCGGGCTTGACGCATTCTGGTGCCGCGAATATTCAGCTCTGGCCAGGGTAAGAGTCTGTGGGCTGAAATGTATGCCGCCACGGTCCAGAGCGTCGCGATTTACTTCGAATTGAATCTTTCCATTATCGAGAATTAGATTGATCATGCCGCCATTCTGAAGGAAGGACGGGTCCTCACCGACCAGAAGGATGGCTGCTCGTTCCAAGGTGCCGATTGCGGCTTGAGTCCGCTTTCTCTCGGAGGAGCGGAAAAAGAGGAGTTGGCAGGAGAGCATCTCCTCGAGCCCGCTTACTCGTTTCACGACCACGGGGCGGCCGGCAATCACTCGGCCCGCGACCACACCAGTCAGGACGCCGACGAAATCGGCGTCGCCGCCTGCCACCCCGATCACAAACACCGAAGGGCCGGAAGCGAGGCTTGGAGCCGGCCATTCGGCAAGTTTAGCGAAGTTGTACAGATATGCGGCCTTGACCTGATAATCGCTGGCTTTGGCTTCGTCTGCTTTCGAGGCTGCCGGGGCCCCCAAAAGCAGAGTTGTCACAAGCGCCAACCGGGTCAGCAAGAGCCAGGTTTCGCCGTGTCTTGATTGCCGCACTGCTGAGCGCTCCCTTCGGCGGTATGCTGATCTGCCTAAAACCTGGCCGTAATCTTGATACGAAAATTCCTGCCGTCCTGTTGAATGGCGTCTTCCGGATCTTCCGGGCGGCCGGGGTCAAAATATTTCTTGTCCAGCAGGTTGTAGATGCTGGCGGCTACATCCAGATGTTTTCCGACGGTGTGTCCCAGCAGCGTGAGATTGAAGACCTGATAGCTGGCTCAGCGAGTTCTGCGCCAGGGTGAGACGTCTGCCTAGATATTGCCCTTCCAGCCCGGCAAAGAGCCGTTGGCCGAGAAGCGGGATAATCACGTTCGCCTTGGCCATGTGGCGCGGGGAGTTGTTCAACACGACGTCGCCTGCACCGTCATTGTCCGCGTCCACGTAGTCGAAGCTCGCCTTGGCTTGGAAGCCGTTGGCGGTCTGTCCCGTAAAACCAACTTTCATCCCGGTGGCTTGAGCGCGGCCGGAATTCTGGTACTGGAACTTTCCGTCAAGCGGATTCAACTGAGCCGAGATCAGATCGTCGATCCGGTTACGATACACGCCGCCGAAGATCTGGAAGCGTTGCCAAAGCCCCTGTTCCACGGCTGCCTCCAGGCTTTGAATACGCTCGGGTTGAAGCCCCGGGTTGCTGTCGTAAAAAACCCCGAAGTTAGGGGAAGTTTCGTAAACATCGGGGGCCCGGAAGGCCTGGCCGTATAAAAGCTTGAGGGTGGTTTTTTGGGCGGGACGGTAGATCAGCGCCAGCCGCGGGTTGGTGGCTCCTCCGAAGGTGGAATAGTGGTCGTAGCGAACCCCGGCGTTGAGCGTGAGCCGGCTGGTGATACCAAACTCATCCTGGGCGTAGAGAGCGGTGATCAAAGAACTGTTGGGCACTCCGGCGAACACATTGGGCGGACTTTGTTCGTCGCCCTGGTCTTGCCGCAAGTTGTCTCTGATTTCGGTCCCCACGGTAAGGTGGTTTCGCTCAAACAGGTCGCGGCTGACTCTAACTTCTCCCGTCCACCAGTTGCCCCGGAAGGAGAACGTATCCAGCACAACCGGGTCGCCGGGAGTGAGGGGGGCCACAGGGACAGGCCCTTGCAGGCGGGCCTGGTCATAGCCGGTCTTGGCGTCTAGGCGCCACTTCCCGAGCGAATGCTGGTAGCCGAGATCGAAATACTGGTGGCTGTCGTCGTTCAGATTGCGGGGATCATTGAATACGGCCCCGAAATATGCTGTGGGGACAATCTTCTCGCGGGTGCTGAACAGTCCCTGCAGGGTGAATCCGTGGAAAGTAAGCGTGGCCAGAATGTGCTTGTAGGATTCGTAGTCGGTGCCGTTGGTAATTCCGTTGTTGGTGGCTGGACTATTGAATTGCGGAAAAAACAAAGTCTGGCCCTGGCTATCGTAAAAGGTGCCGGAGAGAAGAACCCCCAAGCCGTGAAATTGGTGGCCGTAGGTGGCACGGCCCTCATAGGTGCCAAAACTCCCTCCCTGAAAAGAAAATTCCCAGCCCTTCACCTGTTCCGAGGTGCGGGTAATGACGTTGATAACGGCGAAAAAAGCGCTTGCGCCATACAGCGAAGAACTGGGCCCGCGAACAATCTCCACCCGTTCGACCATGTCCACATCGACCAGAAACTCGTTGCCGATCATGGCCTGGCCCAGCACGTTGTTGTTGATGCGATGGCCGTCGACCAAAACCAGCACCCGGCTGTTCCAGTCTCCCAGACGGCCAAAGCCGCGCACGCCGACGAAGCTGTAATCGCGGTCGTAGGTGATGTAAAAGCCGGGCACGCTGCGCAGAATATCGGCAAGGTTGCGGTAGCCGTACTTCTGGATTTCGTCGGCCGTCACGACTGTGACTGAAGCGGGCGCGTCGCTGACGTTCTGTGCATGCTTCGAAGCGCTATAAACCTCAATCTGGCCGAGTTGTTCCAGGCTGGCTGCGCTTGGGTCTGGCACGTTCTCCTGCGCCAAAGCGGTGGCGGCAAGGAGCAGGATTGAGAACGCATGCTTCCATCGGCCGAATCGGCGCCGCCATCCGGCGGCCCGACTGGGTGCTCTCTCAATTCCCATGATCTCTCCGTGGCCCTTGGGCACACCAGGCCCGTGCCTTAAGCACCTACACATCCAACTTCGGCTAAACCTGAGGTTTTCTTCACTTGCGGGCAGGGCTTCGCTTGCAACTGCGAGCCGGAAACGGGAAACTATCTGCCATGAATCTTTCACTTTCAGGGAAAGTGGCATTAATAACCGGCGGTTCCCGCGGGATTGGGGCTGCCGCGGTCCGCTTATTCGTAGCGGCGGGGGCGCGAGTGGTCTTTAACTATGAGAAAGCTCAGGCCCAGGCCGAGGCACTGGTTCGCGAACTGGGCGCGGCAAACTGCGTGGCTGTTGCCTGCAACCTTTCGGGTACGGAGACAGCCGGGGAACTGGTGGCCACGGCGGTCAAGCAGTTTGGCCGGCTGGATATTCTGGTGGCGAATCATGGCGTGTGGCCCCCGGAGGATGCTCCCATCGATCAAATGTCGGACAAGCAATGGCGCAGCACGATGGCCATTAATCTTGATAGCGTCTTTGCTTTGACCAAACACTCGGTGGCCCAAATGAAAAAGCAGAAAAAGTCTGGAAGCGCTGCGGGGCACATTGTGCTGGTGAGTTCGACCGCCGGGCAGCGCGGAGAGGCCTTTCATTGCGACTACGCGGCGACCAAAGGCGCGCTCATCAGCATGGTCAAAGGACTGTCGACCGAACTCGCGCGGGACGGCATCTACATCAATAGTGTGGCACCGGGTTGGGTGGACACCGACATGTCGGCTTCCGCTCTCAACGATCCGCCGACGCGCAACCGCATTTTCAGCGGCATTCCTCTCGGGCGGGTTGGGCGGCCGGAAGAAATCGCCGGCCCAATTTTGTTCCTTTGCAGCGAGTATGCCGGTTTCATTACTGGAGAGGTTTTCAACGTAAACGGCGGCGCCGTGCTGGTGGGGTGAGACCTGGCGGTTCCAGTCGGTCATGTTTGCAGGCAGCTAGAATCACCGCCTCTGCGTCTAACCAAGGAGAGCATGAAGTATTTCCTGTTATTGATTTTGATATCTCTGGCCACCGTCGCAGGATCGCAAGAAACTGCTCCTGCCTCGACCCTTTCCGCCGACCAGGAAAATAGCCGCAAGGCCAAAGCATTACTCGATGAAGCGATTGAAGCCCTGGGCGGGCAGGCCTATCTGAATATCCAGGACATCAGCCAGGAGGGGCGGACCTACAGCTTTCACCACGGCCAGCCCAACAGCCTGGGCATTCTCTTCTGGCGTTTTTACAAGTTCCCTGACAAAGACCGGACCGAACTGACCAAACAGCGGGACGTGGTCTACATCATCAACGCGGATAAAGGCTACGAAATCACTTTCAAAGGCACCGCCCAACAGGATCCGAAGGAAATAGCGGACGCTTTAAGACGCCGTCATTATTCCCTGGACTGGGTGCTGCGGAAATGGCTGCACGAGCCGGGGATCGCTCTTTTTTATGAAGGCCCGACCGTAGCCGAGCAGAAACCGGTAGACCAGGTTTCCATCATGAACGCCAAAAACGAAGGGGTCACGCTGTACCTCAACTCCGACGATCACTTGCCCGTCAAGAAGACCTACTCGTGGCGCGATCCCACCGACAAGCAACGCAACGTCGAAGAGGAGGTCTATGACAACTACCGCCCAGTGCAGGGCATCATGACTCCGCACACGGTTACGCGTTTCTACAATGGCGACATGTCAGGGCAGCGCTTTCTCACCTCAGTCAAGTACAACCAGGGCCTGAGCGATTCCAAGTTCGAGGTCCAGCCGACCTACAACCAGAAAGCCCGTTAGTCCATCTAAGGCAGCCTCGATGAACCTCCTGTGCAATGCCGGTGTTCTGTTTCTGCTGAGCGCAGGCGCGTGCGGACAGACGGCCGCCCCGGCCAAGCCTGATCCGCCACCTCTGGCCCCTTCGGCTTCGGCGTCCGTGGGGCCTTACAGCCCGATCACGGGGAAACAGCGGTTGCAGTGGTTCGTGGTCAGCACGATTAGTGCTGAAACGCTCGCGGCCGGAGTCTTTACTTCCGCCATTGGGACGGGGCTGAACCGGCCAAAGGAGTACGGCGGCTCCTGGCCTGGCTTCGGTAAGCGTTATGGCTTGCGATTGACGGGGATATCCACCAGCAATGCGATGGAGGCTGGACTCGGAGCAATATGGGGAGAAGACCCACGTTATTTTCGCTCTTACGGCCAGTCGGTCAAGGGACGGTTGCTCCACGTGGTCATTTACAGTTTCACCGCCCACGACCGCGCCGGGCATCTTCGTCCGGCGTATGCGCGTTACATTGCGGCCACCGGAAACAACTTTCTTTCCAACACTTGGCGCCCCGATAGCGAGGCCAACACCAGCAGCGCCCTGTCGCGAACCGCGCTGCAGTTTGCCGGCCTCATGGGAAAGAACGCATACCTCGAACTCTGGCCTGACGTTAAGAGCCATATTTTCAAGAGGGGCTCACACTGATTCAAGTCCGAAAGTTGTAGGACTCAGGTTCCTGCACTCCGCCGTGGCTTAGAATTAAATCGTTTATTTACTGTATGATATGGCTTAATTCCGCAGCGATGCGGCACCAACGGAGACACGTAGTGTGGCAGATTGACCACAGTCACAATTCTGTAACTTCCAGTACCCTGCTGGGTTAACAAAGACAATAAAGCAAGATTGCAACAAGAGCAGACAATTCGCACGCCCGTAGAGTGTGAGGGCATTGGCTTGCACAGCGGAGCTCCGGTGAAGCTGCGGATCCTTCCCGCCCCGGTGGGAACAGGCGTGGTTTTCCGCCGGACTGACCTCGACGGCTTTGAACTAGAAGCCAACAGCCGCAACGTGGCCCGGGTAAGCTACGCCACCAGCCTGATGAAAAAGGGCGTGCTGATTTCCACCACCGAGCACTTGCTCTCGGCGTTTATCGGGTGCGGCATTGATAACGCCGTTGTGGAACTGGACAATCTGGAACTGCCTATTCTTGACGGCAGCGCTCGCCCCTTTGTGGAAGCAATCCATCAGGCCGGAATACGCAGGCAGCGCCGCCCGCGGACCTACTTACGGATGCGCCGCGAAGTGGAGTTGCGCGAGGGCAGCAAATTCATCGCGGTGTATCCGGCCGACACTTATTCGGTTTCGTACACCATCGATTTTCCTCATCCCCTGATTGGCAAAGAGACTTTCAAAGTGGAGCTGACCAACGGCAGCTATCTAAAACATATCGCGCCCGCACGAACCTTTGGTTCCCGTGAAGATGAACGCACCATGCGGAATATGGGATTGATCCGGGGCGCGTCGCGGGAAAACTGTATCGTGCTGACGCGTGAGGGGATTGAAAATCCGCCGCTGCGCTTCGTCGACGAATTTGTGCGGCATAAGGTGTTGGATCTGATCGGTGACCTCGCTTTGCTGGGCAAACAGATTCTGGGTAACGTGGTCGCCGACCGCGCTGGCCACGCCATGCACACTGCACTGGTGTCGCGTATCCTGCGCGACCACACTCTGTGGGAAGAGACGACGGTGGAAGAAGAGGAAGAGACGGCTCCGCTGGCCATGCGGGCCGCTGCCCATCAGTCCATGTAGAACCTCTCCCGCGGCAAACCTCCGCAAACATCGCTGACTCGACGGTAGGACCGGCGCTAATTCCGCTAGTCGGCAGGTTGCGGGGTGGGGTCGTTGTGGTCCAGGTGCGAATCCTGGTCCAGCAATTTCTGAAGTTCCAATCGCGCCTGCTCGGCGAGGCGGGCGGCGTATGACTTGGCTGACTGCTGATACTCGGGCGTTAGCTGGGCAACGCGGGCAGCCAGCAACGGGGCGTCCTGCTCCAGCATGCGCAACAAGCGCTGGGTACGATCAATCCGGGCGTGAATAGAAAGCATGAGAACCTGCCAGGTTATGGAATCATTCTAGGTTGTAGGCAGCGGCGCGAGCGGACAAGTCTCAAGCTGGGTACGGGGTTGGGCCGGGTTGCGTGAGGCTTTTCAAACCTGGCTGTCCTGATTTTCCAGCTTCTGGAATTGGTCGCTTAGCCAGAGTTCGAGCGGCTGCCGCGATTTGGCGAGGTCGGTGAAGCGGAGACCGGCCCGTCCTGTTCCATCGGCCCAGGCTAATTGCGCTTTTGGTTCGAGTGGAGTCGCGGTGCCGGGCAACTCAAAAATCACCTTGGAAACGCCGCCCTTGGGCATCTTGCCCCGGAAGAGGATCGCTATGCCGCCATCGCTGATATTGGTCGCGGTGCATTTGAGTTCCTGCCCTTCGCCAAAAACCACGGTCACGGGCATGTCGACAGGATGGCGGAAATAACGGCGGCGTTCGCGCACCATGAAGCTTACTGCCGCCCCAAAACAACGCAGGGCATTCAGCGCCGAGACGGGTTTTTGAAGCACGAAATTCGCCCCCAGCTGAAACGCCTTTTGCGTGTTGGTGGCTCCGTTGAGAATTGCGAAGGCGACCGAGTTGCGGTTGCTGGTGCCGCGCCGCAGGTTTTCCAGCACCTGCAGGCCTTCGTGGAGGTCGTCGCAATCGACGATCACGGCGTCATATTTTTCCGCCAGCAGAATCTCGTTGCCGGAGCGGGCCCCACGACAGACTTCGACGTCGATCGCGAGCTTCTCCAGAGTGGGGCGAAGCACGCGAACCACTTCCGGGTCGCGGCTGACGAGAAGCGACTCTAATACCATGGTCGGTTGATGGTAACTGCGCCAGAAGTCGGCGGAAAGTGACGGAGGTACCGGGGGGAGTCTCGTCCGGCTTCAGTTCCGATCTCGCTGGGGCTCCCCAGGAGGGTGGGTGGGGGACCACCTTAGGGAGTATATTTTGGAAACGAGCATTTTCTTTCGGAGCGCCGACAAAAACCGAAAAGGGCAGAGCACCCTGAGGGCTCGAATCTAGAATCCAAGATGTTTGATTGCTTCCTCGCTTTCTAGAGTCAGGGAAAAACTGATTTCTTCGCCCCTTTCGTAGGCGGCGAAACGCTCGTGCAACTGCTCGTGTGTAACTCCCGCTTCACGCCTGAGCAGAACTGCAACGTCACGGAACTCACCGAAATAACGTGGAAGGCCATATTCTTTGCCGTCTTCATTGAGCACGGACAGAGACGCATAATAAGTTTTATCGTTCGGCTTCTCCGGATCAAACTTGGTTTCTTTCCTGACTACAGCGGTCGCTTTGATGCTCAGAGGTGCCCCTCAATCTATGAAGTCTGCTCTCGAACCTCATGGCGCGAATTTCAGAAGACCCTGACGTTCGTTAATCAGGCGTTTCGGTGGTACATCGCCGAAATTTTCTGATCGGTCAAATTTATTTTATTCCAGCGAAACCCCGGTCTCGTGCAAAAGTGCGCCACGGCCACCTAGACTCACTGCATACGGCATCGCCTCCCACCCTTGCAAAGAACGCAAGGATGGGGCACCCTCAGTAGGGACGGTGCAAACGGAAAAACGGCGAAGGTCGTCCACCCGCCAAATCAAGACGCTACTCAACGTGCTCAAGCCGGTCTATCTTTCGCTCGGATCGAACATAGGAGATAGGACCGAGAACCTGAATCGGGCAATCTCGTTACTCGGAGAGCTGGGGACCGTGACTGCGGTTTCCAGCTTCTATGAAACCGAGCCGGTCGGGTTTACCGCCCAGGCCTGGTTTCTGAATTGTGCCGTCGCTCTCGAAACGGAAAAGATGCCCAAGCAACTGCTCGCTGGAATCCTCGACCTCGAGCAACAGATGGGACGCCGGCGCACCCGCAAGAACGGCCCGCGCATCATCGACATCGACATTGTTCTTTTCGGCAACTCGGTCATCCACACCCCAAGCCTGGTTGTGCCTCACCCTGCGATGCATGAGCGCCGGTTTGTGCTCGAGCCGCTGGCTGAGATCGCGCCCGATGTGCAACATCCCGTGCTTAAGCGCACGATGCAGGAGCTGCGCGACGCCCTGCCGCCCGGTCAGGCTGTGCGCAAAATCAGGGAACAATGAGTCTGCTTGCGGGTTCTTCGGATGAAACCAGGGAAGACTGCTTCTCGGGGAACTGAGCGAAGATAAAGTCGACAAACGCGCGGGATTTGGGCCGTCCAGAGGTGCGGCCATACGCCATGCGGACCAGGAAGACCAGCGCCCGCAGAACTTCGGAGTCGCGCAGCCGGACGTATCCCAAATGCTTTTGTTCGGCCTCACGGTACTCCTTCAGCATGGTTTGCATTTCGGCAATTACGGCCTGTTGCGCCGGGCTGGTGCTGGGCGGGTCGTAGTACAGTCCAGAATTCGCCAGAGTCTCGAAGCTGCTGGCCAGTGAACTGAGCGCGGCGATCAGGTCGACATCCTTCAACGAGCGGTCCGTGCGTGCGCTTTTTGCCAGGGCGTAGGCGAGTCCCATGATCAGGTGTTCGTGCTCGTAAACAAACTGGTCGCCAATCTCCACCTTGGGGAATAACACGGCCTGGTCGAGATCGGCAAGCGACCGAGGTTTCTCATGCTCGCGCGCCTGCTGGAGATAGACGCAGTCCGATGGGCAGTCGAGCGTGACTTCGCGCTGCTCGCCGCAACACTGGGCGCATATGCGGCCATGAATCGCCGGACAGAAGCGCTTTTCCCTACGTTTCTCGCAGATCGCACAACTCATTCTCAAGACCCTAACTTAGGTTGGAACCACTGGTCAAATGAGTGTAATGGCGATTTATCGCCAATGACCCCGGATCGCCAGAAGCTTGAATGAACGTTTCATGTAGGGCAGATGTATCTTGCACCAGACTCGCGCATCTCATCGGCGGAGAGGAAAACCGATGAAGGGGAATTCGCCGCCTGAAGCTACAATTCTTGCCGACATGAGCACGGTACCTCTTATAGCCCGGCACCTCTCGGAAAGCCGGAGGTGGACAGTCATCGGCCTTGGGCTCGCATTTTTCGGGATGCCGATAATTATCGGGTTATTCAGTGCCACCCAAATACCGTGGACTACCCGGAATGTGGTACTCAGAGAGTTGGCCCTTTTTGCCTTGGCGGGAGCGCTAGCGTTCATTATTCGTGGCAAAGAGCGTCTTGGATGGGAGTCAGTGGGGCTTCAGCGCCCAGCTGCCGGGAACACCGCACTTTGGGTGCTGATCACAATTCTGGGTGCGGCACTCTCTATCGCAGTTGCATTTGGCCTGATCAAGCTGCTCAAGCTGCCCGTCGGTAGTTCAGACTCCTCAAAGTACGAATTGCTTCCCCTGTGGGTCTTGATGCTCGCCATAGGGCGAGCCGGATTCATCGAGGAGTTCTTCTATCGGGGCTATGCCATAGAGCGTCTCCAGTCCCTCACTGGTAGCCGCGTCATAGCAGCGGCGATCCCACTTCTGCTGTTTGCAATCTTTCATTATCGCCAAGGCTGGGCAGGGATCATCATTGCAGTAATGACTGGTGCAGTGCTTACTGGCGTTTATCTGTTCAAACGCAATCTCTGGATCACAATCACAGCCCATTTTCTCGTGGACTTTATCCCAAACATCATCTTGCCCCTTTTCCTATCGAAATAGGCCTGCGTCAGCGGCAGGGTGCAAAGGCAGAAAGTCACACTCCTCGATCGCCTCATGGCCTGTTAGGTACTCCTGAAACCAGAACCTTGCCGGAGCGGGGTTGTTGTTGTAAACAGGCGTTAGCACTCAAAACCCCAGGTGACAGGCTCGCAGATGGCGATTCCGCCCCGGCCTTACCTGAACGCTGGTGCATCTGCCGACGCCCCATCCGCGCCATTTTGGAACTCCAAGACCCCCAAAGCAGCCATTTTTCAGGCTGTTTCGCACCCCAGATCCATAAAATCCGCATAAAATGCGGCTGGAATGCTGTTTTTCCACAGGAGCTCTGGTATAAGATGGCGTTCATCGCAGCAAATTCCATTTCACATCTAGAGGAGGTTTCATGGCTTCAGGCATGACCAAGACCCAAGTGGTGCGCCATTTGGCGGAGAAGATGGAGACCAACAACAAGACCGCAGCGGGTTTTCTCGAGCAGCTGACGGACATCGCGATCAAAGAAACCAAGAAGAACGGGATTTTCGTAGTGCCCGGCCTCGGCCGTTTGAAGAAAGTGCACCGCAAGGCCCGCATGGGACGCAATCCCCAGACCGGAGAACCAATCCAGATTAAGGCCAAGACCACGGCCAAGTTCTACCTGGCGAAGGCCGCGAAGGACGCGATCGCGCCCAAGAAGTAGTTAGACGATGTGAGTCGCGGGCACACAGGTCTGCGCAACAAGAGGCCGGCTGAAAAGCCGGCCTTCGTGTCTTTGAGTTGTGTGGGCGCGGACCTGCCCTGAGCGCAGTCGAAGGGGACTCGCCCGCGCACTTTTTTATTGCTGGTATTCGTTCTTCACCACTTCGCCGCCCTTCATCACGAACTTCACTTTCTCAAGCGTAGTCACATCTTGCAGCGGATCTCCATCGACCGCGATGATGTCCGCCCACTTTCCCGGTTCGAGTGATCCCACTTTGTCGGGCCAGCCCAGAAGATCGGCCGCGTTTATGGTTGCGGCCTGGATCGACTGTAGCGGACTTAGCCCCAGCTTCACCATGACCGCGAATTCGTGCGCGTTGAGCCCATGCGGATAGACGGCGGCGTCGGTACCGAAAGCCACCTTTACCCCGCTGGCGAAGGCGTGGGCCACGTTCTGGCGCGCTACCGGCATCACGGTTTTGGCTTTGCCCAGCAGAAAGTCAGGCACGTGGTTTTCCGCAGCGTGCTCCAGAAACCAATCCCCTAAATACAGCGTCGGAACCAGATAAGTACCATTCTTCTTCATCTCGGCAATTCCGGCATCATCGATGTAGGAACCGTGTTCGATAGAATCGACTCCCGCCTCGGAAGCCCAGAGAATGCCTTGCGCGCCGTGAGCGTGGGCTGCGACTTTGCGTCCCAGACGGTGAGCATCGGCCACGATGGCTTTCATTTCTTCGAGCGTGTATTGCGAAGCCTGGGGATCATCTCCCTTGGAGAGCACACCTCCGGTGGCGCACACTTTGATGAGATCCGCTCCGTACTTGATGTTCTCGCGCACTTTATGCTGCACGGCCTCGATTCCGTCCGCCACTCCGTCACGCACCGCATGGAATTCGAAAGGCAGCAGATTATCGTCGCAGTGCCCGCCCGTAATGCCGATCAGTGGACCACTTACCAACATGCGCGGTCCGGGAACGTCGCCATCGTTGATCGCATCCCGTAGGGCTACATCGCTAAACCCATAGGCTCCAACATTACGGACCGTGGTAAATCCAGCTTGCAGAGTGATGCGGGCATTGCGGGCGCCCTTGAGCGCGGAACGGGGAACGGAAATGCCCAGGCCACTGTATCCGAAGTCCGTGGGATCGAAAGTCAGATGAGTGTGGGCATCGATGAGCCCCGGCAGAACGGTGGCGTGGGAAAGGTCCACTGTCTTGTCGCCGGACATGGCTTTGATTTCGGCCACGGGGCCGACGCTGATGATCTTGCCGCCTTCGATCACGATGGCCTGCGAAGTCAGTGTCTTGCCGGTCTTCACATCCAACAGCTTTCCGGCATGTACGATGACGCGATTGCCGGCTGATTGTGCAGGCGCAGCCGGCCTGAGGACTGACACGCAGACAATCACCGCGACTACACAGGAAAACGGAGCCTTGCGATGCATGGGGCTGGGGTTCCTCCTTGGCAAATAGCAGGAAAGAATCGAATCGGCAATGCGCCCGGCGCGAGCGCTTTGGCGGGTGAAGAAGACAGGGCTCTGCCTAGCCCCCTGGTCCGTCATTGGCCATGTACTGCTCGAGTGAATCCAGTTCCTGGCTAAGATCGCCGATACGCCACTCCAGGAGATTACGGATAGAGAGCATGCCGAGCAATTTGCCATCGCCATCCACTATGGGAAGATGACGAAAATGTCGCTCGACCATGGTGGCCAAAGCCTCGCCCGGCCCGGTTTCTAACGTAGCCAGTTCTACCGGGGTGGTCATCAACTCACGAACCGGCGTGGTTTCCGGATTGCGCCCGCTCAGGGCCAGCTTGCGCAGCACATCGCGTTCGGTGAAGATTCCGGCTACGCGGTGTTCGCTGTCAATTACTCCTACCGCGCCCACACGCCGATCCAGCATCATCCGGATCGCTTCCGCGGCGGTGGCGCTGAGCGGTACAGCCGATGCCTGCAGATCGCATAACTCGACGAGACTCATGGCTGCCCCCAGGTTAGAAACGACGGGTTCGACTCCACTTTGATCCCGACCCTGCTTCGTTCAGGAGATTGGGGCATTATGCCCGTCCCAGCGGCCCTGTCAAGGGTATTGATCACAAATGCTCCCCAATGGGCGGTGACCTCGCGACGTTCCTCTAGTGCTTAAACACCTGACCGTTTTTCATGACGAACTGGACGGACTCGAGAACTTTGATGTCTCGCAGCGGATCTCCGTTCACCGCGATGAGATCGGCATAGGCCCCGGGTGCGATCACTCCAATCTCTCCGGCCATCCCCAGCATTTCCGCCGGTTTTGAAGTGGCACTCTTGATTGCATCCATCGGCGACATTCCCAGCTCCACCATGCGCGGGAACTCCTGGGCAATCGGCTCGGTCCAGGGAATGCCGCCCATGTCCGTCCCGAAAACGATCTTCACCCCCGCCCTCAAGGCTTTCTGGAAAGAGGGCCCGTGCACTTCCGCGCGCTTGCGGTCACGCTGACCGTTCGGCGTGTTGGCGGGTTCCCAGCCATAGAAATAGGCGCTGAGTGTGGGGCAGAACCAGGTGCCCTGTTTCACCATCTGGGCGATGGCTGCGTCATCCAGATCGAGGCCATGTTCAATAGAGTCGCAACCTCCATCCAGAGCGCGATGCAGGCCGATGCCGCCATAGGCATGGCAGGCAACTTTCTTTCCCCACCCGTGTGTTTCGTCGACGACAGCCTTTAGTTCCTCTACCGTGAGGGTTGGTTGGGAAACCAGCTCTCCGTTCTTCCCGACCCACGAGCGGTGAGTCATGTAGACCTTGATCCAATCTGCGCCATGGCTGAGCTGCTCCCGGGCCGCCTTGCGGGCCTCGACCGGGCCGTCGATTAACTGCGCCCCCTTGGGCATGTCGAGTTCGGGAGCGTATCCCTCAAGGCTATAGCCGCCTGTAGTCGAGATGGCGCGGGTGGCGACAAACAAACGCGGCCCCGGAATATAGCCCCGCTCGATCGCTTCCTTGATTCCTACATCGCCATAGCCCGCGCCTTCCGTTTCCACGTCGCGCAAAGTGGTGAAGCCTTGTTCCAGGGCGCGGCGCACAGAGACCGTGGCGCGCGCCGCCCGCAGGGCAAGCGGCGGCCACAGAATGTTCGCGTCGTATCCGCCGTCGGCCGGCTCCTCGCCTTGCAGAAAGATGTGGGTATGGGAGTCAATCAGTCCGGGCAGCACGGTGGCGGACGACAAGTCGATGATCGTGGCGCCCGCAGGAATTTTCGCGATCGCCCCATCCGAGACGTTTTCGATGCGATCGCCTCGAATGGTAATCACCTGGTCGTGACGCGGCTGATCGGACTTGCCGTCGATCAGCGTACCGGCGCGGATCACTGTGACCGGTTGCGGAGAGAAAGACTGGGCAGAGCACAGAACGGCCACAAGAGCCGCAAAGAACGCATTCAACAGGTAACGCATGTCCACCTCTTTCGATTCGGGTGGGCATGATACATCAGGGCGCGGCATGGCTGCTGAACTACTCGAACTGAGAACCAACAACTGGGATCTGGCAACTGGCTCTTCACTCGTCCGAATTCGTTCCGCAGATTCCGAACAATCGCAACCACAAGGAATTGGAAAGCGGGTGCATGTCTCCTAATCCCGCGCGGCAAGCAGGGTCAATCTCCCAACACGGCGTCGGCCTCAATCTCCACCAGTATCTCCGGAGAAATCAGGGCGCTCACCTGGACCATCGACGTCGCCGGACGAACGTCGCGAAAGAATTCCCCGTGTGCCTTGCCGACTTTTTCCCACTGCGAAATGTCGATGACATACATTCGCGTGCGAACCACATTCTTCATGCTCGCCCCGGCCTTCTGAAGCGCCGATTCGATGTTCTTGAGAATTTGGACTGCCTGGGCGTAGACATCGCCGACGCCGATGATCTTTCCGTCGGGACCGAAAGCTGTAGTGCCCGAAACATGGATATGGGAACCGACTTTCACCGCGCGGGAATAGCCGACGATCGGCTCCCACTTCGCGCCACTGGAAATGTTCTTTCGCTCCATGAGGTCTCCCCCTTCGATTCATTTTAGCGATTAGACAAATCAAATTAGCAGTCGTCGCGCTGGTCTGCCAAATTGCCGCGGAAACCTTTGCATGACTCTCGTGTTCTAAGTAAGTGGCACGAACGTGTGATTCTGGCGCACAGAAGTCACTTGTTTTTGCCGATGAGGTACGGTAAGTAATGTAATAACGCGGTAATTCCCGTGCTGGCGGCGGGTTTTACCTGAGGTGAGCCCCGTATGATACCGGAGTCGCATCCGCTTCAGAAGTTCTTTCTGGAGCTCGTTGGCCGGCATTATGCCGAGCAGATCGGGATTCGTGATCCGCAGATCGTGGGCTACGTCGCGCATCTGCTGGCAGAATTCTGCGACGCCGAACAACTGTTCAAGATCCGCGATGCCGTGGGCAAGCCACTAAGCGACGTTGGCCAGATGCTTGTCGAATCCAACCCTGTGTTTGGTCCCGCGCCTTCTTTCGACCGCGAGCGCCAGGTCCGCAAACACATCGGCGACTACACTCTCTTCTTCACCGGAATGTTTCCCGAGAGCATCAACCATTTCCGCCTGCGCCGCCAGCAGGTCGAGAATTTCGTCGATTGGATGAAAGCTGGAAAAGAGAGTTACTACATCGTCTCGAAGTTTGAATACTTCGAATACGCGAAGGTCGCCCCGTTGTTCGCCAATCTCTCGCGAAATTTCGAGCAGTGCGTGTACGGCTTGAATCTGGTGAAGAACGAATTGCAGGAAATGCAGCACCCCATCGTGCGCCGCAGCGATGAAATTCTGATGTAGCTTTCGCCGGCTTGCTACTTCAAGCCTTCCACTAAGTAGAGGTCGCCCAGCGTGCGGTGAAAGCCGTAGACGTAAGTCTTCCCGTCGGGCGTAATGAGGATGGGGCCAATAGTCGAAAGACCCGTCGGATCGACCGGAACAAGCTGCTTCCAGAGCGTTCTCTTTCCCGTAGCCAATTCCAACTGGTACACCTTGGCGGGCACTTCACCGCTGCGATAAAGATATACGGATCTTCCATCCTGGTTCCAGGTGATGGGCACGTCGCCCGGCTCCATGCCGTTCACGATTCGCGGGTCGCCGCCGGCCGTAGGGTAAAGGTATCCCTTGTCGTCAGGACCCGTCCCCAGGACCTGTTGGCCGTCGGGCGAGATGGCAAACGAAACCGCATCGACCCCTTCCGGCGAAATAGCCTGTGGCTTTCCCCCGGAAACGCTTTGCACATAGAGCCGCACTCCGTGGTCGGGTTCATTGCCCGAAAAGACAAAGCGCTTGCCGTCAGGGAACCACCGCGCCCACTGATGATTGATCGAATCGTTGGTGAGCGGCGTAGTCTCACCTGCGCCCGTGGGCAGCAGGCGGAGTTGTTCCGGCGACCGCGGCGTCTGGGCGATCACCCATTTCTGGTCCGGCGACATCGCGTTGGCCGCGCCTTCGCCCAGCCGGATCGCCGGCGAACCATCGGTGTTGCGAATGTAAACCGCGTAAGTCAGCTCTTTGGCGTTGGCGTACTGCACGCCGCCGCCCACGCCTTCTTCGTCAAAAAGAATCGTCTTGCCGTCAGGGGAAAGGTCGGCGGGATAGGAGTAGTCGAGCCACGAAAGATCGCGCTCTTTGGGCTCGTCCTGATAGCGCACCATGACCTCGCGGCGGCGGCCCGAGCGTGCCAGCAGAACACGTCCATCGCGCCAGATGTCGAACAAGAGAATCGATCCCGGAATTCGCGTCACCAGCCGTTCTTCGCCGGCCAAATTCACTGCGGAAAGATAGTGGTCCAATCCCAATTCGCTCGCGGTGAACCAGACTTCCTCGCCGCTGGGCGACCAGGCAAGACCCTGCGTACCGTACCAATCTCGCGTCAGCCTTTTCTTATTGCCCGAGAGATCGACCACCGCCACCGAGCCGCCATCGTCTCCCTGATTGGGGTGGTCCATAAATGCCACGTAGTCGCCCTTGGGAGAAACTCGTGGATAGCTGATCCAGCCGCCCGTAGTCTCGTAGAGAACTTTGCCGATAGGAAATTCCAACCGGTCGCGGCCGCCCACGTTGCGCACCACGGCCAGGCTGTTTCCGTCCGGAGCCCAATCGGCCCATTCGACATCTTCGAGAACCGGACGCGGCGCTCCGCCCGCCAGGGGCGCCCTGGCCAGCGTTCCCACGCTCACCCACGTGCCCACCGGATGGCTGCCCAGCGACAGCGCCATCTCGCCTGTGGATGAAACGGCAAGAAGCTCAGCACGACCCAGTCCCAGCGAGCGCGATTCGACCGTGCCCTGTCGCGCGGCGAAAGTCTCGACCGGATTTCCCTGCCACGCTGCGCTGTACAAAATCGTTTGCCCATCAGGGGCGAATCGCGCCGAACGAATTTCCCCGCGGCGGAACGTGATCTCGTGATACAGCGGCGCGCTCATCCCGGAAGAACCCCAGAGACGTTTGCCAAGGAGCAATCCGGCGCCGAGCGCGATCAGTATGCCCGCGAAAGCCAGCACCGGCAGTAGTCGGCCACGCCGTGGAGCCGCGCCCTGTACCGCGACCGGCGTTTCTTTCACGCTGCTTGTCGCGGCCGCTGATGTAGCGCCGCTCAGCCCGGTGCGTGACGAATCGCTGTCCCGCTTCAGGCGCTTCAAGTCGGCACGTAGCTCGGCCGCGCTCTGGCAGCGCAGCTCGCGGTCTTTTTCCAGCGCCTTGTTCAGAATGACTTCCATTTGTGCCGGCAGCCCGGGATTCAATTGCACCGGAGGCGCCGGCAGCTTATTCAGAATGGCGTCAAACACAATGGCCGAGGTGGTCCCGGAAAACGGCTGTCTTCCAGTCGACATTTCGTAGAGCACCACGCCAAACGAAAACAAATCGGTGCGATTGTCGAGCGTCTCGCCGCGCGCCTGCTCAGGAGACATGTAGCCAATAGTCCCCATCGCCGTTCCCGGCGTGGTGAGCTGGTCGGCGCTGACGGCAGTGGGCGCGCCCATCGAGGCCGTCGCTCCATCGAGCATGCGGCCGCTTTGCGGGGTGAGCTTCGCCAGCCCGAAGTCGAGGACCTTGGCCTGGCCGCGAAGCGTGACAAAAATATTCGCCGGCTTGATGTCGCGATGCACGATCCCGCTGCTGTGGGCGGCGTCGAGCGCATCCGAAATCTGAATGCCCAGTTCGAGCAGTTGCGCGGTCTTGAGCGGACGGCCCTCGATCAGGTGCTTCAGGGTCGTCCCGTCCAGATACTCCATGGCGATGAACGCCTGCCCGCTCTCCTGCCCGATGTCATAAATAGTGCAGATATTGGGATGGTTCAGCGCCGAAGCAGCCTGGGCTTCGCGCTGAAACCGGCTCAGGGCCTGAGGATCGCGGGCAACTTCATCGGGCAGAAACTTCAGGGCCACAAAGCGGTGCAGCCGTGTGTCTTCCGCTTTGTAGACCACGCCCATCCCGCCGCCACCCAGCTTTTCGACAATGCGGTAGTGCGAAATGGTTTCGCCGATCATGGTATCGAGTCGAGGTATGTTAGGCGGGATGGCGAGGGCAAGTCAATGAATGGGCGGAGCCGTGCATACGGACGGCGGGTGGCCCACCTTTGCGTTTTTTGCAAAGGTGGGGGCCTGTGCATTATGCAGCGCGCGTTCTCTGCCGCTTGAGCGCTGCTCCCCACTGATTGATGCCCACGGCCCCAGCCTCCCCGCCGTACCGCCGGCGGACTTGCTCCAGCACTTGCAGAAACCGATCGCGGCGCTCGGGTCGAGCCAGCCATGGCTGCCGATGATAACAACTGCAGTTGATGAAATGAAGCTGCCTAGCCCCGCAATAGCGTTGGGCATGATCCGCCATCCGCGCACTCTAGCACTCCGCCCGCTGGAAGGATGTGATGAGTGAACTGTGGCTCCCACCTTTGCAAAAACCGCAAAGGTGGGCCACCCCGCCAGTTCCACTTAACACACAGGTACAGGTCAGTCACTACCCTTCGTTAAATTTCGGTCCGCTGAAGGCACAATTACCTGTGGGTCAGGCCCCGCGTGTTGCTTAAGTAATAGGTGTTCTACTTCAATCGTAACCGGCCTCGTCCAGATCGCGAACGAATGCAGTTGAACAGAAACGGTTTTCGCATGTTCCCCTCCCTGGTTGACGAGTACGATACCGATAGCCATCGGCGTGATTGACGGGTGGAAGTCTTGAGGAAGCAGAGTACCCTGTTGGACCTCTTGGACCTTGGGCCCGGACTGGTCCGATAGCACGAGGCTGGCGGAGCCGAAATAGTTTAGGCCGAAATAGTTTAGGCCGGCATGGTTTAGGCCGGCATGGTTCAGATCGGCTCTCAGTCCAAATAAGGTTTTATTGGTCCCATATAGGCCGTAGGACCTGGTATCTAAATAACCATTATCCACTTCCACTCCCGTCAACCGCACGCCCGTCCCAGATAGTTTCTGTGGGTTGAACTGACAGTTAGGGCCAACAGGAGTATCGGCATCTGTACCTGCGTCCGTTGCCGTACCGCGTTTTAAATTAACTCCCAGCCCCCAAGTCGCGGAATCTCGGGGAACTACTGTGGATCTTGGAAGGTCAAAGAGGACTTCGACCCGGAGATAGACTGGCGTCTCGAGCTTCGCAGGGTCGGAAGGAACGACATACACAGTGCTTGAGACATCTTCCGCTCCGGTTGTCACCGCCGACAGAATCATTCCCTCACCCGGGAGGAACTTATGGTCCGGTTTGACACCTTGTGCGTTCAGCGAGGCCCCGAACTGCATATCTTTCAATTGCAGAGTATCGATGTCAGGTTTAAGACCCGGGCGAAAGACGTTGTAGTAAACGGGTTCTGGAACAAGCCAATTGACTAAAATATTATGCATCCGAACCCCCCATTTTATTTACCGTCAACGATCGTGGCTTGATGTTTACCATGGGGCTGCGGGTGGGTCAAGTTGACTTGGGAATGTACTTACCGTGCAGGCTTGGCGGGTGGCCCCGGGCTTAGATCTTACCAACACCACAAACGCAGGGGGGTGCCCGGGTTCCTGATCTTACTAACACTATAACTACAGTGGGGAAGCGCAGGGACAGACGTGCCTGACCCGAATTTTCAGACAGCAAAGTCAGGCGAATCGCCTGGCTGTCCCCATATTTCACACACTCTAGAAGGAAAGGGCCGTGGTATCCCGCCCTTGACGGAGAACGTCAAGGATGGGCCACCCGGCTCTAGGCCACCCGCCAGGGAACGCCCGGCCGTGACGGAGGTGGCGGCAGGGGCTGCCAGCAACGGCGGTCGCAGTGAAAACGCCGACTATCAGTACGGCAAGCGGCGGCTGCGGCATATCGATAGGCGAGTTTGAGAACGTCCCGTCTGTCCCCGAGTTACCCTTGTTAGCCATCCC
>CAVXVR010000008.1:0-415146 GCA_963765285.1 Terriglobia bacterium
TGTTAACCGGAGGGTTGTAGGTTCGAGTCCTACCTGAGGAGCCATTCTTTCAATGGCTTACAGCCACGCAAATCACTCGAAAATCAAGTTGCAGATCGCAAACTGAGCCCAGCGCTACCTACTGCAAAGGCGGCGGGGTCATTCCGATAAATGATGTGCCCTGAAATTTCCCCTGAGCGTCGAAGTTCCAGGTGAACAGCGCCGTGCCGGCGCTGGCGCAGGCGTGGCATCCGTTGAGCAACGGATAGGCCACTATAAACTGGGTTCCGCCGTCAGGCCCCGGCTGCGAGTTGGGCCATGTCTTGCCATCGCGGTCTCCAGGCCACACGTCAACCTTGCGGAAATTGAACCTTCAGACTTTGAAACTGCGGACTCTCTTGCATCGTTTTGGTGTCGAGCTGCTTCAGGTCTTCGAGGTTCACGATCGGCGGACGTCCGTTCACCAGCAGGAGCCCGTTATTGGTGTTGGCGCGCAAGGGGTAGGTGATCCATGCGAAGGCCAACGTGCCCTGGTTTTGAAAGCCGGTCACGATCCCGAAATCGCCGTGGCTTTGTTTCCAAAGTTCGCGCGTAAAGCTGACTGCATCGGCCGCGGCGCCAGCTTTCGTCATTTGCTCGAGCAGGCATTTGCCGTCGCTAGACTCGAGCGACCTGTCGCAGGCAGAGTGCAGCGCGGCGATGAACTGGGGCGATACCTGCCACACGGCCGACGCGCCAATTTTCGCCGGGCCGCTCTGCGCTGGTGCGATGGCGCATCCAGCCAGGCAAGCAACCATGAAAAGCAAACGCTGTTTCAACATGTCTTTCCCTCGGGGCTAACATTCTATACGGGTCGCGGTTCTGACTTGACCGACCAATCCTCTGCGGTGCTAGACTGCGCCCATGGCCCTCAAAAAGAAGAAGAAAACGCAGAGCAGGAAGCAGACGAAAAAGAAGCCGGCGAAAGTGAAGAGAACCGCCAGCCGACGGGTGGCGTCAGCGGCGAAACTTGCAAAGAAAAAGAAGAGGCCGTCTCCGAAGGCGGCGAAAAAGAAGACTGCCGGCAAGAAACCGGTCGCGGCGAAACGCGCGAGCGCAGGCAAAACCCGCACTCCGCCAAAAGTCCGTCGCGGAGGAATACCCGCATTCCCCCGGGAGAAACGCGCGATCGCATTCCGGCGAGCTCTCCGGTGATTTGCAGGGCCTGCCCCGCCGTGAGGACGTGGATTCAGAGAGTGTCGATGAGTTGCTCGAAGAAGGCAACGCTTTCGAAGCCGGCGTCGTGGCCGGAGTGGAAGAGGCCGACGACCTCGACGAAAAGGAGGTTCACACCCACGAAGTGCCGGAGGACGACGTGCCCAGCGAGTATCTGGATGAAGATTAGGCCTTCGGAATGCCCCGTTTTTAGGCCCCGACAGTCTAGTTCTAGAAGCAGCCAGAGAAGTGGAACTTCCTCACTCATCGACTCGTACTCATACACAGCGCGGTCGAAAGGCGGTCTCCATGAAATTCCTGGTTCTCGCACTTTGCCTCTGCTCTGCCTTCCTGATTAAAGCCTGGGCCCAAAAACCGGGGGAAGTTGCGGAGGTGGGCCAAGATCACTTCGAAGCGGATTTTCCCTCCGGTGCAGAAATACGAATGCATATCCGCTCGGGTACGATCCGGATCACGGGAAGCGACGAAAAGAAAATTCAGGTGCATTTCAGCGGCAAGAATGTCGATCAACGCAAGGACGTCCGAGTGACCTTAAAAACCAGCGGAAATATCGGCGAGCTGAAGATCAGCGGGGGACCGCGTAATGAATTCGAAATCGAAATTGAGGTCCCCAAGAACTGCAATCTGTATCTGCGTGTACCGGCAGGCGAGGTCAGGATCGCCGGCATAGCCGGTGATAAGGACGTCGCACTCTCCGCTGGCGATCTGACTATCGAAGTCAGCAAGGCGGAGGACTATGCTCACGTCGACGCTTCCGTCTATTCGGGCGACTTGGAGGCGGAGCCGTTTGCTGTTTCGAAAGGCGGACTGTTCCGCTCATTCCAAAAGCAGGGTCCCGGCAAGTACCGCCTCCATGCCCACGTCGGAGCGGGAGACCTGGTGTTGAAGCAAGCCAGCTAGGCATGGGATCTCAGGAAAAGTTCACGAACGCCGAGAGGCATACGACGAAAAGCCCCAACAAAATCGTGCTCTCCGCCGCGATCTTTTTACATGGTTTTGACAATTCCCATGGTTCGACCCTTCGCCAGCTTAATCAAATCCTTCAAACCAGTTAGTAATTCAGAACATCGCGCTTGATCTGAAAGTGTAAGTACCGACGCAGCACGCGCGGGAGCGAACCTGCTTCCGCGTGCCCTGCGGGCGGCTCGCGTCCATCACGAGCTAGTGGGGCACAAATGTCACACAGGTAGGCGATGGAACCTGCACCACGTCTCCCGCGGCTGCGAGATGTCCAGTCTTGGGATCGAGGCGAAAGACGAGGACGGTGTCGGAGTCCTGGTTCGCAGCCAGCAGCCACCGTCCGGTGGGATCGATGGCGAAGTGCCGCGGCGTTTTTCCGCCCGTGGAGTCGATCTCGATGAGCGTAAGCGTTCCTGCCTGGGAATCGATGCCGAATACGGCGATGCTGCCGTCTGCGCCCTCCAGACGGTTGGAAGCGAAAAGAAATTTGCCGGCCGGATCGATGGCGATCTCTGCCGCAGTGCTTGCGCCGCTGAATCCTTTTGGAAGCGTGGAGATGCTTTGCAATTCATGGAGCGCGCCGGTGGCTGCGTCGTAGGAGTACGTCACGACCTTGGATTGCAATTCGTTAATCACGTAAAGCGACTTGCCGTTGGCGCCGAACACCAGATGCCGGGGGCCATCGCCGGGCGCGGCTTTCACGATATGTGGATTGGCTCCGAGCGTTCCGTTTGCTGAGTCGAAAGGATAGACGAGCAACTCATCGAGCCCGAGGTCGGTCACGACTGCGAAGCGATTGTCGGGCGAGAGCGCGACCGCGTGGGCGTGCGGGCCTTCCTGCCGCTGGGGATTTATGCTGTGTCCTTTGTGCTGCACGAATGACGTGGCCGGACCGAGCCGGCCATCCTTCACGGGAAATACAACCACGCTGCCCCCTGTGTAGTTAGAGACCAAGGCATACTTGCCCGTCCCATCAAGCGTGATGTGAGCTGGAGCTGCACCTTGCGAAGGGACTTGGTTTAAGAGCGTAAGTTTGCCGCTCGCGGACTGGACAGTGAATGCGCTTACTGCGCCGGCCGGTTGCCCGTTGTAGCTGTCAGTCTCGTTGACGGCATAGAGAACTCTTCCACCGGAATCGACTGCGAGGAAAGAGGGTTCAGAAGTCTCGGCGGCGAGGCTGAGCGAGAGCAGTTTGCCCGTTGATGAGTCGAAACGGCAGGCATAGATTCCTTTGCTGCCGTGGTCGGTGTAGGTTCCGACGTAAACCAGATAATTGCTGTGCGCCGCTTCCGCAGGCGCGAATACAAAGACAAGCGACGCCGACGCGATCAGCAGGAAAACTGCTACGCAGAAAAGTTTTCCGGAGTAACGCATTTGGAGTTTCATGAGATGTTTCCCTGATTGCGGTACCTCTTGAGTCTTCCTTTGTGTTCCTTCGTGTCCTTGGTGGTTCAAGAAGAAGCGATTACCACGAAGGACACTAAGGTACACGAAGGAGGACCTGCCGGAGTGTCCTAGATCGAAACTATTGTCTAGCTCCCCGGCTCCGGGATTGGCTCGATGCGCCCCAGCAGAAAAATGTAACCTGCAATTCCCAGCAGCAAAATTATTGTCGCGGTCACGAATGCGGCTGCGAAAGAATGGGTTGCAGCGACGATGTAGCCGGTGACGATGGGCGCGGAAATCGCCGCGATCTGGCCACAGAAGTTGACCGCGCCGCTGAGCGTGCCCACACTCTCCCGCGGCGAAATCAGAGAGGGAACTGTCCAGGCCACCGGCGCGGCCGCGGCCAGGCCGCCAAGGGCCAGGCTGATCCAAATCAGAGCGGTCGCTGGTGTGTGGGCGCTGGCCGCGCCGAAGATCGCCAGGCCGAAAGCCATCCCGGTCACCATCACGGTTTGCCGTACCCGGTTCGCATCCCAACCGCGCTGGATCAGAGCATCCACCAGCCATCCGCCAACCAGGAGATCAGTGAACGTGGCGAACAGCCACGGCACGCTGGTGTAGAAGACCGAGTGGAACAAATCCATGTGAAGGGAGACGGCAAGGTAGCTGGGCAGCCAGTTGAGCAGGAGAAAAAATGTGTAGTTGTAAGCGGCCCACCCGAAGGCGAGTCCGTAGACCTTGCGCTGCCCCAAAAGATAGCCCAGCGGCGCGCCGCGTTGTGCACGGGCGCCATCTTCCGGTTGCGCCCCGCCTTGGATAATAAATTCGCGCTCCTCGGCCGACAGTTCTTGGTCTTCGCTGGGGTTGTGGTAGACAGAGTAGAACAGGGCAAAATACAGAAGGCTGATGAAGCCGGTGGCGGCAAAACTCCAGCGCCAGCCAAAATACAGGAGCAACAAGCCGATAAACGGGACTCCAATTGCGGTGGAGAGTTTTGCCGCGGCGTCGGTGATGGCCATGGCCAGGCTTCGTTCCTCCCGTGTAAACCAGTACCCGATCGCTTTGGCGTTACCCGGAAAGGTGGGAGATTCGCTGACGCCCAGAAGAAATCGCGCGCCGAAAAACCAACTGAGGCCGGGGGCAAGAGCCGCGGCGAAAGAAGCTACGCTCCACACGAGGGTGCTGATTCGGCCGACGCGGCGCACCCCAAAGCGATCCAGCAGGAGCCCGGCGGGCATCTGCATCAAAGCGTAAGTCCAACTGAAGGCGCTGGAGAGATAACCAAAAGCAACGAGCGATAGACCGAACGAGGCATGAAGCGCGTCGCGTGAGACGGACAAGTTGATGCGGTCGAAGAAATTGACCAGGACGCCGAAGGCAAGCAGGAAGGCGATACGCCATCGTCTGCGCGGGACTCGGGGACTACGCGAGATGGTCGGCGGCAAGAGGGCTCCGGAGAGGTTTCGAGTTGCGCATTATCCTCAACAATTTTTCGCGATCTTGCAAGGTGGGGACGAACACCCAGATTCCTCGTCGCGTTCGCTCCTCGGAATGACAGGGGGCTGGGGGAGGGTTATGCGGAGCCTTATGGCCGCAAGGGGATCACTTCTCCTCGGGTTTTCCTGCAGATGGTTTTGCTGTTCTCCTCGGCTGGGGCGGCTGACGGCGAGACTTCCTTGGCACCGGGGCTTTCGTTCGGAGGGATGTATTGAACGATAAGTGTGATGCGGCGGTTGGAGGGATCTAGCGGATCAGCGGGCTTGCGGAGATTCTGGTCGGCGTAGCCGCGGACCTGTGAGACCTGGTCTTCGCGCAGGCCGCTTTCCTGCATCAGGCGGCGCGTGATGTTGGCGCGGTCGGCGGAAAGCTCCCAGTTCCCGTAGTTGCCTTTGCCGACGTAAGGCTTGGAATCGGTGTGTCCCTCGATGGTGATTTTGTTGGGCAGCTTGTTCAGTTCCTGGGCAAGCATGATCAGCAACTCTTTGCCCTGCTCGGTAGGTTTGGAACTGCCGGTATCGAAGAATGTCCCGTTGGCAGATTCCAGCATTTCGATGCGCAGTCCCTCGGCGGTCACGGTCATCTCGACCTGATTCTTGAAGCGGTCAAAGTCGTTCATCTGACGGACGGCCTTTTCCAGCTCCTGCTTCAATTTAGGCATGTTGTCTTTGGTGAGAGAAAAATTCTCCCCCGAGCCGCTCAGGTTGGTGCCGGGATTTTTGGTGCTTCCGGAGGGATCTTTGAAATACCCGGCGATGGCTTCTTTCACGGGCTTGCTGGTGTTCAACAGCCAGAGGACGATGAAGAGCGCCATCATGGCGGTGACGAAGTCGGCGTAGGCGACTTTCCAGGCGCCACCGTGGTGCCCGCCGTGGCCGCCTTTCTTTTTTATGATGATGATGGGGCGTGCGCCGGGTTCCATGCTTTTCCTCGCTACGCGGATGCGGCTTCTGCTGCGGGCGGACTTTCGGATGCGCCGCCGCCGCGGCAGGTCTTTTCCAGTTCCTGAAATGAAGGTCGAACATGTCCGGGGATGGCTCGCCGGGCGACTTCGACCGCCATGATGGGCGCGGTCCCTTTCAAGAAGGCATAGATGACAACGCGCAGCACATGCAGATAGGCGCGCTCCTGCTCGGCGGACTTAGCCATGTTGGCGGAGAGCGGGCCAACAAAACCGTAGCAGAGCAAGATACCGAGGAAGGTCCCGACGAGTGCCGCTGCGACTTTGTGGCCGATCTCTTCCGGCGGTCCACCGAGTGCTCCCATGGTGATCACCACGCCCAACACCGCAGCGACGATGCCCAGGCCGGGAAGAGAATCGGCCATGGTGCTCAGAGCGGAGATGGGCTCGCTGGCTGCGTGATGGTGGACTTCCAGATCGAGTTCCAGCACCTGGTCGAGGTCGAACGCTTCCATTCCACTCACCGCCATGCGCATGGTGTCGCAGAAGAAGTCACGAACATGATGGTTCTTGGCAAAGAGCGGGTTCTTGGAGAGCAGGGGACTCTTCGAGGGATCTTCGACATCGCTCTCGAGCGACACCAGGCCTTCTTTGCGCGCTTTATTGAACAGATCGTAGACCGTTTTCAGAGACTCGAGATAAACCTGCTTAGTGAATTTTGATCCGCTGAACGCACCCATCACCCCGGCGACAATTTGCTTGAGGATATAAAGCGGGTTGGCGACCAACACCGTTCCGATCGCCGCCCCACCGATGATCAGGAGTTCGGCGGGTTGGAGCAGCACCATCAAATTTCCATGCTCCATCAGGTAGCCGCCGGCCACAGCTCCGATGACGACGACGATTCCGATGATGACGAACATGGCAGCTAACTCTCCGACCCGGGGCTGTCGTAAGCGGGCAAAGGCGCTGAGGAATCGTTGCTTGCGTCGGGGACAGGGTTCACTGCGCCGTGAGCGCGGTCGAACAGTGATTCGACAGTGTCCCCGGGTGCCATGAGGGCCATTCCGATGGTGGCGGAGATCGACAAGAAATCACCCCACCACTGAATGCCGGAAGAACTCGCGATTTTCTGCAGGTTAACAGCGATCCTTTCTACTTCCGGGGGGCTGGAGTTGGGCACGATGACCAGGAACTGGTCCTCGGTCCAGCGACCCAGAAAGCCGGCTGCACCGAGGACATGTTTTACGGTTTGAGCAACGACGTGCAGCAACGCGCCAGCGGCCTCGCGGCCGTGAGCTGCACTGAACTCGGGCAACTGATCGACCCGCAAGGTCACTACGCCAAACGGGAGATGGTACTCGTTGAAAAATGCCACGTTCTCGCGGAGGTGCGAAAGCGTGAAGGCATGGTTCATGGCGCCGGTAGACAAGTCGAGGCAACCATGCGCCGCCAGATTGTTTTGATAGCTCGCCCTCTCCTGCAGGAAAGTATGTTCATCGAAGCACTCGGCTGCGCCAATTACGGAACCCTGCCGGTCGCGGATAGGGACGGCCCGGACGCGAACCGGCAGGCGGTGACCTGAGCGGTGTTGAAAGAACATTTGCACTTCGCTGGCGCGGCCGTCATGGATGGCGCTGATGATGGGGCAAGCGGCGCCACAATGGGCGCAGTCCCGTTCGTTGCAGTGAGCCAGGATATTGTCGCGACAGCCATGCCCGAGAACATCCTGGCTGCGGTAACCGGTAATTTGCTCTGCGCCATTATTCCAAAAGAGAATCTTTCCGTCGCGCCCGACGAGGTACACCCCCGTTTGGATGCTGTCGAGGACAATGCGAAAAATCTCGGGATCGTGCAGTCCCAACATGCCTGAAGCGATCCTCTCTGCAGGTTTTATCGGCAACAAGGAGAGATCACTTCAGGCAAGAAGGCGAGATGATCCGCCAGCGGCGCAGGCGCGTGGCGGGGCAACAACGCGCAAAGCTTGGGACGCGGGCCTCAAACTTGCCGTTTTTTAATTGGATGATGCTGCGGTACCGGGCCAGGGCTGCTGCAATGCGCTGCGAACCACCTCCAAAAGCTCGTTGTTGTCTGCGGGTTTCTGCAAGAAGGCGACGGCACCCGCCTTCAGAGTGCGATCCCGGTTGGATTCGGGATCACGCGCGGTCAGTACGACGACCGGGATGACCGAAAGGGAGGCGCTCTGTTGTAAGCGATTCAGCACCACGAATCCGTCGCCTGCCGGCAGTCCGATGTCGAGAATGATGAGATCGGGTTTTTCCTTCTGGGCCATGGCGATGGCGGAAAAACCATCACTGGCGTAGGCGGTGTCGTAATGATTGGCGCGCAGCCGCAGGTTCAGTCCCTTTCGGAGGTCAGGATCATCGTCTACGATCAGTATTTTTGGTTTGGTCATTGGCTTTGCTCCTTGGTGATTTCGGGTCTGAGGTCTGGCCCGGGATTTTCTGCACTTGCGTTTTGAGAATTCGGGCCACACGCGAACGCCGGCATGGCCAGGGCAGTGATGCGATCGGCGACCTGTTGCACCTGGGTTTCTAAATTTGCCTCCGAGGTGGCGTCGGGAAGGGCCACGGGAATGTAAGTCAGCTTGATGCGGCAGGTGGCGTGGAGCTCTTTGTGGCGTTCGATCTGCTCGCCGATGCGCTTCTCCATGGCGCGGGCGCCTGGTTCTTCCGTAGCCGCGACAATCACAAAGGTTTCCTGCCGGCTGGAGCCTTCGGGGGCGGGCAACACTACGTCTTCACCGCGATACACCGATGCTTTAAGGAGCTGCAGGCATTGGCGGCGGGCGTCCTGCCATTGGTCAGAGGAAGTGGCGGGCAACGGCGTCATCTCGACCGTGATCAGAGAGACGGCAGCGCGCAGATGGCCCTGATCGGTGATGGTGGGAAACAGTAGTTTGGGAAGAGAGAAAAGCGGCAGGGTGAAGGTGAAGACGCTGCCGTGTCCGACCTGGCTCTCGACCCAGATGCGCCCGCCGTGAAGCCGGACCAGTTCTTTGGTGATGTACAAGCCCAGGCCCAGGCCCTTGCGGCTGTTATCGATCGCGTTGGGGTCCTGGTAGAGGCGCTCGAAAATCAGCGCCCGCGCTTCGGGGCTGATGCCGCGGCCGGTATCGGCCACGGAGATGTAAACGTAATTCGGGTCGGCATCCATGAGCCAGGCTTTTACCATCACGGATCCGTCGGCGGGCGTAAATTTGATCGCGTTATGGATAAGGTTGACCAGGATCTGCTGCAGACGGTCGGGATCGGCATTCACTAACGGAATGCGGGTATCGACGCCGGCTTCGAGACCAATCTGTCTTTCATCGGCGGTCGCGCTGAGCATGGCGACGGTCTGGCGTATGACCTCTTCGATCCGGATGCAGCGCGGTTCGGCTGTGATTTTTCCAGTCTCGGCACGGGTTGCTTCGAGCAGATCGGCGATCATGCTGCGGAGTTGTTTCACGCTGCGGTAGATGGTCTCGAGATGGCCACGCTGGTCGTTGGTGAGGCGGCCGGCAAGACCATCGAGCATCAGGGTGACGAATTGATGGATGCAGGTGAGCGGCGTGCGCAACTCGTGGGAAACGTGCGACAGGAACTCGTCTTTGAACTTGAGTTGCTGCCTTCGACTCATGTCGAGGGAAGTCAACAGGGCCTGGCGTTCCACGGCGTAGCGCATGGCGCGCGCCAGTTGCTTGCCGTCGAACGCGCCTTTGACCAGATAGTCCTGCACGCCCTGATGAACCGCCTTGGCGGCGAGTTCTTCATCGTCCTGGCCGGAGAGCACCACCACGGGCACACCCGGCGCTTTGCTTAGAATCTTGCGGAACGTCTCCGCGCCATGGCTGTCGGGAAGATTCAGGTCGAGCAAGACCAGGGCTGGCGGTGTTCCATTGAGAGCTTCGAGTCCCGCGGCAAGCCGGTCTACGCAATCCACTTGCAGGTCGGATCTGCCTTCAACCAGGCGCAAACGGACCAGATCGGCGTCTCCGGGATTATCTTCAATCACCAGAACGTGGTTTTCGTGGTTGGGCATTATCGTGGTCATGACTATGGCTCCTCCTTGCGAGGCAAGCGGGCGCAGTCGAACCAAAAGCGCTCGATGGATATGACGGCGGCCAGGAAGCCCTCCAGATCGCCGGGTTTGCTGACGTAGCTATTGGCGCCGAGTTCGTAGCAGCCAAGAATGTCGTGCTGGGCGCACGAGGTGCTGAACACCACGACGGGAGTGCAGCGCAGCGCGGGATGGGACTTTACTTCGGCCAGCACGGCACGGCCGTCTTTCCGGGGAAGGCTCAAGTCGAGCATGATGAGATCGGGAGCGCGGAAGGCCTTTTCATTTTTCGGAGCGCTGAGCAGTGTGATGGCTTCGACCCCGTCTCTTGCCGAACTCACGTGGCTAGGGCAGGAGCTGTGCGCGAGCGCTTCGCGTACCAGGTCGATGTCTGCCGGATTGTCGTCGACGATCAGAATTTCTGGGCTAGGGTTCACAGAGTATGTCCAGGCTGAAATTCGGGTTCAGTTGCGGGCAGGGTGAATCGGAATGTGGATCCCTGTCCTTCTTGTGAGGTCACGGAGATTCTTCCGCCGTGTTGCTCGACGATTTTGCGGCAGATGGAGAGTCCGATTCCATTGCCGGGATATTCTTCGCGGGTGTGCAGGCGCTTGAAAATGATGAACACGTCTTCCAGGTATTCGGGGGCCATGCCGATGCCGTTGTCGGCGACGGTGAAGATCCATTGACCGGCTTCTTGCTCGGCGGTGATCTGAATCAGAGGCGTGTCGATGCCGCGGAACTTAATGGCATTGCCGACCAAGTTCTGGAAAAGCTGGACCAGGAGCGAGTGGTTGGCCAGGACCACGGGCAGGTGATCGAACTTAACTTCGGCGTGGCTCTCGCGGATGGCGGCGGTCAGGTTCGACAGGGCTTGCTCGACCGCGATCCTGCCGTCGGTAAGGCTGCGTTCGGTTCCGCGTCCGGCGCGGGAAAAGGCCAGAAGATCCTGGATCAGGGTCTGCATGCGCTTGGCGCCGTCGACGGCGTAGTAAATGTATTTGTCGGCTTGCTCGTCGAGCTTGCCGCGGTACTTTTCTCCCAGAAGCTGAGTGTAGGCGGCGACCATGCGCAGCGGTTCCTGCAGGTCGTGCGACGCGACGTAGGCAAATTGTTCGAGTTCGCGGTTGGAGCGGGCCAGTTCCTCGACCTTTTGGGCCAGCTCGCGCTGGGCACGTTCGCGCTCTTCGCGGAGTTTCTTGTCTTCCAAAGCGGAACGGACTGCCGCCGGCAGCCGGGCCAGGCGGTCTTTAAGGATGTAATCACTGGCGCCGCGCTTGATGCAATCGACCGCGGTCTCGTCCGGGAGGGCGCCGGAAACCAGGATCAGCGGAATATCCAGACCCTCCTGGTGCAGCATTTCGAGGGCTTCCATGCCAGTCCACTGCGGCAGGTTATAGTCGGCCAGAACTATGTCGTAGGATTTTGTGCGGATGCGCTGGGCGAAGTCGTCTGCGGTTTGCACGGCGTCAAATTCGCCGTCGAAGCCGTCGCGGCGCAGGGTGCGCAGCACGAGTTCCATGTCCGAGAGATTGTCTTCCACCAGCAGGACGTGGATCTGCTGCACCGGGGTGTCTTTTTCTGCCGCGGCACTGGCCATGGTTCCAATGCTGCTCATCGCTTTATCTCCGACACGCGTTTCACGCCATTGCTCAGCGCCGCCTGATTGGTGATGAGCCAGTAAAGTCCCAACTGCTTCACCGTCTCGCGGAACTTGTCGAAGTCAACTGGTTTCTGAATGTAGCTGTTGGCGCCCAGGTCGTAGCTTCGGACGAGGTCGCGTTCTTCTTTGGACGATGTGAGAATGACCACGGGAATGATGCGGGTTCGAGGATGAGACTTGCTCTGCCGAAGAACCTCGATGCCGTCGATTTTGGGCAGCTTCAAATCCAGCATGACGAGTCTGGGCGGCTTTTCGAAAGAACGGTCAGCGAAGGGACCGCGGCAGAACAAGAAGTCAAGGGCCTCCTCTCCGTCGCGCACGATCATGATGTTGTTGGCGAGATTTTCGCGCCGCAAAGCGTGCAGCGTGAGGTCCACATCTTCCTGGCAGTCCTCCACCAGCAGAATTTCCACTTCACCGTTATTCATGTCGAACTCCCTGCCGCCGACACCGTGCGCCGGTCTGGCTGCTGGATCGTGCTGTCGCTGGGGCTATCGGTGACGCTGTCCACCGCTCCATCCAGGGTGAAATAGAAGGTCGCGCCTTTGTTGAGTTGGGCCTCGGCCCAGGCGCGGCCTCCGTGCTTTTGCAGGATGCGCTGCACCGTGGCCAGACCCACTCCCGTGCCCTCAAATTCATCCGCCCGGTGCAGACGCTGAAACACCCCAAATAACTTATCGGCATATTTCATGCTGAACCCCACCCCGTTATCTCGTACAAAAATCACGGACTTACCGTTTTGTTTCTCTTCGCCGACTTCAATGGTGGCGTCCGACCGGTTGCGGGAATACTTGAGGGCGTTCGAAAGCAGATTCTGAAACACCTGCTTCATCAGGATAGGATCACATTTCAACGTGGGCAGCCTGGCGATGCTGCCAGCTGATCGACCGGCCGTTGACCTCCGGCTTAAGGATTGCGACCATCTCGTCTACGACGGCATTGAGATCGGTGGCCTGAAGCTGTAAGGCCTGCCGCCCGATGCGAGCGAGGTTCAGCATTTCGTCGACCAGCAGTCCCATGCGCTGCGCGCCTTCCTGAATGCGCTGGACGTACTTCTGGCCGGGTGGCGAAAGTTGCGAGTTGAATTCTTCCAGCAGGATGGCAGAGAAGCCGGCAATGTGGCGCAAAGGGGCCCTCAGGTCGTGTGCGACGGAGTAGGTAAAGGATTCCAACTCGCGGTTTGCGGCTTGGAGTTGGGCAGTGCGTTCGATCACTCGATGTTCAAGTTCATCGTTGAGTTTGCGGATTTCCTGTTCTTGCGCTTTTCTCTCGGTGATATCGCGGAACGCTACTACGCCGCCTCGCGTAACTCCGTTCTTGTCTTTCAGCGGTCCGCCGCTGGCCTCGATCCAGACGCCTCGTGCCAGCGCGGGATTGCACACAAACATTTGGGCAGAGATGGCCTCGCCGCGAATGGCGCGGGCCAGCGGGAGCTGTTCAGCCGGGTACGGAGTGACCATGTCGGCCCGGTAGGTGCCATAATGTTGCGTCCATTCTTCAGGCGGAATGTTTGAGGCACCCATGCCGAGTATTCTTTCTGCTGCCGGGTTCCAGAGTACGAATCTTCCTTGCTCGTCAGCCGTAATCAAGCCCTCGGCCATGCTGTCGAGAACAGACTGCAACATAAGCGTCTGCGCTTCCAGGGCCTGGTGTGAGCGGGACAGTTCCGCGGCTTGGCGGGATAATTCCTCAGCCTGTCCGGTGAGAGCGGCCTCCGCTTGTTTGCGGTCGGTGATGTCGCGGGCAATTTTCGAAGCGCCCACAATCGCGCCGCTATTGTCCCGGACCGGTGAGATGGTCACGGACACGTCGATCTTCTTGCCGTCCTTTCTCATTCGAACGGTTTCGAAATGCTCCACACTCTCGCCACGCGCAACGCGAACCAGAATGTCCGATTCCTCTCTGGCACGCTCCGGAGGGATAATCATCAGCATGGATTTGCCGACGGCCTCGGCGGGAGAATAGCCAAACACTTTCTGCGCCCCGCGATTCCAAGCAGTGATCACTCCGTCCATAGTCTTGCTGATGATGGCGTCCTCGGAAGAGTCGACGACCGCTGCCAGGCGTTCCCGCACTTCTTCCGCGCGCTTGCGCTCGGTAATGTCGGCGCGGATGGCCACGTATTGCCGGGGCTTGCCTTCAGGGGTGAGGAAGGGAACGATGGTGGTATCGACCCAGTAGAGCGAACCGTCCTTGGCCCGATTGCGAATTTCGGCGTGCCAGACCTTGCCGTTCGCGATGGTGTGGTACATCTGCTGGAAAAATTCTTTGGGGTGATGCCTGGAGTTGAGGATGCGGTGATTCTGACCGATCAGCTCTTCTCTGGAATACTTGCTGATGGCACAGAATTTATCGTTCACGTAAGTGATGGTCCCGTGAACGTCGGTGGTAGCGACAATAGCGTGCTGATCGAGGGCAAATTTTTGATCGGACAAATCCCTGAGGGCCTGCTCGCTGACGGCAAGGCTCTCCAATAAGGCTTGTTCCGCTTTATTACGCTCGGTCACGTCCCGCAAGATGACGGTAAACAACTTCTTGCCCGCGAGTCCCAATCTGAGAGATCGAGGCTTCGATCTGAAATTCTTCGCCGTCGGCGCGTAAGGCCCACAGCGAATTCATCGAGGCCATCGCCCGATTGGTGACCCCGGTTTCGCCGAAATCGCGGATGTGTTCCGCGTGGGTGCTGCGAAAACGGTCGGGAATGAAACGGGCGATCGACTGCCCCAATACATCCTGTGCTTTGCAGCCGAACATTTGTTCTGCGGCAGCGTTGAACAGCACGAATGCGCTGCAGGTTATCGAGGGTGATGACGGCATCCATGGCGGACTGAATGATGCTCTGGAGCTGATTCTGGCTTTCTCGCAGGGCCTGCTCTGCCGCTTGCCGTTCGGCAAGGGTGAATTTCTGCTGGGCAAGTTCATGGAGAGCACGCTCGCTCGCCGCCAGGCTGATCTGTAGCGCCTGTTCGGCTACGGACTCGCTCGGCGATTTGCACTTCCAGTTCCTGGTTCGCTTCCCGCAGACGCGCGGGACTGGGCAGCGCCAGCGCTTTCGGAAGCAAAGGAATGAGAGCGGCGGCGGTAATGAGGGAAACGACGGCGGTCAAAGCTTTGATCGACGCCGGCAAGCAGGTACGAGGGATGCCAGACCGTCCATACTTCCATCAGGTGGGTGGTGCCGCAGCCCAGGATGAAAGCGCCGAACATCCAGAAAATCCAATTGAAGGGAAGATCTCGCCGTTTGCGGACGAAATAGGATCAGTGCGATGGGAATACAGAAATACGAAAAAGTAATCAGAGCGTCGGAGATCACGTGCAGCCAGACCATCGCGGGATCCCACAGGTAACAGGTGCCGTGGGGCATGAAGCCGGGAGAGAGCAGGCCATCAAATAGCCCTGTGGAAGCGGCGGCTGAAGACCATTGATGTTCGACCTGGAGCCAGGGCAGGGCGCTACCGAAGCATCCGGGATCGAAGGGAAAAATCATTCAGAGCAGACTCTTTTGTGGAAGTGGATCTGCCGGCCCGAAATAGCAGGCGACACAGAAAAAGACCAAGACGAAGCGGCGCAAAGTCGCCATGCTCTGACAATCGGCAGGGCGGGGATGGGCTTTAGTCCTCAAGCAACGACAGGCGCCCTGCACACGACCCGTATATGGAGCTACGGGGAACATTCAGTGAGATGGCCGATCGGCCCTGTACTGACGATTGGAAAGCGGATGTCGAGAGCGACCGCGATGCGGGCGGAAACCCGCTTCCGGCTTGGGATTTGGGGCATGGCACGATCGGGGGAAGCGCTGGCACATTCGTGCCATTCCAAGAACGTGACCGAGGGATTACCTTCATACCCGAGCAGTTCTGGGGGAGGGCTGCCCGGGCGTCCGTGACTCGAAAGAGTCTGGGCGCTCGTTTTATTTTTGGGGAAAATTGCGGAGGCGCGAGAATTACGTAGAGGTGGACGTCTCGTCCGTCCGGGGACTTTAGCTCCCCTCGCGCGAGCTAAAGCTCGCACCCCGGGCGAGGGCGCCCGGGGCTACGTGTTTTGTGGAGAGCTACGTGATTTGTGGCGGTTACTGCGTCGAGATGGTGAAGTTCACGGTGATGCGGGCTTCGGTCTCGACGGCCTGGCCTGATTGGAGATAGGGCCGGAAGCGCCACTGCTTTACGGCTTCGCGGGCGGCGGCCGAGAGAATTGCCGGGCCGCTCAGCACATGCAAGTCCTGGATGTCGCCTTCCTTGCCGATCAAAGCCTGCAACACAACCGCTCCCTGCACTTTCATCTGCTTGGCCAGCAGCGGATAGGTGGGCTCGACGGGCCGCGAAACCATCTGCACGGCGCCCGCAGATAGATGAACGCGCTCTGCGTTTGACGTAACTGCCGCCGACGTCGCGGGGCTGGGCGTAATCGGGGTCTTGGGTTGCAAATCGACTTTGACAGAGGCGCTTCCGGGCTGAATCACACGGTGTTCATCGCCAGCCACAACTTCTACCTCCAACGGAGGCAGCACGGCGCGGTTCGTCACCATGGGCGCCATGCTGGCTGCGGGGGCTTCCGGAGCCTCATTCCTGGCTGGGACGCGCTGCTTCGACTTTAGCGCAGGGCTCGCGGCCGGCGATCCACTCGCCGGCTGAGCTGATTGGTCCTGAGGTGGCGCAGCAGCAGTTTCGTCTTGGTCGGACTGTTCTTCGGCGACGGGCGGAGAAGGAAACCAGAAATCGCGATCCTTGATGAGCACGAGAACGAGGGCAACGAGCAGCAGGGCCAGAGCGATGAGCATCTGGCGGCGCTGTTTTTGTTCCGACTCGGTGTCGATCGCAACTGGATCGATTTCAACTTCTACCGGGCTGGACTCGTCGAGCTTGAGCATCTACCTGTGCCTCCCGCCCGTGGGGAGCCGGGCCATCGAGTTAGTATGCCTCGAATTGCCGGTTGTGGCCAGAAAAACTACGCGACGGACGGCCAGAGATAAAGAAGCCCGGTCCACAAAGGACCGGGCATATTGTGGAAAATTCTTTCCCAATTGTTCCGCTAGGCCGACTTTTTGATTTCAGCCGGAAATTCGATCACCTTTCCTCGCTGTTCCAGGGGAAGCCATTTCATCTTTCTCTGGAAACGAGTGGGAATATAAAACGCAATCACCTTGGCCATTGCTACCCTCCGATCCAAAAGCAACCCGCGCCTGTCTCTATCTTCACCGCGACGGGCGCTGCTTTTCATTGATTAGTTAGATGCCGGGGGGAGGGCTGATGGCTAGCTACCGGAGGAGTAGCGGAAGAGGAAGTGGCATGGAGCTTTGGGCGGACGGGCGCTTATAAATTCAAACCCGGCTGCTCATCTAAAGTTGCGGACCTGGTCAGCAGGCGAGCTGGTCGCGTGTCAGCTTCAGGCCATTTAAATTGCCGAGCACGGTGACAGCGATCGATTCAGTGCGGAAAAACTCATTGGCTAATTCCTGCAGTTCGGGCGCGGTCACGCTCTCGATTTTTTCGATCAGTTCGTCGAGCGTGTAAAAATGCTCGAAATACATTTCCTGGCGGGCGAGGTTCGACATGCGCGCGGTCGATGATTCGAGCGAAAGCATCAGGCTGCCCTTGAGCTGGTCTTTGGCGCGGCGCAGTTCTTCTTCCGGAACCGGCTCTACCTTGAGTCGATGGAACTCGGACACAATCGAGCTCACCACCTTAACCGCGGATTCGCGCGAGGTGCCGGCGTACACCGACATGCAGCCGGTATCCCGATACGGCGTGAGATCGCTGTAGATGGAGTAGGCCAGTCCCTGGCGCTCGCGAATATTCTGGAACAACCGCGAACTCATGCCGCCACCCAGCACGGTATTCAAAATGTACGAAGCGTGCCGCCGCGAATGCGCAATGGGATGAGAGGGAACTCCCAGGCAAATCTGGACCTGTTCCAGAGCCTTCTTGTTGCGTAGAACGATGCGCGACGCAATCGCAGGCTGCGCGCTGTGGAAGCCGTTTTTCATGGGCTTCATCGGTTCGAAATGCTTGGTGACCAGGGCGACGAACTCTTCGTGTTTCAGGTGACCGGCGGCGGAGACAACCAGATTGCCGGGCACGAAGCGCTGCTTGTAAAAATCCAGCACCGGGTCCCGTTCGAATTTCCGTACGGTTTCTTTCGTTCCGAGAATTGGCCTGCCCAGCGGATGATCCTTCCAGAAATTCTGGGTGAAGATTTCGTGCACGAGATAGTCGGGACTGTCCTCATCCATCTTGATCTCTTCCAGGATTACCCCGCGCTCGCGGCCGATGTCTTCGGCGCTGAAAACCGGGTTGAGCACGAGATCGCTCAGAACGTCCAGAGCAATTGGAAGGTGTTCATCCAGAACTTTGATGTTGAAGCAGACGCATTCTTTGGCAGTGAAAGCATCGATATTTCCGCCGATCGAATCCACCTGGCGGGCGATTGCTTCTGCCGTGCGGTGCTTGGTGCCTTTGAACACCATATGCTCGATGAAATGCGAAATCCCATTCCATTGAGGGTCTTCATCGCGGGAGCCAGTCCTGACCCAGATGCCGATGGAAATTGAGCGGATGTGCTGCATCTCCTCGGTGATGAGGATGAGCCCGTTGGGGAGGACAGAACGACGAATATTCCTGGTCTCTTCAGCCATGGGCAGCGTTCCTCGGGGGGAGAGGAGCGATTGAATCTTGTGCAGGCACTCCATTTATTGTGACACACCCTGCGGAATGAAGCGAATTCATGCTTAGCCTTTTAGGATCAATAGGTTGCAATGACTTCATGATGATGTCCCTATACCCACCGGCCTGCCGTCTTCTACAATTTGAGGTCCAACGGTATTTAGGGTGGGTATTGGGTTTAGATGCAACTTGCCATGAGTGAGACTAGACAGACAACGCTGTTAGGACTGGGCCTCTCCGATCTGTCGCTCGTGGTGGAGGAGTTTGGCCAGCCTCCGTACCGGGCACAGCAGCTTTTTGAGGCTCTTTATCGTCAGCGGATAGTTTCTACCGAGTCCATTTCTGTTCTGCCGCAAGACTTTCGCCAGAGTCTGGCAGGGCGAGGTTACACGGTTGGTCTTCCCAGCATTGCCAAGAAGTTTGTGTCGTCCGATGGTACGGTTCGCTACTTGATGGTGCTTGGAGATGGGCAAAGCGTGGAGACGGTCTGGATGCCGGACGGTGACGGTGGCGAGGCGGGCGACGGCAGCGAAGCGGGGCTTGAGGTCGGGAGTTCAGCAAAATGGAAGCGGGCCACAATTTGTATTTCGAGCCAGGTGGGCTGCGCCGTGGATTGCCAGTTTTGCCTCACCGCGTTGTTGGGGGTGAAGCGCAATCTCACGGCCGGCGAGATTGTGGGACAGGTGTGCGCAGTGCTGACTGACCAGCGAGCTGCTCCTCCCGACGATCGGGTGAATCTGGTTTTCATGGGGATGGGCGAGCCTTTCCTCAACTACGAGAACTTCATGAAGTCGGTGAAGTTGCTGGCGGAGGGAGTGAAAATTCCGGAGTCGCGCATGACGGTTTCCACTGCCGGCATCGTGCCGCGAATCTATGATTTTGGCCTGGAACCGCAGCGGCCGAAGCTGGCCATTTCGCTCAACGCCTCAAATGACGAACAGCGCAGCCGGCTCATGCCGCTCAACCGTAAATGGAATTTGGAGGCATTGATCGCGGCGGCGCGGTCGTTCCCTTTACGCAATCGGGAAAAGCTCACTTTTGAGTACGTCTTGTTACATGAGGTGAATGATTCGCCGGAAGACGCACGCGAAGTAGTGGAACTGGTGCGCGGCATGAAGGTCAAAGTGAATTTGATCGCGCTGAATCCGGGGCCGGGGATCGCGTTTCAGACGCCGGAAGAAAAGCGGGTCCAGGAATTCCAGAAAATTCTGCTGGCGGCCGGCGTGCCCACTTTTATTCGCCGCCCTCGAGGGCGGGATATTTACGCCGCGTGCGGACAGTTAAAACGAACGGTCGAAGCGGATGCTCAGGAAATCGCGTAGGCACTACCAAGCCTGGCGTGCGCAGTTTAACGGTTGGAGTTCGGATTTGCCATGGCGGCCTGTATATCATTGCCCGTCCAGCGGAGTTGCGCTGCCGCGGCCAACCCGGCCTTGCCCGGCACGGGAAGCTCAATGCGGAACGTCTCGATCCCTTCCGGCTGGTTCTTTCTGACCATCGTGCCCTGGTGCTCCTGAATGATTCCGTAACAAGCATTCAGACCGAGGCCGCTCTGTTGGCCGGCAAGCGGGATCCGCAAGAAAGGATCTGAGCCTTGCTCCCGCTCCGGCGCTGCGGGACGATCGCCGGAAAACTCCAGCACCACGCGGTCTGCTTCCTGACAGGTTCGCACTTTCAGAACTCCGCCTGCTTTTCTTGCACCGCGGAGCGCGTTACTGGTGATGTGCAGGCAAACGTGCAGAAGCTGGTTGGAGTCGCCGAGGACCTGCGGGAGCCCACCAGCGAAGTCGGTTTGAATCTCGAGTCCGCGCTCTCGCAGCTGCGCCTGGGACAACTTAATTGTGGTCTGTGCCAGCGCGTTGACATCGAGCGGCGTCTTGTCACGGGGAACCTGCTTGGCGAAGCTCAGCAGACTGGCGATCAGCGACTTGGCCCGCCGGACCTGTTGACCTATGGTTTGGGCCAGGACCCGTTGCTCGTCGCCCAAGCGGGTCGTCATTAACAGATCGGAATAACCCAGCATCGCCGTCAAGGGGTTATTCAGTTCGTGGGCTGCGCCCCCGACCAGCAATCCCAGAGAAGCCAGCTTCTCGGATTGCACCAACTGCTGCTGAAGGCGCTGCAGGCTGTCGAAAGACTCCTGGGAGGTGCGGAGCAAGCCGACAAGCTCAAGATCGAGCAGGTGCTGGCGGAGAAAAACCATGGCGCCCATTCCGAGCATGCTGACCAGGGTAAGCACCAGCCGGAAGCTGCGAACGCGAGGCGGGGCCGAACTTGCCAGGACGCTCCACATGGCGAGCAAGGGCATGGTGAAGACCGCGATCATTCCGATACGGGCCACCGAAACACCGTACGCCCCCGCGTGCGGGTCAGGCCACTGCTTTTGTGTACGGCCATGCATGCGTAACCCAATGGCGCTGATCCATGCGATGGAAAGCACCAAGGGCACGTCATAGAGACTGCCGGAATAGTAAAGATTGCGCTCGATGGCCCAGTTCGCGATGTAGGAACTTAGAGCGTAGGTCAAGCTGGCGCCAAACCAGTGTGCGTAGACAAATTTCCAGGAAGGATGACTGCGCAGCCAGCCCAGCGCCAACGCGCCCAGGAACACGATTTTTTCTGTCAGATAAACGATGTTGAGGTTGTGCTCATAGATGACTTCGTTGGACTGAACGTATTGCCAGGGAATGACGGCGAAAAGATAAAGGTACAACCACCAAACCAGCAACAGAGCGAAATCAAGGGAACCCAGCCGCGCAGTCCGTTCGTCGTGCTCGAGGTGAGGTTGAAGGGCAACTGCCGCCGTCATGGGAACGAGATGAAGAAAAAGAACGATGTCGCCAACAAACGGATTGGGGACATCGCTGCGCAAGACGACTTCGAAGTAGGTCCAAAGCGACTGGTAAGCCAACCAGAACACCACGCCCAGGGTCATCAATCCCCAAAACAACCTGGTTCGGCCGTGAGACGCCAAGACGTTTGGCAGCAAGGCCAACACTCCGGAAAGCAGAAGCAAAAGCTGGATGATGTCGCTGAGCGCGATCAGAGCGAACTTCTGGGGCAGCAGAAGGGAACCGGCAGCCTGGACGAAAACGAGACCACAAGCGGCTGTGAGCCAGATTTTTACACGCCAAGACATGACACCGCCGTGCCGTAATTCTAGACACCTGACATTACCTCGGCACGTTACTGCGGTAACCGGGCGATTCAGAGTCCCGTCACCAGCGCACTTGAAGGCTCCCTAGGCCGGACCGGTCGGCAAGTTTCGCTTGCTCTGGGAAATGGCGTGCCCATAATATCCTTGACAGGATAGGCGTGGTTGGGTCGTACTCGATTCCCAGTGCGAGCGCTTCGACATCGATTCTTGTGGAGACTTAGGGCCCCCGCCGACCCCGGCGAGGTGCGCCGCATTGAGCGGTGGCTGGCCACGGCCCGTGTGGGTCTGGCGATTTCCTGCCTGGTTGCGATTCTGATCGATCCCGGCGAGGTGCGCTATTCGGTATGGGTCGGCGGGCTACTGGCTTTTTACATCGCCCAGAGCATGGCGATCCTGCTGCTTTTGCGGCGGCGCGAGCAATCCACGTCTTCTTTTCGGATACTGGTGCACGCCGCCGATATTGTATGGCCCGCGGTGATTTCGGTTTTTGCCACCAGCCAGGCCAATCCATTTTTCCTGTTCTTCGTTTTCGTCCTGGCGGCTGCGGCCTACCGCTGGGGTTTGTGGGAAACGGTGGGAACAGCGGCCGCCGAGGTAGCCTTGCTCTGGGTGGACAGCTTCGCTTTCTATATTGGTTTCTTTGCCTGGCTGGATCGAATCCTCTTAAGCCATAGCCTGCCACCGTTGCGAGTTGAGCCGACCGATTTCGAACCCAAGCGCCTTTTCATGCGGTCCATCTATCTTCTGGTGATGGGCCTGCTTCTGGGATACCTGGCAGAACAACAAAAGCAGCTGCGCGGCGAGAAAGCGGTGATTGCGAGAGTTCTGGGCAAGGCCCGGGTGGAGGCCGGCCTCACCGGCACACTGCAGGCAATCATCGGCGAAATGCTGACCATGTACGACGCGCGGAAAGCGCTGATTGCCTCCCAGGAAGCGAACAGCCAACGGGTGTTTGTCGGAGAAATGCGATCGGGCGCGAACGGTTTGTCGAGCTTTCGCTGGCTCGATCCTTTGCCCTCAGACCGCGAGATCTATTTGTTCGACAACCCGAGCGAATCCTGCTTCGTGTCGCGCACGAACGGCGCCGGGAGCGGAGATTTCAGCCTGATCGGATTGAACGCCCGGGGGATCACGAAGTCCTCAGCGAATTTCCTGAGTGTCCTGGCCGAGCAACATGAGTTCGAGCAATTGCTTGCCGTTTCATTTGTTTTTGGCAGGGAGTGGTGGGGCCGGATCTATCTGATCGATCCCATGCTGGCGGGTGACATTGAGGAAGAACTGCGTTTTCTCCATGAACTTGTTCGACAAATTGGCCCGGCAGTTTACAACGTCTACCTGCTTCGCCGTTTGCGACTGCGCGCCGGGGCCGTGGAGCGCGCCCGCTTTGCGCGCGAACTGCATGACGGCGCGGTCCAATCGCTGATTGCCGTGGAGATGCAGGTCGACGTGCTACGCCGTCAATCAGTCAAGTCGGAATCGATGGAAGAAGAACTGGGGCGGATTCAGGGTCTGCTGCGGGAAGAGGTTCTCAAACTCCGTGAGCTGATGCAGCAGATGAAGTCGCTGGATGTGGACTCGCGCCGGCTCTTGGGTTTTCTCACGGACGCGGTTGAGCGATTTCAGCGGGAGACTGGAATTACGGCGCGTTTTTATTCGGATTTGGACGAGTTGGACATGCCGCAACCGGTTTGCCGCGAGGTGGCACGTATTGTGCAGGAAGGGCTGGTGAACGTCCGCAAGCACAGCGGAGCGCATCAGGCGCTGGTGCGACTGGGCGCCAAGGATGGCCGGTGGAAACTGATCATCGAAGACGATGGCAAGGGTTTTGCCTTCGCGGGCCGCCTCGCCCATCTGGAGGACGATTCTGAGGGACGCGGCCCGCTGGTAATAAAAGAACGAGTTCGTTTGATTGCGGGCGAACTCACGATAGAATCAATTCCCGGCCGGGGTTCCCGGTTGGAGATCAGCATCCCGCAAACGCAGCACACGGGTCAGGGATGACCCGAATGGATAATCGGCATGGATAATAGAAGACCGCTACCCGTCCGGCTGGTGATTGCCGATGACCATCCCATTTTTCGGGACGGCCTGCGCCGCCTGCTCGAGTCCGAGCCAGATCTGAAAGTGATCGGCGAGGCTTGTGATGGAAGCGAGGCGGTGAAACTGGCCCGGCAACTCAAGCCCGACATCCTGCTGCTGGATTTGGCCATGCCTAAGCAGCCGGGACTCGAGGCGCTGCGTGAGCTGAGTTCTGGATCGCCTTCGAACCCGGTTCGGGTCATTCTCTTGACCGCGGCCGCAGAGAAACGCCAGATCGTCGAGGCGCTGCAGTTGGGCGCGCGGGGAATTGTCCTCAAAGATTCGGCGACCCAGCTTCTGCTGAAGGCCATCCACACCGTCATGTCGGGCGAGTACTGGGTGGGGCGGGAAAGCGTCTCGAACCTTGTGCAGTATCTACGGGTCCTGGTGCAGTCTTCCGGCGAAGACGCCAGGCAAAAGAAATTCGGCCTCACGCCACGAGAGCTGGAGATTGTTTCTGCCGTCGTGGCCGGCTACTCGAACAAGGAAATCGCCGAGTATTTCAAAATCAGCGAAGATACGGTCAAACACCACCTAAGCAACATCTTCGACAAGTTGGGCGTTTCCACCCGCCTGGAGCTGGCCCTGTTCGCCGTGAACCAATCTTTGCCCCTGAAAACAATCGCTTAGGGCTAAAAGATGGCACTTTCGTGCCATGTATTGCCCCGCGCGTGCCATTGGCACTGGTCGACCCAGACACTACTATTTGCCATAGAATCCTGAGAACTTTTGAGGATATCTGCTTACGGCCCACCCTCACCGTAGGCGAGGTGTTCTCAGAGTGTCAGTAAACGACCGGGACCAAACAAGGAGGGAACCCGTGGCAGGCTTGCTACATAAACTTTGGAAAGACGATCGGGGCCAGGACATCGCGGAATATGCCGTGATGCTGGCGGTGATTCTGGTAATCGTCGTGGGCACGATCCGGTTGATCGGATCCAATGCCAACAATGTGTTTTCTTCGGTGGGAAGCTCAATCCAGTAAACGCTGGTTAGCCGAAGATCGACATTCGAGATTGGAACTTTGCTTCGAAGGCTGGAGCAGACACGTGGGTTGCGCCAGCCCAGAGCCCTCGTCCGCAAAATCCCTTCCGCAGTTTGTCAAATCAGCAGTTCAGATCACCATCGCTTCAGGCCATCTGAAATACGATGTGGATGACGGCGGTGAAGTCGGCTGGTTGCCCGTCGCGCAGAGCCGGCTTGAAGCGAATCTGCCCCGCGGCATGCACGGCAGATTCATCCAGCCCGTGCCCCAGGCCCTGAACCACCCGCACCACGCGTAACTTCCCGGTGGATTCGAACACCACCTCAAGCAGCACTTCCCCTTCGATGCGCAGGCTCTTAGCCTCGGCGGTATAGACCGGAGCGGGCTTGAAGATAATTTCTGCAGGCACGAATCTGGATGTCGAAGTGTCGACAGACTTGGTCTGAGTCTGGGGCGGCGTCATGGCGTCGGCGGAAACGAAGCCACTCTCGCGCACGGTGCCGCGGGAAGTGTTTACCCGTCCGCTGTTGTCACCAGTTGCGACACCGTTGCCGAAACCGGCGCTGGCCACCACGCCGGGAACGCCGTGTACGCCGGCGGTTCCATTGCCGTGTCCGGATCCGCCCGGCAGTTCAAAGGATCCGAGAGATGCGATGTTTACCGGTTTCCCTTTGTTGTCGCGCGCGGTTACGCCATTGGGATCGCCGAAGTCGCCGGTCTGCACCTGTTGAGGGGCCCGGGCGATGGTTGGAGGATCCGAGTTGCCGGTTGAGAAAACATTAGTTCGGACCAGTTGCCGAGGAATGGCTGGCGCAGCCGGCAAGGTTAGCGGCTTGGCCGTAGCTATTTCGACCTTGGGCGCAGTAACTTCTTCTTGCGCGACTTTTGGTTTCTGCACTGCCGGAACCCGCAAGACTTCGCGGGGAGCTTCGACTTGCGCCTCGGCCGGCGGTTCGATGTATCGAACCGGCGCCGGTTCGTGGTTCACCCAGACCGGCGTACTTACGAGGGAAATGAAATGATAATCACGAATCGGCTGGGGCAGGATTTCCGGGTGCAGGACCCCGACCCAGGCGAGCGCCACTAACGCCAGGCTCTCCGCGACCATGCAAAAGAAGAATTTCCCGAACGGGGGCCGTCGGCTGGGCAAGGACGAAAAAAGGTTGCTTTGCGCTGTTCCCACCATCGTATTTACTCAGATGTCCGGTGATGCTGGCGAGCTGCTCGCTGCCTGGCCAAACCCGCCTCTATAGCCCAAAGACGAGGTTTCTCCGCCCCTGAAAAGCGCTGGTTCGGATGGCCCAGGAGGACGCCGCCAAGCAGAAGGCAGCACGAATCAGGCCATTCTAGCGCGCAGGCGAAAAAGTAAGAGGTTGTCTTCACAGCAACTTAGGTCTGTCTGGGAGTATGCGTGCAAAACTTCCCGCTGGGAAGGCAAAAAATTGCACAGGGCTAGGTAGGAATTCAGCTTCTAACGGGTCGGTTCGCTGGGTCAGCAGCGCACAATTTTCGGACTTTTGATCCCTTTGGTGGCGTTGCGCGTATCCACGACCAATTGCGATTCCCGGACGATGCGCTGGTAGTCATAGTCAGAGTGGTCGGTGACGATGAGCACGCAGTCGTACTGCGCGAGGTTATCCAACGGTGTGCACTTCATTTGCAGATCATATTTCCGCCCCCGGCCGACGGTGGGGAAATACGGGTCGTTATAGGCGACTTGGGCTCCTTGCTTTTGCAGCAACTCGATAATGGTCAGCGAGGGAGATTCGCGCAGGTCGTCGATGTCTTTCTTGTAAGCCAGTCCCAGCACTAGCACCTTCGAGCCGTTCAACGACTTCATGTGCTGATTGAGCGCTTTGGCTACGGAATCGAGTACGTGGTAAGGCATGTTGACGTTGATCTCGCCGGCCAGCTCGATGAAGCGAGTGCGAAAATCCCATTCCTTAGCTTTCCAGGAGAGATAGAACGGATCCACTGGAATGCAGTGCCCGCCCAGCCCGGGGCCGGGATAGAAAGGGTGAAATCCAAAAGGCTTGGTGGAAGCTGCTTCGATGATTTCCCAGATATCCAGACCCATGCGCAAGGAAAGCAGCTTGAGTTCGTTGACCAGAGCGATATTTACGCAGCGGTAAATATTTTCGAGAAGCTTGGTCATTTCCGCGGCTGCGGGGGAGGAGACGCGCACTGTACGGGTAAAAATGGCTCCGTAGAGAGCGGCTGCCAGATCGGATGCTGGGGCGTCAAGTCCGCCTACAACTTTAGGAATGTCCCGCCGGGCCACAGTAGTGTTGCCCGGATCTTCGCGCTCGGGCGAGAACGCCACGTAGAATTCCGTTCCTTTTGCTGTGCCTCCTCGCGATGCGGTCAAGCCGCGCCGGTTTCCTTTTTCGAGGATTGGGACCATGACTTCTTCGGTGGTGCCGGGATAGGTTGTGCTCTCGAGGATCACCAACTGTCCGGCACGCAGATGCGGGGCAATCGCTTCCGCGGTGTTGGTGATGTAGCTCAGGTCCGGTTCGTGATACTCGTTCAGTGGCGTGGGGACGCAGATGATAATCGCGTCCATCTGAGCCAACTGAGAGTAGTCTGAGGTCGCGGTGAATCCCTGGGACTGGGCCTGCCGGATTTCGTTCGCAGGAATGCGGAAAATATAGGTCTCACCCTTGGCCAGTGTTGCTACTTTGCGCTCGTCAATATCGAAACCGGTAACCGGAAATTTCTGTTCCGAGTAGAGCAACGCCAGCGGCAGGCCGACATAGCCCAGCCCCATAATTGCAACTCGCGCCTGGCGCTGTTCGATTTTATGCTGGAGTTCGGAGAAGAGCGTAATGGGCACGGAAGATGTCGTCATGAGTGGGCTTTGCAACTCTTAGGATTTTAGCATTCGACCGCATCGCGCAGGCAGCTTGACCTATCAGTTTCTCAGAATTGGGCCGCGCGGCGAAGGCGGTTCCGGGTAAACTCGCTTACTTCCGTAATCAGAAGCGATCGTGGCGGACAGGGAAAATGCGGCAACGAAACGTCAAGATTCGGTTGGGAATTGCGATCGCAGTCGTGCTGTTGCTGATTGCGATCAATTCTGCCGGGTGGCTGGTGGTGGATAGGCCGGAGAAGTCCGACGCCATTGTCGTACTGGCCGGCGAAACCGAACGTCGCCCCGCGCTGGCCCTGGAGTTGTTGCACGGCGGTTATGGCCGTCTGGTGATTCTGGACGTTCCGGCGGACATCAGAATCTACCAGTCGACCCAGGTCGAGCTGGCGCAAAAATGGGTGCAGTCTTTGCCCGAAGCCGCCTCGATCAAGATCTGTCCGATTCAGGGGCTTTCCACCAAGGACGAAGCTGAGGAAGCCGCGCAATGCCTGGCGGATACCGGCAGCCGAAAAGTCCTGCTGGTGACCTCGGACTTCCACACCCGGAGAGCGCTGAGCATTTTTCGCACCCGGATTTCAAAGTACGAGTACAGCGTGGCGGCAGCTCACGAACCGAAGGAGTTTGGTCTGCGCTGGTGGCAGCACCGCGAATGGGCCAAAACCAACTTCTACGAGTGGATACGCGTGGCATGGTGGGAAGCAGTCGATCGCTGGCGGTAAGGCTCGCCGCTGGAAGCATTTGCGAGTCACCACACTGGTAATTGACGGCCCATTCGCCAGGCCACTAGCATGACGGTCAGGTGCCTCGTCTTATGAAAGTTTCGACGCTCCGCTCCGCCCTTTGCTGGATGATGGTTGCCGCCTTCCCGGCCTCGATGCTTGCGGCTGATTCTGGAGCCGCCATGCTTTACACCAAGGGAACGGCGTGGCTGAACGGCGCTACGGTACCGCGCTCCTCGGCGATTTTCTCCGGAGACCTGGTGCAGACTCGTCCGGACTCAGTGGCCAACATCAACGGGGCCGGGTCGAACGTCATAGTCCTGGCGGATTCGCTGGTGAAGTTTGAAAGCGAGACGGTTTCTCTGCAGCACGGGAGCGTGACCGTGGCTACCTCCAAAGGCATGAGCACCAAGGCGGGTGAGGTGACGGTTTCTCCTGCCTCAGACGCGTGGACCGAATTTCAGGTCACCGACACGAACGGCACAGTGCGGATCGTCGCGCAAAAGGGCGATGTGACTGTGAGCGATCAATCGGGCACGACGACGGTCCCGCAAGGCCAACAGACCACGCGGGACGAATCGAAACAGGCGAGCAAGAAAAACAGAAGACGCGGCGGAGCGCCGGTTGCGGCCAGCGGAAGCATCATGGATTCCGAGACTGCGATCCTCGTGGGTACGGTGGCCGCGGGTGGCGTGGTGACCTGGGTTCTGCTGCAGAGCGACAATCCGATGAGCCCCAACGTGCCGTAATACCCGCGAATACCTTTGTTCGAATCCCAACCATCCAGCATTAATTGATTTGGCAATAGAGATCCGCGGCGCTTACTGAGCCGGGGCTGCACCTTCGTCCGCAACCGCGTTGGCAATCAGCCATTCCGGTCGCACCCGGTGGCGCACGGTTTTGCGCCGGGGCGGGTTGAAGCGCGGCTCCATGGCGGCGATGGCGCAGAGCACGTAGAACAGCGCGGCATTGGCGGGAATTTGCAGGTTGAAGTCCACAAAGCTGTGAACCAGGATGCCGATTACACCGAGCAGCGCAGCCAGGGTTACGCCACCGTTGATGTCGTCCATCCAGCGGCCCAACTTCCTAAGGGCGCTGCGAACAACGGCGGCGAGAAACCAGAGCATGGTGATGAACCCGAGTGATCCCATTTCCACCAGCAGTTGAAGGTAGTCGTCATGGGCCTGGTTGACGAAAAAGTTTGTATAGAAGCTGCGGAATTGCGGGTAGACGTCGGGAAATGTGCCCAGCCCCCATCCCATGACAGGCTTGCGCGCGAACATGCGAATTCCATCGCGGTTAATCGAGGTGCGGATTCCGCCGGACAATTCGGTCCGGGTCTCAGAATGGATGCTGGCCAGACGCTTGGTCAGTTCGCCGCCACCCAGCCAGGCGAGCAATCCGATCGTGATCACCAGGAACACGCCGAGCGCGACGGTTGCTTTGCGGTTCTTGCCCTTGAGGTTGAGGAGAACGCCTAACGTCGCGATCTGCACGGTGACTGCAGCCATGCCCCCGCGCGAGCCCGAGAGAAAGATCGTTCCCGCCATCAGCGCGGCGACCGCGGCCGCCAGAGTGCGGCGCGGCCCGCGAGCGAAGCGGGTCAAGGCAAAGACCAGAGGGATGGGGACGAGCATTTCCATCAGTCCTGCATAGTGATTGTGATTCACGTAGGGGCCGTAGATCCAGCCGCCGGAATGAGGAGTTCGTATCCCGTACAGACGAGTCGGCGAAGCCATGCTCTGAATGAGGGCAAACATAGCCACACCGGCTCCGTATAGCGAAAAGACCACACTCAGGAGCTTGATCTGGGAAGTCCTGCGCAAAATCTGCACAACCAGGAAACAGAGCAAGCCATAAGAGCAATATAGGAGCCCGAGAGAAATGGTCTGAGAGCGATAGGCCGTGTGTCCGGTTGCGAGTTGCAATGCGATGAGCGCCGCAAAGGCGAGCATAGACGGAAAAATCGGGTTGCCGGAGACAACCAGTTCACCGGATTGCATCTGCCGGATGCACCATAGGAGAAAGAGACTTGCCGCGCCCAGCTCAAGAACGAAGATTGCCCACGGTTCTACAGCGCCGAACGCGAGCGGGCCGAATAACAGAAGACTGAAAGTTCCGAAAAAAATGACAGGGTCGAGCCTGGAAGGCACGGGAAGTTGTGCCGGTGCCGCCGGAGCTGCGGGAGTGGGATCGAGAATTGGCGAAGCTGCAGTCGATGCCATAGGCTCGGGCTCTTACGCTACTGGTTGACGACCTCTGTTTGTGCCAAGCGGACGCCGTCGATCCAGAGCTTTCCTCGAATCGGGCTACCGGGAGGAACACGCTGGATGCGCAGCACCAGCAGTTTCGTGTCAGGGCCAGTGATAAAGCTGCCGTCTACCTCCTTCCAGAAATCTGCGTCTTTCAATTCTTCGCTCAAGAAGTAGTTCGTTCCGCTGTAAAGGTCCTGGATAGCAAATCGAGGGCCGCCCGCTCCCTGGATGTCCTCCGCCCGGAAAAACACGGAGAAATCGTAGCTGGTGTTGGGCTGCACCAGGACTAGTTGACGGATTCCGGCGTCTTCGAGGGCGCGGCTGTCGAAAGTAATGCGCAGCGAGCGATGTCCGGAATGCGATTGCGTTGGATCCAGGGCAAGGGAGACTTCCGGTGATCGCTGATAAAGCCAGTCGAAACCGCCGTTCAGAACATTCAGGCTGAAATCGCCATTCACTACAAGATTTTCCGGCGAAGGCTGGTACGAGGAGAGTCCGGAAAGAGTAGCGGCCTGCTGCCAAACCAAACTTGCCTGGTTTACTTCGTGCTGCCCGATCAAATAGCGGAAATAATCGAAGACATGGTGGGGTTCTACTGGCTGGTGGATCTGGGCGATTCGCTCCCAAACCTTGGCGGCCGCGCTGGTTTCCTTTCGCGAGACCAGGAAATCCAGGAAAGATAAATACACCCCAGCATTAGCGGGAATCACGCCGCTCAAAAGCGCGTCGATGTCAGGTTTAATCCGCCAGCAGAGTTGCAACGCTGCTGGTGGAAGATAGGGATCGTTCTGCAGAACCACGCGGAATTCCTGCAGCGCCCGATCGGTTTCTCCCTGTACGAGATAAAGATTGGCGGCTTCCCAGGCCATCTCCGGAGTGGTCGGGTCGGCATCGACAGCGTGTTGAAGGGCCGTGGCATGTCCATCCGCGTTGCCCAACAGTTGATAAGCAGCGGCCAAATCGAACCAGTAGCGGGCCTGATGTGGATTCAACGCGACGGCAGCGCGGTAAGATTCGACCGCGGCATCGGGAGATTGTTGCACCAGGAACTGGTAACGCCCGACGCGATAGCGGTAGTCCGCATTGCCCGGCTGCAACCGGACGGCTCTCTGCAGGCTGCGCAAATCTGGTTTCGCAGAGAAATATGCAGCCAGGAAGCCCACGCTGATCCACCAGAAGTAAAGCGCGGCGAAAACGGCAGGCACGACAAGCAGGCCAACCTTTCGCGCGCCCGTCAGCGGAATTCGCATCGCTTCACCCTAGGCACCGCCAGATGCGGCCCGTGCGACTGATTCTTCGGTGTCCGCTTCATCTTCCTGGTAATAACCGTGGCCGTACTTTCCCTGATACTCGTAGTAGTAGTAGTAATCCGGAGAGTTCAGGTCGACCGCGTTGAGCAGAACGCCCGCAATCCTGGCATTGACCTGCATCAGAAGCTCGCGAGAGCGGCGCAGAGCTTGCTTGGTGGTTTGGCCGGAGCGAATTACCAGGACGACGGCGTCCGCCCGTGTGGACATCACTACCGCGTCGGTGACAGAAAGAGTGGGCGGGGTATCGACCACGATGTGGTCGTACTGCTCGCGCAATTCGGCCAAAACATCCTTCATGTTTGAAGAAGCCAGAAGTTCCGCGGGATTCGGCGGCGGCGGGCCCGCGGGAAGGACAAAAAGTGTGGGCAGAATGTTCGACCGGATGATGGTCTGCTGTAACGTGGCGTTTCCCGTCAGGACGTTGCTGAGTCCGGTTTTGGGGCCCATGCCGAGAGTTTTATGAATGCTCGGGCGCCGCAAGTCGGCGTCGATCAGGAGGACTCGCGTCCCTTTTTGCGCCAGGACAATGGCTGTGTTGATGCTGGTGGTGGTCTTGCCTTCCTGGGGGAGGGCACTGGTGACGAGAACCACTTTGGGTGGGGCACCGAGAGAGGTCAGCAATAGGGAAGTGCGCAAGGCGCGATACGATTCCGCCATCTGCGACTGAGGTCTGCATTGCGTGACCAGTTCCACCACTTCTTTGGCAGAAGTAATCGACAAACGTTGTTTAGATGGACCCTCGGACGTGCTTCTGGAGCCGAGCGGGATCATTCCTAGCGAAGGCAGCGAGGAGATCATCTGTGCTTGCTCCGGGGTGCGGACAGTGTTGTCCATGCCTTCGAGAAGAAACGCCAATCCGATCCCTGTGGTAAGGCCTAGCGCCAACGCGAAAGCAAGATTGCGAGGCACGTTGGGCTCCGACGGCACGGCGGGAACGCGTGCCACATCCACACTGCGGATGTTATTTGAACGAAGCCCGGCGGTGACGCCGGCTTCTTTCAGTTTCTCCAGTAGACCCTCGTAGAGTGTCCGGTTGGTGTCGAGGTCGCGTTTCAGCAGGCTGTATTCGATGGCGCTTTCGTTCAGCTTGTTGGCTTCCTGTTTCTGCTTGTCCAACGCGGCGTGCAGCATGTTTTCGTGCTGCAACGCAGTGAGGTACTGGCTGCGCACGCGGCGAGATCACTTTCTTGAGTTCCAGCTGAATCTGCACATCCACTTCCTTGAGCTGGCTGTTCAGCTGCGCGACTTTGGGATACGACGGCCCGAACTGGGTGCTGAGCTGAGCCACTTGAACATTGAGATCGGCCTGTTGCGCCCGAAGCCGCTCCATGAGTGATGAGGATGATCCAGAACCATCACTCTCCCCGCCGGTGGCACTAATGGCCGCCGCGGCAGACGTGTCGGGATCATCGGACTGCACCAGACGATAGACCGACTCCTTTTCCATGCGGCCGGATTCTGCCGAGGTCAACTCTTTGTTCAGTTCGTCGAGCTTGGAGGTAATGATGTTCTGCTTCTCGTCAATGCCAAGAATTTCGTGCTGCTTCTGGTACTGCACCAGCTTTTCCTGCGAGGTTTCCACCTTCATCTGCAAGTCCACGAGTTGTTTCGACAGCCAATCGGACGCCTGCATGGTGGATTCGAACCGGGTCTTGAAATTTTGCTCGATGTAGGTGTTGATCAGCGTATTTACAACGCGGGCGGCCAGGTCGCGGTCCGGGCTGCGATAATGAATCTCAATAATCCGCGTATTGGGCACGAGGGTGACGCGGAGGTTGCTCTTGAAACCTCCCAGCAGCGCCGAAGTTTTTTCCGAATCCGGCTGGAGCTCGTCGGTGGTCAGGGCGAGAGAGGTGGCAGAAGCGTCGGCTTGCCCGCCAAACTCGGGCCGCTTGTCCAGGTTCAATTGCTTGATCACCTGCAAGGCAAGTAAGTCACTCTTGAGGATCCTTGCCTCTGTGTCGAGGTCCGCTGGATCGTAGTAGTCGCCGCCGCCATTGGAAGAATCTTTGAGGTTAAGCAGGGCGGGGTCGGTCTTGTTGATCGCGATACTGCCGGAGGCGTCATAAATGCGGGTTGACTTCAGCGTGGAGATGGTGACGGCGCCAAAAATCACGGCGAGGCTGCCCAGAACCACCCACTTGCGCTTGATTAAGACCCGGAGATATTCGCGCAAGACGGAATCTTGCGACGGAAGCACAGGGTTGAGATACAAGCTGCCCTGACGATTCGGATCCATCGGGAAGGCGGCTTGTCCTTCGCGAAACCCTTGACTGCCAGCCGAGATTAGGGACCCCGAGTCCATGCGCACTCCTCAAAAGCCACACCCACGCCTACGGCAGGACGAGAATTCTTCCTGCAGTCTTCGTCTCGGCTGAAAAAATCATGACATGGTTTGCAGAACGCCTGATTCTACAATGCAAGCAGAGTCTGCCATCTTGACCACAGTGGTTCCTGTGCAGAGTTCTGCGCGAACTGTGGAAAGCTCGCAGCACTTCTCCGCTATAATCCACTCACAAACAAGGCACCGCATGATGAATTGGTCAGAGGAAGTGGTCCTGGTCACCGGCGGAACCGGATCTTTCGGCAGGAAATTCGTGGAGCTGATGCTCCGCGAATATCACCCTCGTAAGCTCATCATCTTCAGCCGCGACGAACTCAAACAACACGATATGCGGGCGGCGGGTTTTGACCACGAGAGCCTGCGCTACTTCCTGGGCGACGTGCGCGATGCCTCCCGGTTGGACCGCGCGCTGTCCGGAGTGACGATCGTCGTCCACGCCGCCGCGCTCAAGCAGGTGCCGGCCTGCGAGTACAACCCTTTCGAGGCCATCCAGACCAACATTATTGGCGGACGCAACGTGATTGACGCCGCGATTGATCGAGGCGTGCGCCGGATTCTGGCGCTCAGCACGGACAAGGCCGTCAACCCCATCAACCTGTACGGCGCGACCAAACTCTGCGCCGAAAAGATGTTTGTGCAGGCCAATTCTTATGCTGGCGCGCAAGACACGCGCTTCAGTTGCGCGCGCTACGGCAACGTCGTCGGCCAGCCGCGGCAGCGTGATCACGGTTTTTCAGGAGCAGCGCAAGCGGGGCAAGATTACTATCACCGACCCGCGCATGACCCGGTTCTGGTTGACGCTTGAGCATGGCGTGCGTTTCGTCGCCGAGTGCATCGAGAAAATGCACGGCGGCGAGATTTTTGTTCCCAAGATCCCCAGCATGAGCCTGGTCGAGATGGCGGCGGCGATTGCACCGGGCTGCGAAGTGGAATACGTCGGCATCCGCGCCGGAGAAAAGCTGCATGAAGTTCTGGTCTCAGAAGATGAGTCGCGAAACACCGTGGAACTGGATGAAATGTATGTAATCCGGCCGGCACACTCCTGGTGGAATAACCAGAACTGGCACGATGCCCGTGCGCTTCCCGAAGGGTTCCGCTATGCGAGCGATTCCAATCCGCACTGGCTTTCTCCGGAGGAACTGCGAGAACTGGTCGACGCGGGTGCTCCTGCTGAGAAAATCCGCATTTTGGAACCGCAACGCGTGCCCGCGTGAAGAATTCATGGCCGTAACTTCGCTAAGCCGGGATGTGCTGGCGATCGAAGGCGGATCGCCTGTGCGCGGCACGCTGCTACCGTACGGACACCAATCCATTGATGAACGGGATATCGAGGCGGTCGTGGAAACACTGCGCTCAGACTGGCTGACCACGGGTCCCAAGGTTGGCGAGTTCGAAGAGCGATTCGCCGCGTGCGTGGGAGCGACGCACGCCGTGAGCTTCAGTTCGGGCACGGCCGCGCTGCATGGGGCGGCATTTGCGGCGGGGTTGAAAGCTGGAGATGAAGCCATCACCTCGCCCCTCACCTTTGTTGCGACCGCTAACTGCGTTCTGTATCAGGGCGCAACTCCGGTATTCGCCGATGTGTCTCGCGACACCCTGAATCTGGATCCGGAGCGGGTCGCCGCCTGTATTACCCCCCGTACCCGAGTGATTCTTCCGGTCGACTACGCCGGGCACCCCGCCGATCTACCTTCCATTCTTGAACTAACTGAGAAGCACGGATTGACCGTAATCGAAGATGCTTGCCACGCATTGGGTGCAGAACAGGGCGGGCGAAAAATTGGAAGCCGTGGACACATGACGGTGTTCAGCTTTCATCCGGTGAAACATTTGACGACGGGTGAAGGCGGCATGGTAACGACCAACGACTCCCGGATTGCCGAAACGTTGCGGCGCTTTCGCAATCACGGGATCAGCAGCGAAGCACGGCAGCGACAGGCCGCGAGCCAGTGGCATTACGAGATGACGCTGCTGGGCTTCAATTACCGGTTGACAGATGTCGCCTGCGCTCTCGGTCTGGCGCAACTGGAAAGACTGGACGCCAATCTGGCGCGTCGCCGGCAAATTGCGGCAAGATACACTACGGCGTTTCGAGAAATTGAAGGCGTCATCCCACCGGTGGTGCGGTCAGGAGTCAACCCTGCCTGGCACCTTTATCCCATTCGCCTCGATCTCGCGAGACTGTCGGCTGACCGACAGCAAGTATTTCACGCTCTGCGTGCGGAGAATATCGGCGTGAATGTGCACTACATTCCAGTCCATATGCAGCCGTACTATCGCGAGAGGTTCGCCTACCGGGGCGGTGAATATCCAGTGGCAGAAGACGCCTACGAGCGGCTCATCAGCCTTCCGATGTTTCACGGAATGAGTGATGGGGATGTCGAGGATGTGATTCACGCGGTCAGCAAGGTGGCCGCTCACTTCGCACGGTAAAACTCAGGAGAGACTGGTGAACACGCTGCAAATAGAGCGGTGGCGCGGTGAGTTCGGACGTGAGTACACAGACCGCAACTCGCTCGACAGAATGCAGCTCGACGAGCTCTATCGCGGAAACTACGGAGTGGCGCGTAGCGAACTGAACGACCGATTCCTTGCAGACATCCCTAAGGATGCCAGAATTTTGGAAGTGGGCTGCAATCGCGGCGGCCAGCTTTTGCTTTTGCGGGAAATGGGATTCCGGAATGTCTTCGGTATTGAAATCCAGCACTATGCACTGACCCAGGCGCGAGCTCTGCTCCCCGGGGTTCCCCTGCTGGAAGCGACTGCGTTCGAAATCCCCTTTGCCACGGGATCTTTTGACCTTGTGTTTACTTCGGGGGTGCTCATTCACATCGCGCCCGATCAGATTTCAAAAGCAATCAGCGAAATCCATCGCTGCAGCAGCCGTTACATCTGGGGATTGGAATACCACGCGGCGACCGTCACGGAAGTAAGTTACCGCGGCCGCTTCGGCCTGCTTTGGAAAGCGGACTATCTCCGGCACTATCTCGAAGCGTTTGACGATCTGGAAATCATGAAACAGGAATCCTTGCCATATCTGGACAACGGTAACGAAGACTGCATGTTTCTTCTGCAAAAACGCCGAAGCGGTTCGCGGTTTGCAGGCCGGCAAGAAGCATGAAAACGGCGGCGATTATCCAGGCCCGCATGGGCAGTACTCGCCTGCCCGGTAAGGTCCTGCTCGACCTGGGCGGTGAAACCGTTCTGGCCCGGGTGGTGCGGCGGCTTGTGCGGGCGAAACTCCTCGATGAGGTTCTGGTTGCAACCACGACCGCGAGCGCCGACGACGCCATCGTCCGGGAATGTTCGCGGCTTGGAGTCTCGCATTTTCGCGGCTCCGAGCTGGACGTCCTGGATCGCTACTATTCGGCGGCATCGCGGGCGGGCACGGGAGTAATTGTAAGAATCACCTCGGACTGCCCGCTGATCGACCCCGCACTCGTCGACCAAACCATTGAGCTCTTTTTCGAGCAGCAGGCAGATTATGCCAGTAATGTGCTGCCGCGAACTTATCCACGCGGTTTGGATGTAGAGGCGTTCGCTACTAATGCGCTGGAACGGGCCTGGCGTGAAGCTGAGGCACAGCATCAGCGAGAGCACGTGACGCCGTATTTTTATGAGCATCCGGATCTGTTCCGGTTGTCCTTCTTGAATGGAGACCGAGATTGGAGCCACTACCGCTGGACCCTCGACACGGTTGAAGACTTGGATCTGATTCGCACCATCTATGGCCACTTCGAGAATCGGGATGAGTTTGACTGGCACGACGTGATTGCGTTGATGCAGCGAGAACCGGATTTGGAGCGTCTGAACGCGCATGTAACTCAGAAAGCCGCACGCGCAAGCTGAAGCCTTTGTGAATTCATGAGAATTCTTTTCCTCCATCCCGAAGACACTCCGGAGCGAGGCCCGTGGGTTGGGCAAAACTGGGATTGGGTGACTGATCTTGGACATGCCGGGACGGAAACCTACAAGCGGTGGGGGGCGCTTCTCGGCTGTGTTGCTGAGCCGCTGGACATCCTGAGTTTGGAGGAGGTCCGCGGTATCCGGGAGCTTCTCGGGGTGGGAGTTGGACGTCTAAGGGATCGAGAAGGCCTGGACTGGTGGGAACTGAACGCCATGTTCTTCCACCAGAGGCTGGAAACGCTGATTGCCCTGCGGAGTCTGGTTAATCGGCTGGGAAATCAAGACCAATTGTTCGTGACCCGCTCTGGTTTTCATGCAGACGTTTTGGGGCTGCTGGCTGGTGATCGGCTGAAATGTTTCTCCGGGCGATCGACCGGCGGTGAGCGCAGTCTGAGTCATTATCGCCGGGTTTGGTCGAGGTTTCCCCTGCCGCAACTATTCGAGATTCTGGGGGACAAGTACGACGCCGCCTACGGGATCCGCCGACGATTTGCGCGAAGAACCATGCCGTGTCAGACCCCGGTAGTCCTGCTGCCCTCTGCCTATGGGAACGTTTCGCGAACCGGAATCGCCTACGCGAAGACTTCTCCGGAAACCAATTTTCTTCTCATGACGACGCGCCGTAGCGGCGAAGTGTCGAACCCGCCTGCAAATGTGAGCTGCGCCAGGCTGGCAGCATACGCGACACATCGTCCGCAGACGGCGGCGGAGCACAATGGGCTGGCTGAACAATGGCGCGAGTTGCGCTGCGACCTCCAGTCCGTGCCGGAATTCGATTTGCTCGAGCGCCTGGGATCTCTCGACTCTTTTCCGCGGTTGCTTCGTCAGGGCTTGGCCATTCGGGACGCCTGGCGCAGCGTTCTCGAACAGGAGCCGGTGCAAGCGGTACTCTGCGGCGATGACAGCAATCCCTACACGCACATTCCTCTACTCCTGGCGCGAGGCCGGGGCATCCCAACCATTGCCTGTCATCATGGAGCGCTCGATGGGAGACACTTGTTCAAGCAGAACTACGCGGACGTAATTCTGGCCAAGGGCCGGATGGAAGAAGACTACCTGGTGCGAGTCTGCGGTGTGAGCCCGGATGTAGTGGAAGTGGGAGCGCCGGCGCGAAGCGTGTGCCATCGACTGGACCCGCAGCAGGCAGGCGCGGCGCCGATTGTGTTCTTCTCGGAAGCTTACGAAATTGCCGGTGGCCGCGGCGAGGAATTCTACCGCGAGCTGCTTCCCGCTATGGCCGACCTGGCCGCCAGGACCGGCAGGGACCTCTGGATCAAGCTGCATCCGGCAGAGAGCCGGCGGGACCGCGAGCGCCTGGTGAACGAACTGCTGTCGGCGGAGCAGCGACATTCCACAAAAATCATCAGCGCGCCGCTTACCCAGGAGTTGTTGAGCGGCGCCTGGTTTGGGATCACGATCCGGTCAACGGTGGTGATGGAGTGCGCATTGCTTGGGATCCCCTGTTTTTTGTGCGAGTGGCTCGAGTATGGCCCTTACGGGTACGTGGAACAATTCAGCAGATTTCGAGCGGGGCATGGATTGGGGTCAGCGGCACAAATCGGCGAGATTCCCCGCACCCTCGAGCACTGGTCATCGAGACCAGAAACCGTGCGTGATTTGTGGCAGAGCATAACTCCGGACCGGTTTCGCGAATTGGTATCGAGCCGGGAAATGTTCCGGCATGTCGTGGCGAGTTGACGTCGATAGCTAAAGTAACACTCTGACGGCGAAGGACGATGAAGGGTTCGCAGACAATCCTGTTTCGTGTCGATGGCAGCGTTGCCACGGGTACTGGCCATGTGATGCGCTGCCTTGCGCTGGCACAAGCCTGGCAAGAGGTCGGCGGCAAGGCCGTGTTTGCTATGGCCGAGGGCACTTCTGCGCTCCGTGCCCGGCTGCTCGCAGATTCGTGCCAGGTGTTCGACGTTTCAGCCGAGCCGGGGACCCGGAAAGACTCGGGCCAGACGGCGGCTCTGGCCGGGGAACAACACGCCGAGTGGATTGTGGTGGACGGGTATCGCTTCTCAGTCGAATATCAGTGCGCGTTGAGGGCCGCGGGATACAAAGTTCTTTTTATCGACGATTGCGGCCAGGCTGGGCCATATTCTGCCGACCTGGTGCTGAATCAGAATGTGGGTGCCACTGAGTCTCTTTATCAGAATCGCGATGTCCAGACACGGTTGTTGCTAGGCCCACGATATTGTCTGCTGCGCCGCGAATTCAATGGGTGGCGGAACTATGTGCGAGAGATCCCGCCCACGGGGCATCGCGTACTCATCACCTTGGGAGGCAGCGATTCTGAGAATCTTACGGCCCGCATGCTTCGGGCGGCCGCTTCGGTCAAGGTGGAGAATCTTGAGGTGACGGTCGTGCTGGGCGGCAGTAATCCTCACTTCGATTCGCTGCAGCAAACTGCTCTCAAGTTGGCTAAGCAATCCGCAATGAAGATTACGCTACGAAAAGATGTCGCCAACATGGGCGAGTTGATGGCGTGGGCAGACGTCGCCATTTCGTCTGCCGGTTCGACCTGCTGGGAACTGTGTTTGTTGGCGCTGCCGGCACTGCTGATCGATGTAGCGGAGAACCAGACGGCGGTTGCGCGAGAGCTGCACCGGTTGGGATGCGCGATTCATCTGGGCGGGCTGCAAGACGCTTCTATTGCGCGCGTGGCTGATGAGCTGGAGAGAATGCTGGGCTCCAGGGAATTACGCCAGAGCTTGTCGCGGCAGTCGCGCGAACTGGTTGACGGCAATGGCGCTCACCGGGTAGTTTCCGCGTTGCGCGGCGGTGGTGGCGTCTATTTACGGCGGGTCCAGGAAGCGGACGGCCGCCTGCTTTGGGAATGGGCCAACGATCCGGTCGTTCGCAGTGCGTCGTTTTCGTCAGCGCCCATACCCTGGGAATCGCACATCGCGTGGTTCTCGGGGAAACTACGGGAGGAGAAGTGTTTCATATGGATCGCCGAGGATGCGGAGGGAATTCCTTTCGGGCAGATTCGTTTCGAGATAAGGAGTGACGGCGACTCCGAAGTGGGAGTCAGCGTTGCGCAAGCCAAACGTGGCCAGGGACTGGCCCATAGATTGATCGCACTCGGAGTCGAGAGGTTCATGAGGGGACGGCACTGCCCCCGGGTTCACGCTTTCGTGAAGGCGGCCAATACCGCCTCGGTGCGGGCCTTTGAAAGAGCGGATTTCAGGCGTGCTGAGACCATGCGAGTACGGGAGGAGGTTACAGTCCACCTCATCCTCGAAAGAACCGGAACGACCGACGCGACGCTGCCGCTGCAGCCTGCAGAAGCATTCGACGTCACGGGTTCGGTTGGTCCGCATGTAAGTTGAGTATGAAAACGCAAATCCAGATCGGACAGCGATGTATCGGCATCGGGCAGCCTGTATATGTAGTCGCGGAGATTTCCGCAAATCATCATCAGGACTTCGAGCAGGCGGTGAACCTCATTCGCGCCGCCAGGGACGCGGGCGCCGACGCGGTCAAGCTGCAGACCTACACGCCCGACACGATTACCATCGCCAGCGATCGCGAAGAATTTCGGATCGGGGGCGGCACGTTGTGGGACGGACGCAACCTGTACCAGCTTTATGGCGAGGCCTACACGCCCTGGGCCTGGCAGCCGAAGCTTAAGACAGTGACGAACGATTTCGGACTCGATCTGTTCTCAACGCCCTTCGATGCTTCGGCAGTCGACTTTCTCGAAGAGATGAGTGTACCCGTCTACAAGGTGGCATCGTTTGAACTGGTGGATCTTCCGCTCATCCGAAAAATTGCGAGCACCGGCAAACCCCTGATTATGTCGACGGGCATGGCGGGTCTTGAGGAGATTCAAGAGGCGGTGCAGACAGCGAGACAAGCTGGCGCTACGCAGATTGCCCTGCTCAAGTGCACCAGCGCCTATCCGGCCGCGCCGGAGGAAATGAATCTGCGAACCATTCCGGAATTGTCCCGGCGTTTCGATGTGCCGGCAGGACTTTCCGATCACACCCTGGGAATCGCAGTGCCGGTTGCCGCAGTTGCGCTCGGCGCGTGCATTATTGAAAAACACATCACGTTGTCCCGGGCCTCGAAGGGGCCAGACGGCGCATTCTCGCTCGAGCCCGGAGAATTTCGCGCCATGGTCGAAGCGGTTCGCATGGCCCAGCTGGCCCTTGGGGAGGTGCACTTCGGGGTTAGTCCGCGGGAAGCGAAGAGCCGCGCTTTTCGCCGCTCTCTTTTCGTGGTTCAAGATGTGGAACGCGGTCAGGTTTTTACGTCTGCCAATGTGCATTCCATACGTCCCTCGCAAGGCCTGCACACGCGCTATTTTCCGGAAGTCCTCGGCAAGCGGGCTACGCGCAAGATCGAACGTGGCACTCCGCTTAGCTGGGACCTGGTCGAGCGGTAATGAAACTGGTCAGTCCATTCCTCAAACATGTGGTCTATCCCGGATTGGCGCGGACCGGGTACCTCGGCCGGCGCGGTGGCGCAGGGCCGGCGATCGTGACCTATCACGGAGTATTGCCTCGCGGATACTGCCCCGTCGATCCCGATCTAGATGGCGGTTTGGTCAGCGCAGAAGCCTTGCGCGGCCAACTGAAATTGCTCAAGCAGCGATACTGCGTCATTAGTCCCGCTCAGTTTCTGCGATGGTGCGAGTCGGGGGAGGAGCTTCCTTCACGCTCGGTCTTGCTGACCTGCGATGACGGCTTACTGAATACACTGACCGAAATGACGCCCATTCTTCAGGAACTGGAGCTGACATGTTTGTTCCTGGTGACCGGAGCTTCTCTTGGTGACGTGTCCAGCATGTTATGGCACGAAGAACTGCGCCTGATGCTGCTTTGCGGTGGCCAGACCTTCACCCTGGATGTGCCTGAGATCGACCTTCGATCGCGAGTGGCGAGTGCCGAGGAAAAGAGATCATTGTGGTGGCGGCTGGTGAAGAACTTGTCGCCATTCGATGTCAAAAACCGCCGAAGACTTCTGACGGAAATCCGCGATCAGCTTTCACTTCCAGGAAATTGGAGCGCGCAGTATTTGCAAGATGCGGCCGCTAGCTCGAGGTTTCTGGTTTTGAATCGTGAGGGCCTTCAGCAGTTGGCCGCGGCTGGGATGAGTCTGGGAGCGCATTCGCTCTCCCATCCCATACTCTCACTACTGTCGCCGGAAGCCGTGTGGCAAGAAATCACCGAGAGCCGGAACCGACTGGAGCAAACGGTCGGACATAGGGTCTGGGCTCTGGCTTATCCCTTTGGTGACACCCTTGCTGTTACCCAGCGGGAGGTGAAAATGGCGGAGCAAGCGGGGTTCGCCTGTGCCTTCTTAAACGTGGGCGGCGGATTTGGATCAGAGATCGCCCGCTTTGCCCTCCCTCGTGTGCACGTCACAGGCGAAATGAGCCTGGCTGAATTTGAAGCCCACCTATCCGGCTTTTACGCTTCGCTGCGCCGCCGTTTTCACGGCGGCGTACTCGGCATCGGCGCCTGACGAGGCGTTAATAGAGGCGCAGTTGCTGGCGTCGTGCCTGCCGTACCTTCACTCGTTCATCGAAGACACACCAAGTCGGTAAACCTGTGGAAATGATTGGTATCGGAGCAGCCGGCGAACTGTGCCAGACTGATAGCGTCGGTCGCTTTCCAATGGGGCGGATCTGCGGAAGGGAATTTTGCGCCTAGTTATACATCGGAACATTCCGGACGACACAGCTCTGCGTGACCAATGGAACGGACTGGTCGCGAAGATGGCGCGGCCGGAAGTGTTCTATACGTATGAGTGGGCACAAGCCGTCCAGCGGGCCTATCGCACTTCCTTACACCCATTGCTGGTCCTGGCCTATGAGAACGATGCGCTGGTCGGCGTTGCATCTCTGGCGACGCGCAATGAAGGGGACGTTTGCTTCCTGGCCGCCACAACGGCGGATTATTGTGATTTTGTTTGCTCTGCTCAGGATCGCCCGGACTTCACCCGCGCGGTGTTGGCGGAATTGCTGCGTCTGAAGACGACAAACCTGGTCTTGGCCAACGTGCCCGCTGAGTCGGACACACTTTGCGCTCTCACGGCCGTCTGCTCAGAGATGGGTTATCGACTATTCTCACAACCTGCCTATTGCTGTGCCCAGGTCTTGCTTCGTTCATCCGAACAGCGCGAACGGGTCAGGCGCTCCGTCTGCCGTAAGCAGGCGGCGCGCCGCCATCTTGCCGCGATGGAGAAATTGTCGCCGGTAAAGCTCGATCATCGAGTCAGCGGAGGCGAGATTGCGGAGCTGCTGCCCGACTTTGCTCAAGCGCATGTGGCACGTTATCTGCAGAACGGACGGCTCAGCAACCTCTTGAGCGCCGAACGGCGGGTATTCCTGCAGGAGCTTGCAGAACTGCTCTCGAAACCGGGATGGATGACATTTTCGCGCTTACTCATCGGCGATCGAACCGTAGCCTGGAACTATGGTTTCCGTTTTGCCGGCAGCTGGTTTTGGTACCAGCCCGCCTTCGATCTGCGATGGAAACAGTACTCTCCTGGTTTTTGTTTGTTGACGAAAATTGTGGAAGAGGCCTGCCGCAACGAAGAGATCGATGTAGTCGATCTGGGTTTGGGACAGGAGGGGTACAAGGAGCGGATCGCGACCGGCAGCAGGTCGACCTTGCACTTCACTGTCACTCGGCGGCGTAGTCGTTGGGCCTATGAAGTGGTCCGTTACCACGCGACGGCTGGGATCAAGGCAGTTCCTTACCTGGAAAACAAGTTGCGAGTTGGCCGGGACCGTATTTTGCGCATGGTGAAGCGGATACGGACTGCGGGGTTGTCCGGCCTCAGTTCCAGGTTGTGGCGCCGGTCGAAGGAAGTTCTTCTCGGGCAGCCACGGGTTTTCTTCTTTGAGTGGCCCAAGGATAGGATTCCGGCGCGACCCGCCCGGGACGATGCTTCGTTCATACTCCAGGAGGTCACCATCGAAACTCTGGCCCGTGCGGCGATGCGATACTCCGGCGATGAGGAAACGCTGGGTTACTTATCTCGCGCAGTGCGAAGGCTTGGCATGAAAAGCAGTCAGGGGTTTGCGCTCACCGACGCTGAGGGAGTGCCAGTGCACTTTGTCTGGGCTGGGCAGTTCGAAGGGTTCTTCATGTCGGAATTGTGGCACAAACTAAAATCCCCCTCGGCCAACGCGGTGCTGCTCTTCGATTGCTGGACGCCTGTCTCAGTGCGCGGCTGTGGGTATTACGGCCAGGCAATCGCGAACGTGGCGTCTACGTTGCGAGCTTCGGGAAAGAGTCCCTGGATCTTCAGTTCGGCTGCGAACCTGGCTTCTCTCCAGGGCGTAAAAAAGACGGGCTTCGAGCCAAAGTTTTCTCTAACGCGAAAACGAAGGTGGAGAGGCCCTGAACTGATGACTTCTCCGACAGCGGTCTTCGGCTCGCCAGTTCGAGATTCATCTGCCGCTTAGTGCTGGACCGTTGTTTGTACCCAATTCGTGATCTGAAAAATGGCGACTGCAAGGGTAGCTCCGGAAACGGATGCCGTAGCGCAGAGGCAGGAGTTTCGGCTGCACATGGGGCGAATTTCCCGGCAGTCGCTGACTTTTCTTGCTGGGACCATTTTTGCGGCCGCCACAGGATACGGATTCAAGATCTATCTCGCCCGCGCACTGGGCGCCGAAGCGCTGGGTGTCTATGCTCTCGGCATGACCATTATCGGTTTGCTCGGGGTGTTCAACGGGTTGGGGCTTCCGCAGGCTGCGGTGCGTTTCGTCGCAGCCTATCGCGCGAACGGCCACCTCAATCTGCTTCGAGGTTTTCTGACTCGCAGTGTTTTCTGGTTGCTGATCTCTAATTCCTTCATCGGCGGCGTGGTGCTGCTGGTTGGGCCGTGGATCGCCGTTCGCTTCTACCACACGCCGGCGTTGAAGGCTTATCTGGGACTGTTCGCGCTCATCATGATCTTCGGCGCTTTGAACGCTTTTCTTGGCCAGACTCTGGCTGGCTACAAGGATGTTGGCCGCCGCACGGTGATCACCAACTTTGTCGGTGGTCCTCTAATGATGGCGGTCACCGCCGTGCTTGTCTCCCGTGGGTTTGGCCTGCGTGGCTATATTCTCGCCCAGGTGGCAAGCGCGGTTTTCGTCCTGGCATTGCTCGGTACCGCCGTGTGGAGGCTGACTCACAAATCTGTTCGCCTCACTTCGGGGAGACTTCCGCAGATGGAGAAACAAGTAATTTCATTTTCTTTCACTGCGCTGGGCATGGGTTTTCTGGAATTCCTGATGGGGCAGACCGACAAAGTATTGATCGGCTTTTATCTCCATGCACGCGAAGTGGGAATTTACGCTGTCGCAGGAGCCTTAGTGACATTTGTGCCGATCATCTTGCAATCCGTGAATCAGATTTTCTCGCCCACGATCGCGGACTTGCACGCCCGCGGCCAGACGGAGCTGCTGGGTCGCATATTTCAGACTCTTACCAAGTGGATCCTCGGGCTCACAATTCCTCTGGCGGCAGCAATGGTGTTGTTTGCGCCTTCTCTCATGCGCATCTTCGGGCACGACTTCGAAGCAGGCTGGCCCGTTCTGGTGATCGGCACGGTTGGCCAACTAATAAACTGCGGGGTGGGTTCTGTGGGGTATCTTCTACTTATGTCGGGGCATCAAAAACGTCTGGTCAGGGTGCAGGGTGTGATGGCGTCCGTCATGGTGGCGCTCGCCCTGTTGCTCATTCCCGAGTGGGGCATGATAGGTGCTGCCCTGGCGGCCTCTCTCACCAATATTCTCACGAATTTCTGGTGTCTCCGGGAAGTTCAAGAGCGTTTAGGGCTATTTCCCTACAACCGGAGTTATCTGCGAATATTGTTTCCCTCTCTGTGTACCTTCCTGGTGCTGCTGTTGTGCAGAGAATCGCTGCGCGGGTTTCACCCCGGTTGGGTGGTGGTCGTAACTGGCTTCCTCCTGGCCTATGCAGTCTTCGTCCCCGTAACTTTGGCGTGTGGTCTCGATCCAGACGACCGGCTGATCGCGGGCGCGATCTGGTCGCGTATGCGCGGCCTGTTTCAGTTAGCGGAGGCCAGAGCCTGATGCCCGGATCAACCAGGGAAGTGCGCCTTCCGTCAGACCTTTGTGAAACCGCAGAGCGGCATTTCGCGAGCCGGTTTGGAACCTTGGAAAACTTTCTGACTCACGTCCTGCAAGAACTGGTTCGAGATGATGTTTCGGTAATGGATAGTGAAGAACAACGCATAATCGAAGAAAGGCTCAAGGATTTGGGTTACGTTTGACGGCGGTTCCTGCATGCGGTCCATTTCTTCATTAGCACCTTCCCGAGCTTTCGCTCAATCCTGAAATCAAAATCTGGCTGGTCGCGGCGTACACGACAATCGACTTGTGCCTTGAGCAGTTTCTGAAAGAATAAAATCGGCAGCCAGTTGTGCAGGAGACTGGGCGTCTTATGAATCTTAACCAGCGATTGCGGCGAATGGTTACGCCTCGGCGGAACGTTGCGGGCTTCAGTTTCAGCCGGCCCCTGGTGTTGCTGCAGAGTGACGATTGGGGAAGGGTGGGCGTCCGGGACCAGGAAGGCTACGAGCGCTTGCGGGCTGAGGGAATCCATCTGGGCGGCAATCCCTACGATTTTTATTCCCTGGAGACCGCCGAGGATGTCTTTGCGCTTCGCGGCTTGCTGCTTCGCCATCACGACTCGACAGCGCGCTCTGCCTGCATGGTGATGAATTTTGTATTGGGCAACGTCGATTTCCCCAAGGTGGTGAGCGGGGAGTTCAGAGAACTTCGGTTGAAGCCCCTGCATCAGGGCCTGCCCGGCGACTGGCAGAGGCAAAGGCCAGGGCTCTTTCAAGCTTATCGCGACGGAGTCGTGGACGGCGTGTTTTACCCTGCGCTTCACGGCCTGACCCATTTTTGCTTACCGGCCGTCGGGCGGGAACTGCTTGACCCGGGTGAACGCGGAGATCTGCTCCGAAGTTTGTGGAGGGCGGAAACTCCGTACATCTACTGGCGGATGCCCTGGGTAGGCTACGAATACTTCGATTCTGCGGAGTCAAGGTTCCTCGCTCCGGAGGTGCAGGAGGAACTTGTCCGGAGCGCAGCCGCGGGCTTTCGCGAGTTCTTCGGGATAGGGCCACTTTCGGCATGTGCTCCGGGATACCGCGCCAATCCGCAAACGTGCCGTGCCTGGGCGGAGAGCGGCGTGCGCGTGGCTCAAAATGGAAGCGGCAAGCGCGTGCAGCCCCATATGGACTCATTCGAGGTCCTGAACCTGTACCGGACGGTTGATTTTGAACCGGCTTACCGAAACTCCCCGATCGAAGAATATCTAAGAGCCGTAGATCATGCCCTCGCGAGAGGTCTGCCGGCGATCATTTCCGTTCACTCCATCAACTTTCATTCCTCGTTGAAGGATTTCAGAGGTCCCACGCTGAAAGCGCTCGATCAATTGCTCACTGCCCTGGAGCGGAAATATCCGAATTTGCTCTACGTGCATGACGCGGATTTGTACGAAATTGTAACAAGTGGAAGATTTCGTGGTGCCCAAGGAAGTTTTGAAGTACTGGTGAAGCAAAACGAAAGCCGAGCAAGCGCAGGGGTTAATTAGAATGAAATCGAGGGCGACACAATCGCTGGTGCTGATCACGGTCGATTGTCTGCGAGCCGATCACGCCGGATTCCTTGGCCATCATCGCCCGACGACGCCGTTCATAGATACGTTGGCTCGGGAGAGTTTCGTCTTTTCCAACGCGATCGTAGCCGGGAGTCCGACCTATTATTCCTTTCCGGCGATTATGGCCTCCCGGCATGCGCTGAGTCTGGGGCGCGACATTGTAGGTTTGGCTCCAGGAGAGACCACGTTGGGGTCAGTTCTTCACGACGCAGGCTATGCCACCTCTGCGTTCTTGGCCGGTAACCCGTACTTATCGCCACGTTTTGGCTACGATGTGGGATTCGAAACGTTCGAAGATTTTCTGGACGCGGAGATCGGGCCTTCGGACAACTCTCTCCAATCCCCCGAATTTAGCCAGAGCAGTCTGTGGAACCGTCGTCTGAGCCGCGCTTGTCATAAGCTTAGCTCCGTTGGTTCAATTTATGACGAGCTGTACTTTCAGTATTGCTTACGCCTGAGTGCGGACCCGGCTATCTCGTTCGAGAAACTCCGTCGCTTTCCTGCGGCGGACGTGTTGGTGGATCAGGCGTGCCATTGGTTGGCCAATCTGGGCGGAAGGCCATTTTTCCTGTGGCTGCACTTCATGGATCCGCACGCGCCTTATTACCCGTGCCAGCAAGCCCTGGATGAAATGCAGGACGGCGAGATCGACGCTACCGAGGCGCGTTATCTCAATTCATATTGGAACCGGGGCGACCTGGGAGCGAAGCGGCTGGGTCGCTCGCGTGACCAGATCGTGGCGCTGTACGACGCTGGTATCCGCTGGGTGGACACTCAAGTGTCGCGGCTGGTGACCGAACTTCGCGGTCTTCATATATGGGACAACTGTGTGCTGGCACTTACGGCCGATCACGGTGAAGAATTTCTGGAGCATGGCGAACGCTACCACCCTCCCAACAAGCTCACGGAGGAGTTGGTTCGCGTGCCACTCTTGCTGCGAGCGCCCGAAGTTTCGCACGAACGGCTTGTTGAGTCGCCATTCAGCTTGATCCACATCGCTCCCACGCTGCTGGATGCGCTGAACGCGTTGATACCAGCGGATTTCAAAGGGCGCAGCCACTGGGAGTCCTTATTAAGCGGAAAATCCTGGGAGGGAGAAGCAGTTGTCGAATGCGTCCGAAACTGCCCCAATCCATTTCACAGGGAAAGCCGGATGGGTGCGCGGCTTTTGTCGGTGCGTGAGGCGAGGTTCAAGCTCGTCCTCGATTTAGGCAATGCCAGCCAGGATTTGTTTGACTTGCAAGCCGATCCCGAGGAGCGAAGTCCTCTTCGGGCTGGCGAAGCCGGGCAGGTTCGCCGCCGCCTGCTGGAGAAGGCGCGCCGGCACATTTCGGATTCGCTCCAGCTCCGTGACCGCGACAGTGTGCTGGCCGCGCGAATCCGTGATCTGCGCCAAGACTGGACACAAGCACCCGTCAAGGTCTGCGCCTGATATGACGAGACAAGAGACAGATAAATTAAGCGAAAGGGGCGATCGCGCATGATTCGCATTCTGGTGGATAGTTTCGCCGATCGAGGCCTTCCCAACGCCCAGATGGGCAACGCCCGGGAAATCATTCGCCGCCTCGATCCCGCACGTTTTCACGTGAGTGTTTTCCACTCCTCAGAGCCGGACGAATTCATTGCGAAGCGTCCCAACACGCAATTGATCAGGCTGCCGGCGCGGCGGCAAACCCCGAGAATCCTTTCCCAATTTCTTATGGGACAGCACGACATTCTCTTTTATGTGAAGTCGTCGCCTGCCAGCAAGTGGTACATGCGCCTGCGGCGAAAGTGGAAGGACAATCGGATCGCGGTCGGCACCGTGGAGTCGCAATCCAATGTGCGGGACGAACCAACGATCGCGCCCGAAGCGGCGCGGCTCTGGGAAGAAACCGTATTGCGCTGCGACTATCTGTTCAGCAACTCTCACGCCGTCCGACGGAGCTTAGAACGGGAGTATGGCCTTTACAGCGAGATTGTACCCACGGGAGTGGATACAGAGTTCTTTGCTCCCAGTGCGGAGCGCTTTCCCAGGCAACGGCTGCGCATCTTGTTTGCCGGTTCTTTGCGGCCTTTTAAGCAGCCGCAAACCGTGCTGGAAGCTGCCGCCCGTTTCCCGGAGGCGGACTTCATTCTCGCGGGCGACGGGCCGATGGCGGAGACGTTGAAGCAACGAGTCCGGCGTGAGCATTTTTCCAACGTGACGTTAGCCGGATTGCTGAACGCACAACAGTTGCGAAGCGAATACCGGCGGGCAGATATTTTTCTATTCCCTTCCGCGTGGGAAGGTTCTCCGAAAGTCATTTTGGAAGCGGCCGCTTGCGCTCTCCCGGTGATTATACGCAAGAATTACGAGCCCGAGACCGTCCTCGACGGTGAAACCGGATATCTGGTGAGTTCGGATGAGGAACTGTTTGCCCGGCTCGGACACCTGGTAAGCAATCGAGAGTTGTCCCGAAAATTTGGAAAGGCTGGCCGACAGCATGTCAAGCAATTCGATTGGACCCCAATTACCCGGCGTTGGGAAGAAATCTTTCTCAACCTGCTAACCCGCAGTGCGGAGGTAAGCGCCGCATGAGCGCAGCTGCACTTGCGCCGGCCTGCGAAGCAACGCGGTTGGAAAAGCCGGTGCGCGTATTAACCGTCACCCCCTTTTTCCCGGCCCGGGGAGATGAAACCCAGGGCTGCTTCGTGGCTGAACCACTGTCGCGGATGGAGGGCCTTGCTGTCGCCAACTCGACCATTGCGGTACGGCCGTTTTACCGAGGACGAGCCGTGGTGGCCGAGGGCCCGGCACCCGCGCAGTGGGTCCATTTCTTCGCTGTTCCAACGGGAATCGGGCTGTCGAGCGCTGGGGCGTTCTTGCACGCGCGTCTGCTGGGCGAGGTGAGCCGGAGCCACCGCAGGCGGCCGTTTGACCTGATCCATGCCCACTCCGCCCTGCCCTGCGGACACGCCGCAGCTCTTTTGTCCCGCGAGCTGAATATTCCTTTCGTGGTTACAGTTCACGGACTGGACGCTTTCTTCACGCAGCAGGTTGGAGGTTATGCCGGGAGCCTGTGCGCCCGGGTGGCAGGATTTGTTTACCGCTCGGCAAGGAAGGTGATTTGCGTCAGCGAACAGATCCGCGACCGCGTAAAGAATCAGCCAGAAAACGGCGTCGACACGGCAGTGGTCTACAACGGGGTTGACTCTGAGATGTTTTTTCCTGCGATCAGCGAGCCAAGCATCGACAGGATCTTGAGCGTAGGCAATCTCATTGCCGTCAAGGGCCACGAGTTGCTCATACGCGCATTCGCCGCGCTGCGTGGGCGCTACTCGTACGCCCAATTAGACATCATCGGTGACGGTCCCGAACGCGGACGTGTTCAAAATATCGCGCGCAATCTTCAGGTCGATGGACGAGTCCGATTTTTGGGGCGTCAGAGCAGGGGCCAGGTAGCGGAGGCGATGCGGTGTTGCACGATTTTTGCGCTTCCCAGCCGTTACGAGGGCTTGGGTTGTGTTTATCTCGAAGCGATGTCTTCAGGCAAGGCAGTGATCGCCTGCCGTGGCCAGGGAATTGGTGAGGTGATACAACACGGCGTCAATGGTTGGTTGGTCGAGCCCGACAATCTGGATGAGCTTACTGAATCTCTGGCGACGCTGCTGCAGGAGAGCGGTCTGCGCCGAAGGCTGGGCGAAACCGCCCGGCATACCATCCTGCGGAGCTACACGTTGCAGCATCAGGCGGCTCGTTTGGCCGCTTTGTACCGGGATTGCCTTTCATGAACTGCCGCTTGCTTGCCCTCAGTGAAATCATTGCGCCCTACCGGATTCCTGTCTTCAACGAACTTGCCCGGCAGAGCGGCATCGATCTGCACGTCGTTTTTCTCGCGGAGAACGATCCCACTCTGCGGCAATGGACGGTGCGTAAAGATGAAATTCATTTTTCGTATGAAGTGCTTCCCGCGTGGCGCCGGAGGATCGCGGGCCACAATATCCTTCTGAACCGGGGCGTCGCTCGCTCGCTCGAACAGCGGATGACGGACCACATCCTTGTCGGGGGATACAACTATTTGGCATCCTGGCAGGCGTTGGCCTGGGCGCGGCGAAAACAGATTCCGGTCCTGTTGTGGGTCGAGAGCACGGGCCAAGACAAGCGTGGACATCACCGGCCAGTCGAATTTGCCAAGGCTGCTTTCATGCAGCGCTGCGATAGATTTGTTGTTCCGGGCAGGTCTTCGTTGGAATACCTGATGAGTTATCACCTGCCCCGGCGCGCCATCTTCACCGCACCGAATGCGGTTGATATCGAGTTCTTCGCACGTTCCGCTTCCTTGGTACGCAGAGATGCCGCCGCACGCCGCCGGGCTTTGCAGTTACCTTCCAGATTCTTTCTCTTCGTGGGGAGGCTGGTCCGGGAAAAAGGTGTGTTCGACTTGCTCGAGGCGTATGGCAGACTGGATCCTGGGATCAGAGAGAAAGTCGGCCTGGTCTTTGCGGGAGATGGAGTGTCGCGTCCGGAACTTATACGTCGAGCCGCGAGTATTGCTCCTGGCACCATTCAATTTCCAGGATTCCTGCAACGCGAATGCCTCGCCAGCTATTACGCCCTCGCGGACGCGTTCGTGTTTCCTACGCGGACGGATCCTTGGGGATTGGTAGTGAATGAGGCGATGGCCTGTGGTCTGCCCGTGATTTCCACTCGAGCCGCGGGTTGCACCGCAGACCTGGTTAAGGAGCGATGCAACGGGCGTGTGGTTGAGGCCGGAGAGATTAGGCAGTTGGCTGGCGCAATGGACGAGCTCGCGCGAGATCCGATCATGAGGACTGCCATGGGCCGGCAAAGCACCGAGCGCATTGCACGGTATTCGCCGCAAGTGTGCGCGGCGGGGATTGCGGAAGCCGTGTTCTCCTGTGGAGGCCCGCGGCTTGGTTGATCGTCTCCAGGCCGGGCCGGTGTTCATGTTTGCCGGTATCCTTGTGGCTGTCTATGTTGCGCTGGCTCATCCCTTATATCTGAGCAACTCGTTTTACCTGGCCGGACTTATCTTCCTGCAGCTTCTGATCGCAGCGCTCTGGAACTATCGGGAAAGATTTCTGCCCCTGTTGCTTGTGGCATTTCTTTGGGCGGGGACGCTGCTGCCTTGGCGAACCATCTGGACGGAGGGTAGGTGGTACGTGCTGGCGGTCGGCGCCCTGGCGGGTTTCGCGATCTACATGCGCGACCGGCGCCATTCTTTTTCCACTTTTCATCTGGTGGCCGGGTTTTGCGTGCTGGCGGCGCTGGTTTCGGCTATCGTGTCTTCCTACGGTTCGATAGCGTTGCTGAAGGCCTTGAGCCTGTTGCTTTTGTTTCTCTATGGAGCCTCGGGCGCCCGCGTGGCGGTCGCCGGGCGAGAAGCCAAATTCGCAGCTGGGTTGTTGTTGGGTTGTGAAGTGCTGATTTACTTGACGACCTTCTGTTACTTCGTCCTGGGTCTCGATCTGTTCGACAATCCCAATTCGTTAGGCGCGGTCATGGGTGTGGCCGCGACCCCCATTATGCTTTGGGGAACCATGGTTGCGGAACGGACCACTTTACGGCAGCGCAGAACGTTTGCTTTGATTCTGGCTCTGGTCCTGGTGTTGGGCAGTTTCTCCCGCGCCGGGATTGCGGCTGCCGCGGTCTCCTGCGTCCTGATGTGCGCGGGCCTGCGGCGCTATCGCCTGCTGGTACAGGGTTTCGGCGTGGCTATGCTGGTCGCCATCCTGATTATTTCTATTCACCCCCTTCGCCTCGGGACCATTGACGGAGATTCCGATTCCGGTTCCCTGGAGGACATTTTTGTTTATAAGGGACATCGCGATGCCGGGCTGCTCGGCTCACGGAAATCTGCTTGGGACAGGACATCGGACGTGATCCGCGACCATCCCTGGTTCGGCAGCGGATTCGGAACCAGCGTCACGCGCGCCGAGGTCTCGGATCAGGGGTGGGTGTTTGAGTCCGCAGGTTCTGCCAGCCGCGAGCACGGCAACAGCTACCTCGCGATTACCGAATGGGTGGGGCTGTTGGGAGCGGGGCCGTTCCTGCTCCTGATCCTCATTCTCATCGGGAACGTTTACCGAGTGCTGGTTTGGATGCGCCGCACGGGCAACGCTTTTTCCACCGCGGTTCCCCTTGCCGTCGTGGTGGCGGCAGGCCTGGTGCACGCTGTGTTTGAAGACTGGCTATTTGCTGTCGGCTACTACCTGTGCGTGTTTTTCTGGGCACTGGCCTTTGCTCTGGTGGACGTAGTTCCGGCGGAGGTTCCGGCGCTTATCCGTTCCTCGGTGCCGAGCGCCTCAAACCAATGCGCAGATCCCGCCCAGGTGGTCCTGAGCCGATGATGAGATTGCTCATCAACGGTCTCGCTGCCAGCGCAGGTGGGGGGCTGACTTATCTGCGCAACGTCATTCCTCAGTTCGCCGCCAGAACAGATGTGGAGATTGCCGCGGCCTTGCCTCCGGCGCTCAGGAAAGAATTTGAGCATTTGGGGAGGGTTTCTTTGCTGGAAGTACATCCTTCCGCGAATCCGGCGGCGCGTTTTTGGCAGGAACAAACCGTGTTACCCCGCCTGATTCGGCAAGCTCGAGCCGATGTGCTGATTTCAACCGGCAATTTCGCTTTGCGGAAATCTCCGGTTCCGCAGATTCTTCTTTCCCGCAACGCCTTGTATACCAACGCCGATTTTTATCGCGACCTTCTCCGGCGGCGAAAATACCCCATGTGGTTGGATAGTCGGGTGCGGAGTCTTATGGCGAGGCGCTCCATTTCCTGGGCGGACTGTACGGTGGCTCCCAGCGCGGCCTTTGCCCGGGAGTTGCGGCAATGGTCGGGGCGTGAAGTGACGACCATTCATCACGGTTTTCACCGGGAGGGCTTCATCCAGGACCGAGCTCCGCTAACGCCAGAAGTTCGCACGAAGCTCGAAGTGGAAGGCGACACCCTGCGCCTACTTCTTGTCAGCCACTATAACTACTACCGGAACTTCGAAACTCTGCTGCATGCGATTCCCCGGTTGCGTGAGGAACTGGGCAGCCGAAGAGTGAAGTTGTTCCTCACATGCAGTCTGAAGGGTAAAGGAAATCCCGGGTCGTATGATCCGAAATCCGCGGCTGGACTAATCGCGCGGCTTGGCATCGCCGACAACGTTGTGGAACTGGGAACGGTTCCCTACGCAAGGTTGCATCACGTCTACCGCGCTTGCGATGTCTATGTTGCTCCTGCATACGCGGAATCGTTCGCCCATCCTCTGGTTGAAGCGATGTCCTCGGGCTTGCCGATCGTGGCTTCGGATTTGCCGGTGCACAGAGAAATTTGTGGCGATGCAGGCCTGTATTTCGGTCGCTTCTCGCCCGAGGAACTCGCCAGCCAGATCCTGCGCATTGCTCGTTCGAAGGATCTTTCGGCACGCCTCTCTCAAGAGGGTTTGCGTACTTCCAAACGATTCTCCTGGTCTGATCATGTCGATCGCATCATCTCACTCGCAGCCAGACTCGGCGGCGCTCTCGCCAGGGCAGCATAGCCAGACTGTTTACGGAGACAGGGCCGGAGTCTTATCGCCCCGCACCGCAGTGACGTAAAGACTGTCTGCGAAGTATCTCAGGGGCGGGAACACCTCGCTGATCCAGCGCAAGTACTCGGAAGTGTGTACCAAAGCGCGGTATCGCCGAGGCAGAAAGCGAATGTCGCTGGCCTGCGGATTCAGGGAAAAATAGCCATCGACGGAAATACGGGCGGAGCCGAGCGCTGCGCGGAACACAGACAGTAGCTGCCCCGGAGTCCAATAGCGGACGTCGAAATTCTGCCCTTCACGGAAGCCGCGTCGCGCCTGATGATAGAGGCAGCGAATGCCCAGCGCATTCGGCATTTGGATTCGGCACTCGCCTCCCGGCCGCAGCACCCGGCAGATTTCCTGCAATGTGAGCTGCGCATCATCTTTGGCAAGATGCTGCAGCACGCTGTAGGAGAATGCCTGCTCAAAGACCTCCGCTCGAAACGGCAGGTGGCGGCCATCTGCCACCAGGTACTGGGCCTTCACGCCCAGTTGTTTTGCCACTCGCTTTGCGGCACGCACCCCTTTTAGGGATGGGTCGATACCGATCGGGCGGTACCCCGCCCGAGCGGCCGCGATGCACCACCGCCCCCAACTACAGCCGACCTCAAGAAACGATTTGCCGTGCCCCGGTGGAAGTCTCAGAGTCGGGATGGGATAGTCGGTCAACTTCCCGACCAGATGTTTGTACAGCGACCCATTGGTGGCGCCAATCGCGTTTTGCACGAAGGGGTCAATTTCTCCTGGAGCAACGTCGAATTGTGGAAGTTGGGCCGCCTCGCCGGCTTCGGCCACGAGAAGAGAACGTTCACCTTCGATGTGTGTCTGCTTAATCTCCGGGACAAGCAAAATTGGAATTCCTTCGATAACCGCGTAACGATGCCCCTCAGCGCAAACGAGGCAACGAGGTTGTTGCCGCAGGGGCAGCCTGTCGCGAGGACAGACGAGGAGTTCGATCAGAGCTTGGTCCAGCGTGTCACTCATCGCAGCAAGTTCACAGGATGGTAGCACGCGCTTTGCTCCTGAGGACTATCGCTGGTCAACACCCTGCGCGCGGTGCTTCGGGAGAAAAAAAATTCATCATATAATCAGCAAAACTCCCGCCAGGAGGTGGTTTGTTCGACGTACATGATCGAGCATTTTTATCCGGACGGGTTTTTTGTGATGGCCAGTACCGCGCGGCGCCATTGTGCCTGCTTTGGAGCCCGAAGACAGCCGCGAGTTGCCCCATTTCGTTTATGTGGAGCCCTTGAGGCAGGCTTCGCGTCATTTCCCACGAAATGCCTGACAGTTCCTGGCCTTCGTCTAACACAAGGTTGGCGGATCGGCACGGCCTGGCGGCTGCGCAACCCGTTCAGGCTAGTATGATCTGCAAACATGTGCGGCATCTTCGGCATCGTCGCCCGTAACGCGTCCGTCGCTCCGGGCTTGCTGGAGCGTGCCACATTGTCACTGGCCCATCGCGGGCCCGACGATTCCGGCACGGTCATCATCCGCGACACACTGCCGGAGCCGGTCGAAGTCGGCTTTGGAAGTCGCCGGCTAGCCGTCCTCGATCTCTCTCCCCTCGGCCACCAGCCGATGCGCGACCCCGAATCAGGAAACTGGATCGTTTATAACGGCGAGATCTACAATTTCCGCGCAATCCGCAAAAAGCTGGAGAACGAAGGCGCACGCTTCGCCGGCAACTCCGATACGGAAGTTCTTCTCAAGGCCTACGCACGTTGGGGAGAACGCTGCCTCGACGAACTGCGCGGTATGTTCGCGTTCGCCATATGGGATGCGCAGCGCCACCGCTTGTTTCTTGCACGTGATCCCATGGGCATCAAGCCTCTGTATTACTGCACAGTGGGGCCATACTTTCTGTTTGCCTCAGAGATACGCACGCTGTTGCACACTGGACTTATCCCGCGGCGCATGGATCGCGCCGGCCTTTCCAACTATCTTGCTTTCGGTTCGCTCTACGATCCCATCACGCTGATCGAAGGCGTTTCGGCGCTCCGCCCGGGACATTACTTGACCTGGGAGCGCGAACACGTGCGGGACGTGAAGTACTGGGATTTGGCGCCACCCGCCGAAAACGTGTGCCCAGCGCCGGCCAACCGCAAGCAGTTTCAGGAGGACGTATACGCCACGCTCACCGAAGCGGTTCGCCTGCAGACCGTCAGCGACGTTCCGGTCGGCGTCTTTTTGTCGGGAGGCATCGACTCCAGTAGTTTAGCGGGCATTCTTAGGAACGGCGGGGCGGACGTCGACACTTTTTCCATCGTCTTCCGTGAGTCGGGGTACAACGAAGCCGAATATTCCCGCATGGTTGCCAAAGCATTCGGGACCTGCCACCACGAGGTCCTGGTTTCCCAACACGATGCACTCGAGGCCATTCCTTTTGCGCTGCGAGCCATGGATCAGCCCAGTATCGACGGCCTGAACACCTTTCTGATCGCGCGACAGACTCGCGCCGCCGGCATCAAAGTTGCTCTGTCGGGACTCGGCGGCGACGAATTGTTTGCCGGCTATTCCAGCTTTCGCGATGTGCCACGCATGGAGCGCTTCGCGCGGATCTGCTCAGCATTTCCAGGCGTGCTCCGCAAACCGTTGGCGCGCATTTTTTGTCTGGTTGCATCTGATACGGATCAGAATCGAAAGCTGACTGCGCTGGTTGCTTCGAATACATCGCACCCCTACTTTCTCTACCGCGGGCTCTTCACTCAGGGAGGGCGGAGTTCGCTGCTGAAATCGGTCGGCGGGCAGGACATAACCCGCGCGGACGCCGTTCTTCGGACGAATCTAGAAAGTGCTCGCGACCTGGATCCGATCAACCGGGTTTCTTATCTCGAAGCGCGGTGCTACATGCTGAACACCCTGCTTCGAGACGCGGATGTAATGAGCATGGCACACGGTCTCGAGGTACGAGTTCCGCTGATCGACCATCTTCTCGCCGCCAAGCTGCTTGCACTGCCCGGAGCCTGGAAGCTGGATGACCACACCCCGAAGCCTTTGCTGGTGAATGCGCTGAAGGGCGCCCTGCCGGATGAGATCGTGCATCGCAAGAAGAGCGGTTTCACGCTGCCTTTCGAGCGATGGATGCGGGATGAATTGCATTCCGAGGTCGGACGTGGCCTGCAAAACATGGCAACTGGGCCGCTGGCTTTGCTGCTTGACGCCTCCGCCGTGCAGGAGGTTTGGAACGGCTTCAATAAGGGAACAACTTCGTGGTCTCGTCCGTGGTCGCTGTATGTTCTGCAGCGCTGGTGTGAGGTGAATTCGGTAGAAGTCTAACTCTCAGCAGCTCCCGGGTCATTGTTTCCGCGCCGAGATCAGGAGAAACAATCCCCATGTTCGGCCGATCCTTCCAACCAGCCAGCGCGGATAAACTCTCCACAAGAGCCGATAAAACGGAGAGCGGAACCGTTTCGAGGGACGATTCAGCAGCAAGTCTCCCGGACTGAAAACCTGTTTCACCGCGACGTCTTGAAATCCGGCCATGAGTTCGCGGGATTCGTCCTGAGTATAGGTTTTCGTGCCCGGGCTCTCCAGATGATCGTAGACGGCACACCGCAGCGATTTCCCGCGATGCAGACCGAACTTCAGCCACAGCATTAACCCGGTCAAAGACGGATGGTGATAGACCATGATGCGTGCCTGCCCGCCCGGTTTGAGCACGCGGCATGCTTCGCGCAAACACTTCGCCGTATTGGGGCTGTGGTGCAACACGCCGTACGAATAGACGACGTCAAACGTATTGTCGGGGAAGGGAAGATGCTCTGCATCTGCGACCCGCAAATCCGCTTCGTACCCGGCCAGCTCACAGCGACGGCGGGCTTTCTCGATCGAAATGACGGAAAGGTCCACTCCAGTTGCCTGTGCCCCGGCTTTTAACCATTCAAGGTAGTCGGCGCCCATGCCTACGCCAATTTCCAGCACTCGAAGCCCTCCCGACGAGGCAAACCCCGCGAACTCTGGAATGAATGGCTCCAGCTCATAGCGGGCTCGAGCGTGGGCCTCGAAATCCTGGCGGTCGCCCAGATAGCGTGCACCACAGGGATCGGAATCCCAAAATTGGCGGACTCTTTCTTTGCGATCAGGTTCTTTCAGGTCAGGAATGGGGCGGGCATGGGCCATGCGGAGGAGAATTCAGCCGGATACTAACACAGTTCCCCGCGCGAAGTTTTCCGGGTTTCCACAGGCGCGCAGGTTAAGATAACAGAGGCGATTCTCTCTGGTTGATGTCACAAGTTGAAGAAGCGCGGCAGATCGATGCCGCCGTGTCGCCAACGCTCCTGCCGATAAGCGTGATCGTTGCTGCCCGCAACGAAGCGCGCAATCTTCCCGCATGCCTGAATTCTCTGCGCGAAGCGGGGGAAGTGTATGTCATCGACTCCAACAGCAGCGACGAGACGGCTGAGATTGCGCGTCAGCATGGCGCCAAGCTGGTACAGTTCCACTATCACGGTGGCTGGCCGAAGAAGCGTCAGTGGGCCCTGGACACGCTGCCGCTTGCCTACGAATGGGTTTTCCTCGTCGATGCCGACGAGGCGCTCACGCCCGCACTGGCCGGGGAAATCCGGCGAGCGATTCAAAATCCGGACGCTGATGGTTTCTATGTGCCGCTGCAGATGATTTTCCTGGAGCGAACCCTCCGTCACGGCGATGCGAATTTCTTCAAGCTATCGCTCTTTCGCCACGCCAAAGGGCGTTTTGAATGCCGCCTTCGGGACCAAGACATGTCAATGTGCGACATGGAAGTGCACGAGCATGTCATCGTGGACGGCCCGACCGCTAAATTGAGAAATTCTTTACTGCATCGCAATGTTGAGTCTCTCTCTCGCTACATAGAAAAGCACAACGAGTATTCGAACTGGGACGCTCGGGTCTGGCTGCAAGGCCAAAAACAGGATCAGCCTCTTGATATTGAGCCTTCGCTTTTCGGGACCCAGGCTGAGCGCCGCCGCTGGCTGAGAAAGAGATTCTTCTCCCTTCCGGGGTCGCCGGTCTTGTTTTTTCTGTACAAGTACGTCTTTCGCCTGGGATTTCTCGACGGCGCTCCGGGACTGATTTATTGCGGCCTGCAGGGCATCCAGTTTTTTCACATCAAAGCCAAGATCCATGAACTGAGCACTAAAGGAGCTAGAGCGTAGCCATGTGCGGCATCGGTGGATTGGTCAACTGCGGAGGGCAGGAAACGCTGGCTCGGATGAACTCCGTGCAGGCCCACCGCGGTCCCGACGATTCCGGGATCTGGCAGCAAAGGTTTCCCGACGGCTCGTATGTGGGCTTGGCCAGCCGCCGTCTCGCCATCGTTGATCTTTCACCTAGCGGCCATATGCCGATGCGCAACGAAGACGGCACATTATGGATCACCTACAACGGCGAGATTTACAACTTTGCCAGATTGCGTCGCGACCTGGAAAGCAAGGGGCATCATTTCCGTTCCCATACGGATACGGAAGTGGTATTGCATCTTTACGAACAGGAAGGGCCGGACTGTCTGCAGCGGCTCAACGGCATGTTTGCTTTCGCTATCTGCGATTTGCGCTCGAGTTCGCCCAGCCTTTTTCTGGCGCGCGACCACTTCGGCGTGAAGCCTTTTTACTACCATCTGGATGGGCCTCGCCTGGCGTTTGCCTCCGAGGTCAAAGCGCTTCTTGAGGTTCCCGGGATCGCCGCGGCACTCGACCTTGAATCCCTTCACCAATATCTAACTTTTCTCTGGGTACCGGAACCGAACACGATGTTCCGTGGCATTCACAAGTTGCCGGCAGGCCACTATGCCATTTGGCGTGATGGCGAACTCAAGACCACCAAGTATTGGGACCTGACATTTCCTCGGGCGGGTACAACTTTTCCCTTGTCAGAAGCGGATCTGGCGTGGGTAATCCGCGACCGATTCCGCCGTTCGGTGGGGGAGGAAATGATTGGCGATGTTCCCGTCGGAGCTTTCTTGAGCGCAGGTCTGGATTCTTCGAGCATTGTGGCCATGATGTCGGAAGCCGCGCGCCGTCCGATCTCAACTTACACGATTACTTTTCCGCGCCAGTGTCGAGTGGGAGAGTCGACCCTCGATGATCCTGGGGTGCCGGCTCGCCTCGCGCAGCGCCTCGGCTGCGACCATCATTGCATCGTTGTAGAACCCGATGTGGTGGACCTGTTGCCTCGCCTCACCTGGCACATGGATGAGCCCACGGCTGACCCGGCGATCATTGCCGCGTATCTTGTTTGCCGCGAGGCTCGTCAACAAGCAACCGTGTTGCTCTCAGGCGTCGGCGGCGACGAACTCTTCGCCGGATACCGCAAGCATACTGCCCACTATTGGTCGCAAGCCTACCGGCACATTCCAGCCCCGGCCCGCGAGCTATTCGAGAGAGCAGTTGCCGGGTTGCCGGAATGGCGCGGAACTCAACTGAAGGGTCGAGTCCGCCTGGTCAAGAAAATGGCCAGGAGCGCATCGCTTCCGCCGAGAGACCGCTTCATCATGAATTGTGCGTATCTCAATGACCGGCAAAAAGCTGGGCTTTACTTGGAGGAGGTGCGAGGTGCAGTCCAATTCAACGATCCCGCGGTACGTCAGCGCGAAGCGCTTGCGCGGGTGGAAGATGCCGACTTCCTCAACCAGATGCTCTACCTCGATTCGAAGATCTTCATGCCGAGCCTGAATTTGAACTATGTCGACAAGATGAGCATGGCGTCTTCGGTGGAAGTCCGGGTGCCTTTTCTGGATCGTGAACTTGCAGAATTCGTTGCCTGGAACGTGCCCCCAGCCCTGAAGCTCAAGGGCTTTTTCCGGCCCACCACGAAATACATTTTCCGTGAGGCCATGCGCGATATTTTGCCTGGTGAAGTTCTGAAGCAGCCCAAAGCTGGCTTCGGGGCCCCAATCGACTACTGGCTGGCAAATGACCTGAAGGAGATGGTTGGCGATCTTTTGTCCGAATCGAGCATCCGGCAGCGCGGACTATTTCGTCCCGAGGCCGTCCGCACTTTCGTAGACGATCACCGGTGTGGCACACACGACTGGTCGGCGCAAATCTGGCAATTTCTCACGCTCGAACTCTGGATGCAGACTTTCCTCGATGGCAGCGCCGGGCAAGCCGGTTTTAGTACAGTTCCTCAGGCGGCAATTGCATGAAGCAGGTATTGCAGCATGCGCGTACGGGAGAAGTTGCCGTGATCGAAGTTCCAGATGCTGGCTTGCGTCCGGGATGCGTCCTGGTCGAGATTGCGGCTTCCCTGGTTTCCGCGGGCACCGAGCGCGCCGCATCTGAATTCGCCGGCAAGAGTTTGCTGCAAAAAGCAAAAGCCCGCCCGGATTTGGTGCATGAAGTAATCGAAAAGGTGAGGCGGGACGGCCTGCTCACTGCTGCCCAGGCGGTACGCAGCCGCTTGGACCGGCCCGTCGAGTTAGGATACAGCAGCGCGGGTACGATCATAGCCGTGGGGAGCGGGGTTACCGACCTGCGTGTTGGAGACCGCGTGGCCTGCGCAGGCGCCGGCTATGCGGTGCATGCTGAACTGGCCAGCGTTCCCAGGCTTCTTGTTTCCCGCATTCCCACCAATGGGGTTTCATTCGAAGAAGCCGCCTTTACAACAGTTGGCGCCGCCGCGTTGCACGGCATTCGAACCGCCGATGTGAAACTGGGTGACCTCGTGGCCGTGATTGGCCTCGGTCTGCTGGGGCAACTGGCGGTTCAATTGCTGAAGGCCGCCGGCTGCCGGGTGATTGGCATGGATATCGACGCCGGTCGCGCGGAACTGGGTACGCGGCTAGGCGCCGACCGGGCCGCCGCGTCCGCCGCCGAATTTTCGTCGCTGTGTTCCCTGTTCTCAGACGGGTATGGTGTCGACGCCGTCGTCATCACAGCAGCAACTTCCAGCAGCGATCCGGTGAATCTGGCAGGCGAGGTGGCGCGGGAACGGGCCGTGGTGGCCGCCGTGGGCACGGTTGGCATGGACATCGAGCGCAAACTCTATTACGAGAAAGAACTCGATTTCCGAATTTCCCGCTCTTACGGCCCTGGCCGCTACGACAAACTGTACGAGCAGAAAGGCCGCGACTATCCCATCGGATACGTGCGCTGGACGGAGACCCGCAACATGGGGGCGTTTCTTCAGTTGCTGGCGGAAAGAAAGCTGAATGTCCATTCGCTCATCAGCCATCGGATTCCAATCGAGCGAGCCCACGAGGCCTACGAAATCATCAGCGGAAGACTCGACGTCCCTTCGCTGGGTGTGATGATCCACTATCCCGGGCGGCAGCAAGCAACGCGGCGATTGGAGTTGCTTCCCAAGGCGGTAACACCGGCGAATAAAGATACTGCGGCAGCGGAGAGGCCGGTCGCCATCGGCCTGTTAGGAGCTGGTAGTTTTGCGCTGAACACGCTGCTGCCTGCTATTCGCTCGACTTCCGGCGTGGGATTCATGACGGTGTGCTCTCCCAACGGTTCTCAGTCACACTATGCCGCGAAGAAATTCGGGTTTCGTATCTGCACTACCGACGAACAACAGATTCTTGACAACCCTGGCGTAAACACAGTCGTGATCGCCACTCGCCATCACTTGCATGCTCCCTACGTTCTGGCCGCGTTGCGCGCTGGAAAACATGTGTTCTGCGAGAAACCGCTTTGTCTCACTCCGGAAGAGTTGGCAGAGATCATCGACGCTTACCAACTGTCCCGGGGGATGAAGAAATGCCTCTTGATGGTTGGCTTTAACCGTCGCTTCGCTCCCATGGCGGCGCGGCTGAAGGCATTTTTCAAAACCGTCCACGAACCGCTGGTCATGCATTACCGCGTCAATGCAGGAGCCTTACCCTCGGACCATTGGGTGAACGATCGCGAGCAGGGCGGCGGCCGCATTCTCAGCGAAGTTTGTCACTTTGTGGATTTCTTATCCTTTCTCGCCGGGTCTGCGCCGGTAGAGGTCCAAAGTCACGGGCCAGCGAATGAGACGCGAGACGCAGGTGACAACGTCGTGATTTCGTTGAAATTTTCCGATGGCTCCCAGGGCACCATCAGTTACCTGGTGAACGGAGCCAGTTCGTTCTCCAAGGAACGCCTGGAAGTTTCTGGCGGCGGGGCCACGGCAGTGCTGGAAGACTTTCGGCGCCTGGAACTCGGTGGCCGCGGGCGGCGTCAGGTGCTCCGCTCCTGGCTTCGACAGGACAAAGGCCACGCCGCGGAATGGAAGGCATTTGCGCGCGCCATTCAAACTGGCGGCGAATCCCCTATTCGTTTTGAAGAAATCGTGGCCACAATGGCAGCGACATTCCGCGTGCTCGATTCTCGCTCCTCGGGGCGGTCTCAACTCGTATCGATACCTAGGCCCTGCTCGTTGCGAACAGATGCGTTCGAGCTTCCCAGGGATGCTGCCAAGGCCGCGAGGGGGATGCTCTAGTCCATGTTGATCCTCGGCCTCAACATGTTTCATGCGGACGCCTCGGCCGCCCTGGTGCAGGATGGAGAAGTTGTATTCGCCATCGCCGAAGAGCGCTTGAACCGGGTGAAGCACTACGCGGGATTTCCCTCTCTCGCGGTAAAGGCATGCCTCGATGCCATCGGCGCCAGAATCGGCGACGTCGATCACGTTGCGGTTGGCCAGGACAGCGCGGCCAATCTGACTAAGAAGGTGAGCTATGCACTGTCCAATCCAACAAAGATCCTGAATTTTATTCGCATGCGCCAGCGCAAAGAAGCCTTTCGCGATGTGCGCTCCCTGCTCGCGACGGCGTTCGAACGTGATCCAGCAGACCTTCGTTTCCAGGAGCATCATCTCGAGCACCACATTGCCCACATCGCCAGTGCGTACTACTGCTCCCCTTGGGAAAAGGCGGCAGGTTTCAGTTATGACGGTTCGGGAGATTTCGTCTCCACCATGATGGCGCGCTGCGAAGGCAATGACATCGAAGTCCTGGAGCGGATTTATCTGCCGCACTCGCTGGGCGGCTTCTACACCATGATTTGCGAGTTCATCGGCTACAAACAATACGGCGATGAAGGCAAAGTCATGGGTCTCGCCCCCTACGGGAAAGATACCTATTGCGAACAGGTGCGAAAGATCGTCGGATTGCAAAACGGAGATTTCCGATTGAGTCTCGATTACTTCAAACCTGTGGGCAGCAACGAGGGAATGCAGGTTCAGGCGGACGGAACCGTACGCCTGGCACGCCATTTCGCCGACGGCATGGTCCGGCTTTTTGGAGAACCGCGCGAGCCTGGTGGCGACCTTACACAACGCGACATGGACCTGGCATACGCTATGCAACACTGTTTTGAAGAAGTGTTTTTTCACCTTCTAAACGGATTGCACAAGCGTGTTCCATGTGAGGATCTCGCGATGGCCGGAGGCTGCGCACTCAACAGCGTGGCCAACGGCAAACTTTTTTCTCGCACGCCGTTCCGGCGAACCTGGATCCAGCCGGCGGCGGGAGACGAAGGACTGGCGATCGGAGCGGCGCTGCACACTTATCATTCCGTCCTCAAACAGCCGCGCCGCCAGGTGATGACAAATGCGTATCTTGGGCCGGAGTTTTCCGCGGACCGCATCGAACGGGCCTTGAAGAAAGCGAATCTGCATTATCGCAAGTTAGAGCGCGGCCCGCTGCTCGAGACAGTCGCGTCACAAATCGCTGAAGGCAATGTTGTGGGCTGGTTTCAGGGGCGCATGGAATGGGGGCCGCGGGCACTGGGCAACCGCTCCATCGTCGCTCACCCCGGATTGCGCAATATGAAGGACACGCTCAACTCCCGCATCAAACAGCGTGAGTGGTTTCGTCCCTTCGCGCCTTCGATTCAAGCAGACCGCCAAGCGGAATACTTCGAACACGACCACCCCTCGCCCTTCATGCTCCACGTGTACAAGATCCGTCAGGAGAAGCGCGAGCAGCTTTGCGCCGTGAATCACGTGGACAACACCGGCCGCCTGCAAAGCGTAAGCCGTGACGAAAACCCGCTTTACTACGATCTGATTCAGGCCTTTGAATGCAAGACCGGGTTGCCGGTGGTCCTGAACACCAGCTTCAACGAGAACGAACCGATCGTGTGCGCTCCCGAGGAGGCCATTGATTGCTTCCAACGCACGCGCATGGATGCCCTGGCCATCGGTCCCCATCTGGTTCTTAAGACGGAGAACTGAACACCATGGCCGTGCTTGCCGCGCCCGTAATGCCCATGACGAAGCCGAGCCGCTTAGCGCTTGCGCGGGTTGCGGCATTTCCCCGCATGCGCGCCCTGGCCTGGAAAGGAGATGTGCTTTACGCCTCACGTGGATACGAGTTACTGTGCGCCCGAATTGGGGGAAGCAATATTGAGTGGCGTACGAATCGGCAATTATTCACCGGTTTGGTGGCGGAACATGAGTTCCACTTCGCGCCTGGGTTCGCGCCTGTTTCGCAATGGGTTTCACGGATTGGCGATGCTCTCCTCCGGCCATCTCGTGGCCGCCGTCCCGGGCGAAATCATAACTTTGGCTCCCGGAGAAACGGAGTTTCGCTCTGCCCACCGTATCCTTCGAGGGATACGTCCCTTGCACATCGCCGTCACTCCGAATGATCAAGTCTTCTGGGGCGAATACTTCGACAACCGCGACCGGTCAGAAGTTCACGTCTACGTTTCGACTGACCGGGGCGCTACTTGGAGCATCGCTCATACCTTCCCCGAAGGCTCGATCCGCCATGTGCATAATCTTGTTTACGATCGCTGGGCGGATTGTCTGTGGGTCCTCACAGGCGACAATGGCGAGGAATGCCGCATTCTCCGGGCTTCGTGCGATTTCAGTAGCGTCGATGTAGTGCTCTCCGGTCATCAACAGTCGCGTGCCGTCGCACTACTGCCGACGCCCGAAGGAATCTATTTTTCGTCCGACACGCCGCTCGAAGCTAACCGCATTCATTTTCTCGACCGTCACGGTGAGCTGCACAAAGTTGCAGAACTCAGCAGTTCTTCCATTTATGGATGCAAAGTTGGCGGCAACCTTTTTTTCTCCACCATGGTCGAACCTAGTGCGGTCAATCTTGACCGTAGCGCACGGGTATATGGCAGCACAGACGGTCTGGAATGGACGTCACTGATGCAACGGGAGAAAGACCTCTGGCCAATGGGGCTCTTCCAGTACGGCAATGTGATTCTTCCTGACGGTGAGAATGCGACTGACCTGCTGGCCTTGACTTCAATCGCCGTTCATCCGGGAGACATGGAAACGAGCCTATGGCGAGTCGAGCAACTATAGAAGTTTCGAGTCGCACAGGTGCTGAGCCGAAAACGCAAGCGCGTTCATTTTTGGCCCGTTGCGCCGATCGCCTGCACTACTGCCGGCGGGTTTTTCACTCGTATCTGCTGCCTGGCAGTGGCCAACTCAGGTTTTGGCACGACACGCCCCAGATGAATCCCAACATGGACCCCCATGAGCTCGCCGAGTACTACATGCCGTTTCTGGAGAAGGGGGACTACTCCGGACTCCATGACGCTTCTGGCATCCCCATGCTTGATTATCACGGCCGCATTGGCTTGCAATACAACCCGATCGCGATAGCCCAGTGGGGATTGGGAAACTACAACGCGTTTCTCCGCGGAAACGACGCAGAACGCAAGAAGAAGTTTCTGTTGGCCAGCGATTGGTTGTGTTCGCATTTGAAGCAGAACTCATCGGGCGTCTGGGTGTGGAATCATGATTTCGACTGGGAGTATCGAACGAAGCTGAACGCGCCTTGGTATTCCGGGCTGGCCCAGGGGCAGGGAATTTCGCTTCTCGTGCGTGCCTGGCGGGAAACTAACGATCCAAAATACTTAAGCAGCGCCCAACGGGCCTTTCGCAGCTTTTGTGAACCGACTTCTGAAGGCGGCGTTTGCTTCATGGATGAGTTAGGCGACATTTGGTTTGAGGAATACATCGTCGCTCCACCTACGCACATCCTGAACGGCTTCATCTGGGCGGCGTGGGGTGTTCATGACTATTTCCTTGCCACAGCCGATATAAACGCAGAGCAGCTTTTCTTGAAAGCCGCCACGAGCCTTCGCAGGAACCTTCCTCGCTACGATTTGGGCTTTTGGTCGCTCTATGAGCAGTCAGGCACGCGGCTCCCGATGTTGGCGAGTCTTTTCTATCATCGCTTGCACATCGTGCAACTGCGGGTGATGTATCGGCTTACCGGGGACGCACTATTTTCCGACTACGCCGATCGCTGGGAAAATTACGAGCGCAGTCCAGCAAATCGGAACCGCGCTTTGTGTTACAAAGCCATCTTCAAACTTTGCTACTACTGAACTCCATGGGCGATAAGCAGTGAAAATTCTCTACGTCTCGCAATACTTTCCACCCGAGATGGGAGCGCCCGCCGCCCGCGCCTCGGAGTTGGCGCGGCATTGGGTAGGAGACGGCCACGATGTAACTATCCTTACAGGATTCCCCAACCATCCCACCGGTGCGGTGCCGGCCGGGTACCGTGACAAGCTGCGGCGCTTGGTGCTCCGCGAAAACTGGAATGGAGTGAGTGTCACGCGCACATGGCTATGGCCGCTCCCCAACCGCAAAGCGCACGAACGAATGCTGAACTACAGCTCGTTTGCTGTTTCTTCCGCAGTCACGGGCTTGTTAGGGCCGCGGCCGGACGTCGTGATCGCAAGTTCGCCGCAACTGCTGGTGGCGCTCTCCGGCTGGTGGCTGGCTCGATGCAAACGGGTACCGTTCGTGTTTGAAGTTCGAGACCTGTGGCCAGAGTCGCTGACAGCTGTGGGCATGGGCGATTCCACCTCGCTTCTGCATCGCGTCCTAGGCAGAATCGCGGGATTTCTATATCGAAATTGCGATCACATTGTCGTGGTCACGCGCGCTTTCAAAGACCATCTGGTTAAACACTGGCGGGTGCCGCCAGAGAAAATCTCAATCGTCGAAAACGGGGTTGAAACTGAGATTTTTGCGCCACAAGATGCGTCCCAGTTGCGTAATGAACTGTCTATCGACGGAAAATTTGTCGTCAGCTATATCGGCACCATCGGAATGGCCCACGGCCTGGAGACTCTGCTGGAAGCAGCTGGCAAGTTGCAGCACTTGAATCCGGAAGTGTTATTCCTCCTGGTGGGCGAAGGGGCCGACAAAGAACGCATCATGAATCTTGCCCACTCTCGCGGTCTCAGCAACGTGCGATTCGTTGCTCAACAGCCGCACGATCTCGTCCCCGCGTACATTTGCGCTTCGGACGCCTGTCTGGTCTTGCTGAAGAAGTCTCCCGTCTTCAAGACTGTTATTCCAACCAAGATGCTGGAATTCATGTCCTGTGCTCGCCCGGTGATTTCGGGCGTGGATGGCGAGGCGCGGGAGATTCTGGAAAAGGCCCAGGCAGGCGTGTGTATAGAGCCGGAGAATCCGGAGCAATTGATCCAGGCCGTGCTGCGACTGGCGGAGGGCAAGAATCTGAGAGAGACTCTCGGCCGCAATGGCCGCCGTTACGTGGTTCAGAATCTTTCCCGGCGTCGTACTGCACAGACGTATGTTGAGGTCCTGACGGAAGTCACCGGAAAAGGTCAGCGGCAAAACTCAGCCGCGGCTTGAAAGTTTCAGCGTCTAGTGAATGGCCACGATGGTAGCCGCGGAGGCGGCCTGCGCCGCCACATCGAGAGTTCGCCCCGCCACTTGCTTGAGCGCGCTACTGGGCACAAAGAGAATGTCGTCAGCCTGCAGGGGAATGTCGTGCGCTCTCGCCTGAAGAATCTTCTTCAATTCGACCGGCGTCTCGGTCATTCCATTCGTGCCGTGCCGGATGATTCTGGTCCCATTGAGCTTAGCCGTACGATTGGTGCCTCCGGCGAGCGCAATCGCCTTTAGCACGGTCAAGTTTTCCGTATCCATCAAAAATCCGCTTGGCCGTCCTACGTCTCCAACCACGTAAAAGATGTCGGCCCGTCGCACGATGACCGTGTCACCGGGAGAAACGTCAATGTTGTTCTCTCCGTCGGTCGTATTGCGCGAAAGCGGCACGGTAAAGGGCTTGTCGAGAGCATTGCGGTGAGTAATCGTGATACTGCGGCCGGCCTTTTCTGTGTATCCGCCCGCCGCCGCGATCAGGTCGAGGAGTCGCTGTCCGCCAAGCACAGGATAGACGCCCGGCTTCATGACTTCGCCCAGCATGCTCACGCCCTGAGATTCGTACTCGTCGATTAACAGCGTGATGTGAGGGTCTTTGAGAAAGCCGCCATCTGCGTAACGCTTCTCGATTACGGCCGCCGCTTCTTCCGGGGTCAGGCCCAGCACATGCACATAATCAACCAGTGGAAGATATACGTCTCCGTTGCTGCCCACGCGCGTTTTTGTGTTGAGATCGGGCACGCTATAGAAGTTGATGTCGATCAGGTCACCAGTGCCAAGGCGGAGCGCGGTGTCAGGGGCAGGTGCATCGCTCTTGGGTGCAGCGGAGGCTGCCGTTGTTGCCCCGGACGTCTCAGGCGCGGAGGCAGGCGGTGCGATCTCGACTGCTGGAAAAACAGTGGGAAATGTGGCTTGTCCGGCAGTACTTGCGGGTTGCGCGTCCTTCGCCGGCTGATTCTGTGCGATTCCCGCGGCACTTGCAGCCAATACGAGGATCGCAACAAAAATTGCGCGGGAACCGGCCGATCGCAGAGACGACATCGCGACACCTTTGGACATTGGGACGAAGGAAAAGTCTAGCACGCGGAACTCCTGCGCAAACCGCGACGCTGTTGACACAGTGGCGACCTCTTCACGCCGGAAATCGTTCCTTATTTCCACTGGAGGAACCAAGGAAGGTGATTGTTGGCGGTTTTTCAAGATTGCTATAGTGCCTTCGAGGTGCAGCAAGACGCGACGTTCCCTGCAGCTTTACGTATGAAAGGCAAACCTGATTCTCAGGTCGCAAGACGCCCAGGGGACTCCGGATCCTCGTTCCATCTTTCCCCGGATCGAGGAGGATCCCGTTGACCGGGTTCTGTTTCGCAATATTCGCGGCTTCGGTGCTGCTCTCTTTTGCTCTCACCCGATATGTCAGGAACCTGGCCACGGTTCGCGGCTGGGTGGCGGCGCCCGCTCTGGATCGGCATCTGCACCGCACTCCGTTACCTCGTCTGGGCGGGGTCGCGATCTTTGGCGCATTCATTGTAAGTGCCACATTGGCGTTGCTGTTTAGCTGGATTTACCCAAGTCTGAACTTTGGATTCTCGTGGAAGACCCTGGGCACAATTCTCTTGCCCGGTTCTCTGGTTTTCCTGCTGGGGGTTTACGATGACATTCGCCCCGTCGGCCCCTATCTGAAGTTCGGCGTTCAAACTGTGGCGGGATTGATGCTGTTTGCCGGCGGCCTTCGCGTGCTGGATTTGCCGGTGCTGTTTGGAAACCACCATTTCCCCTGGTACGTAAGCCTTCCCTTGACCATTCTCTGGGTGTTGGCGGTGACAAACGCGTTCAACCTGATTGACGGTTTGGACGGATTGGCCGCCGGGTCCGCCCTGTTTTCGACCCTGGTGGTTTTCGTCGTGGCCCTGTTCAGCGGGTCGCTCTTCGTTTCGATATTAGCCCTGGCGCTGGCCGGAGCGATTCTTGGTTTTCTGCGTTTCAATTTCAATCCCGCGACAATTTTTCTGGGAGATTGCGGCAGCCTCTTTATCGGTTTCATGCTCAGCGCCCTGGCGCTGTGTGGCGCGCAAAAGGCACCCACCATCATTGCCATCGCCATCCCCGTGGTTTCATTCGGCCTGCCCATACTCGAGACCACACTCTCAGTGCTGCGGCGCCTGATCGGCGGACGGCCCGTGTTCACCGGTGATCGGGAGCACATTCATCACAAGCTCTTGCAGCGTGGGCTCTCGCACCGTCAAGTAGTGATCGTCCTCTACGCCGTTTCCGCTATGTTCGCCCTGCTCAGCTTGTTCCTGCTTTGGCCCACCGGCAGCACGCTGGGCTTGGTGCTCGCCGTCCTGGGCACTGGAGTATGGATCGGAGTGCAGCATCTTAACTACCTGGAGTTTGGCGAGATTCGCCGCGTGGCACAGCGCACCATGGAGCAGCGCCAAATTTTCATCAATAATCTGGCCATCCGGCGAGCTACAGAGGAGTTGAAAGTCACCTCCGACTACGACCAGCTTTGCCGCATCCTGCAAGCGGCATTTGCTAACAACGATTTCGACTCGTTTGAACTTCGTTTGCATCGCAGAAATGGAGGTCGAATCTCCACCGGAAGTTTATCGCGCGGCCGACCGGACTACCGTTGGAAGAAAAACGGCGTCCACTTGACTCATGAAGCAGTGACCGCGTGGAGTCTGACTCTGGACCTTGTCGCCTCGAATAACCGGCGATGGGGATCTTTCACGGTTTACCGGCTGTACAGCGAGCGCAATCTGCAACTCGACGTGAATCTTCTGACCGCGATTTTCCCGGTTGCCCTGGCCGACGCGCTCGATCGGGTCTTCATTCCCGTCGAGGTTGTGCCCCACACGGAGGAATTGAACTTTACTGCAAGAGCCGGATAAAGCCCTTTCTGATTTCGGAAACGTTATCCACAGCGTGAACCTGTTCCGATACTTCCAAACCATCATCTCCGCCTTTACTTTTCTACTTTCGTTTTAGAACGTTTTTGTTTTCAGAACTCCAGGGCTCCGGGCAAGATGGGACGAACCAAACCGCAAGAGGCTCTCTTCCTTCCGTTGCAGGCCGCTGTCTTCTGCGTCCAATGCGAATTGATCAGCCAGAACAGCACCACTCGCTGCCTCGCGTGCGGGAGCCAGGCCGTACTCAGCTTATCGCGGCTCCTGGGAGGGTCGCTAGGCACGCAGCCGACGGCGCATCTGATCACCGACTCTCAACTGGATCGTCTGGTCCGTGAACTGGTGGGCAGCGTTCCGGATTCTTTCGCGACGCCGTCGGAGGAGCACGTCCCGATGTCGTTCTCTGCGCTCGCGCCGCGCCGGGACCACGCGCGCACTTCGACCGCTCTGCGCGAAACCGGAAATCTTCCCCCAGCCAAACTCGAAGTCCCACTGACCGATCATGGGCTCGATCCGGTAATCGGCATAGTTGCCGAGCGCGCCCGCGTGCTCACAGGAGCGAGCGGAGCTGCCATCGCGTTACCCAAGGGAGAGGATATGGTTTGCCGTGCTCGAAGTGGCCGCACGGCTCCGGATCTGGGAGTCCGGCTGGTCGCGGATTCCGGCATCTCCGCTGACTGCGTTCGTACCGGCGAGATCGTACTCTGCCACGACGCAGAGGATAATCCCCGGGTTGATCTCGCGACCTGCCGGCATCTCGGAGTGCGCTCTATCCTGGCCTCGCCCCTCCGCCACTTCCGGCGTACCCTTGGGGTGTTCGAAGTCTTCTCTGCCACGCCCTATGCCTTTGATCAGCGTGCCGTGGCGATTATGCAGTCTCTTTCCAGCCTGTTGGTCGCAGCCATCTCGCACCGTTCCATCCCCTCGGGCGCCGCCCAGCGAGTCTCTGCGTAAAAGAGCCGTTGCCTACTTGGCCACGGTGTTTGTACTTGGCCTCCTGGAGTAATATGTAGACAGTTAGGATATGTGCCCCGCCCAGGCCAACCGGCCCGCGTTCAATCGGAAACCGGACTCAACAATCGGTGAGCGGCGGCGGCGTGTGCGCCAACGGGTCCATACCCCCGCCTATGTGGGCATTAATGGTTCGCCGACGGCCACGGCGTTGGATCTCAGCGAGGTTCTGGATATAAGTGAGGAAGGCGTCTGCATCCAGGCCCTCTCGCCGTTGCAGACCAACCGCATTGTCAATCTCGGCCTTGATCTTTCTGAAGGGAACACACGGATCAACGTGGCCGGCATGGTGGTATGGGCGGACGTGCAGGGCCGCACCGGCATCCAGTTTCTGGAGATGCCGGAGACTTCACGGAGCTCCTTAAAGGGGTGGCTTCTTCTCAATGCGCTATCGGCTCGCGACGCGGTTGTTCCACTTACGCTGCCCGATCAGGAAGTGCCGTATGCCGACATCGATGATCTGGCCTTGCCATCCATTGGGCCCCTGCGAAATGCAACGCCCGAGGCTTTTACGATGCCAAGTGATTCATCATTAACGAGACCGGCTGGGCTTAGACCCGTCGAGACTGGAGCGGCGGAAAGGCCGGTGGAAGAGCGTCGCGACGTGAAAGCCAGGCTAGACCTCGATCTGCGTTTGCAGCGAATCGCCGAGCGAGCGCTGGCCTTGACCCGCGCCAGCGGCGCCGCCATCGCCCTCATGCGGCGTGGGCAGATGTTTTGTGTGGCCCGAGCCGGCACAGATGCCCCCGGTCTGGGCGCCGAATTGCAGATTGGCTCGGGGTTTTCCGGCGAATGTGTGCGCGCTCGAAAGTTACTGACTTGTGACGACTCGGAGACCGACGGACGCGTGGATCGGGAAATCTGCCGCGCACTGGGCATTCGTTCCATGATCGCTGTCCCCATTCTTTCGGGAGGTGCCGTTGCAGGATTGCTCGAGGTCTTCTCGCCACACGCCGGGGCCTTCAGTGCAACGAGTCCCGTCCCGCTTGAGCGCCTGGCGCACGACGTTCTTTTGGCGATCGACTGGTCGGCGGGAATGCCAGGTGCTGCTCGGCAAGCTCCAGAACGTACCGTCCCCGAGAGTGCATCCCTTGAGAGGGATGTGCCCCGCGCAACATCCTCGAGTGCGCCCGCGGGCGGCCTTCAACCCAGGTATACGGTTCCCCTCCCGCCCCGTCCACGTCGTTCCGCTGCCCGGCGTTCTGGCAGAATTATTCTGGGAGGCGCGATTGTGATTCTGGTGGTTTCCGGGCTGTCCCTGATTGGCCCCTGGATCGGTGGCTGGGAAGGCATGCTGGCACGAATTCGCGCGCAAGCTCCACAAACTCCCAGCAAGCAGCAACGGGCTGTCTCCAAGCCACTCGCCGCGCCGCCCGCCGCTCCGGCTACGGCGCTCGCAGATCCCCTAAACGATTTCACGGCCTTGTGCCGGCTGGCGGACCAGGGTGACCCGGTCGCCCAGTATGCGGTCGGCTTGCACTACGCCCAAGGCGAAGACGTTCCGCAGAACTACACCGAAGCGGCGCGCTGGTTTTCTCGGGCGGCGGAACAAGGACACATTGGGGCACAAGCTACCCTGGGTGGTCTTTACTGGGCTGGCCGGGGAGTCCCGAAAGACGTGACCAAGGCCTATTTCTGGCTGGTCCTGGCCCGAGCAGGTGGCTACGAGCGCAGCAAGGACCTGATCGGTCCTATCACCGCCGAAATGACGCGAGGCCAAGTGCTCCAGGCACAACAGGCGGCGAACGAGTGGCTTACCCATCATCAGCGGACGAGCCCGGCGGCATCCAACGCTCCGTAGGGTCGGCGTCCCGCCCGCCAGCCACGCCGCCGCGACGGCGGCGCTATTATCGGTTTAGAATTGATTAGAGGTGTCCGTGGCTACCCTTCGCGATATCGTTTACCAAAACGTCCGCGAGGGCGAGTTGTACGAAAAGCTCGACCGCAACCGCGTGCGCTGTTTTGCCTGCGGTCACTGCTGTCCTATTCCTGACGGCCAGCCAGGTGTTTGCAAAGTGCGTTACAACCGCGGCGGCACCCTCTTCGTACCGTGGGGCTACGTGGGCGGCGTGCAGTGCGACCCTATCGAAAAGAAGCCTTTCTTCCATGCCTACCCCGGCGCATTGGCCTATAGCTTTGGAATGCTGGGCTGCGATCTGCATTGCGCTTATTGCCAGAACTGGGTTACGTCGCAAGCCCTGCGCGATCCGGAAGCCGTCTCGTCCCCCCTTGCGGCCTCACCGCAAGAACTCGTCCAGGATGCACTTCGCCAAGGCGCCAAAGTCCTGGTAAGCACGTACAACGAACCTCTCATCACCAGCGAGTGGGCGGTTGCGGTTTTCAAAGAGGCCAAAGCCGCCGGCCTGGTGACCGGATTTGTTTCCAACGGCAATGGCACGCCCCAGGTACTGGAATATCTGCGGCCGTGGGTCGATCTTTACAAAGTGGATCTCAAAAGCTTTGACGACCGCCACTACCATGAGCTGGGCGGGCGCATCGGGCCGATTCTCGACACGATCCGGCGTCTGCATGGGATGGGATTGTGGCTTGAAATTGTGACGTTGTTGATTCCAGGTTTCAATGATTCCGATGACGAACTGCGGCGTCTGGCGGATTTCTTGGTGAGCGTTTCTCGCGACATTCCCTGGCACGTCACCGCGTTTCATAAAGACTACAAAATGGATGATCCTGCCAACACGCGACCGCGGGACCTGCTGCGGGCAGCAGAAATCGGAAGAAGAGCCGGCCTGCGCTACATATACGCGGGAAACATCCCGGGTGAAGTGGGAGATCTGGAAGATACGCATTGCCACAACTGCAAAGAGAAGCTGATACGCCGCTACGGATATTTCATCGAAGAGTACCGTCTAACCGCCGAGGCGCGCTGTCCATCCTGCCAAATCGCGATCCCCGGCCGCTGGGCGCCCAAGTTCGACCCCCAGATTGCCGACCGTCCTTTCTTGCCGCGCCGCGGCTCGCGTTTGGTTACAATCCTCAGCTAGCGCTTTTGCCCAAACTTCATGCGGAACTCAGCGGCTGCCCTGACCATCTCGCTGTTGCTTGTTTGCGCAGCCTGCTCACCCCGCGACTTTCTCACCCGGCGCCTGGCCTTCGATCTGATTGCCGGTTCCGACACTTTCAAGGCCCAGCAGCAATTTTGGATGCGCACCGGGGTCGTTTCTAACAAGGAATACACTTCGCCGGAATATCTGGTGCTCGCCCACCACGGCTGGATCAATGGCTCGGGTACTCCCTGCACTGGCAACATCGCGCCACCTCCGTGTTGGGACGTCACGCTCACTCCTCTCGGAGTTGACGCGCTTCGCGATTGGGTTCCGGCCAATGCTGCGACGTCGCAATACTTCGGCGTTCCGGTGGCGCGCAGGGAATTGGTTGCGGTCAGCGGAATCACCAAGAACGGAAACCGGGCGGACGTGGATTTCCGCTGGAAGTGGGTTGCGCTCAACGAGGTCGGGGAAGCGCTCTATACCGGAAGCGGCGAGTACAGCTCCACCGTTGGTTTTATGCATTACGACGACGGTTGGCGAGTGGTCGAAGGCAGCAGCCCGAAGAGCAATCAGCTCCTGGACGACGCGCTGAAAAATGCCGAACCCGCGCGTTAGCCGGGAAATAAGTTCTTCAGAGGAATCAAGGCCCATGCCGAAGATGAAATATCTGATTTGCGCCTGCATTCTTTTTTGCCTGTTTGCTTCTGTTTTACATGCCGATCCGCTGGATGATCTCTCAAACGATTTCTGGACCTGGCGGGCCAGCGAACGGCCGGTCAACGGGGACGATGTTCCCCGCCTGGAGCGCCCGGAAGCATGGGTGCCGGATTGGTCTCCAGCAGCGGTTCAGCGCGATCGCAAGCAATTGGAGGAATTTGATGCCCGGTGGCGAAAGATAGACGCCTCCGCGTGGGCGGTACCTCGGCAAGTTGATTATCGGCTCATGGGATCGGCCATCGCGCGGGTTCGATGGGAACTGGATATTCTCCGCAGTTGGCAGCGCAATCCGGAATTCTACGTAGGACAGACTTTGGGCGCCTTTTATGAACTGCTGATCGTTCCGCCACCTTTCGATGCCGCCAGAACCAGGCAGGTCGTCGCCATGCTGAATTCGTTCCCTGTTACGTTGGGCGACGCGGAGAAGAACTTGACCCAGCCGGCGGCTCCTTTCGCGGAACTGGCAATCGCGCAGCTTGAGGGAATTCGTCCCAGGCTTTTGCAGTCAGTCAAAGAGCTCAAGCCTTTTCTGGATCCCGCAGCTTCACATGACCTTGATTCCGCCGCCGATCGTGCTGCTGTCGCGCTAGAGTCGTATCGGGACTGGCTCACTCAACGTCTACCCTCCATGTCGGGCGACACCGCGATTGGCCGCGACGCCTACGTATTCTTCTTGAAAAATGTCGCGCTTGTGCCTTTTACGCCGGAGCAACTTCTGGCCGCAGGGCGTCAGGAGTGGGCTCGTGCAGTGGCTTCGCAAGTTTATGAAGAACATCACAACCTGGGTGCCCCGCAGCTGGCTCTGTTCAAGAACCAGGTCGAACAAATGGCGCATGAAGAAAAAGATGAACTTGCCGTCCGCCGTTACCTCGCAGAAAAAGACCTGCTTACCGTTCCGGCATGGGTGCAGCATTACCGTTATGCCCCCACCCCTGCCTACCTGGCGTCACTAGACGGTTTTGGTGAGGCCGATGATTTCACCGGACCCAGCCGGCTGAAACAGAACGGAATCCGTTACATTGACCCACCCAGCGCGAATCTCGGCTATTTTTGGGTGAGCGTGGCGAAGGATCCCCGCGGCATCATCGTTCATGAAGGCGTGCCCGGACACTACTTCCAACTCGTTCTCTCCTGGGCCAATCCCGATCTTATCCGCCGCCATTACTATGACTCCAGCGCCAATGAAGGCATCGGGTTCTATTCCGAAGAGATGATGCTCACTGCCGGACTGTTTGACGACAGCCCGCGTACCCGCGAGATTATCTGGAATTTCATGCGGCTGCGGGCGTTGCGCGTGGAAGTGGACGTCAAGCTCGCCCTCGGGCAGTTCACCATCGATCAGGCGGCTGAATATCTAAGGACAACAGTCCCGATGGACGCGAAAACCGCGCACTCCGAGGCCGCCGCTTTCGCCTCCGGCCCTGGCGGGGCAATTTCGTACCAGGTAGGCAAGCTGCAAATCTACCGGCTTCTGGCTGATGCACATCGGCAACAAGGCCAGGCATTCAAACTACGGGCATTCCACGATTTCCTCTGGCTGAATGGGAATGTGCCGATTGCTCTGCAACGCTGGGAATATCTGGGCAAGAAAGACGAAATCGAAGCAGTCGACCGCCTTCAGTGAGACTTGTCCCGCAGAAAGGGCCTGAGGCGGATTACCTCCCAGCTGATTTGGAGGCGCTGGCCACCGTCTGGTGGAAAGTGGCCGCATAGTGCGAGATGCCTTCGTAGAGTGCCTCGGCAATCTGCTGCCGGTAGGCGGGAGTGCGCAATTTGCTCTCATCGGTTGAATTGCTGACGAATGATACCTCGGCCAGGATGGCCGGCATTGTGGTTCCAGTCAGCACTACGTAACTCGCCCGCTTCACTCCGCGGTTGCGGATGTCCGGGTTTTGCGACACCAGTGTGCCGTAGAGCGCCCGCTGCACGCTGATGGCGAATCGCCGCGATTCCAGCACCTTCTCGCGAATGTCTACGTTGGTCCAGTTGATGTTGTCCAGCGCCGAGCCCGCCTCGTCAAACTCGTGAGTCCGCGCTCTCACCGAGGAGTAGGTGTTCGTGTAATAGGTTTCCACTCCGCGCGCCGAGGCATCACTGCTGTAGTTGGCATGGACGGAGACAAACAAATCGGCGTGCGCGAGGTTGGCGATTTCCGCGCGTTTTTCCAGGGCCACATAGTTGTCGTCCGGACGGGTGTAAACGATTTCTGCTCCCAGACCCTTATCCACCAATTTCCCCAGACGGCTCACGATGTCGATAACCAGGTCTTTTTCCAGCAGCCCTTTCCGTCCGACGGTGCCCAGATCCCAGCCGCCGTGGCCGGCATCGAGCACAATGCGGAACTTCGGCGCTTGCAGCCGGGGTTGAGCTTCGTTCCGGGTCAGCTTGTGGGACGCTGCACTTTGGGCCGGGGAAGGCGTCACTTGCGGAGAAACCGGCGCCAACGATTCACTCTTCAGCGCTTGCGGTTGCGCCTTCGCCTTGGGTTGCTCTGGGGTCGCAGGACGAATCTCGACGATCAGCCTTGAAGGGCTCGATTGCAGGCTGACCGAGAAATCCGAGGAGCCTTTCGTTTCCAGCACCACACGGGTTATACCGCGCCGGGGCTGCGCGATGCGCACCCGGTCCAGCAGTTTGTCCCCTACTTCGATCGTTTTGCCAAACAGCCCGGGGGCAAGTGTGGTGTCGTGCAAATCAAAATAAATTCTTTCCGGGTCGCTCAAGCGGTGCGCTTCGTATTGCACCTGATTCTGCAGTTCGACGATCACCACGCTGGAATCCGCCGACGACACATGCTGAATACCGGTTACGCGTGTCCCTCCTGAAGGATCTTCGTTTTCTCCCGTGGTGGGGGCGGTCTCTTGAACTGCCGGCGACTGCACAACCGGAGAACCAGTCTCAGGCTGAGCGGCGCCTGGAGCCGGCAAAGTCATTGGCCGGGCTGCCTTTGGAGTAGGGGCCGTCTCTGCGCCTCGGGGATGTCGGATCTTCCACCACACTCCCGCTCCCAGCAGCGCAGCGATCAGGATCAGCACGAGTACCAGCGAGAGGCCGGGCCTCGATTTTTCTGCCGGTTCGGATTGCGGGAGCCTGGACGAAACATCCTGCTGCTGATCGGGCTTCGCAGCGTTTAGCCGGCCTTCAGTCTCCATCAGGAGTTCTTCCTCCTGATCGACTGCCTCGCTGATCTCCGGAGTTCGGCTCGGTGCTGCGGCCCCACCCACTAAGCGTTGCGAAATCTGCGCCAGCCGATCTTCTTCCTCCGGCTTCATGGCGGCGAGGATGAGTTCGGCGAGCAGGCTTAAGCTGCGGACATCGCTGTCGTTAAAGCCGTATGCTTCACTGGAAAAAGCTTCCAGCAAACCCAGCACGCCGTAAAGCCCCGCAATCGGCACGGCGACCAAAGAGCGTGCCCCGAGACGACGGCAGGCGGCCACATTGACCCGGGGATCGGTCTCCGCATCGTCACAACGGACAATCTGGCCGGTACGGAGGCAAGCTCCTGAAAATCCGGAATGGGGATCGAGGCGTGCTCCAGTATCCGGCGCGATGATTCCGGAAGACGCACGGCAGACAATGGAATCGTCTTCGGCTAATGCAATGGCGATGCCGTCCGCGCCGGTGATCGCAATTGCGCGTTCCGCAACCAGCTGCAACACTTCATCGAGAACGAATTGTTCGAGCTCCCACGCGTCGGCGCCGTGGCTTCGTCCAGCCTGCAATTCGCGCGCACGGCGCAGCCGGATTTGTTCGTGCAAAGAAGAAAAAGCCAGCAGGGCTTGTAAAGCTTCGTGACCGGCCGGTGCGGCTGATGCCGAGGCGCTGGCTTGGGCGGCCAATTTCTCCGGCCTGGGGGTTAACTCCGGGCTGACTAGCTCAGGCCCCGTTTTGTGTGGACTAGCGCTCATCGAGACGGTGGAAAACCCGGCAAATACCTTTCTTCACTTTCTAGTGTGGCACGAGCGAAGCGCTTGTCAATTCACAACTTGCGTCCGGAGGGAGAAAGACGACCCATTAGCGGCCGTACGGAACGAGTTGTTAACATACAAGTTACAGGCGTTTGGCTTCCCTCGCAATATCGCTCTGCGCACGAAGGTTGGAATCAGGTTTCGCTCCTTTCGTGCCCCCAATCTGCTCGCCAAGCCGTGCCATTGCGCGACGGAGGCTTTGAGCATATGCTTAATTTAGAGGCATTTACAGGTTCTCGTGGTGGAAGCAGTCGAAAAAAAGAAACACTGGATGTGGCCCTTCGGAGTCGTGGCCACCAGCTTGGCTGGTATGGCCGTCATTCTCTTCCGGGGATGCTGGCATAGCAAGATGAGCTGGCCAGTTCGGGTTCACGGATATTCCTACCAGGTCTGCCTGGGATGCGGCATCAAGCGGCTTTTTGACGAGAAGGCCTTTCAGGCCTATGGCCCCTACCGCTACGAACTGGAGCTGCTGATTGCCTGGGACCGCTCCCAGCAGGCCGAGTTCATCGCCGCCCAGCAGCACCGCCCCGCTTCCTGAGGTACCTGCAACGCTACTGAAGTCTTTTCTTTGCCCCAACTAAGATCGGTTCTGTGGAGCCTCTGCAGAACCTTGCAGCTTCAACCGCCGCCACTCACCGCTGGCAGCCCCGCCGCTATCGCCACCGAATTAACTCTCTCGCCTACGTAAAGCTCGATTCCACCAACGGAGGCGTCATTCGCAACCTCAGCGAATACGGGATTTCGATTGAAGCGGTGGAACCGTTGCGGATGGGTCAGGAGGTCAATCTTCGTTTCGACCTGACGAATCCTCGCCAGCGCGTGGAAGCCAAGGGCCGCGTTGCTTGGGAAAACCCTCAGGGGTACGCCGGTTTGGAATACCTGAACCTGTCGATCCCCTTACGAAGGCGATTGAAAGAATGGATATTCACTCAACTGTTGGCTACGGCAGAGCTGGCTGGCAGAGGATCCATATTTGCCGAGCCGGGAATTTCGGCGGAAGGTCAGGCGCTCACCTTCTCAGAGAATCCGCGCCGTCCCATTGTGCTTGCCATCGAACCGCCCACCGCTGCACTGGCCGGTGTCAGCCAGACAGATTCGCCCGACCCGCGCGAAATTTCTTCGGCCCAGGGCGTGGGGACACCCTGGTGGCTGGTCGATGCCCTGATCCTCGTTTGTGCGGTTCTGCTGTTCCTGGTGATCGCGCTGGGCATGACAAATTCCGTCCCCGCGTGGCCGGTTGCTGTGATGTTGATGCTCGGGGTGGCCACAGCATTCGCCGGGCTGTACTGGTTCTTGTTTCCCTTCTGGATGGGGATCACGCCCGGCGAACATCTGGCGCGGCTTACCACTGACGACGGGGCAGATTTCAGCTCGGACGGTTCAGACCAAGACCGGCCCCGATTTCGTTAGCTGAATTGGTGGCCAGGCTAGCGGATAAGATACTGCCGTTCCAGCCATAGTTGCAGCGTCCGTTTTGTGGCCGGCTTTAGATCGATGAACTTTACCCCGGTGTGACCGCTCTTGTTTGTCCACACCACCTCACCGCGAGTCTTGATCGAGCGGCGGGTCTCGGGAAGAGCGAAGCTCACTTGCAGCGGCCCGCTGGCCGGCAGAGACTTTTGGCTGTGAATCGCCATGCCTCCCTGACTCAAGTTCACCAGATGGGCTTTGGTCCGCTTCGCCCGGTTGGAGATCCACACCGGTAGATCGAGGGTTTCGCGGTGATAACGCAGCCTGCCATCCATGATCATATTCCGCGCGGCAGAGAGCGTATGCACCGCCTGTTCCACCGAGATCGGCTTCTCGAACACGAAGGTGGCCCGCTTTGACTCAAGGGAGCAACGATCGCTTGATCCACTCACAATGATCAAAGGCACCAGGTTCTGGAAGTTGTCGTTCACCAGGTCCCGTAGGACGGCCGAGGATCCGCTCAAATCGCAGTCCACGATGAGAGCATCAATCTTGGTTTTTTGCAGTTTGGCGGTGGCGCGTTCCGGCTCTGATTCAACATCCACATTAATCCGCAGGCCGCTCAAGATACATTCCAATACGCTGATTTCCTGCCAGTCACGGGAAACAACCATCGACGAGAGTGTCATGCGGCAACTCTAGTCTCATGCGTAATCCAGCCCCAGATAACCAAGGTAATTTGAGTTTTTCGGCGCTGATCAGGACTGGCGGGAGAAAACCGTGTCGGTCGCTCGCGTCGAACTCCGGTACCAATCAATCGTTCGGCGCAGGCCCTCCTCGAAATCTACGGTAGGTTTGTAACCCAGGTGCTTCGCCGAGCGCGACAGATCGGCGAGAGAATGCTTTACATCTCCCGACCGCTCCCGTTCATAACGCACCTGGCCGGAATATCCCGTGAGTCTCTTTAGAATCTCGAAGGTTTCATTCAGGTCGACGCGACGTCCTGTGGCCACGTTGAACACGCGGCCGGCAACTTCCGCAGCCGGAGCACGGCAAGCCAGCAGATTCGCTGATACCGCATTGTCAATGTAAGTGAAATCGCGGCTCTGGGTGCCGTCGCCAAAAATCGTGGGCTGTTCACGGCGCAGCATCTGAGCGATGAACTTGGCCAATACACCGGAATATTGTGAAGTTGGGTCCTGGCGCGGTCCGAAGATGTTGAAGTAGCGCAGGCACACCGTTTCCAGACCGTAGCAGCGGAAAAAGGAAATCATGTAATGCTCGCTGGCCAGCTTGGCCACGGCGTAGGGCGAAATCGGATTGGGCGTCATGTCTTCGCGCTTGGGAAGCGTGGGCGTATCGCCGTATGCCGAAGAGGATGCGGCAAACACCACCCGTTTGACCCTGGCATCGCGGGCAGCTACCAGCACGTCGACCGTGGCGTCCACATTGGCCCGATTGCTCTGAATGGGGTCGAGGATCGACTTGGGCACGGAAGGAATCGCCGCCTGATGAAGCACATAGTCCACGCCACGGCAGGCTTCGGAGACCGCGCCCAGATCCAGCAAATCGATTTCGCGGAAGTCTATTTGCGCCAAAATCTCCGCAATGTTCTCTTTCCTGCCCGTGGAAAGATTGTCGACGCCCCGCACGCGATCGCCCTGTGCCAGTATTCCCCGCGCCAGCGCAGATCCGATGAACCCCGCAACTCCGGTAACCAGGTATGTGGCCATGAGCGTTCCATCATAACGGATTGACGAAGAAGCCTGCAGGGTTTGCGGATTAACGTGGAACTCCAAGGCCTGGGCTTTGGCTCTGGACGATCAACTCCTCAAATTCTTCGCGCGACATGGCTCGGTGGCTGTGAAAGAACTTAGCGATCGCATTGAGCGCTGCGCTGGGATTGGTCACCATGAGCAAGCCCGGCGGCCCGGGATTGTGCGCGGGAACTGTTCGCACACCGACCGGCACCACGGTCCCGGAAAGGCGCAGCAATAGTTCCTCAAGCTGAACGCTGTTGGCGTCATCCAGTTCCGTAAATGAAATTCCCATACCGAGGGAAGGATAACTGGTGCGGACCGTTCCCTTCACGCGTATGCGCAGGCCGTCTATGTCGAGCCGCATGTTCAGCGGCGTGTCTATGGGTGAAGTGGCGTGCAATTCGACATAGCACCCGCTACGGCTGATGTCGCTGACCATGCCCCAGGTGCGTACTTCGCTGCCTTCGACGTAGAACTCGGCACCACCTTCACATTTGTAGCGGGCCGCCGCCCGGCGTTCTTTAGGAGCATCCCCCTCCGCAGTATCACGCGCCAGGGCAGAAGCAGAAGCGGCAGTGGAAGCACCGTCTCCTTCGGTACTCTGCTTCAAAGCGCGCGGATAATCCGCGCCGCCGGGAGCCGCGTCTCCATCCAGGTCTCTCCAGTCATTCATGTCCCGTCCAACTCAGCGTGATGGAGTGAGAGCGCCACGCGCCGGTTCTGCTTCGATCTTATGGGGAATCCGCTCCAGTTGCGGCTACCAGTGTGTGCCTTGGGATGACTAGAGGGCAGGCTATTTCCCGTTTTGGAAAGGAATCACATCGCGCGCTCGCCGGGCGAATTCACCGCAGCGCGAATCGTCCGCCAAAGGTCTTCGCGTCCTGCACCCGTGCGGGCGGAAAAAGCGACTACGCTGGCTTGCGGAAATTCGTGTGCCATCGTAGCGAGAGCATTGCGCAGATGGTTGGCCGAAAGCCGGTCACTCTTGGTCGCCACCACTACGAACGGGCGTCCGCTCGAAGCCAGGAACTCCACCAGCTGCTTGTCGGCAGCTTGTGCCGGAACGTTCACATCTACCAGGGCGAGGCACAGAGCCAGGGTAGGGCGGTCATTTAAATAAGGCTCGATGAAGCTGGGCCATTGTGATGAGACTTCGCGTGAAAGCTTGGCATACCCGTAACCCGGCAGGTCCGTGAAGATCAGTTCAGGTTGAGCTTTGCCCGGCCAGCGGACTTCAAAGAAATTGATTGACCGGGTGCGCCCCGGCGTCGAGCTGGTCTTGGCGATCTTTGTGCCCAGCAGGGAATTGATCACGCTGGATTTGCCCACGTTGGAGCGGCCCAGAAAAGCCACTTCCGGCAGTACCGGGGCAGGGAATTGGCCGACGTCGGTAGCCGCAATCAAAAACCGGGGCAGGACACGCATAAATCAGTGTGCCGTTTGCGCGCCGGCTTTGCAAGTCGGAATCAGCTCAGCCCGAGCGGCCGCTTGTTGTCGTGAACGTCCTCTTCCTTGACCGGCTTCCACTTGTTCCACAGGCGGAGAATTCCGGTAACCACCAAACCAATCCCGACGCTGATCAGAAAGAACCAACGGTAGCCGGGCACCGCGATCAGCAAGACGGCCACCACCGCAATGGCGACGACCAGGCCGGCAGCGCCGCTTAAGTAATGCTTCGATTCGGCAAGGGAAGGATTTGGGTCCATCCTGTCATCATTTTAAGCCTATTTCAGGACTCCGAAAACAAGAAGGCCCGCGTTTGCCGCGGGCCTGTTCGATGCCAATTCGTATTGTCTTACTGATGCGCCGCGGGACTATCCGGCGTAGGCGACGTAATGGGCGCAATGGGTTGGGCGTCGGCATCGGTTACTTCGGGCAATGGCCGCTCCAGAGCCAGCGCCAACACCTGGTCCATGGTGTCGACAAAGTGCATCTTCATCGCGGTACGCAGATTCTCGGGGACTTCCGCCAGGTCCTTCTCGTTGTCTTTGGGCAGGATCACTTCGAAGAGCCCCGCACGATGGGCGGCCAGCAGCTTCTCTTTGAGCCCACCGATAGGCAACACCTTGCCGCGAAGCGTGATCTCCCCGGTCATGGCCAGGTCGCGGCGAACCGGAATCTTGCTCAGCGCGCTTGAAATCGCCGTGGCGATGGTGATGCCCGCCGAGGGGCCGTCTTTCGGAATCGCGCCTTCCGGCACGTGCACATGAATGTCCATGGAGCGGTAAAAGTCGCGGGTCAGGCCCAGCCGATGAGACCGGGACCGCACATACGACATGGCGGCCTGGGCTGATTCCTGCATTACGTCGCCCAGTTTTCCAGTCAGCGTGAGTTTGCCCTTGCCGTCGACCACAGTCGCTTCCGTGCTGAGGATGGAGCCGCCGACTTCCGTCCAGGCGAGCCCGGTCACCAAGCCCACTTCGCTCTTTTCGTGGGCCAGCGTGTCGCGGAACTTGATCACGCCCAGGAAGTCGTTGACATTCTCCGAGGTGATGTTGACGTTGTAATCTTCGCCTTCTTTGACCACCTTGCGCGCAACCTTGCGGCAGACATTGCCAATTTCCCGCTCCAGGTTACGCACGCCCGCCTCGCGGGTATAAGACCGGATCAGCCCAAGGAGCGCGTCGTCGGAGAACTTTACATTCTTGTCCGAAAGGCCAGCCTGCAGCATCTGCTTCTTCACCAGAAACTGCTTCGCGATCTCCAGCTTCTCCTGCTCGGTGTATCCGTGCAACCGCAACACTTCCATGCGGTCCTGCAAAGCCGGAGGGATGGTGTGCATCACGTTGGCAGTGGCAATGAAGAAGACCTGGGAAAGATCGTATTCGACGTCAAGATAGTGGTCCACGAACATGAAGTTCTGTTCGGGGTCGAGCACTTCGAGCAGCGCCGCTGACGGGTCGCCGCGGAAGTCCATCGACATTTTGTCGACTTCATCGAGCATGAAGACCGGGTTCTTTGTCCCCGCTTTCTTCATCATCTGGATGATCTGGCCGGGCAGTGCGCCGATGTAGGTGCGGCGATGACCGCGGATTTCAGCTTCGTCGCGCACACCGCCCAGCGACATGCGGACGAACTTTCTGCCGGTAGCTTTGGCGATCGACATTCCCAGCGAAGTCTTGCCTACGCCCGGAGGCCCAACGAAACACAAAATCGAACCCTTGGGATTCTTTACCAGCTGGCGGACGGCAAGGAATTCCAGAATGCGTTCCTTGATCTTCTCCAGGCCATAGTGATCTTCGTTCAGAACTTTCTCTGCGCGGGAAATGTTGCGGATTTCCTTGGAACGCTTCTTCCAGGGAACCGCCAGCAGCCAATCGAGGTAGTTGCGCGAGACTGTCGACTCGGCAGACATCGGCGGCATGGCTTCGAGCTTCTTAAGCTCCTGCATTGCCTTGTCACGCACATCTTTCGACATGCCGGCAGCTTCAATCTTCTTTTTCAGCTCATCGAACTCGCTTTTCTCGCCGCGGCCGAGTTCTTTCTGGATCGCCTTGATCTTCTCGTTGAGGTAATACTCTTTCTGCGCCCGCTCCATTTGCCGCTTCACCCGCGACTGGATGGTGCGATCCATGTTGAGCTTTTCGATCTCGATATCGAGCACGTCGCCAATGCGGGTCAAGCGCTCGGCGGGATCAAAAATCTCCAGCAGTTCCTGCTTTTCCTCGATCGAAAGTTGCAGATTGGCGGCGATGGTGTCCGTCAGTTTGGCCGGATCTTCCATGCGCACGGCCGCGATCATGGTCTCGTAATTCAGCGACTGGCACAGCTTGACGTACTGCTCGAACAGCGACGTGACCCGCTGCGTCCCGGTCTCGATTTGCGGATTCGTCTCGGTGGCATAGCGCGCCACCCGGACAGAAACCTGCATGAAGCCTTCGGTGTCCGTGATCTGGAGGATTTTTCCGCGCTCGATGCCTTCCACCAGGACCTTGATGTTGCCGTCAGGCAGCTTCAGGCTCTGCACAATATTGACGATCGTCCCCACCTGGTAAATTTCGTTCGCTTTGGGTTCGTCTACGCTGGCATCGTGCTGGGTGGCGAGAAAGATCTTCTTGTCCGCGGCCAGCGCCTCTTCCAGGGCGCGCACGCTCGACTCCCGGCCGACCACGAAGGGCGTCATCATGTAGGGAAAGATGACCACGTCCCGAATGGGCATCATCGGTAATTTCTTGGTTTCGAATTTTTCCTTGGATGTGGTCACTCGGGCTCCGGAAAACGGCGTGTACTGCTCTTAAATCTTAACCTATCCCCTACATTTCGAAGCTAAAGGCTACCAGCTTAGAGCAAAAAGCAAAAGGCCAAAAGCTGGACTAACCCGCCTTTTCCATCATGGCCAGAGTCACGTTACGCTTCTCGACCATTTCCCGGGTCACCTCGAACTCCTTTACTTTCTTCTGGCTCGGCAGGTGGTACATCAAGTCGAGCATGAGTTCTTCAAGAATCATGCGCAATCCGCGGGCGCCCACTTTCCGCGCCATCGCCTGGCGGGAGATCGCGCGCAGCGCGTCATCGCTGAATTTCAGCCGCACGTTTTCGAACTCAAACAGCCGCTGATACTGCTTCACGATGGCGTTTTTGGGCCGAGTGAGGATTTCGATCAGCGCGAATTCATCCAGATCTTCCAAGCAGCCGACTACCGGCAGCCGGCCGACGAATTCTGGAATAAGGCCAAACTTAATCAGGTCCTCAGGCTGTACATCGCTGAGCAATTCGAAATTGCGTTTGCGGCCGGTATCGGCAGTCTCTTCCTTTTCTGCTTCCTCGCCATGCTTGAAACCGAGTGACTTCTTGCCCACGCGCCGCCCGATGATTTTTTCCAGACCGACGAACGCTCCGCCGCACACAAACAAAATATTGGTCGTATCGACCGGGGTAAATTCCTGATGGGGATGCTTGCGTCCGCCCTGCGGCGGCACGTTCGCGATGGTCCCTTCGAGAATCTTCAGCAGCGCTTGCTGCACGCCTTCGCCGGAAACATCACGCGTAATCGAAGGATTCTCATCTTTGCGCCCGATCTTATCCACTTCGTCGATGTAGATGATGCCCGTCTGGGCGCGTCCCACATCTCCGTCCGCCGCTTGCAGCAGCTTGAGAATAATGTTCTCGACGTCTTCTCCGACGTAGCCCGCCTCGGTCAGCGTAGTCGCATCGACAATGGCGAAAGGCACATCGAGCATTCGTGCCAAAGTTTGGGCCAGAAGAGTCTTGCCCGTGCCGGTCGGGCCGATGAGCATGATGTTTGACTTGGTCAGTTCAATGCCGTCGCCGGTGCGCTGGCGGTTCATGTAAATCCGCTTGTAATGGTTGTAGACCGCTACCGCCAATTTCTTCTTGGTCTGCTCCTGGCCGATGACATATTCGTCGAGGAACGTCTTCACTTCCTGAGGCTTGGGCAGCTGATTGGGTGTGGTCGTGGGTGGTGTCGCCGTGCGGTCGTCTTCCAGGATGGAATTGCAGACCGCCACGCACTCGTCACAAATGTAGGCTCTGGGATAGTCGCTGGGGGATGATATGAGCTTGGCTACGGCGTCCTGCGACTTATGGCAGAACGAGCAGCGTAACATCTCTTCTGTACCGCTTCGGTTTTTCACCCCGTTTTGCTCCTCCCCCACCTGATCTCTTCCGCCGGGCCGGGAGCCCCCTGCGAAAGCCCGATCATACAGCTATCTCGTCTTATAGATGATATCGTCTATGATTCCGTATTCCTTCGCCTGCTGCGCGTTCATAATAAAGTCGCGCTCCACGTCTTTCTCCACTTTGTCGAGCTTTTGCCCGCTGTGTTTGGCCAGCAACTGATTCGTTATCTCGCGCATGCGAAGAATCTCTCGCGCGTGGATGTCAATGTCGGTGGCCTGACCCGAAAGGCCCCCCATCGACGGCTGGTGGATTAGAATTCTCGAATTCGGCAATGCCAGACGCTTCTTGGCTTCGCCCGCCGCCAGCAGCAGCGCCGCCATGCTCGCCGCCTGCCCGATGCAGATCGTGGTCACGTCGTTTTTCACGTATTGCATGGTGTCGTAGATCGCCATGCCCGCCGTGATCGACCCTCCGGGCGAGTTGATATAGAGCTGAATGTCCTTTTCCGGATCTTCCTGCGCCAGAAAGAGCATCTGTGCGATCACCAGATTGGCGATGTTGTCGTCAATCGGCGTGCCGATAAAAATAATGTTGTCCCGCAGCAGGCGGGAGTAAATGTCGTAAGCCCGTTCGCCCCGGCCGGTCTGCTCGATGACCATGGGCACTAACATCATCTTTGCATCATTCACATGCACCTGCCACACTCCTGCCCCAACCACTTTGAACTTTGGGGGAGGATCGAAAGTGGTCCGCATTATGCGGACTGGCGATATAAGAAATCGAGGGTCTTTTCGTTGCGGATTCTATTTCGGATTCTATCCAGCGCTCCATCCCGTGTCAAACGCGCACGGATCGCTTCCACCGTCTGTTTGGACTGCGTGGCCAGTGCGTTGATCTCCCGGTCGACCTCCGCGTCACTGACCTCAATTTTTTCCTCGTCGGCGATCTTATCCAGAAGCAATGACGCCTTGACCTCCTGCACCGCCTGATCGCGTTGCCCCGCGCGCAGCCGGTTGAAATCCATTTTCTTGATGTCTTCCGATTTCATGCCTTGCGCCGCCAGAGCGCGCAGGCCGCGGTCGAGGCGAACGTCGATCTGCCGTTCCACCAGTGCTTCGGGAATTTCAAACTCGTTCCGCTTCACCAACTCGGCCATTAGCTTGTCCTTGGCCTGGTGCTCAGCTTCATGCTTGCGCTCGGATTCCATCCCTTCGCGAATCCGCGCGCGTACTTCGTCCAGGTCTTTGAATTCGCCAAGCTCTTTGGCGAAGTTCTCATCAAGCTCGGGCAAATGCTTTTGCTTGATGGAGTGGACTTTCACCGTGTAGAGAAAAGTCTTCCCCGCAAGCCGCGGGTCGGAAGAATCGGCCGGATACGTGACATCGAAGCTACGCTCGTCTCCCGCACTTGTCCCACGCAGGTTCTCGGTGAATTCCGGCATGGTGTTTTTGCCGGCGATTTCCACGAGAACTTCGTCCATGTGGACCGGCTTCGCTGCCTCAGCGCCGGCTTTTCCTTCGCTTTCACCGTCCTTCGGCTGGCCATCCAGCGAGACCTGGGCATAGTCACCGTCTGCGAGCGCGCGGCCTTCGATGGTCTCGAACGTCGCTCGCTGCTCGCGCACATTGCTTAAGGCCTGCTCGACCTCTTCGTCGGTGACGGCAATCACCGGCTTCTCCGCCCGCAATTCTTTGTATCCCTCGACCTTGATTTCCGGCATCACTTCGAAGCTGGCCTTGAAGCGTAGCGGCTCGCCGTCGTTCAATTGCAGGTTGGTCACTCTCGGCTGGGAAACCGGAATCAGTCCCTGCTTCTCCGCTTCTTTCTGGAAAAAGCGCGGCACCAGCGCCTCGACCACGTCGCTCTTGATGTCTTCCGCAAAGCGCTGGCGAATGATGGAAGGCGGCACATGCCCCCGGCGAAAACCCGGCAGGCGCGCCAGCTTTTGATATTTCTGGATCAGGGACTCGGTTTCGCGCGCGACTTGCTCGGCAGGAATCTCAACCTCAATTTCCCGCTTGGTGTTGCTAATTGTTTCTGTGGGGCTCACGTTACGCCTTTCACGATCAGGGCCGCATAAGGATGATGACTTCGACCAGGGCCCACGGGGAGGTTCGACTACACGCCCCTCTACGTTGAGTGTAAAGACTGAGAGGAGAAGGCGTCAAACGGCGAAGGGGTAGAATCAGCCTTCGGTTCCGCTCTTCATTTCGGCAAGTTTCTTCTGAATCCCGGCAACCCAGCCTATTTGAAATTCAGGGTGGATGGTCTGGGCCGACGTCAGCGCTCGTTCATATGCAGCGAGGGCCTCCACTTTGCGATTGAGGGCCGCCAGAACGTCTCCCAGCACGATGTTGCAGGCGACGGCATCGGGAGCCAACTCGACCGCGCGCTGCGCTTCGATCAGGGCCGCATCCAGTTTTCGTTGTGCAAGCAGGTCTTCCGCTTTCTGCCGGTGTCCGATGGCGGCGGCTAGCGGGATTTCGAAACGGCCTTCGAAAACGAAGATGCCGTTTTGGATGGCACCGGCAGGCTTCAGAGTCTTGAACTGCTCGTAAGGATTGAGTTCGCCGGGCCCGAACTCGAATCCGGAAAGATCGCCTGCGCTGATGAGCACTGTGCCATCGATCATTGCGGGAGTGTCATAGAATTTCTCGTCGACCCACAAAGCGTCAGCCGTGGGGAGCGCTTTGCAGGGGATGCCGTAGTAGCTGGTATCGATGACGCCCTCGCCAAAGTAAACAAACCAGCAGTTCTTAACTCCGTGTGAGTCCAGGTAGCGCTTGGTGGCTTTGAGTTGCTGCGCCCAGTCGGAGTTGGAGTCGCTGAGCAACCACCAAGCGTTCTTCTGCCCGCCCCACGCCTCGTTTACGTAGGAGATGTAAGTCGGGAAAGCGCGCAGCGATGTGACAATCTGGAAAACGATCAAGGCGGCGAAGACGTAGATCCAGCGCCGTTGGCTTTTGACGAGAGCCACAGCTGCCCCGCCGATCAGGACGCCCAGAAAGGCATAGATCGGCAGGACGTGTCGCACGCCGATGTTCATGTGCGAACTCATGGCCACCCCCAAATAGAGCGCCGGGGGTACCGTGAGGAACAATACTTCCCGCCAGCGCGTCAGCTTTCGCGTAGCGATAGCCCAGATTGCGATTCCAACCAAGAGCAAGAACGGCAGCGTCGACTTAATCGCAATCGCCACGGGGAAATAGAACCAGACCCCGTGAGGATAGGTTTTGCCGAGCACGAAGCTGCTGTAGAAGTCGTCCATCACGCGGACGTCCGCAAGGCCGTAGATGTACGACTCCGGCAGCAGGCGAAGTCGCGCGACCGTGGCCAGCAGCCTGGCTTCATGTGGGTGTGAAGACAGCTCTAGGTACTGCGCCGAGGCCGGATTTAGTTCGAGTCCAGCCGGACGCGCTGCATAACGAAATCCGTAAAAGCCCCACAGCACAACCAGGCTCACGGCGGTGATCGCGGCCAGCGACGCCACATACTGCGCGAGGCTCAGCCCACGCGCGTGTCGTTTATTAGAACTATCTTCCGAGCCAGAAGTCCGAGCAAGAATCCACTCAGCTAGAGTCAGCAGCAGCAAGATGGGGAATATCAGGATGCCCGTATGCTTTGTCGAAAGCGCCAGGCCGCCAGCCAGACCAACCAGGAACAACCGCCAAACCGTCGGCCGTTTCACAAACCGGTAGAAGCCGTAAACAGTTGCAAATAGAAAGCAGGTCAATCCCGTATCGGTGGTGACCAAAGCTCCGTGCGCGAGCTGGTTGGGATCGAAAACCAGCAGAACTAACCCTACAAAACCGGCCGCTGAGCCGAACATTTCTCGCCCCGCAAGAAATACCACCAGCGCCAGCAGCAACGTCAGGCTAGCTGCCGCCATGCGTGCACGGAAGAGCATCGCGTCGGCGTCATTCTTGAAGAGGAACTCTTTGCCGCCCAGAAAAGCCTCATACTTGAACTCGCGGTTTTGCAGCGCAGGCACTCGGAGCGGCATGTTGAGGATCGGCAGAGCCGCCAATAGCTTCACCAGTGGAGGATGCTCGGGGTTGAGCCCGAAGTCGCCGGTCTTCCAAGACATGTATCCGGCGTAGAGGTGGTCGTCCTCGTCCCAGGTAATGGATTCGGTTCGGATGGTGAGCACGAGCTGAATCAGCAGTATCGCCAGCAGGGAAAAAACACCCAGGAAGACGACACTGCGGCGCGTGCTTAAAGTGGAGCTTGAGATCCTCACGTAATCCGATTAGATCACTGCGGATGTGCGGCGCGCCAGTAAAGCTCCGCTTACAATGAACCCCTCATGGCCCCAGGGCTTACCGTCCTCAACCGCGAAATCATCGCTTGCACCCTTTGCCCCCGCCTCGTCGAATATCGCGAGCGCATCGCGCGCGAGAAACGCCGCGCCTATCGTGATTGCGAATACTGGGGCAAGCCCGTCCCCGGCTTCGGAGATCCCAACGCCCGCGTGCTCGTGCTCGGTCTCGCTCCCGGAGCCCACGGTTCCAATCGCACCGGGCGTCCCTTCACCGGCGATGCCTCCGGCAAATTCATGTACCCGATCCTCTACGAAACCGGATTCGCCAATCAGCCGAATGCGACGGACCGCGACGACGGGCTCCAACTGAAAGATCTGTACATCACCGCCGCCGCGCGCTGCGCTCCGCCCGACAACAAACCCACGCCCCAGGAACTGGCCAACTGCGCGCCATTATTTAGATCGCGAAATCGCGGGATTACAAAAGGTGAAGGTGGTGGTGGCGCTGGGCAAAGTAGGCTTCGACGCGTACTTAAGGCACCTGAGCCGTCGTGGTCAGATTACGAGCAAGGCCCAGTTCGCTTTCCAGCATGGGGCGAAATATCAGTTGCCGGACGGCAAGACCCTGCTGGCTTCTTACCACCCCTCGAACCAGAACACGCAGACCGGAAAGCTGACCCGCGAAATGTTCAAGCGAATCTTTAAAGAAGCGGCCAAACTGGCCGATAAGTAACACTGGCGGCGGTCGCCGGAGCTGGATCGCTTTCCCTCCCCTTGCACGGGGTCATACATAACCAGGGTTGCGACTGGGGCGGTCGCCGTCTCCATCAGAAGCCAATAAAGACCGGTTCAGTGTCAAGGCGGACGCCCCAAATCTCTTCCACCCGCTGCTGAATGTGTTCCTTCATGGCCACGATCTCGGCTGCACTAGCCTCGCCCCGATTCACAATCGCCAGGGCATGTTTGCGCGAGATGCCCACGTGCCCGCTGCTATAGCCCTTGGTGAAACCCGAGCGCTCTACGAGCCAGGCCGCCGAAACTTTGTGCTGCGAGTCCAACGCAGGATAGCTGGGAATCTCCAGTCCCTTCGCCGCCGCGCGTTTGGTCAATCCAGCGTATTGTTCCGCCGTGAGCACAGGATTCTTAAAAAAAGACCCGGCACTCCTGCAATCGTCGTCCCCCGGCGTAATGAGCATGGCTTTGCTGGCTCGAATGCGCCGCACGGCTTCGCGGGTGTCCGCCAGGGTCGGCGTCACGCCCCATCCGGCAAAGTGTTTCTTGAGGTCGGCATACTGAATGCGCGGCGTGCCTCCCGGCGTCAACGCGTAGGTCACACGCAGGATGATGTATCGTCCCCGCGCCGTAGAGTTGAAAATGCTGGTGCGGTAACTGAACCCGCAGGCCTCGGCGCAAAGCTCTCGAACCTGGCCGTCCTTAAGATCAAAAGCGAGGACAGACTCGACGGTCTCCGCCACTTCCTGCCCGTAGGCGCCAACGTTCTGAACTGGAGTCCCGCCTACGCTCCCCGGAATGCCGCTCAGACACTCGACGCCGGCACAATTGCTGGCGACAGCCCGGGCGACAAACTTGTCCCACTCCTCGCCCGCGCCCACTTCAAACAGTGTCTTGCCATCTTCGCTGCGATCTTCAATCCCAGGGACAGCGATCTTCAAAACCAACCCAGGCCAGCCCGAATCCGCGATCACCAGATTGCTGCCGCCGCCGAGCACGAACAAAGGGAGATTCCGCGATGTTCGCAAATGCAACCGCCTCGCCAACTTCGGCGATGGTCATTGCTTCGACGAAATATTTTGCGGGCCCGCCCACCTTGAGCGTGGTAAGCGGCGAAAGCGGCACGTTTTCCTGGACGAACATGAGCAGTGCCCTCACTATATACGACAGCGTGTGCCCTTGCCCGTTACAGAAGTCCCATGCAGGGCCCAAATTCATGAACCACGAAGGACACGAAGTTTCACGAAGGTCTTGGATTTTCCTTCGTGTACCTTCGTGTCCTTTGTGGTGGAATGAGGTTCCATGAAGCGCCCGATCCTTTCCGCACTGTTTGCATTCCTCTCAATCGCAACCCAACTGCACGCCGCCGACGCCTGGCGCGCGCCATCCGAATCCCAGATCGACGCGATCTACCCTCAAATGGAATCGCTCTACCTGGACTTGCATCGCAATCCCGAGCTTTCGCTGCATGAAGAAAAAACCGCCGCCAAGATGGCGGAAAATCTTCGCCGCCTCGGCTTCGACGTAACCACCGGGGTCGGTGGCACCGGTGTGGTCGGCGTTCTCAAGAATGGCGCGGGCCCGACGGTCATGTTCCGCGCCGAACTCGACGCCCTGCCCGTGTTGGAGAAGACAGGCCTGCCCTACGCCAGCACCGCGACCACCAAGAACGATCAGGGCGTGGTGGTTCCCGTCATGCACGCTTGCGGGCACGATCTCCACATGGCAGTGGCCATCGGCACGGCCACGCTGCTCGCCCAAAACAAAGACAAGTGGCGCGGAACCTACATCTTCGTCGGTCAGCCCGCCGAGGAGCGCGTGATGGGCGCGGCCGCCATGCTGAAAGATGGTCTCTTCACCCGTTTCCCCCGCCCCGATTTCGCCGTCACGCTGCATGACATTCAATATCTGCCCGCGGGCAAGGTCGGCTATGTTTCTGGCTACGAACTCGCCAACACCGATGCCGTCGACGTCACGATTTACGGCCGCGGAGGCCACGGCGCCGCGCCCTGGCTGACGGTCGATCCCATCGTGATCGCGGCCCGCACCGTCCTTGCCTGGCAAACCATTGTTTCGCGCGAGATCAGCCCGTTCGATCCTGCGTTGATCACCGTCGGTTCCATTCACGGCGGCACCAAGCACAACATCATTCCCGACGAAGTTCATCTTCAACTCACGGTGCGCTCTTACAAGGACGACGTGAGAAAGCACCTGCTCAGTTCCATCGAACGTATCGCCAAGGCCGAAGCCGAAGCCGCCGGAGCGGAGAAGGCGCCCCTGGTCCAGGTTTCGGAGAGTACATGGGCGGTTTACAACGACCCGGTAGTGACTCAGAGAGTGGTTGGTGCGCTCAAGCAAACTCTGGGAGCAGCGAATGTGCAGGAAATGCCCCCGCTCATGGTCTCGGATGACTTTTCCGAATTCGGCCACGCTGGTGTCCCATCCGTCGATTTCTGGTTGGGAGCGATTGAACCGGCGAAATTCGACGCCGCAAAAAAGTCTGGCGAAATTCTGCCCGGCCTGCATTCAGCGTTGTTCGCGCCAGATCTCAAGCCGAGTCTGCGTACAGGGATTGCAGCCGAAACAAGTGCAGTGTTGGAATTACTTGGGAAACCCTAAGCCCGCGATTCTCACTACGGTTGGAGGGTGGGGTCACAGCCGTCAATGGCGACGGATCGCTTTGAACGTCATCTCTTTGGCCGGACTACGGGTTCGCTCTTTCCACTCGAAAAACAACCCCGCGTAGGTTTGAGTGATGTAGTCAGCAGGCTTGATGCCGAGTAAACGGGCTGTGCGATCAATCCAGCGCGATGGCCCTTCAATCTCGCCAAAGTTGCCGATCGGGGTTTCGTCCACCACTATGTGGCCTTTTCCGTCGCTCCATTCGGCCCGGAATTTCTCATAGCGGAATGTCGGCTCGTAACCCAAAGCGCGCAAAATGGCTTCCATCTTCTTACCGTCGGCAACTTTGGTTTCGGTTTCCACGCGAGTTTTGTGCCGCCCCGTGTTGCCCTTCGCTTTATGGGTCAGCAACCACTCGTTGCCATACTTCCTCAATCGCAGAAGGTCGCCGCGCTGGCGCAGCACTTCCCCGGGCAGGTCGTAGAGCGCGTTCATCTCGTGGGTGCGCTTGGTGAGCAGACGAAATCCCGCAGCCCGCAGCTTGGGAGCGAGGCCGCGCGGGCTGCTGATGCGAAACTTGATTTCGATTTCGTTTGGCATTGCTGACAATTTCCGCGTGATCGCCGGCATGCGCACGCCACCGCCCACCAGCTGTGAGTTCTCGTCCCTCGACCGTTTGCGTCTAACTAAACATGGGCAATTTCACCACGTCCGATTCCGGCACAGATTCCAGCGGCTGCCGCGCTTTCCGCCAGGCCGCGAATCCCCCGGCGATGACAAACGCGTTGAATCCTTTTTCCCTCATGATATGCGCCACCCGGGCGCTCGTGGCTTCGCGTAGTCAAGTACAGTACAGATAAATGTCCTTGTCCTTGGGCAGGTTCTTGATTTCCTCGAGCAGATTGTTGGGCTCGATGCGGATCGCCCCATGGATGCGCGCCGCGTAGGATTCGTAGTACCCGTGGCTGCGCACATCCGCGATGATGATTTTGTCTTTCTCTTCCGAAGCCAGCTTCCGCGCCAGCTCCGCCACCTGCACTCTCGGGACCACGCGATAGGGAGCGCCGCTTCGGTAAATCCTCACCCGGTAAACGATGTACGCCACCAGGGCGGCCAGCAAGATCCCTTCAAAAACCCGCCCTGCTACCTGCAAGCCGTGAATGATGGAGACCAGGAAGTCGCGGAACAGAAATCCCAGCGTGGTGTAAGCCAGCACGTAGAGCGAGATTCCCGCTAGATCCAGCCGCAGAAACTGGCTGGTCCGCATGTTCATGCTTCCCGCCAGCGGCGCCGCCATGGCGTTGATGCCGGGAATGAACTTGGCCAGCACCAGCGTAAGCTTTCCCCGCTTGTAGAACGACTCGGCAGAATTGAGGATGCAAGTCTCAGGATTCATGGAGAGCCGGCACAACGCTCCCAGCAGTGTCCATCCCATGTTGCGGCCCAGCACAAATAACAGGCAGTCTCCCAGGATCATGCCGGCTACAGCAGCTAAACCTACAATCGGAGCACTCAATTTGCCCGAGGCCACTCCCGCCCCCGCCGCCACCAGCGCCAGAGCCGCCGGCATGGGAAAGCCCAGGGCTTCAGCCAGAACCGTGCCGAATACCAGGATGTAACCGTGGCGCGCGATTAAGGGTAGGATTCCGCCCATTGTTCAACCCGAACCGCTTCCAGTATAAGGAAAAGGGCGGCTGTGCGCCGCCCCAAGGCTATCCTATGGCCCAGTTCCTATTTGCCCATTTTGTCTTGCAGCATCTTCACGCTCATCACGTGAATCTGCCCTTTGTCGGCGTACACATGCGCGCTGACTTCCACGTGATGGCCGTCATGACCCTTTAAAGCCTCGGGATTCACTACATCCCATGACTTCTTGTCCTTGTCGGCGATGAAAGTCGCCTTGTCGCCGTCGGCCTTGACAGTGCCCTTGATGTTTTTCAGGGGAGCGTCTGCGGCCTTCATCGCGCCTCCGCCTTGTGACATATCTTGCGCAACCGCGGCCACGCTCAACAGGACGGAAAGTGCCAGTGCCAGAATCAGAAGTTTTTTCATGATTGAATCTCCTCGTGTGGGGAATTTTGAGGTACTTTCGGTGAACTCCCTGCATCAGTACGCAGAGGCAGGAAGAATGGATTTCATCTGCTAAGAGAAGTTTGCCACATCCCGGAGAAACTGGAGAACTAAAGGAGACCGAATCGCGTGTCTGAAACTCGCCGTTACATCAATCTTCCTCGTAAAGCGCCGTTGCCCTTCAGCGACGCTGTTTTGGTGAACGACACACTCTACCTGGCCGGACGAATCGGACTCGATCCCGCCACCGGCCTGGCGCCGGCAGACGTTGACCAGGAACTGAAGCTGCTTTTCGATGGCTTCGAGGCGGTCCTCAGCCAGGCAGGGATGACCATGAACGACCTCGTCTGGGTGCAGGTGTACTCGCCCGATATTTCCCTGTGGGAGAATTTCAACACAGCCTACGTGAAGCGCTTTTCGGGGGACTTCCCGGCCCGTGCGTTTCTGGGCTCCGGGCCGTTGCTGAAGAATGGAAGATTCGAAATGATAGGGATAGCCGTGCGAACCTAAATATCGGCCGGCGGGTTGGAGGCCACAAGCTAAGAGCTAAGAGCTCCAAGAGCTAAAAGTTATTTCTCCCTCGCCACCACAAACTCCGGCGCCCACAGCAGCGCCCGCTTGAACTCGCTGTCCGGGAAGCTGCAAATGGCGTTCCGCGCCAGTTCCGCGAACTGCAGGGCGTGCGTGCTGGCGGCTTCGAGAGAACCGTAGCGCTCGAGGATCTCGAGGATCTCGGCATGAGTCACGCCGTCGAAAGCCCGTTCCAGGACGACCGTCTCGATCTTCTTCCGTTCCCGAGCCGTGCAGCGTTCAAGCGCATGGATCACCGCCATGGTGACCTTGCCTTCGCGCAAGTCGCTGGCCACAGGCTTGCCCAGCACGCTCTCCGACGCGGTTAGATCAAGCACGTCGTCCACAATCTGAAACGCCATCCCCAGATCATGCCCATACTGCGCCAGGCTGGCTTCCTGTTCCGCGGTAGCGCCGCCGAGAATGGCCCCGAGCCGCATGCAAACTGAAAATAGGCAGGCTGTCTTTCGGTAGATCAGATCAAAATGCTCGTCGAGCGAGACCAGTTTGCCCAGCCGCTCAATCTGCAGCAGTTCGCCTTCCACCATCTGCTGGGTTAATTCAATCAGTGTGTCGAGAATGCGGAAATTCCGCTCCTGCACCGCGATCTTGAAGGCCTGCATGTAGAGCCAGTCGCCGGCCAGCACGCATTTCGAGTTGCCCCATTGCGTGTTGGCTGCAGGGCGGCCGCGCCGTGTCTCGGCTTCATCGATTATGTCGTCATGCACCAGTGTGGCGGTGTGAATGATTTCGACCACCGCGCCTAGTCGTACCGCGCTCCGTCCTTGATACGGGAACATTCTGGACGAAAGCAACAGCAGCATGGGCCGAATGCGCTTGCCCCCGCCCGCCCGCAAATATTCGCCGATCTCGGTGATGGCTTCGACGCCCGCCACCGTGTCGCGCCCGAATTCGCGTTCGATCGCGGCGAGGTCTTCCCGAAGCAGCTCGAAAATCTCTTTCCCGTTAATGGCGGCCGGTGAACTCAAAACTCCGTGTCCTCTGTGCCCTCTGTGGTTCAAGCTAGTTCGATCGATAATTCGTAAACTGCATATCCACGCCAAAGTCCTGCTGCCGCAACAGGGCAATAATCTCCTGCAACGTGTCGCGATCTTTTCCGGTGATGCGAACCAGGTCTCCCTGAATGGAGGCCTGCACTTTCTTGCCGGAATTCTTGACCAGCTTGACGATCTCGCGCGCCTTTTCTATGGGGATGCCCTGCTGCATCGTGATGCGCTGCTTAGCAGTTCCACCGAGCGCGGAATCAATCGGGCCATAGGTCAGCCCCTTCAATGAGACGCCGCGCTTGACCAGCTTTTGCTGAAGGATGTCATTGACCGCTTTCAGCTTGTACTCGTCAATCGAATTGATCACGATCGCGTCCTTGCCATCGAGCGCGATGTTCGATTTCGAGTCTTTTAAATCGAAGCGGGTGTGAATTTCCTTGAGCGCGTGCTGGATCGCGTTCGAGACCTCTTGCAGATCGGTCTTGCTCACAATGTCAAAACTGTTTTCCGGCATGGTGTTTGGGGCTCTGGTTAACCATTGAGATTATCAGAAGAATGCGTCCGGCGGCAGACCTAGCGCTGGGCCGCCGGCATTTCATCCGCTTCAGTCAGTTTGAAAAAACTATAGAAGTTGGCGGCGGTGAGCCGGCCGGCTTCCTCAGTCGCGAGGCCGCGCAGTTCACCGATTTGCCGAGCCGTTTCCTTTACGAAAGCCGGCTCATTGCGCTTGCCGCGATAAGGAACCGGCGCCAGGAAGGGAGAATCCGTTTCAATCAGAATGCGATCCAGCTGCACTTGCCTGGCCGCGTCCCGAATTTGCTGAGCCTTGGGAAAAGTGATGTTGCCGGCGAAGGAAATCATGAAGCCCATATCCAGCGCGCGTTGCGCGTGCGGCCAGGTGCCGGTAAAGCAATGCAAAATTCCGCCCAACCCGGCTGGCGCCCAGTGTGCTTTGAGCAGAGTCAGGCAATCTTCCCAGGCATTCTCGCGGTTCTCTGACGGCCGGCAGTGGATCACAACCGGCAGCTTCGCCGTTTTCGCCAGTTCCAGTTGCCGGAGAAATACCCCCTGCTGCACATCACGCGGCGAGTGATCGTAAAAATAATCCAGCCCGATCTCCCCCCACGCGATAACCTTCGGCTGTTTTGCCAGCTGCTCCAATTCGCTGAAATCCGCGTCCGTAGCCAGCTTTGCTTCATGGGGGTGAATTCCAATGCTTGCATAAATAAAGTCGTATTTCTCTGCCAGGCGAATTGCGCAATCTAGTGATCCCGGACCGGTCCCGCTGCCGATCGCCAAAATCTTCTCCACCCCGGCATCCCGCGCACGGCTAATCATCTGCTCGCGGTCAGCGTCGAACTGCTCCATCTCAAGATGCGCGTGGGAATCGATGAACATGCTTTCTTAGTGTAGGGCCGGTTTTTGAGGCGACCGCCGAGCGAAGCGATTTGTTCCTTCGTGAACCTTAGTGCCCCTCGTGGTCGAACCGATTTACTTCAGCCGAGCCCCCACCGGCACATCCTCCAGAAACCCCGCCAGCACGGGTTTTCCGCCCTCAATCGAAGCCGCCACAATCATGCCGTTCGATTCCAGCCCGCGCAATTTCCGCGGTGCCAAATTCGCCACAATCACGACCTTCCGTCCAATCAAAGACTCCGGCGGATAGGCCTCCGCAATCCCAGCCACCAGTTGGCGGACTTCCGTTCCAATATCCACCTCCAGCCGCAGCAGCTTATCAGCCCCCTTCACTTTCTCCGCGACCTTCACCAGCCCCACCCGCAGCTCCACCTTGGCGAAATCCTCAATCCCAATCTTGCCGTCGGAAACAGTGGAGGCGCGGGCGTCCCCGCCCGTGCTTGCCGCAGTGGCTGGTGCAGCAATAGAAGGACGTGCCTCGGCGCTCGTGCCAGCCTCCGGCGCTACCACCGCACTCCGCCCTTGCTCTTCCATCTGCTGCATCCTTTCCACCGCGCTCTTGTCCGCCCGCGGGAACACGGCCTGCACCTCGCCCAGCTTCACGCTCAACTCAAGCTGTCCCCACTTCAACTGGGGAAGATCGAACTTGCGAATATCTCCGAGCCCCATTTGCGTCCAAATCTTCGCAGTCCCCTCGGGGATCACGGGATGCGCCAGCGCCGTCACAATGCGCAACGCCTCAGCCGAGATGTAAAGCACCGTCGCCAGTCGCGCCCGGCTCTCTTCGTCCTGTTTCTCGCCCAGCGCCCAGGGTTCGTTTTCGACAATGTATTTGTCCACCGCCGCCACCAATCCCCACGCAGATTCTAAAGCGCGCGAGAATTGATATTGCTCAAACAGCGCGTTGTATTCGGTAATCGTCTTGCGCGCGGTTTCCGCAATCGCGTCATCCGCAGCCGTGCGCGCGTGCGAAGGATACGGCACCTCGCCCTTGAAATATCTGTTAATCATGGTCAGCGTGCGGCTCGCCAGATTTCCCAGGCCGTTCGCCAGATCGGCATTGTAGCGCTGCACCAACGCATCGAACGAAAACGATCCGTCCTGCCCAAACACAATTTCGCGCAGCAGAAAGTAGCGCAGGGCATCCGCGCCCAAAACGTCGAGGATCGTCTCCGTGCGCACAATGTTCCCGCGCGACTTCGACATCTTGCTCTCTTCAAACAGCAGCCAGCCATGCGCCAAAATGTGTTTCGGCACGGGCAGGCCCGCCGCCATCAGAAACGCCGGCCAATATACGCAATGAAAGCGCACGATCTCTTTGCCGATCATTTGCAGATCAGCCGGCCAGTATTTCTTGAAAGCCTCCTGCGCGCCCGGATGTGAAGACCCGTAACCGATCGCGGTGATGTAATTTGCCAGCGCGTCCCACCAGACGTAGATCACATGTTTCGGATCGTCGGGTACCGGGATGCCCCAGGAAAATGTCGAGCGGCTGACGGAGAGGTCGCGCAATCCCGAGCGCACGAACGAAATCACCTCATTCCGCCGCGTTTCCGGACGGATAAAATCCGCCTGCTCATAAAGCTGAAGCAATTTGTTTTCGAACGCCGAGAGCTTGAAGAAATAGTTGTCTTCCTTCACCGTCTCCGTGATGCGCCCGCATGTCGGGCAGGGATCGCCCGGCTGCAAGCCATCGATGTACAACTCTTCCGACACGCAATATTGACCGGTGTAAGTTCCCCGGTAGATGAATCCGTTGTCGCGAATGCGCCGGAACAATTCCTGCACCCGCTTCATGTGCCGCTCTTCGGTCGTGCGGATGAAGTCGTCGTTCGTGATCCCCATCCGCTGCCAGAGTTTTCGGAACTCCGCGGAAATCTCATCGGCGTACTGCTGTGGAGTTTTGCCCGCAGCCTGCGCTGCCCGTTCAATCTTCTGCCCGTGCTCGTCGGTCCCGGTGAGAAAATAGGTGTCAAAGCCCATCATGCGCTGCCGCCGCGCGACGGTATCGCAAGCAATTGTCGTATAGGCATGCCCGATATGCGGCCGCGCGTTGACGTAATAGATAGGCGTCGTGATGTAAAACTTCTTGCTCATAGTTCTCTGTGGATTTTCCTTCGTGTACCTTGGTGTCCTTAGTGGTTAATGCTTTTGCCCGGCGGCCAGATACAACTGCACCGCCTCCTGCATCACGCTCTTCAGCGGAACATGGTTTTCCACCGCGATCTTCCGGCAATCTTCATATTCCGGAGCATAATTCGCCACGGTCCCATTCAAGCTTCCAATCTTCAACCGCACATCTCCCCAACGCGTAGTCACAGAAACGAATTTCCGCGAGAGCACTTCGCGCCGTTCCTCCCGCCGCCGCACGCCGAGAGTAGTCGTCTCGCTGAAAAGAATCTGCGTCAACCGGGCCGCGTCTTCCACTTTGCAAAGCACCGTCAACAACATCCCGGGACGGTTCTTCTTCATCTGCACCGGCATCACAAAGGCATCCAGCGCCCGCTCTTCCAGCAACCGGTCCATCACGTAGCCGAAGACTTGTGGATTCAAGTCGTCGAGGTTGGCCTCGAGCACTGTGATGGTTTCCTGCGCGGTCTTGCCAGCCCTCGCCTCCGACTCTCCAATCGTCAATCGCACCACGTTGGCATGCCCCGGAAAATCCCGCGTCCCCGCGCCATATCCAGTCTGCTCAATCTTCATCTCAGGAAACGCTCCGAAGCGCGTGGCCAATGTCTTGACGATGGCCGCTCCCGTAGGCGTGACCAGCTCAGCCTGAATCCCGGACGAAAAAACCGGCGCACCTTTCAGCAACTCGACCGCAGCCGGCGCCGGAACCGGAAACGTGCCATGCGCGCAAACGACAGTCCCGCCGCCGACATTGAGCGGAGAGCAGACGATCTCATCAAGCTGCAACGCCTCCACTCCAACAGCGGCGCAAACAATATCCACCATGGCATCCGCCCCACCCACTTCGTGGAAGTGAAGCTCGTCAACCGGTCGATTATGAATCTTCCCTTCCGCCGCGCCTAGAGCCTCAAAAATCGAAATCGCAGTCCGCTTCGCGCCCTCACTAATAGCCGCGTTGCTGATCGCCTCGCAAATCTGTTTCAAAGAGCGCCCATGCTCATGTGGTCGCGGGCGACTCGCCCGCGACGGTACATCTTCAGTTTCCGCCCGCGAGTAGTTGTGCTCACGCAACTGAACCGGTTGATTCGCGTGGGTATGCGAACCCGCGTGGATCGTTCCCACGATCATTCTGGTGCTGATGCGCATGCTCCCGGGGAGGCTCCGAATGCGCTTCCCGAGGCGCATCCTTCTCGCCATGAACGTACACATCCACCTTGGTCGCGCTGATTCCGCTACGCTCAACCCGCGAAATCTCCAGCCTGGCCCCGACGTCGAGCGCCGCCACGGTTTCATCCAGCAGCTTCGCCGGCACCCCGGCATCGACCAGCGCGCCCAGAAACATGTCGCCGCTCATGCCGGAAAAGCAATCGAGGTAAGCGATCCGCATGGAAGACCAAACCTTAAACCACGAAGGACACGAAGTATCACGAAGGCCTTGGGTTTTCCTTCGTGTACCTTCGTGCCCTTCGTGGTTAATTCATTCGGTTTAAATGCCGAGGCTTCATCATAGGTCACCCATCACCCTCCGTCAAACCCGCGCTGGCCCTCACGTTTGCTACAATCACTATTCTCTTCAATAACATAGAGGACACTCTTGTATCGCCACCTGGAAGCCCTGCTACTCCGGCATGTGCGTGAGTTTCTAACCCGCGCCTACGGCCTCGACTTGCAGAAAATCGTGATCGAGCAGCCACCGAAAGTGGAGTTGGGAGAGTACGCACTGCCGCTGGCGTTCGAGCTAGCCAAGAAACTTCGCAAGGCTCCGCGCAAGATCGCAGAAGAAATTGTCGCCGGACTCGGTCCCGTCCCCGGTTTTGAGAAATTCGAGATTGCCGGCGCGGGCTACATCAACGCCCGCGTTCGCCGCGATGAAATGGCCGCAGCGCTGGTCGATGATCTCAAGCCCAAAGTGGAAATTCCGCCGGGTAAAGTTCTGGTCGAACACTCCAGCATTAATCCCAACAAGGCCGCTCACGTAGGCCATCTGCGCAACGCGATTTTGGGCGACACTTTCGTCCGCCTGCTGCGCTTCGCGGGCAGGGAAGTGGATGTACAGAACTACATCGACAACACCGGAGTGCAAGTCGCGGACGTCATCGTCGGTTTGGTCCACATCAAGAAATGGTCGACGCTTGCCGAGGTCAAGGAGCATCTGGCTCGGGTGGCGGTAACTGACAAGCAGTACGCCGGCCCTGACGCTGCAACCGATGAATTGGCGGACGTTCTAATGGATTCTGATCCGTCTGAGGACGAACCCAAGACTGAAGACTTGCCGCCCGATCCCCTTCCGGTCGACTACTACTTGTGGGACCTCTACGCCCGCGTAACCGGCTGGTACGAATTTCCCGCCGAAAAAGAGAAGCGGAAGCTCCTTCGCGGAGAGGTTCTGCACGCCATCGAACAGGGCGATAACGAACTGGCAAAGATTGCCGAGTTTGTCTCCACCGCCGTCCTCCGCCGCCATCTCGAAACCATGGACCGGCTCGATATCGAATACGATTTTCTGCCCCGCGAAAGCGAAATTCTGCATCTGCATTTTTGGGACGCGGCTTTCACCAAGCTGAAAGACGGCGGCGTGTTGTTTTTCGAGACCGAAGGAAAGAACAAAGGTTGCTGGGTCATGCGCCGTGCTGGAACTTCTTCAACCACACGGGACACGGAGATCACGGAGGAAGACCAGAAAGTCATCGTCCGTTCCAACGGCACCGTCGGCTACGTGGGCAAAGACATCGCCTATCACCTCTGGAAGTTTGGCCTGCTAGGCCGCGACTTCGGCTATCGCAAGTTTTATCGCTATCCCAACGGCCACGATTGCTGGATCTCAACCGCCGTAGGCGCGCTGGAGCATCCGCACTTCGGCGACGTCGCCGAAATTTACAACGTGATCGACGCCCGCCAGTCCGAAGCGCAGAACACGGTGATCGAGGCCCTGCGCGGCCTTGGCTACAACCAGCAGGCCGACCACTACACCCATTTTTCTTACGAGATGGTCGCGCTCACCCCGCGCTGCGCCGCCGAACTTGGCTACGTCCTGAGCGAAGAAGACAAGGCCCGCTCCTACATCGAGGTCTCCGGCCGCAAGGGCTTTGGCGTTAAGGCCGACGACTTGATCGACCGCCTGATCGGTTCAGCAAGGCAGGAGGTCGATTCCCGCCATCCGCAATTGAGTGACGGCGAACGCGCCAACATCGCCAGCCAGATTGCCGTCGGCGCGTTGCGCTACTTCATGCTGAAGTTCACCAAGTCATCCGTGATCGCCTTCGATTTCAAAGAAGCGCTCTCCTTCGAAGGCGAAACCGGGCCGTACGTGCAATATGCCGTGGTGCGGGCGGCGAACATCTTCCGCAAAGGCGGCCTCGATCCCGACGCTTTCCTGATGGATGCTGCCGGCAAAGTCTCCCCCGACGATCTGCGCAAGAATCTCACCGGCGAAGGAGCCGACGAAATCTGGGAGCTTTGGCTGACGGCATCTAAAACGTCTTACATCGTCGATCAGTGCATCGACACCGCCGAGCCCGCCTATCTAGCCAAACATGCCTTCCAACTGGCCCAACTCTTCAACTACTTCTACCACCGCCATCCCATCCTGAATGAAGCGGACGAAAGCAGAAAGAAGTTTCTGCTGGCCACGACCGCCGTTGTCCGTCGCGAACTGCTCCGCGCGCTTGCCATCATGGGAATCTCCGTACCGCCGGTGATGTAACCCGACCCTCGAATCTGCCTGACAGCCCCCAAACGAACCTGATACCTTTTTGCCCGACAGGGAGATTCATCCATGCGTTGCAGCTTGCGCACTCCGCACTTGAAAGCCTGTTCCGCCCTCTACTTAGTTTTCAATCTAATCACCACCGTCGCAGCCGAACCGCCGGTGCAAGCCGTGCCGCCAGCCCGCTCCAGAATCGGTGTGGCGCTCAGCGGCGGCGGCGCGCGGGGCCTCGCCCACATCGGTGTATTGCAGTGGATGGAAGAAAACCGCATCCCGGTTGATTACATAGCCGGGACCAGCATGGGCGGCCTCGTGGGCGCCATGTTCGCCGCCGGCATGTCGCCCGAAGAAATGAAGGATTTCATCGAACATGTCGATTGGGACGAAGCCCTGCTCAGCGAACCCCGCTACGACGAACTTTCCTTCCGCCGGAAAGAAGATCGAAGAGATTATGAAGTTGCGATCCCGCTTGGCCTCAAGCACGGTGTCTCCGGTCCCAACGGGTTCAGTCCCGGCCAGGGTGTGGGACTTCTTCTTGACCGCGTGTCCTTTCCGTACTCTACGATTTCCAGCTTCGACGATCTGCCCACTCCATTCCGCTGCGTTGCCACCGACATGCTGGCCGGTGTCCCCGTCATTCTGAAGGATGGTTCGCTCGCCCAGGCGCTGCGCGCCACCATGTCGATTCCCGGCGTGTTCACTCCCGTTGAGTTGAACGGCAAACTACTGGCCGATGGCGGGCTGGTCAATAACATTCCCACCGAAGTCGTGCGCCAGATGAAGGCCGATGTGGTGATCGCCGTGAATGTCAGCACTCCGCTCGGCGGCAAGGAAGCGCTCGAATCCCTCACCGGCGTGCTCACCCAGTCCATCTCGCTCATGACCATTGCCAACGACCGCCGCGACCTGAGCATGGCCGATGTCATCGTCTCGCCTGACCTCGGCAATTACACCAGCGTGGACTATTACGGTTTTCGCGACATCATTCGCCTGGGATATGAAGGCGCCGCCCAGAAAGCCGCGGTTCTGCGTCCTTTCGCGCTCCCCGACGCCGACTGGCAGCAATATCTGGCAGAGCGCGCTGCGCGCCGGCGTTCCCCGGAAAAAGTGGCGAAATTTGTAGAAGTCACCGGAGCCAGTGAGATCGACGAACAACGGGTCCAACGGAAATTACAGAAGACGATTCGCGGCGAGCTTGACCTTCCCCGGCTGGAAACGAAATTGACCCGCATCATTGGCGAAGGCCGCTTCGATGCTCTGGACTACGAAGGGTTCGTACAAAATCGCGTTCCCGGATTGCTGATTCGTGCTCACGAGAAAAGCTATGGGCCGCCCTTTCTCGATCTGGCGCTGAACGTAAGTGGATCGGGCGTTGCCGCGTTCGACTTTGCCGCGGGCGGACGAATTACTTTCATGGACGTGCGCGGCCGGGGTGAATGGCGCAATGACATCCTGCTCGGCTCGAGCGACCTGGCGGCCACCGAATTTTATCAGCCAATTGGCGAGAGCCACTTTTTCGTAGCTCCCTATGCGTTCTTTTCCAAAGCCGCCCGCAATGCTTTTGTCGACGAGCGCCGCGTGGCTGTCTTTCATGACGAACGTGGGGGCGGCGGCTTCGACGTGGGCTACAACACCGGACGCCGCAGCGAGCTGCGCGTCGGCTACGAAATTTTCAACGGCGATCTGGCCCCTTTGATCGGCGATGCTGGCCTGCCCACAACCAGCGGCGACAGTGGCGAGGTCCGCTTGCGCTACGTTTTTGCCGGGCAGGATAGTCCGACGATTCCCGGCAAAGGCCTGCGCCTGGTCTTGAATTTGTCGCACGTGTTCAATAGCCCCGGAACTACCCAGTCGATCAACCAGGCAGAATTGCAGTCCACGACGTTCGTGCCGGTGAGTGCGAAAACTTCAATCTTCTTCGGCGCTTCCGGCGGCACAACCTTCCGCCGCGATGCTGGGCCATTCCAGGTTTTTTCTCTGGGCGGTCCGTTTCAATTGGGCGCATACAGCACCGACCAGTTTCTCGGCAATCACTATGGCTACCTGGCTCTGGGATTCCGCCGCGAGCTTTACCACCTGCCCAGTCCAATCGGCAAAAAAATCTACTGGGGAGGATGGTACGAAGCCGGCAGCGCATTCAACGACCCGTCGTCAGTGCAGGTTCTGGGCAGCATCAACCTGGGCATCATTGCCGACACTATTGTCGGCCCCATCGCGCTCGGAGGAGCCGTAAGTCCAACAGGCCAGACCAAAGTAAATTTCTCCATCGGAAGACTGTTCCAGTTTTGATGAACACGTAGGGACAGCCGCCTCGGCTGTCCGTCGGGGTTTCGATGTAGGCGCGAGCGTCCCCGCTCGTGCGCGGACTTGTCGAAATTTGGCGAAATTGAGCTTCGTATCAGGGCACCGGCTTCAGCCGTGTCGTTAATTTGAAACAACGCAGACTTCGCGCCCATCGGGCGCAACTATTACGACAGGAAGTTGCGGAAGAGCGCGGCAGTTGCGCCTCATCGGCGTGAACTCGAACGCACTGCCCCATCGGCACGCCTGAAGGCATGCCCTGATCCGAATCTATGCAAGGATCAAATAATATCTATAAGCTATAAAACGACGACGCGTAAGCGCGGGTGAGTTATAGGCGAGTTTGCCCTCTTCAGGCCCCCTCTGCCTGTCTCCCCGCCGCCGTGCGTCGCTCCTGGACCAATTCTGGGCGCTCCAGAGGCATTCTGGAGCGGCTCCGCAACGCCCTCTGCCCATCCCAAACCTGCTTGCACGAATTATCAACGAGTTATAGGTGTTCCCCAACCTCGCATCTTGCAACCAAAGACTTTACCCGCTCATCTAAGCAACCAGGAAAAGAGAGTGATCGACATGAGAAAAACATTGATCGTGTTCGGCGTGACTGTTGCTCGTAACTGTTGCCGCCATGGCGGCTGCGCCGCCGCTGTCCAAAACACTCAACAACGCGCGTTTCATTTATGTCGCGGCGTACGATGGCGACCAGTTCAATCCCAATCTTCTTCCCGACGACCGCCAGGCCATCGCGGCCGTGCAGGATGCGATACAAAAGTCAGGCAAGTTCATTCTGGTGTATCAGCGCGGCCAGGCCGATATTGTGCTGCTGGTTCAAAGCCGTCCCTCGGAAGACGTCCTCGCGGTGTACGACGGTCACGGCTTGCGTGATCAATACTTGTGGCGGGTAATGGGCCGCAACGGATTGCAGCAGGGTGAAACGCCCTTGGTCACGGAGTTTCTTCAGGCGTTTAACAAGGCGTCGGGAAAAACTCCTTAGCTCCCAAACTCCCTGGCAAACTCCACCAGACTACGCACCGCGATCCCCGACGGCCCCTTCGCGATCCACGGCTTCTGGTCTTCCATCCAAGCCGTCCCGGCGATATCGAGATGGATCCACGGAGTATCTTCGGCGAACTCTTTCAGAAACATGGCCGCAGTGCTCGCGCCGCCCCAGCGCCCTCCAGTGTTCATGATGTCAGCAATGTTCGATTTGATCTGCTCCCGGTATTCGTCATCGAGCGGCAAGCGCCACATTTTCTCGCCCGCCTTAGCCAGTGCTTTGTTGAACCGCTCGTACATCGCGTCGTCGTTTGAGAAAACCCCGGCATTCGCATAGCCGAGGGCCACAACCACTGCGCCGGTCAGCGTCGCCGCGTCAATCAAGTGCGTGCAGCCAAGCTGCTTCGCGTAGCTCAAGCCATCAGCCAGCACCAAACGCCCTTCGGCATCGGTGTTGATGATCTCGATCGTCTTGCCCGACATGGCAGTCTGAATGTCCCCCGGCTTTTGCGCTTTGCCCGACGGCATATTCTCAGTGGCGCAAACGATGCCGATAATCTTCACTTTCGGCTTGAGCAGCGCGATGGCCCGCATCACGCCGATCATGGTCGCGCCGCCGGCCATGTCGTATTTCATTTTCTCCATGCCGTCGGCCGGCTTGATCGAAATTCCGCCGGTGTCGAAGGTGATGCCTTTGCCCACGAGACCGAGTACCGGCTTTTCCGGCGCGCCCGCCGGTTCGTAACGCATAACGATCAGCGCGGGAGGTTCGTCCGAACCCTGCGCCACGCCCCAGAACGCGCCCATTTTCAATTCCTTGATTTTGTCGGCGCCGTAGACTTCGCATTTCAATCCGACTTCCTGCGACATTTTCTTCGCGTGTTCAGCGAGGATCGTGGGCGTCATTCGGTTGCTGGGTTCGTTGACCAACTCGCGGACAAAATTCTGCGATTCGCCGAGAATGCGGGCTTCATCCATGGCTTTCTGCAACGCCGCCTGATCGCCGCGGACGATAACGGTCAACGCATCGATCTGCTGATCTTTGCGGTCGCTCTGGTAGGTGTTCGAATCGAAATTGCCGATCATCGCGCCTTCGACGATGGCTTTGACGGCTTCGCCGGCCGGGATGTCCCCTTCGGGCGCGACAAATGCAAAACTGCGCAGGCTCCTGGATTTGAGCCCCCGCACTGCCGCCCCGGCCAATTTGCGCAGATCAATCGCGGAAAACTTTTTCGCTTTGCCGCCGCCCAGCAGTAGCAGCCGTTTCGCCTTCAGGTTTGCTGGCTTGTGCAAGAGCGTCGTCTCGAAGTTTTTCCCGGCGACTTCGCCGCTTGCAATCACTTCCGCAGCGGCATCTTGTACTGCCTTGTCGTTCGAGGAGACAAACACGTCCGTCTTGTCCTTCTCGCCGCGGTCGAGCACGACCGCGACCAGGCATTCAGTTTCCACATCCGCAGGATTGGCAAAAGAAAGATTAGTTTTCATGGTTATCAATTCAGTATCGTCGCGGAAAGGGGAAAAAGGCAAACTCATTGCTCGTCTCGGTTGTGCCGCATTCGCGCATCAGCTGGCACGCTTTTCTTCCGCGAATTCGGAAAGCCGGGCAAGAAAGTCGTTGGCCGCATTCAGGTTGTAGCCGGCGAGACTCCTCATGATCCCCTGAATCATCGGGGAGCGCTCCATCCGGTCTGCGAATTTCTTCGATACCCAGATGGCCAACGGAATCATGGCCAGCCCTAAGCCGACGCAACTCCACACCCAGGCGCTTTCGTAGATATTCACTCCGAAAGCCGCTTTGAAGACAACGATCAGGAAAGGGACCCAAGCCACAAGCCCGGCCAATACGCCCCACTGGATGGTCCTGAGGTGCAGCACGCGCAGCGCCCCAATCTCTTTCTGAATGGTGGCAATCGGCTTGCCATAGTCGATCCGCATCGCGACCGCCATCTGCCGTATCAGCGACTGCAACATCGCGATCGAGTACAGATCCAGCACGGCTGCTGAAACCGCAAAATGCGGCCGGGAAATATGCTCATAAATAAAATTGCCCAGCGCGACGATAATCACCAGCCAGAGTCCGGCCTCCAGACCCAGATATACAGTCAGTCGCCGCATGGAAGACTGTGCGCCGTGGAGTTTCGTTGTGGTCAGAAGCTCGCGGTTCAGCCGGATGTCCACATCGAGCTTGCGGTCAAGTTCCCCCCACTTCGCTTTCAGTTCGTCGAGATCCATCATGTTTCGCTCCTTAAGGCTCAAATTCGCGCGGTTGTGCTGAGTTCCTGCTTCATCGTGCTTTTCAATCTGCTGATCTTGGTGGCGACATTGGTTTCACTGATGCCTAGCACGCCAGCGATTTCCTGATAGCTGTTGCCGTCGAGATGGAGCAGGACGAGCGCCTTGTTCAACGGGTCAAGCCCTTCGATAAATCGATACAGAAGCTGCAAGTCTTGCGCTTGACTGACGCTCTCGTCGATGGCATTCAGCAGACGTTCGTCGTCTGAAATCACATGCCGCATCCGCGTTCTCTCCCGGCGGTAAAAGGAAATCGCGACATTGAGGGCGATGCGGTACATCCAGGTGGAGAACCGCACCCGCCCGTCGAACCCGCCGAAAGAACGCCAGAGCTGGATGATGATCTCCTGCGCCAGGTCGTCGCGGTCGTCGCGGTTTCTGCAGTACGAGTGGCAGACCTTGTACAGAATCTTCTTGTGCTCGTCGATCAGGCTCTCGAACTTGCCCTGAAGTTCCGGCGTGGTCATGCGCTTCCTCTTGCGCTCCTGACGGGTTCTGTTTTCCCGCTCACACTGTTATTCGCGTGAGCCAGGAATAAATCACAGTCGAGGCGATTTTTCTTCGCGATGTTCGATGTCTCAGGCCCAGCCTACCCCGAAATCATGCCATCAGAAGCAAACCGGAAACTGTGTGGCGGCTCACACAGCGTGTCTTGCCAGGCACGGATACCCCGCGGGCCATCTTCGTAACCTCCACTAAATCAATGCGTTCTCGATGGCCCGTGCCGTGCCACTTCATTCCGCGAACGAGCGGTACAGGAGGCCCATATGACACAACTTGGTAAGTCCAATATCAAAGAAACGAAATCTCAGCAGGAATTGGGAACGCAGAACCGTAACAGTTGGTGGACCGACCATCTGCCGGAATTGTTTGCCGGCGGAGTGTTGCTGGCGTTTGCCTTGGTGGTGGTGAGTTGCTCGAAGTTCGCGGAGAAGCCCGCAGCCGTCGCCATCAGCCAGCCGACGGCTCAGGTGTCAGCGCCTGCGGTCGCGGCAGCGCCGGTTGCAGTGACTCCACCGTCAGCACCGAAAAGACTGAAAAGGAAAAAGCCCACTACGGCCACGTACGTGAATCCGGAGTATGGTATCGCCATCACCTATCCCCGAAAGTATGGTCTGTTGGTCGGTGACAAGGCGCAATTGAATTGGACAGGGTTGGGGCCGGTGGAAACCAATTTCGTCAACTCAGGCGGCAGGACGCTGGCCGCAGTCCAGTTGCCCCGTGACTTGTTTCCCGACACCGATCTCACCTCGGCGTTTGTCAACGTGAGCGTGAAGACCGGGTTGACCGCTGCCGAGTGCTCAGAATTCGCGTTCCCCCGAGAGAACGCGGCGGCGACCGCCAAATCACCCAAAGAAATCATCGGCGTCAACGAGTTCAGCGCCGCGCGGGAATTCAACGAACAAGCTGCGTCCCAAGCGGAAGCGAAGTACTATCACGTCTTCCAGAACGGGGCCTGCTACGAGTTCGCGCTGGGAGTGGGAACCACTGGCGATGAGGGCGACGTGAAGGTAACGCAAGTGGATCGGGAGCAGGTCTTCGACCGGCTGGAAAAAATTCTGGCGACAGTAAAAATCCAGTCCGTAGAGGTTCCGGCCACCGAAGGCCCGGTGCAAACGGCGACCCCGGCAGAGAAAAACCCGCCCAGCGAGACGCCGATTCCTGCTTCGGCTTCGGCTACATGTTTCTAGGATGGTCGGAGTTTCACCGGCCGGCGGCGAAACTGACCACCCCAGCGGCACGGCGGCGAAAGCTGCCGTGCTGCTCAACCATTCCCAGTCCGATGACGATTTACGCGTGGGGCGGTTCGTATGAGGGCACCGGCTTCAGCCGTGCCGTTTGGAATGGAATCGTTGACCCCGCGCCCATCGGGTGCAATCGGCTGCCAAAATGAAAGCGCACAAAGAGTTGCTCCTGATCGGCGCGAGTTTGAATGCAGGGTTGCAATGGCACGCCTGAAGGCATGCCCTGATACGAACCTCGGCTCCCCACGCCCTTCTAAAATGCCCCGCGCCGGGGAAGAATATTGAAGCGTTTCCGTCCGCCGATGCGGTAGGTCTCGAAGTCGTCGTGGTCGACCGTCAAAATCAAGCTCAAGGACTCGCGGGCAGCGAGTTGAACCAGCGTTGCGTCGGCAAAGTCCATGGGACGGTCTTTGTACTGGGCCATCAACGCATGAAGTTCGGGCAGCTCAGAATCGCTCATCGGATGAACCGTGAGTGCGCCCGAGCGGACAAACTTCCACGTCTTATCCATGCTCAGAGAGCGCGCAAATATCAGATGAAAGAGTTCCGTCAAGACGGCCTCGGTCGTGAGGAGCGGCTTGCGGAGGGATGCCAACGCTTGGACGCAGGAAGCATGCAAATCCTCGTCGGCGTCGACAATCGCAATGATCGCGCCGGTATCAATTAAGCCGGCGGGAAGCATTGGATTCCTTGGCGTGCTTGCGGACTATTCTCTCGCGGACAACCTCGCGGACCCTGGTGGACAAAGCAGGATCGCCGCTGCGAATGGTTCCGACAGTGGTCATAACCCGCCGCATTATCGCGGCCTGTTCGGCTTCGTCGCCGTCCCGGCCGTTCCGACGCCCACTCAGCCAGTTGGTAGTGATTTGATCGAGAAGGTGAGCCAGAGAAGTGCGTTGGCGGCGCGCTTCTTCTTCGAGTTCCGCCTTCTTCTCTGCGGAGACCCGCCAGCTATAGACCTCGGTCTTCATGCACTACATTGTAGTGCATTTTCTATCAGCGGGGCAAGAGGTTTTAGTCGTCCCAGCTAGAGCACCACAATCGTGATTCCCAGGTTCTTCCGCCCCAGGTCTCGGTCTTCTTTGAGTTGCGGCTGCGCCTGAAGCATTTTCCACGTTTGCTCATCCGATATCGACCAGTTCTCCCCGAAAATGCAGCTGCGAATCTGCCCGTTTTGACTGAGCTCGACCAGCCGCCTTTGCACTGCGACGCGAATGTCCCCGCCAGCTCCGGACGACCCGTATCCGTGAATCAGCTTCACCATCCGCGAGTTTGCACGCCGCGCGGCGGCCAGTTCCTGGTCAAGGCGGGTCAGTGCCTCGTGGACAGTCGGCATTCCGGCCTCGAGATTCGCTGTCCGAATGGCCGACGTTCGCGGCCCAGGGCGGCGTTTCATGGCACACTACCTCATTCGACCAATAGCTATCAGGTCTTGCGGCTCCGGGCGACCGCTTCCCGGGCTTCCTTGTCCGCCGTTCGCCGGCGCTCAGTCTCTCGCTTGTCCCAGAGCTGCTTGCCCTTGGCCAGAGCCAGCTCCACTTTCACCCGGCCGTTCTTGAAATACATGCGAGTAGGGATCAGAGTCAGTCCCTTTTGCTGGGTCTGGCCGATCAGCTTCTTGAGTTCTTCGCGATGCACCAGCAACTTGCGGGTCCGCAGGGACGCGTGGTTCGAATAGCTGCCGTGTTCATAAGGACTGATATGAGCATTGAGCAGCCAAAGCTCGCCGTTGTTGACCAGGCCATAAGCGTCTTTCAGGTTGGCCCGGCCGCTGCGGATCGACTTGACCTCGGTACCGGTCAAGGCAATACCCGCCTCAAATTTTTCCAGCAAGAAGTAGTTATGGGAAGCGATCCTATTAACAGCGGCGTCGCGCTGCCCCGCGGCGGTCGGGTCGCGCCGGGGATTCTTTTCCGGATTGGCCTTGGTCTGGTGGGTCGACTGGCGCGGCATGGTTCAGTTATCTCATAGCCAGATCGCAGATGTCTGATTTTGTGTCGGCCGGGTTGGATTCCAGAGCAATGTCATCGAATTTCCGGTCCTAGGTGGACCGTTTATAGGGCTAGAACCAAAGGATGTAACTGCTACCAGAGCAGTAACTTCGGAAGGCTTTAGTGCGATGCTATAATCCGAAATTGAGGTCTTCTTCGGCACAACTTGAAAGCCCGTCCCCAGGGTTTCGGCCGGCCCAGAGGATGAAGACTGCCTGCGAGGGACCAGTGATAAGACGCTTGATCTGCTCGGGAACTCTTGCCGTATTGGTGACGGCCGCGACCGTTCTGTCTGCCGCTGACTCAGCCAAGTCCTTGTATAACAAGGGAAAAGACGCCGAGGCGCGGCAGAACTACGAGCAAGCCTACGACTACTACAAGCAAGCCTTCAATCTGAAGCCCAAGGATTTGTGGTATCGGGAGTCCTACGAGCGCCTGCGCTTCCTGGCCGGGGCCTCGCACGTCCATCGTGGGCAGCTTTTGCGCGAGGCCGGCAAGCTGCAGGAAGCCCTGGCCGAGTTCCAGAAGGCGGCTGAGATCGATTCCTCAAGCTTCATCGCGCAGCAGGAATTGAAGCGCACCCAGCAGATGATTAACGCCGCCGCTGGCGGCGCGGCACCGCGCGCGGTGATGCCGCCTCATTCGGAGTTGGAACAACGAGTGGAAGCGGCGCGCGGGCCGGTGGAACTCGCAGCCATTTCGAACGTGCCTATCACCCTCAAGCTGACGGAAGACACCAAGGTCATTTACGAGACGGTGGGTAAACTGGCGGGCATCAACGTCTTGTTTGACCCGGATTACACCTCGCGGCGGATCAAGATCGAACTCAATGGCGTGACTTTGGAAGAGGCGCTTGAGATCATCGCTCTCGAATCCAAGACATTTTGGCGTCCTGTGACCCCGAACACGATTTTTGTGGCGCAGGACAATCCCTCCAAACGCAAAGAAATCGAGCAAAGCGTCATCAAGACATTTTATTTAGCGAATCTTTCACAGCCGCCAGAAGTGCAGGATATTGTGAACGCCCTGCGGCAGATTCTGGAAATTCAAAAAATCCAGCAACTGCAATCGCAAGGGGCGATCATTGTGCGCGGCACGCCTGACCAGATTGCCCTGGCGGAGAAGTTGGTCGGTGACCTGGACCGCTCCCGGCCGGAAGTGATCGTGGATATCGCGATCATGCAGGTCAGCAAAGACAAAGCGCACACCCTGGGAATCAGCCCGCCCACCAGCGCAACCGTCGCTTTGCAAAACAACCTCAACAGCACCACCACCAGCGGCACCACCACCGGAACGACTTCGAACACAACGGGAACGCCGAACCAGATCAATCTGAATACCTTGGGCAACTTGAACGCCACCGATTTTACGGTCACGATTCCGCAAGCCACCGCCACCGCGCTGTTCAGCGACAGCAGTACCAAGATTATTCAGAATCCCCAGATTCGATCGGTCGATGGGCAGAAGGCTTCTTTAAAGATCGGTGAAAGATTGCCCGTCGCGACCGGTTCGTTTCAGCCCGGCATTGGCGGCGTGGGCATCAATCCGCTGGTCAATACGCAATTTCAATATCTCGACGTCGGCGTGAACATTGATATCACGCCGCACGTCCACGCGGGCCGCGAAGTGAGTTTGAAGGTCACGATGGACGTTTCCTCGCAGACCGGCACGTCGAACATCGGAGGCATCAGCCAGCCCATTATCGGCCAGCGCAAGATTGAGCATGAGATTCGCCTGAAAGAAGGGGAAGTGAACCTACTGGGCGGCATGCTGGAAGATCAGCAAACCAAGTCGTTGAGCGGAATCCCGGGCCTGGGCCAGATTCCTATCTTGAAGTATCTGTTTGCCCAGAGCCAGACGGACCATAGCCAGAACGAGATCGTGTTCGCTCTCATACCGCATATTGTGCGCGGGATTGATTTGACGGAACTGAACCAGCGGGAATTGGAAGTGGGCACGGGCAATGCCATTTCGCTGCGCCGCATGACCAAGCCGGCAACCCCGACTGGTCCGGCGGCTGACGGAGCGGCTCCGGCCCCGACGCCAGGCCCGGGACAGGCCGCGATGCCGGCACCGGCCCCTGCTATGGCCGCGGCAAAGTTTGCCTTCGATCCGGCGAACATCACCCAACCCACAGGCGCAACCTTTGCCGTCAACATTACCTTGACGGGAGCACAGAATGTCTATTCCGTGCCCTTGCAGGTCAGCTACGATCCAAAAGTGTTGCAGTTGGCCAACATATCGAATGGCGGGTTGCTCTCGCAGGATGGGCAGGCGGTGGCCCTGGTGCATCGCAACGACGAGCAGACCGGAACCGTACAAATCAACGCCACCCGCCCGCCGGGCTCGAGCGGAATTTCCGGGCAGGGGGTGGTGGTGACTTTGACGTTTGTGGCGAAGGCGAGCGGACAGTCCACTCTGACCATTGCCAAGGGCGGCGCGCTTGACCCCAGCATGCAGGCCCTACCCGTCTCGGGAGCGGTGGCTACGGTGACGGTCCAGTGATGGAAAATAGAGTTTAAAGAGGTTCCTCCCCCAGGCGCCGGGCGGCGCAAGAGAGGCTAAACATCCCGGCAATTTCTGACGATAGGTTTCTATGAAGTCTCTAACTCCAAGGCACGTTTTCCTGTCAGCAGCCCGCGGGTTCACTCTGGTCGAATTGATCGTGGCCACAGCGATCCTGGTGATTCTGACCGGGCTGGCCGTGCCCATGGCGCGAGTCGCCATCAAACGCGAACGGGAGAAGGAGTTGCGGGCTGCTTTGTGGGAAATGCGCGACGCCATTGACCGCTATAAAGACGCGGCGGACCGCGGCGGTTTTCAGATCAAAGTGGACACGCAGGGCTATCCGCCCGACCTGCAAAGTTTGGTAGACGGCGTCGATGTGAACGGCAAGAAACTTAAGTTCCTGCGGCGGATTCCGATGGACCCGATGACCGGAAATACGGATTGGGGATTGCGCTCCATGCAGGATGATCCCGATTCCGATTCCTGGGGCGGGCAGAACGTTTTCGACGTCTACACCAAATCGCAGGGCAAGGGACTCGACGGAACGGACTACAAAGGCTGGTAAATGTCAGGCACTCGCAGACAGAGCCGCGGCTTTACCCTGATGGAGCTGATGATTGTCATCAGCCTGATCCTGATTCTCGTCTCCATCTCGATCCCGGCGTATAACCAGTCGATCCTGCGGGCGAAAGAATCGGTGTTGAAGCAGGACCTTTTCCAGTTGCGCTCTCTGCTCTCGCAATACACTCTCGACAAACAGAAAGCCCCACAGGCGCTCGATGATCTGGTGTCTGCCGGCTATTTGAAGCAACTCCCCAAAGATCCCATGACCGGTGAGGCCAACTGGACGGTTCAGCAGGAAGATACCGTGATGTCGCCCGACCAGACCGACCCCGGCATCGACGACGTGCACAGTTCCTCGAACCAGATTTCGAGCGACGGCACTGCGTACAGCACCTGGTAGGTTACGGCGGCAATCCCACACGGCGGACCAAATCCGCAAACCTCGGGTCGGAACGGAGCGGATCCAAAGCCGGCACAATTTTCAACGATCCCACGAAGGGAATCTTCTCGGCATAGCCTTTTTCCAGCCAGGCGAAAGCCTGATCTTTGTCCCCGAGCGCAGTGCAGGCATAGGCGATGGCGGCCGGGTTGACATACTCCCGCTGAGATATCTGCAGAACTTGAGCCAGCATTTTGCGAGCTTGTTCCTTGTTTCCTGATCTTGCCTCGAGAAAGGCCGCTTCTGCGAGGTGGCGATTGGGACCGAGGAGGGGCTTTATTTTATCCAACTCTTTGAACGCGTCGGAGTACATGCCCTTCTCCGTGTAAGCGTAAAACAGCCAATAGTGCGCCAGGCCAAAATTGGGATCCAATTCCTGGGCTTTCTTCAATTGTGCGATGGCGTCGTCGTAGCGGCGGGCAAAAATCAGGCCTTTTCCCAGGTCGGTAGCGATGATCGGCGAAAGCGGGTCCAGTTGTTGTGCTTTGGCGATTTCCGTGAGGGCTCGATCAATCTCCCCCATCTCCTCCAGGTAGGCGTCGCCATACCAGTGGTGAGCGGTGGCGTAATTCGGATTCAACTCGAGCGCGCGCTCATAATGTTTCTTGGACTCAGCCCAATTCCAATCGAAATAGGGCGCGAGAATGGCTAGAGAGGTATGGGCCTCGGACAGACTGTCGTCGAGGTAGACAGCTCTTTCTGCGGCAGCCTTGGCGTTCTGCAAGGCGAGTGGTGGAGGCGCCGGGGCGTAGCTGAATAACAGAACATACGAATCGGCCAGGCCGGCGTAGGCTTCCGCGTAGTTTGGGTCTTTCGCAATCGCCTGCTGGAAGTAGTCGACGGCTTTATTCAGCCCGGCTTCATCCCGCTTGTTCCAGAAGTAACGGCCCTTGAGATAGAGTTCGTGAGCCTCCGGGCTGACCACCCGTGTTCCTGACAAACGGGCCTGCTGTGGTCCGGTCAGCTCGAGCTTGAGTTCGTTGGCAATGTCGCGGGCGGCCGCGGCCTGCAATTGCAGAACATCGTTCAGATCGCGCTCGTAAGCCGCGGCCCACAAATGCTGATCGCGCGGCGCATAGATGAGCTGCACCCGTATGCGCACACGGTCCCCTGAGCGCGACACACTTCCTTCCACGATGCCGTCCACGTTCAACTCGCGCGCGATCTGTGCCACGGATTTGCGAGTGCCGGCATATTGCATGGTCGAAGTACGAGAGATGACCCGCAAGTTCGAGAACTGGGCGAGATTGGTGATGAGTTCGTCCGCCATGCCCTCGATGAAGTATTCCTGGCTGGGATCGCCAGTGAGATTCTCCAAAGGCAGAACCGCCAGAGAGTGAATGGGAGTGAAAGCGGTGGTTTCGGGGGATACGCCTTTGTGACGAAGGGACCACCATCCGACGGCCGAGGCCAATACTGCCAGTACGGCCAGAATTACGTATAGAAGGAATCTCGGAATCCTCGGGCGGTTTCCCGGCCGCATAGCGGCCTCCGTGTGCGGGACGGTTTGTAACGAGTTGGACGCAGCCACCGGATTCGGAGCCGAAATTTCCCCAGATGGTTCTATGGTGCCAATGAAGCGGTACCCGATGCGGGGAATGGTTTCGATGTAGCGGGGTTTCTCCGCCTGGTCGCAGAGCGCGGCGCGGATCTGGTTGATGGAGAAATTGATTCCGCGCTCGAAATCTACAAAAGTCGAGTCGCCCCACAGATGGCTCTGAATTTCTTCCCGGGTGACGACTTGTCCGGCGCGGCGGGTGAGCAGCAGCAAGACACGAAAAGGCTGGGGTTGCAGCTTGAGGGGAATTCCTGACTTGAGAAGCCTTCCGGCAGACGGATCCAGTTCAAACGCACCAAACCTCAGACGCGGTGAGTCAGGCACCTGCGAAGCCATGCAGCGGAACGCCCCAAACGTTGCGCAGATTCTAACACTCAGGGATTCTCAACCGAAGCCAGAAAGCAATTCGCAGGGACGGAATCACCACGTTTTCAGCCGGTTGGACGCTAACGAGGAACTAAGCCGGAACAAACGTTGCAGCCATTGCCTGGTTTCGGGTTGCTGAGATATCTACAGCAAGCTCACCCGGTTCCGCTGGGACCTCTTCCTCCTCCGGTGGAACCACAGGGAGTCCAGGCCGGAAGTGCGCCCCACAGATCCGACCGCGCTCCCGGAGTGGAGATTGGTGGAGGAATTATGAAAATCAAGAACGCCGTCCCCAGGGTTGCGGCAAGTTGGTTGGGACGAGCTGCGTTGTTGGCCTGCGTAGCGCTGGTTTTGGGAAGTTGCGGCGACTCGCAGTCTGGCGGTCCGCGTCAGCTGGTGTCCCTCAATGTGCAACCGGGAAACGCTCAGGCGATCCCCCCAGATGGCACCATCCCCTTCAGCGCCATCGGTACCTTCAACCAGGCACCTACGTCGCAGAGCAATTTGCCCGTGCAATGGGCATCGTCGGACTCCACGATTGCCCAGGTTGATCCCAACACTGGGATTGCGCAGTGTGTGGCCTTTGGTGGTCCCGTCAGCATAGTTGCATCAGCAGCCGGCCAAGGGGGCACGGTCACCGCCTCAGCGGAATTGGCCTGCTTCTCCCCTGACCCGGCCGCCAAGCTTGATCCACCGTCTTTAGCAGAGGGCTGCACGGTACGGTTCGGAAGAACTTGCGGTTGCGTTACCAGCGAAACCACGAGCTTAACCAACGTTGGCGACCAACCTTTGGACGTCGCAAATATCACCGTTAAAAGTGGCATTTTCTCCCAGACCAACAACTGTGGTTCCAGCCTGAACACAGGACAATCCTGCACGATTACGGTCGAATTCCGGCTCCGGGCGATGGGCAATTTTCATGACGAACTAGTGATCGCAGACAACGCTCCTGACAGTCCACAAATGGTGAGTTTGTCAGGGGTTAATAACTGTACTCCCTGAACTCGAGATACCTCGTTCCACTTGGCCCCAGCGAAGCGATCACAGAGCGCGTCCCAGAATCTGGTTAGTAAGCGGCCAAACGCGAAAGGGTTGAGGTTGCATTTTTGGTCAACGAAGGCGGCGTGCCGAAGAGGAGAAAATCATGAAAGGCAAGCTACTCACCAGCTTCCGGTTCGCAGCAGTGTTGGTGGCTCTGACCTCAACAGCTATCGCCAGCACGACATGGTATGTCAACGGTGTGAAGGGGAGTAACGGCAACGCCTGTACGTCTCCCACCACAGCCTGTAAGACCGTGGGTCATGCCATCTCTTTGGCGGCTTCTGGTGATTCAATCAGGGTTGCCGCCGCAAGGTATAAAGAGCGTCTGACCATTGGCATCAGCCTGAAGATTCTCGGGGCCGGCGCCAAAACCACAATTCTTGATGGTTTCGGAAGCATCGGTCCTGTCGTGGTAATTTCCGGCGCCGCCCCGCATGTCACGCTTTCCGGAGTCACCATCACAAACGGCTACTCGTTCGGTGACGGCGCAGGGATCATCAACAACGGGGTGCTGATGTTACTGCGAAGTGCCGTCACCGGGAATCGGGCCCAATTCCCTTGCCAACCTGGCCTGTCGTGCGGTCTCAGAGGTGGTGGCATTCTCAACCGCGCGGGGGCTAGCTTGACCGTCGGCAACAGCACCGTCTCGGCCAATTACGTGTACATCCCCGGTTGCTCAGTATTTCATTGCGGCACGGCAGGCGGCGGCATCTACAACGCCGGCACGCTGGTGCTCTACAACAGCACCATCAGCGGCAACGCCGCCTCGCCGGGCGGCCAGGGTTCTGGCATCTACAGTGGTGGCAGCGGTTCCACCGCGACCATCCATAGCAGCACGCTCAGCGGGAATGGTCCCGGGGCCGGTCTCTACGCCACGGCGACGGTGGAGAGCAGTATTGTGGAAAACTGTGCTGGCAGCGTTACTTCAACCGGCTACAACCTCGGCAGCGATGACAGCTGCAACTTCTCCAGCGCCGGCGACCTGAACAATATCGATCCGATGCTGGGCCCTCTGCAATACAACGGAGGGCCGACACAAACCATGGCCCTGCCTTCTGGCAGCCCTGCGGTGGATGGAGGAAACCCGAATGGCTGTACCGACGGCCTCGGTCATCTGCTAAAGACGGATCAGCGCGGTAAGCCGCGTCCGGATACGGGGGGCACTGGCGGCTGCGACATGGGAGCGTATGAACTTCAGAGCGATTAAGTTCGGAGTCGCCGGTAACCGGGGCAGATAGACCCCAAAGATTTCCTTTCCTGTGCCTCGCCGATTTGAACACTTCCTCTCCAAGCACTAACATCTAGGCCATGCCCGTCGAGACTGAAATTACTTCCGCAACCTACACGCCCATCCGCGCGCCGCGTGGTACGCAAATTTCCTGCAAGGGCTGGCAGCAGGAAGCTGCCATGCGCATGCTGATGAACAACCTCGACGAAGAAGTCGCCGAGCGGCCCCGAGATCTGGTTGTGTACGGCGGGACCGGGCGTGCGGCGCGCAGTTGGGAGGCGTATCACGCCATTGTCGCGTGTCTCAAGAATCTCGAGAACGACGAAACGCTGCTGGTGCAATCGGGCAAGCCGGTGGGGGTGTTCAAGACACACGAGTATGCGCCTCGGGTGCTGATCGCGAATTCGAATCTGGTCGGGCATTGGTCCAATTGGGAAAAGTTCAACGAACTGGAGCGTGCCGGGCTGATGATGTACGGGCAGATGACGGCCGGCTCGTGGATTTACATCGGCTCGCAGGGGATCGTGCAGGGAACGTTTGAGACTTTCTCCGCGGCGGGCGAGAAACATTTTGGCGGCGACCTGGCGGGCAAGCTGATCGTCAGCGGTGGCATGGGCGGCATGGGCGGGGCGCAGCCGCTGGCGGCGACCATGACGGGCGCGGCGTTCCTGGGAATTGACGTCGATCCCGAGCGCATCAAGAAGCGGCTGAAGACCGGCTATTGCGATTTCATGGTCACCACGCTCGATGAAGCGCTGCGGATTCTGAAGAATGCCGTGCGCAAGAAAGAAAACGTCTCGGTCGGGCTGGTGGGGAATTGCGCAGACGTAATTCCTGAGTTGGCTGAGCGGGGCGTGGTGCCCGACATTCTGACCGATCAGACTTCGGCCCACGATCCGCTGAATGGTTATGTGCCGAATGGCATGACGCTGGCCGAGGCTGCCGAGTTACGAAAAAACGATCCGCAGGGATATCAGGAGAAGTCGCTCGACGCGATCGCGCGCCACGTGGAAGGCATGTTGCGGCTGCAAAAAATGGGCGGGGTGACGTTTGACTATGGCAATAACATCCGCACGTTCGCGTTCAATCGCGGCGTGAAGAATGCGTACGACTTCCCTGGATTCGTGCCCGCCTATATTCGTCCCTTGTTTTGCGAGGGCCGGGGGCCGTTTCGCTGGGTGGCGCTATCCGGTGAGCCGTCGGACATTCACGTCACCGACGATCTGGTGCTCGAGCTTTTTCCCGACAACAGGATTCTGCGCCGCTGGATCGATTTGGCGCGAAAGCGAATCAAGTTTCAAGGCCTGCCGGCACGCATCTGCTGGCTGGGATATGGCGAGCGGGCACAGTTTGGGCTAGCCATGAACGACCTGGTAAAGAAGGGAAAACTCAAAGCCCCGATCGTGATGGGCCGCGATCACCTGGATTGCGGGTCGGTAGCTTCTCCCTTCCGCGAAACCGAGAGCATGAAAGATGGCAGCGACGCGGTGGCTGATTGGCCGCTGCTGAATGCGCTGGTAAATACAGCCGCCGGCGCTTCGTGGGTTTCGATCCACAACGGCGGCGGCGTGGGCATTGGATATTCGCTGCACGCGGGGCAAGTTACGGTCGCCGATGGAACTGAGGCGATGGCGAAACGGATCGAGCGCGTGTTGACCACTGATCCGGGGATGGGAATCGTTCGGCATGCGGATGCGGGGTATGAGGCGGCGAAGGAGTTTGCAGGAATGGCGGGGGTCAGGGTACCGATGGGGAAATAGTCGCTGGTCGCTCACCTTGGCGGTAAGAGGAGGAGGGACTGGCAAAGAGGGGTTCGTCGATATTCGCCCGATGGCCACTTTATTGTGTCCTTGCGTTTGCGACGGCTGTTTGTCTTGGCCAACCGCAGCATCAACCGAATTCAAAGGATGGGGAGTCCCTAAAGAGATTTCTTCAGAGCTACGTGGGAACTCCAAGTTCCGATGAGACCAAGACGACACAATATGTTTCCACTTTCGTTGACCTTAACGATGATGGAACACAGGAAGCCATCGTTTACCTGACATCTGACGGGTGGTGTGGGAGCGGTGGCTGTACTACGTTGATAGTGGCTCCCGAAGGTTCGTCGTACAAGGTTATTACGAAAATAACAATTACTCGGCCTCCGATCCGTGTTTTAACCACCAAATCGACTGGCTGGCACGACATCGCCGTGGGAGTGCACGGCGGAGGCATTATGCACGCTTATGAGGCGGAGCTTTCGTTTGACGGCAAGACGTATCCCAGCAATCCTTCCATGCCTCCGGCCCGGCGGCTGCTTGAAAAAGTAGCAGGGGAAGTGGCGGTGTCCGCAACGGAGAAGGCAACACCTCTATATCTATGACCCGTTAAGCTCTTGCCCGCATCCTCAAATATTCTCCCGGCAATACAATCGCAACCCCCTCCATCTTTTTCCCGAAATACGGTCCGAAATCCCGCACATCGCCGGTCAGCAGGTGAGTGGCGCGAGCCTCGATGGCCGCTAACAGAATCGGCACGTCTTTCTCGGGCAATGAGATGCCGCGAGGAAGTTCTCGTTGGGATGCCTCGAAAAATTGCAGTTTTTCGGCAAGGCTGGAGAGTCGTCTCCTCTGGTTTTGGTCGTCAAGGTTGACGTCGGCTTCAGCCAGAGCATAGCGCGAGCTGCACAGTACGACGTCCTTGAGTTTCCAGATTTGGAGAAGACGCGTGCCGGGACGGTACGCGGCGGAAAATAGAACATTGGCGTCCAAGAACAACCGGTCCATTTAGCCAGGCCGCCGGTGGAGAATCTTGTCCGGATCAAGTCCGAGCCTGCGGACCGTTTTTCGCGCTTTGCGGTAGTCCGTCTCATCAACAGCGTTTGAAAGGAGAAACTCAGCCTTGCGCTCTGGGGTGTATCGCTCTACGGGGACCACGACTGCGGGGCGGATGAGGATCCCGTCGGTCTTTTCCTCGGCGACGACGATACTGCCTTCTTCAATGCCGAAGCGCTTGCGTAGGCGCGCAGGCACGATAATGGCACCTCTTTTACCGACTCTGGCTGATTCCATGTGCCTGATATTACCATGTGCCTGATATTCAGGCAATTGATCGTCAGTACCCTGGTTTCTGCAGAGCGCACGGCGACACGCCTGCGGGCATACTCATTCAGAGCTTCGTGGCTGCTAAACTGCTTTAGCGTGACTTCAGGAAAATCCCGACAGCGAGGCGGACACCCGCTACTCTTGGCCGACATCGGCCAGCTTTTGACTCTGAGGCCTCCGTCGGGTCAACCTGCCCCGCGCCGCGGGCTGGAACTCAAGGAACTCGGCATCATTCGCGATGGCGCGGTCTTGTGCATCGGCGGAAAGATCGTTTCCGCGGGTACTACGAAAGACGCCCTCCGCGATCCCTGGGTGCTGAAGAACCGCAAGAAGATTGTCGAGATCGACTGTGCCGGCCAAGTGGTGCTCCCCGGCTTCGTCGATTCCCACACTCATCCTGCATTCGTGTCACCACGACTTCTCGATTTTGAGAAGCGTATCGCCGGCGCCAGCTACGAGCAGATCGCCGAAGCGGGCGGCGGAATCCGGTCCAGTGTCGATGGGGTTCGCGCGTCCAGCAAGCTCCAGTTGGCGGAGCAAGTTCTGCGGGCTTTCGAGGAGATGGCGGAACAGGGAACCACAACGGTCGAAGCGAAATCGGGATACGGGCTTTCGCTCGAATCTGAGTTGAAGTCGCTGGAAGCGATCCGCGATGCGGCCAAGCGCTGGCCCGGGACTGTGGTTCCGACCCTGCTGGGCGCACACGTCGTACCGAAAGAATATAAGGGACGCACACCGGAATACCTGAAGATCATCTGTGAGCAGATGATCCCGCAAGCGGCGAAGCGCAGACTCGCACAGTTTGTGGATGTGTTCACGGAACGCGGAGCGTTCAGCGCTGAAGATACGGGGAAGATTTTTGACGCGGCAGCGACGCACGGACTGGGAATGCGCGCGCACGTTGGCCAGTTGAGCGAAACCCCGCTGCGTCATTTGCTCCGCTTTAATGTGGCCTCGCTTGATCACGTCGACCACGTGAGCGATGCCGACGTCGCACAACTGGCGAAACGCGACACCGTAGCCACGCTGGTTCCCGGAGCCAACTACTTTCTCGGGCTAGAGAACTTTGCCCCAGCAAGAAAATTGATCGACGCCGGAGTCGCCGTGGCCCTAGCAACCGATTACAATCCCGGTTCCTCGCCAACTCTCAGCATGCCGTTTGTGCTTTCATTGGCCTGTACGCATATGAAAATGTCTCCTGCCGAAGCCATCGCGGCCGCGACCGTAAATGGGGCTTGCGCGTTGCGCCTGCAGGAACGCAAGGGAACCATTGAACCCGGCAAGGATGCCGACCTCGCAGCCTTCGATTGCAAAGATTATCGCGAGATTCCCTATTGGGTGGCGTCACACCGTTGCGCCTTCACGGTACTGGGCGGGACCCCATGCGCCGCTGGGGGAAACGCATGAAGCGGATCCTCTTTGCAGTCCTGTCATTCTCTGCTTTGGTTTCGGGTGCAGCGGCTCAGCGATTGCCCGACCTGGCGGTTCCTGACACTTACCAGTTAAAGATTGAGCCGAACTTCTCGCGTGACGATTTCACGGGCGAAGAAGCCATACAGATTCGGGTGTTGAGACCAACTTCCCAGATCGTGATGAACTCGGCGGACATCGAATTTCACGAAGCGACCATCACTTCCGGCGGAGTCACGCAAAAAGCCAAAGTCACTCTCGATAAGCAAAAAGAGATGGCGACGCTTGCGGTGGACCAGCCGATTCCGGCGGGACCGGCCACCATTTTCATTCGTTATCGCGGCATCTTCAACGGAGAACTGCGAGGTTTTTACCTGAGCCGCGTGGAGGGCCGCAAGTATGCCGTTACGCAGTTCGAAGCCACCGACGCCCGCCGTGCTTTCGCCTGCTTCGACGAGCCAGCCTATAAGGCCACCTTTCGACATCACGATTGTCACCGATCAGGGCCTGGTGGCGATTTCCAATGGCAAAGTGATTTCGGACACGCCGGGTCCTGCCGCAGGCAAGCACAGCGTCCATTTTGCCACGACGCCGAAAATGTCTTCGTATCTGGTAGCGCTGGCAGTGGGAGAGTTCGACCATATCGAGGGCGAAGCCGATGGAACCCCCATCCGAATCTGGACCACCGCGGGCAAGAAAGATCAGGGACGGTTCGGAATGGAGGCAGCCGAGCAGTGTATCCGCTTTTACAACCGCTATTTTGACATCAAGTATCCCTTCGAGAAGCTGGACATGATCGAGGTCCCGGATTTTGCCTCCGGAGCCATGGAGAACACGGCTGCGATTATTTTTCGCGACTCCGATCTTTTGCTCGATTCCGGCCAATCCTCGGTCGACCAGCAGAAGGAAGTTGCTTCGACGGTTGCCCATGAGATCGCCCACCAATGGTTCGGCGACCTGGTGACGATGGCTTGGTGGGACGATTTGTGGCTCAACGAAGGCTTTGCCAATTGGATGCAGACCAAGCCCATCGCAGCGTGGAAGCCGGACTGGAACCTTGAACTGGATGACGTTCGCGACAGCGAACGCGCTCTGGCCGTGGATTCATTAGCGAGCACCCACCCGATCCATCAGCCGGCCGAAACCCCAAACGGGATCAACGAACTGTTTGACGCCATTTCTTATGACAAAGCCGCCGCCGTCTTGCTGATGACAGAGAATTATTTGGGCCCCCAGATTTTCCGGGCGGGGGTGAACCGGTACTTGCGGCAGCATGCCTACGGCAACGCCACTTCGCAGGATTTCTGGAACACCCTCGCAACCGTCTCAGGCAAACCGGTTGATCAGGTGATGGCGAGTTTTGTAAAGCAGCCAGGATCGCCGATGCTGGCGTTGGATACTCATTGCGCAAATGATACGACCATCGTTACGTTGTCCCAGCAGCGCTATTTCTACGATCGGAGTTTGTTCGCTGCCGGGAGCAAAGAACTATGGGCGGTTCCGGTCTGCCTTAAGCTTGCAGGCAGAACGGTGGGGCAGAGTGAATGCCGCTTGCTCGTCGAACGCCGGGAAACATTTACATTTCCAGGCTGTGCTCCGTGGGCGCTGGCGAACGCCGACACAAAAGGGTATTACCGGTCGGCCTATGAGCCGGACGCACTCCGCCAGATGTCCAAGCGGATCGAGCTCGATTTCGACGCGGGAGAACGGGTTCGGTTGCTCAGTGACCAATGGGCTTCGGTTCGAGTAGGGCGGCAGACGATTGGAGACTACCTGGGATTTCGTCCAGGGCCTCAAACAGGAACGCAGCCGCGCGGTTGTAGACGAGTTAACCGAACGGCTCGAATACATTGCCAAGTACCTGCTGACCGAATCAGATCGCGAAAGCTACCAGAGCTGGTTGCGGAGCCTGCTGGACCCGGCCGCGAAAGAGTTGGGCTGGAAGTCTTATCCGGAGGAAAGTGACGATCGCAAAATACTGCGGGCACAGGTTCTGTACACGCTGGGCCATGCAGGCGACGATCCACAGGTGTTGGCCGAGGCCGCAAAGCTTGCGCAACAGGCCCTGGCGGATCCGGCATCGATCGATAGCACTCTGGCCAGCACCGTCTTCGCCCTGGCTGCGCAGACTGGGAGTGCGTCATTCTATGACAAGGTCGTGAGCCGTCTGAAGCAAACGTCCTCGCCCGAGGAATATTACGTTTTGCTCGACACGCTGGCCCGATTCCGCGATCCCAAACTGCTCTCGCGCACTCTCCGATTTGCCCTGACTCCCGACGTCCGCGGCCAAAATGTCCCCAAACTGATCTCCGCCGTGATGGAGAACTCCACCGGGCAACGGCTTGCTTGGGATTTTCTGGAGACGCATTGGCAAGAAGTGAGGAAGGCGACGGGCGAGTTCAACACCATAGAGCTGGTGGAGGCCACCGGATCGTTCTGCGAAGCTGACCTGCGGGACCAGGTGCAGGGATTTTTTGCCAGCCACGAAGTTCCGTCTGCGGAGCACTCGCTGCATCTGGCGGTCGAACAAATTCGCTATTGCCTCGACCTGAAATCGCAGCAAACGAGCCATCTGGCGGAGTGGCTGGGCCAGCAGGGCTCGGCGGATAATAAGACCCAGGCCGCTTCCGGACATTAGGTTCTGGTTCCAATGCTGCGAGTCTCAAGTATTACTTGCGATCCACCCCTTCGGAACAGGTTGCGGCCCGATGGGGCATGCGATCGTTGGGTCTAAGGATCGTGCTCAGCCAAAATCGCAGTTGGGTCACAGTTTGCCACCGGCCGCGCCAAAAATTGAGTGAATCCGGCGGCGTTGCTATAATCAATGCGATTACACGACGCTTCCCGTGTGTTGACTGCTTGATTGGTTGGCGAATCCCGCCAAAGTCCTCGTTTGTTCAGCACGACGTGGCCAGGTAGCTCAGGTGGTAGAGCGCAGCCCTGAAAAGGCTGGCGTCGGCGGTTCAACTCCGTCCCTGGCCACCATAAGTTTGTCTTGAATTGGTTACCTCCTTTTAAGTCCCAGCCGCATCAAAGCCAGTCGCGGATTACCTTAGGGGGACTCACGATGAGCGCGCTTAAAGCTATTCGAAATGTGCTGGGAACGGCAGGCCTGATTCTGGCTGGCTATGTGGTGCTGACCTCTCTGAAGGACTCCTGGCGGTATCTAAGGATCAGCCAGATGTGATTGGCTCTGGACCAGCCGGTTAAGGATGCGGGGCTGGTCGGGGACCGCAATTGGCCTATCGCCTTACGGGGAATTCTGTAGAATACACACCGGGAACGGGCCGGAAAGCGAGTAGTCACGGGCCCTTCGGAGCGAATCCGGTGGCTGACGCTACAACTCGTGCGGGCAACTCTGGTGCTCCGCAACCGATCTCAGAAATCGACATCCTCTGGATTACGGCCGGCCTCGGCTGCGATGGGGATACGATTGCCATGACTGCGGCCACCCAGCCGAGCCTCGAAGACATCGTGCTCGGCGCCATGCCCTGGATCCCCAAGGTGCATTTTCATAACCCCTTTCTCGCGCTGGAAAACGGTGAGGATTTTCTGCGGCGTTTCCATCTTGCCGCCGAGGGCAGACTGGAGCCTTTCATCCTGGTGGTGGAAGGATCTATTCCGAATGAGAACAATAAAGAAGAGGGCTATTGGGCCTCTTTAGGTACGGATCAGAAAACCGGCCAACCGATTACTACCTGCGAGTGGATTGATCGGCTCGCGCCCCGCGCCTGGGCGGTGGTGGCGGCAGGAACCTGCGCCACTTACGGCGGGATTCATGCGATGGAAGGGAATCCGACCGGTTGCATGGGCCTTCCTGACTATTTGGGATGGAAGTGGAAGTCGACGGGAGACATTCCGATTGTGTGCGTGCCGGGGTGTCCGGTTCAGCCCGACAATTTCATGGAGACCCTGCTTTATCTTCTTTATATGGCGGCGGGACGCGCGCCGATGATTCCATTGGATGAGGCTCTGCGTCCGAAGTGGCTGTTCAGTGCGACAGTTCACGAGGGTTGCGATCGTGGAGGATACTACGAGCAGGGCGAGTTTGCCGAAGAGTACGGATCGCATCTCTGCATCGTGAAGCTGGGCTGTTGGGGCCCGGTGGTGCAGTGTAACGTCGGCAAGCGGGGATGGATGGGCGGGATCGGCGGCTGCCCCAACGTCGGCGGTATTTGCATCGGCTGCACCATGCCGGGGTTTCCGGACAAATTCATGCCCTTTATGGACCAGCCGCCGGGCTCGCTTTTGTCATCGAATGCAGTGATGACTTACGGCCGAGCGATCCACGCCTTGCGGAGATTTACCCAGTCGTCGCTGAACAAGGAACCAAGCTGGCGGCGGAAAACTGCGAAGCCCGGCGCGTAGTCGCCGGAAATTTTTTGAGGTCTGAAATATGGTCTCTTCATGGAGCCTGGAACGGCTCGCGCCGGTCGAATCAGAGGTCCCGGAAAGTCTTAGTCCGGCGGAGGCGGAGGACCTTCTGGTGAATCTGGCGGCGGTATTTTTGGGGAACTCTGACGCGGTGCCGGCCCCACCCGGTCTGCTTGAAGAAGATGAGGCAGAACAACATCTGCCGAAAGCCGACGCGATCTACCGGGCGTTGGTGGAACAGATTCCCGCTGTGGTCTTCATGGCCCACCTCGATCGCGGCATCGGGGAGGCGTATGTGAGTCCGCAGATCCAGGAGACGCTAGGGTTTTCCCAGGAAGAATGGCTGGAGGATCCCATTCGCTGGTACCAGCAGATCCATCCCGATGACAAGCAGCGCTGGAGCGTAGAGGCGGCGCAAATGTTTCTTTCCGGCACGCCGCTCCGTTCTGCCTACCGCGTACTGGCCCGCGACGGCCGCACCGTCTGGTTTCACTGTGAAGCCAAAATGATCCGGCGTAAGGACGGGCGCCCGTGGTTTATCCACGGCGTGGGTTTCGACATTACGGAACTCAAGCGCACCGAAGAAGCCCTGCAAGAGGAAAGAAACGTAGTTTCGACCATCCTGCACACCGTGGGCGCGCTGGTTGTAGTTCTTGACCCGGAAGGGCGAATCGTCCGCTTCAACCGTGCCTGTGAGCAGACTTCTGGTTATTCCTTCGCCGAAGTGCAGGGAAAATACTTTTGGGATTTGTGCGTGGTTCCGGAAGAAGCAGAACGTTTCAAGATCATCGTCGAACAGCTGCGCATGGACCACAGCGCCAAGGAGTATGAAACTTCCTGGGTCACTCGCGACGGCGCGCAGCGGCTGATTGCATGGTCGAGCACTGTGCTGCCGTGCGACGATGCCACTCCGGCTTACATTATTGCTACCGGAATTGACATCACCGAGCGCAAGCGTCTGGAAAAGGCCATCCTGAAAATCAGCGCCGACGAACAGCGGCGCATTGGCCAGGACCTTCATGATGGCCTGGGCCAGCATCTTACCGGCATCGCCTTCATGAGCAAAGTTCAGCAGCGCAAACTCACCGAGAAGGGCTGGGAGGAAGCGGCCGATGCGGCCAGAATTGTTAAGCTGGTGAACGAAGCCATCAACAAGACCCGCGAACTGGCCCACGGCCTCCTGCCCGTGGTTTCAGATTCTGAAGGACTCATGTCCGCGCTTAAGAGGTGGGCGGCGGAAGTGGAGGATCTGTTCGCAATTTCCTGCCGCTTCGGCTGTGATGAGCCGGTGCTGATCCACGATTCCGGCATGTCCACTCACCTCTACCGTATCGCGCAGGAAGCCGTGAATAACGCCATACGACATGGTCACGCCGGCGAGATTCTAATTACTCTTTCATCGCGCGATGGCAGTGGTACGCTGGTGATTGAGGACGACGGCCCGGGCCTTCCTGAGATGCCGGCCAATCATCTGGGCATGGGTCTGCAAATCATGAGTTATCGAGCTCGCATGATTGGTGGATCATTGAAGGTGCAACGAGGCAAAATCTGCGGGGCTACGGTGACTTGTACATTTCCACTTAACGCCAACCTCGAAACGCAGGCTAACCATGATCACCAGGCAGATGCAAAATAACGTGGCGGCAAAACGAAGAGTATTTCTGGTCGACGACCATCCGATCGTGCGCCAGGGATTGATGTTGCTGATTAATCAGGAGCCCGATTTGACGGTTTGTGGCCAGGCCGAAGATATGCAATCGGCGTTGCAGGCGATTCCTGACGCCAGGCCGGAGATCATGGTGGTGGACATCTCCCTCAATGGCCCTGACGGGCTGGAGCTGCTGAAGAATATCAGAATGAAACATCCGGTCATGCCGGTGCTGATTCTTTCCATGCACGATGAATCAATTTACGCCGAGCGGGCACTGCGGGCGGGCGCGAACGGCTACATCATGAAGCAGGAGGCTACCGATAAGGTGCTCACTGCTCTGCGACGGATTCTGAACGGGGAAATTTACGTCAGCGATCGGGTGGGCAGTACCATGCTGCAGCACTACGTTCGCGGCACCAGTCTTGCCACGCAATCTTCCGTGGCGGAACTCACGGACCGCGAGCTGGAAGTTTTCCGCTTGATCGGCGAAGGCCATAGCACGCGGCAGATTGCGGAGGAACTCCACTTAAGCGTCAAGACTGTTGAGTCTTACCAGGCTCACATCAAAGAGAAACTTTCGCTGCGGAGCGCCCGCGAGCTGGTGCAGCATGCGATTGAGTGGACGGTGAGCGAGAAGAAGACGGCATAGTTGCGGGGAGGAATCTGCTTTTCTTGCATGTGACCCAGAGCTCTCGGGCAACAGCAGATTCCTCCTCTTCGCTGCGCTCATCGTTGGAATGACAAAGGAAATTGCCTTCATCAGGGATTCCCCGACCGCTGCCGGCGTACTTCCTTGGCGAAATAAAACAGGGCAGTCCCCCTTGAAACCACTCCGCAACAGGTTGATTCTACAGTCCGATCTGGAATTCTGATTACGGCAATCGAATTGGCCGCGACATTTCCCAGATTGAGATTGAAAGTGTAGTGTGCGCTCGAGAAGACACATGCACCGGCCAGCCATCCGCCCGCGAAATCCCGTCATCTTGATCTCAGTCAACTTTGATTCGAAAGGAGCGTCCAGCTATGGGAACAGCTACGGTACCGTACGGTCGCAGCACGCAGAAAGCGCCCGCCGTTAAAGAGGTACACATACTCTGGATCACGGCCGGCCTCGGTTGTGACGGAGACTCGGTCTCCATTACCGCAGCTACCCAGCCCAGCGTGGAAGATGTCTTGCTGGGAGCTATTCCCGGCTTACCGAAAGTTCATCTCCACAATCCCGTGCTGGCGGTGGAAGTCGGTGATGACTTCATGAAGTTTTTTTATCAGGCGTGGGAAGGCAAGTTAGAGCCGTTCGTTCTCGTAGTTGAAGGCTCGATACCGAATGAGAAGATCAAAAAGGAAGGCTACTGGGCTGGTATGGGCACCGATCCCAATACCAAGCAGCCAATCACCACCAACGAGTGGATCGACCGGCTTGCGCCGAAAGCCCTGGCTGTGGTTGCCATTGGCACTTGCGCCACCTACGGCGGCATCCACGCGATGGAAGGGAACCCGACGGGTTGTATGGGCCTGGCTGACTATCTTGGCTGGGACTGGCGCTCGAAGGCCGGGCTGCCCATTGTGAACGTTCCAGGATGTCCGGTGCAGCCTGACAATTTTATGGAGACGGTGCTCTACCTTCTCTATCAAGTCGCGGGCCTCGCTCCCATGATTCCTCTGGACGATCAACTTCGCCCCACCTGGCTGTTCGGTAACACCGTGCATGATGGGTGCGATCGCGCCGGCTACTACGAGCAGGGTGACTTCGCCGAAGTTTATGGTTCTCCCAAATGCATCGTGAAGCTGGGATGCTGGGGCCCGGTGGTCAATTGCAACGTGCCCAAGCGGGGATGGATGGCCGGAATTGGCGGATGTCCGAACGTGGGCGGAATCTGCATTGGCTGCACTATGCCCGGATTCCCCGACAAGTTCATGCCCTTCATGGATGAACCGCCTGGCGCCAGAGTTTCGACCGGCAGCATCGGCGTCTACGGACGAGCGATCCGCGCGCTGCGTGGGATTACGCAGGCCACTGTCAATAAAGAACCGAAGTGGCGGCATCCACGGCCAGAACTCACCACGGGTTATCACGCCAGATCGTACTAATGACGAAGTTTGCTTGGAACTTGAGAGCTCGAGAACAATAAAAGGAGCGACACTATGAGCACGATCACTGCACCGACGAAAGACGTTCCCAGCAAATCGAAGAATCTGGTGGAGATGAATTGGGACCCGATCACGCGCATCGTCGGCAGCCTGGGCATCTTCACCAAGATTGATTTTGACGCGAAAAAAGTGGCGACGTGTCACAGCACGTCTTCGATTTTTCGCGGCTACAGCATTTTCATGAAGGGCAAAGATCCGCGCGACGCCCACTTCATCACCAGCCGCATCTGCGGTATTTGTGGGGACAACCACGCCACCTGCGCCACTTATGCGCAGAACATGGCGTTTGGCGTGCGGCCGCCGCACATCGCGGAATGGATCGTCAACCTCGGCGAGGCCGCCGAGTACATGTTCGACCACAACATCTTCCAGGACAATCTGGTCGGCGTCGACTTCTGCGAGCAGATGGTGAAGGAGACCAATCCCAAGGTATGGGCGAAGGCGCAGTCGACGCCGGCCCCGCACTCCAACGATCACGGCTTCAAGACCATCGCGGACATCATGACCGCGCTCAATCCCTTTACCGGCTCGTTTTACCTGGAAGCGCTGCAGATGAGCCGCATGACGCGCGAGATGTTCTGCCTGATGGAAGGGCGGCACGTGCACCCGTCTACGCTGTATCCCGGCGGTGTGGGGACGGTGCCGACCGTCCAACTGTTCACCGATTACATCGTCAGGCTCATGAAGTATGTCGAGTTCATGAAGAAAGTCCTGCCGCTGCACGACGATTTGTTCGATTTCTTCTATAACGCGCTGCCGGGATATGAAGAGGTGGGGAAGCGCAGGATTCTGCTGGGTTGCTGGGGTTCGTTCAACGATCCTGAGCATTGCGACTACACCTACAAGAACATGACGGCGTGGGGCCGCAAGATGTTCGTCACGCCCGGCGTCGTCGTGGACGGCAAGCTGGTTACCACTGACCTGGTGGACATCAATCTCAATATCCGCATTCTGTTGGGCAGTTCCTACTACGACGACTGGAAGAATGCGGAAACATTCGTGAAGACCGATCCGCTGGGAAATCCGGTGGATAAAAACCATCCGTGGAACCAGACGACGATCCCTCATCCGCAAAAGCGCGACTTTGCGGGCAAATATACGTGGGTAATGTCTCCGCGCTGGTTCGACAAACGAACCGGCGATCATCTCGCTTTGGATACCGGCGGCGGCCCCATCGCCCGCCTGTGGGCGACGGCGCTGGCTGGGCTCGTGGACATCGGCTACATCAAAGCTACCGGCAAGAGTGTGAAGATTTACTTGCCAAAAACGATGTCCAAGCCCGAGGTCGAGTTCGAATGGAAAATTCCCCAGTGGAGCAATGCCATTGAGCGCGACCGTGCTCGGACGTATTTTCAAGCCTATGCCGCAGCCTGCGCGCTGCACTTTGCAGAGAAGGCGCTGGAAGAACTTCATGCCGGAAAGACCCGCACCTGGTCGGACTTCAAAGTGCCGGAAGAGGCCATTGGCTGCGGCTTCCACGAGGCGGTCCGCGGCGTGCTTTCGCACCATGTGGTGATTCGCAAGGGCAAGATCGCCAATTACCACCCTTATCCACCGACGCCGTGGAACGCCAACCCACGCGACATCTACGGCACACCCGGGCCGTACGAGGATGCGGTGCAGAATACGCCCATTTTCGAGGAGAACGGCCCGGACAAATTCAAAGGCATAGACATCATGCGCGCGGTGCGCAGCTTTGATCCGTGCCTGCCCTGCGGAGTGCACATGTATCTGGGAGGGGGCAAGGTTTTGAAGACCCACCACTCCCCGATGTTCGGCGTTCACTCTTAATCGAGCGGGACATTTCCATGGAGTGAGGGTTATATTTGTGGCCTTCACTCCTTAACTTTCTCAGAAGGGTTTGCTCGAAAACATTATGGCGGATGACAAAGATTTCCAGGCCAAGGTACAGCGGATCGGCGAGCTAGTCGGCGGGCTGGAGGAGATCGCGGATCGCGGAATCGAGGGCCAGCGCGAAAGCGTTGGTGCAACTGCTGCTGGATTTGCACGCCACAGGTCTGGAGCGGGCGCTGGAGGTCGTCGCCAAAAACGAGGATTGCGGGCAACGTATCATCGACGATCTGGGATGCGATCCTCTGGTCAGCAGCCTTCTGGTTTTGTACGGCCTTCATCCTCTGGATTTCGAAACCCGCGTAGCGCAGAGTGTTGAGAAGGTTCTTTCCCAGGTGCGCAAAGGAGGAGGTGAGCTGGAATTGCTCGGGATTAAAGACGGCACAGTCAGGCTGCATCTTGAAGTGACAGGGCACGCCTGCGGCTCGACGGGGAAGACGCTAAAGAAACTGGTCGAGGATGCGATCTACGAAGCTGCGCCAGATGTCGGGCAATTGCTGATTGAGGGAATCGAAGAGCCGGCAGGTTCGTCCGGCTTTGTGCCGCTGGGCAAACTGGGCGGCGTGATCGTGACCGCTGCTGTACAAGAAAGCCGATCGTGAGCTGATGATGAATGTGGGCCAGCCAGGATACGAGAACGCGTTCGGGACGCTTCGCCGCTTTGTGCGGCGCAAGCGGAACGTAGAACGCTGCGAAATGTGCAGCGCCGAAGTTGGCCCCGATCATTCCCATTTGATCGAACCCGCCAGCCGAAAGCTGTTATGCAGCTGCAATGCCTGTGCCATCCTTTTCAGCGGAAGCGGCACAAAATACAAGCGCGTACCCCGGCGGGTGCTTTCCCTCGCGGATTTCCGTCTCTCCGACGGCCAGTGGGAGAGCCTGATGGTTCCCATCAACATGGCCTTCTTTTATCGCAGCACGCCGGATGCGCGAGTGGTCGCCTTCTACCCCAGTCCGGCGGGAGCGACCGAGTCCTTGTTACCGCTTGAGACCTGGACCGACATCGAGCAGGAAAATCCGGTGCTCAAAGAAATGGAGGCCGACGTAGAGGCGCTGCTGGTGAACCGGGTTGGACATTCGCGTGGTTTCGGCGCGGCAGAATATTATGTGCTGCCGATAGATGAGTGCTACAAGTTGGTGGGGCTGATTCGCACGAACTGGCGTGGACTTTCCGGCGGCACCGAAGTCTGGCAGGAAATCGGCAGGTTTTTTGACGGTCTTAAACAGCGGGCAACGGTGATACGCGAGGCGGGCCCATGCCTGAATTGAGTTTCAAGATCGAAAGGGCAGAGGCGCAGCGCTTCGCCGCGGCCCCTACGCTTTTGTTCAAGCTCAGTATTACGAATCACGATGCGAATGAAATAGTGCATTCAGTCGCCCTGCGTTGTCAGATTCAGCTGGAAGTGACGCGCCGTCAATACAGCGTTGAAGACCAGGCAAAACTGCGAGACCTGTTTGGCGAGCCGGAGCGCTGGAGCCAAACTCTAAAAAATATGTTGTGGACCCACGCCAGCGTGGTGGCGCCAGCTTTTAAGGACAGTACCGTCGTTGATCTTCCCGTGCCCTGCACCTTCGATTTCAACGTAGCCGCCACCAAGTACTTTCACGGTTTGGCGGACGGCGATGTTCCGTTAACGTTTCTGTTCAGCGGAACGATTTTCTATGCCGACGCCAGCGGGGCGCTACAAGTCGCGCCAATTCCGTGGGATAAGGAAGCTCGCTTCCGGCTGCCGGTAAAGGCCTGGAACGAAATGATGGATATTTATTATCCGAATAGCGCCTGGCTGTGTTTGCGGCGCGACGTCTTCGAGCGCCTGTATCAATACAAGGTGGCGCACGGCATTCCTACCTGGGAAGAGGCACTGGAAAGAATGCTTCCGGTGGAGGAAGAGGTGGCGCGATGAATACGAAATCCATCGCTGCCATCGCCAACGCCGTCCTCTACGAAGGGTACATGCTTTATCCTTACCGCCCTTCGTCGGTAAAGAATCGCCAGCGATTCAATTTTGGCGTGCTCTATCCGCGTACCTACAGCGAAGCACAAGCCGGTTCGGATGCGTGGAGCACGCAAACGGAGTGTCTAGTAGAAGGTTCTTCCCGGACTGCGCTCGAGATAAAAGTTCGCTTTCTGAAATTAGTGGCCCGCGTTACTGATTCGCAGAGGCCAGCAAGGGAATATTCCAGGGAGCTCGTGGCAAGAGGCGGTCGAGTGTGAGGTTACGGTTCCTACCCAGTCTGCTCAGTACCCTGGTGTCCGATCCGATCGCTTGGCCCTTCAGCTTTCCGGCACGAGAGGATGTGGAAGTTTGGTGCGATGAAAGGGGGAGTGCGGCAGGTCGGATCGTACGTACCCAGGATTTTGTTGAGGGGAAGATTCAGGTCTGCGCCGAACGAATGTCGAATGAATTGTTCAAGGTCAGCGTGCTGGTCGAAAACCTGACGACCTTTGAGCGCTGCGAACAGTTGCGGGATAAGGCCCTCATGCGGTCTTTGGTTTCCGCGCATACTTTGCTGGGCGTCACGGATGGCCAATTCGTTTCTCTGCTCGATCCGCCCAAAGAGTTCGCGGAGTGGGCCGCGGGTTGCCAGAACCTCGGGACCTGGCCGGTTTTGGTCGGAGCCGAGGGTGAGCGCGACACCATGCTTGCTTCCCCCATCATTCTGTACGACTATCCCCAGATTGCGCCAGAGAGCCCGGGCGACTTGTTTGACGGAGCGGAAATCGACGAGATTCTTTCCTTGCGCATTATGACCATGACGGATGACGAGAAGCGCGAGATGCGCAATAGCGACGAACGCGCCCGCAAGATGCTGGAGAGAACGGAATCGCTACCGATGGAGCAGCTGATGAAGCTCCACGGGACTCTGCGCGAGCTGCGTTCTCTGAAAGAGGAGACGCCATGAATGAATGGGAATGGCAGCTCCTCGAAGAGAAAAAGCCGGTTGAAGACCTGCGGATTGACGGAATCGAAGTCAGGCCGGGAAGCCGGGTCCGGCTGCGGCCAAGACCGGGCGGCGACATCATGGACATTGCCCTTACCGGGAAAACCGCCGTGATCGAGGCCATTGAGCAAGACTACGAAGGCAAGGTTCATGTCTGCGTAGTGGTAGATGACGATCCCGGGCGTGACATCGGTCTGATGCGCCAGCCGGGCCACCGCTTCTTCTTTGACGCCGATGAGGTGGAGCCGCTCGCAGGAGAGCTGGACAGCACAGTCAACCGCTCGGGGCGGCCGAGGATTCTTGTCGCCGGTATCGGGAACATCTTTCTCGGCGACGACGCTTTCGGCGTTGAGGTTATTCGCCGTTTGTCTTCTCGCGAGTTTCCTGAGAGCGTCAAGATCGTGGACTTCGGGATTCGCGGTTACGATTTGGCCTATGCCCTGCTCGACGGATATGACACCACGATTCTTGTGGACACGTGTCCGCGGGGCGAGCCGGCGGGCACGCTGTATGTGATCGAACCGGAGCTAAACGATCTGGGAAACTCCGACGATCAGGCCAGTCCGGCCGACGCGCACACCATGAACCCCCTGAACGTGCTGCGCCTGGCCAAGTCCATGGGAGGGCCGTTGAAACGGATTCTGCTGTTGGGCTGTGAGCCGGAGACGCTGGGTCCGGACGAAGGTCAAATGGGGTTGAGTGGGCCAATCGAAGCGGCTGTAGAGGAGGCAGTGAAGCTGGTTGAGTCGATGGTCGGAAAGCTGCTGCGTGGGGAAGAAAATCTGACAACGAACGACGAAAAGTGAGAGGAGACTGCCGTGGCCATGGAAATAGCGAAAGACGCGAACGGAGCTGGAACCGACAAGGACACGCTATACATGCTGGGCGGAGTGGCCCTGATTGTGTTTGGCACAGGTTTGATTCTCTCGAACCCAATCGTAAAACGCTATCTGGGTCAGCTCGGGGTGGGGGATCTGGTCCAAGCCGCCCTGCCCGATGTCGACCGTTATCTGAAACTGAGGGCGATGTGAGGGGCCGGAACGCGTGATGGAACCCAAGACGGAGACCAGCCTTCATTTCGTCACGGATGCGCGAGCCAGCCAGTTCACGGTGCAAGTATTTTCCGGAGGATTGTTGTCGGCTTTCGGACACAATCCGACCATAGCGATCCGCGACTTCCTGGCCGAGGTTGAAGTGAACCCCGGGAATATCGAGCGCTCTTCGGTCAAAGTCACAATCCAGGCCGATTCGCTTACCGTCCGGGACGATATTTCTGACAAAGACAGGAAGGAGATCGAGCGCACCATGCACGAGGAAATCCTCGAAACTTCGTCGTTTCCCGAGATCGTGTATGAGTGCTCAAGCCTATCGGCGAACAAGACCGCGGAAGGGCAGTATGCGGTCACTCTCAACGGCGATTTGACCCTGCACGGCGTAACTCGCCCTCAACCCGTTCCGGCACGGGCGGTGCTGGATGGGGACTTGCTGCGGGCTTTTGGTGCTTTTTCGATGCGGCAAACGGAGTATGATCTGAAGTTGGCTTCTGTGGCCGGAGGCGCACTGAAGGTGAAAGACGAGTTGAAGTGTTCCTTTAACATTGTGGCGCGAAGAAAAGAGTGACTTCATGTGTCTAGCCATACCCGGGCAGATCGTCGAAATCTTTTCAGATCAGCAACATACCGCCCTTATCGACGTCGTTGGAGTGCGCCGCAAGGTGGATCTGGGGCTGCTACAGGACGATATGCCGAAACCCGGCGACTGGGTGCTGATTCACGTTGGTTTTGCCATGAGCAAGATCAGCGAGGAAGATGCCATGGACCAGATGCGCACTCTGCGAGCGCTGGGCGAGGCGGAGGCGGCGATGCAAGAGGTCCAGGGTTACGGATTGGCTGACACCGACAATGCCAAGCCCTCTTGACGCCGAGCTAACGGACAAGGCATGAAATTTGTTGACGAGTTTCGCGAGCCTGAAGTCATCACCAAGACGGCGGAAGAGATTCGCCGCCTCGCTGATCCCAAGCGACACTACCGCATCATGGAAGTGTGCGGAGGACACACCCACGCGATCTACCGTTTCGGTTTAAAGGATCTGCTGCCATCGAACATTGAGTTGATCCATGGCCCGGGTTGTCCGGTCTGCGTACTCCCCATGGGGCGAATCGACGACGGGCTGGAGATTGCCCAACAGCCGGACGTGATTTTCGCCGCCTTTGGCGACATGATGCGAGTCCCAGGAACTCAGGGAAGTCCGCTAGAGCACAAAGCTCGCGGCATGGATGTCCGCATTGTGTATTCGCCGTCCGACGCTCTTAAGCTGGCGCAATCGAATCCCGAAAAGCATGTGATGTTTTTCGCTATCGGATTTGAAACCACGGCTCCCTCGACCGCGCTGACCTTGGTGCGGGCAAAAGCAGACGGCGTCCATAATTTTTCCGTGTTCTGCAATCATGTCACGATTATTCCGGCGATCCGGGCGATTCTGGATTCTCCGGATATGCGACTGGACGCTTTCATCGGTCCCGGCCACGTGTCGACCGTGATCGGCTGCCGGCCCTACGAATGGATTGCGGTGAACGAGAAGAAACCAGTCGCGGTTTCTGGGTTCGAGCCGTTGGATATTCTGCAGTCCATCGTGATGGTTTTGCGTCAACTGAGGAAAGGCGAGGCAAAAATCGAGAATCAGTACAAACGCGTGGTCCCCTGGGAAGGGAATCGCGCGGCGCTCCGGGCCATGGCCGAGGTTTTCGAGTTGCGTCCATATTTCGAGTGGAGAGGCCTGGGCTTCATTTCTCAATCCGCGCTGCGCATCAAGGACAGTTATGCCGAGTGGGATGCCGAGCAGCGCTTCCAGGTGGCTGGGGTGCGAGTGACGGATCCCAAGGCGGCGCAATGCGGAGAAGTGCTGAAAGGCGTGCTCAAGCCGCATCAATGCAAGCTGTTTGCCAAAGAGTGCACGCCGGAACATCCGATCGGCGCGCTCATGGTTTCATCTGAGGGGTCATGCGCAGCGTACTTCAATTACGAACACCGCAAAACGGCGATGGTGACCAGCATAGCGTCCGTGGCTTAGACGCCCCTCCGACCGTTGACAGTCCAACCCAGGACAGTTCGCGGCAGGTTCGCTTCCGTGAACCGCAAATCGAAATGGCTCACGGGGCGGGAGGCAAGGCCAGCCGCAGGCTGGTGGAAGGCCTGTTTGCCCCGCTGCTTTTTTCATCTTCTTCAGAACCGCTGGGCGATGCGGCCCATCTCGATTTTGGCGGCACGCGGATTGCCATAACCACTGACAGTTTCGTGGTCAAGCCCCTGAGTTTTCCCGGGGGCTCGATCGGGGAACTTGCCGTCAATGGAACGGTAAACGATCTCGCCGTTTCCGGCGCGAAGGCCGAAGCTCTGGTAGTCACCTACGTGCTCGAAGCCGGATTGCCCACGCCGGTACTTGAGGGCGAAGTCCGCGCCATGGGAAAGGCAGCGCGTAGGGCGGGAGTCACGATTGCCGGCGGCGACACGAAAGTGGTCGAGCACGGCAAAGCTGATTTCATGTACATCACCACCACGGGAATTGGACGGCCTCTGCACGGCGTGCGGGTTGATCCCAGGTCGGTTCGTTCGGGTGACAAGGTTCTGCTTTCTGGGCCCATTGGCGACCACGGCATAACCATCCTTCTAGCGCGCGGAGAACTCGATCTGGAAGCTGATCTTCGTTCCGATACCCGTTCGGTACTCCCTCTTGTGGAAGCCATGACAAAAGCGGCCGGGCCTGGCGTGCGCTGGATGCGCGATCCCACCCGCGGCGGTGTTGCTACATCACTTAACGAACTGGCGCGCGATTGCGGTCTGGGGATCGTGCTCACAGAAGAACAGCTACCGGTGCGTGATGCGGTGCGCGGAGCTTGCGAACTACTGGGGCTAGATCCGCTGCATATCGCCAACGAGGGCCAGTTTCTTGCGGTCGTCGCGCCGGAATACGCCGATGCTGCGCTCAACGCCCTGAATCTTTGCCCGGGTGGCGAGGAGGCGCGGGTAATCGGTCAAGTGCGCGAGCAACCGGCCGGCGCCGTACTCGTGACCACTCTTTATGGCGGAAGCCGGATTGTGGACATGCTGGTCGGCGATCCCCTGCCGCGTATTTGTTAGGAATGAATGCCATGGTAACTGCCTCCAGGCCGGAGACCCAAGCCCTCGAAGCTCAAGTCCTCGGAGCTCAAATCCTCGGAGCTCAAATCAAAGAGAGGCTGCTCACACGGAACCATCTGGTCGAAGATCTCTTTTCGCGAGAAGCCCTCCGTCTCGCCGAGGCTTGCCGTTCCATGTCGGAGCGATTCCTTAAAGGAGGGCGGCTGCTTGCCTTCGGGCGTGGCCCCTACGCCACCGACGCACAGCACGTTTCCGTGGAATTTGTTCATCCCGTGATCGTGGGCAAACGCGCTCTGCCGGCGCTGGATATTTCCATTCTCTTCCGGCCGTGGCTGGAAGCCATCCTTCATCCCGAAGACATCGTGATGGGCTTCGGCCCACCGGAGGGTGACGATGAGGTTCGGTCAGCCCTCGAGTTTGCCCAGGCACGAAACGCGCTGACCTTTGCGCTGCCCGGTAAGGAAGGTTCTTACGCCGTCGAAGCGTTCACTTCAGATCCGTTCATTCATCAGGAGATGATTGAAATTCTTTACCACACGCTCTGGGAAAGCGTGCATGTGTTCTTCGAACATCGCGAACTTGGTTACGACGTGGGAGCGTCGGGATTTCTCTATCCCTTCCTCGGGCAGGAAAAGCAGGAGACTGGAGATTTGTTGGCGGAGGTGGCGGCCTCCATCCAGATGAAAGTGCAGGATGATTCCAAACTGCGGGTACAAGTTGCGCAGGAGCAAGCGGAGCAGATCAGCAAGACAGCGCTGGCCGTTCACCAAAGGCTGGCGCGCGGTGGAAAACTGATTCTGTTCGGCAATGGCGGTTCGGCGACGGACGCTAACGATTGGGCGCTGGATTGCGTGCTGCCTCCGAGCGGGTATCGCCCCATTCCTGCCGTTTCACTTGCGCTCGAGCCGGCGAACATCAGTGCCATTGCCAACGATGTTGGCACCGAGGTGGTTTTCCTGCGCCAGCTCATCGCACAGGCGTGTCCCGAGGATGTTGCCATAGGGATCTCCACGAGCGGCGGATCGAAGAACATCATCATGGCGCTGGAAGAAGCTCGCAAGCGGAAGCTGCTGACGGTCGCGCTGTTAGGCTACGATGGCGGCGAGATCAAGCGGCGCGAGTTGGCCGATTTTCCCATCGTTGTTCAGTGTGACTACATTCCGCGGATACAGGAAGTGCAAGCCTCGATCTATCACATCATTCGCGAAAGCCTGGAGGTGCTGGCCCGTGGCCAAGTTTGAACTCTTCGGCACCGCGCGCTGTCCGTACACCCAGGACATGCGCGACTGGCTGGAATGGAAGCGCAGCGACTTCGTCGAGTACGACGTCGAGTCCGACGCCGAAGCTCGTCGACGCATGCGCGCCCTTGCTGACGGGCAACGCAGCGTGCCGGTGCTGGTGGAAGATGGCAAGGTGGTTCAAATCGGCTGGCAGGGCCATAGCTGCATCGTGGATGTGGAGTGACTATGGCCAACGCCTGCTCGATTCGAGTTCGCGGTGTGGTGCAGGGCGTCGGCTTCCGTCCCTACGTCTATCGGCTGGCCCGCGCCAACACGCTCGCTGGATGGGTGCTCAACGGCGAAGAAGGAGTGGAAATTTATCTGGAAGGAGCTGAGCCTGGGCTGCGGGCCTTTGTCGAGGACTTGAAAACGCAGGCCCCTCCTGCGGCCAGCATCGCCGAAATCGAGATCCATCGCGCTGTGCCGGCGGGGTTGAGTGAGTTCACCATTCGTGAGAGCCAGCGCGGGGAACGTCCCACCGTCCGCATTTCTCCGGATCTTCCCGTTTGCGGCGATTGTCTGGAAGAACTCTTCGATCCTTCTGACCGCCGTTTCTGGTATCCCTATATCAACTGCACGAACTGCGGTCCGCGTTACAGTGTGGTATTAGATCTTCCTTACGACCGGCCTAATACGACCATGCAGCCTTGGCCGCTCGACGATTACTGCAATCAGGAATATCAAGACCCCGGCAATCGCCGTTTCCATGCGCAACCGGTGGCATGTTCGAGTTGTGGGCCTGCATATTATTTGCGTTCACACGCAGAGGAAATTCGCGGGAGCGAAACCAGCATCCGTAGAGCGGCTCGGCATCTCAGCGATGGCAAAATCGTCGCTGTGAAAGGACTGGGCGGATACCATCTCGCCTGCGACGCCCGGAATCCCACAGCCATGGCGGCTTTGCGCGAACGCAAGTACCGCAAGGAAAAACCCTTTGCGGTGATGACGAAGGACCTCGACGTTGCCCGCGCTTTGATCGAGCTTTCTCCGGAAGCCGAAGGATTGCTGACGTCCACGGCGCGGCCCATCGTGCTGGCGCGGTCAAAGGCACGTCTCGACGGCGTCGCTCCAGAGAACAACGAACTCGGAGTGATGCTGCCCTATACGCCCCTGCACCATCTGTTGTTTGCGTCGGGCGCCCCGGACGTCCTGGTAATGACCAGCGCCAATCGATCGAGTGAGCCGATCGCCTATAAAGATGAAGACGCACTCAGCCGCCTTTCGGGGATCGCCGATACATTCCTGATCGGTGAGCGTCCGATCGCCCGGCGCGTGGACGACTCGGTGGCGCGTGCCGGGGCTTTCGGCCCAGCCATCCTGCGTCGCGCACGAGGCTACGCTCCGGGCGCTGTCACCAAGATCCCCAGCGTGCGCCCGATTTTGGCTTTAGGCGCTGACCTGAAAAATACTGTCACTCTCGTCGTGGACGGCCAGGCGTTCGTGAGTCAGCACATTGGTGACCTGGAAGATTATCAGTCCTTTTGCGCATTTGAAGAGACTGTGAAGGACCTGATTGCGATGTACGAGGTGCGCCCCGAAGAACTGCTGGTAGTCCACGATGCCCACCCGCAATACGCCTCCACAGGTTACGGTCTGATGCTTGGAAGTCAGGCCGTTATCGCGGTCCAGCATCACCGCGCGCATGTTGCGTCAGTGTTGGCAGAGCGGGGAGAGTGGGGGACGCAGGTCTTGGGAGTCAGTTTCGACGGGACTGGCTTTGGCGATGACGGGAGCATCTGGGGCGGCGAGTTTTTTGTAGGCAGCGTCAAGACCGGCTTTGATCGCGTGGCTCATTTACGCAGCGCCTCACTGCCTGGTGGTGATGCTGCAGCGCGATATCCTGCGCAGGCGGCGGCCGGCTTCCTCACGCAAGTGGAAGGCTTACCTGACTTGACGTCCCCGCCATTCAATTTTCCAGAGCGTTACCGCAATGCTTTAGACTTGGTCGACAAAGGCGTGCGGACGTTTACCACCACTTCCATGGGCCGTCTTTTTGACGCGGCTGCGGCCCTTCTTGGTTTCGCACGCGAGGTGACATTTGAAGGCCAGGCGGCCATGTGGCTGGAACAGCTTGCCCGCCGCGCGCCCGTTGCGGAGCCATACCCGTTCCCGTTCGTGGGCGACGAACTGGATTTTCGCCCTTTGCTTCAGGCGGTAATGCGCGCCCGGCTAAGCGGGCGTGATCCAACGGAAATTGCCCGCGCCTTCCAGTTCGGTCTCGCTCAGGGCGTATGCGATGCTGTGGTCTCGATCTGCAGAGCCCAAAGTCTAAATATCGTGGTCTTTTCGGGAGGAGTTTTTCAGAACGAACTTCTGCTCGAAGATCTCAAAGATCTATTGAGACGCAAGAATTTGCAAATCTGGATAAACCATGCTGTCCCACCCAATGATGGCGGGATCAGCCTGGGACAGGCGGCGATCGCGGCATTCAGCCCGGAAAAGATTGACCATGCATGAACTCTCGATCGCAATGAGCATCGTGGAAATGGCCGAAGAAGAAATCCGGCAGCGTGGCAGCGTGCACATTTCGGCGGTTCACCTCAGGCTCGGCGCGCTTTCGGGTGTGGTAAAGGAAGCGTTGATGTCCTCCTACGAGATGGCCTCTGAAGACAGTGCGTTGAAAGGTTCGCGACTGGTGATTGAAGATGTTCCGGTGAAGATCTTTTGCTCCAACTGCCGCGCACCGCGTGCCATCAGCTCGGTTCAGTTGTTTTGTTGCGCAGAATGCGGCACGCCGTCGTCAGAGATCGTGCAGGGCAAAGAACTCGAGGTGGTCGCATTGGAGATAGAAGAATGGGCGCAGAACCCCGTCTAATCGAAGTCCGTAAGAACGTGCTCAAGCAGAACGATCTGACTGCCCGCGTGCTACGCGAGCAATTCCGGGCTGCAGGTGTCTTTGTCGTGAGCCTGGTATCAAGCCCAGGCACGGGCAAGACCATGTTTCTGGAGAAAACTCTCGGGCGGCTCCGTCAGACTCACCGCGTTGCCGCGCTGGTGGGAGACCTCGCCACGGAAAACGATGCGGTCCGGCTGGCCCGCAGCGGTGCTCCAGTCAAGCAGATTACCACCGGCACATTGTGCCACCTTGAAGCCGCCATGGTCGAAAACGCGCTTGAAGGATGGGACCTCAACCAACTCGATTTTCTCTTCATCGAAAATGTCGGCAACCTGGTCTGTCCGTCGTCCTACGACCTGGGCGAGAACCTGCGATTGGTCCTGATTTCCGTCACCGAAGGTGAAGACAAGCCCCTGAAATACCCTACAATCTTCAATAGTGCCGACGTGGCCGTGGTCACCAAGACGGACCTAGCGGCTGCAGTGGAATTCGATTGGCCATCCGTCTACGGCAATATCCAGGCGGTGCGGCCGGGGATGCAGGTCCTTAAGCTCTCGGCCAAGAACGGCGACGGAATGCAGGAGTATCTTGATTTGCTGACCGCTCGCCGGGATGAATTGCGCGCGACGGCAGCGATATAATCGCTGCGCCAGATAATCCATAATCCAAGTCGATGATTAGTTTTCTCACTATTATCGCGTTGGGGTTCTTTCTCGGGATGCGTCACGCTACCGATCCCGACCACGTGATCGCAGTCACCACCATCGTGAGCCGCCAGCAGAGCATCCGGCACGCGGGCCTGATCGGCATTCTCTGGGGCGTTGGCCATACCATCACAATTTTGTTTGTCGGCGCGGGAATTATTCTCTTCAACCTGGTGATTCCGACGCGCATGGGGCTGGCCATGGAACTGGCTGTGGGCCTGATGCTGATATTGCTCGGTGTTCTCAATCTCGCCGGCGTCACCCGGTGGATCACGCACAGGTTCACACCCGAGGGCGACGGCAGCCTCATTCATTCCCATGCCCACACCCATGGCGAAGAAACCCACGTGCACATTCATGCTCACAATCCTGAAGTGCACATGCACCTGGAGGAGCATCCGAAAGGGCGATTGCAAACGATTCTCGCCCGGGTCGGCTTGTACCAGTTGCTGCGTCCGCTAGCGGTAGGATTAGTGCACGGCCTGGCCGGTTCGGCTGCCGTAGCCCTGCTGGTACTGACTACGATCCATGATCCTCGATGGGCAATCGCTTATTTGCTGGTCTTCGGGGTGGGGACCATCGCCGGAATGATGCTGATCACCATGGTGATCGGGGCACCGTTCGCCTACACCGGCAAACGGTTTACAAATCTAAATCGCGGACTAGGCGTAGCATCAGGTCTGGTCAGCGTGGCCTTCGGCTTGGTTATTACCTTCCAAATCGGCTTTGTTGCCGGGCTGTTCACCGCACATCCGCACTGGACGCCGCAGTAAACGGGACTGCGGTACATCCTTGCTTCGCTAAATTTATTTGACAGTGCCCAATCTCTTCATTATCGTATCTGTGTGAGCCAAACCACTACTCATCGCCATCATCATCATCACGCGCACGGCGCGCGGGCGGAGGTGTTTGGCTGAGCTAGCGTAACACCTCAAAAAATTACAAGCCCGCTGACGCGATCCAAGCTCAGCGGGCTTTTTGTTTTTGCCACAAAAACCAGGGGGCACTCTTATGAACCAGGGAATCGATTTCGACAAGATGCAGGGCCTGGCGCCGGCTATCGTGCAGGACGCGGCGAACGGCGAAGTGCTGATGCTGGGCTTTATGAACCGCGAGGCGTGCGAGCGCACGCTCCGCACTGGCTACGTGACATTCTTCAGTCGCACCCGCAATCAGCTTTGGACGAAAGGTGAAACTTCAGGCAACCGGCTCAAGTTAATTGCCGCCTCCCTGGATTGCGATCGCGACACGCTCTTGTTGCAAGTCGAGGTCGAAGGGACGGGATTGGTCTGTCATGAGGGCACGCGCTCCTGCTTTACGAAGCCGCTTTTCTGGAATGGCGTAAAAGACATCGATGCCCAGGTGGTGCGGTGATGAAAATGCGCCTTGGCATTCCGAAAGGCAGCCTACAGGAAGCCACCCTGCAACTGTTCAGCCGCGCTGGCCTACCCATCTTCACCAACGGCCGCTCGTACTTCGCAACCACCGGTGATCCCGAGCTCGAGTGCCTGCTCATCCGCGCGCAGGAGATGGCACGCTACGTCGAACACGGTGTTCTCGATGCCGGGCTGACGGGGCAGGACTGGGTGGTCGAAAGCGGCCTCGAAGTGGTCACGGTTTCCGATCTTATTTATGCCAAGCAGAGCCGGGGCAAAGTGCGCTGGGTGCTGGCGGTTCCGGAGGATTCGCCCTACCAGCGTGCCGAAGACCTGGGCAATCGAATCATTGCGACCGAGTTGGTCAGTGTTACGAGGAAGTATTTCGAGGGCAAAAACGTTCCTGTGCGAGTCGAGTTCTCCTGGGGCGCCACCGAGGTCAAACCGCCGATGCTGGCCGATGCGATTGTGGAGGTCACCGAGACGGGCAGTTCCTTGAAAGCCAACCGCCTGCGCGTTATCGACACTGTACTGGAGTCGAATACGCAGATCATCGCCAATAAAACCACGTGGCAGGATTCTTCAAGACGGCGCAAGATTGAAAACCTGGCGCTCATGTTGCGCGGCGCGATGGATGCCCAGACCCGGGTGGGGCTGATGCTGAATGTCCGCAAACAAGACCTGGCAGCTGTACTCGCAGTTTTGCCGGCGCTCAAAAAGCCCACAATTTCCACCCTCAGCGACGACGACTGGGTTGCCGTGAATACCGTGATCGAAGAGGCGACCGCCTGGCAGGTTATTCCCCGGTTGAAGGAAGCGAAGGGGCAGGGAATCGTCGAATATCCGTTGAACAAGGTGGTCCTGTGATGCGGATTCTTACCGGAGCCGCGGCCGCAGCGCGGGTGCGCAAGCTGGCAGCCCGCGGAACGCGTTATTCGGAAGTTGAGCCGGCCGTGCGACGAATTATCGACGAAGTCCGCCGGAACGGAGATCGCGCTCTGCGCAAATACGCCGAACGTTGGGATGGTTTACCGCCCGGGACACCGCTGCCAGTTTTCGAGCAAGAGATCGAGGCAGCGTGGAAGTCGACAGCTCCGGACTTGAAAGCTTCCCTGCGTGCAGCGGCGGCCAATATCCGCCGCTTCTGCGAGTGGCAGAAACCGAAGGGATGGAGGCGCACGCGCAAAGGAATTACCCTGGGACAAATCGTGCGTCCTTTGGATTCCGTGGGCTGTTACATCCCGGGAGGACGTTACCCGCTCGTTTCTACCTTGCTCATGACCGTCATTCCAGCCCAGGTCGCGGGTGTACGAAACATCCGTGTCGCCTCGCCTCAGCCCCGGCCGGATCTGCTGGCGGCCGCAGGATTGCTCGGAGTGCGCGAAGTTTATCGGATTGGCGGTGCTCAGGCGATTGCCGCTTTCGCCTTTGGAACCGAGAGTGTTCCCCGTGTAGATAAGATCGTGGGCCCCGGAAATCTTTACGTCACCGCCGCAAAGAAGCTGGTTTCGTTTGATTGCGCGATCGATTTTCTGGCTGGGCCGACCGAAGTCGTCATCGTGAGTGACGCTGGGAAACCGGAGTTCATCGCCGCCGACCTGGTTGCGCAGGCGGAGCATGATCCGGAAGCACTCGCGGTTTTCATTACAACTCGCAACAATCTGGCCCGTCAGGTGTTGCGTGTGACCGAGAAGCTTAGCCAACGCAATGTCGTAGCGCGCCTGTCGCTGCGACGCAAGGGTGTGATTCTTGTGTCTGATTCGCCCCGCCAAAGTCTGGAGTGGGCGAATGAATTGGCTGCGGAACACATTACGGTAGATGCGGAAGACGTGAGGCTCGTGCGCAATGCCGGTTCGATTTTCGTGGGCGCGTATTCGCCGCAGGCTGCGGGCGACTACGCTTCCGGTCCCAATCATGTTCTGCCCACGGGCGGGGGTGCTCGCTTTCGCGGCGGACTCAGCGTTCTCGATTTTGTAAAGCTGGTGAGCTTCCAGAAACTGTCGCGGCCCGGCCTGAAGGTGATCGCGCCAGTCGTCGAGCTTCTGGCGAATGCGGAAGGTTTACAGGCTCATGCAGAATCGGTCCGTACGAGGTTCGCACATGCTTGAAGCGCGCGAATCGGTGCGCAATCTGCCCACCTATCATCCGCCACTCGGGGGACGAGCGGGGCTGCGCCTCGATTTCAACGAAAATACGGTGGGCTGTTCGCCGCGGGTGTTGGGCCGCTTGCGCGAAATTACTGCGGAGGAACTCGCACGCTATCCCGAGCGCGGGCCGGTTGAAACGGCGGTGGCTGGTCATCTCGGCATCGAACCGAAAGAGTTGTTGCTGACGAACGGTGTCGATGAAGGCATCCACCTGCTTTGCGCGACGTTTCTGGAGCCCGGCGACGAAGTGCTGATTGTGGTGCCGACGTTTGCCATGTATGAAATCTTGGCTGCGGCCACCGGCGCACGAGTGATTACGGTTCCGGCAGGCGCGAACTTCGGGTTTCCGACTTCGGAATTGCTTTCAAGACTCACGCCGCGTACACGCCTGATCACTGTGGCAAATCCTAACAACCCCACGGGCAGCGTAGCGTCCGCGGCTGACCTGCTGGAAATTGCGCGCCGCACTCCGCAAGCCGCGATCCTGGTGGACGAAGCCTATTTTGAGTTTTGCGGCTCAACGTTGTTGGGACAATGGCGCGATGTCCCGAACCTTTTCGTGGCCAGAACCTTCTCAAAGGCATACGGGCTTGCCGGGCTTCGTATCGGCCTGCTCACGGGGCGCGCGGAGCATATTTCAAGCGTGAGCAAACTCAGTTCTCCTTACAACGTGAATGGAGTGGCGCTGGCCTGTTTGCCTACGGCATTGGGGGACGAGAATTACGTTCGCCGATACGTCCATCAAGTCCGCGAGAGCCGGGAAGAGTTGCAACGAGAGTTTGGCCGGTGGGGCATTCAGTATTGGCCGAGTCAGGCCAATTTCGTGCTGGCGAGAGTCGGGTCCTCAAAGGCTGTATTCATTCATGCCATGAGGGAACGCGGCATCCTGGTGCGCGACCGTTCGAACGATTCTGGTTGTGATGGCTGCGTGCGCATCACGCTTGGTACCGCTGAGCAGACGGAACAATTGCTTCGAGCGCTCCGGGAAGCGCTGACGGAAATTGGTGCGAAAAAGGCAACCACGAAATGAGGCGAGCGGCAATTCAACGCACTACCAAAGAGACCGACATCCGGGCGGTTTTGTTGATTGACGGACGCGGCCGGTACAAGGTCTCTACCGGGATACGCTTTTTCGATCACATGCTGGAGCTCTTTGCTCATCACGGCGGCTTTGACCTGCAGCTCGAAGCCAAAGGCGACCTCGACGTCGATCAACATCACACCGTCGAAGACGTAGGCATAGTGCTTGGCCAGCTTTTCGACAAGGCGCTGGGCACGAAGCGGGGCATTTTGCGTGCAGGATACTTCGTGATGCCGATGGATGAAACTCTGGGTCTCGCGGCCGTCGATTTTTCTGGGCGGACGTCCACGACCGTTGACTCCAAGGTTCGCACCCGGCTCGTGGGGGATCTGCAGGCTGAACTGGTACACGACTTCTTTGACGGCTTTGCGCGTGGTGCTCGCGCCAGTGTGCACGCGCGTGTGCTCTATGGCCGTTCCAGCCACCACAAAATTGAGTCGTTATTCAAGGCGTTCGCCCGCGCACTGCGCGCAGCCTGCTGGCGCGATCGTCGCATGGCGCGTCTGCTTCCCAGCACGAAAGGATTGCTGTGATCGCAGTGATTGACTATCGCGCCGGGAACCTCACTTCGGTCATGAAGGCGCTGCATCATCTGCGCGCTGACGCTGTCGTTACTCGTGAACCGGAAGTGGTGGCTGAGGCGGAAAAGATCATTCTGCCGGGCGTTGGTCATTTTTCGGCCACTGCCGTACTAGAAGAGACTGGTTTGCGCAGCGCAATTCTTCAGAAAATTAAAGATGGGGTTCCGTTCCTGGGGATCTGCGTCGGGATGCAGTGGATGTTCGAATCCAGTTCGGAAGCGCCCGAGGCCCGAGGGTTAGGGTTGTTCCCTGGGGCGTGCGAACTCTTTCCAGAGCGCGTCAAGTCGCCACATGTCGGCTGGAATTCTCTTGGCTGTCGCCATGGCTCACGACTGCTTCGAGAAATTCCTTCAGGCTCTTTCGTCTACTTTACACACTCGTACTGCGCCCCAATAGTGCAAGCGACGGTGGCGCGAAGTGAGTATGGCGGAGAGTTTTCGGCGGCAGTCGAGCGTGACAATCTCTTCGGAGTGCAATTTCATCCCGAAAAATCAGGCACGACGGGCCTGAAGCTTCTGGGAAACTTTTGTGGCCTCTCATGCTGACCAAACGGATCATCGCGTGCCTGGATGTGACGGCTGGGCGCGTCGTGAAAGGCGTTCAGTTCAAGCAACTGCGCGATGCCGGTGATCCGGCGGAACTGGCCGCGGCTCACGGCGAAGCCGGGGCAGACGAAGTGGTGTTGCTCGACATTTCCGCTACGCACGAGGGGAGGGCAACGCTGGCCGAGACAGTGCGCAGGACTGCGCGACAATTGTTCATTCCTTTCACCGTCGGTGGCGGCATTCGTTCACTGGATGATGCGATGGCTGTCTTCGACGCGGGTGCCGACAAGATCAGCATCAATTCCGCGGCGTTGAGTGATCCAGCTTTGATCACGTGTATTGCCCAGCGCTACGGTTCTCAGGCTGTGATTGTCGCCATCGATGCAAAACGCATTAACGGACAGGCTAAATTCGAGGCCTACGTTAGCGGTGGACGAAAGGCTACCGGTCGCGATGCCGTCGCCTGGGCACGGGAAGCGGAAGAGCGCGGGGCGGGAGAGATTCTGCTCACCTCCATGGATCGCGATGGCACAGGCGCGGGTTTCGATTGCGATCTGACCTGCGCCGTGGCCGAAGCGCTGCACATTCCGGTGATTGCTTCGGGAGGGGGCGGAGACACGCGAAGCTTTGTCGATGTTTTTGAGAGAGGCAGGGCCGATGCGGCGCTCGCGGCTTCCATTTTTCATTTTGGCTTGCGCCGTCTCGGCGATCTCAAGCTGGAATTGCGCGACGCGGGTATCCCAGTGCGGTGGCCATGCTGATTCCGTCGATCGATCTTATGGGAGGAAAGATCGTCCAGCTTGTCCAGGGCGAGCGCAAAGTCCTTGAATTCGAGAATTTCGAAGAATGGATTGTGCGCTTTTCTATGTTCCCTTTGGTGCAACTCATCGATTTGGATGCCGCCATCGGCACGGGAGACAATCGCAGCCTCGTGAGCGAATTTGCGAATCGCCTTCCGTGCCAGGTTGGAGGAGGGATTCGCTCAATTCAAACGGCCGAGCAGACATTATCAGCCGGAGCGCGACGCGTGATCGTGGGATCCTCGCTCATCCGCGAGGGCAAACCCGACGCCGTGTTTGCGCAAGAGATCGCAGGTGCAGTCGGCCCGGACAAGCTGGTCTTCGCCATCGACTCCAAGGGCGGACGAGTCGCCATCCGAGGTTGGCGCGAACTTGCCTCCATTACGCCTTCAGAGATGATCACGGCCCTGGAACCTTGGTGCTGCTCGTTCTTGTACACGCACATCGACACCGAAGGGTTGATGCAGGGCATCCCGATCGATGTCGTGGGGCAATTGCGAGCCTCAACCAAGAATCAATTGATCGTGGCCGGCGGCATTTCGAGTTCTGAGCAAATCGATCAACTCGACGCCATGGGAATCGACGCCGTAGTTGGCATGGCAGTTTACACGGGGAAAATACGTCTGAGCGTTTGAACCTAACCGGTGTTGTGGAGTCCGGCCGCAATCCCGTTAATTGTCGCTCCCAGAGCGTAATTGAGCGCGCGAGTGTTTTCTCCGGTACGCTTACGTCGGAGAAGATCGACCTGAATCAGGCTCATGGGATCGACATACGGGTTGCGCAGACGAATCGATCGGGCGAGCACGGGATTATGCTCGAGAAGTTCCGACTGTCCAGCCACGGAGAGGATCATTCGGCGGGTCCTCTGAAATTCTTCGACGATCATTCCCCACACTCGTTCACGAACAGCGGCATTCTGCACTAGATTCGCATACAGGCGGGCAATGGTGAGGTCCGCTTTGGCCATCGCCAACTCGATATTTCGAAGCAAATCCGAGAAGAGCGGAAAGGCAGACATCATTTCACGCAGTAGATTCTGATTTGCGGGCCCGCTGGCCACGAAACGTTCGAGTGCATAGCCGACGCCAAACCACGCCGGAAGCGCGTGCCGGCTTTGCATCCAGCCGAAGACCCAGGGGATAGCGCGAAGGTCCGCCAACCTGCGGCTCTCGGATCGTCGCGCGGGACGCGAGCCGATGCGGGCGTTCTCGAGTTCATTCACCGGCGTGGCCTGTTCGAAATATTCGACGACTTCATCGTTTTCGGCGATGTTGTGTTTGTAAAACTCGAACGCGTCTTGCGATAACTGTTCCATTATCCCGGTCCAGCGCGCGTCATCTCTCTGGTTCAGGATCTGCGGCTGAAGCAGTGCCTCAAGGCAGGCCGCGATCATGATTCCGAGATTCCATTCCGCCAGCACGGGGTCGGCATATTTCCAATTGAGGACCTCGCCCTGCTCGGTGATTCGTATTTGCCCAGTGAAATCGCCGACTGGCTGGGCAAGAATTGCGGTCTGGGTCGGGCCACCGCCCCGCCCGACCGTGCCTCCGCGTCCGTGAAACAGACGCAGCTTTACTGAATTTGCTCGCGCTACGCGGTGCAGTTCGTGATGCGCTTTGTAAAGTTCCCAGGTGCTGGTGAGCATGCCGCCGTCTTTATTGGAATCCGAGTAGCCGAGCATGACCTCCTGCCACCGGCCCCAGGAGTCAAGCAACCGGCGGTACGTGGGATCGGCCCAAAGCCGCTCCATAATCGACGCGGAGTCTCTCAGCGACGCGATGGATTCGAACAACGGCACCGGCATAAGCCCGGGGTCGTCCCCTGTGGCGGCGAGTTCCACGCCTGCAATTTCCGCCAGGCGCAGCAAAGAAAAGACATCGCGCTCCGATTCGGTTCCGCTGATGACGTAGTTGCGGATGGCTTGCGGTCCGAACTTGTTTTTCAACTGCGGGATGATGCGAAGAGTGTCCAGCAGCTCTACCGTTGCGGGAGAATATTCGCGCCGGTCGATCCATCTTTTCCGGCAAGTTCGGCTGCTGCCTCGTTGTGCACGTGCGCATGCTGGCGAATGTCGAGCGTGGAAAGATAAAATCCGAAGGTGCGAACCGTCCGCAACAACGGCTCAATCACCAGCCGCGCAAGCTGATGCCCGCGATTGGCGGACAGGCTCTCGTGGATCAAAAGAAGATCGGCTTTAAATTCATCGGCGCTCGAATAGGCAACCGGGTCTTCATCATCCAATTCGAGAGCGTGCCGAAGCCGTACGATGGCAAAATTCAGAAAGCGGCGATAGAGTTCACTGCGAGAAAGTCGCGCCGACCGGGAATGCTCGTCGCCGATTCTTGCTGTGTACACCTCGAGTTGCGATTGCAACGCTGGCGAAACCGGAATTTGCAGCACGGATGAACTGAGCCGTTCGACGGCCCGTCCCAATTGTGAGATGTAGTGGGTGAGTATTGTGTTACGCGCTCGCGCCAGCGCTTCGCGAGTGGACTCGGGCTTGACCAGGGGATTGCCGTCCCGGTCGCCACCGATCCAGGAACCAAAATTGAGCAGCGTAGGTAGTTTGCGGCTTTCGGGTCCGCTCCCGTAAATCTCACGGACTGCATTCGCGATGTCGTCATAGAGCCGGGGAACAACGCCAAACAGGCACATGGGGTAATGGTCCAGGCCCATGCGAATCTCGTCGCTGACCAGCGGCGCCTCGATGCGCACTTCGTCGGTTTGCCAGAGCGACGTGATCTCGGTAAAGATGGCGCGCTCAAACTGGCCTGCATCAAAATCCGGCAAAGGCAGGCGATCCAGGCGCTCAAGGTATTTCGCGATTCGGCGGCGCTTCAATAAAACCGTGCGCCGGGCAACTTCGGTAGGGTGCGCCGTAAAAACCGGGACTACATGTACCTGCTGCAAGGCGCGCAACGCCTCGCTCGCCGGAATCCCAGCCTTGCGCATCCGAAGCAGGGTTCCGCGCAACGAGCCAGCCGAAGGCGGACGGTCGTTGCGCAAAGCGTCAGCCCGGCGGCGGCGCTTGCGATGATTGGTTTCTGCGAGATTCGTGAGTTCAAAATAAATCGCGAAAGCTTTGGTGGTGCGATAGGCGTCTTCGACCGGCAGCTTCGCGATTCGTTCACGGGCCGCGGTCAGAAGAGGATCTTCAGCGTCCGCCCCGGGCGGTGCTCCTGACTTTTCGCGATGCTGCGTGAGCAGATGCCTGAGTTCTTCGACAACGTCGAAGAGATCCTCTCCCTTTTGTTCCACCAGGACTCGGCCGAGCAGAGTTCCCAGGCAGCGCACATCCCGCCGAAGCGGAATTTCTTTGTTTGGGTCGGAGCTTCCCGTGGTCAGTTCAGCCAGTCGGCTGGCCTGATCGGGCGCACTCCACAAAGACGACTCATCCACGTCCCATCACCACAGCAGGTTCGGTCAGTGGGTGGCGCTCAACCGGACTGGCTTTCAGATAGCGGTCAATGGAGGCCGCCGCTTTACGACCTTCGGAGATGGCCCATACGACCAGCGATTGGCCACGGCGCATGTCACCGGCGGCGAAGATTCCGGGAACGGAGGTCATGTAATCGGCCTGAGTCGCCACGTTACCACGACTGTCAAGCGACACGCCCAGTTGCTCGATCATGCCGTTGCGTACCGGGCCGAGAAAGCCCATGGCAATCAGCACCAGGTCGGCTTCCATGACGAATTCGGAGCCGGGGATCGGCTCAAACTTTGGCGGAGGGCCGACGCGTACCGCGTGCAACTGTTTTACGTTGCCATTCTCGTCGCTGGTGAACTTGGTCGTGGCTACACTCCAATCGCGGATGCCGCCTTCTTCGTGCGCACCTTCGATGCGCAGTTGCATCGGCCAAAGCGGCCAGGGGGTTTGCGGCGAGCGCTCATCAGGTGGCACTGGCATGATTTCGAATTGATGCACGGACAGCGGTTTCTGCCGGTGGCATGTGCCCAGGCAGTCGGCGCCGGTATCTCCGCCGCCGATGATAACAGCGTGCTTGCGGGTGGCCAAAATATCAAGTTGAGGATCGAGCGTGTCGCCGGCACAGCGCTTATTCTGCTGCGGGAGAAATTCCATGGCGAAGTGGACGCCCTTCAGTTCTCGTCCGGGAACTTTCAGATCGCGAGGCTGCTCGGAACCGCCGGCCAGAAGAATCACATCAAACTCGCGCCGTAGATCTTCCACCGAAACATTTTGCCCGACGTGGGCCTTGGTCACGAACTTCACGCCCTCGGCCATCATCTGCTCAAGACGGCGGTCGAGGATGTGCTTTTCCATCTTGAATTCGGGAATGCCATAGCGCAGCAGGCCACCAATGCGGTCCGCCTTTTCGTAGACTGTGACAGAATGTCCGGCGCGATTTAGTTGCTGTGCTGCGGCCAGGCCAGCCGGGCCGGAGCCAACTACGGCGACTCTTTTTCCCGTACGAAACTTGGGCGGCTCGGGACGAATCCAGCCTTCCGCGAAACCACGCTCCACAATGTTCTTCTCAATCTGCTTGATGGTGACAGCGGGCTGGTTGATGCCAAGCACGCAAGCGGTTTCGCACGGTGCGGGACAGATGCGTCCGGTAAATTCAGGGAAATTATTGGTCGAGTGCAGTTGCCGAACCGCTTCTTTCCAGCGGCCGCGATAGACCAGATCATTCCAATCGGGGATAAGATTGTTGACCGGGCAGCCGGTGTGACAGAACGGCACCCCGCAATCCATGCAGCGGGCACCCTGCTGCTGAAGTTTTTCCCGGGGAAATTCCTGGTAGATTTCGAACCAGTCATTCACCCGCTCGGCGACGTGCCGGCGCGCAGCATACTCCCGCGGATACTCGAGGAACCCGGTGACTTTACCCATAGGTCACCGTTTCGACTTCGACTGGCACAGGCAGCGCCTGTCCAGGGATGTAAGGTTGCGACACACGGGCCACGCCCAGGACACGCTTGAACTCGTGTGGGAAAACCTTGATAAAGCGGGGAAGTGATTCCGTCCAGTTGTCGAGAATCTTGCGCGCGCGGCGGCTGCGGGTGAGTGCCAGATGGCGCTGCACCAAATCCTTCAGCAACTGGATATCGGCGGGCTCGATCACGGGCTCGAGATCGACCGAAGCCAGATTGCAGCGTCCTTCCGTAAATCCTGAACGGTCATCAAAGACGTACGCAATGCCACCGCTCATGCCAGCAGCAAAATTGCGGCCGCAGGATCCGAGCACTAAGACCAGTCCGTTGGTCATGTATTCACAACCATGATCGCCGACGCCTTCGACAACTGCGGTCGCCCCCGAATTACGCACGGCGAATCGTTCGCCGGCCATGCCGTTGAAAAAGGCTTCTCCGCTGGTTGCTCCGTACAGAGCAACGTTGCCAATCAGAATATTTTCTTCCGCGGCGAAGCGTGAGCCGGGAGGCGGAGACACAACCAGTCGCCCGCCTGACAAGCCCTTGCCGACGTAATCGTTGGCCTCGCCGGCGAGCGTGAGAGTGACGCCCTTCGCCAGGAACGCGCCAAAACTTTGCCCTGCCGAGCCACTCAAACGAACATGAATTGTATCGTCGGGCAATCCTTCAGAGCCATAGCGGCGGGCGATTTCGCCGCTTAACATCGCGCCCACGGCGCGATGCACGTTGCGGATGGGAAGTTCGATCTCGACTGGCGTGCGCACTTCCACCGCAGCGCGAGACTGCTTGATGATTTCGTGGTCGAGGGCCTGCTCCAGGCCGTGATCTTGCGCCTGCACGCAACGCCGCGCTACGCGGCCCGGAAGCTCGGGATTGTACAGAACGGCGGAAAGATCGATGCCGCGGGCCTTCCAGTGATCGACCGCGGGCTGCACATCGAGCATATCGACGCGGCCCACCATCTGATCGACCTTGCGGAAGCCTAACTCGGCCATATACTGCCGCATTTGCTCAGCGATATAGAAAAAAAAGTTAATCACATGCTCGGGCTGGCCCTGGAACTTCTTGCGGAGTTCAGGGTCCTGCGTGGCAATGCCCACGGAGCAGGTGTTCAGGTGGCATTTCCGCAGCATGATGCACCCCATGGTGATGAGTGGAGTGGTGGCAAAACCAAATTCTTCCGCGCCGAGCAGTGCGGCGATCACAACGTCCCGTCCGGTTTGCAGCTTCCCATCGGTCTGCACCCGAATCCGGCTGCGCAGGTCATTCAACAACAGAACCTGTTGAGTCTCCGCCAGACCCAGCTCCCAGGGAATTCCGGCATGCTTGATCGAACTCCAAGGTGACGCCCCTGTGCCTCCGCTATCGCCGCTGATGAGGACAACGTCGGCATGCGCTTTGGCCACGCCGGCGGCCACCGTGCCGACGCCAATCTCCGCTACAAGCTTCACCGCAATCCGCGCCTGAGGATTCACGTTCTTCAGGTCATAAATCAGTTGCGCCAGGTCTTCGATCGAGTAAATGTCGTGATGTGGCGGCGGCGAAATCAGGCCAACGCCGGGGATCGAATGCCGCAGCCGGGCGATGACGTCATCCACTTTGTGTCCGGGAAGCTGGCCGCCTTCTCCCGGCTTGGCCCCCTGCGCCATCTTGATCTGCAACTCAGCCGCATTCACCAGATAATTCGCGGTGACCCCGAAACGCGCAGATGCGACTTGCTTCACCGCGCTACGCCGCCAGTCGCCATTGGCGTCGCGCTTGTAACGTTCTTCGTCCTCGCCGCCCTCGCCGGTATTGGACATTCCTCCGATCCGGTTCATGGCGATAGCCAGCGTCTCGTGGGCTTCTTTGCTGATCGAGCCGAACGACATCGCGCCCGTTGTGAAACGCTTCACGATTTCTTTGGCAGGCTCGACTTCCTCGATGGGAAGCGGCTTCTTGCCTTTCTTGATTTTCATCAGACTACGCAGCGTCGCCATGTTCTCGCTCTGCTTGTCGATGAGATCGGTGTACTCCTGAAACGTGGCAAAGCTCGACTGCCGCACCGCGTGTTGCAGCTTGCTGATGGTCAGCGGATTCAGCAAATGATATTCGCCGTTGACGCGGTAGTGATAACTGCCGCCAACTGCGAGTTCCGTGTCCGACTCTGTGACCGGACGGAATGCGAACTCATGTTTCATCTGCGCTTCCCGGGCGAGCACGCCGAGGCCAACTCCTTCCAGCCGCGAAGTCGTGCCGGCAAAATACGCGTCGACTAACTCTTTGCTCAACCCGATCGCTTCAAACACCTGCGCCCCGCGATAGCTCTGCAGGGTCGAGATGCCCATCTTGGAGAACGTCTTGAGCAGGCCTTTGTTGATCGCCTTAATAAAGTTCTTCGTCGCGAACTCAGCATCCAGGCCGTCAGGCAAATAGCCGCGCCAGGCCAGGTCTTCCAAGGTTTCCAGGGCCAAGTAGGGATTTACCGCGCTCGCCCCGTAGCCAATCAACAGAGCAAAGTGCATGACTTCGCGCGGCTCTCCCGATTCGATGATCACGGCCACCAAGGTGCGGGTTTCCTCCCGCACCAGCAGGTTGTGAACTGCGGCCAGAGCCAGCAGGCTGGGGATGGGCGCGTAATCTTTGTCCACACCGCGATCGGAAAGAATAAGAAGCGTATAACCCGATTTCACCGCGAGCGATGCCCGCTTCGCGAGTTCATCCAATGCGCTCTTCAGTCCGGCTTCGCCGTCCGCAGCGCGAAACAGCGCCGGCAACGTGGTCGCCAACAGATCGCTGGTGGAAACGCGGCGGAGCTTTTCCAACTCGCGATTGGTCAGGATGGGATGAGGCAACCTGAGCGTGTGGCAATTGTCCGGCGTCTCGCCGAGAATATTGCGCTCCGTGCCAATGTAGCTGATGAGTGACATTACCATCTCTTCACGAATTGGATCGATCGGCGGATTGGTCACCTGCGCAAACAACTGTTTGAAATAATTGAACAGCGGCTGCGGCCGGTTTGATAAACAAGCCAGCGGCGTATCAGTGCCCATCGACCCGACAGGTTCTTCGCCTTTTCCGGCCATCGGCTCAAGGATCATTTTCAGATCCTCATCCGTATAGCCGAACGCGCGCTGTCGCGGCACAATCGTCTCACGATTGCCCGTCTGCACCCGCGAGGGCTCGGGCAATTGGTCCATGTTGATCTGTTTTTCCTTGAGCCACTGCGCATAGGGCTGGCGGGAAATGAGCTTCTGCTTGATCTCCTTGTCGGAGACAAGGCGGCCTTCCACCGTATCCACCAGAAACATCTTGCCGGGTTGCAGGCGGCCTTTGCTCTTCACTCGCCCCGGTTCGATGTCGAGCACGCCGGCCTCGGATGACATCACCACCAGATCGTCATTCGTAACCACGTAACGCCCGGGACGCAGCCCGTTGCGATCGAGCGTCGCGCCAATTACGCGTCCATCGGTGAACGCAATCGCCGCCGGACCGTCCCACGGCTCCATCAGAGACGCGTGATACTCATAGAAGGCGCGCTTGCTGTTCTTCATGTGCGGATTTCCCGCCCAGGCCTCAGGAATCAGCATGGCCATGACGTGGGGGAGGGACCGTCCCGCCTGAAAAAGCAGCTCGACCGCGTTGTCAAAGTTGGCGGAATCGCTGCCGCCCGGTGCGATGACGGGAAATATCTTTTTCAAATCATCGCCGAAAAGCGGCGACTCCAGAACCGATTGCCGAGCGTGCATCCATGCTACGTTTCCCTTGAGAGTATTGATTTCGCCGTTGTGGGCGACGTAGCGGTACGGGTGCGCCAACTGCCAACTGGGAAACGTGTTCGTGGAAAATCGCTGATGCACCAGGCACAGCGCGCTGACCGCATCCGGATCGGAAAGATCGCCGTAGAAATTGGCGATCTGCGGCGCCAACAGCAGACCTTTGTACACAATCGTCCGTGCCGACAGCGATGGAATGTAAAAGAAGTGCTTATCCTCAATCTCCGATTCCGCGATCTCCCTCTCGGCGCGCTTGCGCACCACGTAGAGCTTGCGCTCGAAAGCGTCTTCGTTCATCTCCGGCCCGCGGCCGACAAAAATTTGCTCGATGTACGGCTGCGAGGCACGCGCCACACGGCCGATGGCGTCGCCCTCCACGGGAGTATCGCGCCAGCCCAGCACCGTCAGGCCTTCTTCGCCGATGATGCGTTCGAGAACGCCCTCCACCTGCAGCCGCTGATGTTTCTCCACGGGCAAAAAGCACATGCCAATGCCGTACTCGCCGGGCTGGGGAAGCGTGAAGCCCAACTGAGCACATTCGCGGGCGAAGAACTTGTGTGGAATCTGGATCAGCACGCCGGCACCGTCGCCGGTTTCGGGATCGCAGCCGCAGGCGCCACGGTGGGTCAGGTTGATTAAGACCTGGATGCCCTGGCGGATAATCTCGTGACTCTTCTCACCGCGAACGCTGGCCACAAACCCAATGCCACAAGCGTCATGCTCGTGAGCAGGGTCGTACATCCCCTGGGCAGGGGGAAGACCGTTCGCGGTTTTGAAGGCCGTCATCGTGATCGTCCCAGTGCAACATGCTCAGCCCCTGGAAAGTGTCGAGAATTTCCCTGCCTCGTGGCCCGTGAGACACGATGGTTCTCGGAACATCTGGAGCTTATCGTCCAATCTATTGATAAGGCAGGCGGGTGCCCAAAGTACAATCGAGAATTTCGATTTGGCTGATGGGTATTTCGAGGGGAGCTCCCGTCGCCCCTAGTAGTGAAACCGATAGCGAAATTCCACAAAAATCTCCCGCGGATTGTTCCAGTGAAAGCCTCCGAAAGTCAGGCTGTTATCGATCAGCAGATGGCGGTTGGCGACATTCAGGGCTGTCAGGGAAAGCGAATAGCGTTCGCTGAAGTTTTTTCCCATTGAAAGATCGAAAGTGGTGTGCTGCGGGAGATAGTCGGGCGGAGGGTCGCCATTGGTGAAGCCCGACCCGTAGTAGACGTTGGTTGAGGCGAAGCTCCTCCAGGGAAGGGTCACTTCGCCGCCCACGTTCAGAGTGTTTCTCTGATCATGATCCAGGGCAAAAAGCGGGGTGGGAGGAGAAAAGTCGGTGAGTCCGCCGGTGATTGGCCCGCGTCCGAGAGCGACTTGGTTTGAGTAGGCAAGATGAAGTTGGGCCCTATGCCAGATTCTGGGAGAGCGCAGGGTCACTTCCCAGCCCGTAATGATCGCCTGCGCGATAGTAAGGGGAAAAAAGATGTTCGAGTCGCCCACGTTGCTGTGATCGAAGAAATTTGTCGCGTTTGTCCGGAAGGTATCTGCGTCCACGGTCCAGCCTCGGATGGGAATGGTGACTCCGAACTGGTGTTCTTCATCGCGCTCGCCCTTCAGCGGGATGAATCCCAGACTTTGTTCGTCGACAAACTGAAGGAGCGGGCCGGAGGCGGTCAGCAACGGCGGCGCCTGGTACCAATGTCCGTAGAAAGCGCGGAAGATCCACTTCAAGCGAGGTACGGTCAGCGCCACGCCGAAGCGGGGGTTGATGGTGCTCTCGGTGATTCCGCCGGTGAAATAGGTGGGTCGCATTCCCGCCATCAGGGTTAGCCAGGGAAACGGTTTGACTTTATCTTCAAGGGAGAAAGCGGTGAGGCCACCGGAAGCAGACTCGGGATGGCGAAAGTTTGTGTTCCCGCTGTTGTCGTTAAAGATAAGGCCAAAGAGCTGATTGTCGTGTTGCCAGAATCCGTAGAGGCCAGCCTGCAAGTTGTTGTTAGCCACGTTGGCGCTGAATGTGGTCTGGCCACCGACATAATTCGACGTACGGTCGTCCGTGGTGGCGCTCGGAATGTCTGTCGGATCGCTATCATAATTGGCGCTGTTGTAGTGGTAAAAGGGCGAGACTGTCAGCAAAAGCTTCGGATTGAACGTGTGCACCCAGGAAAAATTAACAACAGCATCGCCTTCGTGCTCGCCATCGCGCAAGCCACTGCTGTTGTATTCCTGATTTTCCTCAGAGTTCGGATCGGGATCATATGGAATCTGGTAGTAGTCCTTGCGGAGTGACGTGACCAGGCGAAGCTGGTTCGACGGGTTCAGGTTGAAAATCAAGGAACCGAAGCCACCGTAGCCGTTCGCCGCATCGTGAATTACCTGAGCGGTTGGAGTCTGCAGACCCAGATCGCTGCGATTGCCGTTCAGGCTGGCGTAGTAGGCGAAGCGTTCGGTGTGGCTGCCGAAGCTGATGGCGTCGTTGGTCTGGTAAAAGTTGCCGGCGCTCAGAAAAAGCTCGCCCTCGTTATTTCGTTCGAAACCCGTCCGGGGAAGAATGTTGAAAACGCCATAGGTGCGGTCGCCGAAATCCGCCTCATAGCTGCCCCGCATGACCTCCATAAAGTCGATATCTTTGGGATCGAACTGCGGGCCGACGTTGGACGCGATATTTGTGTTCGGGATCGCGATGCCGTCCACCAGCCAGCTGACCTGATGTCCGCCGCGAATGTGCAGCTGGTCGTGGGTGACGTACGATCCGGGAACGTAATCGGTGATCATGGCGAAGCTGTTGGTACGCGAAGCACCGGGTGTGCGCTCGATGTCTGACCGATCGATCAGTACCGTCGGCGTGGCCGAGTCGGTTGGTACCGTCTCAAGCGGGGTGGCGAGAACGCTGACGGTCTGCTTGCCCACTTCCATTCCTAACGCGAAGTGCAGGACCGGTTCCGTGTTCGACTCCACCGTGAAGTCTTGTTCGCTCTGAGCGAATCCGGGGCTGGCAACGCTGACCGAATAATCGCCTATCGGGACTGCATTGAAGGCAAACTCGCCGTTGTCGTCGGTGTTGGTGGTCTTGCTCCAGTCGGAGGTTCGGGCTTTCAGCATGACCATGGCGCCCTGCACCGGCCGGTGTTGCGGATCATGGACGACACCGCGCACCGAACCGTAAACGGCGCCGTAGGCGCTGGCTTGAAGCAATAACAGTGCAGAAATTAGGAAGACACGAAGTGCGCTCATTGGTAGTCCTCAGTAGCCCTCTTCCGCTACCTCGCATGACAAAAACTAAACGTGGGCCCAGGATCGAGCTGATTGGGACTCTCTTCCTAAAGGAAACCAAGATCAGGAAGAAGCCTGCCCTACCTCGCAATCTGCGTGTTCAACGAAGCCACAAAAAAGTGGCATGGTCGAAACGCCGAAAGTGCCCCGGCCGGTCGAGTGTGGAGAGTGGCTTAGAGGAGAGGAGGTGCGCGGCCAGAATAGGCGTCGCCCGGTGTGATTGCCCGCACGCTGGGAGCGTGGCTCGCAATGTCCAGGGTTAGGATCGCAAGATTCCGCGCGGCGATAAACTGAGCAACTTGCGCCCATTGTGAGCGTGCCAGCGACCGGCAGCACTCGTGGCTGGGACAAGAGCGTGAGGAGATCCCATGTTCCGAGGGAGAAGCCGTTATGCCATCGGAATCAGAAACGGACGGCGCCATCCCATGGCAGTGGGGCATTTCCCCCGTGGCGGATTGCATTGGCGTGCGGCGGCAGCAAGCTGGCGTCTGCTCCATGCCCACAGCGTTCGCCGCAGGAAGGAGGACGCCGAGCAGCAGAATCAACAGAACGAGTCTGGCAGTTGCGCGCTGCATATTCCCCACAGGATCGTCAGTCGTAGAACAAGACCGTTCGATCCAGGAATCCAAAGAGCATAGCGGGTCGGGCGGTGAAAAACAATCCCGGGGTTAATCCGCCCTCAGTACGGCGGCCCCAGCAGGCTGAAGAGCAGGATGACGAGCACCAGCGACGCAAAGCCCATATACATTCGGTCACCCTCTTCCGCAAAACCGACGATAGACAAGGCGACCCGCGCCACCGGGGTCGCGATGAGCAAAAGCAATCCGAGCTGCATAATTCCACGCCCGTGAAACGAAAGCGCCTCCCCCACAATTCCCCTGATGTGTCGGAGATCGGAGGGTTCGCCGCGAAATATGCGGTAATTGGCCGGCGAGGATCCGTGCCTCACCAAATAGATAATTGCTCCGGCGGAAACCACCGCGGCCGAGATCATCACTCCGGTGCGAAGCAGGTTGCCGATGAGATCCTCCACTTTTTGGTCAGACCACTTGGTCGCCGGCATCAGATTCTCCCTGCCAAGCCCTGATAGAGCATCTGTACTCCCAGCAAGAAAATGATGGCGCTGAAAATCAGCCGCAGCCACCTGGTGTCGGTTTTCACCAGGATTCGCGTGCCCAAGAGCGACCCGGCCAACACTCCTAGCATCACGGGCATCGATAGCCCCGGATCGATGTATCCCCGGTGCAGGTAGATTCCGGCGCTTGCCGCCGCGGTGACGCCAATCATGAAGTTGCTGGTCGTCGTGGAGACTTTGAATGGAATTCGCATGGCCTGATCCATTGCTAAAACCTTGACCGCCCCCGAGCCGATCCCAAGCAGCCCTGAGAGCGATCCCGCACCGAACATCAAGCCGAATCCCACCGGCACGCGGCGAACGAAGTAGTGACGGATGCCTTCGGGCGTGGGGAAACTGCCGTTCATGCGCAGCTTAGTAGCCAGAGGATCAGGCACATCGTCGCTTGAGAGCTTCGTCCGCGGCCGCCCCGACAACACTGCCGAATAAAGAAGCGTAAGACCGAAAACCGTAGCGATGGCGCCCGTCGAGACCCTTGCCGCCAGAAATGCCCCGAAAAGTGCTCCCAAGGTGGTTGCGATTTCCAGAAACATCCCAATCCTGATGTTGGAGATTCCTTCTTTCACATAGGCGGATGCTGCGCCGGACGACGTGGCAATTACCGAAACCAGCGATGCCCCGACAGCATAACGGAGGTCAACTTTGAAGAACAACGTCAGCAGCGGGACGAGCACGACTCCGCCGCCGAGTCCGGTGAGCGAACCCAGCAGCCCCGCCACGAACGACCCCACTGCAACCAGAATCGTGAACTCCAGAATGGTCATCGTCATTCGGGCGTTTTCCTCAGGGCATCAGTTTGCCACAGGAATCGCGCGGGCAACGTTTGCACGATGGCTCCCGGTTAGCACGGACGATCCGTGCCCCTTTTTCGTACCCGCAAAGACCCCGGAATCACGTAAAATAGAGCAGTCATCTCGTGATCAAAATTTGGTAAGCAACGCACTTTCAGGAGTGTTCATGCATCCTGCATTCTTGGCCCTTTACGCCGGCCCCGACCAGGTAATGACAGTTACCTCAGGCTTGGCGAGTCTGCTCGGCCTCCTGCTGATCTTCTGGAACAAAGTGGTAGCTGCCTTTTTCCGTATTGTTCGCCTATTTCAGCGGAGGGACACCAACCCTTCGGGCCCTCCCGCCACGGTAGAGGTTCCCAAGGACACTCCGAAGGGCTCGTCCTAACTTCCGGATTTGCCTTTGCGCAAAAAAGTCATCGTCATCGGTCTGGATGGCCTTGAGCCCAGCATTGTGGAATCCATGCTGGAGCGGGGAGAACTGCCGAACCTGGCGCGAATTCGCGCTGCGGGCGGGTACACTCGCCTGCGAACAACTTACCCGGCGCAGACGCCAGTCGCCTGGTCGTCCTTCGCTACCGGCACCAATCCCGGCGGCCATGGGATTTTCGATTTCATCTGCCGCGATCCGCAAACCTACCAGCCCGATGTAGCCCTCAGCCGCTTCGAACGTCCCAAGAATGTTTTTTCGCTGCCGCGGGTGGTGAATCGCCGGAATGGCGTTCCCATCTGGCAGGTCCTGACCCAGGCAGGTGTGCCGAGCATTGTTCTGCGCTGCCCATGCACCTTTCCGCCTGAGGCCTTGAACGGGCGGATGCTGGCGGGTGTCGGTGTCCCTGATCTCCGCGGCAGCCAGAGCAAAGGAACTTTCTACACGCAAGACCGCAGCGTTGTTCCTCAGGAAAATGAGCAGCTGATTTATCTTGAGTCCGGTGCAGACTTGCACACGAGAGTAATTGGCCCACGCAATACCAAGCAATCTCCTCCCGGCGACACCTTTTGTGATCTGCGAGTGAGAGTCGATCAAGCCGGCCGCAAACTCTTGTTTGAAACCGGCGGCACGCCCGCAAAGATCGAAATCGCAGAGAAAACTTGGAGTGATTGGATACGATTCAAGTTCAAGCTCTCCCTCCTGCAATCCGTGAGTGGAATTGCGCGGTTTTATGTGCGTCAAGTTGCGCCTCATGTGGAGTTCTATCTTTCGGCAGTGAACTTCGACCCTGCGGCTCCGTTGTTTCCAGTTTCTTCCCCGCCCGATTATGCAAAGGAACTTGATGAAAGCATCGGACCTTTTTCCACGCTCGGCATGGCCGAAGATCACGCCGGTTTGAACAATGGCCGCTTCGATGAGGCGGCCTACTTGCAGCAATGTGAACTGGTGCTCGCGGAACGCGAGCGGACCATGCGTTTCGAGCTTGAGCGCTTTACCGAGGGATTCTTCTTCATCCTCTTCGATACGCCAGACCGCGTGCAGCACATGCTGTGGCGATTTCGCGACCATGAACATCCCGGCTACGAGCCCGATCTCACACCCCAACTGGCCACGCGGATCGAAGAGCACTACCTGCGCTGCGACCGCTTGTTGAGCAGCGTCCTCGACAAAGTCGACGAAGACACACTACTGATCGTGCTTTCCGATCATGGCTTCGGAACCTTTCGGCGGGCTTTCGACACAAACACCTGGCTGTGGCAAAACGGTTTGCTGAAGCTGCAAGATGGCCGCAAACCCGGCGAAGACCTGGGCGAAGGCTTTGCGGCGGTAGACTGGTCGAAGACCTACGCCTATGCAGTGGGCCTGGGAGGGATTTATCTCAACCTCAAAGGCCGTGAGCAACAAGGAATTCTGGAAGAGGGCACTGAGGCGGAACGTGTCCGCGCGGCGATTCAGAACGGCCTAGCAGGCTTTCCAGACGCTGCAACCTCGCGTCCCGCGATCCGCACAGTCTCCCGGCGCGAGCAACTTTACTCCGGCCCATTCGTCGAGAACTCTCCCGATCTGCTGGTCAACTATCATCCCGGTTTCCGCGTGTCTTGGCAAACGGCCGTAGGCGGATTCGCCCAGTCCGTGCTCGAGGACAATAAACGCCGCTGGAGCGGCGACCACATCGTGGATCCCGAGGCCGTGCCGGGCATACTTTTCATGAATCGCCCTCTCCGCCAAAATCATGCGCCGGGTGTTGGTGCGAGTATCATTGACCTGGCGCCGACGATCTTGAATTATCTCGGAGTGCTCGTTCCAGAATCCATGGAAGGCAAGTCTTTACTTCACGAACCATGAAAATTTGCGTGCTCGGACTAGATTGCGCTGCGCCAGAGATTGTTTTCGGCGACGAGCGCCTGGTAAATCTGCGCCGCCTGATGGATCTGGGTGTCTACGGCAGATTGCAGAGCGTCATTCCCCCGATCACCGTTCCCGCGTGGATGTGCATGAGCACCAGCCAGGATCCCGGCTCACTAGGCGTCTACGGTTTTCGCAACCGCTCCGATCATTCCTACGACAAGCTTGCCTTCGCGAACTCGCAATCCATCAAAGCCCTCGCCATCTGGGACCAGTTGGCGCGCGAAGGGAAGAAGTCGATCATCGTAGGTGTTCCACCGAATTATCCACCGCGGCGCGTGAACGGCATCAGCATTGGCTGCTTCCTGACGCCCGATACAGTCAAGAACGACTTCGTCTATCCGCCCGCAATGAAGCAGAAAATTACTGAACTGGTCGGCGAATACCCCGTCGATGTAAAGAATTTTCGCACCGACCGCAAAGACTGGCTGAAAGACGAGATCTTCCGCATGAGCGAGAAGCAGTGGAAAGTCGTGCGCTGGATGCTGGCCGAGCAGGAATGGGACTACTTCCACTTCGTCGACATTGGCCTCGATCGGATGCACCACGGATTCTGGAATTATTTCGATCCCAAACACCGGCAGTTTCAGCCGGGAAATCCGTACCAGGATGCGATCCCCGAATACTATCGCTGGCTCGACGACCAGATCGGGGCCGTGCTCGAGTTATTGAGTGACGACACCATCATCCTCATCGTGTCCGATCACGGAGCTCAGCGCCTGGATGGCGGCGTGGCTATTAACGAATGGTTGATCCGCGAGGGTTTGCTGGTGCTCAACGAGTATCCTTCTGTGCTCACGCCTTTCGAGAAGCTCAATGTAAATTGGAGCAAAACCAAAGTATGGAGCGAAGGTGGTTATTACGCGCGCGTGTTCTTTAACGTGCAAGGACGCGAGCCCCAAGGTGTGATTCCTGCCGGCGAATACGACTCTTTCCAGAACGAAATGAAAGCCCGCCTTGAGGCTATACCAGACGACAAGGGGCAGCCCATGAATTCCCTGGTCTTCAAGCCGAAAGACCTTTATCGCAACGTGCGCAACATCGCTCCGGATCTGATTGTTCACTTCGGCGGGCTTTACTGGCGCTCGATCGGCACGGTCGGCCATGCCAAGATCCACGTGCAAGAAAACGACACAGGACCGGACGGCTGCAACCACGCGCAGTACGGCATGTTCATTCTGGCTGCGCCCAATTGCCCGCTGAACGGCGAGTACGAAGGCGCTCGGTTGCTGGATATCGCGCCCACGCTATTGGATCTGGCGGGATACGAGATTCCCGACAGCATGCAAGGGCGATCTTTGGTTGCGGGTATGGAAAAGAAAAGCCCGAACACCGGGCCCGACAGTGAGGGCGACAAGGCCATTCATGAACGCCTCGCCGGGCTGGGATACGTCTAAGTTGTCGACAGTTGCCGGCTGCTTTAGCCGTGCAGTTGCGACAGAACCTTCTTTACATCGGCGGCACTGGAATAATTCGGGCTGATCTTCAGCACGAGTTCCAAATGATGGCGGGCCAGCGACGGATCATCGATCTTCGCGTAGGCCAATCCGAGATGGTAATGGACGGTCGGGTCGTCCGGCATCTTGTTCTTTTCTGCTAAACGCAGCGCTTCCATGAAAAGATCAATCGCCGACTTGTAGGCGCCTTTCTGGTAGAAAACCCAGCCCAGCGTGTCGGCTGCGTTGGGCGAGTCGGGCAATCCGCGCCGGGCGGTCTGTGCCAGGGACATGGCCACATCGACGTTCCCGCCCGTTTCCAGCATGACATAGGCCAGATTGTTCGATGCTGTTGGGTCGTCGGCTTTCAGATCCAGGGCCTTCTGATAGGCCTGCCGGGCGCTTGCCCAATCCTGTTTGGTTTCGTACAGTTCGCCGAGCAGAATGTAAAAGGCGCTTTCCTGTGGGTTGTCCTGCGCGGATTTTTGATATGTGGCGATGGCCTCATCAATCGACCCTTTTGCCACTTGCGCTCGGCCCAGTTTTGCCCAGGCATCAGCGTTGTTCTTGTCCAGCTCGCAGGCTTTCTTCAGCGCTGCCTCGGCTCCCGCAGGGTCCTTCTTGCCATCCAGCAGGACGGTACCCAGCAGATCGTAGAAAATGCTGTTATTGGGGACCTTGGTGATCTGCGTATTCACAACGGCCACGGCTTTGTCCACTTGCTTCTGCACCAGGTATGTGTTCACCAGTCCGTTGAGGGCATCGGCCGAGTTCGGTTCCCGGTCGAGCGCCTGCTGATAGGCCTTTTCTGCTTCGTTGAACTGTTTCTGGGTGATCCGCAAGTTCCCCAACTGGATATATCCGGCTGCCCGTTGCGGAGCTATCTCAATCGCCTTCTTGATGTCGGCCTCGGCGCTGGAGAATTGTTTACGGTTGATAAAGGAAAGCGCCCGCAGTACATAGCCGTCGGGCGATCCAGGTTGCAACCGGATAATCTGTTCGGCGTTTTGTTGCAGGGCTCCCATGTCCTGCTGACGTAACGCCGCGTCGGCGAGAGCACGATAGGCCTCGGACAAATCTCGCTGTAAGCGTACCGCTTCGCGCCACTCGTTTTCGGCGCGCGCCAGATTGCCCAACTGATAAAAAGCCAGTCCCAGGTGATAGTGCGCCACTCCATTTTCAGGATAATTCTTGACTGCAGTCTCCAGAGTATGGGTCGCCTCTTCGGCGTGCCCATTGCGAATCTGGATCTGCCCCCGGTAGACCAGGCCTTCGTAGTCGTTGGGCGCGGCTTTAAGAATTTCGTCGTTCAGTTTGGTCGCTTCATCCAGACGGTTTCTGAGAATGAGCAACTGTACGTAGTACTTGGTCACCTGGAGATCTTTGGGATGGTCTCGATGCAGTGAGGCATATTCATCTGTGGCTTTGTCCAGGTCGCCCGTCGCGAAGTAGAAGTCGCCCAGGATCGGATAAGCTTTGGGATTGTCAGGCAGATCGTGCTTGGTCTGCTTCAAGAATTCCACGGCCTCGTCTTTTCTGCCTTCCATCAGATACAGACGGGCCAGGGCAATTCGCGGATCGGGGTCCCTGGGATCGACTTGAATAGCCCGGCGAAATTGCTGCTCCGCTTCAGGCAAGCGGTTTCGCTCCGCATAGTACGTGCCTAAAGCCAACTGCGCCCTCATCCCCCGAGGATTGAGCGCCACCGCCTTTTTCAAGTTACCCTCCGCAGCTTCCGGCTGCGTGGTCATCTGATACACCGCCAAATTCAGGTAGGTCTCCCAGCGGTTCGGGTCCAGGGTGATCGCCTTCTGAATCTCTTGAATTGCTGCCGGCAAGTTGCCCTGTGCCGCGAGCAGGTGGGCGAACGCTTCGTGGGCCAACCCGTTGTTCGGTTCTTTTGCCAGCACCGTGTCGATTTGCTCCTGCGCCTGACTCAGACGGCTCCGGTCCTCCTGGCTCCCGGCGATTAGTAGGTTGGCCATGTCCAGTCGAGCAGGGTAATTTTCCGGTTGAAGTTGTACGGTGCGATCAAGTTCGATGAAGGCGTTTGACCACTCATTCAGCTTCAGGTAGGCCTGCGAAAGCTGGTAGTGGGCGTCGCCAAAGCGGTTGTCGATCTGGATGGCGTTCTGAAATTGGATGGCCGCTTCGCGATACTTACCCTTCTCGAAGTAGTGTTGTCCGCTCTCGAAGTATTTCTGCTTGCGCGCGTTGGGATCGCGGGTGCAGCCGCTCCATAGAATTGCAATCCATCCCAGGGTAAGAACCAAGCGAAACAACCGACCATGCCTCATTGACAGTCTCCACTGCGAGCGTGTTCCATCCCAGTGACCATTGACTAAAGGTAATCCGTTATGCCCAACCCAGAAAGGTTACTCTCGTACCGCCCGTGTCCACGGCCAGAATACCTCGGCCGGAGGCCACTGAAAGTTCGGCTACCCGTCCGTCCCGCAACTTCTGGATCGGCTACCGCGGCACATAAGCCCCGAGATGGGGAACCAGATTGGCCACGAAACCCAGCAGGCGGGCTTGAGCGGAATCCACGGATTCCCCTGCTGCCAGGGGCGTGACAACCCGGATCAGCGAGCCATCGCTGCGATTCAGCCGTATCGAATCCGCCACCAGGTAGTACTTTGCCCAGTATTCACTGGCGACGGAACGGTCGTGTGCCAAATACCAATACAACACCAATTGGCGCGCCCCTCGTTTCGCGATCACATAGCGGTTCACAGGAAACGCTGCTTGTCCCGGCAACGAAACTGTGAGATGGCTCGACTGCACGGGCAGCCAGCCTGAGCCAGGCAGGCAATGCTTGGGAGAGTGAATCGTGTCGCCGGTGCGTTGGCTGGGAAAATAGGCGATGAATAAATCGATGCTCGACTCTTCGTTCTTCTGGTTCTCGTAGATGCGGCGCAGGAAATCGCCCGGGCCCAGCACGCGTAGCTCGTCCTCAGAGATGGGTAGGTCAGTCCCCGTCCATGAGCCAAGCTGGGCCGGAAAAGATCGGAGCGGCTCCCGGGGAGGAATGATTTCGCCACGGCTGCGCCCGTGCAAGAAAAGCGCGGTCGCCGCGAACAGCAGCGCGGCCAACGTGAATCGGACATGCGAACTCATACTCGAGCTTTATCCTTCTTGAATTCCATGGTCAACAGTTTGTGCACCAGGTAGAGCATCGCCAGCGCGGCCACAAAAATGAGCCAGCCGGAAAACAGATGAAAAAATCCTTCGGCCTTGTCCGGGTTCCAGTATTGCACGAGCAGGCCGGTCCCTACGATGCGGAGGCTGTTCGCCAGGACCACAATCGGCAATGAGGCGATGGCCAAAACCACGCGCACCCAAACCCGCGTTTCCATCAGATATCCGTAGATCACCGCCAGAGTCAGGAGCGAAACCAGGGAACGAATGCCGCTGCACGCCTCCGCAACTTCCAGGGCCATCGCCGGCAGATTAATCACGTTCCCTTCCCGCAGAACCGGGACACCGCAGAGCGGCAACACCGTCGCGGAGATCTTGGAGGCCAGAATCTGCAGGGGGAACGTAATCTGATTAAACACGATAGCCGGCAATGGAATCATCAAAACCAGGAAGGCCCAGGGAAACAAGACGGCGCGGAAGTATGTCCATCCAAAAAACAAAATGACCAGCCCTGCAAGAGCTAAAAGGAACGAAAAGCGGGAAAGAAACAGCTCGGCTCCCAGGTCTCCCATGACCAGCGCCCCGAGAGCGATGGCAATCACCGGCAGTCCCCACCAGGACGGGCGATGAGGCAAAGCGGCTAGCTTGGCCCGATTCTGCCAAAGCACAAACAGGGAAAAGGCGGGAACAAAGAAGCCGTGGGAAAAATTAGGATCGTGCTCCCATTGGCGGACCAGTTGGACGAGGACAGAATAATAGACCCAACCCAGCAGGATCCCTAAGACCACCATCTGCCAGCGTGCCAGGTGCGCGGACACAGTTTTCTCGATCGGGGCTGGAACCGTTTCGATTTGTGCCAAATGACCCACGACTAAGACTGGCACGTGCAGCGACGCATGGCCACAGAATATGCGAACTCTCCCTTGGCTTGCAATCGAATGCCCATCCCCCATGCTACTTTTCCCCAGCATCTTTCTGTCGGCCCCAAGAGACTGATCGAGAAGGGGTGAATGCGCCGGCATCATGGGGTAAGACGATTTCCTGTGGTGCGGCGAGGCCGAATCCTCTGCCCCGCGGCCGTGCTACGTCCTTTGTTAGTGCTTGGTTAGGAGCGATCGTCTTTTGTCGCGCAGCCATCGAGTCCTGCTGGGCACCACAGAATGTGAAAAAAGTTTCCCTTTTCTCCCGTTTAGGGTAGGTTTAGGGATCGGAGCTAAACCTCCAAACGACCTGCAGATTGCGACGTATATCGTTGAAAATAAATACATTTAATTTGTAGTCATCGGGGATAACTGGGTTGACCGTATGGCAGTTGCCTTGCAGCAAAGAGGGCTCAGGACTGATCCGGCGAAGGTACGCTTTCTTCCTCCGCACAGCCGAAAGGTTCAACGAATGGGTCAAAATCTAACCGGAAACCGTGCGCCCTCGGGTCTGAGCTCCGAACTTGGCGACTCGCCAGGGAGCTTTGTGAGTGCTCTCAGCCCAAGCATGCGAGCCGTCGAAGCGGTGATCCGTGAGCTGGCCCAGAATAGGGTTCCTGTGCTCCTTCTGGCGGAGCCAGGGGCAGGCAAACGGACGACGGCTCGGCGCATCCACGGACTGTGTGGCTATCCGCCCGAGCGGTTTCATGTTGTGCCCTGCATCCGGCTGACCCCGGAGCAATTGTGGGGCAGCGACGACCCCTGGCAGCAGCCGGGAACGGTTTTTCTGGAGGAAGTCGGAGATTTGGCGGCCGAATGTCAGGCTAAGCTGGTGGAGCGTCTTTTCCGCCTGAACGGTGAGGGAGATGACGCAGTCGGGCCACGGCTGATTTGTGGCAGCTGGCGGGATCTGGAAACAGAAGTCCGGTCGGGACGATTCCGGGAGGATCTGTATTACCGGATCAGCGGCGTGTGTCTGCGCTTGCCTCCCCTGCGCCAACGCAAGGAAGACCTCGTTTCTCTCACTGAGTTCTTCCTCGCCCGACAGGCGGAAGAATTTCACCGGGCCGTGCCCGCGCTGACGGCACAGACCCGGCAACTGTTCCACGACTACGCGTGGCCTGGAAATGTGCGGGAGTTGGAGGACGTGACGCGAGCGATTGTGGCCTTGGGGGATGAAGCGCTGGCCATGGGCGGATTGCGCGCCGTGCTGACCAAGTCTGACCACTCGAGCAACGGGGAGAGAGTTTCTTTGAAGCAAGCGGCCCGGGCGGCCTCGCGAGAAGCAGAAAAAAAGCTGATTCTCAAAGTGCTGACCCGGACGCGATGGAACCGGCGCCGGGCGGCGCAGGAGTTGCAAATCAGTTATAAGGCGCTTCTCTACAAGTTGAAGCAAATCGGTTGCAGCGATGTGTCGTAGTCGTCAGGAGATGGAATGAACTGGAATATCAGATGGGTTGTTGGAGGGCTGCTTATGCTGGCCGCTGCCGGGGTCTGGGCCCAGGACGCCAGCACAGACAAAACTAAGCCGGCGTCGCCAGCGGAGAACACGGCGAACCAGGCGACTTACGTGATCGGCGCCGACGACACTCTGCACATCGATGTCTGGAAAGAACCCGACCTGACTGCGACCCTGCCCGTCCGTCCCGATGGCATGATCTCGCTGCCCCTGCTCAACGATGTCCAGGCCGCGGGGTTGACCCCGATGGAACTGGCAACCAGAATCACGGAGAAACTGAAGAAGTATCTTGCGGACCCGCGGGTCACCGTGGTGGTCACGCAGATGAACAGTCAGCGCATCTTCGTGACCGGCGAAGCCGCACACCCCGGCGCCATGACGCTGCTCCCCAATATGAACGTGCTGCAGGCGCTCGCCACTGCGGGCTTTACCCAGTTTGCCAACACCAAGGGAATTTATATCCTTCGCACCGAGAACGGAAGGCGAGTGAAGATACCCGTCAATTACCGGCAGCTGTTGAAGGGTGAAGGGGTCGATCAGAGCATCATGCTCAAGCCAGGAGACACGATTGTTGTTCCGTAAGCATGCGGTAGCGAGAACGTTCTCGTCGCTCGCGATAGGGATCGTGGCCACGCTGGCCGTGCCTGCCGCCAGCGCGCAGGCGCAGCAGCCTGCCCCGGGGAGCGCGGCTCCTCCGGCTGCTGTGGGACAAGACAACGCGTCCGCGTCTCTGGGAACGAGTGAGAACCCGCCACTTTCGGGACTGGATGAAGCGTCGCTGGAGCCGGGTGTGAGTGCCCGCAATTTTCTCCAGCCCGGTATTCAGGGGAGCCAGGCGGTGGATTCGAATATCGGGAATGATTTCGGAAAGTCGGCGGTGCATGGGGTCACCCGTCTTCTGGGAAGCCTGCTCCTGAAGCGACTCTGGAGCCGCTATGAAACTGACCTGGCCTATGTAGGCGGTGGCGCATTGTATACGGGATACTCGAGGACGGGCAGCGCGATCCAGGCCATGGATGCGCAACAGCGGATGGCTTGGCGCACCGGGCAGCTGATCGTGCGTGACGTCTTTAGTTATCTGCCGGAAGGACAGTTCGGCGCCGCGGGAGTCTGGGGCTTGAACAGCATTGGCCGGCAGTCTCTGGGCTCCGGGATTCCCGGAATCTTCAATTCCGAGCAGCTTGGCTCGCTGGGCCAGGAGCCGCGCATCACCAATCTAGTGTTGGGCGACCTGGTGCAAGGCTTCACTCCACGGAGCGCCATGACTGTGACCGCGGGCTACGGGCTGCTTCATTTCACCGATAACAGCGCGAATTCTACTCAGACTACGCCCAGTTTCATTGACAGCAATACGGTCAATGCGCAGGTGGCTTACAACTACCAGCTCGGCCGCAGAGACCAGGTCGCTCTGCTCTATGCGTTGCAGTATTTTACTTTTCCCGACCTACCCTCGAATCTCATAGAGGAATCTGGGTCGTCTATCCGGACGAACATTATCAGCATCCTGTACGGACATCGCATCAGCGGACGGATGAATTTTTCAATCGGAGCTGGCCCGCAGTTCACCCATATCGAGAGTCCTTCGCTGGGTCCTGTGCTGGGTTCATCGAACCGCTTAACGGCTTATGGGCATTTCCTCCTACGATATCGATTTACTCATACCGAGGTGTCACTGGCCTACAACCGTCACAACACCAATGGGTCAGGTTTTTTTCTGGGCGCAGAAAGTGACATCGGGCGTCTCTCTGCGTCCCGTCCCTTTGGGCGGAGGTGGGAGGGCACGCTGGACACGGGCTATGCCCGCAATAAGAGCCTTATATCCGCCACGACTATCCCGGGGCTCGATTCGCACGCCTTCGACCGCCTGTTTGCGGGCGGAAACCTGCGCCGGCATTTTTCGAGAGATTGGACCGGTTATCTGGATTACCAATTCAACAATCTGATTCTTAATGGCGGAGCCTGCACGGGCACCTGCAGTTCGCAAAGGCATGTGGCCCTGGTGGGAGTGGAATGGCATCCCCGCCCGATTCGGCTGGACTAATTTTGTGGCTCGTTAGAGCCAGAACGGAACACGCGCATGATTGAAAACCGTGAACTGAGCATGGACGATTACCTGGCGATGTTGCGCCGGCGGCTCAAAGTCATCCTCTTGCCCGCCCTGCTCGCACCCGTGGCGGGATATCTGGTCTCTTACGCCTTCCCGCCCAGATACACATCGCAGTCCACCATATTGGTCGAGGCACAGAAGGTTCCGGAAGGCTATGTCAAGCCTGCAATCACCGATGACGTGAATCTTCGGATCGCCACCATCCAGCAGAAGGTCGTTAGCCGGAGCCGCCTGAAGGCCATGGTGGAGCGTTTGAATCTGGCGAAGCATGGCAACGTTGACGACGTGATCGCGCAGATCTCACAAAATCTGTCCGTCGAGCCGCTCTCTTCCGATATGACCGCAGCCGCGACCGCCAGCGAGAAGAAAGCGAAGAAACAACCCGGCCAGACTACAAACACAAATCCCGTGCCGGGGTTCACCGTGAGCTATACCGCTGACAATGCCAAAGACGCGCAGGAAATCTGTAGCCAGCTGACCACCATGATGCTGGAAGAGAACTTCAACATGCGGCAGGAAGTCGCGCGGGACACGACCGCCTTCTTGAAGGGGCAACTCGACCAGGCGAAGCAAGACTTGGACAATCAAGATGCCAAGCTGGCGGACTTCAAGAAACAGTATCTCGGCCAGTTGCCGGGCGATGAAGACAGCAACCTGAGAATTTTAACCAGCCTGAACGCCCAGCTGGAAGCGAACACCCAGACCTTGAACCGTGCTCAGCAGGACCGTGCTTACGCCGAGTCAGTCTTGGCGCAACAATTGGCGACCTGGAAAGCCAGCCAGAGTTCAACCGATCCGCAGACTCTGCAAAAGCAACTGGCCTCGCTCGAAAGCCAGCTGATCACTCTGCAGGCGCGGTATACCGATGACCATCCTGACGTGGTCAAGACCAAGAACGATATTGCGGAAGTGAAGCGCAGGCTCAATGAACTGAACTCCGCCCCGGCCCAGAGCGCCGACGCCAACGCCAAGGGCAACGTGACTGAGCCACCGGAAATCCGCCAGCTAAGGCTGCAGATCCACCAATACGAGGAAGTTATCGCACAAGCGGAACGTGATCAAAAGCGGGCCCAGGCGCAGATCAGCGTATTTCAAGGGCGCATAGCGACCAGCCCGAACGTGGAGGAACAATACAAGCAGCTGACTCGCGACTACGACACGGCAGAGAAAATCTACAACACCTTGTTGAACCAAAAGAGTCAATCGGAGGTCCAGACCGAAATGGAGCAGCAGCAGAAAGGCGAGCAGATGCGACTCGTGATTCCTGCCGGTTTGCCCCAGGATCCTACCTTTCCCAATCGCTGGCTGCTGGCGGGTGGAGGTCTGGGAGCCGGGCTCGCAGTTGGGCTTGGGCTCGCTTTGTGGCTGGAGCTGCGCGACAAGTCGATCCGTACCGAGCAGGACGTGCTGGCGGTCCTCGAACTACCCATGCTGGCCTCCGTACCCTGGGTGGGAATCGATGCGGTGGAGAAAAATGGCGGAGGCCATTGGTACGGCCGCAAGGTGAGCGGCGAAGAGAAGAAGGAAACGGCAGAGGTCTAGGCGCAGCATGTACAAAGAGTTTTTCGGACTACGGGCCAATCCGTTTAACGTCAACCCGGATCCGCGTTACCTGTTTCTGACGCGGCATACCGAGGAGGCGTTGGCGTGTCTGACCTACGGCATCCAGAGCCGCAAGGGGTTTGTGCTGTTGACCGGCGAGGTGGGAACCGGCAAGACCACGCTGATCAACAAGCTGCTGGAGTGGCTGCGTCTGCAGCAGGTGGCGACTGCGTTCATCTTCAATTCGCGGTTGAACGCTCCGCAGTTCCTGGATTACATGATGACCGATTTCGGCATTCCGTGCGATTCCAAGGCCAAAAGCCAGATCCTGCTGCGACTTTACAACTGGCTCCTCGACCGCTATCGCGCGGGGGAAACGGCTGTGCTCATCGTGGATGAGGCGCAAAATCTCTCGGACGAGGTTCTGGAAGAAATTCGGATGTTGACCAATCTCGAAACTTTCACCGAGAAGCTGCTGCAAATTGTACTGGTGGGCCAGCCCGAGCTGGAGCAAAGGCTTAAACAGCCCCAGCTAAGGCAACTAAGGCAAAGGCTCACCCTGCGCGCTCGCACCCACTCGCTTACGTTGGAAGAAACCCAGGCATACGTCGGGCAAAGATTGCGGATCGCAGGGGCGAACGGACAAAACATCTTTGATCCCGAGTCGCTGCTCGCTATTCACCGCTACGCTAACGGCATTCCACGCGTGGTGAATCTGCTGTGCGAGCACTGTCTGGTCAGCGCCTTTGTCGACCAGCAGAAGCTGGTAACGGCGAGTGTGGTGGAGGGCGTCGCCCGCGATTTTGATTTGGAAGACAATACAACTTCCCAGCTGGCCGCAGTGCCGCCCCCGAACGCTGCTGCCGAACGATTTGATCTTCTGGAAGCACTGAAGACCCTGGCCAATCTGGCCGAGCGGCTGCGACAGCCGCAGCAGGACGCCCCCAAAGAAAGGAAACCATGAGTCGTATCCACGAAGCCTTGAAGAAAGCGGAAGAACAGAGAGCTGCCTCACAGGGGGCGGGCGCGGAATCGCTGGCGACGGAGGAGATGGCCGCCACCATTCCCCCGGATTTATCTCCCGCCGCGGTCAGCCCTCCGGCCGGAGCGAAAATGGCCCGGCCACCGCTGGACACACCGTCCGGCTTCGACGCCATGTCGGAGCGCTGTGCGACCCATACCTGGAATCCGGATCTGAAGACCATGCTGTTCTTCGGCCCCGAAGAGGAGGGCTATGGTAAGGAACAGTTCCGCACGCTTCGTTCGCGGCTCAACCAAATGCGCGAGCGGCAGCCGTTAAAGAGGCTGCTCGTGACCAGCGCTCTTCCCAAGGAAGGCAAATCGTTTGTGGCCGCCAATCTGGCGCAGGTGGTGGCCCGGCAGCCCGGGCACCGTGCCCTGCTGATCGACGCAGACTTGCGCAGCGCTCGCCTGCACAGTGCGCTGGGCGCCCCCTCCTCGCCAGGCCTCTCCGATTACCTGCTGGGCGAAGCGGACGAGTTTAGTGTCATGCAGCGCGGGCAAATGGAAAACCTGTTTTTCATCCCCTGCGGCCAACAGACGTCTAATCCCGCAGAGCTGGTAGCCAATGGGCGACTGCAGTCTCTACTCAAAAAGGTGGAGACGATTTTTGACTGGATCATCATCGATTCGCCACCCGCGGTTCCAGTTTCGGATGCTTCGCTACTGGCCAACGCCTGCGACGGAGTTTTGATGGTGGTGCGTTCGGACGCAACTCCGTTTGACGTCGCCCGCAAGGCGAGACAGGAATTTTCAGCCAACCACCTGGTCGGAGTGGTATTGAACGGCATCGAAGCGAACTCCACTCCCTACCAGGAGTACTACTATCGCGCCTATGTGAAACCCAATGGAACGGGAGAGGCCCAGGGGTAGAACTTGATCCGGCTCTTCAACATCTACTACCCGGTGCGGGCGCTGGTCTTGCTCGCAGGGGAGGCCCTTGTCGTCGGGCTCTCGTTCTTAGCGGGGATGCTGTTAGTGCAGCAGCTGCGGAGTCCCGACTACGGCATGCTCCGTTTCAGCAACGAATTGTTCATTGAGCACGGGTACTACAAGATTCTGGGCGTTACTCTGGTCGCTTTGTTGTTTTCCCATTGGTTTGATCTCTATGACATCGCCTACGTAAGGGACCGGGACGAATTGCATTTCCGTCTCTTGCTGGTGACCGGATTTCTGGCGCTGGGCATTGCGGGCGTCGGCAAGCTTTATCCCCACTTCATGAAGAATTCTGCGTCTGCGCCGGGCGTGGTGATTCTGATTATCGCCCTGTTCGGATGGCGCACGGCCTACGCCTGGCTGGTGCAACAACCGTATTTGCGGGAGCGTGTGTTCGTGCTCGGAACCGGGGAGCGGGCGCAGCGCCTGGTCCAGGGGCTGCGCACCCGGCCGGAGCTGGGGATTGACGTGGTGGGGTGGACGGGTGATCTGGAAATGGCCCCACCGCGGGAGTCGGTTGCCTCCCAGCTTATGGAAATCGCCCAGCAACGCGATGTCCATCGCGTAATTCTGGCGATGCCGGATCGGCGCGGCACAATTCCGGTGCAGGAACTACTCACCTTGCGGCTCGATGGGGTCACCATCGAAGAGGCCACCTCCTGGCTCGAGAAAATGTCGGGCCGGATCGAGGTTGAGCAGTTGTATCCCAGCTGGTTGATTTTTGCGGAAGGGTTTCGCTTCAGCGCGGGCTTCCAAATCCTGCGGCGTCTGTTGTCTCTTCTGGCCTCCGCGGCGTTGCTGGTGCTGGTGCTGCCCATCATTCCATTTGTCATTTTAGCCATCAAACTCGATTCCCCAGGCCCGGTGCTGTACCGGCAAAAGCGAGTGGGGCGTGGGGGTGCGACCTTCTATTGCTACAAGTTCCGCACCATGCGGCCCGACGCGGAAGCCGACTCCGGAGCCACCTGGGCGCTGGATGATGATCCCCGAATTACGCGTGCCGGACGCTTCCTTAGGATCTCGCGGCTCGATGAGATCCCTCAGTTGTGGTGCGTGCTGAAAGGGGACATGGGATTCGTAGGCCCCCGGCCGGAACGTCCCGAGTTCGTGGAATGGCTGAGCCGGGAGATCCCCTACTATCCGGTGCGCAATGTGGTGCGTCCCGGCATTACCGGTTGGGCGCAAGTGCGCTACAAGTATGGCAACACTCTGGAGGACGCGAAAGAAAAATTGCAGTATGACCTTTTTTACATCAAGAACGCGTCTTTCGGACTCGACCTGATGATCCTGTTCCAAACTGTGAAGATTGTGCTCCTGGGCCGGGGCGCGCAATGAAATGGCTCTTTTGGGGGTCGGCCTCAGTCATCTTTTACACCTATCTCGGCTATCCGGGGTGGTTGTGGCTGCGGAACTTCTGGCGGCGGCGCCCGATCCACCGCGCCCGGATCACCCCATCGCTGTCGATTCTCCTCGTGCTTCGCGACGAAGCCAAGGTGCTGGAAGCGAAGCTGCGAAACCTTCTAGAACTCGATTACCCGGAGGATCGATTGGAAGTGGTCGTGGTTTCGGACGGTTCGACGGACGGTACGAACCAGATCCTCTCTGCATACCAACAGGATCCCCAGGTTAGGGTGATCTTGAACCCGCAGTCCCGGGGAAAAGCGGTCGGTTTGAACGACGCGATCGCCGCGGCGCACGGGGAGATTCTGGTCTTCAGCGATGCCCGGCAAAAGATTGAGCGCCAGGCTCTGACTCTGTTGGTGGAAAACTTTGCCGATGACGGCGTGGGCTGCGCCAGCGGAGAACTCATGTTGGGCGATCCGCAATCGGGCGAGGCGGCGCGGGGCATGGGTTTGTACTGGCGCATCGAAAAGAAGATTCGAGAGCTGGAATCCAGTTCGGGTTCAGTGGTGGGTGCGACAGGGGCGTTATATGCCGTGAGACGCCAACTTTTAACACCCCTGAAACCCGGGACTATTCTCGATGATGTATACATTCCGATGCAGGTAGCAAGGCAAGGCGCCAGAGTCGTGTTCGATTCGCGAGCCCGGGCCTGGGACCTGGCGGACCAGGGCGCCAGCCGTGAGTTCGCCCGCAAAGTGCGAACCCTGAGCGGCAACTACCAACTGGTGCAGCTGGCTCCGTGGTTGCTCACTCGCGCGAATCCCATACGATTCGAATTTGTGAGCCACAAACTTTTACGCCTGCTGTCGCCTTTCGCTCTGCTGGCCATGCTGGCGGCCTCGATCTTTCTCCGTGATCCCGGCTACCGGCTGGCACTGGTGCTGCAGGTGGTGTTCTACGTGTTGAGTGTCCTGTCGGTCAGTCATCTGGCGCGGGGCCCGGTCGCCCGTGTCGCCGACGCGGCGTTCACTTTCGTGGTTTTGAACCTGGCGGCGGTGGTGGCGTTTGCGAACTTCGTTACCGGCCGCAAGGCGGTTTGGACGCGATGAGCCTAACCCTCACCGAAGAACGCGAAGTGGCGAGTCCGGCGATAGAGACGCGCCACTGGACCCGTCGCACCACCCTGCTTCTGCTGGGTGTTCTGGCCTTGTGCACCATCGTGATCGTGCGCGGCATCCACACCGGGGAATTCAGCTACAACGTGGATGAGACCCAGCACGCGGTCACCGGTTTGTTTGCCGCCGACGTAATTCGCGACCACCCTATCGCGCATCCGGTTCAGTATGCGTATCTTTACTACGCGCAGTACCCCGCGCTGGCGGGCGTGATTCATTGGCCCCCTTTGTTCTACTTGTTTGAAGGGGCTGTCGTTTCTTCTACTGGGCAGCACGGTGGTGGCAGCGCGCCTGTCAGTTCTGTTTTTTGCCCTGCTCGGCATCAGTTTCTGGTTCCTGCTCGTTCGGGAGCTTCAGGACGACTGGACCGCGGCTTTGGCCGCGACCCTGATGGCTTTCTCGCCAGGCATCCTTCTATTTGAAAAAAGCGTGATGCTGGAAATCCCTTCGCTGGCGCTGTGCGTCGCAGCCATTTTCTTCTGGACCAGATACTTACTGGAGGGGAAGCCGAAACCGAATTTGTACGCCTTTGCGCTCTTCGCCAGCATGGCTTTGTTAACCAAGCAGAACAGCGTCTACCTGGGTTTGTTTTGCCTGTTCTCGGGACTGTGTTTTGGCGGCGTCCGTCTGTTCCTGCGCAAGCCGGTTTTGATTGCGGCGGCAGCGTGCCTGGCGATTACGGCTCCGTTCTACATGCTGGTTTACCGAGTCCATTGGCAATCGGTGGGGATGGATCTGGCCGACAATCGGATTTCCGGCGTCTCGCGTTTCTTGTTTTATTGGAAGACGCTGCCTGCCCACCTAGGATGGACTCTGCTCCTGCTAAGCCTTCTGGGGATCGTGACAGCCAGTACCTGGAACCGGCCGAAGATACCCCTTTTGATGTTGAGTTGGATCGCGGCCTGTTATGTTTCCTTTACCGCCATGGGAATGAAGTCCCCCCGGCACGCGATTTACTGGCTGCCGCCTTTTATATATTTCGCTGCCGGCATGTTGTTGAATGTCTTCCGTACTCCCAGACTCCGAAGAGTCGCAGCAGTTGCATCCCTTTTCCTATTAGGAACCACTGCCGTAACCGCGTGGCGCTTTCAACGTCCTTATGTATCCGGGTATGAGGCCGTGGCTAAGAGAATCACCGACCTGAGTCCTTCGGGAATCATTCTCTTCGACGGAGATCTGCCCGGCAACTTTATTTTTTTCCTGCGTGCCGACGATCCGGGGCGGCACTTTTTGGTGTTGCGGAAGGCGTTGTATGCGACGCGCATCTCAAGGCAGCACGGCAGCGTGGAACTGATCCACAACCAGGAGGAACTGGACGACCTGATCCGCAAGAATGGTGTCCGCTTCGTCGTGGTGTCGGATGGTGTTCCCCTGCACTACGAGTCCCAGCGGCTTTTGCGCGAAGCGGTGGCGACGGCCGGTTTTCAGGAAGTGGGAAGGTTCCACATCGAAGGCGCGGACATGGCTGCGCCGAACAGCAGTCTGGTGATTTATCAAAATCAAAAATGGACCCCTCCTTCCGAGAAGTTTCTGCACATCAAGATGTTAACTCTGGACCGTGACATCATCGTTCCGCTGGACAGGTTTGAGGTGGTGAGCAAGTGATGCAGCACGGATCAAAGGCCGCAATGAACCAACTGGCGAGAGGCAGAGGGTGAGAATTCTGTGGCTAAAAGCGGAGAAGCTTCTGCCCGTGCACAACGGGGGGAACATCCGTTCGTATCATTTGGCGCGGAGCCTTTCCGCCCGCCACGATCTTACTTTCTTTTCCTACTACGCAGGCGAGCCCGATCGAGCTTACGAGCAGCAACTGGAGTCTGCGTTGCCAGGAGCCGCAAGTCTGGCGACGGGCAAGCCGAGCTTGAGCGGCCTGCGGCGAATTCTCGACTATGCGGCCCATTTGCCCGCGCGACCGCCCTATGCGGTCAGCCGGTTCGCGTCATCGGCAGTGCGGGCCCGTTTGCACTCCTGGTTTCAGCAGCGTCGGTTCGAGGTTGTGGTCTGCGATTTTCTCGACGCAGCCGTAAATCTTCCGCGCCAGATCAGCATTCCGGTCGTGCTTTTTCAACACAATGTGGAAAGCGAGATTTGGCGAAGACATGCCGAAACCGAAGCAAACCCCATCACTCGGTTGCTGTACGGCATCGAGTTCAGGAAGATGCTCCGGTACGAGCGGCGTACCGTGAACCGTTTCGACCACGTGATTGCGGTTTCCGAGCACGACCGCCGCCTGATGAGTGAATGGGTTGATCCGTCGCGGATCACGGTAGTGCCGACCGGAGTCGATCTGCATCAGTTTCAGCCATCAGCAGTGACCGCACGGCAACCGGTGGTGGTATTTGTCGGAGCCATGGATTGGGAACCCAACGTCGATGCCGTGGAGTATTTTTGCGCCGAGATCTGGCCCGCGATCACGCAAAGAATTCCCGCAGCGCGCTTCCGGATCGTGGGCCGAAATCCCGGCCCGCGCGTGCAAAAACTAGCCTCGAGTTCGGTCGAGGTCACAGGTTCCGTACCCTCCGTTCTGCCTCACCTGCACGAGGCCGCTGTTGTGGTTGTCCCGCTTCGAGTGGGAGGCGGCACGCGCCTGAAAATTTACGAAGCGATGGCCGCGGGCAAAGCCGTGGTCTCGACCTCAGTTGGGGCGGAAGGCCTGGATGTGAACCACGGCCACGACATCCTGCTTGCGGACGACAGCGGTGCCTTTGCGGCCGCGGTGGAAGGGCTTCTTCAGAACGGGGAACTTTGCCGTTCCTATGGCCACAACGCCGCTGAGACGTCCAAGAAGTACGATTGGCACACGATCGGCGAGAATTTCGGCCGCTTGGTGGAGATGGTTGCCGGTGGAGCAACCAGAGTGGGCCATGCCAGGAGCTCGACCGCGGAGACTCCGGTAGCAGTGTTGGCGGACTCAGAAATGAAGGGGCATTAATGCGGGCGTTCAATCAATGGGTCGACCAGGAAACGGTAAAACGGAAGGTGCTGAGTGGCGCATTTTTCTGGCTATGCGCATTCTATTTTGTCTACTGCGCCCGCCCCGAAGAATGGGTTCCTTTGCTGGGCTACCTTCCTCTAGCCAAGATTACCGCCGGGTTCGCTCTTCTCAGCCTGCTGGCTAGCGCAGGGAAAACACCGCGGACCTTCAAGAATCTTCCCCGCGAGGCCAAGTACCTGCTTGGTTTAATCTGTGTACTTTTCCTTTCCGCGTTCCTCTCTCCCATCTGGAAAGGAGGGGCGTTCTGGCACACGGTGGATTTTGCAAAAGTCTACATCGCGTGGGTGCTGACATTCTTGCTGACTACCGATTGGGAAAGACTGAAGCGCGTGATTCTTATCCAGAATGCCTCGGTGAGCGTGATCGCGGCTATCTCCATTGTGAAGGGCTACAATCTGCCACGTCTGGAGGGGATTATTGGCGGAATCTACTCGAACCCCAATGACCTGGCCTTTGCGCTGGTTCTTTCCATCCCTTTCAACCTGGCCTTTCTACTTTCTTCGAAAACCATATTCGGGAAGATGGGCTGGGCGGTGTCTTTGACCTTGAAAACGACCGCCCTGCTGATGACTGCGTCTCGAGCCGGAGCACTTGATTTCATCTGTGCCGGCGCGGTTTGCCTCTGGTATATGGGCGTCAAGGGCCGCCGGATTCAACTGTTGGTAGCAACGGCCGTGATTGGGACCATACTAGTTCTTGCTTTCGGCGGGAGGGTCAAGGAAAGATTCGAAGGCACTGCCGAAGGAGTCTCAGGTGACAAGTTTCAGTCCAAGGTTGCGCAAACCGCGTATGCCTCCTACGAAGCTCGGGTAGGACTGATGGAAGGAGCTTTGCAAACGATTGCGCACTATCCGATTCTGGGGATCGGGGTCAACAATTTTGTCTCTCAGTCCGGCGACTGGCACGAAGTTCACATGGCTTACTTGCAGATTGCGGCGGAGGGGGGCATTCCGTCGTTTGTTCTCTATCTGCTTTTTATGGGGTGCGGGTTCAGGAATCTCAAACAAATGAGACGAATGAAGAAGTTGGACCCTGAGATCAGGCTCTTCACCGAGGCGTTGTACGCTTCGATGGTTGGTTTCGCAGTTGGCGCCATCTTCGCGCCCGAGGCCTATCATTATTTCCCCTACTTTGCGGTGGCATATACCTCGGTTCTTGTGGCTCTGGTAAAGGAGCACCATGCTCAGCCGACGGCCGACCGCGCCTCGGCCGCCGGGCGCTCGCGGTTGTCCCTGAGGCCTTATGCCACGGACGGAACTCCAGAGACGGTCACCCTTGGCAATTGACCTGGGCCCGATTCTTCGTTGTATTACTTGCCGCGCAGAGCTGCGCGAGCGAGACGAGGGTTACGTTTGTTCGGGATGCGGTGCCGGCTATCCGACCATGCGGGGAGTGCCACGCTTCGTAGAGGCGTCCAATTACGCCAACAGTTTTGGGTTCCAGTGGCAGCAGTATGACCGCACCCAGCTCGATACGGAGGAGAACCACGTTTCCGAAATCGACTTTCTCCGCCGGACCGGCTTCACTCCCGACGAGATCAAGGGCAAGCTGATTCTGGATGTGGGCTGCGGCATGGGGAGATTTGCCGAAGTCGCTACCCGCTATGGCGCGCGCGTCGTGGGAATCGATTTGAGCGCGGCCGTCGAGGTGGCCGTTCGCAATCTCGCGCAGCGGGATTTTGCCGGGCTCCAGGCTGATGTTTTTCATTTGCCGTTTGCCCCGGAGAGCTTTGATTTCATCTACAGCATCGGCGTGCTGCACCACACTCCGGACTGCGAGGCTGCCGTCAAGGTTCTTCCCCAATACCTGAAACCGGGCGGCACTCTGGCGGTTTGGCTCTACAGCGCTTACAACCCCTGGTATAAGTTCAGTGACGTCTACCGCAAATACACATCGCGAATGTCGCCCCAGGCCCTGCACCGGTTGGTTCGTTTAGCGGTTCCCTTCTTTTATCACCTCGACCGCGGCCTGCGTAAGATTCCACTCGTGGGGAAACCCGTGGCCGGACTCATTCACCTTGTGTTTCCGGTCAACCGCAATCCCGACCCGCAATGGAGAGTCCTCGACACGTTCGATTGGTATTCTCCCCAATACCAGTCCAAGCATACTTACGAGGAAGTATTCCGCTGGTTTGAGAGCTGCGAACTCGACAAGATACGGGTGCTCGACGTCCCCGTGGCTGTGCGTGGCCGCAAGCCGGAGGTGAGCGCCACGCGCCGGGGCGAGAACAGCGACACTGCAAATCATCCGTTGGAGCAGGAACGTTGAGCGCGAAGGGCAGTCTGAGCGAGAAGGTGGGATATCTGACCCGCTGGCTCCCGCGATACGCGTGGCAAAGCTGTACCCGTGCCCGAACCCACGGTACGGTACATTTGATCTTTGCCATGGCCGACCATTTTGAGCCTGCAATTCTGCACGAACGTGGCTCTGAACGCGCTGGATACGACATTCAGCAGGAACGGCTGGAGCGATGGTGCCGGGAGTATCCGGTACAGATGGAACCCTGGCGCGACCACGATGGTCGGCCCTTTGTTCACACTTACTTTTATCCGGCGGAGCAGTTTCGCGCAGACAGGCAAGAGGATGGACGGCTGCTCGACCGCCTGGCCGCACATTGTCATACCGGCTGGGGAGAGATTGGGATACATCTTCACCATGGCCTGGGTGCGCCGGACACCTCCGACAATACGCGTAACGAACTGGTCCAGTTCCGTGATGCACTGGCAGAGCGTGGCTGCCTGAGTTGCCTGCCGGGTTCGGGGCAGGCACGATACGCCTTTGTACATGGCAATTTTGCCTTGGCCAATTCGGCAGAAGGGCGATTTTGCGGAGTTGACGACGAACTCCAGGTGCTCTCGGACACGGGTTGCTACGCGGACTTGACCCTGCCGACCAATCCCTTCAACCCGGCCCAGACGGCAAAGATCAACAGCCTCTATGAGTGCTCCCTTCCGTTGCGGCGCCGGGCGGCGCATCGAAAAGGCAGAGACCTCAAGCGAGGCAGGGCGCCGCAGATCTTCCCGTTGATAATTCAAGGCCCCCTGGGGTTGGACTTCGACGGCGGCACGCGGTCGCGTATCGCACGAATCGAGAATGGCGCCTTGACGGCGGCGAATCCGTTGAGCTTGCGCCGCCTGCGACATTGGAAGCGTGCGGCCATTTCTGTGATAGGAAGGCCCGACTGGCTGTTCATCAAGCTGCATTGTCACGGCATGGATCCGGCGCAACGGGAATCGGCTATGGGCGCTCCGATGCAGCGGTTCCTGCGTGAACTGGTCGAAGGAGCCGAGGCCAGGCAGGAACGGCTGCACTTTGTCACGTCCCGCGAAATGGTAAATATTATTCTGGCTGCCTGCGATGGGCGCGAGGGTAATCCGGGGGACTATCGTGATTATCGGTTGAACCAATTCCTCAATCCGCCGAGCGAACATGCGGGGTTCGAAACGTCTGCGGCCAACGTGACGCAGGTGAAGGGATAGGGACATGTGCGGAATCGCCGGGATCGTCAGCAGTCGCGCCGGGGAGCGGATCGAGACCGCCACGATTCGCCGTATGTGCGACGCCATTGTGCATCGTGGACCTGACGAAGAAGGTATTCTGGTTAAAGACGGCGTCGGCCTGGGGATGCGGCGGCTCAGCGTTATCGACCTGGCAGGCGGGCATCAGCCAATCTTCAACGAGGACCGCACCGTCTGGATTGTGTACAACGGAGAAATTTTCAATTTTCTCGAGTTGCGCCAGGAACTCGAGAAGCGCGGTCACCGCTTTTCCACTAACAGCGACACTGAGGTCATCGTCCATCTTTACGAGGAATTGGGTTCGAGCTGCGTGGACAAGCTGCGTGGCATGTTTGCCTTTGCGCTCTACGACGAGCGCCGCCGCCGTCTGTTGATCGCCCGGGATCGCCTGGGAAAGAAGCCGCTGCACTATGCGCTGGTGAACCAGCAACTTCTGTTCGGGTCAGAAATCAAAGCACTGCTTGCCGTAGCGCCCGACCTGGCGGTCATCAATCGCCAGGCGCTGATGCAGTACTTGTATTTTGGCTACATTCCCGATCCGCTCACTGCTTTCCTGCCGATCCAGAAGTTACCGCCGGGGCACTTGCTGGAATTTGAGGCCGGCAAGGTTCAGGTCAGGAAATACTGGGATCTGCCGCAGTACAGCACCTACAAGCCACGCAATGAAGAAGAATGCCTGGAGGAAATCGACCATCGCCTGGCGGAGGCAGTTCGTATCCGCTTGATCGCCGACGTTCCACTGGGCGCTATGCTGAGTGGCGGGACAGATTCCTCTACCGTGGTGGCGCTGATGGCGCGCGCCAGTTCGCGGCCGGTGAAAACCTTTTCCATCGGCTTCCGGCACGATGATTTTGACGAGTCTCACTATGCCCGCATGGTGGCCGAAAAGTTCGGTACCGACCATCACGAATTGATCCTCGAGCCGAAAGTGGTCGAAACGGTGGAGACGCTTACCCGCGGCCTGGAGGAACCTTTTGGCGATTCGTCGATGCTGCCCACGTATTACATTTCCTGCCTCGCCCGCCAGCACGTAACCGTGGCACTCTCCGGAGACGGCGGCGACGAACTGTTTGCCGGATACGACCGGTACCGTACTCAAATGAAGCGCCAAGCGTTCGATCGCGTGCCTAATTGGGCGCGACGCTTGTTTCGTGAGCATATTTTTCCCCGGCTGCCGCGCACCATGCGCGGGCGCAAGTTTTCTTACAATGTTTCTTTACCGTGGCGCGAGCGCTACATCGATGGCATCGCGTTTTTGCCCGGTTTCGAGCGGGATATGCCGCTGCTCTCCGAGGATTTCAGGGCTGTTCTTCGCGAGACGGGTGATCCACAGGAATTGATGCTGAGATACTTCGAGCAGGCCCCGGCGCAAAACCCGATCGACCAGATGCTCTACGTCGACACCAAGGCCTATTTGGCTGGGGATATTCTTACCAAAGTCGACCGCATGAGCATGGCAACGTCGCTCGAAGTTCGCGTCCCCATGCTGGATCACGTGTTCGTGGAATGGGTGACCGGACTGTCAACCGAATGGAAGGTGCGAAACGGCCAGCAGAAATACATCTTAAGAAAACTCGCCGAGCGAGTAGGCGTGCCACGGGACGCGCTCTACCGCCGCAAGCAGGGTTTTGCCGTCCCGCTCGTCGATTGGATGCGGCACGAACTGAAAGACATGATCCTCACCGTCCTGACCGAGCCGCGTACTCTGCAGCGAGGATATTTTGACCCCAATGGCGTGCGGCAATTGTTGGATGAACATTTTCGTCACCGTCGGGATCAGTCGGCCCGCATCTGGCGGCTCCTGATGTTGGAATTGTGGCACCGCAACTTTCTTGAAGCCGGCAGTGCCAGGGAGTTGGGTGCAGTGACTTCTACTGTCGGAGGGGAGTGACTTTGGCCCGGCCATCCGCCGGCAAGGCCGGAGTGCAGGTGGTGAGCGGCGAAAGCGACCCCGTGAAATCCTCAATCGCCAGCCAAGCGCTTCCTGGTTTGTTCCTCATGATCGACAGTCTGCAGACCGGCGGCAGCGAACGCCAGTTTGTGGCCTTGAGCCAGTCGGTCGATCAGAAAGCATTTCGACTCGACCTCGGCTGTATTCAGGCGAGAGGGCCGTTTCTTGAGGAGTTGAGCGGGGTCCAACAATTTCCGCTGGGCGGCAGTTTGTACGGTGCGCAAGCCGGGAAAAGTTTGCTCAAACTGCGCAGCCATCTTCGTCAACACCACATTGCTATCGCACACGCGTTCGATTTCTACACCAACCTGCTTCTGGTTCCCACGGCGAAATTGGCGCGAGTGCCGGTGATTGTCGGCAGCCAGCGGCAACTGGGAGATCTTCTGACGGCCGCGCAATCTCGCGCCCAAATGCTGATGTTCCGCTGGTGCGATGCCGTGGTATGCAACTCGCGGGCGGCAGCAGACTGGCTGGTCGAGCGCGGGCTCCCGGAGCGCAAAGTTCGCGTGATCTGGAATGGGCTGCCGGAGGCAGCGTTCGCGCAGGCCGAGCCTGCTTTGCCGAAAAAGCCGGGCCTTTTGCGGGTCGGGATGGTGGCGCGCATGAACACTCGGACAAAAAACCATTCGCTTTTCTTGCGCGCCGCTGCGCACCTACGTAGCGAATTTCCGCAGATTGAATTTGTCCTTGTCGGTGACGGACCATTACGGAAAGAATTGGAGGCCGAGGCTGCACGGCTAGTGCCCGACGGTGCAGTACGTTTTCTCGGCGACCGGCAGGATATTCCGGCAATCCTGGCATCGCTCGATGTCAGCGTGTTGCCCTCCGCTTCGGAGAGTCTTTCCAACGCCATCATCGAGTCGATGGCCGCCGGAGTCCCAGTGGTCGCAAGCCGCGTCGGCGGCAATGCAGAACTGGTGAGCGACGAGCGGGGGGCACTGGTTCCTGCGGGAGATGAAATCGGTCTGAGCGCGGCGGTTACGCACTTGTTGCGAAGTAGTGAATCTTTGGGACAAATGGGCCGCAACTGCCGTCAATTCGCGCGGGAGAATTTCACGCTGGAAATCATGCGACGGCGTTACGAAGAACTTTATGCCGAGCTGTTGGCCCGCAAACACTGGCGTGCCGGCCCAGGTTCCTGACGAATTAACGCGACCCAGCGCCTAGCCGCTCCCTGAGCAAGGCGGCAAATAGTTCTGTGTTCCGCGCCATGTCATAGTCGCGAACCACGCGTGCGCGCGCCTGCTTGCCGATTTGTGCGCACCGCTCCGGCGACTCCATAAGACTGCCAATCATCTTCTTCAGATCGTCCACATCTCCTACTACAAACAGCATGCCGTCCGCACCATGCTCGATTAACTCGGGAATTCCTGTGATGCGAGGGGCGATGCAGGGTTTCTCCATGGCCATGGCTTCCATCAGGACGATTGGAATACCTTCGGCCAAGCTGGGCAGGACGAACACGTCGGTTTCGGCGTAGACCGCAATGAGGCGCGCCTGATCGACCCAACCTACAAATTCCACGTTGGAAGCAATCCCCAGTTCAGCCGCACGGCTCTCGAGCCAGGAGCGGTCGGGGCCATCCCCGACGAGGCGCACGTGTACCGGGCGGCCTTCCATGGACAATGCCGCGACCGCCTCCAACAGCAAAGCTTGTCCTTTCTCCGGCGCAAGACGGCCCACGCAGAGAAGACGGAGCGGGGAGGAAATGGCACGGGGCGGGCCCGGAGAAAACTCACTCGCGTCGATTCCCAAGGGGACGTGCACGAGCTTCGCCCACCGGCTGCGGTCGCAAGCGAGCATGAGCTGGCCGCGTCCATGGCCGCTAATCGAGCGTACAAAAAGCGCATCATGAATGCGCTCCGCCAAATGCGTGCTCACGGGATCGTGCAGCTCGCCAAAACCGTATACGCCGAATGACATGGTCACGGGAAACACGCGCGTCGTGATCAATGCGACAGTTGCGGAAAAACTCGCGTGCAGGTGCGAAATCGCGGTTCGCCGCATTTCACGCCCGACCAGGATCGCCTGGCCAAAATACGCCAGATGATAGGCCAGCCGCTTTGGCCTGGGACCGGCGAGCCCGAGTGTAAAGGTCAGGCCGCGCAAATAGCGAAGCGGATGGGATAGAAACTCGGTGATGTTGGAAAGTAGAACTTGCACGATCGGTATCGACTTGAGGTAATAAGTGCGCGCAACTTCCTCGCGTTCCTCATGGCTGAGTTTATCGGCGGGGCGATCGGGCGGACTGACTGAGGCTACCGACACTTCGAAGCCCAACCGCCGAAGATGCCTCACTTCGGCCAGCAGATAGCCGTGGTTGATGGCAGGGAACTGGCCGATCAAATGGAGAAACCTCACCCGTTCAGCCACGGACCGTCCGCTCCGCCGCGACCACCGCAGCAATGCCATCCGCCAGGGAAGTGTGCGGTCGCCAGCCAAGGTCTGCCGCGGCGCGCGAAGTATCGGCGACCACGTCTAGGATTTCGCCCGGACGTGGCTGATCGGCACTCACCACGGGTTTGGAGAGCCCGGCCGCATCATTGATCAGCCGCGCCACTTCCGCCACGCTGGCCGAACATCCACTGCCCATGTTGTACACGCCGCGAGCCGTCGGTCGTAGTGTGGCCATGAAAAAGTCGACCGCATCGTCCACGTAAAGATAATCGCGCTTGGGCCGCAAATCCTGGACACGCACTGCCTCGACCGACGGGTCGACCACCTGGCGCACGATCGACGGAATCAAAAATGACGGACGCTGGCCGGGGCCGTAAATGTTAAAGGGACGCACGATCACCAGCCGGAGGCCAAATTCCCGCTCATAGAATTGTGCGGTATTTTCGGCCAGAATCTTGGTGTGAGCGTACGGGTTGGCGGCCGCGATGGGGTGGTCCTCGGCGATCGGCAGGCGTTGCGGCTGACCGTACACGTAAGAACTGATCAGGGTGAGGGCAGCTTGATTCCGTCGGCAATGCTCGAGAACATTCACTGTGCCCATGACGTTGGTCTCGTAGAACGCCCGCGGATTCTGCCAGCTTTCCGGCACATAACTTTTTCCCGCCAGATGGAATACGTGGCCCACACTTTCCATAGAAAGCGGACAATTGGCGATGTCGCCATCGGTGCTCGAATGTCGGCGTACCTCGTGCCTCTGTGATTCGAGCGCCACGATCAGATGGCGTCCCAGGAAGCCTGTTGCGCCGGTAACCAGAATCTTATTTTTCATCGGGCAAGAGCTGTCGGCGGCGTTCGTCGAATTCCTCCACCGCCCGCATGTAATCGTCCACACGGCCAATGTCGAGCCAGTAGCCGGAATAGCGTTCCACGTGCACCGACTCTTTGTGTGCGAGCATGTCGAGCATCAAGTCATCGAAGCCGAATTTCTGTCCGGCAGGCACGCGGTCGAGAACCGCGCGATTCACGATGTAGACCCCCATGCTGACCAGATATTGCAGCTTCGGCTTCTCCTCAAAGCCAGTGAGCCGGGCTTCGCTGGCATGAAGCACGCCATAGTCGACGATGTGCGTGCGCTCAGATGCGGCAATGGTAAATTTCCGGTTGTGGCTGACGTGGTCCTGGTAGAGCTTTGCCATCGGCAGATCAGTGAGCACGTCTCCGTTCATGAGGAGAAAGTTCTCCGGCAAATCACCGATCAGCCGCAGAGGAGCGATAGTGCTCAGCGGCATGGTTTCGAGTGAGTAATCGATGCGGATCCCCCAGCGGGACCCGTCGCCGCAAAAGGCGCGAACAATTTCAGCCTGATGGTTCACGGCAAGGGTGACCCGGTCAAAGCCCTGCGCCACCAACTGGCGGAGTATAACTTCAAGAATAGGATACTCGCCGATGGGCATGAGCGGCTTGGGAAGCACCACGGTGTAGGGACGGAGGCGGCTGCCTTTGCCGCCCGCCAGAATCACGGCGCGCTTAGACATTGTAGAGGTCGCCCTTATAGCGCCGCAGATTCTCGGGTTGGGTGAACCAGCGCACGGTGCGCTCCAGGCCCTCCGCGCAGCGGAATCTGTGGAACAAAACCGCTGGCTTCTCGCAGTTTTGAATTGTCGCACTTCAGCCGCTGGACCTCGCTCTTGTCCGGGCGCAGCCGCTCTTGTTCGCATTCCACGCGGACGTTCTTGCCCATGATGTCGCTGATCAGTTTGACCAGGTCGCCCACTGCAATCTCATGGTTCGATCCAATGTGAAAGACTTCGCCTTCGCCCCCTTCCATTTCGGCGATCGCCAGAAAACCCCGGCAAGTATCTTCCACATAGGTGAAATCGCGCGTTGCAGCCAGGTTGCCCAAGGAAATCGTCGTTTTGCCGCCGGCCACTTGAATAATAATGCTGGGGATGACTGCGCGCGCCGATTGCCGCGGGCCGTAGGTGTTGAAAGGACGTGCCACAACCAGCGGCGTTCCAAATGAATAATAAAAGCTAAGAGCTATACTATCGGAACCAATTTTGGTCGCGCTGTAGGGCGATTGCGGCTGCAGGGGGTGCTTTTCGTCGATGGGCACATACTGCGCTGTGCCATAGACCTCGCTGGTCGAAGTCTGGATGAATCGCTTCACGCCGTTACGCCGGGCCGCCTGGCAGAGATAGAGCGTCCCCTTGACGTTGGTGTCGACAAAACTGTCGGGAGCGCGATAGGAATAGGGAATCGGGATCAGCGCCGCCAGATGAAAGACGACATCGATGCCACGCGTCAGTTCATCGCAGAAGTGCGCGTCTCTGACGTCTCCGGTGATGACTTCGATTTGCTTCAGGCAACTGACTTGCTCGAGCCAGCCCCAATCGTTCCAGGAGTTGTACAGGCTCAAAGCTCTGACCCGCGCCCCTGCGGCGACTAGTTGTTCCGCGAGATGCGAGCCTATGAAGCCGTCGGCCCCAGTCACGAGCACGCTGGAATTGCTGAGCTTCAGCATAAAAAGCCCCTCAGAATACCACAACAAAATTCGGGGACTGTAGCGGTCATACCCGGGCGCGAGCCGGTACCGCGTCCTCTGCAAGAAAAGTTTGAGATTCGCCTTCGAGGCAAACCCTGTGCCACAGTTCCAGGTTCAGCAAACGCCAGATGCGGTCATAATGATCGCGATACTTGGAACGGTGCTCGCGAAAAAGTGTTTGCACCGCCGTCGGCTTGAAATAACCGCGTTCCACGCTGCGCGGTTCGAGAAGGATGTCTTCAATCCAGTCCAGTCGCGGTCCGGCGAGCCAACCGCTCCACGGTGTAGGGAAACCAAGCTTAGGGCGGTGGAGAATTGAGTGGGGAAGCAAATCTTCCACAGCTTTCTTGAGAATGTGCTTGCCCGAGGTCCCGTGAATTTGGAACCGCTGCGGTATGTTTGCTGCAAATTCCACCAGCGCGTGATCCAGGAAGGGAACGCGGCTCTCGATCGACGCCGCCATGCTCATGTTGTCCTGCTTCATGAGTAGTTCGATCAAATACGTTTTGATGTCGGTATACAGCAAGCGCTGCAGCGTCTCGCCGGACGATTGCTCCCAGTATGCGAGGACATGACGATAAGCCGAGCCGGGAACAAGTTCTTGCACAAGCTGGTCGCTGAGCAAGTCCGCCTGGTCCTTCTCGTCAAACGCGGAGAAGAAATTGTCAAAGTAAAGCGAAGCCCAGGATGCGCCATCGCGTGCCAGAAAAGTGTGGGACAGTTTGCGCCGCAGTGTGGCGCCGAGCAGCGGCGAATCTGAGATCAACTGCCGCACCTGGCGCCGGAGCACGCCCGGGGCCACCGAACGGTAAACCCGGTCGAGCGCGGCGTTTTTCAAAGTAAAGGCATACCGCGAATATCCCCCGAGGGTTTCGTCGCTGCCCTCTCCCGTCAACACCACCGTGATCCGTTCGCGAGCCAGCCGGGCCACGAAATACAAGGCCACGCTCGAGGGCCAGGCGATGGGTTCATCCTCATGCCAGATCAACCGGGGAAGAGCATCGAAAAATTCCTGGCCGGTGACCAGCACCTCGCGATGGACTGAATTCAAATGCTGTGCGACCACACGAGCATAAGGCAATTCGCTGTAGGCATGCTCGGCGTAGCCCACAGAGAACGTCTCGATCGGCTCGCGGCGGATCTTCGTCATGAGCGCAGCCACTGCGCTCGAATCGATGCCTCCACTCAAGAACACACCGAGCGGGACGTCGCTCATCAAGTGGCTGCGGACTGCTTCCTCGAGCATGTCGCGATAGGTCTGTACGTAGTAAGTCTCAGGACGATCACCTTCTTCTTGCTTGAGCGAGAGGTCCCAATACGGTTGAACCCGCACCTCACCGTTCTCTTCAACTTCCATCGTGTGCCCCGGCATCAGCTTGCGGATGCCCTGGTAGAACGTCTCCTCTCCTGATAGATAGCCGAACGCCAGATACTCCGGTAGGCACGCACGGTCGAATGCAGCTCGCGTGGAAGAATGAGCCAGAATCACTTTAATTTCCGAGCCGAACAAAAACGACTCTGGAGTCAGACGGTAGTAGAGAGGCTTGATGCCCAGGCGGTCGCGGGCCACGAACAGCGAGCGTTTTCGTGCATCCCAAATGGCAAATGCGAACATACCGCGCAGGTGCTGGACACAGTCGCGCCCGTACTCTTCGTAGAGATGAAGAATCGTTTCGGTATCGCTATGAGTTTTGTAACGATGCCCGCGGGCTTCGAGCGGTCCGCGCAAAGCCGCGTGATTATAGATTTCCCCGTTGTATACGATCCAGGCCGTGCCATCTTCGTTGCTGATCGGCTGGTGGCCGGTGGCAACGTCGATGATGCTCAAGCGCCGCATGCCGAGGCCCACGCGGCCATCGATGTAGATGCCGTCGTCGTCGGGCCCGCGATGCGCCATAACGTCGCACATCCGCCTCAGCGTATGCGGCTCGATCCGCGCGTCGCGATTAAATTCGACTATGCCTGCGATTCCGCACATGCGTTTATTTCACCCGGAGCTCGCCTGCCTCAGAAACGACACCTGCAAGTTCGCCCTGGTATAAGTATTCCACGGCTGAGCTGTCGGACGAACTCGTCTCAAGCCTTCCGCGGCGGTTTGTCCATTCAAAATGTTGAATTGCCAGGCGGTGTGTGATCACTCTCTGCTCCTGCCACGATGCGAAACTGCCATCGACCATCACCAGGTGAACTGGATGGCCATCCTCGCGGCAGCAATATAGGAATTTTGCATCGCTGGCCCAGCCGCAGGAGTCCCAGGCCTTTCCGTCATCGCTGAAAAAAAACTCATGTACGACACGGGATGTCTGATAGCGATAGCCGTGGAGTCCGCTGATTGTGTCCGAGAGAGCCCCAAATTCTCCGATCGCCGTTTTTTCCTGGCTCGGCAGCAACAATGTCGCGTATTCCGCCGGGAGATTTGCCGACGTGCTGAGGCGCGCCACGACCGCCGTACATTTCTTGCCGTACGCAGGGGATTCAAACGCGCTGGCTCGCTCTTCTGTCCATGCCGGATCGCCACAGAACAGCAACGCCAGCTGGTCAGGATTTCCGGATGGTTGTTCCGTTATCCGCGGGCGGGCTACAAAACCACATTCGTTCTCTGTCACATCCAGATCAGGAGCAAAATGCCAGAAGATTTCCAGGTCATGACAGCCGCGACCCTCCGCGACGTCGCGAATCATCCAAAAGCCACCGTGAAGATGAAACACGTAACGGCGGTGAATCACGGGGTCAGATAAGCGCTGATAGCCGTCATGATTTCCCGCCAGGAACTCGAACGAATTTCCGCGCACCCAGGTTTCGGCCGTTACTTTGGGAATCGAGTTCCATGCGAATGGTCCTTCTGAGACCGCCTGGTCGAGGTGGTCAACGCGCAGGGTGTTATGGGCTGCGGTTCCCCGAAGCGCATCCCTCTCATCCGCACAGGAGACGTAGCGGTAGCTGCCGGAATCGACTAACCAGCGGCGGCCATTGGCAGAGAGCGTGACCGCCAGAGCGTCGGCATGCCCGTGCCCGCAGCGGCCCGTACCTTGCGGCCCAGCATCCACCACCAACTCCGCTTTCAAGCCGGCGTCGGCCATCACATAAATGCCACTGGCCGTGAATGCTCTCGACTGCATCGACGAGCGTACATGTTGCCCCGATAGCGGCTTCATGGCTTGCTCGCCAAACAGCCACACTGACTCCTCGGTCAGTTTGGCACCAGAAGCAAGATCTTCCCGTCCGTACAAGATCGCACCAATCGCCAGCGGATCGGTTAGGTTTTCCGTACGGTTTCGGCGGGGATTGAAAAGCCGGCCTCCGTCATCGTCGCCAAACGCTTCCGGGGGCCCTGCCTGGGACAGAGCTTGCACCACATTTAGCATCTTGTTTACGGTTTCATCAAACTGCGGAGGAATTGCTATTGCATTGCGCTCCGCCAGAATTCGCGCGTGCAGAAAAAAATCGAGGGCGTAAACGTGGTAGTACAGCGATTGCTCGAAATAGACGCCATCTGAGCGCACCTGGCGTTCCATTTCCTTCAAAAGAATCTCCCATCCTTCTTTCTTCCATCGTTCTGCCGCCGCAAACTCCGGGCATGACGTGCCCAGAGCGAACAATGCCAGAGCTTCGCCAAGCAGATGAGTGTTCGGGGAGAAATAAGTCGAAAGATAACGCTCCACATGGCGCCCGTGCAGCATCAATCCGCGGCGAACGTCGGCCGCGAACCCGGAGGGAAGTACCTCGCCGTCGCCCAGTAAGTGAAGCACCCATAGCCAGGAAAGGCTGCGAAAGGCAACTTCCAGACTGCTAGCCCAATTGATCCCCAGGGGGTATGGGTTCGCCTTTTGCCAGCTCCGCCACTGAGCGACGAGTTCGGTAACGTAGCGTTTGTCGCCGCTGACACAATACGCCTTCGCCAGCGTTACCAGGTGTTGGTGACGATTGAGTTCCCATATGACTTTGTGATCGCCAACTTTCTCGAAGTTGAGGAAATCAATCTTGAACCACGGCCGGAGTGGAACTCGCTTGCCCGAGATTGCATCAAGATGCCAGTCAATGGTGCGACCGTAATCCAGGCCGGAATATCCCAGCAGATCAAAGCGATGGCCAAGCAATTCGCCGGCTTCGTGGATGATGCGCTCGGTCTCTGCGGGCAGCTGCTCCCGCAGCAGCGCCATGCGTCCAGGGAGCTCCTTGCGAGAGAAGAAAAATCGATGGCTGGCCGCATGTTCAGACGGGCCCGACTCATCCCCCGAATGCCAACCCGCGCCATAAAGCGCCCAGTCGACGCGCTTGCTCAGTTCCTGCCGTAGTCGGGTCGTAAGTTCGCCCGGGCTTGCGCGGGCCAGACGAGACCAGGTTCTGCGCCAGGTTGCCAATGGACCCCCCGTTTCTCTCGACTCCTATTCTAATGTGTGACGGCGGACTGGCCGTGGCAAAAGCGGTTCCTGACCGGGGACAGAAAGCGGTTTAACTATGCTAGGAGAATCGGGTTGTAGAGCGGGCTAAGTGACTTCCAGGCAACGGTTTAGAAGACGCCTCGTTGGCTGGGTGGGGCTCGGGCTGCTACTGATAGGTCAGCGTATAGACTCGGTAGACATCCGTCTCAAATACGCAGTGAAACTCCACGCCAGCCACCTCTTGAGGGCTACGGCACCCCGAGGGCAGGGCGATCGACCGCCGTAGAATGCCCCGGTCGGCGTACACCAGGAAACGAGGATGTTCCTCGCTAATGTAATCGCGGACCGTTGTTCCCGGATACTTCTTGCTGGCAAGGTAGACTCGCTTTCCTGCCACCAAAGGGAGTCCCGCAGCGCTGGCCACAATATCCGATTCAACGTTGTGATCATCGATGACTATGGCGTCATCGGGCCCCATATGACTCCGGAGATAATCCCCGACCGCCTTGATCCGGGCAGCGTAGCGCAGGCGCGGAGAAACAGAGGCGAATTTGTCGGCGTAGCGGTTCGGCACCTCAGCCAGCACCAATACGGTCGTCAGATTCAAAACCAGCAAAGCAATCAAGGCGAAACGGGCCGCAGCGATCCTGGCCGGAAAACGCTCCATGATTTTTTGCAGGCCGAAACCGGAAATGATAGCCAGCATCGTTCCCAGCGTAAGCGTGTAGCGCGCAGTGACGATCAAGGAGCGATTTACGAACCAGTACATCTGGATGGCGCCAAAGAAAATCGTCAGTGCGGCAAACGCGGCCGTGAGTCGCGACGAAAACGATTTGGTCAGTCCATAAATCGCGCCAATGACCGCGAAAGGAGAAAGACTAATGAGCAAAACTCCCGGCGTCAGGGCCAGTTGGTAAGCCAGCGAAGTTTGCATCGCCGCCACGAAGCGCATGGGGTTGAGCCGGGTGACCTGGGTGGGATTACCGAAAGCATGCCAGGAATAGGCCGTCATCACCGCCGGCCAGGCCCCCGCGGTGAGCCCAAAGATGAGAAGCGGGCGCAGGCTCTTCCACCAACCCTGGGACCGTTTTTGGCGTAATGAAAAAATCAGGAGAATCAGTCCGAGGCCGGCGAAAAGAACCCAAGCCTCATAGCGGATCGATTCCGCCACAGAAAGCATTGTGCCGGAAACCGCCAGATACCACAGCTTGGCCGGGGAGGCTTTCAAATAGTCGAAAAAGAAATAGGCTGCCAGGAGGAAAAAGAACACATAACTGATCTCTGCCGACGAGGTGCTGCTGTAGCCAATGTACAGGGTGTAGAAAGAGCACACCGCCAGGGACAACAGTCCGGCAGATGGACCGTAGAGCAAGCTGGCGAGCCTCCAGCAAACCACGATGGAAGCTATTCCGAGGACCAGGCTCAGGAGGCGTCCTGCGGCCACCACGTCGGGGACCACCAGAGACGAAAGGCCGATCAACCAGAAGTGCCCCGGGGGATATGTATCGAAAATGAACTTGAGCGTTGGATGTCGCAACCACGAGGCCGCAAGTTCCAGATGGGCATTAGCGTCCCCTCCGCTGTTGTCGGAAAGCACAAAGGACAAAATTCGGAAAAGGGCGCCACTCATGATCAGCCCGATCGCGAGGCGCTTATCGGCACCGGCAACTTCGTCTGCAGTCCTGACCTCAGCCGCAATCGGCGGATTGCCTGCGCCCCATCCCAGATCCAGAACGTGCCCCATGGCCACCCCTTACCGCGAGACTCGGAGTTCTCGCGATGTTGACCAAAGTAGGTTTTCGGATCGGAGCTGTAATCCCCCAATTAGGGTATTTCGCTGTGGGTATCGTGGAACGCGGCTGGTCCGTGAAACTCTGCCGCCGAGAGGGACCGCCGAGGTCCGGAAGAGCGAACCTTGGCCGCCAGCCTCATACAGGGTAGACTGTTATCGCGGTCGTGGTTCTGTACGGCAGAGCCGGCCACTGAAGCGTTGTATTCCACTCCCCATGTGTGCCTAAGTCTATCGGCTGTATAAGCTTAGCTGGGAGCTGATGGCTGCTAAAGGGCCGGGCCCGAGGATGCTTTCAAGACCAGCCCAGGGAGCTAGAACGTGAGTCTTTCGGTCAGCATTTTTGGCCTCGGGTACGTCGGTTCGGTCTCGGCGGCGTGCTTTGCTTCCCTTGGCCACAAGATCATCGGAGTTGACGTCAACCCGGCCAAGGTGGGGTTGCTCGAGTCGGGATTGAGCCCGATTGTCGAGGCGGGCTTGAGCGAAATGATCGCCGAGGGGCATCGGGCTTGCCGCCTGCATGCCACCACCGACGCGACCGCGGCCGTGCGGGATTCAGACCTTTCTTTCGTTTGTGTTGGGACACCCAGTCTGCACAGCGGGAAACTCGACCTTAGCCACGTCGAGCACGTGATGCGCGAAATCGGCCTTGCCCTGCGGGAGAAGAAAACTCCTCACGTCGTGGTGTTGCGCAGCACTGTGTTGCCCGGAACGACGGAATCGCTTGTGATCCCTGTGCTCGAAGCCAGCAGCGGGCGGCGCGCCGGGTCAGACTTCATAGTGTGCTACAACCCCGAGTTCATGCGAGAGGGCAGCGCGGTGGCGGATTTTTTTCAGCCTCCTTACACCATTCTTGGCGCAAATCATGACGATCATCTCGCGCCGCTGCGGGAGCTTTACCAGAACATCCCCGGCCAGGTTTTTGAAGTGCAGATTCCGGTGGCCGAAATGGTGAAGTACGTTTCTAACTTGTTTCACGCCCTGAAGGTGTCCTTCGCCAACGAGATTGGAACCTTGTGCCGGGAGTTGACGGTGGACACGGCCGCCATCACCAAGATTTTCACTTCAGACACAAAGTTGAATATCTCGCCCGCTTACCTTTCGCCCGGGTTCGCTTTTGGCGGTTCGTGCCTTCCCAAGGATCTCAGGGCCATCACGCATCGCGCCAAGGAACTCGACTTGAGTTTGCCCCTGCTGGGATCCATCATGACCAGCAATGCCGAGCATTTAACGCGCGCGGTGGAACTTGTCTTGGGGACGGGGAAGCGAAAGATTGCCATGGTTGGCTTGAGTTTCAAAGCCGGCACCGATGACCTGCGAGAGAGCCCGCAGGTGCAGTTAATCAAGCGGTTTCTTGGCGAGGGTTGCCAGGTTCGCGTGTGGGACCAGGATGTTTCACTGGGACGTTTGGTCGGTTCCAACCGGCAATACATCGAAGAAGTGATTCCTCATATTGGCTCACTTTTATCGAATGATCTGCACGGAGTAGTGCGCGAGAGTGAAGTCGTGATTTTGGGCACGCGGTCGGTCGCGACGGAGCAACTTTCAGAATGCCTCAGCCCGCAGCACATTGTCATCGACCTGGTGAATCTTGAGAGCTCCCGCCGCCCGCAAGTGAAAGGGCCCTACAAGGGGATTTGCTGGTAAGCCCCGCCCGACCTATGAAGCCACCGGTCTTCATCGTGGGTTGTCCCAGGTCAGGCACCAGCTTTCTTTATCACCTGCTGCTCTCCGCCGGCGGATTCGCAGAGTTTCACACGCAGATGAACGTGTTTGATGTTCTGGAGCCGATCTATGGGGACCTGGGCTCGGCCCACAACAAGAACAGAATGATGCGGGAGTGGCTCCAGAGCAAGGCTTTTCAAGTATCCGGGCTCGAGGCCGCAGAGATTGAAACCAAGGTTATGGCCGAATGTCACAGCGCGAGTGATTTTCTGCGCATCGTGATGGAGGAAGTTTCGCGCAAGCAGGGCGTCGATCGCTGGATCGACTCGACGCCGACCAATGTTCCGCACATGCTGCGGATTCATACAGATTTTCCCGACGCTTTGTTCGTGCACATCATTCGCGATCCCCGGGATGTGGCACTGTCGTTAGACAAGCGAGGCTGGAGCCGCCCTCTGCCGTGGGATAGAGACAAGGCACTGCTCGCCGCCGGCCTCTATTGGGAGTGGATTGTGCGCAAGGGGCGAGAAAACGGATCGCACCTCGGAAAGCAATATATCGAGGTGCGTTACGAACAACTCGTGCAGGAGCCACGGGAGACTTTGGCTCGCCTGGGAAGTTTTCTCGGCGACACACTGGATTATGACCGCATCCAGCAAGCCAGCGTGGGCTCGGTAAAAAAGCCGCTCACCTCGTTCGAAGAAGATTTGCGAGCGGGTCGTTTCATGCCCGTCGGACGCTGGAAAGAAAAATTCCCGCGCGAGCAACTGCGGCGTTTCGAGGAACTGATCGGCGAATATATGAAAGAAATGGGTTACGCTCTTTCGAGCGCACCCTGCGGCGAGCCCGGGATTTTCGGTCCGGAGCACGCGCCTGATCTACGGCGTCTATCACGAATTCAAACAATGGGCGAAAGTGAACACTCCGCTCTCGCGCCTGCTGGTCAGCTACTCCGACATTCTGATCGACAAGTAAGCGGTGTCGTGCCACGAAAATATGCTCAAGTGCCACATCATCGATTTTGAAACTGCCGACTGGCAGAAGCTGGACGGGTTCGCCGACCGCACTGTTTTTCAAACCCGTGAATGGGTGCGGTTCGTCAGCGAATGCCAGAAGGCCAAGCCGCTGCTGGCCGAGCTGCGCGACGGCAGGGATCTCGTGGGTTACTTCACCGGGTTGACGTTCACAAAATTCGGCGTGCGAGTGCTGGGAAGTTCGTTCCCGGGCTGGACCACCCCATACATGGGTTTCAATCTGGTGCCCGGCGTTTCACGTTCGGCAGCCCTGGCCGCCGTCGAAGAGATAGCCTGGGGAACTCTCAAGTGCCTGCACATGGAGGTCTCCGATCCCGGCTTCGTCGTCGAAGATGGACAGGCATTGGGATTCACCTGCGACTCTTACACTTCCTACCGTACCGACCTGAGAAAATCCGAAGAAGAAATTTTCAACGGCATGGAGAGCGCCTGCCGGCGCTGCGTCCGCAAAGCCGAAAAAAGCGGCGTTACCATCGAAGAGGCAAACGACCTGGGCTTCGCAGACGAATACTACGAACAACTCAAAGACGTATTCGCCAAGCAAGGATTAGTGCCCACCTACGGAGTCGCTCGCGTGCGCGCGCTGGTGAAACACATGGCCCCCACGGGACGGGTTTTGCTGGTACGTGCTCGCGACGAGCAAAACAAATGCATCGCCACTGGGATTTTTCCGGGCTTTAACAAGATCGCCGAGTTTTGGGGAAATGCCAGTTTCCGTTCCAGCCAGTTGCTGCGTCCCAACGAATACATTCAGTGGTACGTGATGCGCTATTGGAAGGCCCGTGGGGTTGAGGTTTACGACTGGGGCGGCGGCGGCACCTACAAGGAAAAATACGGCTGCGTTCCGCATAGTGTGCCGTGGTTCACCAAGTCGCGCTATCAGGTGGTTTCGAAATTACGGGACGAAGCAAAAAGAATGTTCGATCGGAAACAGCGTTTTCTGGGCTGGCTGCAGAAATCGCGCCATGAATCCCCGCCGGAATAGATTTCTTAGTCGGAGAGTTCCAGGGCGGAGAGGTTGCCCAGTCGTCCCGCGGGCGTCTGCGTTTTCAGCCACAGTTTCATGTCCAGGAAGGCCGGATAGGCAAGGCGCATAGTCTTTTGACGCAGATTCGGTTCTCTCTGCTGCGGCCCTACCGTCAACTGATAGCCGTGACTCTCAAGGGTGTCGCCGACTAACGCCTCTAAGGAAGCTACTTCTTCCTGAGACAAGCGTTCCTTCCAGCGTCCGACCGGATTCACGGCGGTTTCGGACGACTCTTCGCGGAAGGAAGAATTCGATTCGCTCAATCGGCCCAATCCCGCGTCTTGGATCTTCTCCACGTCAAAATCGTGATGCAAGAATTGACCAAGAGCTTCGAGGGTGGGGCGGGGATCGGTCACCAGTTCCTCATAGCTGACTTCCATATAATCCTGGGGAAACATCCGGCCCCATTGCCGTCCCCGCTCGACCATCCACTGCCAGTAGAGCGCAGTAGCCTGCAGGCTGCCGGCTTTTCGTGCCCACGGGATCGGGCGAAAGCCTCCCATTTTCCGCAGCGAAAGCGCAACATCGCGTCCGTCCCGGACGATATGAAGGAAAAGCGCTCCCGGAAGGTCAGCCTTGATTCTTGACATGTAAAGCACATTGTCAGGATCGTAGACAGCCCAGCGAGGGACGCCTTGATCCGTCGCGATCTTGTCCATGACAGTGCGCATGAAATCGCCGCCACTGCGGCAGTTCGCGAACAAATCGGAACTCAACATCTTGGCATCCAGGCCCGATCTACGAAATCCCTTGCTGTGCATCCAGGCCTGAACGATTTTCGCGCGATTGCCCGGGTCGTCGATCCTGCCAAATTTCGGAATCAACATCTTGTAGATGGGAAGGTATCCCCGGTAAAGCGCAAATCCACCTGCCGAGAGGAGCGTGTCGTAAAGCAAGTTGGTTCCGGAACGATGGCATCCCACGACGAAAACCGGAGCCCGCCGCCGCTCTGTGGCCGGAATCTCGATGCCAATTCCGCTGCTGGTCGATGTGGTGTGCACGGCCCGTTGCCTGACAGTTCAGTCTAGCATCATGGGTTGCGGGTGCATTGATCCTGTTGGTCAGGGACTTTAGCGGACTCCGGCAGTGGCCTTTTCAATGGCATCCACGTCCGCACCGAGTGGTTTGCCGTCGGTGCCGGTGAGACCGGGAGAGGCTTGTTTGCAGGCGGGGGTTTCGCCCTTTTGGCGGCACAAACGATAGTCGCCACCGTGCCCCTCGCGGAAATCGCGAATTCCGGCTGCGCTGGCGTCCTTTACCACGATATTTCCCGCCGGCCAGCCGCCGGATCCCCCGATAATCAGATTGTGCGTGAAGACCATGTCGGCAAAACAGTTCTTGAGCACGGCATTGACGTCGTCACGCCCGAGCGCACAGTTCGTCTGGCCGCCTCCCCCTCCCAACATTTGCCGTTCGCCGGCGGTAAAGACGCTGTTTGTGATCGAGAAATCCTGCAGCTTGGGTTTATCGCTCGCATTGACCACCGAAATCAGCGCCTTTTGCGGAAACGCCGTGACATGGTCAACGTGAACGCTCTTAAGAGGCGGGGCGTTCGAGACAATTCCGAGGAAATTCCCAAACCCCTTGTAGGCCTGGGGATCGATATCGTCCACCAACAAGTCGTGGACACTGAAACGCTCGCCGCCGGAGGAAGGCACCTTTATTTGCTTGGGTAACGCCGTGGCCATCAGGATGGCTCCGGCTACGTGGCTCACCTTGTTGTAGCGAATGGTGATATCTGTCACGCGGCACGAAGGACAGTGTCCGCCCTGATTGCCCGGCGTCAAGAGAATGGAAAACCCCGACTGCGTGAATCCCCCCCAGGTATTCTCGAGCACATTGCCTTCGAAGAGCACCCGTTGCGCATTCTTCAACTCGAAGTGATTCTTCACAATGTAAGGCTTGCCGGTGTAGGTCGCAAGGAACCCAGGTTCCCCCGGCTTCCAGACAATGGGCTTAAACAGATAGTTACGGCGGATCTCAATGTCAGTGGGAGTGGTAGTGCCGGGAGCGCCGCCGAACATGATCGACTCGCCCGCCGCCTCCAGAAAGTTGTCGACGATTTTCCAGACACTGCCGGTCGCGTCGCCACCGCCGCCATTAATGTCCTGCGAATCGACACAGGCTCCCTGACCGGCAATGCAACCCAAGTCACTGAAGTAGGAGTCCACTACGGCCGCGGAGCTGAGGCCGGTAAGGTGCACTCCTGCCTTGGTCTCATCTCCGGCTGTGCCATGGATCCAAACGCGATCGAAGACTATGTGGTGCCCAGTTCCCTCGGGCTCCCTAAGTTGCACCAGGTTGCGCAGGCGCACTTCCTGCGGCAAGTCACGGGTGATCTCGAGGCCAATGAAGCGGTAATGGTTCGCTCCGTTCAGGAATTGGATCGGTCCCCAGCCCTTTTTGATATCCAGGGCAATTTTCGCCATGACGTTGCGCACGGCCGGGCAGTGGAAGTCAGGACGACCCGGAAGAGAAGCGACGCCGGCGTAACAGGGATTGACGCGTGCACCCTCAGGCGGAAGGCTGTCATCGGAGGCGCTGGTGCGAAGAATGATCCAGTGCTGGTCATCGCAGGGTTTGGCGGGAAAACTGAACAGCCCGCCGAAGCTTGCTCCAGCTTCCAACTTCAGAGTATCGCCGCACTGGGCGCCGTTGATTGCCTCCTGAAGGTCCTCGCCGGCCTTCACCAGCCGAACCCGGCCAGGAGCGGGCGTATCCACCAGAGCCGTTTGCATGTAAACGCGGGGAAGTTCGGCAGGGCCGTCAAAACGCCCGGTGGCGGGGGATCCACTTGCCTGGTCAGGCACACGCGCCAGAACGGGAGGCATTAAAAGCAGGAGGGCCAACGCAAGGCCGAAGACCAAGAGTCGAGAACCCACCCCAGGTCTCATTTGAATACAGTCCTTTGTCGCACACATTTTCCTGTCGCGCAGTGCAGATTTTCTCGATCATAACACGGCACGATCCGGCGCTGGCCCGGCCTCCCGATTGAGAATTTGGGCGGCTCAGGGCTTGTCAAATGCTGCTGCCATTGGAGACTGATCTTCAGAACAGAGCGTGCGGGGCCAAACCCGTTCCACAGAAAGCTAGCGGCGACCTGAAGCCTTCGCGGAAAGGCTCAGCCACAACCTCAATCGGCGCCGGCGATCGCGGCCTGGATTGCGTCGATATCCGCCCCGAGGTCCTTGCCGTCGCTGCCGGCGTTCTTATAAGGGCTCGAGGGCGACAGATGATAGTCCCCGCCGCTGAGGTTTACGAATTGGGTATCGTTGAATCGGGAAGGGAAGAAGTTGTTGGCCGGCCACGGAGAAGCCATAAATTTCGCGGGGACGCCCACTACGACATTGGAGCTGAATACGTAACTGGAGAAACAGGCGGAGAGACTCTGCAGGATTTGCACCGGACGGGCGTCACAGTTTGTCGTACCGCCACCCGCACCAATGATCGGGGCCTGCCCTGCTCCCACAATATTGTTGGTGAAAACGAAGCCCGACATTTGGGGCTTTCCCTCTGCGTCTCGCAGACTGAGGAAGTGCGAAGAGGGATCGGGAAATCCAGTGATGTGGTTGATGGTCACGCTATTGAGTACATTTTGATCCCAGCCATTGAGCATGGCGATGAGTCCGCCGTACCCGTTGTAGTGTTTCGCGTCAATGTCTGCGAGAGTCACATCATGGATGCTGATGCGTTCCCCGGCCAAAGCCGGAACACCGTAACCGTCCCCCGAAAGCGCGGTGGCGATGTCGATGCCGCCGCCGGCATGGCTGACCGTGCTATACCGGATGGTCACGTCGGTGACCTGACACACGGGACAAAGGTTGACCGTGTCCGTCCTCTCCTTCGTAGCTGTCTTTCCCTTTGGGGTTAGCATGATCGAATACCCGGCTTGGGTGAATCCGCCCCAGGAATTTTCCAGAATGTTGCCCTCCAGGAGCACGCGGGTGGCGTTTTTGAGCTCGAAATTATTTTTCACCACGAAGGGATGTCCTGAAGCCCCTCCCACAAAGCCTGGCGCGCCTGGCATCCAGATCAACGGCCGGAAGAAATGGTTGTGGCGGATTTCAATGTCAGCCGGAGTGGTGGTGGACCTTCCGCCGCCGAACATGACGCACTCTCCCGCGGCTTCCAGAAAGTTGTTCACAATCTTGTACGGACCTGCAGGGTAATCGCCGCTGCCGCCCGCGATGGACTGGGAATCGGTACAAGCGCCGGTCACAGCGGTGCAATGAAAATCACTGAAATACGAATCCACCATGGCAGCGTTCGTAACCCGGTTCAAATAGACCCCACGAGCGGTATCGTCCTGGAGACTGCCGTGCAACCAAACCCGGTCAACCACGATGTTGCTTGCCGTGGCTGGAATTGTGTCGGCAATTACCAAAGCGCCGACGAAACCCGAGCCGGTGGCGCGGGTGAGTTCAATTCCAAGTAGCCGATAGTGGTTGGCGCCGGCGGAGAGCACGATGGGGCCGCTGCCCGCTTTGCCCGAATAGATGAGCCGCGGGATTACTCTTACCGGAGTCGGACAAGGGAAGGCCGGACGGCCGGGTAGCGACGCCACGCCCGCGTAACAAGGCGTCAGCCGCGTCCCTTCCGGCGGCAAGCTGCTGTCGGGTGCGTCGGTACGTACGATGATCCAGTGCTGATCGTCGCATTTCTTGCCTGGCAGACGGAACAATCCCGAGAAGGTTGCGTCGGCTTGCAGTTCGATGGTGTCGCCACAATTGGCGGCATTGAGAGCGGCTTGCAAATCACCCCCAGCCGCTACGTGGATGGAGTTGCCGGGCGCTGGTGTATCCGTCAACGCGGTCTGGAGATACACCCGGGGCAGTTCGGCCGGCCCATCAAAGTTGCTGCCTGAACTATTGGAGGAATCGACAGAGAGGGCAAGGCTCGCACTGCTCACGGCGGCGACCGAATCGGTCACTTGCGCGGTGAAGGCAAACGCTCCAGACAGAGTGGTTATCCCGGAAATCTCTCCCGTAGCCGGGTTGAGCTGCAAACCGCTCGGCAGCGACCCGGAGGTGATGTTCCACGAATAGGGCAGCGTTCCGCCCGTCGCCGTCAGAGAGACACTGTAAGGGACCGAACTAGTAGCCGGCGGAAGGGAAGCAGCGGCAATCGCCAGGGCCGAGCCCTGCGTTGGAGAAGGAGAAATTGTGATGAACGCCTCCGCCCGGACCCAGGGATCGACTACGCTGGCCGCCATAACTCGCACTACCTGCGGGCTGCTGACTCGCGGGGCAAGAAACAGTCCGGCTGGCGATATGCTCCCCCAATTGGCTGACCATCGCACGGCGGGGTTCGCGGATTGCCGAACAGTGGCGGCGAATTGCAACGTGCCGCCCGAACTCAGCGTCGCCACCGTTGGCGTGACTTCAAGCCGCACTTGGGTGGGAGAATTCGGCGGATCGATGGGCACCATGCGAAGCCCGGTTCCCGGCGATGCGTTAGCCGCCCGCCCCGCTGATGTGGCCCCGGCTTGCAGCGACTGGTTGCAGCCGGTCGTGACCAGAGACAAAGCCGAAATCAAAATGACAGAGAAGCTGAAAAACAGGCAGGCTGGGTGCGCGCCTTTGGACCGCGCGGCAGCGCGAAGCTGAAACATGATCTACCTCGGAAGTTAGTTGGGGGACTTAACTTTCCCAGTCCTTGGCCAGACTCTATCGAGAAGGGAGTAACCCAGGTAGGTAACTGAAGTTCGCAGATGACGGTCAGAGGGACATGGCCATGCGGCGCGGTGGGCGCGGAAAACGGTCTATCGTTTGTCGCCGGTTGTCAGACCCAGGACCGTCTGCCGCACGCGATCATAGAGGCGGTTTCCCAGAATTGTTTTGGTCCGGCGGCGTAACGTGTTCGCCGCCTTCAGGCGCCACAGGCCTTCTCCGCGGCACACTCTCATAAAGTCCGGCAAATCGAGGTCTCGCATCACCGCGATCCGGCCGAGGGCAAACCAATCGGTGGAAGAGGAATTTGATCGTATTTCGCTATTGGCCAGGCTGCGATAGCCGGCGCTGCGAACCGTCAGGGCTACGTCACGGCTCCAGCGTCCGCCGGGACATGAAAAATGTTCGACCGCTTTCCCGATGATGTTTTCGAGATTCTGCCGGGCGTCGACAATTTCGCGATGCAGGCCGGTGCGGTCCAGGTCGGTGAGATAGGTGTGAGTCATGGAGTGACAACCGATTTCAAAGCCGGCGTCACTCAGTTCCAGCAACTGCGCCGGTGTCAGATACCCTGGTGTGCCGACGAATCCTGCGGTGACGTAAAACGTGGCTCCAAAACCCAGGCGGGCCAGAATGGGAGCCGCGGTCAGCAAATCGGTCTCGCAACCATCATCGAAGGTAATGGCGACTTGCTTGGGGACCGAATATTGGAGGGCAGAACTAACACTTACTCCGCGCCAACCCGACCCTTGCAGGCTCTGCATTTGGGCTTCGAAATCCCCGGAGCGGAGAACGTATCGCACGTAGCCGGGTTCGGACTGGCACAAGGCATGGCCGGGTACATCGAGTTCGTGATACATCAGGAAGACCGTGCTGACCTTGGCCATGAAAGAACCTTAATACGCAGACTGAACGGCGCAATAGCTAGATGTCTTGCTGGAGATTTTCCATCGGCGCACCCACCAGGGGTAGAGCTTTCTCTTGCGCCGACAAATCTCCGACCCGGAACAGGCGACCGGTAAGGTACGCCCAAAGCAAGCAGAGTCCATAAACCAGCCCGCCCGCGAGCAGTTGAACCGCCAGTTGCCGATAATTGTGGGCCACAAACCAGCGCCTCATCAGAAGCAGAACCGCCACCAGCGGAGCGCAAAAGAGTACCGGCAGTCCGAATGCCTGTCGCACAAAGGTGCCGAGCGGGATCCCCAAGCGCTTACACAAGTGTTGGGGCAGGAACAATACATAAGTGCAAGTCATGGGAATAGCTGTCCCTAGGGCGTCGCCGACAATCCCATAAGGACGCACCAGCAGAATGCTGAGAATCAGATTGGCAATGCCCTCCACCAGAGCAACGATGGCCAGGGTGCCGTGCTTGCTCATGCCGAACAGGATGCGGCCCGAGGCGCCCTGTATCAGCATGAGGGTGAAGGGAAGAATCATGATCACCAGTACGGGATAACTTTGGGCAACGTAGCGGCTGCCGACCCACACCTCGATCACGGACTTCCCCAGAATGACCAGGATGGCGCAAATCGGCAAGATGGTAAAAGCGCAGGCGCGATTGCCGGCTACGAATATCTTCCGCAACCGATTCCGGTCGCCCACGGCATCCGACTGGCTGGACATCGGCACAAAGATCTGGGCCAGGCTGGTGACGACCTCCCGGGCATAATCCACAATGCGCGCGCCGATGTTGAAGTGCGTGATGGCCGCAGTGGAAAGAAAAGTCCCAATCACGAGTTCATCCGTTTTGAACTTGAGCTGGCCAGCCACAATGATCATGAAGGTGGTGCTGCTGTAGTTTGCAATCTGGCGGAAGGTGGCGCGGTCAATGTAACGGAACCCAAGCGGGACAGGCAGAAGGTGCCTTGCTACAGTGCCGCGCACCAGGGACCCGACCAGGGGTAGGGCAATGGTGATCAGCGCGACGGTCAACAGGCCATATCCGCGGCGCAAGAAAGTTACGATCAAGGCGGCGCGCAGCAATGTGGAGACCACATTGGTCCAATTCAGAATGTAAAACTTTTGCAGACCCTCGAGAATTCCGCCGAACACCCCCAGCGGAAATCCCAGCGCAACGGAACTGCCAACCATCAGAAGGAGCCAGCGAGCTGTGTCGTGGAATTCCACCGGAATCCGGAACAGCTTGTCTACCTGGAAGCTGAGGACTACGGTGACAACCAAGGTGAGCAGGCCAATGCACGTGTAGCCGAACAAGCTGGTGTTGATCAATCGGGTCAGACCGTCCATGTCCTTGGTCGCGGCTGACTTCGAAACATAGCGGACAATCGAGGAACGAATGCCCAAGTCAAAAAGACCGTAGTAGCCCGTGATCGAGAAGATGAGCACCCAGATGCCGAAGGCGGAATCGCCCAGCCGATGGAGGATGAACGGAGAAAGAAGAATCCCCACGGTTACGTTCACGCCGAGCGCAAACCAGCTGGAACTTACATTCTTGATGATTTGAATTTTTTCCAGCCTACGCATCGGCCACCCCCGCTTCCGGTGCCGCGTTCCGGTTCTCCGCCGAGACGCGGGAGCGAGGGGATGACTGACAAGAACGGGTCAGGAGTTGTAACGTGACATTCGCGGGCATCAAGGTTCGGGAGATATGGCGGCCTCGAGTGGTGACTCCGTCCGCCAGTCGCGATTCGGTTGAGGTGGTGGCGCCGCATTGGTGGTCAAAGCGTAACCCACCCGGGACATCAGCGGGCCCCAGGCGGACTCAATTTCCAGCGTCGCCGTCGCCGGCAACTTCGATTTCCACTCCCCGTTGACCGCAGGCCCAATGAAAGGGATGTCCGGGCGCTTGTCTCTAGTAGCAACCCACTGGCCGCTCTGCGTTCTTTCCAACTCCCGCATCCGGTCAGCGGAACTCTTTTGGATGGCGCTTCGAAGGCGTTCGGGAACCGGATCGATACCCAGAAAACCAGCCACATTGGCCAGTTCGGCTTCGGTATTTGCCTTGAGGTCCTCGTAGCGAAGCAGGTGGAAACTCGTCTGCCCGTGGCGAGCGGCCAGCCACGTTCCCACATTTTCCGCCCAAGTGCCCCAGCTGGCCGAATTTAACCGGCCGTTGACGAAATCGTGGACGTAAGACTCCAGTGGATGTCGGTCGGGGATATGACGGTATTTTCGCGAAAAGTCATAATAGGAAAGCACCACGTCACGCGGATCCCGAACGATGTAGAGCACTTTGGCATAGCGATGGTCGAAATACTGGTGGCTCTTAATCAGGCGCGGACTGGGAATGCGCTTCAGGTAGCGGCTGGATTGAGCCTCCGCGTCAGGGATCAGGCGCTCCACGTTGGCGAAGGTCACCGCCTCTGTGGGATGGAGAAGATTAGCCACGAGAAACCGGATCCAGGTGTTGCCCGATCGAGGGTAGGAAACGATGAAGGTATCATCGGGGCGGACGGAAAGACTGCGTCCGGCAATATCGGTTCCCAGCGCGTAACTTACAATTTTTTTAATGCCATAGATCATCGCGTCCCCAGCAGGGCCTCCAGGCTGTCAGCGCCCCCGGCGTTGGATGCCGGCGAGCTCAACTCGTAGCCCAGGTAATTCATCTGTGGCGCCCACGCAGCTTCAATCTGCCGGGCAAGAGGTTCCGGCAGACTGGATTTCCAGTCCCCTTTGCCGGCGGCCCTCACAAAAGGGAGGTCCTTTCGTGAATCCTTGGTCAGGGTGGAGATGTGGCTTTGTTCTTTCTCGAGCTTGCGCATTTTATCGGCGGAACTGCGCTCGACCGCCTGCGCCAGCAATTGGGGGCTCGCCGTGATGCCAAGGAAGGATGCGATCTTTCCCAGTTCCCCTGCTCCGTCCGCGATCAGGTCTTCGTATCGTATAAGCAGAAACCGGGAGTCTCCACGCCGGGTTGTGAGCCAGGTGATCACATGCTCTCCCCAGGATCCGTGCGGGCAAGTCTGGCCGGCGAGAAAACGGCCGACAAACTTTTCCAACGGGTAATCGTCCTCGATTTTTCTGCACTTGCGATGATAATGGTACTGAGAAATCGCCACGTCGCGAGGATCGCGAACGATGTAAATGACCCGGGGATAACGGGGATCAAAGCATTCGTGGCTCTTGATGACTCGCGGCCGGGACGCTCGCTCGAAGTCCCGCTTGTTCGTGCCGAACGGGTCGGGAACCAGCGTGCTGATCGTGGCAAAGTCGGCGGCGCGTTCGGGGCGAAGAAGATTGGCAATCAGAAAACGGGCCCAGGTATTGCCGGACTTGGGGAATGAGACCAGAAACACATCATCGGGAAGGATGATGAGATCGCGGCGCGGGTGATACAACCCGAACAGACGCCTGATTCCACTAACCAAACGCTTAGTCATTCAGTTCCTCGCCCATTTCCCGCCTCCGAACTCACTCCCCAAAGTCTGACAGCGGCATAGCTAAATGTCCAGAACGCAGCTCCCTTTGAATCGCGCCTCTTTAGCCCTCTAGTCTCTTAAACCGCTGAATCGCTTCTCAATCGCAGCCAGCAGGAAAAAAGTTTATGGGTCGCTGTCGGGGCAACTCTCAGGCCGAGCAGGGCCAGGCTTAATTTCGGTTGCCGGGAATTCTTGTTTGCCTCGGAAAAAAGCTCTGCGGCTTTATCGAACTGACCCTCGGACAATTTGGATTTCCCCTCTTCCACCAGGTATCGCACCTTGATCTGCTCCGCCCGTTTGCGCACCAGATCGCGGTCAGACTCTTTCAATGGCAAAGTTTGGCCGGTCTTTTCCAGAATTTTCCAGTAGGCTTCGGCCATCTTTGATCGCGACTGGCCGAGTGAGCCGGGCCGGCCGATAAAGAGCCGGGCTTGCACCTTGCGGCTGTAGTTGATTCTGGCGCCACAGAAAGCGGAGCGGACCCACATATCGTAGTCGTCGCAGCGGGGAAGTCTTTCGTCGAACAACCCCGCTTCCACCAGCATGCGCTTGCGCGCGACCACGGTGGAAATCGGAATCTGGCAATGCTCCATGATTAAAGCGGCGAAAGTAGCTGGCCCATGGGACGGGCACTTCTCCATAAACTCCTGCTCGCGCGCCGGATCTCCTACCAGAAGAGCATTGGAATAAACCAGATCAAGCGAAGGATCCTCAGCGAACAGTTGCATTTGCGCAGACAGGTGGTGCGGCGTCCAACTGTCGTCACTGTCCAGGAAAGCGACGAATTCACCTCGCGCCTGCCGGATGGCGTTGTTTCTGGCTCCGGCGGCGCGTTTGTTCTCCTGTTTGATGTAAACGATTGCGTTCATGTAGGGCTGCAGTACTTTTTCCAGATCGGGCGTGTCGGGAGAGCCGTCATTGATGACGATCGCTTCGAAATCTCTATAAGTCTGCGCAATGACCGAATCGAGACACGCCGCGATCAGATCGGCGGTGTTATAGCTCGGAATGATCACGCTGACCCGGGGAGACGGATTGGACTTGGTTGCCTGCACGATTTTATGGCTACTCAGGAACTGTGAAAAACCGTTTCCTTCTCTCCGGCGACGATGTGATTAACTGCCTCGACACCCATCATTACAGAATGGTCCATGTTGCCGATTTCATAGCGCCACGCGCCGAACCGGCCGCGCGAGTAGATTCCGCGCGCCATCAACGCTTCCTGCAAAACGCCCAGCGCCTGGTCGCGCTGAAGGGTCGGGATGGGATATGAGTAATTCACCGCGTGCTGATAGCGTGAGACGATGCGTTTTCGGTCAGCCTCTTCCAGAATACCGGCGCGAATCAGCCCTGTAATCACCTGCTCGATGATGCGCTCGGGATTCGGCGATTCTCCCACCCGGAACGACATTTCGCACATGATCGAACTGTAGCGCTCGGTGTCTCCACCGGGGACATTAAAGGGCGAGTAGTTGGAGAAATACGTGGCGCGATAACAAGGCATGTCCTCGTCCGCGAAATAGACCCAGCACTTGCCCGTGTCGATCTTCTTCTCCAAGCCGAGGCCGATCACCAACAGGTTGTTGTGGTCGAGATTTCCGGCCGCTTCGAGCAGTTCCGAGCCTGCGGGCTTCAGCCCTCGTACGAAAAGATCGAGCGGCATGGTCGAGATCAGACTATCGTAGGTATCGCCGCTTCCATCGTCGAAAGAAACTTGGCGGCGCGCTGGATCCACCTCCACCAGCTTCTTTCCCGGGCGCACCTGGGCAGGAAATCGCTTGGCCATCTGCCGGTAGATTTCTCCGGTTCCGCCGTGGAGTGGGAATTTGAACTTGTTGTTTGGTCCCCAGCCCACATCGTCGCGCTCGTACAGAACATTTTCCAGCAGTCGTTTGAAGTCGACGACTGAAACCCGGTCGGCAATCCAGGATCGGGACATTTGTTCCAGAGGAGTCGTCCACACCTTCGAATTGTAGGGGAACATGAAAGCGGCCGCGATGCCTTCGCCGAAAGTTGCCAATATCCAATCGCGGAAATTGCTTGCTTCGCGGCCGGCGCCATTCGCCGTGGCTTTGGCTACTCCCAGCAGACAATCCACTTGAATGTCCTTGGGGAGATAGCGAAGGTTGTTCTGAAACGGGTAGGGGACCCAGGAATCCTGTTTCACGATCCAGCTCTCGCGTACCCGCTCGTGTACTTCCTTCCCCAGCATTTCATCGATCAGGCGGTCGAAATAGGGATAGTGGGAAAAGATAACGTGGCCGCCTTCATCCCATACAAATCCCTGGCTATCGACGTGAGAGGAAGCGTGCCCGCCGACGTACTCAGATTTTTCGTAAAGCAACCAGTTGTCGTAACCCAGTTCATGGAGACGATAAGCCGCACCCAATCCCGTCGGCCCGCCGCCAATGATAAGAATTCTTTTCGTATTCATGGGTGAAGATTCAGGCCCAGCAGCCGCTAGCCACTCTGTGAACCTGCCGCCGAGTACTGGTTAATCAGACCGGATAGCTCCTCGCGCAACCCGGCGCCACTCGCCAGCAGACCGGAAATGAGCGGCGATTTGTTATTGCAGCGGAGGGGCGAGCCCTCCAGAGTGCGGACGAATCCGCCTGCGCTCTGGACTAAAGCCGCGCCCGCGGCCACATCCCAGACATTCTTCGGGGTAAGGGTGAAAGTTGCGTCGGCCACACCAGCCGAGACCAGCGCCAGTTTGTAAGCTACCGAACCCATGGGGCGGACAGTGAAGGGAGCCTTCTCGAACTTCTTCCAATCGCCGCGCTTTACTTCGCTGCGGCTGGCCAGAACCAGCGCGCCGTCCAGATGGGTACGCCGGCTGGCGTGTGCAGGCTGGCCGTTATAGGTCACGCCCGAGTCCAGAGAGCCGAGAAAGATCTCACCCGTGGCCGGGTTGCAGATTCCGCCGGCGACCGGCTTGCCATCTTCTACCATGGCGACGGAAACGCAGAATTCCGGAATGCCGGCGACAAATTCGCGGGTCCCGTCCAACGGGTCCACCACCCACACGCGTTCTTTCTCCAGGCGCGAAAGATCATCGACGCTTTCCTCAGAAAGCCAGCCTTCTCCGTCGCGTAATAGTTCGCGCCGCAGCACCGCATCGACCGAGCGATCTGCCTCGGTGACGGGATCGTGTCCTACCTTGTACTGCGTGTCGATGGCGCCGGGCGTGAAGCGCGCCAGAACAGCGCGTGCCGCTTGCAAGGCCCGCTCGATGCGGGGCAACGTTTCAGAATCAATGCGTGAGTTCATGGATAGTCTCATGCAGTTCAGGCCCAGAGCATCCTGGCCCCGGTGGCCAGCAGCACCGAGCAAAGGATTCGCCTCAGCCAGGGAACAGGAACTCGCGTGCTCAGGTGCGAACCCAGCAAACCGCCGGGGATGGATCCGATCAAAAGCGAGGCTACCAACGTGGGATTCACGTTGCCAAGGCGCCAGTGCAACAGGCTGGTTACTCCGGTAAGGATTACAGCATGTACGATATCGGTACCTACCATCACCTTTGGAGGGTAGCTATAGAACATGAGAAGCAACATCATGATGATGCTTCCCGAACCCACCGAGGTCATACCCACCAGCGCTCCTGCCAGCAACCCGATGACTGACATTCCCGCAAAAGACCTCATGGTCGGGGGCCGGTTGGCCACGCTCTGCTCAATTCGGCTTTGAAGAAGCAGCAGCGTGGGGACGAAGATCAACAGCACTCCAATGGCGTGTGTGATAAATGTGTTCACGCCATTTCCATACACATGGCGCAAATGAGTCAGGAAGCTGACACCGAGAATCGATCCCGGCACGCTGCCTACTGCCAGTGCCAGCACGACCTTGCGTCGAACCGTCCCCTTTCGTAAGTGGACGTAACTGGAACCGATCTTGGTGACGAAGTTGAAGACTGCGTCTGATCCCACGGCGATGATCGGCGGAATCTTGAGCCCGAAAATCAGGATGGGAAGCAAAAGCACCCCGCCGCCCATTCCGGTCATGCCGATCAGGGTGCCTACGACGAAGCCGATGAGGATTTTGGAGACAATCTCCATGTGCTGAATCAGCAGCTCCAGTCAGCCAGAGGATTACGCTGAGGCCCCATTTACCCCAATGAAGCCTTCCCTTTCCAGATGCAGAATGATTTCCTGAGCAGCTTCTTCCTGGGTTGCCTCGGCGGTATCGATCACCACTTCCGCATCTTTGGGCACTTCGTACGGGTCCGAAATGCCGGTGAACTCTTTAAGGATGCCGGCCCGCGCCTTGGCGTAGAGGCCTTTGCGGTCGCGCTGCTCACAAACATCCACCGATGTGGCGATGTGTACCAGAATGAATCCGCCAAACGGCTCGATCAGTTGCCGCACGTGGCGACGGGTGGCGTCGTAGGGGGCGATGGGTGCGCAAATGGCAATCCCGCCATTTTTTGTGATCTCAGAGGCCACATACCCGATACGCCGAATGTTGATGTCCCGATGCTCCTTGGAAAAACCCAGTTCCGAGGAGAGATGCTTGCGCACCAGGTCGCCGTCAAGGATGGTCACTGGCCGCCCGCCGACTTCCAGAAACTTGGTCAGCAGGATATTGGCGATCGTCGATTTGCCGGACCCGGAAAGGCCGGTGAAAAAAATCGTTAGACCCTGCTTGTGCCGGGGCGGATAGCTGCGGCGCAACTCGCGCACAACCTCCGGATAGGTGAACCATGCCGGAATCTCGCGGCCTTCGTTCAGGCGCTGGCGCAGTTCGGTTCCTGAGATGTTCAGGACGCGGGCATCTTTTGGAACTTCATTGTCGGGGACGTATCGGTCCTCATTCTCCAGATACACCATCATGTTGAAAGGCACCATGGTGACCCCGATGTCCGCTTCGTGCTTCTTGAATAGTGCCTGGGCGTCGTAGGGGCCGTAGAACGGCTTCCCGTCGGTGTCGTTTCCGGGGCCTGCATGATCTCGGCCCACGATGAAATGAGTGCAGCCGTGATTCTTGCGAATGATGCCATGCCAGATGGCTTCGCGCGGCCCACCCATGCGCATCGCAAGAGGCAGCATCGAAAGCTTCACCGTGCCATGCGGATATTTCGAGAGCAGTAATTGATAACAACGCACGCGGGTGAAGTAGTCCACGTCACCGGGCTTGGTCATGCCGACAGAGGGATGAAGCACCAGATTGGCTTCCACCTGTTTCGCGGCGCGGAACGTCAACTCTACGTGGGCGCGGTGCATGGGATTGCGGGTCTGAAAAGCCACAACCCGGCGCCAGCCCAGACGGGCGAACTCGGCGCGGAGCTCCACGGGAGTGAGGCGCAATGCTTTGAAATCATAATGGGAGGCCGGTTGAACTCCCTCAACGCGTCCACCCACATACCAGGGGTGAGATTTCGTGAGTAAGTAGTCCACTCCGGGATGCGCGGTGCTGGTGGTGCCGAAAACCGCCTTGGCTTCGGCCTGGCGCTCAGGCTGCCAGACGTCATCGACGTGCAGCACAGCCAACATCACGCCTTCGGGATCGCGCAAAGCCACCTTGCTGCTGCCCGGCTTCAGGGTTTTGGCAAACTCTTCTGTAACGTCCAACGTGATGGGCATCGGCCATAGGACGCCGCTCGCCAGGCGCATGTTATGACAAACGCCCTCGTAATCGGAGCGGGACATGAATCCGCGCAGCGGAGAAAAGCCTCCGCTGGTCAGTAACTCGAGATCGCAAATCTGTCGCGCCGTCAGATCCCACGACGGCCATTCTCGCGAGTGTGCTTTGAGGTCGCTTGCTCGTTCCGGGTTCGCGAGGAGTTCAGTTAACTCCCCGCCGTGCGCTGCGATGAGGTGACTTGTCGAGGAAGTCAATTCCGTGGAGCCTCCGGGTTCGTTCGTCCTGAATAGTCATGGATGTTTGCGAATGAAATCAGACGCACTACTTTGCAGCAATTGCGCTTCCACAAGGCGTCTCCGGAGTTATCCGTAAGTATTTGAAAACAGTAACAATGAAGCGCTTCTTCGGGCCTAACCAGACCCTGCGCGAGGCAATGTGAACTTTTTTGCGACATCTTGCGGGACAATGACTTGCCAATTAGACGTCTGTGTCCCCTCCGATCATATCCGCTTCCGGGCTGCAAATGATGAACGTAAGATGAAGAGACTTTTGTCGAGAAGTGTGCTCCAATAATCTTTGGGGAAAGTCAAGCACCAGCGATTGACGGAACAAGTACAACCATGAAGTATTACATGAGCTTGGGTTCACTGCTTCTGGCAACCGTGTCCCTGGGAATGGGACAAAACACTCCTTCCAACGCTGTCCAGCATCACGATAAGGTGTCCGCGAAAAAGGTATCCGCAAAAAGACTCTCCGCAAAGAGCGCCGTGAGCAGTCCGCCCCCAACCCGTGGGTCATCGCGGCTTGCCAGTGGTGGATCGAAGAATCAACTCAGCCATCTGGAGCAAGAGACTGGCAAAATCGCAGTCGGCAAGGCGCCGAAACGAGCGTCAGCCCAGGAAGCAGGCAAGTCCAGCGAGCCACGGAACCCGCGGATGGCTTTTAGTGCCACGACGCACAAAAACAGCTCCTCGCTCAGGCGCCGGGCGCCGGGCACAGGATCCGTCGCCATGCACGCCGGCCGGTGATTGTGTCGTCGTCGGCAGCCCGAATCGACACCTCCCCTTACCCAGGCAATGAGTGAATCAGCGTGATTCGGCGAACCTGAGAATCTCTCCGCTTTGCAGCTCACCGCCGGCGACGGTTTCCCGTCCCATGGGCCGATTTCGCTCCGCCGCGCCGACGCAAAATACCTTGTTTGGGGGATTACAGATTTTGCAGTGCCCTTCAGAGTAACCAGCGTGGAGGGCCGAATCATGGAAGGGAAAAACAGCTCCAAAGCCACGCTTGCCGTGCTGCTGGCTTTGCTAGTGCCGGTCGTTGCCAAGGCCAACAGCGTTGCGGCGTCCGCTTGCCAGCCCGGCGTAACCTGTGTTGCCCCTCGGAATCCAGCCAAGGCCGTCAGCGAACCATGGGCCACTCAACTGGCGATTAATCAGAACGCGGTTCCTCAGCTTTCTCTACAGTCCTTGAACGCACCGCAAAACGTGGGTGCGGTCACACGCGTCGTGGTGACTCCGGAGCCCGACTCGCTCGTCCTAGTGGGCACCGGACTGCTTGGCATGGCGCTGGTTTTTTGGCGCAAGACCAAGTCCACGCTGCCATAGACCGTTCCGGTTGCGTGTCTGCAAAGGCTTTTGCGCACGCCTGTACCCACGGAGATCCGCGTTGCCGGCATTACGTCGCAACGCGCGCCCTAGGTGCAGATCCTCATTCGCGACTGGATGTTGATCTGCCGCTGCTTCACCGTTTGTGTTCCTGAACCGGGGGTGCGGCCTTGCCCGAGCCTTGGAGTGGAACCGAAGGCTCCTTGAATGAATATTTTAGAAGACACCAGAGGGCGCGAACTCCGTCCTTCCATCCAATCTTCTTGCCTTCTTCGTAAGTGCGTCCCCAATAGCTGATGCCGACCTCGAAGATCCGCAGGCGGCGTTTCGCAACCTTCACCGTAACCTCCGGTTCGAACCCGAAGCGGTCCTCTTCCAAGGGAATCGCTTGAATGATCTCGCGGCGGAAGACCTTGTAGCAGGTTTCCATGTCCGAAAGGTTGATGTTGGTGAGAGCGTTGGAGAGCAAGGTCAGGATCCAGTTGCCGACTGAGTGCCAGAAGTAAAGAACGCGATGCGGGGCGCCTCCCAGAAAGCGGGAGCCATAAACCACGTCAGCTTTGCCCTGGAGCAACGGCTCCAGCAGGGCGGTGAACTCTCTAGGGTCGTACTCCAAGTCGGCGTCTTGAATGACCACGTAGTCTCCGGTGGCGGCTTGAATTCCGCGCCGCAGAGCAGCGCCTTTGCCGAGGTTTTTCGGCTGCAGGATGACGCGTACGTTCGAAAACCGAGCCTGGATCTCGGCCAGAATCTCACGGGAACCGTCGTGGGAGCCGTCATCCACGCAGATGAGTTCGATCTCCAGCGGCACGGCGAGCACCTGGTCGACGACCGTCCGCAGGGTCGCCCGCTCGTTGTAGACCGGCATTACGACCGATAGTTTCATACGCGGAACAAACCTCAAGTTAGTCTAAGGCAAGCCAGATCGCGAAGCGTTGCAATGATGATTCCTGGGAAGACGAATTCTCTGTGGCTGACCAGAGGTCAGCATTTTGTTTTCTGCATGGGGCCTGTGCTTCTGGAAGCATGCCCGAGGAAGGTGTAATTACTTCCGGGGAATACAGTAGATTGCGGAAAAATTTTCTGTAAGGTTTATTACTTAGCTTGTAGATAAAAGAGTTAGCTGCTTGAAGGAGGCATTTTGCAAGCGCCGAACAGTCGGCGGTGACGGTATTTTGCACCCAGGCGAACGATAGTTTCGAAGATTCGGCTGGCAAACCGGTCAAAACTCAGCGCGAGTTCTCCACAGGCGGATTGGCAAGGCGACTGGCGCATCCCCGTTCTTAGTTCTCCTGATTTGCTATAACTAATTGATGACAAAAGGATTGTATGACGTTCGTGTATCGGCGGGGAGATTCCACAGCTCACGGCGATCGAGGTTGTTTCACTAGTTCCCTGTGGAAATCTCACCGCCACTTACGGCAGAATGTAGCGCTGGCTTGGCAGCGCACATGCTATGGATTTCTGGAGAGCCCTTCTAGATTTGAAGTAACCCTGCAGAGCCAAGCCTCGAGAATGCGCTCGCAGGAGGCTCCATCAATCTGTCCCGTATGGGACACCAGGCATGGGGGGGAAATGACCGAGATGCAGGTGCGGCTTGGCCCGCGGGAACAGCAAATCGCGGACTTACTACTTCAAGGCTGCGACAACCTGGAGATAGCTAAGCAACTCCAGATGGCTCGCCGGACCGTGAAGGCGCATTTTAACCGGCTTTTTCTACGATTCGGCATCACCAGTGGCATCAAGCGAGTGAAGTTGGCGACTATCCTATACCGGAGGCAATTATGTTTGGAGCAACTCGCTACGGAAACCGCGTACCCAGCAAGCGAGAGCAGCGGGTCATCGAACTGGTCGCCCAAGGGCTCAAGAACCGAGAGGTTGCAGATGCCATTGGAACCACCGAGCACGTCGTCAAGAACTACCTGCGAGTCATCTACGACAAGCTCGGAGTCTGGAACCGGGTCGAACTCGCTCTCTGGTATGAGGCGCGCCGCCCAGAAGACGCCGCTCAAGCCTGAGCACCTGGAAAGCTGGGAGCACCATCTGCTAAGCCTGGATGAGATGGAGCGGGCACAACCTTCCTGATCAGTATCCCGTCGAGAGTAAGGCAAACCTGAGAAAAAGACCGGGGTTGCCGGTGACCAGGCTGTCGGTCACCGGCAACCGCTGGAGTCGAGATTGCGGAGTTGTTGCGCGGCGGAGGTCCCGCCCTTCTTGGCGGCAGCCACGAGTAAGAGCCGCGCCTGATCGCAGTTTCTGGGCACCCCGTCACCCCGCAGATACAAATCGGAAAGCAACAGAGCGGCTTGCGTATTCTGCTTGCCCACGGCCCTCCAGAGCAATCTGGCGGCGGTAGCGCTGTCCCGGGGACCGGTTTCGCCGTCCAGGCTTCGTCTGGCAAGCCGCAGCTCCTGCGAACCGCTTTCAGTGTCGGTCAAAGCCAGAGTCACGGAGGGCAGTTGTGGTTGGGATGGCTTTTGCGCCCGAGTCGGCTGGGGGATTTGTGCAGGAACGGTTGGAGCTGGAATATTCTGCACCGGCGATTCCAGCGATTGCAACGCGGGTTGAGTCTCGGCGGGCGGTTGCAGGGCGGCAGCAGGCAAAGGCGCGGCAGTGCGATTGTGCGAGACCCAATACAACCCGCCAAAACCGGCCAGCAGCAAGACCAGCCCAAGCCCCGCACCCAGGAGTCTGCGGCCTCGAGCATGGGCCCCGCTCTCCTCCCACTGAGAAGAGGCTCTGCCTCGCAACCATTGCAGATCGCTCTCTTCGCGATTGGGGGCCGGCTGCAGAGAAGGCATCTCCACAGTCCCAGGATTCATGTGTGCCGGTGGATCCGCGAGGGCCGCGAAAGGAGGATCGTCGGCCAGCGGCGCGCCACAGTTCCCGCAAAATCGCTGATCGGCAATATTCTCCTGCTGACAATCCCGGCAAACCATGTGCGCCTGCGGCTTGACTACCGGATCCACCGGCGCGGGCGGAGTCTGAGAACTCTGATGGTCTTCCCGTTCCAATTCTTCCAGGAGTTCCTCAATTGCCTGTTCTCTTTTCTCAGGTGGCGACGTGAAATATACCTCCGCCCACCGCCCGAGGTGGCGTTCAAGCAGAGGATTGACCAGGGGATTCAACTCGGATTTTGGCAGAGAATCTAGTTCCCTGTCCTGGTGCCACGAATCAGCCACGGCTGGAGCTCCACAGAGAATCTGATTGCAACATTGCACTCTGAGGCCGCGCCGTTGTCAACTCCGGTTGAGGCTCACGGCCCTTAAGTGTTTCATAAGATGCTGAAATTGACGTAAGAGTGGGCCGAGAAAACTCCGAGGTCGTTGGCCGCGGCCGTTCTTTCTAGGGGCGCGCGTTTCCGACACTCCACGCGGCAGAGTCGAAATTCCCAACCTGTAAAAACATTTTAGTCGCAGACCTTACGGCTGGCCGGCTCAAATTGGTCCTGCTGAGCGTCCCGCTGAGTGGTGAACTTGCCGCCCGCGGTTTTTCCGTAGAGTTCAGATCCGGGGCAGTAGTAAAGAGCAGTGTGCAGGTCGATCCAAACGCGGGTATCGGGATTGCCTGCATAAGCGGGAGCTTCGGGTGGTTCGGCCAGACCCAGACTAACCAGGAATTTTTCGAAGAGCGTCATCTCGGGCGGAGGCGGAGCCTTTCGACGGTGACCGGCTGCAGCATTGGGCGCGGACTGGTCATGGCCGGGGGAGACGATCAGCATCACGACTGAGACCGCGAAAATCGCGGCCGCCACTGCGACGTAGACATTTGCGCGATGTTGCCGCCACCATTGCGAAGCGAGAGCCAGACCGGGACGTTGTGGGTTCTTTACCGCGTCCAGCCACTCTCGAGTTTTGCGGGCAGAAGTCCAAGCCGACTTCGCAGTTGCCGGGGAATCGCCGGGCTCGTCCGGCACAATCCGAATCTGCTGCGAGGATTCCGGAGCTTCGGATTCGCGGTTTTCGGGTTCGGCCGCGCTGCGGAGGATTTCGTCGTCAGCCTGCGCGAACGCGTCGGCCGCCGTGTGGGGAGAGAGGGAACTCGGTGCGGGATGCGAACTCGGATGCGGAGTGCCGCCCTCGATTTCTTCGCTGGAAGCTGCGGCCAGTTCGGAACCGGGCCAAGCCAGCGTGGGACCGTGAGGAGGATCGGAAGTTCGAGAAGGCGTGGTCGCGGGAAGTCGCGGAGGGGGCGCAATCTCCGAATGCTGCAACGGAGGCGGCGTTTGAGGCAGTTTAGTGGTCCCAGCAATCGGGGAAGGCGGGACGCCCGATGGCTTCGCGGCCCGCGTCGCGGGTGGGGACGCCAAGACGTCCTGGGCGCGATTCTTTTCCGCAGCTTGTTGCATGCGCCATAACGAGGCCAACTTGCTCTGCGTACTGGCTCCTCCCGACAGACCCGGCCGCGCGGTGCCGCAGGAACCGCAGAACGCTTCTCCCTCTTCCATCGGGTTGCCGCATCCCGCACAGGTTGAGGCGTAGGCTGCATTCAGCAGATCTTCGATTTGGCCGCCCGCCCCCGGCTCAAAAGGAGGGGCGGCAGATCCACCTTCGGGTGCGCGCGGGAATTGCGGCTGGCTCGCCGCAGGTTTCAGGTCTGGCCCGATGTTATCGAGTGCATCCAGCAGCGCCTTATGTTCGGACGGGCGCGGGGGTTTCTGTTCAACAGTGTCGGCGACCAGCATGGCCTCGCTGATCAGTCCAGCCATCAGCTGAGCGGTGCCTACGTCTCTACTTTGGAACGAATTTGGTTGGGCAAAACGCAACTCGAGGACGCCCGCCATGCGGCCTTTGTGGTAAACCGGCGCGACGATCAACGACTTGATTCCGCGGTTGCCGGCGCGCCGCGCACCGGGGGACGATGACGCCGAAACGTCGGCGTACTGAATGAGCTTTCCCTCGAGCAAACTTTCCGCTGACACGGCCGACTCGATCGGTACGACCGTGGCCGCATCGCGGGACGCAGTCCCCGAGGCAGCGCGGTAGGCAAGCTGATTCCCTTGTACGATTGCGATGGCGACACCGGAAGCCCCGGTCATTCTTTGTGCTTGCTCGGCCACCAGTGATACGGCGGTTTTGAAGTCCAGCTGCCGGGTCTGGATCAAGTTGTGAGTTTCGACGATGGCGGCGAGCGACGCGTTCAGATCGGGCTGAGTTTCGTTGCCTTGCTGACGCTGGTTGTGCTCCTGCAATACGAACGCGGCTTCCAGCAGTTTCTGGAACGAGACTTCGTCCAGGGCTGGCGGGCGCTTCGTACTGCTAGGTGTTTCTTTCATTCAGGCTGCGATCCTACTGGCGAACCACATTCAAAGGTTTATTGTAATGCAGGCTGCAATCTCAGGAAGAGCGTACCGAGTGCGCAAATTGTTGATTCCAAGGGATCGCGGCAAATTCAGACGGTCGACGAATGATTTTCTCACGCACTCGAAAGGCGGCAACTGGAGCTGGCCGTCGATTCCCGGCGGCTCATCGGTGTTCCACACCTGGACGGGCAGTTCGGTTGTGGGGCTCATTTCTCATGGCGCTTTGCTTGCTTGCTTCTCACGCATTGGCGCAAGGCGGTCCGCCTTTCTACACGAATGATCCGGGTACGCCCGGACATCTCAATTGGGAAATCAATCTGGCATACATGCCATTTTTCTATAGCAATCAATCTGTCTCCCACACGCCGGACGTAGACATCAATTTCGGCATTGGCGATCGCATCCAGCTCACCTATGAGAATGCCTGGTTGCGCGTCCAGGACCCATCTTCGACGGCGAAATTTGGCCTGGGCCAATCGAATCCCGGCGTCAAATGGCGCTTTTACGACGGCGGAGAATCCGGCTTGTCGATTTCAACTTTCCCCCAGTTCTTTCTCAACAACCCAAACAATTCGGTTCGCCGCGGGATCACACCTGCCAGCGACACGTTCCTCCTGCCTTTCGAGTTCTCCAAGAAATTTGGGCCGGTCCATGTGGACTATGAAATCGGTTATCAATTTGTCCACAAAGGAGCGGACGGATGGATCAGCGGCCTTGTCGTGGGCCACGATTTCACTTCAAAACTTGAGTTGGATATGGAGTTCTATTCGCAGGGCGCGTTTCACCCTTCGGTGGCGCAGCCCACGATTGACTTTGGCGGGCGCTACAAGCTGCAGCGGCCCGTGATCCTGCTCTTCATGGCGGGACGCAGCCTGGAGCCGGCGCGCAGCGATCAATCGTACTTCGTCGGTTATTTCGGGATACAGATTTTGCTGCCGCCCAAATCTTACAAGCCGGACTGATCTTCTCTTCCTTGGGGAGGATCGCGATGCGGGACCGTTTCGGAACGCCCGGTTCCGAATCAAGACGGTGAAGTGTTGTGCGATGCGGTGGCGGGTAGGGCAACAATCCCATTCACAAGGACTTACCCTTTTGATCGGCGTGGCGAATCTTTGGCGAAGCAGTTGCTCTTTCAAGCTGCGCGATGTGGAATGCGATGCCGACGAGGAGAAAACAGGATGGTGAATCTGAATCAAATCAAAATCACGCAACGTGACAGCGAGGTATTGAAGCTACTGATTCAGGGGTGCAGCAACAAAGAGATTGCGGCACAACTGGGAATCAGCCCCAGGACGGTGAAACAACATTTACGCACGCTGTTCTTGCGCGCGGGAATCCGCGAAGGCCGGAAACGGGTGAAGCTGGCGACCGCCATGTTCGACAAGGAGCAGATGAATCATGCAACCTCGTGACCGGCTCACTGCCAAAGAAATGCAAGTTGCCAGCCTGGTATGGGAAGGGCGTACGAACCGCGACATCGCGCTGGCTATCGGCACCACCGAACAGGTAGTCAAGAATTACTTGCGCAACACCTTCGACAAGCTGGGTGTCTGGAGCCGGCTGGAGCTGGCGCTTTATGTCGCAAGCCATGGCGGAGCAGAGTGGAACCTGCCCGGCGAAGTGCAGCGGCCTGTGGATTCGGTAGCGGGAGCGCAGTCGGTTTGAGAAGGGGAGAATGGACGGCAGGAGAAATCGCCCCAGGACCGGTGCCACGGGGAGTTTCAGGCCAGCTTTTCCACAGCAACTGAGCCGGTGGCGTCGCCGTGCCCAACCCTGACAACGAATAGGAATCTTCTGTGTCGGGGCTTTTCGGCCGGCGGCCCGAGACGCTTGATAGGAATGCCGCCGTTCTGGTGCAATGGGCTGTGGACGAAGCGCATCCCATTGAAAAAGTGGGAGTTAAGGAGCAATGGAAGTGGTTGACGAGGGAAAATTCCTAAGGTACACAGGCGAAAGCCTTTCTGCGGCGCGCCGGACGATGGGGCGAATTGCAGGAGGTGAGCGCTTTCGAGAACTTGTAAGAGGACGCCACACCGTTAGTCTGCTGACGAATGCTTTCCATCAAACGCAATCCGCCGCCGAAGACCACAGTGTTGGTAGTGGATGACGCGCCCGCCATGCAACGCTATTTGCGTCAATGGCTGGAACTCGACTCTTATACGGTGGAGACGACAGGTAGCGGGGCGGAGGCGGTGCGATTGGTGCGCGAGGGGTTGAAACCCGCAGTCGTACTACTCGATCTGCAGATGCCCGGAATGGATGGCATGGAGACCCTGCGTACTCTGCGGAAGTTGCGGTCTTCGCTGAAGGTCATCGTCTGCTCGGGAGTGGATGATCCGGCTCAGATGCGGCGCGCTTTCGTGTTGGGGGCACAGGCTTACCTCACCAAGCCAGTGCAGTATCTTTACCTCTCGGCGGCAATCCAGCAATGCCTTAGCGCAGAGCCAAACAGCGAAGCAGATACGCGCGAAGGATCCGACGAAAAGGTCTTGCCGACCTCTGCGTTGCTGGCGAGATCCTAGAATCTTGACCCGTCTCTCATAGCGGGAGCCGGGTCAGGCTCTGAAGAAACTGGCGCATGCGTTCCAAGTCTTCTGGCGCTACTTCGGTGAACTGAATTCCGATTCCGAAGCCCGGCCGGCTGTTCACGACTTTACCGCTCACCCACAGCTTGCGTTCGTTGATCCAAAGACCAACCTTAAGCGAAGTCCCTTTCTTCAACGGCATCGGCATTTCGACGAAACAACCTCCCAGACTCAGGTCGGCAGCTTTGCCCCAAATGGGAGCGCTTTGTCCGTCGGGGTGGAGTTCCACGGAATTCATGGATTTGACTCTGGGATGCAAACGCCGTTCCGCGGCTTTGGACTGGCGGCCGAAAGAATCGGCTCCCGAGCCAGGCAGGACAACCTCCCACAAGGGCTTTTGCGGAGACATGTTCTGCAGGCCCACTTGGCCTTGCTGGGGTGAACCGGGTTGGCCCGCCCATTTAACCAGGAATCGTGCTTTGTTCGGCCCGTGGGTCACCCCGACGATCTCGCCAGCTTTGATCTCCGCGGTCACGCCGTTCAGGCGGGCGCCCTCACGGCTGATATCAACTGTGTTTACATTTTCAGAAAAAGGACGACCGTGGATATCGGTTCCGAAGATGCGAACCGGAAGGGAGACTTGTGTTCGGGGCTCCTTGCGTTCACCCATTACCTTGCGATCCCGTCCCTCTGCGGGGAAGTGAATTCGACGTCTTGGGCTCTTCCCGATGTTAGTGCAGGAAGGTTCCCCCGCCAAGTAACTGCGCGGCACACCGAGCTGACGAGGGCTTCGCGATTCGGCAAAGTCGCTGCAAATACTTGCATGTGGGGGGTGATCCTGCATTTCGAGTCTTGCTAAGTGACTAGGGACAAAGGGCTTAGAGGAAGCCTTGCGGCACTTGGATTGCACTGCATCAGGGTGCGCTCTGGCCAGCCCGGATTAAACGGATTCGCCGGAGCATTTGGGGCACCGGGGCGAATGGCATATAAAGAAACTTTCTGGATGGCTTGCGACTCCACCGAACAACTGCGGGCCGAATACGGTCCCTTCCACACGCGAACCGAAGCGGAGCAAGAGGCTCGCAAGCTCGGGTTTGGGTTTCTGCTGCGGTACGAGCACATCATTGGCGACAACGAAGACATCAAGGAAGTGCGGTGCGTCTTCATCGAATTGCAGCCGGGCGCAATTGTGCTACGCCCCATTCGCAAGCTGCACACCCGCTGCGCCACCTGCGGAGAGACGGAAGTGCATAACGAGGCCTGGCAGGCGGAAGTCTGGGCCGATATCCACGAGTTTGAGCATTCCCGGCATCGCGTGCGCCTCTTCGAGCAGACTCGTGCGGATGGGTTGAAAGAAATCAACGACTGGCGCGACGCATCCTGCGCCTGACCTCTTGCCGTGCAAGGAACCCGGTCGCGCATAGAACATAGAACCTTCTTTTTGTTAATCTGTTTGTGATCATTGCAGACTGCGGTTTTCTTTGCGAAAGAATCCATCTATGGTTCTGCTCGTCTCGTTGCTTCTGGCCCTGATTCCTCTCCTGGGGATAGCCTGGGTGGTGATTTCCGGGACTCTATTCACCGTCGACGGATTGTTCATGTCGCTCATCCTGTTGGCCATGTCGAGCATCCTCGGGCTGAATGCGCTTTACGAATTGCGCAAGTCTCGAAGCGGCGGGCCGCAGGGAACTCAAACCCCACCGAGGACGGTTGCCGGAGGAGGGCTCGTTCAAAAGGGCAAGGTAGAGAGCGTGGAATTCTACGAGTCCCACGTCGGACAACCCAACAAGTCCATCGTGAAGCTTTGGCAGGCGCCGAGTTCATTCCAGATGCTGGTATTTGAAGGAGACATGCGGAACGCGTTGCCGGTGGGGCAGCGGGTGGAAATTACGTTTCGCAAGCAGAGCGGCTATAACGAACTGTTGAACGTCAGCTATTCCTGAGGCGCGGACGCGCCCGATCGTTTCCTCCCTCGCATTACGAAGGTAATGGTGGCGAAGATTTTATCCACGGCCCGCAGCAGATTCCGATAGAAAATTGGTCGAGTGTTGCCGGACGCGGAAGTGTGCGTCCAGAGGCGGAGGAAGAAATGTCGGCGTCGAAAGATGCGGCTCCAGCGCATCCCTCCATGTTGGAACGCGCGGGCGAGATCCAGCAGCAGATTCAGCAGCTTTCCGGGCGCGACTTCCAGTTGTGGTCGATTGGCCTGCTGGTCACGCTGGTGGTGACCGCGGGGCTTCTTGCGCTGATTCTTCCCAATGTCATGTGGGCGCAGCGGGTGATCCGGATTGAACACGCCTACCTGCCGCAGCTATTTTTTGGACTGATCTCGCTGATTCTCCTATTCAACATCTACCTTCTGGGGCAAAAGGCGACCCTCAACAATACGCGGCGGGCCCTGATTCGTGAACTGGTGCTGAACGAACGGCTGGAGAGCCTCTCGCTGATCGATCCTCTTACCCAGTTGCTGAACCGGAGGGCCATGAATGAATTGATTCCCCGTGAAGTGGCGCGAGCCAACCGACTGGGCAGCAGTTTGACCTTCATGACGATCGATCTCAACGGATTCCGGGAAATCAACGCCAAACACGGCGCGCTGGAAGGCGACACCATGCTCACTTCGTTTGCCCGGATCTTGAGAGCAGTGTTTCGCGGGGGCGACGTCGTATTCCGCCAGGGTGGTGACGAATTTCTAGTCATGATGCCCGACACGACCGAGGAACAAGCGGATTCTCCCGTGCAAAGGATGCAACGGGAAGTCGAGCAGTGGAACCTGGACAACAAGAAGAACTACGAGTTATCGTTCCGCTCGGCGCTGGCGCCGTACGTTACGGGCGCTGATTGGGAGGACGTACTGCGCGACATGGACCGCAAACTCTACCAGAAGAAGCACCAATTAGTGCCGGCGTTCTAATTCCGCAAGCTGTTGATCCGCTTCGCCGCCGCCCTTTTAAAGCAACGCTCCGGTCTTCAAACTCAAAATGCTAAGCGCCATTTCCAGCTTCAGGATTGCGTCGTCCAATTCTGGGTGGTGCTCGAGTTTCGTCTTCTCCCGCAGAGAGCGCAGCAATTCGTGTGCATGGGAAACATGTTCTTTTGCGTCGGCGAGGGGTGAGGCATTTCCCTCGCTCTTTCCAGCCGAATCTGATTTCACAAGGAAGTTCCTCCGTCGGCCAGGACGAACCAAGAAGCCAGGCCCAACTCGCAAGATATCCCCTGAGAGGCTTGTCGGTCAAAGAAGAGAGGCGGCAGTTGCCGGCAATCCAGGTCTCAACAGGCCGCGATGCGGTTCAATCCTGGCCGGACCACTCGGTCTCGAGTTTCGGCGGCCGCGTCAGGGTCTGCATCACGACGCAGTATTGCTCGGTCTTTTCGCGCAATCCACGGAGTTGCTCCGGGGTCGCGTTCGGGGCGGCGACGTCAACCTGAAGACGAATGCTCTCGAACCCGACCGGAACGTCTTTTGAGATTCCCAGAGTGCCGCGAAGATCCAGATCGCCTTCCACGGTTACCTGAATGCGCTCGGTGGGTATGCCCATGGCTGCGGCCACCATCTGACAAGTGATCTGCGCGCAAGCCGCCAGGGCACCAAGCAAAAGATCACCGGAACAGGCGCCGGCACCGGCGCCACCGACTCCCTTGTGGGCCTCGGCCTGATAGATGGCACGCCCGAGATCGACCGAGCAGGCCACTGGAACGTCTGTCTGTCCGCCTTGTGCCCGAAGAGTGATTTTCGAGGCGTTCGGGTCAGTGCGGTATTGCTCTTTCAGTGGCTTCTGTAGAGATCGGAGATCCATCGCTTCCTCGCTATCGTTCTTTGAGTTATTGGCCGTTTTTCGTTCGGCGCGCCAACTTGGGCCGAGACTTCTTGAAGGCGTTCCAACCGCATGCTAGCATTTGTGCCCTTGGGGGTTTGCTCGTGCCTAAGTTTGTTATCGAACGCGAAATTCCTGGAGCCGGAAATCTGACCGATGCCCAACTGCGAGAAGTCTCGCAGAAGTCGGTTAATGTTCTGAAGGAACTGGGTCCGGAGATCCAGTGGCTGCACAGCTATGTAACCGGCGACAAGGTCTATTGCGTCTATCTTGCGCCGGACGAGGCCATCATTCAGGAACATGCGCGACGCGTCGGAATTCCGGCCAATCGCATCTCAGCGGTGCGCCGACTTCTCGATCCTACAAGCGCGGAGTAACTGTGTTTCTAGGACGAGGGAGACGCAGCCTCCAGCATCAGCACTTCCTCAACCGCTTTTTCGACCGGCATGGCCCAGCCTTCCAACCAGGCGGTCGCGCCTGCCGTGTGGGTCAATGTCTCACGCGCCCTGTCCAGGGCGGCTTCCAGTTTTTCTTGTTCCGCCGGCGTGAGCGGAGCGCCAATATTTTGACGCAGCGCAGCCGCAGTTCCTGCCAGCCGGAGGGAGCGTTGCGCTTCGAGTTGAGCGGCGGCTGAGCAGGCGAAACACTCCAGCAGGCGGGCGATGCCGCGCTTATGTCCCAATTGCTGGAACGTTCTTATACTTTCCCCATAAAGGGAGTGGGCGGCGGAATAATTTCGCTCTTCGTTGGCGAGGTTGCCCAGATCAGCCAGCGTCCCAGCGACACCCCAGGCGTCACCCAGTTCCCGAAAGATTGCCAAAGCCCGTTCATACAAAGTGCGCGCGGCTGCGGAGTCACCTTGATCGCGCGCCACGTCCCCCTGGTAGTTGGTCGACCAGGCAACACCCGTGCGATCCGCCAGTCCTTGAAAGATGTCGAGACACTCCGCGTACAGGGAACGCGCGCGAGTATAGTCGCCTTGCAGCTTGACGACATTGGCCAGGTTGCTGAGGGCCCGGGCAACTGCCTTAGGGTCGTCAAGCTCTCTCCATAGAGCAAGACTTGCTTCGAACAGAATGTTCGCCTTTGCGACGTCGCCCCGGTCGCGAGCCATGACCGCCAAAGCGTTGAGCGACACGGCGACTCCGGTTTTGTCACCCAACCGAACGGCGATGTCCTGACTTTGGTTCATTAACATCTCGGCGGAGGCGTAATCGCCCTGCTCACCTGCGAGTACGCCCGCGGCAAAAAGAACTCGAGCCCGCGCTTTGCTTGAACCTGCTGCTCCCGGCAGATTCAGGAGCTTGCCCAGACGATCCCGGCCTTCGGTGAGATACTCGCGCATCTCCCAAAAACGAAACAGAGCTGCACCGAGGCGCAAGCCCCATTCCGTCTCCCCGGTCTCGGTCAGCCATTCCAGCCCGGCGAGAAAATTGTCATGTTCGAGGGTGAGGCGTTGCAGCCACTCCACGCCCTGCGGGGTTCCTTGCTCGGTTGCGTCTTCTTCTGCCAGGACCAGGCAGTAGGCGGCATGGGCGCGCCTGGTCATGCTCTCTTCTCCGCTGGCCTCCAGCTTTTCCACGGCGTACTCGCGAAGCGTCTCCAGCATCACGAATCGCGATTCACCCTTCGCCGGTTCGACCTGCTGCACCAGGCTCTTGTTCACCATGGAAGTCACGCCGTCGAGCAGGTCCAAATCAAGATCACCCTTAGCGTCACACACGGCTTCGGTGCCTTCCAGAGTGCATCCCCCGACGAACACCGCGAGTCTGCGGAAAAGCTTCTGCTCGGGAACGCTTAGAAGATCGTAGCTCCAATCGATGGCGGCACGTAGTGTCTGCTGTCGCTGGGGCAGATCTTGTGAACCTCCAGTCAACAACTGCAACCGGCTCGCCAGGCGCGCCAGCATGGATGCGGGGGACAGAACCTTGACCCGGGCAGCGGCCAGTTCGATGGCAAGCGGCAGACCATCCAGGCGAGCGCAAATCTCGGTCACAGCAGCAGCGTTTTCGCGGTTTAATTCAAAATCCGGCCGGGCAGCGACGGCACGTTGGACGAAGAGCGCGACCGCCGGATACTGGGACAGAACCTCAACCGGAGGCAAGTGACTGCGAATCCGGAACGGCCAGCGGCGGCACGGGAAATTCATGTTCTCCGTACATGTGCAGCGCAGCGCGGCTCGTTACCAGGATCTTAAGATGGGGACCTGTAGCCAGAAGCGCAGCTACGGTAGGAGCTGCGGGCGCCAGATGCTCAAAATTATCCAGCAGCAAGAGCATCGGCGCCCGCAAGGACTCTCGTAAATGCTCTTTCAATATTTCGAAGGACGACTGACCTCCCACTTCCCGGATTCCCAGGGTTTGAACAATCACGGAAGCAATCAATCCCGGATCGTTCAGCGAAGAAAGCGGAACAAAATGAACGCCCCCTGGAAAGCATTCCGCCAGGCCGTCCGCCACCTGCATCGCCAGGCGGGTCTTGCCGATTCCGCCCGGACCCGTGATCGTGAGCAAGCGGGCATCCTGACGCAGCAGCAATTCTTTAGCGGCAGTGACTTCCTTCTCGCGTCCGACAAAGCCGGTTCGTTGGAGTGGAAGATTGGCAGGACGGGTTTCGAACGGCGGAAGCGGTTTTTCAGAGACATGGTCGCGTATGGCCGCCAGTTCCCGCGCGAGATCTCGCGTTGAGGTGTAGCGCTTGCCAGGGTCTTTGGCCAGGCATCTCTCGATGGCCCAAGAAAGGGGAGCCGGGACGTCAGCGTTTCTGGCTGCAATCGGATCGGCTGTGTCCCTGAGAATAGCCGCCAGAGTTTCTGCCACTGTGCTTTTCAGAAAGGCGTGTTTCCCGGCCACCATTTCATAGAGAACCAAGCCGAAGGAGAATTGGTCCGAGCGGAAATCCAGCTGCCCGCCGTTGGCCTGTTCCGGTGACATGTACTGGACGGTGCCCAGAATCATGCCCGGTCGAGTCTGCCATGCGGTGGGGCTTATCTCCGATGGCTCGGCACTCGTTGGCGTTAACTTGGCCACGCCAAAGTCAAGGATTTTGACGAATCCATCCTTTGAAATCATCAGGTTCTCTGGTTTTAAGTCACGGTGCGCGATGCCTGCTTCATGCGCCTTGGTCAAACCCTCCGCTACCTGGGCGGCGATCTCAATGGTTTTTTGCAAGGGAAGCGGGCCCGCGACCAGCAGTTCGCGCAGCGTTTTCCCCTCCACCAGCTCCATCGCAATGTAGTGAATGGAACCATCCGTTCCTAAATCGTGGATGGTAATGATATTGGGGTGGTTGAGGGCAGAAGCCGAGCGGGCCTCCTGCTCGAACCGGTGTAGCCGGTCGCGATCTGCCGACAAAGCAGGGGGCAGAATTTTGATCGCAATGGTGCGATCAAGGCGCGCGTCCCGCGCCCGATATACTTCGCCCATGCCGCCCACACCAAGCGGAGCGATGATCTCGTAGGGTCCAAGTTTCGTGTTGGGAGGGAGCGCCATGGCTGACGCGATTATATTCCCAACAATGGGCTACATGAGGATGGCCGGTGGGGGAATCTAGGTGCGGCGCTGCGCTTTCTTAGCTGCTTTCCTTTGTGCTTTCTCGTATTTCTTCATCGCCTTCTGCTGTTTCTTGGCCGCCTTGCTTGACGCTTTCTGTTGCTTCTTGGCCGCCTTCTCCGCCTGGCGTGCGCTGTCCGGGCCTCTGAAGACTTGAGCTTCCGAGGGCGCGAACCAGGCGAGACTCAAGACGAACAACAGTACGAAAGCAGGTATTCGTTTCATCGCGTCCCCGAAAACAGAAGGTATGTCTGAGATTTTACACCGAAGCGGTGGGTCCCGCTGTGCTCCGCAAGGCGAAGCGGGCGGCGCCAAGCAGGGCAACGCCGTCGTTGGTGATGACGCGTACGGGGATGGCTTCGAGCAATGACTGCATTCGGCCCTTGCCCAGAAAGGATTTCATGAACAACGGGCCGGAGAGTTTCGGAAGCAGCTTGGGTGCAATGCCGCCACCCAGATAAACCCCGCCGGTCGCCATGATCTTGAGGGCGAGATTTCCAGCTTCGGCACCATAGATGGAAACGAAAAGATCGACGGCTTGTTCGCACAGCGGACATTTGCCTTCCAGGGCTGCCCGGGAAATAGCGGCGCCCGGATCGGAGGTTTGCATTTCCTCAGTCAGCCACTTCGGTTCCGCACCACGTCCGGTGTCACGCAGAAAATGAAAAACATTTACCAGGCCGGGGCCGGAGACGACCCGTTCGTAGCTTACGTGGCCAAAGCGGCCGCGAAGATAGCGCAGCAATTCAATCTCGAGTTCGTTGTTGGGGGCCAAGTCTTCATGACCGCCCTCGCAGGCGAAAACATGGTGCTGGGAGCCGTCCCAATACATCCCGGCCTCGCCCAGTCCTGTGCCGGCTGAAATTACAGCTTGATTGCCCACGGGATTGCCGCTGACGCGATTGAGCGAGACTAAGTCTTTGGGGTCAAGGGCAGGGATGCCCCAGGCGTTGGCCTCGAGGTCGTTGATGAGGAGAGCGCTCTTTATCTTGAGTTCATCCGCCAGACGTTTAGCGTCGACTACCCAGGGAAGGTTAGAGGCCTCGATGCGCCCATTGCGCACCGGGCCAGCCACGCCGAAGCAGGCAATCTGCGGATGGAGATCCGAAGAGCTGATGAACTTGGCGACGATCTGGTCCAGGCCGCCATATTCGCGACTGGGGAAGACCGAAGCAGAAACCAGATTGAAGCGCCCATTGAGAACGTCGAAATACGCCAGCCGGGCATGGGTGCCTCCGATGTCGCCAGCCAGAATCATTTCTCGAAGTCCCTCCAGCGCCGGCCATCGCGCTCGAGCAGTTCTTCGGATTCTTTCGGGCCCCAGGTGCCCGCAGGGTAGTTAGGGAAATTGCGCGGAGGCAAGGCTTTCCAAACGTCCAGTACGGGACTCACCACACACCACCCAGCCTCGACCATGTCGGCGCGTTGGAAAAGGGTGGCGTCCCCGATCATGCAATCGTGCAGCAAACGCTCGTAGCCGGTGCTGGGCTGACTTCCAAAGTAATCCTTGTACTGGAAATCCATGTCGACCGGATCCAGGCGCATGGCCGGCCCCGGAACCTTGGCGGCAAAGCGCAGTGAGATACCTTCCTCGGGCTGAATATGCAGCACGAGCTGGTTGGGCAGAAGATTCTCCACCGGCGTATCACGGAACAACACGAAGGGAGCGCGGCGGAACTGAATCACGACGTTGGTGCTGCGGCCGGGCAGACGCTTTCCCGTGCGCAAATAAAAGGGAACATCCGCCCATCGCCAGTTGTCGATGAGGAGCTTCATGGCAACGAAGGTTTCGGTTCGAGAATCGGGAGGAACCCCGTCCTCCTCACGGTAACCGGGTACGCGTGCGCCATCGATCGCGCCGGGCCCGTACTGGCCACGAACGGTTCTGCGTAACACTTCTTCCGCGCTGAGGGGCTGGATGGCATGCAGAATCTTGGCTTGCTCGTCGCGTACTGCGTCGGCGCGAAACGAAACCGGCGGTTCCATGGCGGTCAGGCTGATGAGCTGCATGATATGGTTGGGGACCATGTCCCGCAGCGCGCCCGCCTGGTCGTAATATCCCCCGCGCTGTTCGACGCCGACTGTCTCGGCCACCGAAATCTGGATGTGATCAATGTAGCGGCGGTTCCAGATGGGCTCGAAGATTCCATTGGCAAAGCGAAAAGCCAGAATATTCTGTACGGTTTCTTTTCCCAGGTAGTGATCGATGCGGTAGATCTGTTTCTCGCTGGCGACTTGCAGCAACCGTTGATTAAGCGCTCGCGCGCTTTCCAGATCGTGGCCAAACGGTTTCTCAATGATGACCCGGCGCCACTGCTGGTTTTCCTCCTGCATCAGGCCGGCCGCAGCCAGATTCTCAACCACGGGGCCAAAGTAGTCTGGCGCTGTGGCCAGGTAGTAGAGATGATTGCCCCCGGTGGAGAACGCCTTATCGGTCTGATCGAGTAATTCCTTGAGTCTGGGATAAAGGCCCTTATCATTCATATCGCCCGCAATGTACTCCATGCGGGGCAGGAACCATTCCCAAATCGCCGGATCGACCTTGTCGGTGGCAAACTTCCGGATGTCGTCGGAGATACGCTTGCGGAAATCGTCTTGGGAGAGCGGCGTGCGCCCAACGCCAATAATCGCGAAGTTCGGCGACAGCAATTGGTATTTTGCCAGGTTGTAAAGAGCCGGGACCAGTTTGCGGCGGGTCAGATCGCCGCCTGCGCCGAAAATCACCATGGTGCAGGGGTCGGCTAGCTTGCCGATGCGCTGCGGCTGGGAAGCGGTCATCACTTCTGTTTGTGCCATCGTACGATCCTGCTGATACCGTCTTCTTGATGTACTTCGCGCTACGCGGTTTTTGTGGCAGCAACGCCAGGTTCCAAATGACCGCCAAATTTCTGCCGCATGGCCGAGAGTACCTTTTCCGCGAAGGTGTGCTCCTGGCGTGAGCGGAAACGAACGAACAGTGCCGCCGACAACACATCCACGGGGACAGCTTCCTCCACCGCTGCCTGGATCGTCCAACGGCCTTCGCCTGAGTCCGGCACAAACCCAGTGTATTCGGATAGTGTAGGGCTCTCCACCAGGGCGATAGCCGCCAGATCGAGCAGCCACGAACTGATGACGCTACCCCGGCGCCATACTTCCGCGATGTCAGGCAAATTCAAATCATAGCGATAGTCTTCAGCCACTTCCTTGCTGGTGGCATTCTTAAAGATATCGAGGCCTTCAGCGTACGCCTGCATGATTCCATATTCGATTCCGTTGTGCACCATCTTCACGAAGTGACCTGCTCCGGACGGTCCACAGTGTAGATAGCCGTCTTCAGAGGTGCCGGGAAGTTTCTCACGTCCGGGCGTACGCGGGATAGACCCACGGCCGGGGGCCAGGGTTTTGAAAATCGGGTCGAGTTGCTGCACAACTTCGCGGGGGCCGCCGATCATCATGCAGTATCCGCGCTCCAGTCCCCACACCCCACCACTGGTGCCGACATCAAGGTAGTGGATGCCTTTGTCACGAAACTGTTTGGAGCGCCGGACGTCATCTTTGAAAAACGAATTGCCGCCATCGATGAGAATGTCGCCCGCCTGCATTCTTTGCGCCAGCGCTTGCGCAGTCTGTTCCGTGGCATCTCCAGCCGGCACCATGAGCCATGCGATTCGCGGTTTTCCAAGTTTGGAGACGAAGTCGTCGAGCGACGCGGACGCGACAGCGCCCTCGCCAGCCAGTTGCTTCACGTTGGCCGGGCTCAAGTCGGTGACGACGACTTCGTGCCCGCCACCCACCAGCCGGCGCGTCATGTTCGCGCCCATCTTGCCGAGGCCCACCATTCCCAGTCGCATGCGAAGGCTCCTATTAAATCGTTTCTCTAGGTCAAAAACAATGGCAAAGGCGATTCTCGATGAAGGGGCCCCAATCGCAAGAGGCCAGTCACGGGGTCATACCCCGCAAACTGTCCTCCTCAATCCAGTCTTTTGGTTCGCCACTCGCGAGGAGGCTGCGGCGAATGGAGTCGAGGCAAAGCGACTGCCCAATTTTCAAATGGTTCCCTGACGGGTTGGCAGCTCCAGGAGCCTCAATACTTTCGGCTGGGGGCATGGAGATCTCTCGCTCCGAGGAACGTCGGATCCAAGGACTCTTGGCCGGCGGGCAAAGGCCCTACTTGGACGCCGCGATTACCTCACGGGCAGCCGCAACTACCCGGTCGACGGTGAAGCCGAATTTTTTCAACAAATCTTTTATGGGCGCGGATGCTCCGAAACGGTGCATTCCAACCACCTGGCCGGTGGGTCCAACATATTCCGACCAGCCGAAGGTCGAAGCCATCTCCACCGCCACGCGGGCTTTGACCGCCGGAGGAAGCACCTGGTTGCGATATGCTTCATCCTGGCGAGCAAAAATATCCCAGGAAGGCATACTCACCACGCGGGCTTTGACGCCTTCGGACGTGAGCTGCTCATACGCGGTAACACATAGCGAGACTTCCGTGCCGGTTGCTATAAGGATTACGTCCGGCATGCCATCTGCGGCATCGGCCAGTACGTAAGCCCCGCGAGCTACTCCGGCGGCAGGGGCGTACTTCGTGCGATCGAATGTGGGCACGGCTTGGCGGCTCAACACCAAAGCGGCCGGCTGGTTGCGAAGCTGCATGACCACTTTCCATGCTTCCACCACTTCGTTGGCATCGCCGGGGCGCAACAAAACGAGGTGAGGCATGGCTCGCAGCGAAGCCAATTGCTCGATGGGCTGATGGGTGGGGCCATCTTCACCCAAGCCTATCGAATCGTGGGTGAAGACGTAGATCACCGGGATTTCCATCAGCGCCGCCAGCCGCATGGAAGGACGCATATAGTCCGTGAAATTGAAGAAGGTGGCGCCGAACGGCCGGACCTTCGATAATGCCATGCCGTTCAGGGCGGCTCCCATGGCGTGTTCGCGGACGCCAAAATGAAAGTTGCGGCCGCCATAACTGCCCGGCTCGAATTCTCCCGCCCCCTCGAATTTGAGATAGGTCTTGTTCGAGGTTTGCAGGTCAGCCGAACCACCAATCAGCCACGGAACATTCTTCGCCAGAGCGTTGATCACCTGGCCGCCGCTATCGCGGGTCCCCATGCCCTTAGGGTCGGCAGGAAAAGTTGGGAGATCCTTATCCCAGCCGTCTGGTAGATTATTGTGCTGCATGCGAGCAATCTGGTCGGCCAGATCGGGGAATTTCTTGGCATACTCCGAATAAAGCGTCTGCCATTTCTGCTGGAGATCGTGTCCGCGTTTGCCAATCCCGGTGCGAAAATTCTCGAGGACACCGTCGGGCACAAGAAAATGGGCGTCTTCGGGCCAACCGTAAACCTTCTTGGTCAGCCGAACTTCCTCTTCGCCCAGGGCCTCACCGTGTGCTGCGTTGCTGTCCTGCTTGTGAGGTGAGCCGTATCCGATGTGGCTGTTGACTACGATTAGCGTGGGTCCCTTGCTGTCGCGGAAATTGTCATAAGCGCCTGCCAGGGCCGACAAATCGTTGGCGTCCATGACGTGCTCAACATTCCATCCATATCCGCGGAAACGCTCGGCGACGTCTTCGGTAAACGACCAGTCGGCAGGACCGTCGAGGGTGATCCGGTTGTTGTCGTAAATCCAGCAAAGATTGGGAAGCTTCAAGTGCCCCGCCAGAGAGGCCGCTTCACTGCCTATACCTTCCATCAGATCGCCATCACTGCATATCGTGTAAATGTCGTAGTTAAAGATCTCGAATCCCGGCCGGTTGTAACGCGCGGCCAGCCACAGGGCGGCCATCGCCATGCCGACGCTGTTTCCCACTCCCTGACCCAGCGGACCCGTGGTGGTTTCGACACCTGAAGTGTGACCGAATTCTGGGTGTCCCGGAGTCTTGCTGTCGATTTGGCGAAATCTCTTCAGGTCATCCAAGGTTAGAGCAAATCCGCCGGTGGGCTTTCCTTCCGCGTCGACCTCGCGAACTTCTGCAAGGTACAGCAGGGCGTAAAGGAGCATCGAGGCGTGGCCAGCGGAGAGAACAAAACGGTCGCGATTCGGCCAGAGGGGATTCTGAGGGTCATAACGCAAAAATTGCTGCCAGAGGCTGTAGGCCACCGGGGCCAATCCCATGGGCGCGCCGGGATGGCCGGAATTCGCCTTCTGCACCGCGTCCATGGCCAGGGTGCGGATGGTGTTGATACTGAGAATGTCCAGTTGTTTGCCGGTTGCCAATGTCTGTTCGCTTGCTACCATTGCGGAATTCTCCTGCGGGAAATTAGTTGCACTTTGCGGTCAAAACACAAGGATTCCGGGCAATCCTCCTGGCAAGCACCCACGTGTGGCAAGCAGTTTATCAAGTTCCTGACAACTGTGCCTTTCCAGGGCCCGGGGGACCGCTGATTAGCCACTATTAATGCCGGATGCGCGGGTTCTCCCTACTTGAGATGAAAAAGGCCACGCGGAAGTTTCATTCCTAGTATGAATTGTGGAGAAATGATTCTGGGAATTAGAGAAGATTAACGCTTCAATTTCTCGAGATAGGCATGCTCGCTGCTGTGTTCTTTGGTTGTACTCTCGACGAACTTGAGGAAATGACGGAGGGACTCTCGCGCGCTGGGTTCCAGATCGGAGAATTTGACCCGAACCCCGAACGACGGCGTACTCTTTGTGACTACGCCGTTCAAGATGATGCCTTTGATCCAAACCTTGCCATTTGCCAGCCATAGGCCAATTTCGACGCTGGCTCCCGACGGCACCGCCGTGGCGGTCTCCACAAAGCACCCGCCGATGCTTGTATTGGATAGGTTTCCCCAGATGGGACTAGCGGCATCCCCGACGTGCAGCTCCACGGCGACGAAACATTTCATGCGCGGATAGCGGCGGCGGTCCTGCCACGATGAAGGGGAAAAGTAATCGGGCGAAAAAGGAGGCGAGTTTTCCGGTCCAACCTCTACCGGTTGCATCGACTCCACTGAAGCCTGTGGCGCGGATTGGGCCTCGGCCTCAGCTTCTGCTTTGGTTCCGCCGCTGGACGCCTCGACCGGGCCGTTCTTGCCGGCCTTGATCTTGCGCATCGCGTCCAACAACGCCTGATCCCGTTTCTCGGGGGAAGATTCGCGGTAGGTCCGCAGAAGTTCACCCAGGTGGCTTACCAGGTCAGGATCCGTCAGCAGTTCGGTCCAATCTGCTCCCGCTCCTGAAACTTTGGGATTTGTCATGGCTTAGACACACGCCCCTGTGCTTTTCGGTGGCCCAACCCCTAGGGTGAAGCAGGATGAAAGGCGGGGCAAGATGACTATAGTCACTCAACTCCGCAACTGCGTGGAGAACTCCTTTAAGGACAACCAGTTCTCGACTTATGGCCTGAACCGCCTGCCTTGGCAGGTTCGGGAGAGCGATGGGTTTTTAGTACGCGGCAAGAGAACGCAACGAAACTCTCTTAGCGATTCATTTAGGCCTGGATATCAATGACCAGACCGCCAGACTGCGTCGCCGGCCCTCCAGGCCCGGGCGTGAAAATGAATCCCAGCCCAAACCCGCTGCTCCCGCTTCCGTTACTCCCGTTGCTGCCGTTGAGGTTCAAGGTGATCTCTGGTACTGAGCCGTTGCTCCCGCCACCATTGCCCAGGCTAAGCGTGATTTCGGGCGTTGATCCGCTGGTCCCGGTGCTGCTATTGCTGCTGTTCAGATTCAGCGTGATCTCTGGCGCCGAGCCGCTGCTGCCGTTGTCAACGTTTATGACCAGTTCGGGAGTGGATCCTGCGGAGCTGCCCTGCGACAGATTGAGAATGATCTCAGGCGTGGTTCCGCTGTTGCTTCCAAGGTTCAGGATGATCTCCGGGGAAGAGTTCGCTGCCGCGGGCGTGCTATCGGCGGGGGCAGTGGTCGATGCCGGGGTCGTGCTTCCCGAATCTGTGGTACTTGCGGGGGCGACGGTGCTTGGAGTCGGGCTTGCCGGGGGTACGACCGGGCTTGCGGGAGCCGGAGCCAGAAGGTTGCTGCCCGCACTATTTAAGTTGACGATAATCTCCGCGATGGTATTGCTGTTGGTTTGGCCCGCTCCCGTACTGGAGCTTGAACTCGCGGCGCGCCCTCGAAGATCTTGTTGCAGTTTCGCGAAGGCCTGTTGTGCCCCCTGCAGGTCCCCAGATTGCAACGCCTGACCGATGGCTGCGAAATCCTGCGCACGCTGGGTGTACTTAAACGGCGAGGCAGCGGTTGTGCTCGTGGATGTTGAGGCAGTTGCGTTCCCAGACGCTGCCGCGCTCGTGTTCCAGGGAGCGCTTTGGGCCAACTGAGTAAGGGTTGCGTAGGCCTGCTGTGCGCCGGCCAGGTCTCCTGACTGAAGTGCCTGACCCAGTTGCCGCAGATCGACTCCTCTCTCCCGTGAGTAGATTAGTGCGGGGCTGGCTTGAGCTTGAGAGATGTGGGGTTGGGAAAAGGTCGTGCTGGAGATTCCTGCGACCGACATGATTTTCTCCTGAGGCCGATTCCCGCCAGGAATCGGTTGGTTGAATTGCCATTCGATGTCCTCATCGGCAACCCTACGGTGCGACTTTAACCGGTACTCGCGACCAGCTTGCCGGCCCAGATTTGATGATGAAGGAAATTCGGCTGGCCTGGCTGCCTTGCCAAGCGACAAGTCACAACATTCCCAGGAGGTGGTTAGCTGGATGGGATTCCCACGATAGCGGTGTCCAGGGGTACGTCCACAGTGCCCACCCTGCCCGAAACACCATCGCGCAGGATGACACGCAGCGTGGCTGCGCCAGGCTTCAGTTGCAGAGGTGGCCGAAGTTCCAGTCCATCGTCGAGTAAGGTTTCGTAGGCGTCCGGCGAGAAGGTGAGTGGGTAATCCGTGGTCGCAACCCCGACGTCTTCGCCCGATGGGTTCCGCTGGCGGCACCAAAGCTGTAGGAGGCCAACCTGGTCGTCGCCTTTCTCTTGCAACTGCAACACGCTGCCCTCAATGCGGAGAATCAGTCGCACCGAACCAGGTTTTTCCCCTGGTTTCACCTCTACGCTAAAAGGGAGGCCAGGAGAATCGACAGGGCTGTTGACGATTTCCAGGAATTGCTTTTCCGGGGCCACACTTGTGGGCAGCGGTTCGGGGCTGGCCAAATACCCACTGCGGTAGCGCAAGTGGACGCCCGGATGGTTCACTTGCACCTGCAGTTTGTGATACTCACCATTCCAATTGTTATGGTCAGGATAGTAAGCCAGCGCGTACACCTCGCCAGTGTCTTCGACCGCCTGGGTGATCGCAGTGCTGAGCGCATTGGTGTTCCGGTAGGCCACCCCGCCCGTACTCTTCGCGAGCACCTCCATGACGGCGCCCCGCGTGTCGTCCTCCACTGCGAGAAGTTGAGCCAGAGGGCTGATCGAGCTTTGGCTCGCGTCCAGCCCGGCTTCAACCGCCATGCCCCGCGCATCGACGGTATAGATCGAAATGTTGTCGTTGTTGAAATCATCGACGGCTTGTTGCATGGCGTGAGTCTCGCTCATGGGGATGACCAGCCCCCCGCTGATCCACAACAGACTCTTTCGTCCCTGGATCCGCTTCAAGTCCTGGCGGATCAACTTCAGCGCGGCGAGGGTGCGCTCCGCCCCCGCAGTATGCTGGGCCTGCCATTCGGCAATATTGGCCTTGGCGATGGCAGCATCGAATTTGAGGTTTGGAGTGACGGGTGCATCCAGCGTTGGACCGATTCCCGCGCCGCGACCTGTCTTCAGATTCTCCGCCGCCTTCGAGAGGGAGGCGGTGCCGGTGGTGAAATCGCTAAGCAAGCGAAGATCTTCAGTCAAGACGAGCAGCGCAATGGGAGGGGAAGATTTGATTTCTAACAGGGATTGAATCAGAGACTTTCTCAGCAGAGCCTGATCTTCGATGGGCGTATTCAACATATCCACCAGGATCACCAACGCCGTGAGGTTCGCGGGGTGAGTATTGGAGAACACCGTTTTTGGCGCAGTGTTCGGCTTGCCACCGCTTGGCTGAGTGTCTTCCTGATTCAGAGTTCCGCGTTCGACTGAGAAACGGCTGATCTTCTGCACCTGGCCGTTATCACGTAGAACGAAATCCCTGGCCGCAAGGTTGTCCACCGGCCGTCCCTTACTGTCTTTGGCCACCACGTCGACCTCGACCATCCGAGTGGTCGTAGTAATTCGGATAGTCGGCGGTTCATCGGGAGTTTTGGAATTCGGCGAATTCTGCCCGTACGCGGAGAAGACGGCGTGAAGTGATAACAACAACGCCACTACTGAGACTGCGGAGTGGTGCCTTTGCGCGCGAAGAAGGCTTTGATCCCGCGCGCGCCCGTCCGTGAAAAGCACCCTCATTCCAAGGATGATGGGCCACGGACCCCCGCCAGTCAAGGTTTACGGGACGGACGCACATCTGCCCGGCTTGGTGTCCTTTTGCCCCTACAGGTGGGGGCGCTACTTGCCCGTAACTTGAAGGTTGTTAGTTACGGAGAAAATCCCGGGAACCGTGTTTGCCCGAAGGCCCGCAATATTCTTATCCGTCTCGTTGTCCACCACCCCTTCCAAGGCGACGTTGCCATTCCTGACGATGATGCGAATCGGCTTGATTACACCCATCGCATATTTCTCAAGTGGGGGATAATCGTAGATAGCGTGGAACAATTGACGGCGGAGACGGTCATCCATCGGCGAGGCAGGGAGGACTTCGATTTTATTATCAACCCGCTCGACTCCTTCAATCCCCTTCACCACGCGTTCCGAGTCAGTTTTTAGAGTTGGGTTGGTGACCTGTCCCATGAGGGTGACGGTTGATCCATCCACCCGGAAGGCGAGGTTGTCGAACACGTCAAGAAAGGGCAGCATCACCAATTCATGCCGGACCTCTTTCTGGATTCGCTCGGTTGACTTCGCAGACTGCTGGCCGAAAGCAACCAGCCCAAATGCTGCCAGACAAAAACTCAAAACCAGTGCCGAGAACTTCATGGATAGCCTCCTCATTTTTCGCAGGGCATGAAAGCACAACCACTGGCCCAGTTTCAATGCGGGGTGTCGGATGATGGCAAACGGGAAAGAGGTTGGCCGCCGAGCGAAAAAAAACGCGCTTGAGATGAAGCTCGAGGATATTGCATCTGGCGCGCCCGAAGGGACTTGAACCCCTAACCTACGGCTCCGGAGGCCGGCGCTCTATCCAATTGAGCTACGGGCGCGCTGGATTTCAGTTTACATCCCGTTGCTCCCGCCATCAATCGAGGCCCGATCAAAGGGCGAATTTTCTTACCAGCGATTCCGTCCGCCACCACCGCCACCGCCGCGCCCGCCGCGATCGCGCCCACCCCCACCGCCTCCACCGCCGCCGCGCTCGGTCTTGGGCCGCGCTTCGTTAACATTGAGCTTCCGCCCTCCCACCTGTGTGCCGTTCAGGGCGGCGATTGCCTTCTCGCCATCTTCCGCATTCACCATTTCCACGAAGCCGAAGCCGCGCGAACGTCCGGTTTCCCGGTCAGTCATGATGCTGACCCGGTCGACCTGCCCATACGTTTCGAACAACTGCCGTAGTTCGTCTTCGGAAGTGTTGAAGTCGAGGTTCCCCACAAAAATGTTCTTCAAGCTCTTGCCTCGGAGTGAGCTGTCTGAGTGCGGCTGACTTCGGCAGAAAAAGTTGGCTGGTTGGCCTTGTCCTGGGAGCCAAAGTTGGCAAACAGTCAAACGCGGGGGGAAGTATAGCAGGTTCCCGAAATTCCGCCAGTCAATCCCCCAAGGGGCTTAGGCCGCCGGACTATTCGATGGCTTGGCCCGGCTGTTAGCACTCATCCACTTTCCAATAGCCTTCGCGCTGGTAGCCAAGTTGCAGCAGCCGGTTCTTGGGATCGTGCCGCTTGCCGCAGTTTGGGCATTTGAGGTAGCGGCTCCAGGCCGTACTCTTGCGGTCATAGTCCTCGGCAACGGCGAAGGTTGTGCCGCAACTGCAGGGCACAAGGAACATCTTGAAGAGGGAGGAAGTAGTCTTCTGAAATTTACCACGGTGAGGAAGCGCCATCACTCTTCCTCTACCGCGACCATTGTGTTCTTTTTCCGCTTATTCGCGGGCAGCACTTTCTTCCGCAGACGCAGCGACTTCGGTGTGACTTCCACAAATTCATCTTCGGCGATGAACTCGATAGCTTGCTCGAGATTCAATTGGCGGAACGGCACCAAACGGACCGCGATGTCCGCCGTGGAAGACCGCATGTTGGTCAACTTCTTTTCGCGCACTACATTCACGTCGAGGTCATTGTCTTTGGCATTCTCGCCAATGATCATGCCCTCGTAGACTTCGATCGTAGGCCCGACGAACAGCTCCCCTCGCTCCTGCAGGTTGTAGAGGGAATATGGCGTCGTTGCCCCCGCCCGATCCGCCACCAGCGCGCCCGTAGGCCGATGCGGAATCTCGCCTTGCCACTCCGTATATCCTTCGAAAAGGGAATTCATCACGATGGTTCCGCGCGTGTCGGTCAGGAGCTGGCTGCGCAGGCCAATCAATCCGCGGCTGGGCACACGGAATTCAATACGAACGCGTCCGTAGCCGTGATTGTGCATGTTGGCAACTTCACCCTTGCGCGCGCCAAGCTGCTCCATGACTACGCCAACAAATTCTTCGGGAATGTCGGTGGTGAGGTGCTCGACGGGCTCCATCAGTTTGCCGTCGACGCGCTTGGTGACGATTTCCGGCTTGCCCACCATGAGCTCGTAGCCTTCGCGGCGCATCATCTCAATCAAGATCGAGAGCTGCAGTTCGCCCCGGCCCATTACTTTGAACGTGTCCGTGCTTTCGGTTTCTTCCATGCGCAACGAAACGTTGGTCAGTAGCTCTTTCTGCAAGCGTTCCCGCAAATGGCGGGAGGTCACAAATGTGCCTTCGCGTCCCGAGAACGGTGATGTGTTGACTGTAAATTGCATCGCGATGGTCGGTTCGTCGATGGTGATCGGCGGCAGTGGGGTGGGAGTTTCTGCGCTGGTAATCGTTTCGCCGATAGTGATGCCCTCGACGCCTGCCACCGCGACGATGTCTCCCAGCGTCGTTTCTGTAATGTCGGTGCGCTTCAGGCCCGAGAAAGAGAACAGCTTTGTGATCTTCGTCTTGTGGAGTGAACCGTCCAGTTTGGCAATGCCGACATCCTCGCCGGTACGCATGGTTCCGTTGAACACGCGGGCAATGGCCAGGCGGCCCAGATAGTCGCTGTAATCGAGATTGGCCACCAGAATCTGCAGCGGACCCTCCGGATCGCCCTGCGGGTGAGGGATAGTCTTCAGAATCGCATCGAACAGCGGCCGCAGGTTCTCGCCGCCTCCGCGAACGTCAGTGGATGCCGTGCCCGCCTTAGCGTTGGTGTAGAGCACGGGAAAATCAAGTTGCTCTTCTTTCGCATCCAAGTCGATGAAAAGGTCGTAGACCTCATTGAGCACTTCCTGCGGGCGCGCGTCCGAGCGATCGATCTTATTAATAACGAGAATTGGCGGAAGGTGGGCTTCAAGCGCCTTGCCCAGAACATAGCGGGTCTGGGGCAGCGGGCCTTCACTGGCATCAACCAGCAGCATTACGCCGTCTACCATTTTCAGCGCGCGCTCCACTTCGCCGCCGAAGTCGCTGTGGCCGGGAGTATCCACAATGTTGATTTTTACATCGTGATAATGAACCGCAGTATTTTTCGCCAGAATGGTAATGCCGCGTTCCCGCTCCAGATCGTTGGAGTCCATGACGCGCTCAATTAAGTGCTCGTTAGCCCGGAAAGTTCCACTTTGCTGCAGCATGGCGTCGACAAGCGTGGTTTTGCCGTGGTCCACGTGGGCGATAATGGCGATGTTGCGAATGCTGGAACTCAAAAGACAATCCTCTCCGATTTCCGATGCAAAGGTGGCCCGAAGCACGCGGGGCTATATACCACTTTACTATGCGTTCCCGATATGCGGACACGGAAGACGGGTATTGTGAGGATTTCTTCGAGAATCGTCCCAGTTCAGCCTACGACCGCAGTTTCCTTGGGCATTGGCTTTCCGGCCAACCGGTTTTCCACTTCTTTTGCCGCGCGTTGGGCGGCGGCGATTGCAGCCGAGGCGGTGGACTCCGGGCCCTCCGAGTCGGTGTTGGCGAAAAACACGCGGTCCATGGGTTGGCGCACCTCGGGCTGGGTTTGCGTAAAGAGACCCGGAGTGGACATATACAAAGGATGGCCGCGCCGGAAGAGATGAACCTCGATCGGGTCCACATTGAATTCCGGCATCAGCTTCTGAAAATCGTGCAGCACCCCAGCCGCGACCCGCCGGGCGCTCGGTTCCGAAAGCAGCATGGGGCGATCTTCTTCGTGGAGCGGTGCGTAGCAGGTAAGAATGTTGAATTTCTGTTTGTACCCCGGCTGATTGCGCACCACCCAATCCGCCACAATCATGTCGGTGAAGCTGTTTCCCGGGCACCAGGTATCGTACCCCTGGTTGAATACGGGCTTGTCGAAAATCAGGTTCACTACCGCATATGGAATGTAGCGAATCTGATGCATGGCATCGTTCTGCTTTTCCGGCATGCCCTCGACGATGCGGCGGGTGATGAACTTGGGTGTCGCCACAACCACGACTTTCGCGGCCACGGTTTTCAGTTCCGTGCCTTGCATGTACGTGACTTGTACGTCGTCCTTGCCAGGTACGACGGCAACGATGGTCGAACCGGTCTGCAATCGGTCGGCATATTGCGCTTGCAGCGTTTCCGCCAGTTTTTTCGTCAGCGCTCCCAGGCCCCCCGGCCAGGTGTAACGCTCGATGCGCTTTTCGCCGATGGTGGCGTGGACTTCTTCCACCGCGACCAGTGCAGCCGTTTCGTCGCTGGTTGCTCCCCAGTTGGAGAAGCCGTAGGTGTTCCACCACTGCTTCACCTCGTCGGGATAGTCTTTTAAAAGGTCGGAAAACGGCATCGTGGCCAGTTCCGCTGTCCGTTTCTGCGGATCGATGGCCAGCATTTCTTTCTTGAACTTCTTGAAACTCTCGCGAACCGGAGCAGGGTAGGGAAGCTGGTCGAGTCCGGCGCCCCAGGTGTCGGCGATGAATTTTCCCTGCAGGATAGTGCCGTCCGGGTTGTTGATCGGCAATGGCTCCATACCGATCTCGTGGGCAAAGGCATAGGTTAGTTCGCTCTTGTCCATAAAAGCGGAGCCGGTACCGTACGCCATTCCCTGGTATTCCATCAGATACGCGTTGCCGCCCCAGTGCGGTTCCTTTTCCAGCAAAAGGAAATCGTGGTGTCGAAGCAGGTAGGCGGCGGTGAGTCCGCTGACCCCGCCACCCACAATGACAACATCGTGACGCGCCGACGCGGGAGGACGGGTGAATACCTTCCCGTCGCGCACTTGATGGCAAATGTGATTGTCTTCCCCCTCGACCACCGGCGGGGCGGCGGTTTGCGCGTTCAAGAGCGAAAGATCAATCGGACAGCCGGCTGCGACACTGCCCGCCACCACAAACTTGATGAAGTCGCGTCGATTTGCGCTCATGCCCGTTCCCCCTGTGCCGCCGGCTCCAGCAGTTCAGCGGCAATTTCCGGTTGTCCTTCGCCCTGTGTCCGTAAGCGGTACCAAACTACAATCGCGGCCAAAGAGAAAACGAAAATGATACTCGAAACTGCGTTAATTTCCGGCGTAATGCCGCGCCGCAACCTTCCCCAGATTTCAAGTGGAAGAGTATTCTCCCGCCCGATCAGGAAAAAGCTCACCGCAATTTCATCCATCGAAAGAGTGAAGATGAGCAACGCTGCACCGATGATCGAGAGACGCAAATTCGGCATAGTCACCCGCCAGAAGGTCTGCCAATAATTCGCGCCCAAATCGAGGGACGCTTCCTCCTGCGCGCGGTCGAGTTTTTGCAAGCCGGCAAATACCTCGGTGGTGGCCACCGAAATCAGCGCCGTGCCATGGCCCAGAATAATGGTGGTCAGACTGAGCCTGACTTCCACCGCGCGGAACAGCATGAGCAATGAAAGACCGGTAATGATGCCGGGCAGAATCAGCGGCAAAAGTACGAGCCGCCGAAACAAGACCTTGCCGGGGAAGTCAGCACGGTCGAGTGCGAGTGCGGCAGGAATGCCGAAAGTAAGCGCGATCCCCACCGCGGCCGCCGCTACAAACAGGCTGTTTACTACCGAAGACCAAATTGCCTCGTCGGCGAACAGAATTCGATACCAATTGAGGGTGAGATGGCGTGGCGGAAAACCTCCGATACCGGCCCCATTGAACGAATATACGATTAAAGTAACGATGGGCAGATACAAGAAGGCAAAAACCGCGATCGAATGCCACGGCAGCCATCGTGAGCCATGCACTGATCCGGCGCCACTCATCGGAAGCTCCATTTCTTCTCAAGTCTTTCCGAGAAAAACAAGAGCGTGATCACCAGCCCCAACATGCAGAATGAGATTGCCGCCCCGAGCGGCCAGTTGTAAGCCGCGCCAAACAGACTGACCACAATGTTCGAAATCATGATGCCGCTCGGTCCGCCCAGCAGCAGCGGCGCGAGAAAATCTCCCAGGCTGAGCACGAAGGCAAAAGTGGCGCCGGCCAGCACTCCGGGAATCGAGAGCGGGAAGATCACTCGCCAGAAGGTTTGAAAAGGAGTTGCCCCGAGGTCGTGCGATGCTTCCACCAGATTCCGCGGAACATGTTCCAGCGAAGCGTAGATCGGCAGAAACGCAAACGATGTGTAGATGTGCGTGAGCGTCAGAACCACGGCGAACGGGCTGTAGAGCAGAAATTCCAGCGGCTGCTTCGTTAGATGGACATACTGCAAGAGCGTATTGAGCACGCCGTCGCTGCCCAGAATGGTCTTCCACGCATAGGCCCGCACCAGGTAGCTTACCCACAGCGGAATAATCACTAGCTGATAAAGCAAATCTTTGCGCTTGCCCGCATAGAAAGAGAGGTAATAGGCCAGCGGGTAGCCTAGTAGCAAGGAGAGAAGGGTGACGCGCGCGGCAATCCACATTGAGCGGAACAGCGTCTGCAGGTAAACGCCTTTGGCCAGCAGTTCACGGTAGTTGTCGAGAGTCCATGAGTGAACGATCTCCTGCGCCGGCGAAACCGACCAGAAGCTGTAACAGAAAAGCAGGAGATAAGGTACCAGCAAGAAGACCGCGACCCACAGCAGGGGGGGAAGCGTAATCGTGGCTCGGTAGGCGCGGGAGAACATCAGCCTCGTTCCTCTGATTCGCGGACTGGGACGGCGTCCGCCGGAGCAAATTCCAGTTCCAGCTCACCCTGCCAGCTCTGCCTGCTCGCAGCCCTCACCGACAGGCTCAGGCCATCTTCGCATTCGATCTGCAACAACTCCGTCGCCCCATGAAAAGCCTGCCTCAGCATCTTGCCGCGGAATCGAATCGCTGCTCCATCGGTCGAGCCCATCCGAAGGTGGATATTTTCTGGCCGAAGCGAGAACAGCCCGGGACCATCGCGCAGCCCCGTCCGCCAGGACAGCGAATTGCACCGAGCTACTCCATCTTTTACTTCACCGCGCAACAGGTTGGTATGCCCGATAAACTGGGCGGTGTAGGCCGTCGCGGGGCGGTTGTAAATCTCCCGCGGCGAGGCGACCTGCTCCAGTTCCCCCATGCGGAGCAAAGCAATCCGGTCCGACATGACCATGGCTTCTTCCTGGTCATGTGTGACGAAGACAAAAGAGATGCCGACTTCGCGTTGCAGAGACTTCAATTCGACCTGCATGTGGCGGCGGAGATTGGCGTCCAGGGCGGAGAGGGGTTCATCGAGCAAGAGCAGCCGCGGACGATTCACTAGCGCCCGAGCCAGCGCGACTCGTTGTTGCTGTCCGCCGCTGATTTTCGCCGGCTTGTACTGCGCGTAGGGCGCCAGCTTCATCAGCGTCAAAGCCTGCTCAACCCGCGATGCGATTTCATCCTTGGGAAGCTTTGCGATGCGCAACCCATAGCTGACGTTTTGTGCCACCGTCAAGTGCGGAAAAAGCGCATAGTTCTGGAACACCGTATTCACGCGGCGGCGATAAGGCGGCAGGGAATCCAGGCGCTCTCCGCCCATCCAGATTTCCCCGGAAGTCGCGCTTTCAAATCCCGCAATAATGCGTAAGAGCGTGGTTTTTCCCGAGCCGCTCTCGCCAAGTATCGTGAGAAACTCGCCTTCCGCGATATCCAGTGAAATGTCTCGCAACACATCGTGACGCCCGAAAGATTTGGCGACCTTCCGGATGCTGAGCAGAGGCGCGGCCGCTTGTTTGGACTCGGCGGCAACCTCGGGTTGGGTGCTGCTCACCATGGAGATTCGCTGACTACGTCACCGCAGGGCGCTACTGCGCTGCTTTTACTTCGTTCCAGACTTCGTTGTACTTCGCGCGGCGCGGCACATTTTGCCAAAAATAAAGTCGCTTCTGATAGTTGTCCACGTCATCGAGGTGAAGACTCTTCACCTCGTCCGAAGTCATGAACTGCGCCGCCTGCGGATTCGCTGGCGTGTAACCAGTGACATCGGTGACTTTCTTCTGCGTCCGCGCTTCGATCATGTATTCCAGAAATTTGTAAGCCAGGTCTTTGTTCTCACTCCCGGCCGTGATCATCAGGTGATCGATCCAGCCAGTTGTATTTTCTTTGGGGATAGTTTCTCCAACAGGAAAGCTGACCTTGCGCAACTGGTTGGTCATCAACGGCCAACCCATCGCCGCAACGATCTCGTGGTTTTGAAAGAGATTCGTCAGCTCCCCACCGGTCGACCACATCTTCCGGATGTTGGGTTTCAATTCCATCAGCTTTTTCTTCACCGCTTCCAGTTGTTCATCGCTCAAGTTGTAGAGGCGGCTGGGATCGGGCTGGTCGTATCCCAGGACCTGCGCCGCCATGTAAACCGTGGAAAGATCGTCCCAAACCGAAATCTTGCCGCGATACTTCGGATCCCATAAAACGTTCCAGCTCGCCGGCGCCTGCTGGAAAACTTGAGTGTCATAGATCAATGGATCCGGTCCCCACATAAAAGGAACGCCATAAACCTGGCCTTTCATCCGCACCAGGGGCAGGGAAGTGAGCTGTGGCGAAAGCTGACCATAAGTTGGAAGCTTCGCAAGATCGAGCGGCGCTGCCAGCCCCGAGGACGCAATCGAAGTGGCCACATCACTCGAAGGCGAAATCACATCGTAAGTTCCCGCACTCCCGCCACGCAGCTTTGCCACCAGTTCATCGCTCGATCCCATGTAGGAAGCTGAGACTTTGCAGTGCCATTGCTCTTCGAAGGCTTGCACAAAAGATGGGTCAGCGTAGCCTTCCCATACCAGCAGGTTCAGCGTCGGCGTCTTCTTGCTGCACGAGCCGATCAGCACGGAGAGCGCTAGCACGCCCAAACAAACCAGAGAGCGTCGAGTCATCGGTGCGCCTCCTTCGTTGCGGACTTTTTCTCCCATTCGGGCGATTGATATACAACTTTGCCGCCCACCATGGTGAGCAACACTTCCGTTTTCCCCAACTCGGTTGGTTCGATTTTAAAGATGTCTTGTGAGATCACGATCAGGTCGGCCACTTTTCCCGGTTCGAGCGATCCCTCAGTTTGCTCCCGATGCCCTGCATACGCTGCTCCGAGAGTGTAAGCTTTGATGGCGTCCTCCAGGCTGATTCGCTCCCGCGGCACAAAACCTCCAGGGGGATTGCCTTCGGTGGTTTGCCGGGTCACGGCGTTCTGCACCCCCGGCCAGGGATTCTGCGTCACTACCGGCCAATCGCTTCCGAAGGCAAGGCGCCCGCCCGTGCTCTCGATGCTGCGCCAGGCCCAGGCGCGCTGCGTCCGCTCGGGTCCGACGTTGCGGCTCCAGATTTTTAACGTGTCATCATTAGGGTAAGCGTGCAGCGGCTGAAAACTGGCAATGACTCCGAGCTGGCCAAAGCGAGGGATGTCGGCCGCGGAAACATCCTCGATATGCTCAACCCGATGCCGGGCGTCTGTAGTGTGGTTCGTTTTCTGCGCCGCCTCATACCCATCCAGCGCCATGCGAATCGCGCGGTCGCCGATGGCATGGGTGAAAATCTGCAGGCCCCGCCGATCCAGCTCTATAACCGCCTTGATGTAGTTGACCGGATCCCATTGCAACTGGCCAGATTGCGAAGCATCATCCGAGTACGGTTCCAACATGGCCGCGGTGTGGCTTTCGATCACGCCGTCGGCGTAAAACTTCACGGCCCCGGCGGAAACCCACTCATCGCGATAGCGGCGTCGTCCCTCTTCGATTTTCTGGAGTTTCTGCTCGGTGAGCGCCGGTGGTTCTATGAAGGACGCCAGGTACACCCGGGCCGTCAGTTCACCCGAACGCCGCAACTGGTCGTACAAATCAGCGTTGTCCCAGTCGCTCTCGGCGAGTTCCAGATTGCCAGCACAGTGGACGCGGACCAGGCCGGCCCGATTTGCTTCTTTGAGACCGAAGCGAATGGCCTCCAATCTTTCTTCGCGCGTCGGCGGGGGGATTACGCGCTCGATGAGATGGTCCGCCGCATCCTCTTTAATCGCCCCCGTCGGTTGCCCGGTTTTGGGGTCCCGGACAATCACGCCACCTGCCGGATCGGGGGTCCGTCCCGTGATTCCTGCCAATTCCAATGCCTTGCTGTTGGCCCACCAGGTGTGACCATCATAGGCTTCGAGATAAACTGGACGGTCGGGGACCACCTCATCCAGAAATTTCTTGTCAGGAATCGCGGCTGCGCCAAACATCGGATACGACCAACCCCGCCCCCGGAGCCATGCTTTATTCGGATGAGCGGCGGCATAAGCCTTTACTTGTTGTTGCACTTCGGCCAATGTCGCCGAGTCGTCGATCACCATCCACTGCGCGTTCAAGGAACCTTCCAGCATATGGATATGACTGTCAACGAAACCGGGCAGAACGAGTCGGCCGCCCGCATCGATCACCTTGGTTTCAGCCGAGCGAAACGAATTGATGTCCTGCAACCGCCCGACCGCTAGAATCTTATCGCCGCGAATGGCAAGCGCCTCGGCCCAGGGGTGTTGCGCATCAACTGTGTAGATGCGAGCGTTTACCACAACCGTATCCGCGAGAGCAGGCCCTCCTGCGATTGCCGAAATGGCGCTCAGACCAGACAGCACCACCGCGAAAATCAATCTCCTGGCAGCACATCGGAATTTTGTGATGTCGAACAGAATCGTTTCCTCGGACTGCCACAGCTCGCGGCTCGCACTAAAACGTCGGCGGCGTATTGATCCAAAGCACCCACGTCTCGCCCCGCCCCGGATTTCGCCAGTGATGGGGAGTTGTGCTTTCAAAGTAGAAGCTGTCGCCGCGTTGCAACCGGTACTCTTCTCCTTGCAGAGAAATCCGCAGTTCGCCGCGCAACACGTATAAGAACTCCTCACCTTCGTGCGTATAGGCATCGCCGCTGCTGGCCTGGGCCGCGATGCGAAACAGGTGCGGCTCCATCACCGCATTGCCCCAAGCCAGAAGTTCCATCCGGACTCCGGGACCAGCCTCCAGCACTTTGCGGTTCTCCGGCCGAACCAGCCGCGTATTCGACTCCGTAGGATCGAAGAAATCAAGGATGTTGGTCTGGTAAAAGCGCGCCAGCTTTCGCAAAGTGCCCACCGAAGCGCTCATCTGCGAACGCTCCAGCGCGCTGAGAAAGCCGAGCGAAATGCCGACAGCATTGGCCACTTGCGACAGAGAGAACCCACGTTGCGTGCGCAATTGACGAAGCCGTCCGCCAATTGCGGCTGCCGCGCCCCCATCCGGATGCGTCCGCAACAGCCCATCCCGTTTCAGCGTCTGCACGATCGCAGGAGCGTTCAGGCCCCGCACCCGGCGCAGAAAACGTGCCCGCTTCAGCAGCTTCACATCATCGGCGCTATAGATGCGGTACCGGCTGGCAGTGCGGCGCGGCCGCGTCAGGCCGAGGTTTTCCCAGGAACGGATTACGGAGGGAGACATGCCCACCATGCGGGCCACATCGCCGATCTTCAAGCTGGTTTTGACCTCGCTCAACTTAACCCCCGGTCACCCCGGCCGCCTGCACTTTTCTCGATGAAGCAAAGTAGTATTTTTTGCTTGACAGCGGGCCGATTGTCCCACTAACGTTGCGCGATTATAGCAAGGTTTGTTGCGGGCGCAAGCGGTCCGTTTCGGTTTTCAACGCAACGCTCCATCAAACATTTGGAGGTCTCCATGCCGTCGTCGACCGTTCGCTGGGCGACCCGTTCGCTCGTGGTCTTCGTGTGTCTCGGCTGTTCCACCCTCCTCTCAGCGCAAAGCACGGGCGGCAGAATCTTGGGCCGCGTGGCCGATCCTACCGGCGCAGTTCTCGCCCAGGTCAGTGTGACTGCCACCAATGAGGCGACCGGCGTCAGCCGCAACACGCAAACGAACGACAATGGAGACTATGTGTTTCCCGAGGTGCCCGTCGGCACCTACACGCTCAACTTCGATCTGACCGGCTTCAAAAAGAGCGTGCGCCACGGCATTACCCTCGAAATCAACCAGGTCATCACGCTCAACATGGTCATGGAAATCGGCGAAGCCAAAGAAGTGGTGGAAGTCACTTCCGAGGCGCCGCTCGTTGATACAACCAGCACTCAGCTCGGTGCCGTGGTCAACAATCGTTCGGTTAACGAGCTGCCGCTGAATGAACGCGACACCTACCAATTTCTGCAACTCCAGCCTGGCGTCCAATCGCAATTAGGCAGCAGCGGCTCGACTTTTTACGGAAGCGATAAAGCTGGCTCAGTTTCGGTGAACGGTGGCCGCGGCCGCGCCAACAACTTTAGCGTCAATGGCGGCGATGCCAACGACCAGTTTGTTAATGCGGCGGCGGTTCAGCCCACACCGGACGCCATCGATGAATTCCGCGTGATCACCAATACCTTTGATGCCGAATACGGACGCAACTCTGGGGCCGTGGTGAACGTAGTCACTAAGTCAGGCACCAACAATCTTCACGGGAATGTTTATGAATACTTCCGCAACACGGTGCTCAATGCCCAGGGCTTTCTCAACACCGTCAAGCCACAATTCAACCAGAACCAGTTCGGCGGCACGTTAGGGGGCCCGGTAAAAAAGGACCGCACCTTTTTCTTCGCGTCCTATGAAGGCCGCCGGGTGCGCCAGGGTGTTTCCGGGCCGCTAGTCACACCTCCAACGCCAGATGAGATCAGCGGAAACTTCGGGGCGTTTCCAGACTTTCGGGCCGACGGGGTTACGCCCAACCAAATCAATGATCAGTTTGTTGCCGATGCCCTGAACAGTCGCACCGATGGCACGACGACCTGTCAGCAGGCCATCGCAGGCTTGGGAGGCACGACTCCCGCAGCCGGAGTGCCGTGGTCTGCCGTCTTTGCTACGGGTGTCATTCCTTCCCAATGTATGGACCCGGTGGCGGTCAATTTGCTGCGATTTGTTCCAGCGGCCAATAGTCCCGGCGGCACTTTTCAATCGGTCCCCAGCAAGACCGACAATCAGGATCAGTTCACCGTACGCCTGGATCACAGGATTAGCGATCGCCAGAACCTCAGCATCTACTATTACTTTACCGACGAACGAGACATCGAGCCCTTTTACGGATTCCAGGCGTCTGGTGCGAATATTCCCGGCTACGGCACCATCGTGAACCAGCGGTTTCAACAATGGAATCCCAGCCACACCTGGACGATCAGCAACTCGCTCGTGAACGAGTTCCGCGTGACGTACTTGCGCGAGGGGCAGTTGACATTCCAACATCCGCAGAATACGGGGGCGGTGACAAGCTTCTGCTCGGGGAACGCTACACAATTCTGTTTCAACGGTAATTCCGATTCCCCGGCAATAAACACCCTGATTCAGAGTTCGGGGATTGCACCGGGCAAGGCCGGTATCACTCCCGGATTGCCTTCCAATCGCACGGGCTTGCCCTTTATCGACGTCTCGGGCGGCTTCAACATCGGCAACGGTTGGGAAGGCGAACTGCCGCAAGTGGGAAACTCCTTCCAGTTTGCGGACAATCTTAGCTGGGTCAAGAGCAATCACACAGTAAAGTTTGGCGCGGACGTACGCCGGTCGCGCTTCGACCAAACGCTCTACTACAACGTGAGCGGGAACTTTACCTTCGATAGTTCCGGTAACAACTCAATTACTCCCGCCAACTTTGACAACTATCCCGGCTACCTCCTGGGGTTGGTGGATACCTATTCTCAGGGTTCTGCCCAGCGGGAGAACGTCAGAAATACGGGAGTCTATTTGTTTGCCCAAGACAGCTGGAAGGTGAGGCCCAACCTAACCTTGAATTACGGACTACGTTGGGAACTCGATACGCCTCTCACTGATGCCCTGGGCCATGTTCAGACCTTCCGCCCGGGAGAAAACAGCAAGGCCTATCCTTGCACCAGTACGCCACTGGCTTACTGCCCCACCGGGCTAGTGGTTCCCGGTGACCCGGGCGTTCCATCCGGTCTGACTTCGACCTATTACAAGGCAGTTGCCCCACGCGTCGGTTTGTCGTACAGCCCCAACTTCACGAGCGGGGTTCTGGGAAAGGTACTGGGCAGCAACGGCAAAACCAGCATTCGAACTGGTTGGGGCCTGTTCTACAACCCCATCGAGCAGTTAGTGCTGGAGCAGTTCGGCGCCGAGCCTCCCTTTGGGAGCAGCCCCAGCTTTTTCAACACTTTCTTTAACACGCCGTTCGTCAGTCAACAGCAGTTTGTCGCACCCAACGGATTTAACGGCATCCTGACTCCGCCCAAAGGAAAAGACCCCGGATGGGGTAATTACTCTCCCATTCTTTTGTATGGTGACTTCCAACCGCATTTGCGAACCCAGTACACGGCACAGTACAACTTCAGCATCCAGCGGGAACTGGCCAAGGATCTGCTCTTGCAAGTCAACTACGTCGGGTCGCAGGGGCACCGCTTGCTGGCGTCGCACGATATCAACCCCGGCAATCCTCAAACCTGCTTGGACATTAACACCTACGAGGGTGCCGGGACCTGTGGCCCCACCTTGGAAGACAGCGTCTACCAGTTCACCCTTCCGGCCGGCGCCACGTTCCATTTGCCCAGTGGAAAGGTAATCACCGGCGACCCCGCTGGCACGCCGATCAACCTTGTTGGCACGAGGCCGTACTCAGCTCCAAACTGCGTGTCGTACGGGCCGAACGCCGGCACGAATTGCCCGACCAATGGGAACGACATTTTCACCAATATTTTCGCTGAAGACACGATTGCGGCGTCCGCGTATAACTCCTTACAAACTATGCTGGAGAAGCGATTCTCGCATGGCTTGCAGTTCCAGGCAGCCTACACTTGGAGCAAATCCCTCGATTGGGCCTCCAGTTTCGAGGAAACGCTCAATCCATTCGACTTTAAGAAGAGCCGGGCCCTCTCCCTGTTCAACTCTGCACAACGCTTCGTGATCAACTACGTGTGGGACCTTCCAGTGCCTAAGTACCGGGGATTAGCGGGGAAGGTTCTGAATGACTGGCAAGTGTCCGGGATCACCCAGTTCCAGAGCGGATTCCCCATTCGTCTCCAAACACAGAACGACAACGAGTTGATTGGAAGCCTCTTCTTCTTTGGCACGGCGTCTCCGCAACTGACGGGCAGTGCGCAAATCCTGAACCCGAAGCAACTGCAAACCATCAACGGTGTGCAGGGGCGCTACTATCTCAACGCGGCTCAGTATTCCGACCCCCTGCCACTCGGGACCTTTTCCACGACATCGCGTTCTCTTTGCTGTGGTCCGGGAGAAAACGAATGGGATATCACATTCTCGAAACGCATCACCCTGAGCGAGGCCAAGTACTTCCAGTTCCGGGCTGACATTTTCAATCTGTTTAACCGGACCCAGTTTTACAACCCGGACGGAAACTTTTCGAATACGACCTTCGGGCAGGTGTTGCAAGCCCGAGACCCGCGCGATGTGCAGTTTGCGTTAAAATTCTATTTCTAGCCCGAAGTCCCGGACGGCCTGCGCCGTCCGGGCACACTCTAATGGCCGCCATCATCGCGGCTTGAGAAATCATCGGAGACCCAGATGTACCCCGCATTGCAAAAAGAGCTCGACACGTTCGAGCGCCGCACGCCCAAGTCCGCCGAAGCCCACAAAAAGAACCTCAAGCGCATTCCGCTGGGCGTCGCCAGCAACTATCGCGCCTACGATCCCTACCCAATTTTTGTCGCTGAGGGCCGGGGCAGCCGTTTCCGCGATCTCGACGGCAACGAATACATTGACCACAACCTCTGCTTCGGCGCGCTCATGGCCGGCCACTGCCATCCCGCCGTCATGAAAGCGGTGGAGAAGCGCCTTTCCACCGGAACCATGTTCGGCATGCCCCACAACATGGAATGGGAACTGGCCGAGGAAGTCTGCAATCGCTTTCCGGTCGAGATGGTCCGCTTCGGCAACAGTGGTACCGAAGCCACCATGCACGCCATTCGCCTTGCCCGCGCCGCCACCGGCCGCGACAAAGTCCTAAAGTTTGAGGGCGGATATCACGGGTTGCACGACGCCGCGCTGGTCAGCGTGAAGCCCCACGCTCCCGATTTCGGCGACATCAATGCTCCCACGTCAGTTCCCGGCGGCCTCGGCGTGCCTAAAGCGAGCGTGGCCAATGTCCCGGTTGCAACCTTCAACGATCTGGCCAGCGTGGAGCGCCGCTTTGCCGAGAATCCCGGCGAGATTTCCGCGATAATCCTGGAGCCGATCATGATGAACGTCGGTCTCTGCATGCCGCAGCCCGGCTTCCTCAAGGGACTGCGCGAAATCGCCACGAAGAACGGCGCTTTGCTGATCTTCGATGAAGTCAAAACCGGCGCCAAGCTGGGCTGGGGCGGTGCGTCCGAATATTTCGGAGTCACGCCCGACATGATCTGCCTGGCGAAATCGATCGGCGGAGGCTTGCCTCTCGCCGCCTTCGGTGCGCACAAGTCGGTGATGGATCTTATCTCGCAGCACAAAGTTTTCCATGGCGGAACTTACAACACGAACCCGGTTTCGATGGCCGCAGGTCTGGCCACGTTTCATTCCGTGCTCACCCGTGAAAATTACGCTCACGTTGAAAAGTTGAGTACCAAACTCGTCGCCGGCTACCGCAAGACGATTGCGAAAGTAGGGTTGCAAAGTTACATCGCGGTTGCCGGAGCCAACGGCGCGCTGATGCTGTATCCCAACGAGATTCGCAACTACCGCGACTGGACCACGGTCGATGTCGATCTCTGGCGCCACTACTGGTTCGGCATGGTGAACCGTGGCGTGATGGCCCAGCCCTACTGGTGGGACGAGCAGTGGACCATCTCCGTGCAGCACACCGAAGCGGACATCGACCAGCACCTGGCAGCCTTTGAGGATGTCGCGCCCGCCCTGGCCACGGCCCAGCAGGAACGAGCCGAAAAAGTGCCCGCCGAGGTAGCGCACTAGACTTGCCCTGCAAAGCTTGCGTGGGGACGGCCGCCGTAGCCTGCCCTGAGCGAAGTCGAAGGGGCCGTCCCGCCGAGCGAAAGCGAGGCGGTTCTTGAGGCAAATTGTCCACCACCACCCAACCCGACACCGAGTCCCAACTCAAGCGCGTCCTCGGACGCCGCGATCTCATCCTGCTCTTCGTAGTCGCCGTCTTCAACCTCAACGTCGTCCCCTCCATCGCCGCCAACGGCGGCGTGACCATCTGGCTCTGGATCATCTCCCTGCTGCTCTTTTTCTGGCCGCAAGGGATTGCCGTCATCGAACTCGCCCACCGCTATCCCGGCGAAGGCGGTGTGTATCTCTGGGCCAAAGAAGTTTTCGGCGATTTCCACGGGTTCCTCTCCGGCTGGTGTTATTGGACGAACAACATGCTCTACGTGCCGACGGTGATGCTCTACTTCGTCGGCGTCTCGGTCTATGTGCTCGGGCCAAGCCATCACGGACTGGCGGACAACAAGTTCTTTGCCCTGGCTGCGTCGCTCATATTGATGACCCTGCTCACGGTGCTCAACATCGTCGGCTTAGGCGTGGGGAAGTGGATCAATAACATAGGCGCGATCGGCACCGGCATCGCCGCGGCGGTCTTGATCGGATTGGGCGTTCTGGTTTGCTCGCGCTTCGGAACGACGATCACCTGGGCTGATTTCCAGATTCCTGCCAACCCTCGCTTCGTGCTGAATTCGTTCGGCGTAATTTGCTTTGGCCTGGTCGGGCTCGAACTCGCCTCCGTGATGGGCGACGAAATTCAGGATCCCGCCCGCACGCTGCCCGGCGCGGTGGCCTGGGGCGGCGTGATCTCGGGCGCGCTCTATGTTGGCGCGACTCTCACCCTGCTCATTGCCGTCGGCAAAAACGTCAACGTGCTCCAGGGAATCGTGCAAGCCGTCACTCATATGGCGGGCCGCGTCGGCGCAGGTTGGATCACCATTCCCTTTGCCATTATGCTCAGCCTTTCCATCGCGGGTATCGGTTCTGCCTGGATGGGCGGTTGTGCCCGCATTCCTTTTGTCGCTGGCCTCGATTCGTATATGCCCTCGTGGCTGGGTAAAGTGCATCCGCGCTACGCTACGCCGTACGCCGCGCTGATCGTGCAGGCAATCGTTTCCGCGGTTCTTGTAGTCATGAACTTCGCGGGCGCGGGCGTGCAGGAGACGTTTCAGAAACTGCTCTCGCTCGCTGTGGTCCTCCAGCTTGTGCCGTTTCTCTATATGTTTGGAGCGCTGGTGAAGTTCGCCGTCCGCGAGACTGCGCCCAGCGGCCACTACGGTCGCGCCACGCTGTTCGTCGCCGGACTCAGCGGCTTCTTGACCACCGCGCTCGGTATCGCGTTGGTGTTTTTCCCCGCGCAGCAGATTACGTCTCTTTTAGCTTACGAAGCCTGGATGTTCGGCGGAACGGTGTTCTTTGTCGGACTGGCCGCATTTTTCTTCTTTGTGTACGGGCGCCACAAGGCCAGCGTCCGTGAGGCGAGGGCGGAAGCCTCGCCTGTTTAGGCACCAAGAACCACGTAGGGACAGCCGCCTCGGCTGTCCGTTCGGGCGAAGCCCGACTTGAATTGCAGGAGGAAATTTATGCCCGGCGGTGTGACCACGGACGTCAAAACCTATCAGCTCTATATCAACGGCGAATGGACGAGCAGCAAATCCAATAAGACCTTCCCAGTTTACGATCCGTCCACCGAAGAGGTAATCGCGCAAGTCCCCGACGCCAACGCTGAGGACGTAGACCGCGCCGTCGCCGCCGCCCGAGCCGCATTCGACAATGGCCCCTGGGCGACGACCACTGCCCAGGAACGCGGCCGCGTGCTTTTTCGCCTGGCTGATAAAATTCGGCAGAACGCTGCCCGCCTCGCGGAACTCGAATGCCGCAATTCCGGCAAACCCATCGTCGAAGCGGAATTCGACATCAACGACGCCGCCACCTGTTTTGAATATTACGGCGGCCTCGCCACCAAAATTCTCGGCTACGTGAATCCGGTTCCTGACAATGCCCTGAGCCTGACGATGAAAGAACCGGTCGGTGTTGCCGGGCAAATCATTCCCTGGAATTATCCACTGCTCATGGCTGCTTGGAAACTTGCGCCTGCTCTCGCCGCCGGCTGCACCTGCGTGCTCAAGCCCGCAGAACAAACTCCGACCACCGCTCTCGAAATGGCCAATTGGCTGTCCGATGTCGGCTTACCTCCTGGCGTAGTCAACATCATCACTGGATTCGGCGAAACCTGTGGTGCGCCGCTCGTCCAGCATCCCGACGTCAACAAAATCGCTTTCACCGGCAGCGCGGCCGTGGGCAAGATCATCGTCAAGCAGGCAGCAGACACGGTGAAGCGCGTCACCCTCGAACTGGGCGGCAAATCACCGAACATCTTCTTCGCCGATGCCGACTTCGAAGCTGCCATCGACGGCGCGCTGTTCGGCGTCTTCATCAATCAGGGCGAAGTCTGCTCTGCCGGAAGCCGCATTCTGGTGCAGAAACCAATTTATAAGAAAGTTCGTCGACGCCATGGCCGAGAAAGCCAGGAAGATCAAGCTCGGCGCGCCTCTCGATCGCGAAACAAAAATGGGGCCGCTGGTGAGCAAAGAACAATACGAACGCGTATTGTCCTATCAGGCCATCGGCAAGAACGAAGCCAAATTAGCCTCCGGCGGCGGCCGTGCCCAGCAGTTTGCCAAAGGCTTCTACGTCGAGCCGACGATCTTTTACGACGTCACCAATTCCGCTCGCATCGCCCGCGAAGAGATCTTCGGCCCGGTCGCAGCCGTGATCCCCTTCGAAGATGAAGCCGACGCCGTGAAGATTGCCAACGATTCTCCCTACGGCCTCGCGGCCGCAGTCTGGACGCGCGACATCTTCAAAGCATTTCGCGCGGTGAAGAGCCTGCGCGCCGGCATCGTCTGGGTGAATCATATGCAGCCGACTTACGTCGAAGCTCCCTGGGGCGGATACAAGCAGTCCGGCTTCGGCCGCGAACTTGGCCCATGGGGCGTCGAAGAGTATCTGGAGACCAAACAGGTGTACGTGAACCTCAACGAAGCCCCCATCGGCTGGTACTGAGATGAACTATCTTCAAAATCTTGTCATCCTGAGCGAGGATTGTTGGTCGCGCCCAAGCGCGACCAACAACCGCAGTCGAAGGACCCCTGCAACTCAGGCGCAACCGACTACCACTTCAGGGAGTTCTCACGAGAAACTGACATGCCCACAATAAACCTCCGTACTCCAATTCCCGGCCCGCGCTCCCAGGAACTCATGCGCCGCCGCAACGCGGCAGTGGTACACGCCGCCTTCCACGCCACTCCGGTCTTCGTCGCCAAGGCCGAAGGCGCCGTCATCGAAGACGTCGACGGCAATCGTCTGATTGATTTCGCCGGCGGCATTGGCTGCCTCAACGCGGGACACCGCGCTCCCGCGGTGCTTGACGCTGTCCGCCGCCAGCTCGACCGTTTCCTGCATACCAGCTTCAACGTGCTGCCCTACGAAAGTTACGTCGCGCTGGCGGAGCGCCTGAACGCGATCACGCCGGGTAAGTTCGCCAAGAAGACGGTGCTGGTGAATTCCGGCGCCGAAGCGGTGGAAAACGCCATCAAGATCGCCCGCTCCTTCACCCGCCGCACCGCAATCCTGAGTTTCGAAGACGCCTTCCACGGTCGCACCTACATGGCGATGGCGCTCACCAGTAAGACTCACCCCTACAAGGCCGGATTCGAGCCCTTTCCCGGCGATGTGTACCGCGTTCCCTTTGCCTACTGCTATCGCTGCTCCTACTCTCTGACCTATCCATCATGCGAAGTTCATTGCGCTCGGCATATCGAAGACACGTTCAAACGGGTGGTCGCAGCTGAGTCCGTGGCCGCGGTGATCGTCGAACCGATCATGGGTGAAGGCGGTTTTATCACGCCGCCCGCCGAATTCTTTCCCATCCTCACGGAAATCTGTCACAAGCACGGCATTCTCGTGATTGCCGACGAAGTGCAAACCGGGTTCGCCCGCACGGGATCGCTGTTCGCCTGCGATCGCCTGGGCCTCGAACCTGACCTGATCGTTCTGGCCAAGTCGCTAAGCGGCGGATTGCCTCTGGCGGCGGTGACCGGCCGGGCCGAAATCATGGACACTCCCGGCATCGGCGGTCTTGGCGGCACGTTCGGCGGCAATCCAGCGGCTTGCGAGGCTGCCCTGGCGGTGCTTGAGATCATCGAGAAAGAGGATCTGTGCGCCCGCGCCAACCTGCTCGGAGAGCGCTTCCGCAAACGCGCCGCCCAGTGGCAATCCCGCTGGGAGTTGATCGGCGAAGTCCGCGGCCTGGGCGCAATGCAGGCTCTCGAACTGGTGCGCTCGCGCGCCACCCGCGAGCCGGCTGACGAAGAGACCAAACAAGTGTCACAATACTGTTACGAACATGGAGTGATCACAATTACGGCTGGCTCTTACGGCAACGTGATTCGCCTTCTCATGCCGCTAGTCATCACCGATACGCAAATGGACGAAGCGCTCGACGTGCTGGAATCCGCGCTCCAGACCGTAAGCGAGAAGAAGAGAGAAGCTGCCGCGCAGCCGGTATAAGAGGTTCTCTGTGTCCTCCGTGGTCGAAAACGGCGGACGAATCGCATAAGATATCAAAGGACGAATAGGAACTCATCATGACTGTTGCCACACCGACCTTAGCCAGGCTTTCAAACTACGTGAATGGAAATTGGATCGAGTCCAGCGCCTCCGAATGGCTCGACGTCGTCAATCCAGCGACAGGTGAAGGCATCGCCAGTGTCCCATTGTCAAATGCCGCGGAAGTCTCCGCAGCGATTGAGGCCGCGGCCGCCGCCTACCCGGAATGGCGCCGCACTCCTCCTGAAGACCGCATCCAGCCCCTGTTCAAGCTCAAGGTGCTGCTCGAAGAGCACCTCGACGAGATTTCCCGTCTGATCACCATCGAAAATGGCAAGACGTTCACCGAAGCTAAAGCGGAAATGCGCCGCGCCATTGAGAACGTCGAAGTCGCCTGCGGCATCCCCATGATGATGCAGGGCTACAATCTCGAGGACGTCGCCCGGGGAATTGACGAAATGATGATCCGCCAGCCGCTCGGCGTAGTTGCCGCCATCGTGCCCTTCAATTTTCCTGGCATGATCGCGTTTTGGTTTCTGCCTTATGCCATCGCCTGCGGAAATACGTTCATCATCAAGCCTTCCGAACGCGTTCCGCTCACCATGAAGTACATCTACGAACTTCTTGGGAAAACGGGATTGCCGAAAGGCGTAGTCAATCTGGTCAACGGCGGCAAGGCCGTTGTCGACACACTGCTCGATCACCCCAAAGTCCGCGCCATCAGTTTCGTCGGTTCGACGCCGGTGGCGAAGTACGTTTATGCCCGCTCCGGAGCCAATGGCAAGCGCGCGCAATGCCAGGGCGGAGCCAAAAACCCCGTCATCGTGCTGCCAGATGCCGACATGAAGATGGCCACGCAAATTATCAGCGACAGCGCTTTCGGCTGCGCCGGACAACGCTGCCTCGCAGTTTCGGTCGCGGTCACGGTAGGCGATGCGCAGAAAACTTTCCGCGACTCCATTGCCCAGGCTGCCGCCTCACTGAAAGTCGGCAACGGCCTCGACGAAGGCGTTCAGATGGGCCCGGTCATCACGGCGCAAAGCAAGTCGCGCATCGAATCGCTGATCGGAGTTGGCGAGAAGCAGGGCGCAAAGGTCCTGCTGGACGGCCGCAATTCGAGGATCGCGAAATACGAATCCGGCAACTTCGTGAAGCCGACGATTCTCGACAACGTGCCCGCTTCCAGCGAGTTGGCCGATACGGAGATCTTTGGCCCGGTGCTCAGTCTCATTCATGCCGACGACATCGATGATGCCCTGGCGTTTCTTGAGCGCAGCCCCTACGGCAACCAGGCTTCGCTGTTCACTTCAAGCGGCTCGGCTGCGCGCCGCTTCCGCTACGAAGCCCCAGCCGGCAATATCGGGATCAACATCGGCGTGGCCGCGCCCATGGCTTACTTCCCATTCAGCGGCTGGAAAGACAGTTTCTTCGGCATCATGCACGGCCAGGGCCGCGACGCAGTCGAATTCTTCACCGAAAAGAAAGTTGTCGTAGAGCGCTGGGCCAAAGACCACTCGCGCAAGTTCTGAGTTCACGTAGGGGCGGGTGTCCTCACCCGCCCATCCAACCTGGATCACCAGCGCGGAACCAAAACAGTCGCGTACTTCCCTCCATATTTTCAGAATAGCAAACTGAATAGGGTAAATGGGACACGGATGAACCAACTATTCTCTTTTGCCCCTCAATCAGTTACAGGAAATAGTTAAAGTCCGGCCTCTTGACAAGATTCCACTGCTGAATTTCAGGCAGCTTCGGGCAGTTTCTCTTTTCTCCACTCCGCTTCCGAAATCACGTAGACGATCAGAATGCCTAGCTCCGGCTCAATGGGGTGCCGGTATCGGGGATGCGGGAACACAAAGTAGTACACGGCTGGATAGACCAGAATCAGCCAGAAGAACAACCAGGCGCCCGGCCGCTTCTTGCGCAGAGCCCGGCCCAAGCCCCAGAAGGCCAGCACGGTCGAAGCCAGAAAGACCGAATTCTTGAGCGGTGCCAGCGCCGGATTCTGCGCCAGCTTAGGAATTCCACCCCAGTAATAGATGAACCGCTTTACGCTCAGGCCGAAAAATCGCGCATAGTCCTCGCGAATGAAAGCCAGTGCTTCGCGCTTGCGCTCAGCCACATAGCCAATCTCACCCAATTGCTGGAAGCGCCGCATCTCGTACACGTTCCGCGTGGGGTGCAGGTACTCTTGCCAGGTTCCGTCTGCTGCCGGGCCATTGCCGATGCGCAGCTCTGCGCCAAAGTTATCGCGCACCAGGATTAGCCGATCGAAGGTGCGGTAGTTTCGTACCGCCCAGGGAATGAGGCAGGCAAGAAATACAATGGAAGCCAGCGCGACTCCGCCCAGCGAGCGCAGACCAAGCTTGCGCCGCCGGTACCAGGCCCACAAGCCTGACACGGGCAGAAAAGCAAGCAGGGAAGTATTTGTGAGCCCGGCAATTCCCCATAGCAGTCCGAACTCAAGCCACGGCCACCATCCGTCTCTGTTTTCCAGGTCCAAAGCCAGCCAGAAAATCACGGCGAGCAGCAGCGCAGCCAGGCTCGTCTCCCACACCCAACGAGTGCACCAGAACATCACCGAGGGCAGCAGCGCCCACATCCACGCCGTCCACACGGCGACGGTCTCGCCAAAGCACTTCTTCGCAGTCAGAAAAATCGGGATGCAGGTCAACGCCGAAAACAGGCTGTTGATGGTCAGCAGGATCAGCGCGGAAGTCGAAGTGTAGATTCCGAAAATCTTAAAAACGCCCGCGATCAGAAAGGGATACAGCGGCGGCTCCCAGGCTGTGGGCCCGGTGACTTCGTTAAAGGGATTGCTGAATCCCTGCCCGGAGGCCAGGGCGCGGCCGATGCGTCCCATTTCCCAGCCGAAGCTGAAATTGTTGTCGATGTTCTTAAAGCGGTACCTGTGGCCGATCACAATCAGGCCGACGCGGAAAATCAACGCGATCAGCACGATCCAGAAGAACGAAGTCCGCGCCGCGGCCCAGGCGCGAAGAAACAAGTCAAGACGCGAAGGCTTCACAGGGCGCGAAGCGGTTTGGGAGCCGTGCACTGAGAATTTCTCGTGATCGCTTTGCTCGACGATGCTTTCATTTGTAGCTGATGTGGCGGGGATCGGCAATACTCCGGCCGCGGTGAACGGCAGAATGGTTACAAACTGATGACTGCGTCATGACAACGCTGCCCTGTGCGGCTCCTAGCATGGCCCTGCAAGGTCAGAGAGCTGGTGGTTCGGAACTTGGGAAGAACCTGAGACGGTGACTCGCTCTGGCCTTGCACAACTCTAGACTCGCACAATTCCAGGAGGATCCCCCATGCAACGCCGCAACATCGCTTTCTCACTCTGTCTCGGGCTGGTAATGGTTCTAGGCTCGAGCCTCGCTCAGGCGCAGTATCAACTCACCAATCTGGTTTCCAATCAGACAGGAATGGCTCGACACGACGACCCGCTGCTGGTCAATGCGTGGGGCCTGGTCTACGGACCCGGCGGCCCTTTCTGGATCAGCGACAACGGTTCCGGTTGGGCGACCCTTTATACCGGCACCGGCGCGGCCAAGACCCTGCAAGTGCAGGTTCCCACCGCCAGCGGAGCGGGCCCGGGTTCGCCGACGGGGATTGTATTCAACGGCTCGCCAGAGTTCCAGGTAAAGCAACACGCAGCGGTCTTTCTCTTTGCCACCCTGGACGGAACCATCAGTGGCTGGGCGCCCCAGTCCGATCCGAACAATGCGATCATCAAGGTCGACAATTCGAAGTCGGGTGCGGTCTATACCGGCCTGGCCATCACCAGTAAGGCCTCGGGGAATTTCCTCTTTGCGGCCGACACCGCGAACAACAAAGTGGACGTCTACAACGGCAAGTTCAAACTTGTAACTTCGTTTACCGACCCGGCAATTCCTGCGGGATTCGCTCCTTTCGGCGTTCAGGACATCAACGGACTGGTCTACGTTGCCTATGCCAGCACAACCGGAGGCCCAGGCGGCTTCATTGACGTCTTGAGCGAAGAGGGAACCCTGGTAAAGCAACTCACCCACGCGCGGCAACTGAACCAGCCCTGGGGCTTTGCAGCAGCGCCGGGCAATTTCGGACCGCTCAGCAACGCCCTGCTGATTTCGAACAACACCAATAGCGGCACCATCAACGCCTTCAACATCACAACCGGTGAATTTATCGGCACCGTCAAAGACACCAACGGCAAGGCCATCCATATCAATCAGCTCTGGGGGATTGAATTTGGGGGCGGGACTGCCAACAACGGGGGCAAGAACCAGTTGTTCTTCACCGCTGGTCCGAACAACAACCTGGCGGGCACATTCGGAGTGATCGCCTTCAAATAGGCGCGCTTCTCGCGTGGGGGCGGACGCCTTCGTCCGCCCACCCATCGAAGCGGAGCATGCCCCTTTTCATTGCAGGGGCTTGTACGCCTGCTGGAACACCCTATACTCGGACTCTCCGAACAACACGAAGCGTACGAGTTGGATGGTTGTCTTGGGAGTCACTCGAGCATAGTCACGCACAGCGCCGATCATCGTCTCCGCACATTCCGGCACCGGAAACCCGGCCACGCCCGTGGCCAGGGCAGGGAACGCGATGCTGGCGAGCTTCAGTTCTTCTGCCCGGCGCAGACTGTTTCGTGTGGCGTCAGCGATAATCGCTGCGCTCGAGAGCGACCCCGGCCGTTTGGGAACCCGAGCATCTTCCGGGCGATAGCCCATAGCGGCCGCGTGAATCACATACTGGTTAGGCAAGCGTCCTGCGCCTGTGACCACCGCTTCGCCGAGCTTGATCGGCCCCTTGGCTTGTCCCTCACGGTCGATTTCGGCTCCGCCGCGGCGAAAGATCGCCCCGGCCACGCCCGAACCGAGGATGAGTTCGGTGTTGGCCGCATTCACGATGGCGTCGACGTCCGGCTGTTGGGTGATGTCGCCTGTGACAATTTCAATCCGCATCGACAGATCACGGCGGAAAGCGCCTAGTGAAGCACATGCTGGGAAATGCGGTAGGCCAGCACTTCCGCTTCGAGCACCGAACGATCCAGCGCGTCCAGCTTGATGGAGGTTCTCCAGATCGCATTGGACTCCACCCACAAGCGCCTGGTTTCCGGACCAAAAAACTCAACCAAAGCTTCGATGCCACAAAGCTTGGGCGAGGCAATCTCCTGAAGCGATTGCAGGAACCCGAGCCCAGATTCGCGAACCTCGCGGCCGCCTTCGCGGAGCAGGTCTTCAATGGACTGGAAGGCAATTCGTACCGCTTCGAAATTTCCCCGCTCGAACTCTTCGATCAGCCAGTCACAGATATTCAGTCCCCAGAGCGGGGGAGTGAGCGGCTTCGCGCCCGTGTAGCAGTCCGACGGCGGTTTGGATTTGTCGGGCATGGGTATTCGAATCCGTCGACAGTTTAGCTCAAAGTAGTGCAGCTAGGATACGAAGAGCGGGCGGGAGCAGTAATAGCCCGGAAGAGCCACGTCCAAAGCCCTCCGCGATACCTGCTCGGCCGAACTTGGCGGGCAACCCGGTCAATTCTTCGCTCTAAGCTTTACGTTGGCTCGGCGGTCGTGGGGTCAATTCTCGCGCCGATTTCGGTTACCTTGGTGGCAGGAAAGCCGCTTAGTTCCGCGTGCCGGCGGATCAGCGCCTCATCTGCCGCCAGGTACATGCAGTACATCTTGTTGGCAGTGACAAACGATTCCAGCCACTGGATGTCCGATCCAAGCTGGCGCAGCACCTGGTTCGATTTGGCAGCGCCTTGCTGCAATTGTTCACGGTTCAAACTGCCGATTTTCGGGATTTCCCGCTCAATCATGTATTTCTTCATAACGTCCCTCCTTTGGACCTTCGTAAACAGGTCGGGTTCGATGTCCTTAGAGTAGATGTGAAAAGGGCTTGTCACAAGATGGCAGATTTGCCATTATACGTAGGTGATTAAGCCACGCACGAAGAAGAAACCCATGACGGAGGTGACGGTTCTGTTCCTCGACGGAACTTTCTCGTCCACCGCCATCGGTCCGATGGAGGTCTTCCGCCATGCCGGCACGCTGTGGAATTACCTCACAGGAACGCAGCAGGTACCCCGCTTTCGCGTGACCACAGCCTCGGCGGATGGACGCGCAGTGCGCTGCGATGGACCTATCCATATCAAGCCCATGGCCGCGCTTAAGGAAATCCGCAACACAGATCTTATTTTCATCCCGACCACCGGACTCAGGATTGACGACGTGGCCGAATACCATGCGCCGGTCGTCTCCTGGCTGCGGCGCTGGCACAAGCGCGGTGCCGCTATTGCCAGCGTGTGCACGGGGGTGGGTCTGGTCGCAGCCACGGGTATGCTGGACGGGAAGCGCGCCACCACACACTGGGGCCTGGCTGAACGCTTTTGCGAAAAATATCCGAGGGTGAAGTGGATGCCGGAATTCATGGTCACCGAAGACCGGGGCTTTTACTGCGGCGGAGGAGTGCATGCCGCGCTCGACCTCAGCCTCTATCTGGTGGAAAAATTCTGCGGCCACGAAGTTGCGATGCAAACCGCCAAGGCCCTGCTCATCGAGACGCCTCGCGCATGGCAGGCCGGGTTCGCCGTTGTCCCCCTGAAAACCGAGCATTCCGACGACAGCATTTCGACCGCGCAGGAGTGGCTGCACCAGAATTTTCATCGCACGTTCCCGCTCGAAGATCCGGCGCGGCGGGTGGGCATGAGCCTGCGCAATTTCGTCCGCCGCTTTAAGCAGGCCACTGGAGACAGCCCACTGATCTACCTCCAGAAACTGCGCGTCGCCGCTGCCAAGCGTCTCCTGGAGGGCGACCATCGGACGATGCAGGAGATCAGCGACGCCGTTGGCTATCAGGATGTCGCGTACTTCCGCCTGCTGTTCCAGCGGCACACAGGAGCGTCGCCCAGCGCGTATCGGCGCAGGTTCGGAGTGTAGGGAATCGACCCGAGGGCGCCCGTCCTTGTCGCGGTGTGTGCGACAGGGCGGGGCTTTTGACTTACTCTGCGGCCGTCGACCGATTGACACTCCTCTGCCCTCTACCTAAACTTGAGTCTCAGCACAGATTCGCGGCACACTGGAAGCGGTTTCCCGAGGGCACTTCATGGCTTGGCTGCAAAACAAGTTCGAAAAGAATTTCATGATTAGCACCGTGGACTACGTCTTCAACTGGGCGCGCAAGTCAGCGGTGTGGCCTATGACGTTCGGGTTGGCCTGCTGCGCCATCGAGATGATCGCCTCGTCGACCGCCCGGTTCGACATCGCACGATTCGGCTCGGAGGTCTTTCGTCCCAGCCCGCGGCAATCTGACCTGATGATTGTGGCCGGAACGGTCACGCTGAAAATGGCGCCGGTGGTGAAGCGCATCTACGACCAGATGCCCGACCCCAAATGGGTGATATCGATGGGTGCGTGTTCTTCGGTGGGCGGCCCGTTCAATACCTATGCGGTGCTGCAAGGCGTAGACAAGATCGTGCCCACGGATGTCTACGTGATCGGCTGCCCGCCGAGGCCAGAAAATCTCTTCTACGCGCTGCTCAAGCTGCAGGACAAGATCGATCAGATGACACTAGCCAAGAAACCCACCGAAGTGCGTCTGGATGCGAACATGGCGGAGAATTTCAAGCGCCAGGTGATGATCGCGCAGACGTTGCAGCCGAAGTAGCTGTCAGCTCTCAGCTTTCAGCCGTCAGTCTTCAGCAAAAAGCCCACGAAGGCGTCATCCCGAACCTCGGCGCAGTTCAGCCGAGGGAGGGATCTGGCGCGGGTCTTGTTTCTGCTGTTCAAGAGGGGATGAGCGTGGGGGCTCAGAGGCGCTCTACGCCGGATCCCTCGCCCCGCTGGAGAAAACGCGGGGCCTTCGGGATGACGCCTCTGAAGAGATAGCTCAGTTGACCGGTTGCGGGTCAGGCGCTTCTTCCCTCACTCCCGATCCGTGAAGCTCTTGCAGCCGCCTCACGCCTTCCTTGCCCAGGTAACGGGCCAAGAGGACAGGATCGCTCTTCCGCAAATCCACCATGACAAATCCGTCGAGCACGTCGGAAAAACTGCGATCGACGTTGAAGCTGAGAAGCTGGCCGCCTAGCCGGGCGTAGTGACGCAGCAAAACCGGCAGGCCTTTGCCGTCGGTCTCTACATCCGCGATGGGAGCGGATAGTTGCTCGAAATCTTGAAACATCTGGCAGGGTTCGTATTCGCTCATTGGACGCATCCAGGGGCGAGGTAAGCCGCGCCGGAAGGGGCGCCGCGGCTTGATCCACGCGGCCAGTTCGCTGTTTCCGTCGCGCGCTTGAAAATAACGGAAGATCAAATCGCGCGATGCGCGATTGTACTGGCGGCTGATGCTGACCGCTCCGAAGAGCACGGCGTTCTCCGGCCGGGTCGCGACGTAACGACCGATGCCTTTCCACAAAAGCAGCAGCGGCTGATATTGCTTCTGATACTCGGGCCGCACGAATGACCGCCCCAGTTCGATGGCTGGTCCCATCTGCTCAAACAGCCGCGGATCGTAATGAAATAAAGTGCTAGTGTACAGGCCGACGACGCCGTGCAGCGGAAGGATCTCGCTGGTGTGGCCGATGCGATACGCGCCCGCGAGTTCCTGCTTGCTCTTGCTCCAGAGCAGAAGATGTTTGTAGTAAGAATCGAACTGGTCGAGGTCATGCTTCTTCCCGCTGCCCTCGCCGGCGGCGCGAAAAGATATCTCGCGCAAACGCCCGAGTTCCTGCATCAGGTTGGGCATTTCGGCGGCCTCGGCCATGTAAACCCGGAAATCGCCGCTCTCGGCGAGGCATTGTTCGGGCCGGAATGCGTTCACTTCCGCCGTCAACAGCTCGCGCGGAACTGCCGACGCAATCGGCTCCTGTCGCTTGAGGGAGTTGACATGCAACACGACCGATCGGCGGGCGCGCGACTTGGTGCGCTCCGCCAGAAAGTATGTCCTCCACCGCAGATACCGGGTGCAATCGTCGTCGCTTCCCAAGGTTTGCATCAGTTCGGGAGAAATCGGGCTGCCGATGCGCACCTCCACTTGCTTGCGGCGCTGCCCCAGGAATTCGTTCAACAGCCACGCTGTGCGCAGGCCCGGATGCACCAATCCCAAACCCAAAAAAGCCACACTGTTGCGGCCATCGAAATAAACCGGGAGCACCGGGCTCTCCGTAAGCCGCGCCATGCGGGCCGCCATGGTCGACCATTCCGGATCGTCGACCTGCATGCGTCCCCAGTGCAAGTGGGACACTTCTCCGGCGGGAAAAACTGCCAGCATTCCACCTTGCTCCAGCCATGCCAGCGATTGCCGCAAAGCGCGCCGGTTCGCTTCCACCGACTGCCGCGTGCCGAAGGGATCGACGAAGAAACAGCATTCGTGCAGCTCAGGAATTCCGGCTAGTAACGAATTGGTTACGATCTTCACGTCCGGCCGCACGCGATTCAGGATCGCGCCCAGAATGGTTCCGTCGAGAATTCCAAAAGGATGATTCGCAATGACGACCGCGGAGCCCTCCACGGGAACGCGCGCCAGATCGGAATCCGCGACGCGGTACTCCACCTGCATCTCTGAGATCAGGTTTTCGAGTAACGACCGGTTGACCGGCTGCTGGGCGCGATTGTATAACTCACGCACCCGGCGCATGGGCAACAGGCGCTGCGCCAGGTCTTTAAAGGGCAAAAAATCCGGAGGCTGAATGATTGGGCCCGGCTGGGCGGCCATCGGTGCCGAACGCGAGGTTGGCATAATCTCTTGTTACGTGAAGTTCGTTGCAGCGCTGTGAAGGGCAGGTTAAAAGAATGTTACAGGGTATTACGAAGGTACTAACCCCTTGGTAATGCGAATCGAGGAACAGTTATGACAGCTTTTGTGAGGCTAGCGTCGGAAGTCCGAACTTCCGCCGGAAGGCGAAGTCAAAGAATTTCCCTGCGGAGACAAAATCATTTGCGTGGCCAATGTGAACGGAACCATCTCCGCGATGGACAACGTCTGCCTGCATCAAGGCGGCCCGTTGGGGAAGGCATGATCGAAGGCGGCAAGCTGGTCTGCCCATGGCATGGCTGGCAATATGATCCGAAGACCGGCCAGGCTCGTTGGGAATCCCAGCGCCAAGGTTGCGGTGTATCCGATCAAGATCGAGAACGGGGAAGTGATGGTGGAGATGTGAGAGCCGAACGGTCTCGCCATGCCAATCTTTAAAGACGGCTTTGAGCAGGCTCCTACGTCCTGATCAATGAGTGTAATCGCGCATGTTACGTCAACTACAAGTGGCAGCGTGTTACCTCGGACACTCGACTCGCTTCGTCCGGAATTGTGAGGATCACTGGTTCGCGGCCACCGCAGCGTCTGCTGTGTCGCAAGAACGGTTGAGCTTACCCGCAAGTGCATTCGTAGCAGATGGTTTCAACATTCCTTCCCATCCGCTCCTGCCGGAATCCAAAGTGAACTGTTTACGTTCTTAAGCGTGACCGCGACCAACATAATGCAAACGAGTCAGATGAACGGGGATGTGGCGCCATCGGCCCTCCACCTGATTCTACATTCCTGTCGAGAAGGGCTCGGACCAGGTGTGCTCCTGGCACACGGAGCATCCTGTCATCGACAAGCCATTGATCATTTCCTTCATCGCTGAGGCCGGGAAGTCGTACTACTTCGTGCAGACGAGAAGCCGCCAACACGGCGCTTATCGAGATCGTTCGTGCAAGCCGATTCTGAAGCGAGCACGAACACTGCATCTCAGAGTACGGATTGGCGACAGTCGGAGACGTAGGTGCTTGGCGACCGCATCATGCCGCTGACGAGGCTCTGTGGAACACGTCGGCGGAGACGAGCTGCCCGACAAATCGCGACCGACTCGGTGCGATCATCCGTGGTCACTAGTGTCTGATAGCAGGACCTCGATAACTGATGTAACCAGGCGTTCACGCCGAACACTCGAGCTCGCCGGTGAGATAGTCCGATTGCTTCTAACCCAAATACCTTAGAGAACTTCCCCTGCTGATTGTCGAACTCAGGAAACACCTGATCCAGACTCTTGTTCCCGAGATGGCGGTAAACCGCTTCGCCCAGCACGCGGCGGAAATCCGTGGTCAGCGCCAGATCGCGGCCTTCATACAGTTGCGATTGATCGAGTCCAGGCCAGCGTCCGTAAACTTTGCCGCCTTTGACCGGGCCGCCCATCACGAACATGACGTTGGCGTGGCCGTGATCGGTGCCGCGGTTGCCGTTTTCGCGCGCGGTGCGCCCGAACTCAGACATGGTGACCACGACTGTATCGTCGGCCAGATCGCCGAGGTCGGTCCAGAAAGCCCCGAGAGATTGCGAGAACTCGCGCAGCACATTCGCTAGCTGTCCCTGCGTGTTGCCTTCGTTGACGTGGTGGTCCCAACCTCCGATGTCGGCGAAGGCGACCTGCACGCCCAGGTTCGCCTTGATGAGCTGGGCAAGCTGGCGCAGACTGTCGCCGAAACGGCCTTTGGGATAATCCGCTCCTGCCGCGGGTTTGTACTTCGCGGGGTCGGCGGACTTCAACATCTTCACTGCTTCAAACGTTTCCTGACCGGTGCCATGCAGCACGGAATCGACCGAGTTGGCGTACATGGCTTCGAAGGTGTTGGCGATCGGCGCTCCGTTAGGATTGCGGCCTCCCACGCCGAAGTCGTTGATGTTGTTCACCGCCACGGCGGGCTCGCTGCCGGAAAGAATACGGGGCAGGGCAGGACCTAACGCGATAGCGCGAAAGGCCGATTTGTCGGGTGTTTCAGGGAGCGAACGCAAACTTCGGTTCAGCCAGCCGTCTTCGGTGGCCTTGATGCCGGGAGTGCCCGACTCCATGAAATCCTGCGCGTCGAAGTGCGAGCGGGTGACGTCGGGCGAGCCGGCAGCGTGCACAATGGCGAGATGGCGCTGGTTCCAGATCGGCTGGAGCGGCGCGAGCGCCGGATGCAGTCCGAAGAAGCCGTCGAGATCGAGCACGGCATTGCGCGGAATGTTGATCGAGGGACGCATGCTGTAATAAGCCCGCTCGCCGTGAGGGACGACGATATTCAGGCCATCGGCCGCGCCGCGCTGAAAAATCACCACCAGGCGCTTGGTGCGGGTGCCGGAGTCCACCGCGCCATAAGCCGCGCGCGTCAGGAAAGCAGGGACGGCCGTCGTGCCCACCACGGCCAGAGCGCTGTTGCGAAGAAAGATGCGGCGAGTAATTGACATAGAACCTCAGCTTTCAGCCGTCAGCTATCAGCCATCAGCAATCAAGAACTGAGAGCTGACGGCTGAGAGCTGATAGCTCAATCCTATCTCTTCTGAAACTCCGGCGAGCCTAACAACAATCCTGCAATCACTTTCACATTTGGCGGACGTGCCGGATCGTCCAGCTTGCGCCGGCTGATCTTCGGATCCTGCAATTGAGCGGCAATCGTGTCGTGGGTTTGCTTCGAGACATCGCCCGCCAGCAGATCGTTTTCCAGCATCGTCAAAGTCTGTTCGGATTCGGTTGGCAGACCACCCTCCGCCCAAATGCGGTCGGAGTCCATCTCCACACCTTTCAGTTTTCCGTTGGTCAAGGCAAGCGCAAAGTTCATGCGGCCCAGCAGCGCCGAGGAATTCACCCAGGCGTCGGCCTTCATTGAATAGCCCGTCGGCGGCTGCATTCCATATAAGGGCATGCCCATGTTCTGAAGCTGGCGGGCCAGCGGCATGGCGTCGGTCACTTCGGTTCCGCTGGCCCGCACCGCAGAGGCCACAAACTCAAGAGGCGTTTTCACCTTGGCGCGATACACCTCAGGCGACCAGAACTCGGGCGAGCGCAGCATGGTTTTCAGCACTTCGCGGATGTCCCCATCCTTCTTCAGAAAAGCCTGGGTCATGCGATCCACCAGCGCCGGCGGAGGATTGTCGGTAACAAAACGCATGGCCAGCTTGTTGCAAATGAACTTCGCGGTCGAAGGATGACGCGCCAGCAGGTGCAACACTTCGCGTCCTTCATTTTCGCCTTTCGGCTTGATGCGGTGGCCGAGAACCATCTTGTCCCCCGGCTCGTGCAGGCGCTGTTCAAAAGTGAATCCGCCACCTTGCCGCGGCTGTTTCAACGTCCAGCCGGTGAAGACGCGCGCCACCTCAGTGACGTCTTTTTGCGTGTATCCGCCGTTTACGCCTAGAGTATGCAGCTCCATCAGCTCGCGGCCGTAGTTTTCATTCAAGCCGTTGCGTTTGCCTTTAGCCTGCTGAACCGGTCCGCGATTATGAGGATGCTTGTGAGCGTACGGATTTTTCTTCACGCCGTTGGCCGCATCGGAATTTGGGCCCACGCTGAGCCAGTTATCCAGATAAAAAAGCATGGCGGGACTCTGCGCCGTCGCTACCAGCAAATCCTCGAACTTTCCCAACGCATGCGGACGAATCACATCGCGCTCATAGCTGGTGATCAGATAGCGGTCTGCACCCTTGCCGATGAAAACGTTGAAGTGGTTGAACCAGAAGTCGGTCATCACTTCCTGCAACTGGCGTTCGCTATAAATCGCGCGCAAGAGCTTGGCCTGCACCAACTCATTCACGACGACTTGCTGGGGATTGTTCAACGCCATCACGGTTTCGCGCTGCTGCGGGCTCATGCCCTGCAAAAACTGGCCCCGCTCGTCGCCTTTGAGCGAATTGCTCAGCGCGCGCTGCTCGTCCGGCGGCATCTTGAGGATTTCTTTCATCCGCTGATCCGGCGGCAGATCGAGAATCTGATCGGCTTTCAGGTCCGCGAACAGGCGATCTTCCCGCCGCTGGCTGAGTTCGGCATCACTCATCTTGCCCTGATTTGCGCCGCTGGCCGAGGGATCGGCATTAGCCGCGTCCTGCTTGCGTTCCATCTTCTCCTGGTACCGTGCCAGTTGCGCCTCATACACTGCGCGCCGGGCTGGGTCAGAAGGTAGCGACTGCTTTCCTTCCGCAACCGCCTTGATCATTTGTTCGTCAGGAAAGTTCTCGACGATCTCGCGCGTGTCCATCCGCAAGGTGCGAAAAGCGGCAAGGCGCGCGTCTAGCGCATGGTCATCAATTTTATCGGGATGAAGCTGCTCATCGATCCACTTATCGACGCCCATCGCCATAACGCGCTGCACGTCTCCCGGGCGCGGCCCGAAGGCGAGGCGATTCAACGCCTGCAAAGCGCGCTTCTGCTCGCTGACCTCAGATGGCGCTGGCTGCTTATCTTTTTTCCCCAGCGCGAGCTGGGCGGTCGCCGCCATCGCGAGGAGGCTGAGAGTCAGGGCGATCCTTCGGTTGGGCAGCACCATTGAAGCTCCGGGCGCAGACGCGGCCCTTCCCTGATTATTAACCCGAAGCGGCAGAAAAGTTGTTAGCGTAAACGGTTACGGGAGTTCAACATCCGGACCGACTCAGGCGGGAAACGGCCAAACGGAGCGTAAAAGGCAGATCTGCGCTCACTGGTCAGGAGGCTGCGGCTGGATCAGCCCCGGGCCCTGGTTTGAATTTTGCTGCTGATTCTGCGGCGACTGGCCGAAGGAGGAGTTTTGATTTCCTCCGAAGCCAGTTCCGGTTTGGCCAGGTTGCCCCAGCTGGTTGCTCAGGTTTTGAGCGGCGCCTTGCAACGGCGGTTGAGCGGGAGTGTTGAGCAATCCGCCGCGGTCGGTATTGGGATCGTAAATGAACTGCCAGTCGTTGTAGTGGTTCTTCTTGTTGAACTCGCGGATGGATTTGTCCTTGCTTTTGCTGGCCACGCCCACGATCGGGCCTCCGCCGAAGACCTGGGCAGAAAGCGGATTGTTGTTTGCTGAGGAACCGGAGTTGGGCGAATTCGGGTCTTGCCCGGAAGCGTCGGTTGTGCTGGCAGGGGTGCCCGCATTCATCCCGGACTGCGCCGCCAAACCTTGCGCCTGCGCCATTGCCCCCGCGATACCCTGAGCTGCCGCCGCATTGAACAATTGAGCTGCTCCACCGGGCGCGCCCGCTGCCCCTGCTGGTGTAGCCCCGAGCAATCCTCCACCCTGGAACATCTGGACCTCACCAAAATGCAGCAGCTTGAAATCCTGACCGGTGATGGGGTCTTTGTAGCGCTTGCGCAGGAAGCGCAACCGGTTGGTACTCTCTAATTCCTCGATGCGGCTGGGATAGCGGGAAAACTGCTTGAAATAATGCCGGATGGCGCGGGAGTACTGCACGCCCCGATGGATCAACTCTTCTTCCCGGTCGCGTTTCACCTGCTGCGTGATACTGGGAATAACGGCAGCTGCGGCAATGGCCAGGATGGTCACGGCCAGCATCAGCATAAGAAGAATGTAGCCCTGCTCAGGGCGGCGATTTTTGGGGCTCTGTGACATCAAATACTTCTGGTCGTTCGTCCTTGGTCGTTAGTCGTTGGCCAGAGATCCTTGCACTTGTTGTGGCCAACGACTAACGACCAACCTCATCCCTGCTTCAGCGGAATGCTCTGCCGGTTATTGTTCAGCACATCTTCCACTTCGACCGACACCGGAGTAATGCGCAAAATCTTGTAGCGCCGGTCGACAATGTCGCCTTCTTTGGCAATGAACACATCCTCACCTTGAGAGAGGAAAACCTTTTTCGGCTCGCCCGGTTTATTGGCGAAGCCGAAGAACACCAGGTTGATGGGCGGCGGGGGCGGTGGCCCGGTATTTACCGGGATAATGGGACGCGGCGGAGCCACCCGGGCCACTGGCTTGGGAATATCCACCTGGGCGCGGAAAATGTTCCTGCCTGAACCGGAGTACTTCGTGTCCTCGGTCGCCTTCAACCAGTCGTAGCGCAGCGTTGGATCGAGCGAACGCGGAGCGCCCAACGTCTTGCCTCGGGCGGTGCGGACCGGCGCGGGTTCGGCGGCACGCGATTCTACAGAGGTCGAAGCATGGGTCGGCGACCCCGGAGAACTGAAAATCCACCGCGCCACCAGAATCAGAGCCAGCACCAGCAGAGCACCAGCAGCAATCGTCTTGTTCCGGTTCTCGGTTCCCAGTTGCATTTAGGCGCCTGTCTTCAAATACGTTTCCAGCTTCATCTGTAGTTTTACAACTCCCGCCTGCTCGCCCCCAAGTTGCACGCTGTTGATGATGAAGAACAGGGGATCGCGTTCCAGGCCGTTGATGAATCGGACCAGATGCAAGTAATCGCCCTCGAAATCCGCCTGAATCTCAATAGGGTGGAGTCCCACGGGCTCAGGGTCCAGCGGCTTATAGCGGATTTGTCCGATCTTCACGCCGTTCTCACCGGCCAGTTTACCCAGCTCTTCGGAAATGGCTGAATTCGTGCCCGGCAGGCGGGTCTTGTAGAAATCGGCGATCTGCCCGCGTGCTGTCACGATTTTCTTGTCGACGTTCTGCAGCGGCTCGACTTCGCGGGTTTTTACTTGTAGCTCTTTCCAGAGCTGCGTCTGCTGTTCCTGGCGATCCCGCGAGGAACCGATCAGGGGAGAGAGCAGCAACCCCACGGCCACTACATCGATTGCTGCCAGCACGCCGATGGCGATCTGCAACTTGCGCCGGGTATCGCGAATGTCCGCCATTATTGCGCGCCGCCTCCGGGCTCACCGACAGGAGCCGCGCTTTCCGCCCCCGGCACGTAGACCGCGCTGATGGTGAACTGCACATTGTCGCCTTCCGCTTGTCCGGGCTGGGCTGTTTCCTGCTCGATCTGGGTCTGCTGGAAGCGTTGCGAAGTCTCCATTTTGCGCACCAGTTCCAGGGCGCGTTCACGGGATTCTCCGGCCACCATCAATTTGATCTCGAGCTGATTGCCTGATGCCATTTCCGGGGTGATCGATACCACATGCAGCCTCGCCGGCATCACTCGTTCCAGGTCCTCGAACACCCGGGTCCAACAAAACGACTTGCGTTGAAACAAGTCATTAAGGAATTGGGAGCGGTCGCGCGTGCTGCGGTTCTCCGGCAGGTTCAGAATTGCTTCCGCTTTGACCTTTTGCTCCTCGCGCTGCGCAATTTGCTGCTCCCGCTGCTGAATCAGGCTTCGGTCCCGGCTGGCGGTCACCAATCCCCACAGCGCGAAATACACCAACACCAGAGTAAAGATGCCGAGCGCGGCCACTCCTCCGCCCCAACGCAGCCAGAAGCGCCGCGAATCCTGATACTGCAGTGACGCGAGATTGATCTCTATGCGCATACTAGGACAACAAGGCCCCCACCACGCCCGCCATTCGCCAGCGCGGAACTGATCCCGCGCTTCCGCCCAGTTTGTAGGTGCTCACAAGTTCCTGCACTTCCGCTCCCGTTTGCGCACGCAGCGCCGGCGCGGCGCCACCGGATTCCGGCAAGCCCGCGACAAAAATCCGGTCGATATTCAGATGGTAGGTGTCCTGAAAAAAAACCACCGAGGGATAGACTTCTTCCGCCAATTGTTCTCCCGTGATGGTAACTCCGCGCGTATTCTCCAGCGTGCGGAAGAGCAGAAGCTGGTTGCGCTCGAGGATAGCGATGCTGGTAGTGCGCGCATCCACCTTGATCACCAGGGTGGGCTGATCGGCGTCGGCCGCGCCCAGCGCCGCCAGCATCGACGGCATGACCACGCCCGGAGCGTACCCCGCGTCGCGAAACGCGGCCTCATATTCTTCGACCACGCTGCTCAGAGCCACGGCTGCGATGGCATGCACTCCCGTGCTCGAAGGCTGTGCCTGATATGAGACTCGTGCCTTGTCCACATCGAACGGCAGAGATTTCTTGAGCCGAAAACGCACCACGCTCTCCGCCTCGTCACGATTGGGCGGTAAAGCATCAAAGTCGAGCAGGACCACCCGAACTGCAGCATCCGGCAGCACCGCAATCACGTCGCGGCCACGCCCGCCGACGCTGGCCAGCACGTCTCGCAGGGCGGTTCCAATTGCGCCGCCTTGCCGCAAATTCGATTCCATCAAATCAGGCACTACGCTGCCCGGCGCCAGTTCGCGCGAAGCGCACACTTCCAGAGCCCCGCCCTGGTCGGAAACCCGCCCGGCGAGCACACGGTCAGCGGAGATTTCGCAGGCCACTTTCGGCCGAAATCCGGTATTTGAACCAGCAGTCATCTTCGCAGATATCCTATAAGTAGAACGCGGCGGAACGGAGGTTTGCAATAGCTGGAAGGGCACTTTCCGGCACTGGCCCGACGTGCGACTTCACTGCGCTTGCCCTGTGATCCGGAGCGGAGTACGAATATCTATTTTAACCCGGGAATCTCGGCGCCAGTGCAGCTTTACACACCTTTCACCGGCGTCATCCCGAAGCCCCGCGTTTTCTCCAGCGGGGCGAGGGATCCTGCGTGAAGCGAAACGAGACCTGCCGGGCAGCGGCACCGAAAAGCCGCAGGATTGCCTACCGCATGCTCTCGATGAACGTGACCTTGTTGATCTCCTTCAGCGTCGTCATGCCCAGCCGGACCTTGTCGAGGGCCGACTCGCGCAAGAACCGCATCCCTTCCTTGCGGGCAGCGCGGCGAATTTCGGAAGTAGGCTTCCGCTCAAGAATCATTTCGCGGATAGCATCACTCAAATCAAGCAACTCATGGATCGCGGTCCGTCCGCGGAACCCGGTACCGGCGCATTCAATGCAGCCCTGGCCTTCGTAGAGCGGTACCTTCGACCATTGTTCCGGATCCAGTCCGCTGGCTTCGAGCACATCCGGCGGATAATGCACCACAGTACGACAGGAGTTGCAGATTAGTCTGACAAGCCGCTGCGCCAGGATGCAGTTCAGCGCTGAAACAAAGTTATAAGGCTCGACACCCATGTTCAGGAAACGCCCGAGCACGTCGACCACGTTGTTGGCGTGGACGGTGGTGAACACCAGGTGACCGGTGAGAGCGGACTGAATGGCGATCTGCGCCGTTTCGTTGTCACGAATTTCGCCCACCATGATCTTGTCCGGGTCGTGCCGCAGAATCGACCGCAAGCCGCGGGCGAACGTGAGGCCCTTTTTCTCGTTGACCGGAATCTGCGTGATGCCGCGAATCTGATATTCCACCGGGTCTTCAATGGTGATGATCTTGTCTTCGTCGGTCTTGATCTCATTGACCGCGGCGTAGAGCGTCGTCGTCTTGCCGCTGCCCGTGGGGCCCGTGACCAGCACCATGCCGTAGGGCTCTTTGATGTAGCGGCGGAACTTGCGCAAATCTTCCTCGTCAAACCCAACTACGTCCAAGGTGAGCTTGTGGAACTTCTCGCTCATCGACTCTTTGTCGAGCACGCGCAGCACGGCGTCTTCGCCGTGAATTGAAGGCATGATGGAGACACGGAAGTCGATCGGCCGCTCCGGCTGGCCATATTTCACGCGGAAGCGGCCGTCCTGCGGCACGCGGCGTTCTGAAATGTCCAGCTCGCTCATGACCTTGACGCGCGAAATGATGGTCGAGTGATGTTCTTTGGCGATCGGCGGCATGGCTTCGGTGAGCACACCGTCGATGCGGAACTTGATGTGGACCGAATCGTCCTGCGTTTCGATGTGGATATCACTGGCTCGCCGCTGCAGCGCAGTAAAGATCGTCGTATCGACCAGGCGAATGATGGGACTGATGTCGCCTTGCGCTGTCAGCCGGTCGATGGAGATGCTTTCGTCTCCACCCGCCTCATCTTCGCGGATCACCGCCAGAGTGAAGCCTTCGCTGGCTTCTTCCAGAACACGCTTGGATTGCTCGGTCTTCTTGAGGATTTCGCTGATTTGCGCCAGCGTTGAAACCTTGGTGACGATGCGCTTGCCCAGCAGCAGGCTGATTTCGTCGATCATCATCAGCCGGCTGGGATCGGCAATGGCAATGGACAACCGCCCATCCTGCGTCTCGTCCAGAGGGACGAAGTTGTAACGGAACATCAAGTCCACAGGAATCTTCTTGAAAAGATCGTGGTGGAGCTGGAAATTATGCAAGTCGATGAATTCGCAACGGTACCGGCGCGCCACATCCTGGGCACGTTCCAGATCACTCCCCGTGGGAGACACAGGGATGATAGGAGCACCGTTGCCGCCGTTCGTCAGAACTGTTTTCTTTTCTGCCATTCCTGCCATTTCCAAACCTACCTACTGAGGCCCACGCCCCGACTCTTGCTCAACCAAGTTCGCCGCTCAGTGAATCCCAGATCCCAGAGAGAAGATCGGCAGATACAGTGAAATCAGCACGCCGCCGACAAAAATCGCCATGATAATCAGAATCACCGGCTCGATCAGCGCCATGGCTGCGCTCAAAGCCGTTTGCACATCTTCTTCATAAAACTCCGCCACCGAATTCAACATCGCCGGCAGGGCTCCGGTGGACTCGCCGACTTCAATCATCTCCACTGAAAGCGGAGGAAACATCTTCTGCTGTTCCAGGCTGCCGGCCAGCGTTTGTCCCTCGCGCACACGAATCGCCGATTCCATGACGCCGTTCAGAATCTGCCGGCTGCTCATGGAAGCCGCTGCGGTTTCAAGCGACGGCACCAGAGGTAAGCCTCCAGCCAACAGGGTCGAAAGCATGCGAGCGAAGTTGGCCACCTGATACTTCAGCAGGATGTCGCCGAACACCGGCATCTTCAGCATCGCGCTGTCTATGAACTCCGAGCCGCGGTCGGTGTTCTTCCAGCGCCATACCAAAGCCACTGCCGCGATCACGCCGATGGCGATAAACGGCGCGTATTTCTGGGCCGAATTTCCTACTGCCAGCATGAATACCGTGATCGCGGGCAGGTCGGCATTAAGATTCTCAAAGAGCTTGGCGAATTGGGGCACCACGTAGGTGACCAAAAACACCACCATGATGAGCACCATCGTCACCAGCAGCGTCGGGTAAACCAGTGACACCGCGAATTTCTTTTTGAACGTCAGCGCCATTCGCTGATAGGCGATGTAGCGGGCCAGCACTTCTTCCATGTTGCCGCTCTTCTCGCCCGCCATCAGCGTGGTGGTGTAAATCTTGGGGAAGATGTGCTGCGCCGCAAAAGCGTCCGACAACAACTCACCGCTTTTTACCCGCTCCCGGACATTCTGCAAAACCGACTGCAGGGTCTTGTCTTTTTGCCGCTTGATCAGCAGGTCCAGCGCATTCAGGATCGGCAAACCAGCCTTGATCAGGGTCAGAAACTGCTGGTTGAAGATGACAAACGTCCCTTGCTTGACCTTGCGGCGGCCGGGTAACTGTACCTTGCCCCCGACGAACAGACCTCGGGGCTTTACCCAGTAGACCAGGTAACCTTGCTGTACGAACCGGTCGCGCACTTCCGACTCAGAAAAGCCGTGCTCGACCTGCTGGGCCAGGCGCCCTCGTTCGTCCGCAACTTTAACCAGGAACTCGGCCATGCCCTCGCCCTAACCAGACTTCCGCCCACCCAAGTCTAGCATTCAAAAGCATTAGTCCTAAGTCAAACTACTGTAAATATACCCGTTCGACGTATCGCCGGTAATCCCACTTCCGGGGGATGCAGATTCTCGGGCCTGTCCCGATAAGCATCGTAAAATCATCAGCTTAGAAGCTATGTCCTGCCTATGGTCCGAAACTGCCCTCCACCACTTCCACCCCAGGCGGTGCCGCAAACTGGAACTGGTTCTCGGCTATTTGCGCGTCGTCCTTCTGCTGTGTGAAGTGGTACTCAGTTACTGACCCGTCCTGCTCTTCGATTGTGATGGCTGCAATATGGCTGTCCGGCGTAATCTCAAGCAAGACTTGACCGACCCGGTCGGCCATTGCCTTAGGCACGCCGCGCAACACTACATTGCCTGGCTCTTTGGGGGGAATGTCGGATGCCAGAGACAATCCCTGCAACTCTTTCTCCAACTTCGTCTTACCCAGAAGAAAGGCCAGCGGCGAGCGCAAATCATCCAGTTTTTTCACAGCCGTTCTGCGCACCTGGCGGTCTCCTGGGACGTAAAACCATGCGTCATGCCCGTCGCTGATAAAAAGCTTCTCGGTAGGAGAACGGTATTCCCAGCGCATCTTGCCGGGTTTTTTCAGCCAAAGAGTGCCCGATTCAGTGCGGTCGATGCCTGCGCCGCGATAACTCTCGGTGAATTCCGCTTGCAGGGTGCGAAGCCGGTTGTAGCGGCCGTCGACGGCCTGGGCGATAGCATGGACGTCAGGCGGCGAGGCGGCGCTGGCGAAAGAGGCCCAGACCAACAAGCACAAAACCTGCAGAAAAATGGAGTTTAGTTTCACAGGGGTAAGGATCAGGATTTGCCCTGAATGTCAGGGTGCCCCGTCCTTGCGCTTTTTGCAAGGGCGGGGTAGTTCATGCCCTCACTTCAACTTTTGTCGGCCAGCCATTCTTGCGCCACCCCGAAAAAGGCTGCCCCATCTTTCGCGGTTTTCGAAAGATGGGAATTGCCCCAGTTCAGTCGGTAAGCGGCCCCGCCGAATAGATCGAATAGTGATCCGTCGCGGCAAGTCTGGTCAATCCTTCACATCTCTGCAGCACTTGCTCCAGCAACGGGTTGTGATACAGCACATAGATTCGCCGCGAATTCTCCCGCAGGGACCGTTCAAGATTGGCAATGACCTGCTCCAGCCCTGCCTCGGGCAGCGGATTGAACAAATAGAGCACGAGCGGCTCCGGTGGGAAGACGAATTCGCGGGCGTCGCTACAGACCGACTCGATCACGAAACCCTTCTGCGATTCGCTCTTATAGCGGCGAATATTCTCCCGCGCGACGTGATGCAGCGCGGGCAGCAACTCCACTCCAACAATCCGCCGAAAGGGATAATCGGCCGCCATCAGCAGCGCCCGCCCTTTTCCTGACCCGAGATCAATAAAAGTGAAATCACGAAAATCAATTTTCAGCTGCGAAAGCATTTCGTGAAATAAGGCCGGCTCAGTGGCCTGATAGGGTGAGTGGAGCGTACCCAGCAGACGCTCTCGCCAACCCACGGTCGCGCTGGTCGTATCTACCCGAAAATCCCAGTCGTAGTCGACATCGCCGTAACGCTGCCGGCGGCGCGAAGGCGTAGAGTCGAGCGCGAATTCCCACAGCAGGACAGCCAGGCGGCGCAGAGCAGGGAGTGTTCCATGGCGTTGAGCTTCTGCGCTCCACCAATCACGAAACGCGGAGCGCAGGCTCAAAGCAACGATAGCTCGATCAGTATCGGGCAAGTGAACGGGCCGAGATGGAAGACTCTCCGCGCTCTCGGCGGTAAAGAGCCTTTGACCGCAGAGTACGCAAAGGACACGAAGAAAAGCGAATTCCATGCGATCAAAATTATCCAGAGCCGAGATCCTTCGTCATCCTAACCAAATGGCACGGCATTTTAGCCCGCGCCGCTGCCGGAAACGGCTCGGTACCGCTCTCCACGTAACCCCGCGCACCGTAAAACCTGGGCAGCTCTTTGCGCAGGTTCACGACGGTCAAATCCATGAAGCGGCAGCCGGCGGCGCGGCAACGTTCCTCGGCCACCGTCATCAGCCGCGAACCCAGGCCCAAACGCTGTTTCTTCGGATTAACTGCCAGCAACCCGAAATAACCTCGTTCCCCGCGCCGTTCGAGGTAAACACAGCCTACGGGCACACCAGCTTCTTCTGCCAGAAGGAATTCGCCCTGCGTCAGCCGGGTGCGCACTCCCTCAATGTCCACGCGGTCTTCATCGATGAAGAAACGCTCCGAGCGGAAGGCGGCGTTGATCAGATGCACAATCGCTTCTGCGTCTCTAAGTCCCGCGACACGCATCGCCACCCCATCCATGCGAGAGATTGTAATCCGAAGGCACAACGGCCTAGGTGCTCGGCTAGGGCCGCGCGATCCAGTTCGCCCGACCCGGCTAACCCGGTCGGAATCAGTATGTCCTTCCGGCCCCGCGAAATCTGAAATTGCTCTTGGATTCGCTGGGAAGATGGTTTATCTTGGCCGACACGTAGTTGAGGACCGGGGACAAACGAACAGAGGTTCCACGGGTTACTCCCATCGCGGGGGCGTTCTCAGGGCTCGGGTCAGCCGAACAGGTCAGTGAGGCGGGCACCGTTCTGTTCGTCGCCAACCTTGCTTGGCGCGCTGTCCCGGTTCGGACAGAGGGCTCCAGCCATGAAATCTCCTCTTCGCCTTCCTGCCTCGCTTGTCGCGGTTCTTCTTTGGGCTACCACTGCGCTAGTCAGTGCTCAGACCGCTGTTCCGGTTTCCTCGCCGGCCGGCGGAACCGCCCCGCAGGGCCCCACCGAAACGGCTGTTGCGATCGCATCCTCATCATCGTCTGAAGTGGAGGTCGCCGTTCCCGGCCCTCTGCGATCATTCCTGCGCATGGCGGGGATCAGTCAGAAGATCTCGCCAGAAGAAGCTCTTCCCCTCCTGGCGCGCAACGCCTTTTCCCAGGGATATGAAGGATGGCAGGGTAGCGGCGGGCGAACCGAGTTTCTGATTCTGTTGACGAGGTACGTGGAGCAAGCGCGGGAATTGGCGGTTCTGGCAGGTCCGGATGCGGTCATCAGAGTTTCTGGCTGCGATCAGGCACCTCCTCTCCTGAAAATTCTTGGCTACCGGCTGCGTCAGGATTGCGGGAACCGGGACTCCTCACTGGTGACCGCTGATCCGGAAAAAGCTTTTCTCACCATCGACTCAGGTTTCCCGCTGCCCGACCTGGAAGAGACCTTTCAGGGCGGCAAACCGTTTGCTTATCCCTACACCGCGTCTTCCGTGCCTGTGCTGTTCCAGGAAAGCGATTGGTTGAATGCCGCCAAGGACAATGGGAAGAACGCCAAAGACCTGGTCGACGTACTTTTGAACGATCCCGCGCTGGACCGCCTTTATTGGGCGCTCTCGCGCATGGACCCGGAAACCCGGGAGTATTTGCGCCAATCGATCGGCTTGCGCAGACTGGTGACCGGTTGGGGCAGCATTGGATTTCTACGGAAGCCATATTTGCATCCGGTCGGGACGGGTGATTGTGCCCGGAGGAGCGGCCTCCGATGCCGCCTGGAAAGACTTGGTGGGGGCAAGCCCGAGCTCGCCCGCAGATTTTGTTTTCAAGCTGCTGACCAAAGATAAAGGGTGGCTCGCCGCCTATTTTGACGGCCTGTCCCGGGTCAATCAAACCCGGCAAGCTTATTTCACCGAGCCGCAACGCTTGCGGCGGTTCTACGAAGCGCTGCGAGGCGTCGATTCCTCGGCCGACGCCGCCCGGCCGGCATTTCGCCCCGCCCCTGGCCTGTTGCTTTTGCTGAGTCGGCTCTCCTGGGGGCCGAACGGCGAGCCGCTGGTTCCAGGAAATCTGGAGGTTTGGAAGGAAATTCTCCGCCAGAAAAGCGATTCCAAAATTGTGCACGAGTGGGGCCGGCGCGCCGGCCACTTCGAACGGCCCGAGCAACTTGTCGAAGCGATGTTTGCGGTTTCCCGCGTGCCCACGGACGCTGGGCCGCTGCAAACCTATCTGCTGCTGAGCGCAATCGACAGCCGGCGGCCTGCCGGCCAGCACCTGAGTCCGGAGACGGTACGCCTCATGGCCGCCAACTTTTCGCGCTTTAGCGATCAGTACCGGATCTTTTCCGAGTTTCCGGAAGTAAACGACGCTTCGATCGTCTCCTTTGTGCAAGCGGCCGATCTGGTCGACAAGATCTCCAATCACACGCTGCGCGGCAACGCCATGGGAACGTTTCAGGCCAACGTCGGACTCTGGCAAATCCTGGCCCGCCAGGGCCAAATTCCCGAAGCGCAACTCAATGATTCCTGGCAGGGAGTGGTCAAGCCATTCGCCGGGGTTACTTCTGCAACCCAGCTCTTCGATGCGGGCTGCGCGTCTTTACGGCAACTCGCTCAAGCCACGACCGGCCGCTCGAGCATTTCCCAGTATGACATCACCGAGTTGCTGGCCGGGCCCCGGCAAACGAGTGTCGACGGACAGCGCATGCATCAGGAACTGGCGGACAGAGCTCGATCGGTGTTGGACGGCCAGCGCCTGGTTTCACTCGACACGGTAATGAACCTGGGCGACGGCTTGCGGGCGATGAAACCGGGACAAGCCGGCAGCGAAGAGATGGTCCGCCTGGCGGCAGAGTTGCGGGAATTTGAGATGCCGCGGCCGATCTTCACCAGCGGCGAGCGAACCGAGTGGGCGGCCGGAATTTATAACAACCACCATACGGATCTGCAGATGCGGACAGATCTGACCAAAATCGTCAAGTCGCCTGCGTCCTCCGCGCAACTGGAAGAGGCCCGCGGCCAACTCGCGCCCTTCCTCAGAGACACGCTGGTGGGCCTGAACTATGCGTACTACGAGCCGCCCGGGGCCCAGATTTTGCACAACAATCCGCTTTTCGTGCGCTCTCATGACTTTTCCGGCGACACAGTGGCGGGCGTGGAGCATCTCTGGCGGACTCCGCAACTGTTCGGGGAAGGCACTCCGGCCGGCGGCGGAGCGCATCTGGTGGGTTCTTTGGCTGACTTGCCTTACGTGCTCTCCGAAGTGGAAGAAGATTTTGTCGTCCCGCAAAATGTCCAGGCTCTGATCTGGAGAGAATTGGTTCCGGGTCTTCTGTCCAGCGCGATCTTGGCGCGCTGGTGGAACGTCAGTCCGAACGAACTTCACGCCGTGACGCTTTATCAGCGCTCCGGAGAGGAACTGCTGGCAGCGTCAGTGGGCGATGAGGCTCTTGCGGCGCAAGACGATGGCGATTCTCTCCGATCGCATGCTTCCCCGAAGATCGGAGCGCGTCGAACAGGCGTTGCGCGCGGGCCGACTGGCGGAGATTCTTCCGCAGATCATGCCGGCCGACACTTTTTATCTGGCGGCCGAATTTCGTCGAAGATTTCCCGGAGACACGGCCTCGTTGGGCACGGCGGGGCAGGAGCTGGAAAGCCTTTCCCGGCGGTATCCGGCGGAGCTGAGCTGGGAGCGGCTCTCACAAGATTTTGGCGTGCCGCATCCCATATTGGCGCAAAACTACGCCCGCGAATTGCTCAACGTGAAACCTTTTCCCGCCTTTCAGGGTTACTCCAGCCGCTTACTGGCCGAATCGTGGGATTCCGGCAACCTGTACTGGGCGCGGCTAGCCGACGAAATGGGTTATTCGCCGGTGATGTTAAACCGTCTGGTCCCCGAGCTTACCCATCGCATGGTGGAGAAGATTTTCGCGACCGAGTTCGAAGATGTGCCGGCCATCCTGCGGGCCATGCGGGAAACCGGGGATGACTTTCGGCAGGGGAGAATCGCGTCGCTGGCTCCGCCGGGCGAGGCTTCTCAGCATTAGCTTTTGCTGCAGGCGGAGAGAGAAATTTCGGTTGAATGGCCCGCCGTTAGGGGAAACGAAATCTGGCGGGCTGGCAGGGAACCTTATGGCAAGAAGAAATCTTGTTTCGCTCGGGCTCATTCTGCTCTTATTCTCCGGCTACGGATCGCGAACCGCCGCGCAGGAAGGCGACCAGCCCCACATCCGTGTCACCGTTAACCTGGTGCAGCTCAACGTGGCGGTAACCGACAGCAAGGGGAACTACGTCACCGGACTTCATCCGCAGGATTTTGTAGTCGCCGAGGACGGAATCACAGAGAAGATTGCAACGTTTGGCGAGGGCAACGAACCGGTTCACAGATTGGCAGACGACGCTCCCGTCAACGATGCCTCCGGCTCCGCCATTCCGCCGCCCCCGACGGGACAATCCGTGCCCGCCGCCGATCCGCCGCAGACGCTTGGATCCATGGTAGCCGGGGCCAACGTTTTCATCCTCTTTGACACGAGCAACTACATGTACCGTGGTTTTGTTTTCGCGCAGGATGCGATCGCGGATTTCGTGCGTTCCCTGGAAAATGCCGACAAAGTCGCGGTCTATTCCTACAGCCGCGACCTTTCCCGGGCCGCTCCCCTGACTGCGGACCGGGCGCAGGTATTGCGCGGGGTGCGCTCCACGGTTGCCGGAGATGACGCTGCGCTCTATAACTGCCTTCTGCTGACGGTCAAGGATGCGGCGCAGTTCACCGGCAAGAAAGTGATCGTAGTATTCTCCAACGGCCCGGACAACTCCAGCATGGTTCCTCCGGAGGACGTCGCCGAACTGGCGCAATCGACCGGCACCGCGATCTACATGATCAGCACTCAGCAAGCCAAGCTGGAGCCGGTCTCCACCGCGGTCTTTGAACGCATGACGGCGGCGACCGGTGGCAAAGCCTATTTCGCCAAGAGCTGGAGAGATGAGAGACTCGCATTTGCCTCGATCCGCGACGACCTCGCCCATCTTTATTCGCTGAGCTATTATCCGCAGTTCAATCCCAATCGCGGTTGGCGCACGATTACGGTGAAACTGGTTGGCGAACGCCTGAAGAAATACCACATCCGGACGCGCGACGGGTATCGGCCTCAACCCGCCCGCTTCTCCGGGGAGAGTTCGGTGGGCGCCCCTTGAAAGGCACACGAAGTCTCACGAAGGCTTTGATCTTGCGATTTCCTTCGTGTACCTCAGTGTCCTTTGTGGTTGAGAACTCGTTGGTCGCTGCCAATTGACTTGCCCCGCTTCCAACCCCTAACATGTCTGCGCCGAGGGTGGAACCCCTCTTGTCTTGATCGGCCAAACCATCTCCCACTACCGCGTGGTGGCCAAGCTCGGTGGCGGCGGCATGGGTGTCGTCTATAAAGCAGAGGACACCCGGCTCGACCGCTTTGTTGCGCTCAAGTTTCTTCCCGATGACGTCGCCCGCGATCCCCAAGCTTTAAGCCGCTTCCAGCGCGAGGCCAAAGCCTCTTCTGCTCTCAACCATCCCAACATCTGCACCATCTACGAAATCGATGAACAGAACGGCCAGGCGTTCATCGTCATGGAATTCCTGGACGGCGCTACGCTGAAGCACATCATCAGCAACCGTCCCATGGAAACCGAGACGCTGCTTACTCTGGGGATCGAAATCGCCGACGCGCTCGATGCGGCCCACACCAAGGGAATCGTCCATCGCGACATCAAACCGGCAAACATTTTTGTGACCGACCGCGGCCACGCCAAGATCCTCGACTTTGGGCTGGCCAAGGTCACAGCGCTCTCCACTCCCGCCGACGCAGCAGGAGCCACGCAACCGACCACCGGAATTGGCGTCGACCACCTGACCAGCCCGGGCGCGGCGCTCGGCACGGTCGCCTACATGTCTCCCGAGCAGGTGCTGGGCAAGCCGCTGGACGTCCGCACCGACCTGTTCTCTTTCGGTGTGGTGCTCTACGAAATGACCACCGGTGGATTGCCCTTCATGGGCGACACCTCCGGCGCTATCTTCGATTCCATCCTGCACAAAGTGCCCGTTACGCCGCTGCGTTTCAATCGCGAAGTGCCGGATGATCTGGAACGCATCATCAACAAAGCCCTGGAAAAAGATCGCGACCTGCGTTACCAGCACGCCTCCGACATGCGCACCGATCTCAAGCGCCTCAAGCGGCAAACCGACACGGCGCACGTGGCGGCAGCCAGTTCCGGGTCGGTGACCGCTGCGCCCGAGAGCGGCTCGGATCGGGCGGTTCCGGCCGGTGGCTCAAGTCCCGCGGCTGCAACAGTGTCAGATTCCGCCTCTTCCGGAGTGAAGGTCGCCGAAGTCCCCTCGGTGAGAAGTAGTAATTCCTGGAAGATTCTAGTCCCTCTAGGCGTGGTCGCCATCGCCGCAGTGGTCGCTGGTGTCTTTTATTTTCGTCCACGCCCCGTCGCGCAGCTAACCGAGAAAGACACTGTTGTTCTCTCTGACTTCACCAACACGACCGGTGATCCGGTTTTCGACGATGCCCTCAAGCAGGCGCTGGCCGTCGATTTGGGCCAGTCTCCGTTTCTCAACATTCTTTCCGACCGCCGAGTCGGCGAGACGCTGCAGCTGATGGGACGCCCAGCCACTGACCGGGTAACACCTGACGTGGCGCGGGAAATCTGCGTGCGTACTGGCAGCAAAGCCACGCTTTCGGGTTCCATCTCCAAGCTCGGGACCCAATATCTTATCGGCCTGGAGGCGGTGAGCTGCAACAGTGGAGACAACCTGGCCAAGGAGCAGACGGAAGCCGGCTCCAAGGAAGAGGTGGTGAAGGCTGTGGACAAGGCGGCCCTCAGCCTGCGCACTAAGCTGGGGGAATCGCTGGCCTCGGTGCAAAAGTTTGATGTTCCAGTGGAAGCCACCACGCCTTCGCTCGAAGCGCTGAAAGCGTTCAGCATGGGCACCATGACCATGCGCGAAAAAGGCGAAGCCAGAGCAGTCCCGTTCCTCCGGCGCGCTATTGAGTTGGATCCTAATTTCGCAGTGGCCTATGCCAGCCTGGGGTCCGCCTATAGCAATCTCGGGCAGGCCAGCCTGGCGGCGCAGAATATCACCAAGGCTTACAGCCTGCGCGACCGCGTGAGCGAGCGGGAGAAATACCGAATCTCCGGCCTGTATTTTGAAAACGTCACCGGAGAGTTGGACAAAGCCAGCCAGGTTTACGAATTGTGGCAACAAAGTTATCCCCGGGAAATGGTGACCCACAACAATCTGGGAGTGATTTACAGCGTTCTCGGGCAAACCGACAAGTCAGTGGCGGAAACCGAAGAGGCCCTCCGCCTGGAGCCGAACACCATCAATGGCTATGCCAACCTGGCCGTGTCTGACCTCAATCTCGGTCGCTTGGATGCCGCTGAGCAAGTCCTGGCGCAAGCCCGGGCACGCCAACTCGATGGAGGATGGCTGCGCCAGGTCGCCTACTTCGTGGCTTTCCTCAAGAGCGATACGGGACAAATGGCGCAGCAAGTGGAGTGGGGGGCGGGCAAACCCGGCGACGAAGATGTTCTACTCTCGGCGCAGTCCGACACGGAGGCCTATTTTGGCCGGTTGACCAAGGCTCGCGACTACACCCGCCGCGCAGCGGATTCGGCGACCCGGGCTGACTCCAAAGAGACTGCCGCTGTTTGGCAGGCGAATGCCGCCTTGCGGGAAGCCGAATTCGGAAATATCCCGGCCGCCAAACAAGCCGTGAACACGGCTTTGGCGCTCGCTCCGGGCCGCGACGTGAAGGTGCTGAGCGCTTTGGCCCTGGCCCGCTGCGGCGATACGGCAAGAGCCAAGGCAATGATCGAGGAACTGGAAAAAGCCGATCCCGCAAACACCGTGCTCAAGCTCTACTGGTTGCCCACGATCAAAGCTGCTATCGACCTTAATAGTAACAACTCAGCCCAGGCTCTGGAGGCGCTGGAGGCCGCAGCTCCCTACGACCTGGGCACACCCCAGCAGTTCGCAGTTGGGACCATGTACCCGGTTTATATGCGCGGCCAAGCCTACCTGCAGGCGCGTAACGGCGCTGCGGCCGCGGCAGAATTTCAAAAGATCGTCGCCCATCGTGGCCTCGTCATCAATTTTCCGCTGGGCGCGCTCGCCCATCTGCAACTTGGCAGAGCTTACGCGTTGTCGGGAGACTCGACCAAAGCGCGAAGCTCATACCAGGCGTTTTTTGCGCTCTGGAAAGACGCCGATCCCGATATTCCCATCCTGAAAGAAGCCAAAGCGGAGTACGAGAAGCTGAAGTAGCTGCCCCGAAATACGTACGGGCGGACGCCCTCGTCCGCCCAGCGAGCTAGAAGGCCGCTTCCGCCTGGCCAATTGTCATCCTGAGGGAGCATTGATCTTCGCGCAAAGCGCGAAGATCAATGCGAGTCGAATGACCCCGCAAAACTCGCCCTCTGCAATGTGGCAACGGGGAGTTTCCTCGATGAACTCCGGAGCATCGGGAGAATTCCTGGAAGTGCCGGTAGCGAACGAAAGACTGCAGGGGTCCTTCGACTGCGAGAAGTCATTCGCTTCGCGAACGACTTCTCTCCGCTCAGGATGACATTTTTTTTGAAAAGGCATGCACCGGATTAGTCCGAAGGTAAGAATTTCGGTGACGCCGGAGGCGTATACCCCGGTGGCGTTCCTTTCGCGATGAAGGGAAAATCGTCGGGCGACCGAACTTCCACCCGGCCGTCGGGTATCAGCATGTAGGGATGTCCGAATGGATCCAACGGCGTGCCGCGCATTAGCCCTGCGGCTTCGAGATCTGAAAATCGGGCCGGGAACTGGCCTGTCTTTTCTTTGTAACGTGCGGCCAGGCCTTCGAGGGTGGTGACATCTTCATCCACCTGCAATGCCCGCAAATGGGCCAAGGCATTCGCCCGGATCGCGGGGTCCGTCGTGGTCTGGTAGGCGGTGGTCCACAGCATGCGTGCTGTGTCCAGACTGCCGGCCTGTTCGGCCATTCTTCCTGCCAGCAGCTTTAAGAACGGGTGAGCATTCGGAACTTGAGCGCCGCGCGCGAACGCCTCTGCCGCCCCGGCGTAATCCTTAAGTTCGGTGTAGTGAATGAAGCCGTCTTCGTAATAGAGCCGCCAATCGTCAGGATTATTCCGAATACCGAACTCCACCAGGTCGATGGCCCGCTGCGGCATACCGGCGCCGTTCGGCGGCTTGGGCGCGAGAAAATTCGCACCGTACTGATAGGCGACGACCAACTGCGGATCGAGCGTAGTCGTGATTTCGAGCAGCGGGGCCAGCAAATCATAATTTGTCGCGCCTTCGTGGTGTTTGTCGCCAAAGTACTGCACCGCGCGCGTCCAGTAGATGTCGGCGAGCAGCCCGCTGTAACCAAGGCTGAGCCTCTTCAACAGTTTTGGCGAGGAAATGTACAGCACTTCTTGCAGCGTCGCGCCGGTACGCAACTGGTCCACGCGCTGCAATAGCAAGGCGGATGACGCCATACAGCCTGCGAACAGCAGGCCGAACGCGACTGTCACTTTGCGCGACCCGCTCATTTCAGGTTCCGGCGCTCGAACACCAGCACTGCTCCGCACAAAACCATCGTGGCGTAAACCAGCGCGTAGGCGGTGTTGTAGAAAATGAGCTGCCCCGACACGGGCTGCTCATGCGCCACCGCGCTGATCACATTGAGCGCCGACAAGTTCGGCACCAGGTAGGCCGCTCCCGTGGCCAGCCAGCGCGTGGGCCCCTGAGTCATCCCGGCGAAACCACGCAGATCTTCCGCGAAGTTGCCGACGACGAAGAGCGAAAAGGCGAACACTGCGGAAAGCAGCGGCGACGAAAATGACGAAAAAAGCAATGCCAGCGCGGTGATAATCACGAATTGCAGAACGATAAAATAGAGCGCCACCAGAACCCATCCGTCCGCTTTCTGAAAATGCCGGGAAACATACAGCAGCGCTCCAAACACGCCAATCGCCATAAAAAACGTGTTTACCACCAGCGTTCCCGCCAGTCCGAAAAACTTGCCTACGATGAATTCCCAGCGCTGTACCGGCCGTGAGAGCACCGTGTAGAGCGTGCGCTTGTCGATCTCTTTCGACACTAATCCGATGCCGATGAAAATGGAGATGACCACTCCAAAGAGAGAAACCGCAGTAAGGCCAAGGTTCACCACCACAAGGCGCTCGATGCCGATCGAAATTTGGCCGACCAGAATCGCCGCGCCAGACATCAACACCGCGAAGGCGATCAGGTTGTAGAGCACCCGGTCGCGGACCGCTTCGCGAAACGTATTGGCCGCGATGTGGGTGACCCGCGGGGTCATGACTTTGCCCCTGCCGTCGCTTCGGCCGGCTTCAGCTTCTGCACGTAATAGTCTTCCAGCGATGAGCGAACTGGAGTCAGCGAAATCAGGTGCAGGTGTTCACGTCGCAAGGCCTCAAGCGCCATGTCCTGACTGGCCTCCGGGACAAGAGCGCGAACCGTGTCGCCGCTGATTCGGCAGTCCGCGCCCAGCGCCCGCAGCGAGGCTGGCACGGTAGTGCCTTGCCAGATCAATTCCACTTTGCCATTGACGCTCGAGGTCAGCTCCGCCACCGCTCCCACTCCGCGCAGTTCGCCCTGATGAAGCACCGCGACCCGGTCGCACAATGCCTCTGCATCCGAAAGAATGTGGGTGGAAAAGAAAACTGTCTTGCCTTCGTTCTTGAGCTGCTCCATCAGATCTCGCACTTCGCGCCGACCCATAGGATCCAGCCCGGACATTGGCTCATCCAGAAAAACTACTTTGGGGTCGTGCAAAATCGCCTGTGCGATCCCCACCCGCTGCAACATCCCCTTCGAAAATTTCCGAAGCTGCAGTCCGCCGGCGTCGGGCAGGCCCACACGCGCCAGCATTTCCTGAATCTTGCCGGCCCGCTGTTTCGCTTCCACGCCGGAGAGTTGCCCGTAATAGTCCAGCAATTCGCGGGCTGTAAGGTAGTCGTAAAAGTACGGCTGTTCGGGAAGAAAACCGATTTGAGCTTTCATTCGCGGATCGTTTATTTCTCTGCCCAGAATGCGAGCCGTGCCCGCGGTGGGGAAAACCAACCCCATGAGCAGCTTCAGGGTGGTGGTCTTGCCTGCGCCATTCGGCCCCAGAAATCCGAAAACTTCTCCCTCCTCCACCGCAAGGTGGAGCGGCCTCAACGCGCACTTTTGCTTCTTGCCCCAAAAGCCTACGTGGTAAGTCTTTTCCAGACCAAGAATTTCTATCGCAGGCATGGCACAAACCGGGATCGATTCATTTTTCCCCTGAAGAATTATATGCAAACCAACTTGTCGTGAACGTTGGCGGCCAGGGAACCGCCCGTTACGAAAGTAAAAAGGCCAGGACGTGAGTCCTGGCCTTGGTTGGCTCTCTACCCCCTCCCTCAAAGAGGCATCCGCCAAAGCTTGCTTGCTGAATCTTGAAAAAAGAGCATCGGATGTCGTCATCCGATGCTCCCGGCTTAGTACCCTCCCCCAGGTACTCCGCCCTTGCCCAAAACTTTATAGAGGTGAGTAAGTAGCGCCGGTGCAAGTCGCGTTGACCGATTCCGGAGTGGTGCTGGCCGCGGAGTTCTGGTCAAACCGGAGCACATTGTCCTCAACTGCGCAGTAGCGCTTGATGCCCGATTGTCCCCACTGCACTGGAGCCGAACCCGAAATGAAGCTCACATTCACGGCGCTGCCCGCTACCGCTGACGCTCCAAGGGCAAATTTGTAGCCGCTCTTGGAACCACTGGTGCCGCCCGCGTAAGCCTGGGCCAGAGTGAAGTCGATAATGCAAGCGTTAGTCGAACTCGGCGACGCGCAGCCGGTGGCCGCAGCCGGTCCCAGAGTCGACAGGGCACCTGCATAACCCACTGTGGGATATGCCGTCTGGTACGCCAATTCTGCGGTATTGATGGTGCGCATCGAAGCAACGGCCGAGGATTCGTTGGCCGCAATTCGCGCGCGCAGCAGGTTTGGGATAGCGATCGCGGCGATAATTAAAATGATCGCCACCACGATCAGCAACTCGATTAGCGAGAAGCCATCCTGCTTCTGCATCCCTGCTTGCCTCGAGTTTGAATTGGCCAACATGTCTTGAGTCCGCCTGTCTATGACTTGTATAGGCACTTTATCGGCCATAGCGGAGGTTACTGCCGTGTCGACTGCGATTCCCCTAGATAGCCTGTTTTCAATGGGATTCCGCATCTTTGCTGACCTTGGGGACAGGGGAGCGGCGGAGAATGGCGATGCCACTAGCCAGATTTTGGCGGGTCACTGACAACTTGCGTCAGATTGCGACAGCCCCTGTGAGACAGTAAGAACTCCAGGAAAGAAACGCAACCGGCAAACTGCTCAGTCGTGCTGCGCCGCAACCGCAAAAAAAAGGGCACCGGATTGATTCCGGTGCCCCATTTCCTTCAGCTAACTAGTTGCCTCGCTACTACTGCAGGACCGTGTAGGTAGCGCCCGTGCAAGTCGCGTTGACGCTCTCCGGCGTGGTGCTGGCAGCGGTGTTCGGATCGTACCGCAGAACAGCATCCTCAACCGAGCAGAAGCGCCGTACACCGGACTGGTTGTAGCTCAAAGGAGCCGCACCAGCAACGAAGGTGATATTCGGTCCACCACCTGCGCCGGCAGCCGCGCCCATCAGGAACTTGTAGCCGCTCTTGGAGCCGCTCACGCCGCCCGCATAGGCCTGTGCCAGGGTGTAGTCGATGATGCAAGCGTTGGTCGAGCTAGGCGCAGCGCAGCCAGTGGCGGCAGCCGGTCCCAGGGTCGACAACGCAGCCGCGTAACCCACGGTGGGATACGCCATCTGGAAAGTTACCTGAGCAGTGTTGATCGTACGCATGGAAGCCACCGCGGACGATTCGTTGGCGGCAATACGCGCGCGCAACAGGTTCGGAATAGCGATCGCAGCGATGATAAGAATGATCGCCACCACGATCAGCAACTCGATCAGTGAAAAACCCTTCTGTTTCCGCATTTCCTTTTTTCCCCTCGTCTCGATTAGAAAATTTTTGGTCTCAGTTAAGACCCAACTGCCCATGTACATCGCACTTGAATGGCCAGATGCACCATGCATTCCCAGGGTCCTATGGATCTGTAAGTCGCCTGTTTTCAAAGTGCGGAACCTCTTCGGTCATCTGCCGCAGGTACCCCTGGAGCTGGCTTTCCTGGCCGCCCATGTCAGTTTTTGTCGGCGGCTGACAAGAAGTGTCACATTGTGAGAGGAGCATTAATAGCCGCGAACATTGCGCAGCTGCTGGAACGGCGGGGGCCCGGAAAACGCGAAGAGCATCGGAGGAATCCGATGCTCTTTGCTTCTTGCTGACGATTTGTTTCGCCCAGCCCTGCAGGACCTCTTATTGTAGGACTGAATACGTTGCGCCCTGACAAGTCGCGTGCACACTCTCTGGAGTGGTGCTGGCGGCAGTGTTTGGGTCGTAGCGTATGACGGCGTCTTCTACCGCGCAGAAACGACGCACACCCGATTGGTTATAGCTCAGCGGAGCCGCACCGGCAGTGAACGTAATGTTCGGTCCACCACCTGCGCCCGCGGCAGCACCCATCAGGAACTTGTAGCCGCTCTTCGAGCCGCTCACGCCGCCCGCGTAGGCCTGCGCCAGAGTGTAGTCGATGATACACGCGTTGGTCGAACTAGGCGCCGCGCAACCAGTAGCGGCCGCCGGTCCCAGCGTCGACATCGCTCCCGCGAAGCCTACAGTGGGATATGCCATCTGGAACGTTACCTGTGCGGTGTTGAGAGTACGCAGCGAAGAAACGGCTGACGCCTCGTTGGCCGCGATTCGTGCTCTCAGCAGGTTGGGAATCGCGATGGCCGCGATGATCAAAATAATCGCCACCACGATCAACAGCTCGATCAAAGAAAAGCCTTTTTGTTTCCGCATTTATGCCCCTAGCCTATTCTCAGGAGAGATTCTATATCGCCACAACGCTCTAGACAGATGCAGTTTGCGTTCCAAAAGTCTGCGCCAGTTGCCCAAGATTGGGCAACTCTCCCTAAGTGGAACAAATTCAATTTGGTACAAGCAGTCGCAGACGAAGCAACGACTGCCCACATCCTACTTGACTGTCTCAGTGATGACAAATTTTGTCTCCAACCCTGTACGGTTGGGTCGTTCCCCGGATTCCTGGGTGTCCGGGTTTGTTGCCCCAAAGGGCCGGGTCGGGTTCAGGTCCCGCCCGTAGACTCCGAATGGGTTGCACGCTAAAACAAGATCAATGCGCTGTCAAGACTCGACTGGCCCCAGCTAGTGCCTTAGTTTATGCGGCCTCCGAAGAAAATCTGGCTGCGGTTCGCCAAGGAAGAGCCGCCCGGACCGCCTTGGCGGAACGCCGACCGCGATTTATGATGGTCAGCGCTCCGCGGAATTAAAGACTCGTTCCGCGAACCCTGCCCCTCATGTCTACGGTCTCAAAACCACTTCAGATCGACGCTGACATCTCCCGAGCGTGGTCAGTCCCCGTGGAATTTTACGTTGATTCCACGACCTTCGATCTGGAGAAGGAGAAAATCTTCCGGCGTAACTGGCAGATCGTGGGGCATGCCCAGCAACTCGCTCAGCCCGGCGATTTCTTCACCACCGACCTGCTGGGAGAACCGCTCTTATTAGTTCGGGGCGCGCAGGGAGAACTGCGCGGTTTCTATAACGTTTGCCGCCACCGTGCCGGCCCTCCCGCGGAAGGCTGCGGATCGCGCAAGCTCTTTCGCTGCGGCTATCACGGGTGGACTTACGGGCTCGACGGAAAACTCATTAGCGCCCCGGAATTCGAGGGTCAGCCGGGATTCGACGCCAAAGACTTTACTCTGGCGCCGGTGCGAGCTGAAGAATGGTTCAACCTGATCTTCGTGAATCTTGATCCCGACGCTGAGCCGCTGGTGAAAAGTCTGGGTGAACTGCCTGCGCGGGCAGAGCGCTTCCCCTTCAAGCAACATGAAGCTCTTCGAGCGCCGCACCTACGACATGCGGTGCAACTGGAAAACCTACATCGACAACTATCTTGAGGGCTACCATCTTCCCAGCGTGCATCCCGGGCTGAATCGAGAGCTTGATTACAACGCCTATGTGGTCGAGCCCCACCGCCGCTACGTGAGGCAGTACAGCCCGATTCGTGGTGCACAGCCGGGAGACGCCACTCCGCGCCGCTATCCGGAAGCCGGCGATCTGACCACCGAATATTTCTGGGCGTTTCCCAACTGGATGTTGAATTGTTATCCCGACAACCTGCAGCTCAACATTATTCTGCCGCTTGAGACCGAGCGCACGCTGGCCATCTTCGAATGGTACTCTGCTGGAGAAAGACGTGCGCAGCGAGGCGGCCAGAGCGTCGGTGGAATTCAGCGAGCAGGTGCAGATTGAAGACATCGCGATCTGCCAGGCTGTGCAGAGAAACTTCCACTCCCGCAGCTATCAACGTGGACGCTACAGCGTGAAGCAGGAAAAAGGCGTGCACGCTTTTCACCGGATGTACGCGGAAGTCATGCAAGAGCTGTAAGCACTGTTGCCAAATTTGTCATCCTGAGCGAAGTGGCTGCTTCACGAAGCGAAGCAGCCACGAAGTCGAAGGACCCCTTACCCGCTTGCAGTGAAATGAATGTCGCAAGGAGTTCCCACGTGCTTTAGATCGAGCGCGGAAACTCCTCGGCGTGCCGGTTACCGCGACCGGCGAACACGGGGTCCTTCGACTCCGCAGCCACTCCGCTTCGCGGAGCAGCGGCTCCGCTCAGGATGACAATGTGCGAGTGGCGCGCACCATCCCGCTGCACTCATGGGACAGAGTGACTTACAGCGCTTTTACCAGCATGCAAGTGATGTCATCATGCTGCGGCGTGGTCCCCACAAAAGTATCGGCACTCACCATGATCCGGCTCAGAAGTTCGTCTGGCTGAACGCTGGCGCTGTCGTTCAATACTTCCAGCAACCGTGGCTCGCCGTACTCTTCGTCGCGCGCGTTCATGGCCTCCACCAGCCCGTCGGTAAAGATGATCAGCCAGTCGCCAGATTGCAATTTCACAGTGTCTGACTGGTAGCTTCCCTCCGCCAGAATCCCCAAAGGTACTCCGCCGATGGTCAGGCGCTCCACGCTCCCGTTGCCGCGTCGCAGAATGGGCGCGTTGTGGCCGGCATTGATATAGGCTAGACTGCCGTCTGCCGGATTGAACTCTGCCAGAAACGCAGTCGTAAAGCGCAGCCCGCTCTGGCTGTTGGTGCAAGCGTAACGGTTCATCCCGGAAACGAGATCAGTGAGCGTGGAAGGAGTGGTGGCAAGGGTTCTCAGGCTGGCCTGAAAAGTCGCCATCAGGAGTGCGGCCGGGATGCTTTTGCCCGCGACGTCCGCGACCGAGAGAATGAAGCGTGAGTCCGCAGCATCGGGCGCCCCCCGCGCGAAGACGTCGTAGTAATCTCCCGCAACGGTATTGGCGGCGCGCGTGGCAAAGGCGATGGCCAGTCCCGGTATCGCGGGCGGCTTTGTCGGCAGCAACCAGCGCTGAATATCGCGCGCGATTTCAAGGTCCCGCTTCATCACCACCCGATCCGCGATTTCCAGCACCAGCAGCACCAGGAGCAGTGCTCCGCCGTAAAACTGGAAGGGAAGGGTGACCACGGTCACGCTGCCTTCTTTGTCGTGCTGAGTGTATTCGCCGCCGCCGAAAAAAAGCAGCAATATCGCGACCAGCAACAGGACCCGGCGCGCGGGGCTGAGTTTCTCCAGAATGGCCCAACAGAACTCGGAAAGAGTATGGAAAAAATTGTGGCGCCAGCTAGCCTGCGGAGCGCGTACCTCCAGATCCCGGGAGTACAAGCGATAGCTCGCCCGGGCATCGGTGCGAAACTGGTTCCACAGCTGGCTGACCTCCAGGCCTTCGGTGACGCGCCGCCAGAATCGGCTGATTCTTCCCCCAAGCGCTGGCCCGGGCGAAGTCGGTGGCGCGGCGGGTTGCGAGCTGGGTTGGGGCATTTTCCGGCCAAGAGAGCGGCAAGAAATTATAGACGAGCCCTGGCGTCGGAAGACCATAACCACGAAGGGCACGAAAATATACTAGTAAAGCTTTCATGAGAAAGCCTTCGTGTAACTTCGCGTCCTTCGTGGTTACTGGTTTTGGTCTTCAGAACAACTTCATCTGTGCAGCACCGGCATGCATTTCACGCATGCGCGTGCCCTCGCGCTCGCGTTGCCCGACGATGCCATGCTTTTGCCGCAGTCTTGCCATGAGCTGCGAGGTGCGTTCGTGATAGCTCTTGGGAAGAAATGCCCGGCCGTCGTAACGTTGGCGATAGCTTGCCGCGAGCTCAGGAAATTCTTTTTCGAGAAAAGGCAGGAATACCGCCGCCGAACAAGGTTTGAGGAACAGCGGATTGGCGTGTATATGTTTGGCGCCCGCGGCCGCCGCGGCTCGCACAACCGAGTCCAAGTCACGGGGAGAATCCGTAATCCCAGGCAGCACTGGGCAGCAGTTTACCCCGGCGTGGACTCCCGCCTCGTTCAATTGCCGAACGGCATCGAGCCGCAAATCGGGCCGCGGTGCGCGCGGCTCAAGAATGCGCGCCAAATCCACTTTCAACGTGGTGACCGTTACACTTACCGACACGCGGTTGCGCTGACTGATTCGCTTCAACAGATCCAGATCGCGCGTCACCAGGTTCGATTTGGTCACGATTCCCAGTTCCAGCCCCTCGTGGAGGACAAACTCCTCCAGGATCGCCCGCGTCACTTCAAATTTACGTTCGGCGGGTTGATAGGGATCGGTAGCCGTGCCAATGGCGATGGACTCCCCGGCTTTCACCTGCCTTAATTCCTGCCGCAGCAGGTCGCTGGCATGTTGCTTGACGTAGATCTTCTGTTCAAAGTCCGCGCCATCGCGCATTTCCATGAATTCGTGGGTGTAGCGCGCGTAGCAATACTTGCAGGCAAATTCGCAGCCGCGATAAGGGTTGATGGTCCAGGTGAACGGCATCTGCCGTTTGCTCGCACAGCGGTTGAGCAGAGAGCGGACCGGCAGAGTGAAGAACTCAACCTCGTGTCCCAGGCGCAGGCTCTCGCCACTGGCGGCGAGACGGGCGATGCCCACCAGTTTGTTGGCGGATGGCGGCAATAAAGGGAGCGTGGCCACGAGATTCGCTTTTTGTTCGCCTAAAGAATAACGAATCGACTTCGCCCTGTCAAGCCTGCCTTGGCGCTGCGTATCAAGGCGGAGTCATCCCGAAGCCCCGCGTTTTTTCCAGCGGGGCGAGGGATCTCGCGTGCATCTGGATACGCCCTCAGTGTCCCGCAGTTCGTAACGTCCGTGCGAGCGGTTAGTCCCGAGCTGCCTCGACGACTTCTCGCGCCTGTTAGAATCCAGAACGTATGGAAACGTTTCAATCGGCCCTTTTTCTTCTGGTGGTTCTCACCATGGTTCAAACAAGTTCAGCTTACTCAACCCAAAAGACCACCCCATCGAGTCCTCCTGCGGGGAAAAAAGACGTGCTTGTGAATTTGCCGGTGGTGCCCGACCTCGCCCGGCGCGTCGCCAAGTTCAAGCGCGTGGAAATGCCCTACCATTCTGCTGATTTCACCCCCCGGGAAAACCAGATGGTGGAAAAGTTGGTCGACGCGTCGCGCTACCTGGAAGACATTTTCTGGCGGCAGACCGATCCGGAAGGGCTTGCCCTGTACCAATCGCTCGCCGGCAACAAAAGCCCGCAAGCCGAACTCCTGCGCCAATATCTCTGGATCAACGCTTCGCGTTTCGATCTGCTGGATGAGCACAAGCCGTTTGTGGGCACGGCCCCCATGCCGCCGGGGGGTGGTTTCTATCCCGAGGGGCTGACCCGGGCGGAGATTGAGCAGTACGTGAGACAGCATCCCGAAAAGAAGGCGGAAATCTACAGCAACACGACGGTAGTTCGCAGGCGTGGCGATCAGCTTGAGGGTGTGCCTTACCACATTGCCTACCGCTCATTTCTGGAACCGGCGGCAAAAGATTTGCGAGCTGCGGCGGACTTGAGTGACGATCCGGCGTTCGCCAAATTCCTGCGGCTCCGGGCGGACGCGCTGCTGACTGGCGACTATTTCCAGAGCGACCTGGCGTGGCTTGATCTGAAAGATCCGAAGTTTGACGTGATCTTCGCGCCCTACGAAACCTACGACGATCATCTGCTGGGCGTGAAGGCGACCTATGGCGCGTCCATCCTGATCCGCAATGATGAGGAAAGCAGCAAGGCGGCTACGTTCAAGAAATACGTCGCCGACATCCAGGATGCGCTGCCCCTTGCGCCCGAAGACCGGCCATCCAAGCGCGGCCTGGAAACTCCCATGGAGGTTGCAGACGCCCCGTTTCGCACCGGCGACTTGCGCCATGGCTACCAGGCAGTCGCCGACAACCTGCCCAATGATCCGCGAGTACACGAACAAAAAGGCAGCAAGAAGATTTTCTTCAAGAACTTCGGGGACGCGCGTGTGCATTATGTGGTTGTGCCGCTGGCAAAATATGTGATGCGGCCGGAGCAAGCGGAGAAAGTAACGGGCGAGGCCTACCTGCTGTTCACCATCATGCACGAAATCGCGCACGGGCTGGGACCGGCGTTTTCCCGAACACCGTCGGGCAAGGTGGACATTCGCGAGGCCATCGGGCCCATGTTCAGCGGACTGGAAGAAGCCAAGGCTGACGTGGTGGGCATGTTTGGCCTGAACTGGCTGGTGGAGCACGGGGCTTTACCCAGGAACAAGCTCGACGAATACTACTCTTCGTACATCGCGGGAATTTTCCGCACCGTCCGTTTCGGAATCGGTGAAGCGCACGCCCAAGCGGAGATGATGGAATTCAACTATCTTTCGGAGCGTGGTGTGATCAAGCGGGAAGCTTCAGGACGCTATGCGATCAATTACGCGCTGGTGCCGGGAGCGTTTGCCGATCTGGCCAAGATTCTTCTGGAGATCGAAGCGACCGGCGACCGCCAACGGGCTGAAGCATGGTTTGAGAAATATGACGTGATGCCGGCGGAGCTGCAAGAATCGTTGAAGAAAGCAGTCGATGTGCCGGTGGACATTGCGCCGGTATTCTCGTTCAAAGAAGATGTGCGCTAGGGCAGCGCTCAATTCAAATAAAATCAACTTTCGCCGGATGCGGAATGATTCCGGCTTTGTGTCCCATATCGAGCAGCCGGCGGACTGCTTCGCGGCCATCGGGCCCGTAGTCGAGGGTGCGGTCGTTCACATACATGCCCACGAACTTGTCGGTGAGTTGTGAATCGAGGTCGCGCCCAAACTGCATGGCATAAGCCAGCGCTTCTTCGCGATGATCGAGCGCGTACTGAATGCTCTCGCGCAATGCTCCCGCAACTTGTTCCATGAGCTGTGGGCCCAGGCTGCGGCGAATCGCGTTGCCGCCGAGAGGCAAGGGCAGGCCAGTCATTTTCAGCCACCACCGGCCAAGATCCACGACCCGTTGCAGCCCAACTTTCGAATACGTCAACTGGCCCTCATGAATGATCAGGCCCGCCTCGTACTTGCCCTCGAGCAATTGAGGGATGATTTGATCGAACGGCACCACTTCAGTCTCGATGCCGGGCGAGAACAGTTGCAGAGCGAGGTAGGCGGTTGTCAGCTTTCCCGGGATCGCTATGCGCTTCTGTTTGATCTCATTCGGCGAGAATGCCTGCACAGCCACGATCATCGGGCCGTAGCCTTCGCCGACGCTGCCGCCGCTCCCCAGCAGCGCGTAGTTTTCCTGGATATAGGGATAGGCGTGAAAAGAAATCGCCGTGACGTCATAGACGCCGCCCTGCATAGCCTGGCGATTCAAGGTCTCGATGTCGCAAAGCGTGTGCGTGAAACGCAGTCCGGGGACGCGAACTTTGTTCGTGGCCAGGCCGTAAAACATGAATGCGTCATCGGAGTCGGGGCTGTGCGCGATGGTGATTTCGCGGGCGTCGGAGGCCTCACCCGTGCGGATCGAATCCTTGGTCTCGCGCGAAGGTGGCGCTGTCGTGGCGCTTTCTGAAGCTGCTCCAAGACTACTCATGGGGCCATCCTGTGAACTCGTTGGCGGCCGGTGACGATCGCAGCCGCCAGCATGATCTTGATCAATTCAGCAAAAACAAACCAGTACAGGCCAAAACGAACCGCCTGTGCGAAGGAGTGAGTGAGCACGACCAGCCAGGAAATGCCCCCGGCAAACAGCACGATCTCGGCGAGCAGGCCGGCCACGGCTGCCCGGGCAAAGGTTTTCCGTCCGCGTTCAAAGATGTACCCAGCCAGGCCCGCGACGAACGGATAGGCGAGCAGAAACCCTCCCGTAGGTCCCAGCAATTGAGCCAGGCCACCGGGCCCGGTCGGACTGAACACAGGCAAGCCGGCCAGTCCTTCCGCCAGATAAAGCGCCAGCGCCGCAAAGCCCCGACGGCTGCCCAGCATAAGCCCCACCAGCAGCACGCCAAAGTTCTGCATGGTCAGCGGGACAGGAGTGAAAGGCAGAGGAATGGTGACGCGGGCACACAGCGCAACGAATAAAGTGGCGCCCGCCACAATTGCAGCCTGCTGCGTCCAGTAGGCCGCGCGATCACTGCCGCTCAGAACCTGGGTTGCCGGCTTCGACATGTGTTGGCTCCTTCGTTGGTTACGACTTGCACCTCAGACTGCGTCACTTGTCTTCCCCCGTAGTTTCTTTTGAGCCGGAATGCCGCAAGTTGCGGCGAACATACAGGTACAGAGAAAGGCCCGCCCACACCGCCGCTCCTGCGCCGCACGCCAGAATCAGAAACCACCAGATCATCCGCACGACGCCCTAGGATATCAGAACGGTCTGGCATGCTGTGTGAACCATATCGGCGTCATCCTGAGCGGAGCCGCTCTTCAGGCGGAGCGAAGGATCTGGCGCGCATCGTGACGGCCCTTGGGAATCAAATCTGTAGCCGAATCGCACCACGCTGCCGGCATCCCTTACTTGCCCGCCATGGCATGCTCCACATCGGCCGCGGCGCTGGGCAAGTCCGCCGAGAGCTTGATCAGCTTGCCATCCTGGTTGACGTAGAAAACATCTTCGATGCGGACCCCGAGCTTCTCTTCCGGAATGTAAATGCCGGGTTCGATGGTGAAGACCGCTCCCGGCCCCAGCGGCACGTCGTAGTCGCCTTCGTCGTGGACGTTCAGTCCCACATAATGACCGAGCCCGTGAATAAAATATTTGCCTAGAGATTCGCCGTGTAGGTCTTTTCCGTGAGAGTTGATGTACTGGTAAGCGACATCATGGAGGGAATTGGCCCGGCCTCTGGCTATATGTGACTTGCCGGACTGAAAGGCGGCGATGGCCGCCTGTTGCGCTCCCAGGACGATGTCGTAGATTTCGCGCTGCCGGGCGGTGAATTTCCCGCCTGCAGGCAGAGTGCGGGTAATGTCAGAAGCGTACATGGAATATTCACCCGCAGCATCGATCACGATCAAATCGCCGGCTGCAATGGGAGCCGAATCCTGCGAGTAGTGCAGCACCGTGGAGTTGAATCCTGCTCCGACGATGGGAGCGTAAGCCGGACGCTCGCATCCCCGCTTGCCCCATTCATATTGCAGCAGTGCCGAAATCTCGCGTTCGGTCGTGCCTGGCTTCATGGCCCGCATGGCGGAGAGATGTGCGGCGACAGACGCGTCGGTCGCCTTGCGGATGAGTTCGATTTCGCCGCTGTCTTTGTAGGTCCGAAGCGAAGCGAGCGCTGGGCGAACATCCTGAAAAGAGATCGAAACCGGGAAGGCATTCGCCCGCTGCAGCCAGTCGAGAGGTTTTTCTGAGTTTGAAATCTCCTCTGGCCCGGGAACATCAGTGAAAACCACGGCGCGCCCGGGCAGAAGCCGCACAAGTTCTGCCCGCATATTGTCCAGCGATTCCACGCGGTCAAAGCCGGTGATCTTCGAGGCGTCGGGATTTTCCGGGCCAAGTTTGGGTCCAGTCCACTTTTCTTGCGAAGGGTTGCGTTGCGGCAGGAAGAGAATCTCCGAGTATGGATGGTCTTCCGTTTGCGCGGTGATCAGCAATGCTGCTCCCGGCTCCGGCCAACCGGAGAGATAGTAGAAATTATCGTCAGGGCGATATCCGTAAAGATCGTTGGGGCCTTCCGCCTCGTTTGGCGCGAACAGCAGCACGACGCCGTTCAGCTTTGCCGCCACACTCTGGCGGCGCATCCGGTAATTCGCATTCGGTTGACGATCGAGGGCCAAAAGTAACTGGCTGAAAAGACAAAAAAACAGCAGAGCCTTCCGCATTTCGTTCCTTTGGAAATTATTTGGGCTACTTGGGGCTGCTGGTGACGGACTTCTGCGCAGCCACAAACGCGTCTACGTTGCTGTTATCCACCAGTGACGATCCCGTATCTACAAACGACGGAATCGGCGAGAAGCTGTCCTTCGCCCAGTCCGCATCCAGAGTCTTGAGCTTGTGGTGGTACAGGTCGTCGAGCATCTTCAGTCCGACAAAGGTCATAGTAAATGGCTTCTGCGAAATTGTCGCGGCGATCACACCCTTGCGGATCCATTCCAGCGTGTCGGGATCGGTGTCCATCGCCATCACTACTTTGCCTTTTACGCCGTTGTTATTGAGCACGCTGGCGACTTCCTTGCCGGAAAGCGCCTCCAGGCAAACAAACGCGTCGGTTCGCTCCTTCTTGTCCTGACCCAGAATTTGCGTGGCGCTGTCGAAAGCCACGCGCGGATCGCCCTTGAAATCCACGATGTGAGTGATCTTGATTTGCGGGAACGCCTCCAGCGCGTCACGGTAGCCACGCAGCCGCTCCTTCATATTGCTGGTCTCGGGGATGGTGAAGACGGCCACATTGCCCTTGCCGTTCAGCTCTTTGGCCAGGCGGCGGCCGCCAATCAATCCCGCCTGATAGTTGTCTGTGCCAATAAAGAAGAGACGTTTGCTGGTGGGCGCGTCGGAATCCACGGTGATGACAGGAATGCCGGCCGCGATGGCGCCGTCGATATCGCTCTTCAAAACGGTGGGATCGGCGACTGAGACCAGTATGCCGGTGGCTTTCTGCTGCACCGCCTGCTGAAAAGCCTGTTGCTGGGCTTTCGGGTCGTAAGTATCCGGGCCGATGAACTTTGACCACACTTTGAGCTGGGACGCAGCTTGTTCAAAGCCTGCGCCGGCAGTTTGCCAATACGGCACCTGAATGTTGTCGGAAATCAGAAAATACTTTTCGTTGTCATCGTGTCCGGTTCCACAGCTCAGCACAGGAACCAGCAGGGCGCTGAGTAGCAGGGGGAAAATCTTGCGGCGTGAATTCATCGGATCCTCCAGGGAGCAACCGACGCGAATGCGCCCGGCCGGGCGCGAAGACGGTACGCATTCTAACCCCGCAGGCAAGGAAAAGCTAAGAAATGCCTGGGACCGTGTCTTCCTGGACTAATCTCTCTCCCGGGGTCATGCCAAAGCCCCGCGTTTTCTCCAGCGGGGCGAGGCATCTCGCCCGCACCTGTGACGAACCTTCCAGAAGGTCTCCAATAGCTTGGCGGTAAACCCGGCTAAACTCCGACAGGAAACGGCTTGGTGTGGTTCTCCGCCCCCAGCGAAATGCCGGTGAAACGCCCCTGCAGCAGCGACATGAGTCCCGTGTACCAATAGCCGACGACAAACAAAATAAGAAACGGCACGGTGATGTAATTCTCGTTATCCAGCGCGTAATACACGGTCAGAGCGAAATAGCTGCCGATCAGCAACTCGATCCAGGGAATCCATCCCAGGCGGCGGCGGTAGGTTCGATCTCGAACCTTATCCTTTCTGGACTCCACTCGATATTTGGGAGTGCGCGCGAAGGCGGTTTGTTTTCCCAGCAAGGCCTCCAGCACCGCCCGCGTGTTCGTAATGGTCAAACCGATCCCCAGAGCCATCAGAAAAGGAAGATAGAGGAACGTTCGCGGCCAGCTCCGGGGAAACAATTCGCGCTGTGAAACCAGATAGAAGCTCGAGATCGAGAACGTCGAGGCCAGAAACAACGGGACATCGATGTAGAGCATCTGAAACCAGCCTTGGTAGAACCGGATGATCATGGCCGGCAACAACAATACCGACAGCACGACCATGAGCGGGTAACTGAGATTTGCCGTCAGGTGGTACCACGCCTCCAGCTTCACCCGCCACGGCTGATCGCTCTTGAGCACCAGGGGCAAGATTTTCTTGGACGTCTGGATCAATCCTTTGGCCCAGCGCGCCTGCTGCGTCTTGAACGCGGTCATTTCGACCGGCAACTCTGCCGGGCATTCCACATCCTGTAGATAGAGAAATTTCCATCCTTTAAGCTGAGCGCGATAGGAGAGATCGGTGTCTTCAGTTAGTGTGTCGTGCTGCCAGCCCCCAGCCTCCTCGATCGCCTGCCGCCGCCAGAGCCCCGCGGTTCCGTTGAAGTTAAAAAATACGCCGCTGCGCGCCCGCCCGGAATGTTCGAGCACAAAATGCCCGTCGAGCAGGATGGCTTCCACCTCAGTAAGAAAAGAGTAATTGCGGTTGATGTGGGTCCAGCGCGTCTGCACCATCCCGATCTTTGGATCGCTGAAGTAATGGATGGTGCGCATCAGGAAATCTTCCGGTGGGACGAAATCCGCGTCAAAGATCGCCACAAACTCGCCAGTCGCGGTCCGCAACCCCTCAGCCAGCGCCCCGGCTTTGAATCCCTCACGATTTGTGCGGTGATGATAAGTGATGGGAAGCCCCCGCGCCGCGTGATACTCGACCAGGCCACGGGCGACGCCCTCGGTTTCGTCAGTGGAATCATCCAGCACCTGGATTTCAAGTTTGTCGAGCGGATATCGCACGCGGCAAATTGCGTCCAGCAGCCGCTCCACTACAAATTGTTCATTAAAAATCGGAAGTTGCACCGTCACTCGCGGCAGCTCGGCGAAATGGCCGGACGGTTCTGTAGTGCGGTTCTTCCGGTTCTTGTAGTACAGGTAAACCAGCGTATAGCGGTGCACACCGTAAGAAGCCAGCAGGATAAGAACGATGAAGTAGGGAATCAGCAACGCCATGTCAAAGGCGTTGGCGTGATACAGGCCTTTGAACGTGGTGTCGAGCAGGTGCTGCCGGATGTATTGCCCCACGCCGCGCGAGGCAACAAAGGCTGCCAACGCGGGAGTTCGGAATGTAAGCAGGTTCAGCACGCGGAGTCCCGCAAGTCCCGTTATTCTACCGGATTAGGTAGGCTCTCACCACAAAGCACACAAAGGACAGGAAGAGGAACTTGAGGATTCCTTTGTGTACCTTCGTGTCCTTCGTGGTTCAGTACTTTTTGGTGTTCAACCCGGAACTGCCAACTGCAGCTACTGCGTCGAAGCCACCTCGCTCCCTCCAGGCACGATGAAGGCGTCCACTCGCAACCCCACGGGCAACTGGGTGTTGGTCGAATCGAGCTCGATCAGAGTTTCCAGAATCTTCTGGTCCACGCGCTCCGTAGGTTCGTCAGTCCGGACATTCTTCGGCCCCAGCTGCTCGCCTACGCGAACCACCTGTCCCCAGAACTTCTGCTTCCCGAAAGCATCGGCGGTGACATAAGCCTTCTGCCCCACTTGCACTTTGCTGACATCGGTTTCATCGACATCAACCCGCACCCGCAGCACTTTCTTATCGCCGATGGTCAGGACCGGGTCCGGTGCGGTCGCGGAATTCGAAACGCTTTCCCCGTTGCGATGGTGCTTACGCAGGACCGTTCCATCGATGGGCGAGCGAATGAACGTTTTCTCATAGCGCGCCTGCGCCTCCTGTAACTGAGCTCTCGCGAGTTGCAATTCCGCTTCTGCCAGCGATTGATCTTCCTCGCGGGCATGATCGTCCACTAATGAATGGTGCTGCGCTGCCTCCTGATACTTGGCTTTGTCGACGTCATATTCGCGGGCATACCGTTCCTGCTCTTCTTTCGAAATGACTCCCGCGGCGAACAGCTTCTCCCGGCGCTCTTTCTCCGAACGCGCATTCTCCATGACCGCGCGTGCCTCATCAACCGTAGACCAGGCCTCTGCCCGCTCCTGCCCACGCGCGCCGTTAACCACCTTGCGCAAGGCCGCGTCCTTCGCGTTCACTTGCGCTTCGGCGGACTTCACCTCCGCCAGGTAGTCCGCATTTTCCAGCACGGCCAGAACTTGCCCGCGCTGGATGCTATCGCCTTCTTCCACATTCACCGACTTGAGCTTGCCGCTCAACTCCGAGCCGATCTTAATGTTCTCCGACAACGGCTCGATGCGTCCCGGCCCGGCGATCAAGTTTCCCGACCGCGCGCGATTGTGCGTCTGTGGCTGGAGCAGGCGCAGAGCCAGCCCGGGAATGAGTTGCCGCTAACTTGATCGATATGGTGGCGATGAATGCGGCGGCGGCGATCAGGACGATTGTTCTTTTTGACATGACATCTTCTCCTACAGAGACTCGGCCGATCAGGCCAGGTTGAAACTCGGTTGTGACATCCCGTGCACCAGCAAACCTGCGGGCACGGCTGGCTCATGAACCTCCGGTGGCGCAATTAATCCATCTTCGATTTTCACCGTTCGGTCAGCGAATCCGAGCACGCGAGAATCATGAGTGACGATAACCACCGACCTCCCGCGCTCGTGCGCCAGTTCGCTCATCATCTGCATGATGTTTCGTCCCGTCTGCGAATCGAGCGCGGCCGTGGGTTCATCCGCCAGAATGATCTGCGGTTCTCCCGCCAGGGCCCGGGCAATGGCCACCCGTTGCTTTTGGCCGCCGCTAAGGTCTGCCGGAAAACTATCTTGCTTTCCTCCCAGTCCGACTTGCTCCAGAAGCTCCCACGCGCGTTTCTTAGCTTTCGCCGCCGGCACGCCTTTGAGGTCGAGCATCAGCTCCACGTTTTCTGCCGCCGTCAGCGTAGGGAACAGGTTGAATCCCTGAAAGATGAATCCGATGTTTTGCAACCGCACCGCCGGCAGTTCTTTTTCGCTCAGACCAGTGATCTCTCTTCCTCCGATTTGCACGCTGCCCGAACTGGCCGTCAGAATGCACCCCATGATCGAGAGCAACGTAGTCTTGCCGCTGCCTGAGGGGCCAACCAGCATGAGAAGCTCTCCGCGGCGCGCATCGAGGTCGACTCCTCGTAGCGCGGCCACCTTCGCGCTTCCTTCCGCGTAGGATTTCGTAAGTTCACGAACTGCTATGGCCGGTTGCACGAATCCTCCTTGAAAATCGCTCGAAACTAACCTCTGAAAACCATCGCAGGATCGAGCTGCGTGACTTTGTTGATCGAAACCAGCGCCGCCCCAATGCACATCACGAGCGTCAGAAAAAACATTCCTACCGCCATGGGCAGCGGAAGCAGGATCGCCGCCCCGCCTTTCTGGCTGGCGTGCACTACAAACATGCTGACAATCATTCCCAACACGTAGCCGATCACCGCGCTGATGGCGGCCTGCTTGATGATCACGCGATAGACATAAGAGTTGGGCGCGCCCATCGCCTTCAGAGTTCCAAATTCCTTGAGGTGATCAACGGTGGTGGCATAAATCGTCTGTGCGACCACAACAAATCCCACAACCAGGCCGAGCACGGCCGCCAGCAGCACGGCCACGCCTGCGCCGGTGGTGAACATCCAGTAGACCTGCGTCATCCGGCTGAATTGCGACCCGGTAAAGACCTCGACACTGCGCACTTCGCCCAGAATGTCACGCCGAACCTGCGCCAGATCTGCGCCCGGCGCAGCTTTCACGAGGATGTAGGTCGTCTGGTCCTCGGGTGTCGAGGTGAAGTCCTGCGCCCGCTTGAAGGTGGTGAACACATAAGGAGAAGTGGTAAACGCGCGAATGCCTCGCGTAAAGCCGACCACACGGGCGCGATGCCCGCCTACCTCGAACACTTCGCCGATCCGGGTCACGCCCAGTTTCTGCTTGTAGACCTCATCGACGATCACTGCGTCGGGGGCCTTCAGGTCTTCCACGTGGCCCTCAACCAGGTTCCACGGACGACCGAGAGTCGAATCCGGATTGAAGCCCACGATCTGCACCGACTCCTGATGTCCGTTAGGCTGCTTCCATTGCGTCCAGCGGGTGAGGAACTTCTGCGCTTCGGCAACGCCGGGAACCGCGCGTATTTGATAAAGTTTTCGTTCGCTGAACGGAACCCCTTGCTCTATGTAGGGCACGTTCTTCGACGCCACCCACAAATCTGCGCCGGAGTTGTCAATCAAGTTGGACGTCGTAGTGGTGAAGCCGACAAAGAGTCCGAGTTCAACTACGATCAGCACCACGGCAAACACAATCCCCGTCAGCGTCACCGTCAAGCGGACTTTGTCGTGGAAAAGGTTGCGCTGCGCTAGAGGAGGCATGACTACGTTGCCTCCTTAAGCAGCCCGCGCAGCGTGGCGTCGAGCATCAGTTCCGCGCGTTGCCGGATCGGACGCCAGTCGACCCAGGCGTCACTGCATTTCGCGATGTGCAGAGAAATCACGCCGTGCACCGCCGCCCACAGGGTCTGCGCGACCAGTTCGGCATCCTTTAACTCTTCGCGGAAATAGCCTCCGTCGATCGCCTGCTGCACGGTCATCTTCAAGAGCGCATAAGCATCAACCTCAGGGTTTCCTTTAATTTCCTGATCCGTTTCGTCAAGCTCCTTGAGCGGATGCGGCGTCATGAACATCATCTTGTAGTGGTTGGGAAACTGGATTCCAAAATCCATGTAGGTGCGCCCGATGTGCCGCAGCCGCTCCACCGGATCGAGCGATGTGGTTCCGCTCTGGAAAATCTCCGCCAGCCGGCCGAAATCCTGATGGCACAGCTCGCGAAACAGTTCTTCCTTGTCGGCGAAGTGCACATAAATGGCGGTCGGCGAATATTCGATCTTTTCCGCCACCTTCCGCATGGAGACGCCGTCGTAGCCCTCGCTGATGAACAGCTCCCGGGCAGCGTCGAGAATCTTGTCGCGCGTCTCCGACTTCACCCGCTCCCGCCGTTCTTTAACTCCCATAACGATGATCCTTTGGTTAACGATGTTAAGTTAACGTTGTTAATTTACATCCCCACGTGCAGTGTGTCAAGAGTTTTATCGATGCTTTTGTTCGTGGGTGACTCGGGCCAGCTTCGAGGCTCTGGTCAGTTCCCAGGATGCCCCGTGCGGCGTTGTGCGCCCGGCGCACAAGACGGCGCGAGCCGAGGTCGGGGGTTGGGGGCTTCCGGCCGCTAGCGCCTTTGCAGAGAGAGCCGACCGAGTCAGTTGGGCAGACTCGCTCCCGAGCTCTCGATTTTCAGCACGATGCTCTTGTGATCGTCTTCGTCCACATGCAGGGTCTGTCCTGCCGCGTCGTGGGCCTTCGCGAATTCTGGATTGCGAAAGTCCTCTTCCAGGTCATCGAGCCCCATTATCCTGTACCCCCCGGGGTTGATGCCGCGCAATTTGAAGCGTCCGTGCTGGTCGGTCTGGGCGGACTGATAGAGATCGCGACGCTGCCGGTTTGCGTCGGGGATCAGAACCACATCCGCATCAGCCACCGGCCGGTTCTTGTCGTCAACCACCGCGCCCTCCACCATGGCACCTTTGGAGCTGACGACGATGTCGAGCGACCAGAGCCCACCGCTGACAGTGAAACCGGAGTCGGCAACATCTTTGCCTCCAGCGTTGATGGATTTCACGAAGCAGTCGCGCAGGGCGGTCGTTTGCGAAAACACCGTCAGGTGGTAAGTGCCGGAGGGGACAGTCTTCAGGTCGAAAGAGCCGTCCTTCTTCACTTGCGCGCTGGTGTTTTCGTGCTCGTCCCCAAACTGTATTTCCCCATCCGCGTCGTCATCACCAGGATCGAGCGTGATCGTTACATCGGCCCAGTCGATTTTCTGGTTATCCTCCATCCGCATTTGACCGCGCACTTGAGTCGTGGCAGTGGGAGTGAGGCGCACATTGTCCAAGTCGGTGTCTTTGACTTCGAAGGTTTGAGCGGCCGTTATTACTTGTGGAGCAGGGGCAGTCATGCTCATGAGCAGAACGGTATAGGAACCTGGAAGCACGCGGCCTAAATCGAACGACCCATCCTTCTTGACCCCGGCCTCGGCCATCAACCATGCGTTATCCTTCGGGCGCAAGACAACCGTCAGGCCGGGATTTTCAATCACCGGAATGCTTCCGACGGTCCCGCGAATGCGAAAGGCAGGGCCATACGCCAGTGCAAAATTCGCCGGCATTTCTTCACCCGCGCGCAGCTCTAGAGGAACTGCCTGGGCTTTATCGGTTGTTCCCGGATAGTACGTAGGATATGGGACCGACGGTCTCGCGCCCGCAGCAGCTTCGGTCGGGCCCCTCTCAAATGACTGTTGCATCGAAATGGCCTTAAGCAGATACCGGCCGGACTGCAGATCGCCGATCCGGTACTCGCCCAGGTCGTTTGTGTGGCCGGAACGTCCAAAACTGCGATAGTGCGAACCTGCGTATCGCTGGGCAACGACCCAAACCCCCGGCACGGGGTCGCCGTCGGTGTCCATGATCTTCCCGGCGATGACCGCGGCAGCCTGCAGGTGGAAAACGAGGTCTTTCAACTCCTGGCCCGGGTCGAGAGTCAGGGAGCGCCGGTCGTGCTTGCCTGCTCCAGAAAAACCGCTGTGCTCTACCCGGAGACTGTACCGGCCCGGCTTAACGTTTTCGATTTTGAAGTGGCCTTCGGTATCGCTAGTGGCAGTGTAGGTTGTGCCATCGTCCTGGTCGACCGGAGTCAGCTGGAGGTTCGCTTTGCGGATAGGGCGGCTGCCCGGCTCCTGTACGACCTGGCCAGCGACAACGGATTTGGCAGGCTCCTTGTCATCCTTGTTAGGGACAAGGGCCTGGGCGGCGGCGGTAGCGAACAGAACTGCGAACAGAAGCGAGAGGCAAAACTTCATAACCAGCTCCCGCGATGGGGAGACTCATTTTACCCGAGGTAGTCATTCCTGAAATGGAAAAGAAAAAACATGCAGCTGTGACGAACAACCATGCATTCCAGGCCTACGGCGGAATAGTGTCACAGGCAGTGGGCCCGTGGTGTAATGGCAGCACAGAACCCTGTCAGTGTTTCAGGTGCGGGTTCGAATCCCGCCGGGTCCACTCCCTCAGATCGTGAGGGTCGGCATCAAAGTGCCAGAACGGGAGTACCCACGAGACAGGGTGTGGGTTCTCCTTGCTTTCGTCTTCGGGCGTGACGGATAATTACATCGAACATTGACAGGGTTCCGTGCTTCGGAAGGCGGCCTCGGATCACCGAGGCCGTTTTCATTTGCAGGTCAATAATTTGGGCACGAACGTCAATTCAGGAAATACTGCCGATACAGTGTGTCGCGCTGGGCGGGCTTGAATCCGGCGTCGCGGATGATGCGGCGCAACTCCTCTTCGGTGGTGCAGTTGGTCACGCCGGCGGCGCGGACCACATTTTCTTCCAGCATCACCGAGCCAACATCGTTGCCGCCAAAGCGCAGGCCAAGCTGGCAAACTTTCAGTCCTTGCGTGACCCAGCTTGATTGCACATTGAGAAAGTTCGACAAGTAGAGCCGCGAAATGGCCAGCACTTTCAGATATTCGACCGCGGTGGCCTCGTCCCAGTGGCGGCCGCCCAGAGCGGTGTTGGTGGGCTGGAAGCTCCAGGGGATGAACGCGGTGAATCCGCCGGTTTCTTCCTGCAAATCGTAAAGCCGCTGGAAGTGGTTGACGCGGTGTTCGTATTTCTCTCCCACTCCGAACATCATGGTCGCTGTGGTGCGCATGCCCAGTTGGTGCGCGGTGCGATGCACGTTGATCCAGTCGTCGGTCAGGCATTTGAGGCGCGCGATTTTGTAGCGCACTTCGTCGTCGAGAATCTCCGCTCCACCGCCGGGGATGGAATCGAGGCCGGCATCGCGTAAACGGGCGATGGTGTCGCGGATGGTCAGGCCGCTGTATTCCGCGATCGCAATAATCTCGGACGCCGAATAGCAGTGCAAATGCACTTTGGGAAAACGCTGCTTGATGCCGCGCAGCATCTGTTCATGCCAGTCGATCTTCAGATCGGGATGCAAGCCGCCTTGCATTAGAACGCCCGTCCCGCCCAGTTCGATGGTCTCGCGAATTTTCTCGTAGATCGTGTCGAAATCGAGGATGTAGCCTTCTTTGGCTTTCGGTCCTTTGAGCGGGCGGTAGAACGCGCAGAAGGTGCAATACTCGGTGCAGAAGTTCGTGTAATTGATGTTGCGGTCGATGATATAGGTAGCCACGCCCTCGGGATGCAGCTTGCGGCGCACCGCGTCCGCTTCCATGCCGATGCCGATCAGGTCGTCGGATTCGAACATCTCAAGAGCTTGTTGTTTGGTCAGGGACATGGCTGAACCTCAATTCTAAAGGAGGAGAGTGGCTTGCTCCAAGTTTTCTGGAAGTCCTCGAAGATGGCGGTTTCGAGACAGCCAGAAGAAACAAACCAACCACAAAGGACACGAAGTCTCACGAAGGCCTTGGTTTCGAGGTTTCCTTCGTGCACCTTCGTGTCCTTAGTGGTTAGGACCGGCGACTTGGAGCGCGAGCCTCAGACGGCGCTGCGCGCCAATCCAGCTTCCTTCCTCCTATAGCGCAGGTATTGAATCAGGGTCAGCGCGGACCCGATCACTGCCAATCCCACCAGAACGCCCACGGCCTCTTTGTTATACCGGGAGAGAAAGCGCAGAATATGTCTTCCATACACAAATCCCAAAGCAGCGACGATGAAATAACGAACGCCGCGGCCCAGCGTCAGGGCCAGCAGGAACTTCTTCCGTGAGTATTGCAGCGCGCCCGCCGCCAGGAGAAACGGAACAAAGGGGAACGGCGGAGGCAGCATTGCCGGAATTGCCACCGCGCCGAACCCCCAGCGTTCGAATGCACTGCAAACCTGGGCCGTTCTTTTTTTTGAGAGCTTGTGTTCCATGGTTTCTTTGCCGCCCTTGCGGGCCAAGGTATAAGTAATGTACCCGCCGATCACCGCTCCGACGGTGGCCATCACGGCATAGTAGGGCCACGGTTCGTGGTGACGAGCGGCCAGCCAAATGGTCAGTAGGTCAACGCTTCCGGTCAGCGGAACTATGGAATTGTCGGCAATTCCCAACGGGATCAGGCCCAGTCCGCCCAGACGGCGCAATTGCCGCCAGATAGGGACCGCGACCAACGGAGGTAGATGGGGCAGCATTCTGGTTGGGTGAGTCTACAAGGCGCAATCAGGTTGCGGCCAAGATATAGATGATCTAGACAATCGCGGCGTTTGCGGCCCCCAGGAAGCACAGTTCCGGAGCCGGCGGCAGGGCCCCGATCTCAGCCGCGTAACGATAGAACAGTTGCAGTCCCTCAAGGCAGCCGGGATCGAGTTCGTAGTGGATGTTCTCCGTCAGATAGCTGCGGACCTGGTCTTCGCGCAGTCCGACTCGCGGCGCCCATTTGAAGGCGATTTCGTGGATGCTGCGAGGCCAAAGTCCCAGGTCACGGGACCGCTGGAAGATGGCTGCGAGATCGAGCGACGGCGCTTCCTGCAAGGCATCCTGCCGGACCGCCCAGAACGCGAATACAAACGGCTTGCCGGTATAGCGAATCCATTCTTCGGCCAGATCGAGGGTGTAATAGTTCGCTCGATCAACCAGCAGCGCGGGATCGCCGATGAGCAGGCCAGCATCGTGCTGTTGCAGCATGGCGTCGATGTCGGGAGGCATGGAATGAAAAGTGCGTCCTCCGCCCCAGAATTTTGCGAACAGCACTTTGGTCAAGGCGACCGAAGTCATGGAGGAAGTGTCTAACGCAACGGTGTGGATCTTTTCCAGCGGCACCTTGCTGAGGAGAAGGATCGACCGGACGGCGCGCCGCGAAGCAATGGCGATGCGCGGAAGTACGACCAGGTCGGGAATCGTCGCGTACGCGGCGGCCGGGATGATGCCGATGTCGGCGATGCCCGTTCGCAGGGCCTCGGCGCAGCGGGAAGGCACGGTGAAGGAAATATCGAACTCGGAGCCGGCGTCTCCGTGTTCGAAGTCCCACATGAGTGGTGCGGTGTTGAGGTAAGAAATGGCGGAAATGCGCAGGCGTCTCATTAAATCGGCCTTTGGCTTTTAGCTCTTGGCTCTTAGCTAACCCCGACTTTTTAGAGTCTTGCCGGGTGCAGAACCTGAGAACTATTGGAATTCTAACAAAGGTTGGTGACATCTGACCTTGACACTGTTTTCTGCTCACGTTATGACTGCGCGATCGGACTGCTGCGGAGGTGCTGACGTGTCAGAAGTTGCCATCATTAATAAGGTTGATTCGGCCAAGGTTCGCTCGATCGATGCGTCGACGGAATGCTGGCTGGCCGTGGCCCTGACGCCGGGGCTGGGCCCGACGCGGGCCCGGAAATTGGTGGAGCACTTTGGAGGTGTGCAGAATATCTTCAAAGCTTCGCTCACCGAGCTCGAAGCCGCTGGAATTCACGCGGTTTCGGCGCAGGCGCTGGGAACCGGCCGTTCGGCGGAGCTGGCGCAGGAAGAACTGATCCGCGCCACCGCTGCGGGAGTGCACCTGATTGGACTCGACGATGCCGGTTATCCTGCGCAACTCAAGCAAATCTACGATCCGCCGTTAGTGCTCTACGTGCGCGGCAGTGTGGAAGTGATTTCGCATCCGGGAATCGCGGTTGTAGGTACGAGGCATCCCACGCCGTATGGATTGGGGATGGCAGAGAGGCTGGCGTGTGATCTGGCGGCGCGCGGTCTGGTCATTTTCAGCGGACTGGCTCGAGGAGTTGACGCGGCCGCGCACCGCGGCGCCATCGCTGCCAAAGGCAGGACAGTCGCGGTGTTTGGAACCGGCGTCGATGTGCTGTATCCCAAGGAGAACACGCGGCTGGTGGAGCAAATGTTGAGTTTAGGCGGCGCGGTCATCTCGGAGTTCCCTCTCGGCAGTTTTCCCGCGCCGCAGAATTTTCCCATCCGCAACCGCATCATCAGCGGAATCTCGCTGGGCGTGCTGGTGGTGGAAGCGGCCGAATACAGCGGAACGCGCATCACTTCGCGCTGCGCGCTGGAACAGAATCGGGAGGTGTTTGCGGTGCCGGGCAATGCCACCAACAAGAATTCCTGGGGACCGAACACCTTGATCAAACAGGGCGCAAAGCTGGCCGCGACATGGGAAGACGTTTGGGAAGAACTGCCGCCGGAAGTACGACTTGCGCTGACTCCGGCCACCGGCGCTGAATCGCCGGGAGGGCAAACTGCATCTCTATTCGGCGAGAACGAGTTGGGGCCACACGAAAAAAAGATCCTAACCCTCCTCAAAGCGGATGAAGCCACGCACATTGACGAAATCGTCGAAAGACTGGAGGCGGCCGTCTCATCGTCCGAAATTTTCGCGGCGCTGTTTGAGTTGGAGCTGGCGGGGAAGGTGAGGCAGCTTCCGGGGAAGAATTTTGTAAAGAGCTTTTAGGTGAAGCTGTCAGCCGTCAGCTATCAGCTTTCAGCTAAGCCATGGAGTCGCAACGTGCAGAGTTTTTAGAAATTTGAAGGTCTGGGGGAAGGCGCATGTTCTGACGCTCGATGTGTACAGATCGAGCCGGGAATTTCCCCGTTAGGAGTTGTACGGTTTGACGAGTCAGATGCGAAGGTCTTCGGCTTCGATTGGCGCAAACATCGCCGAGGGGTGTTGCCGGAAAGGTGACAGCGAACTGGGTCGATTTCTCCAGATTGCGATGGGCTCGGCCAGCGAACTTGAATACCATCTCCTGCTCGCCCATGATTTGGAAGTGTTGAAATCGTTGGACTACGAACGCCTCTCAGACGAGGTGACCGAAGTGAAACGAATGCTTTCTTCTCTAATTCACAAGCTGAGAGCTGAAGGCTGAAAGCTGAGAGCTTTTGGAGACGTAACTTGTTGCCAGCTTGACATTCGTGCTAGCTTCAAAACACAAATCATTCATTGAGGACACATTGAGCAAAGGTTTAGTCATCGTCGAATCGCCGGCCAAGGCGAAGACCATCGAAAAATATCTGGGCAAGGGCTACACCGTCGAAGCCTCGCTCGGCCACGTCAAAGATTTGCCCAAAAGCAATCTGGGCGTGGATGTCGACAACGACTTTGAGACGGAATACGTGGTTATCCCTGGGAAAGAGAAAGTTCTGGCCAAGCTGAAAAAGCTGGCCTTGTCGGCGGACACCATCTATCTGGCGCCTGACCCGGACCGTGAAGGCGAGGCCATCGCCGCTCACTTGGCCGAGGAGTTAGGCAACGGCACCAAGGGAAAAAAGAAAAAGAAGAAGGGCGATGAGGAGAACCAGCGCTTCCGCCGAGTGACGTTCAACGAAATCACCAAGCGCGCGGTGCAGGAGGCATTCCAGCATCCCCGCGATATCGATCAGAACCTGGTGGATGCGCAGCTGGCCCGGCGCGTTCTTGACCGGCTCGTCGGCTATCAGGTTTCGCCGTTGCTGTGGGACAAGGTGCGGCGTGGGCTCTCCGCTGGCCGCGTGCAAACGGTTGCCCTGCGATTGATCGTGGACCGCGAACGCGAAATCAAGGCGTTCGAGAAGAAGGAATATTGGACGATCGACGCTCACCTCGCTGGCCCGAAGCCGCCGGCGTTCGATGCCCGGTTTTTGGGCAAAGGCGAGGAAAAGATTGAGGTCAATAACGGCGAGGAAGCCGAAAAGATCCGAACGGCGCTGGAGACGGCTGACTGGCTGGTGCGCTCGGTCGATCGCAAAGAACGCCGGCGCAATGCCTATCCGCCGTTCACCACCAGCAAATTGCAACAGGACGCCTCGCGCAAGCTGCGCTTCAGTGTGAAGCGCGCCATGATGATCGCGCAACGCCTGTATGAAGGTGTGGAACTGGGCGAAGAGGGCTCGGTCGGCCTGATCACCTACATGCGTACCGATTCGACCCGCGTCTCGAACGACGCGCTGGCCGAAGTGCGGGACTATATCAAGTCGCAATATGGCGAGCAGTATTTGCCGGGGTCGCCGAACTTCTATAAAGAAAAGAAGGAAGCGCAGGGCGCGCACGAAGCCATTCGTCCGACTTCGGCGCTGCGCCATCCCGACTCGATTCGGCAATACTTAAAAGAAGATGAATTCAAGGTCTACAAGCTGATCTGGCAGCGCTTTGTGGCTTCGCAGATCAACCCGGCCGTCTTCGACCAGACCACGGTCGACATCGATGCGAAGTCCGGCGCTGAGAATTACTGGTTCCGGGTGACCGGGTCGGTGCTCAAATTCGACGGTTTCCTCAAAGTGTACGAAGAAGCCAAAGAGGGCAAGGACGAAGAGGACGAGGAACTCAAGCACAAACTGCCGGCGCTCGAAGCGGGCCAGAAGCTGACGCTGAAAGAATTGAAGCCCGAGCAGCACTTCACCGAGCCTCCGCCGCGGTACAACGAAGCTTCGCTGGTGAAGGAGATGGAAGAGCGCGGCATCGGGCGGCCTTCGACCTACGCGACCATTCTCAGCACCATTCAGGAGCGGCAGTACGCGCAGAAGCTGGGTGGAAAATTTGTGCCGACGGAAATCGGTCTGGTGGTGACCGATTTGCTGGTGGAAAATTTCCGCGACATCTTCGACATCCAGTACACCGCGCGGCTGGAAGAAGAACTCGACGAGATCGAAGAAGGCAAGGAAACCTGGACGGGCGCGCTGGGCGACTTCTACAAAAGGTTCGCAAAAGACCTCCGCTACGCTGAGAAGCACATGGAAAATATCAAGCGGATGGAGAAGCCGACCGACGAAAAATGCGAGCGCTGCGGCTCGCCGCTGGTGATCAAGTGGGGCAAGCATGGGTCGTTCTACGCTTGCAGTTCGTACGATAAGGAAGATCCCAACACCTGCACCTTCACCAAAGAAAATCCCATTAATTTGCCCGATCTCGATTCGGCTGATGTGCAGGAAACGGCGCAGGAGGAATACTGCGAGAATTGCGGCCGCGTGATGGTGCTGAAGCGCGGGCGCTTCGGGCAGTTCATGGCTTGCACGGGATATCCCGATTGCAAGACTACGCGACGGTTGGATCAGGGTAAGAAAGTTCCCGACATTCCGCTCGACGAACTCTGCCCGAAATGCGGCCGCAATATGATGATCCGCCACGGGCGCTTCGGCGAATTTACGGCGTGCAGCGGATATCCCGAGTGCAAGTATGTGAAGCAGAATTACATCGGGGTGAAGTGTCCGCTGTGCAAAGACGGAGACCTGGTCGAAAAGAAAGCCCGCAAGGGAAACACGTTCTACGGCTGCGGAAATTATCCGAAGTGTAAATTCACTTCCGCGAACCGGCCCATCGCGGAGAAATGCCCGAGCTGTGGCAGCGAGTATCTGGTGGAGAAGAATCTGAAGTCGGGCCCGGTGATCGCCTGCCCGAACAAGGAATGCGACTACGAACGCGTGTCGGACCTGCCACCGGCGGCTGAACCTCCGGCGGCACACGCGCCCTAGGCAAAATTCTGCTCAATCAATTTTAGGAGGCTGTGATGGCGAAGAAACCTACGTCTGCTGATGCTCAACTGATCCTGCAACTCTACGACCTGCGCCGCGAGCCAGAAATGCGCAAGGCTCGCAACTGGTGGACTACGACCTTCTGGCCGCTGACTGCCGACGAGTTCATCAAGATTTCAAGCGCCATGGGTAGCCAGGAAAACAACTGGCTCCGCCAGGTTAGCGGCTATTGGGATATGGCGGCCGCGCTGGTGTTGCACGGGACGATCTCTGCTGAGTTGTTCCTCGAGGGCGGCGTCAGCGGCGAGATGATATTTATCTTCGCCAAGATCCAGCCCATTTTGAAAGACCTTCGCCAGAAGATGAATAGCCCGGGACTGTTCGGCAATGTCGAGAAAGTCATCCTGGGATCGAAAAAGGGCCGGGAACGATTGAAGATCGCTGCCATGCGGGTCGAAGCCCGGCGCAAGGCTATGGCCGCGGGACAGTCGGCCTAGAGCGGCGAATCGAAGCGCACAGTCTTCGAGGATAGGGCGGGCTCGCGCCTACGAAATGTACTCTCGGATGTATTCGTCTTTGGATCGGGCCAGTTCCTGCGCATCGCCGTCGAAGATGATCTTGCCGTCATGCAGGATCAGGAAGGTCATAGGTACCTCGCCCCGCGCTCCCGGCGGCAGGGGCAGCATTTTATTCTGCTTCCGGTCAAAGTAGTGCGATGCCATGACAAAGGCGTCCTGCAGGCGGTGCGTCACCAGCAGGGAACTGGTCTTGTAGACATCGCGCTGCTTCACCACCAGTTCGATGATGGTGGTCGAAGTCACCGGGTCGAGGCCGCCCGTGGGCGAATCGTAAAGCAGAATTTCGGGCTGCGTAATGATGGCTCGCGCGATGGCCACGCGCCGCCGCATTCCGCCGGAGAGCTCCGATGGGAACATGTCCACGGTGCGTTCCAGTTCCACGAAACTCAGAGCCTCTCGCACCCTGCGGTCAATCTCTTCCTCAGGAACATCGTGTTCCTCCATAAGCCGGAAGGCCACATTCTCGCGGACCGTCATGGAGTCGAACAGGGCGCTCTCCTGAAACACCATGCCGATCTTGCCCCGCAATTCAAAGAGCTCTTCTTCTTTCATCTGGGTGACGTCTTTACCCAGGACCTGAATGTCGCCAGCGTCGGGCTTGATCAAGCCGAGCACCAATTTCAGGATGGTGCTCTTTCCCGACCCGGCCACGCCAAAGATCGCTTTGGTTTCTCCCCTGGCAAGATGGAAAGAAATGCCCTTCAGTAAAGGCTTTTCGTCGAACTCGAGGGACACGTTGTCAAATACGATGATGGGCGAGTTGGATTGCGCCACGGACTCTTGCGGTTTCTCCACGACACTGGGTGGCGTGACCATGACTCAGCGGCTGCCGAAAATGGCGAACAGGAACTTGGTTATGAAGAAGTCGACTAACAGGATGAGAACGGAAGAGGCGACCATGGCCTGGGTGGTGGCCCGGCCCACGCCCTGGGTCCCGCCGCGGGCGGTAAGGCCGTAATAACAGCCGACGGTGGCGATGATGAAGCCGAACAACGCCGGCTTCAGCAATCCCGTGAAGACGTCCTGAAACACCAGAGTCTGATACGCCGAGTTCCAGTACTGGCGCGAATCGATCCCGAAGTTAAAGCTGGCTACAAAAGAGCCGCCGATCAATCCCAGAAAGTCAGAGATGATGGTCAAAAAGAACAGCATGAACACCGTGGAAACGACGCGCGGTGTGACCAGCTTCTTCACGGGGTCGGTGCCCAGGGCACGCATGGCGTCGATCTGCTCGGTCACGATCATCGATCCGAGCTCGCTGGCCATGCCCGAGGCGTTGCGCCCGGCAACCATCAGTCCGGTGATGACCGGGCCCAACTCCGTAACCATCCCAACCGACACCAGCTGCCCGATCAGTGAGAGTGAGCCGAAGCGTTCCAGCGTGTGGGCGCTGTTCAACGCCAGCACGGCGCCGGTGAAGGCGCCGGTGAGAATCACGACCGGAAGGGAACCCACGCCGATCAGATCGGCCTGCTGAATGGTATCGGCGACGTAGCGCGGTTGGCGAAACAGGTTGGCGATCGAGCGTCCCGCGAGGCTCGAGTATTCCTGGACTTCCAGGATTCTCTCTTTGACGAATTCGGTGGGCGAGATCAGTTCCATGCGATTTGATGGAATTCTATGGTCTCAGGTCTTCGATGGGCAACTATACCAGAGAGAGCGTGCGGATCACTGTCCTGGCGGAAGTCCGAGTCACGGCGTAAACCTTGAACCACGAAGGACACTAAGGTGCACGAAGGTAAATCTTCAGAGTTTCCTTCGTGTACCTTAGTGTCCTTTGTGGTGGATCAGAATCCCTTGGAAGAGTAAAGGCGGAGAAGCTATTCCCGTCCTTTTTTCTTGATCTCGATGTTCAGCCGCTTGATTTTCTGGTTCAGCGTGGAAAGCGGCACGTGGAAGCGCTCGGCCGCGTCCGTCTGGTTCCAGTTGCATTGCTCCAGCATGTCGACAATGATGTGGCGCTCGCAGTCTTCCATGATGTCGAACAGGGAAGCCTCGCCGCCGCGGGCCTGCAGCAGAGGAAACGCGGTCCGGGGGCCGGCATGTTCACGGGGAAGAAGGTCAGGGCCAATTTCCGGCCCGGAGGAGAGCACGACCGCCCGCTCGATGACGTTTTCCAGTTCGCGCACGTTGCCCGGCCAAGAATAATTGAGCAGTGAACGCAATGCCTCGGGCAGGATGCGGCGCGGCGGGAGTCCATTCTCCTGGGAATATCGCGCCAGAAAAAAATCCACCAGCAGCGGAATGTCTTCCTTGCGCTGGCGCAAGGGCGGCAGGTCGATGGCAATGACGTTCAGCCGGTAAAACAAATCTTCGCGGAATTTGCCTTCCCGCACCTGTTCTTTGAGATCGACGTTGGTGGCGGCGATAATGCGGACGTCGACTTGTAATTCCTGTACACCGCCGAGGTGCATGAACTTGCGATCCTGCAGCACGCGGAGAATTTTGCTCTGCGTGTCCAGGCTCATCGTGCCGATTTCATCCAAAAAAAGCGTGCCCCGGTCGGCCACTTCGAACAGGCCTTTCTTGGAAGCGATGGCGCTGGTGAAGGCGCCTTTCACGTGCCCGAACAGCGTTGATTCCAGCAAGTCGGGCGGCATGGAGCCCGTGTTGACCGGAACAAAGGGCCGGTCACGGCGGGAAGAGTTCAAGTGGATCGCCTTGGCGATCAGTTCTTTTCCCGTGCCGCTCTCGCCCTGCAGCAACACGGTCGACCGGCTGGACGCAACCTGCGCCACCAGGTCGAAGATCTTCAGCATGGGCTCGCTCTTGCCCACGATGTTCTCGAAGTTGTAGCGCTGCTTGAGCGCACGCTTGAGCTGGATGTTTTCTTCTTCCGCCCGGCGGCGGCCCACGGCAGCCCGCACGTCGGCCAGCAGCTTTTCGTTGTCCCAGGGCTTTCTGGACAAAGTTGGTGGCCCCGGCCTGAATGGCTTTCACTGCATTTTCCACCGTCCCATAAGCGGTGATCATGATGACCGGCAATTGCGGATCGTGCTCGCGAATCTCCGCCAGCAGATCGATTCCATTGCGGTCGGGCAAAGCCAGATCGAGTAGCACCAGATCGAATGGCCGCTCGCCCAGCCGAGTGAACCCGTCCTCGCCATTCGCGGCTGAGTCCACTTCGTAGCCTTCGAGTTCCAGTAGAGTTTGCAGCGATTCGCGGATTTCGGCCTCATCGTCGATGATGAGCACGCACGCCGGCGACGAAGCCGGAAGCTCTACAGGGCTGCGGTGGGCGATCACGGCTGTTTCAGACATTCACAGCCTTCCTGGCCAGTGGGAAGTCGACGTAGAACGTTGTGCCTTCGCCCGGGCGGCTTTCCACGCGAATCTTTCCGGCATGTTCCTGGATGATCCCGTAGGTCACCGCCAGGCCCAGCCCGGTACCTTTGCCCTGGCCTTCACGCGTCCCCGTCTTGGTGGTGAAGAAAGGATCGTAGATGCGGCTGATGTGCTCGTGCGCAATACCCGAGCCGGTGTCGGCGACCGCCACGCTTACGCCTTCTCCGTTCGAAGTCGAAACACGCAGCGTCCCGCCGCCCGCCATGGCGTCCTTGGCGTTGAGGAAGAGATTCAGAAACACCTGCTGCAGGCGGCCGGGGTTGCCGTTGATGCGCGGCAGGTGCTCGGCCAGATCTTCACGGACCTGAATCTTACTGGTCTTGAATTGATGCGCCAGCAGGGCCAGGGTGTCGAGCACGATGCGGTTCACATCGACGTCGGTGAATTCGGTGCTGCCGGTGCGCGAGAAGTTGAGCAGATTGCTGACGATCTCGGAAGCGCGGAAGGTCTGGCGTGTGATTTTCTCCAGCAACGCGCCCTTTTGCGGATCCTCCTGCAATTGCTTGGAAAGCATCTGCGTGTAGGAGGAGATCACCGCCAGCGGGGTGTTGACTTCGTGGGCCACGCCCGCGGCCAGCAGGCCGATAGAAGACAGCTTATCGGCTTGCGAAAGCTGGGATTCGAGTTCCACGCGCTCGGTGATGTCATCCATGATGATCAGGCGTCCAATCACGTTGAATTTCTTGGTGACCAGCGGCGCAATGGCGACATTCAGGATGCGAGTCTCGCCGGTAGGCGTCCCCAGCCGGAACTTGTAAAGATTGTGGATGCCGGGGTTCTGTCGCACCCGGTAGAACTCCTCAACAAACGTCGGCGGAAAGACCTCGCTCAACGGACGCGTCAGCGCCTGCCATCGAGGCAGGGCATACATGACTTCCATCTGCGAGTTCCAGGACTCGATCCGGTCCGCGAGGTCCACCGCCAGCACGCCGACGTTAATTGACTCGACAATGTTTTCGTTGAAGTCCTTCAGCCGTTCGTATTCCGAGACTTTCTGCTCCAGCGAAGCGTACAAACGCGCGTTCTGGATGGCGATTCCGATGTAGCCTGCCAGAGTTTGCAGCAGCTCAATATCTTCGCTGGTGAGGAAATCTCCCTCGATGGTCTTTCCTAAGCCCAAAAATGCGATGGCTCGCTGCTGCGAACGGCAGGGGATGTAGTAGTTCAGTTCCAGTTTGGCAATCGCTTCCTGCGCGCTGGGACTTTCGCGGGGCACCAGGTGCGTGTTTTCGAAGAACAGATGTCCGGCTTCCATTTCCGGACGCGGCTTGCTGAGGAAATCCAGGTCCAGGCCGCTGGTCTGGGACATACCGAACGATTTGGCCAAAACCCATCGCTGTGGTGCTTCGCCCGCGGAGAGGAAAACCGCCATCCGGTCCACCAGCAGGGTTCGCGACAAGCGATCCACCAGGGAACTGAGCATTTTGTCCAGATCGGTTTCAGCGCTCAGCTCGCGCCCGAATTCGATCAACGTTTTGCGATAGTCGTAACGCGTGCGATAGAAAAACTGGTCAATGCGTTCCTGAATCCACTTGCGGACGGGATCGAAGACCAAGGCAGTAATTACGATTGCCAGGATCAAACCGCGCGGGCCGGAACTTGGAATCTGGGTGTGCACCAGTTCGGCCACGCCGGCCACCACGGCAAAATAAGTTCCGATGATGGCTCCGGCAGAAAGCGTGTAGACCATGCCCCGCTTGAAGATCAGGTCCACGTCCATCAACCGGTAGCGGAAGATGGCATATCCGAAAGTCAGGGGCAGCAGGCCGAGCGACAGAACCGAAACCTTCATGGCGGCGGTCGGCAGCGCGCCCGTCAGGTAGGGAAGCACGTAGAACAACGTGAACGGGGCAATGGCCAGAATCGTACCCCGCGTCACCCATTTCAACTGCTGCCGCAGGATCGGCGTGCTGGCGCGCCGGTAGCTGTACCACAGCACTCCGGCAGCGGCCACGAAGTAGCAGGCCAGGTAAGCCATCTGCATCCGGTCCAGGTTCCAGCGCAGCCGTTCGCTGGCTTGCACGAGGGTGAATGCGAGGACCTGGATGACCAGCAGGAACAGAGCCCGGCAGGTAAATCAGAGAAACGATCCAGGGATGCTTGCGGACAAAATAACGCCGCTCGGGAAACGTCAGCACGAAGTGCAGGAACAGCGCCGGTTGCAGCAGCCAGGCAGTGACGTTGCACCACAAAATGATCCAGTCGAAGGTGTTGAGTTTTCCGGTGTAGTGGAACGAGTAGAAGATGAACGAAACCAGGCAGAAAATATAGAAGTGCATGGAGCCTGGCGCCGTCCAGCGCCGCAGCAGCACGTACACTCCGATGCCCAGATAGATGAGCGCGATCAGCCGCAGCCAGAAATTCAGCGACCGCTCCGCCGGAACCAGAATCACAGTTGTGTCAACTGGAACGGAGTCGCGCACCAGCGAATAAGTCGCCTTCGACCAGACGCCGGCGCGGAAGAGCATGCGTACTCGCGAGGCCGCATCCTTGACCTCGTGCTGATTGATGGCCGTGAGTCGGTCGCCGCGGTGAATACCGGCTTTATCGCCCGGCCCATCGGTTTCCACGCGGTCGGCAGTCAGCGCGTTGTCGTGCTCCATCCAGCGAACGCCATCGGATGGAATCACGAATTCAGGTTCTTTTTGGAAATTGATCCACGCGAGGACGACGGCGGCCGTGGTCAGAAGAATGAGCAGACCGGCGGTAAAACGAATTTGGAAGTCCCGGTTCATGGAGCGCGACGGCTTGGCAAGCCGCGGGGACAAAATTTCCCGCTCACGTTGCTGCACGTTCGCTGCCACCGCTGGGGACATCACATAACCTCTAACATGCTACAAAGAAAACACTTCCATGATTATAGAAGGGCTGTGGAAAGCCCGCTATGGGTTTTGGAAGTATTCTGTGGCATTTGGTAAACACATGTCTTTCATGATGTTAGGACCCGCTTGTGGAAATCAGCCCAGAGAAATCACTAAATCCCGAAAGCCCATTCCGGTAAAATTGTGCTTCCCCTATGACCACAACAAATGAAGTCTTCGAACGCGAGCGTCAGTTTCTCCTTCAGACCTACAACCGCTATCCCGTGGTGCTGGCCCGCGGCAAGGGCGTTTTTCTTTACGATCTGGAGGGCAAACGCTATCTGGATTTCGTCGCCGGCTTAGGGGTCAACGCTATTGGACACGCCCATCCGCGAATCATCAAAGCCATCCGCGAGCAAGCGGCGAAGGTGATTCATATTTCCAATCTCTACTACAGCGAATATCAGGGAGCACTGGCCGAGAAACTCTGTAGGCTCTCCGGTTTGCAACGCGCGTTTTTCTCCAACAGCGGTACCGAGGCGATTGAAGGATCCATCAAACTCGCGCGCCTGGCCGGGCACCGTGTCGGTGGGTTGGCGAAAAGCCGGCTGGTGGGACTGTCAGGCTCTTACCATGGACGAACCTTCGGCGCGATGTCACTGACTGGGCAGGAGAAATATCGCAAGGGTTTTGAGCCGTTGCTCGAAGATGTCAAATTCGTTCCCCAAAATGACATCGAAGCACTGCGGGCCGCAGTCGACGACAACACTTGCGCTATTGTGCTCGAGCCCATTTTCGGCGAAGGCGGTGTGTACGAGTGCTCGGTAGAATTTCTGAAAGAGTGCCGAGCCCTTGCCGATCGCCATCGCGCCGCGCTGGTGTTTGACGAGATCCAATGCGGGCTGGGCCGAACCGGAAATTTGTTTGCCTTTCAGACTTACGGAGTGACTCCGGATATCGTAGCCATCGCCAAGCCGATTGCCGCCGGCTTGCCGCTGGGAGCGTTTCTGGCGAAAGAAGAATTCGCTTCGGCGATCTCGCAAGGCCAGCATGGGACAACTTTTGGCGGAGGACCGCTGGCCTGCCGGATTGCGCTCGAGTATCTGGCGATCGTGGAAGAAGAAAAACTGCTGGAGAATGTGGCGCGTGTCGGAGCGTATCTTCGCGAGCAGTTGCTCACGGTGGTGGAGAAATACGCCGCGGCTCAGGAAGTGCGCGGCCGAGGATTCATGCAGGCCATTCAGCTCGAAATTCCCGCCCGGCCGATCGTGGACCAGGCCCTGGCCGATGGCATGCTCTTCAACAGCACACAGGACACGGTCGTACGCTTTCTGCCGCCGTTTCTTCTGCAAGAGAAGCACGTGGATAAAGGCATCCGCGTGCTGAAAAAACTGCTGGGCAAGAAACGACCGAAGCAAAGACAGCAGGCCGCTTGAAGAACCGCAGAGTTTGCCGCAGACCGAAACATTCAGAGTGAACACGACCGCTGCCGCATCGACCTGCGCTGCCGCCGGGCGCACCAGTGGAAGAGTGCTGGGCGACAGTGGACGGCGCTCGCATGCGGTACTTGCGCGCCGGTTCGGGGCCGCCGCTGGTCCTGGTGCACGGGTTGCTGGGATATTCGTTTTCGTGGCGCTTCGCAATTCCGGCGCTCTCTCAGCATGCGACCGTATTTGCCCTGGACTCTTTGGGTGCGGGCTACTCAGACCGCCCTCGGGATCTGGACTGCAGCTTCAACGGGAGTACGCGGCGCTTACTGCAGTTTCTCGATCAAGTAGGAGTCAGTACGTGCGATCTGCTGGGAACTTCTCACGGCGGCGCAGTCGCGATGTTGGCAGCATCTCTTGCTCCACAGCGCGTGAAGCGGCTGGTTCTGGTGGCGCCGGTCAATCCCTGGTCCGCGCATGGTATATGGCTCGCTAGTTTCCTCAGCAGCCCTCTGATTGCGCCCGTGTTGCTCTACATGGCCCCCCGCGCGGAGTTTACTCATCGTCTCTTTCTCCACCGCGTGTTCGGCGATCCCAGGAGAATCGCACCGGGAACCCTCGAAGGCTACTCGGCCCCCATGAGGATTCCACATTCGTTCGAATACGGCGTGAACGTGCTGCGGAACTGGAGAACTGGGCTGGAGGATTTGAGCCGCGCCTTACCCGCCATTCGCGAGATCCCTGCACTCCTCCTGTGGGGAGACTTGGACCCGGCCGTTGCTCCCGCTTCAGCGGAGTATCTGCGCCGGCACTTCACCAACTCCCGTTTGGTGATGCTGCGAGGGGTCGGCCATCTGCCCTACGAAGAAGTGCCGGATGTGTTCAACCAGGCTGTTGTTGAATTCCTCACGGCTGGCGGGACTCCATGAACCGTCACGCCAAGCGCATAGCCATCCTGACCGTCGGATGGGGTTTCATTCTGCTGGGCGTTGTGGGTTTGTTTCTTCCCGTTCTGCAAGGAGTTCTTTTTCTTCTGGTCGGATTGATTATTCTCTCGTCGGAGTACGTGTGGGCACATCGACTCCTGGCCCGGCTGCGCGACCGGTTTCCCAAGATCAGCCAGACTGCGGAAGCGGCCGCACACAAGGCTGCCGCCTGGATGCGGCGCGTCACTGGGCAACGCGATATGGATTGATGCTTCTGCGGGTCGGTGCTACGCTCTGCAATCGAACCATCGGGCCGCACGACGGAGTCACGAATTCATGAACTCCCGCAAATCCACTCTGTTAGTTCTTGCGTGCGTGCTGTGCTGGCGTATGGCAGGGCCTGCTCAGTCACAACCGAACAGTGCAGCCGCTGATTCTCCCCTGAAGCAGGAGTTCCTTCGGGGGCAGAACGCCCTGGCGGCAGGCAAGTTTGAGGACGCGATCGGCGCGTTCAAGAAAGCCATCAAACTCGATAAGAGTTGCGCCGCCTGTTATTTGGGTTTGTCGTTCGCATACCTGCGGAACGGTGAACCTGACAAAGCGCTTGAGAGCAGCGATAAGGCCATTGCCTCCGCGCCAGACGACGACATGCGCGCGATGGGACATAATTCACGCGGCACCGCGCTCTTCGCCGCGGGCGGAAGCGATGCCAGAAAGTTCCAGCAGGCTGAGGCGGAGTTCCGCGAGGCCGTGGGGCTCAGGCCGGGGAATCAGCAATACCGTCTCAACCTGGCCCACGCGCTGCTCAAGGAATCCAAGGATGATTCGGCGATTGAGGAACTGAAAGCTTGCGTGGCGCTCGGTCCCAATAGTTCCGTGGCTGAAGAAGCGAAACTTCTGATCGCCGAGCCACGGCGGGGAAGAGAAGAATTTGCCCCGGACTTCCGCTTTACCTCTCTCCAGGGGCAGGATGTTTCTTTGCGACAGTTGTCGGGCAAAGTTGTAGTGTTGGATTTCTGGGCGACCTGGTGTCCTCCCTGCCGCGAATCGGTTCCGGAGCTGAAGCAACTGACGCGGAAATATCCCGGGGAGAAGCTGGCTCTCATTAGCATCAGCGCCGATCAGGATGACGGCGCGTGGCGTGAGTTCGTGGCCAAAAAAAGTATGGATTGGCCGCAGTTCCGTGACGCGGACGGCAAAATACGCGGGACATTCTCGGTACGCGCCTTTCCCACCTATTTGGTAATCGATGGCACCGGGGCGATCCGCCAACGGATCGTTGGCATGAACCCACAGGAAAGCATCGTTCACCGGCTTAAGGATTTGCTTGCCTCGATGCCGCAACTCGAAGGAGCAAGAAACTAAGGTCAATAAAAGAGCTGCAACAACCTCGCAATACCGCGTTCCATCCGTAACCAGTCGAGCATTGATGCTTGCCCAGCCCGGTGCTAACCTCGAAACAGTGAGCCTGCCGGTATCAAAAAGCGCAATCTCTCCCGGCCCGCAAGGCATGGCAGGACTGGGGCAGCTTCTGCACTGGGAAGTTCCGCCGGTGTGGGTGCGTTTCCTGCTGGCGCTTGTGGGCTTGGTGCTGGCTTTCGGCGCCGCGCTTTTTTCGACGGTTTCCCGCGAATCCGGAAATCTCTGGGCCACGCTGATTTTGGCGTCACTCTCGCTGATACTGGCCGCGGTGGTGGGCCTGACGACCGTACCCTATCTCGCACGGCGTGTGGCCGCGGCCCGGGTGCGTGAAGCCTTCGACTACGATGTGACCCGGGTGGGCATCTTCTACATCCTGATTGTTCTGGTGATCGGCATCGCCGCGTTGAACACCGGGAACAATCTGCTGTACATCATCGTCTCCGCCATGCTGGCTGCCGTCCTGGTCTCTGGGGTCGCGTCGGCCATGGTGCTGCGGCACCTGGAACTCGATGTGCGCGTGCCCGAGCACGTTTTTGCCGGCCGGTCCATACCAGGCAGAATCATCCTGCGAAATCGAGGACGCTGGCTGCCTTCGTTTTCCATCCAGGTCGTGCCGGTCAAGAAAGAAGCCTCCGAACGGTGGCAGTGGGTTTCCTCTACCTTCGGCTTTCCTGGGAAACGCCCTGCGGAGAAACAATGGTTGCGGTTGCCCGATCGTCAACTGCGCCGGGTTGCTAAGAGCCAGCCTCTACCCGGCATTTTCCAGGGTGCGGCTTATTTTCCATATCTGCCGGCCGGCGCTGAACTGCCAGCTGAGCTCGATTTGTGCTTTGAACGGCGCGGCCGCTACCGGCAAGAGAGTTTCGGTCTGGCCACACGTTTTCCCTTCGCATTTCTCACCAAAACCCGGCGCGTTCCCTTGCAGCGCGAAATCATCGTCTACCCGCGCGTCGATCCGCCCGATGAGTTCTTTGAAGTGCTGCCTCTGATCACCGGCGAGTTCGAGACCTTCACCCGCGGGCGCGGGTCGGACCTCTATCGCATCCGGGAATACATGCCGGAAGATTCGGCCCGGCACGTGGACTGGAAAGCGACGGCCAAATCAGGCTCGCTCAAGGTACGCGAATTCAGCCGTGAAGACGAGCGCAAGCTGCGCCTTGTATTCGATAATCCAGCTCCGGAAAGCGTTTCCTCCATCGCGTATGAGAACGCGGTTGCTCTGGCTGCCTCTTTGGGCTGGCATTTTGCCGGCGAAGATGCCGATCTCTCTTTCGTCGCGCCGGGAATGACGGGAACGCCCGACATTTACCAATTTCTGGCGTACTTGGCGGTGGTCGAACCCCGAGCGGGAGAATCGCTGCTGGAGAGTCTGCGGCTTTCTGACGATTACAACATCATATTCACAACCCGCCCGCGCGGCACCATCCCGGCGACTCTGTGGGCGTGCTCTTATTTTGTTTTTATTGGTGATCAGAAATGAGTTTCTAAGCACAGAAATCTTGGTTGCAGCCGGGAAGTGGCTCGGCGCATCCGATGAATCTGAGGTGGAAGCTAACTGCGGAGCAAATTTCTGGAAGGGAACCAGCAATGAATAGTCGGGCCACTCAAGCATCTTAGATACCGGCAGTTTCTGATCGCAACGTTGATCCCAATTCTAGTCGCGGCGGTCGGCCTCGCTCAGACGGACGCGTCGCTGGAGATTCCGACCGGCACCACGATTCGAATCCGCATGATCGACAAACTGAACAGTGAGCAGAACCAGAGCGGCGACACTTTTCATGCCACGCTGGATGAGCCCATCACGGTGAACGGCAGGCAGCTCTACCCCAAGGGAGCAGACATTCTGGGCCGCATCATCGATGTGCACAAGACCGGGCAATTGAGCGAACCCGGCGAATTAGATCTGACGCTTCTGACGGTTAGTACAGGAAGGCTGGCGACTTCGATTCGGGTACAACCGCTGGTAATCAAGGGTGAGTCGCACGCCAAGAGCAATGCAACGAAGATTGGCGGCGGAGCCGCGCTGGGCGCGATCATTGGGGCAGTCGCCGGCGGCGGCAAGGGTGCAGCCATTGGAACGGTGGCTGGCGGAGCGGCAGGCACGGGTGTTGCGGCCGCCACAGGGAAGAAACCGGCAATCGTCGAGTCGGAATCGGTCTTGACCTTTGTGACCACCACCGCCGCTGCGGCTGCCAGTTCGCCTGTTGGCGGAGAAAATGCTCCCGCTCCGAGCGGACCAGCCACTCCCCCAGATGCAGCGCCCGCTGCCACACCCAGTACGCCGTCTCCCGCCGCCGCGCCAACTCCTTCGGCAGAGGACCAAGGCGAGGGCTCGCTCTTCAGTTTGCGTGACCGCCGAATTATTCGCAATTGCGTGAGCGCGCACGCCGATGATTTTCCTCCCGGTACAACCCAGGCTGCGGAACTGCCTCCGGGCTCGGATCGCCAGTTGCGCCGGGGTGACACGCTCTCGGCCGACCAGCAGCAACAGTTGCAATCTCTACCCCTGGCTTGTGAAGAACAGCTCCCCGGACTGCCCAACGATTTGGAACGAGTCGTCTATAGCGGAAAGATTCTGTTGATCGACGGCAAGGGCCGGATACACGACGCTTTCGACCTCGGCGGCCAACAATAGGCCATTCCATGCCCTTGGTAAGTGTCATGCCAGCCGAGCTGGCAGACCATCGCACTCAACCAGGGTAACCATTACCTACGATTACTTCGGTACATTGACCTATCGGGGAAACCTGCTAGTTTTCTAATTGGAAGGAGAGCAGTGTAGTCGGCTGTACCCCACTGCCGCTCAGGTAGCGGCTTGCAAATAGGCCGATGATCTCTAACTTACAGCTCGCGCTTTGGATTGCCCACCCCGTCCTGCAATCGGCGGTAGCTATCGCGATGTTCCGGCGCAAGCTGTATAAGGCTTTTCCGTTCTTCTTCACCTACACAATTTCTCAGGTCGTAACCTTTTGCATCTTGTTTCCGCTGTTCCGGCTGGATTACGGGACGGCCTTTTATTACGCGTACTGGGCTTGCGCCGCCATCAGCCTGGCCATCGGTTTCAAAGTAATTCACGAAGTTTTTCTGGACGTGTTCCGGCCTTATCACACACTGAAAGATCTTGGGTCGGTGCTCTTCAAATGGGCAGCCCTGGTGATGATGCTGGTGGCCTTTGTCGTCGCGGCAGGAAGCGCGGCCAACGAAATGGGAGCATTTGGCGAGGCGGTGATCACAGTTCAGCGCTGTGTCCGCGTGGTGCAATGCGGCCTGATTCTGTTTCTTCTGGTTTTTTCCCGCTACCTGGGAGTTTCCTGGAAGCAGCAGAGCTTCGGTATCGCCCTGGGGTTCGGTGGGTTCGCCAGTGTGGAATTAGCCATGGCCACTCTGAATGTCAGCGGCCGTCTGAATCACACCACCAAAGACCTGGGCATCATGGTCTCCTATAACCTTGCCATCATGGTTTGGCTTGCCTACACCTTCGTCAAGAGCCCGGCGCGCGCCAGCAGTGCGACTCTGTTGACCTCACAACGCTGGGAACGCAGCCTGTCTGACTTGCGTACACCGGCCAACGCCGACTCGCTGATCCCGATGTTCGAAGGCATGGTTGACCGGGCGTTCTCCCGCACCAATTCCGAACTTGCCCAAGAGAAAGTCGAACCAGAACCCGTTCCGTTACCCCGCAAGGTGGCGTCTTCTCGCGGCGCCGTATTCTCCATCTCGCACGCTCCTTCCAAGAGCTAGCTTCTTTTCTTTTACCTCGTAAATCGTTTTTGTGGCCCACAGTCGTCGGTTTTCCGTCCTGTTCCGCCGTCCAATTGAAAATCAAGAAATAAGGCGGGTAGGGCGCAGCATGTGCTTCAGATTTAAATACATGCAGCACCATTTATGATGCAGTGGTTTATCTGAGTCGCAATTTGCCACGGCCCCATGAAGCAATTTTCCTCATGGCATTCTTCCACTCGCCTATATAATTCGCGGCGCGCGAGGGTTCCCGCTCCCAGGGGATCCGCACGCAAGGAGAACCAATACCATGAAACGTGCGGTCAGGATGTTGATCCTGATGGTAGGTCTAGTCGGCACGTACGTGATAGTTGCCACCCCGGCGCTGCATGCCGATGGTGGAGTATCACCGTGCGGTGCACATATTCCCTGCCCGAAATAGGCAGCAGGGAATCGGCTGCCGGGTGCGACTCTCCGGTGGCTCAGATAAGTACCTTCATATCGATCTCTTGGGCTGGCGAATTGCGTTGCAATTCGTCAGCCCTCTTTTTTTGTCAGTGGTCGCGCCGTCGAGCGGCAGCGAGCTCTTGAGCGAGTTGAGCGGGATCAAAGATCGGCGGTTGGCAGGAGAACCCGGCGCAAACCAAAGCCACGCTCTTTCCAGACTTCAGTGCGGGCAGATTGGAAATGGTCTCTGCCAAAGCCGGCGGAAGATTCTGAGGCACCGCCTCACCAGCAGCCAGTTTGAGGACCGTCCGATTCACCGCAAAAGATGCGGTTGCGGTTCGCGCCAGCTCGTCGGCGAGCTGGTCGCTACCCACGATGATGACCTGGGTGTGGGGCCGCATGAAATGGACGGCGGCTATCCCGTAGGTCGAAACGAAGATTCCGTATTGACTTGCCGACCCGCCCAGGACTTCGAGAGTTTGCTCGGCTTTCTCGCGGTAACTGGGATCGTTGGTGTAGCCATGCAGGCGCAACAACGCGATCGCGGCCACGGGATTTCCTGCTGGAGTGGGCGAATCCTGAAACGGTTTGCGGGGTGTGCCCAGAACGCCGAGCGCGGTTTGGTCGCCCGGTAGTTTGGAGTCGAAGAATCCGCCAGAAGTAGGGTCAAAGAAACGGGTGAGCATCGCGTCCACCAGGCTGTGGGCGAACTTGAAGTAGCTGAGATCTGCCGTAGCCTCGTAGGCATCCAGACAAGCGATCGCGGTGAAGGCGTAATCGTCGAGCATCCCGGCGACTACGCGATGTTCTGCGGTTGGGTCGGAATACGCGATTACGTGGTTCAAGCCTCTTTCCGGATTCCAGGCTTCGCTAAGTATGCGGTCCAGCGAGCGCAGCGAGAAATGCCGCGCCGGATCGAGCTTGAGCGCCTTGTCGGCCTCCAGATACGCTGAAATACACAGCGCGTTCCATCCCACATAGACGGTCTTGTCCACATAGGGAGTCGGCCGTTGCAGACGCGCAGCATACATTTTTTTCTTCGCCGACTGCAGCAGTTCTTCGATTCGAGTTGGCGGTAGGCTGAGCCGCTTGGCTATTTCCTCAATCGGGGCCCGCACATAGAGCACATTCTTAGCCGGATTGTGGTGCATCTCGCCAACTTCGTTGATGTCGTAATACAAACAAGCGACTTTGGCTTCTTCTTCACTCAGAACTGCCGTCGCCTCATCCAGCGTCCAGGTGAAGTAGTCGCCGTCGTCGTCCATAGAGTAGTCGGCATCCTGCGACGCATAAAAGCCGCCGTGTTCACGGTCGCTCAGCCATTCGTCCATCCAGCGAATAATGTCGCGGGCGACACTGGCAAAGAACTCCGACCCGGTTGCCTGATAGGCGTGGACATAGTTCTTGAGCAATTCGGAGTTGTCGTAAGACATCTTTTCGAAATGCGGCACGACCCAGCGCTCATCAACTGAGTAGCGGTGAAAGCCTCCCGCGAGCTGGTCGTAGACGCCACCGTGGGCCATTTTCTCCAGCGTCGTCACGAAGACATTTCTCAACTGTTCATCGCGGGTGGGCCCATATTGGTCGATCAAGAGATCGATCGCCGAAGAATGGGGAAACTTGGGTGCGCTGCCGAAGCCACCGTTCCGCGCGTCGAACATCTTGAGCGCGGATTGCACGATGTCATGGATTACTCTCGGGGAAAAATCGGCTTGAACCGTGCCGTGAGATTCGGCGTGCGTGATCGCGCTCTCCACCAGTTTCGCCTGGTCCATCACATCGCTATTCTTTTCCTGATAGGCGTTGGCAATGCTCAGCAGTACGCGGCGGAAGCTGGGGCGTCCGTAACCCTCATCCGGAGGAAAGTATGTGCCGCCGTAAAACGGCCTGCCGTCGGGAGTGAGAAACGCGGTGAGCGGCCAGCCGCCCTGTCCGCTGACCGATTGCACGGCGATCTGGTAGCGGCTGTCAATATCCGGGCGCTCGTCGCGGTCCACCTTCACCGCGACGAAAAGGGTGTTGATGATCTGGGCAATTTCCGGACTGTCGTAGGATTCGCGGTCCATGACGTGGCACCAGTGGCACCACACCGCGCCAATGTCTAACAGGATCGGCTTGTTCTCGCGTTTCGCCAGGGCAAACGCTTCCTCGCCCCACTCATGCCACTGGACGGGCTGGTGCATGGCGGATCGCAGGTAAGCAGAAGATGCGTGGGCGAGGGAGTTGAGGGTGGTGGTAGTCATGTTGCAAGTGTAACCGTGGAAACTGAGAACTGGGAACTGACATCCGGGAACCGGGTTATGGAGACCCCTCAGGAAATCGGAGAGGTAAGTAGAATCGGGAGGTCGTCGAAACGCCCGGCTCTGTCGCCCAAGCTCCTCTTCTTCGTCAAAAGGGCGGGCGTTTCTATCCCTTCAGCGGATTGATCACTTCGACCGAACCATAGCTTTGCCCGGCTGCCAAGTCCTCTGAGTACACGACCGCCGCGCCTGATTCTTCGGCTGCATGCAGAACAAGCGCATCCCAGAAGGAAATCTTGTGACGAATCTCAATCTCCAGTGCCTGGATCACTGATTGAGGGGTATTCACCACAACCTCCCAACTCAGATAGTCCTGGATGAGCCGGCGGATTTCGTCCATCGGGAGGGGATGAGCCAGCTTGCGGCGCAGATTCACGCAAAGCTCTTGGAGAACTTGTGTGCTTAACACACCTTGCCCAGTCGTCCACAAGCGTTCGATGACCTCGCGGGCGCGCTCGTGTTTAATACCGGACGAACGATCATGGGCGTAAATCAGGATGTTGGTGTCGACGAAATATTTGTCGGCCATGGCGAGTTCCCGCCCTCAGCGCTCATGAAGTTCGTCGCGGGAGCGGGGAGGCGTCCAGCGCAGATCCATTCCTTCGCGCAGCCGCGCCAGCGCACGCTTCCGCGCTCGTTCATAAGTCTTCCGCTCACGCACGATTTGCTCCAGACGAACGGCCAGCAACGCGCTAATAGAAGTTCCTTCCTCGGCGGCAAGAATCTTGGCCTCGCGCAGCAGAGTGGAATCCAGCTTGAGAGTTATGTTGCTTTTCATCGCAGCACGAAATCACGTGCAGCACGATTATACGTGCCAACAACACGGAGGTCAATCGGGGGTCGCAGCCGTGGCTTCCGCAGCGGAGTGTGGGTCTCACTTGCGACGCTGCCCCTTCAATTTGTCATCCTGAGCGGAGCAGGAACAGCGCGAAGCGCAGTTCCCGCGGAGTCGAAGGACCCCAAAACTGCCGGGACTTTTACCAGACCCAAAGGGAGTTCTCTTTGCATGTGCCCAACCCGGGGTTACGCAGCGTCAGCGAAAACTCCTCGACATGCCGCTTCTACTTCCATGCATGCAAGGGGTCCTTCGACTGCGGAGCGGCTGCGCTTCGCGCTGCCGCTCCTGCGCTCAGGATGACAATTTCAATCCGTTACTGCTCAATTCTGCATTTAGCTCAGACGCCGGGCAATCGTGCAGTACAACTCCACCGCAGCGTCGAGCTGTTTCTTCTCCACGTATTCGCCGTCAGTGTGGGCGACGTGGATCGACCCCGGGCCAACCAGCAACGGCTGGCCCCAGTTACTGAGCGCGGGAATGTCGGTGGTGAACGACGCCACCATGGTGGGCAGACTGTCGAGCGTGCGCAGACGGATGAAGGGAATCTCCAGAACGAATTCGGCTTTGGCCAGATCGTCAACCGCAGCCACAATCTCGCGGCGCAATTGATCGGAGGGCCCTACCAACCGGTAGAGTAGTTGCGCTTTGGCTTTATCGGGGATCACATTAGGGGCGCGCCCTCCCTCGATCAGTCCGATGTTTAGCGTGCACGGCCCGACGCCTTCCGCGACTGGCAGTTTCAGGCCGCGTATCCGGTTGAGCGCTTCGAGCAACTTGTCGATCGCCGATTCGCCGAGTTCAGGATAGGCGGAATGCGCCATGCGTCCCTCGGCAACGATTTCCACGCGGAGCGCGCCTTTCGAGGCTACAGCAATTTTGTTTTCGGTGGGCTCGCCGTTGACCAGAAACTTGCATCCCGGCGAATGCCGGTTGGCGACTTTCGCTCCAAGGCTGTCGCGCTCTTCGCCCACCAGGAATAGCAGGCCAGCGTGAATGCCCTCGCGCCGCAAGCGCTCGGCAGCGGTTGTCTGGACCGCGATAATTCCTTTTGCATCGCAGGAACCCCGTCCATAGACGCGCGCGTCATCTTCGGAGGATGGAATGAATGGCGGCACGGTATCCATATGCGTGGAGAAAACGATTGCGGGGCTGGGCTGCCCGGGCGCAGTCGCGTAGACGTTGAAACGCTCGCCTTCAACCGGTATTTTCTCCGCGTGGAAGCTCAGCCTGCGCAGCTCTCGATACAGAAACTCGCCAACGGTAGCTTCGTTGCCGGAGATGGACTCGATATCCACGAGCTGGCGCGTGAGCGCGACGACATCCATGCGTGACAGGATATCTCACTTATGCCGCTTAAACCGTCTGTGTGGGGACGGGCGCCTCGCCCGCCCAGCGGGCGCCGCCCGCTTGTCTCAAGGTGTACTCTAAGCGGTGCTCCCCGGAAACTCCTCCATCCGGTCTTTCTTTCTCGACGGACCCGCCGGGCGGCTCGAAGCCTTGCTCAACGCGGGCGCCGCCGACGCTACTCACGCTGCGCTGGTCTGTCATCCTCATCCACTTTATGGTGGGACGCTGCATAACAAGGTGGTTTTTCACGCCATGAAGGCGCTGAATAGCTTTGGTTTTCCGGTGTTGCGCTTTAATTTTCGCGGCGCGGGATTGAGTCAGGGCGAGCACGACCACGGTGAGGGGGAAGTGGAAGACGTACGCACTGCGCTCGACTGGCTGGAGCGGGAATTTCCGCTCCCCATCGTCTTTGCCGGATTCTCTTTCGGCGCAGCGGTAGGATTGCGAGCGGCATGTCCGGACAACCGGGTGAAAGCGGCGGTTGCTCTTGGCCTTCCGCTCACCCCGATCGGCGACCGGAATTATGATCTCGGCTTTCTCGAATCCTGCGACAAGCCCAAGCTGTTTGTCAGCGGCACCCGCGATCAGTTTGCTCCGCGGGCGAAGTTGGAGCAGCTGGCACAATCCGTGCCTGAGCCCAAGAAGCTGGTGCTGATCGAAGCAGCCGATCACTTTTTCGAAGGCCGCTTGCGGGAACTGCGCGAAGCGATCGAGAGCTGGGTGAAAGGAGAACTTTGATCAGGGGCGTTAATGCGGCTATCAGCTTTCAGCCGTCAGCTCTCAGCTTTTAACTCCTTACGAACCACGACCGCTGAGAGCTAATAGCTAAGAGCTGAGAGCTGTTTATAATCTTCTGCCATGTCCTCCTCCGCAAACCGCGAACGCGTTGCCATCGAAATGCGGGTCACCGCGCGGCATCTGTTTGAGCGTGCGCTAGCCGAGGCCAGCATCGACCGCGCCTTCGAGCGCCACGTGGAGTGTGAACGCGGCGTGCTTCGCGTCCGCGAAGACCTGTATCCCCTGGATTCCTACAACCGGGTGCTGGTGATCGGTATCGGGAAGGCCGCCCACTCCATGGTGAACGCGCTCGAAATGCAGGCCGGGAGCCGCTTTGAAGGCATCGTGGCCAGTTCGGTCGATCCGGTATCGCAGGTTCGCGGCTTCCGCTACTTTCGAGGCGGACATCCCACGCCCAACGCCGAGTCGGTGCGCAGCGCTGAGGCCATGCTCAAATCTTTGCACGCGCTGGACGTGTCCTCCTTGGCGATTTTTCTGCTGAGCGGCGGCGGGTCGTCGATTTGCGAAAAACCGGTGGATGAGGAAATCTCGCTTGACGATCTGATCGCCACCTATCGCGCGCTGGTACACTCCGGCGCGCCCATCGCCGAGATCAACACCGTCCGCAAACATCTTTCTGCGGTGAAAGGCGGACGCCTGGCTCTGGCTGCCTCGGGCGCGCTGCAGGTGTCGCTGCTGGTTTCTGACGTCCCCGACAACACGCCGGATGCCCTGGCCTCGGGTCCCACCATGCCCGATTCCACTTCGGTAGAGGATTGCTACGCGGTCGCGCAGAAATATGGCCTGCGCCAGCAGTTTCCCCCGTCGGTGAGCGAATTGTTTGACCGGCACGCGCTCGACGAAACGCCCAAGTCCGACGACCCGGCGTTCCTCCGTGCGCGCTGGTGGACGCTGCTATCGAATGCGTCTTTATTAGACGAGGTGACCAAGGAAGTGCAGCGCCAGGGTTTCAAAGTGGACGTGGACAACAGTTGCGACGATTGGGATTACCTCGCCGCCGCGGATTATTTACTGGAGCGGGTTCGCCGGTTGAAAGAAAAAGAGAAGGAGCTGCGCGTCTGCCTGATTTCCGGCGGCGAAGTGACGGTAAAGGTCACCAATGGCGGAACGGGCGGGCGCAACCAGCAATTCGCGCTGGCCTGCGCCCGGAAAATTGCCGGCGAAAACATCACCGTGCTAAGCGCCGGCACCGACGGCATTGACGGCAATAGCCCCGCCACTGGCGCGGTGGTGGACGGCACAACCCTCGCTCGGGCCCAGGCCCGCGGACTCGATGCTGAGGAGCACCTGCGCCGGTTTAATGCCTACCCCTTCTTCGATGCTCTGGGCGACGCGATTGTGACCGGGCCCACCGGGAACAACCTGCGCGATTTGCGGCTGTTGTTGGCTTACTAGAGGCGTTTGTCGCGCATGACAAGCCTCGCACCTCTGCTGGCCCTCTTGCTCTTTTTTTCTGCTTGCCAAGAGAAGTTAACTATGATTAACTTGCCAAACTAACCCTTGGTTAATATCGTGAAGTAAGGAAAGATCGTCGCGCTAATCCAGGGAAGCGGGGCATATTCATGAGGCGCGCAGCTCAGTTCGGTTTTCTTGTGTCGCTTACCTTGTGTATTCCTTCGCTGAAAGCTCTGGCGCAGGGCGAAACTACGAGTGCCATCGTCGGTGAAGTCAGGGATGCAACTGGCGCAGTCATGCCGAACGCTACTGTGACCGTCACGAATCACGAGACCGGTCTCAAACGCACCGCACAGACCGACGGCGCAGGCCGGTTCAACTTTCCCCAGTTAAAGCCGGGTGCCTACTCGGTCAGAGTGGAAGCGCAAGGCTTCGAACCGCGACAAAATGACAACGTCATCTCCAACCTGGGCCAAAAGCAGACCGTGGATTTCACGCTTGGAGTGGCTCGCTCCAGCGAGACGGTCGAGGTAAGCAGCGAGGCACCGCTCATCAACCCGGAAAATGCGAACACTTCTACCTCATTGAATACGCCGGCGCTTGAGAACCTTCCAAATCCGGGCGGCGACCTGACCTATCCTTTGCAGTTTTCGCCCGGGGCGCTCATCAATACTGCGGGCAGCGGCAATGATTTCGTCGGGGGCACCAACGGGTACGGCAACGTGGAATTCAACGGGCTGCCGGCGCTGTCGAATGGCTACATTGTCGACGGGCTGGAAACGAACGACCCGCTCACCAACCTCAATAGCGGCCTGGCGACCAACCTCGTGCTGGGATTGAATTCGATTTCGGAAGTTACCGTTAATACGCTCTCCTATTCGGTGGATCAAGGGAGATATGGCGCGTCCCAGGTGAACTACGTGACCAAGTCAGGAGCGAATCAGTTTCACGGAAATCTCTATGAACTGTGGAATGGAGCGCTGCTCAACGCCGCGAACTATTTTACGAACGCAACGCCTGGCAATCACAAGCCGGGGGCAACCGTGAACCATTTTGGGGGCAGCCTGGGCGGGCCGATTGTGCACGACAAGCTTTTTTTCTTCTTCGATAGCGAATGGGTGCGCATCGCGCTGCCCATTGTTACGGCGACGACGGTTCCCACTGCGGCATTCCAGAAATATGTGCTGCAGCAACTGCCTTTGGGTGGAACGGACTCGGTCACCGGTTCAAGCTATCCGGCGGCGGCGCAACTGGTTCCGTTCTACCAAGGGATGTTTTCCCTCTACGGAAACACAAAAGGTACGCCGCTCGCCGTGCTCGGCTGTCCTTTCAATTCGGACGGAAGCTCTGCCTCGGGGATTCCCCCGAACGGCAACGGCTGCGCGAACCGGCAAAGCGTTTCGCATTCCAGCGACGACCACGAGCAGGTGCAGACGGCTCGAATCGATTACAACCTGAACGAGAACAACACCGCCTGGTTCCGCTTTCAGACCGACAACGGACTGCAAGCCGCTTATACCGATCCCATCAACCCGCTGTTTAACGCGCTTTCCCCACAGCCCCTTTACTCCTTTGCGGCGGGATACACGCATGTCTTTTCGCAGAATCTGGTGAACTATTTCAATCCGGCGTTTTCCTGGTACGAAAGCCTGTTTGGGCCGGGGGATTTACAGAAGACGCTCGCGGAATTTCCGATCGTGCTGCAAGGCAGTGGCGCGAATGCTCCGTTTACCACGATCGGGGGACTGGATAACACCTGGGTGCAGGGCAGGCGCGCCTCGAGAGTTTTCATCAACGACAACTTCGCCTGGAGTCATGGGGCACACGAACTGAGGTTCGGCACCAATACCCGAATCTTCCGCTTGAACGATTATGATTTTGGCCAGGGCACCGTTCCTACCGTAACCTACACAACGCTGCCGCAGTTTATCTATGGCGTAGCGTCGACCGCGTCAAAAACATTCCCTTCGAGCGCGAATGAGCCGTTCAACTTCCTCAATCTCGATCTCTACGCCCAGGACACGTGGAAGGTGACCCGGACCTTTACCTGGACGTTCGGTGTGCGCGACACCTACAACTCCAATCCTTTGAATCCGCACAACCAGGTGGCCCGTCTTCGCGGTTCTTTCAGTTCCATTGCGCATGATGTCGATCAGCCGCTGAACGCGGCCATCCAAACTCATCTAGGCAATCTGTTCGCCTCCTCGCCCATCGCGATCCTGCAACCGAGAACCGCGATTGCGTGGCAGCTGGAGCCGAAATCCGTGCTGCGTGCGGGCTTCGGAATCTTCAGCGATATTCTGCCGGGCAGCATCGCCGATCTCATCGGCACCAATCCACCGTACGTCAAGACGTTTCAGGGAGGCTTGCTCGGCACGGTGGGCAAAGCCGGATCTTCAGGTTGCGATTCGACGGTAGGCTGCACGGCCATTGCCCCAGGAGTTCCCAATAGCGCAGTCGATGCCACCGTCGCCGCCAACCAGACTTTTGCGTTGGGCTTTCCCCAGGGCCAGCGTTCCTGTGCTTCTTCGCAGGCAAATGCGGCAACCTGTCTTCCGCCGGTGGCGATCACCGCGGTCCCCGACGGCAAGCTGCATGCCCCGTACTTCATGGAGTGGAGTCTGGGAATTGAACATCAATTCGGAAACACTGGCAGCATTCAAGCGCAGTATGTGGGCACTCGCGCCGTGAATCAGCCCTATCTGACCCAGGTCAATGGCTACCAGACCGTGAAAACCGGGGCTGGGACGCCTTGCCAGGGATGTTTCGCCCCGTTTCCCACGCAGCCCACCGATCCACGATTCGGCGCCGTGACACAATTTTCCACGGGCGAGAACAGCCACTACAGCGGTCTTCAGTTGTCTGGGATCAAGCGTCTGGCACACGGCCTACAGGGGCAAATCAACTACACCTGGAGCCATTGTCTGGACACGGTTTCGAACGGAGGGTTTCTTCAGTTTTCCGCAGGAGGAATTCTCTCGCCATTACCCGGTGAACTGGCTCGCGACTACGGCCCTTGCGACTACGACATCCGCCACAATCTGAATGCGCAGTATGTGTATCAGCTTCCGCTCAAAGTTCGGAACCATGGGTTAGCTTACGTGCTGAACGGCTGGCAGATTTCCGGAACCGTGTTTTGGCACAGCGGCGTCCCGTTCTCGGTGCTGAGCACGCCGTATTCTGCAAACGGAAACGGCATTGTGCAGGGCAGTGGGCCGCAGTTCGCCAGCGTGGTTCCCGGCGTGCCTCTCTATGAGCATCATCCGGTTCCGGGCGTCACACAGCCGGGAACGCGCCAGTGGCTCAATCCGGATGCCTTTGTGTCGGCGGTTGACCCGAGTACGGGGCAGTGTGCGGGCGGCGACGACCCGCAACATTGCCAGTTTGGAGACCTCGGCCGCAACGCTCTGCGCGGCCCCGATTTTTTCTGGAACGACTTCTATCTTACAAAATGGTTTCCGGTGACTGAGCGGGTGAAGCTCAGGGTAGAAGCCCAGTTTTTCAACGTGTTCAATCATCCAAACTTTGGGCTGCCCAGCATGGTGCTGGCGGGGATTCCAGCAAACCCTTCCACGCAGACCGGATTCGGAGCGCTCACTTACACCACAGCTCCGCCGACTGGCTTGTTGGGCGTGGGTTTGGGTGGCGACAGCAGTCCACGAATGATCGCGTTTCAGGCGCGGTTGGAGTTCTGAGGTTGGATTCAACTTTGGTTAGAAAAAACGCGTGACGCCTTCTTCCAGTACCATCACCCGCTCTTCAATCCCCGCCGCCTGCGCTTCCTGCTCCAGAAGCTGCAAAGGCTCGTCCATCGGTTCATGCGACAGGCGGAAAGTTCCGTAGTGCATGGGGATCATCCAGCGCGAGTTCAAATCGAGGAACGCCCGCGTCGCGTCGGCTGGGCTGGCGTGAACATTGCGAAACGACGGAGGGTTATATGCGCCAATTGGCAGCAGCGCCAGTTCCGGCGCCAGGCGTTGCCCAATTTCGCGGAAGCCGGAAAAGTATGCCGTGTCGCCGGCGTGGTAAAGCGAGTGGTGGTCATCGCGCAGTACGTAGCCTCCGTAGCCGCGGTGGGAATCTTTGAGCACGCGCGCTCCCCAATGGCGCGACGGCACGTGCGTCACGGTCAAGTCGCCATGGCGATAGCTGTTCCACCAATCCATCTCCACAACGTCACTGAATCCCAGATCGGAGACCAGGTCGAAAACATGGTGAGGCACGACAATAATGGGAGCCTTGCCCTGAGCGCGCCGCGCTTGCTGCACAATCGCCCGCAATGACGGCCGATGCAGGTGATCAAAATGCGCGTGAGTCACCAGCACCAGATCGATGGGAGGCAGATCGCGCAACTGCACGCCTGGTTTCCGCAGGCGTTTGAGCACGAACAGCCAGCGGGCAAAGTTGGGATCGAGCATCACGTTCTGCCCGCCCATCTGCACAAAAAAACTGGCGTGCCCAATAAAAGTTACGCCTAACTCGCCGTTTGAAACCAGCCGGGGTTTGTGAGTTTCACCGGTCCGGGGAGTGACCGCAGAATGCCGCACCAGACGCCCGAATTGCTGGGCCCGCTTCCGCAGGACGGAATTCTTCAGCGTAGCTTTGATCATCTTTCGGCTAAACCGTGGCCGAGGTGCGTTATCTATTTTAGAACAACCCTGCCGGGATTGCTTGACCGGCGCGGCAGGCGTCAGTTCTAATCGGTTTCTGGTTCCGAGTTTCAAGGAGAAAAGCAGGCATGAAGGTTGCATTTTTAGGTTTGGGAATTATGGGACGCGCCATGGCGTCCAATCTGGTGAAAGCCGGCCACGAAGTCTCGGTGTGGAACCGCAGCGCGGGCAAGGATGTTGAAGGCGCCCGCACGGCGACTTCGCCAGCCGACGCCGCCCGCGGCGTCGAAGTGGTCTGGATGTGCGTCTCCGACACGCAGGCGGTTGAGGCCTGTTTGTTCGGCCCGCAAGGTGTTGAGGAATCGCTGACGGAAGGCATGACCATCGCGGATTCCAGCACCATTTCTCCTTCCGCGACGCGCAAGTTTGCCGAGCGGCTGCAGGCCCGCGGTGCTCGTTATGTCGATGCTCCCATGACCGGTTCCAAGGCAGGAGCTGAAGCCGGCACTCTCATCTTTATGGTGGGCGGAGATGAGGCCGCCGTCGAATCTCTCAAACCGCTGTTCGCGGCCATGGGCAAGAAAATTTTCCGCATGGGAGAAACCAGCAAAGGCCAGGCCACCAAGCTGGCGATGAATCTGCAAATCGCCATGATTTACGAAGGCTTCGCCGAGGCGCTCACCCTGGCCACCAAACTCGGCGTCAGCGCGGAAGCTATGATCCCGCTGATCAACGCTTCCATGGTCCATTCCGGAGTGGTCGAATACAAAGCTCCATTTGTTCTCAACCGCGACTTCACTCCCAATTTCCCGCTGCGCCTGATGTACAAAGACCTTCGCCTCACACTTGAAGCTGCCCGGGAAGTGCGCGTGAAATTGCCCGGCCTCGAGACCGTGGAAGAGATCTACGAAATGGCCAGCGAAGAAGGTAACGGTGACCTGGATTACGCGGCCACTCTCACCCTGCTCGAAAAATGGGCGCGGGTCGAGGTAAAAGGCGCGACTGCGTGAACATAGCGGTCATCAGTTCTTTGGGTTCTGGCGGCTCGGTTTCTTCCGAACGGGCCCCATCGGTACCTTCGTAACTCCTTTCGCTCCCAACTATTACACAACTTTTACACGCGACACTCTGTAACGCTGCTAGGTTAGCCGAGGTATCCACTGAAAACAGAAAAGGCCAAACACCCCATGGAACTTGAAGCCCTCGATCGCAAGCCTGCCGCCGACAACGAAGTCAATTGGGTCACCACCGGTTTCATGGCGGCCTTCCATATCGGGGCCATTGCCGCCCTTTTCTTTTTCACCTGGCAGGCTCTGTTTGTCTCGATGTTTTTGTGGTGGGTTTCAGGCAGCGTCGGCATCGGCATGTGCTACCACCGGTTGCTGACGCACCGTGGCTACAAGACTCCCAAGTGGGTTGAATATGTCATGACCGTATGCGCCACGCTCGCGCTCGAGGGCGGCCCGATTTTCTGGGTGGCGACGCACCGCATTCATCACCAGTTCTCTGACGAAGAAGGCGATCCGCATTCGCCGAACGATGGCAAGTGGTGGTCGCACATGGGCTGGATCCTGACCGGCAAGTCGATGCACCACGACACCACGACGCTGGCGCGTTACGTTCCCGATCTCGCCAAAGACAAATTTCACGTCTGGATCACGAAATACCACTACGTTCCCATGATCGGGTTAGGCGGCATACTTCTCGCATTAGGCGGACTGCCGTTCTTTATGTGGGGAATTTTTGTGCGCACCGTGCTCGGCCTGCATTTCACCTGGATGGTAAATTCCGTCACGCACACCTGGGGCTCACGGCGCTTCGCCACCAAAGACCTCTCCACCAACAACTGGTGGGTCGCGACGTTCTTCACCTTCGGCGAAGGCTGGCACAACAATCACCATGCCCATCCGGTTTCCGCCCGCCACGGCTTGAAGTGGTACGAGATCGACTTCAACTGGTACGGCATCTGGACGCTGAAAAAACTGGGGCTAGCGCGCCATATTTATCGCGTCAAGCTGGACGAATTGCCGGCACTCCCACCGCTGATCAACGCAACTTCGGTGCTGGATCTGGCACCCACGACTTCCTCCGCGGCGTCGGCGGACTAGCCATCGGCTATCTCACCAGGCACTAAGGGTGGATTGTGTAGTCGCATGACCAGTGCCTGACTTCCCACAAGCCGACTTATCAGTACCGATCCGCACGTCCCAATCTGGATTAACTGGCCTTGCCCGCCACCCAGAATCCACGCATCCGCTGCAACGTACCGCGCGGTCTATAATTGCGCCCGCATGGCTCTAACTCCCGGCACAAAACTCGGTTCCTATGAAATTCAGTCCCCGCTGGGCGCAGGCGGCATGGGAGAAGTCTATCGCGCCACCGACACGAAGCTTGGCCGCGACATCGCGCTCAAAGTGCTTCCCGCGGAGATGGCACGCGATCCCGAGCGGTTGGCGCGCTTTCGCCGCGAGGCTAAAGCGCTTGCCCAGCTCGACCATCCGAACATCGTCACGATTTATTCGGTGGAAGAATGCGCCGGCATTCATTGCCTGACCATGCAGCTCGTCGAAGGGCAGCCACTCGACCGGCTGATTCCGGCGGGCTGGACTCGCAGTCGAGCAGATCGTCGAGATTGCCGGTGCACTGGCCGAGGCGCTGGCGGCGGCACACGAAAAAGGCATCGTGCATCGCGACTTGAAGCCCGCCAATGTCATGGTCTCGAACGCAGGGCCGCGTCAAGGTTCTGGACTTCGGGCTGGCAAAAGACGTTGGCGCGTCCGACCCCGCCGACGCCACGCTGACCTCAGACCACCGCACGCAAGCAGGCATGGTGATGGGGACTCCGGCCTACATGTCTCCCGAACAGACCTCGGGCCGCCCGCTCGACCATCGCACCGACATTTTTTCTCTGGGCGTCGTTCTTCACGAGATGGCGACGGGACAGCGTCCCTTCGAGGGCAGCTCCTCCGCTGAACTGGTCTCTGCGATTCTGCGGGACACTCCGCCGTCGGTCACAGAACTTCGTCCCGATCTGCCCGGTGATCTGGCACGAATCATCCGGCGCTGCCTGGAGAAAGATCCGAGCCACCGGCTGCAGACGGCACGCGATGTCGGCAACGAATTTCGGGACCTGGCACGAATCGGCACTCGCCCAACGCCAGCCACCGGCTCGATTTCGCCGTTGAGACCCGCTGCCGCATCGGACTCGGGTGCCGCACGTGCGGATGAAGGCTTCTGGGTGGCCGTGTTGCCGTTCAAGCACGGCGGGAGCAGTGCAGATCTTGCCGCCCTTGCGGATGGCCTGACCGACGACACCATTACCGGCCTGTCGAAGTTTTCTTATCTTCGCGTCATTGCCCGCAGTTCGTCGTCGCGTTACGCGGGGCAATCTGTGGACGTCCGCGACGCCGGCAAAGAACTCAGTGCGCGATATGTAATGGAGGGGACGCTGCGTCAAGCGGGCAGCCGCTTACGGCTCGCCGTGCAGCTGGTGGATACGGTTTCCGGAGCGCATCTTTGGGCCGACAACTATGAGCGGGCCTTCAGCCCGGAGACGATCTTTGAATTGCAAGACGACCTGGTTCCGCGAATCGTCTCCACGGTCGCCGACATGAACGGCGTTCTACCCCGAAGCATGAGTGAGGGCTTGCGCAGCCAACCTCCTGAGCAGCTGAGCCCCTACGAGGCTGTGCTGCGCAGTTTCGCTTATACCTATAGTGCCACGCCCGAGGAACTGGCTGCCGCCCGGTCAGGACTGGAAGAAGCGGTGCGCAAGGCCCCCGCCTATGCGGATGCCTGGGCGATGCTTTCGTTTCTTTGCGGCCAGGATTATGTGCATGGGTACGAGCTTCAAGCCAATGCGTTAGAGATAGCGGCTTCCGCCGCACGGCGGGCGGTTGCGCTGGGCCCTTCCAATCATCTGGCCTATTTCAGTCTGGGCCAGGCGCTCTGGTGCCAGAAAGATTACGATTCGTTCCGCGATGCCGCCGAGCGCGCAGTCCTGCTCAACCCGATGGACGGTAACTCGGTTGCCTATCTCGGTGAGTTGCTGACCTATGCCGGCAGCGCGGAGCGCGGCATGCAACTGGTCGAACGGGCCAAGCAGCTCAACCCCAATCATCCGGGATGGTACTGGTTCGCCGATTTTTACCAGGCATACTCTCAGGGCGACTATCGCGATGCATTCAGTTTCGCGCTCAAAGCCAAGCTGCGGGGCAATCCGCTTGCGCCCATGTTCCTTGCGGCGGCCTGCGGGCAGCTTGGCGACGTCGATGGCGGCGCAACCGCAGTCTCTGACCTGCTGAAATTCCGCCCTGAACTCCCTGCATTGATCCGCAAGCAGGTTGCTAAAGTCTGGAACGCCGAGTACAGCGAACGCTTCCTCGAGGGGTTGCGAAGGGCCGGCGTGGAGATTCCGGAAGTCGCCGCGCAGCAGAAGACTCTCAACCTCTGCTTCCAGCTTAGGGAAGACGCGCGATTCGGGAGCCTCTCGATCCGACGAAGGCTTCTGGGTCGCTGTGTTGCCTTTCAAATACGCGGGCACGAGCGCCGAACTGAAAGCTCTGGCGGATGGCTTGTCCGAAGAAATCGTTACTGGCCTGTCGCGCTTCTCCTATCTTCGTGTGATCGCCCGCGGCTCGACCGCGAAATATTCTGGCGAGACCGGAGACGTCCGCGCCATTGGTGAAAAACTCGGCGCTCGCTTTGTGATGGAAGGCAGCCTGCGGCAGGCGGGGACGAAGCTTCGCCTGGCAGTGCAGCTTCTCGATGCCGACTCCGGCGCGCATCTCTGGGCGGAGAATTATGAACGCACGTTCAGCCCAGAGGATATTTTTGCCCTGCAAGACGATCTTGTCCCACGCATCGTCTCCACCGTCGCCGATCAGCGCGGCATTTTGCCTCGCCGGATCAGCGAAGAGCTGCGCAGCAAGAACGAAGAGGACCTGACCCCGCATGAGGCGGTGCTTCGCTCCTTCAGTTTTCTCGAGCGCATCAGCCCTGCGGAACACGCCACCGTGCGCCGTATCCTGGAGCGCGCCGTGGAGCAGGCCCCCGACCAGGCTGACGCCTGGGCGATGCTGGCCTTCATGTACGACACGGAGTTTGCCGACGAATTCAATGCCCGGCCCAATCCTCTGGAGCGCGCGATGGCTGCGGCACAACGCGCCGTGGATCTGGCCCCCACGCATGCCCTCGGCCACTACGCGCTGGCCTTCACCTACTTTTTCCGCAAGGAGTGGAGTTCCTTTCGTGCCGCCGTGGAACAGGCCGTCGCACTCAATCGAATGGATGGATCGGTCCTCGGCTTGCTCGGTCTGCTCGTGCACCACTCCGGCGAGATGGAGCGGGGTACGCAGATGGTCGAAGCCGCCATGCAGCTCAATCCACACTATTCACCGGTGTTCCGCGTGCCTGCGTTCCTGAATGCATATTTTCAAGGCAAGTACGCCGAGGCGAATGAGATCGCGGTCCGCATCAACATGCCCGGCTTTTTTCACGCGGTTGCGGTGCGAGCCGCAGCGCTCGGTCAGCTCGGCCAGCGCGAAGCCGCGCAGCGAGCCGTTCAGGAATTGCTCGCCCTCCGTCCCGACTTCGCCGCGTCGGTGCGCCGCGACTATGCCAAGTGGTGGAACCCCGAGCAAGTCGAGCACCTGATCGAGGGCCTGCGGAAGGCCGGGCTCGAGGTGAGGGAAGAAATCCAGAAGTAGCGCCTCTGGGTTGGTGACGTCACAACCTGGGCCGACCCATTCTTGCTTTTGATTTTTCTCGACTTAATTCCAGATGAGGCTGCCCCACCCTCTGCGGTTTTCAGAGGGTGGGAATTGATGCAGCCTGCATCGCGCAGGTTTTACTATTCGTTCGTCTTTTACTCGACGCACCATGGATAAGATCAAAATCTGAAAAGGGTGAGAGCATCGTCTCCCACCCTCTGAAAACCGCAGAGGGTGGGGCAGCCTGAGTTGGTTTGTGGAAGAGTGGGCAACCCCATAACGGAGCTTCGCTCCTGAACCCTTTCGGCTTCGCTCAGGGCAGGCTGGCGAGGGCGCCCGTTCCTACACATGATCACCTTTGCGATGATCTATTCCGCGCTTGAGTGGGCCACGGGTCGGGCTTCGCGCTAGAATCCTTCCATGCGTATTACCAGCCGCCGCAAGGCGATCGCTTTTTTCGTCGTGCTGGGCGTGTGCCTGGTAGCGCTGGCGGCTGCGCTCAACGTTGGCTGGATCATTCTCAATTGGCGCGAAGGCGTCCTCCTCTTTCTGGGAGTGATTTTCTTCGGCTTGCTCATCGCCGGGCTGATCGTCAATACCAGCTTTCTGGTGCGCGAGATTCGCCGCAATGAGCAGCACGATAGTTTCATCAACGCCGTCACCCACGAACTGAAGACGCCGATTGCTTCCATCCGGCTGTACTTGCAGACGCTCGAGCGCCACGATGTCGATGAAGCCCGCCGCCGCGAATTCTACCGGCTGATGCTCGATGACACCGACCGCCTGCTGGGAACTGTCGAGCAGGTGCTGAAAGCCGGCGAGGCCAGTCAAAAGAAACAAAATGTGCGCGCGCCGGTGGATTTTGGCCAGCTCGTCCGCGAGTGCGTCGACGTGATCCGCGCCAGCTATCATCTTCCTGCCGAAGCCATGCGCTTTGAACAAAATCTTAATGGCAGTGCGAGCGCCCAGGTGATGGGAGATTGCGAAGAGCTGCGCACCGCAGTTGCCAACGTGCTCGACAATGCCGTCAAGTATTCTGGCGAGCGGGTGGATATTTCGGTGCGCCTCGGCAGCCCGGACGAAAAACACATCGCGCTCAGCGTACAGGACAATGGAGTCGGCATCCCCAAAGACGAACTGAAGCGCATTTTCAAACGCTTCTACCGTGTTCCCGGCCGCTCCCGAAGTAAAGTGAAGGGCACGGGGCTGGGACTTTTTATTGTGCGCACCATCACCCGCAAACACGGCGGGCGCGTGTTCGCAGAAAGCGGCGGCGAGGGCCGCGGCGCCACGCTGGTCATGGAACTGCCACGGAGACGGGCATGAGCCGCGTACTCATCGTCGAAGACGAAGCCCATCTGGCGAACGGGCTGCGTTTCAATCTGGAAGCCGAAGGCCACTCGGTCGAAATTGCCGGCGACGGCGAAAGCGCGCTCGGACTTATGCTTCGCGCGGACGAAACGAAATCAGAGAAGCGGCCGGATTTCGACATCGTTGTGCTCGACGTCATGCTTCCCGGGAAAGACGGCTTCAGCGTGGTGAGCGAACTGCGCGCCGCCAGGAACTACGTTCCCGTGCTCATGCTCACGGCGCGCGGCCGCCCGGAAGATGTGCTTAAGGGTTTCGCCTCCGGCGCTGATGACTATCTTCCCAAGCCCTTCGAATTACCGATTCTCATTGCTCGTTTGCAGGGGCTTCTGCGACGGCGGGTGTGGATGCGCGAGAGCCAGGCTCCCGCGACTGCGTCTACCGCTCCGCCGACCGAAGCAGCCGTCGCAGAAGACGACGTATTCACCTTCGACGGTCGCGTCATCGACTTCGGCAAACTCGAGTTGCGGACCGACGCGAATACCATTCGTCTTACATTGATGGAAGCCGAGCTGTTACGTTACCTCGTCGGCAATCGCGAAAGGATTGTCTCGCGCAAGTCTCTGCTCGAAGAAGTCTGGGGGCTGCACGAGGACACCGACACGCGCGCGATTGATAATTTCGTCGTCCGCCTACGCCGCTACATCGAAGACGACCCCGCCGAACCCCGCCATCTGCTGACCGTGCGCGGCGTGGGCTACCGCTTCGTGGCCGAGCCAGAGAAGAGCTGATTCCTCTCCACCCTTGTCATTCCGAGCGCCGGTTTTTGGCGCGAGGAATCTGGGTTTCGCCGGCCTGATGCCATCGTCCGTGGTGCCCACGCTTCGAAAATCGCGAAGCGTGGGGCAGCCTCGGTCGTGCCGATGCAAAGGTAGACTGTCCAGCTTACTGCTGGTGCGCCGAAGCCTCAGCCGCCAGTTGGCGCAGCACGCTCAGAAATAGCGCCGCGGCCCGTTCGTCCGAGACAGCTTCCAGAGGAATAGTCGCCGCCAGGTGCGGCGATTGGGAACGGAAGCGGACGCTCACCAGATTGTGTCCCCGCGAAGTGATGAGCGTGTTCACCACCGGAGTCAGTTCATTCGCCCACTGCGAGCGCGTGGTCAGCACCACCGGCCCCGGCCGCGAAACTTCCCACGGCGGAGATCCGGACGAAATCCGCGTGTGCGGCTTCGAAATCCAGCGGTGGCGAAAGACCTCCAGATGGAACACGGGCGCGTAATCGAGGTCGGCCTCAAAGGTAAGGGTTTCTTTGTGTCCGCGCCACATGCTAAAGAGCCACCTTAAGGGGATGGGCCGGGGCCGCAAACGGATCACCACGCGCGCATTTTCAAACCAGTGTGCCCCGAATCCGAGCCGGGCTTGGAGGTTGCAAAATCCCAGCCAGCGGGTCTCGACCACCTCAGCGCGATTGGAGCAGGCCAGCGCCACATGACGCAGCGCCAGATCGCCCCGGCGGCGGTTATAGCGCGCGAAATAGGCAAACCAAAGGCCGAGAAGAACGGCTGAGATGACCACGCTGCTGAGCGCCAGGAACCCCACGGAATCCTCAGATGCCAAAATAGTACGACTTGTTACACCGGAAGAGCAATAGCCCATCCGGCTAAAAGGACGAGGCTCTCAAACATACTGTTCGGCCAGCATCTGGGCAGCGCTTTCGTCCAATTGTTCGGCGCGCCGCACCTCTTCAAAGCGTGCCAGCAAGTCATCGGGCCGCAGCCGCCGTTTTTCGGCGCCTTGAAAATCGTGGATGATCTGGCCGCGGTGCATCATGATCAGGCGGTCTCCCAGACTTGCCGCCTGATGCATGGAGTGCGTCACCATCAAAGTGGTGAGCTTGTCACGCGCAATCACCTGCTCGGTCAGCGCGATCACCAGGTCCGCGCTTTTGGGATCGAGGGCCGCGGTGTGCTCGTCCAGCAGAAGCAGTTCCGGACGCAGCCAGGTGGCCATGAGCAGCGTGAGCGCCTGCCGCTGTCCTCCGGAGAGACTGCCGATGGCGTTCTCCAGCCGGTCTTCGAGCCCCATATTCAGGCGGCTGACCTCGTCGCGCATTCTCGCCACCAGCGACTCCTTCAATCCCCAGCCGAGGCCCCGGCCGCGGCCGCGGCGCGCGGCGAGGCTGAGATTCTCCTCGATGGTGAGGCTGGGCGATGTGCCGCTGAACGGATTCTGAAACACGCGCCCGATCAGCGAGGCGCGCGCATGCTCGGGCCAGCGCGTCACGTCGCGCCCCGCCAGCCGGATGGTTCCTTCGTCCACCAGAAACGTTCCGGCGACAGCATTCAGCAGCGTGGATTTTCCCGAGCCGTTGGTTCCGATGATGATGACCCAGGAACCAGCGTCGAGCGTCGAGGTTCACGCCGCGCAGCGAGCGAACTTCGTTCGGTGTTCCTGGATGAAACGTCTTCGAGATATCCCTGGATCTCAAGCATGCGCGCTCCGCAGCCGCTTCTTGCGCAGGAATTGCGGCACGATGAGAGCGCAGAAGACGAACACGGCCGTGATCAGTTTCAGGTCGTTGGGATTGAGTCCCCACCGCAAGGCCACGGCCACCAGCAAACGGAAGAGCACCGAGCCCATCACCGCGCCGACAATCGTCATGCCCAACTGGTTCGTCCCCACCAGCGCTTCGCCGATGATGACGCTGGCCAGTCCCCACACCACCATGCCGATGCCCATGCCCACGTCCGCGAATCCCTGATACTGCGCCAGCAAAGCTCCGGAGAGCGCCACGAGGCCGTTCGAAATCGCCAGCCCGAACACGATCATGTTCGCGTCGTTGACGCCCAGCGCCCGGATCATCTGCACGTTGTCGCCGGTGGCTCGCATGGCCATGCCGAGATTGGTGCGCAAGAACAAATACAGCAACACGCCGGTCAGCGCCACCGCCAGCGCGACCGCGCCCAGCACCGACGCGTCGCGCACGCTGACTTCCCAGCCCGGCCAGGCCGAAGCTGGTGGCTCCTCGCATCAGCTTCACTCCGATCTGCTCGGACTGCGTCGCAAGCGTGGTCACCGAGAGCAGCGGAACATTGCTCTTGCCCATGATGTGCAGGTTGATGGAATAAAGCGCGGTCATCACCAGGATTCCCGAAAGCAGCGAGTTGATCTTGAAGCGCGTATACAGCGTGCCGGTGCAGGCTCCCGCCAGCATTCCCGCGCCGAAGCCGGCCAGCGATGCCAGCGGCGGGCTGGTACCGTGCACCATGCAGCGTCGCGGCGACGGCTGCGCCGAGAGTGATCGATCCATCGGCGGTGATGTCGGGAAACGCAAAAATCCGGAAGCTGATGAACACGCCCAGCGCCAGCAGCGAGAGAATGAACCCAATCGTGAACGTGCCAATCAGAAGATTCATGTCCGTTGCACGTCTCATCGGATCTCCGACGCCGCGCCGATCCAGCACGCGCCGCGGACAAACTCGCTCTGCTGCGGCCCGGCCGCTTCGCGGTCATCGGTCAGCAGGTGCAGCACGCCTTGCAGACTCTCTGTCTCGAATAAAGTGGTGACCGTGGCTTTCAGATCGATGCTCTCCCTTCTTGAGCGGACGATAGGAAAATGCCGCCGCATGAAAATGCCCCGACGGCCACGGCTCAGCTCCCAGTGGCCGAAGCATGGTAGCCAGCGGCGCGCATTCGGAACTGGCGGCGACCCCTGAAACCAGGGCCAGCGATCGCGAGTAAAGCCGTTCCGTGGAGAACGACAGCCAGGAGCGCACCTCGGGATATTGAAACGGGGCGCCGTTCACTGCCGGTGGCAGCAGCCGGAGAACGGCGAAGCGCGGCCCCCACCAGTCCTGCCGATTCCACTACCATCACCATTCCGATCACCGGCGCGCCCGAAATCTCCAAGCGCGGTGCGCACGAATTCGGCCAGCGAAATGGGAGTCTCGGCGGCTGGCGGTTTCGAATCGCATCAGGTGCGTGAATCCGCCTTCGCATCGCAGCCCGTAAAGGACGTTCATCTCCGGCACCAGGTCGCCGCTCGAGACCATGAAATCCGGCACATTGGTTCCATCGGTCGGCAGATAAGCCGCCGAGCCACCGACCGCCAGGAATTCACCGAAACGCGCGTCTGCGCATCCTCAAAGCCATCGCCGAACGCTCCCAGACCGAACCCGAACGTGGTCGCCGGAAACGCGACCATCCGGCAATCCTCGGCAGCGAAGCGGCAACCCTTCAGCAAATCCGGGTCGCCGATTCGTTGGCAGATCAGTGGCTTTTGCCGGAAAGCACTCCATGACTTCGAACGATCCCGCTGGAGTCGAAAAACGGCGTACTTCCATCTTGCGTGGCGCAGGAACGGCCGGAGCCCTCTCGGAAAGCAGGATGGTCGAAAGCCGGCAGAGATCCAGCACCTGCTTCACCCGCTCCGAAGGGCTGGTGACCACGAAGCTGCCGCCAATGCCTTTTAGTTGGGTGTGAAATGCCACCAGCAATCCGACACCGGCAGAACTCAGAAAAGAAATCTCAGACAGATTCAGACGAATGCCGTGCGCTCCGCCGCGGATTATTTCTTCCAGGTTGCGGCGCAGGTGCTCGGTCCAATAGTTGTCGAGGCGGCCCTTTACCTTGACTTCGAGCGACTCCCCGAGTTGCTGTGTGACGATCTCCATGGCAGGTTGTTAAGGACGTATGTTCTGCGAGAACTCCTTGGGAATGACGATGCCCAGTTGCGCCGCGTTCGCCGCGGCTGACGCCGATTTCCTCGACCGCCACTTCCTCGCAGCGGAAGGTCCTTCGGATTCGCGCCCAGCAGAACCTGGCCTGCCAGCTTTCCGGAGGCTACTCCCGCGGATCGTAGACTGATGCCGAGGCACGCCAGGCCGCCGCGAGGCAGGTCGGAGCATTCGTCGGTGATCAGCGGCAGGCGCGCATCCTTCGCGCCTTTGACGGCGCCTTCATACCCCTCGACTGCGGTGTTGTCTCCGGGTATCCAGATCGCCTGGATGTCGCGCCCAGCCAGAATTTGCACCGCCTGCAGAACCTCATTCGAGCCGGCGATAGCGACCTCCTCGAGCCTCACGCCGCGGGCTCGATATATCTCGCGGGCCACCGAAAGTTCCTTCACCGAATTGGCTTCGGCGGGGTTATGCATGAGTTCCGACCGCGCGCAGTCCCGGAATCAGCTTCTGCATCATGTCCAGAGTCTGGGTCACCGGCGGAAAACTGCCCACGCCAGTGACGAATGGCAAGTGCTCGGTGTGGGTTTTGCCCGCGCCCGCCACAATCGGATCGGTCACACAGGTAAAAACCACCGGCTTGTGCTTCACCTGGTTGCACGCCCCCGAGAGGCACGGAGTGCTGATGGTCATGATGAGATCGACGTCGGAATTGTCGTAGTTCTGCAGAATGGCGGGAATGTTGATCATTTCGCCCTGAGCATCCACGCGGCGAACATCCAGATTTCTTCCTTCCTCGAGGCCGCTGGCTCTCAATCCATCGAGCAGGCCTTCGACGCACATATCGGTGCCGACGTCACGGGCGAAGTACACGATCGCAGCTTTGAAGGTTCTGGAGTTCATGCCCGCCTCGGCGCGGGCCTTCGACGAGGCTGCGGCAGCCGTTTTGCGATGGCCCAGATCGGATAGCAACAATATTGCTGAAAAGAGCGCGATCAGCCCCAGTCCCAGGGCCAACCTTTTCAGCGCGGCCCACAGGGCTGTTTGTTTGAAGAAGGGCATAGGGCTTGCAGCGAGGTCGTAAGCGAGGCGCCATTATACCCGGGGGCCTGGAGCGCACGGGGGAGAGTGAGCCGAGCGCCGCTGACGTCCTATCCCCGGTTCCGCCGCGCCACCCACATCGTCTGCTCGCGCGAGATGGCATTCTCCGCCTCGGCCACAAATGCGGAGAACGCGTTCTCCTCCGAAATTCGCGACGCCTCTTCCTCGATGAATCCCAACTCCAGCGCCGCCGCGGCATAGGACTGCGCCAGTTCCTCATGCTGCCGCACCTGCAGCCAGGCCACCAGCGCGCTGGCCACAGCAGAAAAAACTCCGGTCAGGTTCCACGCCGATCCGGGCTGCGAGATCATGAACACGGTCGACGCCAACGCCAGCGCCTGACTGACCAGAATGAGCACGAAATACCAGCTCTCCGCCCGCTGACTCTTTCGCGCCTTTGCGCCATACCATTTGCGCTGGTCGGCAAGGCGGTCGGAAATGTAGATTGCCTTCCGCTGATCGAGCGTCGCCGCCCGCACTTCCCGCATGCGCGGCGAGATTTGCGGCTTATCGCTGAAATCGCTGCCGAACCCGACCGCCAGGCGGTCATCCTTGATCAACGCTTTCAGGTCCGAAACGAAACGCGCGTCGACCTCAGCTGCCGGCAGGGCGATGGAATACGGCTCCGCGCCGGTCATGTAGCGCCAGGCCATGCTCTTTGCCGATTCGGCCACTGCCCGGCCGCCATACCACAATTTTTCCGGCTTCAGCGCCTGGCGTATCGCGGTTAGCAAAAAGCTGAGCGCCACGCACGCCGTGCTGACGAAGGCCAAAGCCGTTTTCTCGTTCGACGAGGGAAACGCGCTCGAAACCGCTCCAGCCGCCGCTCCGCCCACGAGCAAAGCCAGCACCGATCCAGTGAGATATAAGTGGCGCTTCTGGATGAACAACGAGGCGCGGTCCGCGGACTGGAACAGCGCGGGGAAATCGTCGGCCGTAACGTGTTGTTGGTTTTGATCGCGAGTCTCTGGCATGGATGTGCCCGGCCAGCGGGCAGTTTTCAGCGAGGTATGGATATTACTTTAAGCGAAAACTGGCAAGAGAAAAGTGCAAGGGGAATGGTGGACGCCTATCGGGAGCTGCGGACTTCGATTCGCAGGCAGGCCGCGGGTGCGCTCCACTCTCGGATTACGGAGAAGAGCATGGCGGCGGCAAAAAGCGTAAAGACTAAGACTCGGTTCTGCACGGTGCTTGATTATACCAAGCGTAGCCCCGCGCCCTCCGCGGCGTTTTTCTGCGCTCTCTGCATTTAAGATTTTGGACTAGGAGCTTTTAACCGCAGAGTTGCAGGAAACCCCGCAGAGTTCGCCGAGACGAACAATCGTCCCGGCTACAATCAGCAGGTGGAATTCTCTCTGCGCGACGCGCGCCGCGAAGACTTCGAGACCCTGTGGGCCATCGACCAGCGATGCTTTCCGCCCGGGATCTCCTATAGCCGCCTCGAACTTCAGGCCTACATGAGCCGGCAGCGTTCGTTCACTCTCGTCGCCGAATCGCCCTCACCCGATAAAGCCGCGACCCTGGGTTTCATCGTGGCAGAGTCCAACAGCCGCGGCGTCGGCCACGTCATCACCATCGATGTTCTTCCCCAGGGCCGCCGTTCCGGAATCGGCTCCCACCTTCTTACTGCAGCCGAGACCCGGCTGCGTACCGACAAGTGCCACGCCGTCATGTTAGAGGTAGCCGTCAACAACCTCTCAGCCATCGCCTTCTACAAACGCCATCACTACGACGTGCTCAAGACCATCCCTCACTACTACACGGACGGCGTGGATGCCCTGGTTTTGGGCAAGCGTCTGGCGTAACGGATATCGGGTCTCCGAAGCCGCCGCTCGACCATCAACAATCGGTTATAATCCGCGCTCGATGACCCTGGTCGAACTGCTGCGAGCCGACCCTTGTTAACCGCAGGCGCAAAAGTCGGACCCTATGAAATCCAGGCGCAAGTGGGCGCTGGAGGCATGGGAGAGGTTTATCGCGCCCGCGACCACCGCCTGGGACGCGACGTTGCCGTCAAAGTTCTTCCCGCCGGGTTTTCGTCTGATCCCGACCGCTTGCGCCGCTTCGAGCAGGAAGCTCGCTCGGCGGCCGCTCTGAATCATCCCAACATCGTCCACATTTACGACGTGGGAACGCACGAGGGCGCGCCCTATCTGGTGACCGAGCTGCTCGAAGGCGAAACCCTGCGCCAGCGAATTCAGGCAGGAGCACTGTCCGCGCGAAAAGCCACCGATATTGCGTTACAGGTCACGCGCGGATTGGCCGCGGCCCACGATAAGGGAATCGTGCATCGTGACCTGAAGCCGGAGAACATTTTTCTTACCAAAGATGGGCGGGCGAAGATTCTCGATTTCGGCCTGGCCAAGCTGACTCATCCTGAAGATTCCCCGCGCCCATGGCGATGCCGCCACGGTCGCCTCGCGCACCGAGCCTGGAATGGTCATGGGTACCGCGGGCTATATGTCCCCCGAGCAGGTGCGTGGCCGAGCCGCCGATGCCCGCTCTGACATTTTCAGCCTGGGAGCAATTCTGTACGAGATGGTTTCCGGCACCCGTGCTTTCCGCGGCGAGAGTCCGGCGGACACCATGAGCGCAATTCTTAAAGAGGAACCACCGGCCCTCGCCCAGAGCACGCAGAGTATTCCTCCCGGGCTGCAACGCATCGTGGAACATAGCCTGGAGAAGGATCCGGCTGACCGTTTCCAGTCGGCCCGCGATCTGGCGTTTGCGTTGGAAGCACTTTCCGGCGCCTCAGGCGCGAGCACAGCGGTCCCAGCCGTTGCGGGGACTGGCGTGCGCCCGCGCTATCAAACGACCCTGGCGGCTTTCGTGCTTGGCGCATTGCTCGCGGGAGCCGCAGCCCTGTTGTTAGGCGGCCACGTTTTCAGCGGCCCGTCAGTTCCTCCGCAATTTCACGAACTCACATTCCGCCGCGGATTCGTGAGCGCGGCGCGATTCGCTCCCGACGGCAAGAGCATTGTGTACAGCGCTGCCTGGGACGGCAAGCCTTCCGAGTTGTTTCTGGGACAACCGGGAAGCACGGAATCGCTGACGCTCGGCTTGGCTGATGCCGATCTGTTGTCAATTTCTTCCACGGGCGCGTTGGCCGTCCGTATGGCCCCGCGCATGTCTTCGGCATACGCCAGCACGGGTACGATGGCGCAGGTAGCGCTTACCGGTGGCGCGCCTCGGGTGCTTCTGGAAAACGTGCGCTGGGCCGACTGGAGCCCGGACGGAAAAGGCCTCGCCGTGGTGCGCGATGCCGGCGGCAAAAGCCGGTTGGAATACCCCGTCGGCCATGCGCTGTATGAAACTGGCGGCTGGATCGGCAATCCCCGCTTTTCTCCGGATGGCCGCTCTATCGCTTTCGTCGATCACCCCACCCGGGCCGGGGATCTCGGTTCCATCGCAGTGGTGGATCTTGCCGGCCACATGAAAACCCTGGTCACGTTTTTCGACAGCGCGCAGGGTCTAGCGTGGTCGCCGGATGGGAATGAAGTCTGGTTCACCGGAGTTCGCGAAGGCGCATTGCGGTCCCTAAATGCCGTCTCCCTCTCGGGGAAGGAACGCCTGCTTGCACGGGTTCCGGGAATTCTCACCTTGCGCGATGTCGCCCGCGACGGGCGCGTCCTGCTTACCATGGAAAACTGGCGCCTCGGCATCATCGCGCTGTTCCCCGGTTCGCCGCATGAGCAGGATGTTTCCTGGATGGACTTCTCTGCGGTGCGCGACCTTACTCCCGATGGCAAGCTCCTGCTGTTTGATGAGTCCGGCGAGGCGGGCGGAAGCGACGGCGCGATTTTCCTGCGCCGGACAGACGGTTCGCTCCCGGTCCGCCTTTCAGATGGCATTTCTCTTTCTTTTTCTCCGGATGGCAAGTGGATTTTGGCGGCACGTCCGTCCGACCGCAAACATCCCATGCTCGTGCCCACGGGCGTGGGCGAAGTCAAGCCGCTTCCGGTTTTAGCGATTGCGTTCGACTGGGCCAACTGGCTGCCCGACGGCAAGCACTTTCTCTTCTCCGGCAGTAAGCCCGGCGAAGGCCGGCGCGTCTATCGCGAAAGCGTCGAAGGAGGCGAGCTTCGCCCCATTACTCCGGAGGGATTGGATCCAGCCTACTATTCGCGGTCCGTTTCGCCCGATGGCAAATGGGTCCTGGCATTGGACGCCGAGGACAGGTCATTTGTTTGCTCAGTCGATGCCGCGTCCTGCAAGCCGATTCCCGGACTCGAAGCCGGCGAAATTGCCTTTGGATGGACGGGGGATGGCCGCGCAGCTTATATCTACCGCCCGGCGGTGCCCGCGAAAGTGTTTGAAGTTGATCTGGCCTCCGGCCAGCGGAAGATGTGGCGCGAACTCAACCCTCCTGACCCTGTCGGGGTGAACTTTCTGCGAGCACCACATATTTCAGCCGACGGAAAATCGTACGCCTATAACTACAACCGGGTTCTCTCTGAACTCTTTCTCGTCGAAGGGTTGAAGTGAAGATCGCGATCCAGGGCGAAGCTGGTTCGTTCAGCCATGAAGCGGCTAAGCGCATGGTGCCGGGCTGCGCCGTTGTGTCCTGTGCCCGGTCGGCGGAAGTATTTGACCGCGTCGAGCGCGGTTCAGTAGCCACCGCGGTGGTTCCCATTGAAAATTCGCTAGCCGGTTCTGTCGCGGAACACTTCGACCTGCTGCTGGCCCGCAAGGTTTTTATTCAGCGCGAATTCCGCCTGCGGATTGTTCACAACATCATCGCCGCACCCGGCGTAAAGCTGAGCGACCTGCGCCACGCTTACTCGCATCCGGTCGCGCTCGACCAATGCCGCGACTTTTTTCGCCACCATCCCAAAATCGAACCCGTTCCGTTTTACGACACCGCGGGTAGCGTAAAACACGTGATCGAGCACAATCTGCGAGACACCGCCGGCATCGCCGGAAGCCAGGCAGCCAAAGAATATGGCGGCCGCATTCTGGCCTCGGGCATTGAAGACGACAAACGCAACTTCACCCGCTTCTTTTTGATTCGCAAGTCACGCCGTATTCTTCCCGGTGCCGCGAAGACGTCCGTGGCCTTCAGCGTGAAGAACATCCCCGGGGCGCTGTTCAAGGCTCTGAGCGTGTTTGCCCTGCGTGATATCAGCCTGAGTAAGATTGAATCGCGCCCCTTGCGCGGAAAACCCTGGGAGTACATTTTCTACGTCGATTTTCTGCGCGGCGATGACCAGGCGGCCCGTAACGCGCTGCACCATCTCGGTGAAATCACCGACCTGGTTAAGGTGCTGGGCATTTATCCCCCGGCTTAAGCGGAGGGAATCGACGTAACGAAGACGCAACACAGGCTTTAGTGCCTTTAGGCACGGTCGTTACCCGGTCTTTGGTTTGGTGCCAAGCCTTCCCTTCGGGTTTAGAATCCAATGGTTTTCAGGAGATTGCAGGTAGCCTGCATCCTTCTGGGCCCCAGCGTCATCAAAACTTGAGCACAAGTCACTCAAGGTGAACTCATGACAGAGAAACCACGCTCTTCCAACCCGAAAGAGCCAGAAGAAAGCGTCGCCCCTGTGCGGGATGACCGTCCTCTTCCTATTTTGCCCGTACGCGATACGGTTCTGTTTCCCCACGCCGTTTTGCCGTTGACGGTGGGACGCGAAAGCTCCGTCCAGTTGATCAACTCGCTGGGCGAAGACAAAACCATCGTAGTCGTCGCGCAGCGCGAAGCCCGCGTCGACGCGCCTCAAGCCAGCGACCTTTATACGGTCGGTACTTTGGCGGTGGTCCACAAAGTGGTCAAGATGCCCAACCAGAGCCTGTTCGTCTTTGCTGAAGGCCTGGAGCGGGTGCGGCTGAAGGATTTTGTTCAACTTACGCCCTTCATGCGTGGCACTGTCGAACCGGTGCCCGAATCCATTCCCCCGCAGAGTTCGGAAGTCGAAGCCTTGCAGCGCAACGTGCTCACGCTTTTCCAACAGATTGTTTCCGGATCGCCCACGCTGTCAGACGAACTCTCGACCGTGGCCATGAATATCGAAGAGCCCGGCCGGCTGGTGGATTTCGTCGCCTCGTCGATGCCGCAACTCTCCACCTCCGACAAGCAGGAGACGCTGGAGACGACCGACGTCCGGGTGCGGTTAGAAAAAATCAATCAGCACCTGGCCAAAGAGCTGGAAGTCCAGCAACTGCGCAACAAGATTCAGTCTGAAGTGCAGGACCGGGTGCAGCAGACGCAGCGCGAGTATTACCTGCGCGAGCAGATGAAGGCCATCCAGAAGGAACTGGGCGAGCAGGACGAAGGCGCGCGCGACACCGACGAACTCCGCCAGAAGATCGAAGCCGCCGGCATGCCCGACGAAGTGAAGAAAGAGGCCTTGAAAGAACTGGGCCGTCTCGCACGCATGTCGCCGATGGCTGCGGACTATTCTGTCACTCGCAACTACGTCGAGTGGCTGGCCGTACTGCCCTGGACCAAGACTTCCGGCCAGGAAATCGAGATTCCCAAGGCCAAAGAGATCCTGGATACGGACCACTACGATCTGAAGAAAGTTAAAGACCGCATTCTGGATTACTTGTCCGTGCGCCGGCTCAAGCCAGGCATGAAAGGCCCGATCTTGTGCTTCGTCGGACCTCCGGGCGTTGGCAAAACTTCGCTCGGCAAGTCGATTGCTCGCGCGCTGGGCCGCAAGTTTGTGCGCCTGTCGCTGGGGGGCGTGCACGATGAAGCGGAAATCCGCGGTCATCGCCGCACCTACATCGGAGCCTTGCCGGGACAAATCATCCAGGGCATTCGCCGCGCCGAGACCAAAGATCCGGTCTTTATGCTTGATGAAATCGACAAGGTCGGTCGCGATTTTCGCGGCGATCCCGCTTCGGCTTTGCTCGAAGCGCTCGATCCTGAGCAGAACTCCACCTTCCGCGACAACTATCTGGACGTGACCTTCGATCTTTCCAAGGTGCTGTTCATCACCACTGCGAACATGCTCGATCCCATCGCCGAGCCGCTGCGCGACCGCATGGAGATCATCGAGCTGCAAGGCTACACCGAAGAAGAGAAGGTGCACATTGCCTTCCAGTATCTGATTCCGCGGCAGATCGACGAAAACGGAATCACCGCCGAGCAGATCGAGTTTCCCCAGGAATCGGTCGGCTATATCATTCGCCACTACACGCGGGAAGCAGGCGTGCGCAATCTGGAGCGCAATATCGGCACCATTTGCCGCAAGCAGGCCCGCCGCATGGCTGAGGGACGCACCGATAAACTGGTGGTCACCAAGGAAATCGTCCAGGAATTTCTGGGCGGCATCAAAGTCCGCAGCGAAGGCGAAATCGCGGAACGCACCAAGCGGGCTGGAGTGGTTGTCGGCCTGGCATGGACGCCTTCCGGCGGCGACGTGCTCTTCATCGAAGCCAACAGCATGAAGGGCAAAGGCGGTTTTACCATGACCGGCCAGATTGGCCAGGTCATGCAGGAGTCGATGCAGGCGGCATTAACCTGGGTGCGCTCGAACGCCCGCTTGCTGGGAATCTCCGAAGATTTCTTCGCCGAGCATGACATTCACATCCATGTCCCGGCGGGCGCGATTCCGAAGGATGGCCCATCCGCCGGCATCACCATGGTGACGGCGCTGGTTTCGTTGCTCAAGGGGCATCCCGTGCGGCCGCTGACTGCGATGACCGGTGAGATCACCCTGAGCGGCGACGTTTTACCAATCGGCGGAGTCAAAGAAAAAGTCCTGGCGGCGAAACGCGCCGGCGTGCAACACGTAATTCTGCCCGCCGATAACAAGACGAATCTGGAAGAAGACTTGACGCCGGAACAGCTGGAAAACGTCCACGTCCACTACGTGAAAACCATCGGCGAAGTTCTGGACCTTGTCCTGCCGACAACGCGGCTGGAACAGAAACAGGACGACGAAGTGCGGGAACGAGTGCTCCAGGCGGAATCCGTCTCGTAATAGGCACATTCACGTAGGCCTGGATGCCCCATCCGGGTCGCGAGCTTTTCGCTCACAGGGGCGGACGAGGCGTCCGCCCCCACGTAGTTCAGGACTATCTGAGACCTTACCCAATCGATTCGTTCCTCCCAGAGTTGCCTTCCTTTCAAAGCGAAGTGCAATAACAACTTATCCCGCCGTCGCGGGTTTAGGTATCATGAAATCTATAATCGACCCGTGTGCACGAGAAAGGATCAGGCCATGAAGAGACTAGCGAAGTTCTTCACTTTTTGGATTTTACTGGCCACCGCCGTTCTAGCAGTGCAATTGAGCGGCGCAGCGCAAGATGCGCCCGCACCAGACTCCGCGCCACCGTCAGGCTCTGCCCCGCAAGAAGACCCGCCCAGCCGGGTCGCGCGCCTGAATTTCATGGAAGGTTCGGTCTCTTTTCAACCCGGAGGCGAAGGCGACTGGGTGACGGCTGTCCCCAACCGTCCGCTGACCACAGGAGACAACTTGTGGGCGGACAAAGATTCGCGCGCGGAATTGCATGTAGGCTCGACTTCCATTCGCATGGGTTCGGAAACCAGTCTTACTTTTCTCGATCTTGACGATCAGACTACCCAGTTGCGGCTCTCGGCAGGCTCACTCATCGTGCGGGTGCGCCACCTCGACGATGGAAATAATTTTGAAGTGGACACGCCCAACCTGGCATTCACGCTGCTGCAGCCCGGCGAGTACCGGGTCGACGTGGATCCCAACGGTACCCAAACGGTCACGACCGTCTGGCGCGGACGAGGCGAAGTTGTAGGCGGCGGAGCCTCCTACACCGTCATCGCAGGCCAACGGGCCGTTTTCAATGGGACCGACCAGCTCGACCACGAGATCCAGCAACTGCCCGCCCGCGATGATTTCGATGCCTGGTCCACCAGCCGCGACCAGCGCGAGGAGCGCGCCGAATCCGCAAACTACATTTCACCGGAAGTCACCGGCTACGAAGATCTCGACGACTACGGACATTGGCACTACGCGGCCGGCTATGGCCCGGTATGGGCCCCGGTCGGCGTCGCACCGGGCTGGGCGCCGTATCGCTTTGGCCATTGGGTCTGGGTCGATCCCTGGGGTTGGACCTGGGTAGAGGATGAGCCTTGGGGCTTCGCTCCTTTCCACTATGGAAGATGGGCTTATGTCACCGGCGCATGGTGCTGGGTGCCCGGGCCGGTCGTCGTACGGCCGGTTTACGCCCCTGCATTCGTAGCCTTCGTCGGAGGCGGTGGTTTTCACCTGGCCATCGGGCTGGGCGGAGCCGGTGTGGGTTGGTTTCCGCTGGCCCCGGGCGAAGTCTTCGTTCCCTGGTATCACGTGAGCCGGGGTTACGTAAACAACGTGAACATCACCAACACGCGGGTCAACGTGACCCAGATTACCAACGTCTATAACGTCTACAACAACAACGTCACCAACCAGCACATCACTTACGTCAACCAGCGAGTGCAGGGTGGAGTGACGGTCGTTTCACACGACACGTTTGTCAATGCGCGCCCCGTAGCGCGAAATCTGGAGCGGGTGGATGAACGGCAACTGGCAGAAGCTCCGGTCACACACAATCCGCAGATTCAACCCGCGAGGGCCAGTGTGATCGGCGCGGGACCACCGGCGCGGGTGAGACCGCCGCAGGCGATTATCAATCGGCCAGTGGTGGGCACGCGCAACCCCACTCCACCCAGGGCGCCTTTTGAACAGCGGCAATCCGCGATGGTGCGCACCGAAACTCCGGGTAACCCGCAACCTGCGGGACGCGCGCCGGTCAACGAACCACGTCCCGGCGGAATGCCCAACAACGACCGGCCCGAGCCGCCGACCACTAACCGTCCGGCCAACAACCCGGTAATGCGTCCGCCGTCCGCGGTCCGCACGGAAGAACCGCCGTCAGGGTTCCGTCCTTCGGAAAACACGCGCATGGCAGAACCCCCGCCGCGTCCGCCGAATCCTCCGCACCCGCTGGTTCGCCCGGCGCCTCCGGTGCAGGAGCGGCCGGAGCGGCAGCAAGCGGAGCAGCAGAAGTTTCAGACCTGGCAGTCGCAGCGCCCCAGCGCTCCGGCGCCACACTCCGCTCCGGCACCACACCCCGCTCCGGCGCATGCCGAGTCACACGAGCCTCACAAGTAATCGTAATGCTGCAATGCCAGTTCCTCCGGGAACTGGCATTTTTTTTGCTCCGAGGCTATAGACTACTGAACTGAGAACCGAGAACCAGGAACTGACAACTGATTTTTTGAACGGCCGTTTTCCAGGCAGCCGACCATGCAAATTCAAGTCTTATTTTTCGGCATGTTGAGAGATCTCACCGGGAAATCCCGCGATTCGCTCGATCTGCCCGAAGACGCTACACTGGGCGACGTCATCCACCATTATCAGGAACGCATCCCTGGCCTCAACGCGTTAACCTCCGCACTCGCCATGTCGGTGAATCAGGAGTATGCCGGTCCAGAAGCCAGACTCAATCCAGGAGATGAGGTTGCGCTGTTGCCGCCGGTGAGCGGCGGGCGGGAGCGACCGCGGCACGCCGCCATGGTGCGCGAGGCTATCGACACGGAAGCCCTGGTAGCAGGCATCAAGCGACCCGAAGACGGCGCGGTTGCGGTCTTCGAAGGCATTGTGCGCAACCACAGCCGCGGACGCGGCACTCTCTACCTCGACTATGATGCCTACGAACAAATGGCTCTGAAGCAAATGGAAAGTTTGGCCACGCAGGCTTTGAGCCAGTTCCAGGTTCGCGATGTTGCGGTTATTCATCGCCTGGGAAGGATTGAGATCGGCGAAACCAGCGTGTTGATCGTGGTAGCTGCCGCGCATCGTGGCGCCGCCTTCGACGCCTGCCGCTGGATTATCGACACCCTCAAACGCACCGTACCCATCTGGAAGAAGGAACATTTCGCGGATGGCGCTGTCTGGGCGGACGGCGAGGCCTTTCCCGCCGAGATTCCCCGCGCCGAAGGCAGCCATTCCACCGGGCGTGCATCTAAATGACGGGTCGGCTTCCCGGCGGGCTGGGGAGACGCCTAACCTCCCAAATGAAATACGCTGCCCTGGCTGGGACTGTGGCGCCGGCTTCTGGCCGGCTTAGGGCCGCCGCGACAGCGGCGCTGCTCACCGTGTTCTGGTTTTCTCTTGCGTGCGCGGCCCAGGACGCAACCAGCACGTTCAAAGTAGACGTCAAACTGGTGAACGTGTTTGTGACTGTCACGGACGAGCACGGAGCGCCGGTTGGCGGCTTGCAGAAAGATAACTTTAATCTTCTGGAGGACGGCAAAGCGCAGAAGATTGCGGTTTTCGATAAAGAATCCGCGCTGCCGCTCTCGATCGTCCTCGGCATAGATACCAGTCTCAGTACGCGCAAGGATCTTCCTCTGGAACTGGCTTCAGCGCGGCGCTTCGCTCACGCCATCCTCCGCCCCGTGGACGCCTTGTCGCTCTATCAGTTCAGTGAAATCGTCAGCGAGGTCACCCACTTTACCTCCGATCTCAAAACCATCGATCACGGCATTGATCACGTGCGTACCGGTTCGGCCACCGCGCTCTACGATGCTCTGTATCTAGGTTCCCAGGCGCTCGAACCAAGGCAGGGAAGAAAAGTCATGGTGGTGATCACCGATGGCGGCGACACGGTGAGCAAGGTCGACTACCAGGATGCGGTCCGGGCGGCCCAGCAGGCCGAAGCCATCGTCTACAGCATCATCATTGTGCCGATCGAAGCCAGCGCGGGACGCGACACTGGCGGCGAGCATGCCTTGATCCAGCTTTCGGAGGACACCGGAGGCAAATATTATTACGCAACTTCCGTTTCGCAGCTCGATGATGCGTTTCACCGCATCAGCGACGAACTGCGCACTCAATACCTGCTGGCATACTATCCGTCGCAGCGGCTCTCGGATTCCGATTTCCGCCGCATTCAGATCAACGTCAACGGGGTGCCTTCAGCCGCCGATTTCAAGGCGCGCTACCGCACCGGTTATTACACCTCGAAGTCTCATTAGGATCTTTCACCAGAGATAGAGCACAGAACAACTGCATAGGATCGGGATGGTGCCGGGCGAATTGATGTCCCGGAAGGTTGACGAGACAAATTCGCTTGTGCAAGGCTTATGGTTTCATTGATTACAGACTTTCTGTTGCCAGGGCGGGCTGTGCCCCTCGCGAACGGGTCGGCGCCGGGGCGCTCCCTCTGCGTGGCCGGCGTGCTTCTCCGGCCGATCCTCGAGACTGCCGTCTTCTGCCTCGCTCTCGTTCAGGCAGCAGCCTGCTGGCAGTTTCCTGCGCCTGGGGCTGGCGGAAAGTTGAGACTCTTACAGCATAGGTAGGTATTAAGGAGACGATGTTGCCCAACCCTGGTTCTGCCCGCTCCACCGGCAAACGTTTGTGTTGCCTGGCTGGGGCGATCACCGCAGTCCTCCTGTGTTCCTCGTGGCTCGTCGCCCAGGAGGCATCGACGGGAAACTTGAGTGGTACCGTCATCGGCCCCAAAGGCGCCTCGGTCAACGGCGCTGCCATTACTCTCACGAAAAAACTTACCGGCGAAGTTTTCCACACGGTCACCAGCCCGGCCGGCACCTATGTCGTTCATGACTTGCCGCCGGGCGATTACGTTTTGCACGTGGAAGCCGAAGGGTTCCGCCCCTACGATCTCCTGCTCCGGATCAACGCCGCCGCCACGGCGACGGGAGACGTCCGGCTGCAGCGACTGCCGCCACCGCCCTCGGTCTTGATCGACGCCCAGACCGCGACTGTGAAATCGACCCAGACTTCGGACGACTTGGAGCAGCTTCCTTCCAGCCGCAATCCGTTCAGTCTGACGTACACCTTCCCGGCGGTACAGTCGCTGGATGGAGTGGTCCTCGGGCCTTCCAAGAGCGGCGATATTTCCGTCTCCATCGGTGGGCGCAGCGGCCGCACTACTCGCATGCTGGTGGATGGCGTCGATATCAGCGATGAAACCATGGGCGCGGTCACGCAGAATGTTCCGGTGAGTTCCATCCAGGAGTTGAGGGTCGATCAATCGCTGCTCCCGCTCTCGTCCGGGCTGGCCTCGGCGGGTTCGGTCAGTCTTCTCACCAAATCGGGCTCCAACAACGTGCACGGACAGCTATTCGGCAACTTCCGTGATAAGAGTGCGCTGGTGGCAGATTTTCCCGGCGGGTTGGACAACCCGTTCTCCCGCGAAGTTTTTGGCGGGAGCGCAGGTGGAGCGCTGAAGAAAGACAAGTTGTTCGTCTTCCTCTCCGGCGAATATTTCAAACAGGATCTGGTCGCGCCCGTCATCTTCGATACACCATTCACCGCCCTCGAGAGCGGCTATTCGTCTCCCTTCCGCGAAACCGACCTCGATGGCCGTCTGGATTACAAACTTTCCGCCCGCACCCGGCTTTTCTACCGTTTCACTTATGACAACGTGAACGCGGTGAATTCGTCACAGCCCAACAATTTTCAGCCCTTCCGCAGCCGCGACAACTCGCCCAGCCACGCCGGCGGCGTGGATTTCACCACCGGTTCGTATGTGCACAGCTTGCGCTTCGCCTACTTGCGATATTCCAACAGCATCGGTGATGCGGTAAACGGCAGCAACATTTTTGATCCCGCTCCCGGAGTCAGCCTGAACTTCGTTGGAACCACGGGCTTCGCCAGCGGTCCGAACGCCGCCGCGCCGCAGCACACCCTCCAGGCCAACAAGGAAGCCCGTTACGACGGCAGCCGGGTCATGGGAGATCACAATCTCCACTTCGGCTTTGCTGTGAACAAAATTGACGCTCTGATTCTGGCCAGTCCCTACAGCGCGGCTCCCCAGGTGGGTTTGGATCAGAGCACGGCGTCGCTTCTGGTCGCCGACAACGGCCCATTTCCCGGCGGGGTGAGCAATCCTCTGAACTATCCCGTGCACAGCGTCATACTGGGAAATAATCTCGGCTGCTTCAGCGAAAATTCAGCTTTTGGTTCTTCTTGCGGCGGATTTTCTGACACCCGTCTTCAGGGCTACTTCGGCGACGTGTGGAAGGTCTTTTCCAACCTGACGTTTTCCTACGGAGTGCAGTACGTTCGTGACACCGGACGCAACAGTTCTGACCTGGCGGCGATTCCGTGTTCCGCTGTTAACGGATCGTTCGGATCCCTGGCTCCATGCAGCGGTGACAGCCCGTTGTTGAACACTTTCGGAAACGCGTTCAACCAGGGTAGCCGGGTGCGCCAACCCAACCTCAACTTCGCGCCGCAAGCGGGCGTCTCGTGGGACCCGGGCAAGAGTGGACGGACGGTGTTTCGCGCCGGTATCGGCGTCTATTACGACAATTCAGAATTCCACAACGCAGTATTCGACCGCGAGGCTCGCCTGGCTACGGGCGCGTTCTCTGCGCAGTCGAATGATCCCTGCGCTAGTCACGGGGTGGTAATTCTGCCGGGTAATGTTTCGTTGCCGGCCAGTTCGATTTGCAACCAGCCGGTAGGCACGGTGGTCCCGGCCATTACCGATTTGCAGCAGGCTTATCAGTCGGCCTTCGCGGCTTTGAATTCGGGTTCTCCCAATGCCAGCTTCGTAGGGAACGTGTTGAGCAACCAGCAGGGTTTGCTGGCGCCGAACTTCCAAACCCCGCGCTCGGTGCAGTTCAACGTGGGCTTCGAGCACCAGATCGGAGCCGACACCGTGTTCGGCGCGGACTATGTGCGCAACATTGGCACTCACGAATTATTGGGATTAGACACGAACCACGATGGTGATGCGCAATTCCTGCAGACCGACCTGGTGAATGGCAACAAGGTTCCCACGGCGGCGTTGAACGCCATCAACAACACCCTGGCATCGAACCCATTGAGCCAGGGTTGCGCTCCCGCGCTCGCGCCGGGTGGCGGTCCGGGCGGTTCACAACCCGCGGTGTCGTGTTACCTGGCAGCAGTCCCGGGCGCCAGCATCGCTGACTTTGCCAGCCACGGACTGGATTCGGGGGCGCAATTTCTCGGTGGCCTTCCTGCTTCCGTGTTTGGCCTTACGCCCTCCACCGGCGCGGCTTTTGCCGGGGTTAATCCTCTAGTGGGACGCAGCACAACCTTCTTCCCGGCCCAACGCTCCGTTTACAGCGGAGTGCAAGTCTGGCTGCGCAGCCAGGTTCGCAACCCCTTCCGCGATGTCGCGGCCACGCACTTTCAGTTTTCCTTTACTCATTCGAGCTACCGCAGCAATCTCCCGGGAGGACTCGACGACCAGGATCTGCTGCCGCTGGCCGCCGACTTTAATCACCCCACGATCTTTTTTGGTTCCGCTCCCGGCGACCGCAAGAATCAGTTTGCCGGCGCCACTGTTCTTGATCTGACTCAAGGATTTCGGCTGAGCTTCACCGGGCACATCGCATCGCCCCTATCCCAGACGTTGTTTCTTCCCGCCAGTGGTCTGCCGGGAGAGATTTTCCGCACCGACCTTACCGGAGATGGATCCTTCGGCGGACAGAGCCAGACCGGCAATAGTCCTTTCGGAGACGTCCTGCCGCAAACCCAGGTGGGTGCGTTCGGGCGCGCGGTGGACCCCGCCAAATTGAATAACACTATCGAGAACTTCAACAGCCGGTTCGCCGGCACGGTCACCCCGGCGGGCCAGGCCGTGGTCAACGCCGGCCTGCTCTCGTTTCAACAATTGCAGGCTCTGGGAGCTGTCGTTCCCACCCTGAAGCTCGCCCCGCCCGGCAACGTCGGCCTGGGTTGGCTGCACAGCTTTGATGCTTCGCTTTCTTTCCCGTGGAAGTTCCGCGACCGGTTCACTCTGGAGCCGAGAATCTCGGCCTTCAACATCTTCAACACGGCTAATTTCGACGGCCCGGGGAACTTACTGGGTGGAATCCTGAACGGTGCGGCCGGACAAGCCAACGGCACCAGCAACACCAATCGAGCCAATAATCGCGTCGGTTTCGGGTCGGGCGTGTTCGCCCAGGGCGCGCCCCGCCAGGTCGAGTTCGGATTGAAAGTCTCGTTCTAACATGCCGTTGTAAGCTTCCTTCTTTCGCTCAGGTCATCCCGAAGTCCCCGCGTTTTCTCCAGCGGGGTGAGGGATCTCGCGCGGGTCGTCACCTCCGTTCAGTAATCGAACCGCCGCCGGCAGCGAATTCCCAAAACAAGCCCGTGTACAATGTCCCCATGCCCATGCACGGACAAGGCTTCGGCCGTCCCCAGCACACCCGGCCTGCGCCGCCGGAAGATACTGGCCAGGAGGCCGGATACCTCAAGGCCCTCGGCGAAAAACAAAAACCCGTGAGCATCAAGCTGATCGATGGAGAAGTCGTGCGCGGCTGGATCGAATACTACGACAAGCACATGCTGCGCCTGACCCGCGAAGGCCAGCCCAATCTGTTTATCTTCAAACACCAGATTATGTATGTGTCCGAAGACGGCGCCAGGCGCAAGTGAAGGTCGTTGTTAATCTCTTTTGTCATTGTCATTCCAAACTGGTCCTTGTCATTCCGAGCGGAGCGAGGAATCTGGGTTTGTGCCTGCGCCGGCAAAAACCCAGATCCCTCGTTTCACTCGGGATGACAACGCGATCATCGTCGACCGGGACAATCGGTCTGCTGCTTAAATGATGAATACAGTGTCCCCCACTCCCTCCCAACACGAAGCCTTCCTCTCCACCATGGCGGAGATCGCGCGCGAAGCCGGCGCTCTGCTGATGGAATATTTCACTCAGCATGTCCGCGTGGAATATAAAGGCGAAGCCGATCTGGTCACTGTGGCAGACCGGAAGTCGGAAGCGCTGATCCGGGAGCGCATCGCCAGGCTTTGGCCTTCGCACAGCGTTCTCGGCGAAGAGCAGGGGCTGGTAGACACCGGCAGCGACTATCGCTGGTACGTCGATCCGCTCGACGGCACCACCAACTTCGCCCACGGCTATCCCGTGTTCTGCGTCTCCATGGCGCTGGAGTACAAGGGCCGCCGGATCGCGGGCGTGGTTTTTGATCCCACACGCAACGAATTATTTTCTGCCGGGCAGGGAAGCGGAGCGACCTTGAACGGCCAGCCCATCCGTGTGTCCCGCGTGGCGAACCTCGCCGAGTCGCTGCTGGCGACCGGCTTTCCCAGCCACAAGCGCCACAAGAATCCCAACATTCTTTTTTATCACCAGATCACACTGCGAACTCACGGCGTGCGGCGCGCCGGCTCGGCCGCGCTCGACTTGTGTAATGTAGCCAGTGGCCGCTTCGACGGTTTCTGGGAATTCAATCTCAATCCCTGGGATACGGCCGCCGGGGTGCTGATTGTGGGAGAGGCCGGCGGTAAAGTGACTGATTTCCGGGGCGACCCGTTCCAGATTGCCAGCCATCAGACGCTGGCCAGCAACGGTTTGCTCCACTCCGCACTGGTGGAGGAGTTCGGTAAAATATTTTCCGGACGCGGATTGGAGCCGCTGCCTGACGCCGCAGAGTATCGAGGTACGTTATGAAGGCGAACTGGCGAATTGCATTCCGGCTGCTCTGCATTGTTCTGTCGACTCTTCCCGTTTACGCCGCCGACCAGGCCGCTCCAGACGCGGCCTACCAGCAATCGTTCGACAAGTGGAAGGCTGAACTGACGGATGACCGGAAGCAGAACTGGGTATCTCTCGCCGGACTGTTCTGGCTCAAGCCGGGAGAGAACAAGTTTGGCACCGACGCAAAAAACGACATCGTCTTTCCCAAAGGCCCGGCCTATGCCGGGTCGTTTTTCCTTACGGGCAAAGATGTCACTGTGAAGCTCGCGCCCGGTGTGCATGTAACCGTCGCGGGAAAACCGCTGGCCGTTTCAAAACTCGAACCGGATACTTCCGGGCATCCCACCGTGCTGGATATGGGCAGCCTGCGCTTTCTCGTCATTGTGCGCGGGGAACGCGTGGGCATTCGGCTGAAAGATACCGAGAGCGATGCTGCACGTAATTTTCGCGGGCTGACTTTTTTTCCGCTCGACATGAACTATCGCGTGACGGCAAAGTTTGAGCCGTCAGTCGGAAAGAAGACGGTGGATGTGCCCTCGGTCTTGGGAGATATCAATGCCACGCCGGTGGCAGGGACTGTGGTCTTCCAGCTCAACGGCCAGGAATTGAGACTAACGGATCTGGGAGGCGATCCCGCCCAGGGCCTGTTCTTCGTTTTCAGCGATCCTACCAGCAAGACCGACACCTATCCGGGTGGCCGCTTCCTGGACACCGAGCCGGTGGTGAATGGAACGGTGGTGCTCGATTTCAACCGCGCCCACAGCCCGCCCTGCGCGCTGACCCCCTACGCCACTTGCCCGCTGGCGCCGAAAGAAAACCACCTTCAAGTGGCCATTCCTGTGGGGGAGAAGTACGACCACGCGCACGGGCATCAGTAAACTACGTATGCCGTAAGTTGCTGAGGGTCCGCATTCTGGGCAGAGTGTCTGGCTGGTTGCGGTTGTTGTATAGCTACAAGATATATAGAAATGCGATTTAAGAGAGCCGAGAGCCGGGATGACCTCCAGGTCGTCCGACCCTTTATCCGCGCCTCCTGGGTGCCTTAGAACGCAAACACGGGGCATCGAGGGAATCGGGTTGGACAAGGTTCTGAGCTTGCTATGTCAAGCTTCGTGCTCGTCTTCCATATCTCCAAGCAAACATTGTGGTTGCGATCTTCAGCCAGATTCTTGAATTACAAAGGACGCCCCTCGACTTCGCTCGGGGCAGGCTCCGGTGCAAGAAGGAATACCCGGCGCGATTGAGGTTCCTTCGTGTTCCTTGGTGTCCTTCGTGGTAATCGCCTTTGCGGTGAACCGTCCGTAAGCGGGGTTTACAATAAGGTATTGTGATTGACTCATTGCTCGAACGGAAAATCGAAAAGCGGCCGCAGACAAGTTCGTCTGCAGGGCCGCATTCTTTTTCTAACCGAAGATCCGGAACTCATCAAACGCCAGCTTGCCGGCGAAGACCTGCCCTGGGATACGAAGAACCCGGCCGCGAATCCCAAGCTGCGCGACGATATTTCAACCGACGAAATCACGCCCGCGCACTACTGTTTTTATTTTGATGAGACGCTGGGCGAGATCCCGTATCTCGGATTGAAATGTGGCAACGTCACGCCGATCGGCCGCGGAGACGTGAAGCGCGGCGGTTTTGTATGCTCGGTGAGCGGCAAGCGGCGGGGCAAGGGATCGAGCCGCGAGCAGTCTCCTTATGCCGAGATGTGTGCCGGTATCAAACTGGTAGTCGCGGAGAACATCGAGCGCATTTATAAGCAGAACTGCCAGAATCTGGGCTTGCTGACGGCGACTGACTTTTGGGTCATCGACAAGATTCGCTCGGGCGAAGAGATTCCGCTGAGCGAATTCACCGCTGGAGAAGATGACATCACGCGGCAGGTGATCGAATACGGCGGACTGTTTCCGTTCAACGTGGCGCGCTTGCAGAAGAAAGTGTTCTTGCCGCCCGTGCATCGCGCCGGCGAGCCTGCCCTGGGCGAAGTCGAAGGGTCGCCCGCGACCACACGACCCATGACTCTGGCGGAGAAAATCTTTGCCCGCCACATGCTGAACGAAAAAGACGGAATGGGTGTTCCCTACGTCCAACCCGGTGACACTGGTTTCGCCCACACCGACCTGCGCTTCAGCCACGAATACGTCACCCCGATGGCGGCCATTTTCTTCGAGCACTATGTGGGCAAAGAGGCGGAAGTCAACGATCCCGCAAGCATTCTGTTTTTCCGCGATCACCTGACGTTTCTCGATGAAGTCATTTCCGAAGAAAAGAAAAAGCTCGGCCTGCTTGATCTGGCCGTCCATCTCAAACTCAAGCAGCAGGATTTCGCCGCCAAGCAGGGCATCAAGCTGCACGGCGAACTGAAGGACCGCAAGGGCTCGGAAGGCATTTGCCATTCCATTGTGCTCGAGAGCTACGCGCTGCCCGGGCAGTTGAACGTGGGCTCCGATTCGCACACGCCTCATGTGGGCGCGATCGGCTGCGTGGCGTTCGGCATTGGCACGACAGATGTTTTTAATTCCTGGATCACGAAAGATGTGCGGGTGCGCGTGCCTGAGTCGGTCAAGATTGTGATTCGCGGCAAGAAGCACGCGAATGTCACGGCAAAAGACTTGATATCTAAAAATTCTGAGCCTCGATTATGTGCGCCACGGCAAGGCCCTGGCCAAAGTGATGGAGTACGCGGGCGAGGCCATCGAAGAACTTGAGCGTGGACGAGCGCGCCACCATGACCAACATGGCGGCCGAGATCGGCGGATTTACTGGAATTGTTGCGCCGGATGAAAAGGTAGTCGAGTTTCTGATGGAACGGCGCGGCATGGATCGCAAGAAAGCCGAAAAGCTGATCGAAGGCTTATACAGCGACCGCGACGCAAAGTATGCCGAGGTGATTGAACTCGATGCTGCCGAAATTACTCCCATGGTGGCAACGCCCGGCGATCCGGGGAACGGCAAGTACATTCGTGAGCTGCACACGCCTGTGCCTGTGGAAATTGCGTACGGCGGCACCTGCACCGCAGGCAAGAATGAAGACATGGACATGTACGCGCTCGTGCTTGCCGATGCGTTGAAGCAAGGCAAGCGCGTGGCCGATTCGGTGAAGTTTTACATTCAGTTCGGCTCGCAGGAGACGCGCGAATACTGCATCCGCCAGGGCTATCTCGACATTTTTCAGAAAGCGGGAGCGATTGTGATCGAGCCGAGTTGCGGGGCGTGCATCAACGCCGGGCCAGGCGTTTCGACACGGCCCGACCAGATCGTGATCAGCGCGCAGAACCGCAACTTCCCCGGCCGCAGCGGCCCGGGACAGATGTATCTGGCATCGCCGCTGACAGTCGCGGCGAGCGCGGTGGCGGGGTACATCGTGGAGTATGAACCGAGCAAGGAGTTGGTGGGAGCTTAGGCGTCCGGGGCCGATATAAGGAGATTTTCGCCTGTGAGGTTCTATGTACCAGGGGGCGAACGACAATGACGAAATCGGTTAAAAAGCCGGGCAGCAAACAAGATCAGCTATGGTAAATGTGAATGCGCAAACTGCGAGATTGGCGCTCACGAGCGCCGTAATTCCCCAAAATGCCACATGCCAAAGTGGCAAGACGTAAAGAAGAAACCACCCAAGCGCGGCGGCTAGCGTAAGCTCTTCTGGGCAAATTGGCGGAACTGAGATTCGAACTCCTCAGGAGAATAAATCCCCTTCTGCACCAGCAAGGTGTTCATCGCGTAGACGGTTGCGCGAAAGCGCTCTTCGCGCGATAGTTTCTCCATGGCCTCTTCGAAGGAGATCAGTTCTTTGCCGGGTGTGGGTTGCGCGGATTGCTCAACAGGCGTCGTTGCCATGGCTAACCTCGGCGATACTATGCTTTTCCTGTCCGGATTGTACGCTCTGCCTCTGCTCGTCCAAGACCCCCTTAGTCCCTGATAACCGGCAGGGTCATCGTTACGTCCAAGCTGTTAGGTGCATTAACTTTCGTCAGGCAGTCAGGGAGGGCAGCCATGAAGCGCAGAGAATTCATCGTCCGCAGCGCGGTCGGTCTGGGAGCGGCCTGGCTTGGCTCAAAGACGTTTCTGGCTCACGGTTTCGCCACTACGCCGCTGCCCCGCAAATTCAGCGGGTCTGACACTGTGACTCTGGGGAATACCGGCATTCAAACCAGCCGGCTGGCGATGGGCACGGGCACGGTTGGCTCGGGACATCATTCGCATCAGAGCGATCTTGGCGTCAAGCCGCTTTCTGATCTGCTGCTTAATGGCTATGACAACGGTTTGCGTTTCTTTGACTCGGCCGACTCCTATGGAAGTCATCCTCATGTGGGTGAAGCGCTTAAGCATGTGCCGCGCGATAAAGCTACGGTGCTGACCAAGACCTGGGCGCGTGATCCGGCTGCGGCCCGCACCGATCTTGACCGCTTCCGGCGGGAGCTGGGGACGGATTACCTCGATATCTGCCTGATGCACTGCCTGACCGAGGCGGACTGGACGGAGCGCTACCGCGGCGTAATGGATGTGCTCGAAGAGGCGAAGCAGAAAGGAATTATCCGGGCGCACGGATGCTCCTGCCACTCGATTGAGGCGCTGCGCGCGGCGGCGAAGTCGCCCTGGGTGGAAGTTGATCTGGCCAGAATCAATCCCATTGGTTCGCACATGGATGCCGATCCCGATACGGTGGTGGGCGTGCTGCGCGAGATGAAGGCCGCGGGCAAGGCGGTGATTGGGATGAAAATTCTCGGGCAGGGCGATCTGCGCACGCGGCAGGATGAAGCGATCAAATATGCTTTGTCACTCGGGGTGCTGGACGCGTTCACCATCGGTGCAGAAAGCAAAGCCGAGCAGGAAGATTTGATGCGGCGGATTGCGGGGGCGTAGGCCTTGGCCATTCGCGAGTCGGCTGACGAGAGGCCGTTCGTGTCAGGGCATCGGCTTCAGCCGTGCCGTTGGACTGTTCCTCGGAATCGAGCTTCGAGGTAGCTGCGCCGAATCGGCGCGAGATCAATTGTCGCATCGCTGCGGCACCACTGAAGTCGTGCCCTGCTACGAAGCCCTTCCGGGGACCAGTTGGGATCAGGGGGAAAACCCAAATTCCTCGCTTGTTCTCGCCGCGCTATGCGCGGCTGCGAACGGCTCGGAATGACAATATATCGGCCTGGGTGGCACGCTTGAAAACCTGCTCTGAGCGAAGTCAAGGGTCCCCGTGCCCTTGCGAAAGCGGGGCGGGACTTGCCGAATCCTACTTCGAGTTCCCAGACAATTTGATTGTTACGCTTTAGAATGCAGGCCTATGAAATCGGCAAAGTCAATTTTGCTGCTGGGCCTTCTCGTGCTGCCGACCTTCGCCCAGGAAAAGCCAGTCACCATTCACGCCGGATCAGTGCTGGACGGCAAAGGCGGCGTCTCGCAAGACCTGGAGATTGTGGTGCAGAGCGGCAGGATTGTTTCTGTGCAGCCGGCAAAGTCCGTGCCGGGCACTTCTACCTACGACCTGCGCGATTTCACAGTCTTGCCGGGATGGATCGACGTGCATGTCCACATCACCTGGCATTTTGGGCCGAATGGGCGACTGGAGGACAAAGCGGAAACTCCAGCCGAGGCCGTGCTCGCGGAAGCGGGCAACGCCTGGGCGACACTGATGGCGGGGTTCACGACGATACAGAGTCTGGGTGCGCCCGAAGATAAAGACCTGCGATCTGCGATTGCGCGCGGCGAGATTCCTGGCCCGACGATTCTCACGGCGTTGAACCCGATCGAGGATTCTGCGCTCTCGCCCGACCAGATTCGCGATGCGGTCAAGAAACTCAAAGCCGACGGCGCTGATGTCGTCAAGATTTTTGCTTCCAAAAGCATTCGCGAGGGCGGCGGGCAGACTCTGAGCGACGAGCAACTGCGCGCGGCTTGTGGCGAGGCCAAGGCGCAAGGCTTGCGCAGCGTGGTCCACGCATATCGCACGGCGATTCGGGCGGCGAGTCTGGCCGGATGCACGGAAGTCGAGCACGGCACATACGGCACCGCAGACGATTTGCGCATCCTCGCGCAACACGGCACGTTCTTTGATCCGCAGGTGGGGCTGGTGATCCACAACTATCTGGATAACAAGGCGCACTTTCTGGGAATTGGCAATTACACCGACGAAGGCTTTGCCAAAATGCAGGAGGTGTTGCCCCTGAATCAGCAGATGTTCAAGCAGGCGCTGGCCACCAACGGCTTGAAGATTGTGTTCGGCACTGACGCGGTGGCTGGCGCGCACGGGCGCAACGCCGAAGAGTTCATCTACCGGGTAGAAGATGGTGAGGACGCGCTCGATGCTATGGTCTCAGCGAATTCGCGGGCCGCGGAGTCGCTTGGCCTGCAAGGTGAAATCGGCTCGATTGCGCCGGGCCTGCAGGCCGATATCATTGCGCTGGATGGCGATCCGCTCAAAGACATCACGGCCGTACGGCGCGTGGTGTTCGTGATGAAAGGCGGGAGAGTTTACAAGAATGTCAGGTAGAAAGTGATTCGGCCCCAGCCAAAATGTCATCCTGAGCGGAGTTGCCGTGCGCGAAGCGAACGGCAACGCAGTCGAAGGACCTCTTGCCTGCGATTCCCAGGACGGCCTGTCAGGGAATTCTCACGCCACTTGGCCGCATGGGGAGAATTCCTTTCGGTGTTCATCTTAGCTTAGGCGTGCATGGGGTCCTTCGACTCCGTATCTGCTGCGCTTCGCGCAACAGATACTGCACTCAGGATGACAAGGTAGGGAAGAAATCCGAAACCGTCGCCCCCGCCGCGTTGACTTACCCCACGCATATCCCTAAGATTTCAGCCTGATGCTCGGCCAGACGATTTCCCACTATCGCATCATTGAGAAGCTGGGCGGGGGCGGCATGGGAGTCGTCTACAAGGCTGAAGACACTCGCCTGCACCGCTTTGTTGCTCTGAAGTTTCTGCCCGAAGAAGTCGCCCGTGATCCCCTGGCCCTGACTCGCTTTCAGCGTGAGGCGCAGGCCGCATCGGCCCTTAACCATCCCAATATCTGCACCATCTACGACATCGGAGAAGAAAACGGCCAGGCGTTTATCGCCATGGAGTTTCTGGACGGGCAGACGCTCAAGCACATGATCGGTAACCGTCCGCTGGAGCTCGAGGCCCTGCTCTCGCTGGCCATTGAGATTGCGGATGCCCTCGACGCGGCGCACGCCAAGGGAATCGTTCACCGCGACATCAAGCCAGCAAATATTTTCGTGACCGAGCGCGGCCATGCCAAAGTCCTGGATTTTGGTCTGGCGAAGGTTACTGTGGCAGGCGGGAAAGCGGGCTCCGAGGCCACGGAAACCGGTTCGGTCGAGCCACACTTGACCAACCCGGGATCGACGTTGGGCACGGTTTCCTACATGTCGCCCGAGCAGGCGCGCGCCAAAGAGTTGGACACGCGAACCGATTTATTTTCGTTTGGTTCGGTGCTTTATGAAATGGCGACCGGCTCCGTGCCATTTCGCGGCGAAAGCACTGCGACAATTTTTGATGCGATCCTGAACCGTCCGCCGACGCCGGTGTTGCGGCTGAATCCGAGCTTGCCACCGAAGCTGGAAGACATCATCAACAAGGCTCTGGAGAAAGATCGTGAGCTGCGCTACCAGCACGCGGCGGATATGCGGGCCGATCTTAAGCGGTTGAAAAGGGAATCGGAAACGACCCACGGAGCACTCGGCAGCTCGGGATCGGTCGCAGTGGCCGCGGACTCAGACAGCCAGGTCGGGGCATCGGCGTCCGTCGCTGCTCCAGTCGCGACAGTTTCGTCAGCCACCTCACCGCCAGTGAGCGGTGCGCACGTTGCTGGCGGCGGCCATTGGAAAATTCTGATTCCCGCGTTGTTCGTGTTGGCCGCTGCGGCGGTGGGTACGGGCCTCTACTTCCGCTCGCGGAAAGCCGCGCCGCTGACGGAAAAAGACACCATCGTGTTGACGGACTTTACGAATACCACTGGCGACCCGGTGTTCGACGAAGCGCTCAAACAGGCGCTGGCCGTGAATCTGGGGCAGTCGCCGTTTCTCAATGTTCTCTCCGACCGTAAAGTGAGCGAAACCTTGCGCCTGATGGGACGATCCCCCAGCGAACATGTGACCCCGGAAGTTGCGCGAGAACTCTGCCTGCGGACGGGAAGCAAGGCGATCCTGGCCGGATCGATTTCCAGCCTGGGCAGCCACTATGTGATCGGGCTCGAAGCGGTCAGTTGCGGCACCGGCGATACGCTGGCTAAAGAACAAGCCGATGCGCCCACGAAAGAGAGTGTTCTACAGGCGCTGGACAAAGTGGCTTCCAGCTTGCGCGGCAAGTTGGGCGAGTCGCTCGCTTCTGTGCAGAAGTTCGACGTTCCGGTGGAAGCCACCACGCCTTCGCTCGAAGCGCTGAAGACTTTCAGCATGGGTATCAAGACCATGCGGGAAAAGGGAGACCCGGAGGCGGTTCCGTTCATGAAGCGGGCGATCGAACTGGATCCTAACTTCGCGTTGGCTTACGTTTCTTTGGGAATTTCCTATTCCAACCTCGGGGAACCCACGCTGGCGGCGGAGAACATCAAGAAAGCTTACGACTTGCGCGACCATGTCAGCGAGCGAGAGAAGCTGCGCATTTCGCACGCTTACTTCGGCAACGCGACTGGCGAGTTGGAAAAGGCGAACCAGGTATTGCAACTATGGGCGCAGAGCTATCCGCGCGACGCTACGGCCCGCGGCAATTTGTGCAACGCTTACATGACTTTGGGCCAGTGGGAGAAGGCTCTGGTGGAGTGCAACGCGACCGTGCCTCTTGATCCTGACGTGATTACAACCTATGGCAACCTGGGGTCTATCTATCTTGCCCTCAATCGGCCGGATGACGCTAAAGCCACCATGGACCAGGCCCGGGCGCAGAAACTCGATGGAGAGTGGCTGCACGAAATCGCCTACGAGTTGGCGTTTCTCCGCAACGACCCGGCGGAAATGGAGCGGCACATTACCTGGTCCATCGGCCGACCGGGCGACGAAGACCTTATTTTGGCCGTGCACTCCGACACCGAGGCCTACTACGGCCGGTTAACCAAGGCGCGGGATTTCTCACGGCGTGCGGTCGACTCGGCGCGGGGCGCGGAATCCAACGAAGCGGGTGCGTTGTGGCAAGCGAATGCGGCTTTGCGCGAAGCCGAGTTCGGCAACACGGCCGCAGCCCAGCAAGGCATTGCGGCAGCCCTGGCCCTGTCCCCTGGGCGGGACGTGAAGGTACTCACCGCGTTGGCCTGGGCCCGCGCCGGGGATAACGCTCGCGCCAAAACGGCCGCGGAGAAACTAGAAAAGGACTACACGCAGGACACCATGGTGAAGTTCTATTGGCTGCCGACCATCTATGCCGCGATGGCTAACAATACCGGCCATGCCGACGAATCGATCTCGCTGCTCGAAGCGGCGCGGCCGTACGAAATGGGCCTGCCCCCACAACTGCAGGTGGGAACGATGTACCCGGTTTTCATGCGCGGGCAGGCATACCTGGTGGCGCACAATGGCAGTGCCGCTGCGGCTGAATTTCAGAAGATTCTCGACCATCGGGGAATTGTGCTGAACTATCCGGTGGGCGCGCTGGCCCACCTCGGACTGGCCCGTGCCTATGCTATCCAGGGGGACACGGCCAAAGCGCGCGCCGCCTTCCAGGACTTCTTTGGACTGTGGAAAGATGCCGACCCTGATATCCCGGTGCTGAAAGAAGCCAGGGCGGAGTATGAGAAGCTGAAATAGCGTGGAGCATCTGATCAGCCCTGTAAGGCGTCATCCCGAGCGCTGTTGTTTTTCAGGCGGAGCAAGGTCCTGCCCTGAGCGAAAGTCGAAGGGGATCTCGCGCGTTTAAGTGGGACGGCTAAGCAGCAGGCAGTCGTTGTAGTCCACGCGGGATCCCTCGCCCCGCTGAAAAAAACGCGGGGCTTCGGGATGACTCCTCGGTTAGAACGGAAGCGCTGTGGTGACGCTGTACCTCGCTGACCCTTCTTGTTAGAATAGTGGGTTCCTGTTAAGTTCTAGAATTAAGGGGAGACACACAGCTTATGACCTACGTGATCGCAGAACCCTGCATCGGTACGAAAGACACCGCGTGCGTGGACGCATGCCCGGTGGATTGCATTCATCCCAAGAAGGATGAGCCGGCATTCGGGGAAGAAGAGATGCTCTACATCGACCCGGTGGAGTGCATCGACTGCGGTGCGTGTGTGCCGGTGTGTCCCGTATCCGCGATCTTCGCACTCGATGATCTGCCGGAAAAGTGGAAGGCCTTCACCGAGCGGAATGCCAAGTACTACGGGCGATAGTTAGCCGGCTGGCAGCGATTCAGGGCGTGCGTCCGCAGGACGCGCGCCTTTTCTATTTTCCGGTAAAGTGTTCTTTCTTCTTTCAGTTCTTCTGCGGGTACACTATCGTAACTCTTTAGCATCCTCTGGCAGATGGGAGTCAGGGTCGATCATGTGAAAATCGAGTCGGGGCCAGTGTCTCCGGCTGACGAGACTGGCGCTTTCCCGGCTGTGCTAGAGACGAAAACCTGATGGATGTTCCCGCCATCGCTACTGAAGGTCTTACCCGCCGCTTCGGCGGGCTGACCGCGGTGCAGAACGTCAACCTGCGAGTCGCTCCCGGGCAATTCTTCGGCTTCCTGGGGCCGAATGGAGCGGGGAAATCTACCACCATCAAAATGCTGACGGGCTTGCTGGCTCCGACCAGCGGGCGCATGGAGATTCTCGGCCTGGATTTGGCAACTCATTCGCTCGAGGTCAAGCGGCAGATCGGAGTGGTGCCCGAGGGCATGGCGCTCTTTGGACGGCTCACCGGCGCGGAATATCTCAACTTTGCGGGACGAATGTATGGGCTGGACCGGGAAACTGCCGCGAAGCGCGCCGCAGAGTTATTGGAATTCATGGAACTGGCGGACCGTCCAAAGGCTCTGGTCACGGATTACTCGCACGGAATGCAGAAGAAGCTGGCGATGGCCGGGGCGGTGATTCACGGCCCCAGAGTATTGTTTCTCGATGAGCCCTTCGAAGGCGTGGACGCCATTGCCTCCGGAACGCTGAAAACCATGCTGCAACGAATGATTGCGCGCGGGGCGACGATTTTTCTTACCTCTCATGTGCTCGAAATCGTGGAACGGCTCTGTAGCCACGTGGCGATCATTGATCAGGGACATTTGGTGGCGCAAGGCTCGCTCGAAGAGTTGCGAGCGGGAGTGGAAGCGCGATCCGCAGCGGCCGGCGCCGGCGATGCGGGTCACCTGTCTGAGGCGGCCGCCGAAAAACTGACTCTGGAACAGATTTTTCTGCGCATCGTGGGAAGCACGCCCGGCGGAGGGCAGGAGCTTTCGTGGCTGGGATAAACCCTCGCGCGCCGATTTGGGAGCCGGGCACGGGTGGCCAGTTGGCTGCTGTCTTGCGGTTGCGCTGGCAACTGTTTGTGCACTCTTTACGGACGGTGCACGGGTCGCTCGAACTGGTCTCGCGCATCTTCACCACGGTCACATTCGCCTTGGCGGGGCTGGGTGGCGCGATCGGTATGGGGGCGGCGGCCTGGCATTTCACCGCCGAAGGTAGAGTAGACAGGATTTTTATTTTGTTATGGCCGGTGTTCTTTTTCTGGCAATTCTTTCCGGTTACCACTGCCGCTTTCAGTTCGACCTTTGATGCCTCCCAACTGCTGCGCTTTCCCCTTAGTTACCGTGGCTACTGCCTGCTGCGGCTGCTGTACGGGGCCCTCGATCCAGCCACCCTGGTGGGCGGTCTGTGGCTGCTGGGGATAGCAGTGGGCATCGGCTTTGCCAGCCCTGGATTGTTCGTCTGGGCCGTGGTGGTCCTGGGCGGGTTTGCCCTACTGAACACCCTGCTCTCCCAGATGATTTTCTCCTGGATCGAGCGCTGGCTGGCCCAACGGCGGTCGCGTGAGATTTTTGGGATTATTTTCTTTGTGTTCATCCTGGGTTTCCAGTTCATGAATCCGCTGCTGCACCTGTACAACGAAAAATCGCGGCCGGAGATCATTCGCATGGGGAGGGAGTTTTCCTTTTTTCAGCAAGCTTTGCCTCCGGGGTTGGCCGCGAAAGCGATCTTCAAAGTTTGGCAGGGACACGGGGCGGAAGGCCTGGGCCGCTTTGCCCTGCTGGGTGTATATGCGGCAGCGTTTGTCTGGGTGCTGAATCTGCGTTTGCGCGCGCAATATCGCGGAGAGAACCTGAGCGAGACTGCGGGCCCGGCCCGCGATCGCAAGAATCCCCCGCTGGTGCGGCCCGGATGGGCTCTCCCCGGGATTCCGGCGCCGGTTTCCGCGGTATTTGAAAAAGAGCTGCGCTACCTTCTGCGTAGCGGGCCGATGCTTTTCACTCTGATCATGCCGGCGGTCCTGGTTGTACTCTTTGGGCTCGGTCCAGTCGGGCGGGGAGGAAATTTTCTGGTCCGGGCGCCCAACTACGCCTTTCCCATGGGTGCGCTGTATGCGCTTCTTATGCTGACCAATCTGGTTTACAACAACTTTGGCGCCGACGCGGGAGGAGTGAACTTCCTGATTGCTGCGCCGGTTCGCTTCAGCCAGATTGTGGCCGCGAAGAACTTGGCACACCTCGTCGTTCTGGGTCTGGAATTGTTGCTGGTGTGGATCGTGGTGTGTCTGATGTTCCCCATTCCTAATTTCCCCGTGGCCGCGGCAACGCTGGCCGGAGTTCTGTTTGCTGCGCCGGTGAATCTGGCTGCGGGCAATCTGCTCTCCGTTTATTCACCCAAAAGGATTGAGTTTGGCATGCTGGGCAGGCAGCGCGCGTCACAAATCACGGTGCTGGCCAGTTTCGGCATTCAGTTAGCGATCTTCGGCCTGAGCGCGGGGGCGCTTCTGGTGGCCCGGGAATTTGGCACTCTGTGGATTGCTACGTCGGCCATGCTTTTGTTGGCAGGGTTTGCCTTTGCTGGATACGCGCTGGTCCTGCACCGCATGGATGACATCGGCGCCGAGCGCCGGGAGGGGTTGATCGCGGAGCTGTGCCGGGCTTGATGCGGATTCCATAGTGTCCGAAAATCTCTGAACCACAAAGGACACGAAGTTTCACGAAGGTTTACGTTCCAGGGATCGGCTTTCCTTCGTGTACCTTCGTGTCCTTTGTGGTTAAAAGGGATTGATTGCTGACGGCTGAGATCTTCCTCCCATACAATCAGCCTTTCATGCCTCTGAAGGAGTCGGAAGCGATTGTTTTGCGCACGTATCCCTTACGTGAGTCCGACCTGCTGGTCACTCTGTTCACGCGGGCAGAAGGCAAAGTTCGCGGCGTGGCGCGCTCGGCCAAGAAGTCAAAACGGCGCTTTGGCGGGGCACTGGAGCCGCTGACGTACGTCCGCGTTTACTACGAAGACCGCGAGCGGCAGGAACTGGCGCGGCTCGATTGGTGCGAAGTGCTGGAATCGCCGCTGGCGACGGAAGTGAGCTATCCGCGGGCGGTGGCCCTGGGGCACGTGGCCGAACTGCTCGACGAATTGCTGCCTGACCGCGAGGCCAACGACGCGATTTTTCGGCTGGCGCTTTCTGTGCTGGCGGGATTGCGCGGGCCCGATATCTGGATGCCGGTGACGTATTTCGAGCTGTGGCTCACCCGCCTGGTGGGCTTTCTGCCGGAGTTGAGCGAGTGCATTGTCTGCGGACGCGGGCTCAACGGAAGCCGGGCGTATTTTCATGCGCTGGCGGATGGGCTGATGTGCGTCGATGACAAGCGGCTGGCGTCATCTGAGATTTCGAGTGAGTCGCGGGTGTTGGCGGGGCAGATGTTTCGCGCTCCACTGGAAAGCTTTGCCGGCGAAGCGTGGCCGAAGGCGCGAGGCGCCGATTTGCGGAAATTTCTGGTGCAGATTTTGCAGCGGCATATTGAGAAGAAGCTGGTCACGGCGGGAATGCTGGAGAAGGTTGGAGGCTAATGCCTTACTTCCATCTCTGGTGGGTTGACATCCGTTACGTAACGCATTACGCTAGGGCGTGATCCGGTCGATTCGTCACAAGGGCGTGAAACGCCTTTATGAGGACAAGGACCCACGCGGAATTTCAGCCCAACACGTAGAGAAACTACGCGACATTCTGGCCCGTTTAGATGTTGCCAGCACGCTCGCAGATTTAACTGTGCCAGGTTTTCGATTGCACTCGCTCAAGGGCGACTTGAGGGGTTTTGGGCAATCACGGTGCGTGCGAACTGGAGGGTGATTTTCCGTTTCGCGGATGGCGAAGCATCGGACGTTGATTATGTCGATTATCACTGAAGGGAACTGAACCATGGCTATGAAGAATCCACCCCACCCTGGAGGCTTCGTCCTCCGCCAGTGCATCGAGCCTTTGGGACTGACCATCACGCAGGCTGCTGCGGCTCTTGGAGTCACGCGCACCACGCTATCGGAATTGGTTAACGGTAAGCGCGGTATTTCCCCGGAGATGGCAGTGCGGCTATCCAAGGTTTTCGGCGGCAGTGCCGAGACCTGGCTTACGCAACAGGCGCATTATGACCTGGCACAAGTCCATACAAACCGCATTAAAGTAAAACGGCTGCAATTTGCCTGACCATCGCTCCTTGCTTCCGTTACAATCAACGATTGACCTGCTCGCTCCCGAATAAAGCCTTGAATCCTATCCAACCCAATCCGCCGACGTTCCAGGAGCTCATCCTGCGGCTACAAACCTTTTGGGCTGAGCGTGGATGCGTGCTGCAACAGCCGTATGACGTCGAAGTGGGCGCTGGAACCATGGCGCCGGAGACTTTTCTGCGGGTGCTGGGGCCGCGGCCTTACAAAGTGGCGTATGTGCAGCCCTCGCGGCGTCCGGCGGACGGGCGTTACGGAGAGAATCCGAACCGGCTGTTCAAGCACATGCAGTTGCAGGTGATCCTTAAACCTCCGCCGGAAAATGTGCAGGAGCTTTATCTGGAATCGCTGGGCGTGATTGGCATCGATCTGCGCCAGCATGACATCAAGTTTGAAGAGGACAACTGGGAGTCGCCGACACTGGGCGCGTGGGGCATTGGCTGGCAGGTGATGCTCGATGGGCTGGAGATCACGCAGTTCACTTATTTCCAGCAGTGCGGCGGCGTGGATCTGGAGCCGATTTCAGCCGAGTTGACCTATGGCCTGGAACGGATCGGAGCGTTTCTGCAGGATGTGGATTCGATTTATGACATCGTGTGGGCGCGCGATCCGGAGACGGGTCGGACGACGACGTATGGCGACGTTCGGCTGGCGGATGAGGTGCAGTTCTCGGTGTACAACTTCGAAGCGGCGGATGTGGAGAAGACATGGCAGCACTTTGATTTGTGCGAGGCCGAGTGCAAGGCCTTACTAGAGACATATCGTGAGATGTATTTGCCCAGCGATGAGCAGAAGATCTCTCAGGTGCTATCAAAGCTGGATGTGAAGCCCACGCCTCCTCGGCTGCCCAAGAACCGGTTTCCCTTGCTCGCGGCATACGATCTTTGCCTGAAGTGTTCTCATCTGTTCAACATTCTGGATGCGCGAGGCGCGATTTCTGTGACTGAGCGCGTGGGAGTGATTGCGCGGGTGCGGGCATTGGCGGTGGGAATTGCCAGAGCGTGGGTGGACCAGCAACGCGGCGATACGCCTGCTGATAAGGAGCCGGAACCTGCGGGTGAGAACGAACCGCGAGCGAGGAAGGAAAAGATGTCGCCGGTGGGAACGTAAAGGGTTCGTCCGCCTGGATGCGTTTGTCATCTAGATCTGTCATCCTGAGCGCAGTGGAAAGCTCGCGAAGCGAGCTTTCCACGTAGTCGAAGGACCCCGCGGTGGCTCGGGATTGCACAGAAGTCGCAGGGCGTTCTCCCCGCGGCGCCAGGAGCGTGGCAGGAATGCCTCGAAGCGACCGTGGAGCGGGACGGTAACATGGGGTCCTTCGACTCCGCAGAGCGCTTCGCTTCACGAATCGTTCTGCTCCGCTCAGGATGACAAAGATTAGAGATGCCAGATTTTCTGCTTGAGATCGGGTGCGAAGAGATTCCAGCGCGGATGATCGATGCCGCGTCGCTGGAACTGCGCGAGCGTGTTCAGAAGCTGCTGGAGCGCGAGCGGTTGACCGCAACCGGCACGGTAAGTCATTTCGACACGCCGCGCCGGCTGGCGATCTTGGCGCCGGGAGTTCTTGGGGTACAGCCTGATGTGACCGAACAGCTCACCGGGCCCTCTGTAACGGTCGCTTTCAAAGATGGCCAGCCTACGCCCGCGGCGCATGCCTTCGCGAAGAAGGCGGGCGTCGAAGTTTTGCAGTTAGGAAAAGTCACCACGGCGAAGGGCGAATATCTTTCAGCTAAAGTGACCAAACCGGGCCGCCGCGCAGCTGAGATTCTTGCGGAGACCCTGCCCAAAGAGATCGCTTCGATCTATTGGCCCAAAAACATGTATTGGCGGAAGCCGAGCGAACGCTTTGTGCGCCCGGTGCGATGGCTGGTGGCGATGCTCGATGGGGAAGTCGTCCCGCTGGAATTCGACGGAGTTGCGGCCGGAAGCGATTCCCGTGGCCACCGGATTTTATCGCCCAGCTCAGTCGCGATTCCTCGAGCAGGGTCGGCTTATGCGGACACCCTACGCGAAGCGAAAGTGCTCGGCCGGCCGGAACGCGAACACCAAATTCGCAAAGGTCTGGACGCCGCGACCCGCGCCATTCCCGGGGCGCGCTGGCGCGAGGACGAAGTGCTGCTCGATACGGTCGTGAACCTGACCGAATTTCCTTCTGTGATCAGGGGAAACTTCGATCCCGAATTTCTCCAGCTGCCCGACGAGGTCCTGGTCACAGTGATGCGCGACCATCAGAAATATTTTGCGATTGAAGACCCAAATGGCAATCTGCTGCCCCATTTTCTTGCGGTGTTGAACACCGACGGTGATCCTCAAGAGATCATCCAGCACGGACATGAGCGTGTGCTGCGGGCCCGCTTCAACGATGCACGCTTTTTCTGGCAGACCGATCAGAAGCATCCCCTGCGCGAGCGGCTGGTGTGGCTGAAAAACGTGACGTTTCAAAAGGATCTGGGCAGCTATTACGACAAGACTATGCGGGTGCAGCGGCTGTGCCGGTGGCTTTCCGCGACCCTCCGTCAGATTGGTGTGGCAGTGCGGCCGGGTGTTGTGCACAAAGCGGCGTGTCTGGCCAAAACCGACCTCACGACGGAGCTGGTCAAGGAGTTTACCGAGCTGCAGGGCATTGTGGGCGGACTCTACGCGCGGGTGCAGGAATTGGACCCAGGTCTGCCAGACAGCACCCGCCAACTGATCGCGCAAACCGTTTACGACCAGTACAAACCAGAATCGATGGAAGACTCTGTCCCCCGCACTGTCGAAGGCGCCGTGCTTTCGATTGCCGACAAGGCCGACAGCATCACCGGAATGTTTGCGCTAGGCCTGCAGCCGACAGGATCGAAAGATCCGTTCGCGTTGCGCCGCCAGGCCAATGGCATCGTCAAGATACTTGCCGAGAAGAAGCTGACGTTAAGCCTGGCCCAACTGTTGTCACTGGCGCTTGAGGCCTATGATGGATGTGAGGCGGGAAAGAAGTTCTTACCCGGGACCGCCTGGGTGGATGCCGTACGGGAATTCTTCCGCGAGCGATTGGAGTTTTACCTGCGCGACGTGCTCGGTCTTAAGTATGATGTAGTGAAAGCCGCTCTGGCAGCGGATTCCGACGAGGTAGTGGATGCGATCGCGCGGGCTGAGGCCGTGAGAGCGGTGCTCCACCTGCCGGAGTTCCAGGCCATTGCGGCGGCCTCCAAGCGGATGCGGAATATCCTGAAGCAAGCGGCAGAAAAGAACTTTCGAGTGGCTGAGAAGTTCGAGGCCCTGCCCGAAGCTGCCGACGAAGAAAAGCAGTTGGCCGCGTACCTGGAGAGCAACGCGTCAAAAATCGAAGCCCATCGGCAGAAGAAAGAATATGGAGAGGCCTTAAGCTTGCTCTCCGCCGCGCGGGAACCA
>CAVXVR010000009.1:0-310303 GCA_963765285.1 Terriglobia bacterium
GCCCACCTTTGCGGTTTGTGCAAAGGTGGGGTTAGACGCATTCTTCTCGAAGAATCTCGGAACCACAAGTCAGCAAGTTAAAATCCCAAGAGGCTGAATGCCGTGGCCCCCACCACCCGTCTGCTAACAACAGCTACCCACTTCCTGGAACTCAAAATGGAAATCCCGGCTGAGTGTGCCGTACTTGCGGTATCCTTCGTCGCGTTGGTAATTGCGATTCAGGGGGATGGTCTATGGCTAAGAGATGGGGAAAACTCGCGGCAAGAATTCTCGGCTACGGGATTCTTGTTTTGTTGGTTCTCGCAGCCCTTGCTCTAACCTTCACGGTGGGCTGGCGGCCGGTTATCGGCGCGAAGAAGCGCGCACTCACCTCGCGCAAGTTTGAAGTCACGCCGGCCCGCATGCAGCGCGGGGATTACCTAGTGCATGCCGTCATGCATTGCATGGGATGCCACTCGAAATTCGACGGCAAAGCGGACCCACCTGTGCTGGCTTCCAAGGAAGGCTCTGGCCAAGTCCTGTTTGAAGAAGGAAGTTTTCGAATCATCGCGCCCAATATTACTTCTGACCCGGAAACCGGTATCGGCAAATGGAACGATGACGCCATCGCCCGCTCTATCCGCGAAGGCATCGCCGCGGACGGCACAGCGTTATTTCCTGTCATGCCCTACGAACACTTCCGCGACTTGTCCGACGAAGACCTGGCTTCTATAGTGGTCTTCCTCCGCAGCGTGCCGCCGGCGCACAGCGATCTGCCTCCGAACAAGATTCCGTTTTTGTTCTCCCGCCTCATTCAGGCGGTGCCGAAGCCGGTGATCGAACCGGTGCCGGAGCCGGACAGGTTCACCCCCGCCAAGTACGGCGCGTACCTGGTCAAGATGGCAACGTGCAGCGACTGCCACACGCCGCTCAATCCTAAGTTTCAGCCATTACCGGGACTGGAGATGGCGGGCGGGAATCCGATCGAAAAAGGGGTAAACTCCGCTAACATCACGCCGGACCCGTCCGGCATCGGTTATTACGACGAGGCTCTATTCATCCAGACCATGCGCACCGGCGCAGTTCGCGCCCGCAAACTGAATCCGGCCATGCTCTGGTGGATCTTCCGCAACATGACGGACGATGACCTGAAGTCAATGTTCGCCTACCTGCGTACTCTAAAACCAGTGCATCACCTGGTTGACAATGCTGAGCCGCCCACGCTGTGCAAGCTCTGCGGTCAAAAGCACGGACTGGGAGATCGCAACTAGGAAATTCCTTCGTGGGGGCTGGCCCACACATTCACATTTTAGTTTCTTGCACCACCACGAAAACGGCTGCCCCACTCGCCGCGGTTTTCGGCGAGTGGGCGGGGGGGCTGGCCCAGGCAAAAAATCCTACACGGCGACCCGACTCTCGAGGGTGCCCCGTCCAAGCTTTGCCCGTTCGACTTCGCTCAGGGCAGGCTTTGGGCGGGCTTTTTGATGTTCACTCGTCACAGACTCAATCCCAGCCACCCCAGCCCGCGTTTGGCTTAAGTGGGCCCCCATGCCGATTGCTATTCCTTTTTTTCTCTTTTCTTCCCCTCGGCCATCACATGCCGCAGAATGCGGGCGGGTGGCCCACCTTTGCGGTTTGTGCAAAGGTGGGGTTAGACGCATTCTTCTCGAAGAATCTCGGAACCACAAGTCAGCAAGTTAAAATCCCAAGAGGCTGAATGCCGTGGCCCCCACCTTTCGAAAATCGCGAAAGGTGGGCCACCCGTCCTGGAGCACACGACAGAAAGGGCCGCAGCGCAGGGCCCGATGATGTCGATTGCCGAGGCCAGATCGCATGTGCACATCCAGGAGATATAGAGACGGCGGGCGGGTAGCCCATCCTTTGCGCTCTGTGCAAAGGGTGGGCGTTCCCATCGAGCGGGGGGCTGGCCCACACATTCACATTTTAGTTTCTTGCACCACCACGAAAACGGCTGCCCCACTCGCCGCGGTTTTCGGCGAGTGGGCACCACGGACCCATACAGCTTGGCGCCAGCCATCTCCCGTTACCCAATTCGGCGCACACGCATCTCCGCCTTCTGTGGTTCGTTCACGAGCACCGGCCCCCGCTCTCCCAGGGCGTAATGACGGTAGCTGCTCCAGTTCCACTGTTCCGGCTCCAGCACCAGGCCGCGGACAACCGGATTGCGATGCATGTAACGCAGCTTCTCCACGCGTTTCTTCTCGGTGAACACGACGAAATCGTAGAAGCGATGCTGCCACACGTGCCCCTCCGTAACTGGGATCTTCCGCAAGCAGGACTGCCCAGGATCAACACCGGCTCGCCATCGATTCAGGAGACGTCGCGCGAACGACTGTTTCAAGACCTTCATCACCACCGACAGCTCGCCGCGCTCCGGCTCGCTGAACAAAAGATGAACGTGCTCGGGCATCACAACGTATCCCGCCACAACGAAACGATAACGACGCCGCACCTGCTCCATGGCTTCCAGAAACAGATCGCGATTCTGCGGTGTGCCCAGCAGCGCTCTTCGCTGATAGCAACTGGTAGTGATGAAGTGGAGATGTCCAGCGCCGCAGTAGCGATGCAGGTTGGTCGGCATCGGCCACGTCTATCACGGAATTGTGAGCGTTGTCTGTGACGAGTGACAAAGGGAGCGAGGTCCGTGGCGCCCACTCGCCGAAAACCGCGGCGAGTGGGGCAGCCTCTTTCGGGGTGGTCCCAGGAGTTAAAATGCCGAATGTGCGGGCCAGCCCCCACTGTCTATCACGGAATTGTGAGCGTTGTCTGTGACGAGTGACAAACGGAGTGAGGTCCGTGGTGCCCACTCGCCGAAAACCGCGGCGAGTGGGGCAGCCTCTTTCGGGGTGGTCCCAGGCGTTAGAATGCCGAATGTGTGGGCCAGCCCCCAGATGAGCACACTTTTACCGAAATAGGAGCCATCAATGAACACCGTACAAATCGAGCAGAAGTCCTATGAGATGCCCCCGCGCGAGGGGATCAGCATTGCGCATTTTCTCACCGTTGCCGACGTCGAGCGATCGGCTCGCTACTACGAGAAGGTCTTCGGCGCTCGCATTCTGACCATGGGTGACGGCAACGCGCCTCCGTACCTTCAGCTGGCGAATATCTGGATGATTCTGAACGTTGGGGGCGGGCCGACCCCGGATAAGCCGACGGTAACGCTCAGCGTCCCCGACCCGAATCACATCAACAGCTTTATGAATTTCCGCGTTGCGGATATTCAAGCGTGCTACAAGTTATGGAAAAGTCGAGGAGCCGAGTTCATCACGGAGCCGATCCCCAAGTACGGCGAGATACGCTGCTACATCCGCGATCCTGACGGCTATATCATCGAAGTCGGACAGAGCACCGACCTCACGTATGGTTAGAGCACATCCTCGGGCGGAGGGTGCAGGAGACATGGATTGGAAACGGTTGGTCCAGTTTGCGCTGACGGGTAGCAGCGATTTGGAACAATATGCCATCCTGCTGGTACGGGTTTCGATCGGACTGTTCTTCGCCATCTCCGGGGCAAACAAACGCTTTGTCGCCGGCGGCACGAAACCGGTTTACGATACGCTGGTTCAGGCCAAGGTCCCGTTCCCGCGCCAGACGGCTTATTTCGTGGCGGGTGTCGAGTTCGTTGGCGGATCCTTGCTGACCCTGGGGTTTCTTTCGAGGGTGGCCTGCGTGGCTTTGATGATCGATATGATTGTCGCCACCGTGACCAGCGCGGTTTCCACCTTGCCTAAAGGACTTTCGCCTCTTAACTGGCTCGACGATTTCCTCTACCTTCCAGAAGTCCTGTACGTGCTCTTTTTTATCTGGCTGATCTGCTCCGGTCCGGGAAAGTTCAGTGTCGATTACTGGCTCGCCGGCCGGTTATGGAGATGATCGATCGACGATCGCCGGCCGGTGGCCCGGGCTTTTGATCTTGCGGCCATTACCAACACAGTGGTTATCTGATTTTGTTTCATTTGAGCCAGCGGCACAGCCTGGCGGATTGTTCTGTCACTGTTTCAAGTAGCGAAGCGCAACGTATCCTGATCTAAAAATCTTTGACTCAACGAGTTTTAGTTGCAACCTCTCCCGCAGGCGGGCACCTTCCAACCGTCTCCCCTCTCCTGCAACGATTGGCCCAACGACAAAACGATATTCGTCAACCAGACCAAGCTCTATAAGCTGGGAAGGAATATCTACGCCACCGACCAGAATATCTTTGCCTGGTTCTTGCTTCAATTTAAGTATTTCATCGCGAAGGTTCGTACGAACAATTCGCGTATTTCCATCTTCAGCGCTGGCCAATGATCGTGAAAAAACAACCTTCTTCTTGGAGACAAAGGCTTGAGCAAATTCGATATCCGCTTTTGTCTCGGACTGGCTTTTCGCGACATCAGGCCAATAAGGAACCATCAATTGATAGGTTTTGCGCCCATAGACGAACAGGTCAACGTCTCGGATGAGGTGTGTATAGTGCTCAAGTACTTCTTCATCGGGATTGAATTTGGTGTGGTCGCAGCAGCCATCCAGGGTAATGTTGATTGCGAAGATTACGTTTCTCATTTGATTGTCATCTTTCAGTTAGGGATACACGAAAAACCATTTGGGCATCATTCTCGCTTTGAGCCGACAATAGAAAATGCTCCGCTTTCGCGGAATCCGAATTGTAGCAACACCGTAGGCCGCTTCGCGCCACGTTCAATTACGCGCCGTATGTCCAACGCCGGGTGCCCCATCCTAAGGTCGCGCTCTCTGCGACGTGAGGGTGGGATTCCACGTCTGCCGAGCGCTTGGGGTTTGGCCGAGACTTGCGAGAAGTGATGGGTCACAGGGATCATCGCCTGTTACGCTGGATTCATCTCTTGGTTAGCAAGGATCCTACGCGGAAGGCGACCGTGGAATCCCACCCTTCACAAAACGAAGGGTGGGGCATCCGGCACCAGAAAGATTTTGTCCATGAGCTACCCCACTCAAGCCAAAATCAGGCTTGAGTGGGCCACCCGTCCGTTCCATCATGCAACGCGGGAAACGCCACTGCTCCGACCTTTCTCCGTTGAAATTGACCCAGGACGAATCAACGCTGGCGGCACGACGATCTCAACAAGTCCGGTCGCCACGTCATAGACCAGGCCAGATATAAGCCACTCGCCCGGCAACGCCGGAATCGCCCGGAGCAAAGCAACGTCGACGGCAACCGCCGCGCGGGGATCGGTGACCGCTTTTTTCTTGAGTTCCACTTCCTGTATTTGAAAATAGCGTGTCAGCATCGCGGGATCGCCGGCGAGGCGGGTGATGCCGCAATCGGTGTGCTGAAGTACGATGAGGTGAAACTCACCGCCGCCTCCAGGAATCTCTCCGGCAACTTCACCGATTCGCCCGAGTAGTCCTAACTGCTCCAACAACCCCGGCGTGATTCGACCGCCGATATTGCGTATCACCACGGCCTCGCCCGGTTTGATTCCAAGTACGTCAGCGGGATCCACGCGCATATCAGCGCAACCGATGATGATCGCCTTTACATTCGGCAGCGCCCTAGGAAGCGAGGGCATAAGGGTGCCCGCAGCAGACTGCTGAGCAGCGAAGTCTTTGTTACGTTGTAACATAGAGTCAAGACTGTTCATGTTCGTTCTCCTTGAAAGATGTTGCGTGAGACTTGGTGGCTTATGCTGAGCGGACAAAGTCTTCACCGCTCTGAACTGCTTTGATGACGGAAATACGGGGACAGACGGGACGTTTACCTGATTTTTTCCGCGGAAGCCGCGGGGAATGTCCCGTCTGTCCCCCAAGTCTACCGTCCCTCAGGTTTCCTATTCTCCGCAGCAAAATGGATAATTGGGAGCTCCATCAATGGACGGTGGAAAAATAGGAGATATTTCGCGAGATGGCTCGCCTGCTTTCAGTAAATGTCGGCCTGCCGCGGGACGTGACATGGAACGGTAAGACTGTCCGAACCGCAGTGTGGAAATCGCCGGTTACGGGACGGCGAATGGTGCGCAAGCTCGATATCGATGGTGACGCGCAAGCCGATCTCGCCGGTCACGGCGGGGAGCACCGCGCCGTATTCGTCTACCAAATGGATTCTTACCATTACTGGGAGCGCTTTCTGGGCCGCAGTGATTTTGCTTTCGGGCAGTTCGGAGAAAACTTCACCGTCGACGGACTTCCGGATAACGAGGTCTGCATTGGCGATCGATACCGCATCGGTGGTGCTGAATTTGAAGTGACGCAGCCACGCGTAACGTGCTACCGCGTGGGCATCCGCGTGAACGAGCCTCGTATGCCAGCGCTGCTAGTAGCCCATCACCGGCCAGGATTCTACTTTCGCGTGTTGCAGGAGGGAGAAGTTGGTGCCGGCGATGACATTGTAAAAATTGCTGACGGTCCGGAGCGAATCAGTGTGGCCGAAGTTGATGCCCTCCTGTATTTGCCCGGCCCCTCCCGCGAGCAATTGCAACGCGCGCTGCGGATTCCTGCGCTCAGCACGGGTTGGCAGAGTTCGTTCCAGGCAATGCTCCAGCAAGGCTTCAGCTCCAAAACTACAGTAGGGAATCCGGGACTCGCCGATGAAGCAGAAGCGCCGGCATGGCCCGGATTTCGACAGATGCGAGTCGCGAATATCCATAAGGAAAGCGAGAGCGTAACGTCCTTCGTTCTGTCGCCAATCGATGGGCAGCCTCTTCCTCTCTTCCAGGCAGGTCAATTTGTGGTTTTGCGGCTGCTCATTGATCGGGACAAGGATCCGGGTAAACCTCCGGTTCTTCGCAGCTATTCGTTGTCCGATCTGCCGGCAGCCGACCATTTTCGCATCAGCGTCAAAAACGAATTGCATGGGATTGGAAGTTCATTTCTGTGCAACCGTGCGCGAGAAGGCGACGTATTGGATGTTAGTGCGCCGCGCGGAAGCTTTACTCTGCGTCCCAGCCAGAGTCCTGTGGTTCTGCTGAGCGCTGGAGTGGGCGCAACGCCCGTGATGTCGATGCTGCACGCACTCGCCGCTGAAAAATCGCAACGAGAAATCTGGTGGATCTATGGGGCGCGCAATCGCGTCGAGCATCCATTTGCAGAAGAATCGCGTTCATTAGTGAAACAGCTCTCTCGCGGACGCGGATACATCGTCTATAGCAGGCCGGCTGCAATCGACCGAGTCGGGGCTGACTTCGATGCTCCCGGGCGCATTGACATAGCTTTGCTGGAGAAAATCGGAGTGTCACAGGGCAGTGAGTTCTACATGTGTGGCCCCACTTCATTCTTGCAGGATATGCGCCATGGCCTCGGAAACTGGGGTGTGCTCGCCCAGAATGTGCACACCGAAATCTTTGGCTCGCTTGAGAGCATTACACCCGGCATGGCACAGGTCGATCACACTCCTCACCCGCCACAAGGGCCGCCCGGATCCGGCCCCCCAGTCTCATTCGCGCGTAGCGGAATTACCGCCGCCTGGGATCCGAAATTCGCGAGCTTGCTTGAGCTGGCGGAAGCGTGCGATGTTCCGGTGAGATGGTCCTGCCGGACTGGGGTCTGTCATACCTGCATGACTGGTCTGATTGGCGGATCGGTTTCTTATCAACCCGAACCACTCGAGAGGCCCGCTCCCGGGAACGTGCTGGTATGCTGCTCCCAGCCAAACGCGGGTGTCACGCTGGATCTTTGAGAGAAGACCTTTGAGAGAAACGGGAGGAGTCCAATCATGCGTTCTGATATTGTGCCCGGAGGCATTTTTCCCGACTACGAATTGCCCGATCACACGGGCCAACTGCGCAAGCTTAGCGAGCTGCAGGGCGACGATCCGCTAATCCTCACGCTCGCGCGCGGCCACTATTGCCCCAAGGAACACCAGCAGCATCTGGAACTCGCCGCGTTCTACCCGAAGATCGCGGTGGCGTACACCCAGATCGCCACCATCGCCACCGACGAACACCATACTCTGCAGGAATTCCGTGCGTCGGTCGGAGCCCAGTGGCCCTTCCTTTCGGACCCCGAGCCGGACGGTTCAGAAGGATCTCGACATCCAGGAGTACACCGACCCCGAGCACAATCCGATGATCCCGCATACGCTCGTGCTCAAGCCGGGCCGCGTGATTTACAGCATCTATAACGGCTATTGGTTCTGGGGGCGTCCATCGGTCGTCGATCTGTGGCACGACCTGCGCGCCGTGACGAGCGAAATCCGCCCAGACTGGGATCTGAGCACTCCTGGACTCCGCGAGGCGTGGAATGCGGGTGACTTCTCGCGTTTCCACGGGTGGAACAAACGGGCCAGTATGGAAGCACCCTCGGTTGCAGGGAAGAAATAGCACAGACACCAACTTCGATCTACGGGATGCGCTCCTAGTGATCAGGGCGTTGGCTGCGGCGGTCTCAGCCATCCCTCGCGAAAGGGCCCTTTCGCGCCCGGATTGTGCAAGATCGTGACCCGTAACCCCGCCGGTCTAGGAATCGGGCAGCAGCAAGGCGGAGGGTCGAGGCGGATCGCTGATGAGGAAGGCTTTTTTAGCGAGTGGTTCGTAGGCATGGCGTTTGGGGAGCCAAGATTTCGGCCTGCCGAATATTTCCAATCTGGTGTAGCATCCACTGGACGAGGCTCACCATGACGACCACAACCTCAGTGCGAAGTGACCTAACCAAAGCGGCCCACCATCCGCAAGCCGCAAACGGACTGGCAATCGTGCGGCTGACGATCGGCGCGCTGTTAGTATCGGTCTTTTTCGAGAATCTGGGGAAAGGCCTCTACACGCCGGCAGGTTACGCGGGCCTGATCAACTACTACATTAAGAACAGTCATTCGCCGGCCATATGGAAATCGGTCATGGCGCTGGCTGCGAGCCATGCCGCGATGGCTGCTCCCATGCAGGCGGTGACCGAAATCGGTCTCGGTATCCTGCTGGTCATCGGTCTGCTTACCCGGCCGGCCGCATTCGTGGCTTTTCTGTATCTTGCCAGCCTTTGGGTCTCGGAGTGGGGCACGTCGTGGATCTGGGAACTGCTGGTGCCGGTGATGGCATCGCTCGGGCTCGCTATCGGACGCGCCGGCCGGAGCTGGGGCGTTGACGCGTGGCTGGCGCAGCGGTGGCCGTCTTCTCCGTGGTGGTGATGGGCCGGGCTGATTTGAATGAAGAGCACTTGAATCACGATCCCGTGCGCGTGTCCGTCATCATCCCTACCCATAATGAAGCGCAGTCGATTGCGCGCGTTTTGGCGGATATCCCGTCCGATCTTACGACGGAGGTCATCGTCGTCGACAGCAACTCAAACGACGGGACGCCCGAGATCGCGGCAAGAATGGGTGCTCGCGTCATTCAGGAACCGCGCCGCGGCTATGGGCGCGCCTGCCTCACGGGCATGGCGGCAGCAAATTCTCCTGACGTGGTTGTGTTCCTGGATGGCGACTACAGCGATCGCCCCTCCGAACTGCCTATTCTCTTAGCGCCAATCATCGACGGGGCTTCGGAGGGGCGCGCGGACATCACGCTAGGTTCGCGCCTTCACGGGCGAAACTCTGCGGATACGTTGCCCTGGCATCAAGCCTTTGGTAATCGTCTGGCCGCCGGTCTGATCAGTCGCTTTTATGGTCTAAAGATAAGTGACCTGGGCCCCTTTCGCGCCGCCCGCGCCGATGTACTCCGCGCACTCGCACTCGAAGAGACCACCTATGGCTGGGCGGTTGAGATGATCCTCAAAGGCGCACTGGCCGGATACCGCGTGGTTGAAGTCCCGGTAAGCTACTACCCCCGCATCGGAAAATCGAAGATCAGCGGTACGCTGAAGGGCACAGTCGGCGCAGGTTGGTTCATTCTCAGCTTGATCGTGCGCTATTATTTCCGACGCCGAAGAGCTGGGACACCACGGCCAGCGTAAGGTGCAGGCATCGCCAGAATGGCCGGCGGCGCAGTCCTAGAACTCTAATTCCGCAATCAACTTCAAAAGCCGAAGAAGTGTGGTGCGTTCTTCCGCAGTCAGTTCTTTTCGGAGTTTGTCGTCAGCGGCTATCCTCGCATTGATCAGGCGTTTCCTGTATGTGTGGCCTTTTGGCGTCAAGGTAACGTGAATTGCTCTGCCCGATTTTGCTTTTCTCTCCGACACCAGCCCTTCCTGAGCCATTGACTTGATGGCCCGGTGCACGACAGTTCGGTCGAAACCGAGAAGTGTGGCGATTTGATTCTGATTGAGCGCGGCCCCGCCCCGGAGTGCGGATAGGATGAAGCCACGAGTCGCAGAGCAGCGGGTTTTTCGTTCAAGTCTCTTCCCGACGGAAAAATAGGCCGCAAAAACATGGGCAAGTACCGAGTCCCTCAGGATGTCTTGAGGAATGTCCTTCCTGGGAACGATGATCATAGGACGGTTACCGTGGCATCGAGAGGCCGCCGCCACTGCGGCGGTTCCGCATGAGCAGGCGATTTCTTCCCGATCGCAATCACCATCACAATTTCATGATACCGGGTTGACAGCCCGAGAAATCTGGACAGTCTGCGGCCATCAAATCCTTCCATGGGGCAGGTGTTGAGTCCCAGCGCTTCGGCGGCAATCATCAGGTTCTCACAGGCCAACGACGTACTCTTCATCGCCCACTTCAACAAATCCTGCCGGAACACGGGCGGCATCCCCATCGTCTTCCACAGATTCAGCAGTCGGAAAATCGCCCACTTGACCGCGCCAAAGACGCCAAATGGTCCTGGCATGAACAGGATCCGGCCGATCCTCGCGGTCCGCGCGTAGTCTCGGATTTTGGCGTGGGTGAAGCCGCTTTTGCGCATCCACTCCAATTGGGCGTGCGAGGTCTTGGTCAGCGCGCCGATGTCCGCCACCGCAACCACCAGCGCCGACGCTGTCGCCGCAGGCATCTGTCCGAGGCAGAGTTTGGCTGCGGCCGCCTTTCCCGGCGACGATTCCACCCAAAAGAACCGGTACGGCTGCATATTGAAACTGGAGGGAGCATGGCGGGCTGCATCGAGGATTTGTTCACGCAGCAGTGGTGGGATTTCGACCGGCTCGAAAACCTTAACTGCTCGCCTGTGGAAGAGCGCTTCCAGGATTTCGCTCATGGGTACACCTCTATGTTGCTATTACAACATAGAGTTGTTGCAAACGCAACATGCGAACGCAATGGCGGCTTGGATCCAGTTTATGAGGGCCACCCGCCGGCCATCATTACGCGTCGCAATATCCGTTTGATCCGTGCCTGGGTGTTCCAGCCCTTACCCGGCATCTCATTGGTTGTAGTATTTCTAGAACAATAGGCCCAAATCGTACGGCTTCGACTACTGACCCGTGCGTGAGTGGCAATCAAGGAGAACAAAATGAACCCTACGCAAACCAAACCCAGCATCGTTTTCTGTCACGGGCTCTGGGCGGACGGCTCGTGCTTTAGCAAGGTCATCCCCGCACTTCAGGCAGACGGTCACCAGGTGATCGCTGCACAGTACGCGCTCAATAAAACCGCGGACGACATCGCAACAGTAAAACGCACGCTGGGGCGGGTCAACGGCCCCGCCATCCTCGTCGGTCACTCTTACGGCGGAAGCGTCATCACCGGCGCGGGAACCGACGACCGCGTTGCGGGGCTCGTCTACATCGCCGCGCTCGCTCCGGATGCCGACGAAACATCTCAGACACAACTGTCAAACTTCCCGAAGACGGACGTCTTCTCCTACATCGAGGTCGCCGACGGACGTATCTGGCTGCGTCCGGAAGGCATCGACTGTTTTGCAGGCGACTTGTCTGAGCAGGAAAAGAAGCTGGTTTGGGCGACCCAGTGCGTGCCGGATGCCGGGCTGTTCAACGCGAAAGTCGGAGGAACTGCCTGGAAATCGAAGCCAAGCTGGTACATCGTCGCCAAGAATGACCGAACCGTCCCCCCCGACATGGAACGGTTCGTTGCCAAGCGCATGCGCGCCACCACAACGGAAGTCGCCAGCAGTCACGTGGTCATGCTCGCCCACCCCGACGTGGTGATCGACGTAATCCGTGAAGCCGCAAACGCAGTTCAACAGGCTACGACAGCAGCGTAAAGTGTTTCGCCATCACTCTAGTCCTTGGGTGCCACATTCAAGCCGGATTTTGGCTTGAGTGGGGCGTTCACATCCCCCAACTCTGTCATCCCGACCAGAGCAGATCATCGCGAGAGCGGTGATCTGCGGAGTGGAGGGACCCGCTGTTGTGATGTCAACCGGCCCGGTGCCCCAGGTTCCCGCCCGGTTTATTGGGCGCTAACCTGAAAGCCGCGTCGGTATGTGCTCCCCAGGTTTGCGTCAAAAACCGACGCGAACCTGGGGCACTGGGCCGTTCGCCGAAATGGCGTTACTTGCCCTTCACTAACGAGCAATGGGTCGAAGCACTTTTCCATGCACCGGAATCATTGATCCAGGTGTCGCTGCACAGAACTGTACGCGCCCGCTGCGTGCCGTTAAAGTCCGCGTCGTAGGTGAACGTGTAATGTGAAACTGCGACGTTGGGACCGAAGGTCGCCACATGCAGGTCGCTGATCTCCCCGCTCTTCCACTTGATCGTCTTGCCTTGCAGACTCTTGAGGAACTCATCCTTCGTTTCCCAAGCGCCCCAGCTGTCTCCCGCCATGAATCCGTCGGCCAAATGCTCCCGCTCCCACGACACATCGTTCTTCATTTGCGCATTTCTGGAGTCCTGTTGTAGTTGTTTGATCTGCTGGGCGACATCGCCGCCAGCCTGGGCTTGAAGGTTAATGGTTAGAATGAGACAACAAAGCAGGGTTATCACAGCGACAGCCGTTGTTTTTGTCAATGTACGCTCCTCCGTGAAGTCGCTGCGATTCTACACCTCGGTCGAGTGACGGGTGGCCCAGGTTTCGCGGTTTTCGAAACCTGGGATTCCACGACTCCATCCCCCTTGAGATTTTGCATTTGCTTGTTCTTGAAGGGCCCACAGCTCTCAAGCGATGGGATTCTGATTCTTCTTCCTTGGCGGAAAGGGGAAAGACCCACCGTTCGCGATTTTCGAAAAGTGGGGACTACAGCATTAACCCCTCTTAGATCTTAGCCGGCTGATTAAACCCACCTTTGCACAAAACGCAAAGGTGGGCCACCAGTCCGAGGGCTCGCCCAGGCTTTCAGCAGTGAAGTTTACTCCAAGGCGAGAAAGGTTCCCAATTATTGGTTCGACTCACAGCCCAGAGAGAAGCGGAGGGCGGTACACACTTCATTCATCCGTGCGGGACTAAGCTGGGCCACACGTTTCCCCAGGCGCTGTTGCGACACTGTAACTGCATTGTGCAGGTTCACCGCGCATGGGGACTTCATGCCGTCCTCCTCACTCAGCACGACTTCCGATGGCACGCCGCGAATCGTGGAAGTGACAGGCGCAACCGTGACGGTGGATAAATACGCGATGGCGCTGTTGCGGGTGAGCACGAGGGCCGGTCGTTTCTTGTCGGGCGCGGCAAACTGGTAGAGTCGCACCTCACCTCGGGCTATTCTTGTGGCCACGCGGCCTCCGCTTCCCAACCCCGCGCTTCCGCGTCGGCTTGCGGCTGTCGCGAGTAGCCCTGGCGGTCGCGCTCTTCACTGGCTCGCAGTTCCAACCGGCGGAGATGTTCCCGCAGGGCGTCGCGCACCAGAGCGGACCGGTTTCGTTTGGTGCGCTTCGCGGCTTGGTCGGCGGCGTGTAACAGCTTTTTGTCCAGCACGATTTGAACGATTTGCATATGTGGAATCTATTCCACAGTATACTCCACATCGGAGACATTTCCAAGTAAGCTGTCACGGCGTGGCCGACAGCCCATTCAAGCCCGGCCCTTTGGACTTGAACCAGTCCACCACTTCGCAATCCACGCGCAATGAGAGCCTCTGCTTCCGCGGACGATTCCAGCGTGGCTCCGCTTCCGTCTCTCCATCGCCAGCCAAAAGAGATCATCCTCGACCGACCCATGCAGCAGGGCGATTCTCTGCGGTTGTCACTGCGGAATCCGGCGCTTTGTTCTCTTGACCTTAGCTGTCATCACGCTATTGTATGCCCTCCTATGTCATGACGTTGTGTTCCCGCAGGAACATTCGGGCCACCTGTCGTATTATGATTGCCCCAACAATCGATGAAATCTTCAAGCGAGACCGTGGTGCGTTCGTCAGGCAGCGACCGCGTGCTGGTAATCATGGCGAAAGCGCCCAAGGCCAGGTGAGGTCAAAACCCGCCTGGCTTCCAGCCTTTCTCCCGCGGCCGCCCTCGCGTTCTATCGCTGTCTTCTGGAGGACACGCTGGCCCTGGCACGGTCATTGAGTGATGTGGAAGTTGCCATCATGTGCCCTGAGTCGGACGTGAACGAGCTGGCAGAGTTGGCAGGCAACCAAGCGAGCGTAGTTGCGCAGAAAGGTGAAGGTCTTGCCGCCGGCCTCACTTCGGTGTTTGCGCATTTCGCAGAGGGGCGCGAACGCGTGATTGCCTTCAACAGCGACAGCCCACACCTGCCGCGTTCGGTTCTCGAAGGTGCCTTCAAAACGCTGGCCGGACATGACGTGGTCGTTGGACCAACCCACGACGGAGGCTACTATCTGGTAGGGGCAAAGGCTTCTCATCCTACACTTTTCGCGAGCGACGGATTAGGCACCAGCAGCGCACTGGACAGACTTCTATGGCGCGCGCGAGGGCTTGAGCTTTCGGTAGGTTACGCAGATCCTTTTTATGACATCGACGTCGCGGACGATTTGACTCGACTCGCAGAGGAGTTGCGTCTGGCTCCGGCACGGTCGCCACGCACGGCAGAGTGGCTTAGAGAGTGGCAGGCGGGGCTGGGCCGGTCAAGCTCCCGGACCGGCACCGGAGACTTGTGAAAGTCACGCCCGAGTGGAGAGTGTACGTCCTGGGCGTGATATTGTGCGTGGCGCTGACGATCTGCTCCCGCCACTTCGGGGATCGAGGCGGACCATACTTCATGGCCTCGCTGACGGTTGCGGGAATCGCGTATCTCTTGGCGGTCCGTGAGCTTTTCGCTACGCCAAAATTTTCGCGGCGCGTTCTCCTCATTGGGCTCGTCCTCGCGGTTCTGTGGAACATTGCATTTCTCCGGCTGTCCCCGGGCCCCGACGATGATATCCATCGCTATGTTTGGGACGGACACCTACAGAGGCTTGGCTACAACCCCTACCTTGTCGTTCCCAGCGATCCTGCCGTGAAGGGCCTGCATACTCCGGAAACCCGCAGCCTGAACAACCCGGATTTGCCGAGCCCGTATCCACCGGGAGCGCAATTGTTTTTCCGTGCAGTGACCGTGATTCAGGAATCTACTTTTGCCTTTAAAGTAGCATTCGTATTTTGCGAGTTCGCAATTGTTTTCGTGTTGCTCGATGTCTTGCGGTATACCCGGCAGTCAGAGCACCTGGTTCTGGCATTCACCTGGAACCCATTGTTGGCCATTGAGGTGGCGGGAAGCGGCCATATAGATATTGTTGGGACGCTATTGTTGGTGGTGTCCGCCGCTGCGCTCCTGCGCCGCTGGCGGGCAACGGCGGCGGTCGCTCTGGGCCTGGCTATTGCAGTGAAATTTCTGCCGGTCGTACTTGTGCCCCTCTACTGGAAGCGGATTCGGATTCGGGACGCGGGACTGGCTGCAGTCGTGGTGGTCCTCCTGTACGTGCCGTTCCTGAACCACAGCCGCATTCCGATTGGCTCGCTGGGCACCTACGTCAATAGTTTCCGCTTTAATGGTCCCGTGTTCGCGGCGCTCGCCCGAGTGGCGTCTCCGCAATTGCTGGCTGGGTTGGCAGTGCTCGCCGGATTAGCGACGGCAACCTGGTTAAGAAGGGCAGGGCCTGGGTGGTCTTCCAACCAATCAAGCTGGGAGCAATTTGCCTGGGACCTATTCGCATGGCCCATAGCAGCATCTCTTTTGTTCGCACCTGTCGTGTTCCCGTGGTATCTTCTCTGGCTGCTGCCATTTCTAACGTCGGCCTCGACGCTGCTGATCATCCTCTGGACTGTGAGCATTATCCCTTGTTACGTTATGTGGCACTTGCGCACTCTTGGGCGTCCGTGGGGAGCGCTTCCTGGCTGGGTCATGCTGCTGGAATACGGATGCCTGGCAGTGGCCGGTGCGATTCTCGCTTTTCGCCGGATCACCCGATCGAGTTATGAGTCTGGTCAACCTTTGTGGTAGCAAAAATCTACTGAATCGCGTGATGCGGTTGGGGAGCCGTATTTGCCACACTGCCAGCGCAACGAACAAGGAGGGAACTCTATGAGAAAATCTCGCCGCTTAACGTCAACGATGATCGGTCTTCTGTTTTGCGGAATCCTGGTCTTTTCTCCAATCTCCTGGGCGCAGACGCCGGCACCGCAACGCTCGCCAATTCTCGACCAAGTTGCCAAGAGCTACGGTCTCGACTCGTGGGACAAAGTTGAGGCCATCCGCTACACCTGGAATGGAGAAATCACCGGACTCTTCAAAGCCGCGCACAAGTGGGAGTGGGAGCCCAAGACCGGCAAGGTCACCTTTGAAGGGACGGATAAAGACGGCAAGCCGGTCAAGGTTACGTACGACAGTTCGCAGCTCAGCAGCCAATCTGACCAGGTGAAGAATGAAGTTGAACCGTCTTTCGTCAACGACAATTATTGGGCGCTGTTCCCCTTCCATGCTTACTGGGACAAGAGCGCCAGCGCCATCGATCAGGGCAAGTTTAACCTGCCAGTGGGCCCCGGCATGGCCGAACTGCTCCCAATAAAGTACCCGGCAGACAGCGGCTACACGCCCGGCGACACCTGGGACCTCTACGTCGGTAAAGACAACCGCATCGTGTACTTCGTCTATCACCGTGGCGGGGCTAAGCCGCCGAGCCGCGTCTTCGCGACGTGGGCAGGGTACAAAAAGGCAGGTCCAATAGTGTTCTCAACCGAGCATCGCGGCTTCGCCGATGGCAAGCCTTTGCACATTTTTCTTTCGGATGTGGCGGTTAAGCTGACGGGATCGGATAAGTGGATGGAGGCGCAGTAAGCGTAAAGGTGGGAATAAAGTTAGTCCGCTCCGCTCGAAATGAGAGTGAGCTAAAATTAACTATGGCGAATTGTGACAAATACGGAAACAAAAGCACGGATCGAACACTGACTTTGATTGCGGAAGCGCGGAGCGTTCTTATCGAGGCACTCCTGAATCCGCCCAAGCCAAACGAGAAGGCGATTGCAGCGGCGTGGAGATTGAAACAGGAGATCGCGTAGTTGGCAGATCGCACAGCGGGAACATCGCGTCCGTGGCCGTGGTGGTGGAGGCCATCGACGAAAACGCGCGCGCCTTCTACAGGCGCTACGGTTTCATCGGAATTCCGAATCGCCCGAATCGGCTCTTCATGCCCATGAAGACGGTGGAACAGATTTTCGCTGACGTTGATGCGGAGTAACTTCCCCACTCAAGCCAAAGACGGGCTTGAGTGGGCCACTTGCCCGTTCTTCACGAGTCAGCCTCTCGGGCGATCACGACCGTAGTGCAGGAACTACTGAGCTTTGGCAAGTCGCGGTTCGCGGCCATGCGGATCTGGAGTCTTGGGCGCTCGCCCCGAATGATCGGACAGTAAGAATCAGGCTCTAGTAGTGCGCCCTGCAAGCGCCGACGTCCGGCACACCCGCCATGGCATGCGTCCCGGAACTCGCACGGATTGCAGGCCTCGGGCAGTGTCCGTGCCTGCTCGAAGGGTGCGGAGTCCAGAATGTCAGGTCCGATCGAGATCAAATCTGACAGCGGCTCCCCTGATCCTGGCCAATAAACGCAGGGTTGCGTCGTGGCTCTTGGCGTCACTCGGACGGTGCTCACGCCACAACCGCCTTGGAGCGGTGGCAGGCCCGCCATGGCGCGCACCAGCGGCTCGCCAATCGCGATTACGTCGGTCTCCTCAAAGAGGCGCCGAAAGCCTTCCCAGTATTCTTCGTAGGACAGCGCGTAGACGTCGGATTGCACCGACTGATAGACGTTCAACCGCAGGGGTGCGTCAAATTGCTTAGCCACTCGCGCGACTTCCGCCAGACGCAGGTAGTTCGACTTCATCATGACGGCGACGATGGTTACAGGAATACGCAGTTTCCGGCAACGGTCTGCCTGCTGTTGGATCAACTGCCAATTGCCATCTCCGCGCTGTGCATCCTGTTCGGCTTGCGACGGGTAATCGAGAGAGAATTCGATGTCATGGAAGGCGCGCAGGTCGTTGTCTTCCAGAACAGCAACACTATGACCGTTGGAAGTGATGGTGAGCTTGACCGGTTTCGTCCGCAGGCAGGCCAGTATGGCCTTGAATTCGGGATGCATGCCGTTCTCACCGGTGCCGAGATTCACCGAGCGCACGGGCAGGCGTCCCATGACTGCCTTTACTTGATCGAGCGAGAGTCGATCCGCGCGAGTAGGATCGCGGTAGCAGAAGGCGCAGGTGAGATTGCACTCGTTGGTCAGGCCCAGCCCGAGCGAAATACCGGCATCAGGTGTCTTCATTGTGCGAGATCCGGAGGGCGAAGGTTGGGCGGTGACCTTGTTCATGTAGCGTCCTTCGTCCCCGGGTCTGCGCGATGTGCCAGGCAATGCGTGTAGCGGGCGACTGCAGCAAACTCCGGTCGCCTGCCCAGCTTGCGTTCCAGTTCCAGAATCCGCTCATAGTCGTCATCTCGAGAAACCGTCGTTGGCAAGTAATCCGACATGACCCGTACCCCCCGCTCCGCAGCTGGCGCCAGTGACGATTCGCGCAGCATGGTTTGCAGGCTCTCCGCCGTAAATAGGCGTACTTTTCCTCCATACAACGACTCATGTCCCCAATCGGCGGTGAGATTACGCTCGGCCGCGGCCAAGTCGCCCTCCTGTATTGCGGACTTCAACACCTCACCTGCCTGGTTCCGCACCAATACCGAGATTATGCTGGACGGATCGCGCAAGGCGCGAGCCGCACTGCGCAATACCGCACAGGGGTCTTCAACATATTCCAGGATATTGTGGCAAAGAATCACATCAAACGACTCGGCGTGGAACAAGTTTGGGAATTGGGCAGCATCGCCGTGCTTCAGCACGATCCTTTCTGAAACGCCTGCGTCCCGCGCTGCCCGCCTCGCGAAATCCAGCATTGCCCCAGACGCATCCAGCAATGTGACGTGAAAACCAAGTCGTGCCAGGCGCACCGCAGTGGCGCCGGTACCGCACCCAAGATCGAGAGCGTGCAAAGACTGTGTGGGCTGCGGGAGAAATTCCTGCAAATTGGCAAAAGCGAGGTCGAGGCGCAACTGGCCCCCGGCGGTCTCGAGGTAGGCGGCGTACTTCGCTGCGCCCATCTGGAACCGTTCGAAGTCGTCATTGGCGGCCATCGGGTTCATGCGGCCACTCAGGCGAAGTCGCCCGTTCGAGTCGCAGAGTGAGTACCCGAGCGTATACCGAAAGGATCAGGAGCGACAAGTCGAGTTATGAAAAGCGATCGCTTCCGAGTGCGGCGGCACTCGGAAGCTGGCGCTGGAAAATCCGCAGAGAATAGAAGGGTTGAGTCTAATCTCCCGAGGGCAGGAGCGACTCCTCAGGAAACGGCATGATTTCTGACACAACAGTCGTGGACGGGCACTCGCCGAGAATCGGCTGACAGGCCGCATCCGGACCGTGGTGAGGACGCATGAGGGGCTTCATTTCAGAGAATTGTTCCTGCTCCGTGGAACCATTTAGCGCGGTGGTCGAGGCGAGACCTCCGGCGATTACCTGCGTGAGCATGTCGAAGTATCCGGTGCCCACGAAGCGCTGGTGTTTCACGGCCTCGTATCCGTACTCCGTCTCGCGGCTGAATTCCTTCTCCTGCAGGCGGGAGTATGCCGTCATACCGCTATCTTTGTAACCGCGCGCCAGTTCGAACATGCTCAGGTTCAGGGCATGGAATCCGGCTAGCGTGACAAACTGGAACTTGTATCCCATCTTGGCCAGTTCGGGCTGAAAGTTCGCGATGGTCTCGTCGTTCAGTTTCTTTTTCCAGTTGAATGAGGGCGAGCAGTTGTAGGCCAGCAATTTGCCGGGATATTTGGCGTGGATCGCCCTGGCAAACTGGCGCGCTTCTTCCACGTTCGGCTCCGAGGTTTCACACCAGATCAGGTCGGCGTAAGGTGCATAGGCCAGGCCGCGAGCGATGGCAGACTCAATGCCGCCACGAATCTTGAAGAAGCCTTCCGAGGTTCTTTCCCCAGTCACGAACTCACGGTCGCGCGGATCGATGTCGCTGGTCAGAAGATGAGCGCTGTTGGCGTCGGTGCGCGCCATGATGAGCGTGGGGACGCCGAGGACATCCGTTGCCAGGCGGGCGGCAACTAATTTTTGAATCGCCTCTGTCGTCGGAACCAGAACTTTACCGCCGAGGTGGCCGCACTTCTTCGCGGAAGAAAGCTGATCTTCAAAATGCACGCAGGCTGCGCCGGCTTCGATCATTGCCTTCATCAATTCGAAAGCGTTCAACGTGCCGCCGAATCCGGCTTCGGCGTCGGCCACGATCGGAGCCATCCAGTGCACACTGTTTTTGTCGTCCATGTGGTGGACCTGGTCGGCGCGCATCAGGGCGTTATTAATCCGCCGAATGCAGTTGGGGACGCTGTCCACCGGATACAAGCTTTGATCGGGATACATATGACCGGAATCATTGGCGTCCGCCGCCACCTGCCAGCCGCTGAGATAAATGGATTTCAGTCCCGCTTGGACCTGCTGCACCGCTTGATTGCCGGTGAGTGCGCCGAGAGCCGGAACGTAGTCTTCATGATGCAGCAGGGACCAGAGGCGCTCGGCACCGAGACGAGCCAGGGTGTGCTCCACCTGAAACGAGCCGCGTAGTTTCACGACTTGTTGGCTGGTGTAGGGGCGTTTGGTGCCTTTCCATCGGGCGTTCGTGTGCCATTGTTTGGTCAGCTCTGTTGCGCTTGGAATTTGCATGGTTGCGATGTCCTTCTCCGGCGTGCCGGTTCCATGAGCAGTAAAGCGCATTCCCAGGAAGGCTCCAAACCCGATCGTCCGTTACGGCTAGGTAGTCCGTTTCGGACTATTCGGGCCGCGAACTCTTTTCGGCCCGACTAAGATGGAGGACATGACAACGAGCACAGCCCTGCGTAACGAAGTTGAGACCGAGATTCTTACTCCGGAAGCGAGCAACTTCCTGACGAAACTGTCCCGCGAATTTGAACCGCGACGACAGGAGTTGCTGGCCCGCCGCAAGGTACGGCAGGGGCAGATCGATGTCGGCCAGCTTCCCGACTTTTTCCCCGAAACAGCGCACATTCGCGAGGCGGACTGGAGAGTCGCAACCATCCCGCACGACTTGCTCGACCGCCGGGTCGAGATCACGGGCCCGGTGGACCGGAAAATGATCATCAATGCGATGAACTCGGGCGCAAGCGTGTTCATGGCTGATTTTGAGGATTCGAATTCACCGACATGGCAGAACAATCTGGAGGGTCAGTTCAATCTTCACGACGCGGTCGAGGGAACGATCCGCTACGTCAGCCCGGAAGGCAAGCGCTACGAACTCAACCCGCGTGTGGCGACACTGATGGTTCGTCCGCGGGGCTGGCATTTGGTGGAACGACACTTTACGGTGGATGGCCAGGCTATCTCTGGCTCGCTGTTTGATTTTGGTCTCTATTTCTTTCACAACGCGAAATCGCTCGTCCGTAAGGGGACGGGGCCGTATTTTTACCTGCCCAAGATGGAGAGTCATCTTGAAGCGCGGCTGTGGAATGATGTGTTCAATTTTTCTCAGGATGAGCTCGGGATCGCTCGCGGCACCATTCGCGCGACAGTCCTCATTGAGACGATTCTGGCAGCGTTTGAGATGGATGAGATTCTTTACGAGCTGAGAGATCACTCCGCGGGGCTGAACTGCGGGCGGTGGGATTATATTTTCAGCTTCATCAAGAAATTCAGGAACCGTCCCGACTTCGTGCTGCCGGACCGCTCGGTTGTAACCATGGAAAAGCATTTCTTAAAGTCCTATGTGGATCTGCTGATCCAGACCTGCCATCGCCGGGGTATTCATGCCATGGGTGGAATGGCGGCGCAGATTCCCATCAAGAACGATTTCGCGGCCAATGAGAAAGCGCTCGATAAAGTGCGCCAAGACAAACTGCGCGAGGTCCGTGCCGGGCATGACGGCACCTGGGTGGCCCATCCCGGGCTGGTGCCGATTGCAAAGGAAGTGTTTGACACGCATATGAAGGAAGCTAATCAAATCGGCTGTCCCCGCGAGCAAGTGCGGGTTATGGCCAAGGATTTGCTTGCCGTTACCGAAGGCCAAGTCACTGAAGAAGGTCTGCGCTGGAATATTGATGTGGGCTTGCAGTATCTGGAGTCGTGGCTGAGGGGCTCAGGCTGCGTTCCCATCTACAACCTCATGGAAGACGCCGCTACCGCCGAAATCTGTCGTGCCCAGGTGTGGCAATGGTTGCGCCACGGAGCCATGCTCAGCAACGGACGGCCAGTGACGCAAGCAATGGTGCGACAGGTAATCGCAGAACAGAAGAGTAAGCTGCAAGGTGGCCGTATGGCGGAAGCCGCCGAAATTTACGAGCACATGATGACCAGCCCCGATTTCGCGGAATTCCTCACCCTGGTGGCTTATGATTACATCGACTAGAAATACGCAGGACGCCTGCGTGCAAGATGACTCCCCATCCAAGCGAGATCTCGAATGAATTTTTAGCTCAGCTGAAGGAAGACCTGGTGTGCCGCCGTGTGGGACGCGGCATGGCATGCCTGGACGGCCACAGCCACCTCCTGAAATCGTTCGATTCTGAACAAAAGAATGCTGCGCTTTTCGTGGGTTACTTGGCGCAATGGGTGGATGTCGGCTTCCAGCGGCCTGGGCTCGTGAAGTCGATTGTTTGCCGCTTCTCCAAAGCTGACCGCGCCCGTTTGCCGCTACATGATTATCTGCATTTGAGGATGGCCGAGGGCATGGTGGCGATGGCGGAAGAGTCCAAAGAAGAGGCCTTGCGACACCTCGATTTCGTTTTGAGCCTGGAGCAGGAGACCGACGACAAAGAACTGCTATCCATCGCCAATTTCTGGAAGGGCCGCTGCCTGCGCATGAAGGGCGAGTACGATCAGGCGCTGGCATTCGCAGTGAAGGGCAGGGAACTCGCTTCGGCGCTTGGCCATTCTCCCATGGCTGCTGTGATGCGAGTACTCGAAAGCTGGCTCTTCTTCCAAAAAGGGGACGCGCAACAGGCGGTCAATATTCTGCAGGAGGCGGAGGGAATCCTGCGCAAGACGGACGATTACCTCACCCTGGGCAATATCCATTCTTCTTATGGACGCATTGCGCGCCGGCAGGGGCGCTACCAGCATGCGATCGACAGCTTTAATGCAGCCATCACAGAGTACAAAAAGCGCGATCCGCGGCATCGAAACGTGGCGCGCTCGCTGAACAACATGGCATACGTCAAGCGGTTGATCGCCCTGCAGCTACGCCGCAAAATCGATGCTGATGCCGCGCGACGCCGCAAAGCCGCGAGCCGCGGCCGCGCCGCGAATGGACAGGGCAGAGGCGCAATATCGCGGACGCTTTGAGCAACTCCGCCAGGAGGCTCTAGCCGAACTCGGGGAAGCTGCAGCCATCTATGAACAATATGAGAACCACCACGGCCTGGGCAGCGTCCATTTGAACTATGGCTATCTGTACCTGGACAACGGAGATTTGGAACACGCGGAGGCGGCGGCCAAAACGGCTTCTTGCCTGGCTGGAGAAAAGCATGACCACATCCTGATGGCGCGGTCGCGCCTGCTGCTCTGCATGATCGAGAACGCCCGGGTAGAAGAAGGGATCGGCGAGAGTACCGAGCCCGGCAGTCATGCCCGCCTTGCCCAGGATTGCGCGCAAGAAGCCATTGAACTGGCGAAACACACCCAGAACCGGCGCTTGCTGGCGCACACTTACATCTGGCAGGGACTGACGTACTGCAACCGTTTCTTCGACGATCCGGGCGCGGCGCGGCCCTATTACGACCAGGCCATCAACCTCAGCAAGGGCGACCACGCAGACAGCGCATGGGAAGATTTGCAGATGCTGAAGGCCAAAGTGTTGCGCGGCGGAAGCGTAAACCCTACGCTACGCGCATGGTCGCAAGGATCAGTCGGCGACAAGACCTTCCAGCAGATCAGCGAGGAATTTGCCGAGCTGATTATTCCCAAAGTCTGGGAGCGGGAGGGCCGCAAGGTTTCACGCGTGGCGGCGCGGCTCTCGGTGTCTCCGAAAAAAGTTCGCCGCATTCTCAGCCGCGTGGGAAGAAGGAAGCCGCCTGCAGAGTAAAGGCCGCGAGATCTACTTCTGCTGTGCCGGGTGCAAGCAGGCGTTTGAGCGGCGGCCAGAGAAATAAGCGCTCTCGATTTCGAGTGCACGATTCCGCCGAGAACGCTCGAGAAGTCAGCGGGTCAGCGCGAAGGCGACAATTGTTTCTCCACGAAGGCCGGTTGTGCTTTCCAGTTCCTTAAGCAGGTTCGCCTCCAGATTGTCTGGGTCGGGATGCATTTCCGCGGCAGCAATCTGCTCGTCGGTCGCACCGTCAAAGCACAGCTCACACACTCCCAAGTCACCTTCGTCCATGATGGGAGGGCCAAAGGTGCGGCAGAGTATGGGGCGCCATTCGTAGACTTCACAGGTTCCGGTTGCGGGATCGAGTGCGGGGCAGGGCTCGTCGGGAGCGAAGTCATTCCAACGTTGCGCCGCTTCAGGGGACGAACCAAGCACGCCGGTGGCGGGATCTCCGGGAAATTCCGGGGAGAGGCGCGCCACTGCCTGGCGAGCACGTTCACGGACGCGAGCTGCGCGCCGCGGATCTGTCACTTCGAGTTGCGCGAGTCCGTTACGCAGCCTGAGAGCGTCAAGTTGAGTAATGGCGAATACACCGATACAACATTGGCTGCAACCGGGCCGGCAAGCCAGCCACTTGCCGCTTCTCTGCGCGGAGTCGGCCAATGCGGCGTCGACAATCTGGACCAAAGCCTGATCTCCGGAAGGTAAGTGACATGGCATATGGGTCTAAGAATAAACTAACCAGCAGGCTCAGAAGCGACAATTCAGGAGGCGAAATGGCTGCGAGGAGCGGCGGCATCGGAACAGCGACAAGCGGGCAGCGGTCCGCGTACAATTTCTGACGGGCATGGCCACTGATTTCCAGATCGCGGTGCGTAGAATCGTCTCCATAAATCCCGCCACCGGCGAAACGCTGGGCGAGCTGGAATGCGCCTCGGAGTTGGAAATCCATGAGGCGGTCGCGCGCGCCCATGCCGCTCAACCAGCCTGGTTGGCGCTCGGCATTCGCAGCGCATTGCCGTTTTGAAGGCCTTTCAGCGAATTCTGCATCAAAGAAAATCAGAGATCGCCCGGCTGATCAGCTGTGAGACCGGCAAGCCTTACGTCGAGGCCTTTACAACCGAAATCATGGTGGTTCTAGATGCGGCCCGCTTTCTGATCGAGAGCGCCTACGGGCTGCTTCGAGATCAACCGCTGCCGCATGGCAATCTCGCCATGAAGACCAAGGCGGGACGCATTGTGCGCGAACCGTACGGGGTGATCGGGATTGTTGCGCCGTGGAACTATCCGTTTTCTATTCCGGCCACCGAAGCTCTGGCAGCGCTGGTGGCGGGAAATGCGGTGGTGGTGAAACCCTCGGAATTCACCTCGCTGGTGGCGTTGGAACTAGCCAGTCTGCTGCACCAGGCGGGCGTTCCCCGGGACATCTTTCGGGTGGCGGTGGGCGATGGCGCTACCGGGGCCGGGCTGGTCAACTCTGAAATCGACAAACTGGTCTTTACCGGAAGCGTGGCGACGGGCAAGCGCATCGGACAGGTTGCCGCCGAACGGTTGCTGCCAGCGGTGCTTGAGTTAGGCGGGAAAGACCCCATGCTGGTGCTGGAAGATGCGGAGGTTGAGGTTGTTTCAAGCGGAGCCGTCTGGGGAGCCTTTGTGAACGCCGGACAAACGTGCCTTTCGGTGGAGCGCTGTTACGTCCAGCGGAAATTGTACGAACCGTTTCTCGAAGCTTGTGTGCGAAAAGCGAAACGACTGCGTGTGGGCAACGGCATGAATCCAGAAACCGATATCGGGCCCATGATCCACGAACGCCAGCTCCGCATCGTGGAGCAGCAGGTGGAAGACGCCAGAGCTCGCGGGGCTCGCGTGTTGGCTGGCGGGACGCGGCTACCAGAACTGGGGCCGAATTTTTATGCGCCCACGGTGCTGGCTGACGTTACCCACGACATGAGAGTCATGCGCGAAGAGACGTTTGGCCCGGTGCTCCCAGTTATGCCGTTTGACACTGAGGCCGAAGCGATCCGTTTGGCCAACGACTCAGAATATGGTCTAGCCGCAAGCGTGTGGACGCGCGACCGTTCGCGGGGCGAAGCGGTTGCCCGCCGGATCACCGCCGGGACCGTGATGGTGAATGATGTTGTCTCCTGCTTCGGCATCAGCGAGGCGCCGCACGGGGGCGTGAAGTCAAGCGGTATTGGGCGCGCCCACGGGCGCTTTGGGCTGGAAGAGATGGTGCGCATTAAGTACGTAGATTCCGACCGCTTGCCCGGGATGAAGAAGGTCTGGTGGTACGGATACGGTGAGGCCTTCACCAAGCAGATAGAGGGACTTGTAGATTTGCAATTTGCCCGAAGTGCGAGGCGAAGGGTGCTGGGCGCATTGCGCTCCACGGGGATATTGTTCAGAGGGAAGCTGTGACCTGCCGAGAGAATGCCTTGCTGAGTCTGTGAGGCATGACCGAGACGTGGGGTCCTTCGACTCCGCGGCTGCTTCGCTTCGCGAAGCAGCCGCTCCGCTCAGGATGACAGGGGGACGGAAGACCCTTTTCAAGCCAAGCTCTGACTGGCGGCTTGGAGAGCCATTTCGCGCGCAGCGCGCAACTGCGTAACCGGATCGCCGCTGGGACGAAACTCCATGGCAATGACGTGCTGATAGTTCAGCTCGGCTAATTTTCTGAAGATATTCTGGTAGTTGATCTCACCTGTGCCCGGTTCGTGACGGCCAGGGACGTCGGCGATGTGGACGAGCCCCAGATGCGGAATACTTTTCTCCAGCTTGGCGATGAGATTTCCGGAGGCGATTTGCTCGTGGTAAAAGTCGTAGAGTAGTTGCACTTGCGGGTCGGCGACGGCTTCAACTACCTGCAGGGCTTCGGAAATCCCGGTCAGATAGTATTGCGGGTTTTCTTCGGGGTCGATGGTTTCGAGCAACAGCCGGACTGGTTCGCCATGGATGGACTTGCCGTGTATGAGTTCGGCAGCGGCTTTCAGCGTGTCAATGCAGCTTTGATGCTGGACCTCGGGAGCCATTCCTGGGACCCGGTTACCCGAGAGCAGGATCATGGCGGGGCAATCGATGCGCTCCATGATCGGGAGCGCGTGGTGCAGCTCGTCGAGCAGGGCTTGGCGGTGGCCGGGGACGCTTACCCCGTGCTTCAACCCGGCAGTGCAATCGAAATTGATGCCGAGTTCTTTGCGTTTGGCGTTGACACGGTTGAAGTCTGCTTCCGTCCAGTTCTCGTACTCGCCCACCAGTTCCACATTGTGATATCCGGCTTCAGCGACTTTTTCTAAACGCTGGTCGAAGGGCAGATTCGGGTACACCGTCCAAAGCATGACAGAGAGTTCGAAAGGCAAGCCCGCTCTCTGGCTTGCGGCTGATTTGGAGTTCCGGCCGAACAAATTGGAGGCATGAGTGAGCCCATATGCGCCCGCCACAGTTCCCGCCAGGGTTTGGGTAAAGGTTCGTCGGTTCATGTGCGCCTGGAATTGGCTAATCGGCTGAAGGTAACACAAATCGAATGCCGTGAGCGTGCCCACAAACCTCGCTGCGCTCACGCCGGAATGACCAAGGTTAGTTGCCCCTCTGATCTGGCGCTGCTATAAGTTCCATGACGAACGGAAGTACGCACACCAGGGGGAAATTTGAAGATTCTGGTTACGGGTGGGGCGGGATACATCGGCAGCGTAGTAACCGCCGATCTGCTTAAAGCCGGCAGCGATGTGGTGGTTTACGACAATCTCAGCAGCGGAAGCGCGCGCGCCGTCTCAAGGGGAGCGGAACTAATCACCGGCGACCTGAACGACCGCGACCTGCTGAAGAGCGTGATGCGGAAGCACAACATCGGCGGCGTGATGCATTTTGCAGCGTCGATCGAGGCGGGTGAGTCGATGAAAGTACCGGAAAAATACTTCCGGAACAATACCGCCAATACTCTTACGCTGCTTGAGACCATGCTGGAATGCGGGGTAAACCGCCTTATATTTTCCTCCACGGCGGCGCTGTACGGCGATCCCAAACGGACGCCCATCGAAGAGGATGACCTGCTCAAGCCCACGAATGCGTATGGCGAATCGAAGCTTCTGGTGGAGCGCATGCTGGCGTGGTTTCACGGTATCCATGGTTTACGGTATGCCAGTCTGCGTTATTTCAATGCTGCCGGAGCGGCCGCGGATCTGGGCGAGGACCACTCGCCCGAGTCACATCTCATTCCGATTGTGCTGCAGGTGGCGCTGGGAGAAAGAAAAAATGTCGCCATCTATGGCACGGACTATTCCACGCCCGACGGGACCTGTGTGCGCGATTACATCCATGTGAGTGATCTTTCGGACGCGCATTTACTGGCATTCGATCGCCTGGGCCGGGATAAGCAACCTGAGCAGCTGATTTACAACCTGGGCAGTGGCCGGGGCTTCAGTGTGCGCGAGGTGATCGCGGCAGCCGGCGCAGTGACCGGCAAGCGAATTCAAGTGGAAGAATGTCCGCGTCGGGCCCGGCGATCCACCTGTACTGGTGGCGAGTTCTGAACGGATCAAGCGGGAGCTGCACTGGGAACCCAAATTTTCCACCCTCGAAGACATCATTGGCAGTGCATGGTCGTGGCGACAACGGCACCCGCGCGGATATAAAGGTAACGACTAATGGAGCCGGGGAAGCTTTATCAGGAACCCCATCGCCGTTTCAACCCGCTCACGCGCGAATGGGTGCTGGTGTCTCCGCACCGCATGGACCGGCCCTGGCTCGGGCAGGTCGAAGTGGCGGCTGCGGTCCCAAGCCTGGCGTACGATCCTACCTGCTATCTCTGTCCGGGAAACGAAAGGGCTGGGGGAGCGCGCAATCCGAAATATCGGGCTACGTTCGTTTTTACAAACGATTTTGCGGCGCTAAGGCCTGATGTCGCGGCGGCAAGACAAGACAAGTCTGGTCGCGGTCTGTTGCTTGCGGAGTCCGAGGCGGGAACCTGCCGAGTTGTGTGTTTTTCACCTCGCCACGATCTGACTTTGGCACGAATGACAGTTGAGGAAATCACGGGAGTCGTGGAGGTGTGGGCGGAACAGTATGCTGAGATTGGTTCTTTGCCATACATCAATTATGTGCAGATCTTCGAGAACAAGGGCGAGATCATGGGATGCAGCAATCCCCATCCCCACGGGCAAATCTGGGCCAATCAGACCATCCCCAATGAGCCACGCAAAGAGCAGGAATCGCAGAAGGCATATTTAGAAAAGTACGCAACCTGCCTGCTCTGCGACTACCTGCGAATGGAGAGCGAATCCGGCGCGCGCCTGGTCATCGAGAACGAGTACTTTGCGGTTGTCGTACCGTTTTGGGCAGTTTGGCCTTTCGAGACTCTGCTCCTTTCCAAGCGGCACACAGGCGACCTGGGATCGCTTGGCCCCAGCATGCGCAACGGGCTGGCTGACATTATCAAACAACTCACTACGCGCTACGACAATCTCTTTGAGATCTCGTTTCCTTATTCGATGGGTTTTCATCAATCGCCCAGCGATGGAGAAGCGCATCCCGAGTGGCATGTGCACGCGCATTTTTATCCGCCATTGTTGCGCTCGGCCACAGTGCGCAAGTTCGTTGTCGGGTATGAAATGCTGGCCAGTCCGCAGCGGGATATCACGCCAGAAGCGGCGGCGGATACTCTGAAGAGTTTAAGTGGAACGCACTATCGCGAACGCAAATCCGGCTGAAGATAAGCAGAACTACGGTCAGCTTTTCCGGACGCGGCGCGTCCCGAGAAAGAGCATCCCGCCGCCGAAGGCGAGCAAGGCGAGGCCCCAAACCAGGTTAATGTTGATTCCGAGCGATCGCGCATAAATGGCCGGGTTACTTGCAAGACCGTAAACCGTCAGAACTATCCCAAAGACGGAAAACATAAGACCGATCGGCACGCGGATGTCCAAGGCCATAGGCAAACTCTGTTTACCAGAAGATCAGATTCAGTAGTACGGCAATGGCAACGACAATTGCGCCCAGCACGGCGGGCCGCAGATACCAGGCTACATGCTCCTCATTCGGCCTTTCGGTTAAGGAATACACCAAACCGACCAGGTTCTTCTCCTCGGGCGCGGCGGTGCACAGGCTGATGATGATGGTGACGACAAAACAGGCAGACCAGGCCCAAATCGCGGTCCAAAAGTTCTGCGCCATTTCACTGGGATAAGTGTGTATCGTGCCCAGCCAACCGCCTTTGATGCCCACACTCGCGCCCATGGGGAGCGTCAGTCCCTGATGGATGGCCGCGGCCGCGGTTCCTGAGAGCAAGCCGAAGAATGCCCCATGCCCGGTGGTTCGCTTCCAGAACATGCCAAGCAGGAAGGTGGCAAAGACTGGCGCGTTCACGAATGCAAACACCAGCTGGAGGAAATCCATGATGTTGTTGAAGCGGGATGCGGCATAGGCTGCGGCTACCGACAGCGCGATGCCGAACACGGTTGCGACGCGGCCCATCCAGAGATAGTGGGCGTCGGTCGCGTTCGGGTTGATGTAGGACTGGTAGATGTCATAAGTCCATACAGTGTTAAACGCGGTTACGTTGCCGGCCATGCCGGACATAAAACTCGCGAGAAGGGCAGTCAGTCCCAGGCCAAGAATTCCAGAGGGAAAGTAATGCAGCAGCATGTTGGGGATTGCCAGATCATAGTCGAGGATGGGACTGCCGTTGGAATCCAGTTTCGGAGCACCCGTAGCCTCGTCAAGTTTGGCCGGAATCAGGCCCTTGCCGGCGTGGTTGAGGACTTGCATTTGGCCGGCTGTGGGAGAGGTCGCGGCCGGAGTGGGCAGGGCGATCGCGATCATGCCGGGTAAAATCACCAGAACTGGAAACACCATCTTGGGCAAAGCCGCGATCAACGGGGTGCGGCGTGCCGCGCTCATGGAGTCGGCGGCCATAGCGCGTTGGACCACCAGGAAGTCGGTGCACCAATAACCGAACGAGAGCACGAAGCCCAGTCCCATAACCAAAGCGAAGGTGTCAACCCCGAATGGATTAGTGTGTGGGCTGGACATACCCTGCCAAGAGTGGGTGAAGGAGGCGGGCAGCTGGTGCTTCAGCCCGCTCCAACCGCCGACATTCCTGAGCCCGAGAAAGGCCAAGGGAAGAAAACCCGCGACGATGAGAAAAAACTGTAGGACCTCGTTGTAGATCGCGCTGCTGAGCCCGCCGAGGAAAATGTAAGCCAGCACGATCAGCGCCGAAGAGAGGACGCTCACATGGAAAGTCCAGGCGGCGGTCACTCCCAAGGCTGCAAACGGGCCGTCCAGGACATGCATGGTTTGAATCAGCTTTGCCATGGCGTACATCGAGATGCCGGAGGAGAAAATCGTCATGACAGCAAACGAGAAGGCGTTCACCGCGCGGGTTTTCTCGTCGAAGCGCAGACGCAAGTACTCCGGGAACGGAGCGGGCGCGGGAGCCGTAGTAGAAGGGCATCATGAACACGCCCACGAACACCATCGCGGGAATGGCGCCGATCCAATAGAAGTGGCTGGTGGCGATGCCGTACTTGGCCCCGGAAGCGCCCATACCGATGACTTCCTGGGCTCCAAGATTCGCGGAAAGGAAGGCCAGGCCACAAATCCACGCCGGAAGCGAACGGCCAGCGAGAAAGAAATCTGTACTGGTCTTGACGTAACGCTTGAGGACAATGCCAATGCCCAGCACAAAGGCGAAGTACACCGCCATAAGCAGCCAGTCGACGGCGGTGAGGTTCACTTTGTGATCCTGTTCACAAGGTATGGATCAATTGGGCTCGGCTCTTGCGCCATCGTCGGCGGCACAGATGTAAATGTCCGGCTTAATCCCTGTTGCCCGCTGGTAGCGGCGGGAAATATCATCGGCAAACGCTTCGGCATGGGCTTTCTCCACCAGGTTGATGGTGCATCCGCCAAATCCGCCTCCGGTCATGCGTCCGCCGTAGTAGCCGGGGAGGCCCTCGGCGAACTCGACCATGATATCGAGTTCGCGGCAGCTTACCTGATACAGTTCGCGAAGACTGCGGTGAGATCCGCGCATCAGTTTGCCGAAGCCATTTAAGTCGCCGGCACGCAGGCACTTAGCGCCAGAGCGAACCCGGTCATTTTCCTCCACTACATGACGGCAGCGTTGGAAAATCGTCTCAGGAACATCCTTCTGGTGCTGAAGCAACTGGTCGAGGGAAAGATCGCGCAAAGCGCGAATCTCGGGATGCCACTGCGCGAAGAGTTTCACGCCTTGCTCGCACTCCTCGCGGCGTCGATTGTATTCTCCCCCAGCATGCTGGTGCTTGACCATGGTGTTGCAAACCACCATCCGGACTGCGTGGGGAATGGGAATAAGCTCGAAGTCTAGTGAGCGGCAATCGAGCAAGAGGGCGTGTCCCGCCTTTCCCAGGCAGGAAACGAACTGGTCCATGATGCCGACGCGGGCGCCGATAAATTCATTCTCGGTGCGCCGGCAGAGCTTTGCGACATCGACTAGATCTAGCTTCGCGCCACTGAGACTGAGGAGCGCGAGCGCGCTAGCTACTTCAATCGCCGCTGAAGAACTGAGTCCCGCCCCGATCGGGATTTCGCTTTCCACGAAGAGATTGGCAGCTTGTGGAGTGTGGCCGATTTGCTGCAAGACAACCGCTATGCCCAACACATAATCGCACCAGGTCCCGGTGGCACGCTGAGGCAGGCTATTCAGCTCAAATTCGAAGAGCTGAGGGAACTCGCGGGACTGAATCTGCAGTTTTGGTTCAAGGCGGGGAGAGATAGCCACACGCGTGCGGAGACCGATGGCGCTCGGCATAACGAAACCGTCGTTGTAATCGGTGTGCTCTCCAATCAAGTTGACGCGGCCGGGCGCGCTGAAGATGCGGGGCTGGGCTCCGAACAACCTGTTAAAGAGCCGGGCTAACTCTCTCGACGCCATTTGTATTCACGATGCAGACTTCGTGCGGGTGATGACGGAGGTGATGAAAAGAAACGGGAGTGCGAGCGGCTCCATTCGACGTTAGACCATAAAGACAACCACCAGGCGTGTCAACCGCCTACAAACATGGAATCCATCCTGGCCCCTGCCCACTCGATACATTTCTAAGTGAATGTTAATTTGTGCTGGCTGGGCGGCCACACTATGTTGGATTCCTGAATATCTGAATTGACCAGCAGCTAATTGGGCCTGACGGGCGTCGACTGCGCTTCGGAGGTGAGGGTTTGCCCGAGAGCGGCCTGCGATGATTCTCAAATGAAACCGGCACCCCTAGACTCGGAACTCGAGGTAGTTTCTCCCAGCCAGGGTGAGGATCGACGGGAAGTCGAGACAACGAACCAGCAGGTGGTGAGCACCCTGCGGGCCTTGTGGGCGAATCGGAGTTTTTTGGGCCGGGCTACAGCCTGGGGGTTGCTGGCGGCTACGCTCACAGCTTTTCTGCTACCCAGGAAATATGAGTCGACTACGCGCCTGATGCCGCCGGACGACCACTCCAACAACAGCATGGCTCTTGTGGCCACCTTGAGCGGGAAACTGAGCGGCGGGCTGGGCGGTTTGGCGGGAGACCTTCTGGGGGCAAAGAGTTCGGGCGCGTTGTTTATAGGCGTGCTGCGGAGCCGCACCGTGCAGAATGCCATGGTGACCAAGTTCGACTTGAGAAAGATCTATGGGACCCGCACCTGGGACGGGGCGCGGGAGAGATTGTCTTCCGATACGGCGATCGTTGAAGACCGAAAAAGCGGCCTGATCACCATTACCGTCACCAGCGGCGACGCGCGACGGGCGGCCGACATGGCGCAGGAGTATGTGGTGGAGTTAAATGCCGTGGTGAGCCAGCTCGGTACTTCTTCGGCGCGCCGCGAGCGCTTGTTTCTGGAAGGCCGCTTGCACGAAGTGAAGCAAGACCTGGAGACTGCGGAAAAAGATTTTAGCGAGTTTTCCAGCAAAAACGGCGCGATCGATATCAAGGAGCAGGGAAAAGCGATGCTTACAGCGGCAGCGACCCTGCAGGGGCAATTGATTGCGGCCGAGTCGGAATTGCAGGGGCTGAAGCAAATCTATACCGAGAATAATGTGCGCGTCCGGTCGGTGCGGGCGCGGGTGGCAGAACTGCGAAACCAACTGGAGAAGCTGGGTGGCAAGCCGGAGATCGGGAAGGAGCTTGCCGACTCTCAGGACCAATCTCTTTATCCATCGATACGGGAGTTGCCGCTGCTGGGGGTTTCGTATGCCGACCTGTACCGGCGAACGAAAGTTCAGGAAGCGGTTTTTGAGACGCTGACGCAAGAGTACGAACTGGCCAAGGTCGCCGAAGCCAGGGAAACGCCCAGCGTGAAGGTGCTCGACGCAGCTGAGGTGCCGGAGAGAAGGTCTTCGCCGCCGCGTCTGGGCATCGTCATAGGTGGGACGGTCTTTTCCATGATATTTGCGGCTATTTTGGTTATTGCGCGAGATCAGTGGGAGCAGGCGGACGCGCACCATCCTCAGAAGGTTCTGGCTGCCGAAGTCTTTGAGGCGGTGAACGCAAAGATGCCGTGGGCCACACCCAATGGTTCAAGGTTCCAGGCAGTGAGTCATCGGATTTGGTTGCAGACATTCGGGTGGAACCGGCACCACGCCGGGGCGGACGCGCCATTTTCGCAGGATGACCGAGCCTTGCCAAGAAACTAGACAGAATGGCGATCTACCACTCGATGGCGACATCTGAAATTCCAATTGCGCAGGTCACGAACAATTTGGCCGGTTCGTCGCCGGCGGTTTGGGACTCTGTCAAGGAGTACCTGCCGACTTTTCTTACTGAATTTGCGGTGATGGCCAGCCAGGTGGCGGTCTACAAAATGGCTGCGGCATATCTGGGTAAAGAAGGTTTCTCGGAGTATGCGCTGGCACGGCGGACGGTTTCGCTGATCTTTCCGATTCCGGTATTGGGGTTGGCGGTCGGGCTGCCCCGCAATATCGGCATCAGTCACGGACGAAACGATCCTGACACGGCCGCGCGCTACTACGGGGCGACACTGTGGTGCGTGGGCGGCGCGGCCCTGGTGTGCGCAGTGTTATTGAACACGTTCGCCGGGACGTTCGGCTACGTGTTCTTTGGCGATCGCGGTTACGGGCGGCTGGCGCTTCCTGTCAGCCTCTTGATTTTGGGGCTTTGCCTGCATACCGTGGTGTGTGGATACTTCCGCGGCCATCTCAAACTTGGCCCTGCGAATCTGCTGCAATTCTTGAACCTGGCCGTGCTTCCGATGCTGGCATTCTGCCTGCGGCATTCTCTCAGGACGATTCTGACGGGTTTGGGCCTGGCCTGGATCGCAACCGCGGCCACCGCTCTCTGGCTGACTCCTTTCCACGTCGTCATGCAAAACAACTGGAAAGAGGCTAAAGAACTGATGCGCTATGGGCTGCAGCGGGTGCCGGGCGATTTCATCCTGATGGCTCTGTTTACCCTCCCGGCGACGGTGGTGGCCCATTTATGGGGTGTGCGGGAGGCAGGCTTTGTGGCATTTGGCATTTCGGTGGTGTCGATGATCGGAGCGGTGTTCTCGCCCACGGGTTTGGTTCTGTTGCCGAAAGCCACACGCATGATCGCCGAAGAACAGCGGGAAAAGTTGCGCGAACATGTCGGGCTGATTCTGCGGGTGACGGTTACGGCCTCGGTGGCTCTGGTCGGGTTGATCTGGGTGGCGATGCCAGTTCTTATCCGGGCGTACTTCGGCGCCGATTTCAGCCAGATTGTTCCCATCGTGCGCGTACTGCTTCTGGCTGCGCTGCCCTATTCGGTCTATCTCGTCGCCCGCAACCTGGTTGACGCCTACCACAAAGACGGTGTGACGGCCGCCATCCTTTTTGCAGGACTGAGCGTGTTCGGGGTTGGACTCTACTGGGCGACGAAATCCGGATTGCGGCTTCAGACTGTACTGTTGGACTTTGTAGCTGCCCAGGTGGTGATCTGCCTGCTTGCAGGCTGGGAGTGCCAGAGAATTTTGCGGAAACAGGAGACAGCAATCCCATGACAACGTTACTGGATGAGCCGTTTAGCCCGAAGGCGTATTGGGAAGACCGCCTGACGCAGAAGTGGGGATTGCATGGAGTCGGACACATCAGCTATGGCCGGCCTTACAACGAGTGGTTGTATCGTGCGCGCAAGCGGGTGTTTCTCCGGCAGGTCCGCGAGTTGCCGGTTTGCTTTCCCGAAGCGAAGGTTCTTGACGTTGGTTCAGGGACCGGTTTTTGGCTGAACATGTGGAAATCGGTCGGAGTCCGGCAACTGACCGGATCTGACTTGACGCAGATTGCTGTGGAACATCTGCAAAGGGAACAGCCTGATGTGCAGATGCTCCAGTTAGACATCTCAGATGGTGAAGCCGTTGGCCGGATTGCGCAGCGTTTCGATCTAATCTCCGCCTTCGATGTCCTTTTCCACGTTGTTGACGATAGGCGATTCCGCGATGCGATCAAGCATGTGGCGGCGCTGCTTCGTCCGGGTGGATATTTTCTGTTCACCGACGTACTGTCGCACGCCGGCTCCTACCGGGCGCAGCATGAAGTGGACAGGACCATCACCGACTACACGCGGGAGCTGGCAGCGAACGGCTTTCGCATCCTGAGACGCGTGCCAGTATTCGTGCTTATGAATGCGCCTCAGGACTCGCATTTCGAATTTCCTCGTAAGGTGTGGCGTCTGGCAATGGCGCCGGTTCACCTGCTGCCGGTGCTGGGATATTTCTATGGCGCCATTCTTTATCCCATGGACGGCGTGCTCACCCGCATGCTGCGCGAGGGGCCAGCGACGGAGATGGTGGTTTGCCGGAAAGCCTGAACCGCAAATGCAGAAATAGAGACAGGCACGGGCACACGAATGGCGATCGACAATCTAGCACGCCGAAGCAGGAGGCTGGGCAAGTGGATGGCGCTGGTCTCGGCGCTGATCATCGTTTTGGCGACGCCGCTCAGTCATTGGTTCGGGTTGTACGGGGGAGTTGTGCTGGTCTGCGCCGTGTGTTTTGCCGTGATTTGGACGCTGCGGATCTCAGGGGGAGGGTTTGAGATTGCTAATGTGCTGACGATGTTTGTCGCCTATTACTTTCTGATGTTCGGCCTCTACGGATTCATGAATGCTTTCGGACTATCGCATTTCCTCGGAGTGACCTACGACCCCACGGAAGATTCTCCGGCGAACCTGAGTAGTCTGGCGTCGGTGTACGCTGCGGGCATGCTGCTCGCCGTCTATGCGGGATACATGTGGCCGCGCCGTCTTGGCATCGAAGCGCTGAGGTCCGATGACCCCCCGAAGTCCCTCCAAGCCGCGAATACAGAACTGCTCCACCAATTGCGGATTGCCGCGCTATTGGCGATCATCGCATCATACGTGGCGATTGGTCTTTTTATTTTCTTTGTGGGAGGAAGTTCGGTCATTGGCCGCGACCCCAGCGAGATTGCGACTACGGGATCGCATGGGCTTTACTGGGCACAAGCCCTGATCTGGTCCAATCATTGGGCGGTCATAGTTAATTTCCTCAGCTATATGCTCTTGAAGAAGTTGAAGTATCTGGCGTTCACCGCGCTATCGCTTCCCCTGTTTCTGCTCGAATTCCTGTTGAGCGGGTCGAAGAGCGCGATCCTGTTCCCCTTGATGGGTTTCCTGATCGTCCGGCACTATTGCTACCAAAGACTCAACTGGAAAACTCTGGCCGCTTTCAGCCTGCTCGTCGCAGCCGTATTTGCGGCGGGCTATGCCTACCGGGCAACCGGGGCGGAAGCGTCGGCGTTCGGCGAAGGTGTGAACGGATATTATCAAGACCCTCTGCTGTTGATACAGACGATGGTAGGGCGCTTTTACGGCACGGATAGCTTTGCCATCGTTCTGGACTCGGTTCGAAGCGGACACCCGCTGTTGCTGGGAGCGTCGCTTTCTGACTTGTGGACCTGGTACATCCCGCGCTGGCTTTGGCCGGGAAAGCCGCTCAGCTATAGCCTGGTGTTTGGGGAAGAGTACATGCCGGGAGCGGGGGGCGCAGGGGACGTTTTCTATTCGCCGTCGTTGCCCGGAGAGCTCTATCTGAATTTCGGCGCTCTGGGGCTGCCAGTGGGAGGTTTTGCCTGCGGGTTATTCCTCCGGTTGATCTATCGCAGGCTGATTGAGCCGGGGTCTCACCGGCTCGGGTCGGTGATTCTTTATTCCGTGATCGCGCCGCTCGCGGCCAGCATGAGCGGAGGACCGATCAGCGTCATCCTGGAGTTCATCATGACCCGGCTGATTGTGTACTTCTTCTTCCTCTGGCTTGCGGGAAGGCTTTTGAGTACACCGCGCATAGAGTTTTCGACCAGCGGAAAGCCCCGCATGATGGAAGTGACATCGAGCTTCGGCTCGCCACGCGAACTCGAGAGGAAAAGCTCGGTGCTGGTTGTCTACAACACGCCGAGCCGGTTCGTTTACGTCGATTGTGAACTACTGGCGAAACGGTATTCGGTCACGGCGCGCTTCGAGTCTTCGCGGTGGAAGCTCAACCCGGTCAAGACCTGGAGGGAAGTCGGGAAACACGATCTCGTTTTCTGCTGGTTCGCCAGTTGGCATTCGTTCTTTCCGGTGCTGGCAGCCCGCCTGCAAGGGAAGCCCTCGGTCGTGGTGGTCGGTGGTTTTGATACCGCCGATGTGCCGCAAGCCGGTTACGGTTCACAACGAGGCGGGATAAGAAAAATATTAGCTCGCACCATCATGAAATACGCCACCCAATTAATTGTGAACTCGGCCTCGGCTCGGGCTGAGACCATGCAGAGGGGCATCAGTGGGGACAATATCTCGCTCGTGTACCATGGAGTTCCGTGCCCACCAGTGGCGCCGCCGGAACGGCGAAAGCGGATGGTGCTCACGGTAGGCGTAGTGAGCCGCGACAATCTGTTGCGCAAAGGGCTGTTGCCGTTCGTTCAGGCCGCCAGATTTCTTCCGGATGTCCGTTTCGTTCATGCCGGCCGCTGGCTGGACGACAGCATTGCGAAGCTGCGGGCGGAAGCGCCCCCGAACGTGGAATTTCTGGGCTTCGTTTCCGACGAGGTCCTGGCGGGGCTTTATCGCGATGCCAGTGTCTATGTGCAGGCGAGTCTGCATGAAGGGTTTGGGATGAGTCTGGCCGAAGCCATGGCGGCTGGGTGCATTCCAGTGGTTACGCGATGCGCGGCGTTGCCTGAAGTCGCGGGCAACAGCGGGGTTTACATTGCTGAAGCTACTCCGCACGCGATCGCCGCGGGCATTGCCACGGCGCTCGAAGGGAACTATGCTCGGCGGGTTGAGGCTCACAGAAGAATTCTTGAAGGATTTTCGCTCACCCAACGCGAGGAAGGGTTGAACCGCGTTCTGGAGTGCCTGCTTGCGGCTGGGGTTCCGTGCCTGGCGGAGCCGCAAACTCCGGGGACGGTTGCAGAATAATTCGAGCCGCCAGATCCGCCATGAAAATGATTTCTGTTTCCGTTGTCGTCCCTGTCCGAAACGAAGAAGGCCATATAGCGGCCTGCCTGCAGTCGCTCATGGAGCAAAGTTACCCGGCGGAATGCTATGAAGTGATTGTGGTTGATGGGCGCTCTTCCGATCGTTCCAGGGAAATTGCAGAAAAGTTCGCCAGAGAGTTCGGTAATGTGCAGTGGGTCGATAATCCCGCTGGAACTGTCCCGGTCGGCATGAATATCGGAATCCGGCGTGCATCGGGCCAGATCATTGTCCGGGCGGACGGTCATACCATCTATCCGCGTAATTACCTCGAAAACTGTGTCAAGTATCTTGATGAAACCGGAGCTGACAATGTGGGAGGGCCGTGCAGGACCATCCCGGACAATTCAAGCATGAGTGCCCATCTAGTGGCTGCGATTCTCAGCAATCCTTTTGGGGTTGGAGCCTCCCGGTTTCGAACCGGCAATGAGCAAGGGGTGGTGGACACCGTTCCTTTTGGAGCATTTCGCCGCGAAGTCTTCGAACGCGTCGGGATGTTCAACGAAAAACTGGTTCGCAACCAGGACAATGAGTTGAATGCGCGGATCCGGGCCGCAGGCGGGAAAATCTACCAGACTCCGGCATTAACCACGGAGTACCATCCGGTTGCAGGCTTCCGGAGGCTCCTCAGTCAGACGTTCAAGAACAGCCAGTGGCACATCTACAGTGTGACCGAGAATGCCCGTTGCATGAGTCTGCGCCATTTCGTGCCGGCTATGTTCGTCGTCGCGCTAGTGACGGTGTTGTTTGGCGCACCATTTTATGGTCCGCTCTCGCTGGTTCTGACCTTGATGCTCGGTGCATATCTGGCGGCAGGAACGTATTTCTCGTTCCGCCGAAGCCGTCAGTACCGGCTGCAGATCGCTTGTGTCCTGCCGTTCGCATGTCTCGGTTTTCACATCGTCTACGGGGCCGGCACGTTGATGGGGTTGCGCTATCTTTTCCGGGCGCCTGCTTCGCACCCCATTCGTGAAGGACAGCCCGTCAGATAGGCCGATGAGTGCCTGTCGCTCGTCGCGAGCTGGCCCGCGCGTCGACGACGCGAATTGCGAGGAGGGCCAGGTCCAATAGTATCGAATCCGTGAACCCTGCTCCAGGCATCCCCGCATCAAAGCCCAAAACTGTTCCAGGCGATGTTTGTGTGACGCCTCGCGTTCCACAAGGTTGGCGATTTCTCGCGGGCCATCGTAAGATCGTGGCCCTGAAAGGAGACATGTCCATGATTCTCGGTATGTCTACCGCCACTTACACTCTCTTGCACGTGTTGATCAGTCTGGTGGGGATCGGGTCGGGATTGATCGTGATGTTCGGATTCCTCGCGGGGAAGCGATTAGACGGCTTGACTACGCTGTTTCTAGCTACGACGGTGTTGACCAGTGTGTCCGGTTTCGGCTTCCCGTTTGATCACCTTCTTCCTTCCCACAAGATCGGCATCATTTCGCTGCTGGTGCTGGCGGTCGCGATCCCAGCGCGATACGTGTTTCATATGGCGGGGTCCTGGCGCTGGGTTTATGTGGTCACGGCTTCGATTGCGCTGTATCTCAATGTCTTCGTTTTGATCGCGCAGCTCTTCATGAAGGTACCGCCACTGCACGCCTTGGCTCCGACCGGAACGGAACCGGCGTTTCTGGTGGCGCAACTGATCGTGATGCTGATTTTTGTCGGACTGACGATTCAGGCGGTGAGAAAATTCCACATTGAGCCGACGCTGGCGCGTCCCCGGGCTGCGTGATGGGATGGCTGCACGTTGGGGAGCGCTGCCGGAGGGAGAGGATTAAGGACCTCGTCGAGAGCACGGGCCTTAGTAACTCGGAAGTGGTATGCAGATTAGCGCCTTCAGGGGTATCGAAAAATCGTTCGATCTCGTGATGCGTCGGCTGCCCTGAGCCTCGCATAGTGACAAGCGCTAGGGGCACTTATCGGTGAGCCAGGACCCTGGCAGCACTTGTTCGGGGCGCTAACCGGTGGAATTTCCATAATTTCCAGACCATTGACGCAATAAGGAGAGTCCTAATGCCAACCATCACAGTAAAAGACGGCACCGAGATTTACTACAAGGATTGGGGTAAAGGCCAACCCATCGTCTTCAGCCACGGCTGGCCGCTTTCGGCGGACGACTGGGACGGACAGATGTTGTATTTCGGCCAGAAGGGGTTTCGGGTCATCGCGCATGACCGCCGCGGGCATGGCCGCTCCGGCCAGACGTGGGATGGGAACGAAATGGATACCTACGCCGACGACCTCGCGGAGCTCACGCAAAAGCTCGACCTGAAGGATGCAATCCATGTGGGGCATTCCACCGGCGGCGGCGAAGTTGCCCGTTACATTGGGCGGCATGGCACTAAGCGGGTCGGCATGGCCGTGCTGATCAGTGCGGTGCCTCCGCTGATGCTAAAGACGGACAAGAATCCCACAGGCGCGCCGATCTCGGTTTTTGATGGCCTGCGCGCCGCGTTGGCGGCGAACCGGCCGGAGTTTTACAGAGACATTACCCTTCCGTTCTACGGCTACAACCGGCCGGGCGCCAAGATTTCCGAAGGCATTCGGGAGCACTGGTGGCTGCAGGGAATGCTGGGGGGAATGAAGGCACACTACGACTGCATTAAGGCTTTCTCAGAGACAGATTTTACTGAGGACCTCAAAAAGTTCGACGTACCGACACTGGTCATGCATGGCGAGGATGATCAGATCGTGCCCATCGTGGCGGCGGGCCCGCTCTCCGCAAAGCTGGTGAAGAACTCAACCCTGATTACCTATCCTGGCTATCCCCACGGGATGCCCACAACCCATGCGGACCGGATCAATGCCGATCTGCTGGCGTTCATCAAGCGCAGCGCAGAAGCTGCAGCGTAATAGACGGGTGGCCCGGCCTCGCCTTGCTGCGAGGCCGGAGCAGCTCGGTCTTTATAGAGTGGATTCGGAGACTCCGCGTTCGTGCCTTCCTATCGAGTACTGAAGTGCTCGGATTTCGCCCTTAATTCTCTAAATTTGGGCGTCCACCGGCCGATGATTCTTAGGTGATCATCGCTTTCCTCTTACCCGCGGCTCTCGAGTCGTGGAGTGGACTTCTGCTCAGTGCTCTCGTCATCCTTCTCGCCTACCAGCAATGGCGGCTCTACGAATTCCGGCAGCAGGCTGTGAAGCGCGAAGAACTATTTCGCATCGTGGCAGAAAATGCGGCGGACATGATCGCGCTGGTGGATGTGAAAGGCCATCGCCTTTACAACAGTCCGGCATACAAGAAGATTCTGGGATATTCCTCGGAGGAACTGGGGAAGACATCTGCCTTCGAGCAAATTCACCAGGACGACCGTCTGAAAGTGCTGGACGCGGCCCGGGAGGCCCGGGAAACCGGCGTGGGCAAGAAGCTGGAGTACCGCATCCGCCACAAAAATGGACGCTGGCTGGTGTTGGAATCGACTGCCAGCACCATCAAGAACGATAAGGGGGAAGTGGAGAAGCTGGTCATTGTCAATCGTGACATTACGGATAGGAAAAAGACGGAAGAGCAGCTAGAGCACAACGCGTTTCATGACGGGCTGACGGGACTGCCCAATCGCCGGCTTTTTCTCGATCGCCTGGAGCATGCTTTTTTTCGCGCCAAACGAAGTCCCGGATACCAATACGCGGTGTTGTTCGTGGACGTGGATAACTTCAAGGCGATCAATGACGCAATCGGACCTGCCGCCGGCGACCAGGTGCTCGCGGAGGTGGGGCGAAGATTGGCCACGTGCCTGCGCGATCACGACACCGTGGCGCGGCCGCAAGGAGCACTCCCGACAGGCGACGCCCTGCTATCCCGCATGGGCGGAGATGAATTCACGGTTTTGCTGGAAGAAATTGAAGATCCCAGCGACGCGATGCGAGTGGCAGAGAGGATTCAAACTGCCGTCGCCGTGCCATTCCCGGCCGCGGGCCGCGAAGTAAGGGTCTCTGCGAGTATCGGCATCGCGCTGAGCATGACTACCCATGAACGGGCAGAAGATTTGCTTCAGCATGCGGATGTCGCCATGCGGCGAGCCAAAGCTTACGGGGGAGCGCGCCGGGAGGTCTTTGAAGAGGGGATGCACGCGCGCGCCGTCGGGCGGTTGAAGCTGGAGGGCGAGCTGCGGACAGCGATTGACCAGAGCCAATTTCACGTGTTTTATCAGCCTGTCTTCAAACTGACCACGCGGCAGATCACGGGATTTGAGGCGCTGCTGCGCTGGCAGCATCCGGAGCGCGGTTTGATTTCTCCTGAGAACTTTCTGGAAGCGGCGGAGAAGATGGGAGTACTGATCGGCATTGGCAAATGGGTGATGCGGGAGGCATGCCGCCAGCTCCGCACCTGGCAGTCGAAGTATCCGTCAGCAGGACCGTTGAGCATGGCAGTGAACTTGTCAGCCAGGCAATTCGCGCATCCTCAACTGATTCGGGAGATCCAAGGCATCGTGCAGGAGTCAGGGATCGAGCCCTCCGCCCTGCAATTGGAGATCGGTGAAGACACTGCCACGGCCGATCCCAAGCTGACATTGGCTGCCTTCGGCCAGCTTAAGCATTTGGGGGTACGGACCTGTATTGGCGATTTCGGAATTGGGCGGGTGCCGCTCGCCTGCCTGCGCCGGTGGCCAGTCGACGAGCTGAAGATTGATCGCTCATTGGTGAACGGGATGACGAGTGACCGATCTAGTTCTGACGTGATCCAACTGATTCTGCTGGTAACGCGCAGCCTGAAGTTGCGCGTGGTGGCAGCAGGGATCGAAACTGCGCTGGAGTTAAAGCATCTTGAGGGCCTGGGCTGCGAATTTGGCCAAGGATACTTCCTGTCACAACCTCTTGAGACCGAAGGGGCGGAGCAGTTGGTACATCGTCAGAGCCGCGGGTGGATGAGTGCGCACACCGGTGGCTAAAGTAGTTTTGACGCCTGATCGTCCGTCCGAGAATCTCTAAGGAGGGGCGTGAGAACCTGCGAAGCGCAGGTCCTCACGCGCGATCTGACGGCGAACAAAACAGCGTACGCTAGTTGGTCTGAACCCCAATCCGCAGCGTCACTCTCACATTGCGTTCGGAGTTCAACTGCGTCGTGGCTCCCCAGTCGATTTCCTGCAGGTCGACGTTGCCTGCGCTGCCGTTTGAGAGCACGTAGGCCAGCGAGCCGCTATCCACCCAGTAGTTGGTCACGGCGTACACCGAACCGGTCTTCAGAGCGAAAAGAGTAAGTTGAGCAGGACGTTCCGGAGCGCTTGGGGCCGACGCCGCAACGTGCTGTCCATAGTAATGCCAGGCCGGAGCCGGAGCCGGTGCGCCGTCCAGGTCGCTGGCGTTCGCGCTAACCAGAGCCAGTGTTACGGGCGGCGTCGAAACATTGCTGTCGCTGCCGGGATTCTCGGTCTGCATCGCGGGCCGCAACTCGGGGGCTGGCGCGGCTACATTCCTGGCCGCAGCATCGGATGGCGGGGGCTCGTAGAACGCGTCGTTCGAAGGCCGCCCAAAGCGATGCCACTGATCGAGTGCACTCTGTGGAATGGTCACGTCATCCATAATGCGCATGGTGACCGCAGTCTCGCCCTTGAGGGTGGGACGCGGGCCGCGCGCAGGCAGAGTGATGATCTTCCATGGCCAGAGCGGCGGAATCATCCACTCCACCACATCACGCGTGGGATGGCCGTGGCCAATGATTTTGCCCTCGCGGTCGACGTGATATCCGCGCACAGCGATCACTTTGCCGGGCAGCGGCATGTCAGTGTTGGGCAGTCCGATGCGATCGAACTCCAGCTTCAGATAACCTTTGCCCACGAAGTGACCGGGATTTTTTTCCGCTTCGAGATGCCCGACCAGATAGGTTCCGCGCGGGAAGGCCGCGGAGCCGAACTGCGAAACCGCCCGGGGATGGCAAAGCACCGGATCGCCCACGTCGGCGGTGGCGGAGGAAAAGTTAGGTTCGTCAAGGGTGCACTGCAGAAGCGTTCCCGCCGGGATGACAATATCCCGCGCGAAGGCGCTTCCCAGTAGAGCCAGCAAGGTGAGGGGTAACGTCAAGGACAATAGGGCAGACCGCATGTTCGCCTCCTGGAGTGTTCAGAGTTTTTCGGCCACGAATTCCGGACAGCCGGAATCACGGGACCGAGGCCAGTCCATTTGGGGGAGCTATCGAACGACCTGCGAAGCGGAAATTGCCCGCTTCTTCCTGGGTTCTCCACCTACCCGGAGACCCGAGAACTTGCCGGCGAACATTGCCGAAACTAACGCGGAATGGGACACGGTTCAGCGTGTCCCATCCCAGCAAAAGAGTTCATCCGCTGACGCGGGTTCGCGATCAGCGATGATGCCCGCCTCCGCCGGAGTGCGAAGAACCGCCACCACCTCCGCCGCTGTGGCTCGATCCACCGCCGGACGAGTGAAAGCTTGGACTTCCGCCGCGATATCCGCCGGAAGTGGACCCGCCCGACGAACGGCCTCCAACGATCGGCTGCCTCATATCAAGCGGCGGCCGCGAATAGCTGCGTGCGGAAGCGGAATACCCCGGCGAAGAACTGGGCGCGCGATATCCGCCACCCGCATATCCGCTACCCGGATTCGGGGCCGCGGTGCGCGAAGGAGCGCGGCCGGCGTTACTCGGGCTGTAGCCCCGGTTCGAGGGCTGCGGCGCGGAGTTGCGCGGAGAAGACGAGAACGGCCGATAGTCTCCACCGTTATTTCCGCTGCCGCCCCGCGAGTTGGACTCGGGTGGACGCGGCGCAGAATAGGAACGATTCACCGAGCTGGGCGGACGCGCGATATTGTTGTGCGGGCTCGAAGTATTCGGCGTGTTCGGCCGGTTCGATCCGCCCGCCGGTCCTGACTCTGAGAAGCGATGCCAGCCGGATTGATCCGAACCTGCTGGCCTGGAACCCTGGGATGAATTGTTTTGTCCCTGATTGCTCTGCGGTGGCCGGGGGACATTATTGTGGAACGAACCGGAGTTCGGATTCCGTCCGTTCTCTGCGCCATTCTGCTGCGGGCTCTGGCTGTGATCCTGCGCCTGCGGCGATCCGAAGCGCGTGAAGCCGTTGTTTGTGTTCCGCGGCTGCGGGTTCGAATTGGTTTCAGAGCGGATGCCGGCGCTCGGCTTCGCCAGCGAGCCGTTGGAACCAGGTTGAATGTCGCGCTCCGTAGGACGAATGGAAGCCGGCGTTTCAGTTCTCGCGCTGAGTTGTTCTCCGCTCCTTACCGGAGTGAAATGGCTGTCGCGCTGAATCGACTGCTGCAGTTGCGTGGCCTGCCGCTCGAACGGTTGCACGCTCGCGGGCCGGGCGTTCGAGAAGAAGCGCCCCTGTCCTCCGTTTCGTATAGTCGAAGAGTTCGCCGGACGATTCGAAGCGGAGAGACTCTCACGCGACGGCACCACCGGCAGATTGCCGGTCATCATGCGGCCATCGCGGAACACACCGGGCTCAACCGGACGCGCACCCATCCGTCCCGTACCGAAGCCTCCGGCGGGAACGGTCGAAACTGCGCGCATGATGTGCTCGTTGGTTCCCGCTAAGCGAACATTCGAGAAACCGTGCTCGCGCAGCGGACCGAAGCCACCGAACTCGCGGCCGTGGAAATTGTTGATGTTCACTACATTGAAGCGATTGCGATACCCACCCCACCAGGGATGGCAGTAGTCTCCAGGGCCAAGGGGCAACCAGCCGAAGGAGCCGAAGCCAAAGCCCACGGAAACCCCGAATCCGCCGCCGCCAAAGCCGAAGAACGAAACATAGGCAGGCGCCCAGATGGGCCGATAGTAAGGAGTGGCCACGACTGGTCCAGGCCACCACGCCCACGCGCTGTTGTAGTAGAACCAGCGTCCGTAGTGATATGGAGCCCAGCCCCAAGGTTCATTGGGGACCCAGGTCCAGCCGTAATAGGGTTCCCAAACCCAACGGCCGTCGCGATAAGGAGCCCAATCCGGGCTCACTGCCGGGACCCACACCGGGCCGTAGTCAGGTGCGGTCTTCCATTGGCCATAGGCGTCCAGATCTTCGCTGCCGGTGTAGTAGCGGTCGGTCTTGCCCCATGATTTTGCGTTCTGAATTTTGCTGTCACGCTCGCTGATCCAGGAATCCCAATCGTCGTTGGGCGGAGCGTCGTCGGTTTTGTAGGCAGTCTCTTCGCCGCTGCCATGGACCGTAATCATTTGTCCCGGCCGGGCTTGGGTGCTGCCTTGGGCAGTAGAAAGCTCAAGCTCGCCTCTGCGAACCACAATCTGAGTTTCGTCGCCGGAGTTCACGATAATGCGAAAACTGGAATCGCCTTTTGGGTGGATAGCGACGTTGGGAGTATCAACTTCTGCGGCTGCCTCGCTGCCCGGGAAGACGTCGTAATTGGCGATGCCTTCCCCGATCTGCACTTGAATCTGGTTGCGGGTTAGGTTTGCGATTGTGGCCTGGGTGTGATCTCCGAGGCGAAGAACGTTGGCGAAATCGAGCTGTACTTCAGCGCGCGCGTTGTCTCCTGTGGAAACTTTGTCACCGCTGACAATCGGAGCATTTAAAACCGCGGCTGCCCACTCGCCGGAATCGCCGCGCTGAGTGGAAACCTCGCCATTAATCAGACTCATGCGGGCTACGCCCGGAGCGACGTCTACGGCTGGTGCGTCCGGGCCGGGAGCGTCCGAACCTGGGGCGTCCGACTGGGCAAAAACGCCGATTGTGCCCAGCATCGCTAGCAGCAGAACCAAGCTCGAAATCAGTCTGTTTTTCATGGCCCACCTCCACTTTCATGACACCCCTAGCGGGGGTTTCACGACAGGGAGAAAGGCACGTGCCATGCCAAATCGGGAGGGTGCGAGGCAATCTTCTAAGTAATTGAAAATCAATGTGCTAGGGGAATTTGTTCGATAGTGGGTGTAAGCATCAATTAAGTCTGGCCCGGCTGCTTTTGGCCAGAGTGGTGGTTTTCGGCCACCGATTGCGCCGACGGGAGTCTTATGGTCAAGTATCGACTTAGGGCACGATCTGAGCGACGCCGTCCAACATTTTGTAAAAGGCCGGCAAGTCGCTCCTTCTGCCGAGGATACTCGCATACAACCGACCGGTGCTGGAACACTCGACGAAGGCAAGCGATGAATCTTCAACGTGCTTTGGCCGAATTAGATAAGACGGCCAATACTCCAGGCAGGTGACACTCTCATTACCGATTCTGAAAACCCGCTGGCCGATGACCTCTTCGGCCTTGGGCAACCGATGGCGCATTGTCGGTTCGTTCGACGGGTCGTATGGTTCGGTTTCAATGTTCCAACTGGAAAGCGGAAATTCCGCGTGGAGGTAGGATGTGACGCCGCGTCCCATACCCTGACCGGCCAAGCCCCCCACCCACGATACGTCGTCGACTGGGTTATCCCCGGAGTCTAGGATGATCCACGTGACGGGAATGTGAACCCGGTAACCGTGCAGTTTGCCTCCGGGCGGCTGGTTTACATGCGAAAGAATCCCCCATATCTCTGGCAGGAACAAGAAGACCAGCAGAACCATCAAGGAAGGAACCCACGACGACCAGCGAACGCCTAGATCCCGCCATCTGTGCTCGGTTGGGTCTGTCTCGTACTGCCGCTCGGCGAGCCACCTCGCCGCTTCGAGCTCAACACTCCGGCGCATTGCCCTCCTGCCGAGAAAAGACAGACTCGATACTATGCCGACCCCTGTCAGCGAGAGAAGGACGGCGAACAGAATGATCGCGCCCGAAGACGCCCAAATAATCGAAGAGACCCAACCGAGAACCCCCAAGACTGCTACGACGAGTGCGGTCAACAGAGGCACTCCAAATAGTCCGAAGGCGAGGATGGTAAGCGCTCTCCGCATCCAGCGTTGAGGGCCGTACATAATTCGGGAAAGAAGTGCGGCCAAACCAGGGATAACCAGAAGCTGTCCCCAGAACACGAATGCTAGGTGAGTAATAGGAGTCCCATATTTTGGGAGCAAACAGCTGAGTAGCAAAAGCGTTTCGAGTAAGGAGTACCCAGTCACGACAGCGACAATACTCAGCGCTTTCTTCACGACCTGCCGTGTCCGAGGCGAGACGCCGCGAACTCACTGATAGTAGAAACCAAAGCGCCGCCGGAAGTTCCCGGTTTCTGCGTTGGCGGCGATCAGTATGTCCGGAGGTTCGGTTCGCCGCCAACTCCGGGCTAAAATCGAACGTGGAATGCTGGAACAATTTCTCGCGCGCGTCAAAAGCGCCACACCGGCCACGCCGAAGGTCCTAGGGGTTGCTGGCGCCGTTTTGTTGTTGTCCGCAATGCTTGGCGCTCAAGTAGTGGACGGCTCCATTGCAGTGCTGGAAGGAGCCGGCGACTATCTTGCCATCGCCGCGGACAGCAAGAGCTTGAGCCGCAAAGGCGTTTCCCTTCACCGCTGCAAGATTGTTGTGCTCGATGATCAACTGGTTTATGCGGGCACTGGCTATACGAGCTATGCCGGGGTGCGCGGTCCATGGGACGCCAACGATATGGCAAGGCAGCATTACCGGCTGCTGGGCAAGACTCCCCGGCGCGAACTTATTCGAAACCTGGCTGAAGCTTACGGCGCGAGCCTGGCAGCGAAACTCGATCCTGATGTAAGAGGTCATCCGGAGGAAGGTTGGCCGTGGTTGCTCACGGCAGCTCTCTTTGCCGGCTTTGATGAAAACCGCCAGCGCGTGGTTATCGAGGTCACAGTCCATCAAAACTATGGCGGCAGTGGCGCTCGGGGGGTTGAATACTCTACAAAATCCTTTCCTCCAGGTGATGCCGCTTTTACCGAAGTGATCGGCGAAACCGCGACCGCGCAGGAGTTTGCGGCGGGAAACACAGAGCGTGCCCAATCGTGGCGCAGTGGTCTTAATCTCCAAGTGACGGGATTTGGACTGAAGGAGCGGCTGGTCGCGGGAGCCGAAACGGTGGTCGAACTAACGGCCAAATATCAGCCCAACCTCGTGGGTGGCGCGACTGACACTTTGCTTGTTACTCGCGGTGCAGGGGTCAAGTGGATTCGCCGCAAGCCGGAGTGCGTGAGCGGCTCCCGGCACTAGCGTGTACTGCGGCCAGAATCGAAGCGGCGGGGGACCTGTTGTGTAGTCGGGGCTGTGGATGGATCCACAGCCCCGGCTTCCGCAATGGTCGCGCCTACTTGTTCATGTCCATCTTGCCCATGTCCATCTTGCCCATAGAATACGTGCCAGTGCACTCCAAGTCGGTGGAGCCGTCCGCGTTGAGTTTTCCGGCGCAACTCCCAGCACCCTTGATGCCTTTATTCTTTCCCGTACCGCCAACGATCTTCCATTTGTTGGCGACAGGTTTCGTGGTGTCGGTGGAACCGGTTCCTTGATAGGTGTAGTAAACCTTGTCTCCGTTGTCCGTGTTCTCGTTGTAGTAGCCGTGGAAATTGAAGGATGCTTTCCACCCATCGTGGAATTCGGTGTATTGCCCGCTCTTTTCCTTAAGGTCGCCAGTGCTTGCAGTCGCTTCGCAGGTACTTTGCCCGATCCAAAAGATGTGATCCGGTACGTCGCCAACGTCGAGTTTGTACTCCGTGGGCGCTTTTGAGCAGTGCCACTTGGTATCAACCTTGCTCTGGGCCATCGCAATGGAGCCAGAAACAAGCAGAGCCAATACCGCCAGCAAGAGCTTGCGCATCTTTGGTTCTCCTTTTTTTAGTTTTCCGGGGAAAAATCGGGGGCAACTATAGTGCACGTACCGGATTCTGGCAAGTTTAGGTTTCTTTTTCTGCGTCGTCGGCGATGCCGATTTTGGAGAGGCGGTAGCGCAGGGCGTTTCGCGAGAGACCAAGCAGGCGTGCGGCCTGGCTTTTATTGCCGTTCGCACGGCGCAGGGCTTCGCGAATCATTTCGTCCTCCCACTGTTCCAGGGTCATTCCCGGCGGCAGGAAGTTGTCGGTGGCGGCGTCGGCTTTGGGGCGTAGGGAGTCGAGCCGGATGTCGGAAGTCTCAAGTACTGACCCGGTGGCGAGAGCGCAGGCCCGCTCGATTACATTCTGCAGTTCGCGGACATTTCCCGGCCAGTGATAGGCCAGCAGCATCTGCAGAGCCTCGGGCGCGATGCCGGTGACAGATTTGGCGGAGTCGGCTGAAAAGCGCTTGATGAAAAGATTGACCAGTTCGGGGATATCTTCTTTTCGTTCGCGCAGCGGGGCGATGTCGATAGGGACGACATTGAGGCGATAGTAGAGGTCTTCGCGGAACGTGCCTTCCTCGAGGGCGGCACGCAAGTCGCGATTGGTGGCTGCGATCAGCCGTACGTCAATCTTTACAGTGCGTGTTCCGCCCAGGCGTTCGAAATCACGCTCCTGCAGCACTCTGAGCAGCTTCACCTGCGTGGCGGGAGGCACATCGCCGATTTCATCCAGAAAGAGCGTGCCTTTGTCTGCCAGTTCAAATTTGCCCGGCTTGCTGGTAGTGGCGCCGGTGAACGCGCCTTTTTCGTAACCGAAGAGTTCGCTTTCGATCAATGTCTCGGGAATTGCGGTGCTATTGATCTTTATGAAGGGCCCGGATGCGCGGCGCGATTTCTCATGGATGGCGCGGGCAATCAGGTCTTTGCCGACGCCACTTTCGCCGCCCAGCAGAACGGTGGTGTTGGTGGGTGCGATACGCTCCACGGTGGCCAGAACTTCCTGCATTTTCGCACTCTGGGCCACGACGTTGGGATGCTGATAGCGCTGGCCAAGCGCTTCCCTTAGATCGCGGTTTTCCTGGCGCAAGTGCTGAACGTCGAGTTCTTTGCGGATTACAAGCCGCATTTCAGCGAGGGAGAACGGTTTGAGAACATAGTCGCTGGCGCCGCTTTTCATGGCGTCGACTGCGGTCTCGACGCTGCCGTATGCGGTCATGACGATGACCGGTAAGGCAGGATTGGTCTGTTTGACTTGTTGCAGAAAATCGAGGCCGCCCATGCCGGGCAGTTTCAGATCTGTTACTACGAGATCGACTTCTTCTTCTCGCAGAAACTTCAAGCCCGGTTTCGGCGTCGCCGGCGGACGAGAATGGTGAAGCCGTCTTCGCCGAGATTCAATTCGAGCAGGCGGCGCATCTTGGCTTCGTCTTCGACGATGAGAACTGTAGGCATGGTTCTAGGTGGCTGCGACCTCGTGTGCAGAGGGCACGCCTGCGCCAGGGAAGTAGAGGACAAAACAGGTACCCTGCCCTGGAGTATCGTCCACGCGGATAGAGCCCTGATGCTCGTCCATAATCTTGGACACGATGGACAGGCCCAAGCCGACACCGGTGTCTTTGGTGGTGAAAAATGGATTGAAAATCTGTTCGCGCAGGGGGGGCGGAATTCCCGGGCCGGTGTCCGCAATGCGAACCTCGATGCCGCGGCGGCCCTTCGATTCGGCCGGAGAAGCCTCAACCGCGAGACGACCGCCTTTGCTGCCCATGGCCTCGTAGGCGTTCTGCGCGAGGTTCACGAAGACCTGTTCGCTTAATGCTTCATCAAGCAGAGCGAGCGGCAGGTCAGCGGCATACTTCCGGCGGACTTCCACCGGGCCCCCGGCCCACGGTTCAGCCACCGACTTCAGCGCGCGATCCAGGATTGCCGTGATCGATTGAGGACGTGTTTCGGCGTGCAGGGGACGGGCGAAGTCGAGGAAGCGGCTGACCAGGGCGCTAAGCCGATTCACTTCGGTCGAGATGTACCCGGCGAGCTCGGCGGAAAGCGGATCTGCTGTGCCCAGCTTTTGGCTCAACATTTCGGCTGATCCTTTGATGACGCCCAATGGATTCCGGATTTCGTGGGCAAGGCCAGCCGACAGCTGACCCAAAGCGGCCAGCCGTTCTGAGCGGCGCGCCTCTGCCTGCGCACGTTCGAGTTGGCGATTAGTTTCGGCGAGTTGCTCCGCCAGCCGCTGATAGCGCTCGGTTTGTTGCCGGCTTTTGATAGCGAATTGATTAATCACGACCGCAGCCAGGAAGAAGAACAGGATGCGCAGCGAAAGTTCGGCAACACCTTCCGGCGTTAACTCATATTGCTGGAGCGCTGGATAAAGATAAGAACAGTAAGCAGCGGAGGCCAGCGCGGTCCAGATCAGCGTTCCCACAGCTCCGAAATGCAGCGCCGCAGTGAACACCGGAAGATAGTAGATAGGGTAATAACTGCTGTTGATGCTCAGTTCTCCGGTGTGGTCGATGAGCAGGGTCGCGAAGAGAATCTTCAGTAGAACAATGTAGTTCCAGCCGCGTTGCGGCAGGCGGTCGGCCAGCCATCCTTCGGTCAGCTGGAGGATCCCAATGGCCAGGAGGGTGAGCTGTTTGTGCGGTTCCCAGAGCGGTGGCGAAATGGCCAGCCCTCCCAGGAAAACCAGCCAAACTAAGTCCATCCAACCAGTGGTTAAGCGTGTCCGGGCCGCCATAGGAAGTATTTTTTCCGGCTTTACTGCTCAGAGAATAGCAGAGAAGGACGGCGTATTGACGCTGCTTCGCCCGGCGGATACGGGTTCAGCAACAGCGAGGTGCGGACCAACAAGAGCAACGCTGGGCGCTACTTTGCCGCAATCGCCGGCGGATTGAGGCTGGGATCGAGGCGATGGGCTTCGGAGAATGCGGCTTGCGCGCCTTTGTTGTCATTCAGGCGCAGCAGCGACATTCCCAAATTGTATTGCGCGTGGGCCAGGTCAGGTTTCAGCCGAATGGCTTCCCGGTAACTGTCGGCGGCAGCGCGGTAATTTCCTTTGTTGAAGTATGCCGTGCCCAGATTGAAGCGGGAGTTGGCATCGTCGGGTTGGAGAGGAATGACTTTTTGGTAAGTAGCAATGGCTTCGTCGACCTTGTTCGCGCCGAGCAGGGAAGCGGCCAAAGCCGCAAGCGCTTCGTGGAAGCTGGGTTTGATCTTGAGCGCCTTCCTGTAACTGGCGATCGACTTTTCGTATTCCTTTTCGGCTTGATAGCAGTTGCCTAGATTGTAGAGAGCTTCGGCGTCGTCGGGCTTTGCGGCCAGGCCTTTTTCTAAAGCCTGAATCGCATCTTTGTTCTTTCCTTGCACATGGTAGGAGACGCCCAGGGCGAACTCGACTTCGGGCTGACCGGGCTTTAGCGCCAGGCTTTTCTGAAAGCTGGTGTCTGCTTCTTCATACTGTTGGCCCGCATAAAGGAAGTGGCCCAGACTGGCCCATACGGCGGCATCGTTGGGTTGCGCCCCAGTGAGTTTTTGCAGGGCGGCGATGGCTTCGCCGTTCCGTCCGGCTTGCTGCAGGGCGTGGCCGTAGTTTTCGAGTACATCAGCTGCATCGGGCCTGAGTTGCACTGCTTTTTCCAGATAAGGAAGAGCTTCGGCTCCGCGCTGTTGACCGACGAGCGCTGTGCCAAGGTTATTGAGCGCGTCCACGTTTTTCGGATCAAGGGCGGCGGCTTTTTGGAAAGCGGCTATGGCGTCATCAGTTTTGCCCAGGCTTATGAGCGCAGCGCCCATGCCGTTGTAAGCTTCGGGAAAATCGTTGTGGGCTGCAATCGCGCTGCGATACGAAGCCAGCGACTCTTCAAAGTTGCCCTGGTGAAAGAGTGCGTGGCCCATATCGTTGTGCACCCGGGCATCATCGGGTGCAAGCTTGAGAGCCTTCTTAAAGTCGCCGACCGCTTCTTTGTCCTTGCCTTCTGCGCTGAGAGCTTTGCCCAGATTGTCGAGAGCCTCGACGTAACCGGGTTGAATTTTGAGCGCTTTGCGGAAGGATTCGATGGCGGCGTCATATTCCTTTTTCGCGAGGTGCTCAGCGCCTTGCCGGTTCAACTCGACTGCCTCAGGCGAGGGCGTGGACTGAGCTATGGCGCCCAAAGACAGAAGGAGCACGCAGAAAATGAACGTGAACTGGCGCAAAGGTTTGGTTCTCCCGGAAATGGTCGGCATCGTTGCCAGAAACTATAACGACTGGCAGGCGAGAAGGGAAAATGTGATTTCAGAAAAACGGCGTTAACGAAGTTGCAGGCTGTGGACGCCGTCCGAAATATGAAGTTCGGGCTGAGCAGGCGCGTCCTGGATGATTGCACTGCCACCGCGCAGGAAGCCTCGGACCTCGCCAGTTTGCGCGTCTTTGAGCATGAGCACGGGATACGAAGACGCGTTCCAGGTCAGCTGGAGGCGGTGGTTCGAGAGGGGTTGCATCTGGATTGCCGCGCCGAGATTTGCCGCTTGGGGAAGCAGGCCATTCGGTTGCTGGCTGGCCAGTTCTTGTTGTGCTTTGAGAATGTGCAAGGAGTGAACTGTGTTGAGGAGTTCAGTGCTCATGGGGACCACGAAGGAGAAGATTCGCAACGAAGTGTTCGGCAAGTCGGCCACTTCCGGCGCATCGAAAGGAATAGTGGCCAGCGTCTGCCCAAGAGCGTCGTGTGCTTCGAATGTATAGGGACCAGCTTCCGGGGCAACGCCGGTTGCCGGCACCGCAAAGGCGGGCTCCAGAATCATTTGCCCGTTTTCGATGCGTCCCCAAATCAGCAGGCCGCCGCCAGTTTTGTTGACCACATCGGAGGCGACGTCGAAACCGTTGCCGGAACGGAAATTCAATTCCGACAAATACACATAGTCACTGATCCATTGATTCGAGCAGTACCCCATGATGTCGGTATCGCTAGTGGGCTTGAGACTACTGGTGGTGGCGAAAGCATCCCACCCCGGAACTCCGATGATACCGCCCGGATAGGGATAGTTGGGATCGGGGTTGCTGGCGCCGCCGCAGGGGCTGTGCTGGCGGCCGAAGTTGTGACCCTCTTCGTGGGCCAGCACGGCGTCAACACTGAACGAATCCCAGCCCATGGCGGCGGGAAATCCGATGAATCCAAGACCCGCGACGCCGCTGCTGTAACTCACATTCACGACGCCGAAGTAATAACGGTCGGTGACGCCATCCGCGCTTCGCTTGGCCTGGAGTTCGCTCAGCACGGTCGACCAGCCGGTACCGCTGCTGGTAAGGCTCGAAGCACTCGAATTCATGGTGCTGCCGAGCACTACATCAACTGAGTCGGGCACTGGGTGGAGACGCTTGGCAAAGTCAATCCAGTCATTCAGAGTTCGTCCTGAGCCGGGTACTGAGCCGGTGCGCCCGTCGGCGGTGTGCACGGGAATCAGAGTGATCTTCCACTGGGGAAGAGTCCGTACATCGAGATTGGTGGAAAACTGGTTGTTGGTTTTGTCGGACTCGGGAATCGCGCCGGTTGGATCAACCATCGCCGTGACCTGCGTGCCGGGTTGGATCCAGGCCGAAGGAACGGCTGAGTCCCAGGAAGCGTCGGTAGTCGGATCGATGGTGGTTGGAACTGAAGATGATGGTGCGTTGATGGTCAGCGTGTTGGTGGTGCTGCCGTTGATGAACTGCACTCGCACCTGGGGCGAAACAGTGTTCGACTGATTTGCCTTGGTGAAGACGCGCACCCAGGCACTACGATTCTGTACCAGAGGCACGCTGGTGCTGGGATAGTCCTGCGTCGACTGGGTGACGTAAAGTCCATCAATGGTTAGATCGAGTGTGGCGGAAGAAGTGGTAACCGTGAAACTAGCGGCTGAACTGGCGCTGCCACCGGGTGTCGTGACAGAAAACTTCCCGGATGTCGCTCCGCTGGGAACTGTCGTGCTGATTTGAGTGGCGCTATTAACGGTGAAAGCGGCGGCGGACCCGTTCAGGGTCAGAACGGTTGCGCCAGTAAGATTAGTTCCAGTGATGGTTACACCGGTTCCCACCTGGCCGCTGGTGGGGTTGAAACCAGTGATCGTGGGCGCGACTGGGGGCGGCGCGGTGACCGTAAAGTTGCCGGCGGAACTTGCGCTGCCGCCGGGTGTCATAACAGAGAATTTTCCCGTGGTCGCGCCGTTCGGCACGGTCGCAGTGATTTGGGTGGCGCTATTTACGGTGAAAGCGGCCGCGGTTCCGTTAAGTTTCAGACTGGAAGCGCCAGTCAGATTCGTTCCGCTTATGGTCACGCTGCTGCCGGTCAGACCACTGATAGGGTTGAAGCCTGTGATGGTCGGCGGCTGTAGTGGTACGGTCACATTGAAACTGCTTCCGGAGCTGGCGCTGCCGCTCGCGGTAGTGACGGAAATCTTTCCGCTGGTCGCACCGCTCGGGACGGTGGCGGTAACTTGCGTCGCGCTGGCGACGGCGAAGGAGGCAGAAGTTCCATTGAACGAGACCACGCTTGTCCCGGAAAGATTGCTTCCTGTGATGGTGACGGTGGCGCCTATTGGCCCGCTGCCAGGCTGAAAACCGGCAACTGAGGGCATGGTGTTCTTCGGCGTCGGGGTGGGGGCGCTACTAATGCCGCCACAGGCGAGCGTCATCAGCAAGAGTCCGAGCACGAACACTGGAAATAAACCCTTAGAACCGGTAGCTCGAAATGCGCCGCCCGTGGCGGTTTGCGACGGCTGTGGAGATAGTTGGGGGAAGGCTTTGCCGGTTCCAATGTGGGACATATTTAAGCATTGTTTGGTGCCCTTGGCCGTCACGCAAGAACCTGTGGTACTAGTCCGGAGTGCCCTGTAAGACAAGGAGCCAAGGTTACCTTCTTATGTCGATTTGGCGGGCGGTCTCTGGGGAGGGTTCCCAGCCCACTGGAACGCTGTGGTTCAGGGACCCTCGGCGCGTACAAGGCCAAGGGTCACATTGACTTGACTGCGATATCTTGTAAGACTGGTAACACTCATCGTGCCTATAAGTTAAGTGGTGTTGGCTCATGAGGGAGCGGGATTCGTTCGAGCGCAGAATGGAACTGTTACTCAATATTCTCTGGCTGGGGTTGGCAGTGCCCGCCATCTGGTTGTGGCTGCGCGATCCGGCCCGTTCCGGGAATTCGGCGTGGCGGATCCTTGTTCGTCCTTTACTGCTTCTAGCCTGTGTCCTGGCGTTGTTGTTTCCGGTGGTCTCAGCCACCGATGACCTGCACGCGATGCGCTCGGAGATGGAAGAGCCAGGCCCTTGCAAGCGGGCGCTTCGGCCAGGCTCAGGTGACAAGTCTGCGTCGTGGTTGAGCAACTGTTCGCTGGCCACGCACTTGTTCGGTGTGTCTTTGCCTCATCCGGGCAGCGAGTTTTGCGACGTGGCCCTGGCCCTTCAATCTCCGTTGCCTCTGCTCGTTCATCGCGGCCCGTCTGGTTGCCGGGCTCCTCCGATTCCCCAAGCTGCTTAGCAAATACCTCGTCCGCGTTTGCGGCAGGATTCTCTGGAGTCGTTGCGACCATGTCGCCCACAGCGGCGTGTCCGCCTGGCAATGCGCCGCCCTTCTGCGGCTGAATACGAATTGCGGAGTGTTCGATGCGATTGAGATTTTGGCTAGGTTCCATGCTCTGCTTGGTGGCTTTCTATTTGCGAGCCGGAGCGCAGGAGCCTTTGACCTGGGAAAAAGTCAGGGATCGGTTTGAGGCCAACAATCCTACGTTGCGCGCGGCCAGATTAAATGTGTTGGAGTCGAAGGCGCAGGAGATTTCCGCCTATCTTCGCCCCAATCCGAATTTATCGTTGAGCGCGGACCAGATCGATCCGTTCCCGGGTGGACCGCCGCATGGCCCGTTCGCCTACCTGCTGCCGCTGGCGAGTTTGAACTACCTGCACGAGCGCGACCACAAACGCGAACTGCGGCTGCAAAGCGCTCAGGCGGCAACGGCCATCGCAGAGTCAGGACAGGCAGATATGGAGAGGACCCTGCTTTTCAGCTTGCGCACGCTGTTTGTACAAACCCTGCAAGCGAAAGCGGTATTGCGCGTGGCGAAAGAGAATCTTACGTACTACGACCAGTTGCTTGAGGTGAGCCGTGAGCGTCTCAAAGCAGGCGATATTGCACGCATCGACCTGGATCGGCTGGAACTGCAGCGCGTACAGTTCGAGACCGACTTGCAGACGGCGGAAGTGGATCTGAGAACGTCCAAGATTCAGTTGATGGCGCTGCTGAACGAGCGTACGCCGGTCGAGCAATTCGATGTTATCGGCTTGTTTGATTTCACAGAACCGATCCCGCCGCTTGAGGAGTTCAGGAAAATTGCTCTGGATACGCGGCCGGACTTGAAGGCGGCGATGAAAGCGGTCGACAAAGCGACCACCGATCACAAGCTCGCCGTGGCAAATGGTTCCACTGATCCTACATTTTCGTTTGATGTGGGCCGCAATCCTCCAATTGATGCGTATATAGGGGCGGGAGTGAGTATTCCGCTACGCATTTTCGACCGGAACCAGGGGGAGAAGCAGCGCACGCAAGTGGACATTGACCGCACTCAGAGATTGCTCGAAGCCCAGCAAGCGCAGGTGTTCAGTGATGTGGATTCGGCCTACGCCATGGTAAACAGCAATCTGATCCTGCTCCGCCCCTACAAAGCGAGATATTTGCAGCAGGCGGTGGCGGTCCGCGACACGGTAGCTTTTGCGTATCAACATGGCGGAGCGTCGTTGCTCGACTTCCTTAGCGCGGAAAGCGACTATCGCAGCATCGAACTGAATTATGTGAACCTGGTGGGTGCTTATTTGACGGCCACCAGTCAATTGAACCTGGCCGTCGGCCGCGAGGTGATCCCATGACAGGAAAGCGGGGGCAGGTAGTTCGCTGGGCCATGATTTCGACTGTCATATCGTTGAGCCTCCTCGGAGTTGCATGCTCGGATGCAGGGAAAGCGACACCGACCAAGGCCCAAATCTCTCTTGAGCCGGGTGTATACGAAGTCGATCATCCCGAGCTGTTCAAGCTGGCGAGAGTAGAAACCCGCGCGCTGCCGACTGTGCTGAAGGCCAACGGCAGTGTGGTTCCTGACGTCAACCTGACCATTCACGTAACTTCACTTGCCTCGGGCCGGGTGGTTGAGCTGAAGGTGCGGTTGGGCGACCGGGTCGAAAAGGGACAATCGCTGCTGGTGATTTCCAGTCCCGACTTGGCCGCAGCCATGGCGGATTATCAAAAAGCCCGAGCCGACGATCGCCTCGCCCGGAAGGCGCTGGACCGGGCCCAGCTGCTTTTTTCCCATGGCGCACTGGCGGAAAAGGATTTGCAGGTCGCGCAGGACACGGCCGACAAAACCGAGATCGATCTGCGAACCGCCGAACAGCGGGTGCGGGTTCTGGGCGGCCATCCTGACCATCCCAGCCCGTTGCTCGACCTGCGGGCGCCGATTTCGGGGACCATCGTCGAACAGAATGTTTCTGGATTCGAGGGGATCAAGAGCCTGGACAGCACACCCAATCTGTTCACCATCGCCGATCTTTCGACGGTCTGGGTGATTTGCGATGTGTTTGAAAATGATTTGGGGCAGGTGCACGTAGGCGATTCGGCAGAGATCCGGCTGAATGCATTTCCCGACCGGGTGTTTCAAGGCAAGATTGAGAACGTTGCAAATGTGCTTGATCCAAATACCCGCTCGGCGAAGGTGCGCATTGTGCTGCCGAACAAAGACGGCTCGTTGCGCCCCGGGATGTTCGCGGTGGCGACCTTCCGGTCCCACAAGCTGCAACAGCAAATCGTGGTTCCGACCACAGCCGTGATGCGCTTACACGACGAAGACTGGGTGTTCCGCAGAGAAGGCCAGCCGCAGCGCTTCCGGCGGGTGGAAGTTCACACCGTGGGTGGAGTTTCGGACGGAATGCAGCAAATCGCGGATGGCCTGAAGCCGGGCGATGAAGTGGTCAACAACGCGCTGGAGTTTTCGACAGCGGTGGCGGAGAAAAAAGAATGATCCGCGGCCTGATCGATTTTGCCCTGCGCAACCGGATCTTTGTGCTGAGCGTGACGCTGATCCTGTTTGTCTGGGGCATTATCTCGTTCCACAATCTGCCGATTGAGGCGTATCCCGACGTCGCGGACACCTACACGCAAATCGTGACGCAGTGGCCGGGGCATGCCGCGGAGGAGGTCGAACAGCAGATCACGGTTCCCCTGGAGGTTTTGCTCAACGGCGTTCCCCACATGACCCATCTCAGGTCGGCATCGCTCGCCGGGCTTTCGGTCATAACCATCATCTACGACGATGAAATCGCTACTTTCACTGCGCGGCAGGAGGTGCTCGACCGGCTGCAGCAAGCGACGCTTCCCACCAATGTGAACCCCGGATTAGGGCCGGATTACAGCCCGACCGGGCAGATCATGTTTTACACGCTGCAAAGCAGCAATCCGAAATATGACGTGATGGAGTTGAAGGCGCTGAACGACTGGTTCGTGAGGAACCAGTTGAAGTCGGTGCCCAATGTGATCGACGTCAATCCATTTGGCGGGCCGACCCGCGAATATCAGGTGCAGATTGATCCCGGCAAACTGGTTTCGTACGGATTGTCGCTCAGCCAGGTGGAGCAGGCGCTGGCCAACAACAACCTCAACGCCGGCGGCGGATTCATCGAACGCGGGGAACAGGCGCTAAATGTGCGCGCCGTGGGACTCATGGCGAACACGGATGACATCGCGGCCACCGTGGTCAAGGTTGTAAATGGAACGCCGGTGCGGGTGCGCGATATCGCGGTGGTAACGCAAGGTCCGAAGGTACGGCTGGGACAACTGGGAAAAGCCATACGGAGCGAGGATGGCACGATCGTTAACGATGACGATGTGGTGGAAGGGATTGTCCTGCTGAGGAAGGGAGCCGAGGCCGATACGACGCTGGATGCGCTTCACCAGAAAATTGCTGAACTCAACAAAGGCCGCCTGCCCAAGGGGGTGCGGATCGTTCCACATCTCGATCGCAGCGATCTTGTCCACTACACCACGCACACGGTCTTGCGAAATCTGACGGACGGCGTGCTGCTGGTGACGCTGATCTTGTTCCTGTTTCTGGGCAACGTCCGCAGTGCGCTGATTGTGACGTTCACCATTCCGTTTTCGCTTCTGTTTGCCGCCATCCTGCTGGACTTGAGCCACATTCCTGCCAACCTGCTGTCGTTGGGCGCGCTCGATTTCGGCATGGTGGTGGATGGTTCGGTGGTGATGGTGGAGAACATTTTGCGCCACACCGAGTTCGGCAAAGGGCACAAAACGTTCCTGGAGATGATTGCCACCGCAGCGCATGAAGTGCAGAAGCCCGTGTTCTTCGCGCGCATCATCATCATCGTGGCGTACTTGCCGATCTTCACTCTGCAGCGAGTCGAGGGACGTTTGTTTCGCCCCATGGCGTGGACGGTGGCGTTTGCGCTGCTGGGGGCGTTGATGTTCGCGCTTCTCATCGCACCGGTGTTGTGCAGCTTTCTGTTTAAGGGAGAAGTGAAAGAGTGGCGCAACCCTGCCCTTGAGTTTCTCAGGGAACGCTACAGCCGCACGCTGGACTGGTGCTTCGATCATTTGAAACTTACCCTCGGTTTGGGTGTGGCTGCGTTTGTGGTAATGCTCTTCCTGGCTTTCAGCGGGATTATCGGATCGGAGTTTCTGCCCCATCTAGATGAGGGCGCGATTTGGGTTCGGGGCACGCTGGCTCCCAGCACGGGGCCATCTTCCAGCATTGCCATGTCGAAACAGGCACGACTGGTACTGGCCGATTTTCCTGAAGTGAAACAAGTCGTCAGCCAGGTGGGACGCCCGGATGATGGCAGCGATGCCAGCGGCTTTTACAACGCGGAATTTTTTGTCGATCTGTGGCCGCGGTCGAAGTGGCGTCCCCAGTTCAAGACGAAAGATGAACTGATCGCGGCGATGGACAAGCAGTTGGAGAATTTTCCCGGCGTGGACTGGAACTTTTCTCAACCAATCTCTGACAACGTGGAAGAAGCGGTCAGCGGAGTGAAGGGCGAGCTGGCAGTGAAGCTTTTCGGTCCGGATTTGAAGGTGTTGGAGGCCAAGGCCAACGAGATTCAGGACTTGATGAGCAAAATTCCAGGCGTCGCCGACCTGGGAACATTTCAGGTGCGAGGCCAGCCCAACGTGAACCTGGTGGTGGACCGGGCCGCAGCCGACCGCTTCGGCATCAACGTCAGCGATGTGCAGGATGCGGTGGAAACCGCGGTTGGTGGCAAAGCAGTGAGTCAGATTCTTGTGGGCGAGCAGCGGTATGACTTGACGGTGCGCTATCAGCAGCCCTTTCGGAAGTCGATAGAAGACATCGCGAATATTCGCATTCTGGCGCCCTCAGGCGAGCGCGTGTCGCTGGGACAGTTGTGCCAGATCAAACTCGAGGACGGCGCTTCCACGATTTACCGGGAAGGGAACTCGCGCTACATCGCCATTAAGTACAGTGTGCGCGGGCGCGATCTCGGCAGTACGGTGCGGCAGGCCATCGAAGAAGTCCGGCAAAAGGTGGAACTGCCTGAGGGCTATCACCTCGATTGGACGGGAGAATACGAGAGTCAGCAGCGGGCGAACCGGCGCCTGGCAATTATTGTTCCGATTACGCTGCTTTTGATGTCTTTTATTCTCTATTCCGCGTTTGGTTCGTGGAAGTGGGTGGGGCTCATTCTTGCGGTAGTGGCCTTGTCTCCTTTGGGCGGATTTTTCAGTCTGCTGCTGACGGGAACGCACTTCTCGGTTTCTTCTGGTCTGGGGTTCCTGGCGCTGGTGGGAGTCTCGGTGGAGATTGGTGTCATCATGGTGGAGTACATCAACCAGCTGCGTACTCGCGGGATGATTCCGCGTGAGGCTGCCAAAGAAGGCGCTGCGCTGCGCTTGCGCCCCATCATGATGACCATGCTGGTGGCCACGCTGGGTCTGCTTCCCGCCGCCATGTCGCACGACATTGGATCGGATTCACAGCGGCCGTTTGCCATCGTCATTGTGGGCGGACTGATCGTGGAGCTGTTCATCAGCGTCGTTCTGCTGCCCTCGCTCTATGTGTTCTGGGCCCGGCCGACTGACCAGTTGCCACCGCCGGAAATTGGATTCGTCGAGGAAGGGGAGCACGTCGATTAGGAGCCGACTCCGCTCTAAGCTGCAGTCGACAACTGAGGCGAAATCCCGTCGTTCGCGCCACGGCAGCAGGCTAACTACCGTGACTGGCGGGCCATTTCCGTGATCGCGCTCCGCTCTGGGCGTGAGTTCATAGCCATTTCGAAATCGGTACCTTTTTGGTATCGGTTTTGTGCCTATACGTACTTCCGAGTGGGCGGTAAGAGGGGCGCGCGCTGCCGGTTTCTGTGTACTCTTGCCGAGGCCGCATGAATTTCTAGATCAAATTACATTTGTCGAACTCTCGCGCGATGTTGTGGCTGAGGGCCAGTTCTACCTGGTCTGGGCGCTGGAACCGATCCGCGAAGTGGGGAGTTGCGGCAGTGTTGTCATCAGGGGCCTAGCTCACATCAGACCTTGTAAGTGAGGGGGCGAAGCTGTGCTCGCGACCGTAACCATGGGGAATACGAGTCTGCTGCCTGCGGAGAAAAGCGAATCATTCGCGGGGGCAACCTCGCAGGGCACGCAGAGACTGCGATGGTACGCGGCACACACGCGCAGCCGTCACGAGAAGAGCGTCTCACGGCAACTCGGCGAGAGGTGCGTTGATCACTTTCTGCCTCTTTATCGCAGCCTACGGCGCTGGAAAGACCGGCGCAAAGAAATCGAACTGGCATTGTTCCCGGGGTATGTGTTTGTTCACATCGATCTCGAAGACCGGCTACCGGTGCTGCAGGTCCCGAGCGTGGTGAACCTGGTAGGGTTCAGGGGTTTCCCGGCGGCGCTCGATGATCAAGAGATTGAAGTCTTACGGAAAGGTCTGGCGAATGGTCGGGTGGCAGAGCCTTGCCCGTACTTGCAGGCGGGGCGCGAAGTGCGGGTGAGGGGCGGACCTTTGGCCGGGTTCACCGGCATTGTGGTGCGCAAGAAGGACAAATTCCGGGTGGTGTTGTCGATCGACCTGATCCAGCGTTCGGTGGCGGTGGAAGTGGACGCCTGCGATCTGGAGTGGACACCACCTTCCCCTATTTCTCGTCCTGCTGTGAACGAAAGAGTTGTGCTATGAGGAGAACAATCTACCTAAGCGCATGGTGGCTGGCACTGGTGATTCCGCTGGCGGCCCAGCAAACGAACCATCCACTCCGGCAGAATTCAGACACTCGCCAGTTGAGCCGGGCGGAGCAGGAGGCGGAGGAAGAAGTGTCGCTCTCCGCCGACCGCATCATTGAAATTCTTCGGCAGGAGCCGGGGCTGCTGCTGCAAGTCAAGAAATTGCTGGTGCGCCAGGCGTTTGAGCAGGGAAGGCTGATTGATCCCAAAGATTTGACGGACGAGGCGCTATTCCGCCTGCTTCGAGAAGACGATGGAACGCGGGTTCTTGCAACCCGCGAGATCGAGAACCGGGCTTATGTGAAAGCCAAACCCTCAAAAGAGGAAATCGAGCGCCTGGGTGAGCCGAGACTGCGATGGCGGGCGGATCAGGGGACGGGGTCGGGTGCGGCAGCCAACAAGACGTCGGAGAGCCAGGAGCAGGTTTACTGGAAAGAGCATGAGCCGAGGCGGCCGGGTGCGTCGAATCTTCCTGTTCCACCACTTCAGGAAAACCCGGAGTCTCCGTCGGCGCCGCCTCAGGAGGTTGTGCCGGAAAATCCGGCGCGGGGAGTGGAACGCACCGGGCTGGAACCCAATTTCCAGCCGAACGGAAATGAGGAGCAGAGCCTTGAGCAAGCGAACCGGAATTTGGGCCCGGTGGGGGAGGAACTTCCGGGACTGGTCAACGGCGATGCATCGCCCACTGGATTCCCCCGTGAAAACCTTGGCATGGGAAGAGTAATCGACGGTTCCGCCCCGAATGGACAGACGAGAGAAGCCTTCGTTCACGCCGGCGATGCCCAGTGTCTCGCCGCAGCCTTTGGTCGAGGCCAGAGATTTGAGCACGGAGAATTCTGAGACTGCCGACAAGGCGCAGCGGGCGCGACTCGAGTATCCGCGAGCGCCCATGCGACCGCCACGTGAGCTGGACCGCGGCGAAGACCGGGTTCGCGTCTACCACCGGCCCAATCCTTACGCCAATATTCCGTCGCTTTACGATTTATACACCCAGGTTTCCGGCCGGCCTCCGCAGCTCGACCGCTTTGGTCTCGAAGTGTTCCGCGCCGGAGCTGGCACGACGAACCGCTTTCCCATGGATTTGCCCGCCGGGCCGGATTATGTACTCGGGCCGGGCGATGGTTTGAGCATTGACCTTTGGGGCAGCGTGCCCCAGCGCCTGCAGCGGACGGTTGACCGCGAGGGGCGGGTGGCGTTGCCGGAAGTGGGCGCGGTAGAAGTGAGCGGACACAATCTGGGGGAAGTGCAGCACCTTGTGCAGGCGGCGTTGCGCAGCCAGTTTCGCGAGATCCAGGCCGACGTTTCCCTGGCGCGCATCCGTAGCGTGCGGGTGTATGTGGTCGGCGATGTGGTCTCGCCCGGAGGCTATGACATCAGTTCGCTGTCGACTCCGTTGAATGCGCTCTATGCGGCGGGAGGGCCCACGGCCCGCGGCTCGCTGCGGCGCATACGGCACTATCGAGGCAAGCACTTGCTCGATCAAATTGACGGCTACGAACTGCTGCTGCACGGAGTGCACGATGAGCCCTCGCGCATGCAGTCCGGGGACACGCTGCTGGTTCCTCCCGCAGGGCCGGAAGTCACAGTGGAAGGTATGGTGCGGCGTCCGGCGATTTACGAACTGGGGGCGGAGAAAAGTCTGGCCGAAGTGCTGGAGCTGGCCGGGGGCGTGCTTCCCTCGGGAGCTCTCCGCCATGTGGATGTGGAACGCCTTGTAGCACACGAGAAGCTGACCATGCTGCGGCTGGACCTGCCGGAGAGCAGCGATCCCCACGGTGTGGACAAGGCTCTCGACGAATTTCAGGTGCAGGATGGCGACCGGGTGAAGATTTCCCCCATCCTGCCCTACGCCGACCAAACCGTCTATCTGGATGGCCATGTTTTTCATCCGGGTAAATATCCCTATCGCGAAGGCATGAGGGTCACCGACCTGCTGCATTCCTACAAAGACCTGTTACCCGAGCCTTCCGAACGCCATGCCGAAGTTATTCGTCTCCAACCTCCCGACTACACTCCCGTGGTGCTGACCTTCAACCTGGGCGAGGCAATGGACGGCAAGGACGAAGACAAAAACAAAAACAAAAATAAAGACCAGAATCTGGTGCTGCAACCCTTCGATACACTTCGCGTTTTTGCACGCTACGACTTCGAAGACCCACCCGTCATCACGGTTACTGGCGAAGTGCGCGATCCGGGCGATCACGTAACCAACGGCGCCACCCACTTGCGGGATGCGGTGTATCTGGCCGGGGGCGCGGGGCCGAATGCCGAACTCGAGGACGCGCAGGTCTTCCGCCGGACCAGCGACAACCACCTGCGCGTACTCAGCGTGAATCTGGCCCGAGCCTTGGCGGGGGAAACGAAAGACGACATTCTGCTCGAACCGAAAGACCGCGTCTTTATTCATCGCAGCCCGGCCAAGGCGGATCCGCCGACGGTCAATATTCAGGGGCAGGTCGTCCGGCCGGGAAAATATCCGCTGGGCCAGGACATGAGCGCGACCGAACTGGTCGAGGTGGCGGGCGGACTGAAGCGCGGTGCGTATGTCGAGACTGCCGACTTGACCCGCTATGTGGTCGAAGGCGGAAAGAAGGTGGCGGGAGAGCACATGGAAATTCCCATGGCGGCGGCGCTGGCCGGGCAGCCGGATACGGACGTGCGCTTGCGCGACGGCGACGTCCTAACGATTGGGGAACTGGCCGGCTGGAGCGACGTCGGGGCAACGATTCGAGTGACCGGTGAAGTGCTGCATCCCGGAACCTACGGCATCAGCGAAGGCGAGCGTTTGAGTTCGATCCTGGCGCGGGCCGGAGGGTTGCGCTCGGACGCTTATCCGTACGGTGCGATCTTTGAACGGGCGCAGGTCCGGGACTTAGAAGAGAAGAACCGCTCCGACTTGCTGCAGCAGATCGAAAAAGAAGGCGCACAGTTGAAGACTGCGCCCGAGAACGACGAGGACCAGAAAGTGGCCAAGCAGGCAGCAATCGCGCAGTGGCAGACTGCGCGGGAGCGGTTGCAGAACACTCCGCCGGCGGGCCGGCTGGTGATTCATATTTCTTCCGACGTCAAACGATGGGCGAACACTGCGGCGGACGTGGCGGTGCGGGCGGGAGACATTCTCTACATTCCGAAGAAACCCAGCCTGGTGATGGTCAATGGCTCGGTCTACAACCCCACCGCCGTGACTTACAAACCGGGAAAGAGTGCCGGCTGGTATTTGAGCCAGGCGGGTGGGCCGAACAATATGGCCAACAAGAAAGCTATCTTTGTGATTCGTGCAGACGGCTCGGTAGCAGGGGGTTCCGGAGGGCTGTTCACCGGGGGCGTCGAGAGCGCCGTGCTCGCGCCGGGAGACATGGTGGTGGTGCCAGAGAAGGGATTCAGCGCCAATACCCGCTGGAAGAACACGCTGCAGGCCGCGCAGTTAGCCTATGCCGTGGGTATTGCGATCCAGGTAGGGCGGAGTTTTTAGCCGCGGTTCGCTTCGTCATGGTTCGTCTTGCGCGATGCCTGATGCTCGGTTTTTGCCTGCTTGCGGCTAGGGCCGACGCGCAGGACATCCCGGTTCCGGAGGCAATTCGGATTTTTCCTAAGGACAACATGGAGCTTCAGTCTGATCGCGACCGTGGGCCGAACGCGGGAGGCGATCCGGAGAACGTGATTGGCTGGCCGTTGCTGAAACACCTCGTTTCGGACCAGAAGGCGTTTTGGACGGGATGGAGAAATCTTGACCGCGGCGGCGCGCTCCAGTTCTCGTTTTTCGCCGGATTCACCGGGGTGCTGGTGGCGAGTGATCACTGGCTGACGCAACAGTTGCCCGCGAGTCCGACGACACTAAATCGCAGCGACCGGGTTTCGCAATTCGCGACTTATAGTTTGCTGGGCGCGGCGGGCAGTGCGTTTCTTTGGGGGCACATCACGCGGAACGATCACCTGCGCGAAGCCGGGTTTCTGAGCGGGGAAGCCGTACTCAACAGCATGGCCACCGCGTACACATTCAAGGCGATCACGCAACGCCAGCGGCCACTTGAAGGCAACGGTTCGGGACAGTTTTTCCTGGGAGGAAGCTCGTTTCCTTCGGAACACTCTGCGATCGCTTGGTCGGTGGCCAGCGTGGTGGCCCACGAGTATCCCGGGCCGCTTACGAAAATTCTGGCGTACGGCCTGGCTTCAACCGTGACCTTGACTCGCGTCACCGGCAAGCAGCACTTCTCTTCGGACGTATTCGTGGGAACCGCACTGGGCTGGTATTTGGGCAGGCAGGTCTACCGCGCGCGCCACGATCCGGAACTGGGGGGCGGGGCTTGGGATGGTTTGCTGGAGGCGACTGCCGACGCCGCACCCAAAGCCGGGCGCGAAGCTGTTCGCGATCCGAAGAAAAATGGCTTCGCCCTACGTTCGCGCTCGATAGCTGGGTGTACCCGGCATTGGAGCGGCTGGCGGCGCTCGGTTATGTGCAATCCGCCTATCTCGGGATGCGCCCCTGGACTCGCATGGAATGTGCCCGGCTGCTCGACGAAATGCAGGAACGCCTCGGCGCGGACAGCGAATTGCCGGACGACGTGCAAAATCTTTATCATTCGCTCGGCCGCGAATTCTTCGCGGAGACGGAACGGCTGGAAGGCGCGGCGAACCTGGGAATGCGCGTCGACTCGGTTTATGCGCGGGCCACCGGCATCGCGGGGACGCCGCTCAACGACGGCTATCATTTCGGCCAGACCATCGTCGACGACTTGGGCCGTCCTTACGGCGCGGGCGTGAGCTACAGTCGGTGGATTCACCGCCGACGCGGTCGCGGGACGCCTGGCTTTTTCCCTGCAAGCCGAGTATCAAAGCGCACCGGGAGTTTCATCTGCTTCTCCCGAGGCGTTACAGGCCATTGCGACCATCGACGCCGCGCAGGTCCTGGCCGACGGCAGGCCGCCGGCGAACCGCGTCGAACTGTTGGACAGCACGGTGGCGTTGAAGCTGGTGGGCGATCTTCAGATTATCGTTCGGGAAACAGAGCCTGTCGCTGGGTCCGGGCGAGTCCGGGCCGCTGTTGTTCTCAGATAACGCGCCACCGGTTGAGATGCTGCGGCTCGATAACGTTTCACCCTACCGGGTGCCGCTGGTTTCGCGATTTGCTAGGGCCGGTGCGGTCGGAATTCTTCCTCGGTCAATTGACGGGACAGCACTGGGTGTTTTCCCCGCCTACCTTGTACGGTCCCGTGATCCGCCAGCAGCCTTTTCTGCATGGCAGCAAGATCAGTTTCAAACCGACGCCGAATCTGGAGCTGGGCTTCGGTTTTACCGCCATGTTTGCCGGGCCCGGGCTGCCCTTCACCTGGGGCAATTTCTTGCGGACTTTTTACCAGCACCGGGCCAACACGGTGAACAATCCCGGCAAACGGCTTTCGGCGTTTGATCTCACCTACCGCGTCCCTGGGCTGCGCAAGTGGATGGAGTTTTATGTGGACTCGATGGTGATTGACGAATATTCGCCTCTAGGATCCAGCCGTCCGTCCCTCAACCCGGGGATCTATCTGCCGCAGATTCCCAAAATCCACAAGCTCGATTTTCGTGTGGAAGGCTTGGCTACCGACCTTCCGACCATGCATTTCAACGTGGGCGCGGTCTATTCCGACAGCCGCTACCACTCCGGCTACACCAACGCAGGGATGCTGATGGGCAACTGGATCGGACGGATGGGCCGTGGAGAGCAGGGCTGGGCCACCTACTGGTTTTCCGCTCGCAGCAAATTGCAGGCACGATACCGGCAACAGGATGTGAATCGTGTGTTCCTCGAAGGCGGGCATCTCCAAGACTTTAGTGTGCGGAGTGAAATCACGCTGCGACCTGATCTCGGGTTCTCGGCTTCCCTGCAGTATGAAAAGTGGCGCTTCCCGCTGCTGGCGGCTTTGCCTCAGCGGAACCTCACCAGCACGATTCAACTGACCTGGTGGCCGGTGCGGGGAAAGAAGCCATAGTGCCAACTCGCGCATAGAGTTTTGAAGCGATGGCACAAGCGGTTTCTGCGACAATGGGGCGAAAACAAGTCATCGAGTTTGCGTCCGGGAAAATTCCCATGAAGCTTCCCTCCGAGCTGGAACTCGAGAAGGTGCCCACGGCCGTTGGGTCGGAGTCCTGGGCGCCGGAACTGGCGCGCATTCGCCAGGCTTATGCCCGGCGCGAAGGCCCATCCCGCTACTGTCTCTGCGAACCAGCACAGCTTTTCGCCGTACAAGAGAGGGAGCGAGAAGTTCTGCGCCGGCTCGGCGCGCAAGGCTGGTCTTCTCTCGAGAAGATCCGGATCCTCGAAATCGGTTGCGGCACGGGCGGCTGGCTGCGCGACTTCGTACGCTGGGGCGGACGCCCGGAGAACTTGCGCGGCGTCGACCTGCTGCCGGAACGGATCGCGGAGGCGCGCCGGCTTTGCCCTGCAGGAGTCACGCTTGAGTGCGGCAACGCGGCCGAGCTCGAAATTGAAACCGGGAGCCGAGATTTGGTGCTGCAATCCACCATGTTCACTTCCATCCTCAATGCGGAATTGAAGCGGCGTATCGCCCGTGAGATGTTACGCGTGCTCGCGCCCGGGGGCGTGATCCTTTGGTATGACTTCTGCGTCAACAACCCGTGGAACTCCGACGTGCGTGGTGTCGGCCGGGCGGAGATCCGGAGGCTATTTCCCGGCTGCCGGATCGATTTCCGCCGGCTGACGCTGGCCGCGCCGCTGGCTCGTCCCGTGGCCCGCCTGTCTCCGCTCGCCTACCAGTTTCTTTCGGCGCTGAAGTTGGGCGCAACTCATTATCTCGGGGTCATCCGGCCTGCATGAGCATTAAAGCTGCCACAGCTGCCGCTAAAGTGGAACCCGGAATAAAGGTCCCGTTCCACCGGGCCGCGGTCGGGGAAGAAGAGGCCCAGGCGGTAGCTGAGGTGATCCGCTCGGGATGGCTCACCATGGGCGCGAAGACTTTCGAATTTGAGCGCCGGTTTGCCGCGTATATCGGATGCCGCCATGCGATCGCGGTTTCTTCCTGCACGGCGGCGCTGCATCTTAGTCTCGAAGCCATCGGGCTGAAGCCGGGAGACGAGGTACTGGTTCCGACGACAACCTTTACCGCGACCGCCGAGGTGGTGACTTATCTGGGGGGGCGTCCCGTGCTGGTCGACATCGACCCGCTGACCATGAATCTCGATCCCAGCGACGCCGAGCGCAAAATTTCGCCGCGCACCCGGGCCATCATTCCGGTGCATTTTGGCGGGCAGCCCTGCGACCTGGCAGAAATCTACGAACTGGCCGCACGGCGTCAATTGCGGGTGATTGAAGACGCCGCGCACGCGCTGCCCTCGGCCTATCGCGGCTCCCGGGTTGGGACCATGGCGGAATTCACCGCCTTCAGCTTCTACGCCACCAAGCCGCTGACCACCGGTGAAGGCGGAATGATTACGACCGATGACGACGGCCACGCCCAGCGCCTGCGTGTGATGCGCCTGCACGGGATTGGGCAGGACGCCTGGAAACGCTATAGCGGCGAAGGCTGCTGGTATTACGAAGTGCTCGAAGCGGGATTCAAATACAACCTCACGGACCTGCAGGCGGCGCTGGGAATCGTGCAACTGGGGAAGTGCGACCACCTTCACGAAGCGCGCCGGCAGATCGCCGAGCGCTATACGGCTGCTTTCCGGAATGCGGCGGGGCTCGACGTTCCGGCCAGGTTGCCTGACCGTGAGACGTCCTGGCATCTTTACGTTTTGCGTCTGCACCTTGATCGTCTGACTATCGGTCGCAATCAGTTTCTGGCTGAACTAGCGGAGCGCGGAGTGGGTGCCAGCGTGCACTTTATTCCGCTGCACCTGCAGCCGTTTTATCAAAAAACTTACTGCTATCGGACCGGTGATTTGCCCCGGGCCGAGCAGGAATACGGGCGATGCCTGTCGCTCCCCATCTATCCCACTATGACCGGGGAAGAGGTGGAACAGGTGATCCAGGCGGTGCTGGAGGTAGCGGATGCCTCAGCCCAGTAATGCGAGGATTTGAATTGTATGGCGAGCGACTCGCTTGAATTGACGGACGGGCAACTTCAGAGTGTTCCTGTTTCCACCGGTTTCTACCCGAAGCGGGGAAAAAGGATCTTTGACTGCGCCGCGTCGGCCGTCGGATTGCTCTGGCTGTCGCCGCTATTCTGCCTGGTAGCGGTTCTGGTGAAGCTGACTTCTACGGGCCCGGCTTTTTACCGGCAGCGGCGGGTGGGGAAGGGCGGCCGCGAGTTCAAGATCATAAAATTCCGTTCCATGGAGGTCGACGCTCAGCGGAGAGGCCCTCCGATTACGTCCGCTGGTGATATGCGGGTCACCGGTCTCGGCAGAGTTCTGAGGCGCCTTAAGATCGACGAACTGCCCCAGCTGTGGAATGTGCTGAAGGGCGAGATGAGTCTGGTCGGGCCTCGTCCCGAACTGCCCCAGTATGTCGCCGACTACACATCGCACCAGCGCCAGGTGTTGACACTCCGTCCGGGAATCACCGATCCGGCCTCTTTGACCTACCGGCACGAAGAAAAGCTGCTCGGCAGGCAGGCTGACCCGGAGGCGTTCTACCGCCGGAGCGTTTTGCCCCGGAAGTTGCAGCTCAACCTCGGCTATCTCGAACACGTCTCATTGACCAGAGACCTCGGTTTGATTCTGCTGACTCTAAAATCCCTGCTGCTCCCATCTTCTCGAGAACACGCGCAAGGCAACTGAAGCGATGCCCAGCTGGGCGACACCGTTCCTCCAGCCTCCGAATCCTAAAACTCTGATGCAGAAAGCCAAAGCCATCCGGTTCGTGCGGACCCTGGCACGCGGGAATGCGTGGCTGGTGCCGGCGTTTCAGGCAATCCTCTTCCTGGGGTCGCTCGCGATCGCCTGGTGGTTGCGTTTCGATTTTTCGCTTCCGAATCAAGAGATGCTATGGCTGGCTGCGCCATTGCTGGTCCTTCTGCGGCTCACCGCCATCGCCCGTTTCGGCCTGCTGCACGGCTGGTGGAGGTACACGGGATTGAGTGACGCTTTCGACGTCATCAAGGCCGTGCTTTGCGGTTCTCTGGGATTTGTGGTGATTATGCGCTATGGGATCGGACTGGCCACGTTTCCCCGTTCGGTGTACGTCATCGAGCCCCTGATCACGGCGGGCGGTTTGCTGGGAGTGCGGATGTTCTCCCGGCTGGTGGCGGAATCGGCGCCGCGGGAGCAGGGTTCGTCGAAGAATGTGATCTTGATCGGGGCCGGGATTGCAGCCCAGATGGTGGTGCGGCAAATCCGGCAGCAGGGAAGCGGGTACCGCGCTCTCGCCTACCTCGATGACGATGTTTCGAAGACCGGGCTCAGATTTCACGGCGTGCCGGTGATCGGCCCAATCGAGAAACTGTCCCACTTGGTCCAGGCATATCCCGTGGAGGAAGTGTTGCTCGCCGTGCCGTCGGCCTCGGGAGCGCAGATGCACAGATTCGTCGAGATTTGCCAGCAGAGCGGAGTTCCCTTCAAGACTTTGCCTGCGTTACGCGATCTGATCAGCGGGGACCGGGCGATCAACATTAAAGAGTTGCGCGACGTAAAGGTGGAGGACTTGCTTGGCCGCGATCCGGTGGAAATTGATCTGCAAACCGTCGAAAACCGGTTGCGCGGAAGGACGGTCATGGTCACCGGAGCGGCCGGCTCGATTGGATCGGAGCTGTGCCGCCAGATCCTCGAATACGGTCCGCACAAGCTGCTGTGTGTCGACCAGAATGAAACCGGGATGTTCTACCTGGAGCGCGAGCTTACCTCACGCCGGAACGGCACCGCCCTGGTGCCCTGTGTGGCGGATGTAGGCGACGGAGAGCGCATGAAAAAACTCTTCCACGAGAATGGCCCCCAGGTGGTGTTTCACGCCGCGGCATACAAGCACGTTCCGGTCATGGAAGTGAATGTGCAGGGCGCGGTCAAGAACAACATTTTTGGTTTGCTGACGCTGCTCGAAGTGGCCCGCGCCAGCGGGTGCGAAAGCTTTGTGCTGATTTCCTCCGACAAGGCAGTGAACCCGACCAGCGTGATGGGCGCCACCAAGCGAATCGGCGAACTGATTATTTCCCGCCAGCCGGCAGGCGGCATGCGCTCCGTGGCAGTCCGGTTTGGAAACGTTCTGGGCTCAAGCGGAAGTGTTCTGCCAGTACTGCAGGAACAACTTCGACACCACGAGCCTTTGACCGTGACTCACCCTGACGTGAGGCGCTTCTTCATGACCACGGGGGAAGCGGTCTCTCTGGTACTCCAGGCGTTCGCCATCGGAGAGCACGGGGATACACTGGTGCTTGATATGGGAACGCCGGTGCGAATTGTAGATCTGGCGCGCAGCCTGATCCGGCTTTCGGGAGCCCCCGAGCAGCCCGGGGCCATCCGGTTTATTGGCTTGCGCGAAGGCGAGAAGCTGACCGAAGAGCTTTTCTATCCGGATGAGGAAGTGTGTCCGACCTCGTTCGCAAAGATCAAGAAGGCCCGCGGGTGGGTCCAGGGAGGCTGGAACGATCTGCGGCGGCAGCTGGACGAACTCCATCACACGCTCTACCTCGACGGAGCCAATCCCATTCGAGCCAAGATCAGGCAGATCGTGCCGGAATACCTGGCCCAGCCCTATGGAGCTGCAAACGCCGGGGCAACCCGCGCCGAGGGTGTTGATCCATCTCTGCCGGCCGGCCTTGAGGTTGCGGCCGTCACGCCGCGAGAGGCTGGCCGAAGTTCCATACCGCGATGGGGCGGCGGACCCAGCCCCGCCTAGCCCGCAATGTCCTTGGGAACCGAACTCAACCCTCAGGACGCACGCAGGTCCCGCCGGATCAGCATGGAGTCGAGAAAGAAACCAAGGCCGACGGCCAGAGGTACGAAACCGAATGCAGCCGCCACGTAAGCGTCAGACTCGACGCGGCCAATCAGCCCGAAAGTGAGCGTGTAGCCTATAGCGCCAGCCACCAGCAGAATTCCCGCCCGGCGGGAGCGCGCGGCCTCCGAGAGATCAGGCTGCATGGGTACATTCACCCCGCGCGCGATTGCTGCCAGCCGTTCTTCGGTGCGCAGTCTGCGCACCCGGTAGTATGTGTACATTGCGGCTATTGGAATCCCGAAGATCATGATTACTGCAACCAGTCCTGTGACGTCTCCGCCCATGGCGTATTCCTCCTCGCGAAGTTTCAGCGTGCAGTCCGTTGTGATGGGCTGCATCTGGTCTGAAGTACGGTGGGGACGAAGAAAAAGTTCCCCAAGCGGGTGAACGGGCAAGTTTCAGGGGTAAGCCAGCGACATCAAACGGAGGCCTCGCGACCCTGCAGCCACAAGAGCAGCAACCACCGCCGGACGTTGGTGGTGATGAGGAAATTTTCCTTGACGTGTTCCCGCCCATTTCTCCCCAGTTGCAGGGCGAATTCGGGATGAGTGAGCAGGTAGCGAATCTGATAGGCACAGCCTTCCACGGAGTGCACCAGCATCCCGGTAAGTTTCTGAATGATCTGATTAGGAATTCCACCCACCGCGCCCGCGATGGTGGGCTTTCCCTTCCATAGAGCCTCGGTCACCGTCAGGCCGAAACCCTCCTTGATGGATTTCTGCACAATCAGGGTCGAAGCCTGTTGCAGCGCGTTGATTTCGAGCGCGCACCAGGGTGGCAGGTCGAGGATGAAAACGTCGTGATCATCGCCCGCTGCTTCTCTTGTTTCTTGTAACACCACCGCGCCCTCCGGATCATCGCTCGCCCCTCCACCGGCCAGGACCAGCTGGCAATCCACGTATTTCTTGGCTAGGCGATAGGCCTGGACTACGCCTACCGGATCCTTGAGCCGGTCGAAACGGGAGACCTGGGTCACAATCGGGCGGCGGCGGTCGATGCCGAAATCGTCGCAAACTTTTTGGACGAAACCGTCTTCCAGCGGGCGGTTCTTTTCCGAGAGCGGGTCGATGCAAGGATAGAAGAGGTACTGCGGAATAGGCAGCTGACGGGCGAAAGATTGAGATGAAAAAACAGCCGCGTCGTAACGCTCGACAAAGGGCCGCAGAAATTCCCAAACCTCAGGATGCGGGTTCGAGAGGTCGATGTGGCAGCGCCAGACCCAGTGGGCATGGGATGAGTCTCGCGCATTGATCAGCGCCGCCGGCTGAGGGTCGTGGATGACGATCAGATCTTCGCCGAACTGCATGCGCTGCCGGTTTTGTTCGTTGTACATCAGAAAGATTTCCCGGGCCTGGCGGGTGAGCTGATAACTGGCGCCATGCAACGCGTTATGAAACGCTTTGGTGATTTCGAAGAAATCGTTGCCCCCGGTGATCACGTCCCAGCGCGTGGAGACCTCGAGTTCGTTCAACAGGGGCACTAGCCGGTTCAACATTTCGGCGACGCCTCCACCAACCGCGGTGGAATTTACCATTTTGATGGTCTTGCCCTTAAGCTGCTGGGCAAGAAAGCGCAATTCATCGAGGCCGGCTGCGCCCACGATGCTCTGGTAGTCCTCGAGGTGTGGCGGCGGAGGGGGAACGGGTGGAGTATCGAGATTCCTGCCGGGTTTGCGCGGCTCTACGGGCGTAACCGGCGCTACGGGCGAGCGAGAAACTTCCGCCGTATCGGCCGCCGCTGGCCCCCGTTCTTCGAGTTGTGTTTTGACCGGATCCATGTTGGGTAATCCGTCTACGCCAAAGCCCTCTCCACAACGGTCACCAGCTGGCGGCGAACATCTTCCAGCGTGCCGGTGTAGATGTCGATGCGGTTCAACTGCCGCGCCGCATCGGTGAGATCCATATCTTCCTGCAGCCACTGAGAAAAATCGTTAGACATAAGCTTCAAGCGCAAGCGGGCCTCAATAAAGTGATGGTGAATGGAATGAACGCTCACCTGCCTTAACCCCTCCGCAAATTCCGCCAGAGTGTGGGCGACAAAAGCTGTGGGCAACACCACGGTGTCGGAGGCACAGAAATAAAATGTGTCACGCGCCGGTCGATCGGTGCTTTTGGGATTGTGGCGGATGTACTCGTCGACGATGGCGACGATCCGTTCTCGCAGCTCGGCCACGGAAGTAAAAGTGCGCACATCGACGCTGGCCAGGCGTTCGGCCAAGCCCGGCTCGTGGCAGGCGGAAAAAGCCCAGTGGGCGAAGTCGTTAGAGAAGCCTTCGCGGATGAAATGATGTTCCTCGAGAGTGCGAAACGTGTGCTGGAAAATCGAGTCTTCCGAACACGCCCGCACAGCCTGCAATAACTCGGAAAGGCTGCTGGCCCGCTCCCGCGTGATGCGGAGCAGGTGAGCCGAGGTATTGAAATAGAACGGCCGATGAGGCCTGTTCCGCGCAGCGGGTTGGCTGGGTTCACCGCTCACAAGCTGTCTCCGACGCAGGCTCGCCCGCGCCCGCTCGATTCCGGAAGTTGGAGGTTGTGATCACGCCGAAGCGCCCACACGCAGTTTGTCCGCGGCTTCCTCGGATGACGCGCCCAGTCTGACTTCGCACAATTCCGCCATCAGGTTTCCCGCCCATCGATAAATGTTGTGCTCCCTTACTGTCCGGCGCATGCGCTGCATGCGGGCTTCTTTTTCCTCCGGATTCATCTCAAGGGCAGCATGGATGGCCTCGGCGGTTTGGTCGATGTCGTAAGGATTGACCAGCAGCGCATCGAGAAGTTCGCGCGCCGCGCCGGTAAACCGGCTCAGGATCAAGACCCCGCGCTCATCCTGCCGCGCCGCCAGAAATTCTTTGGCTACCAGGTTCATGCCGTCGTGCAACGAAGTTACCAGGCACAGGTCCGCAGTGCGATAGTAAGGCTGAATCTCCTTATGGCTGTGCTGGCGTGTCAGCAGGACGATCGGCTTCCATTTGCCGGTCTGAAAGCGCCAGTTGATGCGTTCGGCTTCGGCTTCCACCTCAGCCAACAAGTCATGATAGCGCTTGATGTGAGTGCGGCTGGGAGCCCCGATCTGGACAAACGTAAATTGACCCTGATAGATGGGATATTTTTCCAGAAAGCGCTCGATTGCCAGAAACCGTTCCAGAATTCCCTTGGTGTAGTCGACGCGATCGACGCCGATACCCATGAAGGTCGCTTCCACGCCGAGGCTCTTCATCAGCGCCGAGCGCTCGAGATACGCCACCTCGTGGATCTGCTTTTCGTGATCGGATTGTTCTTCTTCCGGCAGGCTCACACTGATCGGGAAAGGCCGAACACTGGTGACGTGTTCCAGGCGACTCACCGAGAAGTGTTCCCAATCAATGCGCGACTCCATTACCCGGTCCACGGTCTGCAGGAAATTGTTGCAGTGCGACTGGATGTGAAAACCGATCAGGTCGGCGCCCAACAAGCCGTCAATCAACTCGCGCTGCCAGGGGCAGATGCCAAAGGCTTCAGGATTGGGCCAGGGAATGTGCCAGAAAATCGCGACGCGGGCGTCGGGACGGTCCTGTTTGATGAGCCGAGGCAGGAGCGCGAAATGGTAATCCTGCACCAGAACAACCGGTTTCGCGATGTGCTTGATCTCCTCCAGCACGGCGTCAGCAAATTTCCGGTTTACGTTCTGATAGTGCTCCCAATCCGCAGCGCGGAAAATGGGACGCGTGTGGGCGATATGACAGAGCGGCCACAGGCCCTCGTTGGCAAACCCATAGTAGTAGCCCTCTTCTTCTTCTTTGGTGAGCCATACGCGCCGCAAACTGTAACGGGGATCATCCGGGGGCACGCGCAGCCGGTCGTGCTGATCGGCGGTTTCCCGGTCCGCATCACCGCTGCCATGGGCAATCCAGGTGCCGTCGCACGCCCGTAACACTGGCTCCAGGGCCGTGACCAGGCCACTGGGCGGCACCACAACGTCGACCGACTTTCCATGTCTCAAGTGGACGTAGGGCTCGCGGTTCGAGACGACGAATAGATGTCCGCCGTCAAGCCTCGCGCGAACATGAACCGCGAGGCGCTCCGCCGTCCACATAGACTCTCCTGCTTCCCGCAGACGGGCTTCGGTTTCTGCCGCAAACCGCGCTTGATCCAGGCTCTTGGCCAAGGTTGCAACTTCTCGAGCCAGCGGGCGGAACAGTTCGAGATCAGGCATCGCCTGTTGGGAAGACACTCTCCCCGTGCGCAGAGCGCGAATCCAGTCAGCCGCCCGCGCGATCGGGCCGGCGATACTCCAGCGAACAATCAGCAAGGTAATCAAAGTAATAAGGAAAACCTGCGCGAGCACACGGAGAAAAGTTTCCCGCCACACGCGCAGACTGTCAGCGCGGATGTACCCGGCGTCGTGGACGATGAGCAGTCCTCCAACGGTGGCGTCGTTCCGTTGCAACGGAAGAGCATAAAAATGGACTGAGTCGGTATCGAGGTGGGCGAATTCACTTTCACCCCGGCCGGTGCTGATCGCCTCCCTTACTACTGAGGGACTAGCGGTAAGCCGCTTCGCCAGATCGGGCGTTGCGGCAATGAGCGTATCTTGAGCGTCGTAGACGGCGACGCCGATGAGATGCTCGCGGTTGCCGAAACGCTGGACGATGCGCTGCAGATCGCGCTTGGGGTCCTTGTCCCAGGCTTTCTCGACGTTGCCCGCCAGGCTCTCGCTGAGCACTTCCGCGCGGTGTTCCAGGTCTCGCCGCAGGCCGCGTTTGTCTGCCAGGACCTCGTAGTAAGACGAGGCCAGGGAGACAAGCGTGATCCCCAGGATGAGAGAAACAATCAAGCGCGCACTGAACAGTCGCATGGCAACTCCGCTGAGAGGTTTGTGATGGACTCTCGAGTCTTTGACCCCGGAACCCGGAACCCGGAACAGCGAGAAAGGCTTAAAATCCCGTACGTTGAAAGTGGCTGCCCAGGCGCGAATGTCGCCCAGAAACGCCTGCTGACACAGATCAATTCAATGCAAGTTACCCCGCCAAGGCGGGTTCTTGAATCAGGGAAAGCCTGTAAGTTGTTGCAGAAAACACAGCATGCTGAAGTCCAATAGATTGCAGAGCCTATCTGATTGATATGTTAGGACTTGCCGCGGCAGCGGAGGACCTGGCCATGCAAGGTTGGCCAGTGGACGGGAAATTCTTCCATAAGCCCGGCCTAGCTTCGAGCGGTTACCGCCGAACCAGTGAATCGAGAAATGAAGTTGACGCATCTGATATTACGAAATATAGTAGGCATCGGTTTATGTCAGCTTCTCGCCAAATGCGCCAGTTCTGTTCTTGTTGTTGTCGGGGTGTGTCCACTGGCGCAAGGGGGCTGCTGACCTAAGAATTACCTAAAGACCAGCACTTATACCCACCGCCAGTTCAGGCAACTGGCGGTGGGTTTTTTTATGGCTAATAACGGCACAGAAACGAAGGCACAGCGGGTCGAGCGGCTCAAGCGGGAGAAGAACCCGTGGGAGGCGATCGAAGAGATTCGCGGATTCGCGCGTTCCGGCTTTAGCTCGATCCCGCCGGAATGGTTGGGCACGTATTTTCGCTGGTGGGGTGTCTACACCCAGGGAGATGGCGCGGGTGTGGTGGGCGGAAAGAACGGCGAAGGCAAGGCCTTGCCGTTTTTCATGGTGAGGCTTCGCATTCCGGGCGGGTTGCTCACCTCTCACCAGCTGCGCACGATTGCGTGGCTCACCGAGCGCCTTGGGCGGGGAAATGCCGACATCACCGTTCGCCAGAACATTCAACTGCACTGGGTGACGATTGAAGCCTTGCCCGAGGTGCTGGAGGCGTTGGAAGCCTGCGGCTTGGGTACTCGAGGGGCCTGCGGCGATGTGACTCGTAACATCACCGGCTGCCCGCTGGCCGGCGTGGATGGGGATGCGATCTGCGATGCCTCGCCGTTGGTCCTGGAAGCGAACCGGTTCTTCGCCGCCAACGCCGATTTCTATAACCTCCCGCGAAAATTCAAGACCAGCATCACCGGATGCCCAGTGTGGTGCTCTTATCCTGAAATCAACGATATTGGTTTGACCGCTGTGCGCCGCGGGGGCCCGGATTCTGAAGTTGGATTTTCTCTTCGGGTAGGCGGCGGGCTTTCGACCGATCCTCATTTGGCGGTTCGTTTAAATGCCTTTGTGCGCTGGGAGCAGGTAATTCCGGTCATGGCGGGAATCGCGGAAATGTTTCGCGAAACTCAGACGCTTCGCGAACACCGCGAACGCGCACGGCTAAAATTTCTTTTCCTGAAACAGGGTTGGACCGCAGAACAGTTTCTCGACGAACTGCAAGGGCGCATCGGGTTCTCGTTGGAACCGGCAGCGGAGGAAAAGCCGCCGAATGATGTGTACCGGGACCACGTCGGCATCCACCAGCAGAAGCAGGAAGATCTCTGCTATGTGGGAGCTGCGGTTTTGCGCGGACGGATCAACGCCAAGCAGATGCACACTGCGGCCGATCTGGCGGACCGCTATGCGAATGGCCAATTGCGCACCACGAATATGCAGAACCTGCTGATTGTGAACGTGCCAAAGGCGAACGTGACGCCCCTGGCGCAGGAATTGGGCGCGATCCAGTTGCCGGTTGCGGGTTCTTCGTTTTGGCGGGGAGCCATTGCCTGCAGCGGTACGGAATTCTGCAAACTCGCGATTACGGAGACCAAGAGCTTCTCCCGCTGGCTGGTGGAGGAGTTGGAGGGCAGACTCCCCGGATTCGAGGAACACTTAAAGCTGCACGTTACGGGATGTCCCAATAGTTGCGGGCAGCATTGGATTGCTGACATCGGTATTGAAGGAAAGAAGATCAAGCTGGATGGCCGCATGGTCGACGCGTATTACTTCTGTCTGGGCGGCGCCGTAGGGCTGCATCAGTCGGTGGCGCGGCCTGTCGGATACCGCTGCCCGGCGAGTGAAGTCCCGGATGCGATTGAGCGGTTACTGCGGCAGTTTTTGGCGGAGCGGTTCCCGGAAGAGAATCTGCGGCAGTTTTTTGCGCGGCACAGCGATACCGAGCTGCGGGAGTCATTGGCGGGCGAATGGGTGGCGGCGGTGGCCCGCGACGATTCTCCAGGAAGAGTGCCGCACGGGTTGGAAGGCTAGGAGCGGAGTGACTCTGTGAGCCTGTTTCCGATGTTTCTAAAACTCGAAGGCCGGACGTGCCTGGTGGTCGGAGCTGGCAGCGTGGGCGAGCCCAAGATTCGCAGCCTGTTGCAGGCCGGCGCTGAGGTTCGAGTGGCCGCACCGCATGTGACGGCTGCGGTAAAGGGGTGGTCGGAGGTTGGGATTCTTACGTGGTATAGGCGAAACTTTGCCGCAGAAGATCTTGAGGGAGTTTTCCTTGTAATCGCAGCGACCAATTCCCGCGAGGTCAACGAAGAAATTTTCCGCGAAGCGCAATGCCGCAAGATTCTATGCAACGCCGTAGATGATCCCGAGCATTGTGATTTTTACTATCCCGCGGTAGTGCGGAGAGGGCAGTTGCAGCTCGCAATTTCGACCGGCGGCAAGAGCCCAGCCCTGGCCCAGCGGTTAAGGCGGCAGCTTGAAACGCAGTTCAGCCGGGAATACGCCGGCTGGGTCGACCGGCTGGGAAGTGCACGACAGAAATTGCAGACCGCTCCTCTGGATTCGGAAGCCAAGAAGCGCCAACTGCACGAGTTGGCGAGCCAGCAAGCGTTCGAGGCGGCGCGGCGGCAAGCCCGGGAGAGATTTCATGAGCGGTAAAGTGTATCTGGTCGGGGCCGGACCGGGTGATCCGGAACTGCTCACCCTGAAGGCGCTCAAGATTTTAAGAATCGCCGACGTGGTGCTGCACGATGCGCTCATCGCCCCTGAAGTTCTCACTTTGATTCCGGCATCGACGCAACTGGTGGACGTCGGAAAGCGTTGCGGAAGCAAGGCCATCAGCCAGGAGGAAATTAATCGCCTGATCGTGCAGTACGCAGTGCAAGGCCTTGTCGTGGTTCGCTTGAAAAGCGGCGATCCCTTGGTGTTTGGCCGGGCAGGGGAAGAACTTGAAGCCCTGCGCAAGGCGGACGTCGAGGTTGAAATTGTACCGGGCATTACTGCAGCTCTCGGTGCTGCCGCAGCGGCGCAGATTCCTCTGACCCATCGCCGGGTTGCCTCCGCCCTGGTGTTTCTCACGGGACATCACTCGGAAGAGAAAGATTCAGCGAGCTGGCCGCTGCAGATTTCGGCCGATGCAACTCTGCTTATCTACATGCCGGGACACGAATATGTTGGCACTTCTCGGAAGCTGCTCTCGGCTGGAGTCAGGCCCGCGACGGCTTGCGCGATCATTTCACAGGCTACCTCAAGCCAGCAGCAGGTTCATCGCACTACGGTCGGAGAACTAACCAAAGCTCCACGGCTGCCGTCGCCGACGCTGCTGGTGGTGGGAGACGTTGTGCGTTTCGCTGCGGATACCGTTCTAGAAGATTCCGTCCGGCATGGTTTTGCGCTGCGGGATGAAGCCTTTGCACTCGAAGCCTTGCCGGAGATGCTGCCACAGATTCCGGAAGAAAGTCAGGAGGGCGGAGCGTGAACCGGGATTGGGAACCGACGAGAGCGCAAAGCGAGAATTGGCAGCCGTCAGAAATCTTGCGTTGGGCCTTCGCCACATTCGGGGAGAACGTTGCCATCGCTTCCGGCTTTGGGGCGGAAGGCATGGTGGTGATCGACCTGGCTTCGCGAATTCAGTCCGACTTCCGAGTTTTCACCTTGGACACAGAGTTTTTGTTTCCAGAGACGTACGATCTGATGGATCGGGTCCAGAAACGCTATGGAATTACCATCGAACGGGTTTATTCGCCGTTGACGCCGGAAGAGCAGGAGCATTTGCATGGGCCGTCACTGTGGACACGGAATCCGGACAAGTGCTGCCATTTGCGGAAGGTTGTGCCCTTGACCGGCAAGCTGGCGGAGTTGCATGCCTGGATTGCGGCCATTCGCAGAGATCAGACGACGCTGCGGGCGGCCGCCGGCAAAGTGGAGTGGGACGCCAAATTTCAGTTGGTAAAGGTCAATCCGATCGCGGACTGGACCGACGAAATGGTCTGGAGTTATATCCGCAAGCATGATGTTCCCTACAATCCGCTGCACGACCAGAATTATCCCAGCATCGGCTGCACCCACTGCAGCCGCGCGATTCGTCCGGGGGAACATTCCCGGGCCGGGCGATGGGCGGGCATGGACAAGACCGAGTGCGGTCTGCATGTGGCGAATCCAGAGGCGAGCCGCCCTTTGGTGCAGATTGCGAAACCCACGGAATAGAAGGAATGTCTGGGTCTAATCTGCTTTCTGCGGGCGACGAAACAGCAGATTCCTCGCGCATAGCGCCGCGCTTCGGAAGGACAATTCTTCGATTTCTTGCAACCTACATCACACCGTGGGTGCGCAGGTTATGCCCACAACCGTCGCACCTTCGTTATAATCCCTGCGCATGGACTTCGACCAGTTAGTGACATTTATGGAAGTGGCTAAGCTCGGGAGTTTTTCCCGGGCGGGGCAGAAAATTTTTCGCTCGCAGTCGGCGGTCAGCGCCCAGATTCGCCAGCTTGAGCAAGATTACGGAGACCGGCTGCTTGATCGCTCGGGAAAAGATGTCACGCTGACTCCGGCTGGCCGGGTTCTGTTCGCCTACGCCGAACGGCTGCTGCAAATGCGCGATGAGTCGCTGCTTGCGGTCGCTGACCAAGGGAGCACGCCTCGTGGCACGCTGGTGATCGGCGCAAATGAAGCCACCTGCCTGTATGTTCTGCCGGATGTCTTTGCCAAGTACTGCCATCTTTATCCTGGGGTGCGAATCAGCATTTACCGCAATTTCAGCTACAAGATTGTCGAAAAGCTGGAAAACGGGACCATTGACGTGGGCATCGTGACCTTGCCAGTGAAGTCGCCCAGCCTGAAGGCACATCCGATTTTCCGCGATCAGCTCATGCTGATGGTGAACCCGGCAAATCCGCTGGCCAAGCATGACGTTGTGCAAGTCAGCGAGATTGCCCGGCAGCCACTCCTCCTACCCAAAACCGGCTTTAGCCGCCGGGTAATGGACAGACTGCTTCGCCCATACAAACCTCAGCTGCAAGTGCGGATGGAATTGCCCAGCATCGGCATGATCAAGAGTTTCGTGGCTGCTGGACTGGGAGTTTCTCTGGTCAGTGCCAGCTTTGCTCGCGACCAGGTTCTGGCAGGCAGAGTCAAACTTATTCCCGTCAAAGGCCATGATCTGTGGCGGGAGCTGGGATTGGCGTATCGCCGAGACCGGACGCCTACTCGGGCCACTGCCACCTTCATCAGCACCGTCCGGCAACTGGCCGCAACTTCAAAATAGCCATGGTTCGACGCTGGATGTGTTTCTGCCGGCGTAACAGAGTATCCATTCCTTCGATTCCGACGATCATAATTTCTGATTTCTTTCGCGCACCTCTACTTTGATAAGTTATGAGACAACTGGGAAAGTCTCTGGCTATGACGCAAACGTGCCTGACGACAGAAGGAGGTAGGGCGATGATGGATCTAGAAAATAGCTTGAACCAGGTTCTGGAAGAGCATCAGCATGAAAGCGGCCTGCATGTGATTGGCGGACGCCGTAAACTGATCGATCGCCTCGTGCAGTTCTTCGAAGAACTCAGGCCAGAACTGGCGGAAGAAAGAATAAGCGCAGGCCGGGAACGGGAACACTAGAGCTAGCGGCCGTCTCAACTCATTTCCCGGCCTCCGCAGATATCACGGCGATCTTCCTCTGGATGTTCTGAACTCTCAGAACAACTTCTGAAAATCAATTCCGGATCTGGCCCGTCTGCTTTTCTTGCTTCAGATAAGCCGGCGGGCCGGTGACGCCATCCGTCCGCAGGTTATTCTCCCGGTTCCGTTCCAGGGTCACTTTAGGCTTGACAGAGCAGCCAAATCCATTAGGATAAATGAATAATTATTCAGCCATATGAATATGAATGCATCATGAATAAAACTTTGCGACAGAGAGAAATCCTGCAAGTCCTGGAGGAAGGGCCGGTCGAGAGCCAGGAAGACTTGCAGAGGGTTTTGCAGAAGCGCGGCTTCAAAGTTGGGCAGGCAACGCTCTCCCGGGACAGCCGCGATCTCGGGCTGGTGAAGACCGGTCTGGGGTATGCGCTGCCCCAGCAACTGGCGACCGAGCCCGCCTTACCGCCGGTTTCGCGCCTGGTGCGGGAATTTGTTCTCGAAGTGCGGCCTGCCGAGAACCTGCTGGTGATTAAGACTGCGGTGGGAAGCGCTCAACCGGTGGCTGCAGCTCTAGACGGCGAAGACTGGCCGGAAGCGGTGGGGACGATTGCGGGGGACGACACCATATTGATGGTGTGCACGCACAAGAAAGGTGCTGCCCAGGTGGCGCGGCGCGTAGAGGAGATGCTGGCCTGATGGCGGCCAAGATTAAAACGGCGGTGCTGGGGGCGACCGGATATTCCGGGGCAGAGCTTACGCGGATTCTTTTGCGCCATTCTGGCGTGAGTGCGCCACTGCTTTTGCAGCGGCCCGGTGCCCAGGCCGAGATAAGGGAAGGCGTGACACATGACCTGGCTGAGATCCTTCCTGCATTTTCGGGAAATGGCGGCCATCCCATGCAAGCGTTTTCATGGGCGGCGTTGCAACGGGAGAAAGTGGAACTGCTTTTCCTGGCGACTCCGCATGAGGTCTCAAGGGAACTGGTGCCGGAAGCGCTTGCCAGCGGCATTCGCGTAATCGACCTCAGCGGGGCGTGGCGTCTGAAGCAGGCACAGCATCGCGCGGTTTACGGCTTTAAGGACGCCGATGCCGTCACCGCGGCTGAGCTGAGTGAGAGGGCGGTATATGGCTTGCCGGAACTGAACGGCGACCGGATTTCGGGCGCGGCCTTGGTGGCTAATCCCGGCTGCTACGCGACTTCGGTGATTCTGGCACTGGCGCCGTTGGTGGCCGCGGGAATTATTGACCGGCAACGGGGAATTGTTTCGGATTCCAAGTCGGGAGTTTCGGGGGCGGGAAAGGAGCCGAACGCACGGACCCATTTTGTGTCTGTGGCAGACAATCTCTCGGCTTATGCGGTGTTTGGGCACCGGCATGTGGGGGAGATTCTTGAGCAGCTGAATCTGAACGGGGAGGAACTGATTTTCACCCCCCACCTGTTGCCGATTCCCCGCGGAATTCTTTCCACGATCTATGTGCACTTGAACGGGGTGATGAAGGCGCAAGAGGTGGAAGATTGTTTCCGGACGTTTTATCAGGGCAAGCACTGGGTGCGTTTGTTCCCCACGCCCCGGTTGCCGCAAATCCAGTTTTCGCTGCATACCAACTACTGCGATCTGGGATTCTGCCTGGCGGCCGACGGACAGCGATTAGTGCTGGTCTCCTGCGTCGACAATCTGCTGAAGGGCGCCGCCGGGCAAGCGGTGCAAAACATGAATCTGATGTACGGATGGAAAGAAGAGGAAGGGCTGGCGTGAAGATTGTCGTCAAGATCGGAGGCGCGGCGCTGGAAGATAAGGCGACGTTGCAGAAGTGTGCGCGGGCGGTGGTCGCGCTAGCCCGCGATGATCACAAAGTGGTGGTGGTGCATGGCGGCGGGACGGCACTTACTCGTACTTTGAAGCTGCTGGGCAAAGAAAGCGACTTCGTGAATGGGCTGCGCGTCACCGACGCGGAAACTCGCGACGTGGCGCTGATGGTCTTGGCCGGAATCGTAAATAAGAGCCTGGTGGCCGCGATTGTGGCGGCGGGTAATCCTGCGATTGGTCTTTGCGGCGGCGATGGCATGACGCTGCGCGCGCGGAAGAAACAAACCGAGGGTCGAGATCTTGGTTTTGTGGGTGAGATTTGTTCGGTCGAGCCGCGCTGGCTGGAGGCCATTTGGGCCCAGGGCGGCATCCCGGTGTTGTCCTCGGTCGCGCTGGGCTCAGACGGTGAGTATTACAACGTCAACGCCGACCAGATGGCGGCAGCGTGTGCCGTGGGCTGTCATGCGGAGGCGCTGATTTTTCTGACCGACGTTCCAGGCGTCAAGGACGCGGATGGTTCGGTCATGCCATGGCTGAGCATGAAACAGGTCGCGACCTTGGTGCAGGAATCCGTCATCGCTGGTGGCATGCTCCCCAAACTCGAGGCATGCGGCTTGGCTCTTAAGAGAGGAGTCGGGCGGGTTCGCATTTTGCCGGCCGCGAATGTGGAACTGCTGCCGGAGTTTTACTTTACGCGGCTGGACTGTGGCACCGAGGTGATCGTGGCGTAAATGGCTTTTGAAAAGGAGCGCAACACATTGATCAGTCAACATACCAACACAACTCAAACAGTCCATCCGCCGGCGGCTGCGGCTTTCTTGTGCCGCGATCTGTTGTCGATCTGTGATCTTGGATCGAGCGACGTCAGTGCGATCTTTCGGCTGGCCGGGCTGATGAAAGCCCGCCCTTCGGATTTTCGCGGAGCACTCGCGGGCAAGCAGATCGTGTTGTTCTTCGAGAAGCCATCGTTGCGCACCCGCCTGACGTTCGAGGCTGGGATGTCGAGCATGGGTGGGGCGGCATTTTTCATGGACCAGACCCACGAGCGTCTCGATGCGCGCGAGGCTTTAAGCGACATCGCCCACAATGTGGAGCGCTGGGTCGACGGCGTTGTGCTGCGTACCTACTCTCACGCGACGGTTGAGGGAATGGCGGAACATGCCTGTATTCCTGTGATCAATGCGCTTAGCGAACTGGAGCATCCCTGCCAGGCGTTGGCCGACTATTTCACTCTGCAAGAGCGTTTTGGTGATTTAAGAAAGATCTCATTGTCCTACGTGGGAGACGGTAACAACGTTTCGAATTCCCTGATGCTGACCGCAGCGACTCTGGGATCGACTTTCCGTATGGCCACGCCATCCGGGTACGGGCCGAATGCACAAGTTCTCGCGGATGCGCAGGAAATCGCGCGGGAAACGGGTGCGGTTATCGAGCTATTTACTGACCCGCACGAGGCGGTCAGCGGAGTGGACGCCGTCTATACCGACGCCTGGACGAGTATGGGCCACGAGCGTGAAGCTGAGAAGCGGGAGAAGATTTTCCCGCCTTACCAGGTGAATGCCGAGCTGGTGGCGGGTGCCGCGCCGCATGCCGTGTTCATGCACTGCTTGCCCGCGCACCGCGGTCTGGAGATCACGGACGAAATCATGGACTCGGTTCGCTCCGTTGTCTTCGATCAGGCGGAAAGCCGGCTGCACGTGCAGAAAGCCATTATGTTGCTTCTGCTGGGCGGCGAAGCGAGCCGCTTTCATTTAAGGAGTTCCCATGCCTGAGAAGGTCGTGCTTGCGTATTCGGGGGGACTAGACACCTCCATCATTATTCCGTGGCTGAAAGAAAACTACGCCTGCGATGTGATCGCCATGGTCGGCGACGTTGGGCAGGGAGACGACCTGGAGGCCGTTGTTGAGAAGGCCTACAAGACCGGCGCCAGCAAGGTGGTCGTCGAAGATATGCGTGAGGAGTTCCTCACGGACTACGTGTTTCCTGCGCTGAAGGCCGGTGCGGTGTACGAACACAAGTATCTCCTGGGGACTTCGCTGGCGCGGCCAGTGATCGCGAAGCATCAGGTGGAAGTGGCTTTGCGCGAAGGTGCAACGACAGTCGCCCACGGCTGTACCGGAAAGGGTAACGATCAAGTGCGCTTCGAACTCACCTACCAGGCGCTTGCTCCGGAGCTAAAGGTGATTGCGCCGTGGCGTGAGTGGACGTTGAAATCGCGCGAAGACTGTCTCGACTATGCCGAGAAGCATGGTATTCCCGTGGCCGCCAGCCGGGAGAAAATCCACAGCCGCGACCGAAATCTGTGGCACATCAGCCATGAGGGTGGGGAACTCGAAGACGCTGCCAATGCGCCGTTGCCGACCACATGGCAACTGACTCGATCGCCGCAGGAGGCGCCCGACAGGGAAGAGCAAGTTGTGATCGGATTTGAAGCTGGGATTCCGGTGTCAGTCAATGGCATGAAGCTTGATCCCGTTTCATTGGTCGAGTTGCTCAACGAGATCGGCTCGCGTAATGCAATCGGCCGGGTGGATCTGGTGGAGAACCGGTTTGTCGGCATCAAGTCGCGCGGTTGCTATGAGACTCCGGGAGGCACTCTTCTGATCAGTGCCCACCGCGAACTCGAAGCGTTGTGCCTGGAGCGCGATGTCACGCACTTCAAGCAGCACATTGGGTTGAAGTATGCGGAACTGGTGTACTTCGGGCTCTGGTTTAGTCCTTTGCGCGAAGCGCTTGACGCCTTCGTCGAGAGCACACAGAAAGACGTGACGGGTGCAGTGACGCTTTCGCTCTATAAAGGGAATGTCTCGATCACGAGCCGCCAGTCCGATAACTCGCTCTATCGCACTGATCTTTCTTCATTCACCATGGACGACAGCTACAACCAGAAGGATGCGGAAGGCTTCATTCGCATCCTTGGGCTGCCATCGCGCTCGCGTGCCCGGGCGCGGATGGAGGTTGCAAGATGAAGATGTGGTCGGGCCGTTTCCGGCAACCGCTGGATCCGGATTTTGAACGCTGGCAACGCTCCTTCGAATTCGACAAGCGATTGCTGGGCGAGGAACTTGCCGCCAGCCGTGCACATGCGCGTGCCCTCAAGGGCGCGGGCATCCTGACAGCGGATGAACTGATCACGATACTTGAGGGGCTCGACCGGATTTCGAGTCAGTCAGGTTCGCCCGAGTTTCTCGTCGATCCCGAAGCCGAAGATGTGCACCACTTCGTCGAAAAGCAATTGGTGAAGCTGATCGGCGACACTGGCTTCAAGCTGCACAGTGGACGCAGCCGCAATGAGCAGATTGCTGCCGATCTGCGGCTCTTTGTGCGGGCGGCGACGGATCAGTTGCGGTCGGACCTGGCGAACTGGCTAAGCGTTCTAGTGGACCGAGCCGAAGAAGCCGGCAGTGCCGCGATGCCCGCGTACACGCATTTGCAGCGGGCGGAGCCGGTGTTGATCGCGCATTGGTTGCTCGCTTACGTCGAGATGTTTCTGCGTGACGTGGATCGCCTGGCCGATTGCCGGAAGCGGCTGAATCTGTGTCCCCTGGGTTCGGGGGCGGTTGCCGGGGCGACGTTACCCCTCAATCGGCGTGTGATGGCAGACGAACTCGGTTTTGCCGCCCCTACCGCGAACAGCCTTGATGCAACCAGTGACCGTGATTTCCTGCTGGAGTTTGTCAACGTGCTGTCGCTGCTGGCGTTGCATCTCAGCCGCTGGGCGGAGGAAATGATTCTGTTTTCGACGGAGGAGTTCGGTTTTGTGCAGTTGCCCGAACCGTATTCCACCGGCAGTAGCGCGATGCCGCAGAAGAAGAATCCGGATTTATTGGAACTCACGCGAGGGAAAGCTGGGCGGATTATCGGCGATTCCACAGCCCTTCTGGTCACGGTGAAAGGCCTGCCTCTTGCCTACAACAAAGACCTGCAGGAAACGCAGGAGCCATTGTTCACCGCGACCGAGACGGCATTGGCTCTGCTACCGCTGGTAACCGGCTGGATGAAGTCGGTCAGCTTCAATCTTGATCGCATGCAGAATGCAGCGGCGTCGGGCTTTATGAATGCCTGGGCCGCGGCCACGTACTTGGTGCAGCGCGGAGTCCCGTTCCGTTTGGCTCATGAACAGATCGGCAAAGCTGTTCGGCTCTGTCTGCAAAAAAATTGCGAGTTGCGGGATCTTTCACTGGAAGAACTGCATCAATTCAATTCTGTGTTCGATCAGGAGTTCTACGAGGCTCTGAAATTGGAATCTGTTCTGGCCATCCATGATGTTCCCGGCGGTACGGCTCCGGCGCGGGTGCGGGTGGCGATTGCAGAGGCAAGAAAGAGAATCGAAGTCATGCGCGAGGAAACCCATGCGCACGCGTGACGCGAGGTTGCCGGACGCCGAGCGCATCCACCAGCTGATCGCCACCTATTCGGGCGACGGTACACTTCTGCCGCGCACGCTGGCTGAGATTTGCGAGAACGTGCGCGACTTTACTGTCCTCGAAGATGGCGGCCAAATTATCGGGTGCGGCGCGCTTCATCTCTATGGCCCGCATCTGGCCGAGATCCGGTCCATCACCGTGGATCCTTCACGACAGCGCGGCGGCGGCGGATCGCTCCTGGTGAAAGCGTTGCTCGGGCAGTCTCGGAAACACAAAGTGAGTTGCATTTGCCTCTTTACGCGCACTCCGGAATTTTTCGCCCACCTGGGATTCGCGCTCGCCCAGCGGGAAGATCTTCCGGACAAGATGCACAAAGACTGTTTTGTCTGCCCGCGCTTTCACCGCTGCGACGAAGTTGCCATGGTGCGGGGCGAGTTGCCGCGCTTCGCCATCCTGCCGGAACCTGACCGCTGGCTGGTCAAACTCCAGGTATGACCACGTCGCCTGGCGAACTTCTTTTGCCTAAAGGTTTCAGCTTTTCCGCCGCCGCCGCAGGGCTCAAGGCCAGCGGTCGAACGGACCTGGCGCTAGTGGAAACCAGCCCTGGATCATCAGCCGCAGCGGTGTTCACGTCGAATCGCGTCGTGGCTGCGCCGGTCCAAGTCGGACGCGCGTCGTTAGCCGCCACTGGCGGTCGGGTGCGGGCGCTGATCGTCAATTCCGGCAATGCCAACTGCGCGACGGGGCGCGCCGGGTTGCATTCCTGCAAACAGGTTTGCCAGGCGGTGGGCCGCCTGCTGAAAGTTCCTTCGGCCGAAGTGTTTCCTTCCTCCACCGGCATCATCGGTGTACCGCTGCCGGTCGGGAAGATCTTGTCGGAGATCCCGGCTCTGGTTGCGGCTCAAGCCGCGACGGAACAAGCGCTCTTTGAATTTGCCCAAGCCATCATGACCACGGATACCCGACCCAAACATGCGTCCCGGGGCTTTCGCGTGGGAGCGAGCGAAGTCGTGATATCGGGTGTCGCGAAAGGCGCGGGAATGATCCACCCGCAACTTGCCACCATGCTGGTTTATTTGTTCACCGACATCGCGGCTACTCCGGTCGAGCTGCGGCGGCTCTTGCTTCAGACTTGCGACCAGACCTTCAACTGCATTTCGATCGACGGGGATACATCGACCAACGACACGGTCTTGCTGCTGGCGAGCGGCCAGAGCGAAGTGCAGCTCCGGGGAGCCCTGCGTGAAAAAGTTGCGACCGTTCTACGAGAGGTCTGCGAGTCTCTGGCAGAACAGATTGTGGCAGACGGTGAGGGCGTGCAGCATGTGATTCGGCTCCTTGTGGAGGAAGCGAAGAACCGCGCCGAAGGCCTGCGCGTCGCAAAATCCGTGGCACATTCGTTACTGGTTAAGACCGCATGGGCGGGCGCTGATCCTAACTGGGGGCGCATCCTGGCCGCGATCGGGGCGTCCGGTCTGCCGGTCGCTCCCCATAAGATCGACATCTACATCGCGGACCAACTGGTCTGCCGCTCGGGCGTGGCTTTTGCGTTTGATGAGAAAAAAGCGCACCACGATCTCGCCCAGTCCCAATGCGATGTCCGTATTCGTTTGCGGCGCGGTCGCAGCTCGGTAGCGTTTCTGACAACTGATCTCACGGCGGAGTACGTTCAAATCAACGCGGACTATTCAACCTAGGGAAATCACAGGACCAACTTCATTACTGCGAAGATCCGGCGTCCGTTCCTTGCCGCAAGGTCCGCAGATCAATCCCCAATTGCTCGGCCTTTTTATAGAGATGACTGCGCTCGAGGCCGAGTGCCTTGGCGGCATTGGTGATGTGATAATTGCAACGCTTTAGCTCGGCGAGAATCACTTCGCGCTCGAACCCTTGGACACGCTCCGCCAGCGGTCCGGAACCGGCGAGAGACGCTGGTGCCTGAGCAGAATATGGTAGCGCCAGACGAACTGTTTCGAGAGTAATCTGCCCATCGGTGGCCAACACCATGAGGCGCTCCACTGTGTTTCGCAATTCGCGGACATTTCCCGGCCAGGCGTAAGCCGCAAGCGCATCGACAGCTTCAGGGCTAAATGGAATCGGCTTCCAACTGTTTTGTGCGCACACTTGGTGAGCGAAATGTTGCACCAGCGCCGGGACATCCTCTTTACGCTCGCGCAACTGCGGCAAAATTAAGGGAAAAACAAAGATGCGGTGGAATAAATCCTGGCGAAACTTGCCCTCGCGTACCAGAGCCTCCAAATTCCGGTGCGTGGCCACGACCACGCGCACGTTGACCGGCACCGGCTTATCGCCGCCAAGGCGCTCGATCTCGCCTTCTTCGAGTACGCGCAGAAGTTTGGCCTGCATGGCGAGCGGCATATCCCCGATTTCATCAAGAAAGATGGTGCCGCCATCGGCCTGCTCGAATTTTCCGCTGTGCCGCGTGGTGGCCCCTGTAAAAGACCCCTTCTCATGGCCGAACAGTTCCGACTCAATTAACTCTGCTGGCACGGCGGCGCAATTCAACGTAATGAATGGTCCCGAGGCTCGCGGGCTCTTCTCGTGCAGCGTGCGCGCGACCAGTTCTTTCCCGGTGCCGGTTTCCCCCAGGATGCAGACTCGAGTCTCGCCGGCCGCTACGCGCTCCACCTGGGCCATGAGCTTTCGCATGGTGTCGCCCGTCCAGATGATCTCGTGCTTGCCCAGACGCTGGCGAAGCTGCCGGTTCTCAGATTCCAGGCGTTGGAGCTTGAGCGCGTTCTCCACAGTCAGCAGAAGTTTTTCCGTCGAGATGGGCTTCTCCAAAAAATCCAAAGCTCCGAGGCGGGTAGCGCGGACCGCCATGTCGATATGGGCCTGGCCCGACATCATGACGACCGGGGTCGCAATGCCCTGCGCCTTCAAATCTTCAAGCAGGGAAAGCCCGTCTTTGCCGGGCATAATCACGTCGGAAAGGATCAAATCAAAAGACTGAGAAGCGGCCAACTCAAGCGCCTTCGCGGCATTGTCGCAGACCACGGCTTCGTGCCCCGCCAGACGAAAAGCCCGCGATAGCGAAGCCAAGGTGTTGGCTTCGTCGTCCACGATCAGCAAATTTGCCTTACGCGCCACTCAGACACCTCTACTTGCCATTTTCTGTTGCTGCGTTGCGCGACAATTCCTCGGGCTGCAGCTTGTCGAGATTGCGTGGCAACTCAATACGAAATGTCGCGCCGGCTCCGGTTTCGCTGCGCACCGTGATTCTGCCTCCGTGGTCGCTTACCACGGATTGTACGATTGCCAGACCCAGTCCGGTGCCGTGAGCCTTGGTCGTGTAATACGGCGTGAACAACCGCTCACACACTTCCTGCGTCAAACCGGAGCCAGTGTCGGAAACCTCAAGAATCGTCCGTTCGCCCGCTTTCGACGTCCGCAGCGTGAGCGTGCCACCCTCCGGCATCGCATCCATGGCGTTCACGATCAAATTCGACAATGCCCGATGGAGCAGATCGGGGTCGGCTGCGATTGGTTCCGGAGTTTCATCCAGATCGAGTTTACATTCGATCCCTTTTGAGCTGCCGCCCTCCAGTTGAGCCTGAAACAGACGCGACGCGTTCCGCACAATCCCGTTCAGGTCAACTGCCTGCATCCTGGGCTGCGGCATTCTGGAAAACTCGCTGAAGCGTGCCACGATTGTCTTCAGGTTCGCGATCTCTGCCAATAGCGTTGATGTCCCTTCGCGAAACACCTCTTCGAACTCCTGGGGGCTTTGCTGGCGGGCGCGAAGCAGGTTTTCAATAGTCAATTGCAATGGAAAGAGCGGATTGTTCAGTTCATGGGCCAAACGCCGCGCCAGTTCGCGCCAGGCGGCCACGCGCTCGGCCTGAACTAGTTTTTCTCGCTGTTCCAGAAGCTCTGCGGTCATGCGGTTGAAGGATTCGGCCAGAGCGCCGAGTTCGTCGGCCGAGGTTACCGGCACTCGCGCGTCCCAGTTTCCTGCCGCGACTTCACCAGCAGCCTTTGCAAGCTGCTCTACGGGCCGAGTCACGCGAGCCGCTGCCCATCCACTGAGCAAAATCGCAAGAACAATGCCCACGCCTCCAGCCAGCAAGGCCGCCGAGCGAATGTGCTGCTGCAACTCCACGTAAGGCCGCCGGGAGTTGAAGATCAACAACACTCCGAGCAATTGCTGGTTGGGATCGGAGAGGGGAAGCGCGTGGACGGTTTCGTCGTCAGCCTCTCCGGACGAGCCCTGAATCACTCCGCTCGTTTCATGGCCACCCGTCTGAACTTGACGGATCAGCTTCGCCAAGTCTTCCGGCACACGCTGCAACTCGGGTGTGGACGGCGAAGGCTTCCCGGGAAGCTGGTACAGCGCGACTTTCATTCCCAAAGGAAGATCAAGGCTGTCGAGAAATTTGTCGAAACGCCAGCCGCCGATTACAAAAAGAGGTTTGTCCCCAATTGTCACTTCGCGCAAAGCGAAGAGCCCCAGTACGGGCCCTTGCGGCAGCTCTTCTTGCCTAAGGAACGCACCTTCGGGAAGCCACGCCGCTGGCAGTCTCTGAGCTTCGTGGTAGCCGAATTTAGCCGGTTCTTGCGCCGAGGAAATGATAACCCCCCGGCCGTCAAAGAACTCGAGAAAGTCCAGTTGTTGGCTGTCCGCAATCGCCCTCGCCTCGGAAGCATACGCGCCGTAATCAGGTGAATCTCTACTCAATGCCGACGCCATGCGCGTAACCGCGTCGCTGGCGGCGATGGTTTCGACGCGCCGCACCACCTCCTGACCGCGCCGGTCAAACTCGCGCCGAAACTGGGCCACGAGTGCGGCTGTTTGGTCCTGGTCCGATCGCTCAAATGCGCGGCGGGTGATGGCCGAGACAATCAGGGTGACTGCACCGACCGAGAGAAACACTGTCAGCGCAAACACAGCCAGGAGCCTGCGGCGGAAATTCATGGCTTCTCCGTCGCCAGCGAGATGTCGGCTAAACGCCAAGTTCCATCACTGGTGGCTTCCCAGTTGCGCACATTGGAACTCAGAGCGACGGAACTGCGCAGATGCAATAGCGGAATAACCTTCTGCGAGTGCAGCAAGACGCTCTCGGTTGTGTAGGAGTCGCCAGCGGAGCCGCCGGTAAACTTCGGTTGGGGCAAGCCGATGCGAGCAGCAAGATCGGAAAGTGAAATCTGAGCATCCAGCGAGGCTAACGGAAGCCGGACCAAGCGCAGGTCAGCGGTAGGGGAGTCAGTCAGCTGCAAAGAGATTCCAGCGTCGCGGGCATTGAGCATCACTCTTTCGGCGACTACTCGCTCCAGCGGGTCCCCGCCATCATAGCCCAAGGTCAGCGCTCCGGTTTGGTGGAACTCTGCACGTAGCTGTTGGGCGCGATTCAGATCGGCCATGGGGAACAGAAAAGCGTAGCCGGTCATCCAGTTGGGCAAGAGTCCGCCTGCAGGTTCAGCTCCTCCCCGGAGAAGGACCTCGTTCATCGAGGTGCGATCGAGACTGAGCGCGAGGGCGAGGCGCAGCCGCGCGTTTTCCGGAGACGCCGGATCGTTGGCAAAAACCAGCGCCAACAACTCCCCCGGCGGGGAACTCTCGACGTGATGATTGTCGCTGGCCGTGCGCCGCGCCCGCTCGGGCGCAATCTCCACCACATCGGCGTTCCCCGAGTCGAGGGCCATGACCTGTTCCCGAAGTCCCTGTCCCAGCTGAATGTCGATGGCGTTCACGAACGCACGTCCGCCCCAATAGTCTTCGCGGGCCGTGAGGACCAGCCGTTTTCCTGGATCCCAGCGTGTCACGGTAAACGGTCCGCTGCCCACGAGCTTGCCACCATCGCGCCGGGCGATGCCGTACTGAGGCAAAGCCAGCTCGATCGGCAGTTTCGGAGCCGGTGGATCGCACTCGATGACGACAGACTCTCCAGCAGCAAACACCTTCCATCTAGGATTAGCCGCACGCAGCGAAGCGGCAACAGCCTCCGGCGTTACGGGTGTTCCGTCGCTAAACGTCACTCCCCTGCGGATTTGAAACTGCCAGCGCTGATTGCCCGGCTCTGCCTCCCAGGAAAGAGCGAGGCCGGGGCGAAGCTGGCCGCGATCATCCAATGTGGTCAGCGAGTCGAAAATGAGCCGAGATATGCTCCGCCATGCAATCGACTGGCCCTGCCCAGCGACGGGATCGAGTGACACAGGCGCGACCCGAGTTACCAGGCGCAGAGTCCCGCCGTAACGTGGCCGCATGGCAGCCGGTGCGGTGGCGAACAGGCTAGCGATTACAAGCAAGAGTGATGCGAAACGCCTCATATCTCTCCGTCTGCGGATCACGCGCCACGGCGACCGCGCTCGACCCAGTTGAGTCCGTCCACAGCGCAGTAATCGTCCCGGAAAATTCCAAGGGTTGGCTGACCGCGATCGGGTCGCGGTCAGCAAACTCGAAGGCCCGCAGTGTGTCTTTTGATCCTTCAGCATTTCCGCTGGCCAGAACCTGCCAACCCGACCCACAGTCGCTACGGAGAGCGGCAATCTCACTGCCCCAGTTCAGCTTCCCTGTGCTCTGATCGGCCATGCCATCGAGCAGGTGCAAACGCCCATCCGTCGCGGCGAAAAGCCACAACGTATAGTTCTCGCGGGGCAGGGCGGCAGCGGAATAGAACGCAGGCGCAGCGGTCTGCTTGCCGATTCCGGGAGCCAACGCCCCGGTGAAGAAATTTCTCGACCCGGCGTAAAAAGCATTCAAGCTGGAGTTCTCAAGTCCGATCGGCCACGGGTCATCGCTGTGATCACAAGTCATGGTGAGCGGAGCGTTGGCGGAGCTGCGGCAGAAGACGCCGGGCAGGTAAGCATCGAAAAGATGGTCCTTGCGCAACACCAGCCGGCCGCGCAGATCGCGCGGCCACGGCTTGGAATGTGCGATTGGCAAAGCCTGCTCCGCATGCCAGCCACTGTTCTGCAGCTTGTAGATCGTGACCCGATTTGCGTCCAGCACCGCCATGTGAGCTGGGTTGCCGTCGATCACCGCCGCATCCAATATGCGGTCTTCCTGTGACCACAGCAGCGCTTTGTGGAGGACCAGCAGCGCCGCTTCCGCTTGCGCGGACTGCACATCAGGCCGGGGTAGTGAAACCAGGATGGCTGGCGCGTCGCTGAGGCCTTGATGAACTTCCGCTATCCAGACGTAATTTTGCAGGTCTTCCGAGAGCGAGATTCGCACCGTAGCCGCGGCCTGTTCTGCAGCCACAAGATGCGCGCCGCGATCGGCCAGTTTCGCAAGGACTGCGCGGCGGATTTCCTCTGCATCTTTCGGAGTCAGCGACGAACGATTAACGAATTCGACCGCCATCGTCCCCGGCCCGGTGAGGCCCAGAATCCTTACCGTCAGTTCTTCCTCTCCTTCTACCAGGTTGGTTGCGGCGGCCCTGCAGTACGACCAAGAGGAGATGACGAGCGACAGAAGAAAAGCGACTCGCAGGAAACGCGACTTCGGAAGCAGCCTCACTTTATTTGTTTCACGGATGGGCGAATTATAAACTGCACTCCGTCTGGCTCCCGGCCTCACGACGGTACTCTCTGGAGTCACCCCCCTCACCGAAATCCCTCGATTCTTGCACCGCCCTCCTTGATATTGACCCCGGAACCCGGCGCATTGCTCCAGAGTCACACACGCCTCCTGACCCGAGTCAGGACGGCCAGTTACGAGCTACTTCTGCTCTGGCTCGGCTTCCTCCGCCTGGCTGCTGCGATTTGCCACGCTCATGCTCCTCAGCACGTCGTTGGCGAAGAAGAACTTTCCATCCGCCGGCACCATCATGATCTGTAGTTTGTCGGATAACCGTTCCGCCACGATCTTGTTGATCAGCAATGGATTCTGCTTCAGCACCTCGCCTTCGCTTTTCATCCGCTCGGCGTCAGCGACAGCGGTCACCCGAATGCGATCGGCTTCCGCGAGGGCCAGCATTTTGCGGCGCTCCGACTCCGCTTTGCTGTCGATCACTTTGGCTTCGGCCATCGCTTCCGCATTCTTCACGGTGGCCTCCTTGCGGGCCTCCGCTTCAAGCTTCGATTGCTCAATCTGTTTCTGCTTCAGCGGCAGCGTGTACTGCATGGCATCTGCCTCTCCTTTGGCCTGCAGCACTCGTACCTGGGCCTGACCTTCGGCTTGCTTCACTTGCTGCACTTTGCTGGCTTCCGCTTCCAGCTCCGACAACCTTACCTGCTTTTGCTGGATCTCGGTCTGCACGCCCATCTGGTCGTTTTCCTGTTCCTTCAGCAGCAGGTTCTGCAGACCTTGGGCATACTCGGGAGGAAGCTGAATGTCGCGCAGCATTACCTCTTTCACGACGATTCCATCCGCGGCCAGCTTCTGCGTGATCATGTCGGAGGCGCGCTTGCGCACTTCTTCGCGCTTGGCAGAGAACACGTCACGCACGGTGTAGTTCGGCACCAGTTCGCGCCAGGCGCTGGCCACGACGGGCGGCACGATCTCTTTCTCCACCGGTTGGGGAAGATTGCTCTGGATATAGTCCAGCCTCCTGGCATCCAGGCGGTAGCGCACCGTAATCGCCAGACCGAGCGTGAGCCCTTCCTTGGCCTGGACTTTCAGCGGTTCATTTTTCAAAGCCGTACCGGCCGCGGCTTTATCTTCCAACGCGCCTGTGGTGAACAGCTGGTCACGGGTGTCGAACAACGCGACGCTTTCCATTAGAGGAGTGACAAAATGCATTCCGGGATAAAGCGTTCCCGGCAGTGTCCCGCTGCTCTGGCTGATTCGGACACCCGCCATGCCGCTCGGTACTACGGCAATTCCAATGCCCACCAGCAGTGGTGCCCAGGCTAACAACGCCAGCGCCAGCGCACCCCGCCAGCGCACGTGAGGAATCGGCGGCAGAGGCTCCGGCCCGGCTTTCGCCACCAGATTCCGGTATTGGATCTCGCGATAAATGTCGTAAGCCAGCAGTGCGGCGCCGGCAAACATCATCCCGAAACCACCCCAAATCAGCAAATATCTCAGCGTCAACATACGGGTCTCCCTTTGGCGTTCAACGCCCTTGCTGCGACTTGGCTCTCGCCACTTGGCGGGCAAAAACCAGGCAGAACACCTTGCCGAAAATCAATTCTTCCGCCAGCAACGCGACGGCTAGGGAAAAGACCATCCCAGCCACCACGGTCATGAATGTGATTGCGAGTTGCATGCGTCCTCCGTCGAGTCAGCCGATTGCACCGCCCTTTCGGCGTGCGTCGACTCTAGAGGCAAGCTGGAAGCCAATAGCTATGAGGTTTAGTTGCAAAGAGTTAGAACGAGTAGTGAAAGTTCAAATCGCGGGCCTGGAGCCACACCGTGTTGGGTGTGACACATCCTAAGGAAGCAAAAAGCAGAAAGGGAAGGCAAGGAGGGGAGAAGAAAGCCCGGTTGAACTGCCAGCCTGCGTGGGGTTAACAGAGCGAACCGGGCGACCTCTCTTTCAAAGAATTATAAAAGTAAATGCGCAAAGTTGAGCCGTCGAACCTGCGTCATTTTTGCGATGTAAACAATCGTCATCGTTGATGTCAGATCGGGCTTGCGCGGAACAGAAGTTTGACAAGCCAAGACCCGCGCCGTATTGTGTCCCGCGATTCCATGAACATCGTCAAGGCAACGCGCCGTTACGAAGACTGGCTCGGCAACCATATCGCGCTATGGAAGTCCGACCTTGAGCTTAAGCATGAGCGCATGGCGGAAGCCTCGTTTTCTTTCATGCGCGCCACGTTTTATCGCTGGATGCAAGTCTGGCCCGAAGTATGTCCCGACCTGGCCAAGGCTCCCAGGGTATTGGCCGTTGGTGATTTACACGTGGAAAATTTCGGCACCTGGCGAGATGCCGAGGGGCGATTAGTATGGGGCGTGAATGATTTCGACGAGGCCGCAAACCTTCCTTACACCGTGGATCTGGTGCGGCTGGCGGCGAGCGTCGTTCTCGCGTCCGAACAAGGGCACTTGAGCCTGAAAACCAAAGATGCATGCGACGTTATTCTGCAAGGGTATAGCAAGTCGCTGGCAGAGGGAGGACGCCCGTTCCTCCTCGAAGAGGGCAATAAGTGGCTGCGACAAATGGTCAGCGGAGTCTTGCGCGACCCGGAACATTTCTGGGCCAAGATGAACGAACTTCCCAAAGCCACCGGCGATGTGCCTGCCGGCGCCAGGGAAGCTTTGGAGCATTTTCTCCCGAAACGGGACTTAGACTATCGTTTGCTGCGCAGAGTTGCCGGCCTGGGTAGCTTGGGGCACATCCGGCTCGTAGCCATAGCGGAATGTGACGGCGGTAAGGTAGCACGCGAAGTGAAATCACTGGCGCCGTCAGCGGTGCACTGGGCACGTTCTGACGCTGGCCCGCCTGATCTCCTGTATCAGGCAATCCTCAGCCGGGCCGTGCGCTGTCCGGATCCCTTTGCGCAACTTTGCGGTCCCTGGGTCGTGCGCCGCCTTTCACCTCATTGCACCCGGATCGAACTCAGTGTTCTGCCGAAGGATCGAGACGAAGTCCGCCTTCTGTTTGCCATGGGATGGGAAACGGCGAACATCCACTTAGGCAGCCCGCAGGCCACAAAGCAGATTCGTCGCCATGTCGAACTCAGCAAAGCAAACTGGCTGCTCGCCGCTACGAAAGACATGGCAGAAGCCGTCACTCGAGATTGGCGGGCCTGGCGGAAGGCCGCGGAGGGTTGACCCTCTCTGGGTCCCGACCTCATCAAACCGCTCGTGACACCGGCTGCGCAGACTCAATGTCTTGTCTCCGGGTCGGCCGGCGGCTGGGCGCCAGTTCTCTTTGCAAAGCAGCCACCAGGGCATCGAGCACCGGTTTCAGCGACTCCGGACTTTCGTTCAGCACGCGTTCAATACTTTCCCGATGGACCAACAACTCACCGATTTGGGTGGCGCTAATGGCGTGGGGATTGCGCTTTTGTAGCCAATTCGCGCGCATTCTTCGCAATGTCGCGGCCCCCAGCGCGACGCGCGCAAAGGGATAATCAAGGCTTCCGGTCGTCATCCAGTGGACCACGAGTTCCGCCACATGCTCTGGACTGCAGGCCAGGTGGACCCCTTCGCAGTCTGCCAGCTCTACGGTCCAGCGCAAGACCGTGACCTTGTCTTCCCATTGATTCTCCGCAACCAGGAACCACGTGTCCTCCACGGTCTTATCTTCCCCACAAATGGCGCACAAAGTCTCACTCACTTCTTGCATGTGACTTCCTTCCCATGGCCAGATTCCTGCGAGACTTGTGCCCATGCACGCCGGTAACCGAAGCGTGCATGAAGCGAATCTCGTAACTGATGGGAAGAAAATGAGATACGGTGCGCTTCTCGGCGAGAAATCTGTGCCGACCGCCGGTCATGACTGCCGACCAGTCGTCAGTTGAGTCTGATGATGCGAGCAAGCACTGCTACGGGTGGAGCTAACCTGCCGTTCCCATTATGATCGTGCGGTATGATTCAGCGCGTCCTGATGTGCCCGCCCACGTTCTTCGACGTTCATGAGATTAAGAATCCGTACATGGGGCAGCCTATCAATCACGCTCTTGCCCAGGAGCAATGGGAGAACATCTGCGCCTCTATTGAAGAAGCGGGCATCGCCGTGGAGGTCATCGACCCTGTCGAAGGTCTGGAAGACATGGTCTTTTCCGCCAATCCCGTCTTCGTAGGGGGCCATGATTCAGTCGGCAAGTTCGTAGTGCCCAGCCATATGCGCTATGCGTCGCGCCAGAAGGAAGTCCCGTTCTACGTCGAGTGGCTGCGCAAGCGCGGCTACAAGGTCATCGACTTAGATCTTCAAGACGAGTATCTCGAAGGCCACGGTGATCTGCTCTGGCATTCCGACCAGACTCGAATCTGGGCGGCCTACGGATTTCGTTCCACTTGCGGCGGAGTACAGAAGGTCGGCCAAGTGATGGGAGATCTGGGCGATCTCAGTCCTACAGCGCTGCAGTTGGTGGACGAACATTGCTACCATCTCGATACCTGCCTTTGCCCATTCAATCCGGACGCCGCGCTGATCTATCCCGGGGCATTTTCTCGCGAATCTCTGGATGTTGTGCGGAAGGGCTGGAAACGGGTCTACGAACTCTCGAAGGAGGAGGCCCACAATTTCATGGGAAACGGCATTGTCGCCAACGGACGCTACCTCACGCCCCACTTGACGCCGAACCTGGAACGCATCCTGGCGCAGGAGGGACTAAGGCCCGTGATGGTGGATACGTCGGAATTTGAAAAGTCTGGCGGCAGCTTGTTTTGCATGAAAGCATTTCTTTACTGACCACTAGCCACTGACGGCTCGCTCTACTCACCCATCACTTTCACGATCACGCGCTTATCGCGCTGGCCGTCGAATTCGGCGTAAAAGATTCGCTGCCACGTACCTAAGTCCAGCTTGCCGGCAGTGATGGGAACAATAACCTCGTGATGAATCAACAGCGCTTTCAAGTGCGAATCGCCGTTGTCTTCGCCGGTCTCGTGGTGCTTATAGTCCTTGCGGAAAGGTGCGAGTTTTTCCAGCCATTGGTCGATGTCTTCGATCAGCCCGTTTTCGTGGTCATTCACGTAAACACCGGCGGTGATGTGCATGGCGGAAATCAATACCATGCCTTCCTGCACCCGGCTTTTGTGGACGATTTCTTCGATTTGAGGCGTTATGTGAATGTAGGCGCGATGCGTCTTGGTGTGAAACTTCAGGTATTCGGTGAGAACTTTCATTCGGTGCTCCGGGCCATTGATTGTAAGGGAGGTTTGCACGCGGAAAATACGGAGAGCTAGCGCATCGACTCTTCGACTTCGTCGATCCAGTTCGGGCGTTTGAGGACTTCGCGGGGTTTCGGGCCGTCGGCGGCGCCGACAATGCCGTCGCGTTCCATCAGATCTATGAGATGAGCCGCGCGGCCGTAGCCGATGCGCAACCGCCGCTGTAGCAGGGAAGTGGACGCTTTGCCGAATTCCACCACCAGGCGCACCGCGTCTTCGTAGGCGGGATCGTGTTCAGGTTCTCCATCTTCCCCTTCTGCACCTGGCCCGGCGTCTTCCCGCTCGCCCTTCGGAGCTTCGAGGAACTGCTGCTGATATTCCGCCGTGCCTTGGGACTTCCAGAACTCCACGACGGCAGCGATTTCTTTTTCCGTGACAAAGGGGGCATGCAGGCGGTGCACGCGGGAGGAACCGGAGGGCAGATACAACATGTCGCCGCGGCCGAGCAGCGCCTCGGCGCCGTTGGCGTCAAGAATGGTGCGCGAATCGACTTTGGTTGCGACGCGGAAGGAAATGCGCGCCGGGAAATTGGCTTTGATCAGCCCGGTAATTACGTCAACCGACGGCCGTTGCGTGGCGAGCACAAGGTGAATGCCGACTGCGCGCGCCATCTGGGCCAGGCGGGTGATGGATTCTTCTACGTTTCCCGCATCGAGCATCATGAGGTCGGCTAACTCGTCGATGATGATGACGATGTAGGGCAGAGGGCGATCTTCGGAATCATCGCCGAAGAGACTGCGCGTGGCTTCTTCATCGAAGAGCTTGTTGTACTGGTCGATGTTGCGCACACCTTTTTCTGCCAGCAGTTTCAGGCGGCGCTCCATTTCGCGCACAGCGTTGCGCAGGGCGTTCGCCGCGAGCTTCGGCTCCGTGATGATCGGGGTGTAGAGGTGCGGGACGCCTTCGTAATTCCCTAATTCCAGACGCTTGGGATCGACCAGCACGAGGCGCACCTGATCGGGCGTGGCCTTGTACAAAATCGACATGATCATGGCGTTGATGGCCACGCTCTTGCCGGTTCCGGTCGAACCCGCGATCAGCAAATGCGGCATGCCGGCAAGTTCGGCCGTCACAATGCGCCCATTGATATCTTTGCCCAAGGCCAAAGTGATCTTTGACCGGGAGCCGATGAACTCAGTTGATTCAATGTTTTCGCGCAGCCAGATGATTTCGCGCTCACGATTGGGGACCTGGATGCCCACAGTGGATTTTCCGGCCATACGTTCGATCAGGATGCTTTCAGCCTTGAGCGCCAGGCACAGATCGTCGGTGAGGCCGGTGATCCGCGTGTACTTGATGCCGGCTTCCGGTTTGAACTCGAAGGTTGTGACCACCGGCCCCGGATTGATCTGCGTGACCTGGCCGTGTACATCAAACTCGGCATATTTCTCGGTGAGCACCTGGGCGAGAATCTTCAGCTCGTCGGCGTCCACGGCTTGCTGTTCGTCAGGGCGATGCAGCAGGCTGCTGGGCGGGAGTTTGAAGCTGCCGGCAATGCGGGGCATGGTGGTCTTGGGCTGGGCTTGAATGTCGGCACGTTCTGTAACCTCAGGAGCCGGCGATTCGCGCGCTAGCTCGGGTTCAGGTTCGGGCGCGCGGCTCCGCTCGGGAGCGGCCATACGCTCGATGCCGGTTCTGCCACTGTCAGCTAGGTGGGCAGGTTCCGACGGCGCGGGCGCAAGCCGAGCCGGCACCATTTGCGTGGTTACGGTGGGTCGGGATGCACGGCGCTTCTCGAGTTCCTTCTGCATTTTCTGCCGGGCACGCCCTTCCTGCCAATCCTTCAACCTGTCCCACAAGGCGATTGCGAAGGCGAAACGGGTGGGCGCCCAGACTTGCAAAGCGGAGAAAGAAAAAGCGGTCGAAAGATAGAGAGCCACCGCCAGCACGGTCGCGCAGACGATATACGCTCCCGCGAGATTGAAATAGTGGATAAGAGCATCGCCAACAATCCGGCCCAGCAGACCTTCGAGGGGAATCGCGTGCATCCAGCGGGCATGGCCGGGCAGAAGGGCCAGCAGCGCGGGGACAAAAATCAGCAGCCAGATCGCCCCCAGCGACTTGGCCACCGGGGAAGCAATTTTGCGGGAACGGAACCACCGGGTTCCCATGATAGCCAGCAAGCCGGGAAGCAGAAAAGCTCCAATACCGAAAAACTGAAGCGCGAGGTCGGAGATCAGTGCGCCGACTACCCCGATCCAATTGCGGGCCGCGCGTGATGCATTGAGGACCGAAGCGCTGTTGAGCGACGGATCAAGCGGAGAATACGACGCCAGTGCGAGGAAAAGGAGAAGCGCGAAGGCGCACAACAAGAAACCCACCAGCTCGTTGAGCCGGCGGTTATTGGTTGGAGCAAAGATGCGCGAGACTTGGATCATAGGCGTAGTGGACGCCCGCGGGAACACCCCATCGAGCCGCCGGCCACGCCAGAGCCTGACAATTATGACAAGAACTCGGCGGGGGGACAATCAAGGAATTGGCCGGCAGTATCGAGTTGGTTTCCTGGTTTTCACCACGGAGGACACAGAGGACACTGGAAGAATTTCCACCACGGAGGACGCGGAGGTCATAAAGGCTCTACCCCGCCAGCCTTCCCGCGAACACCAGGACCAGCGTGCCTACTATGATCCTATAGATCGCAAAGGGAACGAAGCCATGCTTCCGCACCCAGGCCATGAACCAGGCTACCGACCCGTAGGCGACGACGAACGAGACGACGAAGCCAATCGCCAGCAAGACCCAGCCGTGCGGATCAATCTGCGCAACGCCGATCGGGTTCTCGCCTTTTCCGCTTAATGATTTCAGCAGGCTGTAGCAAGTTGCGACGGCCATGGTGGGTATCGAGAGAAAGAACGAGAATTCCAGCGCCGAAGCCCGCGACATCCCAGCCAACTGTCCGGCGGCGATGGTGGACATGGAACGCGATGTCCCGGGAAAAACCGCTGAGAGAATCTGGCAGGCGCCAATCCAGACCGCTTGGCCAAGCGACATGTCTTCCATATGCCAGACGTGGATTCTGCTTCCTGGCGCCCCCGGTCCCGCCGCTTCCGACTTGGCATTCCGGGCATCCACCAGCCACATCACTACCCCGCCAACCAGCAGGGAAATGCCAATTACGTTCAGATCCTCGAGGTGCTTGCCAATGGTTTTGGTCAACAGGAAGGCGGGGATGGCTGTAACCACGAACGCGATCATAGTCAGGCTGAGAGGATGGTTCCACACGGTGCGATCTCCGCCTTCGCCGCGCGGGAACGTCGAAAGAAACTTGGCAATGCGGCTGCGAAAGTACACCGGCAGGCAAAGGATCGCGCCTAACTGAATCACGATGGTGTACATCTTCCAATAACCGCTGGAAAGGCTGAGATGAAACAAGGCTTCCGTAATTCGCAGGTGAGCGGTCGAGCTGACCGGCAGGAATTCCGTTAAGCCTTCAACAATTCCCAACACAAGGGACAACAGATAGTCGCTCAAACTGCCTCCGGAGGGTGAGTCGATAAAGTATGGCAGAAATCGTTCGCAGAACGGCTGGCAGAGTTGGTACGGGCCTCACGGTAAAGAGTTCGAAGTTATCGCTCAGAGATGGCGATCACTCTTGCGCATTGCCGTAAGTGGGAATCCCTTGTGAAACTAGATATTGCAGCCGGTCGGCGCGTGGACCCCAATCCGTCTGAGCGAACTGTTCTGTGATTTTCTGCGACAACGTCAGGGCCTTGGCTTTGGATTCCTCAGACTTCTTGGCCTGTTCTTCATTCTTGTAGATTTCAATCAAGGCGGCGTAGCGCGAAGCCGCCTCGTACAAAGCTTCAGGCGCCGCCGGGGACTGAGGATGTTCGGCGGCGTACTTTTCGTACATCTCAGCTTCTTTTACCGGACACTTGGAGGAGGCCTGCCAATCTCCGCAGAGCTTATTCTCGATCAGATGGAAGGCGGCCAGATCGGCCCACCTGGTGCCGGGGAACTTCTTCATCACTTCCTTCATGTATTTTTCGTCCATGCCCACGCGGAGATATGCTTCGCGTTCGTGGGACGACGGGCGCGAGGAGACATCAGCCTTCTCAATCTGCCAGCGGATGTCGGCGGAGCGGTACATGGCTTGAGCGGCGAGCGGAGAAGTAGGGAAGTAATCCGCAACACGGTAGTAGAGCCGCATCGCATCCTGAGCGGCACCGCGCCGCCCGCGTCGCTGGCTGGCCTGGTCTTCGGAATCCACCGCCTCACCATAGATAATCTTGTCTCCGTTGGGCGTGGATGCCTGTATCACGCCTTTTTGCAACATCCATCCGGTGACGGTGCGTTCCTCGGTGAGGTTGGCTTCGACGTGCAGCCACTCGCGGCTGGTCTCGAGAACAATCACTTCGCGTCCGCGGTCAATATCGGCGAGCTTTGCGGACTTGGGGTCGGGAGACAAGTATAGCGAAGCTACACGGACGAGCGCGCCCCGCTGAGCCTGCGCGAAAGCGTTTACGGCCAAGAGAAGGCTGAAGACCAGACGGGGCAGCGCGTGTTTCATCTGCTTAACCTGTCGCCGGCTTGAGGGCCGCCTGCGATTCCGCGCGTATTTCGGCAAGCATGTTCGGCTCGATGTTGCCGCCGCTGACGACCGCGACATTCACCCTGGTTCGAGGCAGTTGGTCGCGGTGAAATAAAAACGCGGCCACAGCGACGGCCCCACTGGGCTCAGCGGTGGTTTTGGGATTCTCCACCAGCCATTGCATGGCTTCGCGGATCTCCTGCTCGCTCACCGTCACGATCTCATCCACGTAGCGCCGCATGTGCTCGAAGTTGATGGGGCCGATGCTCTGCGTGCGCAAGCCGTCCGCGGCGGTGCGTGTAACCTCTTCGGCGAGCCAGTTGCACGATCTTGCCGGCTCTTAGGCTGGCTTGCGCATCGGCCGCCAGTTCCGGTTCTGCCCCGATCACCTTAACGCCGGTTTGCTGAGCTTAGATGGCGGTGGCAATGCCGCTGATCATGCCTCCGCCGCCGACGGGTACGATCACAGTTTCCACTTCCGGCAGGTCCTCGAGAATCTCGAGCCCCATGGTGCCCTGGCCGGCGATGATCATTTCGTCGTTGTAAGGAGGCACGATGGCATAGCCGTGTCGTGCGGCCAATTCTTCCGCTTTGAGCTGTCGTTCGAGACTCCCCGGCCCTACCAATACGATGTCCGCACCCAGCGCCGCAGTTGCCTCACGCTTGAGCGCAGGAGCATTGGCCGGCATTACGACGACCGCTTTCACGCCCAGGGCCCGGGCCGCGTAGGCCACACCCTGGGCGTGATTGCCGCTGGAGTAAGTGACTACACCGCGGGAGCGCTCTGCGTCGCTCAGAGAAGCGATTTTGTTGTATGCGCCACGAAGTTTGAAGGCTCCGATGGGTTGAAGGTTTTCGGGCTTCAGGTAGAGCTTGCGGTCATCGCTGGCGGGCAGTTGCATCTGGATTAGTCCCGTGCGCACCGCGACGCCGCGCAGGCGGGCTTGAGCTTCGCGAATGTCGGTGAGGGTGACCATTTTCCTATTCTTAGGGCACGCGTCTGACTTGAGCAGCGAACTCCCAAGGGTGCCCCGTTCTTGCGTTTTTTGCAAGGGCGGAGGTTTTTGGTTCGTTGCCCGACGAGGTTATCCCTGGAGAAATCAGTGTTGACATCATGATGTCCAGATTGATAGCATCAAGATGTGCGAACTACCCTTACTCTCGATGACGATGTGGCCGCCCTGCTGACCAAGGAAGTGCGCAGGTCCCGGGAGCCCTTCAAACAGGTGGTGAACCGCTACTTGCGTTTGGGGCTGACGGCATCGAAGTCACCCGTGCGCAAACCGTTTAAGGTCAAACCGCTAAATCTGGGACTGCCACCCTTTGAGAAAGTCGAGGAACTGCTTGAATACCTGGAAGGACCAGATCATCGGTGATTGTGGTTGATGCTAACCTGCTTTTGTACTCCTACGACCGGCAGTCGCCCCATCACGTGAAAAGCGCTGCATGGTTGGAGCAGACTCTCTCCGGCACCGAGTCTGTTGGGCTGCCCTGGCCGACTATTGCGGCTTTTCTGCGCGTGATCACCAATCGCCGGCTACCTGGCGTGCGCCTAACCTTGCAGCATGCGATTCAAACGGTGGAGCAGTGGCTGGCCCAGCCAAACGTTCGGATTCTTGTGCCGGGAGACGATTATTGGTTTTTGCTGCGAAGGATGATTGTCGAAGGACAGGCCGCCGGACCCTTGGTAAGCGACGCGGAGATTGCAGCATTGACGATTGAGTATGGCGGCGTGCTCCACACCGCCGACCGTGATTTCGCCCGCTTTCCGGGACTCCGGTGGCTGAATCCGCTGGCTTAGCGAAAGCACCCTGCGTCATTCACCAGGTCCACATTGAAGCGGCCAGGATAGTTCTAAATCTCCAATATCACCGGCATAATCAGCGGCCGCTTCTGCGTCTGCTTGGAAATATAGCGCTTCAGATCTGCCCGAATCTTCTCTTTGATCACTCCGTAATCAGCCTTTTCTTCCTCGCTTGACTGCTCGAGTGTCTCCATCACGATCTGGCGGGCGCCTTCCATCAAACCATCTTCCCCAGGGTTGAAACCGCGGGTTACGATTTCGGGTGAGGTCTCAACCCGGCCGGAAAGCTTGTTGATGGCGATAATGGGCAGGACGATGCCGTCCTCGCTCAAATGACGGCGGTCTTTGATGATCAAATCTTCGACCACATCGGTTCGTGAACCGGAATCGATGCACACCCGCCCGACGGTGACGCGCCCCGCTTTTCTCGCGCCCAGTTCGTCGAATTCCAAAACGTCACCGCTTTCAATCAAAATCACATTGCCGACCGAGCCGTGCATGGAAGCCGCCAACTCCGCGTGCAGCTTGAGTTGACGATACTCGCCGTGAATCGGAATGAAATACTTCGGCTTGACCAGGTTGATAATGAGCTTCAGTTCTTCCTGGCTGCCGTGACCACTCACGTGCACTGGCGGCGAAGAACCATCGTCGTAGATGACGTGGGCTTCGCGCCGGAACAAGTGATCGATCATGCGGTAGATGGTCTTCTCATTTCCCGGGATGATGCGGGAAGAGAGCACCACGGTGTCGCCTTTTTCGATCTTGGCGTGTTTGTGATTATCGACCGCCGCGCGGGACAGCGCGGACATGGGTTCGCCCTGCGTGCCGCTGATCAACACGCAGACTTTTTCGGGCGGGAAATTCTTCATCTCGCCAGGATGAATCAGCAAGCCTTCCGGAATCTCGATATAGCCGAGATCCTCTGCGATCTCGGCTGAGCTGTTCATGGACCGGCCGATGAAAGCGATCTTGCGGCCGTGTTGCCAGGCCATCTCCGTGGCCAGCTTGATGCGATGGATGGACGATGAAAAGCACGAAATGAATAACCGGCGTTCGGTGCGGGCAAACACTTCGTCAAACTTGCGGCGCACCGCGCGTTCGCTGGGGGTGTAACCTTTGCGCTCGACGTTGGTGGAATCCTGAAACAATGCCAGCACGCCTTCTTTCCCATATTCGGCGAATGCGTGCAGGTCGAAAAGGCGGTTATCGGTGGGCGTGGGATCGACTTTGAAATCTCCCGTGTGAATCACGACGCCGAGCGGGGTATGGATGGCCAGGGCCACACACTCGACGAGACTGTGGGTGACTTGAATGGGATGTATGGTAAAGGCCCCGAGCTTAAACCGCTCCCCTGGCCGGATCTCACGCAGATGGGCCTGGTCGAGCAGGCCGTGTTCCTCCAATTTATCTTCCACATAGGCGAGCGTAAACTCGGTGCCCCAGACGGGAACATTCAGTTCGTTCAAAATCCACGGAAGGGCGCCGATGTGGTCCTCGTGCCCGTGCGTCAGAACGATGCCGCGGACCCGCTGACGGTTTTCGATCAGATAGGAAATATCAGGGACGACGATGTCTACGCCGAGAAGCTCGGCTTCGGGGAACATGAGCCCGGCATCCACGACGATGATGTCATCTCCCCAGCGCAGGGCCATGCAGTTCATACCGAACTCGCCCAGCCCGCCCAGGGGCACAATATGCAGTTTTCCAGTTGGCATTTTGGAGTCACCTGATGCTAGCACAGGGAACCCAGATTCCCTTCGACTTCGCTCAGGGCGGGCTATCGCGCGCCCCACCTTCATCGAATTGTCATTCCGGTCCTGAGCAAAGCGCAGGAGATGAATCTGCTTTGATGCGGGTGAAAAAATCGAAACCCAGATTTCTGGCGCGATAAGGCCGCGCTGCGGAATGACAAGTCGTCTGATTTTTGCAAGTTGCCAACGGTTAAGTTTTTTGGCACTAAAGACAAATTGGAGTGAAGTAGGTTAACTTGTAAATAGATGGCCCAGCAGGTTCAGAAATCCTGGCTTCGGCGGCGAGTAGAAGGCGCGTTGCGCCGCAGCTTCCTGCACGCCTACGAAACCGTCAAGGTGGATCCCGCCCGTTTCCTGCTGCAAGTGCGAGCCGCTTATGGGCTGCCTATCACCAGTTTTCAGGGCGTTTACTCGGTTGAAATGCGAACCCTCGATGACGTGGCGAGCCGCGTGATTCGCGGCGGAATGAAAATGGCTGCGGCCGAAGGTGCCGGGATGGGCCTGGGTGGGATCGTCACCCTGCTTCCAGACCTCAGCATTCTCGCCGGCATTACCCTGCGGACCATCCAAAAGCTCAGCCTGATCTACGGCTTCGAGTTCAATACCGACGAGGAAACCGCCGAACTCTGGCTCGCGGCCGCCAGCGCCGCCGGCATCGACGTCAGCCGCGAGCTGTTGGAAAAAGAAGTGGTGAACCGTTTTGTGCCACGCGTGATCCAGCGCATTGCGGTGCAGGCCAGCGGGGAAGTCGTAGAAAAATGGTCAGGACGCTTGATTCCGATCGCCAGTTCACTCATCGGCAGCGGCCTGAATTACTATTTTGTGCGCGCCTGGGGCGAGCGCGCGAGGGCGCACTTTCGCAAAAGGCATCTTGAAGTGCGCGGCCGAAAAAAAGCCGCGGAGGAGTTCCCGGCAATTGAGCTTCCGGCAAAGCTTTCGTCTTAGGGAATTGTGCGGCACCCAATGCCGCTATCTCAGCGGTCAGGACTGATCCGACATCATGCCAGAATTTTATTGCTCAGCGATTTTGTTTGACCTCGACGGAGTACTTGTGGATTCCACCGCATCGGTGGCTCGCCAGTGGCAGAAGTGGGCGGAGTTGAAGGAGATCGATCCTGAAAAAGTCATGAAGATCGCGCATGGCGTGCGTGCCATCGAGATCATCAAGGAGGTCGCGCCGCATCTGGATGCCGAGGAGGAAGTACGGCGAATCGAGGGTCTTGAGGTCAACGACCAGGATGGTGTATTTGTGATGCCGGGCGCGGCAGAGTTGCTGGCTTCGGTCCCGGATGACCGCCGGGCGGTAGTGACCTCGGGCCGGCGTCATCTCGCCACAGGGCGGTTGCAATGGGCGAATCTGCCGGTGCCGAGAATTATGGTTCCGGCAGACGATGTTTCCAAAGGCAAGCCTGACCCTGAACCTTACTTAAAAGCGGCGCAGTTGCTGGGCATCAAGCCCTCGGAATGCCTGGTGATCGAAGATGCGCCCGCCGGCATCCGCGCGGCTCGGGCCGCGGGAATGAAAGTGATAGGGATCACCAGCACGTATCCAGCATCGGCTTTGCACGAAGCCGATGCTTTAGTAAATGCGCTCGCACAGATTCGAGTCAGCTCTGATAACGGCGAAGGAAAGCTTCGCGTGTCGGTAAATGCGCAGCCCTGAACTACCGCAGCCAATCTTCCAACTCGATTCCCCGATCAGTTTTCTCGTCGCGATACTTCACGATGACCGGAGCGTAGAGAGATAAGTTCCACTCCGTTCCTTTGCCTTTGCTCACGGCCCGGGAGCCTGGCACGACAACGGCATTTTCCGGGACTTCAAGGGGCTGATCTTCATTTGCCCGATACACTTCGCGTCGCACCAAATCATAGAGCGGAGTTGAACGTGTGAGAACCGTCCCTGCGCCCAGCACCGCGCGTGCGCGGACAAGCGTGCCTTCGTAGACACCGCAGTTGCCGCCGATGAGTACGTCGTCCTCGATAATGACCGGGGCTGCGTTAACTGGCTCCAGCACACCGCCAATCTGCGCGGCCGCGCTCAGGTGGACCCGCTTGCCGATCTGCGCGCAGGAGCCCACCAGCGCGTGCGAGTCAACCATGGTGCCTTCGTCGACATACGCGCCCACGTTGATGAACATGGGCGGCATGCAGATTACGGACGGCGCAACATAGGCGCCTTCCCGAACCGAAGATCCGCCAGGGACGACGCGAATTTTGTTATCGGCCGAAAAATGACGTGCCGGGAAGGTGTCTTTGTCGACAAAGGAAAGTCCCGAGCCGATGCCCGTTTCGGCGAGTTCGCCCAGGCGGAAGCCGAGCAGAATGCCTTGCTTCACCCAGGTGTTCACCGTCCACTGGCCGGAGATTTTTTCTGCGGCACGAATCTTGCCCTGGGTGAGCTGCTCACGGAACTCCAGAAACGTCTTGAGCGCTTCCGGATTGCGTTCCACCTGACCCAGGGAGGCGAGACGTTCAATGGCAGACTTGAGGGACTGCATGCGCAGAAGAGTATAGAGGAAGTGCGAAGCCAAAAGTCAGAAGTAAGAAGTCAGAATGAAGAGCGCTGGGAAAGAGCCGCTCTAAATTTCTGCATTCCAACTTCTGCGTTCTGACCTCTTACTTCTGCCTTAAATGCACTTGCACTCGCTTCGGATCAGCACGCCGGTCATTTGCTGGGCCGTGGTCCGCGCCTCCGCGAGGCTGACGTAAGGGCCGTGCCAGCGGGCATGGTTGGCTTCGTGTCCGGCGGGGCGGCCTTTGCCGTGGTTGCACTGACCGCAGCTCGAGCGGTGCACGACGATCTTATGCGGGCCGGCCAGCCAGCTTTCGTAAATGTAAAAATCGACCACTTCAGCCGCAGGGCTGGCAGGTTTGGTGATCAATCCAGCGTCGGTTGCGATCCTCTGCAGTTTCGAGCGGGTGTCTCGGCGCATGGGGAGCAATGGCAGGCGGTACACTTCTTCGATCTTTCCCATCATCGCCAGCACCGCTTTTACCGGCAGGGGATTGGACTCGATGAAATTCGCCTGCATCAGGGGCAAATACTTCCGGTGGAGTTTGCGGGCTGCGTCCCAGTTGTTATTCAGAGCGGCCCGCGTCATTTCCGCCATTTCGTGAGGAATTTCGTTCGAAGCCACTGAAATGATTCCCACGCCCCCCAGCGCGATGACGGGCAGCGTGATGGCATCGTCGCCTGAGAAGACCAGAAAGTGCTCCGGCACGGCACTGCAGACTTCGGCAATCTGAGTCATGTTGCCGCTTGCCTCTTTTACACCCGCAATATTCGGTACCTCAGCCAGGCGGGCCAGCGTGGCCGGTTCCAGGTTCGCGCCAGTGCGTCCGGGAACGTTGTAGAGGATCAGCGGCTTATCCACGGCTTCGGCGATGGCGCGGAAGTGGCGGTACTGCCCTTCCTGGGTCGGCTTGTTATAGTAGGGAGAAGCGGTCAGTATCGCGTTGACGCCCGGCCGCGCCGCGACTTCTTTGGCTTTCTCGACCGCGTCGTGGGTCGAGTTCGAGGTTGCTCCCGCCACGATGGGCACACGCCCCGCCGCCACTTCGACAGTGACATCGATTACGTGCAGCCACTCGTCATGGCTGAGCGTTGGGGTTTCGCCAGTCGTGCCGCAGGGAATCAGGAAATCGATGCCCGACTCCACTTGCCAAGCCACCAGATTGCGCAGGGCGGCCTCGTCGATCGAGCCGTCCTGGCCAAAGGGAGTGACTAAAGCTGTGCCACAGCCTCGCAGTTCCATAAGACATAAGATAGCGCGAAAGGAAGCTGAGGGAAACTGGGGTCGTACAAAAGGGACAACACGTCGCGCCTGCCAGCGGTGAACAATGCAAAGAAAGCCGCAACCCCAATCCGGCCGTAAGAGTGGAGTGGCCAGAGAGCGCCTCAGGGCGCGCTATCGACCTGACCGTGTGCGCCTGCTCTTCGTGGGCGAGGCACCGCCTGCATCGGGCCGGTTCTTTTATCAGGCCGACTCGGGACTTTACCGGGCCATGCGCGATGCCTTTACCGGCGTGTTTCCATCGGTCGGCGAAAGTGATTTTCTGGAATCGTTTAGGGAGCTGGGGTGTTACTTGGTCGACCTGTGTGACAGGCCAGTCGATCGCCTGCCGCGCCAACAGCGAGTCAGGGCTTGCCATGAAGGAGAACCTCGCCTAGCCCGGACACTTAAGCGCCTGCAGCCAGACGTTATAGTCACCCTGGTGAGATCGACTGCAGCGAACGTGACCCGCGCACAACGGCGGAGCGGTTGGTCGGGACGGTACGTCGAACTCCCGTATCCGGGCCGCTGGCATCATCACCGGGCGGCGTTTATTCGGGGGATAACGCCTGTGCTCCGCAGGATGTTGAGTCCCAGGTCCCGGTAGCCAGCAAAACTTCTCCTCACAATTCCCGCCACACATCCTTGAATTCGTAGAAGCCCTTCTTGCCCAATAGCCACTCGGCGGCCCGTACTGCGCCCTCGGCAAAACCGCGGCGGGATTTGGAATCGTGGCAGAGGTAAATCGTGTCGTGAGGCGAATCGAAAATCATTTCATGCATTCCTACGACGTCCCCTTCTCGAAAGGACGTAATTTCGAGGTCCGTCGCAGAGGCTTCTCGAATGATCTTCTGTAACGTTAGAGCCGTGCCCGAGGGCGCGTCTTTCTTGTGAGCGTGGTGCCGCTCAAAAATCTGTCCCAGATACTGATGCTGAATCGCCGGCGCGGCCGCGCGCACGATCTCGAAAAATAAATTGATTCCGACCGAAAAATTCGCCCCGTAAAGAAATCCGGTTCGGTGAAGCTCCACCATCTCCCGGACTCTGGGCAATTCGCTATACCAGCCAGTCGTGCCCACGACCATGTTCGTACCCGCGCCGACGCAAGCCTCAATGTTTGCCAGCACCGCGCCCGGCACTGAAAAGTCGATGACCACATCCACGTCATTGAGGGTCGCGCCGGTCAGCGCCGAACCCTGGGGATTGTCGGAGGCGCACAGCACCTGAACCCGATGCCTCCGTTCGTGCGCCACTTCAGCCACGAGCGACCCGGTCTTGCCACGGCCCAGGAGGAGGAGATTCATCGGGAACATCTTAACCGCAAGTGGGCCAGGAAGGAATCCTGGCCTTCGAACTACGCGAATACGTCTGGATCTAGATCGGAAAAGAACGCCTTATGCAGACGCTGAACGACATCGGGGACCGCCTCTTCTTCGATCACGAACGTGAGATTAATCTCCGAGGCGCCCTGCGAGATCATGCGAATCTTGATGTCGGTCAACTCGGCAAAAACACGCGCCGCGATGCCCGGCGTTTCTCGCAGGTTCTCTCCGACCAGGCAAACGATGGCTTTGCGCCCTTCATATTTCACGTCCGCAAGTTTCATCAGCTCACTGGCCAGGGCGGGGATGGATTCATTGGAATCCACGGTCAGGGAAACGCTGACTTCCGAAGTGGAGACCACATCCACCGCGATGCGATGACGATCAAAAGCTTCGAAAATCCTGCTCAGAAAGCCATGAGCCAAGGGCATGCGCGGCGAGGAAACATCCACAATGGTGATCCGCTTTTTCACAGCAATCGCCTTGAAGGGATTGCGGGACCGTGGGGCGCGAGCCGTGATGCGTGTGCCTTCGCAGGTCGGATTTCGCGAATTCAGCACATACACCGGAATATTTTTCTGGACCGCGGGCAACACGGTGGCGGGGTGTAAGACTTTAGCCCCGAAATAAGCCAATTCCGCCGCCTCGTCGAAGCTGATGGTTTTGATTCGTCGCGCATCCTTGGAGAGATTGGGGTCGGTGGTCATCATGCCATCGACGTCGGTCCATATTTCGATTTTTTCCGAGTCGAGACCTGCGCCGACGATAGCGGCTGAATAATCTGAGCCACCACGTCCGATAGTTGTCGTCGTGCCGGCTTTGGTGGCTCCAATAAATCCACCCATCACGGGAACTTTACCTGCCGCCACCAGCGGCGCGACGATCTTTTGCAGGCGCTGGTTGGTTTCTTCGAAGAGCGGTACGGCGCGGGTGTGGGCGTTGTCGGTTACGATGCACTCGCGCGAATCCACCAGCGTCGACTGCACTCCCAGGGAAGAAAACGCCGCGGCAACAATCTTGCTCGAGAGCATCTCCCCGAAGGCGGCCACATGATCGGTAGTGCGCGGCGTGAGTTCGCCTACTGCAGCGATGCCGCGCAGCAATTCGTCGAGCGTTTCAAAATCCGCTCCGAGGTCCCCGTGGAATTCGGTGAACAACGCGGTGCCAAGAAGTTCGCCCGCAGTATTGTAGTGACGTTCCTGCAAGGCGCGGCAAAGCTTCAAGGCGGTCTTGCGGTCACCTCCGCCGGCGGCTTGCGCCATGGCGAGCAGTTGGTCGGTGACCTTGGCCATGGCACTGACCACCACGATCGGCTTCTGGCTAAGCCGGCCTTTTACGATGGCTGCAGCTCGCTCGATCGCTTTCGCATCTTGCACCGAGGTGCCACCGAATTTCATGACGATCATCGGCGCACATTCCTCGGCCTGGTACTGCCCCCCGCCCAAAAGAGTTCGAGTATTCCTTTAGCCGTCGCTTGCATTCCTAGAGATATCCTTGCGCCTTCAGAAGCTCCGCATTGAGCACGGCCGCGCCCGCAGCTCCGCGAATCGTGTTGTGCGAGAGCACGGTGAATTTCCAGTCAAGCACGCCACATGGCCGCAGACGGCCCACGGTCGCCGTCATGCCGTAGCCGCAGTCAACGTCGAGGCGTGGCTGGGGACGATCCTGGCCAGCCGCGTACCGTACCGGCTGCTCTGGCGCACTAGGAAGCTGCAACTCCTGAGGCACGCTGCGGAACTCGTTCCAAGCGGCAATAATTTCCTCTGGCTTGGCCGCTTTCTTGAACTTCACGCTCACCGATTCCGTATGTCCATCTTCCACGGCCACCCGGTTACACTGCGCGCTCATAGCGAACCCGCCCGGAACTATGCCGGCGCCATTCAATCGGCCCAGCAGCTTCCGGGTCTCCTCTTCCATTTTTTCCTCTTCTTTGGGGATATAAGGAATGACATTGCCAAGGATATCGAGCGACGCCACGCCCGGATACCCCGCGCCACTCACTGCTTGCATGGTTACCGCCATTACGGTCTCCAGGCCAAATTGCTGGTTGAGGGGCGCTAAAGCCATTACCAGACCTATCGCCGAACAATTCGGATTGGTGACCACGTAGCCGCCCGATTTCTTCCGCCAGGCCTGACACTCCAGCAGCTTGATGTGGTCGGGGTTGACCTCGGGAACCACCAGAGGCACATCTTTTTGCATGCGCAGAGCGCTGGAATTCGAGACCACGGCACAACCTGCCTCGGCGAAACGTGGTTCCAACTCGGCTGCGATACTGGCATCGAGAGCGGCAAAAATGAGCTTGGGAGCGCCCTGCGGCGTAGCGGGGGAGACGCTCATCGCCGCCACTTTCGGAGGAATGGCGGTCTTCAACCGCCAGCGCGCTGCTTCGCCATAAGGCCGTCCTTCCGAACGGTCGGACGCAGCCAGCCATGCCACCTCGAACCAGGGGTGATTTTCGAGCATCTGGACAAAGCGCTGGCCCACAATGCCGGTCGCGCCCAGGATTCCGACAGGGATTTTGTTTCGCATAAGAAACTGTTCAGAATTCTACAACATAGAAGAACGATCGATTTCCTCCCAGGGGTCACTGGAGAAGTTACCGATGGTGTCGATGTAGGACTTGAGGAGTCAGTATGCCCGAGCTTCGTCAGAACTATCTCACCAAAGAATGGGTCATTGTTGCGACCGAACGAGCCAGGCGTCCAGGAGATCTTGCCACCAAGCGGGTACGCCAGGCCGCGGCGTCCTTCGTGCCGACCTGTCCGTTTTGTCCGGGCAACGAGAGCCAGACTCCCCCGGAGATCTTCCGCCATCCCGCTGGCGAGGCCGGTTGCTGGAAGGTGCGGGTTGTGGCCAATAAGTTCGCCGCTCTGTCACCAGACCTGCAGCCCGTCCGCACGGTCCGACGCTCGCGCCGTGTCATTGGCGGTTTCGGCCACCATGAGGTCATTATCGATACTCCGGACCACTCACAATGCATGGCCCTGATGGCCGACACCCATGTGGCGACGGTTCTGCGCACCTACAAGGCACGATACGAGGCGCTGACCATTGACCGCCGCATCACTCACGTGACCATCTTCAAGAACCACGGCGCAACCGCGGGCGCCAGCTTGCAGCATCCCCATTCGCAACTCATCGCTACGCCTGTTATCTCTTACCAGATTCGCCAGCGTTTTCACGAAGCCTTGACTCACTACGATGAATATGGTGAGTGCATTTTCTGCCAAATGCTGCTGGAAGATCTGGAGGAAAAGACGCGAATCGTACTGGCAAGCGACCACTTCGTCGCTCTCGAGTTGTTCGGCTCAGGCAGCCCGTTCTGCACCCACATTTACCCAAGGCGTCATATGGCTAGTTTCGGCGAAATTAGCGAGGAGGAGGTCGTCGATTTGGCCCAAACTCTCCGGACTCTTCTGGCCAAGCTCTACTACGGGCTCGATGACCCGGATTTCAACTACACCATCCGCAGCGCTCCGGCGGAGTACGCCGGCGCCAATCACTTCCATTGGTATGTCAGCGTGATTCCGCGCCTGACCCAGGTGGCCGGATTCGAACTCGGTTCCGGCATGTTCATCAACACAGTGTTGCCGGAAGCGGCCGCCGAATTCCTGCGCAACGTGAAGATGGAACAGGCCCTGGGCGTTGTAGCGGGATAAGCAGAACTGGGGTCGGAGAACAGGGACTAAGAACTGAATTTCAAAAACCCGTCCTCGCTCTGCGTTGTCGCTTACGGAATCCTCGGAGAGATTTCACTGCCGAACGAGTACTCGTTCAGCGGTCCGAAACGGCGCTTTTCCGCGTACACGCGCCAGCGCCGGAAGAGAATACGCAGCGTAGCCATCACCGGAATCGAAAGATAAATCCCGAGGACCCCGGCGATCTCCCCACCTGCCAGTACGCCGAATATTGCCGCGAGTGGATGCAGTTCCACACTGGTGCCCATGATGCGGGGCGCGATGGCATAGTCTTGCGTCATGCGCCAGGCTAACAGGAACAAAACCAGCACCAGCCAATGCGGATAACCCATCAGCAACGCCACTCCCACAATCAGCAGCGCGGCCACTAGTGGGCCGACCACGGGAATGAATTCCAGAATTCCGCCAGCGGTCCCGAGGACGAGCGCGTAAGGCACTCGCGCCAGTCCGAGGAACGAGATATAGGCCAACCAGGAGAGAGCAGCCAGAGTCAGCTGGGCGCGAATGAATTGCGCCAGCATTTGATTCAAGTCGGTCAACACACCTTCCAGCAACTCGCGCTGGGGGCGTGCGCCGACCAGCGAGAGAAGCACGTGGGTAAAAGTACGCCCGTCTTTAAGGAAAAATGCCGCCAGAATGGGGACGACAACCAGCAACCACGACTGTTGCGCGACGTCCGCTGCCCGCCATCCCACCTGCTGGGCAATAGTGCTGATGTTCCCTCGGTACTTCGCCAGAAATTCTTTCAGGTAGTAAATCGTGGGGTCGCTCCATCCGTGTTCGCGGCCGAATTTGTCGGCCAGTTGCTGCAAGGAATCCGGCGCGGTCAGAATGGGCAGGGACTCGGTCAAGCGCTGGGTTTCACGTGCGATGCGCGGCCCGATGAACACAAAAAACATCGCCAGCACGATGATCAGCAAGGCATAGATGAGTGCGATGGCGCGGCCGCGCCCACGCACCCAGCGATCCAGGCGCGAGACGACTGGATCCATCAGGTAGGCAAAGAAAATCGCAAACAGGAATGCAATCAGCGTGCGATAGGCTGCGTAGAGGAATCCCAGCGTCAGCACGAACAGTAGCACTGTGAACAAAACCCGTGTTGTGCGTGTATCAATCAGGGGCATTCGGCGCGATTCTATCTCTTTTACCTGTCAGCTCGACGTGGCCCGCTTCAATCGCGCACCACTTCGGTATTGTCCGTCGGCACTACAATGCGCACCAGCTTGAACTGATCATCGAGCCACAACGACCAGTCTCCCATGTCGCTCTTCAAAGCGAAGTGATTCAATTCCTGTTCCACGCCCCGTATCGGAACTTTCTCTCTGCCGGTAAACTCCACCCCTACCAGCAGGGAGGAACGCGCATGAGCGTTCAATGCGCCGAATTGCGCGCGCTGGCCTACCGGGCATGACACCCGCCCGTTCTCCTGATGGCAGGCCATGCCGAGGTATTTCCACATCAGAATCTCGCGGTGCACGAAAAAGTAATCATCCAGAATGCTGGTTGAGAGCGGCAGCAGGAACGGGTGCTCCTCCGGCTTGGCCTGAGGATTCTCCGTGGAACGTTCCACCAGCAGAGTCTCGTTCGGCTGGACGATGGCCTGTGTCTTGCCCGGAGTGATTTCTTTCCATTCGTATTTGCGCAGATCGCCGCCGGCGGTGAGTTGGAGTTCTGAAGTCTGCTCCGCCTGGTCCAGCCCGGGTTCCGTCTTGAACCGGGATACGGCTACGCTGCCGTTGTTGCTCTGTTCGATGGAAAACGTTTCGGTCGCAACGCGATGGCCATTTACGAATACCCCGAATGTGCCGGAGTCTACAACCTGTCCGCCCGCCTGCCTGTCTTTTTCCTTGGTTTTTTGTAGCGCGGTTGCTGAAAAGACTGATCCGGCGCAAATCATGGCAACGAGCAAGGCTCTCGTGATTTGCACCCTACTGACCCTCACTTGGGAATAAACCCAAGGCCCGGGCCACGTCCGCGGCGACCGCCTCCACCTCTCGGCCACCGGTTGCAATCTGGTGTTCGGCTTGCGCATAAGAAGGACGCCTGGACTCGTAAAGTTGCCGGAACTGTTGCAAATCGCCCAGCAGCGGCCGTTTCGCGTTCTCCCGGCGGCAACGGCGAAATAACTCCTCCACCGGCGCATCCAGAAAAACTACGTGTCCGCCGCCCTCTTTGACTAATGAAACATTACGCGCCTGGGCGAATGCCCCGCCCCCTAGCGCCACAACGCGGAGCGAGGAGTTTTGTTCCGCCACAAGCTCCTTCAGGGCCGCATGTTCAGCTTCCCGGAATGCCGCCTCCCCCGACTGCTGGAAAATCTGCTCGATTGTCCGGCCTTCGCGGATTGCAATCCGCAGATCTAAATCCTCAAAGCCCCATTGCAAACGGCGAGCCAGCGCCTGCCCGACGCTGCTTTTACCCGCACCCATGAAGCCCACCAAGAATACGACCCGCGCTCCGGAAGCGGGCGCAGAAGCCTCAGCCGCGCGCCTGACCGGTTTGTTCATGTTGGCTGCGTTTGCCGGGGACTTAAACCGCCACCGGCAGATTTTCTAGTGTTTCTTGAGGTGGATTTTACCACTGAAGGAGAACAACTTGACTCGCGATGCGGCCTTGTTCATCGTACCTGCGAAGGCACTCCCCGCCCGCAACGGGAAGCTGGTGTGTTTAGGTTCGAGCAGAAAATCATTCTCCACTTGTCCTTTGACCGAACGCGCAGTGACGTCGATCGAAGCATCCGGCGGCGCTGTGGCGTCGATGTTGCCGCTATGGCTCGACAGGTAGTATTCGCCGCCATAACCGAAGTCGCCGTCGTACTGGATGCTGCCGGTCGTGGAGTTGACCTGCACCAGCGGACCGCTCACCGCTTTCATAGCCACTTCGCCACTGACCGAAGTGATTTCTACGTGACCATCGCGAATGTTGGTGAGTACTACGGGACCGGTAAGGGTCTTGATGTGAACGTGAGCGTCGTTAATATCTCGCACATCCACGCTGACGTTCGCGCCCTCCAGAGTCACATCGCCGTGAATGCCTTCCGCGTGCAGAGCCCCTGTAATGGAGCGCAGGTCGATACTGGCATCGGCCGGGACGAGAATCTCATAGTCCACTCGTCCGCTTTCCTCGGTGGCGCCAGCCAGCAGGTGCGAAAGAATGTCCACGCGGCTGCCGCTCTGACTCTGATCAATTTCCACTTTATTGGAATGCAGGATGGCGACTACGACCACCTGGTTTCCGGCTCCGGGTTTTACCGAAATAGGGCCGTACTCGTTGGCTACCGAAACATTCGCCTTGGGGCCCACGGTGAAGTGAAGGTCAGTCCGGGTTTGAGCAATAGCGCAAGCCGTCACGCTGAGGACTGCCACAAATGTTAACTGCGCCCCACGCCCCACTGCATTCATGGTAACCCTCTCTTCAGCCTGGCGGTCGCCCGTTCAACCGCTCGCTATTCCCATTATGGCAGAGTACGGTCCAAAGCTAGCTGATAAACCATGGCTCTCTGCCCATATGCATCGATAAGTAACTCCTGGGCTTCTTCGTCGGTGGGATCGGCTTTGGCCGACTCTTCGGCGTCCTGGATGTAGGAGTTTACATTTGCCAGGTTTGCCTCATATTCCGCCCGGATGGCGGGCGAACGCGATCCCAAAGCTTCCAGCAGCTGTTGATCATCGCCCAAACGAGCTACGGTTGGCTGGGAATTGCCCGGGGCTTGCTTCTTGCCCATCGGTCCGTGCTCGTACCCGAGAACACCACCCAGAACCAGTACGGCCGCAATGGGAGCGAGCCACGCCACACCCCAGCGGCGCGAAAGCAAGGAACTGAAGCCGGATTCAGGCTTTACCTGCCGTATCAGCCCCTCTTGCCGCAAAGCGATTTCAATGGAATTCCATACCCGAGGGCTGGGCTCCTCCGACCCCTGAAGAAACCGTGCCTCTTCCACAATGGCACTTAGATCCGAAACCAGGCTGGAGCAGACGGCGCAGGACCGTAGATGGGTGTCTTCGTCCAGGCTGCGGCTGCGGTCCAGGATTTCCGGCAGAACCTTTTCAAACTCCGCGCAATTCATAAAGCTTCTCTCCCCGATTTCACTATCCCTGCCTACGGCTTGGTGGCCTTTTCGGCTCTGCTCGTTTTCAGGGACTCGCGCAATTTCATGCGCGCTTTGTGCAACTGTGACTTGCTATTGCCAATCGAGCAGCCCACCAAAGCGGCAATTTCGTTATGCTCGTGGCCTTCCACATCGTGTAGCAGAAAAATCGTTCGATACCCGGGCGGCAACGCGTCCACCGCCTTTTGCAGCTGCATACGATCCACTGCTCCTGCTAGCGAAGGATCCGGCGCGCCCGGTTCCTTTCTGGGAGATTCCTCGTCGGTCTCCAGCGTGTCTTCCAGCGGTATTACGGGCAGGCTTTTCTTCCGCAAGTGCATAAGAACCACGTTGACCGCCATGCGATGCAGCCAGGTGGAAAAAGCAGACTCGCCGCGAAAGGTTCCAATCTTGCGGAACAACTGCAGGAAAGCTTCCTGAGTCAGGTCCTCGGCCTCTGCCGTATTGGCCGTCATGCGCAGGCATAAAGAATACACACGCCGCTTATGCAGGTCGTAGAGCAACTCAAAGGCTTCAGCGTCCCCTTGCTTGGCACGCTCAATGGCCTCCGCTTCCGAAGACCGATGGCCTTGTGCTTTGCTGGCGTCCGTCAAGTCGCCTTTCCGGCCGCACTAAGTCAGATGCGGCATAACTGCCTTTTCGTTGTACTGGTTGCAGCCGTTAAACGTGCCCCCGCGTCTCCCAAAAGCGGAAGAATACGTTATTCCACAGGAGGTTTCCCGGAGCCGCTTCCTAGGTTACTTTGGTGTCCAAATCTCAGCCTACTGGGCATGCCCAAACCCCGTCAACCGGCTCCCCCGGGGCCTTGGTTCCTCAAGGGATCCTGGGTCAGGCGCTGGCAGTAGCCGTGGTTATGCTTTCTAACCCGTGTCCATGGGGTCCAGTTTCGCGTCGCCGCAAAAGATAAGCGAAAAGCACACCCAAGAACCCTAGGATTGAGAAGATCCACATACCGAGACGGTAACCATCAGGATTTGCAGCACTTGCGTGACTGTAATCGTTGGCCCAGCCAACCAGCAGATTGAGCCCGAATAATCCAATATTCTGGATCATGGTCATCAGGCCGTAGGCCGTTCCCAGCTTCGATTGCCCGACGATGTAGGCGACCGAGGGCCACATCACCGCAGGAATGAGGGAAAACGCGACCCCCATCATCGCCATGGGTACGTACAGACTGATGTGGGTATAGCCCATCATCAAATACACGGGGATCAGCAGCATTGAGCCCAGCATCATCAACAAGGCGCGGTGGCCGAGTTTGTCGACGAACAGGCCAAAGACCGGTGTGCCGAACATGGTTGAGGCGGTGAGAATGCTGACCAGGAAGCCTCCCAGTTCGCGGCTTGTACCGTGGGCCTCCATGAAGAACTTGATGGCAAAGGTTTCGAAAGGAAAGATCGCCGAATAAAATACGATGCAGAGAGCTACGATGTACCAGTAAGACAGCCCGAACTTGTAAATGTCGCTGAAGACGACTTTATCCGTGGAGCCTTGTTCCCCGAGATCCATTCTCTTTTCTGCATACGCCTCTAAAGCCCAGTAGATCAAGGCTCCGATCACACAGAATGAAGCGAAACCCACCGAAATCAGGAGCGGCGACCGCCAATTCGTATAAGCCGAGTGGGCCCATGTGGGGGAATTCTGCGCCAGCCAGGTGCCCAGCCGGGCGATCATCAAATTAATGCCGAAGGCGAAACTCAACTCTTTACCGCGGAACCATTTGGCGATCGCTGTACTGACTGCCACGATGAGCGATTCCGCGCCCAGCCCAAAGACTAGGCGGCCCGAGGCCATTACCACCAGCGTTCCCGAGGATACGGTCAGGATCGAACCAATAAAACACAGCGTTCCGAAGATGAAGATGGCTTTGCGGGTGCCGATCCGGTCCACGACGTATCCGCCCACCAGAACCATCGCGATGTTAGGAAAGCTGTAAATCGCCTGCAACAGGCCAATGTTCGAATTAGAGAAGCCCAGTTGCTTGGCCAGCAGATCAGCGATCGGCGCGATGCAGTCATAAACGTAGTAGTTCCCGAACATCGCCAAACTCATGAAGACCAAAACCATCCAGCGGTAGGTGCGCGAAGGTTCGGGGAGCCGGGCCTCAGTCATCCTGGGTTTTCCTCGGGGACCGATTCAACTACAAAGCGAATGCACGAAGATAGCAGATAGAGCCCTGCTTGGCACAACAGCCGCCGAGGTCGCAGAAAAACTTCTCGTGGGTTTCGAGCGAGAAAAATAGAGTTACGACAGGCCAATTACGATCGTGACCTTCAATGCCTTACGCAGAACATCAATAATTTTGCTATTGCATCAGCCCGGGCTGGGTGGAAATGCGCCGCTTCGCGGAGGAGCAATCGTGCAAAAACAAATACTGATGGCGGTGGTTTTGCTTGGTACGCTCGCCTACGCCAAAGACGGTAAGCACTACGAGACCGCAACCCTGCTGCAGATGGATTCTGTAGGGTGCGGAGTGGACGAGAACAGCGGCAAGAGTTTTGCCGGGGAAATGTTGGGCACGGATTCCGGTCACAAGAAGACCCACGAAGTCTTATGCCAGGAATACCTGCTGCAGACGGACCGCGTGATCTATCGCATCCGCCCGAAAGACGAAAAACACCCAATATTGCTGCCCGTGGGTCAGGCCGCGCAGTTCCGGCTGCAAAAAGACAAGATGATGCTGCAAATGGAAGACCTCGACAGCAAGGAGCGCGAGTACACCGTGGTTTCCATGACGCCACGCCCGGAGAATAAAGCCGAGGAAAGCGCCTCGACCAGCAAACACTGACCCGAGGACCTGGCGGCCGGATTTCTAATCCGCGCCGCCGGCTGCCTTTTTCCGCTTTCAACGAGCCTTATGGCATAGATACGAGCCCGCCATACGTGGTAAATTATGAAACCTTGCACGGGAAATCGGCTGCCCCCAGGCTGCTTCCCGGGAGTTCTCTATGGCGCATATCTACGATCTGGTGAAAGACCGGCGGATTTATTCGATAGAAGCCGACAAGACCGTTCTCGAAGGCGCCCGCTTCATGATGGAGCACAGTATTGGCGCGTTGCCCGTATTGCGCAACGGCGAACTGGTCGGCATTTTCTCGGAGCGCGACATTATGAACCGCGTGGTGGCGGCGGGCCGCATGCCGGGCACCACCAAGATTTCTGAGGTCATGACCGCCAATCCCAAGACGGTCGGTAGCGATGAAACAGTGGAGAACTGCCTTTTCCTGATGCGCGAATTTGGTTTTCGCCATGTGCTGATCGCCGATGGCAAACAACTCAAGGGACTGGTATCGCTGCGCGACCTGCTGCTGCGATATGTTTCTCAAAAGGAAGCCGAGTCCCGCCGCCTGGCAGTCTGAGCAGCCTGTAGTCCGTTGGTCGGGGAGCGAGCCAAACCCAGAATTCTCGTTCAGAAATGCCGCGTTTCGGAGCAATTCTTTGGGTTTTCCAAACTGCCCCGCACTCCTATGGCCGCTTCTTGCAGAATTAATTCTCCTTCTTCCGGCGGAAGCTTGAAGGGGAATTCAAAGATTTTCCCGCCCACTGGAACGCGCAGGGAAAATTGTTCGGTTTTCTTCCAGCTGCCAATCCACTTGTCTTTGGCGTTGAAAAATAGCCAGCCGCTCAGCTCACGATTACTGGGATCGAGCGTTTGGCCGCGGAATCCGTGGGCGACGGCAAATTCCTGCAGCTCCGTGATCCCTTTTTCGTAGGCTTGTAATTTGGCTTCCTCTGCATCTTTTTGTTCGGGGTGCTTGCGCACCGCGTGCTCCATCTGATCGCTGTAGGCGTCTGTGAGGTCTTGCAACGCAGTCGAGAGGTCGTCTGGATCCAGGGCGGGATGGATGACCTTGGAGTGGCTTACAAACTCCAGCGTGATGGGCGCGGAAGGCGCATACGGGCTTCCCCTGCCCCTGTAGTCGATGGTGAGCTGGACCGTGATCAACCGCTTCAGACGGTACGGGGATTTTTGCAGTTCGCGGCCGTCTATGGCCAGGGTGAGGCCCCAGTCATCCTGCCAGATGCCGTAGCGGTACTTGCCATCGTCGCCGCGGCTGAAGGTGCAACCTGTTTTTCCTTCTGCCCAGCCGACAACCGGGGGCGCGGCTCTCTCTTTATGGAATGGCGCAGCCCAAGTTGTTCCGGCACTGGTAAACAGCAACAAGAAAACTGGACAGCAGTGAGCCATGAAGAGTTTCCAGCAGGATACTGCCGAACGAAAAAATCCCCGCAGATGCCCCCGATCGCCATCCGGAGGCCGCTGCGGGGAAGAAAACATGTTGCGCGGTCCTAATTCACCGTAAGCTGCTCGCCCGCCGAGTGTGGTCCCGCGCCGGTCGATGTTCCAGTGACGTTGATCGTATACGTGCCAGCCGGAGTTCCACCGCCTCCGCCACCTCCACCTCCACCGCTGCTGCTGCTGCAACTGGGCAGGAAGATCAGGCCGAGTACCAAGCAGCTTCCGACTACCAGCAGAAACAGCTTTCTTCTGCGCGAGGAAAATCCGGCGCCGAACAAAGCCAAGCCACCGATCGGCAGCCACATGGCGTAGAAGATGCCGGAACGGCGATGGTCCGTCTTCGCAGAGGAATTCGCTTTCGTGGTAATGGTCAGGGTGGTTGAACCTGGCAAGGTCGAAATGGAAGTGGACCCAAAGGTACATCCCACGCCTGTCGCGCTAGAGGGTATCGAACAGGAAAGGGTCACAGCTGCATTAAATCCGTTGAGTGGAACCACGGAGACAGTAATCGAGGGGGAACTGGCCCCGGCGGTGACGCTCACGCTGGTGGGATCGACGCCGATGGAGAAATCGGCGCCGCTGCTTCCACTGGAAGCGCTGACCTGTGCGACGAAGGCGTCCGTGGCCCCGCCCCCGTAGGTCCCTTGCTCTGCACTCTTCGCAAGCCCGCTGGTCGAGGTAGTAATCCCAGCCAGGTATGGAACGAAATGTGTTGGGTCCACCGCACCTATTACGATGGCTCCGCCAAGCGCGGTGTTATTTTCGAAATTTTCATCCCCGGTGCCGCCCAGGTACGACGAATAGATCTCGGTTGCTCCCGTGGGATCAATTTCGGCAACGAACGCGTCCGAGTTCCCACCTCCGAATGTTCCCTGGAAGGCGTCTACCGTCGGGAAATTTGTCGACAGAGTAGTACCTGTCACGTAGGCGTTCTCAAGCGGATCGAGGGCAATTGCATTGCCGCTGTCGGCCGTGTTACCCCCTAGGAAAGAGGAGTAGCCCAGCCCCGTGCCTCCAGAATTGACCTGCGTAACAAATGCCGTAAACAAGCTGTTACCCGCCGGATAAGTGGTCTGAAACGCGCCGGTGGTAACGGGAAAGTCAGTCGAGGTCGTGAAACCAGTTATGTACGCGGGGGCCGGATTCAGGGTTGGGTCTGCTGCAAGTCCCGAGGCACCATCGTCGCCACTGCCTCCTAGGTAGGTGGAGTAGGTGAAGCCGCTCCCAGCCGGATTCACCTTGGTGACGAATGCGTCCTCGGCAGTCTTGCCGGCAGGGCACGAGCCCGGGTTCGGAGGAGGCGTATCGAGGCATTTCTGAAAACTACCGGTCGTAGTAGTGGCTGCCAGAAGGTCAGTCGACAGCGTGTCCCCGGCCGCAAGAACACTTGGCGCGCCCGCATCCAGCTGGATGCCCGTGATGAGATCGTCCAGAGTTCCGCCAACGAAAACAGCGTACACACGGGACGCCGATCCCGAACCAGCGGGGTTGATCTTGGCTACGAAACCGTCGAACGCTCCGGTTTCACCAGCCCCATGGTTTAGGGATCCGGTCGGTGCGGGAAAGTCGCCGGAACTAGTCTCGCCAGCTATGTAGGCATTACCGCCGGTATCGAGCACCAAGGCGAATGCGTTGTCGGTGTTGTCTCCTCCAAAGTAGGTGGAGTAGACCCGGGTGCTCCCAGTGGAATCGAGATCAACGAGGAATGCATTACTCGTGAGATTTGGGCAGTTGGCTGGCACAGCACAATTCGGGCCGCCAAAGACACTCTGAAACGCCGTGCCCACGGTCACGGGAAAGTCGGATGAACTTGTTCCTCCCGCCACCAAAATATCGCCCGAATTCTGATCGATCGCAATAGCGTTCCCCACATCGCCCCCAGTGCCGCCGAACAGGGTCGTGAACACTATGGCGGTCCCGTCGCTGCTCAGTTCGGTAACAAATGCGTCAAAACCCCCGCCCGGTCCTATTAGGGTGGGGGTGGGAGACCCAGGAAAGTTCACTGAAGTGGTATCGCCGGTAATGTAGGCGTTGAGACTGCTGTCGAGCGCAATACCAAAGGCTTCGTCCTGGCCGCTACCTCCAAGATAGGTGGCAAAGTTCAGCGATGGGTCAATCACCAGTTCACGGCTGCGATCATAGTTGCCCAGGTTGTAGGCCAACCTGGCCGTGGCTCTTCATCACAAACTTGGCTTCGACTAACTGCCGCACGCCATTGCTTTCCTGGTATGCCACGGGCTTCTTCATGGTTACGTCGCCGGCGGCAGAGGTCAGCAGCAGATTTCCGGATTCATCCAGCTTCATGCGCTTTGCGCCGGTGAACTGCAATGCGATCGGCGCGGGGTCAGCCTGAGGAGCTACCAGAAAATCAAATTCGAGTTGCCGCTGTTCGCCGTGGAAAGCCAGATCCACGCCGGGATAGACGCTTTGATATTCCACCCGGGCGTATTGCGGAATTTTGGTGTGCCACTTTTTGGGATCGTTGCCGATCAAATAATTGGTCACGCCCGGCAGAAGGTTCTGACCCGACGATCTGCGGCTGGGGATTGGCGCCGACCATTTCCATGTTGAGCACCGCCACCTGAGTCTTGGCGTGACGCGCGCGCTGCTGCATCACCTTGTGCCAGCGGGTAAAGCCCATGTAGCGGCGAATCATGGCATCGCGCAGCGGAGAACTGGCACCCGAACTCATGGAGAGCACAGCTTTGTTCGAGGTGAGAAAGAGCGAATAGCCGTTCCCCCGCGCCACATATTTCACCTGAGGGTCGGTCTGGCCCTGGTTGGCGTCAAACGCCAGTGGCAAGCGGCCGTACGCGTTCAATACGCGCTGGTGCGAAGCGTCGGTGTTGGCACTGAGGCTTGCGTTCACGAAATGCGGCTTGGCTACACTCGCGGTGGGGTGAGCATCGTGTGGCCGGATGGCCGGACCAGCGCTCAGGTACATGGCGCCGGCGGCCAAGGCCAGCAAAACACTCAAACCACAGATTACGGGTAGACTCAGCCTGCCAGCAGGTTGCTTCGCGGTCATAAAACTCCTCCGAGGTTGAAAAGATCGGTTCGAAAAATCGATGAGACTAGGTGGTGCGGTATGGTGGTCACAGTAACTTCGGAAAATGGTTACTACGCATCCCTTCATCGAGTTGAAGACTTTTTCGGAGTATGGTCTGGAACCCACCCCTTGTCAACGGACTTAGGGAGCACAAACAAGGTTCCCCCTGCAGGCGAAATGAGCGGCAGCGAGTGCGGTTTTTTGCGAGTTCGTATGAGTGAGCGAAGGGAAAATCGAGACGTGGAATAAAGGTCGCGGAGTGGAGGTTTCTGCCCGTTCGTTGGTACACTAGATTCCTGCACCAAGTGTGGGCGCGTAGCTCAGCTGGCAGAGCAATGCCCTTTTAAGGCATGGGTCGATGGTTCGAGTCCATCCGCGCTCACCATATTTTACTGCGAGTTTAGTGCGAGGTCCTTCGGCGAAGCGCCTCAGGATTTCGGCAGCAGGCTCCCAATCGCCGCCGACTGGCGGCTCATTCACGCCTGCTAAACGCCTCAAGTTCGAGTCCATCCGCGCTCACCATTCTTACCGTGCGAGGTCCTTCGGCGCGAAGCGCCTCAGGATTTCGGCAGCAGGCTCCCAATCGCCGCCGACTGGCGGCTCATTCACGCCTGCTGAACGCCTCAAGTTCGAGTCCATCCGCGCTCACCATATCTCTCGAGGTTGTAACCCCGGCTTGATTGACGCTGCCAGTGTCCGTCGCACGGCTTCGTCTTACTCGTGATAAGATGTAAGGCATGAAAGACTTGAGTGGTACATTCACATCCAAGGGCCAACTTGTAGTTCCAGCCGAGCTGCGCCGCAAGCATGGGATTGAAGCGGGGACCAGGGTCAAGTTTTTGGAGGACCAGTTCGGGCGCATTGTTCTGCAGCCCATCACCGAGGACTACGTCGACCGCGTCATGGGCTGCCTGGCCGATGGCCCCGACCTGCTGGCGCAGTGGGAAAAAGAGCATCGTGAAGAGGGTAAGCGGAAGCCGTGAAAACCTATGTCTTCGATGCCAGCGCGTTGTTTGGATTTCTGCAAAAGAAACCGGCTGCGGACCGGGTGAATGAGCTGCTGAAAGACGCCATGCGCGGGCGGATTGAGATCCTGATGTCGGCAGTGAACTATGGGGAAGTCTATGGCGCGGTTCTTCGTGAATATGGAAAGGACCGGGCGGTGGCGACCATGAATGCGGTGCATCCTTTGCCCCTCCAGTTGATAGACGCCACGCCGCAGAGAGCCTTTCACGCCGCTGACGTCAAGTCCAGGTACAAGCTCTACTATGTCGACAGCTTTGCCGCGGCTCTGGCAATCGAGCACAAAGCCACGCTGGTCACCAGCGACTCTGACTTTCGGCGGCTAGGTCACGGGTTCCCGGTGCTTTGGTTGAAACCTTGAAGTGGGTTCGAAGCTGAAGGCAAGATTGCTATAGCCAGCCTTTGGTCCGCGCTATGCGGGCCGCCTCCACGCGGTTGGCCGCGCCGAGTTTGCTGATGGCTTCTGACAGATAATTACGCACCGTGCCTTCGGATAAATTGAGCTGAGACGCGATGTCGCTGCCACCCAAGCCGTCGCCCGCCAGGCGCAGGACCTGCCGCTCGCGATCGGTGAGCGGATCGGCTTCCACCCAGGCTTCGGCCGCCAATTCCGGATCGATGACCCGTAGGCCGCGGTGCACCCGGCGCACCGCGTCGGCGAGTTCTTCAGCGCGCATGTCTTTGAGCAGATATGCCGAAGCACCCGCATCGAGCGCCCGCCGCAAATAGCCGGCGCGAGCGAAGGTGGTGAGGATCATCACCCGGGTTGCGGTGCGGCGGCGTTTGAGTTCGGCGGCCACGTCGAGGCCGGTCATCTCCGGCATTTCGATGTCGGTAATGAACACGTCCGGCTTCTGGATCAGCACAGCTTGCAGTGCCTCTTTGCCGTTGCGGGCGCGGGCGACGACGGAAACGTCGTTCTCCATTTCGAGCAGGGCGGCGAGCGCGCCAAGCACCATGCCCTGATCTTCGGCGATGATGACGCGGATCGCCTTGCGGCCGTCTTTGACGCTGGGATTCACAGTGGGGATTTTTCTCGTGACGACGTCAAGGGGAACTGGATCGAGAGCCGAGTCCCTGCGGTGGTGTCGCGCTGCATGGTTCCACCCAAAGCCTCGATTCGTTCGCGCATGCCAAGCAACCCATTTCCTTCGATCTGGTTGCCGCCCTGGCCGTCATCTTGAATTTCGAGCAGACAATTTCCGTTGACCGGCGCGAGCCTGAGGGCAAAGTTGCGCGCCTGCGCGTGGCGCACGACATTGGTGACCGCTTCGCGCACCACCATGGCGATCACGCTTTCCTGCACTGGCGTCAGCGTCACGTCGGCTGCCTCGGATTTGACCGTCAGTCCGGCGGTTTCGAGCGCCGCCTTGGCGCGCTTCAATTCGGCTTCCAGGCTCTGCGAGCGGTAACCGCGAATGGTGTGGCGGACCTCAGCCAGGGCTTCACGCGCGGTTCGCTCCACATCGCCAATTTCGTTCTTTGCCCGCTCGGAGTCACGATCGATGAGCTTGCCCGCCAGTTCTGACTTCAAGATGATCACCGACAGGGTATGGCCGAGCACGTCGTGCAGATCCCGCGCAATACGTTCGCGTTCCGCGACTTTTGCCAGGTGCTCGATCTCGCTGTGCGCCATTCGCAGCTTGGCGTCAGCCCGGTTTCGTTCCGCAAAATGAATATCGGCGATGCCCACACCGATCGAAACCACAAAAGTGGTGATCCAGAATTGGTTGGGCAAGTGCAGCAGCCAGGATTCGAGGCCAACCACAGCCAGCAGCACGCCCAACAGGATGAATGCCGTGCGTGGCTTCTCAACGACAGGCCCAATAAACGCGGCAACGTAAATGAAGAAGACCGAAGCCCCCGGGGTGAAAGGCGCGAAGCCTATTCCCAGCAGCGCAATTCCCGCCAGGCAGAGTAACGTCCATTTGCCCTTGCAAGCGAAGACACCCGAATAGAAGACCAGGAACACCGCCGTACCCAGCAGCGTTACAAGCCACTCGCGCCGGCTTACGTGATCGAGAATGGGATGGACAAAGAAAAAGCTCAGGAACACCAGCCACACGTAAGGCAGCCAGCCGTGCTCCCGGCTCTTGAATATCATCGGCATGCAAGCTCTAGGCTATTCCTTTCCGTGGCCGCGTGTCAGCCCGGACGCCTTCTGGATGCGTGCCGCCCCATACGCCACCAAGCCCGCCACAGGAAACAGAACCGCCAACAGATCGAGGCGGTTCGACATCAGCAACAGTAGCAAACTCGCCAGAACCAGAACCCATCCCGCTGTCTGTTCGCTAGCCATACATTTTCCCTTCATCGCGCTGAAAGCCGATCCAGGCCACGCCCAGGCAGACAAGAGTGAATCCGATGAGTACCTGCCAATGAACCGAGTTAGATTCACCTCGTCCCGCACCAATCACTCCCAGCGCGAGTTGGGACAAATGGTAGGGCGGGAGAAAGACCGCAATTTGCCGGATGATCTTGGGCAGGAACATAAACGGAATCCACAGCCCGGAACAGAACGAAAGAGGGAGGTAGATCATGTTGACGGTGGCGGTCACGGAATTGGGCCCGGCAAAATATCCGATCGCCAATCCCATGGCGCAGAAAGGAAGCGATCCGGCGACGAGCGTAGCCAACAGCTTAAGCGCATCGAGAGGCACAATGCGCACGCCCCCGAGCGCGACTCCGAGCACCAGGAGCAACAGCACGACGATCGTGCTGAAAGTCATGCTCATGACCACCTTGGCAAAGAAATACGCAAAAGGTGGCATGGGACTGGCACGCTTCAACTGCAACCATCCCAGCCCACGTTCCGTGGCGAGCAGCGCGGCGGTGCCAAAAAGCGAGGCTCCCATCACGCCGAAAGTGCCGTAAGTGGGGATGAGATATTTGCTCAGGCTCACCCCGGGTATCGCGCCCATCGATTGGCGCCCCATCACCAGGCCGAACAAGACATAAAACATCAGCGGAAAGAAAATGGTGGAGAGCGAGTAGGCGCGTAATCGAAGGCATTTGAGGAACTCGTATTTCGCTTCCTTGCAGTAGATCACGAGGGTGCGACCTAGTGGCCGGGTGAGCGCGGGAGTCGCAAGCACGGTTGCCGTTGCCATGGTTATTTCCTCCCTGATTCCTGATTGGAGTGGTCGTGGTCATCCTCGCGGGTCAGAGCCAGAAATGCTTCTTCAAGCCCGGCGCTGGTGATTTCGAGATCGGAGAGGCCACTATCGAGGGCGAAAAGTTCGCGGAGTACAAGTTCAGCGTTCGCGGTGCGAATCTCCAGTGCGTCGCGGTCCTTGCGAACCTCCAGCACTCCGGAAATCTTGCGCACGGCGCTGAGCTCGAGGCGGGTGACACAACGGATCCGTTTGCCCGCGGTTTGTGCCTTGATTTCCGCCGGAGTGCCTTCTGCAACGATTGAACCCTGGTTGATCACCACGACGCGGTCCGCGAGTGCGTCCGCTTCTTCGAGGTAGTGCGTGGTGAGGAGAACGGTCTTTCCGCGGGCCAGCAACTTGCGAATCTCCTCCCACAAGGTCCTTCTGGCTTCAACATCAAGGCCGACCGTGGGCTCGTCGAGGAACAGCAGGTCGGGGTTACCGCAGAGTGAGAGAGCAAAGAGCACCCGCTGCCGCTGCCCTCCCGAAAGATCGCCGAACTTGCGGTCCCGAATGTCTTCCAGGCCGGCTGCCGTCAAGGACGCTTCGAGCGGCAGCGGGTTGAGGTAGTAGCTGGAGAACAGCTCTATGTGCTCGCGAACCCGTAAGGTTTCCGGGACTCTGGCCACCTGAAGCATTGCCCCGATCCGCAGTCGCACATCGGGATGAAAGGGATCGCCTCCGAACACGCTCACGTTTCCCGAGGCGGGCTTGGCCAATCCCAGAAGGAGCCGGACTGCCGTGGTTTTTCCGGCGCCGTTTGGTCCAAGCAGGGCCAATAGTTCTCCTGCGCGGAGGTCCAGGTTCACGTCTCTCAGAGCTTGCACGGAGCCGTAATTCTTGCTTACGCCTGCGAGCCGTGCCACGACCGGCGTGACGTTGGTATTCTCAGCCTCGATTCGCTCTGGTAGGGTTGCGATCATCTCCAGCTCCTTGGCAGGCTTCCGTTGAACCGAATCTATAGTCGGACAGTTGGCACAACGGCGGAAGTGGAGATCATCATCAGACGGCGATGACAAATGTCATGCGGTGGGTCCGTCACCTGGCTCGGCAGGACAAGAAAAGGCCGCCGCTTCTGTATAATGCCCCCTCGGTATGCAGATTCGTCCCGGGATCAAGTTGGCGAGCCTCAGCGACATCGGATGCCAGCGAGAAAATAACGAAGATAACTACGCGTATTGGGAAGCGGCCAGCGACGAAGAGTTCAAGCGTAAAGGCCGGCTTGCCGTCGTGGCCGATGGTATGGGTGGTTACGAAGGCGGGCAAGAGGCCAGCCGGCTCGCCGTTGAAGCTGTCGAGGAGGTCTATGCCAATGCCGTGGAAGGAGATCCGCAGGTTTGGCTACTGGCCGGATTTCAGTCGGCGCATCAGCGCATCCAGGCGGAGGCCAGTCTCCGGCCTATGCTCGCCGGCATGGGTACGACCTGCACCGCGGTGGCCTTGCTCAACCATCTGCTCTACTTTGCCCACCTGGGCGATAGCCGCCTCTATCTGGTGCGAGGCGATTCGATCACCCGGCTTACCCGCGATCACTCTTACGTCAGCCGCCTGGTGGAAAATGGACTTATCCGTGCGGATGAGGCCGAATCTCATCCTCAAAGACACATTCTGACTGCGGCCCTGGGCGCTGGGATGACGATTACCCCCGATCAACCCGAACATCCTATCGAACTACAGGATGGAGACGTGCTGGTGCTGTGCACAGACGGATTTTGGGGCCTGCTCAAAGAGTCAGAAGTGCTTCAGGCCGTTGCAGAAAGGGAAGCCGACGATGCCTGCAAGTATCTGGTAGAGACTGCGAAACAGCGCGGCGGCCCGGACAACATAACGGTGCAGCTTCTGCGCATTGAGCCCAACCGGAACGGGCGATAAACCAAGCCCGCCCCCCTGCGGACGGTACAAACTCGTGAACAGAATGTGAAACTTGCTGCGGCCCGGACCAGTGAGGCCTCCGCGCCGAAAATCTAAGTTACAGAAAAAGAATAAGTTATTCCGCCCTCTCGGACTACAAAAGTGGCGATGGAATTGCCATGTCCATAAAGTCTATTAAGACTATAGACATTAAAGAATTTTTACGGTATTTAAAGAACTATGAAGATTTCGCAGAAGGGACTCTACGCGCTGCAAGCCATGATGGTGCTGGCCCGCCGCTATAACCAGGGCGCGATCCGCATACGCGACATCGCTTACGAAGAAGATCTTCCGGAGAAGTTTCTGGAGCTGATTCTTCTCGAACTGAAGAACGCCCGGCTGGTTGAGAGTGTGCGCGGCGCGAAAGGCGGATATCAGTTGCGGCGGCCGCCGGCAGAAATTCATCTCAGCGAAATCATCCGGCTGATCGACGGGCCGCTCGCCCCGTTTGGCGATGCCGAACAATTGCGCAGCCTGATCAGCCGCGACGCGGAGCACCGGGCGCTTTATCAGGTGTTCCTCGACGTGCGGGACGCAGCGGCCAAAATCCTGGAACACACGACGCTAGCGCAGATCCTAGCCGCGCCAAGTTCCTCGAAAACCGGCAAGCGTTCGCGCAAGAGCAAAGGGCAAGAGGCAGGCGTTCTGCCCATGGTGGTCCACGGCAACGTCAACAGGGGCGAAAAATGACGCGGAAGGCACTGATTTTGTTGGGGCTGATTTTGGTTCTTGGTGTCTACGGCGTGGGGCAAGGCGCTAGTGTAACGATACTTAATGTTTCTTACGATCCCACGCGGGAGCTTTATCAAGATTACGATGCAGCGTTCGCCAAGTATTGGAAGGCGAAGACCGGGCAGACGGTGGAGATCCAGCAGTCGCACGGCGGGTCGAGTAAGCAAGCGCGGGCAGTGATCGACGGCCTGCAGGCCGACGTTGTGACTCTCGCCCTGGCCTACGACATCGACGCCATTTCCCGGAACGCCGGCTTGCTTCCAGCAGACTGGCAGAAGCGACTGCCGCAGAACAGCACTCCCTACACTTCGACCATCGTCTTCCTGGTAAGAAAAGGCAATCCCAAGAAAATTAAGGATTGGGACGATCTAGTGAAGCCGGGAGTTTCGGTGATCACGCCTAGTCCTAAGACATCCGGCGGCGCGCGCTGGAACTATCTGGCGGCTTGGGCATACGCGCTTAAGCAACCGGGTGGCAGTGACGCGAGCGCCCGCAGCTTTGTACAGAAGCTCTACAAGAATGTGCCCGTGCTGGATTCTGGTGCGCGGGGTGCGACTACTACCTTTGCGCAACGTGAGATCGGCGACGTGCTGATTGCGTGGGAGAACGAAGCCTTCCTGTCGCTCAAGGAGTTGGGTTCCGACAAAGTCGAGATTGTCGTGCCCTCACTGAGCATTTTGGCCGAACCGCCCGTGGCGGTTGTGGACAAAGTCGTGGACAAGAAGGGCACGCGGGCCGTGGCTCAGGCTTATCTCGAATATCTGTACACGCCCGAGGGACAGGAAATCTGCGCCAAGAACTACTACCGGCCACGTCTGGAAGCGGTGGCTAAGAAATATCAGTCAGTTTTCCCCAAGATCAAGCTGGTCACGATTGATGAAGTTTTCGGTGGCTGGCAAAAAGCCCAGAAGACGCATTTTGCGGATGGTGGCGTGTTCGACCAGATCTACCAGCCAAATTAAATGAAGGTCACTCTCAAGCAACGGAGCATTCTGCCAGGTTTTGGTTTAACCCTGGGCTTCACGCTGCTCTATTTGAGCCTGATCGTGCTCATCCCGCTGTCGGCTACTTTCCTCAAAGCATCGACCTTGACCTGGGCGCAGTTCTGGCACACCGTGTCGGCTCCGCGCGCGGTGGCTTCCTACCAGCTTAGTTTCGGAGCCTCGTTCGTCGCCGCGCTGACCAACCTGTTTTTCGGCCTCTTAGTTGCCTGGGTGCTGGTGCGTTACGAATTCCCGGGCAAGCGGCTGTTCGACTCTCTGGTCGACCTGCCTTTCGCTTTGCCCACGGCTGTTGCCGGTATCGCCCTTACGACCATCTATTCGGCTCACGGCTGGATAGGTCAGTATCTTGCGGCCGTAGGGATCAAAGGGACTTACTCACGGCTGGGCGTGGTGATTGCGCTGACGTTTGTCGGCTTGCCCTTTGTAGTGCGAACCGTGCAGCCGGTGCTGGCAGACCTCGAAAAAGATACGGAAGAAGCCGCCGCCAGCCTGGGCGCAAGCCGCTTGCAGACTTTTATCCGCGTAATCCTGCCCGCAATCCTGCCCGCCGCAGTGACCGGCTTCACGATGGCCTTTCGCGCGCGCAGTAGGCGAATACGGCTCGGTGGTTTTTATCTCAGGGAATATGCCGATGCGGACTGAGATCACGCCGCTGCTGATCATCACCAAGCTGGAGCAATACGACTATGCCGGGGCGACCGCGATTGCTGTGGTCATGCTGGTCTGCTCCTTCACTTTATTGCTGGCGATCAATCTGCTGCAGAAATGGACTTCCGAGCGGCAGAGAACAGGAAGATCTGTGGACTCGTCACTGCCCGAGGAAGCTCTGACGCCGGGTATGGCGTTGCAAGAGGGTTAGTCGACCGATTTTAGAAGAGTATCCCGCGAAGAATTTATTTATGGCCGCAACCGTTACATTGAACCCACCGAGCGCCTTCAGTTCTGCCGGTGGTGTTGTTGAAGCGACCACCGAGTCGGCCCTGGTGCGCTGGATCTTGATCGCCATTGCTCTGCTGTTCTTAGTCCTGTTCCTTTTCGTGCCGCTGGCGGTGGCTTTTTCCTCCGCATTGGCCAAGGGTGTGGGCGCCTATTTCGCCAGCTTCCGCGAGCCGGATGCGCTGGCCGCAATCCGGTTGACGTTACTGGCTGCTGGAATCGCCGTTCCGCTCAATCTGGTGTTTGGGGTGTGCGCGGCGTGGTCGATCGCCAAGTTCGAGTTTGTTGGCAAGAGTCTGCTGATCACGCTGATCGATCTGCCGTTTTCAGTTTCGCCGGTGGTCTCCGGGTTGATTTACGTGTTGCTGTTCGGCCTGCAGGGTCTTTTGGGCCCTTGGCTGGCGGCGCACGATATCAAGATCATCTTTGCCGTGCCGGGAATCGTGCTCGCAACCATCTTTGTGACTTTTCCTTTCGTTGCCCGGGAACTTATTCCGCTGATCCAGGCCCAGGGCAGCGAAGAAGAGGAAGCCGCCTTGACGCTCGGCGCCAGCGGCTGGCAGACCTTCCTTCGAGTGACCCTGCCCAACGTCAAGTGGGGATTGCTGTACGGCGTAATTCTCTGCAATGCCCGGGCCATGGGCGAATTCGGCGCGGTCTCGGTCGTATCCGGGCATATTCGCGGCCTGACCAACACTATGCCGCTACACATCGAGATTCTCTATAACGAATACCAATTTGTTTCAGCCTTCGCCGTGGCCTCATTGTTGGCCCTGTTGGCTCTAGTGACCCTCGTGGCTAAGAGCGCGGTCGAATGGAAGGCCAAGCAGCAACAGGCTGCCCTGGCGAGAAACTGGGAAGAAGTGATCGCATGAGCATCGAAGCCTCAAACATCGCCAAGACGTTTGGCCGTTTCACGGCGTTGAACGACGTCAGCCTGGAGATCCCAACCGGCGAACTGGTGGCGCTGTTGGGGCCCTCGGGGTCGGGCAAGACCACACTGTTGCGCATCATCGCCGGACTTGAATTCGCGGACAGGGGAAATGTCCGGTTTGACGGAAAAGACATTTCCGACCGCAGTGCCGGTGAACGGCAGGTGGGATTTGTGTTTCAGCACTACGCCTTGTTCCGCCACATGACGGTATTTGAGAACATTGCCTTCGGCTTACGAGTCAGGCCACGCCAGCAAAGGCCTTCGGCGGAGAAAATCCGCGCTAAAGTTCATGAACTCCTCGAGCTGATTCAACTGGAGAAGCTGGCCCAAAGGCTTCCGTCGCAACTCTCGGGAGGGCAGCGCCAGCGCGTGGCCCTGGCTCGCGCGCTGGCGGTCGAACCGAGTGTCCTGTTGCTCGACGAGCCTTTCGGCGCTCTGGATGCCAAGGTTCGCCAGGAACTACGGCGTTGGCTGAGGCAGCTCCATGACGAGATTCACGTCACCAGCGTATTTGTGACTCACGATCAGGAAGAAGCGCTCGAGCTTGCGAACCGCGTGGTCGTGATGAACGAAGGCCGCATCGAGCAGGTCGGCTCGCCGGATGAGGTTTACAACCACCCCGCCACGCCTTTTGTCTACAACTTCCTGGGCAATGTGAATCTGTTTCATGGCCGGATTGACGGCGGGAAGCCCTATATCGATCAAAAGAAGACTGGACACGTGGTCTACGTGCGGCCGCACTTGCTGGAGATCGATCGCCAGCCTAACGGCGGTGGCGACGACCGTTTTCGCGCCCGGATCAAGCACATCAACTCCGCCGGGCCTTTGGTGAAGGTGGAGGCAGTTACCGAGTGGGGCGATCCGGTGCACATCGAGATTTCGCAAGAGCGTTTTCGCAGCCTGGAGCTGCGCAAGGATGAGGCTGTGTTCGTAATCCCCAAAGATGTAAGAGTGTTTCAGGCTGATTCCGGGACATCGGCCAAGCCGATATAGAACAGGTCTGCTGGGACTTTGAGGAAGATTTATTTAGGCCGTGTTTTGCGTTAAATATAAGTATGTAGATGGAGATAGTGTAGTTTCTGATCCGCTCGTCATCAAACTCGCAAGAGTTCCAAGGAGAGAAGAAAGCAATGAAAGCCCTCACATGGTTCGGTATTTTTCTCGTGGCAAGCGCAGGCTGGGCGCAAACTGCTTCAGCCCCTGCCAGCCCGAAGACAACGGCCAAGAAGGCCGGCGCCAGCGCGCAGGAAGTACAGGAATTGCGTGACGCTCTGGCCGCCCAGCAGCAGCAGATGGAGCAATTGAGGGCACAGCTCCAGCAACTGGTCGATGCGGCTCAACAGGCCAATGCGGCTGCGCAGAAAGCGCAAAACAGCAGTGCCCAGGCGCAGAGTGCGGCGGTTGAAGCGCAGCAAACGGCGTCCGCGGCGCAAAGTGCTGCCACCGGGCAGACCGATACCGTAGCCAAGCTGAGCAGCGATCTGGCCGATGTGAAGACCAGTCTGACGAATTCAGCGGTCAGCACGCAGGATGAGCAGAAGCGGGTTTCCGCTCTGGAGAACCTGCTGGGCCGGTTCCGCTTCAGCGGCGATATTCGCATTCGTGGCGAGAACTTTACGCAGACCGGGGTTCCGGACCGTAACCGCGCGCGCGTTCGGGCACGCTTCGGGTTCGAGGGAGCGCTCAACCAGGATTTCACCGGCGGCATTTTCCTCGCCACCGGTTCGCTGGGTGATCCCACCACAACCAACGAAACGTTCACTAACAACTTTGACCGCAAAACCATTGGTCTGGATCGCGCATTCATTACCTATAATCCCGTGGCGCACAACTGGCTTTCTCTTACCGGCGGCAAGTTTGCCTACCTTTGGCAGAGAACCTCAGTCACGGGCGATCCCGATTTGAATCCCGAGGGCTTCGACCAGAAACTCTCATTCAATTTGTCGACCCCCTACGTGAAGAATTTCACCATCCAGGGCATTCAGTTGCTGTACAACGAATCCGCGGGCAGCGCGGGAGCCTTGGCGGTATCGGCGCAGGACTCCTATGCGCTGGGAACTCAAATTTCCGCCAAGCTCCAAGCCGGGCCGTGGACGGCCACTCCCTCGTTCTTGACGTTGAAGTGGAACAGGCCCGACGCGATTTTGCAGTCGAGCGCCTTTGCGGTGGGAGCCACGACCACGGGTGGAACCGTAGCCACGACGCCGCCGGTCACCGTTTCCTTCCCCGCACCGGGTGAAGGGCAAGGCTGCGCCAAGGGATTGAATTTTCCAGCCTTCGCGCCCTGCGTGTTCGCACCCAACGGCATGACCAACGCGACCACGGTCGATTCCAAGGGAGTGCCGCATTTTTATTCCGGATTCAACTACGCCGACTTCATCCTCAACAACCAGTTCAAGACCGGTTTCGAAAAGTTGCCGATCAATCTGTTGCTCGAGTTTGAAGACAACCTGGACGCCGAAGCCCACCCGCTCGATACCAAGGGCAACGTAATTTCTTCGCTGGGAAGCCAAAACAAGGAATACGGAGTGGATTTCAGCGTCGGCCAAACCAGAAACAAGAATGACCTGCAATTCGGATACGCCTGGCTACGGCAGGAACAAGACGCGGTGATCGCTTCCTTCGCGGAAAGCGATCAGCGGACTCCAACCAACCTGTTGCAGAACCGTGTGTACGCGCTGTGGAAGGTGCGCGCCAATACGCTGGCCAGTTTCACCTGGTGGCATGGGCGCGTGCTCAACACCAATCTGGAGAACAATGCAGCGTTCGTCCAGAAAACGATCAAGACGGCTGGGCTAGCCGATCCCTACCTCAACCGCTTCCAGTTTGACTTGATCTACTCGTTCTGACGTGCGCGGGGCGTCAGCAAAGTACCGTTCCACATTCGCCAGTCCCAAAACGAAACCGCAATGCTGAATTTCTTCAATTTCCGTACGCACCGAGCTTCAAGGCTCGGTAGAATTCAGCCCTCCCCATCTGAAAGCAGAGGGGAGAAGTGCGGGTCCTGGTTATCGGGGGTGCGGGATACATTGGCAGCCATGTCGCGGTTGCACTCCAGCGGCGAGGCCATGAGGTCGTTCTTTACGACAACCTTTGCACTGGACATGATCTTCTGACTGGGCGATTCGAGCTGGTAACGGGCGATGTCTCCGATGCGGCGAAGCTCGCGCCGGTGTTGCGGCAGGTTGAAGCTGTCATGCATTTCGCTGCTCACGCCTATGTGGGCGAATCGGTGGTCAATCCGCGCAAGTATTTCCAGAACAATGTGCAGTGCGGACTAGCGTTGCTGCATGCGGTTCTCGATTCGCCGGTGCGCAAACTTATTTACTCTTCCAGTTGCGCCGTCTATGGAGTGCCCGCGACGCTTCCAATCACGGAAGATCTGCCGCTTCGACCCGTAAATCCCTACGGTGTTTCCAAGCTGCAACTGGAGCAGGCCTTGCAGGCCTACGACCGGGCCTATGGCTTACGATTCGTAGCCTTCCGCTATTTCAATGCGGCAGGCGCCGATGAAGATGGTCGAGCGGGGGAAATCCATGTTCCGGAGACACACTTGATTCCATCGGCATTTCAGGCGATTCGCGGTGAGCGTCCGGCGCTCGAAATCTATGGCGACGACTATCCGACACTTGATGGCACATGTGTTCGTGATTACATCCACGTGAGTGACCTGGCCGAAGCACATGTTCTAGGGCTGGAATATCTGGTCCATGGCAGTTCGGTGGCGATGAACCTGGGCACTGGCCGCGGTCATTCTGTGCGCGAGGTGTTGTCTGCCATCGAACGAATGACAGGTAACGTGATTCCTGCGCGGGTGGTGGCGCGCCGATCTGGAGATCCTGCAGCGCTGGTGGCCGATCCGGCCCTGGCTGAGCGGTTATTGAATTGGCGGGCGATTCGATCCCTCGAGGACATCATCGTGACCGCGTGGAGTTGGGACCAAAGTCGACGGCGCCACATCCCAATCGCCGCTTAGTCAGCCCTCGCCAGGAACGGCAAAGCGCTACCGACCCAGCGTCAGGAGGCTGGATAGACGCTACGGTAGCGCTGCCGACGAACGAGCCCTTAATCTGTGAAGAAGCGTAGATCAGAAGAAGCACCAATTCTAGTGCATTGCCGGATGCCGGGAACAAGCCTGGTCAACCCACTTTGGCATGCAAAATCAGCGAACTTGCGGCGTTCGTTAAAGCGGCTTCTAGCTCCTGGAGATGTTTCTCTTCGGTTAAGTAGCTGATGACCATCATGCGCAACACACTCTGACCGTTCACTACTGTCTCGGATATCCAGCGTTGGCCGTCTTGAGTGATGTCGTCCACAAGGCGGCGGTGGGCGTCTGCGATTTGGCTGGAACTGAAGCCTTTGAGCCGAAACGTCACAATGGGAAGAGGGTGCGGGGCAGCGAGTTCAAAGTGCTCCGAGGCTTGCACCCAGGACGCGAAGCTACGCGACAGTTTCAACTGGCGATCGATCAGTTCTTCGTAGGCCTTGCGGCCGTGGACTCTCAGAGTAAGCCACAATTTGAGTGAATTCATGCGGCGGGTCCATTGCGTGCTGATGCGCGAATTGTCCGGCAGCCGCGCCCCGGCTGCTTTGGGCATGTACGGAGCTGTCACGGAAAAGGCTTGCTCCAAAGTTTCGGGATGGCAGGTCAGGATCAATCCGGCGGCAAAGGGCACGGCCAGCCATTTGTGCGGATCGATAGTCAGAGAATCCGCCCGCTCAATGCCGCGCACCAAGTCGCGATGTTGATCGGAGAAGATGGCGGCGGCTCCGTAGGCTCCGTCCACGTGAAGCCAGAGATCGTGGCGGCGGCAGATTTCTGAAAGAGCGACCAGATCATCGACGGTTCCTGAACTGGTCGTGCCGGCGGTGGCGACCACGCAGAAGGGCTTCGCTCCCGCTGCGAGGTCTTCAGCGATCGCACTTTCCAGCTTCTGAGGATCGAGTTGAAGGTTTTGATTCACCGCCACGCGGCGAAGAGCCTTGCGCCCTATTCCGAGGAGGCCTGCCGATTTGTCGAGCGAGTGATGCGCTTCGGCGGAGGCGTATGCCACAGGCCGCGCGCCGATCGATCCGACACCTTGCTCTACGCTATCGGGAAACTTCGCAGCCAGCGCCAGTGCGAGACCGCTGAAATTGGCTTCGTTTCCGCCCGAGGTAAACGTACCGTTGAACTCGCCAGGCCAGCCGACTCGCTCCCCGATCCAGCGAACCGTTTCGAGTTCAATTTTCGAAGCCAGTTGCGAGCGCGCCAGCGTGGCCAGTTGCGGATTTAAGGCGGCGACCAGCGCTTCCGCAAGCACTCCCATATAAGTGGGGGTGGGGTTCATCAGACCGAAATAGTTGGCAGCGGGGACGTGGAAGCCTTTGTCGACCATCTCGCGACAAACTTCGTCGAGCACCTGAGACGCATCTTCGCCGAGTTCAGGCAGCGGGGTTTGCAGCGGACCATATGCGCGCTCGCTGGCGGGAACCTGCACCGGTCGATCGGGCAGGGAAGAGAAGAATGCATCGATCTGGTCGATAAGGCGGTAACCCAGCTTGCGGCGGGTGGTCGAGTCGAAGTCGAAGCGCATAGAAATTGGATTCCAGTGCACAGGAAAAAGGAGCAGAGGTCTATCCGAAGCTTGCGGTCAAAGGCTTTAACCACCAAGGACACGAAGGTTCACGAAGGAAGAATGAGGAGCCGATATGGTTCGAAGAATTTATGTTTTCTCTGTGTCCTCAGCGCCCGCTGTGGTTTTCTTCTCCGGCCTGAGCAAAGGGAACAGAATCACGTCGCGAATGGTATGCGAATCGGTGAGTAGCATGGCCAGCCGGTCAACCCCTACGCCGACGCCACCCGCCGGCGGCATGCCGTAAGATAGCGCGCGGATGTAGTCCTCATCCATCTGGTGAGCTTCCTCGTCGCCGCGGGCGCGTTCTTTGAGCTGCTGCTCAAAACGGCGGCGCTGGTCTTCGGGATCGTTGAGCTCGCTGAAGCCGTTGGCAATTTCCATTTTGCCGGCAAAGATCTCCCAGCGCTCGGTCCAGTCGGGTTCGTCGGGTTTCTGCTTCGACAGCGGTGAGATGGCAGTGGGGAATTCGTAGATGATGGTCGGCTGCATCAGGTGCTCTTCAGCAACCGCCTCGAACAAGGCGGCGATTGTCTTTCCGGCTGGCTCCTTCGGATCGTAAGCCACGTGCGAGTGTTTGGCGTTGAAGCGCTCGACCAAACTCTTTACCGACTCATGAGTGGCAAATTCGGAAAGCGCCGGCTTCGCGCCAGCGGCTTCCGGCCAAAACTGAATAATGGCCTCGCGCATGGTCAAGCGCTGCCAGTTGGATTCGAGCCCAGTCAATCTCGTCTTCGCCCCACTTGGTCTTTGTTCCACCAGTCACATCTTTCGCTGCCTGGATGATTAACTGTTGGGTGAGGTCCATGATGCCGCGATAGTCGGTATAGGCCTGGTAAGCCTCCAGCATGGTGAATTCGGGATTCCATCGCCAGCCCAGGCCTTCGTTGCGGAAATTTCGGTTGATCTCGTAAACTCGGTCGAATCCGCCCACAGTCAGCCGCTTGAGGTAAAGCTCGGGAGCAATCCGCAAATAAAGATCCATGTCGAGCGTGTTGTGGTGCGTGATAAATGGCCGCGCCACGGCGCCCCCGGCGATGGGCTGCATCATCGGCGTTTCCACTTCGATAAAACCGTGTGCGTCCATGAATTGGCGCATCGACTGGATCAGCTTGCTGCGCTTAAGAAAGACTCCGCGGACTTCAGGATTCATTACCAGATCGACATAACGCTGGCGATAGCGAAGCTCGACGTCAGTCAGCCCGTGCCATTTTTCCGGCAGAGGCAGCAGGTCTTTGCTGAGGAAGGTGATTTCTTCCACATGAACCGTAAGTTCGCCCGTCCTGGTGCGAAACAGGTATCCGCTCACTCCCACGTGGTCGCCGAGGTCCAGCAATTTGTAAAGCTCGAATCCCTTCTCGCCCACCGCATCTTTCTTGACGTAGATTTGCAATTTCTGGCCGTTCTGCTGCAAATGTGCGAACCCTGCCTTGCCCATGAGGCGGATGGCCATGATCCGTCCCGCCAGACGGACGTTGACGCGCGGGTTTTCCAGTTGCTCGCCAGTCTTTTCTGAGTAGTCCGCCAAAATCTGGGGAATCGTGTGGGTGAATTCGTACCGGGTCGGGTACGCGCGCTGGCCGAGCGCCTCAATCTGCTTTAATTTCTCCAGCCGCAATTGGTAGATGTTTTCGTCGAGTGCCAATGCGTTCCTTTGAATTGCCTAAGTGGTAGCAGGATTATAAACAGAACACTGCTGCGGCGCTGACCCCATTGCGGTGGAAAGGCGCACAGAGTACTATCGTCGCTGAGCCGTTAGCGGGCGAAAACGCATGCCTCAAAATTATCTTCCGATGTTTTTGTTCGTGGCAGTCGTGGGGATTCTGATCCCGCTTACGCTTGTGCTTACCAAGCTCGTCCGGCCCGATAATCCGAGCAAGGATAAGCTTTCGCCCTACGAATGCGGCATTGATCCAGTCGATAACTCGCGCGGGCGCTACACCGTGCGCTACTACATTGTCGCCATTCTTTTTGTGGTGTTCGATGTTGAGACCATCTTCCTGTTTCCCTGGGCGGTGAAGTTCAAGGCGCTGGGCGTCTTCGGGCTGGTCGAAATGCTGGTGTTCCTGTTGATCCTGGTCGTCGGCTACATCTGGATCTGGAAAAAAGGCGCGCTGGAATGGGTTTAAAGACAGCACTCAGCCGTCAGCACTCAGCCTTCAGCTAACCCCTCACTGACTAATTACGCATGGCTACGAAACCTCCCAGTAACCTGAATCCAGACAGCGAAACCTTTACTGCGAGCCGCTGGACCAGAGGCAATTTGCTGTTTCCGAACCGCATCGCGGTCAGTCCGCTGCGGGTGAGCCGCATTAAATCCCGACTTTTTGGCAGCAACGAGGAAAGCATTTCCATCAGCCAGGTGGCATCGGTGCATATTTCGACCGGCATGATCTGGTCCGACATCGTGATTGAGTCCTCGGCTGGGACCGATCCTTTGACCAGCCACGGCCATCGCAAGGCCGATGCGCAGCGGATTCGGGACTTGATTGAAGGCTATCAGGCAGCATCGCCGAGGAAGTAACGCCAGCCTCTCCAGCCACGATTGACACAGTGTTTGCAAGCTGTTAGAAGTTAACGTTCCTCTTTTGTAAGCCACGCCACGCCGGAGGTTTGTACCTTCGCAGCTATGCCTGAGGAGACTAAATCGCCCTCCCCGCCAGCAGGCGGCGAATCGAAGCCGTCGGCGGAAGCTCCGCACCGGGCCGCCGCGCCACCCAAGCCCGCAGGTCCCGCCCCGGAACCATGGAATTCGCCGATGATCGAGCGATTGAAGGAGCAGTACGGCTCCGGCATTGCCCCCCTCACCTACCTCGGCCAGAACTACATGATCGTGGACTCGTCTCTCATTCCTGAATTGCTGCAGGTCTTGCGCGATCAGGAGGAGTTCGACTATTGCGTGGACGTCACGGCGCTTCATTATCCTCAGCGCGAGAAGCAGTTCGACGTGATCTGGGTTCTCTACTCACATCCGCGAAACGAGCGCATCCGGGTGAAGACCATGATCACCGATGGAGAAGTCATTCCCAGCTGCGTTGCCATCTGGGCGACGGCGAACTGGCTGGAGCGCGAAGTCTATGACATGTTTGGCATCCGTTTCGAAGGCCATCCGGACATGAAGCGGATTCTGCTGCCTGACGGCTGGAAAGGCCATCCCCTGCGCAAGGATTACGGCATCATTCAGCAGGACAACGAGTGGGTGCAGATCAACCTGGGCATCGAGAGCGGGCAATAGGCCAGATGACCGACTCCACCAAATACCTTTCGCACCTGGAACTCGGCGAACCTGACAAAACTTTTCTTGATTCCAACGAACTCATCATCAATATGGGGCCGCAGCACCCGGCCACCCATGGCGTTCTGCGTGTGATCCTGAAGCTCGACGGCGAAAAAGTTCTAGGCACGGAATGCGTGATCGGATATCTGCACCGTGGCGTTGAGAAAATCGCTGAACACCGTACCTACACAATGTTCAATCCCTACGTCGACCGTATGGACTACGTGGCGGCAGTCTCCAACGGATTGGGCTATTGCGAGGCGGTCGAAAAGCTGTTGAATATCGAAGCTCCTCCCCGGGCAAATTACATTCGCGTCATTCTGACGGAGTTGAACCGCCTGGCTAGCCACCAACTTTGGCTGGGCACGCACGCGCTTGATATCGGGGCAATGACTCCGCTTTTCTACACGTTTCGTGACCGGGAAGAAATTCTCAAGATTTTTGAGAAGTATTGCGGCGCACGCCTTACGACCCACGCATTTCGCATCGGCGGATGCCTGTATGAGACCTACGATGGTTTCGAGCGCGACGTGAAGAAGTTTATCGACTCCGCTCCGTCCAAAATTGACGAATATGAAGAACTGCTGACTACCAATCGCATCTGGGTGGAACGGACGAAGGGCGTGGGCGCGATTTCAGCCAAAGATTGCATCGCGCTCGGCGTCACCGGGCCAGTGCTGCGGGCCAGTGGTGTGAAGTGGGACTTGCGTAAGGCTCAGCCCTACGCGGCTTACCGCGAATTCGACTTCGAAATTCCCATCGGCGAGAACGGCGACACTTACGACCGGTATCTCGTCCGCATGCAGGAGATGCGGCAATCGCTCCGCATCATCGAGCAGGCCGTCGCAAGAATTCCTGAGGGGCCGATCATGGCAAAGGTTCCCAAGGTGATCAAGCCGCCGGTCGGGGAAATCTACCACTCGATCGAAGCGCCGAAGGGCGAGCTGGGATACTTCATCGTCAGTGATGGGTCTACGCAGCCGTATCGTGTGCGAGTGCGGCCTCCGTCGTTCGTGAACCTGCAAGCCCTGGACATCATGGTTCGCGGACAGCTTGTCGCCGACGTCATCGCCGTGATCGGTACGCTTGATATCGTGCTGGGCGAGGTGGACCGCTAATGCTCGATTACATCACCTCCTATCTGAGCAAGACCGTGACACCGGGTCAGGCGGGCAATGTTTTCTGGATCGTTGTTTATATTTTCATTGTTTTTGGTGGCGTGTCAGTTGCCGTCGTCGCCATGAATTGGCTGGAGCGCAAAGCCTTGGCCCATTTCCAGATTCGCCTGGGCCCCATGCGGGTGGGCCCGCACGGACTGCTTCAGCCCATTGCCGACGCGTTGAAGCTCATGACCAAGGAAGACATTATTCCGTCCGCCGCGGATAAATTTGTTTTCTGGATTGCTCCTCTGATCATTCTTTGCGCTTCATTCACCACTTATATTGTCGTGCCTTTCGGCCCAACGCATGCGATTACCGATCTCAACATCGGAATCCTGTTCATGCTGGGCGTTTCGTCGCTCAGCGTGCTGGGAGTTGTGATGGCGGGCTGGGCATCGAACTCACACTATCCGCTGATCGGCGCGCTGCGCTCCAGCGCACAGATGGTTTCCTATGAAATCGCCATGGGACTGGCGGTGGTTTCCGCCGTGCTGATGACCAGCCTCAAGACCGGCACCGGCACGCTGAGTATGATCGGGATTGTGCGGGCCCAGCAGGAACAGCATGTGTGGTTTCTGTTTAAATTCTTTCCCTTCGGATTGATTGCGTTCGGAATTTTCGCCATCGCGATGATCGCCGAAACCAACCGCGCCCCGTTTGACCTGCCCGAAGCAGAATCTGAATTGACCGCCGGTTTCCACACGGAATACAGCGGCTTGCGCTGGTCTCTGTTTATGCTTGGCGAGTACGCCGCCATGATCGCGGTGTCGTCGATTGCGGTGACTTTGTGGCTGGGTGGGTGGATGCGTCCCTTTCCTAACCTGCTAAGCGGAGATACCTGGGATACGGTGTTTTCCTTGTTTCCCGGGCTCACATTCCTGGGCTTGGCCGTGATTGCGTTCATCGGCGTGGTCCGCATGCCGAAGCACCCATACTTTAAAGTTCAGACCATTGGTCTGGCCGGGTTCGGTGCGGTGCTGGCTCTGATCGGTCTGGTGCTGTTCGCGCCTCCGGTTCGCGATCGCGTTGAGGACATTTATTGGTTCGTGGCCAAAGTCGGAGTCTTCATGTATCTGTACATCTGGTATCGCGCCACCTTCCCGCGATACCGCTTCGATCAGCTTATGAGAGTGGGATGGAAGGTGCTCTTGCCCATCGCACTGGTGGTTCTGATTGGGACCGCTGTGTGGGGAGTGCTGGTCTGATATGACGCCAGTCGCCACAACTTTCTTCTTTTACTTTCTGTCGGCCGTCACCGTGATCAGCGCTTTCATGGTGATTACGCGGCGCAACGCCGTGCACTCGGCGTTGGCGCTGATCCTGTCGCTGTTGGGACAAGCCGCGCTGTATCTCATGCTCTACGCACCCTTCGTTGCCGGCGTCCAGATCATTCTTTACGCCGGCGGAATCATGGTGTTGTTCCTGTTCGTCATCATGCTGATTTCGATCGACCAACAGCGCAAAGAAGAGCAGTTCAACAAGTTGTGGGTGGTCGGCGTTCTGGCCGCGGTCGCACTGGGCGGATTATTTGTCGGTGTTTACGTGAAAGGCAAAGCGTTGTTTTCTGGGCCAGTGCTTCCTTTTAAGGAGGAAACGAACACGCAGCAAATTGCCGTCCTCCTCTATGGGAATTACATGTTCGCCTTTGAGATCGCGTCGCTGCTGCTTTTGGTGGCGATTATCGGTGCAGTAGTGATGGCGAAGAAGAGAATATGAGGGATAACGATGGCCTTTAGCTCAAGCTAAGAGCTAAGAGCTAAGAGCTAAGAGCCAATAGCTAAGAGCCAACAAATGGTTCCAATCACCACACTCCACTATCTCGTAGTCGCGGCCGCGCTATTCGTGCTCGGCGTAATCGGCGTGCTCACCCGCCGCAATGTCGTCATTGTGCTGATGTCGATCGAACTGATCCTGAACGCCGTCAACCTGAACCTCGTAGCGTTTTCGCGGATGTGGGGATTGCACGGCCAGGTGTTCGCCATCTTTGTGATCACCGATGCGGCGGCAGAAGCCGCCGTCGGCCTGGGAATTTTAATTGCGTTTTTCCGCAACAAAGAAACAGTAAATGTGGACGAAGTAGATTTACTGAAGTGGTAAAGTGCCTTGGCTCTTAGCTTTGGCTAAGAGCTAAAAGCCAAGAGCTAATAGCTAAAATGTTTTTCTTAGACCACATCTGGCTCATCCCGCTGCTGCCCGCCTTCGGCGCGGCGGTGATGTTTTTCTTCGGACGCAAGCTGACCAAATCTGCGGTGAGCGCGGTGTGCGTCGGCACGATCGTCGTAGCTTTCCTGTTTTCCTGCGGGGCGGTGTGGCAATTCGTCGACTGGACCGGCTCGGCCCCGCACTATCATCAAGCCAAAGAAGTCGTCCTCTACACCTGGCTGGGGACCGACACGGGCCACCTGAATTACCTCACCCATGATGGCAGTCCGGCCCCGTTTCAGGCTGACGCCGGTTTTCTGCTCGACCCGCTTTCCAGCATCTGGCTGCTCTTCGTGACCGGTGTGGGTCTGCTCATTCACATTTATTCGGTCGGCTACATGGCGCACGAGGGCGGGTATTACCGCTTCTTCGGATACCTGAATCTCTTTATGTTCTCCATGCTCACGCTGATCCTAGCGAACAACTATGTGCTGTTGTTCGTGGGCTGGGAGGGCGTGGGGCTGTGTTCTTACCTGCTGATCGGATTCTATTTCCATCGGAAATCGGCCAGCGACGCGGCGATCAAGGCGTTTGTCGTCAACCGCATCGGGGACGCTGGATTCCTGCTGGGAATGTTCACCATTGCCTGGTATTTCGGATCGTTGCGTTTCACTGACGTCTCGCTTCTGGCACGCAGCGGACACTTCCGCATCGGCGATCCCGTCATTACGATCGCGACGCTGTTGCTCTTTGTCGGCGCGTGCGGCAAGTCGGCTCAATTGCCGCTCTACATCTGGCTACCAGACGCCATGGAAGGCCCGACGCCGGTCTCAGCCCTGATTCATGCCGCAACCATGGTCACTGCCGGCGTGTACATGGTGGCGCGGTCGAATGCTTTATTCGTGCTGGCGCCTTCATCCATGAAGGTAGTGGCGGTTGTGGGTGCGCTGACCGCAATTTTCGCCGCCACGATCGGGCTGGTGCAGAACGACATCAAACGCGTGCTCGCTTACTCAACTGTTTCGCAGCTCGGATACATGTTTCTCGCGCTTGGAGTCGGAGCGTTTGCCGCCGGCGTCTTCCACGTATTTACCCATGCTTTCTTTAAGGCGCTGTTGTTCCTCGGCGCAGGATCGGTGATCCACTCCATGAGCGGCGAGCAGGATATGCGACACATGGGCGATCTAAGCCAGCGCATTCCTGTGACGTATCGGACGATGCTGATCGCTACCTTGGCCATTGCCGGCATTCCACCGTTCGCCGGATTTTTCTCCAAAGACGAAATCCTGTGGCAGGCATGGTCTTCAGAAGGCGGCGCATATCGCTTCCTGTGGCTGGTTGGCTTTATTACTGCGCTGTTGACCGCCTTCTATATGGCTCGCCTTATCTGCCTGACATTTTTCGGCCACCCGCGCATGAGTCATGAAGTAGAGCACCACGTTCATGAAAGCCCCAAATCGATGACCGTTCCGTTGGTGATTTTGGCGCTGATGTCGATCGTCGCTGGGTTCCTCGGTTTCCCACACAGCCTGGCGCGGGTGGTCGGCTTCAAGAGTGAGACCAATTACTTCGAAAAGTTTCTTGATCCGGTGTTTGCCAGGGAAGCCAAAGTGTTCCGGACAGAAGGTGAAGCGGCCCAGTTAGCGGCGGGTAAAAGGGAAGAAGAGCACACCAGCCCGCTTGAGTACATCCTCATGCTGCTTTCTGTCGGCGCGGCGGTGGCGGGTGGAGGCGCGGCTTATCGCCTCTACAGCCAGCTTAACAAAGGTTACGTTGAACCCATCGAACAGGCGTTTCGTCCCGCTTACAACGTGCTGCTGAACAAATATTACGTGGACGAGGGCTATGACTACGTCTTCACCGGGCGGCGCAAGATTGGCCGCCTACGCCTGGGCGTGATGGGATTGGGCGATGCTTCGTCGTGGTTTGATTCACACGTGATCGACGGAACTGTCAACGCGGCTGGTTGGATGACGCGTGCTGCCGGCTGGCTTTCCAGTTGGTGGGACAAGATTGTCATCGACGGAATTTGCGTCAACGGTCCCGCTTACGTGGCGCAGGCCCTTTCGTACTTCCCGACCCGCCTGTTGCAGTGGGGTCTGGTGCAGTGGTACGCGCTGGTCATGGTGGTTGGTTTAGTCGGGTTCGTTGCCTATTACGCGTGGCATTGATGGCTGGTGTGGCGCGGGCGCTCTCGCTCGCGTAACTGAGAACTGCTCTTATGCAAAGTCACATACTCTCGATTATTTTATTCACGCCGCTGGCGGGCGCGCTTCTGCTCCTTTTCGTTCCCAAAGAGAACAAAGACGCCATCCGCTGGATCGCAAATATCTTTGCGCTGGGGGGATTGCTGGTTTCTCTGCCTCTCGTCCCCTGGTTCTGGGCGCAGCGTTTCCAACCTGGCTTCAAGTTCATTGAAGGTACGCCCAACAACTGGATCCCCTCCATCGGCTCCGGTTACGTGCTGGGCATTGACGGCATCTCGTTTCTGCTCATCATGCTCACCACGCTTCTGGGTTGGATTTCGATTCTTTCTTCCTGGACCGCGATCGAGACGCGGGTAAAGGAGTACTACATCTGGTTTCTGGTGCTGCAGACCGGCATGCTGGGCGTTTTCATGGCGCTCGACTTCTTCCTGTTTTTCGTTTTCTGGGAGGCCATGCTGGTGCCGATGTATTTGCTGATCGGCATCTGGGGAGGTTCGCGGAAACTCTACGCCGCCATCAAGTTTTTCTTGTATACGTTGTTCGGCTCGGTGCTGATGCTGCTCTCTGTGTTGTTCCTATACTTCTACAACTACCGCCAGACGGGAGTCTATAGCTTCAGCATTCCGCAGCTTTACAAGACTGCTCCGGGTATCTTTCACGATCCGGCGTACGGTGCCACTTACGCGATTCTGCTTTTTCTGGCGTTCTTCCTCGCTTTCGCTATCAAAGTGCCGATGTTCCCCTTCCACACCTGGCTGCCCGACGCCCACGTCGAGGCGCCAACTGCGGGCTCCGTTATTCTGGCCGGCGTTTTGCTGAAGATGGGTACGTACGGTTTTATCCGTTTCGCCTTGCCGTTTTTCCCGGATGTCGCCATGCATCCCCGGGTGCGCTTTTGGATGATGACGCTTTCCATTATCGGCATCATCTATGGGGCGCTGGTCTCGCTCATGCAGAAGGACATGAAAAAGCTGGTCGCCTATTCCTCGGTCAGCCACCTGGGATTCTGCACGCTGGGAATCTTTGCTTTGACTCCGCTGGGCCTGACCGGATCGGTGTTGCAGCAGGTGAACCATGGCATCTCCACGGGCGCGCTGTTCTTGATCGTCGGCATTTTGTATGAACGGCGGCACACCCGCGAAATTTCTGAATACGGCGGGATTTCAAACGTCATGCCGGTCTACGCCACGATCACGATGATCATGTTTCTCTCGTCGATGGGATTGCCGCTCCTGAATGGTTTCGTCGGCGAATTCACAATCCTCCAGGGGACTTTCATGTCGAAGGAGATCGCCGGGCACAGCGGACTCTTCTGGACGGCGTGGGCGGTTCCGGGAGTAATCCTGGCAGCAGCGTATCTGCTCTGGCTCTATCAGCGCGTATTCTTCGGCACAGTCACGAACCCAAAGAACGAAAAACTACATGACTTGACGCCGCGCGAGGTGCTGACTTTCGCGCCGTTGCTGATTCTCGCGCTCTGGATTGGCCTGTATCCCAAACCGTTCTTCCAGATTCTCGAGCAGCCAGTCAATGAGCTGGTGCTCAGAGTGCGCCCCGATTACCCGATCAGTGGGAACGTGAACGCGGCGACTCCGGCAGAACCGGCGACGCCAAATGTCACGCCAGTCGCACAGCTCGCTCCCGCGAACGCGAAAGGAAGTAAATAGGCTCAGGCGATGGGACAATACTTCACCGCAACCGATTATGTGCTCTCGTTGCCGATCATCGAGCTGACTCTGTTTGCCTTGGGCATTCTGCTTTTCGACCTTTGGCTTCCCCCGGCCTGGAAGTGGGTCAACGCAGTGCTCGCTCTGCTTGGCATCACGGCCTCTGCTGTTGGCGTGGAGAGGGTCCAGGCCGCCCTGCAAAGGGCTCATATTTCCGGGCAATACGCCTACACGGGTTCCATGCAGGTCGACCCCTTTTCCATCTACTTCTGGTACCTGTTTCTGGCGGGAGGCGCGATTGCGGTCCTGATGTCGGTGCGCTACCTCGAGATTGAGCGCGAAAATCACGGCGAATTCTATTCGCTGATTCTGTTCTCTCTCGTCGGGATGATGTGCATGGCTGCGGGCAGTGACATCATTCTGATTTTCATCGGCCTGGAATTGATGGCCATCTCCACCTATGTGCTGGTCGGCTTTCTGCGCACCGACAAGCGCTCAAACGAAGCCTCGCTGAAGTATTTGATTCTGGGAGCGTTTTCGTCGGGAATCTTCGCCTATGGACTGTCGCTCTTCTATGGCTTAAGCGGAAGCACGAAGCTGACTGTGATTTCGCAGGCCATGAACCGGCTCATGGCTGCCCGGCAGGGCCATGCGGATCCCGTCGCCATAATCGCCCTTTTGGCCACGGCCACGGGCCTCCTCTTCAAGATTGCCGCTGTCCCGTTCCACCAATGGCTGCCGGACGCCTACGAGGGTGCTCCCACCAGCGTCACCGGATTCATGTCAGTGGCAGTGAAAGCCGCGGCCTGGGCCATGCTGCTGCGAATCCTGCTTTGGGGCTTATATCCCTTGCGGACGGTTTATGTTCCGTTTCTGATCGTTATCTCCATTTTGACCATGACCGTGGGCAATCTGGCGGCGCTCACGCAAAATAACTTGAAACGTCTTCTCGCCTACTCCTCGATTGCCCACGTGGGATACATGCTGTTGGGCATGGTGGGATTGGCTGGTGGCGATTACGGAACGCCCGCGTCCTACGACGGGTTCAGAGGCATTCTGCTCTACCTGCTGGTCTACACCTTCATGAATCTGGGCGCATTCGCGGTGGTCACGTCGTTGCGCCAGCGGAATATCATCGGCGATGAAATTGACGACATCGCCGGCCTGTATTCCCGCGCTCCGGTCGAAGCCGTGCTCATGCTCATTTTCCTGCTGTCGCTCGCGGGAATTCCGCCTCTGGCCGGCTTCTACGGCAAATATTTCATTTTTCTCAGCCTGATCGAAAGCGGGCACTACGTTCTTGCTTCGCTGGCGGTTCTGTACTCGGTGTTAGGGCTGTATTACTACATGAGGATCGCCAGTCAGATGTTCATGCGCGAGGCGCTGGATAAGACTCGTCTGCCCATCAGCCTAGGAATGCGCGTGGCGCTGGGCATTACAGCCTTGGCTACTGTCCTGATCGGAGTTTTTCCGGAACCGTTCATACGGACGGTGACGGCCAGCCTGCCACGCTAGGGGCCCAGCGCGGGTTGGGATCGGTGATTCTCAGGCAAAACCCATGCCGACCCAAGACCCTCCGACGCCTGCTCCCGAACCTTCCGAGAAGGATTCGAATTTCTGGTTGCAAGTGGGCCGGTACAGCCAGCTTGCTTTTGTGTTGCCGACTGCCACGGCTGTCGGTTGGTTGCTGGGGTCGGCTCTTGATCATTGGTTGCACAAGACGTGGATTAGCATCGCCGGGCTCCTGCTCGGCATCATTTCCGGTTTTGTAGAACTAATCCGCACAGTAATTTCGTCGTCGGACTCCAACTAATGGCGTTTTCCATGGCCGATCCCACAAGTGATTCGTTCTACTCCGGCGCATTGGCCCGGATCTCTTATGTAATGATTGCGCTGGCAGGGATCGCGACCCCTGCGCTGTGGCTGCGCTACGGGTGGCGCCTGGCCGCGGGCTTCGCCTGTGGTTCGATCATTGCGTACTTCAATTTCCATTGGCTGGAGCAGGTTGTGAACCGCTTCGCCGAGAGAGTCACGCAGTCCAGCAGACCGCAATCCGCAAAAGGAATCGTGTTACGCTTCCTGGCTCGTTACGTTTTGATGGCTGTGGGGGCGTATGTTATCTTTACTGTTTCCCGCGCGAGTCTTAGCGGGCTGCTTGCTGGTCTGTTTTTGCCCGTTGCAGCGATCGTGTGCGAAGCCGCCTACGAAGCGTATGTCGCCCTGGCGCGAGGTATCTGATATCCGGGCAATAGATATCGTGGTCGCCGAGAGCTAACAAAAACTCGCGTATGACTGAACAACTCTGGTTTACCGCAATCCTTAACCACCTCTTTGCCGGGCCAGTCACGGCTTTTCTTCGGCGGTTGCACATTGAACCCAAATATCCGCAGGCGCCCATCCATAACGCTTTTGCCATGGAGCTGCTGGTCTTCTTATTCCTGGTCGCACTCTTTCTCATGTTGCGCTCGCAGCTTTCGGTGGACAAGCCCAGTCCCCTGCAACAGATCTTTGAGATGGTTCACGACTTCATCGAAGGACAGAGCCACGAGATTATTGGCGCCCATAGTGAAGTGCACACGCCATTCCTGATGGCCCTCGCGTTCTTCATCTTGCTCTGCAATTTGATCGGGCTGATCCCGGGTTTCGAATCGCCGACCGCTTTGCCGGTCGTTCCTTTGGGCTGCGCGCTCGTCGCGTTCCTCTACTACCAGGTGCAGGGATTCAAGCATGCAGGGCCAGCATACTTAGCGCATTTTCTGGGACCTTCGGACAAGAACATGTCGATTTTTATCCGGATTCCTCTAGCTCTTTTAATGCTGCCCATTGAAATCATCAGCCACCTGGCACGGGTGCTTTCGCTCACGATTCGGTTGTTCGCCAACATGTTCGCAGGGGACATGGTGACTCTGGTTTTCTTTTCACTGGTACCGTTGGGAGTTCCCATTTTGTTCCTGGGTTTGCACATCGGGGTCTCCTTTCTGCAGACCTACATCTTCGTTTTGCTCACGACAGTGTATCTGGCGGGAGCGGTGGGGGAAGAGCACTAGAAGTAGTCGCCGTTTCAGCGTGAGGGCGTCTGCACGAGGATGACGTCAACCACCTACTGGCGGCAATTTAATGCGAGGAGAGAAAACAATGCGTAAGCTCAGTCAGTTGTTTATGGTGTTGTCGTTGCTTTTTCTGGCGGTGCCAGTTTTTGCCCAGGGCGGAGAAGCCGCCAGCGGCGTGAACTGGGTCGCGATCACGGCTGGTTTCTCGATGGCGATTGCCTCTGCAGTTTGTGGACTGGCCCAAGCCAAAGCCACGGCGGCTGCGGCAGAAGGCCTCGCTCGCAATCCCGCGGCACGTCCCGGAATTCAGCTTTCGCTGATTCTCGGTCTGGCCCTGATCGAGTCGCTGGCGCTGTACACGCTGGTCATTATTTTCGCCAAAGTGAAGTGAGAAGTACCCACTAAAACGAAAAGCCTCTGCCAGATTCAGCAGAGGCTTTTTGACTTGGGGTAAAGATTGAAGCGGCTAGAGCTTGCGCAGGCCGTCCCACTCGCCTTCCTTTGTGCCGGGCGAGTTCTCGACTGAGTCCATGAGCAAGCGGCGCAATCGGTACCGGCTTTCGAGGTCGGTGTTCACAATTTCAAATCCAATTTCATTGACGCGGGCGCGGCGCAGTAGGACCTGGCCGCGAATGTGGCGTACTCCAGCCGAGATATCGATGTTGGCTTCTGAGCCGACGCGAAGGTTATCTTCCTTTGTGCCCATCCCGCCGCCCAAGCTCAATTCGCGAACCTGAATGCTGGATTTCCCCCACGAGCTGCTGATGATGGCGGAAAACGTCTTGCGCAGGACGATGCGCTCGTAGCGCCGTTGGCGTACCCAAGGGCAAGCCGGGGCCGCGTCCAGCGGAGCAATGGCGAGTTCCGCGGGCTCCAGGCCACTGTCGGCCATAACCTGGCTTCCGTAGCGGGGATCGATTTTGGTCAAAGCCTGTGCCGCCGCGATGCGCAATTCCTTATGGTTGACCCACTTCCACATTTTCTTGGCTTCCAGCAGGTTGCGCAGCACGGGAACCGCATCCGGCTCACGCAGCCTGCCCAGTGACTCAACCGCTTTAAGCTGCAATAGAGGAGAGCGGCCCTGGGCTTCGCCGGCTTCTGCCATCACTAACAACGGAGGCACCGCCGAGCGGTCGCCGCTCATCCCAATTTCGTCAATAGCTTGCGGCAGAACCAGCGGGTCAAGGATTTCCAGAAGCTCGAGCAGCGAGCGTCCACGGTCGTGGGCTGCGCCATAAGCGACCTGGCGGACCACCACATCGTGGTAAAAGCGATTCCACTCGGGAAGACGCGGAGGCAGAAGCTCAAGCAGCGTAGGTACGTCGAGCCGGCTCAGGACTCCGACCACGCTGGCCGCCTGCCGGGGCTGGCCCGTGCGGAGCATTTCCCGCAATTGCTGCATAGCGGGCGCGCCGAGTTCCTTAACAATATCCACCATGCGATCGCACTCTTCACGCCGCATGCAACGGAAAAAACGGTCAGCCAGATGTTCCACAGCGGCTTGCGAAGTCAGCCTAAGCACCTGCAGCAGGTCTGGCGGAAGCTGAGGCAGGTGCATGCACTCTTCAATGAATTCGGGCAGCCGGTTTTCCACGCCGATGCGCGGGCGCAGTTCCGTGGCCAGCACCGGCCTCTGCTTGCCCATGTTCTCCAGGGTCGTACAGAGCGTGCTCAACGCACCATACTGTTTGCGAGTTCCGGCTTCGGTGCTCAGGCGCACCATGGCCGCTCCCAGCAAGCTCTGTAATTCAGGATCGGCCTCCCGGATTAAGGCATCTCCCACTTTCTGAATCGCTTGAGCTGTAATTTCCGGCCCAACTGCGGCGAACAAATCCGCCAACTGGCCCATGCCCGTCGCGGTCTTGCGGCGCGGTTCGGGATCCTTCGCATCCAGGCAGGCGACATAGTTTTGCAGGATGGCGCCGGCGGATTCCTTGTCCTCGCGGTCGAGCAAGACATCGACGAACTGGCGTATGTTGCGTGGCGGGACGCACGGCGCTTCGTGAGAAAGCAATACGCTCTTCTTGCCGGCGTCGGGAACTTCGGCCCAGAACAACCGGTCCAGAATGTCGGCGTGGGAATCCACCAGGATCCCCGCCTTACTCATCTTGTCTTCCTGAATTCGCAGGATCTGCCGCAAGGTGTCCATCTGACGGCTCATGTGCTCCATCATCTGGTGTACGGCGTTGACTTTGATTTCGCCCTTTTGGAATCGGTCCAGGGCAAAGCGGATGGCCATGTGTTCGGCCGCCTTCATCAACAAGGGCGTCTGTGCGTCTGCTTGCTCTTGTGTAGCCTTCGCCGCCAGGCTCCCCAGCAGTTGCTGCAAATTCATCTTGGTGTTGGGATCAACCGTGCTGAGTTCTTTTTGCAGCGCCTCAGGGTTGGCGCCAGGATCGCCGCCGACCTCTCCGAACCGGGTGAGCAGGCGAATCGCCTGAATGACTTCTTCTTCCTGCAAGGGCACGACCCCGCCGGTCCAGACTGCGCCCTCCGCTATTGCAGCCCCTACCGGCACATTGGGAACGCTGCCAATCGGCGCGCCGCCAACGACTCCGCCGCCGCTCTTGGCGCCCTCCGCCGCGGCGATGAGTTGCAACAGCTTCTGCGGATCGTTGAGCCATTCCTTGAATTCCGGTCCCAGGGATTGGGCAGCAATCTGTGCTGCGATGCTGATTTCGCCCGTCGCGGGATCAGCCGCAACAAATTTGACCTCGTTGATCCGGATCGCCGCCTTCTTGTTGTCCCCGAAGGTGTCTTTAATCTGTTTGGCAACGTCCTGGGCCTTGGAACCGGCCACCGCAAAGGCCCGAACCAGGCGGGAAAAATCTTCTACTGTAACGTTGTTTGAGAAATGAATACTGGCCAAGCCGGCGGTCGTGAGCAGTTGGGCAAAACTGCGCTCTGCCTGTCCGGCCTCGAGTGGAACGCCTTCCAGCAGCAGCTTGTTTTCCGAAACTCCCAGCAAGAATCCCCCGTCGGTCCCCCGGGGTAAACCCTGCTGCAGTTCGTTCCAGGCAATCTCGAACTGGGCCTCGGTACGTTTGTGGTCGGGACCGTACAAACGCACATACTTCACCAGAATGTTCAGGCTATGAACAAAGGCACGCGCGGTCGCGATCCGGCTGTTGGTGCTGCCAGTTGTGTCTGCCGTGGGAATACGTGGCTCCTGCTTGTGTAAGTTACCGAGTTAGCGTAATGCGAAACAGTAAGTCGGTGCACGTTACGGAGGTAATCCAATTGGGCGGATGCTGCCACTGTAGAAATGCCATATCCAAATCAACCGCAGAGGGGCGCATCGCGGGGGACTGGCACTAAACCGGGCGAAAGGTGAAAATAGACAGTTGCAGTCCACCTAGGAGAGTTCCTTGTCCAATCTTGCGCTCCTTCCGCCCCCAAAGACGGAGAAGCGAAAAGCGGGCCTTGCCTTCTGGATGCATCAGGTCCTCGAGGAGTGCGAACGCGCCGCTCCCGACCTGGCCGCCGATCCGGTGCACGATCTCCGCGTCTGCCTGCGGCGGTGCCGTTCCATGGCCGACGGAATCATGACGGTCGATCCCGATCCCGGCTGGAAGCAGATGAAGAAAGCCGGAAAGCGGCTCTTCAGCAGTCTGGGAAACTTGCGCGATGTTCAGGTGATGGCGGAATGGGTGCAGCATCTGGGTGTGCCCGAAGACCCGGTCACAGTCGCCTTCCTGCAGTTCCTCAATTCCCGCGAAGATGTGTTGAAAACTGAGGCCTCGCGTTCGTTGAAAGAGTTTGACCTCAAACAGTGGGCGCGATGGAGCCGGGAGCTTCCCCGGCGCGCAGCGCGGGTGAGGCAGGGAAGCGTCGTGTTCAAGTATCTCGCGCTGGAACTCTGGACCGATGCGCACGAGCTGCACCGCATGGCTTTGCGCCACGGTTCGCAATCGTCATGGCACCGTCTGCGCATCGGCCTGAAGCATTTTCGTTATCTGGTCGAGAACTTCCTGCCCCAACAGCACACACAATGGAAGGATGATCTGAAGGAAGTGCAGGACTTGCTCGGGGAAGTCCACGACCTGGATGTGCTCTGGGACACTGCGTTGGAACTGGGCGTGTTCCCGGACGAATCCGTGCGTTTGCATTGGCGGACAAGGATTGAAGAAGAAAGAGCCGAGCGGATCCGAAAGTACCGCGTCAAAATGATAGGGAAAAGCTCCTGCTGGCAGAACTGGCGCGAGGAACTGCCACAGGCCGGCAAGATTGAAGCCGCCGGGTTCAAGCGCATGGAGTTGTGGGCGTCGTTTCGCGATCCCGATTTGAAGCACTCGATCCACGTGATGCGGCTGGCTTTGCAGCTTGGCGATGGCTTGGCACGGACTGGACAGATCGATGTGCCAGTTCACGAGCGCGAGGTATTGCGGACTGCAGCGCTATTGCACGATGTGGGACTTTACCGGAAGGAAAAGGGACACCACAAAAGCTCGTATCGCCTGATTCGTCAAATGCCGCCTCCTCTGGGCTGGCAGCAGCAGGACTTGCAACTGGCTGCGATTGTCGCGCGCTACCACCGTGGGGCACTTCCGCGCACCGGACAGAAGGCCTGGCGCGGTCTGAGTGCCCCGGCAAGGCGGCAGGCGCGCCTCTTGAGCGGCATTCTTCGCCTGGCCAATGCTTTTGATGAGGAACACGATGGACGCATTCGAAAGCTCGACATCGCGAAACGCCAGGATGTAATTGTCGTGTCCGCAGAAGGTTACTTACCGCTCGAGCCACTGGCCGAGTCGGTTGCCGCTGCCAGGCATCTGCTGGAGGTGGTGCTGCGTCGTCCGGTTGTTGTGCGGCCGCTCAAGGCTGGCGCCTCGACCGCGCGTGCGAGAAGAGGAGATGCGCAAAAGCCCGGTGCACGGCTCCATGCCGCAAACCCGGGAGCAAAAATTCTGCGGCTCCAACCGCGCGGCTAGATCTCCTAACTGTAAAGCAAATCTCGGCACCCTCAGACTTCGCGACGGCCTTCCATCGCCTTCAGCATCGTGATCTCATCGGCGTATTCGATATCGCTTCCGACCGGAATGCCCATGGCGATGCGCGTAACTTTCAGACCGGCGCGCCTTAATTGACCAGACAAGTAGGTGGCAGTAGCTTCGCCCTCCACGGTGGGGTTGGTGGCGAGGATCACTTCATCCACCTGCCCGCCCTCCACCCGCCGCATCAGGTTGGCGATGCGCAACTGCTCCGGTCCGACTCCGTGCAGGGGAGAAATGGATCCATGCAGCACGTGATACACCCCGTTGAAGTGTCTGGTTTTTTCGATCGAGGCGATGTTGGTGGGTTCTTCGACGACGCACACCAGCCGCTGATTGCGGGTGGCACTGCTGCAATAGACACAGGGATCTACATCGGTAATGTTGTTGCAAATGGAGCAAAGGCGCAGATTGGCTTTTACGTCGCGCACCGCCGCCGCGAGCGCCTCGGCATCGTCATCATTGGAGCGCAAGATGTGGAAGGCGAGCCGCTGGGCGCTCTTGCTGCCGATCCCCGGCAGCTTCTTCAACTCGTCGATCAACCGCGACATTGGCTCGGCAAACCGGCTCATGATGGAAGAATAATCCTCGAAATCGAAGCTCTACATCCCCGGCAGGCCAAGGCCGGCCAGCATACCGCCCATGGTCGATTGCATGGCTTCATCCACGTTGCGGCCGGCGCCATTGATGGCCGCAGTGATCAGATCCTGCAGCATCTCGAGATCACCCGCCTTAACCGCCTCGGGATCGATCTTGATACTCAACACTTGTTTGCGGCCATTCATTTTCACTACAACCGTGCCGCCGCCTGACGACCCCTCGACCACAGTCTCGGCCATCTTTTTCTGTAACGCCTCATATTGGCGTTTGGCCTGCGACATCAGGTCCTGCAGGTTGAATCCACCCATAGCTTTTCTTTAGATGCCGAGCCCCAATCGCGGAATCTCAACGACCCAGCGATGGCAAGCCCGTCAGCGCCTTTCTTTATCTTTGTAATCGATAATTGTTCTGATCTCCGCCCCAAATTTTTCCTGCATCCGGCGGACAACGGGATCTTGTTCGGCGCGGTTGCGGCCTCCGCCGTTGGATACGGGCTGAAGAGAAGGCGAACCGGAAGTTGTGCGCGGAGCGCTGCCACTCGAAACCACACGCAATTTGAGTGGCCGCCCGAGTGCCCCGCTGGCCGCGGCAATCGCCAAACGTTTCGCGTCCGCTCCCAAAGACATGTCAATCACAGTTTCAGAAGCCGCCACGGAAATCACCAGGTCGTTGCGTTCCATCTTCCACTCGCCGGATTCCAGCATAGAAGCCACCATGCGATGGCCTGCATTTGCCAAGGCGTCGACCACGGCCGCTCGCACGTCGCGTTTGTCTTCGGGCGCAGACTGTGCAGGTACGTTGCTCACGGGATTAATTTCGGGTTCGTCTGCGGGCACGGCCGAGCCCATAACCACCGGCGGTGTCAATGTGGCCGGGGTTAGGCGCGATGCCGCGACCGCCTGGCCTTCCGTGGCCAACTCCGGTTTGGCTCCGCTTTTGCGCGCCGAATCGGCCGCGAACGGTGAAACCGAAGAACGCGCCGGCGACGGCAGTTCGGACTTCCTGATATCGGCAACCACCGAGGGTCTGCCCGGAGAACGCATCGGGCTGGGAACGCCGGCTTCGCTCAATAACTGCTCGATGGGCAAGAGCCGCTGCGCATGCGCCATTTTCAGCAGGCCCAATTCCAGGTGGAAGCGCTGCTCTTGCCGATAGCCCAGCTCGCTGTGGGTCCGCAGCATAATCTGCAAGTGGCGCGCCAGGTCTTCTTCGCTGAACCATTCCGCCACCCGTGCCACCCGCTGCCGTTCGTCACCCGAAATCTGCAGCAGGGAAGAATTTCCCCCGGCAATCTTGGCTACGGTCGTATTGCGGAGAAAGCGCACCAGCTGCCGCGCAAAATGCGTGGGACTGTGTCCCTCAGTGATGAGCTTGTCGACCAGCCGCAACACCTGTTCGCTCGCTCCCTCGGCCACCGCGCGCATTACATCTTCCAGCACGCCGGAAGGCGCCGCACCCACGAGCTGCCGGACCTGTTCCGCGGTCAAGCGTCCATCTGCTGAGGCAATGGCCTGGTCGAGGATGGAAAGCGCATCGCGCATGGATCCATCACCCGCCTCCGCCAGAAGCGCGAGCGCATCTTCGTCGGCGCTGATCTTCTCTTTTGCCGCCAGATCTTTCAGTTGCCCAAGGATTTCTTCAAAGCGCACGGCGCGAAAACTGAAATGCTGGCAGCGTGACCGGATGGTCTGCGGGATGTCCTCAGGTTGTGTCGTGGCCAGCATGAAAACCACGTGGCTCGGCGGCTCTTCCAAAGTCTTAAGCAGGGCATTAAAGGCCGCGTCGGTAATCTGGTGGGCCTCATCGAGAATGTAGATTTTGAAACGGTCTCGAGCCGGGCGGTAACGGGCGGCTTCGCGCAGCTCACGGATTTCGTCGATTCCACGATTGGTGGCGGCGTCAATCTCAATCACGTCCACAGAATTCCCGGCGCGAATCTCGGTGCACGATTCGCAAATTCCGCAGGGCTCAGGAACCGGTTTGTTGGAAGACCGGCAGTTGAGCGCCATGGCGAGAATGCGGGCAACCGTGGTTTTACCGATGCCGCGGTGGCCGCTGAAAATGTATCCGTGGGCCGTCCGGCCTTGCTCAATGGCATTTTTCAGGGTGCGGGTAACGTGTTCCTGTCCGATGACTTCGGAGAACTTTTGCGGACGGTATTTGCGTGCCAGAACCTGATAACTCATGGTGGGAAGAAGGCTTGATTATACGTGAAGGGCACAGAGAGTAGCGCCGCCATCCCGGCGGCGTCCGCCGGAGGCGGCCTTCTGTCGATCCCAGGAGCAGGCCCTGCGGGGACGGTCGGATCGGGGCCACCGGCCCTTACCGCGCCCCATGAAGCCCTTGCGCAACAGCCCATCTAGGGATACCCTTTGGCGTTGGCTTATAGGTTGGCGGGAGGCTCTCATGCAGCTCAAACTCACTACCCGAACCGTCGATGGCGTGACCGTTGTCGATTGTGCCGGCCGGATCGTGTTTGGCGACGAATCGGCCCTGCTGCGCGATACCGTCAAGAAGCTGATTGCGGAAAATTCGCGCATCGTGCTTAACCTGGCTGATATCAGCTACATTGATAGCGGCGGGCTGGGAACCCTGGTCGCCCTTTACACCACCGCGCGCAACGCCGGGGGCGCAGTGAAGCTGGCGAATTTGACCCAGCGCGTGGGAGACTTACTGCAGGTGACCAAACTGGTCACGGTGTTTGAATCATTCGACAGTGAGCAGGAAGCGGTGGATTCGTTCCGGAAGGGTGTAGCCGCCTGACTCACCGAGGTGGTTAGCTCTTCTGTGCCTTTTTCGCGCTGGCCCGCGAATTAATCTGCGCCTGTATTCTTCCTCCGCCGCGTTCGCTTTGCCCATCCACATGACTCCCCAGAAGCCCAAGCCGCGCGTAAATATGAGGCAGGCGATCGAGGCCGCGATCCGGCAGGTCCCTCGCGGTAAGGTTTCAACTTACGGCGCTATTGCGCGTGCAGCCGGCTTTCCCGGAGCGGCCCGCCAGGTGGCCAGAGCGTTGCATCGTTCCTACGGGCTTCCCTGGCAGCGCATCTTGGGGGCGGGAGGCGAGATCAAACTGCGTGGCGACCACGCCGTCGAGCAACGCCTGCGCCTGGAATCTGAAGGTGTGATTTTTCGCGGCCGCCGGGCAGACATGAAGCGCCACGAGCACAAGTTTCTCAACACCAAATCTTTACGTAGCCCCGAACGCCCCCGTCCGGGGCGTGAGCTTTAGCTCGCGGGGGTGGCCCTGCTCCTCTGGCCGCCTTATCGCTGGCTGATCTCCTTGGCCAGAACTTTCCCCGTAAACTGCTCCGACTTTCCCCGTGGCACGCTCAACGACTTCCACTGCGCATGTTGAAAGTGTTTCGCCAGAAAAACAATCTGTCCGCAATGATAGTTGTAGTGCGCGATCTGGCGATTGATGGCCTGCATCACCGAGTGCGGTTCACCCCGGATGGTGACGGTGCGGCCCAGATCCAGCTCCGAAAGGGGCTTTAGAGCCGAAAAGACATGCTCCCATCCCGCCTCCCACATTTTCATCATGGCCTCGCGAGTAGCAGGGGGTTCCTCGAATTCCGTATCCCGATTCCGATCCGGTTTTTCTCCGTCGCTAGTCAGGAAATCCGTCCATCGTGAGCGCATATTCCCGTGCATATGTTTCACGATCAGGGCGATCGAGTTCATCTCCTTGTCCAGAGCGATGGTCAATTGCTCGTCCGTCACTTGTTCCATAGCGCGCTCGGCCAGCTTCTTGCAATAGCCAAACAGGCTGATCGAATCCGCGAGATGTGAAGTCGAAAACTCGTGCGCCATGCCTGCCTCCTTTAGGTCTTGAACCGCTCGTCAATTTCAACCTGATATCCCGCAACGAGGCGGTTGGTCTCGTTCGCCATGCCGACCACCGCCATTAAATCTTTGAACATGGCATCGGTCATGCCCTTGTTCCTCGCGCCCGCAGTGTGCGAAGCGATGCAGTATCCGCACTGGTTGCTCACGCTGACTGCCAGGTAGATCAGTTCTTTGGTCAATGGGTCAAGCGCTCCGGGCGCCATGACCTGCTTTATGTCCTGCCAGGTACGCTTGAGGGTGGCAGGATCATGCGCGAGTGCTTTCCAGAAATTATTGATCCAGTCCGTCTTGCGGGTGGCCATGATGTCGTCATAAACCGCCCGTACTTCGGGGCTCGCGTCTGCGTATTCGATAAGTCCGAGCGTAGCCATGCAATGCTCCAAGGAGAAATTTGTGCGCCGTTCTCCAGATTGCCGCGGAAGAAGGAGATCAAGAACCGGCGTCGGGCAAATCGCCGTTCAGCAGCTTGCCCAAGTGTGCTGCCGGGCAGCGCATGCCCAGGTAGAACTGCCCAAACAGCGCGTAGACCGCGCTCACTTCGTCGAAACGCATTTCGTAAATCAGTTTCTTGAACACCAGCGGATCATCGGCCCACAGGTCCACTCCCCATTCCCAGTCGTCGAACCCGATCGAGCCAGTGATGATCTGCTTGACCTCCCCGGCGTACCGGCGACCTACTAATCCGTGTTCATTCATCTGGCGAGCGCGTTCCTCGATGGGGAGCGTATACCAATTCTTGTCTTCACCGCGGCGGCGGTCCATCGGGTAAAAAGAGATGTAACGATGCTTCGGCAGCTCCGGAAAGAGCCGGGGATGCATCGCCTCCTTCTGCCGCGCCAGAGTCTCGCGGATTGCCTTGTTCCACTCCTCGGAGTGAGGCTCTACGCCGCGGTCGCTCAGATCGCGATAGGCCTTGATGGTCGATTCGTACAATCCAAGTTCGATCACAGACAAATACGAAGTCGCCGGCTCCAGATAATCGCTCAGCGCCAGTTGAGCAAGCTGCAACTCCGCCCGGTTCAAGTCGTCAAACGACCGCCGGAAGTGTACCAGCATCAAGTCGCCCTTATGCCCAAGCAGGGAATACAAACCAGATTGGCCGGTGGAATTCTGCTCCATCGCGCCCAAAACGCGGCCAGCTTGCTCCACGATTTCGGCCTTCTGCGCCGCAGGAAGAGCACGCCACGGCGGCCAGCGGACGCGCATCATCTGGTGCAGAACGCTATAACCCTCGATGGTCAGAGGAACCGCCGGAATTTCCGTCGAAACCGCTTGGGGACTGTGCCTGGATGACATCAACTATCCTTGCTGATAACCCACTATTGTACCGAACGGATTGCCTTAGTGAACCTTCGTGTCCTTCGTGGTTCCTGAATTCCAAGACGCCGCCGCGGCTCACTTATGCCTGGCGTACTCGCTGGCGCCCACGAAGTGAAGCGACACGTACGGTTCGTCTCCAACCACCCAACTGTCGTGACCGGGAGCGATATAGAAAAGGTCTCCCGCCTTCATTTCGATCACCCGGCCATCGTCCATCGCGGCGGTGGCGCGGCCGGAGACCACCAATCCAACATGCTCCACCGAGCAACTCTTTGCTCCGGTCGCTTGTCCTACATGCACGGACCATTTCCATCCCGGTTCATACGTTGCCCGGCCGATCGTCATGCCACCGATCTGAACCAGTTCGAACCGTCCTTTTTCGAACGTGCGAACTTCATCAGGATTTTCAAACCGCTTGAGGATCACTTCGTACAAGGCAGGTCTCCCTCAAAGCGCGGCCAGATCAGTGGCGTAGCTCAAGCCGCGCTTTTCGGAGCTCGAAACGCCTTCTGCACCAGCGTATAGCGCGCTGCCCCCATCAACCCCGCGTCGTCATTCAGCACAATCTTCACCGGCATATCCTGCAGCAGAGTCCGCATGCGGCCCTTGTCGAGAAACGATTCCATGAAAACCGGGTCCTCCATTTTCGGGACGATCCGGGCCGCAATGCTGCCCCCGAGAAAAATTCCGCCGGTCGACATGAAGTGCAAAGCGCAATTTCCTGTCTCCGCCCCATAAATGCTGACAAAAATGGTGAGTGCCAGGTCGCAAATCGGCACCTTCTTCTCCAGAGCCAGTTGCGAGATCAATGGCGGAGCATCCCGCGTCGCGCTCATCTGCTCCTTCAACCAGGCTGGCTCTTCTGCCTTGCCAGTGTCGCGAAGAAAGTCATAAATATTCTTGATGCCTGGCCCCGAAAGCAGCCGTTCGCAACTGATTCGTCCATACTTCTTCTGCAAATACTCCAGCAACTCAACTTGCAGATCATTGCGGGGCGCGAAATCTGCATGCCCGCCCTCACAAGCAAAGGGATGGTGCCGGAATCCATCCCAATACAATCCGGCGACTCCCAAGCCAGTCTGAGCTGAAATCACGGCGCGGTTTCCCTCCGCGTCCTCCGCGCCCGCGCTCAACGTCACGAAATCCTTCGATTCCAGCGCGTCGATTCCATACGCATAGGCCTCGAGATCGTTGATCAACCCCACAGGGCTGATTTTGAGCTGTTGGGCCAACTCGCGAGAATCGATCGTCCAGGGAAGGTTGGAAATTTTGCTGCGCCCATTTCGCACCGGCCCAGCCACTCCAAAACACGCGCTGTGCACCGCAATTCCTTCGGTCTTCACAAATTCGGCGATAATCTCTGCCAAGCCCGCGTGTTCCTGGCTGGGATAGGTCTTCTCCACCACCAGCTTTAGTTTGTTGGCCTCAGTATCAAACCCGGCGACCCGGACGACGGTTGCGCCAATGTCTCCTGCAAGTATCATGCCTGCATTTTCCTCCATTGCCGGCCATCCTGCGCCAGCAGTTCTTCGGACTCTTTCGGACCCCACGAACCCGCGGCGTAGTTGGGAAATTTCTTCGGAGGAAGCGCCTTCCAGACGTCCAGAATCGGGTCTACCACGCTCCAACCCGCTTCTACCATGTCCGCCCGCTGGAAGAGAGTGCCATCGCCGAGCATGCAGTCGTAGAGCAGAACTTCATACCCAGTGTACGCTTCCTGCCCGAAGTACTTGGAGTACTCAAAATTCATGTCCACCGATCCCACGCGAAGAATCGGTCCGGGAATCTTGGCGCCGAAGCTGAGGGAAATCCCCTCCGCCGGTTCAATCTGGATCACCAGTTGGTTGCTGTGTGTATCCGCTGGAGTGTTCCGGAACAGCACGAAGGGAGTGCGCTTGAACTGGATCGTGATCTCCGTGTGCCGCTGCGCCAGGCGTTTCCCAGTCCGCAGATAAAATGGCACTCCGGCCCAGCGCCAGTTGTCCAGATTCAGCTTGAGAGCCACAAACGTTTCCGTTCTCGATTCCGGCGCGACCCCGGGCTCGGATCGGTACGCCGGCACGGGCTGGCCATCTTCCACGCCCGCGCCATATTGCCCGCGGACACTGCTATGCAGCACCTCCTCGGAATCGGGAAGCTGAATCGAGTGCATAAGCTTGGCCTGCTCGTCATGCACCGCATCCGCCTGGAACGAAAGTGGCGCTTCCATCCCAATCAAACTCAGGAGCTGCATCATGTGGTTCGGCACCATATCCCGCAGCGTTCCGGTGCCGTCGAAATACCCGCCACGTAGTTCCACCCCTACGGTCTCCGCATTGGTGATCTGCACATGATCGATGTAGCGCCGGTTCCAGATGGGCTCGAAAATCGCGTTGTCAAACCGGAACACCATGATGTTCTGCACCGTCTCTTTGCCCAGATAGTGGTCGATGCGAAAAATCTGGTTCTCCGCCAGCACCGCCTTGATGTCGCGGTTCAGCGCTTTGGCCGACTCCAGATCATGCCCGAAGGGCTTCTCAATCACCACGCGCCGCCAGCATCCATTTTCCTGGTTCGCAAGTCCCGCCTGGCCTAACTGCTGCACAATGGGAGCAAAGAATCTGGGCGCGACCGCCAGGTAGAAGAGATAGTTGCCCGCCGTATGGAAATCCGCGTCCACTGCTCCCAGCCTGGTTTTTAGGCTGGAAAACGTGGCGGGATCCGCGAAATCTCCGCGCTCGTATTGCAGCCGTTGCCGGAACCACGTCCAGGCGTCGCCCCCATGATCGGTGGCGGGCACAAAGCTCGTGAGCTTGTCGCGAAATTGCTCGGGACTGAGATCGTCAAACGCCACACCCACGACAGCAAAATCCTCGGGCAGCAGTTTTTCCTTGGCCAGATTGAACAGCGACGGCACCAGCTTGCGCATGGTCAGGTCGCCGGAAGCCCCAAAAATCACCATGGCACACGGTCCCGCCGCCTTGCCCGGCTGGTTGGAATGCAATTGCTGATTTAGCGTCGCAGTGGTCGCCATGGGCCTCTCGTTGTAAGGGTGAAAACCGGAGTCCGCCTCGTGAGCAGCGAACCATTGTAGGGGAAGTTCCGCAGATATGCATCACGCGGAGAAATCATGGTCCGCGAGACAGTCGCTCCGAATCGTGCCACAGGCCTACAACCCGGTCCCCGATTGATTCCTACTGTGTTGACCCTATTCTAAGTTTCGCTCGGGAAAGATACTTTGCTGGAACACCACCATGTCAGAATCCGACAAGACCAGCCGCAGCCCCGAGGAACTGCAGAACGAACTCAGACGGCTAATGCTGAAACACATCGAGAGTTTAAAAAGAGAGACCTTCGGCGGACTCAGCAAAGAGGAAGTCCGCCAACAGGAGGAGGCACTCAAGCGCATCCGCGAGTTGTCCGCTGATTTTATCGCCGCTTTGAAACGGGAGCGCCGGTAGTTTTGGTTCGGCGATGGTCAGACCCAAACCCACTCTCTTGCCGCAGTCTGGCGATGACTTTGGTCGCGGGAAAGGCGCGATTTTGCCGTTGTTCTTCACACCTTTGAGAAAACCCCTGTGGGGGTCATGGTGGCCGCTTTCGCCGCTGCGATTGCCGTCGTTCGCGATGGCGTTCGGCGCCACCCTTAACACCAAAGATCAACTGATTTGAGCGATAACAGCAACGTCGAACTTGGAATAGTACTGTTTCACGTCGCCGGCCCCGTACTTGGCGCGGAATTTTTCGACCACGGACGACACTTCTTTCGCCTCAGTGACCGGAACAGCCTTGACCTCAGCCGCCGCCCCGCGGACATCGACCCGAAGTTTCGGGTTCTTGATTATGTTCTTGTACCACTGCGTGTCGGAGCCTTGCACTGGCAGGAGATAAAGCGTACCGTCCCCCACTACGAACCACACCGGGATTGAGATGGCGCGTCCGGATTTTCTTCCGATCACGGTGATGTCAATTTCCCGAGATCGGGAGAGGCGGTCTTTCAATGCATCGTTCCGCGTTGGCATGTGCAGAATCCTGCGCTTAGGGCCTCACTGCGTCGTCGCGCCCTTCTGCCCAATCATCACCGCATCCTGCATCTGGTGGAACAATTCGCCAATCGCCGACGGGGAATGGGATACAAATAGCGTGTTCGTCTTGTCCTGCGCTCCGATTTCTTTCATCGTGTCAAGGTATTGAGTCACGAACACCAACATCATGACGTCCCGGGGTGTTGTACCCTCGACCGCCGCAGAAAAAGTTTTCCACCGATTGCTTGAGCCCTTCAATAATCGCTTTGCGCTGGTTGGCGATGCCTTGGCCCTGTAACGCCTTGCTCTCCGATTCCGCTTCGGCCTGCTTTACTTTCAGAATCTTCTCGGCCTCACCACGCGCGGCCGCCGCCACTTGTTCGCGTTGCGCTGCGTTGATCTCGTTCATGGCGGCTTTCACTTTTTCGTCCGGCTTGATGTCGGTCACCAGCGCTTGATCGATCGCGTATCCATAGGTCTTCATCACGTCGTCCAGGCCTTCGCGAATCGCCACCGCAATGTCGGACTGCTGCAGGAACGTATCGTCAAGGTTCATCTTGGGCACGTGTCCCAAAATCACATTGAACACATAAGAAGAAATCTGCTGCGTCGGATTCGCGAGCTTATAGAAGGCTTCGTAAACCTTATCGGGAATCACGTGGTACTGCACAGAAACTGGAATTCTCACGAACACGTTGTCTTTCGTCTTGGTCTCGACATCGAGCGAGAGTTGCTGCACCCGCAAGTCGATGCGGCCCGCGATCTGGTCCAGCCACGGCACCTTGAAGTTGATCCCGGCAGTCGCCACGCGCAGAAACTTTCCCATGCGCTGAATCACCGCCGCTTCGGCCGTAGTTACCTGGAAAAATCCGCTGAAGATCGTTCCCAGCACGAACACCGCCACCACTGCGTAGAACAAGAACAGCATCGCCTGACCAGCGTCCATGCCGAATCCTCCACGACCGCTTTTCCACCGGATCAAAACAGCAGTTTCATCGCCCAGTAGAGCACCGGAACCCACTCGTGACAATTGTTAGGGGAGTTTCCTGCTCTCACGGTCGCCGGCTGGGGCACGGCTTTAGCCGTGCCGATCCGGGGCAAAAGACATTCGGCCTTTAGCTCCTGAGGGCGCTATCGATCGGCGTAATAACCCTCGCGCGTCTGCACGCTGAGGTCTTTCCCTTTGGCCACGAGCTGAATCTTGTGATACCCGGCCGCGGCCGCTCCACCGCGATCCGGTGTGTAACCCAGGCTGTACTGGTTGCGTAGTTCTTCCTCGATCTGGGCATAGATTTCGTCGACCGAATTTTTCTTGGACGCTTCAAACATCCGTCCGCCAGTCTCTTTCGAAATCCGCTCAAGAATCTTCTTGCCGTCGACCCGTTGCTCCTGCTGAGGATATCTGCGCCCTCCGCCGTGCCGCCCCATTCCGCCTCCGCCCATTCCGGGGCCACCCATGCCCGGGCCGCCATAACCACCGTGGCTGCCGTAGGCCTCGTCATCTTTGAACAGGATGCAGTAGACGACCGTATCCGCCCGCTGCGCTGTCTCGATGGCGTACTCCAGCGTTTCCTTGCTGCCACGATCCACGCCGTCGGAGAGAATGATCAGCGCTTTGCGTCCGGTCTGCTTCTTCATCAATTCGTCAGACCCTAAGTAAACTGCGTCGTACAACAAGGTTCCGGCCCCACTGTGCCTGCCGCCGCCGCGTCCTGACCGCGGCCCGGAATCAGACGGATCGCTTGAACTGGTCTGGGTGAACTGTGGAGTCTGCAGGTGCCCCAGGGCAGTCTCCAGCTTTTCATGCGATGAAGTGAGATCCTGCAGCAGTTCCACCTCGCGGTCGAAATGGATGATGAATGCTTTGTCCCTGTCAGCGCGAACCATCTGATCGAGAAAGCTGTGGCTCGCGCTGCGTTCCTCGTCGAGCACGCGCCGCTGGCTCAGGCTGGTATCGACCAGCAGGCCGAGCGTGAGCGGAAGGTCACTCTCCTTGGCGAAATAATGAATGTTCTGCGGACGGCCATCCTCGCTAAGTGTGAAATCGTCTTTGTTCAGGTTGGGGATAATTTTTCCGTGCTTGTCCCGCACCGTGGCCAGCACATTAACCACGTTGACCTGGACTGAGAGTGTGGTCGCCGCCGGGGCTTGGGTTTCCGACGAAGGAGCCGCTGAGCCTGTTTCGTTCTTGGTTTGTGCCGCGACAGGTTCGGGCGCTGCCCCTGAGAAGCCCAAGAATAGGAAAAGGCCGAGGACGCCGATCTTTAGTGAACTGCGTTTTGTGGAGCGACAGGCAGCATTCATTTTAGGGTTTGTAACCTTGGGCCGCCCTCACCGGATGGGGGCGGCAAATACCTTCACTCTCTTGCTCTTTATACCCAGTCAGATTGCAAGGGGGAAAGGGATGGTTGTAAAGCAGACCGTAAAGGTTTGTAAATGCGACGCTGTCTGAAGGGGTTGCGCTTGTCGCGCAAAACGAACCAAGCCGAAAAGCGGCGGCATATGAAAGCCCGGCACGCCAATGACGGGAAGAAGGGAGAGACGTGGGCCCAACACGAGACCGGACGGCACGCTTCAGTTCTGAAGCGCCGCAGATTGTTGGAGGACGGGGTGGGAATCGAACCCGACGATGACCGCGGATCGACGCTCTATCCTCGGCACTGCTTCCTGTAGAATGTCGATCACTTTATTCGATCTTGGCGGCGCTCAAAAATGATCACGCTCTCCGACGTCCAATCCGCTCTGACCCGGATTCGCAAATCCATCCCGGTCTCGCCCTGCTCGCGCTCCGAGACTTTTTCCGGGCTGACCGGAAATTCTGTCTTTCTGAAACTCGAGAACCTGCAGCGTACTGGCGCCTATAAAGAGCGGGGAGCCTTAAACAAGCTACTCAGCTTGAATGAAGACGAGCGATCGCACGGCGTGATTGCGGCCTCGGCAGGCAATCATGCGCAGGCGGTTTCCTATCACGCTGCCCGCCTGGGAATTCGCGCCACGATATGCATGCCGCTCACGACGCCGCTGATCAAAGTGTCAGCCACGCGCGGCTATGGAGCCAACGTCGTACTCGAAGGCGCAAATTACGATGAGGCCTGCGAAGAGGCTATGCAGCGCAGCCAGCGTGATCACCTGACTTTTGTTCACGCTTTTGACGACGACGTGGTCATCGCCGGGCAGGGAACTCTCGGGCTTGAGTTGCTGGAACAGCATCCCGATCTTGATGCGGTGGTGGTGCCCATCGGGGGCGGCGGGCTGATCGCGGGAATCGCTTGCGCACTGAAGGAAACCAATCCCAAGCTCCAGGTCTTCGGAGTTGAGCCGGCTCGGTTGCCTTCGATGAAGGCCGCCATCGAAGACGGCGCGCCCGTCGCCTTACCCGCGGCCGTCACCATCGCTGATGGCATCGCAGTCCGCCGCGCCGGCACGCGGACGTTTCCTCTCGTCCGCAAGTACGTCGATGACATTGTCACGGTGGAAGAGGAAGAAATCGCCAACGCGATTCTGCTTCTCCTCGAAAACGAAAAGACTCTGGCGGAGGGCGCTGGCGCCGCGGCCACTGCCGCCCTGCTGAACCGTCGCGTCTCTCTCTCGGGCAAGAAAATTATTGCGCTGGTCAGCGGCGGCAACATTGATGTGACTTTGCTGTCGCGCATCATCGAACGCGGCATGGTCAAAGACGGACGCCTCGTGCGCCTGCGCATTCATCTTCCTGACTATCCTGGCGCACTGCATGGGCTGACGGGAATTCTGGCGAAGCATCGCGCCAACATCGTGGAGACTGCTTACGATCGCGCCTACCACGGAGTCAACCTGGGCGAGACCACGATTGAAATCACCATGGAGACTCGTGGCCGCGAGCACATCGCCGAGCTGCTTGCGGCGCTGACCGCAGGCGGCTACGCGCACGAAAGAATTTTGTGACGTGTAGGCGCGGGCGTCCGTGCCCGTGCTGGGCGCCAATCTACCGTGTCATCCTGAGGAAGTGGAGGCGGGCGCGGAGGGCACGCCTCCCGACGAAGGACCTATGCAAGTATGTGGCTCCGGGTCTGCTTCTCGCAAAAAAAGCGCGAAACGGGTACCCCGGCACCCCAGTGCCCCCCCAGATTTCTCCGTTTGGTATGACAGTGGTACGCGGTGTTGATAATCGGGGGCAAAACCCCGCCCCCAAGAGGAGTTTGGACGGGGCACCCTGCGGGGCGTCAGGGGCTTGTATTTTTCCACAGAAAAGCTTAAACAGACATCTTGCCAGGCGGCCGTCCGGTATGTAGGGTAGGCGGTAGCGCCAGCTAGGAGGAACCCCCATGGATTCTTTTCATCGCAAGGCCCAGCATCGAGATAGCCTCACCGGACACGAATGCCGCTTCTGCAAACGAGCCGACCCGGAGTTCGGGAAACGGGATCCGCTCGATCGGATGGTTCGCTCGGAACTGAGTGACGCCGCCACGGCGCACATGACGGAAAACGGCTACGCCAGGCATCGCATGCTGGAAATTGAAGTCCGGCTGGATGCCCCGCAGTTCGGCCTGTTGTCGAATGTTGCCTGAGAAGGTTACGGCCCGATTCGCACGTCCAAACCCAACTACTCTTAAGTTCCCGTGTTCTCGCCCGAACTGCAGGAATGGGGACTTATGCCATGGACTTAAACCTGAGGCTTATTTGCCACAGTTCTTTGTTCTCAGTTCTCAGCTAGGGAAGAGTACGTGGCTCGTGAATGTCCCCGCCTTGTCTCTCCAAAAGCGGGAGAGACAAGGACAGGGCACCCTCGCCGAAATCTTAAAGGCTGGCTTATTCGTGCTTGTCTTTGGCGATGGTCCGGCTGATGCGGTTCTGCTGACGGTTGATGCCTCTCTGCTCGGCCTTGGTCAAGTGGCCGTTGTTCTTCGCCATGTCTTTCTGCTCACGGTTCTGGACGGCCGTTTCACGCTTTTCAAGATGGGCCGCCTGGTTCGGAGTCAGCTTGTCATTCTTAATGCCGTTGGCGATGCGGTTCTGCTGGTTCTGTTCGCGCTGGTTGACTTCGTTCACGCGCGGATGACCGGGATCGACCACGCCCGGACCGGCGCCGGAGGTGTTGCTGGTTGCGGTTTGAGCGACGGCGGATCCAGCTAGAAGGAAGCCGCCCGCCGCAAGGATCAACAGCGAGTTGGTGATTTTGTTGGTCATACGATGGTTAAACCCTCGGTGGAGAGGTTAGTTCTAAAGTATTAGCCGATCCTAGGTTACGAAAGGGTGTGAACGTGCGAGGTTAGCGACGTGAGGCAGCGCACGCGAGATCCTGCGCTCCACCTGAAGAGCGGCTGCGCTCGGGATGACGTCTGTTTTGGAGGTCGGTCTTGATTGCCCCGAAATCAGGGTTTCTTTGGGGTCAGGCCGCAGGCCTTGTTCACCCGCTCAAGCTCAAGCCCCGCTGGGGAAAATTCGGCGATCTGAGGTCCCCGGGGCGTATCGAACTCGATCCGGAACAGATTCGCGCCCAGCAGCTCACGAGTGGTTCCTTTGTCCATGGCGAGAAACTTGCCATTCACCCAGTTCCAACCATGTTCGCTGTGAGCCTCATCGACCCGGACCCTGACCTGCATCTGGGGCTGTCCCCAGAAGCCGGGACGGTTGGGGCCGGCCATTCTGGTGTTAGGGCGAAAGTCGGCCAAAGAGAGCTTGCCGTCGCTGCAGAAGAGGATGACTTTGGCGCTCTCATCGCTGTCCGGGGAATTGTCGGCCAGCAGCTCGAAGCGGACGCGCTTGGCTCCGGTCATGCGGTCTTCGGCGCTGTATTCTGTCCATTTTCCACCGGCGGGCTGGGCGAAGTCCTGGGAATGAGCTGGGATTGCGATAGCACACAGCAGAAGTAAACAAACGCTGAAACATTTGGCCGTCGACGAATTCATAATTGGGGATCTCATAACTTGATACCTTTGCACCGGCAGACACGTCAAGCCGTGCCGGTTCATACGGTATAAACCCGGCGGACGACGGAAGTCGCGCTTCTTTTGCAAGCAAGCCAATCGGGCGACTTGACTGTGGCTTAGCAGGGGTGTACCGTCGCGCCGCTAGGAAATCCTCAAAATCCTTATGCAGCAGGAGAATGCCATGCAGCGAAAAACTATTGTGGCCACAATTGCGTTTGTGTTGCTGGGGGCGCTGGCGTTGTGCCAGGCGCAGCAAAACTACCTTGATATCTACACGGTGCAGGTGAAGCCAGACAGGCGGGCGGAATTCGACGCCATCTCCAAGAAGATCGCGGCGGCAAATCGCCAGAACAATGGCGACAACTGGCTGGCCATGGAGATGACCTACGGGCCGGGAAATCGAGTTGCTTTTATCAGTACACGTGGGAGTTATGGCGATGTAGAAACCGCGATGGGAGCGTTCATGCAGGCCATGCAGAAAGCCTACGGGAAGGCTGCGGAGAAAGTGTTTCAGGACTTTTCCCAAACTCTCGTTAGCTCGCAAGGCGAAATACGGCGCCGGCGCATGGACCTGAGCAGCAATCCGCCCACCGATCCGGCGGCATATGCCCAGTTGATTGCGGGTTCGCGCTGGCTGCGCACGTCGGTGGTCCAGGTCCGGCCGGGACAATCGGAGAATTTCGAAGCGTTGCTGAAAGACCTCAAAGCGGCGCGCGAAAAAGCATCGCCTCCGATCACTGTCTTGGTTTCCCAGGCGGTTGCCGGAACCGAGGGCAACGTTTATTACCTGACCAACCTGCAGAGCTCGATGGCAGGCTATGACGCGATGCCCACAGTGCACCAGTTGCTGGGAGACGAGGGCTATGCGAAATATCTCAAAACAACGGGCGAAGCGGTTCTGAACTCAGAAACGGTCATCAATCGGTACGTGCCCGAACTGAGCAATCCGCCGGCGGCGATTGTGGCTTTGGCGCCGGACTTCTGGGGGCCGAAAGCTGCGATGCCGATGAGTGCCAAGGCGAGCGGCAAGCCTCCGGTTGTGAACGCGGCTGAAAAAACAAAGATGGAAGACAAGGCCAAACAATAACGGAACGGGATTAGACAGTGAGCGTTTGAAGCCCCGCTTCTTGCAAGCCGAGGAGTGGGGCGTTTTTCCTTCTGAACAACTTACGACGTGACGCCAAACATCACCGACCTATTTCTCTTCCTTCATTTTCTTGCAGACGAGGGTGAGATGCCCAGTCTTGGAATCGATCTTTGTGGTAAGAGGCAGGCAGCTACAGGTCACCGTATTGGAGTTCTCCTGCTTGACGACGACGCAGTGTTCAATGATTTGGGCATTTGCAGGCGGCATCTGGCTGCGTATCGGCGGGGGTGGCTCGGGGGGAGGCGGAGCGGTCGCAACGGGCGCCTTCTTGGCAGCGCATCCGGCCAAAAGCAGGCAAGCGACGAGACAGGCATTCCTCATCTCCTCTGTTTTCGCTCCGTTGCGGCCCGCTTGTCGATGGCGAACTTGATTACACGGGCTAGAGAGATAGCCAACCCCAAGAGGAAAGACTTGATTCCGTATGCTACTCTCGTCTGCCGGTCGAACCCACGTCGGCCTCGAATGACAATGCAAGAACCGGGGAATCCGGCGAAAAGACAAGGAAATGAAGCTCGACATTGGTCTGCTGGATTACGATCTCGGGACGGTAGCCGCGCACGCACCCAAGGTCGAAGCTTTGGGCTACGATTGCCTCTGGACCTCCGAAACTCAGCACGACCCTTTTCTCCCGCTGGCGGTCGCGGCCTCTGCGACTTCATCAATTAAGCTCGGCACTTCGATAGCGGTCGCATTTCCTCGCAGTCCGATGATTCTGGCGCATACCGCGTGGGATATCCAGAAAGCCTCGGGCGGACGATTCATACTGGGACTTGGCTCCCAGGTGAGGGCACACATCCAGCGCCGGTTCTCTGTGAAATTCGAGTCGCCCGGGCCCAAACTTCGGGAAGTGGTTCTCGCTCTGCGGGCCATCTGGGACTGTTGGCAGAAGGGCACGCCACTCAAGTTTGAAGGGGAGTTCTACAAATTCGATCTGATGACTCCGTTCTTCAATCCGGGGCCGATTTCCCACCCGAAGATTCCGGTCTACGTCGCCGGTGTGAACCGCTACATGTGCGAGATGGCTGGAGAAGTTTGCGACGGCCTGCATGTGCATCCCTTTCATTCGCCCAAGTATCTGCGTGAGTATGTGCATCCCGCGGTCGAGGCGGGATTGAAGGCGTCGGGCCGGTCACGTCAGGATTTCACATATGCGACCGCGACTTTCGTGATCACGGGTGATACAGAGAGCCAGCGCGCGAAAAATGCCGAAGCGGTCCGGCAGCAGATGGCCTTCTATGCCTCAACCCGCACCTACGAACCGGTGCTGGCCACGCACGGTTGGGAAGGCATTGTGCCCGAGCTGCATGAGCGCTCGCTTGCGGGCGACTGGAAAGGTATGGCCAGCCTGATCACCGATGAAATGCTCGATACCTTCGCGGTCAGCGGAACTTACGATGATATCGGCGCTAAGTTACGCCAGCGATATTCGGCGCTGCTGGATCGGATCGCGCTCTATCAGCCCTACGAGCCTCAACTGGATGATGCCCGGGCGGAGCGGCTGGTTGGGGAATTCAATCAGCGGTGATTTCGGCCCAGGACTTCTGCTGAGACGAACCACCGTTTTAGTTCGGCATTTGGCTTCTCAGCTTATTTGCAAGCTTCTTTATCTCTTTTTCCCGCGCGATATTCACAATTCCTTTTGCGTCGTCTAACAAGCTGTCGCGCAAAAGAGTGAGAAGCCGCGCCTTGAGCTTTGCCCGCTCGATAAGCGGGCTGGGAATGACGAGAGTGCGGGTTGGAGAACATGTCAGTGAGCTCCCGGTAAACGCAGGCTTGAGTTCGGACCCTGGATCTTCCACTTTGGCCAGCTCCTGAGCTCCGGCCAAAGCGACAGTGAGAATGACCGTCAGGGCAATAAAACTCGTTTTGGCCACATCTCTACCTCCTCTTCAGGCGCCTGAGGAAAGAATGCGTAAGCATTCTTTTGCGCGGAGAAAGGATGGTGGGTTAGCCAATCACGGTTGCTCTCTACAGTGATGCCGGCGTCCGCTTACTGTGTGCGGGACGAACGCGATCGACACGGCGCACAGGCGTCGGCCAAATCCTGCCTGCTCTATTCGCTCTCTTTCGGTTTTGTTGGCAGGATGGCGAACAAGTAGGTGATCCAGGGGATCTTAAGGCGCTTCTTCGAGTATGGTGCGAAGAGAATGCGCGAACTTGTCCGGCGGCTAAGGAATTTGGTGGAGGCGGCGGGAGTCGAACCCGCGTCCGAAAATGTTACTGGTCAAGAGACTACATGCTTATTCCGGTTCATGCCTTGAGCATTACCTCAAGACGTTCGCGGTCCGCGCTCAGAACGGACAAGAAACGCGTGCCGCTAGCCTGAGATCTTAACCTCCCTGCCCAGACGTAGCAGAGAAGAGCAGCCCGCTGTGTGACGCTCGCTCGCAGCCCACGGGCAAAGCTGCGGAAAGCGGCTGCCTAATTAATTAGGCTGCGTATGCCATTTGTTGATTGGCAATTATCGTTTTGCACGCGATTACGGGTGTGTGCACCCCGGCATGCCTCTTGGCCGCAAGCATCTCCGTCGAAGCCGTGACGCCCCCACTGTGGGATGGACCATGCAAAGAACTGCTTCCAGACTAGGTTGCAACCAGTTGGAAGTCAAACACTTGATTGGATGACGATTGGGTTACAAAAGGTGCTCCACTGGCGGGTTCGGCCTGACCGCATCTAATGTGGGAAAAGCACTTGCGGATCGAGATAATTAGGGCAGGAGATCCCATGAACACTTTCTTGAGAAGCCTCGCTTTAGCGCTGATGGTCTGCACCGCGTTTTCAGTGCAGAACGCTTTCGGTCAAGAGAAGACTGATACAGTCGCACACCACCTCTTCGAAGCGGTGAATCGGGAGCGAGCTTCCCAGGGACTGGCCCAACTCAAATGGGACGACGCTCTGGCAAGTGCTGCCCGTCAGCACGCTGATGCCATGGCGGCGCGCAATACGCTTGGACATCAGCTCCCCGACGAGCCCGGTCTTTCAACCAGGGCGACAAAGGCGGGTGTTCATTTTGTTTGGCTGTCGGAGAACGTGGCTGAGGGCGCCACTCCTGCCAGCATCACCGACCAATGGATGCACTCGCCCAATCATCGCGCCAACATGCTTGATACCGACATGGACACTGTGGGCATCGGCGTTGCCGAGCGCAACGGAATACTGTTCGCTGCGGCCGACTTCTGCAAGGTCAAACACTAGAGCAACCCGTCGTGCCTCATCCTTAGATGCTGGAGCCCTTGGCGCAAATACCATAGCTGCCATCCTACCGCGTGCAGCGGAACGTGTCGCGAATCGCGTCCAGTTGCTTCCACATATCTCCATCGCGCGGCTCACGCGACATGCCGAAGAAGAAGGCTGTATGGTCGGGCGTTCCGCACTGAGAGACCAGAATTTCGGAGTTCAACGTTATGAGTTTGCCGTGGGTGTCCCAGATGGTGACGGTTCCGTTGAATGCCCGGGCCGGCGCGCCTCCCAGCGTCGGCGATGTCCCTGAGTCTTCCCTGTAGCTTGCCGACACTTTGGAGAGGTCGGGCGTGAATTTATAGGTTCCGCCACGCTGCTCCGCAATCCCGCGAAAATAGCCCACCATGTCGGCCTGCAACTGCTCCGCGCTGAGCATGTGCGTACCCTCCAGCCACCAAAAGAACAGATAGGAGTGATATTCCGGAGAGTCAGTCTGGTCGAAGTTTGGAGCAAAGAAGACGTCTTCGAGGCCCTGGTAGGGAATTTTCGGCCACCAGGGTAAGGGAAAAGGATACCGTGGATCGGTTGACCAAGTCCCGGGAACCCTATACACGAATGGATCCGACGCCTGATTCAAATGCGCTGGATAGGGCGCTCGGACGAGAGTGATCTCCGATCGGCTCCCGTCGAATCTCGCAACGGTCAGCCGGACCGTGCCGCCAACAGGCCCGTGAATGTCTTTGTTAATGATGTCGGTGATGTCACGCCCGGGTACCGCCACGCCGTTGACTTCGACGACGAAGTCGCTGCAATGGATACCAGCATTGGCCGCGGGTGAATCGTCCACTACGTGCATAACGGCCAGAGGACCACGGTGGTTCGCTTGCTGATCGTCGTACAGCTGGAACAAATAGAGTCCGATCGAGCCGCGGTCGTCCGCTGCGGCCTTTCCTGGCATCGGGAAGACCAGCAGAATGAGGGAGACGGCAAGCACATTAAAGGCACGGCGGACTGATTGGGTAAACATGAAAAACCTCTCCACTCGAGCGAATTGATACGATTTAAGACCTTGGGGAGATGGAAATCTTGTAAGGAATTAGCCTTTCCGTACGCGATGCCGCCGGAGGGGTCTGGTCCGCCAGTTACCGATTGGTCCCCGCCCCGTCTATGCCAGGAGGGAGCGCCTAGTGATTCGCGTAGGCTCGAAGAAATCCGTGCGGCCGTCTGTCAACGCGCCCCGGTCACAAACATCGCTTTCGTCTCCAGACAAGCCGGAACCGGTTCTCGGTAAACTCGAAACGCCAGGGGTGAAAGTAGAAGAGGAAGTCTACGCGCCGGGGCTCTGCATCCCACGCCACTCCCACGACACCGCCAATTTCATTTACACCATCGCGGGAGCCCATTGGTCGGGATTCAGCCGTGGGGGCGACATATGCGCTCCGGGGACGGTACGCTTCCTGCCCGCCGGGGAACCCCACGAAAATTATTTTCCGGTGGGCTGCAGGGCGGTTGAGATCGAGGTGCGTCAGCCGATTTTCGAACTCGCCGCTGAGCACGGGAACACGATTTGCTCGCCCGGCGAACTCTCCCACCCATCCGCGGGTGCTCTGGGCGCGCGGCTGTACCGCGAGTTCCGCCGGAGAGACGACGTTTCGCTGCTCGAAATTGAGGCGGTGATGTTGCAGCTCCTGCTGAGCGGCGGGCAGGACTTCACCCCGCGGCGCGGTCCTGCTCCCTCATGGTTGCTGCGCATTCGAGAGATGCTGCGCGAGGAGGAACAGCCGCGTCTTACCCTCGCGGAACTCTCAGGTTCGGTCGGGCGTCATCCGGTTCAGATCAGCCGCCAGTTTCATCGCTATTTCGGCTGCACCATCAGCGATTATATGCGGCGCGTCCGCATTGCTAAAGCGCAATCCCTGTTGCGCTGTCGCGATCTGGGGGTTGCTGAGATCGCGCTGACCTGCGGATTCTCTGATCAAAGCCATTTCACCAACGCGTTCCGCAGACTGACGGGTATGCCGCCCCACCGCTACCGTCTGCAGACTCCCGGGAAGTTTTCCGAGCGAGCCTGAGCGGCGGTGTGAAGGCATGACCCTGCTGCAACCTCATTGTTGCGCTTGAGGTTTGGGTGGGGGTGGTTCGTGGATGCTCGCGACTACTTGCTTCATGTGGTCGAACTGGCCGGTCTGGTAGCCATAATTCCGCCGTGGCAATCTGTCGGCTTCGTCTTCAATGGCGTGCTCGCGGTTCTCAGGATTGGGATGATCCGAAAGGAATTGAATGCCGCCTCGCCCGGTCTTAGCCTCGAGTTCCTCAAAGAAGCGGGCCAGTTGCATCGGGTTGTAGCCGGCTTCCGCCATCAGGTGGGAGCCCATGAGGTCAGCCTGGCTTTCCGCGGTGCGGGAAAATTTTAGCAACACGCTGTTGGCTCCCAGGCCGATGCCCAGCTTGGCCAGACTTGCCAGCGTGCCTCCATTATTGCCGGAGGTGGCCAGCGCCACCGGTAACTCGACCAACTCGGCTTTGGTGGCCTGGTTGGTGCCATGGCGCAAAATCACGTGGGACATCTCGTGTCCCATCGCGCCAGCCAGCTCGGCTTCGTTGTCTACCGTCTTCAGTAAGCCGGTGTTAATGAACATCGGGCCGCCGGGTAGGGCATAGGCGTTGATGGAAGGGTCGGCCACAACTTCAAACGTGAACTTGAAGCCGCTTTCCTGCGCTTCCGGCGCACTCGCTAATCGCTGGCCGATCTGATTTACATATGCGTTCAGAAAGGGATCTTCCACGATGTGGACGTGTTTGCGAATCTGAGCGGCAGTTTCCTGGCCCAGTTGCACGTCCTGCTCTTTGGTGAACAGGTTGAAGCCGGGATGGAGCTGCGTGGGCCCTTGAGCGAACGCCGCAGCGGCGGAAAGGACCACAGAGAGGATTGCGAGGCGAAGGTGGTTCATTTTTCGCTACAGCCTTGAGGACACTTGATGGTCAGAATAGCACGCAAGAACTGCCCAGGTGCTGGCACGATCCGACTGGAGGGCAGGGTCGTGATTCAAACATTCTGCACCCACGCCGTAAGTTGCCGCCACCATGCCGAGTGGCCAATGGGGCCCATCAGGAATTGCATCACAACGATGAGAAGAGATCCCCAAATGGTTACGCGATGAAGTTTCCTGCGCGACCAGAGGTCAAAGGCAATCATGAAAATCAGAAACGAATCGAGGATGCCGAAGAAAACCCAATCGCTCGAAAACACAAAGGGGAAGGGCCAGCGGGCCAGCGCCGGACCCAGCAATGCCAGGGTCGCGAGGATTATCAGCCGCTTATGCGCCGGGCCGTCGGTTCGAACCGAGAAGGCCCACGCGACGAGTACCGCAAAGGTCGAGAGCTGAAGCACGTCATCGGCAAACAGAGCTTCCAGGCTCATGCCAAACACTGCATGTCTTCGCACCGCAGCGATGAGGGTTGCAAACCCGACGAGCACCATCAGCCCGGCAAGAATCATCCCGAAGACTCCGAGCCGCATGTGCCAGTTCACTCGACCGGCAGAGACGAGGGTTATCTGGGCAATGAGCAAGAGTATCCAGCAGGAAAAGAGCGCGCCGTGCACATGGACTAAGGGGCTCGGCAGCTTGGCATGAAACACGCCCGCGAGAAAATAGGAATGGGCGAAACCGATGAAGACCATCCCGAGAATGAGCACGACCATGCTCAAAAAGAAATAATCGTCGGTGTGTTTTCGAATGGGATGGGCCGCGGTGGTCGACATGCTCCTCCCGATTTGCGCTTGAAAGGCTATTGAGACGCTATTTACTCAGAACCGCGAGCTAGACTATCACGAGGCTCGCAGCGGAGCGGGATGTTCGCGTGCAAGGAGTGCGGTGGACTCTCAGGAAGGACGAGTCAAACCAGGGGCTTAATGTTCTGACGGATCCACTCCAGGATTCGGGCAAAGCCGAATTCATGCCGTTCCATCGAGCCGACGATAAACGCGAGTCCGTCTGCGGCATCAACGTCGATGTAAGAACTGTTGCGCCGGAGGAAAACATCGGCGGCGGTGAAAGCGATGCGCTTGTTTCCGTCAAGGAAACCGTGGTTGTTGCCGAGCGACTCCATCAGCGCGGCCGCTTCTTCTTCGACGGAGTTGTAATAGCCGATTTGCGGACGAAAAACGGCGGCCTCAACCGCGCCCTTATCGCGGACACCATGCAAGCCGCCGAACAGCTCGATCAAGCGATGCTGCATCAGGTAGACTTCCGCTACCGTAAGGTAGTCCGCCATGTGGGCTTTTACTTTGCGAGGCGCTGCAACAGGTCACGGTTGCGGGCCACCGACTGCTCGAACGTGTCCATCACCTCGGAGCGGACCAGGTGCTGCGACGGAACCACGTTGTGCAGGTAGAACCGCAGCGCCTGCTCAAGAACGTGCCGTTTGGTTTGCCCATTCTGCTCGGCAACTGCAACGAACTCGTCGTAGAGCTGGGCGTCGATCTCGGGAGTGAACTTCTTGGTTGTGGCTGGCATGGCTATTATCCGAGTTCTATATCTTAACCTCGAAGCCATGATAAATCAATATAAATATTGATACATCAATAACCATCAATAACCAAGCGAACCCTAGCAAGTCGCGAACATGTCTGGGGGTACTGGGTCGGCATCTGACTCCGTCGATATTAAAGCTCATCCACGAAGGCAAGGTCGCGCAGCATTACATATCGCTGATAACACTTCTCGCACATCCAACGCTGTGCGGGGTCACAGTATCCGAACATCCCCGCGTCGATATGAGCTTTGCAGAGGTCGCAATGCTCATGGTCCCATCCCGCAGGAACCAGTCGGGCCTCAGAGCCGAGAGGCAAAGTTTGGTCGGTTGCCGGATAGTGTCGACTCTGACTTCCCCGTCCTTTTATGGGCTCCAGTTTCGTCCATACTTTTACCTCGCGTCCTCCAACGATTGATATATCTGTCGATTCATAGTCCTCGGCGACAGCATCAGCTCCCTGAAATTGTCTTTTCTCCCAACCCCAGCTTGGGTCAAGAACCATCCACACGTTAAAAGCCTGCCAGTAGGGACTCAGGTAAGCGCACGCCTGTCCAACCACTTGCGGCTCTTCTTTTTCGTCACAGGTAAGAGTCGCCGTCTCGGTTTCCTTGTCAAGCGACTTCAGGCTAGCGCAAAGACATTCTCTCTCGCCGAACAAGAGCCAGAACCAGTGCGAATCAATCTTCTCCATTGTGCGGTCAAATCTGCCATCAAGCTCAAACCGCGTATATCCGGTGCCCGACGTCGCGCCCCGACGCACAGCATTAACGATAAACTTGGGAAAATCTTCAAGAGTCTTCGGTTTGCGGATTTCCATTCTCGCCAGCTCCCGGAATACAGTTCGCCACCAAAGATTATACGGGGATCGAGTTGCTGCTTATCACCAGCCGTTTTGTCCGACCATCCGCGCGCGGCCTAATCTCTTTTGGAGAACACTGAGAAGACAATGAAAGAGAGAAGCTAGCGCTGTGTTGCGAAATCCTGCCCAATTCTATTGCCCGCCTTGTCCATTCAACCTATACTTCTACATGGATTTGACCGAAACTGGGGGCATCGAGTCCCCGGCGCTTCAGAACTACGTTCTGGACGGCGCTTACGACGAGACGTTTGAGAGTCCCGGCAAGTCCCGCCTGCACTACGCGCCCCTGCTTGAAACCCTCGCCTCGCTCCCTGCTGACGAAATTCGCCGACGCAAACATTCGGCGGACCTGTCGTTTCTTAACCAAGGAATTACTTTCACGGTCTATGGGCGCGAAGAGGGCACGGAGCGGATTTTTCCTTATGACCTGCTGCCGCGCATCATCACCAGCGCCGAATGGGGACTGATCGAACGCGGGCTGACGCAGCGCATCACCGCGCTCAATCTTTTTCTGCGCGATATCTACAACGAAGGCCGGATTCTTGCCGACGGCGTTGTTCCCACGCGAAATCGTTTATAGCTGCAAGCACTTTCGCCGGCAGATGCGCGGGCTGCAGGTGCCGCGCAACGTTTACGTCGCAGTGGCGGGGAGCGACCTGATCCGCCTGCCCAGCGGCGAGTTCGTGGTGCTGGAAGACAATCTGCGCGTGCCCAGCGGCGTCTGCTACATGCTGACCAACCGCCGGGTTATGAAGCGGATTTTTCCGCAGTTGTTTCTGCGCTATGGAGTGCGTCCCATCGAGCACTACACGCAGGCTTTGCTGACGACGCTGCGCTCGCTTGCCCCCGAAGGCCGGCCGGAGCCGACCACGGTTTTGCTGAGCCCGGGCGTGTTTAATTCCGCTTATTTCGAACACGCGTATCTGGCGCGGCAGATGGGCATTGAACTGGTCGAAGGCCGCGATCTGGTGACGCACGACAATGTTGTCTACATGCGTACCACCACAGGTCTGCGCCGGGTCGATGTGATCTACCGCCGCGTCGATGACGACTTCATCGATCCGCTGGCCTTCCGCAGTGATTCTGTGCTGGGAGTGGCGGGCCTGTTCAATGCTTACCGCGCCGGCAACGTCACCCTGGCCAATGCCTTCGGCACCGGGGTGGCCGACGACAAAGCGCTGTACGCGTTCGTGCCCAAGATCATCAAGTACTACCTGGACGAAGACCCCGTGCTCAACAATCTGGAGACTTTTCTGCTCAGCGACGCGGCGCAACGCGATCACGTTCTGGAAAACCTGGACAAATTAGTGGTCAAGGCGGTGGGTGAGTCCGGAGGCTACGGCATGCTGATCGGGCCGCACAGCACCGCAGAGCAGCGAAGAGAATTTCGCGATCACATCCTTGCCGATCCGCGCAACTACATTGCCCAGCCGACGGTTTCATTTTCGCGCGCGCCGTGCTTCGTCGACGACGGGCTGGAAGCGCGGCATGTGGATTTGCGTCCGTATGTTTTGTTTGGTGACAGAGTGACGGTGGTCCCGGGCGGCCTCACCCGCGTGGCCTTGCGCCGGGGATCGCTGGTGGTGAATTCATCCCAGGGAGGCGGCAGCAAAGACACTTGGGTCTTGAACCGGTGAATTGCACTCGCTGACTTATGCTTTCACGCGTCGCTGACAACCTGTATTGGATGAGCCGCTATCTGGAGCGGGCGGAGCACACTGCCCGGCTGATCGACGTGAACTTGAACCTGATGCTGGATGAATCCACGTCAGGCGCGGACCGGCGCTGGAAGCGTCTCTTGCAGGCCATTGGCAATCCTCCGGATCTCGCGTGGGGCGGCGACGCTTATCAGATCGCACAGATTTTGACTTTTGATCCAGCTACACGCTCGTCGATTACAGGTTGCATCATGTCGGCCCGGGAGAATGCGCGGCAGGTGCGCGAGGAAATCAGCACCGACCAGTGGCAGCGTTTGAACCGGCTCTTTCTGCAGGTCACGCGTTACAAACTCAACGAGATTGAAGGCGTGCTGCCTTCCGACTTTCTGCTGGCCGTGATCGAGGGCGTACACCTGTTTGAAGGAGTCACTGATTCCACCATGAGTCACGGCGAAGGCTGGCACTTCATTCAAGTGGGACGCCACATCGAGCGGGCCTCTGCCACCACCATGCTGCTGGATCTTTACCACCGCGAGTTTTGGGGACACCCTGACCGCGTTCTCGAAGGCAATGAGCAACTGGAGTGGATCGGGTTACTGCGCTCCTGCACCGCCTTCGAAGCGTATTGCAAGGTGTATACCGCGGACATGAGTCCGGACCGTATCATCGAATTCCTGCTGCTGAATGCCGAATTTCCCCACGCGGTCCGTTATTCGATCGACAGTTTGCAGCGGGCGCTGGCGGCAATTCACGGCGAAGCGGGCAAACAGCGGGCTGCGCCATTGACACGATTGGCGGGCCGGTTGCAGGCCTCGCTTAGCTTCGGACAAATTTCTGAAATCTTGTCGCAGGACGTCGGATCCTACCTGCAAGGTATTCTGCGGCAATGTCGCGAGATCCACGCAACGATTTACGAGATCTATGTGCATTACTCGATTCAGAGCGCGTTAGCGGGCTGACGCCCGCCGAGAAGTACCCAGGCTATGTTCTATTTCGTTCGGCACCTTACGAAGTTTCGTTACGTTAGTCCAGTCAGCGAGAGCGTGATGGAATCGCGCATGCACCCCCGGGGCGAGGGGGGCCAGCACTGTCTCACCTTTCATTTGTCGGTGAGTCCGCGCTGCCGGGTCTTTTCCTATCGCGATCATTTGGGAAATAACATTCATCACTTCGATATTCCGGGACAGCATTCCCAACTTGTGATCGTGGCGGAGTCTCTGCTCGAGATGCAACCGGCCGCAAGCCTGCCCGCTAACTTGCCGAGGGAAGCCTGGGGCGCACTCGATGCCGCGGTGCAAAACGGCGATTACTGGGACATGCTTCTGCCCAGTGAATTCGCCAAACCTACGCCGGCGCTGCTGCAATTGGCTGGGCAGCTCAACCTGTGCCGGCGCGATGATCCTCTGGGCTTGCTGCGCGAACTGAACCAGCGGCTCTATGAGTGGTTTGAATATGTGCCGCGCAGCACCCGGGTTGATTCTCCGATCGACGAGGCGCTCGAGAACCGCGGCGGCGTATGCCAGGATTTTGCCCACATCATGATTACGCTGGTGCGCGGCCTCGGAATTCCATGCCGCTATGTGAGTGGATATCTTCACCGGCGCACGCAGGATCATGACCGCTCCATTGAAGACGCCACTCACGCCTGGGTAGAGGCGTTTCTGCCGCCCTTGGGCTGGGTGGGTTTTGATCCGACCAATTGCCTGGTGACCAGCGACCGCCATATTCGCACGGCGATCGGCCGGGACTACGCCGATGTACCGCCCACCAAAGGCATCTTCCGCGGACAGACGGCGAGCGAGTTGTCGGTCGCGGTGCGGGTAAGTGCATCGGAGACTGCGCCTGAGCTGGACCAAAATTTCCCGGTTCCCGAAGAATGGTCGGTTCTCGTGGAAAAGGCGCAGGAACCGCCGCCCCCGCCGCCGGTGGCGCAGGCTGCGCAACAGCAACAGCAATAGAGCTAAGAGAATTTCGGAGGCGGACGCCTCGTCCGCCCACCCGGGCGAGCTAAAGCTCGCGCCCGGGTCACGGGAGAAGTCGAAGGAGGGCGTCCGGGGCTACGTGACCAAAGGATCAGAGCTTAGCTTTTGCATCTTGGCGCGGGTTTTGACATCTCATGGTTGACGCCCCCGCGCTTCCGAGCTGACTGTTATTTTGAAGGCGCGTTGACTAATCTATGGCCAGTACCGTCCAACCCTGTCGGGAGCAGCGCCGGTGAAGGCACAGTGTCTGCCATTTAGCCAGATTCCGCACACTACCAAGCTGTTCGCAGACTTCCTTTCCTGGGCGCCTCCGATTCGGCAGTTCTATCCTCGTTCCGGTCATTTTCAGGATTGGCTGAAAGACGAAACGCCAAACAGCCGTTATGACGATTCGCGGCGCGAGCGAGTGGCGGCGATTCTTGAACGGCAGAACAAAGTTTGGGGCGCATCGGCCAAGACTCAGGAAAATATTGCCCACTTCCGCGCCGGCGCAGCCGTAGTCGTTACCGGCCAGCAAGTGGGCTTGTTCGGTGGGCCGGTCTTTTCTTTGTACAAAGCGCTTACGGCGGTCAAGCTGGCGCAGCAGGCCGCGCAGGTTGGCGTCGACTGCGTGCCGGTGTTTTGGCTCGCGACCACCGATCATGATCTTGCCGAAGTAAACCAACTATCGATTCCCGGTCCTGACGGTGTGCGGCACGCTCTGACTGCCCCTACGGAGGGTGTACCGGACGCCCCGGTCAGCGCGGTTACATTTAAGGCGGGAATCGAACAGGTGATGGAATCTGCCGCTGGGCTTCTGGGAGATTCTCCCGTGGCCGTATATCTACGCGAAGCCTATCGGCCCGGGGAAAATCTGGGCGGTGCCTTCGCGCGCTTGTTCGCTCGCCTGTTTGCGGATTGGGGAGTGATTTTGCTTGATGCCTCCGATCCAGAATTGCACGCGGTAGCTCAGCCCATTTATCACGCCGCCATTGAACGGGCCGCGGAACTCGATGATGCGCTGCTCAGGCGGGGCAGTGAACTGGAAGCGGCGGGCTATCACCAGCAAGTGAAAGTGACGCCATCTTCGACTTTGTTGTTTGCGTTGCAGAATGGAGCGCGGGTTCCAGTTCATCGCCGCGCGAATGGAAATGCCAGGAGCGTCGATTTCTCGATCGGGGAAGAACAAGTCTCAAAAGCCGAACTGTTGAAACGCATCGCATCCACACCGCACGACTTCAATCCCAATGTGCTTTTGCGCCCGGTGGTGCAGGATTATCTTTTGCCAACGCTCGCCTACACTGGAGGCAGCGCGGAAGTTGCGTATTTTTCCCAGGCAGCGGTGGGATACGAGGCCTTGCTGGGGTACGTTACACCAATCATCCCCAGGTTCTCCGCCACTCTGATAGAAGCCAAACCTCAATCGTTACTTGAGCGTTATGGTCTGGCATTGCCGGACTTGTTTCAAGGCCCCGAGGCAGTTCGTGAAGTCCTGGCGCAGCGTGCCTTGCCGCGCGATTTGCAGACCGCTTTTGAGCGTGCAGAGGGGACGGTGAAGGAAGCCCTGGCCTCAATTCAGGAGCCGCTCGGCCGTCTCGACAAAACGCTGCTGGAAGCGGCGGCGAACGCCACCTCCAAGATGCTGCATCAGCTCGAGCAATTGCGCTCGCGCGCGGCTCGGGCGGAGTTACGGCAAAGCGAAGTGCTCAACCGCCACGCAGATCTGCTCAGCGGAGCGCTCTATCCGGACAAAATTCTTCAGGAGCGGGAGACGGCCGGCGTCTATTTCCTCAGCCGCTATGGGACTGAGCTGCTGCACGGTCTCTATGATTCTATCCACACTGACTGCCTGGACCACCAGGTAATCACGCTCTGAATGGTTCTCGACCTGGTGGAATCTGAGAGGCAATCTATCGCTGACTTCCTGGCCGGAAAAGCGTAATATCTAACCCTTTCGGCAAGCGGCGCGGGACGTGGCTTGCCGCGGGGCCCTAGTCGATGCATTTGGTTAGAACCGCAGCGCAAACCCTCGGAAAGACTCTTCCGGTCTGGGCGACCTTAGCCTTCCAGGTCCAGGCCATGTTTCTGGTGATATTGCAAGATGAGGAAAAGAAAGGCGATGTCTACAGCATTCTGTGGGTGCTGGTGTTCGGTTTTGCCACGCTCAATATTCTTGGACTCGTGGCCCGGCACTTCGAGCCCAATCGCAACCGCATGAGCTTCGGGGAGACCGTGGCCGTGATGGTAGTCGTGGTTGCGGTGTTTCTGCTGGGCTGGGAAATGCTGTACCAGTTCCACATTCTTCCCTTCAAGCTTCATGCCCACGGGCAGTAGGTTTGGCGTATCATTTAAACCATGGGCAAGAATTCTTCTGCGAAGAACTCAACCGCCTTCGAAGTAACCTGCCCGTGTTGCAGCGCCGTCCTGAAGGTGGATTCCGTCGAAAAGGCGGTGATTGCGCACACCGCAGCGGTCAAGCCCCGAATGTTCGCCGACATGGAAGAAGCTGCCCGCGCCATGAAAGAGCAGGACGTCCGGCGGGAATCCATCTTCCGCCAGTCCGTTGAGAACCAGAAGCACGCTTCCGACCTGCTGGAGAAGAAATTTCAGGAGGCTCTGAAACGGGCAAAAGAATCTCCCGATACCGGCAAGCCCATTCGGGACTTCGACTTGGACTGATTTTCCACTGCGGCTTGCACATCCGGTCTACAGTTTTTGCCTTAAGATCTTCTCCTGATGCCCAACCTCCCCCTACTGCTGGGCCATCGCGGTGCCCGTGCGTCTGCCCATGTCCCGGAAAACACTCTGCCTTCGTTTGACCTCTGTCTTGAGCACGGTTGCGACGGTTTCGAGTTCGATCTGCGGCTAACGGCCTGTGGCCGCGCGCTGGTGTGCCACGATCCCAAGGTGCGAGGGATAACGGTATCTCGCGCCAGCTCCGATGAGCTCACCGACATCGCGCAGCTAGAGGACGTCCTGCGACGCTACGCGCGGCGCGGTTTCCTGGACATCGAACTGAAAGTCAAGAATTTGGAATCGAAGGCTCTGGCGGCGCTTCGCGAGATTCCTCCAGAGTGCGGCTGCGTGGTTTCGTCATTCTTGCCGGCGGTCGTGATGGATTTGAGGGGACGCAGCGCCACTGTGCCGGTCGGAATTATTTGCGAGAAGCCTGCGCAGCTTGCCAAGTGGCGGCAGCTCCCGGTCGACTACGTGATCGTGCAGGAATCCCTAGTGGATCATGAGCTGGTCGGTGAGGTTCAGAAGGCGGGCAAGAAGATTCTTGTCTGGACGGTCAATGAGAAAGACAAGATTTCGCAACTGGCGGCCTGGGGAGTGGACGGGATCATTTCCGACAAGACCGAGCTTTTGGTGCGTACTCTCCGCCCGCCCGCGGCATGAATCGGCAGGCTCTCCGGCGGTCGCCTGGGGATCGGCAAGATCCGGGAGACCATGCAGAATCTAATCAGCAGCCGGCTGAAGGCTGACCAAACGCCCAGGCTTGTGCAGAAACGCGGCGCGTTCATTCTCGAAGTTTTCAAGCTCGACGGCGGCCTGCCGGTCATCCCATCCCAGGGCGGCCGCTATGCGACCTGCTGCCTCGCGGCTGCAGGCTTCTGACCAGCACGGCCCAAGAGCCACCGGCACACGCCGCAGAAGTATGTCGCCCAAAGTGACGGCGCATTCTCCGGTGCGCGCATCCACAGCTTCCGCCACAATGTGTTGCGTGTGGGCACAGAGGGGAGCACGGAGCCCGGGGCTCTCTAGCCGCCAGCCTTGTAATCAGAGGTGTCCGCCGTCCGTGCCACTCGACGATGCTCCGCGCTGCATCATCATTCAAAACTCCAGACGCGACGATCTCACTCACATAGCGATCAAACACGAGTTCCGTCTGATTTCCCAACGCCACTGCGGGCCCCGCCGGAGATTCTCGTGAGATGCCAATCTTCGCCGCGCACTGCCGGGCCAGCTCGGCGGCAGTCGTAAGCTTGCCACCGATTACGGAGATCATATGCGTGGCGCCTTCATCGCTGTGATCGTGCAGAAAGTGCCTGCGGCTGACCGAGCCCAAGTCACCGTTGGGGGTGAACGGCAAAGGCCGAATACCGGAAAAGCTGTAACGGATGTCGGTCAAAGATAGTTTCAGCCGCGGAAAAAGGTGACGCAACGAAGTCAGCAAATACTCGATCTCATCAGAAGTCGGGGCAGACCTGGAAGGATCGCTGCGGTCAGCTACCTCGGTCGTGCCTACCAAAACCTGTTCATTCCAGGGAATAACAAAAACCGGTCGGCCGTCCACGGCCTCGGTGTAGACGGCCGCTTCCGGCGCGCCGGCAAAGCGGGGTAGCACAATATGTGATCCGCGAACCCCACCGATCAGAGGCTGCTTCGTGTTCACATGCGACCGCTGGCAGATTCGGTCTGCCCAAGGGCCAGTCGCGTTGATGATCCAGGCGGCGCCGACCCGCTCCTCTTTCCCCGTGAGCCGGTCGCGAAGCAGGACACCCATCGCCCGGCCATTCCGCACATCGACCGCCAGGACCTGCACGTGATTCCGCGCCACGGCGCCCGCTTCCATCGCCTCTACAAGCCACTCAGCGACCAGGCGCTCGGGAAATTCGCATTGTGCGTCTTCAAAGCTAAAGATCGACCATTTTGTGCCGGAATCGAGAAGTCGCTCCAGTTTGTGCTCATCGGTTTCGCTCTGCCCGGTGTTCAGCCCTCCGCCCGCGAGGTGGCGATACAGCCAGAGTCCGAAACGTACGCTCAGTGCGCTACGGCGGCTGTTTGGTCCCAGCGCCAGCAGGAAATGCAGTGGATGCACCAAATGCGGGCGCTCGCGCAACAGGCGTTGCCGTTCGCGCAACGATTCACGCACCAGGCCGAACTCGCCGTGCTCCAGATAGCGCAGGCCGCCGTGAATGATTCGCGTGGCCCGGCTGGTAGTGCCGGCGGCGAAGTCGTGCTGTTCTACCAGCAAGGTCCGGCGGCCGGCGCGGGTGCATTCCCGCGCGATGGCGACGCCATTGACCCCGCCGCCAATCACGATCACATGGAAGTTTTCGCCTTCCAGTGGCGGCCGGATTGGGATGAGGCGCTGCATTGTCCAAGTCTAAGCCAGGCAAAACGTGGCTGCGAGGCCGACGGTTTAAGTTTGGCGTGTCTCTCAGCTTTGGGGAAGTGACTTTGGTAGGGCCGGGTAATGTTACGGAACGACGGCCAGAGTGGATTGGCCGCGCCTCTGCTCGGCTTTAGCGCATTGCGGTCGCTTAAGGGCTCATTTAAAGTGTTGAGCAGGAATGTCCACCACTGGAGAGCGCTTCGAGCGCGCCGTGGCCATTATGGCCCGGCTGCGCGGCCCGGGAGGATGTCCTTGGGACCGCGAACAGACCTTTGATTCCATCAAGCCCTATACGGTCGAAGAGACCTACGAAGTCCTGGAGGCGATCGATAATCGCGACTGGAACGAGCTTGCCTCCGAGTTGGGCGATCTGCTGCTGCAGGTTCTTTTCTACGCCGAAATGGCAGAGGAGCAGAAGACGTTCTCGATTGATGACGTCCTGGACCGGCTCTCCAACAAGCTAGTGGATCGCCATCCCCATGTCTTCGGGGATGTGAAAGCAGAAACTTCTTCCGCAGTGCTGCGTAACTGGGAAGCGCTCAAAGCGGAAGAAAGAAAGAAACGGCTGGAGGCAAATGGCCAATCAGCCGCCGCTGAGAAGGACAGGGCATCACCTGAGTCTGCGCTGGCGGGAGTGTCAAGCGCCATGCCTGCATTGCTGGAAGCTCAAAAACTTAGCTCCAGGGCCGCGCATGTCGGCTTCGATTGGCCCGACGTGGAAAGCCTTTTCGACAAGCTGGCCGAAGAAACCCGGGAGTTGTGCGATCATCTTCGCGAATATCCCACGCCCGGGCCTCAGCCACGGGGGCGGGGTATTGCCGGCTCAGGCAGGGAGGAAATTTCCGAAGACCTGCGCCAGCGTCTCGAAGGGGAAGTGGGGGATTTATTCTTCGTTCTGGTGAACATCGCCCGCTATCTCGCGGTCGATCCCGAGTCGGCGTTGCGCAAGACCAATCGCAAGTTCAAGCGGCGCTTTCAATCGATGGAGGAAAAACTGCGCGCTGAGGGCCGCACCCCGCAGCAGGCATCCATGGAAGAACTGGAAGCATTATGGCAGCAGGCGAAGCTACAGGAGCGGAGCGGGGAGTGAGCGCGGCGGAGATCGCGGTGCGCCCGTGTCGCGGCCTTGATGAACTGCGGGCCTGTGTGGCGCTGCAAAAGGAAGTCTGGAATTTCAGCGATGCGGAACTGGTTCCGCTCCGCATGTTTGTGGTTGCAGAGAAAATCGGCGGCCAGGCGATTGGCGCGTTCCAGGGCAGGGAACTGGTGGGATTCGCGCTGGCTTTTCCGGGAGTGCGGGGCGGCCGTGCTTATCTGCACTCGCAGATGTTGGCCGTGCGTGAGCAATATCGCAACTCTGGCCTCGGAAGGCGTCTCAAACTTTGCCAGCGGGTTGACGCGCTGGCCCGCGGCATCGAACTCATGGAATGGACCTTCGATCCATTGGAGATCAAGAACTCCTATCTGAACATTGAGCGGCTGGGCGCGATCGCGCGGCGTTACAGCCGCAATCAGTATGGAATAACCTCGACTCCCTTGCAGGGTGGCTTGCCCACAGACCGACTGGTGGCGGAATGGTGGCTTAAGTCCCGGCGGGTGGAGACGCTGCTCGAAACCGGCGTCCGGCCGCAGTTCGGAGTCGTCAAGACCATTTCGGTTCCTGCGTCGGTTCACAAATGGAAGGCTTCCGATTCCACGCGAAGTCTGGCAAAGCAGATTCAGGAGGAGAATCGCGAGGACTTCCTGCAGGCGTTCGCCGACGGTCTCGCGGTGCTGGGATACGAACGGGATTCCGAAGGCAATGGCAAGTTTCTGCTGGGGGTGTGGGACGAAGAGGGGAAGTGCTTATGAAGTTAAGGGAGCATATCGAAGACGGCCTGAAACCTCTCTTAGGAAAGCGGCTCTGGTGTTCGCGCCGGGCGGCGGACATGGAGATGTTTCATTTTGGAGAGCGCGTGCCCACCACCGACAGTCGTGGCAAGCGGGCCGAGGTCGGTGAGTACTCTTTGCACGTACAGTGCGCTTGGAGAATTGTCGGCCCCGGGGGCATCGTCGTAGGTTCTCGCGACGTCTACGAACCGCCCGACGGTTTAACCGAGGCGCCCAGTCCGGAATTCGACTGGGAAAAGGGCAATCGCCGCGACGAGCGCATGCAGCATTTTCTCGCGATTGAACATCCAGAGGGTTTGCTGGTGGAGGGCATATCCAGCTGACGATGTCGGCGGCTTCGGATTGGATCTAAACAGTAAGTTCCAGCTTGAAGTCTTTCCGTGCGACTCACTCCCAGATGAGTACTGGCGCTTGCTGAGGCCAAGCGTAGACAAACCCCACTTTGTAGTAAAGGGATCCGCGGTCGAGGAACTTGGACGTGAGCATGAAAATTGAAGCCATCACGCTGCGCGAATTGCATATGCCGCTTGTCCACTTTTTTGAGACGAGCTTTGGCCGCACCTATAGCCGGCGGGTTTTCTTGCTCACTGCACACTGCGAAGGAGTGGACGGCTGGGGTGAGTGCGTTGCGGGGGAAGACCCTTTCTACAGCTCCGAATGGATCGAGACAGCCTGGCCCACAATCAAGCACTATTTAGCGCCCGCTGTTTTGGGCAAGACACTCGATTCCGCCCGCGAGTCTGTACCGCTGCTCGCCCGAGTGCGCGGCCATCGAATGGCAAAGGCGGCCCTCGAAAACGCCCTCTGGGATGCCGAGGCCAGGCAGAAACAGCAACCGCTCTGGAAATTGCTGGGAGGAACCCGCCGCGAAATTGAGTGTGGCGTCTCCATCGGCATTCAGGATTCCATCGAGCAGCTTCTACAAAAGATCGAAATCGAGCTAGCCGCGGGCTACCGCCGGATCAAAGTGAAGGTGAAACCTGGCTGGGATGTGAACGTGCTCGAGCGCATCCGCTCCCGCTGGAGCGAGATCGTGCTCAGTTGCGACGCCAATTCCGCCTACACTCCCGACCAGGTGGAACATCTCCGCAAGTTCGACCAGTTCAACCTGCTGATGATCGAACAACCGTTGTGGAATGATGACATCTATTACCACGCCCGCCTGCAACGCGAATTGCGCTCTGCGATTTGCCTGGACGAATCCATCCACCACGCTCGCGATGCGGCAGCGGCGATTGAAACCGGCGCCTGCCGCATTATCAACATCAAGGTAGGTCGGGTCGGCGGCTTTACCGACGCGCTCAGGGTTCACGAAGTGTGCAAGCAGACGAACATTCCTGTCTGGTGCGGAGGAATGCTCGAATCGGGCATTGGGCGCTCGCACAACGTTGCCCTTTCAACTCTTGAGAACTTCCGTTTGCCGGGAGATGTTTCTGCGTCGAAGCGCTACTGGAAAGAAGACATCATCGATCCCGAGGTGGAAGTGAGCCCGCAAGGCATGATTGCAGTGCGTGACGTTCCGGGGACTGGCTACCGCGTCCGTGAGGATTTGATTGAAAAGCTGACCGTGCGGAAAGAAACGATCCGGACGGTCGGAAATTAGCCAGCTTCGCCAACTGAATCATATATTCTTGTCATTCCGAGCGCCGGTTTTTGGCGTGAGGAATCTGCTTTTCACTGCGCCAGCGACAACAGATTTCTCCTCTTCGCTGCGCTCATCGTCGGAATGACAAGATTATAGTTTCGATCACTGCTTCCCGGCTTGCTGTGAGCCCTCGGCCACCGCGGCTCCTTCTTTCTCCAACAGGTCCACTCCCTGGGCAAACGTAAGGTCGGACGGCACGGCGCGAAAGTTGCTGAACAGTTCCGTCGACTGGATATTGATCGTCTTGAAGAACAGCACCTTGCCCGTGAACTTCAAACCCATTCGCGCAATTTCCCAATGGTTGTTGCCCACGTCCGCCTGCTCCACCAGGAAGTGTCCACCCCGGTCGAGGTGGCCTAAAATTCCCCAGCCAAAGCTGACGTCCTTGGCGAGCGTTCCGTCAATCTGCGCGATGCGCTGCTTCTGGCTGTCGATCAACAGCGTCCCATGCATTGCAGTAAGCACCTGCTCAACCCGGGTAGGGGGATCATAGCTCGGGTTGGGGTGGAACTTAACCCGCACCAGTTCATCTCCTGGGCATCCCACGCCCGCTCTGCCGGTTTCCGTTCCGTCGTACTCATAGATAAATGCGTCCGGCAGGGCCTTGATGATGCGAGACATGTGTTCAGCCGTTTCTTGCTCCTGTTTTTGTTTGCGGCGCAATTCCGCGGGATCTTGCACAAAACGCCGCACCCGGTTCAGTTCTGCCTGCCGTTGCTCTGGATTCAAAGGCCGGTCGTTGTCAGCGACGACCATTCCTGCCATGGCCTCACGCGTCTCCACCAATAGTTTGGTTTGCGAACCGTTGGGAGTCTCCTTCCGGTCGCGAAACATGTACTTTGCGCTATCCGCGTTGGCCCGGATCTCGTTATGGACCGTGCGCCGCACCAGGTCGGCGGGCGGAATGGCAGGATATTCCGCCAGGCATGGCGCGCCAGAGGCCAGTATGATGGCGACCAGCATCAGCCAGCTACCGGTGGAGATTCTTAGACGCGAAAGCCTCAAGCAGCCCCCTTTCAAGCATAGCTTAGACGAAATCGAACGGAATGCCGTTGTCTAGGTTTGCCCGCACCTGTCCCCCTGGGATATAGTTCCCTGAGTCTCGAGTTCCGGCAGGTTTTTCGGTATTACCGTTGACCCTGTGTTCTGACCACCCGGCAGTTGCCGGACAACCACAACTTTAACTCTATTTTCCGCCCGCCATTCGCGCGGAAATGCGCCCAGGAGAGCGAAGTCATGGACACGCCCAAGACGGCGGAGTTTGCGCATATCGGCAAGTCAGTAATCATCAAGGGGCAGCTTTCGGGCAGCGAAGATCTCTACGTTGACGGCCAGGTGGAAGGCAGCATAGAACTCAAGGAACACAGCCTGATCATCGGCGCCAGCGGGCACGTGCAGGCTGATATTAATGCCAAGAGCGTGGTGATTCAGGGCAAACTGGAGGGCAACGTTCAGGCGTCCGAGCGCGCCGAGTTGAAAAAATCGGCGGTAGCCGTTGGAGATATCCTGACCCAGCGCATCTCCGTGGAAGAAGGCGCTTTCTTCAAAGGGAAGATAGAAATTCAGCGGGAATCGGCCAAAGCCTCCTCGGCCGGCACTTCGGGGAGCGGGAGCGCATCTCCGACAGGGAAACCCGCCGGTAACTGAAAATCGAAGATTTGGCCCGGTTTTATGGGTGCCCCGCGCTATATTGGAACCCAGAACCGGAAGCCCACTAGTTTTTCATGGCATCCGTCACTCATAGCTTCATGAAACTGTTTCGGGGGTCATCGGATAGCGCCGGCCAGGTTCCGGGCGGGGCGCAAACGGCCAAGCGGCTCACGCGCCGGTCGAGCGGTCTGGCAGAACTAGCCAAGGCGCTCGATTCGGACGAGACCCTCTGTGTTCTCGATCTCGGCTACACCTCTCCCTCCAACATCCGTTACTTCACCGAACAAGGGCACAAGATCTATAGCGAAGACCTGCTGCTGGCTTCCACGGAGCCGGGGCTAATGACCAAAGATGAAGGTGGAACCGCGGTTCTGGACAGCAAGAAGTTTCTGGCCGAGAACCTGGCATATCCCGCGGGGCAATTCGATCTGGTGTTGTGCTGGAACCTGGCGGACTACCTGGATGAAAGCCTGGTAAAGCCGGTGGTTGCCCGTTTCTGGTCGTTGCTGAAACCCGGCGGCATGCTGCTAGCTTTTTTTCATACCCGCGAAGCCGGGCCGGATGCTCCCTGCTACCGTTATCACATCGTGGGGACCGACACACTCGAAATGCAGCACATCGAGCCGCGCCGGGAATTACGCAAGGGACCAGGCGGCGTGGCGCACCCCGCAGCAGGCGAGGGATTCCATCTGCAACGCGTCTTCAACAACCGGCACGTCGAGAACCTCTTCCGCGATTTTGCCTCCATCAAGTTCTTTCTTGCCCGCGACAATGTGAGGGAAGTGCTGGTGGTCAGATAGCGCCGCCGCGAACCCTGCAACAAGACCCGACCAAAACTGAGTCTTCCTACAGCCTGCCTCGCGAAAAATCTCGCTGGTGGCACGATTGGACGTCCGACAGCGTCAGGTGTACATTGGCCGTCGCCACAAGGCTCTGGGGAAAACCGCTCTTGCGAGTTCATGGAGGACACGCGATGAAGAAACTATTCTGGTTTGCTCTGCCGCTCGCGTTGTTGGTTTCCCTGCCAGCAATCGCACAGAATGTCTTCGACGGCACATGGAAGTTCAATCTCAACGATGCCCAATTCCCTAAGAAACCCGATGTTTTTCTGCTGCAAAACGGCATGTATCAATGCCAGACCTGCGTGCCCGCAATTGGCGTAAAGGCGGACGGCCAGGATCAGCCGGTTAGCGGACATCCCTACTACGATAGTGTCAATATCAAAGTCGTGGATGATCGAACCATCGAAGAAGTGGATAAGAAAAACGGAAAGACTGTCGCTACCTCCAAAACCGTAGTGTCCGCCGACGGGAAGACAGCGACATTCGAGTTCAGCGACAGCAGCAACACTAACGCCGCCCCGGTGACCGGGAGCGGAACCATCACACAAGTAGCCAAGGGCCCGGCGGGATCGCATGCGGTTTCCGGTTCCTGGGTGACTTCGAAGCTGAACACTCTTTCCGATAACGGGTTGATGGTCACATTCAAGGTGGAAGCCGGCAGCCTGAGCATGACCAGTCTGACCGGGCAATCTTATGTTGCCAAGTTGGACGGCACGGAGGCACCGTACAAAGGCGATCCGGGGATCACGAGTGTCTCGGTAAAAAGCCTGGGCAAGAACACGATCGAGGAGACCGACAAGCGCGATGGCAAAGTAATCAGCGTCGCGCGCATGACAGCGGCTGCGGACGGTAAAACCATGACTCTCAAAGTCGAGGATAAGCTGCGCGGAACCAGCAGCCAGTTTACTGCCGCGAAACAGTAGGCTGGCACGTTGCGGCTTGGCCGGAATGTCTTGCCGCGGCACGACCAGGCCGGTGGGTAGGTTCCCCGGTCGCGATGTTTATCTCGTGCCGCGAACCAACTGCCGCGCGAGAGCAGGACTTTTTTCCAGAACTGACAACACCGGCCGCCGGACCAGGCGCGGCAAACGGAGCGCCTGCCGGATCCATGAGGAATTCCGAAATACCGGCAGTAGCGATTCCTCGTAGACTTTGCAATATTCGGTCACTGCTTGGTCCAGAGATGCCGCGCCCGCAAAGTATGGGGCTAGGCTACGGGCCGCGAGCCGGCCGCCGCGGAGGGCCAGCGAGATGCCGTCTCCTATAAACGGATCAACGAATCCGGCCGCATCACCAACCATCAGAATAGTGTCTTTCACCGGTTCGGGGCGCTGAAAAATCAGCGGAGAGGTGCTCACGGGATCGTTCAGTTGCTGCCAATGGGCGGTTCGCTCTTGCAGCCCGGGGTGCAATGCGAACACCTCGGGCAGCGTGGAGGCCGCGTCGGCCCGCACCATGGCACAGGCATTCAAACGCCCGCGGCCCGACCCCTCATTGCACAGGCTGACGGGCTGAACTCCGCAATAGCCTCCCTCAAAAAAATACAAGTCCACTGACGCTTGCGGTGAGGACTCGGAAAAATGGGCTTTGAGGCCGAGCCACTTCTCTCGCCCTGTTCCATTCCTGGAAGATGTGTTCAGGTTTGACCAGCGACCCGAGGCGTTGATCAGGGCCCGCCCCTCGAACACCCCCGCCGAAGCAGTCAATTGAAACGGGCCCTTGCCCGCGATGCTCTGCGCTGTTACCGCTTGTCGCGCATCCACGCCCGCGCTCTGCGCAGACGACCACAGCGCCGCGTCGAGGTCAAAACGCGCGATGCTGGCCGCCGGCGGATCGACCTTTGCCCCCAGTACCCTCCCGTCGAGAAAAACTCGAGCTTCAGAAATTGAAACCGCCTCGTCCAATAACCGCCGGGAACCTGAATCCAGTAGCTTAGCGAGCACGCCCAGCGACTCCGCGGATACGAATTCTCCGCAAACCTTCTGCCGGGGAAACCTTCCGCGCTCGAGGAGCAAGACCCGTGCTCCGCTTCGTGCGGCATGAATCGCTGCAGACGCTCCCGCGGGGCCTCCGCCAATGACTATCACGTCATACATGCACTATCCCTCGCGTCCGCGGCGATTCGTTCTTCCACGCAATAACTCCCATGCGAAATAGATAGCGCCGCTGGATCTCTACCCGGCCCGCCCCAGAGTATGCGAGTAAAGAAGCTATTTCTTCCGGAATGTATGCTTGCCGGACTGAGGCCGGCGCATCGTGATGGGTGATCCGGCTGCGAAACAAAGGCAGTCCGGCGTGCACCAGGGCGAGGTGGATGGGATGTCGGATCAGGTCGTTGATCAGCACCGCGTGGCGGCAGACCCGCTGCGCTTCGCGAACGAAACCGATCAGCTCTTGAGGATTCAGGTGATGCGCAAACAGGGTCGAGCTGACAACATCAAAGCTCGAGTCGCTGAAGGGAAGAGCAAGGGCATCCGCTGCGACTGCCCGTGTCCCGTTTTTCAGGTGCGATGGCGCCCGGTCAAGAAGCGTTACCTCCAATTCCAATCCAGCATGGCTGAGTTTCTGGCGGCACGCTTCCGGCACATAACTGGAACCGGCGGCCACTTCCAACAGGGAGAGGGATCGAAGGCCGGCCTGGCCGGCGACCTTCCGCAACATCCGCTCCGTCGTCCCGACGCCGCCGAACCAGCGGTTGATGTTGCATAAATCCGATAGCGCAGCGTCGACTTCGGCGGGCGTGCCGCAGTCGCTGTCCAGCAGTTCGGGGATGATAGCTCGCTGCATGTGACAATTTAAACACGGGAAAAGATGCTTGACCTGCGGCGCTGTTGTCAAATTTCTTTGACAATTGCCGGATCAAAACGCGACAGTCGGTTACACCTGAGCCAGCTCTTCTTCGAGCAATTGCTTGTTATACAGATCGGTGTAGTAACCGTCGCGGGCGATCAGTTCGTCGTGCGTGCCCAGTTCCACCACTCGCCCGCCGTGCAGCACCGCGATCTGGTCGGCGTTTCGCACCGTGGAGACGCGGTGCGAAATGAAAATGGTTGTCCTGCCCTGCATCACTTCGCGCAGGTGGTTGAGGATTTTGTCTTCGGTATGGGTATCGACGCTGGAAAGAGCGTCATCCAGCACCAGAATTCTGGGATTGCGGATGATGGCGCGCGCGATGGCGGTCCGTTGCTTCTGTCCACCGGAGAGCGTGATGCCGCGCTCCCCGACCATCGTCCGGTACTGATCGGGAAATTCTTCAATGTCGCCCGCGATATTGGCCGCCGCCGCCGCGGCTCGCACTTCTTCGTCCGTGGCATCTTCCTTGCCGAAAGCGATGTTCTCGCGAATCGTTTCGCTGAACAGGAATGTTTCCTGGGGCACGAAGCCGATCTGCTTCCGCAGAAACTCTAACGAGTACTCGCGAATGGGCCGCCCATCAATCAACACCGTTCCCGGCGCAGTATCGTAGATTCGCGGGATCAGGTTTACCAGGGTGGTCTTACCTGAACCTGTCGGCCCGACGATCGCCAGACTCGTGCCCGCGGGAATCCGCAGATTGACGTCGTCCAGCACAACCGTGTCATCGTAAGCAAAGTTCACTCCGCGGAACTCGATCTCACCTTGAATCGAGGCAGGCCCCAGCGCCCCGCTCGTTCCGGTCTCCCTGCCGGTAATTCGGACCTCGGGTCCATCCTCAATCTCGGGCTTCTCCACCAGAATCTCATTGATCCGCCCCATGGACGCCGTGCCGCGTTGAAAGATGTTGATCACCCATCCCAAAGCAATCACCGGCCACGTGAGTTGCACCATGTAGGTATTAAAGGCTACAAAATCACCGACGCTCATGGAGCCATTAAGCAGCAGCGTCGTCTTGGTTCTCAGCGCGCTCAGCAATTCCACCCGCAACTGACCGGAGAGGACCTCACGTCCTCCCAGCCAGAGCACGAGCACAATCGCCAGGCCGAGCATGGTCTCAAGCGTGGGCCACAACATGCCCATCAAACGAACCAGCTTCAGGCTGCGCGCAATATATTCGCGATTCGAAGTCTCGAAGGCCGCGATTTCCGGTTCTTCCTGCACGTAGGCGCGAATCACCCGCGCGCCGGAAAAGTTCTCCTGGGCGCGGGCAGAGATCTCGGAGAACATCGCCTGGATGCGCTCGAACCGCTCGTGAATGCGTTTCCCGAAATACTGCACCACGATGCTCACCACGGGTAGCGGGAGGAACGCATATAGCGTGAGTTTCGGGCTGATGGAAAGCATGAAAGCCAGTGCCCCGGCCGTGAACACGATCGTGTTGGCCGAATACATGATGGCCGGTCCCAGCAGCATGCGTACCGCGTTCAAATCGTTGGTGGCGCGGGCCATAATGTCGCCGGTTCGGGTCCGTTGATAGTAGGAGTAGGAAAGACCTTCCAGGTGCCGGAAAAGGTCGTTGCGCAGATCGAACTCGATCTCGCGCGAAATGCCAATTACCACCCAGCGTGTCAAGAACTGAAAGATGCCCTTGAAGGCGGCAACTGCTAGCAATAGGAGGGCATAGGTGAGCAGCTTCTGGCGAGTTACGCCCTGCAATAGACCATCAACCGCGCGCCGGATCACCTGGGGAAACAGTATCCAGATTCCGTTGTTGAGGAATACACAAACCGTGCCCAGCGCGTACCCGCGCCAATACTTCTTGAAATAGGGGAACAGGGGGCGAAGACTCTTGGGCAGCATGTGCTTAATCTAGATGAGATTTTACCAGCACACGCTTCAGTTTTACTGCCCACGTTGCCCCTTGTCTAGCTTCAGGAAACGTCGCCGCGGAAAGCAACGGCACAAGCCACCAACAGAAGAACCAGCCAGCTCATGAGGAAGAATCCACTGGCGCCAATCAGATCAGATGAAATCTGCTCCATACACCGCCTCTTTCGAATTTCACCGTCTCAGCCAGCGCGGCGACATCCCAGCAGGGTCTTGCCGGTGAGGCCCTTGTAGTTCGCCACAACTTCATTGACGGCGTTGAGCCTGCCCAAAGTGGTCAGGTGCGGGTCCCCGAGAGCCCGTTCGATTTGAGCCATCCAACACTCGACGGCAGCGTCAACTCCCGCCCCGATCTCTTCAACAAGTGCGCTTACCAGTTCCCGGTTTACAGCTGCGCTGGCCATCGGCAAGTCCTCGTTCTTGATTCGCGGAGCGGAGTCCGATCACGGGCGATCGTTTCCAACTACTGACTTTGCGCCGGCGTTTGCTGCTGTTGCATGTGTTGCTGGAAGCGCTGTTGCCTTTGCTGCATCAGTTCGGTCATCTTGGTTTTCTGTTCCGGAGTGAGTATCTGGTAAAGCTCGGAGTGAATGCGCGCCTGCTGCACCGTCAGCTCGGTCATCGTCTGGGCCTGCTGCGTGGCGAGTTCGCGCACTTTGCCTTCATCAAACGTGCCGCTCATTTCGAGCTGGCGGAGTTGTTGCCGAGTCGTCGCCAGTTGCGTATACAAAGGCTTCAGCGTGGGCCTTTCTTTGGTCATCACGCTTTTCATCTGGGTTCGTTGGTCGTCGGTGAGGTTGAGTGCACGAGCGTGGAAACCCATCATTGAGCCGTACATTCCGTGCCCGTGCATGTGGGTTCGTTTGAACGTCTGCGCCAGCGCAATTCCTGTGGCCAGCGCTGCTAACATCACCACTACTGCCGCGATCTTGAACTGACTGCGTTTCATGACACCCTCCGGTGTTTCCAGCGCCGGGATAGTCCCCGAATTCCACGTTACGAATAATACAAACACTTCTGCAATCCAACGGCGGTAAAGAGTCGGTCAACCGGGGTAAAGTTTTGTAAACAGTTACCGGCCGGGAGCTTGACAATTCTTTACCCGAACCGCAAGCGAGCTGGGTTAGAACTACAATGGAAGCTGTGGATCGCGTTCTAGTCATCGACGACGACGGAGAGCTATGCGGCCTGGTGGCAGAGTACCTGGCGCCGGAAGGATTTAGTGTCGAATCCGCAGTGGATGGCGTTCGCGGCCTGGACCGCGCCCTCAGCGGTGATCACCTGCTGGTGGTTCTCGACGTCATGCTGCCGGGGCTCAACGGTTTTGAAGTGCTGCGCCGCATCCGCGCCAAAACCCGAATCCCAGTATTGTTGCTGACCGCGCGCGGCGAAGACGTGGACCGCATCGTCGGGCTGGAGATCGGCGCCGACGACTACCTGCCGAAGCCGTTCAACCCCCGGGAGCTGGTAGCGCGAATCCGTGCCATCCTGCGCCGCACTCGGAGTGTGGATAAAACCGGGGCCCCGGCGCCATCGGAGATTTTGCGCGTCGGAGATGTGGAGCTGGATTCGGGAACCAGGACTGTCCTGCTCAAAGGCAAGCCGGTCGACTTGACCTCGGTGGAGTTTGGCCTGTTACAAGTGCTGTTGCGGGAAGCAGGCCAGGTGGTGCCCCGGGAACGGTTAACCGACATGGTCCTGAGCCGCAAGTTTTCCCCATTCGACCGTAGTATTGACATGCACGTGAGCAAAATCCGAAAAAAATTAGGCGACTCCGATAGCAACGCTGACCACATCAAGACGGTCCGCGGCGTGGGCTACATTTTTGCGCGTCCCCAGGAGAAGAGCGGGAACGGAGCGTCATGAAAAGTCTGTTTGTCAAGATTTTCCTCTTCTACTGGGTGGCGCAGGCACTGTTTCTGCTCCTCGCCATTCTGGTCACGCTGGCGGTGCAGCAGCGCGGCGACTTTGCCACCTGGCAGGCCCAACAAGCCAAGGTGCTGGCCACGGCCATGCAGACCTATGAGCAGGGCGGTGAGGCCCCGCTGCGACACTACCTCGACGACGTGCGCGAGTCGTTGCATGTGCGCGTCTTGCTCTTCGATGAGCAAGGCAACGAGCTTTCCGGCCGCCCTTTGCCCCATTGGGCGGATCCGCTGAAGCGAGGAGAGCTTCCTCCTCCGCGGGACATTTGGCAGCGGCTCACGCCCAGCCCCTTTCGACATCAGGTCATCGCGTCCTCCAGTGGACGTCGCTACAGCGTGTTTGTCGTTTTACCACCGGGGCCATTTGGTCCCGAAGGCGTGCCTACGCTTTTCATCTTGATTGGAATTCTCTCTTCTGGCTTGGTGTGTTATCTCCTGGCCCATTACCTGACCTCGCCCGTAGTGCGCTTGCGCGCCGCCACCCAGCGCTTGGCGGATGGCGATTTGACGGCGCGAGCGGGCGACGGATCAGGCTCGCGTCGCCGGGATGAAGTCGCTCAGCTGGTCCGGGACTTCGATGCCATGGCCGAGCGTCTGGAGCAGTCGGTGAACGCGCAAGCCCGGCTGTTGAACGATGTTTCCCACGAACTGCGCTCGCCGCTGGCGCGCCTTAATGTTGCGCTTGCTCTGGCGCGTCAACGTGCCGGGCTGCAGGCACAAAGCGCGCTCGAACGCATCGAACTGGAGGCGGATCGCTTAAACGAACTGATCGGCAGCTTGCTGGCGATTGCCCGTCTCGAAAACGGAGATGAAGGTACCCGGCAGGATCCAGTGAGTCTCGGCGAGCTGATCGAGAGCATCGCCCTCGACGCGGACTTTGAGGCCCAGATGCGCAACTGCCGCGTGGAGCCCACCATCGTGGAAGACTGCACCGTGATGGGCTCGGAAATTCTGCTCCACCGGGCAATCGAGAATATCGTGCGCAATGCCATACGCTACACGCGGGAAGGAACAAATGTTCAAGTCGTTCTCGAACCCAACGCCGGGGCAGAGCCCGCGCAGGCCATAATTCGAGTGACCGATAGCGGACCCGGAGTGCCGGAAGAGCTGCTGGGCAAATTGTTCCGTCCGTTTTACCGGGTAGACGACGCTCGCGGACGGCAGACTGGTGGAGTCGGGCTGGGTCTCGCCATCGCGGAGCGGGCGATCCGTCTGCATGGCGGCACGGTTACCGCGCGCAACCGGCCTGAGGGTGGTCTGTTGGTCGAAATCCATTTGCCCCGCAGCGGCGGCAGAATTGCGCCGGAAATTACTGGTTCCTCCGTCTCGAGCGAGCCATCGGAAGCCACGGTTCGATCACAAAGCAATTGAAAACGGGCAACTTTCTTCCTCCACTCGGATTCCAACTACCTGACAGCGTTTGCTCTTCCAAGGTATTTCCTGATACACAAATGGGGGCAGTTTAGTGCCTTCTGCGGCGTGGTCCGTAGAAGACAGGGAGAAAGAATGGGGAAGAGGTTCGGGTTTTTCGCGGGTGTGGCCTTGGTGCTCTCCGCGCTCTCGTTGTTAGCTTGGGTAGGCTGTTCGAACTTATCGTCGTCCACCGGCACACTGTTGGTCGCCACCAGCGGAGACAGCCTTATAGCCCCGTTCAACATTACCCTGAGCAACGGAACCCTGGCGAGTCCCGGTAAGCCAGCTCCTACCGGGCCCGCCCCGGTCGCGGCCCTGTTAACCCCCGCCGGAAACACGCTCTTTCTTCTCAATACCAATCCCTGTTCCGGAGGCGGCATAAACTGCTGCCCTCCGGGTGGGTCGAACTGCACCAATGCCTGCGATGGCACCACGGTGGGCAGTATCACCACATACACCGTCAACTCGGATGGCTCGCTGAGTGCGGCGAGCGGAAGCACTCCCACGGGAATCTGCCCCCAGGGAATGGCCATGGACGGAGCCGGGACCCATCTCTTTGTCGCGAATAGCGGAACGATCAACGGGATTGGAACCGGAACCATCTCGGTATTTTCTCTCTCGGGCGGGACGCTCACCGAAGTGTCGGGATCGCCGTTCCCCACCTCGACCACGGTTGCGACTGGACCGTCAGCCGTCGCGGTTACCGCCGATGGCAATTTCCTGTACGTGGCCAACAGTCTGATCAATACGGTGACGCAATACGATGTTCAGGTGGGCGCCGATCCTACAGACGTGACTCTTGTCCCGCAAAGTTCGTACAACACCGCCACCACGCCGTCGGGAGCAGTGATCCTACCCAACGGCGGATTTCTTTACATCGCCAATTCGGGTACGAATAACATTTCAGCCTTTGCCATTTGCGACGCGGTACTGATCAGTTGCAGCAATCCAAACCAGCCGGATGGAACTCTGACAGAAGTCGCGGACTCGCCTTTTCCGGCCGGCTTGGGACCTTTGAGTCTGGCAGCTACCTCGGACAACAAGTTTCTCTACGTGGTGGATGCACAGGGCAATCAAGTTTCCGAGTTTAAGATCAGTACCGGAACCGGCGCTTTGGCGGCCAACACCGAAGCAGCTGTTTCCACGGGAGCGAATCCGGTTTCGATCGCCATCCGGGCGGGCAACACAACCATCACAGCTACGAACGGCACAGAAAATTTTGTCTTCGTGGCCAACCGCGGCGCGGCCACCATCTCCAGCTACTCTTTCGATTCCACCCTAGGGGTGCTCACCGTCATCGCCCCCGTTACCACCGACGGCCAACCCACCGTGGTGATCGCGAAGTAACCCGCCGCACTCTCTAAGTAGGGACGCGCAGGATCAAGTAGCCGCCCGCCAACGCAAAGATAATCTCCGGCGCCCAGGCCGCCAGCAGCGGCGGCAACTGACTGACGTTGCCCATCGATTCGGACAAGCGGGACAGCGTGATGTACACCACCGCGATGCCCACGGCGGTCGCGACTCCGGCAAGCGCCCCGCGTTTTCCGCTGGAGAGGGAAAACGGAACCGCGAGCACCGCCATAACCAGGGCACTCAGTGGAAAGGCGATTTTTTCCTGCAATTGCACCTTTAATCGCACCACGTCGAATCCGCTTTGTTGCAGGTCCCAGATGTAGCGTCGAAGTTGTTCATAATTCATCTCCGAAGATTGCCTGACCTCTTTTTTGAAGTATGCCGGAGGCTCATTGATGGCACTGAAGGTCGCTACGTCGAAAGTCCGATAGCCGGCAATCGCCGCGCCGCGAAAATCACGTTCCCATCCCTGGGTGCAAACCCAGCGATGCAACCGCTCCTCCCAATGTGCGCGGTCGGCGTAGACACGCGCCACAAGCTGGAAAGTCGCGGGGTCGAACTGAAAAGCCGTGAGGCTACCGAATTGATTGCGGTCGGGATCGAAGACTTGATAGTAGTAAATGGTCGAGTTCTCGCCGAAAATCCACTTGCGGTCGGGATTCAGATAGGTTTGTGGGGGTTTGCCCTTGATCAGGTTACGCAACGCGTCCTGCCGTCTATTGGCCCGCGGGAGATAGAACTGGTCGAAAGCGAATAGACCGCCGGCCAGAAGCATTGCCGCCAGCAGAACGGGCACGATCACACGATAAATGCTGATTCCGGTGGCCTTAATCGCCGTCAGTTCGTTGGAGCGCTGCAACAGCCCGAAGGTCACCAGCACGGCCAGCAAGACGCAGAGATGCGTGATGTTATAGAGAAAGAAGGGAGTGACGTTGAGCAGATAATCTCCCACCACCAGAGGAGAAATGTGATTTCGCAAAATGTCGGTGAGAAGCTCGAAGACGGTGAAGACCAGCAGAAGGACGATAAAAGAGGCCAGAATCATGGCCAGGTAAAGGAAGAAGTCCCGCAGGATGTAATCGTCCAGAATGATGGGGAAGCGGGCGCTAAACACCCGTCTGCGGGCGGCCGCGCGCTCGAAAGCGTCCTCCGGCCGGGAACGAAACATGCGTCGGCCACGTTCCAACCATGCGGCGGGGAAAGGGTTCCACTTGAAGTGTGACGCCGAGAGTTCGATTGGCCTGCGCTCTGCCCGCCACAGCAGCAATGCGCCCGAAACGAAGAACACAACGTTAGCCAGCCATGCCCCGGTCGCGGGCGACACCTTCCCCTGCCGCGCCAGCGAAACTCCGATCAACGTCACGGAATAATACGCAAGAACGAGCAGAATCGTCAGTACAAAGCCGGCGGACTTGCCGCCCTTTTTGGAGGACAAGCCCAAAGGGATCCCCACCAGCGCCAGCACCAGGCACGAAGTGGGCAGCGCAAACCGGCGGTTGTACTCGATCCAATACCAGCGCGCAGAAATCTTGTTCGTGTGCTGGGCTTGCACGGGCAGATCCGAGGTTCGCAGTTCTCCGACCGGAGTTGGCTCCTGATCTTTGCTCTCGTTTTGACGTACAGCAATCGGAATGTCCGTCTGCTGAAATGTCGAAATCTGGTAGCGGTCGGGATCGCTGGGATCGGTTTCGTGAGTTGAGCCCGAAGTCAGATGAAGATGCAAGGTGTCGGGTCCCTCGCTTACCAGAATTCCCTGGCGGGCCAGCGTAATGCGGGGGGCGGCCGGCGTACTGATGTCAGCGATGAAGACATCTTTCCAGATGGCGGCCCCTTGGGCGTTCTTCACGTCTTGCACGTAGAGTACAAGCTGAGGAAATCCCTCGTAGAAAACCCGCGGTTGAACTTCAAAGGATACCTGGGAGCTCTTGAGCCGGTCCTGTAGTCGTCCCAGGGCGGCTTGTGATGCCGGGGCCACATACACAGAATTGGCCAGAGCCAATAGCCAGGCCACCACCGCAAAGAGGGAAATGACCCGGAGGAATGTCCAGACGCCGATCCCACTGGCGCGCATGGCGGTGATCTCGCTATCGGCCGCCAACCGGCTGAGTCCGATCAGGATTCCCACCAGCACGCCCATCGGAATGGTGTAGGTAAGGGTCAGTGGGACGGTAAGGGCAAGCAGCTCGACTACGCTGGAGATCGGCGCGCTGTTCCTCACCACCAGATCCAGGATGTGGCCCAGATCGCGAGTGAACAGGACAAAGGTGAACAGATGCCGCTCCGATGGCGGCATGTGAGATCACTTCGCCCAGAATGTAGCGGGTGAGGATGCGCATGGCCTGGTTGCCAGCTTAGCTAGGCCGAGCATAGCACGCGGTCTGCGGGGCGCGGCGGACCAGCGGGCCGGTTTGGCGGCTGGAGTGCAAGGGAAGTTATCAGCAAATCGCCCCGGCTCGCCTCAGGCGGAAGCGAGCAGGCCCTCCCCCAGAGGATTTTACCTTGCCTGCCGAGGTTAAGGCTGCTTGGGCGGTTTGCTGACGGAGTTGATCAAGGTTCTGGAGCCAGGAGAGGACCGTCGTCATTGATGTTAGTCCAGGATACGAGGCAAGAACGGCTCCGCTCGTGCCGATTGATCGGCAGGAAATGACGATCATTCGGCTTTCAGGAACAGCGCACCCAGCGGCGGAAGCGTCAGGCTGAGCGAATACGGTCGGCCGTGGGCCGGAATGGCTTCGGCATGGCGCCCGCCCAAGTTGCCCATTCCGCTCCCGTTGTATTCCCGGGCGTCGCTATTCAGAAGCTCTCGCCAGTACCCGGCTTGGGGCACACCTACCCGGTAATCCTCCCGTGGAACGGGCGTGAAGTTACACACGGCCAAGACTGTCTGCCCCGGGGACTTTCCCTTCCGCAGCAGGGACACCACGCTGGCCGCAATGTCGTTGCAGTCCACCCACTCAAAGCCAGCAGGGTCGTTATCCAGCTCATGCATAGCGGGCTGCTCACGGTAGACGCGGTTCAGGGCCTCTACCCAACTCTGTAGGCCCTTGTGTACTGGATACTGCAAGACGTGCCACTCCAGGCTGGTGTCGTGCGACCATTCCCGCACCTGCCCGAACTCGCACCCCATGAACAAAAGCTTTTTGCCCGGCTGGGCATACATATAGCCGAACAGCAGCCTCAGATTGGCAAAGCGCTGCCATTCGTCGCCCGGCATTTTGCCGATCAGTGATCCCTTGCCATGGACCACTTCGTCATGAGAGAGCGGAAGAACAAAATTTTCTGTGAATCCGTACAACATACGAAAGGTGAGCTGGTTGTGGTGGAATCGGCGATGAATCGGATCATTGGCAAAATAGGCGAGTGTGTCGTGCATCCAGCCCATGTCCCACTTGAGACCGAACCCCAGACCTCCTACGTAGATGGGCCGGGAAACCATGGGCCAGGCGGTGGACTCCTCTGCGATGGTTTGAATCCCAGGATGTTCCTTATAAGCCTCGGCGTTGAACTGGCGGAGAAAATCTATGGCTTCCAGGTTCTCCCGGCCGCCGTATTTATTGGGAATCCACTCGCCTTCTTTGCGCGAATAGTCGAGATACAGCATCGAAGCCACGGCATCTACGCGCAATCCGTCGATGTGATATTTTTCCAGCCAGAACATAGCGCTGGAAAGCAGGAAGCTGCGCACCTCGTCGCGTCCATAGTTGAAAATGAAGGTCTTCCAGTCGGGATGGAATCCTTTTCGCGAGTCCGCATGTTCGAACAGATGCGTGCCGTCGAAATAAGCCAGTCCGTGTTCGTCAGAAGGGAAGTGCGAGGGAACCCAGTCTAGGATTACCGCGATGCCATGTTGGTGCAGGTAGTCGACAAAATACATGAAATCCTGAGGCGTGCCGTATCGCGACGTGGGAGCAAAATAGCCGGTAGTCTGGTAGCCCCATGATCCATAGAACGGGTGTTCCATTATGGGAAGCAGCTCTACATGGGTGAAGTTCATACGCCGCACATAGTCGGCCAGTTTGGGAGCGATCTCGCGATAGCTGAGCGGGCGATTGTGGTCTTCCGGCACCCGCATCCACGAACCGAGATGAACTTCGTAGGTGGAAATCGGCGCTTGCAGTGAATTCCTGCCCGCACGCTTCTCCAGCCAGTCAGAATCGGCCCACTCGTAATTCAAATCCCATACGACAGAGGCGGTGTGCGGCGGCTTCTCGTGCCATATTCCGAAGGGGTCCGCCTTGTCCGCAACGTAGCCTTGATGCTGAGACGCAACGTGAAATTTATAGAGCGCACCCTTTTCGACGCCGGCCACAAATCCTTCCCAGATTCCGGAGTTGCCCCGCGGTTGTAAGGAGTGTGCTTCGGAATTCCATCCATCGAAGCTGCCGACAACCGACACTTCACGCGCATTCGGCGCCCAGACGCTGAAACAGACGCCAGGCTCGCCCCCAGCCGAGACCATGTGCGCTCCCAACTTTTCGTAAGCGCGATAATGGTTGCCCTGGTTGAACAGGAAAAGATCCTGGTCCGTCAGCAAGGTAAAGTCGCGGCCGGCGATTGCTTCTGTGCTTTGGTTTGCCATCTCACTCCAAGTCTTTGAATTGCTCAGTTCAACGAGCCGCTGCGGGAGTATCCACTTTCACCGCCCAGACAAGCGCAACCACCCAACCGATCGCCGTCCACCCGAGAAAAAAGTTCAGCAACACAATGGACCACAGGTCGCGCTTCTGCCGCGCCAGGGCCACGAATGAAGGCAGGAAATACAGGACAAATCCCATGCCGAACAAGCCTGGGAAAAAGAACCCTAAGGTTGGCATCGAACCCTCCTCCCGCGGACGCCTAAGCGCTAGCGAATGTTAGTCGCGAGGCCCGGTAAGCCGCAACTTGACCGGGTTAAGCACCAGCCCGATACCTTAGTTAGCTGGAAAACTCCACATGCTAGACTGATGCTCTTCCCTATATGCCAACTCTGCGTCTCGTTGTCCTTTGGCACCAGCACCAGCCGTTCTACAAGGACCTGGCGACGGGTGAGTACCGGCTTCCCTGGGTACGTCTGCATGCGCTTAAAGACTACTACGGGATGGTCAAATTACTCGACGAATTCCCTCAAGTCCACCAAACCTTCAACCTTGTACCCTCGCTGATGACGCAGATCCAGGACTACGTGGCTGGAACCGCCCACGATCCCTTCTTGCAGGTTGCGGCGAAGCCCGCCAAAGATCTCACGCCCGCAGAGCGGCATTTTGCACTGCAGTACCTGTTCCAGGCTAATCCGGATCATCTGATCGGCCGCTACCCGCGGTATCGCGAGCTGTGGGAGCGATTCCGAAGTGCGGGCGAATCGTCGGAGCGAGCGGAGAGATATTTTCAGCCGCAGGATTACACCGACCTGCAAGTCCTGTCGCAAATTGCCTGGTTTGACGAATTCTTTCTGGAAGAACCGGAAATCGCAGCCTTGGTCCAGAAAGGCCACGGCTATTCTCTTGAAGATCAGGAGTTTGTGATCGGCCGGGAAAAGGAGCTGATCGCCAAGGTTCTTCCTGCACACGCGGAAGCGGCCAAGCGGGGCTCGATCGAGCTCTCGACCTCTGCTTTCTACCATCCCATTTTGCCGCTTGTCTGCGATACGAATCAGGGGGCGATTTCGACGCCGGGCCTGCCTCTGCCTCAGAACCGCTTCCGCCACCCGGAAGATGCGCGCGAGCAATTAGTGCGTGGGCTTGATCTGCATCAACAGGTTTTTGGAGTGCGTCCTAAAGGAGTTTGGCCTTCGGAAGGCAGTGTTTCAGAGGAAGTGGTGGCCATCGCTCACAGCCTGGGCGTGAAATGGATGGCCACGGACGAGGGAGTGCTCGGCCGCACTCTGGGCGTCGACTTCGCCCGCGACGGCAACGGCCGTCTTGGGGAGAGCGCCGCGGAAAAGCTTTATGCGGTGCACCACTACGAAAATGGCGCGACGGAAATGCGGCTGATTTTTCGTGATCACACCATCTCGGACCTGATCGGCTTCGTTTATTCCGGGATGGCGCCGCAGGATGCCGCAGGCCATCTCATCCAGAACATTAAGCAGGCCGCGCAGCCTGTGCTCGATCAGGGTCTGGACGCAATGGTTCCCATAATTCTCGACGGCGAAAATGCCTGGGAATATTACCCGAGGTCGGGGCGGGAATTCCTGCGGCGATTTTGCGACGGCCTGCAGAGAGATCCCGGGATCGAGGCGGTGACGGTTTCTGAAGCCATTGCCCGCCATACCAAGCAGCCGAAACTTACGTCTCTGGTTCCTGGCTCATGGATTCACGCCAATTTCAACGTGTGGATCGGTGCCCCCGAAGACAACCGGTCGTGGGATTATCTGTACAACGCTCGTAATTTCTATACCCAGGCCGCGGCCAGCGCCGGTGAAAAGGAGCGCAAGTTCGCTTTCGAAGAACTTCTGATCGCCGAAGGCAGCGATTGGAACTGGTGGTACGGACCGGAACATCATTCGGCGAACGACCGCGAGTTCGATGAGCTTTATCGCAAGCACCTTTCCAATGTTTACCAGGCACTGGGCGCGCGGCCTCCTGATTATCTGGCCCAACCCATTATCAGTGGTGCGTTCCGTCCTTCGTTCCAGCCGCAGACGGCTTACATTCATCCTCATGTGACCGGCGAGCGCACCCGCTACTTCGAGTGGATGGGGGCGGCGGCCTATACCGCCGATCGCAGGGCCGGCGCCATGCATGGCAAACTTTTCCTGCTGGATTCGATCTACGCGGGGATCGACGAAAAGAGTATGTACGGGCGACTGGATTTCATTGGCGATGCCGTCCCCTCTACGCAGTTCGATCTGGTACTCAATCTCGAGTTGTGGGCCACCGATGAGGCCCGCCCGCGCCGTGCCCTGCGGCTCGATGTGCGAGTGGATACGGGCAGAATCCGCGATTGGAAAGTCAGCGGCATTGGGGAGGAAAAGCCGCTTGCCGCTTCATCTCAACCGGCAGGCGAAGCAACCGTGGCCCTGAGCCGTAGTTTCGAGTGCAAAGTGCCGTTGAGCTGGCTGTCGGCGAATACCGGAGCGAAATCCAGCGACGCCGCCACCCGGCTGCGTCTGCGCTTCAGCCTTTGGCAAAATGGCCTGCCAGTCGATGCTCTTCCCGTCGAAGGCTGGATGGAACTGCAACTACTAGCCGAATCGGACCTGGCGACCCTGGCCCCCTAAATAAAAAAAGGCGGCTGCACGCCGCCTCGCAACTGAGACCTGCGAACAAAGAACGGACAACCGTGTTACGCGAATCCGCAGCCCGCCCTTCACTGATTGCTACTGACCGGCAACGGCAGGCGTCATGGCTAAGGGACGACTGAGTTCCAAATCTAACTCCGTGCCTGCAGGCAACTCCGTCGATCTCTTTTTGCCCAGCCAGTGGGCCACAGTCAGCGTGGCGCCGACGCTTCCGCCTATCAAAACCCCCGGCCCTCCGCCGATGAGGCCGCCGACCAACATGCCTCCGCCGGTGCCCATGCCGATCTGGATCGAATCCTTGCCGTCGATGCCTTTGCCTTTGAACTGGCCTTCAGTATTCACGTCGCTGCCATTGCGGATGCTGGTATCGACCATGGTTGCATTGAGCATGTAACGTTCGCCGCTGGGCAGGACGATCGCTTCAGGCAGGATGCCGATGGTTGGCTTGCCGGTAATCCTGCGCGGATTGGTGATTCTTGTCACCCGCCCCTCGACCGTCGCGCCAGCCGGGATTACGGTTTTGCCATCCAGTGAAACGGCATCCATAACTTTGGCGGAAAATGGGTCGCCCGTCTGGGTAGAAGAAGTAGCAAGTGTATTTTCCAGTTTGACTCTCATCGGAGTCCCGACCGGCAGGGTTTGTGCCCCAGCCGCGCAGGTCAGCACTGTCAGTGCCATCAGTTGTAGAAGTCGTTTCATTTCGCCTCCTGAATTTGCTCGAAAAACCTGGCTCGTCGCGTGCAGCGAGAGGGAAGTCGCTCGTGACCTCTTGCCGCATAGGTTGCTGAAATCTTGTGCCGACTGTAAACGAGTCACGGGGTGGGGACAACAATTGAAGAGTGAAAGGAACCAGCGGAGTTAGCTTTTCCAGCCGAAATCACCGGAGGAGGAAACCGCGCTGAGGGTGCGGGGAAAGTTAAGGCTGGCGGGTCGAATTCTGGCCACTGACGGCGCTGATTTATAATCAACTGTTTCCAATTCAAACGTGTATTAAATGGACGCAATCATGCCGGTAACGAATATTGTCGATATCCACGCCCGCGAGGTGCTCGACTCACGCGGGAACCCCACAGTTGAAGCAGAAGTCGGCCTTGCGGACGGGACACAGGGCCGCGCCATGGTGCCCAGTGGCGCCTCCACCGGAGAACATGAGGCGGTTGAATTGCGCGATGGTGATACGCAGCGTTTTCTCGGCAAGGGGGTACTCAAAGCGGTGGAAAACGTGAACCGCGAAATCGCCGAGGCACTGGCGAACTTTGACGTTGCCGACCAGCGCGCGCTGGACCAGAAAATGGTCGAACTCGACGGCACGGAGAACAAAGGCCGCTTGGGAGCGAATGCGATTTTGGCGGTTTCCATGGCTGCGGCGCGGGCCGCGGCCAATGCTTTCGGCCTTCCCCTCTATCGCTATCTTGGCGGCGCGGGCGCGAACACCTTGCCGGTGCCAATGATGAACATCCTTAACGGCGGCGCACACGCCGACAATAACGTCGACTTCCAGGAATTCATGGTCATGCCCGTAGGGGCAGAGTCCTTTTCCGAAGCTCTGCGCTGGGGCGTCGAGGTCTTTCATACCCTGAAGGGTGTGCTGAAGAAACGTGGCTACAACACCGCCGTGGGAGATGAAGGAGGCTTCGCGCCATCAGTGAAGTCGAATGTCGAAGCCATTGACGTGGTGCTCGAAGCTATTCAGCAAGCGGGATATAAGCCCGGCGAGGAAATCGCTATTGCCCTTGATCCGGCGGCCAGCGAGTTTTATCAAGACGGCAAGTATGTCTTCAAGAAGTCGGACAAGTCGGCGAAGAGTTCGGACGACATGGTCCGCTTCTGGGCGAAATGGGTAAACGACTATCCGATCGTCTCGTTGGAAGATGGCCTATCCGAAGAAGATTGGGATGGCTGGCGGAACCTGACCAAAGAACTGGGCGGCAAGATCCAGTTGGTGGGTGACGACATCTTTGTGACCAACATCTCGTTTCTTCAAGAGGGAATCGACAAGGGCGTGGCCAACTCGATTTTGATCAAAGTCAACCAGATTGGCACGGTGAGCGAAACTCTCGATGCCATCGACCTGGGACGCCGCAACGGGTACACCTCGGTGATCTCGCATCGCTCTGGCGAGACTGAAGACACGTTCATCGCCGATCTCGCCGTCGCTACCGGAGCGGGGCAAATCAAGACCGGCTCGGCGTCGCGCACCGATCGCATCGCCAAGTACAACCAGCTCATGCGGATTGAAGAAGAGCTGGGGAATTCGGCGAGATTTTTGGGATTGGCGGCGCTGAATTACCACCGCTGAGACTGGAGCTTCATCCTCAAACGCTAGTTACAACAACGAAGTTTTCTCTGTGTCTCTGTGGTGAAAAATGACTCGTCCCAAACCTCTCGTTCTCATCATTCTCGACGGCTGGGGATACCGCGCAGAAACCAAGGCTAACGCCATCGCGCTGGCCCGCAAGCCTACGTATGACCGTTTGCTGCGCGAGTATCCCAACACGCTGATTCACACCAGCGGCAAATATGTCGGCTTGCCGGACGGCCAGATGGGCAATAGTGAAGTCGGCCACCTCAACATCGGCGCCGGACGCATTGTTCACATGGACAGTACGCGCATCGAACTGATGATCCAGAATGGCGAATTTTTCTCTCATCCCGTTCTGGTTGCGGCCATGAAAAATGCGCGTTCCGGCGGACGGCGCCTGCATCTCTTCGGACTATGCTCCGATGGCGGCGTGCATTCCTACCAGACCCATTTGTACGCGCTGCTCAGAATGGCCAAACAACAAGGCGTCGACCGCGTTTTCGTCCACGCTTTCATGGATGGCCGCGACACCTTGCCCACCAACGGCGCCGGCTACCTCGAGCAGTTGCAGCAGAAAATGCGCGAATACAGCACCGGGAAGATTGCCAGTGTCAATGGCCGCTACTACGCCATGGACCGCGACCGCCGCTGGGAACGCATTCTGAAAGCATTCAACGCCATGGTTCACGGTGACGGCGAAGGCGGCAAATATGTGGACGCCGTGCAGGGAGTTAAGAATTCCTACAACACAAATGTCACCGACGAATTCATTGTGCCGTTTGTCTGCGTAGACAATCGCGGCGAGCCGCTGGCCACCATTCGTAATGACGACTCTTGCATCTGTTTCAACTTCCGTGCCGACCGGGTGCGCCAGATCACGCGCGCCCTTACGCGAAATAGCGGCCTCAATGCGCAGGGCGGCACCGATCTTCCCGGCGCAGAAGATCTCGATATCACCATCCCGCGCGACCGGGTTCCGACAAATCTCAGCTACGTTTGCATGACGCAGTACGACAAGAAGTTCAGTTTGCCGGTCGTGATTCCGCCGGAGTCGCTCACCAACATTCTGGCGAACGTCATGGCGCAGGCGAATCTCCGCAATTTACGGGTGGCCGAGACCGAGAAATACGCTCACGTCACCTACTTCTTCAACGGAGGCGTTGAGCAACCCTTTCCTGGCGAAGACCGCGTGCTGGTGGCTTCGCCGAAAGTTGCGACTTACGATCTGAAACCCGAAATGTCGGCCGCCGGAATCGCCGATGCAGTCATCAAGGCAGTCGAAGACGGCACCTTCGACGTGATCATCGTGAACTTCGCCAACGCCGATATGGTTGGCCACTCGGGAAAGATCGAGCCAACAGTGAAGGCCGTCGAGGTTGTCGATGCCTGTCTCGGGCGCATCGAGCCAGTTGTGCGGGCAAAAGGCGGCGCCATGCTGATTACGGCCGATCACGGAAATGCTGAGATGATGATCGATCCGGCCACCGGTGGTCCGCATACGGCACACACCACGAATCCTGTACCCTTCATTGTGGTTTCGGAAAACGCCAGGCAGTTCACCCTCAGGCCTGAGGGCTCGCTGCGCGATATTTCACCCACCGTGCTCGGCATGATGGGCCTCGACGAGCCGAAAGAAATGACCGGGCACGATTTGCGGCGGTTCTTAGAAAACAATTGACCACATCGGGTATAGGGGAACACAGAGCTGATCAGAGTCCTCGAGTGAAAATCCTTCTCGTCAGCCATCACCCGCTTGATGTTTGGACCATTCCCGCCTGGTTCGCACAGCGGCTGCGCCAGAACTTTCCCGACACAGAAGTCGTCCATCTCAACGGATATGCGGAGTTCGAAGCCCAGTTGCCTGATACTGAAGTGCTCATGACTTGGTCGCTTCGTCCCGAGCAGTTCAAGCTGGCGCGCAAGCTTCGCTGGATTCATTCCCCCGCTGCCGCCGTCCATCAATTCATGTTCCCGGAGTTGATCAATAGCGACGTCATCGTGACCAACGCCCGCGAGGTTCACGGTCGGGTGGTGGCGGAACACGTCATGGGATTGATTTTCGCCCTGGCCAAGCGCATTCCGCAGGCAGTGCGCCTGCAAGTTCGACATGTCTGGGGACAACAGGCGATGTGGGAGTCATATCCGCCACCCCGGGAACTCTCGGGCGCGACTCTCGGTTTAGTCGGCCTGGGCAGTATCGGACGGCAAGTCGCCCGCCACGCAACCGATCTTGGCATGCGTGTGATTGCAGTGCGTGAACATCCGGAGAAGGGAAGTCCCGAGAACGTCTCTCAGGTCTACTCGAGAGCGCAACTCGATGAGATGCTCTCACAGGCAGATTACGTAGTGCTCGCCGCGCCGACCACCCCAGCCACGAATGGGCTGATTAATAGGCAACGCTTCGCAGCCATGAAGTGCGACGCTCACATCATCAATGTCGGCCGTGGTCCCATCATCGATGAGGGTGCTCTGGTGGAGGCGCTGCGCAGCCACAAAATTGCCGGAGCTGGGCTCGACGTCTTCGTCGATGAACCCCTGCCTGCTGATTCTCCCCTGTGGGACCTCGACAATCTCCTCATCACGCCTCACACTGCCGGCCTGACCGAGAAGCTGTGGGAAAGGCACTACGCTCTCATGTCAGAGAATCTGCGGCGTTACCTGGCGACGCAGCCCTTGCTCGCCCTCGTAAATAAACGGGAAGGCTACTAGAACTCACCTCAGGCGGACAAAAATCCTTCTTCTCTTCCGGCCGTTTTTCAGGAGGCAAGCCATACCCGCCTTGGAAGCAGTTGACTTATCCAGCTAAAGAATTTGGATGCATACGGTTAGCGAATGAGTTGCCATTTACCTGCGGTGCATTGCCGGCAGTGACTAGGCGGAACTAGAAATAGGGCGGCAAGTCATTTTGCCGAACCTCGGAGGTGACCCATGAGACCGTCCCACCTTGTATTTGTATCGCTGATCGCTATTCTTGGAGTGAAATTGAGCCAGGCTCAGCAACCTCCAGAATGGATTCCTCAGGGCGTGGACGCTTTGCGGCAAAGTGCATCGTCCAAGACGGAATTCACCCTGGACCACTCCATGCTGGTATTTGCATCCAAGCTCGACCAGGCCAACGAGGATCTCCGCCGCGTGATCGCGGGCGTAAGCGGGGTTTCGGTCCACAGCTACCGCTTCGCGGAGCCATGGACGTATGGCCCGGAGGCGCTGAACTCGGTGAAACAAGAGTACCAGGCGGCCGGCTGGAAACAACTGGTGAACAACCATGACAAGGGCGGTGGCCCAGGGGTGACCGATCTTTGGATCCGCTTCGAGAACAACGCGGTAAGCAACATCGCAATTCTCCTTGCCCGTTCGAAGGAGGTCAACTTGATCGAGGTTTCCGGGTCGATCAGTCCGCTCGATCTCTCCCATCTGGGCGGGCACTTCGGTATCCCGAAGATCGAAGGTGGAGTGCTGGTACCAAAAAGGGAGGGACACCCATAGCCCTAGGCCCGCTTTGCGGGAGGGGAGCAGGTTTTAAAGTTCCAGGCTGGAAAACGACCATCCAACTTGCTAAACTGCGGCCAATGCCTTCCCCCCGAGAGGTCGTAGTGTATTCCCGAAAGGGCTGCCACCTTTGCGAGATCGTCAAAGAGACCCTCAGCAAGTTGCACCGGCGCGGCGGATTCACCTGGCAGGAAGTGGACGTCGACACTGACGATCACCTGCGGCGCCAGTTCACCGACGAAGTTCCCGTGGTGTTCATCGACGGCCGCAAGGCGTTTAAATACCGCATGGATGAGCACGAGTTCCTGCGCAAGCTCGCCAACTGACCTTCTCATTACAAGTTCCCGAAGATGGATAAATGGCAGCCATCGTATGAGCTACAATCTCCTGCCGTGCTGCGCACCCAGCTTTATGCCGATCCGGCGGGCCGCTTTCTGCATGACGTGATTTTCGAGAGCTGCCGCCGCTTTTCCTCAAAGACCGCGATTGTCGACAGTTCCTGTAATCGAGCCTTTACCTATTCGGAATACGCTGAAGTTGTCGAGGCTGTCGCCCGTGGATTCATCGCTGACGGTCTTAGGCCCGGCGAGACCATCGCCATCTTTCTGGCCAACAGCTGGGAATTCTGCGCCGCCTTTCATGCTGCCACTCTGGCGGGAGCGATTCCTACACTGCTCAATCCAACCTATCGCGAACGGGAGGTGCGGTATCAGCTGGAAAACTCTTGCGCCGTACTGCTCATCACCGATGGGCCAAATCTCGAAGGAATCAATCTTGCGAGCCTGCCGAATCTGCGCCGGATTTACGCCACCCGCCAAATCGCCACCGGGACCGAACCTTTTTCTCATCTTCTCCGTTCAGTCCACGCCAGCCTGCCAGAACCAGTGCATCCCTCAGACCAGACCCTCGCGGCTCTTCCGTACTCCAGCGGCACCACCGGACTGCCAAAGGGCGTCATGCTCTCGCACTTCAATCTGGTCGCCAACATCTACCAACTCATCGGGCCGCGAGCCACAGAGCTTTCGAGCGCAGACGTAGTCCTGTGTTTTTTGCCGCTGTATCACATCTACGGCTTAAACGTGATGCTCAACCCCGTGTTGGCGCTTGGCGCCACGCTGGTTCTAATGCCCCGTTTCCAGGTGCCTCAAGTCATTTCGCTCATCGGCGAACGAGGCGTGACCATGATGCCGACTGTCCCCCCTGCGCTCAACGCATTGTGCCAGGCAGCGGAGCAGGGGATTTTTCCCAGGCAGCATCGTATGCGCTGGGTGAAATCAGGTGCGGCTCCGCTGGCGCCGGAGCTTGCTCGGCGCTTTACTGCGCTCACCGGAATCCTCGTCTGCCAGGGCTACGGAATGACCGAAGCTTCGCCCGTAACGCATCTCGGATTCCTTGAGCCCGAACTGTACCGCCCGGAGTCGATCGGTCAGCCTTTGGCGCGAGACCGAATGCCGCGTGCTCAGCAATGAAGACCAAGAGGCCGCCTGCGGAGAACCGGGCGAATTAGTCATGCGGGGTCCGCAGTTCATGCTGGGTTACTGGAGAGAGCCGCAAGCCACCGCAGCCGCGCTTGCGCGATGGTTGGTACTGGTCGGGCGATATTGTCACCTGCGACGAACACGAGTTTTATTGTGTGGTCGACCGGCGCAAAGAGATGATCAAGTACAAGGGCTTCCCCGTCGCCCCGGCGGAAGTCGAAGCAGTGTTGCTCGAGCATCCCTGCGTGCGCGATTGTGGCGTGGTTGGCAAGCCGGATCTTGCGGCCGGCGAAATTCCCGTGGCCTTCGTTGTTCTGCGCGACGGCTTTTCGTCCGATACGAAGCGCGAAGAAGAGATATGTGCTTTTGTCGCCGACCGCCTCACTCACTACAAGCAGCCGCGGCAAATCCATTTTGTCGACGCCGTACCGAAGACTGCATCAGGGAAAATCTTGCGAAGAGAACTTAAAAAATTTTTGAGTTAGGCACACGGACGGTTTACAGGTTTACTCTCCAGCGACCCGGGTTGGATCGTCGGTTCACCGACGAAAAGTTGTTGTAGACTGATCTGGCTAATGGGGCATGCTCACGGTGCGCTGGAAACGTAAGGAGACTTTGCCGCATGACCAAGAAAGACGCAACTCCGGGCGAAAAAATCGACGCCCAGCCCCTGAAAACCGGCAAGAAGCCGTATCAGAAACCGGCCTTTCGGCATGAGCGCGTCTTCGAAACCATGGCACTGGCATGCGGTAAAATCAGCATTACCCAGAAGCATTGCCAGTTCAACCGCAAGAATTCCTAGCTCTGACTTCCAAGCGCTGCCCAAGCCGACATTCCCATCGTGACTCGCCGAAACATCAGCACGTAATCAACCCAAGTCACCGATTTTGCCTTCGACGGTAGGGCGTCCCAATGTTACTAAGGTGACACCGTTTCGGAATTCTCGAAATTAGGAATCGGAACCCCACCTTAAACTGTAGGGAGTTCAGCGTTGTCCCAAGGTCATTTTCTTTGGGACGTGATTAAAAGTTACTCAAGAATTGGGACTGGGTCCCAAGTTGGGTCGTGCCTAAGCGGGGTTGTTGGCCCGGAATGAGTGGGGAGTCCATGAAGCAAGCTCAGGAGCAATGCTCGGTATTCTTCTGCGCGATGACTGTAATAGCCCTTTTCTTTGCCGCACTCACCCCCGGGCTGGCACAAAGCTCGTCTGCCGATCAGGATTCCAGTGCGCCATCGGATCAAGCCTCCCACGGTCTTCCCACCGACTGGAGCTCCCGCTTTGTCGTGATGACGGGCGACGACCCGGACGCCGCCTTGGCCGCAGGAGTCGACGAACCGAGGCATGTCTACAATCTGGTGCGCCGCATGGTCGCTATCGACAACGCGCGGCGCTGGTCAACAACCACGCGCCGTCAACCGGTCAAAGTCGACTGGGCAGTTTCGCTGGAAAATGGATTCGTTCCCCAGAGCCAGTATCCGGCTAAATTCCAGTTCAGTGTCACCAACGAGGACTGCAACAAGGACTATGTGATTTTCGGCTTAACCGTAAATTCGGGCACGCAAGCGAATTTGGTTGGAGTCAACAATCTGTACACCGGCGCTACGCCCCCTTGTCACACCGGCACCCCGTGGGTGGCCTTTGCCTACAACACGGTGACCCACACCGGGGGGCAGATCCGGACTTCGCCGACGCTCTCTGCCAACGGAAAATTGGTCGCATTTGTCGAGAGCACGACCACTGGATCTTTTTTCCACGTTCTGGTTCTGCCTAATCCCATTCCAACGCCGCCTGCTCAGGTCGGGACCGTACTGGTTCCACACACTCCCTCATCTTGCACGACCCCGACCACCGTGAGTTGCATGACTACCTTGCAGATCTCGGCCGCAGCCAACACCAATTCTTCCCCCTGGATCGATTACAAGACCGACACCGCTTACGTCGGAGCCGATGACGGCTTCCTGTACAAGATCACTCCCGTTTTCGGGGGCGGCGCTCCCAAGCTGGTGACCGATGCCGCCAACTGGCCGGTTAAAGTGGTCACCGCCGGGACCAGCAAGGTACTGACCGATCCCATCGTGGATCCCAACTCAGGCCGCATCTTTCTCGGCGATGCCAATGGATACTTGTATGCGGTGAATCTAGCCAATCCCGCCAAAGTCACGGCGGCCCGGGTAACCATCGGCTGGGCTGGTCACGGCGCTGGCACCGGCATCGTTGATCCTCCCATCCTGGTGAATGATGCTTCGAATCCCAACGTCGACCAGGTGTTTGCCTTTACCGGCTGTAGCAATATCGTCGGCATTGGCGGCGCGGTGAATCAGTTGCCGGCGACGTTCACTTCGTCGGGTACATTTACCTCGGTTGATCTGGGCTCGGCCGACGGCGAGGGTACTTGCACCACGTCTAATGTGCACGCGGGAACTTTCGATAATTCATTCTGGCTGAATGGATCGGCCGCCGGCCACATGATGGCTTGCGGGTTTGTATCCGGAACCGAGGGGCAGCCGCGCCAGCCCTCCAATCCGCAGATGTACAAGTTTTCCTTTAATAGCAGCCACCTGATTACTCCGACCGGTTCGACCGGCTGGGTGGTGAACAATACCGTCGGTGACGAGTGTTCACCGTTGTCTGAATTTTTTGACGGCACCACCGATCGAATGTTCTTTGGCGTGGGCAAGACTGACGGATTTATCGAGTCGTCCAGCATTACCGCCGGATTTCCCGCACCTACCTGCGGCGCTTCGCCCACCGCTACCTGCGTGAAGGCTCCGAGCGCCCTTGGAGGCACCAGCGGAATTATCGTGGACAACCAGGTGTCAAACGGAGGCACGAACATCTACTTCGGCACTCTCGCACCCGGCTCCGTGAACGCGCAGAATTGCCACGTCACGGGCGGAGCGGCAACGCCATATTGCGCGGTCAAGCTGACCCAATCAGGTCTGCAGTAGGATTCGACAGCCGGAGCGTGTAGGGACTTACTCGCCCGTCAAGAATTTATATTGCGCTGCATTCAACGGCACCACACTCAGCCGCCCTTGCCTGACCAACGGCGAATCGGCAAACAGCTTGTTAGCCTTCACCTCAGCTAGAGTTACCGGCCGCGCCAGCGCCTTGCCCGCTTTGATCGTTACACGGGGTTCTTCGGGTCGGTCGCATCCACCGACACCACCGTCGCGGTGCCCATCGCGCTCTTGTCGTCGCCGGTCTGGTAAATTACCAGCCGCTCTCCCGACTTCATGCCACGCAGGTTCTTCAGAGCCACGGGATTCGAAACGCCATCCCAGTTCGTGGTTTTGTCGCGCGCCAGATCGGCAAAGGAGTATTCGGACGGCTCGGTCTTCAGAAGATAGTCCATCCCGACTTGTCCTAATTTCTGACTTTGCTCATTGCTTGTCCGGCGGTTTGTCGTCTTTCTTCTCCTCCGGATGCTCATCGTAGATCGAATATTGCTCCCCCGGGCGTTTCATCTTGATGGTGATGTCTGACGTTGGCTTGTCGATGTTGTAGTCCCCGCCGAAGGTTTGGAATCCCTGTGCCAGCACCTGCACCCGCAGTTTGCCGTAGGGCGCGCCGTCGAAACTGGCTTTGCCATCGGGATCCGTTTTCAGCTCCAGGCCACCCCTTTCCTGTTGGCCCTTCTTGTTGACCGGATGCATGACCACGCTGGCGTTCCGCACCGGCTTCCCGTTGTAATCCTTAATCACCAGAAAGTTCAGCAGGGCGCTGTCTTCTTCATCCTGCGCCCGCAGGGGCAACGCGAATACCGCGCCGAGGGCAAAGCAAAGCACCAGCAGTCTCATGGCGCACCAATTCTATGAGCGCAACCTCAGATCAGCAAGTAAGGTTAGTAGATTGCACTACGGGATGTATGTATCTGATTGATAAATAACATGATTAGCTGATACCAACGTAGCTCTGGTTGACAGCCTCTACCAACCCATCTACAATTAGCACTCGACAAATCAGAGTGCTAACAAATCACATTTTAGGGCAGCAGTTCGGCTGGATTGGTTTGTCACCGATGTCTGCAATTTAACCCCAATCTCAACGCAACACGAACGAAAGGAGTCTCGAAGTATGGCTAAATTTACCCCGCTCCATGACCGTATCCTCGTACGCCGCGTGGAAGAAGCTGAGACCACTCGTGGCGGAATCATCATTCCCGACAGCGCCAAAGACAAGCCGCAAGAGGGCGAAGTCATTTCTGTCGGCAAAGGCAAAGTGAACGAAGACGGCAAAGTGCGTCCGCTCGACGTGAAAGACGGCGACCGCATCCTGTTCGGCAAGTACTCCGGCACCGAGATCAAGTTGGATGGCGAAGATTTCGTCATCATGCGCGAAGAAGAGGTGCTCGGCATCCTCTCTGGCGCAGCCAAGAAAGAAATGGCCGGATCGCGGAAGTAAGCCTGACCAACACTCACGTGTACCGTCGCGAACCACTGAACCACCAAGGACACGAAGGTACACGAAGGAAAGCAAGAAATTTTAATGGGCGTTGGGTTCCTTCGTGAACCTTAGTGCCCTTTGTGGTTGAAGATTTTCTATTTCTGAAGGAGAAAAGAATTATGGCAAAGCAGATTATTCACGGCGAAGAGTCGCGGCAAGCGATTCTCCGCGGCGTCAACCTTCTGGCGGACGCTGTAAAAGTCACTCTCGGTCCCAAGGGCCGCAACGTAGTTATCGAAAAGAAATTCGGTTCGCCGACCATCACCAAGGACGGCGTCACCGTAGCCAAGGAAATTGAACTGCAGGATGCGAAAGAGAACATGGGCGCGCAGATGGTGCGCGAAGTGGCGTCCAAGACTTCGGACATCGCCGGCGACGGCACCACTACCGCAACCGTTCTGGCCCAGGCCATCTATCGCGAAGGCGTAAAGACGGTCGCAGCCGGAGCCAATCCGATGGCGCTCAAGCGCGGCATCGAGAAGGCAGTCTCGGCGGTTTGCGGCAGGCTCGACAAGGAAGGCAATCGCGAAAAGGGCGAGCTCGATAAGTTCTCGAAGCCCGTCACCGGCGACATGATCGCCCAGGTCGGCACGATTTCGGCCAACAACGACGAGACCATCGGCCACATCATTGCCGAAGCCATGAAGAAAGTCGGCAAAGATGGCGTCATCACGGTGGAAGAGTCGAAGACGCTTGAGACCCAGCTCGATGTGGTCGAGGGCATGCAGTTCGACCGCGGCTATCTCTCTCCCTACTTCGTTACCGATCCCGAGCGCATGGAAGCCGCACTCGAGAACGCCTACATCCTGATCCACGAAAAGAAGATCAGCTCCATGAAGGACCTGCTCCCACTGCTCGAACAGATCGCCAAGGGCGGCAAGCCGCTCCTGCTGATCGCGGAAGACGTCGAGGGTGAGGCGCTGGCCACGCTCGTGGTCAACAAACTCCGCGGCACGCTGCAAGTTTGCGCCGTCAAGGCGCCGGGCTTCGGCGATCGCCGCAAGGCCATGCTGCAGGATATCGCCATCCTCACCGGTGGCAAGGCCATCACCGAAGACCTGGGCATTAAGCTGGAGAACGTCCAGATCCAGGATCTCGGCCAAGCCAAGAAGATCACGGTGGATAAGGACAACACCACCCTGGTCGAAGGCAAGGGCAAGCCCGGAGACATCCAAGGCCGGGTGAAAGAAATTCGCAGCCAGATCGACAAGACCACCAGCGACTACGACCGCGAGAAGTTGCAGGAGCGGTTGGCCAAGCTGGTTGGTGGCGTGGCCGTCATTAAAGTGGGCGCGGCAACTGAAACCGAGATGAAAGAGAAGAAAGCTCGCGTTGAAGATGCCATGCACGCGACCCGCGCAGCCGTGGAAGAGGGAATCGTCCCCGGCGGCGGCGTAGCTCTGGCCCGCTGCGTAGCTGCTCTCGATAAGCTGAAACTCGAGGGTGACGAGCAGATCGGCGTCAACATCGTGAAGCGCGCTCTGACCGAGCCGCTGCGCATGATCGCCGAGAACGCTGGAGAAGAAGGCGCCATTGTCCACGGCAAGATCACCGACTCGAAGGACAACAACTTCGGCTACAACGCCCTGACCGGCGAGTACGAAGATCTGGTCAAGGCGGGCGTGCTCGATCCGACGAAAGTCGTGCGGACTGCGTTGCAGAACGCCGGCTCCATCGCCTCGCTCATGCTGACCACCGAAGCGCTGATTGCGGAGATTCCGGAAGAGAAGAAGGGCGCTCCGATGCCGGGCGGACACGGCGGCGGTATGGGAGATATGTACTAAGAAGCGGCTCTTAGCTATTAGCTCTTGGCTTTAGCTAAATCAAAACCGCAGGGTGCCCCACCCAAGCGTTTTTTGCTTGGGTGGGGATTTTTGTTGTAGGCGCGGGCCTGCCCGCGTGGCGGTGACGTCCCGCACGCCCAACAACACTGCGCTATGGTTCAGCGTAATTCGGACCTCAGTCGCACTAGGCCCGGGCCCTCAACGAAGTCAACCGGCAGTCGAATGTTTTTCGGCTCACCCACGAAGAGCTTTGCCGATGTGCTCAAGGTGGGTTGGAGCGTATACCCACCGGTAGGCCCTCTCGATTACAAGCCTGTTGATCTCGTCGGCTCTCTCTTTGGTCACCCTTTGATAAGCGACCTCTGGCACACTTGCAAGGAGACGCTTCGCTTCGCGTTTCCGCCCTTTTCGCTCCAGGTCGTCTAGCTTTGCCATTTTTCTTCGATCATGTGTAAGCAATAATGCACGATTATGAGAAATGGGGAAGTACACTTCCAAGTCTCGGTTTATCAGTCCCGCGCCCAAATGGGCGGTCGCAGGGTAACGCCGACAGACGGGGGCGTCGGATGTTAGGAGGGGCTGATTTTCTGAGATAAGAACGGTCCACTTCATGACCGAGTAGAATTCGATAAGCACGGGCAGCATGTAGCCGAGAGCTTTTAGACTCGCTTCTGGGTTCGCCTGGAGTCGGATACTCCCCGATCTAACTGAATCTCGGATTTGGTCCGCCGACACGCCTCCGGCATTCTCACCTCGGGTCCCTAGTTCTCGGAGTACCCGTTCGAGGTAACCGGGGACCGAGAGCGAAAAATTCATCAGCTGTTCTTGAAATCCGATCATTGCGGATTCCATCTGCTCCCTCATCAATGGCACGCGCAGTTCCTGCATCGCGATTAGGCTTGCTCCAAACGCGATCTCCTGCCAATTTAGTTGCCTTGCACCGCACGAAAGGGCGCGTAACACGAGTATCCCTGGTCCTTCCACATCCGTCGCTAGCATCTCCTCAAACTTGTCGTCCTCGGTCCCGTCGGCCCGCACGATGGTGTAGTAGCCTCTCTTGTAGCCCAGATTCTTTGGGATATTGCGAAACACGCGGGTCCGATCGCGTTCGTACACCCAGAGACGGGATTCACCGGGCGACAGCATTCCTTCCAGGTATGCAGAGGTTATGTAATGGTGTTTACGCTGACTCACACTAGATTGTCGCCCACCAAGATCTAGTTTCACAACATACCGACGCTCCATTTGTAGAGCGTTCTATCCGCGAGGGTCGGGGGCGTGATCAGGACACGGCTGAAGCCGTGCCCTTTCACGAAGACTGCCTCGCTGCGCTCGGCTGGACGCGCCCCTTCGACTCCGCTGAGGGCAGGCTTGGGTGGCTGTCCCCACGATACCGCAAGGCTAGTAGTTACCCTTCCAGGCGCGATATCCGACATAAAGCCAAGAACATATGCCATGCAGTATGGCCCACAGGATGGAATGATTTAGCTGGAAAGAAAGAATCATCGCAAGTGCCGACCCAAAACCAATGCCGGCAGTGGCTGCGTTCCTCTGATTGCTCATGTGCTCTCCAAGGAGCTTTTACGTCGGCCTGTATTTGAACGCTTCCGGGCGGCGCGTTTTCAAGGCCGAGGTTTTGCCTTTCACTATCCAGTACCAGTTGCCGCGCTCGTAGCGGGTGTTTTCTGTGCGGTAGCGCAGGACCGCTCCGGCGTATTGGGAGAGGATTACGACTACGTCGCTGTTGCTGGGGAGTGAGTCGACGTCGAACTGCTCGAAGTCCTGGAAGGGGCGATAGCCGGTGATGATCTTGTTAATGCTGTCGAGCGTGGTGTTGAGAAACTTCAGCTTGAACTTGTTGACCGGGTCGTTGGGCTTTTTGCGGGAGAGTTCGGACATTTCGTCGAGGAAAGAGTGAAGCTGCTGCTCTAGCTTCTCGAATTCCCAGACTTCTTCTTTGTTGTCCATTGCCTGATTTTAGAACAGAGGAGAAGGCGGGGAACAGCAGGTCCCTCGACTCCGCGATGGGATTCGCGAAGCGAATCCCATCGCTCCGCTCGGGATGACAGTTCTTTGGGGGCGCTGGCGGCCCGACTGAAGTCGGGCCCTTCCCGATTCGTGCGTGCTCCCGCGCACGAGCGAGGACGCTCGCGCCTACATTGGTGACGAAAATCCCCACCCTAATCGCACAGAACGCGATTAGGATGGGGCACCCTCGTGAGCACTTCCACGGGCCTAACTGGGGCAGGCGCGGATGAATTCTACGTACTTCTTCTTTAACACGTCTAACGGATCGCGTTGCCTGGATTCGTATAGGGTTACGATTTGTTCGAGATCGTAGTCGTCGAGGATCAGGATGCAGCGGCGCTGGCCGGCCCAGAGGTCCACCGTATTCCGATAGACCTTGGGCAGGGGCATTCTTCTGGTGAGGAGCACTCCGAATTTGCCGAACTGGTCGGTCATGTAGCGGTTTAGCTGGTTGATGTGTTCGCCGTGAAGTTCGTTGACGTTTTTCATCTCCATGACAATCTGGCGGCAGTCGTATTTGTCGAACAGCTCGGCTAGCAATTCATGGGAGCGGTTGTTGTAGAAGATTAAGTCGCGGATTTGGACGCCGGACTCGGTGCGGGACTGGGCTTTGGCGAAGTCGAGTTGGGGGTAGAAGGCCGAGGCTAGGAGGCGGGAGAGTTCGCGTTCGTATTTCACGTCGCTCTCTTCTTTTGTGCCCCGGGGCAGGGCCTTGATGACTTCCAGGCTCTTTTTGGCGGAGGCGATGGGAATCTGGCTGAAGAGGGGATCGTTTTTGCAGTCTTCGGCAGAGCGTTCTTTGGCGGCTACGTAGTCGCGGACGGCTCCGTAGTTTTGCCGATTGAAGGTTAGGACAGCGATTCGGGATTGGTCGGTGGCTGCGGGTGATTTTTCTTTGTTCTTGTCTCTGGGGAAGTGCTCGGTGACGTATTCGTTGAAGTCCAGCCAGGGTTTGAAGCGCAGCCAGCGCTTGGGGACGAATACGATGGGCTTGCTGTCTTCGGGGTTGACCGGAAGCTTGAGGTTGCGTTCCACGGCGATTTTGTTTTCGCGGTAGCTGTAAACGGGCGTTGTGCTGCTGGTGGTGGGAATTCCGTACTTGTCGCACTGCTGGATGGTGTAGTCGATGAGGAACGACTTGAGAAGATTGCAGGCAATGTCGCTGATGCGGTCTTTGGAGATGTGATCGACGAAGAACTGAATTTCTTCGAAGTGGATGAAGCCGCGCTTGTCATATTCGGGGACGACGCGGAAAAGGTCGAGGATTTCGGCGGCGGTGGCGCTGCCGATGCGGTGGCCGGCACGGGTGTGGGAGTGGCCGAATCCGACTTCGTCACACTCGCTTAGGGCGGTTAGCGTATCGATGGCCTGGGAGTGCTGGCCCTGCTTTTCCAGGTATCCGAGATGATTGAAAGAGTTGATGACGGCGGTGTGGAGGGCGTTGTCCTGCTGGGAGGGGGAGCGCCAGAGCAGGAACGGGTCGAGGTAGAGGGGAATGTCTTCGTCTAGGAAGGGGATGGCGAAGTCGGCCTCGGATTGGGAGATTAGGATGCCATAGTAGTCGGTAAGGCGCGGGCGGACTATGGGCATGGGTCATTGTAGGACTGGAATGGCACGGCGTTCCAGGTTGGGCGGCGGTGGCGGGCGGTGTGCCGCCCATGCGGGGCGGGATCAAGGCTCGGGTTTCTTGCGGCACGGCTGAAGCCGTGCCCTTTCACGAAGGCTGCTACGGTGCGCTCGGCTGGACGGGTTCCTTCGGCATCCCCCTCGGCTCCGCTCGGGGCTGCGGCAAAACAGGACAAGCTCCGACTCGTCCCTACGCCACCTGTTGAGTTAAGTCAGCGCCGCGCACCGGCGCGGCTGCGGCGGGCGAGATAGCCATGATCGAGCGCGTGGCGGATGAGCGTTTTGATCACCGCTTGCCGGCTGATATTCATCTCGGCGGCCGTACGGTCGAGCTCTTCCAGCATGGGAGACGAGAAATCGACATTCACCCGTTGAACCGGGCGCATCATTTTGCCTTTGTTGGTGAAGAAACGCGATACATCCCGGCCGCTGTCCGCCTGGCGTGCAATGGACTCGGCTGAAACCGGCCGCTGAGACTTACGAGTGTTCTTCATAAAGCTGTTGCTCCTGTCGCGTTGCCTTCCACAGAGTGACCAGGTGGTAGTACTCACCCTCCTCGTCTTCTCGGACTTCGAAAATCAAACTGTACAATCTTTCTCCAACCCAGCCGATAGCACGGAATTGCTCCGAAACGTCCGATCTCTGATCGAGGTAATAGGGGCGAGCGAAAATCTCCTGCGCCTCCTCGAACCCGATGCCCCGTTTCGGGTTTCTCCTCAGCCGGGCGCTCTTCCGGCGATCAAAATGAAACCGCATATAGTATAACAGTTATACCATTCTGCGGGTCGCCCGTCCAAGCTCCGCTTGGACAGGGGCTGTGCTGGTCGGCGGTGGCGCGGCGCCGGCTCGCGTGCCGTCCATGCTGGGCGGGGTTGCGGCTCCGGTTTCTTTCGGCACGGGCTGAAGCTGTGCCCTGACACAAATCCTTCGCGGGCAAGAGTGCCTCGCGCCACACCGCGAGGTGGCACTGTTATCATTTCAGCCGCCTTCGATGAGCAAGTGGACTCGAACGCGCCGCGATCCAGGCCGCAGTTACACGGATGAAGACACCGAACGAACCGAAAGACTGATTGCGAGGGTGCGCAAGTTTCTGGAAGAAGGTGTACCCGAGGACGAGCCGGAATTCGTTGTAGCGGTAAAGGCTGCAAAGCCGAAAATAACGGCGAGTGAATTAAAGGAAGTGATTAGGCAGTTTCGCGCCGCCGTTTACGAGCGGCAACAGCGCGATCTATGGCGGCGTTGAACTTCTTTTCAGACTCTTCGAGTTCTTTGGGCGTCATTTTCCTCGCGCCCTCATCGATGATGCTTCTCATGGTGTCGAGCAGCGTATCCATGGCAGATTTCTGCTTGACGGCTGAGGATGCCGCGCGCGGTTTGTGCTGATCTGCTTTGGGCATCACTCTTACTTTACCGCGTCGGGCTGGCGCCTTCATAGATCGACCAATGTACTACTTTTAGTCGCTGGCGACGAGGTGCGACACTTCAGCTTGCCTTGCAAGTCGTTGATTATGCGTAAGTGAAGTCCGCGGGCGTGGTCGGAATCTCACTGCCTGCGGCACGGCTGAGCCGTGCCCTCAAGAAGGCGGCCTCGCTGCGCTCATCGTCGGAATGACAATCGGGAAGGGTATCCGCCGAAATGGAGGGAACTCAGTGACGGGTGAACATCCGAGAGTCAGGCGCTGAATCTCTCTGCCGCGCGAGCCTTTGCCTTGGCTGCTTCTTCGTCGCGATTCTTCGGAGGCGCGGCGGTTTCGAGGGAAAGAAGTAGGCGGCTCGAGATACCGGCTACTTCATCGATCGCCGCCAGAAACGCGGGCTCATTCGCCTTTGACGGCTTGTTGAAGCCGGTGATCTTTCTTACGAACTGAAGCGACGCTGCCCGAATCTCTTCTTCCGTGACGGGCGGATCAAAATTAAAAAGGGTTTTGATATTGCGGCACATTTTGTAACCTCAACCATCGAGACTCAAAGCGATACCAGAGTACCGAGCAGGCTTTCTATCCTAACAATCTTCGAAACGCATACGGAAGGGCGCCTGCTAAGTCAAGTCTCCTTTCGGAGATTAAAACGTACACCAAAGTAGCTACGGCATGCAGTCTGTAAGTCCCGCGTCATCAACGGTTATTATTTTCTTCAATAACTTACCGGCACGGATTTTATGCTTCTGCGAGTGTTCCGCACGGAACACTTTGTCGAATCCGAACGATCAAGCCTTGTATTTGAACCAGGTATCAGATATTTTTGTGCGGCCCAATGCTTCGTCGTGTCGCAGTCGCTGTGCTTGTGCTGCTAATTAATTGCAGCTTTTTCGCCCAAGAAACCCAGCCTCCATCCAGCATCATGAAAGTATGCAGCGCGAAAAATCCGCCGCCCTGTGCCGACACCGCTCCTCGACTGACTCACTACGTTGACCCCAAATATAGCGACGAGGCTCGCAGACTGAAGATTCGTGGCAACGTGTTGCTCTACCTAGTGGTCGGCACCGATGGCCGGGCGCACGACGTGCGAGTGATAAATGGGCTGGGGCATGGGCTGGACCAGGAGGCAGTCAAGGCAGCCGAGAAGTGGAAATTTACCCCCGGTTCCATTCACGGGACGCCGGTTGCGGTTCAGCTCAACGCCGAAGCGACCTTTCGGATCTATTGACCCAGCCGTCGCGGCCTTACTTTTGCGGGCGCGATTCTGGGGGCACCATGCCTGCGACCCGATAGTAGACCACGAGCTGTCCGTAGTGCTCGCCGGAATGTTCGGCCAAACCGTAAGCCAGCGCGACCAGCGGAAACCGGTTGTGCGATTCAGCGCTCTCGACACTTTGCATCAGTCCGGAGTCGCCTTTTGCCTGGATGATTTCGGCGCCGTCAGCAAATGATTTTTTCAAGTACGCCACGACCGCGGCTTTGGTTTTGTAGTGAGCGCGGTCCTCATCATCGACCGGCTTTTTTCCGCTGGCGACGGCAGTGAATAAATCGTTCGACCCGGCCACGTGCAGCAACTGCTCGGCAAAGCTGCGCTGAGCGGGAGTGGGCTTGAAATCGTATTTGGCCTCGGGAAAATCTTCTGCCATGGCGATCAGTTTGCGCCCAATGTCGTTCCAGTCTGCGAGCGTGACTTGCGAAAGACTCAGTACTTTGGGCGACGGGGCGCTTTGCGCGCCGGCGACCGGCAGGAGCAACATGGCGGCAGCAGCCGCCAGGATCAGCTTGGTCTTTTTCCTGGTCATGCTCATGATCATTTCCTCCGATTGAAAGTCTTGCTCCGCTTAGACGACAGGACAATGCCGCGGACAGCAAGCCACGAGAATATATCCGAAAGACAGAATCGGTTCCGGATGGCGTTTTGTTATTCTCGTTGTTCCCGGCTTCTTCGGGTGTTGGTGTGAAGACCTTTTACCCAAAAAACCGAGAGGAGTGGCGTGCCTGGCTGGGGAAGAACGGCCGGAGCGCGAAAGAGATCTGGCTTGTGTATTACAAGAAGGGCTCGGGTAGGCCTCGCGTTCCATATGACGACGCGGTGGAAGAAGCGCTCTGTTTCGGCTGGGTTGATGGTGTCGTCCGAAAGATGGATGCCGAGCGCTATGTCCAGCGATTCAGTCCGCGCCGGGCGGCCAGCCAGTGGTCGGAGCTGAACATCAGACGGGCCAGGAAGATGATCCGCGCCGAGCGGATGACAGTGCACGGCTTGGCGGTATTCGATCCGGCGCGCAAGCGAGCTCCGCACCCGACCAAGCTTCCCAGTCTGTTGGAGCAGCAATTCAAGACGGCAAGCCCGGCGTGGGGGAATTTCCAGAACTTTCCGCCTTCGTACCGCCGCATGACCATCGCCTGGGTAGCGAGCGCGAAGAAGGAAGAAACCCGGCGGAGACGCCTCCAACAGCTCATCGACTTTTCGGCCCAGAAGAAAAGAATCAAGTTTATGTAGAGGTTACGGACGATGTGACCATATGGTTACAGTCGTAATCTCACACTGTTACGAAACTTGGAAGAGAATTGGCAACACAGCGGTCCCCCACCTCTGTTTCGCCCATGCCAGCCAGCATTCTGATTGCAGATGACCATGAGTCCAGCCTGCTGGGCCTGGAAGGGCTGCTTTGCCTGGAAGGGTATCGAGTGCTGACCGCAGGCGATGGTGCGCAAGCCATGGCCGAATTTCGCCGGTCGCAACCGGACTTGCTGCTGCTCGACGTCAACATGCCCAAGATGAGCGGCCTTGAAGTGTGCCGCTTGATCAAAGGAAATCCCGAGACCGCCCTGGTTCCGGTGGTCATGATTACGGCGCTGAGTGCGACCAAGGACCGTGTGGCGGGAATTGAAGCCGGCGCGGATGACTTCCTGACCAAGCCGGTGGAGCGCGAGCAGTTGCTGGCGCGGGTGCGGTCGCTGTTGCGGCAAAAAGCCTTCACCGATGAACTGGAGCGGGCGGAAGCGGTGTTGTTCGCGCTGGCCCGGAGCATCGAAGGAAAAGATCCGTACACCCAGGGACATTGCGAGCGGCTGGCGGACTACTCCGCGCGGCTTGGGGAGCATCTTCATCTTCCGGCGCAGGAGATCAAGGCGCTGCGTCAGGCAGGCATCGTTCACGACATTGGGAAAGTAACCGTTCCGGACTCCATTCTGTTGAAGCCGGGCAAGCTGACCCGGGCGGAGCGGGTGATCGTACAGCGCCATCCCATCGTGGGGGAAAGAATCTGCGCGCCTCTGAAATCGTTTCAGCTGCTCCTTCCCATCATTCGCCATCATCACGAAAAGATGGATGGGTCAGGCTATCCCGACGGACTGAAAGGCGAAGCCATTCCTTTAACCGCCCGTGTTCTGCAGGTGGTCGATGTCTATGATGCGCTGACCACGGTGCGTCCGTACAAACCGGCGCTGTCGCAAGACGAAGCTTTCGAAGTCATGAGGAAGGAAGTCCACAAAGGCTGGTGGGACTCCAGGGTGTTTGCGGCGTTCGAACAGCTCATGAAAGCTGAAGTGAGCGAGAGCCGACCGGCTCTGGCCGCCGGAGAGCAGGCCCTGGCCGCAATGGCCGATTGAAGGGCGAATCGATTCCTGTTAAAGCAGTTTCTGAAAGTCGAGCGATGCGCGCCAGATCCCTCGATCCGCTGGAGAGAACGCGGGTCTTCGGGATGACTCCTATACGTTTTCTGTACAATCCCACACATGCTTCAGCCGGATAAGCCGCTGAAAGGGAAGTCTGTCTTCATCACAGGTGGGGCACGTCGGTTGGGGCGTGCGACGGCACTCGCGATGGCGGCAGCTGGCGCTGATGTGGCGATTACCTTTCGCCGTTCTGCGCAGGAGGCACAACACACAGTCATCGATCTCAGCAGCTTTGGGGTTCGCGCGGTGGCTTTCCGCTGCGATGTGACGGATGAGAAGAGCGTAAAAGCGGCGATAAAGGAGGCTGGACGGGAACTGGGCGGCGTGGATATCCTGGTGAACAACGCGGGAAATTACGAAACGGTCGAGTTTGACAAGCTGACGGTCAAGCAGTGGGATGCGATTTTTGCTTCCAATACACGGGGCCCGTTCGTGGTATCGCGCGAGGCACTGAAATACTTGCGGCCGCGGCGGGGCAAGATCATCAACATGGGATCGCTGGGGGGCCTGCGGCCATGGGCGGACCATGCCCACTACTGCTCCTCCAAAGCCGCTGTGCATATGCTGACCAAGGTGATGGCCAAGGCGCTGGCGCCGGAGATCGCGGTGAACTGCGTGGCGCCGGGGATGATCGATCTGGGAGAAAAAGCTGCAGCTGCGTTTATGAAGCGAATGGCAAAGCAAACTCCCATGCGGCGCAACGGCACGGGTGAAGAAATTGCCGCGGCCGTGATGTTTTTCGCCACCGCGCCCCATTTCATCACGGGACAGATTCTGGCAGTGGATGGCGGTCTGGGTTTGTAGGGGCCTGAAGCGCAATTCCTGTTGGAAGTGTCTGGGGGTCGTGGGATAATTGTCGCTATCTTGGGGTCGGCTCGCGCTCGTTCCGCGGAGGCAAACCATGTCGGAACCTAAGAAGCCCCTGTCCGATACGCAAAGCAAGCCTGTACCTCTGCACCAATCGGGCAGCCACCCCATAGCGCGCCCGTTGAACCAATCGGGCAGTCATCCCATAGCGCGTCCGTTGAACCAATCAGGCAGTCACCCCATTGCCCGTCCATCGGACCAATCGGGCAGCCACCCCATAGCGCGCCCGTTGAACCAATCGGGCAGTCACCCAATTGCGCGTCCGTCTCCGGGCACTCTGACCAACATCTCCAAACCCATCAAAGTTGGCACCGGCCAGAGCTGGGCCAATCTGATGAAAAGTGATGTGGATGAATATGCCCGTTCGCAGGCCGCGGCGACCGCCGCCGCTCCTTCTGGTCCCGGACTGATCGAGAAGCTCAAGCGACTCTTCGGGAAACGCACGAAGAGTGCGTAGCGCAGGCGACCGCTCCTCACTGCTATTGTGTGGTTGTGCGGAGATTCGGCGGGTTTGAAACTGTTCCGACTCTTCCTGTATCGTGACCTTTCTTGCCAAATAGGACGAGCGACCGCGGAATGGTGTGGACGAAGCACTCAGTTCAAGGACTGCTGGCCCTGGTGATGATTTCGTTCTCCTGGGTGGGATATGCCCAGTCCCGCCCGGAAGATGGCGGCCACGAAATCCAGCTATGGACCGGCGGCGGGCACAGCGTCCCCGGGGGCACCTCGCAGACCGGGGTTTGGAACGCCGGACTGCGCTTTGGCTGGATTCTGACGCGGCCCCATGGACCGGGATTTCTGAAGGGAAGATTCGAGTATGCACTCGACGCTACGCCTGCATTTCTGATATTTCAGCCGGCAAATACGGCGTATGGCGCGGGGTTCAGTCCACTGGTGTTGAAGTGGAATTTTGCCAGCCGCGGGCGGATTGCGCCTTATCTCGAACTGAACGGTGGGACACTGTTTACTAATCACGATGTGCCGTTCGGGACAAACACAGTCAACTTTACTTCTGCGGCGGCGTTGGGCACTCACATTCTGGGGGAGCGCTACAACTGGAGTCTCGAGTTGAGGTACCTGCATATCTCGAACGCCGGACTGGCCAGTCCGAATCCGGGGATTAATACCGTGCAGGTGCGGGTGGGGGTTGGGAAGTTCTTTCATCATTGAGCGTGTAATTCAACCACAGAGGACACAGGGGACACCGAGGGAATAAACCGGCGCTTCACCACTGAGGGCACACGGGACACGGAGCATCCAATCAGGAGGAACTTTGATCCGCAAAATTATTTTTATTCTGGGAGCTGCTATTTTGTTTTTGCCAACGGTTTCACATGTAGGAGCTGACGGCCCGTCCTGGGTCGCCACCAGCAACAACTACACGAACATGCTGCTGGCGATTGAGATGAAGCACCATCCGGAGTTCGGGTCGAATCAGGGCCTAAGCCAATACGATACCGACGTTTCGCAACCGACGTTGGCCGATGAGGACAAGGAGCGGCAGGAGACCGAGGTACTGATCGCCAAGTTTAAGGCCGCTCTTCCGGAGCAGAAGCAGAGGGAGGTGGCTCAGGATCTGCAGATCATCATCCGCAAAGTCGATCTGCAGTTCCGCGAACAGGATTTCGACCGTGCCCACAAAGTTGATTTTCTGAACGCGAGCGGCGAGGTTTTTGCCGGGATGCGCATCCTGCTTGATGAACAAACGCCGAGTGAACGCCGGCCGGCGGCGGTGGTTCGCATTCGCAAATACGCCGGGCTGGAACCGGGCTACACGCCGCTGACCGAGATCCTGAAGCAGCGGGTCATGGAGCAGATGGCGAAACCGGGTGTAGTTTACCCGGCGCGGACGGAGATCGAAACTGAACTGGGGCGCAACTCCAACTACGTCGAAGGCATTGCGACGTTGCTGCAGAAATATAAGCTCACGGGATGGCAGGAGCCGTATGCGAAGCTGACGTCGCAGCTCACCGCATACGACGCCTGGACAAAGGCAAATGTCCTGCCCAAGGCCCGGGCTGAGTTTCGTCTGCCGCCCGAGGAGTATGCACTCGCGCTTGAAGATTTCGGTATCGACATGCCGCCGGACCAGCTTGCTGTCATGGCGCACCAGGCGTTCAACGATATTCAGGCTGAAATGAAACCAATTGCAGCGCAAATTGCGCAGCAGCGCCATTTGCCATCGAGCGATTATCGCGATGTGATCCGCGAGCTTAAGAAACAGCAGCTGGTGGGCGAGGCGATTCTGCCCTTTTATCAGGACCGGCTGAAGCAGATTGAAACGATCATTGTGGAAAAGCAGATTGTGACCCTGCCGGACAGGCCGGCGCGGATCCGCATTGCCACTGCGGCCGAGACTGCGCAGCAACCGGCGCCGCACATGGTGCCTCCACCGTTTCTGCATAATACGGGACAGAAGGGCGAGTTCGTGTTGCCGCTGAACATTCCTGCGGGGGCGGGGCAGACTCAGGCCGAGCAGTACGACGATTTCACTTTCGACGCCGTGGCTTGGACGCTCACCGCCCACGAAGCGCGGCCTGGGCATGAGTTGCAGTTCGATTCCATGCTGGAACACGGGGTTTCTTTGGCGCGGGTACGTTTTGCGTTCAACAGCACCAACGTTGAAGGCTGGGGGCTCTATTCGGAATATCTCATCAAACCTTATATTCCGCTGGACGGCCAGTTGGTCTCGCTGAACGAGCGGCTTTTGCGGGCGGCGCGGGCGTTTCTCGATCCGGAGTTGCAGGCGGGGAAAATCCAGCCCGCAGACGCCTATCGCGTGCTGGAGCAGGACGTGGTGCAGTCGCACGCTTCTGCGCAAGAAGAAGTGGAACGGTTTACGTATCGTATGCCGGGCCAGGCCAACAGCTATTTTTACGGTTACACCAAGCTGATCGGGTTGCGCAAAGATACGGAAGCGGCGCTGGGAGCGAAGTTCAACCAGAAGAAGTTTCACGACTTCATTCTGGCGCAGGGATTGTTGCCGCCGGATCTGATGCGCAAGGCGGTGATGGAAGATTTTGTGCCGGGGCAGTAAAGTGACAAGTCTTCGAGTTTCTTAAACTGTCTCCAAGGCCGCGCCGGCGGGACGCCGGCGCTACAGTGATATTCGCATATGTCCACGCTGGTCGAATGCGTTCCCAATTTTTCTGAAGGCCGTGACAAGGCCAAGGTCGATGCCATTGTCGAGGCCATGAAGATCAACGGCGTCTTTCTGCTCGACCGGGAGATGGACGCTGACCACAACCGCTGCGTCATCACGCTGGTGGGCGAGCGTGAGCCGATCCAGGAAGCGGCGATTCGGGGCGTGGGCAAGGCTGCGGAGCTGATTGATCTGAACACGCATCAGGGAGCGCATCCGCGTATGGGAGCGGCTGATGTGGTGCCGTTTATCCCGATTGAAGGCGTGACGATTGAAGACTGCGTGGCCATGGCGCGGCATGTGGGCGAAGAAATCTGGAAGCGGCATCAGATTCCGGTTTATTTGTACGAAGCCGCGGCGGCCACGCCCGAGCGGCAGAATCTGGAGAATATCCGCCGCGGGCAGTTTGAAGGAATACGTGAAGAGATCGCTACTAACCCGGCGCGAAGGCCGGATTTTGGCGAGGCCCGTTTGCATCCTACGGCGGGAGCTACGGTGGTGGGGGCGCGGAAGTTTCTTATCGCCTATAACGTGTTTCTGAATACGGCCGATGTCGATATCGCCAAGAAAATCGCGAAGGCGGTGCGTTTTTCGAGCGGTGGCTTGCGCTTTGTGAAGGGCGCGGGATTTCTGGTGCGGGGAATGGCGCAGGTCTCGATGAACCTGACAGATTTTGAGCAGACTCCCGTCCATCGCGTGTTCGAATACGTGAAGCGGGAAGCGGCACGCTATGGTGCGGCGCCGGTTTCCAGTGAGATTGTGGGACTGATTCCGAAGAAAGCGCTGGAACAGGCGGCGGAGTGGTTCCTGCAAGTGGAGAACTTCGATTCGTCCTTGATTTTGGAGAATCGGTTAACTTCGGTTATGAGTGGCAAGGTTGCGATTGGCGGGCTGAGGGCCGGAGTCGAGCCCTTTGTCGAGCAATTGGCGGCGCCTACGGCGACGCCTGGTGGGGGCAGCGCGGCGGCGGCGAGCGGAGCTATGGCAGCGGGTCTGGCCACGATGGTCGCTTCGATGTCGCGCGGCAAGAAAGCCTACGTGCAATATGAGCGGGAGTTGAGCGCAGCTGTTGCGCGGCTGGGGCAACTGCGCGAGGAACTCAAGAGCGCGATCGATGCGGACGCTGCTTCTTATGACGCGGTGATGAAGGCGTATAAGCAGGCGAAGCAGTCCGCCAATGCTGATGGGATCCTTAATACTGCGCTAAAGCAGGCTACCAGAGTGCCGTTGGGCGTGGCCGAGCGGGCCAGGGAAGTGGCGGACATCGCAAGTAAGCTCGGGCCGATCACCAATCCGAACATGAAGTCGGACTTGATCACGGCGCAGGCCCTTGCGGGCGCGGCCATCGAAGGGGCATTGGCGAACGTGGAGATCAATCTGGAGTCGTTGAAAGACGACGCCTTCGTCGCCGAAACTAGGGGAAAGGCTGCGGCACTCAAGGCTTGAACCTGGATGTGTTCCAAATGATTCGGCGGAAAGGCGATGGGGTTGCTTTCCTTTTCCTTTCAATGTGACGGAAGTCGCAACAACCCCGGCAAAGATCGGCTAGACCGTTACCTGAAAAGCTCATGGTACTTTGGTTTCCTGCGACCTCGCCAGCCCTTGGCTTACAATAACTCTATAGGCGACGGGAAGCGAGCTAACCGCATCCAACAACAAAAGGATCGAGGGTTTATGAAGATTTATCGCGGGTTTGTCTGCGGACTCATTGTGCTGCTTAGCGTAGCCGCTTGGGCTGGGCCTTTGGGCAGCTCAGCGCGGGCTGCGATTCCTTCCGACATTCAACAGCTCATCTGCGTGGACTACCGCGCGTTGAAGAGTTCTGACACTGCCATGCAGCTCAAGCAGCAGGTGTTGCCGGACAATCTTAAGGAATTCGAAGCGCAATTGAAGACCGTGGGCATCAATCCGGATAAGGACGTTGACCAGCTTACCTTCGCTTCCTATCGCAGCGGCAAACAGGGTGTGAAGATTGTGGGCTTCGCGCAAGGGCAATTCTCCATGGCGGCGGTGCTTAAGAAGATGAAGTTGAACAAAGTGAAGCCTGTGAAATATCGCGATGCCGACATCTACCCGATGCCGGGCGGCATGCAGATGAATTTTCTGGACGATAACACCCTGGTGTTTGGGGACAGCAGCGCCATCAAGGGCGCGCTCGATGCCCGCGATGGTTACTCCACTACGCTCGACAGCAATACGCAAATTACCGACATGATGGGTTCGGTCGACTCCGGCACGGTATGGAGCATCCTGGACCAGCAAGGAACACAGAACATGTTGCGTTCGGCGCTGGGTGATGCCTCGGGACTGGCGGACTACGAAACCATGAAAAAGCGCATCCTGGGCTCGCACTACGCCATGAATTTCCAGAGCGGAGTGAACTTCGATCTGGATGTGGTCACTTCAGACTCCATGACGGCGGCAACGCTATCGTCTCTGTTGAAGGCCGGCATGCTGTACAAGAAGATGACCGCAACTCCGGTCGAGAAAGTCGCGTTGGATAGCGTGACGGTGGATTCGGACAGCGCCAATCTGCAGATGCACTTTAAGAGCGACGATAAGCAATTTCAGTCGCTGATGCGTTCGCCCTTGTTTGCCGCGGTTTCGAGATAGAGAATCATTCACCACGGAGGCACTGAGACCCGGAGAAAATCCGGCGTTCAGTGCCTTTCCTTCTTGCCAAAGCGTCCTCATTTCATCACGGAAGGCCGGTTCCAGGCCCACTTTCTCTGTGCCTCTGTGGTGAATCATTTCTTTCTTGCCCGCTTCTCCCGTGCCCAGCCTTCTTTGATCACCTGGGGCGCGCGGCTGAGGGCCAGGGAATCGGGCGGGACGTCTTGAGTGAGGCACGATGCCGCTCCCACATAAGCACCCTTGCCGATTCTGATGGGTGCGACCAGGATGCTGTCGCTCCCTACGAATACTCCGTCTTCGATGATGGTCTTGTGTTTCTGAATGCCGTCGTAGTTGCAGGTGATGGTGCCCGCACCGACGTTTACTCCTTCGCCCACCTCGGCGTCTCCCAGATAGGTCAGATGGTTGGCTTTCGATCCCTTGCCGAGGCGGGTCTTTTTCATTTCGACAAAATTCCCTACGTGCGCGCCTTCGCAAATGTCGCAGCCCGGGCGCAGATGGGTGTATGGCCCGAGAGAAGTGCGAACTCCTACGCGGGAATGCTCCAGGACGCATCCGGGTTGCACCAGCGCGCCGTCACCCACTTCGCAGCTCTGGATCACGCTGTAGGACGAGATACGGGCCTCGGTGCCGATGTGGGTTGAGCCGAGAAGTTGGACGAAGGGTTCGATGATTGTATCGGGACCAACGGCCACGTCGCAATCAATCACGCATGTTTCAGGCTGGTAAATGGTCACGCCCTCGGCCATCAGTTCGCGGCACTTGGCCATCCGAAAGCGCTGGTCGACTTCGGCCAGTTCGGCGCGGGTGTTGATGCCGAGAATTTCGTCGGGTGTGTTGGTCTCAAGCGCGACGACACTTTCCCCAGCCTGGCGCAGAATGGCCGCCATGTCGGTGAGATAAAACTCGTGGTGGGCATTGTTGGTTCTTAGTTCGCCAAGGTGGGCCAGTAGGGGCTTTACAGCAAACGCATAAAAACCGGAATTAATCTCGCGCAGTTTTAGTTGCTTCGGAGTGGCGGATCTCTGCTCGACGATGGCCTGCACTTTCTTTCGCGGGTCGCGCAGCACGCGGCCGTAGCCCGTCGGATCGGGCAGAACCGCACTCAGGATGGTCATCGCGGCGTTGCTCGAAAAGTGGAAGTCGCGCAGCCGCGCGATAGTCTCTGGCGTAATGAGAGGCGCGTCGCCAGAAAGAACGATCACCGTATCGTACGGGGCGAGTGCTTCGCGAGCGGTCATCAAGGCATGTCCGGTGCCGCGCTGTTCGGTTTGGACAACAAAGTTGATGCCGGATGAAGCCACAGCTTCTCGCACAAGCTCCGCTTCGTAGCCGATGATGGCATGGACACTGCTGGCGGGAACAGCCCGCGTGGCCGCAGCGATGACGTGGGCAAGCAAAGGTTTGCCGCCCGCCTGGTGCAACACTTTGGGATGACTAGACTTGAGACGTGTGCCTTTGCCGGCTGCCATGATGACGATGGCGATGCGGGGTTCGGGGCCGCCGCCATTTTCCAGAACAGGCTGCCCCACTCTTCGTGGTTTTCGAAGGGTAGGGGGCGCAGAGCCCGCACGGCGTTTACCGGTCTTTGTTTTTCTTGTTTTGGCCATTCAAATCAATATACCGCGAGGCTGATGTCAGCGGTCAGCGTTGGCTGTATTGGGATTAACCACTGAGGACACCGCGCTGATTCTCCGACTCTAGCTGCCTTGGTGCGATACCAGCTGCATCAAATCGTGGGCCACGCGATCGGTAGCGTGACGAGCGACGCCGGCTTCCTCGAGATAGTCTCCTAGCAGCGGGATTACGCCCAGCGCTTCCACGGCTTCCAGATCGGAGACGATGGGAGCGGCCTGCTCGGCGGCATATTTGGCGATCAGTTCGGAACTCGGTGGTTTGCGATTGATCAGCGCGTAGTCAAACAGGCGTTTGGTGTGGGCGTGTTGATTAAGCGCCGAAATATGATCGGCTGCGGTCAGTCCCAGACTTTCATTGGCCTGGGTCATCAGGTTGCAGACGTAGACCTTTACTGCTGGGGACTCTTCAATCGCCTGGGCGATGCCGCGCACCAGCAGATTGGGGATGAGGCTGGTGAACAACGAACCAGGGCCGATGGTGATCAGGTGAGCGCGCGCGATCGCTTCCAGAGTCTGCGGCAGGGGTTCCGCCTGGGGTGGGATGAGAAAAAGCTCTTTGATTCGTCCCTTGCTGGCGGTGATCTTGGTCTCACCGCGGACGCGAGAATTGTCTTCCATCAACGCTTCCAGCTCCACGTTGGCATTGGTGGCCGGATAGATGTGGCCGCGGGTGAGAAGAATCTCGGACGAGAGCCGGACGGCTTCCCCGAAATCACTGGTGATCGAAGTCAACGCCGCCAGAAACAGGTTGCCGAAGCTATGGCCTTCGAGGCCGGAACCTTTCACGAAGCGGTGCTGAAACAGCCGCGAGAGCAGGGCTTCATCTTCGGACAAGGCGACAATGCAATTGCGAATGTCGCCCGGAGGGAGCATGTTGAGTTCTTTGCGCAAGCGGCCGCTGGAGCCGCCGTCGTCCGTGACCGTGACCACGGCGCAGAGGCTGTCAATGGTGGCCGCGGCGACTGGGACAGACAAGCGCTCGTTCGGAGCGAGCACAAAGCGCTTGAGCCCGCGAAGAAGCGTGGAAAGACCTGTCCCTCCGCCGATGGCCACCACGCTCAAACCGCGAGCCGGCGTGTTCCTCGAAGAGGCCGCCGCGCCTTGCCGTTTGGTGGTCACAGGCACGCCTTACTGTTCGTCCTCGGACAACATGGGTTCGGCAGGCAATTCGCCGCCGGGATCGGGATAGAGCAACTCCGTAAAGCGCGGATCTTCCGCCAGATTCTGGAAGTCGGAATCGTTTCGCGCCTGGAAGCGAAGTGTGGCGTTTAGACGGATCGCCCCGTCGAGGTGGCGAAGCGAGTCTTCCACGTGGCCGGTTAAGCAATCCAGCGCCGCCAGACCGTAGGCAACATAATCTGCCTGGGGCACCTGCTTGGAGAGCTTTTCCAGGTGCTCACGAGCGCTGACGTAGTCGCCGACGTTCATCAGCGAGACCGCGTAATCGTAGTGCTCTTCCGGACTCTTGAACTGGGCGCTGCCCCGTTCGTTGTGCTGGTTGCAGGTGTTGAGGTGGACCAAAGCGCGGTCAACCAACTCTTTGCTTGGACCGGACAGAACCTTCTGCAGGTGAGTTTTGGCTTTCTCAAACTTGCGCTCCTGCATGGCCCGGAGTCCGGTCTCGTAGTTTTGCACAGCCTGTGTAAAACGCGGATCTTCAACCACGGTTTTCTTTTGTGTAGTCTTTTGTGCCATTTGCAAAACTCTTCCTGGCTTATTCGTAAGTGCCCCTTTTTGTGTGGCTTAGAGAAAAGCCGTCTAATACACGACCGGGAAGTTCTTGAGGGTTCCCAGACAGTTCAGGTGACCAAGAGTCATCCTGCTTTGAACTCCGTCTGTGGAAAACTTCCAACTTCTGATTTTAGCAGGTTATACGCGGCTTTGCCTCGCCCGTCAAGCCACCGCCAGTTGACTTGGGTGCCTAGTTGATCGAGGCGGCAGTTTGCAGGTCTACCTGCTTCCACTCGCCTTTGATGATCCCCTGCCGAATCTGAGCCGCAGTTTTACCTTTTTGGTGCATCAAGTACGAGTAATAGAGTTCCTTTAAGCAAGTTGCGCATTTAGCGCCGTGAACATTCTCAAAGCAACTGTGGAGGCTGTTGTGGCCCATGCCACGGTCACAGTAGCAGTAGCAAGGTTGCTGATGGATTACCGCAGGGATCTTGGCAGCCAGCTCATAGGCGTGGGTCTGAACCGGATACTGGGCGTTTTCTCCCCAGAGCTGTTCTTTCAATAGGATGGGCGGCAGATGTGCACCCTTCGCCGGGGGCCCCGGGTTGAAGGCTGGAACCTTCTCTTCTTCCTGTTCCTGTTGAGAGATCGCCCAGGGGGCCGAGGTCGTGAGGCTCAGGGCAAAGACAAACGTCAGCGCAAACCAGGGTTTGGTCATAACTGAAATTCCTCAGCCTCAGCATTTTACCTCGATCGGGGCTCGAGCAGAAGCCGGGGCGGCGCGCGGACGAGTGTGGGGAAGGGTTAAGGGCTAAGAGTAGTTGAGATTCGCGCAAGATCCCTCACTTCGCCTGAAAGACGGCTGCGCTCGGGATGACGCCGTTCCGGTAAGCGGCGTGAGGTCATAAGACGCCGAGTAAGCTGGACAAGAAAAAGCAACCTTCAATTGGAAGCAGCGATCCGTATAATTGGGAAAAGCATGCCGGAGCCCACAATCTCGACCGAACCGCGCACGGATCAGCCAGTTCCGCCAAGCCTGGCGGGGCAACTCCTTCACATGCATGGCCGGTGCTTTCCGTTTGGCTGCGGGACTTGAGTCATTTCGTTCGCTATTTCGGCATTCATCATCGTATTTCTTTACCAGCCGGTAAAGGTCGAGGGCACCAGCATGATGCCCTCGCTCGACGATCAGGAACGAATCTTCGTCAACAAGTTCGTATACCGGCTGGAAGCCATTCAGCGGGGCGACATCGTTGTGTTCCGATATCCGCGCGATCCCTCGAAGAGTTTCATCAAGCGAGTCATTGGGTTGGCCGGGGACCGTATCCGTATCGACGCCGGCGAGGTGTTCGTGAATGGGGAGGCGTTGGAGGAGGATTACGTTCCCCGCGCCTACGCCGACGAGCGGCCGTACTCGGAAATTGTGGTCCCGCCTAACAGCTATTTCTTGCTCGGCGATCACCGCAGCATGTCGAACGACAGCCGCGATTTTGGGCCGGTGAACGAGAGTTATATCTACGGCAAAGCTGTGTTCGGGTATTGGCCGGTGGATAAAGTCGGAAGAGTGCGATGATTCCTGGCAATCCTTAAGATCTGAACTTAGAGCGCGTTGCCCTGTCGTTGATAATCCTTTCGCGATGCTTTTCTCCTATGAATACAGCAATTAAGCCTTTGGCATACGTTTCACCCTACATCTGGGTGTTCTGGGCGGTATTTCTGCTGGTTTACCTGCCTGAATTTCGCCTGGTCGCGCGCGTCCGGCCTGAGCCCGGACAGGCGCGAGACCGATCGATGGCTTTCATTCTGATTACCGGCTGGATTGGGTTTCCGCTTGCATTCATCGTCGCAAACTGGCCCAGGTTTATTCTGGTTCAGGGGCAGAAGATCTGGTTTGCTGTGGGACTGCTGCTGATGCTGGGCGGGTCCTGGCTGCGGCGCCACTGCTTTCGCGTCCTGGGAAAATACTTCACCGGGAACGTGAAGGTGGTGGATGGGCAAACCGTGATCCAGGAAGGCGCATACCGCTGGGTCCGGCATCCTTCGTACACGGGTGGGATGCTGATGTACCTGGGAAGTGGCCTGGCGCTGACCAACTGGCTCAGTGCACTGTTCATGGTGCTGTTTGGCGGACTCGGGTACGCCTATCGCGTCCGTTTCGAGGAGCGGGCGCTGCAGGCTTCTCTCGGCGAGAGTTACAGAGAGTACATGCAGCGCACGAAGCGTTTCGTGCCATTTGTCTTTTAGCGCTGCGCGCTGAGATTCATCTTTCCTGAATTTTGCTTCCTTGCTACAATCTGTAAAATCCACTCCTTGGAGCAGGAATGCAAGCAATCCTTGCGCTGGAAGACGGCAGAGTCTTCCGAGGCAAAGGCTACGGCGCCAAAGGCGAATGTTACGGCGAAGTAGTTTTTAATACTTCCATCACCGGTTATCAGGAAATTTTCACTGATCCTTCCTACTGTGGCCAGATTGTAGTTCTCACCAACCCCGAAATCGGAAATTACGGGACCAATCCTGAAGACAACGAAGCCACGCGGCCATATATCGAGGGGCTGATTGTGCGCGAGTTTTCGAAAGTCAGCTCGAACTGGCGCTCGCAGCAGGTGGCGGAACAGTATCTCGAGCAATTCAAGATTCCGGTGTTGGCCGAAATCGACACCCGCGCGCTGGTGCGGCATTTGCGCGATCACGGCGTAATGCGCGGCGTGATTTCGACGCTGGAAACCGATGTCACGAAATTGATCGCCAAAGCCAATTCGATTCCGAAAATGGATGGCCAGGATCTGGCCAAAGTCGTCAGCACGAAGAATACTTATGTCTGGGAAACCGGAGAGCGCTCGCATTTACCGGACGAAATAGTCGGCGTGAAAGACGAACCGGCGCGGTTTCACGTGGTGGCCTACGACTACGGAATCAAGCAGAACATTTTGCGCAAGCTGCGCGGCGAAGGTTGCAAGGTGACCGTGGTTCCGGCGCAGACTCCGGCGGAAGATGTGCTGGCGCTCAAACCGAACGGCGTGTTCCTCTCGAACGGGCCAGGCGATCCCGAGCCCTGCGCCTATGCGGTCGATAACATTCGGCGGCTCATGGGCCGCCAGCCCATTTTCGGGATTTGCCTGGGGCACCAGCTTGTCGGGATCGCGCTGGGAGGAAAAACCTACAAACTGAAGTTCGGCCACCACGGCGGAAATCATCCCGTGAAGCAGTTGCAGAGTGGCAAGGTGGAGATCACGGCGCACAACCATAATTTCGCAGTCGATCCGGATTCGCTGCCGCAGAGCGAAGTCGAGCTCACGCATATGGATCTGAATGACTCGACGCTGGAGGGCTTGCGGCATCGGAATCTTCCGCTGTTCAGCGTGCAATATCACCCTGAAGCTTCGCCCGGGCCGCATGACTCGCATTATTTGTTCAAGGATTTTGTGAAGATGATGGAGGAGTGGAAGGGGTGATTTCTCTGACCCACTCCCTGACCTTGTCATCCCGACCGGAGCGGTTGATTCGCGAAGCGAATCAACTGCGCAGTGGAGGGACCTGCTTTTTGGGACGACGGCAAGGAGAAAGCAGGTCCCTCCACTGCGCTCGCTGGCGCTTCGCTTCGGTCGGGATGACAGACTTTTGGTGGAAGCATGAAAGAACACAAGTATTGCGTGTACTTCATGGCCAGCAAGTCGCGCGTCCTTTATATCGGCATGACAAACAATTTGGGACGCCGCGTATTTGAGCATCAGCACGACATGATCGACGGTTTCAGCAAGCAGTATCGATGTCATCGGCTGGTTTATTTCGAATCATTCGACGATGTGCGGAATGCAATTGATCGCGAGAAACAACTCAAGCGCTGGAACCGTGCCAAGAAAGTATTTTTGATCGAACGCATGGACCCGACTTGGGAGGACTTCTCGGCCGAATGGGGACAACCCATCGAAAAGCAGGTCCCTCCGCTCGCCAGTTGATCGGCTTCGCCGTTCAACTGACTCGGTCGGGATGACAGATTTAGAAGAATGATAAGAGACAAATGCCTAAACGCACTGACATCTCGAAAATCCTGATCCTTGGATCCGGCCCGATCATCATTGGCCAGTCGGCGGAGTTTGATTACTCCGGCACGCAGGCCTGCAAGGCGCTCAAGGCCGAGGGCTATGAAGTGGTGCTGGCCAACTCGAATCCGGCGACCATCATGACCGACCCCGAGTCGGCTGACCGCACTTACATCGAGCCGCTCACGCTGGAGTATCTGGAAGAAATTATTCGCGTGGAGCGTGAGATGTCGCCGGGTGCGGGCTTTGCCATTCTGCCCACAGTCGGCGGCCAGACCGCGCTCAATCTTGCCGTGGAACTTTCCGACAGCGGCGTGCTCGAAAAATACGACGTGCACTTGATCGGGGCGAATGTCGCGGCCATCAAGAAAGCTGAAGACCGGCTTTTCTTCAAAGACGCGATGCAGAAGATTGGGCTCGATGTGCCCAAGTCGGCCCTGGTCAACAATCTGAAAGATGGTCTGGAGTTCGCCGGCAAGATCGGCTTTCCGGTAATTGTGCGGCCGTCGTTCACGCTCGGCGGCTCCGGCGGAGGCATCGCCTACAACCGCGAAGAATTGCTGGACGTGCTGGCACGAGGTTTGGATTTCTCTCCCGTCCATGAAGCGCTGATCGAAGAGTCGGTGCTGGGATGGAAGGAATACGAACTCGAAGTGATGCGCGATCTGCGCGACAACGTCATCATCATTTGTTCGATTGAGAATTTCGATCCCATGGGTGTGCACACAGGGGATTCGATCACCGTCGCTCCAGCTCAGACTCTCACCGACCGCGAATATCAAGCCATGCGCGATGCAGCGATTGCCGTGATTCGAGAAATTGGCGTCGAGACTGGCGGTTCGAACATTCAGTTCGGAGTGCATCCCTCCACCGGGCGCATGGTGGTGATCGAGATGAACCCGCGCGTTTCGCGGTCGTCGGCGCTGGCGTCGAAAGCCACGGGCTTTCCGATCGCGAAAATCGCCGCGAAGCTGGCGGTCGGCTACACGCTGGACGAAATTCCCAACGACATCACGCGCAAGACTCCCGCCTGCTTTGAACCTACGCTGGATTATGTAGTGGTGAAGATCCCCAAGTGGCAGTTCGAGAAATTTCCTGGAGCGGACGAGAGTCTGGGGCCACAGATGAAATCGGTAGGCGAGGTGATGGCCATTGGCCGTACCTTCAAAGAAGCGCTGCTCAAGGGCGTGCGCGCTTTGGACACGGGCAGAAAAGTCGGATCGGAAAAGATCGAACCGAAGATTCTCACTCAGCGCCTCGTCACTCCACATCCTGAGCGTTTGTCGTATGTGCGATATGCGCTGCGCCAGGGCCATACGGTGAAGCAACTGGCCAAGATGACCTCGATCGATCCCTGGTTCCTTTACCAGCTCAAAGAAATTAACGACATGCAGCTCGAACTGGAAAAGCACCCGATGGAATCGATTCCCACCGAGGTTCTGCGCGACGCCAAGCGCATGGGATTCTCTGACGGACGGCTGGCGGGAGTGTGGCGGCTGAACGGAAAAGGCGTCGCAGGAAAAAGTGCGGCACCTGCGCAAGAAACATGGCGTCAAGCCGGTCTACAAGCGCGTCGACACCTGCGCCGCAGAGTTCGAGAGCTACACGCCCTATCTTTACTCGACCTACGAAGAAGAAGATGAAGCCGCGCCAACCCCTAAGAAGAAAGTCATCATTCTGGGCAGCGGGCCGAACCGGATCGGGCAGGGAATTGAGTTTGATTATTGCTGCTGCCACGCTGCGTTCGCCCTGCGCGACGACGGTTACGAGACCATCATGGTGAACTGCAATCCGGAGACAGTCTCAACCGACTACGACACCAGTGACCGGCTTTACTTTGAACCTTTGACGCTGGAAGACGTATTCGCCATTTACGAGCACGAGGCATCGTCGGGTGCGCCGGTTGGCATGATCGTGCAATTCGGTGGACAGACGCCGCTCAACCTCGCTCTGCCGCTCAAAGCGGCGGGCGTGGAGATTATCGGCACATCACCGGAGTCGATCGATCTTGCAGAAGACCGCAAGCGATTCGGGAAGTTGCTGGATGAACTCGAAATTCCGCAGGCGCCGGGCGCGATGGCGGCTTCGATTGAAGAAGCTGTCGAAGGGGCAAAGCGTGTCGGCTATCCCGTGCTAGTGCGGCCTTCTTACGTGCTGGGAGGGCGGGCCATGGTAATCGCCTACGATGAGGAAACCGTCACCCGCTACATGAAAGAAGCGGTCGAGTATTCCCAGGACCGTCCGGTGCTGATCGATCACTTTCTCGAAGACGCCATTGAAGTGGATGTCGACGCGCTTTCTGATGGGGAAGACGTGGTGATCGGCGGTATCATGCAGCACATAGAGGAAGCTGGCATTCATTCCGGGGACTCTTCCTGCGTTCTGCCCGCGGTCGATATTCCTGAGCACCTGCTGGCGCGCATGCGCGAATACACCTTTAAGCTGGCGCGCGCGCTGAAGGTCATAGGCTTGGTGAATATTCAGTTTGCGATTCCGCGGGCTTCGTGTAGCGCGGAGTCGGAGCCTGCCCTGAGCGGAGTCGAAGGGACCCGGCGGGACGGGGCAGAGCAGCGTCCCCACATCGAAACGGATGGTGACAAAGTCTACGTGATCGAAGTTAATCCTCGCGCCTCGCGAACTGTGCCGTATGTTTCGAAAGCCACCGGTGTTCCTCTCGCCAAGATTGCCGCCCGGCTGATGACCGGGCGCAAGCTGCGGGAGTTTCTGCCGGAGTTTATCGAACGCGGAACCGATCTCGACACGGGCCGCTGTTTCTATGTCAAATCGCCGGTTTTTCCCTGGAACAAGTTTCCCGGTGTAGATACGGTGTTAGGCCCGGAGATGAAATCCACCGGAGAAGTGATGGGCGTGGCCGACAATTTCGGCGAAGCGTTTGCCAAGGCGCAAACGGCGGCGGGACAGAAATTGCCGACGCAGGGAAATGTCTTCATCAGCGTGACCGATCACGACAAGCCGCACGTGGCCGAAGTGGCGCGCAAATTTGTGGATATGGGATTCAAGCTGGTGGCCACAGCCGGTACGGCCGACGTAATCGAAGAAGCCGGCATGAGCGTGGAGCGGGTGTACAAGGTGAAAGAAGGCCGGCCGAACGTGGTGGATTTGATCAAGGGCGAGCGCATTCAACTGATCGTTAACACGCCACAGGGGCCTGATCCGTTTTTCGATGAAAAAGCTATTCGTCGCGCGGCGGTGCAGGCGCGGATTCCAACGATTACCACGCTGTCCGCGGCCCGGGCTGCTGCCGAAGGCATTGCGGCGCTGCAACGCGGCGAAGTGAATGTGCAGGCTTTGCAGCATTTGCACGCCGAGCGAGTGGCTACGCGTTCCACGTTGTCATCCTGAGCGAGGATTGGCCTTCGCGCTTTGCGCGAAGGCCAATTCGAGTCGAAGGACCCCGCTGCTGTTTGAACCACTCCCGCTACGTCAAGCCATTCTGAGAATGCTCTGGATTCCGAGTGTGCACTCTGAGCGAGTGGTGAGAATGGCTCGACGCGCCAGTGATAGCGTCGCAATCCAAGGGGTCCTTCGACTCCGCGGCCGCTCCGCTTCGCGAAGCAGCCGCTTCGCTCAGGATGACAGGTTAGGAGAGGTCTCTACTTCAAAGCCCAGGTTTTTCAGGACGGACTTGAATCCTGGAAAGAAGCGTGACAGCAGCAGGAAGCCGTTCTCTCCGCCAAGGTACAACAGGAATAACGCGGCTAGCGACATCATGCTGATCTTCAGCGCGATGGAGCCGCTTTTGCTCTGTTCAAACCTATCCACGCCCACGCCAAATGCGGCCAGCATTCCGAAGATCGAGGGAAACAAGAGCCTGCCTTGCATGATGCTGCAGACATGGTATTTCGCGACGGCTGCAACGAGCAGACTGAGGTTTCCCAAGAACAGCCCGGCCACAGCATAAAGCACGAGGTGTTGCCGGTCTTCGTGACGCGCGTAATCGAAGCTGCGAAGAAATCGAGGAAATCTGAGGGCCAGCAAGAAAATGCCGACGAGTACGGCCGTGGTGGGCATAATCGCGAAAACGTAGGTCGCTGATCCGATGTAGCTGAAGGGCTTGTGCGAAGCGCCTATGAAATTGGACTCCGGGGCATGCTGATACCAGAAGGTGGCATAGAGAAATAGCGGGTAAGAACTTTCCGTTGTTGCCGTAAGAGTGGGATGAGCCACAAGGTAGGGAAGATCAAAAGTGACGTACGATGCGAGGCCGCGGTAAAACTCGGCTTGCTTCGCCGCCCAGGCTGGATGAAAATCGATGTTCGTGATCAGAGGCTGGTGGTAGTAGCGGTAGTTGTCGATCACCTTGTAGCTCCCACCCAGTAGGACCGCAAATAGAACGATTGCGGCAAGGGCCACTGCCCTTGCTAGTGATCGCCGGCGCTGGAAAGTGACGAAAACGATTATAAGAAAAAGCGCCGGAAGATAGGCCAGGGTGGTCATCTTGGTGAGTAATCCGAGTGTTGTGACCAGCGCGAGCTTCGTCAGGTTTCTTCCACTTGGCAAATGAACATACTGATAAACGAACCAGGCAATGCCGCAGCCCAGCAAGATCATCAGCGTGTCATTCGAGACGAACAGGGTGTACATGACAAATTGCGGGAGAAAGCAAACGAGGAGAAAGCTGTAGAGACGCGCCCGTGAGCTTGCGATCAGCCCGGTGTGATAGATGAGACGATAGAGCAGGAACAGAGTCAGAACGGAGAACACCAGGGAGAGCACTTGCACTACCTTGAGACTACCGGACCCGCGCAGAACGGGCGAAGCCAGCAGATAGTACAGCGGAGGATGATAAGCTTGGCCGAGCTCCCCGCTGTGGGGAAGCCTCCCTTGTTTGACAATGAATTCGAGGACCAGGCTATGGTCGTCAACATTCGCCGGATCGAGAAAGGCGAACGTGACCACACGGACGAGGATCCCTATAACCAGCAGGGCTCGCTTTTCCAGGAGACGCGAGCAAAGACTCACTATGGGTGCGGCCGGGCTTGGGCCCCGCTCAGCGTTGGCGGGAAGCATTGGGGCGGGCATTGTCCTTAGGGCGCTTATTGTAGCAAAGCCCTCTGTCGCCGCATCCTGAAGGCGTGGCAGTATTCTGAACCAAGGACAGGCCGATGTAGATGTTGAGCAGGTGAGGTATTTTAGAAACTTTGAGAAGGATGACTCATTAATCCATGCTCCTGCACGGCATTTTTCCTCCCATCACCACGCCGTTCTATCCGGACGGCAACGTGTATTTCAAGAAGCTCGAATCCAACGTCGAACGATTTTCGAAGACTCCGGTTGCCGGGATTGTCGCGCTCGGTTCGACGGGCGAGGCCATCATGCTTTCCGATCAGGAGCGGCGCGACGTACTCAAAACCACGCGCGACGCGGCCGCACCCCACAAAGTACTCATCGCGGGGACGGGAATCGAGTCTGCCGTTGAGACCCTCAAGCTAACCGAATACGCAGCGCAGATCGGCTACGATGTTGCCCTGGTGCGCACGCCTCACTTTTATAAGCAGCAGATGCAGCCGCCGAGCATGCTGGCCTTTTACCGCTTCGTGGCCGATCGCTCGCCACTGCCCATCATGATTTACACCGTGCCGCCCTTCACCGGGTATGACATTCCTGCGGAACTGGTGATCGAACTTTCGGAGCATCCGAAAATCGTTGGCATGAAAGAGTCTGGCGGGGACGTAGAGAAGGTGCGCCGCATGGTCGAAGGGGCGCGCCACATTAAGCATAGCGCGACGGTGACGGAGACGTTTGAAGCGGTCACGCCGCGAATGCTTAAAGCCGCCACGACGAACGGCGGGGAACTGGTTCAGGTTGGTGTGGCGGGAGGAAGCGTGCAGCCCTCTTCGTCCGCGGTGAGCGTGGTCAGCGGGATCAAGACCCGCCAAAAAGAGGTGGGATTTCAGATTCTGGTGGGGGCGGCGCAAAAGCTGGAACCGTCCCTGGCGGTGGGTTCGGTGGGCGCGATTCTGGCCTTCGCGTGTCCCGCGCCCACAGCCTGTTACGAGGTTTATACCGCGTGGAAAGAGGGTGACACCGAACTGGCCCGGTTGAAGCAGCAGCGCATTGCCACCGCCGCTCAGCGGATCGTAGGCGAGTGGGGCGTGTCGGGAATCAAGCATGCCATGGATTTCAACGGGTATTACGGGGGCCCGGCGCGATTACCGCTTTTGCCGCTGACGGCTGAGGCGAAGGCGGAGATCGAGGGCCTGCTGGCCGACACCCGCAACTGACTGACCTTCGAGACACACCCGTTAGGCCCAACCGTGACTTTCTCAGCACGTTCTTGCGATTCTGAGTAGGTTGGCCTATAGTTAGAACGAACGTTCGATAAGTATGGCCACCGCGCTGACTACTTCCCGAATTTCCTCACCTCATCGGTCTCCAGCCCCCGACGCTGGGACCCGTTTTGACCGCCGACTTTCGAAAATCCTTGGTTACGCTGTCGAGGTCTTCTACGAAAAAGGATACGCGGGCGCTTCCATGCGCGACCTTTCGCGGGCGAGCGGAATGTCGCTTGCGGGGATGTATTACTACTTCAAGTCCAAAGAGCAACTTCTCTATCTGATCCAGAAGCACACCTTCACGACGATTATGGAGCAGTTGCGCGAGCGGCTGGTAGAGGTTTCCGATCCCGAACAGCGGGTGCGGGTGTTCGTCCTGAATCACATTGAGTATTTTCTGGTCAATCAAAAGGCGATGAAAGTGCTCTCGCACGAAGATGATGTGCTGAAGAACAGCCTGGGCGCGGACATTCTGTCGCTCAAGCGCGAGTACTACCGGACGTGCATGCAGCTCATGGATGCGCTGCAAAAAGAAAAGAGACTAGAATTTAACAGCCGGGTTGCCGTGTTGAGTTTGTTCGGCATGATGAACTGGATTTATACATGGTACAAACCGCGGGTTGACGGCAATGCTCAAACCCTTGCCCGCCAGATGGGCGATATCTTTTTGAGCGGGGTGGGGACGGCCCAACACACCAAAGCGAGAAGAACCCGAAAACCGAACTGAATTCTGAATTTGCAATAGGAGATGGTGATTATGGCAACTACAGTGCAGCCAGTGACCGGAGAGACCACCAAGCAGCTGATCAACTACCGCAATGAGGGCGGTGTGGGAGTGATCGAGATGAACGATCCTCCGGCGAATACCTACACCTATGAGATGAACCGGCAGTTGGACGACGCCATTTTGAAGGCGCGCATGGACAACGAGGTCTACGTCATCGTGCTGCGTGGCGCTGGCGACAAGTTCTTCTCCGCTGGTGCCAATATCAAGATGCTGGCCAGCGTCGATCCCACGTTCAAGTATTACTTCTGCCTGCATGCCAACGAGACCCTGCTTCGCCTGGAGCACACGCCCAAGCTGGTAATTGCCGCCATCAACGGGCATTGCGTGGGTGGGGGGCTTGAGATCGCTATGGCAGCCGATATCCGCATCGCGCGCCAGGACGCGGGCAAGATCGGCTTGCCCGAGGTCAATCTGGGCGTGTTGCCGGGGACTGGCGGTACGCAGCGCCTATCCCGCATTGTGGGCAAGAGCAAAGCAATTGAGCTGATGGTCACTGGCAATACCTTCTCTTTCGAAGAGGCGAAGGAACTGGGCATCGTCAACGATATTTTTGAGCGGGACGGATTTATCGAGAACATCATGGAATATGCGCGGCAGTTCTGTCCGCCGAACAAGGCGGCGAAAGCGGTGGGACGCATTAAGCGGGCGGTGCAGACCGGCTGGGAGATTCCGATGGAATCGGCTCTGGCCGTGGAACGCGAGAACCAGCAGTTGCTCTTCCAGAGCGAGGATGCCAAGGAAGGCTTGGCGGCTTACGTAGAGAAGCGGCCGGCGGTGTTCAAGGCGAAATGAAAGAACAGCTTAACCACGAAGGACACGAAGGATCACGAAGGAGCTTCCTTTGTGTACCTTCGTGTCCTTAGTGGTTTTAAGGGTTTTCAATCATGCCAGGAAAAGTAGCGAAAATCGGGACGTTTAGTGACTGGGTCGGACTATTCGACGAATGGCGCAAAGACATCGGCGTCAATCACGGCGAGATCGCCGGCTTTCATTTCGACACGCTCTACGGAGCCATCGAAACCGAAGAAATCCAGTTCGGCGCCTACAAGGGACGCCGCAAGTGGGACAACCTGCGCCAGATCCCCACGCAGCAAATGCGCGACGCCCTCATGAACATGATCGTCTACCAGGGCGACACGGAATTTGCCAGTTGCGAGCAGCAGCGCCACCTGTTTGAGACCGCGCCTACCGACTGGGACCGCAAGGCGCTTACCCGCGTGATGATCGAAGAAATGCGCCACGGCTGGCAGATGTGTGCTGTGCTGATGGACCACTTCGGCTACTCAGGGAAAGTGGAAGCCCAGAAAATGCTGGAGCGCCGGGCCTTTGAAAACAAGCGGTTGCTTGGCGCTTTCAACGTCGACGTAGATAACTGGATGGACTTTTTCACCTACACTGACTTTGTGGATCGCGATGGGAAGTTTCAGTTGCAGATGCTGAAGTATTCCGCTTTTGCTCCGCTCGGCCGCTCGATGTCGTATATGCTGCGCGAAGAAGCATTCCACATGGGTACCGGAAACGACGGCCTGCGCCGCATTGTGGAGGCTGGAGTGATTCCGGCATGGCTGATCCAGAAATATCTCAACAAATGGATTTCCTGCTCCTACGATTTGTTCGGCACGGACCATTCTTCTTCGGCCCATTGGGCATACGTGTGGGGAATCAAGGGTCGTTACGATGAGCCCAAGAACCAGCACGAAGCGGACCTTGACGATTTGAACGATTACAACCGGCAGCTCTACCGCGACGAAGTAGCCGGGCTGATCGAGCGCCTGAACGGTGCTTTGAAGGCAGGCCAGTCGAAGCTCTACGCGCCAGACATTAAGTTCAATCGCGCCATCGGGCGCTGGAGCGGACAGAAGTTCCATGCCCAGAACGGCGAGCTGCTCGACGATCGTGCTTACGAACAGCATCTGCGGGAATACATGCCGTCGGCGGAAGATAAGAAGCTATTGCTGGATATCATCGCCAACGAAAAGAAATGGATTGCGCCCAAGGAAGGCGGACGGGATCCGTTGGAAACCATCAGCGAGCCGAGGAAGTCGGCAATTAATCTGTAAGACAGGTCGGGCGGTTTGTAATGATGCCGGCGCAAACACAGACAACGCATTCCCGCTTGACGCTGGACGTGGTTCCTCCTCTCGTGCGGATTACCTTGTCGAATCCTCCCCTCAACATCATCGACATTGCGATGATGGAGGAGCTTGCGCAGGCTCTCGCGGAAATTGAGGCGCATCCTGGAATCTCCATCCTTGTCATCTCGGGCGACGGCAATACCTTTTCGGCGGGAGTCGATGTTGCGGCCCACGTGCCTGGTAAAGTCGAATCGATGCTGGCCAAATTCCACGCGGTGATTCGCGGGCTGGTGAGTATGAAGAAGATCACGATCGCGTCTGTCCACGGCCGTTGTCTGGGAGGTGGCGCGGAGCTGGCCATGGTCTGCGACATGGCTTATACGGCCGAATCAGCGCAGTGGGGATTTCCCGAGATCAAACTTGGCTGTTATCCGCCTGTGGCGGCGACTGCTCTGGCGGCGCTGATCGGTCAGAAACGGGCTGCGGATTTGATTCTTACCGGCCGCACCATCAGCGGTGCGCAAGCTGCGGACATGGGCTTGGCCAATCGGGCAGTGCCTGACGGCGACCTGACCGTAGTTGTAGAGGAGTCAGTGCAACGGCTGGCATCGTTGAGCAGCGCGTCACTGGCGATCACCAAGAAAGCGATTTACGCGTGGGACTCAATGCATTTTGACAAAGGCCTTGCCCGGGCCGAGAAGATTTATCTCGAAGAGCTAATGAAGACGGAAGATGCGCAGGAAGGAATTGCTGCGTTCATCGAAAAGCGGGCCCCACGTTGGAAGTGACGATTGAGCAGGTGCCGGCTCGTTTAGGTTGATGAGATTCCTATGAAGTTCAGAAACCAGGGTGGGATGGAGAAGATGGTGGCGGGGCTGGAGGCGGCCAAGGCTAAGATGCCGACGGATATTCGGACTGCCCATGAACATTGTTCACGTCATAGAGCGGAGCTCTTAGCGAGTTCTTCTTGCGGATGTTTTTATTGTGGCCAAAGATACGCACCGACAGAGATCACCGAATGGATCGACGCTGGACAAACAGCGCTATGTCCAAAGTGCGGAATCGATTCCGTCATTGGTTCCTCGTCAGGATTCTCACTCTCCAAGGAATTCCTGGATGAGATGAACAAGCACTGGTTCTAAAAATGGACTACGAAATCACACCCGACGCAGTAAAAGCCAAGCTCGATGCCGGAGAGCGTTTCACTCTGCTCGATGTTCGCGAACCGTGGGAGGTCGAAACCGCCCGTATCGAGGGCGCAAAGCTCATCCCCATGGGCGACGTGCCCAGCCGGGCCCATCAGGAACTCGATCCGGATGATCACATCATCGTCTACTGCCATCACGGCGTACGGTCGCTGAATGTTGCGGCCTGGCTTCGCCAGCAGGGATTCGAGAAAGCCCAATCGATGGCCGGTGGGATCGACGCGTGGTCGCGCGCCATCAACTCGAAGGTGCCTGTTTACTGAATAGACCCAGATGAAAAAGCAACTCACTGACTCTCGGCGAGGAATGGAACTGCTATGATTTTCCAGGCCAGCGAACGGCCGAAGGGTAAGAGCCAGCAACTGACAACCGGCCAACGACTGTGATCACTGACTGCCACATTCACATCCAGCCGATGGAAATGATCAAGCCTCCTGCGCTGGCGCTGATCAAACAGAAGCAAAAGGACTTCGAGCAGATCATGGAGTTCTGCCGTTCGCCAAAAGCGTTCCTCAGGCATCTTGACGCGGCGGGCGTAGACCGTGCCGTGCTGATCAATTACATTGCCCCTGAAGTCATTGGACTGACAGCCGGCGTCAACCAGTTCATCTCCGAGTACGTGAAGGAAAATCCTCAGCGGCTGCTTTCTTGCGGCAGCCTGCATCCGCGGCATACCTCGAATGTGATGGCCGACGTTGAGCAGTTGGTCCGGCTGGGGATCCGCATGATCAAGATCCACCCTCCGCACCAGCTCTTGTTCCCCAACGACTATTTAAGTGGCGTGAAGGAACTGGAAATCATTTACCGAGCAGCGGAGGCAAACGGCATTCCCGTAATGTTTCACACCGGCACATCAATCTTTCCGGGAGCACGAAACAAGTATGGCGATCCCATCTACGTCGATGATGTTGCGATAGACTTTCCCAAGCTCAAGATTCTGCTGGCACATGGCGGCCGGCCGCTGTGGATGAACACAGCATTCTTCCTCATCCGCCGCCATCCTAACGTTTACCTGGATATCAGCGGAATTCCGCCGCAGTCTTTGCTGAAATACTTTCCACGGCTGCATGAGATTGCGCACAAGACGCTGTTCGGGACGGACTGGCCGAGCCCGGGCGTGTCCAGCATTAAGAAGAACCTTGACGATTTCCGGGCTCTGCCGCTGCCCGAAGATACCAAACAACAAATCCTCAGCCGAACGGCTCTGGAGCTATGGCCCGCCTGACGGCGGTTCGCCATCGCGCCGTCCTCACTTCGAGAACAGATGGCCCATCTTTTCTTTCTTGGTCTTCAGATATTCCTCGGCATGTTCGCTGGGCGTGACTTCGCAGGGGACGCGTTCGGTCACTTTGATCCCGGCACGCTCGAGCGCAGCGACTTTATCGGGATTGTTCGACAGCAGGCGAACCCGGGAGATCCCGAGAGCCTTAAGAATTTCCGCAGGCAGCGCGAACTCGCGCTGGTCGGCTTTGAACCCAAGCTGTTCGTTGGCTTCGACCGTGTCCAGTCCGGAGTCTTGCAGTTGGTAGGCTTGCAGCTTGGCCATCAGGCCGATGCCACGGCCCTCCTGCTGCTCGTAGACCAGAACGCCGGCCCCGTCGCCGGCGATCAGGCCCAGCGCCATCTCCAGTTGCTGGCGGCAATCGCAGCGCAGCGAGCCAAAGACGTCACCGGTGAGGCATTGCGAATGGATCCGCACCAGAGGCGGCGCGGAACGCACATCGCCCATCACCAAAGCGACGGCTTCTTCCACACGCCGTGTCTGACTGTTGTCGCGGAACTCGCCCTGAAATCCGAAAATGCGAAATGCTCCCCACCGCGTGGGGAAGTCGGCGCTCGCAACCTGGCGGAGGGATAGAGATAAAGAACTCACAGGATCATTATAGTGGGCGGATTCGCCCTGGCGGGCGGCCTATCCCCGATTAAGGCGAGGATAGTGATAGTAAATGTCTTGTTTGGAAGGAACCGAAACGCCGTTGCGAGTCGCTGGACGAAAATGCCAATTGGCGATTGCGGCGAGCACCTTGGCGTCAACGCTGGGACTGAGGCTTTGAACGATCTTCTTCTCGATGATGGTTCCTTGGGCGTCGATAGTGACCTCGACGATCACGTCTCCCTCAGCGCCCGCCAGGTCCGAGTTGTCGACCGCCGGATCAGGCGAGAAAACCGGCAGCGCAGGCCGGATTTCATAGCCTGACAACGGACCTTCCAGCACCGTTCCGTAAGCCGAACCCGCAGGCGTCGGCTGACGCATTTGGTCAGACGCGGTGGTTTCAGCGTCAGGCTGTCTTTGGATTGCCGGGAGATTGGCACTGTTCCTGGCGGCCTTGGACACCTGAGGAAAAGTCAAATGAGCCTTTCCCGTCGGTCGACGCGCGGAAGCGGACCCCCCGCCTGCGTCGCTGGCGGTGTCCGCATTCTCACCTTGATTCGGCCAATACAGGTGAGCGACAAACGTCCCTTGATCGCCGTGAGCGACAAAGACTGGAGCCAGAAAATCGGGGCGGGGCACACGAAACAGCCAAAGTAGGAAGATGGTATGCAGAACCAGCGACACGAACCACGCCCCCGCGCGCGAGTTGCCCAACGCGGATTGTAAGCGAGCTGGTCTCATGAAGCTCTTCCGCTATTAGACGTGGTTTTGCATCAACGGTAAACGCTTTTTTTCGGCAGGGGCATCAGAGACACAGCCGCGATGCTTGGTGCACCACGGCGGAGGCTGCTAAAATTACCTGTCACACCTTCCCAACCGCCGTGGGGCTATAGCTCAGCTGGGAGAGCGCATCGTTCGCAACGATGAGGTCGTCGGTTCGATCCCGACTAGCTCCACCAAGTCTTTCCACGGCATGTGGGTCGAAGTGTACGTACCGGTCAGAAACTCACTGAAGTTCATCGCCGAGCGGCAGGGAGATCAAAAAACGAAAGCGCCCTGACTCCGGTTAGAGTCATGGACGCTCGTCGAACAGCCCTCCCCCAGAACTGCTCACAATTACTGTACGTGCCGATCTGCACTGGGGGAATGGCTCTGCCGTGCCAGCCTGCCTACACCGCCGAGCTATTCGCCAACTTGGGGGATTAATGGGCAGCTGGCCAATAATCTCGCCCGTTGCCCGAATTGATAACCACGGAAAGAGGTATGATCCGCGCCTGCCCGACTCTGTTTCATTCTGCGCGCAGCCAATCGCTGACCAACACGAGGGATTGTTAGTTACCATCACTACTTTGGTAACCTTGCCCAACTGCGTCGGGCGCAGTAAACCTTACCTCGTCCAAAATTCCTAAACAAAAGGAACAAAGCCATGAGCACCCTCCTCCAACTCTGGCGTGATGATGCGGGTCAGGACATCGCAGAATACGCCGTCATGCTCGCCGTAATTTTGGTTATCGTAGTGGGTACGATTCGCTTGGTAGGCTCAAATGCGAATAATGTCTTTTCTGGAGTGGCGAGTTCCATGCAGTGAGTGGCTCGGCTGCTGGCGCAGAACCTACCCGCCGCATCACCTTCGGCATTGAGGCAAAGTACCCAGTGTGTGAGAATACCGGTTACCGTGCCCAGGCAGAAAAAGGCGGATGATTCACTGAAGGGATGGCCAGCCATTGCCAAGTTTCTGAGCCAGCCAGTGTCCACAGTGCAGCGCTGGGCGTCTGAAGGCATGCCAGTCACCCGCATCGGTCGCTACGTCGCCGCTTCGCCTGCTGAGTTGGAGCGTTGGCTTAGCCGCGAGGCGGGCGTAAAACAAACCGTTCATATCCCCACTGAGAATACTGATCTGGTGGCGGATCTGAAGCGCGGCCTGTCAGAAGTTCGCAAAGCTCATCGCAAGGGCTGACCCAGCGAGTGATTCCTGTTCGGCAATTGTCAGATTGGTTGGCCACCGAGCATGTTTTGCAGACGCACCGCGGTTCGAAGCACTCGGGCTTCGCCACCACGCTCCGCAGTCAGTTGCAGACCTAGCGGTAAGGCAGTTCCCACGGGCATGGGAATAGAAACAGCCGGCGTACCTAGAGCGGTCCACGGCGCGTTCATTCTCGGATCTCCAGTGGACGCCAGACCGGCCGGCGCCGGGCCCACCGCGGCTGGTGTCAGTATCACCGGCGTGCGTTTGAACTGTTCCGCGAATTGCACTCTGCATGAATCGATATACCGCTGGGTCTCCTCATAGCGGTCCACCGAGATCTGCAGTCCCTGCCGAACCAGGTCCGCGAGGTCCCCCAGCCGGTTGCCGTATTGCTCGTAACGCTGCTGGTGAAATCGTGCGCCCTCGTAGAGCATCACCGTCAGGTTTGCCTCGGCAAGCTTAGCCAGCGTTCCGGAGATATCAATCGGCCGGATCGATGCGCCAGCGTTGCGCAAACGTGAAAGAGCATTCTTGTACGCAGCCGCCATCGTTGGTTCGACATCAGGGATGGGTTCGGGTGCTCCGAGATCAAAATCCTCGGGGCGGTCCGTCGAATAGCCCAATGAATCCCAAAGCGCCAACATATCGGCGGGCGTGTTCGTGAAAAATCCGAGCGTGTCGAGGCTCTTCGACAGCGGTAACACGCCTTCCATTGAGAGAAGACCATAGGTGGGTTTGAACCCAGTAATGCCGCAAAAAGAGGCAGGCCGCAACACGGACCCCCGGGTTTGCTCTCCGATAGCGAACGGAACCATGCCCGCCGCAACCGCGGCCGCCGAGCCGCTTGAACTTCCACCCGGCGTGTGCTCCAAGTCGCGCGGGTTGCGTGTGGGAGCGGGCGTCAGGTATGCGAAAGCGGTCGTTTGCGTCTTTCCCAACAAAATCGCTCCGTGCTTCTGCATCTCTCGAATGATTGCGGCATCGGTTATTCCGATTCGCCCTTTGTAAACCGGCGAACCGTATTCAGTGGCCAAGCCTTTCGTCTCGATGATGTCTTTCACGCCGTAAGGTATCCCGGATAAGCGCCCCCGAGTGGTATTCCTCTGCGGCGAGACCTGGACCCAGGCATGGATCGACGGCTCCATGGTTTGAATGCGGTCCAGGCAGTGCTGTAACGCAACCTTGCGCATTTTTGCCGGCGCAGCCAGCCACTGAGTCAGGGTTTCAGGAATCGGCGCTTGCTGCCGGGCGTACGTTGTGGCACGACCAAGAGCTGCCGCCAAACCCGCAAAAAGCAACGCGCGGCGACTCAAGCGACTGACATGTTGAGATTCCATCGGATTCCTCCATCCGGACTCAATAACGCCAAGTCTACCGCCAAGATGCTCAAGGTTAGTGAACGTGCTAAGGGCAAACCAGGAGTCAACGCTGGTAACAGGCGATAGCACTCTCTCCGCTGGGATCGATGAGTGAAATCGAGATGCTTCGCCAACAACCATGGAGGCGAGTGGGTATAATCTCGCAGATTCCGCCAGTTGCCGACGCAGCCATGGAGGCCGTTATGCTACGAATCCTCTCTGTTCTCTGTTTGACCGTGATGACGACAAGCGCAGTCCGCACGTCAGCGCAAGTCTACCCATACCGCGACGGAACTCCCGGCGTGACCGGATACCGCTCGGAAGTGATGGCCGAAGTCATGATCCAGGAAAGCGAGTTCGTCCGCTTGGCCGAGGCCATCCCTGCCGATCGATACACATGGAGGCCGTCCCCGGATGTGCGCACGATCGCCGAGGTTTTTCTACACGCCAGCGCTGCGAACTACAATCTCTACCGGCTCGTGGGCACTCCCACACCGGCTGGGGTCGACACGAAAACCCTTGAGCAGTCCACCACGGACAAAGCAAAGGTCATCGCTACGCTCCAGGCTTCCTACGCTCACGCCAAGGCGGCCATCCGTTCCATGCCCGATGCGGACCTGGAAAAGACTCTGGAGTGGAACGGAGGGAGAATTACCGAACGGGGCGTCTTGCTCTATATCGTTCAGCACATCGCACAGCACCTCGGTCAGCAGATTGCCTATGCGCGCTCGATAGGCGTTGCCCCACCGTGGACACTCGACCCGCCGCGGAAGAATTAGTGTTAGACCGCCCCCGGCCTGGCCTCCACGCTTCCAAACATTGATTGCAGCAATTTACCCACAAAGTGCAGGGTTCTGCGACCACGTTCTGATCCCTGGCTGCAACTCCCGCCGTCCCGGGCCATAACCGCCTGTCACAGATGGCATCAAGACTGCTTTCTCAGGATACAGGCGTGCAAGGCGCGGTAACTCGCGCCGACCTACGCACCGTTGGAGGGCAATTTTTCGTGCGGCGCGAAGACCTGCTGAATCCTGACTTGATGAGCGAAGTCATACTTCTGGCTGCCGGGGTCTTGGTGTTCGTGATCCTGCTGTTGATCCTTGTGGTGGCCCTGACCCATCCCGCGCTGGTCTGAATCGAGAATTGTGCACCCGGCCCGCGATCTTGATCTTGGTGAAGTACGTGAATTACCTGACAATCCCTCTTTTGCTTTTCAGTGCTAGGCTATGAGCGGAGGTGGCTATGACGGTGACTCACGAAGACACGCTGCACACGCCAAACCCGTTCCACATCACACTCATCGCCGACTCGCATTTAGTCTGGCTTACCCACGAAAAGCCAGTTGCCGACCGGAGCGGAATGCTCGTATTCATCGACAGTTGCGGCAACGAAATCACGGTGCCGCAGTCGGCGGTTTGGATTGAGGAGAAGAAAGCCAAAAAGTAGCCGACCCGCTTTCGCGTCACCAATCCGGGAAAGCATTAAACATTCCCACGGAATGCCTGGTTGGCGTGTAGCCGATACGAAGGGTCCATGGTCTAACGGTCGTTCGATTTATTGTCTGCAGGCCGGGTGTCTCGGGTGGGCTCCTGTGCTCCGCTCGGGCCTTCCGGAGGGAAGCTTTTTAAAGTCGACAACAAGCCGGTGATTTCTCCGATTTTTTCGTGGCGCTTCTTGATCGAGTCCATGCGGGGACAGAGTTTCTCCCACAGCTTGTTGGTTGAGTTCAAAAGCCCTTTGGTGATCGTTTCGAGACTGTATTGCTCCAGGAGAAGCCGGTCGGCGACAACGCGGCATTCGGCGTTCCATTCACTGGTTGATCCCGGCTCTTCCGAGAACGCGCCCAGCCGTTCCGCCAGAATCCATTTTTTGTCGCGGGTCAGGTAGAGGCGTTCACCTACATACTGACCGGTCTTGGGACCAGCCTCGCCGCCCGAGTTGGCAACCTCGATGGTGGAGTAGTTGTCTAATGCCAGCAACGCGGTCAGGGGTTTGCCGCCTTCGATGGTTCGCCCACTCTCCTTAAAAGAAAATCCCTCGGACAGAGTGCCGAAGATTTCGCTCTCACCCGCGAGTTGATAGCGCACCCTCCGGTACCGCGTCTGGATGGGCTCCCCATAGCGTGCGGCGGGCGACAAACGATCCCGCAGCAGGCCGATAAGATTCATTTCAGAGGCGACCGTCTGGGTCTCGAGCGACGCCAGGTCCCGAAATGAGACTAACGCCGCCTGAAGGTCGGTTTCTTTGTTATTCACGGGCTGGCTCCATCGCCTGCATGTTGGCAGCGCTTTCCCAACTTACCTATCGGCAGGCGTGCCGGTTTTCCCCAGTCCAGACGGAGGGCGACCGAGCGGCAGAGCGTCGGACCGCTTCCCAGGCTCCAGACGAGCCTGGATGCGCGGCGGAATATGGAGGGGAGAATACCCCTAACCAGTCCCAAAACGGAACAAGGAGTGGTTGAAATCTCAAAGCCAGGTGTCAGTCCTCAGACCACTCCCTAGGGCTGAGGTTGATAGTCATCGGTGGAGATGCGAAGCTCGATTTCTTTCGCCTCCGACTTTACCGAAGTGGTAGCGGGATAGTTTGTACCGTCGGGCAATTGGCTGAAGTTTACGACGATGGAAACCGGATCGCTGTCAAGGCTCGACTTCACCTCAAGTTGCGTAATTCGCCTCGCCGCCGCGTTAAGCGTGATGGCCATGGAGTCCCCAGGTTTCAGGTAGTCCGGTAACGTGGCAACCGCCAGGCCCGGCTCGGGTTGGCCAAACTGAGCTCCGGGCAGGGCCGCTTGAATCTTGTCTTTTGTGGGAGGGAGGTATTGGCCCATGAGCCCGGTAAGCCGCTCAATGTAGTCCTTCATCTCATCTTTCTTTTCCTCGGCGATTTTGCGTCCGATGCGGCGGCGAGGCTGGGAGTCGGCCGCAGGAGTTGTTTCCAGCGGAACCGCTACCCGTTGGCCGCTGCTGTCGTAGTGGATTTGGCTCACAGAGGTCCTCTTCAATTCGCCTTTGAAATACACTTCAACCTTCTGCTTGAAAGTGTAGTGTTTCAACTTTTCACCGTTTTCGGCCATGCTGGAAGCGATGGCCGCGCCGGCGGCTTTTTGCGCACGAAGTTGAGGAGTCAGGGAAATGGCGGCGAGTGCCGCGAGTAAAGTTGCACATCGCTTGAGCGAAGTCAGAGTCATGCGATTTCTACTCCTGAGGGGTTTGCCCGCTTTGAGGGCGGCAAAAGGCCGCCGCGACACAGTCGAGCTGAGCCGTAGCGCAATCAAATTCACGAGGGTGAGCTTATCGGCGTGTACGGTTCAAGTCAACCAGCATCGCGAACCGGTTCGCGACACACGGACTAGACGCGGCCGCGAACGCTGAGCACCGGGCAGGTGGCCTCGGCTACAACCTGGTGCGCTGTTCTCCATGGAAGATGCGTCGCGACCGTCAGGTGTCCGGCGGGTGGCCTCGCTCCGAGCACGATGAGATCGGCATTCCGTTCCGCGGCTGCTTTCAGAATGCCTTCGCCCGGAGTACCGAATTCGAGCACGGGCTCCGGGGCATGCCACAGCCCGGCGGTGTCAGGGATGATCTTCATCAACCGCTGTAAAGTGGCATCGAGGAAGTCAGATATGTCTTTGCGCCCGGCAGATTCTTCGACAACGTACAATATGGCCAACCTTGCTTGGAATTCCCGTACCAGGGAAACGGTGTAGGGTACCGCCACCAGTGACTCCGGCGAAAAATCAGTGGCATAGACAATTTCCTGAAGGTCAAGTTCAAGAGGCGCCAGATCGTTTCCCCAATTGGGAACCAAAGGCAACTTGGAGCGCCCGAAGACCCTGGGACCAACGGTCAGAACCGGACAATACGCCTGGCGGAAAATCTTTTCTGCGATCGAGCCCATCAGCAGCTTTTCCACACCCCCGCGACCGTGTGTGCCCAATACCAGCAAGTCGATCGCCTGGGTACGAATGAGGTTTGAAAGGCCGTCCCAGACATTCCCGTGGGCGAGATAGGTGCGGTGAGGAACGTCTTCGACGCGCCCCATCAAGGACTGCATCTTCTCCTCAGCGTCGCTCCGTGCTCCGTCGTAGACGGATTTGAAGCTGGCCGGATCCAGTCCTCCCGACATCACCATCAGGTAGCTTTGAGGAATCACGTGGGCCACGTGAAGCAGGCTTCCATAGCGGCGGCTAATGGCCACTGCGTAAGGCAGGGCCGCTTCGGAAGTGGCGGAGAAATCGGTTGCGAACAGGACATTCTTGATCGAGACTGCGGCGATCGCTTGTTCCTCGAGCAGGTTCATAACCTACCTCCTCGTGCGGGAACCCTACCAGGCAGGGTTTCCCGCTTTATCACGAAACACGAAAATGTCGGTGCCGCGCTTGATTTCGCGGGCAAAAATCGTTTCCACGCCTCCAAAATTAACCTTGGAGCCGGTCACCTCAATCAGGTCGCCCTTATGAAAAACGAGGTCATAGGTGGTCATGAACTGGGCCGGGGCAAGATGCACCTCAATCGTTTTGCCGCCTGCCAACTCCAAGAGGATGTGAGAACCCAATCCACCGCTGATCGGACAAACGCGGTCTACGACTCGCTCGACCGTGCCCTGAAATGTTCCTTCAGTGGAAACGTTGTACTTGGGTGGAGTTCCGGCAGGCGCTTGATTTTGAGCCGCAAGTGGGGCGATGGAGATCAGCAAGAAACTCGAGATGATTGCGAACAACGTTTTCATGACCGTCCACTTTCTCTCCGAGACCAGCAGGGCGCGGCTCAGCCGGCAAAACCGTCCGCCTGGGTGACCGCGCCGACCGAAACCTGGTGGTCGATGAACTCACGTCCCGCCGCCAGGGCTTTGTGGTCGATCGCCAGCAGCGCGGCATTCTTCACTTTCGCTTCCAGAACTTGCGCCGCGGTTGTTAGGTCCAGGCACTCGGTGGACTCCAGCAACGCTCCCATCATCACAATGTTCGCCGTCTTCGCCGAGCCCAGTTTGTCAGCCACTTCCGACGCCGGAATACAGAGGACCTGCGCTTGGGGAGCGGCGAAATCTTCCGGGCAGCTAGCGCAGTTGTACAGGATCAATCCCCCCGGTTCGACCTGGGGCGCGAACTTGCGCAGCGAAACTTCGTTCATCGCGATCAGAACATGCGGACGCGAAATCACTGGAGAGCCTATGCGGTCTTTCGACAGGCAAACATGGCAGTGGGCGCTGCCCGAACGCATTTCCGGACCATAAGACGGCAGCCAGCTCACTTCCAGTCCCTCGCGCATTCCCATCTCGGTCAGCAGTTGTCCCAAGAGCAGCACGCCTTGCCCGCCAAAGCCCGCAACCTTAACGGTCAGGTTGTCGAAGCGGTGCGAGGGCTTGATGGAGCCCGCACCGGATGCGATCTCTTTGCCCGTAAGTTCCAGCAGGTCAAGGACACCGCGCTGCGGTGGGGCGTTATTCGCAGGCATTTCCGGTTTGTGATCGCGGAAGACGTTCAGAGGAAACGCCGGGACCATCTTCTCCGCCACCCAACGCCGCGCGTCGACTGGATCTTTGGCCCAGATGGTGGGGCAGGGGGAGAGAATTTCAACAAAAGAGAAACCAGAACCGTCCCGCTGGATTTCCAGCGCCTTGCGGATCGCCCGCCGCGCTCGCATGATGTTCTTGTTGTCGGAAAGGGCGACACGCTCGATGTAAGCGGGCGCTTCGAGGGTGGCGAGAAGCTCGCAGACGTGCAGCGGAAAGCCTTCATTCGCCGGCCGCCGCCCCCAGGGAGAAGTCGTGCTCTTCTGACCGACCAGGGTCGTGGGCGCCATTTGCCCGCCGGTCATCCCGTAGATGCCGTTGTTGACGAAGAAGACGGCGATCTTCTCGCCCCGGTTGGCGGCGTGAATGATTTCAGCGGTGCCAATCGCCGCCAGGTCGCCGTCGCCCTGATACGCAATGACCATCTTGTCCGGGCATGCCCGCTTGAGGGCGGTGGCTGCGGCAGGAGCGCGTCCGTGAGCAACTTGCACATTGCCCACATCAAAATAGTAGTAAGCGAAGACCGAGCAACCCACAGGGCTGACGAAGATCGTTTTTTCCTGCAGACCCAATTCCTCGATCGCCTCTGCGATGAGTTTGTGGGCCACACCGTGTCCACAACCGGGGCAATAGTGGGTCTGGTGCTGCATCTCCGACTTGCGCTCGAAGAGATCGTAAAAGACGGGCGATCTGGAGTGAATTACTTCGTAGCCGGTGCCTTCAGCTTTTGGTTCCATCAGGGCGACTTCGGTTTCGTCTGCCATTGTCGTTTCCTCGTCGCTTTCTCAGTTCCTCCCTCACGCAGCCACGGACATGTGCTGCTCAATCGTCTCGATCAACTCTTCGACCGAGGGCACGTTGCCACCTACACGTCCGTAAAACTCGACAGGTCTACTGCCCTCGAGCGCCAGACGGACGTCTTCCACCATCTGTCCGTTGCTGAGTTCCACCACCAGCACTTTCTCGGCGTTCCGGCCCACCATTGCCAGTTCCTTGGTCGGATAGGGCCACAAACTGATAGGACGGAACAAACCGACCTTGAGACCCAATTTGCGTGCCTCGTCTACAGTCGAGCGCAGAATGCGTGAGACCATGCCAAAACCCACCAGCAGCAAATCGGCGTCTTCCGCCCGGTAAAGCTCGTACCGAACTTCATTCTGTTGCGCGCGGATGTACTTGGCTTCCATGCTGCGCTGGTGGTTCTCGAGGTCGTCGCATTCCAGGTAAATCGAACTAACCAGATTGTTGCGCGTTTCAGGTGTGCCCTTCACGGCCCAGGGCTTAAGCGGCGGCGCGGGCTCGCGGTATTCCAGAGCGAGCGGCTCCATCATTTGGCCGACGAAACCGTCGGTTAGAACCACCGCCGGATTGCGGTACTTGTCCGCCAGGTCGAAAGCCAGCATGGTCAGCTCCGCCATCTCCTGCACCGAAGCCGGCGCCAGCACCAGATTGCGATAGTTGCCGTGGCCGCCTCCCTTGACCATGGCAAAGTAGTCGCTCTGTTCCGGAGCGATGTTCCCCAGTCCCGGACCACCGCGCATTACGTCCACGATCACGCACGGCAGTTCGGCGCCCGCCAGGTAGGAGATGCCCTCCTGCATGAGGCTGAGGCCGGGACCCGAGGAGGCAGTCATTACGCGGATCCCGGCCGCAGCAGCGCCGTACACCATGTTGATGGCGGCGACTTCGCTCTCTGCCTGCAGGAAGGTTCGCCCGACTTGTGGCAAATAGAGCGCAGCCGCTTCGGCGATTTCGCTGGCTGGAGTAATTGGATATCCGTAATACGCTTCGCACCCGGCCAGGACGGCCCCTTTGACAACTGCTACGTTGCCCTTACAGAGCTGTCGCATGTTGCCCTCCTTGCGGCGCACGAGCCGTTTTCGCCGGGGCCGCCAGCCGGTACACCGTGATGGCGCCGGGCTCAGGACAGCAGTAGAAGCAGATGCCGCACCCGGTGCAACCCTCGCCCGTGTAGTGCGCGGGATGCACGCCATAGCCGCTCAATTCGGCGAGCAGCAATAAGCATTTTGGCGGGCATGATTCCACACATAGTCCGCATCCTTTGCACTCCTCAACGTCAATCGTGACCTTGCCGCGCGCTTGCCCTGGCATGCTTCACCTCGGTACTGCACTGTGCGTCAACTGCGGATGCAACCACTTGATCTTTTCGCAATATTCGTAAAGTTCGTCGCGGAACTTGGGGTGCGCGATCTCAATCAGTGCTTTGGCCCGTTCCCGGATGGATTTGCCGTGTAGATACGCCACGCCGTACTCGGTGACTACGTAGCGAATCAATCCCCGCGAAGTCACAACTCCTGCGCCCGGGCTCAGCATGGGCACAATGCGCGAGATTTCCCCGCTCTTGGCGGTGGAAGAAATGGCGATGATTGGCTTCCCGCCTTTGGAGTGCGCGGCGCCGCGCAGGAAATCCACTTGCCCCCCAATCCCGCTGTAAAACTGGTTGCCGATCGAGTCGGAACATACCTGCCCGGTGAGATCAATTTGGATTGCCGAGTTGATCGCTACCATGTTGTCGTTGCGAGCGATTTTCAGCGGGTCGTTGGTGTATGAAGTCGGATGAAATTCAAAAATCGGGTTGTTGTCCACAAAGTCGAACAAGTCCTTGGTGCCGATGGCGAATCCCGCGATGATTTTGCGCGGATTGTAGTTCTTGCGTGCGCCGGTAAGCACTCCGGCTTCGATCAGCGGGATCACACCGTCGGAAACCAGTTCGCTGTGGATCCCGAGATCCTTGCGGTTCATCAGGAAGGGAAGGACCGCATCGGGAATTCCGCCGATACCGGTTTGCAGCACGGCGCCGTCCTCGATCAGACCGGCCACATTGCTGGCGATGGCGACATGCAGCGAGGTCAGCTCGGGCCGCTTCATCGCACATAGCGGCCGCGAAGACTCCACGATCAAATCGATGTCGCTGACCTTGATGAAACTGTCTCCATAGGTGCGGGGCATTTGATCGTTGATTTGAGCGATCACGTACCGCGCGCAGCAGGCTGCAGTCAGAGTTGTGTCGACGCCCACGCCCAGGCTGCAGAAACCATGGGAGTCCGGGGGAGAGACCTCAATGAGCGCCACGTCGATCGGCATCGCCCCGCTGGTAAACAGGTCTTCGATTTCACTCAAGTAAATTGGCGTGTAATCGGCCCGCCCGTCATTGATAGCGTCCCGGACGTTGGGGCCAATAAACACCGCATTGTGTCGAAAATGCCCGGCCATTTCGGGAGCCACGTAGGGCGCCTTGCCCATGGTCATCATGTGGACGATCTCTACGTCGTACACATCCGGGCCCCGGCGCATAAGAGCCTCCACCAGGGTCTCTGGCTCCGCACAACCCGGCTGGATGTAGACTCGCATGCCAGACTGAACACAGCGCAGGGCCTCATCGGAGGTTCTTAGTTTTTTCTTGTAATCAGTCTCCCAGGACATCGTTAACTCCTCACTTGGCCTTCTGCAAGGGACTGCAGGATTTGCGATTCGCCTACGCTCTCGTAGCCCACGGCGGCATGGTAGATGGCGCGATCAAAAAATTGCTCCAGCATTTGCAACAGTTCCAGCTCCCCAAATACCTCAACCGGACGATCGATGAGGGCTTCCCTTTTCAGGTACTCCCAGAGATTTTCCTTGGTCAGGACGATTGCCTGAATGAGCTGGCTCAGCGGGACTCTTTGTTCCGCACGGCGGATGCCGATGCCGGTATAGCGCTCTGCAATTTCCTGCTCATTATTGGTAAGCAACCAGCTACCCAGGTGACGGTAAATCTCATAGACGCGGTCCCTCAACTCATCGCAGGGAACTCCGCGATAAGCGGCAAGATCAGGAGAGGTCTGCACTTTTTCGAAGAGAGTTCGAGCTAGCCGGTCGGCGTGGGTTTCGATCAGCCGGACCAGTTTGTAGGTGAACATCATGACCGCCTCCCGAGGGCCACTCTGTACGTATTCAGTGTCTCTCCAACATATCGGCTGAGCCATGATGAGGGTTACAGGCCGATGTGATGCTGGTCACAGGCGTAAGCGATTGGTTGCAAAGGAGTAAGCGAAGGCCACCAAACCGGGAGGGAAAAGTTCTTGCCCCGCCGACCATTTGCTATCGGCCAGCGGGGCAGTGGCAAACGTATGCAAAGGCTAATGCTTTTTCTTCCGTCCTTTCAGCTTCTTACCGTCAGGACCGGGCATTTCACTCCGCAAATCACTTCGTGCGCCGTGGCCCAGGGAATGTGCGCCGAAGCACGGGCAAAGCCGTGTGTGGATTTCCTCAACCCCATGACCACCACGTCCACGTCGCGCATCGCCGCCACGTTCACAATGCCCTCTGGGACCAGGTCAAATTCGACAAAAGGTTCGACCCGGCACGAGGGTGGAACTGCTGGAACCAGCTTGAGAAGCTGTCTGAAGATTATCTCCCGGTCGACTTCCTGTCGTTGGTTAATATCTGTGCCCACATACCAGAATGGTCCCGGTGTGACCACGGGCATGGGAGTGACCACGTGCAACAGGAGCAACTCGCACTCCCCTTCCTGGGCGAGCGCCAGGGCGTAAGGCAGTGCATTCAGCGACGCCGCTTGGAAATCAGTGGCAAACAAGATGCGGCGGAATGCCAAGTCGCCGGTTCGCGAGGGATTCGCCAACGGCCCCACGGTCAAAACCGGACACGGCACAGACCGGAACAGTTCTTCGGCAACCGACCCCAGGAAGAGTCTCTTGAATCCAGTGCGCCCGTGGGTACCGAGAACCATTAAGTCAATCTCTTCCGACTGAATGATTTTGAGAATCTTGTTGGGAAGCCGGCCGCGTTCCAGGATTTCGTGATGCTTGACATCCTGCAGTCCGGAATTGTGAGCCAGTTCGTTCATCTTCAGATTGGCGTCCAGCCAGGTGCGGTCAATTTCCCTGGGCAACGGCTCGAGCGGAATTTGGTCCCATGGCTCGGGAGGGATCACATGCACCAGGTGAAGCTGAGCCGCATGGGAACGCGCCAGTGCGGTCGCGCAGCGAAAAGCGTTTTCTGAAGCGGTCGAAAAGTCGGTTGCGAACAGTATGTTCTTGAGAGCGATGTGTTGATCCACTTGTGCCATCGTCATGGGAGGCTCCCCTTTCTGGGGCCGCGAGAGTTCAAAGGCGAGCGCATGCATGCGGCCGGCCGGCAGCGAAGAATGATCGTTCGCTACATCGCTACAACTTCCCCAATATATTGTGGGACCACAAGTGAATCGGCGGCTGTGAAGCGGCGCACGCCGGCAGGTGATGCCGGTCACGCCGGGCTTTGTGATCTCCGAATCGTCTGGGGCATATGCGACACTGCGCGCATGTACTGGGCCCGTTCGAAGGCGCTGGGGTCAGCGCAGCGCAGGCGACTCATGCTGCCCTGCATCTGCAGCACCGACTCGTATTCGTGGCTTTCCATCCAACTCAGCATCTCCTGCTCCACCACGCGCAAGTAACCGACCCCGTGGCGCAACAGTGTGGAGCACAGCATGGTGACGTTGGCGCCGACCATGAGCAGTTTGATTACGTCCTCTGCGTTGTGCACTCCGCTGGTCGCGGCCAGGCTGGCCTTGACCCAGCCGTGCAGAATGCCGATCCAGGTCAGGGGCAAACGCAGAGCCTGGGGAGTGCTCAGCAAAACATTGGGATGGATTTCAAGCGTTTCGAGGTCGATGTCAGGCTGATAAAAGCGGTTAAACAAAACCAATCCATCCGCGCCCGCCTGGTCCAGATGCTTCGCCATGCATGCGATGTTGGTAAAGAACGGACTGAGTTTGACCGCGACAGGAATATGCACCGAGAGTTTGACCGATCTGACGATATCGAAGTAGATCTTTTCGATCTCAGCCGATGTAGCTTCCATATCGGTGGGGATAAAGTAGATGTTGCACTCGATCGCGTCGGCTCCCGCTTGTTCCATCTGCCTGGCAAACTGCGTCCAGCCGCCGAATGTCGCGCCATTCAGGCTGGCGATGATGGGAATGTCGACCGCGTCTTTGGCTTTCAGAATGTGGTTCAGATACCCGTCAGGGCCGGTGCGGAACTCGCTGGGCTGCGGCAAGTAGGTAACGGATTCGGCGAAGCTCTCCGTGCCTGCCTCCATCCCGCGCTCGATCTCGGCGCTCTCCTGTCGAAGCTGTTCTTCGAAGAGGGAATAGAGAACGACGGCTGAAGCGCCCGCGTCCTCGAGGCGGCGAATGCCATCAATTTCCTGTGACAGCGGCGACGCAGAAGCCACCAGGGGAGTGCGGAGCTTCATGCCGAGATAGTGCGTGGTCAAGTCGATCATAAGTCTCTCCTCGCCGGATTTAATGGGCCGTTCGTTAATGGGCTGTCCCAGCCGGAACCGGCTTGGGCTGCGCCACTTCTACACGTTCTGCCGGCTGCTCGTTCTTGCGCTGGGCCAAGTACTCGTAGAAGCGATAGCGCAGCTCGGCGTCTTGCTGCGCCTGTTGCCACAGCCGCTTGGCGTCTTCCGGTTTGCTCTTGGTGAGCATCTGGAAGCGTGTCTGCTTCTGGAGCACTTCCTTCACTTTGCGCGTGGGCGTGCGGGAATCGAGGATGAGCGGATTCTCGCCGGTAAGCAAGCGCTCCGGATGATAGCGATAGAGCAACCACTGTCCGGATTCCACCATGGCTTTTTGATCCGACATGGCAGTAGTCATGTCGATCCCGTGCGCAATGCAGTGAGAATAAGCAATGATGATGCTGGGGCCGTCGTAGGCTTCGGCTTCGAGAAATGCTTTGAGCGTGTGCTCATCTTTCGCGCCCATGGCCACGCTCGCAACGTAGACGTTGCCGTAGCTCATGGCCATGAGCCCCAGATCTTTCTTAGGACCCGGTTTTCCTCCCGCGGCAAACTTGGCCACGGCCGCCCGCGGCGTCGCTTTGGAGGCCTGGCCTCCAGTGTTGGAATAGACCTCTGTGTCCAAAACCAGCAGGTTCACATTGCGTCCGCTGGCGATCACGTGGTCGAGGCCGCCGTAGCCGATGTCGTAGGCCCAGCCATCGCCGCCGACAATCCATACACTCTTTTTGACCAGCATGTCGGCGAGGACAGTAAGCTGTTTGGCGTCGGGCGAATCCAGCTTCTTCAATTTTTCTTTTAGTTGGGCTACGCGCTCGCGCTGCTCGTAAATGTCAGCGTCGTCTTTCTGCGGAGCGGTGAGCAACGCGGCAGCCAGGTCCTCTCCGATTGTTCCGGCCAGGCGATGCACCAGCTCACGGGCGAACTCCATTTGTTTGTCGATGGAGACCCGGAAGCCCAATCCGAATTCCGCGTTGTCTTCAAACAGGGAATTCGACCAAGCCGGACCGCGCCCTTCGAGGTTCTTGCTCCAGGGAGTTGTGGGCAAATTGCCGCCGTAGATTGAAGAGCATCCCGTCGCATTGGCGATGATGGCGCGGTCGCCAAACAACTGCGAGAGTAGCTTCAGGTAGGGCGTTTCGCCGCAGCCCGAGCATGCGCCGGAGAATTCGAACAGCGGCTCCTGCACTTGCTGCTGGCGGATGTTAGTCAGCTTGATCCTCTTGCGATCGAGTTCCGGAATATTCAGGAAGAATTCCCAGTTCTCGCGTTCCGGCTCACGCAGCGGCGGTTGCGGCACCATGTTGATTGCCTTTAAGCGCGTCTCGCTCTTGTTCTTGGCCGGGCAAACGTCCACGCAGATGCCGCAACCGGTGCAGTCTTCCGGGGCAACCTGAATCGTGTACTTCAAGCCTTGCCATTCCTTGTCGCGGGTTTCGGTGGACTTGAACGTGGCCGGCGCACCGGCAAGCTGTTTCGAGTCATAGACCTTAATCCGGATCACGGCGTGCGGGCAGACCATGGCGCATTTACCGCACTGGATGCAGGTTTTGGTGTCCCATGCGGGAATCTCGAGCGCGAGGTTACGCTTCTCCCATTTGGCGGTCGAGGTGGGAAAAGTCCCATCTGCTGGGAAAGCGCTCACGGGAAGCTCATCGCCGTGGCCGGCGTAGATGGCGCCGAGCACCTCGCGCTCAAACTTGGATGCTTCCGCAGAAAACGGCTCGGGAATTTCAATCTGGCTGCTGGCCGCTTCCGGAATCGTGACTTCAAACAAATGGGCTAAAGTTTCATCCACTGCCCGCATGTTCTGCTGGACAACTTCTTCGCCCTTCTTGCCGTAGGTGTGACGAATCGATTCCCGAATGGCTTCGATCGCTTGATCGCGGGGCAGAACTTTTGAGATGGCGAAGAAGCAGGTCTGCATGATGGTGTTCATGCGCGATCCCATGCCGGTGTCGCGGGCCACCTGGTAGGCGTCGATCACGTAGAACTTGGCTTTCTTCGCGATCAACTGGCGCTGCGCTTCACGGGGCAAGTGGTCCCAGACTTCCTCCGCGCCGAATGGGCTGTTGAGCAGAAAAACTCCGCCGGGCACCAGCGCCTCGAGCATGTCGTACCGCTCCAGGAAGATCCACTGATGGCAGGCGATGAAATTGGCATGCGAGACCAGGTAGCTGGAATGGATGGGCTGCGGCCCAAAGCGCAAGTGTGAGACCGTGATCGCGCCGGATTTCTTCGAGTCGTAGACGAAATATCCCTGGGCGTAGTTCTCGGTGTTTTCGCCGATGATTTTGATGGAATTCTTGTTGGCGCCGACGGTTCCGTCCGAGCCCAGGCCGTAGAACATGGCGCGCACTACATTTTCGGGTTCAATCGAGAAGTGCGGATCATAATCCAGGCTGGTATGGGCGACGTCGTCCTTGATGCCCACCGTGAAATGATCTTTGGGACTCTTCGTCGCCAGATTCTCAAATACCGCCTTGACCATGGCCGGGGTAAATTCTTTGGAAGATAGGCCGTAGCGCCCGCCCACAATCACCGGTTGAGCCAAACCAGCGTTGTCCCGCTGGCCTTCGTGAAAAGCATTGACCACGTCGAGAAAGAGCGGCTCCGCAGATGCCCCAGCTTCTTTGGTGCGGTCGAGTACGGCAATGCTGCGCACGCTGGCGGGCAGGGCCTCGAGGAAGTGTTTCACCGAGAAAGGCCGGAACAAGCGGATTTTCAGCAGTCCCACCTTCTCGCCCCGGGCATTCAGATACTCCACCGTCTCCTGCGCGGCTTCAGCCCCTGAGCCCATCATGACGATGACTCGTTCGGCATCGGGAGCGCCCACATACTCAAAAAGCCGGTACTTCCGGCCTACCACCGCGGCAAACTTATCCATCACCGTCTGCACAATCTCCGGGCAAGCGTCGTAATACGGGTTGCAGGCTTCGCGGGCCTGAAAGAAAACATCGGGATTCTGCGCCGTCCCGCGCAACACCGGATGGTCGGGCGAAAGCGCGCGCCCGCGATGCTCGAATACCCGCGCCGTATTGAAGACCGCCCGCAGGTCATCGTCGCTCAGCATCTGAATCTTGTTCACTTCATGTGAGGTCCGGAAGCCATCGAAGAAATGCAGAAACGGAATGCGCGATTCGAGGGTTGCGGCATGAGCTATCAGCGCCAGGTCCATCGCTTCCTGCACAGAGTTCGAGCACAGCATGGCCCAGCCGGTGGCGCGGCAGAACATCACGTCGGAGTGATCGCCAAAGATCGAAAGCGCGTGGGTTGCCAGGGTTCGAGCTGAAACGTGGAAAGCGGTAGGCGTCAGCTCCCCAGCGATTTTGTTCATGTTGGGGATCATCAGCAACAAGCCCTGAGACGCGGTGAAAGTCGTCGCCAGAGCGCCAGTCTGCAAGGCCCCGTGCACCGCACCGGCAGCGCCCGCTTCACTCTGCATCTCAACCACGTGAGGCACGGTCCCCCAAATGTTCGGAACTTCCTCGGATGACCACTGATCGGCCCACTCGCCCATGGGAGAGGAAGGAGTGATCGGGTAAATGACAATTACTTCGTTGAGGCGATAGGCAACGTGCGCCACCGCTTCATTGGCATCCATGGTCTTGAACTTGGGCGTCATGCGGTATCCCCCGGGCGGACGGTATGAGAGAAAACCATTAAACCACTCTTGTCCGACTCGCAACACCAGCATGACGTAACCGGAAGTACGTGTCGGGATTTATCTTCACAGGAGGGTGTGATCCTAATCACAAACCGGGAGTACTAGTTCGAAATGGGAACTCCGGGCACGAACAGACGTCGCGACCGAGTTCGTCAATGTCCATAACCGCCGCTTTCGAGCGACACTTTCCCCCGGAACATGCGGTACACGACCACAAAGTAGGTTGCAGCGAGAACCATGCCGACTGTCCACCAGATCAGTCCTACATGCAGAGCGTAAGGCCCGGAAATGGCCTTCGGAATGGTGATGTCACGGCTCGGGTCTGCGCTCGAGGGCAGAAGGCGAGGATAAAGAGCGACCGCCGCTCCCACCATCATCATAGTCAAAAAGACGCAAGAGCAGCCGAATGCTTTGCCATCATCTGCCTTGCGGGAAAATTGGATGATTCCGATCAACGAGAGCAGGATCACCACGGGAATCAGAAAGAGGACGGGGTAGTTCCGATAGTTATCCAGGGTGTCCGGACGCGCGAATACGGAAGCCGGCAGGCTCAGCACGGTGAGGATAAGAAGCAGCAATCCAATCCAATGCGTAGCGGCGCGTGCGCGAGTTTGCAAGGCGCCCTCAGTCTTCATGGCCAGGTAAAGCGCTCCATGAACCGTCAGCGCCACCAGAGCAAGCACGCCTCCAATCACCGTGTACCAGTCAAGAATGCCGGGTTGTGGGCCGACGCGCCAGTTAGTCCACAGCGGAAGAAAAAAGTAGCCGTCCTCGCCCAGAGGAACTCCTCGGATCACATTGGCCAGCGCCGCTCCATAGAAAATGGCGAGCAGCGCGCTGGAAGCAAAGAACAGCGAATCAAAGAAAGACCGCCAAACGTCCATGTGGATGTGTGAACGCAGCTCGACGCTGACCGCGCGGCCAATCAGAAGCCAAAGCACAATCATCAGGGCCAGATAAAAACCGCTGAACGCAGACGCGTAGAGAAGCGGGAAGGCGAAATACAAAGTGCCGCCCCCGGCCAGCAGCCAGACTTCATTCCCATCCCACACCGGCCCGATCGAGCGCAGAGTAATCTGACGCTCCTGGTCGGTTTGCGCAATGAAGGGATGCAGAATGCCCACTCCAAGGTCGAATCCGTCGAACACGACGTAAGCGACCAGCATGATGGCAACCAGCCAGAACCAGATGAATCCCATTGTCTCCTCACGCAACCGTTAAGGCAGTGCTTGCTCGGTGGTCATTTTTCCGCTGATGGCCGGTCCCTCGGCAATAATGCGATACACCAGAACAATGAACAGAATCGAAAGCACCGTGTAGACGCCCATAAATCCCAGCAAAGTAAAAAGGCCGTTCCCCGCGGAAACGTACTTGGAATAACCAGCGGAAGTGCGCATCAGGCCGTAAACAATCCAGGGCTGCCGCCCGATCTCCGCAGTCATCCAGCCAAAAGTGTTAGCGATGTACGGGAAGGGAAAGCACAGCATCAAAGGCCACAACAGCCAGCGCGTGGTAAAGAGTTTCCCCCACCACAGCGCCAAAGCCGACGCCGCCATGAGCGCCACGAACAGCGTGCCCAACCCAGCCATGATGTGATAGCTGTAAAAAAGCAGGGTCAAGGGTTGCGGCCGATCTTCCGGAGGAAATTGGTCAAGCCCCTTCACCTCAGCCCGCGTGGTTCCGTAAATCAAGAAGCTCAATACGTTGTTTACCGCGATGGGATTGTCGATCGTCTGGAGTTCTTCATTCGGCTGCCCCATGAGCACAATCGGCGCGCCAACCTGGGTGTGAAAGAGACCCTCCATCGCCGCCACGGTTGCCGGCTGCTTTTCCGCCATATAGCGGCCGGCAAGATCGCCCGTGGGAAAGATCTGCGCGATGCAGGCGATCAGCCCCGCCACCACACCCACCTGCAAAAAAATCTTGCCGTGTTCTGAAAAGCGATTTTCCAGCAGATAAAACGCGCCCACCGAGCACATCACGAACGAGCCTGTGATCACCGCGCCGGACATGTTGTGGGCATACTGGAGCAATGCCCAGTGATTCATAAGCAAGCCCCAGAAGCTCGTAATCTCAAACCCGCCGTTAGGAAGGATGCGGTAGGCCACAGGATGTTGCATCCAGGCATTGGTCACGATGATGAAAAAGCCGGAGATCCACGAGCCAACAAAAACCAGGAAGGCGGAGACCCAATGTCCCCAAGCAGAAAGGCGCTTTTCCCCGAAAAGAAAGAGTCCGAGAAAGGCTGATTCCAGAAAGAAAGAGAAAACACCCTCCATAGCCAGAGGCTGGCCGATTACGCCGCCAGTAGTTCGGGCAAACTGCGACCAATTAGTTCCAAACTGAAATTCCATGGGGATGCCGGTGACCACGCCGATCAGGAAGTTCACGGCGAATATCCGGCCCCAGAAGCGCGCCGCTTCGTTGTAACGTTCATCCCGGCGGCGGATAGCGAGGGTCTTCAGGACCACGATCAGCAGGGCGAGTCCCATGGTGAGTTGAGGAAATAAATAGTGGTAAGTGACAGTGAAGGCGAAGTGAATTCGGTGCAGTAGCAGCGCGTCCATAGGCAGACTCTAGAGATCCATGAAAACGGTTTCCGTGATTCTAGTCACAAACATCCACGGCAACCAGAACAAACCGGCCTGTCTCCATTGCCGAAAATTACAGGTCAAGAGTCGCCCGAATCGAAGCCGCATCGTCGATCAAGCTGAAGCGGAAACCGTTCTTCTTCAACAGGGTTTGCATGCCGAGATTGTCGCGCAACAATTCCGCCGAAACGCGCCCCACTTTCTCTGCTCGCGCTACCGCGAGGACCTTTTGTAGGAGTTCCATGCCAATGCCCCGGCGCTGCCAATCGTCAGAGACCAAGACGGCCACTTCCGCCTCATCTTTCGGGAGTAGTTTGATTAACCGGCCGACGCCAAGGATTGCCGCACGTCCCGTCCCGGGGTCGATGTACTCGGCCACCAGCGCGATCTCACGGGCGTAGTCTGGGAAGCAAATGCGGACCAGGCGCTCATGCTCAACTCGCGACCGGAGCGGCATTGAAGAGAAATAACGCATGTAGACGCTGCGCTCCGAGAGCGTGTTGTGGAACTCCACCATAAGTGGCTCGTCTTCGGGCCGGATCGGCCGGATTGTAATCGGCGTGCCATCCTTAAGCGACCAGGAGGAGACATACTGCGACGGGTACGGGCGCAGCGCAGCCTGTGCAGCTTCTTCGGGTCTCGGCGGTGGCGGCTGCATTATGATCGCCCTCCGCTGGGGTGTTTCGATCATAAACTATCGGAGAGCGATGCCGCCGGACCCGTCGTGGATGGAAGCTTGCTTATTTCCACGGAAGGCTCAAACTTGGGACTGGAAGCCAACGCCCGCGAAACCAGGCACAGGTTCTTGGTTTTCTCCAATAGCTCCAGGGCCTGTCCTCGTCTGGTCTCGCCAGAAATGGTCACAGTTGGATGCAGCACCATGTGGGTGAAGCAATATCCAGAATCGCTCTTTTCCACTGCGCCTTCGGCGGTCACCTCGAGATCGGTATAGTCGAAACGAGCTGCCGCGGCGACCGTCTTAAACGTGGTGGTAAAGCAACCCGCCAGAGCTGCCAGCAACAGCTCTTCAGGTGTCCAACGTCCTTCCAGGCCGCCAAACTCCGGAGGGGCGGCAAAGTGGATCGTGTTGGGCGCGCTTTCGCTCTTGGCAAGTCCGGTTTTTCCCGAAGTCCACCATGCCACGACCCGGCATCTATATTCTCTGTCCATCACCGCTCCCCCAGCCTTTCGGCGCTGTTCTAAGATTCCGCGTTCCATAGACACCTCACTTCAGTGAGACAAAACAAACGTGACGGTGATTGTGGTTTCCACTTCCACCGGTTGACCATTCAACAGGTACGGCCGGTAATGCCACTGTTTTACCGCAGCAATAGCTGCAGGCATCAGCATGGGATGGCCACTCTCGGCTTCCAGGTTCTGAATGTCGCCGTTCTTGTCGATGATCGCTCTCAACACGACCTGCCCTTGAATCCGGGCCTGCTGCGCCAGAAGCGGATACGCTGGTTCAATCTTGCGCAGCAACATTCCCTGGGTTATTCCCTGGGAAATGCGAATGCGCTTGGGCACCACTGGCACAAGCTTCGGCACGATCGCCAAATTATTAGTCGAGCTGATGATGCCGCCGATGACGCCCCCCAACTGGCCACCCGCGATTCCGCCCGGCACTCCGCCTATCACCCCTTCCCCGGGCTGCAGCGAGGGCGGCGTCTCTTCATTCAGCATCTGAACTTTTTCCGGAATTTTGGTCGGAGTGCGCAGTTGTCCATTGGTCAACTCGCTCTCCATCCGCTTCACCACCTTCGACATGGCTTCGGCCGCGGGTGGTGGTGGCGGTGGTGGAGGTGGCGGAGCCACCAGGAAAGTCAATAGCTGGGCTTTGGGCAACGCATCAGTGAACCAGAGGGGAACGATGACTACGGTTGCCACAACCATGCATTGCACAATGAATGAGATCAGGGTGGGCCACGTTCGGCGTTTATGAAATTCCCCGGCCGAGTCCAGCAGAACGTCAGAAAACAGTTGCGGGCCTTCTGCGGCGATCGCTTGCGGTGCAGGCAGAACCTGGTCCCGGCCCTTCTCCTGCGCTGTTTCTAGCAATTCGGGCTCGTGAACTTCCGTCGTTGCCGTCATGAGGGCCTCTTTCCCCGGCCTTGAAGGAGCCTGAGCCCCGCGATCCAGCCGGCTGGAAACTTGGCTGCGAGAGTCATGTCTCCAGAATCATTCACCTTGCATGTTGCTCGACTGCGGCCAGCCTGACGGTGTGCTTCATCACGGTTCCGAGTGATATCAATCACAAGGCCCTATTAGTGCTACAATCTGCATGGAATGCGGGCTCCCTACGGTCTGACCATTCTCGACAACTGCCTCACCTGCCCGGTGCGGGAAGAGCACCTGTTCTGCAATCTCTCTGCCGCCGCGGCCCATCGTTTGAATGAGATCAGGTCCACCGCGATTTATCCGCGAGCTGCCATGTTGTTCATCGAGGGGCAACAGCCGCGTGGCGTTTTCGTGCTATGCACTGGCAAGGTGAAGCTTTCAACTTCTTCCCAGGAAGGGAAGACGATCATCACCAAGATTTCCGATCCGGGAGACGTGCTCGGGCTCAACGCCACGATTTCCAACCGGCCGTATGAAGTGACTGCCGAGATGGTAGAGCCGGGGCAGGCCAATTTCATTCCCCGCGATGCGATGCTGCAATTCCTGCGGGATTTCGGCGAAGTCGCCGTGCGGGTGGCCGAACTGCTTAGCCGCAACTATTACACTGCGTACGAGGAAATCCGAACTCTTGGTCTAACCAGTTCGCCGGCGGAGAAGTTGGCTAAACTGCTGCTGAGCTGGTCCACTGAATCTGGCAATTCCCACAATCCTCCGCAACTGCGTCTGACACTGACCCACGAGGAAATCGCGGAAATGATCGGTACGACCCGCGAAACGGTCAGCCGTCTATTTTCGGAATTCAAGAAGAAACAGTTGGTCCAACTCAAGGGCTCCATCCTGGTGATCCGTAACAAACCGGCCCTGGAGAAGCTGGTCCATTCCTGATCTGGATGCCCGCCTCTAACCATCCGTCCCAAAGTCGACGCCAGGGTCTCGGCCCGGGCATATAATCCCCTCAACGATGTCGAGGGTCGGCTAGCCATGAAAAGGCATCTTGCTTCCTGTATTTTCCTCAGCCTCACACTCAGCCTGTGCTCCTGGTCTCAGATTGTCAGCGGCAACAACCGCGGCGTCATCTCGACTCCGGACATCCCCAGCCCGGAGCAAAGCTTGGGGCGAATTTTTCTCACCGGGAAAGTGGTTGTGGATGACGGAACGGTTCTGCCGGGCCCAGCCGAAGTTCATACCATTTGCAACGGCAAGAAGCACACGGAGGCCTACACCGACGGCCAAGGCCACTTTAGTTTCGAATTCACTGACAAAGTCTCCATGCTTAACGGCGGATTGGTAGATGCCGATACCTCGGCAGACGCGAACCGAAACAAGGACGACCGGCGTAACCTGCACGAGTGTGAACTGGAAGCCAGTCTTTCCGGATATTCCTCGCAGCCCATTCAATTAAGCAGCAGACTCTCAGGGCAGGGAAGCAGCGATGTCGGCAGGCTCGCGCTACATCGTCTGGGCCCGGCAGAAGGTCTTACGGTTAGCGCCACCAGCGCCCGCGCCCCCGCAGCAGCCAAAAAGGCTTTCGAGAAAGGCAGCGAGCAGGAGAAAAAACAGAAGTTCGAGGAAGCCCAGCAATCTTTTGAAAAGGCCGTCCAGATTTATCCTCAGTACGCCGAAGCCTGGTTTGAGTTGGGCCGGGTGCAGTCGTGGAGAAGCGACAACACTGCCGCTGCCTTATCGTTTAATAAATCAGTGGCCGCCGATCCCAACTACGTCAACCCGTACCGGGCCCTGGCGGAGTTGGCGATGCAACAAAAGAATTGGTCTGACGTGGTGGACGTTACACAGCGGCTTCTCTCCCGCTATCCCGATTTCTTCCCCGATGCCTGGTTTCGCAACGCGTTGGCCAATTACAATTTGCAAAATTTCGAAGCTGCAGAACACAGCGCCCGCCATGGGCTTAAGCTTGACGTAGCCCACCAGATTCCGAAGATGGAGTATTTGCTGGGCCTGGTTCTCATTCAACGTCACGACTATGCAGACGCCGAAACCCACATGAAGCAATATCTGCAATTAGCCAGCAAGCCGGCCGACGTGGAAGACGCGCACCGGCAGTTGGCAGAGATAGCCAAACTGGCAGGTTCGCCGAACCATAACCCTGATACCGAGAAGCAGTAGCTTGCTCGGTGCCCGCAAGCAAGATCGCTTTTTGTGCAAGATCCTGCGCACTTCACATCGGGGAGTGGGGTGTGGTTCTTCGATTCGCAGTGATTCCACCTGCCTTCTGAATGCCAGCTCTGGCAGCTAAACTGCACTAGCACATAGGTTTTCGATCCACGCCCTCCCAGGCGGGGACCCTTTCGAGGAGGGGTAGGTGGCGGATTACGTCGTCGTCCGGGTTCGGCGCGTACGAAAAAGCCGCTCCCGGCGTGTCCGGCGGCGTCGCCGTAGAGTTGTCCTTTTTGTTCTAACCACCCTGCTTGCCTGCAGCGGATTCTGGCTCGGTTCGCGCCTTCCAAGTACGTCCCCTCTCTCAGGAAATCAGGACGTCATCGGTTCAGCAGCAAGCCAGGGCGGGAGTGGCACAGCTTTACCAAGAGAAATAGTGCAATCGGCTGCCGTCGCCCCTGGCCGCCTGATCTATCCCTATTCCGTGGTGCCCGGTGGCGTCTCCACTGTCGCTGAACTGAAAGCCGCGATGCTTCGCGACCGTGTCGTCGCCCGGCACTACGCGGGCTTCGATTTCAAGAAGGCCAGAGTCATCGAACTCCGTCGCTCCCGGTTAGCATATCTTTCCTACCGCATAGGCGAGCGCATACTCTGGACTCGCAGGCAGATTGCCTTGCACGCCGGAGAAAAGCTGCTTTCAGATGGCACGATCACGGCACGCGCCCGTTGTGGTAATCGGCTGTCCGAGCTACCCCAAGTGGTTGCCGGACCGGCCGAGCCTACCGTCGAAACCTTCGACACTCCCATCATCGAGGGAAGCTTAGTCGCCCAAGCCGCATTTCCCGGCACTTTTGAGTCTGTGCTGCTCACCCGTTCCACGCCTTTGGGATTCGAACCCCAAAATCCAGGAGCTCCCGGACTTGCTCCGGTCAGTTGGGGAAACTCGCCCGGCTTTTTTGCTCCGCCGCTTCCAGGAACCTGCCTGCCTGCTAAGAAACCGAAACCCGGCGCGGTAGAAGCAAACTTGGACAGCGCTGTGCCGGGCAAGAAGAAAAAGCCACGCTGCTCGCCCAAGCCGCCAGTGGTTCCGGAGCCGGGCACCATGCTCCTGGTGGCTTCTGGCATCGGCGGCATTTATTTGCGCTATCGGAAGAAGACGGTACCGCGTTCCCCAGCTTTGCCAACTCCCTGATGTCGCTCTCGCAGGATCCCTTGAAGGAGAATTGGCGCCAGAAGCTTCCCATTCCGGTCTCCAATGTCCCAAAATCATTACCGACCGGAACTAAAGGTCGGCGTTTCGCCCGCCCGACGCTGCTAGAATCCAGTAAGAGACCAAACCTATGGGCCATAGTTGTAAGGGGCACAGCCTGCATGCGCTGGCCATTGGCGCAAGCGTACTCATGCTGCTTGTCGCATCGGCCGCCGCCGGCGATCCGGCTACCGTTCGCCAGGTTTCGCTGGGCAAGGGCGGCACCGAAGTCGAGATTCAAGCCAGTCAGCCGGTGACCCCACAGGTCCAACTCATCACCGGGCCCGATCGCCTGGTCGTCGATTTTCCCAACGCAATTCCGGCCGACGATCTGCGCGGAATCACAGGCATTCATGGAGACTTAAAGGGAGTGCGCGTCGGATTATTCGCCAAGAACCCTCCTGTCACCCGCGTTGTTCTTGACCTGAAGGGACCGCAGACTTACCAGTTAGTGCCTTCGGGCAACAAGGTCGTCGTCAAACTGGGGACGGTCAAGCTGGGCACAGCCGCATCTACCCCCGCCGCGGCAAATTCCAGCAAGACGAAGACGGTGGTGGAAGTTGTCTCGATGCCGCAGGCTTCTGCCCCTGTTCCGCCACCGCCGCCCGCGAAGGTGGAACCCAAGGTCGAAGTCCACTACGAAAATGGACGTATGAGTATCTGGGCGAATCGGGCCTCGCTGGCTGACGTGCTGAACGAAGTTCACCACAAAACCGGCGCCGACGTTCTTATCCCGGCAGGAGCGGAACAGGAACAGGTAGTGACCAGCATCGGCCCAGCCCCGCTTCGCGAAGTGCTCGCCTCGCTTCTGAACGGATCGCGGTTTAACTTTATCGTGGTCGGATACGACGGTGATCCGGGCAGGCTCAAGAGCCTGATCCTGACCCCCAGAGGCCAGAGCGGCTCGCAGCCCATGATCACCTACACCCAGCCGGCAGTGGCTCAGTCTTCGCCTCCGCCCCCCGAAGCCGAGCCGGCGCCCGACCCTGACCAACCCGATACTGCGCAACCGCCACCACAGCAGACCAAAGACGATGCTCCGCCGCCGCAGTAGTTTCGTCGCAGATCTCAGCTTCCGTCTTTATTGATGAATCAGGCGCACGGGGATCGGCGGAGAGTCCACCGCCGGAAACCGGAGTTCCGCTGGCGGTCGAGTTGCAACCGGAAAGGTTCAGGATCACGGCCTCGATTTTTCCGTTTGTGTCGGGACGGGTTGGGAGCGTCGGTAGGATTCACGGTTCGCGTGATTCCGAGTTGAAGGAAGCCTACAATGGTTCCCGTTTGATTGCAGGCGCCGCCTGGGCAAAGATCTCCCCCTACGCCTCCTTGAAAAATGGGGACGGTGACTACTGAGTCGCTTCGGCTGATGTTTTGTACCCCTTGCAACGCCGGATTGGGGTTATTGTCGCCGCCGTCGATACGGACCGGACTGGCCCCACCGCTCGGAGTGAACACGTCCTGGTCCTGATTGAGACCTGCTCCCCCTGCATGGATGAGACACTGTGTCCCCTCGTTGGTTTTCACGCCGAAACCGCCGGCTGAGAGCACCGTTACGGTCTGACCGAGACCAATTGTCTGGCCGCAGCTGAACTGAGAGGTCGAAGAGCACGCGATATTATCCAGATAGTCGTCGCTGCCCACCTGGGCGCATGTTGGGACTAAGCTGGTAGAAGGGCAAAGCGGCTGAGGCGGGTTTATGGGAAGATTTATACGGTAGTAGTCCAAGCGATAGGGTGGGCCCGCATAAGCCTGAGGCTTTGTTCCTCCCGCGACGTGCGTCAGTGCCACAGTTTTTCCTACGAGCGATGTGGCTCCGGTGTTCTCGATGCTGCCGCTAGTAGGATCGATTAGGTACGCGAATCCGGGGCAATTTGGATTCCCGGTTGGGCCGGCATGCGCAGGATCGCAATTCGGAACCAGCCACGGCTTCACGCCCGACACCGAAATTGGAACCACAGCGCCGGACGGATTGTAAGCCTCGGCGGTCGAAGTGGCGCTGACGCTGCTGGCAGTGCGTCCCCAGATCCTCGCAAAGAATGTAGGTATGTTGGTTCGTTGCACAGAGACCGTGATTTGCGGATTTCCCGCGGTGGCCGTGTTGCAGGTAATGGCCACATTACCGGCCGAAACGTTCTGCCCAGCGACTTGATTCTGTGTAGCGACCGCTCCCGCCACGGCATTGGCAGCCGCCAGGCTTGGCCCTCCGTTTTGGCAAACATCAGCCGTCGCGGGGGATGCACTCTGCGAGGTGAATCCCGGACTCGCCATCATTCTGGCTCCGGCCAGCGCCGCCGCATCGGCAGTCCGCTGCGCCTCAGTCCGCGCCACGTAGAGCGTGACCACATCAATGGCAAGCGCCGCCATCGCCAGCAAGGCGGCCAGGCACACTGCCACCAGCAGGATCGTGACACCTCGCTCGTCATTACGATTACGCGATCTGACGCTTCTCACACTTTATCCAATTTCAGTCTCTAGTTCAGATTCTGCATCACCGCAACCGACGTAATCTGCGACGTGCTGGCGTAAGCCGCACCCGGAGCCACCAGGCCAATCACTCGGTTGAATTCCCACTTGTAGGGATAGCTGATAGTGACCTTCGTGCCCTCAACCCGGTAATTCGCCGAATCAAAAGGCGGCGACGGCAGGGTCGTGTCGTAGGTGTGTCCGCGGTTGACGGTTACAATCAAATTTCCCGGACAGCTGCCCGTGGTGGTGAACGTCCAGGTCGGAAACGAGCCTGTGGCGGCTGCTCCCGACAGGCCACAGTCATTCAATTTGCTGTCGACCAGTGTGCTGTCAATCACGTCACGCAGCGCGCAAACCGAAGCGGGAGCAGAGCAGGATCCGGCGTTATTGGAAAGATCGCTGGTCGGCTGGTTCGATGCAACCCGCGCTCCCTGAAGGGCGGCGTTCGTCACCCTTTGCCTGACCACGAAGGCGGACCCGAAATCAAAAACTCCCACGACGGTGACGATGATCAACGGAAGCGAAACCACGAATTCCACCATTTCCGCGCCGCTGGCGTCCTTGAGGCGTGCCCGTCCAGCCGCGCGCCGCAGCCACTCGCTGACCCGTCGCAGACGCCTGTTCACTACTGTTCCTTCCTGGCCTGGGCTTGCGCGGTAAAGGTAATGCCATTGGTGATCGGAACAATGGCCGGCGGACAGCAGGTAACTCCCTGGAGTTTGAAACTGTAGGGGTACTTGAAGCTCACCTGGGCACCGATTTCCTGCGGCGAACTCGTATTCAGTGGCTGGTCGGTCAGCAGGCTGAAATTCGTCACTTGCCCCGGGTCGAGGTGCGCCGCCTGAAGGATTGGATCAACGACATTCGTCTTGAGAGATGCCTGATTCGCCGCCGTGTATGAGAACGTATTGCCGCAACTCGCGCAGGTCGGGACAACGGCCGCCTCCGCGGCCGCTCTCGCCGCCTGATTCACCGTGGAATAAATCTGGAACGCCCGCCCAAACCACATGATCCCGAACAGCAGCATGAAAAGCAACGGCATGACGAACGCCAGTTCGGCCATCTCGGCTCCGCTGTCGTCGCGGACTGCAATTCTTCGATGCTTCGCAAGAACGCTCACGTGTTTCACGATATTCCCCAAACCTGCCGCGCGCTGTAAAGAATCGACCGCCAGCGCAAAAGCCACTCCGAACGGCACCTTCAACGATTCCGGATTATCGAGCGTCAGATCCGGCCCCGGTAGGTGGAAGACTCAGAAAAGCCGCCGTCATGCGAACCAGGTTCCGCAATGTCTGCCCCACCCGCTTCTTCCAGATGATCAGAATCACGCCCATCACTCCCGCGATCAAAACCGCGACAATCAAGACCGTAACCAAATGCCGCGGCCCGACAAATGCGCCCATCGCGCCCACCAGCTTCCAGTCACCTGCACCCAGACTGCGAATCAGCACGAAGGGCAGCAACAGCGCCAAACCCAAACCCGCTCCCAGCAGAGAGTCTTTAGTCCCGCTCCAGCCTCGAATCAGGCTGTTGGCGGCGATCCCTATAAACAGTGCCGGAACCGTCAGCCAGTTCGGAATCCGCCGCGACCGCCAATCGGTCCAACCGGCCCCCAGCGCCAGACCCGAAGCCAGCGCCCAAATCACCCAACCGTCCCTCAGCATTTGCCCAGACGCGCCTCTCGTGAACTCTTATCAGGGGCAATATGCCGGGAATCGGTAGGGAAGGTGACCATTAACTCCAAACCGGGCTCCAGCAGGCCGCCAGAGCGGATTCTGGGCGGATTCTGGCACACTCCCGGGGGCAAGTCAACGCTGATCGACGTCTGGCCGAAACTAGTAAGGCCCGCCTAAGCGGGCCTTGTAAGTAACGGGTAATCAATTACCTAGCGATTTAAGGCCGAAGCATTGTTCCGTTCCGCCACTACTCGCCGGGCGTTCTCCGCCAACTGCCTGGCTTCAGGCAGGTAATCCAGAGCTTTAAGGATTTGCGGGTCAGTTTCAGCCCGGATCTTCAAACCTTCCTCCTGGCCGAACGCATCCACAAAGATCTCGCTCTTGATGCTGCCCCGAACCCAGTCATTGTTCTCGAGCAAGTCGGCTTCGGTGAAAGGGACCTTTTCGTCATCCAGGAACTTGCGAAAATCCTGCATGACCGTGTCATCCACTTCGAAGCTCTTCGTGGGATGGTGCGTGACCACGTAGTGCTTGGCAAAGTTGAAGAAGGCATAGTGCTGCAGCAGCGAGTCCTGGAAGCGATTCGACTTCAAGGGATCGAGCTTCTTATCAGGCGTAATCCCGCCGCCACCGTACACCGTGCGGCCGCCATCAGTCAGCTTGACTTCGCGGCTGGCAGCGTCGTCGTTGCCTTCGCGATTGAAGTAGTAGTCGTACAGGGAAACGTTCGAATAGTCACGCTGAATCAGGCGTCCGCTCGGCGTGTAGTACTTGGCAGTGGTCAGTGCCAGACCGGTGTTCTCATCCAGCGGATACACCGTCTGCACCAGCCCTTTGCCGAAAGTAGTTTCGCCGACGATCAGCCCGCGATCGTGATCTTGAATAGCGCCCGCAACAATCTCGGCCGCTGACGCGGTCCCGCGGTTCACCAGCACCACCAGCGGATATTCCTTGCCGCCGTTGCCATGCGTCGCAGGGTAGCGCTTCTCCGGAGAAGACCGGCCGTGATGCGAAACAATCAGCTGTCCCTTCTTCAGGAACTTGTCCGCCACTCCGACGCCTTCATTGAGCAAGCCGCCCGGATTCTGGCGCAGGTCAAGAACCAGACCTTTCAGGTCTCCCATTTCATCCAGCGCGTCCGCCACTTCGTGCTCGGTAGTCTCATTGAAGCCCGAAATATGCATGTAGCCGATGCCCGGCCGGATCATGAAGTGCAGGTCCACGCTGTAGCGCGGAATCTCGTCGCGCACCACGGCAAATTCAATCGGCTTATCTGCGCCTTCGCGAACAATCGTGATGTGGACCGTTGTCCCCTTGGGCCCTTTGAGCAGGTCGGCAACATCGCCGGTCGTCATGTTGTCGGTAGGTTTGCCATCGACCGCAACAATGATGTCTCCGGGACGAATGCCCGCGCGGTAAGCCGGCGTCCCCACGAAAGGCGCGATCACGATCACCTTGTTATTACGCGGCCCCACCTGCATGCCTACGCCGTAGTACTTGCCGCGCTGATCTTCGCGCAGCAGGGAATAGGCCTTGGGATCAAAAAAGTTCGAGTGCGGATCGAGCACATGCAGCATGCCCGGGATCGCGCCATCGTAGATGGCCTTATCCGGACTGACCGGCTCGGCATAGTTCTGCTCCACCACGTCGTACACCGTGGTGAACTGGCGCAGACTGTCGCGGACATCGGAGTCGCCGTTCGAGCTGACTGCCGGATTCTTCTGGGCAAACAGCATCCCCAGAAATCCGCAAACGACGAGCACAAATACAACCAGGAAGAGTGGGCGACGAGAACTACCGGCCATCGTGAGATTTTCCTTTGCTCCCGGCCTGAAAAACGGCCCGAGACCGCGTATCAGCGCAGTATAACACGCCAATCAGCAGCCTTAGCCGCACCCCTTGGCCCCGAAGTAACCAGAAAGGCGAGAATCGACCGCTGACTACTTCGATGCAGAATTAACCTGGAAAGGTTCCGTTTGGATCGGAAGGAAGGCACTATCACGGAAAAGGGTGCCCCACTCTTCGCGCGGTTTTCGCGAAGGGTGGGAGGCAGACAGTCAACACCACCACGGGCCAAAGGTTTTGGTTTCCCCTGCCACGAAAATGGGTGCCCCACTCTTCGCGCGGTTTTCGCGAAGGGTGGGAGGCACACAGCCAACACCGCCGCCGGTCAAATCGAACCTTAGTGATCCACCCCGTCCGCCGTGCCATCCGACCACTTGTGGACCAGAACCATAACCACTGTCACTCGATCCAATGGGTCCTTGGCGGTTATAACCGGCGAGCCCGGCAAATCTGCGCCCCATGTGTTCGGCTCCGCGAGTGGAGCAAAAAACATCAGGTGTGGATGCCAGTGCCCACCGCCCAAGTCCTGTTGTTTCGACATCATGTAGCTCATCGCCCCCGGTTCCGGCGTCGGCAATTCCTTCTTGTTGAACGCCGCTTCGATCCCCTCGGACATCTGAGCCGGCGATCGTCCAGCCAATATCAACTCGGTTTTCTTCATCCCGATCGGAACACTAAACCGGGCCCCCGCCGGGTTAAAGCAGATCGGAGCCCGCAGCTTGGGATTCCAAAACTCAGGATCGTCTGCCTCCTTGAACCAGGATCGTTCCACCCAGCACACCCAACCGTTCTTGCCTTTCGACGCGGTTTCATAACCATGCGCTCCAAGCACCATGACCTCGGCATCCCCTGAGATGGACTCGGGAGCGGCAGTGCGCGCCAGCGCGATCTCCGCACCTCGCTCCATCATGTACTGGTCAACCGGCGCCATGTTCGGATACGGCGTCTTGGCGTCCTCAGCCAGCGCCCAGGGGGCTTGCCAGCTCGCTATCAGCAGTAAGAGGGGAGCGACAACGTTTTTCATCTCGGTTTTCTCCTTTGCCGGTAAGTCGATTGGGCAGGACGACAATCGACACTGGGTCCGAACATTTTTTCGACCGTGCCCGGTCTTTGCAAGAGGTTTGGAGGCACAAGAGTCATCAGCACAACAGACCAAAGGTTTTGGATTCCGCTATTACGATAAAGGGTGCCCCACTCTTCGCGCGCTTTTCGCGAAGGGTGGGAGGCACAAAAGTCAACACCACCACTGGCCAACGATCTCCCACCTCACCGGATCGCATATCCCCCATCCACCCGAATCATCTCCCCGGTCACAAAGTCCGAAGCCCGCGACGCCAGATACACCGCCGTCCCCGCCATCTCCTCCGGTTGTCCCCACCGCCCAGCCGGAGTCCGCTGAAGAATCTCGTCGTTCAGCGGCATCGTATGCACAGCCACCGTCATGTCGGTCTCAATCCACCCGGGCGCGATCCCATTAACCTGAATATTGTGCGGAGCCAGCTCAATCGCCATCGACTTGGTCAGTTGCACGATCGCTCCCTTCGCCGCGCTGTACGAAGGCACAAGCCCGGATCCAAAGTACGAATACATGCTGCCGATATTAATAATCTTGCCGCCTTTTTTATGACGAACCATCATTCCAGCCGCGATTTTCGAAAGCAGAAAGACAGCATTGAGCTGCGTCTCGATGACGTTGTCCCAATCCGCAGCCTTCTCCTGCAAAACGCCGCCGCTCAGCGATACGATGCCGGCATTGTTCACCAGGATGTCAACACCACCCAGCTCCTTCTCCACCCGTTTCAGCGCCGGCTCCAATCCGGCGCGATCGGTCACATCAACCTTCAAAGCCAGCGCCGGAGTGCCGATAGCCTTCAATTCCGCCAGCACCTGCTGGCTTTTCTCCTCATTCCGCGCCAACACCGCGACGGCCGCCCCAGCCTCCGCCAATCCCAAAGCAATGCCGCGCCCGATTCCCCCGTTGCCCCCAGTCACCACAGCTACTCGGCCGCTCAAATCAAATAATGCAGGCGTCTTCGCCATCCAAATCCCCCATTCGCCATAGCGATCTTTTTCAGTAGCGCAGTACGACAGGCAGTATAGGCCAGCACCAAAGAAAAGACCGCCCCGCAAGGCATTCCACCCAATCTCTTGTCATCCCGACCGAAGCCGGAGCGCAAGCGACGGCGCAGCGGAGAGCCTGCCCTGAGCGAACGCCGAGTGAACACGAGGGGGAGTCGAATGGGGACCTGCTGTTTTTACTCTCCCAAGGTGCGTTGAAATGGCGTGCGTATAACATGGTAGAAAGGTAGAATCTGATGGTAGAATATCTACCATGAGCTTAAACATTAAAAACAAAGACGCCCACAAGTTAGCCCGGCGGCTGGCCCGGCTCACTGGAGAGAGCTTGACTGAAGCGGTTACCGAAGCCCTCCGCGAACGGCTCAAGAAGGTGGAGAACAAAGACAAACACACTGCCAGGCTCTCCGACCGACTGCTCGAAATCGGACGCGACTGCGCCACCCATCTGAAGGAGCCGTTTCGCTCGGCCGAGCATGGCGACCTTCTCTATGACGAGAAAGGGCTGCCCAAATGATTCTCGACACTTCGGCTCTGATCGCCATTCTCCGCTTTGAAGCGGAAGCGCCCGAGTTCGTCAGAATCATCGAGCGCACCCCTCAGCCTCGTATGTCGGCCGTCAGCTACGTGGAAGCCGCAGCGGTGATTGATGGCAGCAAAGATCCCATCGCGAGCCGCCGTTTCGACGAATTGATCGAGACCGCGCAGATCGCCATTGAGCCGGTCAGCGAAGCGCAAGCCCACATCGCGCGCCAGGCCTATCGCGACTTCGGGAAAACCAGCGGCCACCCCGCCAAACTGAATTTCGGGGACTGCTTCTCCTATGCCCTGGCGAAATCCAAAGGAGAGCCGCTGCTATTCAAAGGCCGAGACTTCTCGCACACGGACGTGAAGTCGGCGCGGGCCTGAGCCGGGTAGCGACCCCCCTTTAGGGCCGACCGGGGCAAGAGCGGGGACGGACAGCGGGAGGGATCTGCCGGAGGTTTGCGAGTCGGCCATCGGCGGGTGCCCCATCTCCCGCCGCTTGTGGGCGACCGGAGGGAGGACGAAAGCGACGGCGCAGTGCCACCGCTGGCGACCCTCTCGACGTCTGGGGAGCCGGATGACGCGAGCGACGCGCAGAGGCGGCCCGCCGCTTTTGCGACGGGTGGGAGGCACGAAAGTTAACCCGCCACGGCCAGCGGTTATCGACTCCACTGTACCGGACCGAAACCCCCTGTCATCCCGACCGAAGCCGGAGGGAAACTAACCGCGTAGTGGAGAGCCTGCCCTGAGCGAACGCCGAGTGAACACGAGGGGGAGTGAAATGGGGACCTTCTTTTCGCAGTCAGTGGCCGTCTAATGCGGCCGGAACGTCTTTCCCGTTTCCAGCAGAGTCTTCAACCGGGAAAGAATTCGGGGCCAACCATCCGCGTTCTGGACGTACGCCGGGTCGTCCTCCGCAAAGCCGTCATTCGTCACCACAACCTTCACCGCCTCTGTTTCCTGAGTCAGTTCCACCTTCACTCTCGACATCACCGCGCCGTTGCCGCTGCCAAACTTGTATTCGAAGAGCTTCGGTCGGTCTACCCGCAGCACCTCACCCGTAACATAACGCACCGGCTTCCCGTCCTTGCCGGGACCTGAGAATGTCATCGCCCCGCCGGGTCTCAAGTCCACCTCAAAGTCCACACCTATGAAGATTATTCGATTCGCCTCCTTCGAAACGAATCCATCCCAGACCTTCTCCACGGGAGCAGCAATGTAATACGTAAAAATCAGTGGTGCCTTCGCCATGTCAATTCTCCCGGCACTCCTCTCAAATCACGCCTGTGTCCCTGACTCTAGCAAAACGACGGGGTCTGGCCCAGCGCTTCCGCCGGGAGCGCGCCCCGGCCCGATTTTGGCCTGAGTGGGGCCTTTCCCCGGGCGTAAGCATGACCCTCATGCCT